>CAVZAF010000005.1:0-1173800 GCA_963773315.1 uncultured Acidimicrobiales bacterium
GTCGGTCTGCGTGACGCACCGCTGCCAGCGCGGCAACTGCTGCTGTTGGCCGCCGAGCGTGCGGCTGAAGAAGTCGAAGTCCGCGTCGGCATAGGCCTTTGGCAGCATTTCGGCGGATGTGTTGACGAGCTGCCAGGCGAAGTACGCCTTCAAGTCGTCGAGCGGCGTCAGGGACAGGATGACGCCGAGGGCCTTGAAGTACTCCGGAACGGCGACGTTGATTCGATCGAACTTTGGCGTGCCGGCGGCCATCATGTAGGACGCCCAGTCCAGGCCGGGCGACAGCTCCATCCAGATGCCCACCTGCATCATGTGATCGGTGGCCGCGGGATTGCGCCGGGCCGTGCGATCCATCGAGGCCTCGGCGAGCTGTGTTTCGAGCGCCACGACAGCCTGGCCACTCGCGGACCATACGGAGCCCGGCACGTCGGCCGTGCTGATAAGCCCCAGCATCTTCTGCACGTGGGCCACGTATTTCTGCTTGATCTCGAGCGACCGCGCGTCGGTCTTCAGGTAGTAGTCGCGGTCGGGCATCCCCAACCCGCCCTGGTCGATGTTGGCGACTTGTCGCGCGGCGTCCCGAAGATCGGTCCGCGACCCGAAGCGAAAGAAGACGTTCACACCGAGGCTCTGCAGATGCGCGATGAGCGGCAGCAGATCCTCCTTGTTCTTGACCGCGGCGATGCGCGTGAGCTCCTCGCACGAGCGGCTGGGTTCCGCGCGCCTCGATCGCGCCTTCGTCCATGCAGGCGGCGAAGTAGTCGCTCGCCTTGCGCTGGTCGGCGTCGCCGGCGGGGTTCTCCAGGATCTGACGGACGATGGCGAAGTCGTCCTCCTGCAGCTGATTGAATCGTCCCCAGCGCTGGCGATCGGCCGGCATCGGGTTGGCGGCCATCCACCCGCCGCACGCGAACTGGAAGAAGTCCGTGCATGAGTATCGTCCCGCGATCGAGCGCCGACACTTCGATGCCCGACGGGGCGCGCGTCGCAGCCGCGGGCCGCTGCTGGGGCGCGCCGTTGTTCGAAGCCGACTGCGACGCAGCCAGAACGGCCGTTAAGGACGAGGCAAACAGAAGGAACAAGAATGTCGGTCGCCGCATGGTGTCACTCCAGTCAGTCGGAGGTTACAATTGGAGGTTGCCCGGCCACACATCTACAGTGCGATGCTCGGTTGGCCGACATATCCGACGAGCGAAAGGACCTAAGCTCCTGTGAGACAAACGGTTCCTAAAGATGCTGCCGAGCTCGATGCCGCCGAAACGAGGGAGTGGCTCGAATCGCTCGACTACGTCGTGCAGCAGGGCGGCCCCTTCAGGGCTGCCCGCCTCCTGCGACAGCTCGAGATCCACGCGCGCAAGCAGGGCGTCAAGCTCCCGTTCACGGCCAACACGCCGTATGTGAACTCCCTTCCGGCGGACCTGCAGGTTCCGATGCCGGGCAGCAACGAAATCGAGCGCCGCATCAAGAGCCTGATTCGCTGGAACGCGCTCGCGATGGTGGTCCGCGCGAATCGGGTCGAGGACGGCATCGGCGGGCACATTTCGACCTATGCCTCCGCCGCCACGCTCTACGAGGTGGGCTTCAACCACTTTTTCCGCGGCGACGACGGGCACGCGACGGCGACCATTTTCTTTCAAGGCCACGCCGCGCCGGGGATCTACGCGCGGGCTTCCTCGAAGGCCGTATCGCCGCCCAGGAGCTCGAGAACTTCCGCCGCGAGCTGCGGGGGCGGGCTGTCGTCCTATCCGCATCCGTGGCTCATGCCAGATTTCTGGGAGTTTCCCACGCGTTTCGATGGGGCTCGGGCCGATCGTCGCCATCTACCACGCGCGGTTCAACCGATTCCTCGAAGACCGCGGCATGAAGGAGGACGCGCGACAGAAGGTCTGGGCTTTCTCGGCGACGGTGAGACCGACGAGCCCGAATCGCTCGGCGCCATCACGTTCCCGTCGCGCGAGAAGCTCGACAATCTCGATCTTCGTCGTCAATTGCAACTTGCAGCGGCTTGACGGTCCGGTCCGCGGAACGGGCAAGATTATCGAGGAGCTGGAAGCGGCGTTTCGCGGGGCGGGCTGGCACGTCCTCAAGGTGATCTGGGGTACGGGCGCGAGTGGGATGAGCTGCTGGCCAAGGACCGCGAGGGCCTTCTCGTCAACCGCATGAACGAGGTCGTCGATGGCGAGTACCAGCATTACACCACGGATTCGGGCACGCCACGTCCGCCAGCACTTCTTCGGCGAGTCGATCCCGGGCTTGCTCGAGCATGGTCGAGCACCTCACGGACGACAGTTCGAGCAGGCTGTCACTCGGCGGCCACGACCCCGAGTCAAGGTCTACACCGCCTACAAGGCCGCGGTGGAGCACAAGGGCGCGCCCGACGGTGGTCCTCGCCAAGACGGTCAAGGGTTACGGGCTCGGCGAGGCGGGCGAAGGCAAGAAACATCACCCACCAACAGAAGAAGATGAACGAAGACGAGTTGCGGGCATTCCGCACCCGCTTCGGCATTCCGATCTCGGACGCCGACATCCACAGCACGCCGTTCTACCGCCCGGCTGAAGAGAGCGGCGAAATCCGGGGACATGCGAACGGCGCAAAGCGCTGGGCGGCTTCATTCCGAACCGCAAGACCCGTAGTGCGCCGCTCGCGCCCGTTGCACACGACGTGTTTGAGGAGTTTTCCAAGGGCACCGACGGCCGGCAAGGGCGTCGACGACGATGGTGTTTGTCCGGCTGCTGTCGAAGCTGATGCGCGACAAGGATATCGGTCGCCTGGTCGGACCGATCGTGCCGGACGAAGCGCGCACCTTTGGTATGGAAGCGCTCTTCCGGCAGGTCGGCATCTACTCGCACGTCGGCCAGACTTACCAGCCGGTCGACATGGACACCTTGCTGTACTACAAGGAAGCGTCCGACGGTCAGATTCTGGAAGAGGGCATCACCGAAGCCGGCTCGATGTCGTCGTTCATTGCCGCCGGCACCGCGTACGCGACGCACGGCGTCAATACGATCCCGTTCTTCATCTACTACTCGATGTTCGGCTTCCAGCGCATCGGCGACCTGATCTGGGCGGCCGCCGATTCACGCACGCGCGGGTTCATGCTCGGTGGCACGGCCGGCCGGACGACGCTGGCGGGCGAAGGGCTGCAGCATCAAGACGGCAACAGCCATCTCTTCGCGATGGTCTACCCGAACTGCGTGGCGTACGACCCGGCGTTCGCTGTACGAGATCGCGTCATCATCGAGGACGGCATCAGGCGGATGTACGTCGATCAGGAGAGCATCTTCTACTACCTGACGGTGATGAACGAGCAACTACGTGATGCCGGCGATGCCTGAAGGATCGCGTGACGGCATCCTGCGTGGATTGTACCGCTTCCGTCAGACGGCGAAGCAGGACGCGAAGCGGCGGGCGCAGCTCTTCGGCAGCGGTGCGATTCTGCCGGAAGTGGTCAGGGCGCAGGAAATCCTGAGAGAGCACCTACGACGTCGGGGCGGACGTGTGGAGCGTCACGAGCTATAGCGAGCTGTATCGCGACGGCCACGCCTGCGAGCGCTGGAACATGTTGCATCCAGGCGAGGCGCCGCGGGTGCGTACGTGACGAGCTGCCTGCAGAACGCCCCGGGCGTGCTGATTGCCGCGTCAGACTACGCTCAAGGCGTTGCCGGATGCGATAGACCGTTGGTTGCCGCGTTCGCTCACGGCGCTCGGCACTGACGGGTTCGGCCGGAGCGAAAGCCGGGCGAGCCTCCGCGACTTCTTCGAGGTCGACCATCGCTACGTCGTCGTCGCGACGCTGGCGGCGCTGGCGCGCGAGGGCACAGTCGAGCGCTCGGTGGTGCAGCAGGCCATCCAGGCTCTTGGTATCGACGCGGAGAAGAGCATCCGCGCGATCTCCTAATGAATATCAACGACAGAGGACACGGAGGACGCGGTAGGTTCAGACCAGAGTGGCCCTTTGTGTCCTTGGTGTCCTCTGTGGTGGAGAGTTCCTTCGTGGCTGATTTCACACTCCCCGAACTCGGCGAGAACGTCACGGCCGGCGACGTCCTGCGGGTGCTCGTCCAGCCGGGCGACATGGTGGCCAAGGACCAGGCGGTGCTGGAGCTTGAAACCGACAAGGCCACCATCGAAGTGCCCTCGTCGGTCGCCGGTCGCGTGAGCGCAGTCAAGGTCAAGGCCGGGGACAAGGTGAAGGTCGCAGAAAGGTGGTGTTGACGGTCGAGGGCAATGGCGCTGTTGTGGCCGACACACCATCGACGAAGCCGACCGCCCAGGCCGCGGCCCCGCAGGGCCCGACTTCGCCTGCGGTGGGCGCCAACACCGTCGAAGCACCAGAGCCGGCCGAGGCTCCTCGCCCCGTGAGCACGCCGCGCAGCGATCGGTCGGCTGACGGCCCGAAAGTCGTCGACATCAATCGTGGCGCCAGGCCGAGCGCGGAACCCGCCGCGGCCGACCAGCCCCCGGCGCCCGCCGCACCTTCGGTCCGGCGGATGGCCCGTGAGCTCGGCGTCGAGATCGACGACGTCCCGGCACGGGACCCGACGGCCGCATTTCGATCGACGATGTGAAGGCGTATGCCAAGCGGCTGATCGGGAGCGGGCAGCATGCCGGCAGCAACATCGCGGCGGAACCTCTGCCGGATTTCTCTCGGTGGGGTGCGATCGATCGCCAGCCGATGCGTGCCGTGCGGAGAAAGACGGCCGAGCATCTGAGCGCGGCGTGGATGACGATTCCGCACGTGACGCAATTCGAGCTGGCCGATGTCACCGAAATCGAGGAGCTCAGGAAGCGGCACGCGAAGCTGGCCGAAGTCGCCGGCGGCAACCTGACCGTCACCGCCGTAGCCGTGAAGGTGGTCGCGACCGCGCTGAAGCTGTTCCCGCAGTTCAACGCGTCGATCGATCTGGCTGCCGAGGAAATTGTCTACAAGAAGTACGTCAACATCGGCATCGCGGTCGATACCGACCGCGGGTTGCTCGTCCCGGTCGTGCGTGACGCCGACACGAAGAACATCATCCAGCTGGCGGTGGAAATCGCCCAGCTGTCAGAAGAGGCGCGGACGCGCAAGATTTCCCTGGAGGAGATGCAGGGCGGCTGTTTCAGCATCTCGAACCTTGGCGGAATCGGCGGCACCTACTTCACCCCGATCATTCATTCGCCCGAAGTCGCGATTCTCGGTATCTCGCGGGGCCGCGTGCAGGCGGTCTTCAAGGACGGCCAGTTCGTGCCGCGTCAGATGCTGCCGCTCTCGCTGTCCTACGACCACCGCGCGATTGACGGCGCCGACGGCATGCGGTTCCTGCGCTGGATCGTCGACGCGCTTGAACAGCCGTTCCTGCTGGCGCTGCAAGGATGAGCGCCCCTTATCACGAAATCACGAAGCACACGAAGGTCACGAAGAACGCTTTGTACAAGAAATACTTTGTGATCTTCGTGTCCTTCGTGGCTTTGTGATGAGCCGTCGTCAATCATGATCTCCACTCAACTCGTTGTCGTGGGCGGTGGGCCTGGCGGATACGCGGCGGCGTTCCTCGCCGCCGATCTTGGCCTGAGCGTCGCCCTGGTCGATCCCGAGGCCAATCCCGGCGGCGTGTGCGTCTACCGCGGCTGCATTCCCTCGAAGGCGCTCCTCCACGTGGCGAAGCTCGTCGACGAATCCCGCCAGGCAAAGGCCTGGGGCGTCGAGTTCGGCGAGCCGAAGATTGACCTGGCCAGGCTCCGGGATTTCAAGAACAACGTCGTCAAGCGGCTGACCAGCGGCACCGGGCAGCTCGTCAAGTTCCGGAAGGTCCAGTACCTGCAGGGAGTGGCGGAGATCCTCGACGCGCACAACCTGCGCGTGCAGTTGACCGCCGGCGGCGAAGAGGACGTGAAGTTCGAGCACGCTATTCTCGCCACGGGTTCGACGCCCGCGATTCCGCCGGCGCTCAGGGTGGACGATCCGCGCGTCATGGACTCGACGGGCGCCCTGGATCTCCCGGACATCCCCAAGTCGCTGCTCGTCGTGGGCGGCGGCTACATCGGCCTGGAACTCGGCAGCGTGTACGCTGCGCTCGGCAGCGCGGTCACGGTGGTCGAGATGACGCCCGGCCTGCTTCCCGGCGCCGACCGCGATCTGGTCGACGTCCTCGCCAAGCGCATTACCCATGCGATGAAAAGTGTCCTGCTCGAAACGCGCGTCGTCCGAATGAAGGCCGAGGCCAAGGGCATCCGCGTCGTGCTCGAGCACACCGGTCCGCCCGCTGAGAACCCCGCGAACCCTGCGAACCCCGCGAACCTCGAGCAGTTGTTCGATCGCGTGCTCGTCTCGGTCGGCCGGCGGCCCAACTCGAAGATTCCCGGGCTCGACAAAACGGCGGTGCAGGTGAACGAACGCGGATTTATCGTCGTCGACAACCAATGCCGAACGGGTGAGCCGTCCATCTTCGCGATTGGGGACGTGGTCGGCGAGCCGATGCTCGCGCACAAGGCCTCGCATGAAGGGCGCGTGGCCGTCGAGGTCATTGCCGGCGAGAACGTGGTGTTCGCGCCGCGCGCGATTCCCGCGGTGGTGTTTACCGATCCGGAGCTCGCCTGGGCGGGACTGACCGAGGCGCAGGCGGCGAAAGAGGGGCGCCAGGTATCGATTGCAAAATTCCCCTGGGCCGCCTCCGGCCGCGCCATCACGCTCGACCGCACCGACGGCCTGACGAAGCTGATTCTCGATCCGAAGACCCAACGTGTGCTGGGCGTCGGACTGGTCGGGCCGGGCGCCGGCGAACTGATCGCCGAAGGTGTTCTCGCGATCGAGATGGGCGCGAACGCCACCGACCTCAAGCTGTCGATCCATCCGCACCCGACACTCTCGGAGACGCTGATGGAGTCTGCCGAGGTGTTCTTCGGCCAGGCGACGCACGTCTACCGGCCCAAGAAGGGCAAGTAGGGCAGGTAGGGCGGGTAGCGTCCGGCTCGAGCGCGGACAATCGACTACCGAGCTGCCTCGGCGTGTGCGTCGGCGGTTTCGTGCGCGTGGTAGGAACTGCGCACGAGCGGACCAGATTCGACATGCACGAATCCCAAGGTCGAGCGCGATCTGCTTGAGCTCGAGGAATTCGTCCGGGTGGTAGTACCGGACCATCGGCGCGTGCTGCAGGCGACGGTCGAAGATACTGTCCGATGGTCAGAATCTGGCAACCGACCTCACGCAGATCCCTGAAGGTCGTGACGAGCTCGTCGTGTTCCTCGCCAAGCCCCACCATCACTCCGGTCTTCGTCGGAATACTCGGCGCGTAGCGTCGCGATCGGTCGAGCAGCTCGAGCGTGCGTGCGTAGCGGCCGCCAGAGCGCGCCATCTTGTACAGGCGCGGCACTGTTTCGGTGTTGTGATTGAGGACGTCCGGGCCGTGCATCGAGCACCGTGTGCAGGGCGGCTTCGTCGCCCTGAAAGTCGGGAATCAGGACCTCGATGCGGCACTCCGGCAGCTTCGCCCGTGTCTCGCGAATCGTGTCGGCGAAGATCGACGCGCCGCCGTCGGGGAGGTCGTCGCGATCGACCGACGTGATGACGACGTAGCTGAGGTCGAGCGCCTTGATCGCTTCGGCGACCCGCGCCGGTTCAGCGCCGTCGACGGCGCCTGGCCGTCCGTGGGCCACGGCACAGTAGGCGCACGCGCGCGTGCAGACATCGCCGAGGATCATGAACGTCGCGGTCCCGTGATTCCAGCACTCGCCGATGTTCGGACAGTGGGCCTCCTCGCAGACCGTGTGGAGGTTCAGCTCGCGCATCAGGCCCTTCAGGCGCAGGTAGCTCGGCGATCCCGGTGCCCGGACCTTCAGCCAGTCCGGCTTCGGCAGCCGCGGCTGGGCGGGTTGCAGGGGAATCATGCGGGCCACTTCTGTCATTATATCGGCGGTTTCGGTGAGGCGGATCGTGCGCCGGCTTCAGCCGGACCGAGGGGCGTGGACGAGATCGCCGGCCAGACAAGTACTCGTTCAAGGCAACGCCGCCGCAGCGCGATTTCGCGATGAAGGCCATGGCCGATTCGTTCGACTACGGCGAAGCCCTCATCAGGGAGCAGACGCCGGCGTCGATGCTCGACGTGGTCGCAGACCAACGCGTTCCTTGGCCCCTCGTCGCGAGAACGGCGGCGTGCCGCCGGGCCAGCCAGCGGCCTTAGGGGAAAACGGAAGGTGCTCGAGCACACTGCAGGAATGCCGGAATGCAGGAATGCAACAACGCGTGTCACACTAGGGCGGCATGAATCGCGGGCGTGCGCTCATCGTCGAAGACGACGTCGCGATTCGCGAGTTGCTGCGGCTCCACTTGTCGATCGCCGGGTTTCGACATCATGGAGCTTGGAGACGGAGCCCGCGCGCTCGAGGTCGCCCAGTCCACGCCGTTCGACTTGATCGTGCTCGACGTGATGTTGCCGGGTCTGGACGGCATCACGCTGTGCCGGGCGATCCGCAGCGATGGTCCGAATGCGGGGACTGCAATTCTGATGCTGACGGCCCGCGAAGCGGAGTCCGACAAGGTGCTGGGGCTCGAGAGCGGCGCCGACGACTACCTGACCAAGCCGTTCGGCGTGCGCGAGCTGGTGGCGCGCGTCGCCGCGATTCTGCGGCGCCACCGACGAACCCGACACGGCGGACGCTCCAGCTGCGGCTCAGCGTGCGGTCGCGCGACGTGATGCTGGATCTCGAGAAGCGGCAGGCGGTCGTTCGCAATCAGCCCGTCGAGCTGACGAAACAGGAGTTCGATCTGCTGCATTTGTTCATCAGCCATCCGGGCATCGTGTTCAGCCGGGCCGCGCTCATCGCGAAGGTCTGGGGCGGCGATACGTACGTGACCGAACGGACGGTCGACGCCGTGGTCAGCCGGCTGCGGCGCAAGATCGAGCGCGACGCGCAGGATCCCGAGTTGCTGCTGACCGCCTGGGGCGTCGGCTACAAGTTCGTCGACGTCGACTGACTGCGCCCGTCCACTTCAGGGCGCGGCAGCACGATCGTAAAGACCGTCCGGCCCGGGGCGCTTTCGACGCCAATCGTGCCGCCGTGGTTGTCGACGATGGCCTTGGCGATCGACAGGCCGAGGCCGCTGCCGCTTGGTCCGTTCGTGCGTGCGCCGTCGACCTTGTAGAAGCGCTCGAAGACGTGCGGCAGGTGCTCGGCGCAATCCCGCTGCCCGAGTCGGTGACGGCCAGGACGACCGACAGGCCGTGGCCCCCGGCGGTCAACTCCACGCGGCCGCCCTCGGGCGTGTGGCGCAGAGCGTTGGCCACGAGGTTGTCGATCACCTGTTCGAGCCGATCGGGATCGCCCACGATCTGGTCGGCGTCGTCGGCGACCGTCGACGTGAGCGTCACGTGCCGCGCGCCCGCGTCGCCCTCGTGCCGCTGCACGACCTGGTCGAACATGCGAGCCGATGGCGAACCAGCGGATGTCGAGCGCGCCGACGCCGTTTTCGAGTCGGGCGAGGTCGAGCAGGTCCTTCACCATCCGGTCGAGCCGCAGCGTTTCGCGCTCGACGGTGTCGAAATAGCGCTCGCGCGTCGCCGGATCGATGGCGACGTCCGGCATGCGCAGCGTTTCGAGATAGCCGCGCATCGCGGTCAGCGGCGTCTTCAGCTCGTGCGACACATCGGCGAGCATCTGCCGGCGCAGCCGGTCTGAGGTCCGCAGCGCCTCGTCCCGAGCGGCCAGCTCGGTGGCCATACGGTTGAACGCGGCCGCGACGCGCGCGATTTCGTCGCCGCCCTGTTCAGGTGCGCGCGCGGTCAGGTCGCCCTTCCCGAGCCGCTCGCTGGCCTGCTCGAGATCTCTCAGGCGGCGGCGTGCCGGCGCAAAGATGACGAGCGCGGCGATGGCCGTGGCCGCAATCAACACCGCCGTGCCCGGGGACGGAGAGCAGCCGGCCGACGTCTCGCGCCACCGGGCTTCCCTGCGGCACGGGCGGCACCATCACGACCATGCCCCTCAGTTCGCCGGCCACCTGGATCGGCGCCGTGACGGTCGGCGGCCCACCAATGATTGGTTCGCGGCCGTTGTAGAGACGTCCGCTCCCGTCAGCATGGCTTCGATCGACTGGCGCAGGTCCTCGCGCAGGGCCCGCGTCGTGTTGGCCGCCTCGCGCCCGTCTTTCATGAGCACGACGACCGGCATCGGCAGCTCGCCGTACTCGGATCTGGAAGTACTCCTTGATGTCGAGGGTCGGCTCCTGAGTCAGCGCGGACCCGAGGTCAGCGGCGACGATGGCGGCCACGCTGTTTGGCGAGCGGCCCGGCAGCGATCGATTCGACCGCGCCATGATGAAGTTGAACATCGCGCTCTGCGCCGCGAGCACGACGACGACCAGGACGACGAAGCTCAGGCCGATCCGCCAGTAGAAGCTGCGATACCAGCGGGCCGGCCGGTCCGCGAGGGGTCCGTCCATCCCGTCCATTATCGCAATGATCGGCGTCGAGCGCAGCGATCCGTAGGGTTGTTCCGGCGCCGACATCCGTCAGGTTTGCCGGAGTCCTGTTACCAGGTAGTCGGCGAACTGATCAGCGATTTCGTCCGACGAGGAGGGGCCGGCGGGATTGAACCATCGCGGGATCCAGTTCACGGCGCCAAGGATCGCGAAGGAGAGCAGCTTCGCGTTGCCCGGCGCAAACGTCCCGTCCTTGATTCCCTCCTGCACGACACGGCGGACGCCGCGATCGAACTGGTCGCGACGGGCGATGACCGCCTTGCAGGTGCGCAGGCGACAGGGCCTCGAGGTCCATGAACAGCGCCGTGCCATGCAGCTCGTCGAGAATCATGTGCACGCCGCCGAGAATCAACTTGCGCAGTTTCGCCGTCTGGGTAGAGGTTGCTCTGCTCGACGTCTGCGAGCAGTTGGAGCAGGCGATCGAGCGAATACTGGTGGCAGGCGAAGAGAATCTCTTCCTTGTTCTTGAAGTAGTAGTAGAGATTGCCCTTCTTCATGTGAAGCGCCGCGGCGATCTGCTCGACTGTTGCGCCGTGATACCCGAGGCGGCGGAACGCTTTCGCGGCGCTCTTGAGGATATCGACGCGTGTCGCGGCGTTCGTGTCGAGATTGCGGGGCTTTCCCGCGCCTCGTCGGCCTGGCTGACGCGACTGAGCGGCGGCGGTCGACTGGCTTGTCATTGCCGTCCTACAGTAGTTTGAACGGGCGTTCAGTTTCAACTGCGGCGCGGCTCCGTCGACGCGGGCTCAGACTCCCGCGGGGCGGGCCGAGTCCGCCACGGCCCGATCGACGTCGGTCATGACCAGCCCAGCCATCCCGACCACAAACAGCACGATCAGCGACAGCATCGCCTGGCGGTACGAGTTCGTGGCGGCGGCGACGAATGCCGAACAGGAGTCGGTCCGATCCAGGACGTGCCGCGCTCGGAGATTTCGTAGACGCCGAAGAACGACGCTTCGCGGCCCGGCGGGATCATCTGCGAAAAAAGCGACCGCGACAGCGCCTGCGATCCGCCGAGGACGATGGCGATGACCGCGCCCGATGCACCCACGCCTGGGCCGTCGTCTGCAGCCAGCCGTACGCGTAGACGATCGACGCCGCTCCAGATGACGAGCGAGAGCAGGATGGCTCGCTTGGTGCCGAGCGGATCTGGCGATGCGTTCGAACGCTTCCGCTCCGAAGAACGCCACGAACTGAATCATCAGGATGAGGCCGACGAGGAACGACTGATCTTCGGGCAGGCCGCGGGCGACGAACAGTTCCTGCGACAGAAACAGCGACGTCATCGAGATGACCGTCTGGATGCCGTCGTTGAAGAACATGTACGACAGTAGATAGCGCCGCGTGTGCGGCAGCCGCTGCAAGGTCCTGGAACGAACGCGTCAGCTGGTCGAGACCGGCCTGACGTACGATTCGCCGGCCTTCAACCGGCGTTCCGGCCGCCGTGCGTGGAGTCGCCGCGAAGGCGAATGACGCGAATCCTGCCCACCAGACGCCCGCCGACACGAGCGACAGGCGCACGGCCAGGTCCGTTGTCGATGTCCAAGGCGGGCGGCGTTTTGAAGGAGTGCGAGGTTGGCGAGCAGCAGCAGCGCCGCCTCCGAGATACCCCAAGCGCATATCCCCGGCTCGACACCTGGTCGCGGCGGTCCTCGGAGGCGATGTCGTTCAGGAACGCGTTGTACAGGACGAGCGACGCGCCGAAGCAGAGGTTGGCGAGACGATCAGCACTCCGCCCAACAGGTACCGATGTTCGGTGACGAACCAGAGCAGACACGTGGCCGCGCTGCCTGCGTAGCAGAACAGCGCCATCAGGCGCTTCTTCGCGCTCGTGTAGTCCACGATGGCGCCAAGCCACGGCAGCAGGAAGACCGCAGCAGGACCGACAGCCCGATGCAGATAGGGAAACAGGGACTTCGCCGTGACGACGAAGGGACCGGAGCCGAAGATGACGCCGTTCTCGCCGACCTCGTGCCGGGCCAGCGCCGTCAGGTAGGGGCCCGACATCACGGTGATGACCGTGGTTTGAAATCCTGAGTTGGCCCAGTCGTACATCGCCCAGCCGAAGATCTCGCGTCGATCGTTGACCGGCATAGGTCAGCCGCGCCGGACCATCATCGCGAGCGTCAGCACGATCATCACGACGACCGTAATCCAGGCGACGTTGTTGAACCACCGCGAGTTGATGTATTCGCCCATCACCTCGCGGTCGTTCGTGAGAATCAGCATGAAGATGAGGACAAAGGGCAGCAGGATGCCGTTGGCGACCTGCGAGGCGACCAGCACGTAGACGAGCGGCAGGCGGGGAATCAGGAGCACGCCGGCGCCGAGCGACGATCAGCAGCGTGTACAGCCAGTAGAACACCGGGCGCCTCGTGGAACTTCTTGTCGAGCCCCGACTCGAACCCGAGGCCTTCGCACACGGCATAGGCCGTCGAGATCGGCAGAATCGACGCCGCGAACAGCGATGCGTTGAACAGGCCCGCGGCAAACAGGATGGATGCGCACTGGCCCGCGAGCGGGCGCAGCGCCTGGGCCGCGTCCGCCGCGTCGGCGATGTCGTGGTGCCCGCTCGCGTACAGCGTCGCCGCGCACGCGACGATGATGAACCACGCGACGACGTCGGTGAAGATGCATCCGAGGATGACGTCCCAGCGCGACGCCCGGTACTGGCGGGCCGTCACGCCTTTTTCGACGATCGAGGCCTGAAGGTAGAACTGCATCCACGGCGCGATGGTCGTGCCGACGAGCGCGATGACCATGTAGACGTACCCGTAGTTGCGGATGCCCGCCGCCTGCGGGCGGGTCACCGTGGCGAAGGCGGCCGCCTTCCAGTCGGGATGGGCCAGCACGCCCGCGATGATGTAGCAGACGTAGAAGGCGGACGCGGTCAGAAAGATCTTCTCGATGCTGTCGTACGTGCCCCGCACGACCATGAGCCAGACGACAAACGCCGCGACGGGCACGACGATGAAGCGGGACACGCCGAACAGCTCCATGCTGCTGGCGATGCCGGCGAACTCGGCGACCACGTTGCCGAAGTTCGTGATGACGAGCGCCAGCATCACGAAGAACGTCAGGCGGAAGCCGAACTCTTCGCGGATGAGGTCGCTCAGTCCCTTGCCCGTGACGGCGCCCATTCGCGACGCCATCTCCTGCACGACGACCAGCGCGATCGTGATCGGGATCATCGTCCACAGCAGGACGTAGCCGAACTGGGCGCCCGCCTGGGAATACGTGAAGATGCCGCCGGCGTCGTTGTCGACGTTCGCGGTGATGAAGCCGGGGCCGATGACGGCCAAAAGCATCACCAGACGGTTGCGCCAGCCCTTGCCGATGAACTTCATCGGGGGCCGTCAGTCGCGGTGTCTCAGCATCGTGATCACATCGTCGGCCGTGATGATGCCGGCGAGGCGGCCGTGCTCGTCGACGACGGCCAGCGTGATGAGGTTGTACTTGTCGAAGAGCGCCGCGACTTCGTCCTGTGGAGTGTCGGGCGCGCAGGACACGGACGGCTCGCTGAGCTCGGACAGCCGGATCGCCAGGCAGGGATGTCGCGATCTCGGACGAGCGGTACCGAGCCCGTCAGCGTCTGGCCGGGGCCGATCAGATAGATCGTCGCGAGCGCCTCGCGGCCTCCTTCGAACCGCTTCAGCGCCTCGATCGCGTCGTCCACACGGGCCGTGTCCGGCACGGCGATGTACTCGGTGGTCATGCGTCCGGCCGCGGTGTGCTCGCCGAACTCGAGCAGCTGGGTGACCTCGTCCCGTTCTTCCGGCTGCATCTCCTTGAGGATTTCGCCGGAGTGCTCGGCCTGAAGATCGCCGAGCAGGTCGGCGGCGGCGTCCGGATCCATCTCTTCGACGATGTCGGCGACGCGATCCTTGTCGAGCGACTCGATGATGGACTTCTTGACGTCCGGATCGAGTTCCTCGAGGGTCTCGGCGGCCACTTCCTCGTCGATCGTCTCGAACACGGCTTCGCGCTCGGCGGGCGGAAGGTCTTCGACGATGTCCGCGATGTCGGCCGGGTGGAGCTTGGCGAGGCCTTCGTACGCGATCTTGAGCTTGACCCGGCGGGCCGGGTCCGTTTCGAGCAGATCGACGTACTGCCACGGGATGTCCTGCGCCGGAATCTTTTCGAGCAGCGCACGGAGCGTCCGGCGGGGCACCACGCCCTTGCACAGGCGCCGGATGGCGCCGCGGGCGCCGACGTTGACGGAGACGACGTTCAGGACCACGTGGCTGTTGACGGGCGTCGATTCGATCTCGACGTCGTTGACGCGCACGACCTTGCGGCCGTGGACGTCGATGATCTGCTGATCGAGAAGGTCACGCTTGAGCAGGAGCACGCCGTCCGAGGGCGCACAAGGCTCGAGCGGCGTGCCCTCGCCGGTGCGGACGGTGGGCCCGCACGACTTCACCGCATCGGCCCTGAGGGTGCGGTCGCCCTCGGGCGTCCTGACGACTAGATACGCGATCCGGGTGGGGTGGTCCTGCGGCGCGACGGCAATTTCGCGCACCCGTCCGTGGACGGTGCCATGGGCATCGCGCACGGTTGCACCGAGCAGTTCCGACAGGGCGACGAGGGACATGGACCTGTGGACATCAGCCGAATTTCAAGCATAGCAGCGTTTGATGCGTACGGGCGTGCTATGCTCGGCCTAATGCGCCGCGTCCGTGCTCGGTTGGTGCGCGCCGTCGGTGGGTGGCTGGTGTGTCAGCTCGCCCTGCTGGCGGTGCCTCCCGTGGCGCTCTTCGCGGGACTGTCGCACGACGTCGCGGTCACCGTATGCACGTGCTCGCACTCCGACGGACGTCCGTGCCCGATGCATCCCAGCACCCCCGTCTCGAAGCGCTCCTACTCGTGCCGGGGCGCTTCTGAGCCTGGCGCGGCGGCCATGGATGCCCTGCTCGGCCCCGCAGCGGTCTTGCTCCAGCCGTTCAATGTCACAGCACCGGCCTGCCGTGTCGGCTGGGTTCGTCCTTCCGTGTCCGCGCTCGCTGACTCGATTCTGATTCCCGACGGCCCGCCTCCTCGTTCGTAACCTCTCGCCAATCTGAGTGCGCGGAACCGGTTCCGCAGCTAGGCGCCACGGGTCTATTGCCCGGTGGCGGGCGTTGGCATTTCGCTCGAGGAGGGAACGTGGGCAGTCTTGTTCGACGTTGTTTACTGGCGGCAGTGTGTGTCGCGATCGCGATGCCGGCTTTCGCCATCGTCTTCGGAAGCGTGAAGGGCATCGTGCACGATCCGCAGCATCGGCCCGTGCCGGGCGTCTCGGTCGTGCTCAAGGCGCGCGAATGCGGACGTGACGCAGACGACGACGACAGGCCCGGAGGGCGACTTTCAGTTCGCCGGCGGTGCCGGTCGGCGA
Organism: uncultured Acidimicrobiales bacterium; assembly: GCA_963773315.1. Lineage (GTDB taxonomy): Bacteria > Actinomycetota > Acidimicrobiia > Acidimicrobiales > DATKAS01 > DATKAS01. Next base: position 15,826 of record CAVZAF010000005.1, read on the forward strand.
CTATGTGGTCTCGGTGGCCATCCAGGGCTTCAAGGCGCCGGAACAAGCGGTCACCGTTGTTTCGACCGCGACGCCCGTGATGCACTTTCAGCTCGAACTGGCGGAGCTGACGCAATCGGTCACGGTTTCTGCAGAGGCCGAGCACCGTGCGGGGCGCCGTCCATGACGCCGACGACCCTCGTCAATCGACAGGATATTCTCGCGACGCCGGGCGCGGACCAGATCGAACAGTCCGACGGCGATCACGGCATTCGTGCCCGGCGCGTATATGGTCCACGATCAGCTGCACGTGCGCGGCGGCCATCAGGTGTCCTGGCTCATCGACGGCGTGCAGGTTCCCAATACCAACATTGCGAGCAACGTGGGACCGCAGTTCGATCCCAAGGACATCGACGTGCTGGAGGTGCAGCGGGGCAGCTACGGGGCCCAGTATGGCGATCGGACTTACGCGATCTTCAACGTGGTCCCGCGCACCGGGTTCGAGCGGAACCGCGAAGCCGAACTGGTGCTTGGCGTGGGAAGCTTCTTTCAGACCGACGATCAGATTCAACGTCGGCAGTCATACCGGGCGCTTCGCGTACTACGCGAGCGCCAACTTCAACCGCAGCGATCTTGGCCTTCGAGACACCGGTGCGCCGATGTCTACCACGGCCGATGTCAACGGTGGCGGCGGGTTTGCGTCGTTCATTTTCAACAGGGACTCGAACAATCAGTTCCGTCTCGTGACGTCGGCGCGCCGAGACAACTACCAGGTGCCGACAGGTCCGGACGAGCAGGCGCAGGCATTGCGGACGAGCAGCACGAGTCTGATGCGTTTGTGAACCTGACGTGGGCACGGACGTTCGGATCAAGTCGGCTGCTGACGGTGTCGCCGTTCTACCACCAGAACTCGGCGAACTTCGACGGCGGGCCCGCTCGATCCGGTGAGCACGACGGACCACAATCGCTCGCAGTACCTCGGCGCGCAGGCCACGTTCGGCGTGGACGTGCGCGTCACTCGATTCAGGCCGGGTTCTACGGGTTTCGGCAGCAGGACGATCAGCTGTTCGGCGTGACGTTCAACGACGGCAGCGGCACGGATGTCGGCGTGCGCGAGCAGCCGACCGGCCATCTGGAGGCCGTCTATCGTGCAGGACACGTTCGCCGTGGCGAACTGGCTGACGCTGACCGGCGGGATCCGGCAGACGCACTTCTCGGGCGGCGTGACCGAAGACGCGACCAGTCCGCGCGTTGGCGCCACCGCTCACGGTGCCCGCGCTTGGCTGGACGCTTCGTGCCTTCTACGGTCATTTCTATCAGGCGCCGCCGCTCGTGACCGCGTCGGGGCCGCTCCTCGATTTCGTGACTGAGCCAGAACCTGGGATTCATCCCGCTCAACGGCGAACGCGACGAGGAGTATCAGGCCGGCGTCACGATTCCGATTCGCGGGTGGGAGGCGGACCTCGACTATTTTCACACCGACGTGACGAACCTGTTCGATCACAACAACGTCGGGAACTCGAACGTGTTCTTTCCGGTGACGATCGAGGGAGGGCGGATCCGCGGTTGGGAGTTGACGGTCCGCTCGCCGCGCACCTGGCAAGGCGCCGAGGTGCACCTGGCGTACTCGTATCAGCACGCGGACGGTTCGGGCGCGATCAACGGTGGCCTGACCGATTTCGCAGCCGGCCGACGGCGAAAGCTTCCCACTGGACCACGATCAGCGGCACACCCTCAGCGTCGGCTTCAGCGCGACGCCGGCACGATCGGTCGTCTTGGGGGCGAACGTGTATTACGGCTCGGGCGTGCCGGATGGGGAGAGTGACACGGGCGCGTATCTCGAGGGCCACACGACGCTGGATCTCTCGGCGAGAAAGACCTTCGGCGATCGCAGTTCTCGCTCGGGCTCACCGCGCTCAACGTGACCGAACGAGCGTGTGCTCATCGACAACAGCCTGACGTTTGGGGGCACGCATTACAACCGGCCGCGCGAGATCACGGTGCAGGTCCGGTATCGGTTCCACTACTAGCCTGGCGGCCGCCAGCAGGCCTCCCCTTGGCCGCGGTCGAGGCGGTCGCCGGCTCGTCCCCGGTGCAGATTGCTACCGGCCGAGCGCCTGACGGGGCGCGTCGCCGTCAGTGCCGGAACGCACGAGATAAGCGCGGCGACGAGCAAACCGGTATCATTAGGGAGGAACCCAGAACCTAGAACCTAGAACCCAGAACCTTTAGAACGTTGGCGTATATCATCTGCGAACCCTGCATCGGTACGAAAGACACGGCCTGCGTGGATGTCTGTCCGGTGGATTGCATTCACCCCCGCAAGGACGAGCCGCAGTTTCAGACGGCCGAAATGCTTTATATTCACCCTGACGAGTGCATCGACTGCGGCGCCTGCATCCCGGCGTGTCCGGTCGAGGCGATCTTTTCGCTCGACGAAACCCCGCGGAAGTGGGCGTCGTTCATCAATCGGAACGCGGAGGTACATGGGTCTCATTGATCATCGATTCGAAGACAACTTCATCACGACCAGCATCGATCGGGTGCTCAACTGGGCGCGCGAGTCGTCGATCTGGCCGATGGGATTCGGCCTCGCCTGCTGCGCGATCGAGATGATGGCGGCGTCGGCGTCGCGGTTCGACATCGCCCGGTTCGGCGCCGAGGTGTTCCGGGCGTCGCCGCGGCAGTCGGACCTGATGATTGTGGCGGGCACCGTCACCAAGAAGATGGCGCCGGTGCTCCGGCGACTCTACGACCAGATGCCCGAGCCCAAGTGGGTGATTTCGATGGGGAGCTGCTCGAACGCCGGCGGGCCGTTTCCGACCTACAGCGTGCTGCAGGGCGTCGACAAGGTCGTGCCGGTCGACGTCTACGTGTCGGGATGCCCGCCACGACCCGAGGCGCTGCTGTACGGCTTGATGCGGCTCCAGGACAAGATCCGGAAGGAAGGCACCGTGCTCCGGAAGGAGCGGGTCATCCATTCGGGCGACACCGAGCCGACTCTGGTCGGCGAGCGAGCGTAGCGACATGGACACCATCATCAAGTTTTTCAAGACGATCTTCCTGGTCGACCTGCTGAAAGGCCTGTGGGTCACGCTGAAGTACACCCCGCAGCCGGCGTTCACCTTTCAGTACCCGGCTGAGCGGCGCCCCACGGCGCCGCGTTTTCGAGGCGTGCTCCGGCTGCAGACCGAGCCCGGCACCGGCGCGCAGACCTGCATCGTCTGCGATCAGTGCGCGAAGGCGTGCCCGGACGACCTGATTGCCCTCGGCGGGCACCGCGAGCCCGGCCAGAAGATCAAGGTTCTGGACTACTTCGACTTCAACCTGTCGCGCTGCAGCTTCTGCGGCCTCTGCTCCGAGGTGTGTCCCGACCAAGCCCATCAAGGCGCTCATCATGAGCGAGGACTACGAGCTCGGCACCTACAGCCGCGACACCCAAATCCTCCGCGTCGACCAGATGTACGACGGCGTGCCGATCGAGCAGTACACGCGCTGAACGATTTTCGCACGCGAAAGCGCCCAGAGAGGTATCATCGGCCTCGAACCCAGCCGGCCCGAACCGGAGCCGACGGGATCGGGGCCTCTGGAGGGTGAATGACCCGCTTTCGTTGCGCCGCGGCCTTCGTCATCGTGGCCGGCATCTCGCTGGTGATCCACGCCGATGGGACGTCGCAGTCCCAGTCCGCTGAAATTCAGCTCCAACTCGGCAATCTGCTGTTTGCCGAGGGCCAGTACCAGGAATCGCTCGACGCGTTCAAGAACGCGGTCCGAGGTGGCATTGCCCGACCAGATGCGGGACGCGCGCACCGGGTTCATCCAGTCGGCACTGCGGGTCGCCGAGTTCGACTCGGCGCGCCAGGAGGCCGAGCGGCTGTTTGCGTCGAGCCCGACGTCCGCCTGACGCGCTCGCGCTGTACGGCGACGCGCTCTGGGCGTCCGGGCTCGTTCGATCAGGCCGAAACCAAGTATCGCGACGCGCTGACGTCGGCGCCAGAAATTGCCGCGCGGCCTGCACGGGTTGGCCCGTTCGCTCGCCGCGCGCGGGCAGCTCGCGCAGGCCATGACCGAGGCGCAGCACGCCGTCCGCCTCGCGCCGCGCGACCTCGAGATTCATCACACGATCGGTTCGATCTACGAGCGGATGCACAAGTTCGAGGAAGCGGCCGCCGCGTACACCAACTACGTCAACCTGCTGCCGAACAAGGACAACAGCAACAAGGCCAACTGGTCGCGCGCCGAGATCCGGTTCCTGCGGTCGTTCGGCCAGCGCGTGCCGTTCGAGACCGATCCCGGCGCGGACGACAAGGTCTACACCGTTCCCGTTCAAGATGGTGAACGAGAAGGTCGTCGTGCGGGCGAGGGTCAACGGCGCGCTCGCGCAGGACTTCGTCGTGGACACCGGCTCGGAGAACACGGTCATCACGCGGCCGACCGCGCTGCGGCTCGGCATCCTGCCGATCACGCAGACGCTCAGCGCCGGCGTCGGCGACGTCGGCCTCCGCGGCCTGCAGCTCGGGCGCATCGACACGCTCGAGATCGGCGACCTCAAGCTCCGCAACGTGCCGTGTCTCATCAAGAATCCGCCGCTGCGCGACGTGCCGATTCGCGAAACCGAGAGCCTTGTCGCCGCTCGCGCTCGGCTACTCGATGACGATCGACTACAAGACGCAGCTGATCACGTTCGGCAAGCATCTGCCGCGTCGAGCCGACCGACTTCGAGCTGCCGCTGCGGCTGTACCGGCTGGCGACCGTGCAGGGCACGATCGACGGCTCGCACCGGCCAACTTCATCGTCGACACGGGCGGCGAGGTCATCTCGATCAGTCCGGCGAGCTGCCAACGCCTCGGCAAGGAACGGGAACCGGCGAGATCGCGCTGCGCGTGTTCGGCACGTCGGGCTGGGATCGCGACGCGTTCCTGCTGCCGGGCGTCAATCTGGCGTTCGATGCCATTCGCTATCAACAACTTCTCGGTCGTCGTGCTGAATCTCGACACGCCGAGCGCGCTGCTCGGGCTTCCAGGTCGGCGGCATTGTCGGCCACAAGTTCCTGAGCAACTACCGGGTCGCCATCGATCTCGAGCGCAGCATGCTCAGGCTCAAGAAGATCTTAGGCTCACGGCTCAGGCTCGCAGATTCGTAGAGCAGCATGTCAGCCTCGAGTCCTGCCTTAAGCCGTGTTCTTCAGCCGCTCGACGCGGCGGGCCTGCGCCTCCTCGCACACGCGCCGCTCGTCGTCGGTTTCGAGCAGCAGCGGCGGCACCGGCACCCGCGTGCCGTCTTTCGCAGATCGCCACGAACGTCAGATACGCGCGGCTGGTCAGCTGTCGCGTGCCCGTCAGCGTTTCCTCCGAGTACACATCGACCTGCGCTTCGAGCGACGTGGTAGAAGGCGCACGTGACGCGCGCCTTGAGGATGATCAGATCCCCGACCTTGATCGGGTGCAGGAACTGCAGGCCGTCCACGGCCGCCGTGACGAGCAGGCTGCGCGTGTGGCGGTGACACGCGATGGCTGCGGCGATGTCGATGAGGTGCATCACCGTGCCGCCGAGGATGAAGCCGAGGGGGTTGGCGTCGTTCGGCAGCACGACCTGCACCATTTCGGTCGCCGAGTCGGACGCACGCTTTGGGGATGAGTTCCATGGAATACAACGCTAAACGCAGAACACGCAGAAATCGCAGAGATCGGATTCCTCTGCGTGCTCAGCGGTCTCTGCGTTGAACGTCGTCAGAAGTCGTAGCCGATCCACACCGAGAAGCGGGCCTTGCGGAATTCGTGTGCTGCCGCCGGCCGGCAAACAGGACGTCTTCCCAGTCCTTGTTGAAGAGCGTGCGCCACGACCAGTCGAAGTGGATCGGGAAGCCGAGCGCGAAGGTTTCGAGTCCGACGCCGTAGGACGCTCGGCCGTCCTTCAGGCGGAAGCCATCGACTGGCCGCGGGGGCCGAAGAGCAGCACCGGCGTTGCCGCCGGCGTCGAGCACAGGGTAGCCGGCGAGGTCGGTTTGGACACCGATGGGCGACTTGCAGGTTTCGCTGCTGTTGGCCGCGAAGCTATAGGGGCTCGGTGTGTCGCTGACCGGCAAACCCTGCGACGAACAGAGGTTGTGCTCGGGCTCCCGTGAACCAGCCGCCGCCGATGTTCGCAAAGAACACGCCGCGGATGCCGCCGATGACGCCGATCGGCGTGAGCGCGGCCTCGATGAGCGGGAACCGCAGTTCGGCGTCGGCGAAGACGGCGTTCTGCCCGGAGAACTGCAGGTAGTCGTAGCCGTGCATCTCGGAGTTGCCGCCGAAGTAGGTGAAGTCGGGGAAGTCGCCCGAGCTCTTGAAGCCGCGGAAGCGCGTGGCCAGCAGGCCCGTTGTGCCGAGGCGCAGGTAGTGGCGCACGTCGACGTCGATCGTCTGGCGCGACAGCAGCTGCCGAGCATCGGGGGCGACACTTCGTAGGCGAGACGCATCGTGTTGCCGGCGAGCGGTCCGAATTCGCGGAAGATGGTCGTTTCCTGGATGAATTCCACCCGCAGCGGGATGCATCGTGCCGTTGCTGAAGAGCGACCGTCCGTACGTCTGCCTGCTGGTACTCGCTGCGAGATCTGCTGCAGGCCAGGATCGTTGAACTCCTCGCGAGAGGTTCGTCGACGCCGCCCGAGACCTGGAGGCGCTGATACCGGTTGAGCGGGTAGATACCGATCACCGATCCGCCGCGCGACGGTTTCGCGTGGCCTGGGCCGAGACTGCGGTCGATGAACGGCGCGTACGCGGGGTCGTAGAAGACGCCGCCGCTGGCCGTAGAAGAAGTGCGTCTGCGCAGAAGCCCTGGAGCGCGTACTGGATTCGCCGCGAGAGGTTGGACGTAGGACCCGGCGATCGTCCGGTACTGCGAGATGGACGCGATCGAAGACGTTGAACTGCTGATCGCCGGTCACGTCGCCGAAGCTGATCTGCGGTTCCGCCGAAGATGTCGCCGTTGCTCGTGACGCCGACGTTGACCGGCGGACGGCCCTCGAGGAACATCTTCTCGAACGTCTTCTTCTTGCGTTGATTGTCGGCGACGAGCGTGTGCTGGATCGGCGCCTGGAAGTCGATGATCGGGCCCGGCGAGCCGAAGTCGGAGCTGGCGGCCGTGTGCAGCGGCTCCTTGCGCTCGATCGTGCGGATGCTGTGCTCGCCCTTGTAGTAGCTGATGAACGCGATCTGGCTTGTCTGTCCCTGGTTCAGCACGACGGCCGACCAGTTGCCGCCGACCACGTCGGTGTACTGACGAAGCTCGCCGGTCGTAAGGTCGAGCGTCCAGATGTTGTAGATGTTGCCGTTCTTCGCGACCTCCGGCTCGAGCGGGACGGCCGGATCGGTGGCCGTCGACGAGAACACGATCGTGTGGTCGTCGATGAATTGCGCCCCGGTTTCGTCGACCGTGCCGAAGGTGATCTGCGTCTTCTTCTTCGTGTCGAGATCGAGCCGGAACAGCTTCTGGTTGCCGCTGACCCGCGCGTTGTAGACGAGGAACTTGCCGTCGGGCGAGTAGCTCGGCGCGGAGTCGGCGAAGTCGTCGTTCGTCAGGTTGATGACCTGCTTGGTCTCGAGATCGATCGTGTAGATGTCGGCGACGCCGCCGCGCCGCGCCGCGAACGCCACCGTCCGGCCGTCGGGGGAGAACGCCGGCGACTCGGGCTCGTCGACCGACTTCATCGGGATGCGCACTTCGATCTTGCGGGTCGAGCACGTTCTGCACGATGAGCGTTTCTTCCTTCTCCGTGCGGACGAAGTACGCGAGGCGGTCGCCCTTGGGCGACCACGACATCCAGGGCATCTCCACGCGCTCGCCGTTGCCGGGTCCGAAGACGATGTGGTCGAAGCCCATGTCCTTGTCGAAGCCGCGCGTCAGGTTGCGGACGATCGAGCCGTCCTTGGCTCGACACCAGGACGATGTCCAGCTCGCCGTCCTTTCGGTTGACGGTCACGACGGCGAGGAGATCGCCGGATGGCGACGGCGCGATCGACCAGGCGTCGGCGAACTCCGTCTTCTCGCGATTCGGCGCCAGGTCGCGGCCGTAGTCGGCCGGGCGCTCCTTGTCGCGGAACGGCTTGAACCGGTCCTTCAGATACCGGTCGAATGCCTGGTCGAACTCGTCCTTCTTCATCTTGAAGGCTTCTTCGTAGGCGTCCTCGCCGCCGCCGATCACGCTCTTGCGCAGCGAGAACATGAAACTGCGGATGCCTTCCTTGCCCCACTTCGCTTCGATGAACTCGAACAGCGCGTGACCGAGGTTGTAGGGCACAAGACGCGGGATTGTCGTGTTGCCGTACCCGTCCGTTTCGGTCATCTTCGGGACGATGTCGGCGACCGCCGCATCGCGGACGAACATCAGGTCGATCGGCGTCCACGCGCCGCGCTCGATCTCGGCGCCGCCCTCACCGACCCAGAGCGGATAGTTCCGCCGGACCAGCGACTGCGGAATGATGTCGAACTGAAATTGATGGGTGAGCTCGTGGACGATGAGCCCGTAGAGCTGATCGGGCGGCTCGTCGATCGGCATGACCATCCGCCGCCGGACCGGTTCGGCAAACGCGCCGACGCCTTCCTGCGCCGCGCCGTCGGATCGACGTTTTCCTGTTCGAACTCGCTGTGCGTCTTGAACAGAATCAGCTGCATCTTGAAGGGCAGGTCGTGCTTCAGGTCGGCGCTGATCTGCTGGTAGGCGCTTTCCGCGTAGCCGGCGACCCGCGCCAGGTGCTGTTCGAGCTCGGGGTAGTAGTAGATTTCGAAGTGGTCCGTCGTGTAGATGTGCCACTCGAAGTTGTCGTAGTGAATCTTGTTCTTCCCGAAGTACGGCACGAACGGCGTCTGCGCGGCGACCGCGCTCGCGTAGCCGGCGACGACCAGGGCGACCAGCGACGGCCACGAGGGACGGCACGACAGCGGGCAGTGGCACGCGCGAACGCATAGGCAGTACCTCGGGCGGAAAACGCATGAAAGGCAGAGCTGCGATCTTACTGTGACGGGTCGATGCCCTGCAAACGCTGTGCTCGGAAATTCGGGTCGGTGTTTCCTGCGGCGTCCGGTGTCCCCTTGGCGCGTCGGCCCGGCCTGTCGCTGACTCCTCCGGGCGACACGGCCCGAGAAGCTGGGCGGAATAGCTATACTGACCGGGCGGAATAATGCGCACCCGCCAGGGCTTAACGGACGGGTGGCGCGCGAGCGGCGGCCTTCGAGACGCGAGGCGCTGGCGAGTCTCGACAGCCTGTATCGGACTGCCCTGCGGCTCGAGTCGGGATCGCGCCGATGCGGAAGACCTGGTGCAGGACACCTATCTCAAGGCCTTTCGCGCGTCCGATCGGTTCGAGCCCGGGACCAACCTGAGGGCCTGGTTGTTCACGATTCTCCACAACACGGCGAGAAACCGGTTCCGGGACCGCGCGCGCGACATGGTGGCGATTGACAGCGAGGTCGTCGATCGGGCCGCCGACGCTCCCGCCGCCGGGCTCGTCGCGCGCGAGGCCTCGACACGCCCCGAGAGCGCTGCTGCTGCGCGACACGCTGACGCCGGATCTGCAGGCGGCCGTCGACGCCCTGCCCGGCCGCCTTTCGCGAGGCGGTCTGGTTGCGAGACGTGGAAGAGTTTTCCTACGCCGAGATTGCGGCGATGTTGGACGTGCCCATCGGCACGGTGATGTCGCGCATCTCGCGCGGCCGTCGATCTGCTGTTCGATCGGTTGCGCCACGCGCGGTGCGCCCTGGCGCGGTCAGCGGGAAGAGAACAGAGCGTATGGCGACCTGCACGTCCATCGACCCGCTCGTCACGCCCTACGTCGACGGCGAGCTCCCGCTCGCCGATCGCACCCTCGTCGACGAGCACTTGCGTCGCTGCCCGCCGTGCCAGGCGCGGTCGCCTGGCCGAAGGCCGCGCGGAACCTCGTGCGCGCACGCAGAGCCGGGACTCGACCGCCGAGCGCGCGTCCGCGCGCCTGCGCGCCAGGTGCGGGGCGCTCGCGCGCGTGACGTCGACGAGTGGCGGCGCGGCCTGGGCATTGCGCCCGGTCAGGCGCGCCCGTCACGGCCAGGCGGCGCTGCGCGACCTGGCGCGGCCAGGCTCGCGCCGTTCGCGCTGGCCGCCAGCCTCGTGCTGCTCGTCGGCGGCACGTTTCTGTATCAGGGCGACCGAGCCGCTCCGCGCGCGTCCTGGCGGCGGAGCTGGCCGCCGATCACGTCAAGTGTTTCGCGCTCGACGACGTGCTCGGCACGCACGACACGCCGGCGGCCGTCGAAAGCGTCGATGTTGTCGTCGTTCGGTTGGCACCTGCACGTGCCGGGCAGTTCGACCGCGCCGGACTCGATCTGGTCGGCGCCCGCCGATGCCTGTACCGCGACGGAAGGTCGTCGCTCATCATGTACCGCCACGACGGCGAGGCCGGTGTCGATCTTCATGCTGCCCGAAAACCAAGCAGTCCGATGCCTGGTCGAAGTGCTTGGGCATCAAGCGGCGATCTGGTCGGCCGGCGACCGGACGTTCGTGCTGGTCACGCGCGGGTCCCGCGCCGAGGTGGAGCGGATGGCCACCTATCGCCAGAACCGCGTTGCACTGAGCTAAAATGCCGAGTGAGGAGCCTGAGGGTATGCGCATGAGATGGACGATCGCCGGCGGTCGAGCGCGCTGGCGCTCTCGCTGCTGACGCGTGAGCACGCCGCTGCCTCTGTGGTTCGACGGGACGGCTCAGGCCGGCGCGACGGCGCCGCGTGTCCCGCCAACTGCCAAGGCGGCCAATCTCAACTTCACGATGAAGGACATGAACAACAAGAACGTGCGCTTGTCCGACTACAAGGGCAAGGTCATCCTGCTCGACTTCTGGGCCACCTGGTGCGGCCCCTGCAAGGTCGAGATTCCGTGGTTCGTCGAGTTCCAGCAGAAGTACGGGGCGACCGGCCTGCAGGTCGTCGGCGTCTCGGTCGACGACACGGTCGACAAGCTGAAGCCGTACGTGGCGCAGTTCAAGATGAACTACCCGGTTCTGCAGGGCCTCAACCACGACGACGTGCAGGACGCGTACGGTCCGATGTGGGGCATTCCGGTGACCGCGGTGATCTCGCGCGACGGAAAGATCTGCGCGAAGCACACGGGCATGGGCTCGAAGCAGTCATTCGAGAGCGAGATCAAGGCGCTGCTGTAGCGCAAGCCCGATCGCCGGCGTAACGCCGTGATATGATCGGAGCAGATGTTGAAAGGATTCACGCACGCACGTCTCGCCTGCGGCTGCCGCATCACTTTCCGCGACGGCGTCGAAGGCAGTCCGGTGACGGTCGTCGTCGACGAGAAGTCGCCAGGCTGCATGTCTATCGCTGCACGTGCGTGATCTGCCGCTCTTCGACTACCGCGAGGCGCTCCGCGCCTCGACGCGTCTCGGCCCGCCCGAAGAAGAAGAGTACGAGGAAGAAGGTTAGGTCGGCCGATCTCATCGGCCAGCCAGCGTCAGCCCTCAGCACCAGCCACCACCACGCAGATCCACGCCCGACCCGTACGTCCGCCACCAGCGGCAAGTGATCCGACGCGACGAGCGTCAGCCGTGTCCGCGGCAGCTCGATGCCCACGATCTCCACGCGGCCCGCATAGTAGATGTGATCGAGATGGAGCAGCGGGAAGAATCCCGGATAGGTGCGCCGCCGCGGCAGAAAATCCTTCAGGTCCACGCTTCGCAGCCTCGCGCTCAGCAGCGTCGTCGCCAGTCCCTTCATCCATTCGTTGAAGTCGCCGAGGACGATCTTTGGACCCGGTGACGTGCCGGTCCGAGACGATCGAGGCGAGCCGCTCGGCCTGGTGGCGGCGCTCGAGGATCGCGGTGCCGAGGTGCACGTTGTAGACGTGCAGCGCGGCGCCGTTGACGGTGACGTCGACGCGCTGCAGGCGCCGCGGCTCGCAGGTCTTCCACGACAGGTCGTGCCCGAGATGTTGCGTGATCGGGAAGCGGCTGAGGACGGCGTTGCCGAATTGATGGCCGCGCAGCAGGCGGGCGGGCGCCATCACCCAGCCCATGCCGAGCGCCGCGCCGATCTCTTCGGCGTGGCTCCCGCCGCGCGGACCGGCGCCGACCACTTCCTGCAGCGCGATGATGTCGGCGTCGATGGCGCTCAGCACGGCGGCGATCCGTTCGGGGCGCGTCCGGCCGTCGAGTCCGCGGCACCGGTGGATGTTGTAGGTCGCGATGCGCAGCGGCACGGCAGCAGAAGGCACTCGGGGCTATGATATCCGCAGAGGCACCACCCATCATGGCTCGACTGAAATCGGAGATTGAAGTCACCTGTCCCTGCTGTCAGACCACGCTCGTGATCGACACGAATCTGGGGCGGATCGTGTCGCACCACGAGCCCGAGCGCGGCAACAAGCCCGAGTTGAGCGACGCGCAGCGCATCCTGGCTGACGAGGCGGCGCGTCGCGAGGCGATCTTTCAGCAGTCGGTCGATTCCGAGAAGACGCGCGGCGACGCGTTGTCGCGCCGCTTCGAGGAAGCGCTTCGTCAGGCGAACGAGGAGCCGATCACGAAGCCGACCCGGGACTTCGATCTGGACTGACAAGACGGCGATTGGGAGTTGAGTGATCGGGCGACCCAGTCACACTACCGTGGCGGCAGCGGCTTGCCGTCTGTGTCCACCTGAATCGTCTTCACGGGGCCGATGCCGGACAGCACGATAACGGCCGGCTCTTTTTCTCCCGCGCGTGCGCCGTCCCAATGCACCGTGTTGGCGATGTCCATCGTGAACGTGCCGGCATGCAAGCGGATAGGTGGTCCGTTCGTCATACACATTGCTGGAACTGACCCACCAGGTGCCCGAGATGACATAGGCCCAGCGGACCTTGTCGTGGAAGTGAGGCCGCGAAAACGCCCCTGGCATCCACTTGTAGACCAGCGTGTAAGGTCCCTCTTTGCTCGGATCGCCATAGAGGATGGCCGTGAGCTGCCGATTCGGGTCGCCGGTCCATTTGATGTCCTTCGGCAGGACGAAGGGCACATGCGTCGGATCGGGCGTGGCGCCAGGAGGATCGTTGACCGTCACGCTGGCGCTCTGTGCAAACGCGAGGGCGCCAAGCCCCACGACGACCGCCGCGCGCAAAATCGTTCTGGCAAGGAAACGCATCCGGGCTCTCCTATTGAGTGTCCTTCTTCTGAGAGTTCTTCTTCGCCTTCGCCATCAATTCCTTCAGCACGAGCTGATATTCCGGGTACATCGTGTCCTTGCCGCCGCGGGTTGCCGCGAATGGCAGTCCCATGCTTTCCGAAAATTCCATCAGGTTGGCGTTCGCGCCTGGCAGGTGATGCGGGACGTACGCCGGCGATCGGCCGGCGATTTCGTCAACGATCTCATTCGACACAGCCCCGAGCTCCTGTCCGAGCGCCAGCGTCCAGGTTGTCGTCCGAACCAGCGGCTCCTCGAGGTAGATCGGATCCTGGACGACGCTGACGATCGTCATGTAGTCGCCGTGGCGAACGATGTGCTCCGTGATCGTCGCGCGGTCGCTGGCGGGCACGCCGTTGCGCTGTATCCAGCCGGCTTTGACGTGCGTGGTTTCCACCGTCAGCATGTGGCCTTCCCACGTGCCGGTCGAAAATCCCTCCCAGGTGTGTGCGGCGTAGTCGGGCGGATGTGGTCTCCCGTCCATCCAAATCATTCTCGTGACGCTTCCACCCATCGCTGCCCGATAGATCTTGAACGCCACGAGTTGCTGCGTGGCATCGTCGATGACCTTGGACATCCGGAGCGGGCCTCCCCCGCGCGCCCAGTAGGCCGCCGGCCCTGGAATCGTCTGGTGCTCACGCAACGTCATGATGGAGGCATCCCAACTGTCGGCTTTGAGGCGCGCTGCATCATTGATCGGCAGACCCGCGTAGTCGCCAATTTGCGGCCCACCCCCGCCGTGAATGCCGCCCGCCGCTGCCGGGTTGGGGTTGTCGAAACGGTGCCCGATGTCTTCGTGCAGGTTTCCGGCCCACTCGCCGGAGAAATCAGTCTGAACTGGCGCCCGGCCACCACCGAGCGCCGTCAGTACCGAGCACCGAGAGGCCGATCCGGGCGATGCGCTTGACGATGATCAAGACACCCTCCTGTCGCGCCTGCTCCAGCCGGAAATTTCGGTTCAGGAGCCTGAGATGCGCCACTATACGCTTGTCGCGTCCCCGGCGGCGAAGGATTTTCGTCGCGACCATGAGCGACCACCAGGCGGCGGAGCTAATGGCGCGACTACTCTCGGTGAACGTCGGACTTCCGCGCGACATCGCGTGGAAAGGCCGCACCGTGCACACCGCGATCTGGAAGGAGCCGGTACGTGGCCGCTGTCGCGTCGGCCGATTGAATCTGGACGGAGACGGTCAAGGCGACCTGGCTGGCCACGGGGGCGAGCAGCGCGCCGTCTTCGTCTACCAGATCGAATCGTATGCGTATTGGCAGGCGCAGCTGAAAAGAAGCGACTTCGTCCACGGACAGTTCGGCGAGAACTTCACGATCGAAGGATTGCCTGACGATGTCGTGAGCATCGGCGATCGCTATGAGATCGGCAGCGCGCTCTTCGAGGTCACGCAACCTCGCGTCACCTGTTACCGCGTTGGCATCCGGATGAACGAGGCCCGCATGCCGGCGCTGCTGACATCCAGCGGACGACCGGGATTCTACTTCCGGGTGCTCCGGGGAGGTGAAGTCGGCTCCGGCGACGAAATCGTGAAGGTCGGCGAGGCGAAGGAGCGGATGACCGTTGCGGAGATCAACGCGCTCCTCTATTCGCGCAGTCACCCTCGCGATCGCCTGGAATGCGCCTTGCGAATCGAAGCCCTGTCGCCAGGATGGCGGGCATCGTTCGAGGCGTTGCTGCAGAGCCACGCGACCGCGACAGGCCGTGGGAACGCGGGACTCGTGCCGGCCGCGGCGGCACATCCGGCCCAACCCGGATTTCGGCCGCTGAGGGTTACGGCGATCGATCGGGAGTGCGTGGATGTTCTGTCGCTGACGCTGCAGAGCCCGGATGGCCAGTCGTTGCCAACGGCGCTTCCCGGTCAGTACGTCGTCTTGCGTCTTCATCCGATCGCCGGCGGCCCGCCACTGTTTCGCAGCTATTCGCTCTCGGGGCCCGCATCCACGGAGCGCTATCGGATCAGCGTGAAGATTGAGCCGAACGGAGCGGCTGGCGCCTATTTGCAGGACGACGTCGCCGTTGGCGACGTGCTCGACGTCAGCTCTCCACGCGGAAGCTTCATCCTGCAGCCCGGCGAGGGGCCGGTTGTGCTGCTCAGCGCGGGCATCGGATCGACGCCTGTTCTGGCGATGCTGCACGCTCTCGCAGCGACCAGATCGACGCGGCAGGTCCTGTGGCTCTACGGCGCGCGCGACGGTCAGCATCATCCATTTGCCGCCCAGGTCCGTCGCCTGATGCTCGCGCTCACGCACGGCCGCAGCTATGTCTGCTACAGCAGCCCGGGCCCGCGTGACAGGATGATTGAGGATTTCGACGCGACCGGTCACCTGTCGCGAGCCGTGTTCGACGAGGTTGGCATCCCACGAGATGCTGATGTCTACCTCTGCGGGCCGACGGGCTTCATGGCAGCGATGAAGGAGGCGCTCGCCGCACTCGGCGTAACGCCCGAGCGGATTCACGTCGAGATCTTCGGCGGCGGCGAGTCGATGACACCTGGTGTCGTCGGCGGGGTGACGCGAGCTCCACATCCTCCCGAGCACGTCGCCAACACGGGGGCGCTGGTGTCGTTCGCGCGCAGCGGGATCGCGGCACACTGGAACGCGACGGCCTATCAGAGCCTGCTGGAATTGGCGGAAGCGTGCGATGTCCCGGTGCGCTGGTCGTGCCGGACCGGTGTGTGTCACAACTGTGAGAGTGGCCTGGTTTCCGGGACGGTCGTCTACGGACCCGAACCGCTCGACAGACCGGCGGAGGGCAACCTGCTCGTCTGCTGTTCCCAACCAGTTGGCGACATCGTCGTCGACCTGTGACGCCTCATTGCTGACTCGCCGCTACCGAGAGCGTGCAGGCGCAACATCTACGCCCGCGATCTTCGCCCGATCGATGGCCGCCTTGATGAAGCCCGAGACGCGCATCTCATCGACAAAGCCCGCGAGCGCGTCGAGCTTGGCGCGTTCGCCGGTGTTGACGATGAAGGACTGCTGCACCTCCATGAAGCTATCCGGCAGTGCGCGCAGCCGGCCCGGTGCCCCTGCGGCCGCGTCAAGGGCCCGCTGTCGGTTCACCGCGAACGCGTCCACTTCGCCGCCGGTCAGAAGCATTTCCACCACGGCCGGCGGGGGCATCGTCGGGAACACGCGCACGCGTGCGTTCGTCGCCGCACCACAGAATCACAAGATCCTGTTCGAAAACGACGAGGTGCGCATCCTCGAGGTGAACATTCCACCGGGCACGCGCGAGCCCTTCCACGCGCACCGCCACCCCAGCGCCATCTACCTGCAGTCGTCGCCGCACCTGGTCGAACACCTGGAAGACGGCACCACGAACGACATGGGCAACCGTCCCGACGGCCTCGCTCGATTCATCCCCGTCAGCCCGCCCCACTCGCTCGAGAATCTGGATCCGTCGAAGCCGCTGAAGGCGATTCGCGTCGAGCTGAAGAAAGCGCGCTAGAGCGAGCCCTACACGTCCGGTTACCGGTGCTGCTCAACTCGCCGGTCGATCCACGCGAGCAGCCAGTCGGCAATCGCCAGGCTGTTCTTATCCTGCATCAGCATGTGCGAATTGCCGTGGAATCCGACGTCGGGCAGCATCACGAGTTCGGCGCGAGCGCCAGCCTTGACGGCGGCCTGCACGAACGCCCGGCACAGATCGAGCCGCGCCGACCAGCGGGGCGACAGCGCAACGTAGTCGCCAAACAGTACCAGGACGGGCACGTTCGCGTAGGGTCGCATGTCATCGGTCGCGGCCGGACAGGCGCCCGGTTCGATGGCCACAATCCCGGCGATGCCGGCAGTGCTCACCGCGGCAGCCTGAAACGGATAGATGCCCGATTGCGAGTGGCTCACCAGCACGGTGCCGTTCACGCGCTGCGCGAGTTCCGATAAGGCCGGCACCGTCGGGTTGGGCGTCGGGAGCGCCTCGACCCAATCCGGCACCATCTGCTTCCAGAACTCCGCTTCGGCTTCGAGCGGAAACTGCTGGCCGGGAAAGACCTTCGGGTATTCCGGTCCGAACCTGAACACGGCCCACGCTTCTTCGTGTGAGACGAAGGAGATTGACGGCAGTCGATCATGCCGCGGCATCACCAAGTTTCACGCCGTTGATGGCCGACGGGTTCGCGGCAGAACGCCCCCGCGACGCCTGATCGATCACGTAGACGCCGCGCCCCTTCCGAACGAAATACTCATCCCACCCCATGCGGCCGTCTGGCGTCGTTTCCCAGGTCTTGCCCGTGAGGCAGCAGCCATGAATCAGCGTGAGCGGACGACCGGTGGCGCCCACGGGGATCTGGTATCGGACGTAGACCTGATCGACCGTGACGGTGCCCTTCGGCGCGCGGGCGGCGGTGCTGGAGAGCGTGTCCGAGTGGACGTCGTGTCCGCCGACGAAGAAGCTGCCTTGCCTCTCCACGTGAAGCGGAGGCACGTTCGGGTCGGTCGCCTGCTGGGCGAGAAGCGGCACTGCCAACAGGACCACCGCGGCGATGGGCACCATGCGACGTGACCGGCTGGGCATCATTCTTCACTCCTGGTTGTTGCTGCGCCGAGGCGTGTCCGCGAGTGAGCCTCAAGTGGCTGATTATATGGGGCGTCAGGCGTCCGAGGGGCGACTAACCCTGAGTGACGCGCAAGGGTAGAGCGATTCGGGCACCCAGCCACTCAACTACCAAATTCAGTTGGAATCTCTGTCCAACGCTCTCGTCTCGTGTAGAAGAGCGGCTTCCGGTCGGGAAACGCCTTCTTGAACGCGCGGTACCTGGCCCTCAGCTCGTTGACGCGCCGGTTCGATCGACACGGATCGTGCCGATGTGGATAGTCGAGCAGCATCCGCTCCACCTTCCACACGTTCGTGTCCGCCAGTCGCCAGTCGTACGTCCCCATCACGCGCAGGTCGACGACCGCGTACCCGGTGATGCGCCCGGTGAGATCGATGTACGGATCGAAGTAGCTCAGCGCGAGCGCCCGCGGCGTGGCGAACACGGGCCTGCGGCCATGCAGGCCGGGATCGCGCGACCGCGCGACCGATCCCCATCGGCCCGCCCGCCGATAGACGAAGATCACGTGGTCGAGTTCGTCGATCGACTCGAAGCTCAGGACGAGTGGCGGATACCCGTGCTGCTCGAGCACCACGGCGGCAAACAGCGCCGCCTCGAGGCAATGGGCGCACCCGTGGCGGACGACGCCGCGGAAGCTGCGCAGGGTGGCGCGGCCGTGCGGTTCCTGGTTGTACGGGAGCTGATTCAGATAGCGCTGGACGGCAAGCGGCGTCGAGAGGCGGGCGATGCAGGCGTCGCTCGCGCGCCGAGAACGCGACGGTCATGCCACCGATCGCAGGTCGTCCAGGACCTGCGCCGGCGTCCACTCGTTGCCCGTATACACCTTCACCAGCTTGCCGTTCGCGTCGACGATCGCCGTCCGCAGGTTGTGCGTGATGTTCGAGCGGATCGTTCAGCGCGCGCGAGACCGAGACGCCGAAGCGGGCGCGAACCGGTCGATCTCGTCGCGGTCGCCGGTGAAGAACGTCCATCGCGACGGATCGGCGGACGAGCTCGCGCGCGTGCTTCTTCAGAACCGGCGGCGTGTCGGTGATCGGGTCGAAGCTGACGCTGACGAGGTGCACCTTCTTCAGCGCCGGGTCGCTCTTGATGGCCTGCTGGATCGACGCGAAGTGCCGATCCATCAGCGGACAGAACGTGGGAAGCGGGCACGTGGTGTAGATGAACGTGATGGCGACCGGCGACCCCTTGAACGAGCTGAAGCGCTGCTTCTGGCCGTCCTGGTCGACGAACTCCATGTCCGGGACGGCATCGCCGGTCTTGAGCAGCTCGAATCCGGACGACGCCGACGGTGCCTCCGCTGCGGCGGCTTCTCGATCGGGGCCTGGCCGACCTTCTTCACGGCCGTCAGGTACGCGTCGTTCGACACGATGACGAGCGTGGCGTTCATCAGATCGCCGGGCGCGACGCCGTTCAGCAGATCGGGCGTCCTTCACCTTGTAGGGCATCGTCATCGCCGGCATGAGGCCCTTGATCTCGTCGTGCTTGATCGTCGCCTGCTGATGGTCGGCGGCCACCTCGAGGACCTGGCCCTGCAGCGCGTAGCTGCGCTCCGCGGGTGGTGAGCGCAGCAGCCAACCACGGTTCCGGCCAAGCAGAAGAGACAAAAGGATATGAGGACGCATATCAAATAGTTTACAGTCGACGCGATGATTTGGGTCGGTACGTCCGGCTACAACTACCCCGAGTGGAAGGGCAGCTTCTATCCTCAGGATCTCGCGGCGGCAAAGATGCTGCCGTACTACGCCGCGCGGTTCCCCACGGTCGAGATCAACTACACGTTCTACCGGATGCCGACCGAGAAGCTCGTGGCGGGATGGGCGGCGCAGACGCCGTCACCCTACAAGCTGACGCTCAAGGCGCCGAGGCGCATCACGCACGACAGTCGGCTGAAGGACTGCGGCGAGCTCGTGACGCGGTTCTGCAGGTTGCCGCCACGCTCGGCGACAAGCTCGGCGCGCTCCTGTTTCAGCTGCCGCCGTTTGCCAGGAAGGATCTGGCGCTGTTCGACGCATTCCTGTCGGATCTCCCAGCGGACACCCGCGCCGCGTTCGAATTCCGGCACGCCTCTTGGCTCGACGATGAAGTATTCGAGCGTCTCCAGAAGCGTAACCTCGCGCTTTGCGTGGCCGACAGCGAGAAGATGTCCACGCCGGTTCGCCTCACCGCCGACTACGCGTACTTCCGCCTCCGCGACGAGGGCTACACGCCCGACGACGTCCAGCGCTGGGCCGATACGATCGCCCGGGAGACAAGCGCATGTCGCGAGGTGTTCGTCTACTTCAAGCACGAGGAGCAGGGGAAGGGACCCGAGCTGGCAAAGATGCTGATGCAGCATCTCGGCCTCCTTTAACTGCCGTTCGAAGAACGCGTATGATGAGCGGCATGGCCGAGCCGCTCATCATTGCGAAGACTGCCACCGGTACGGATCTCCAGCTCCTTCCGGCACTTGCCAACCGGCACGGATTGATCACGGGTGCGACGGGCACCGGCAAGACGGTGTCTCTGCAGCTGCTCGCGGATCGCTTTTCGTCTATCGGCGTGCCCGTCTTCCTGGCCGACGTCAAAGGCGATCTGTCGGGCGTTGCGGCCGCGGGCGCGCTGACACCGAAACTAGCCGACCGCCTGAAGGCGATTCAGGCGACGCCGCCCGACTTCCATGCCAACCCAGTCGTTTTCTGGGACGTGTTCGGGCGCCGGGGTGTGCCCGTTCGCGCGACCATATCCGACGTTGGGCCGCTGCTGCTCGGCCGCCTGCTGGGACTCAACCCGACGCAGCAGGGCGTGCTCGCGATCGTGTTCAAGATCGCGGACGACAACGGGCTCCTTCTGCTCGACCTGAAGGACCTTCGGGCGATGCTGCAGTTTGTCGCCGACAACGCCCGTCAGTTTCAGACGCAGTACGGCAACGTCTCGTCCGCGTCGGTCGGTGCGATTCAGCGGGGCCTCCTCGAAATCGAGCAGCAGGGCGGCAACTCGTTCTTCGGCGAGCCTATGCTGGACGTCGACGACCTGCTGCAGACCGACAGCAAGGGCCGCGGCATGATCAACGTGCTGTCGGCGGAGGAGCTGATCCGCTCGCCCGAAGCTGTACGCGACATTTCTGCTTTGGATGCTGTCGGAGCTGTTCGAGCGGCTGCCGGAGGTCGGGGACCCGGAGAAACCGACGCTGGTCTTTTTCTTCGACGAAGCGCACCTGCTGTTCGACGACGCCTCGTCGGCGCTCGTGGAGAAGATCGAACAGGTCGTCCGGTTGATTCGATCCAAAGGCGTCGGCGTGTACTTCGTGACGCAGAGCCCGTCGGATATTCCCGACAGCGTGCTCGGGCAGCTCGGAAACCGCGTGCAGCACGCGCTCCGCGCGTTCACGCCGCGCGATCAGAAGGCCGTCAAAGTAGCCGCGGATACCCTGCGCAAGAATCCCGCGATCGACACCGAGCGCGTGATCACCGAGCTCGCGGTCGGTGAGGCCCTGATCTCGATGTTGGACGCGAAGGGCAGTCCCACAGTGACCGAACGAGCCTGGCTCATGCCGCCGTCGTCGCAGATTGGGCCGATCACGGATGCCCAGCGCGCCGAGGTGCGCAAGGCGGGAACGACGATGTACGGGCACTACGATCAGGCGGTCGATCGGGAGTCGGCGTACGAGAAGCTGAGTGCGCGGACGGCGGCAAAGGTGGGGGGGACCGCGCAGGGGCCGGTTGCTCCGCCGCCGACAGGGAGCACGCCGCCCGTCGCCGCGCCCGGTGCACCCGCTCCGCAAGCAGGTTCGCAAATGGGCGAAATCGTGGCCGGCTTGTCGGGCATCCTGTTCGGCACGACGGGACCGAGAGGCGCGCATCACGACGGTCTGGTCGATGCCGCCGCCAAGAGCGCCGCACGCTCGCTGGGCTCGACCGTCAGCCGTGCGATTGTTCGAGGCACCCTGGGGTCGATTCTGGGCGGCTCCCGGCGCTGACGGACCGCTCGACGAAATCCACGATCGCGCCTTCCGCCCAGTAGCCGTCATCTTCGCCAGACGCCTGCCCGACGAATCCGCAGTGGCCGCCGTGCTGGCAGAGCCGCAGATCGATGTACGGGTTGGCCGACATGCGCGGGTCCGTGAACGGCCGCGACGGCACGAAGGGGTCGTCTTCGGCGGTGATGACGAGCGCGGGCACGCGGACGCGGTCGATGATGCGCATCGCGCTCGCCCGATGGTAGTAGTCCGATGCATCGCGGAAGCCGAAGTACGGGGCCGTGTACACGTCGTCGAACTCGCGCACGCTGCGGATGGCGTCAAGCCTCCGCAGATCGAAGTGACCGGGCCGGGCGCGCTCCTTTCGTCGCATGCGTCGTTTCAGATCCTTGACGAAGTTCCACTGATACAGAACGTTGCCCGGCCGTTCGAGCGCATCGACGCACTCGGCGATTTCGACGATGGGCGAGACGGCCGCGACGGCGCGGAGCGCGGCGGGGGCATGGTCGCCATACTCGGCGGCCAGCTTCAGCGCGAGGTTTCCCCCAAGCGAGTAGCCGGCGACGGCAATCGCCGGCAGGCCGTCGATCTCAACGAGCTCGTGGATGACGTGCGCGACGTCCGCCGTCAGGCCTGAATGAAAGAGGCCCGCGGACAGATGCTCGGTGTCGCCGCAATTGCGCTGGTTGAGCCGCACGACGTTGTACGCCTCGGGCAAAGGCCTTCGTGGCGAGGCCGCGCATATAGTGCGCGTCGGCGCGATCCGTTGAGGCCGTGCAGGGCGAGCAGGGTCGGATGCTCCCACGCCCGCGGCTGCCAGTGACACAGGGCGAGCACGCGGTTGTCCGCGTCAACGTCGAAATAGCGGGGCGTCGGCGCGGGCAGGCGTGGGAAAGTACCTGGGATTGCCCCAGCTGAAGAGCGTCATGAGGTGGCCGCTCCGCAGCGAGGGACGTGGAACGAAAGGGAACGCGCCGGCCGCCATTCGAAGTAGTGTACCGGACGCAAACATGTTCTCAGTGTCCAAGTCATCCGCGCGCTCGGTGTGGCTTGTTTGACCCTGTGTCTCGGTGTCTCTGTGGCGGCGTGCCGGCGGCCCGCCGAGCCGCCGCCTCGGCCCCTGCGGTTGGGCCGACTGCAGGAACGCTGACCGTCCCGGGCGTATCCGCCCCGGTGAGGGTCGTTCGAGATCGATGGGGCGTCCCGCACATCTACGCGTCAACGACTGAGGATTTGTTTTTCGCGCAGGGATTCGTGCAGGCGGAGGACCGTCTGTTTCAGATGGACTTATGGAGGCGCGCATCGCAGGGTCATCTGGCGGAGGTGCTCGGATCGAACTTCATCGGCCGGGACGCGATGACGAGACGGATGCAATATCGCGGCGACCTGAATGTCGAGTGGTCCAGCTATGGACCCGACACCAAGGCCATCGCTGATGCGTTCGTCCGCGGCGTCAACGCGTGGATCGCCATCGCGCGCGCGCGTCCGCCGGAGGAGTTCGTCCTGGCTGGATGGCTTCCGGAGTTCTGGGAACCGGAGGACCTGCTCAGCCGGGCAGACGGATTCGTTTCGAGCGGGAACGCACTGTCGGAAGTGTTCCGCGCGCGGCTGACAGCCGCGGTTGGCGCCGGCCCGGGCCGACCAACTGCTCGGCGGATCAGCGACGCGTTCGGGAGAGATCGATCCGGCGGTCGTCACCTTCGCGGTCGGCGACGCGCTGCGGCAGGTCGGCGCGCCTGCGTTTTTCGCCGCGCTCGCCGGACCGATGGCCGGGAGCGGCAGTAACGCCTGGGCGATTTCGAGGAATCGATCGGCGACCGGAGAACCGTTCGTGGCGGTCGATCCGCATCGGCCCCTGGCACACCCGTCCCTTCGCTACCTGGTGCATTTGTCGGCGCCAGGCTGGAATGTCATCGGTGCGACCGCGCCGTGGATGCCCGGCGTCGCCATTGGCCACACCAACCGCGTCGCCTGGGGGATGACGGCGTTCGACGTCGACACCGAGGACCTTTATGTCGAGCGTCTGAATCCCGACAACCCGCATCAGATCAAGGACCAGGGCGGCTGGCGAAACACGACGGTCGTGACGGAGTCGCTGTGGGTCAAAGGACGCCGCAATCCGGTTCTCGTCCAGCGCGAATACACGCCTCATGGTGTCGTGGTCGCGGTTGATAGCGAACAGCATCTCGCGTTCACCGTTCGCTGGAGCGGGTCGGAGCCCGGGACCGCAAGCGAGCTGGCGGCGCTGGGCCTGGATCGGGCGGACTCTGCCAATGAGTTCCGCGACGCGCTTCAGCGGTGGCGGATGCCGGCCGTTGAGGTCGTATACGCAGAGCGTGGTGGCGCCATTGGATCCCAGGTGGCCGCCTTTGCGCCGGTCCGGCGCGGATGGGAGGGCATGGCGCCTGTCCCCGGGTGGAACGGCCAGTATGAATGGACAGGCTGGCAGACGGCAGACGCCCTTCGTCGCGGATCGGACAGTGCGGCCGGCTATGTCGTGTCAGCGAATGACAGCCGGCCCCGGCTCGAACGGTTGCGCGACGTGCTGGCGCAGCCTCGGGCGCTGAGCCTCGACGACTCCAGGCTGCTGCAGCAGGACGTGCGTGCGGCAAATGCCGGCCATCTGATCCCGTTGCTCGCGCATTTGCACGCTGTGCGAGTCGATGTGGAGCGGGCGCGCAGGGAGCTACTGGGCTGGGATCGCCTGGTGGCCGCGGATTCAGCGGCCTCGACCCTTTACGTGCTGTGGGAGCGAGCGGCCAAACGGATGCTTGTCGAGAGGCGGACGCCCATGGCCCTGGTCGACGAGTTTCTGGCGCGGGACCGAGACGCGCTTGTGCCCGCTTTGGTCAGCCCCTCGTCGGTCTGGTTCGACGGGGACATCGTGAAGGCGCGGGACACACTGCTCCTCGGCGCGTTGACATCGGCGGTGGATGAACTCGCCGCGCGCGGCGGCGTGGACGCGCCCGACAACCTGTGGGGCCGACTCCATGTGACCCTTTTCGCGCATCCGTTGGGCATCACCGACGTGACCCGAAGGCGCTTCAACATCGGGCCGTTTCCGAACTCCGGGTACGTGGACACGGTGATGTCTACTGCCGGCCGCGGGCTCGAGGCATCGGTCGGCGCGTCGTTCCGCGCAATCTTCGATACCGGGGACTGGGATCGATCCGTCGCGCAGAATGCGCCTGGGCAGTCGGGCTATCCTGCGAGCGCGCATTTCAGGGACCTGGCGGCGTCGTGGGCTGCCGGGGAGTATTTCCCGCTCGCGTTCAGCGATGCCGCTGTTCAGCGCGAGGCCGAATCGACGCTGACGCTTGTGCCACGACGATCAACGCAGAGCCCGCAGAGCCCGCAGAGATCGAATTAACTCTGCGATCTCAGCGAGCTCCGCGTTGATCGTCGTGATCTGCCGGCAGCGACCCCAGCAGGTCTAAAGACCTGCGCTACTTCACCTGGTGGCAGTGATAGCACCCGAACGCCAGGCGCGAGCGGTTGTAATCGTACGGCTGGGTGAAGTCGTACGGCGGACGATGGAGCAGACGCGCCATGCCGGGCATGACGACCTCGCGCATGTAGCCGGCCTTGGCCTGCTTGTCGGACTCGGCCAGGTAGCCGTAGATGGCATTGCGCATCTGCGCGTCCATCGGGCCGCCGTAGTGCTCCCAGCCCTGGTCGCGAAGGTCGGGTTGCGGAAGCGCGGCAACGGCCGGCATGCGCCAGCCGCGCGCTGCCGCGTCGTTGCCGTGACACGTCTGACATGTGACGCGGTCGGGCCCGCCTTTGATCGGGCCGAGCGCCGTGCGCGCCCACGGCATCACGTCTTCTTCCATGAACCGCATGATCTCCGCCTGCGGCCGCCGGCTGCCATCTACAGACATCATGGGATCGTCTGGCGAGAACACCAGGGCCGCCGCCCGGCTGCGGAAGCCGGTCGCCACGGCGGTTACCGCGACAGCGACCAGAGCAATGGCGCCGAGTCGTTTCACGATAGGCACGGTGGCGGGGGCGTGGCTCCCACTCGAGCGCGGCCCGGACCGACTCGGCATCGAGCGACGAGCGCGCCGATTCGCCGGACAGAAGCTCCAGCAGGGCCGCCAGCTGGGCTCCCGCGGCGAATGCCGTGCAAGGCCAGTCCGCGCGCCGAGCCTGCCCCGTGAACGACGAGGGTTGATGTCCCTGTCAGAAGCTCGAGGTACGACTGAGAGCGCTGAACATCGGTGATGTCGTGCAGCGCGACTTCTTCCGCCTGGTCGCCCGCCATCCGCACGAGCCGAAAGTCCGTGAGGAAATACCTGACGCGCCACGACCGGCCACTCCAGAGCAGGCGTTCCCACGGGAGCGGAATCTGTGGCGGTGCACGGGGACGGATTCCCCCGACAGCTACGACGGCTTGTTGAAGTTGACCTTCGGCACCTGCTGGGCCTCAGCCGGCGCCTCGAAGAACGGATATTCCTTGAAGCCGAACATCTTCGCCGTCAGGTTCGCGGGGAACTGCCGGCGCGCCGTGTTGTATTCCTGGACCTTCTCGTTGTAGCGCATCCGCTCGACGGCGATGCGGTTCTCCGTGCCCGACAGCTCGTCCATCAGGCGGTTGAACTGCTCGTTGGCCCTCAGCTGCGGGTAGTTCTCGAGACGGCCAGCAGGCGGCCGAGCGCGCTCGTCTGCTGGTTGGCGGCCTGCGATGGTCTCCTCCGGCGACTTGGCCGCGAGCAGTCTCGATCGCGAGTCGGCGATGTCCTTGTAGACGCCCTCTTCGTGCGTCGCGTAGCCCTTCACGGTTTCCACCAGATTCGGAATCAGATCGTTGCGGCGCTGCAGCTGGTTCTGGACCTGCGCCCACTGCGCCTTGATCGCCTCTTCCTGGCTGACGAACGTGTTGTACGAGCAGCCGGTCAAGCGGCAGCGCCGACCGCGCGCAAGCAGGACAAGTCGAGCAGCCGTTCGTACGCGTCATCGGCATATCAGCCTCTCACATTGCAAGTCGTAATTCGCACCGCAGGTTCACCAGCTCGACTGCCTCCGCCGCCGCCGCCGCTCGCTGCCGCCGCCGAATCCGCCGAAGCCGCCGCCAAATCCGCCGCCGCCGCCCCCGCCGCCACCGAACCCACCGCCCCAGCCTCCGCCGAACGGACCGACGCCGCTCGACCAGCCGCTCCAGCCGCCGCCGCCCCAGCGCCGGACGCCGCCGCCCGGTCCGCCGCCCATCCGGCTGATGACCAGGATCGCAATGAACACGAGGATGATGACCGACAGCGGGATCGGAGCTGGCCGGCCGCTGATCGGCGTCGCGCGGAACCGCGACGCCCTGCAGCGTGACGTTGCGGCCCTGCGGCGATGCGCCCGATGATGCGCGCGGTGCCGGCGCGCAAGCCCGTCGCCGTAATCGCCCGTCGCGGAACTCCGGCGCCATGACCAGGCGGCTGGTCTCGCCGGCGAACCCGTCGGTGATCCACTGCTCGAGCGCGTAGCCGACCTCGACCCAGACCCGCCGTTCCTTGAGCGCCAGCAGGATCAGCAGGCCGTTGTCCTTGCCCTTGTCGCCGATGCCGCGGCCGTGGTTCTCGAACAGCTTGTTCGCGTACTCGCGGATGTCGCCGTAGCCGGCGATGGTCGGCACCGTGGCGACGACGACGACGTCGCCGCTGGCCGCCTTGAGCGCGCGGCTCATTCGCTCGATGGCGCGGCGCTCGTCCGGGTCGATGACGTGCGCGAAGTCGTTGACCGGCTCGGTCAGCTCAGGGAGGGCGGCGGTCTGGGCAGCGGCCGTCCGGCTGAGGCCGGACGCTAGGACGGGCCAGCAGGCAACCGCCAGCGCACGCAGCGCCCAGCGCACAGAGGCCAACGACTAACGACCGACGACCGACGGCCATGCGACCATCGTCAGTGCTTCCAGCCGTCGACGTACGCGACCAGCCGCTCGACGGCGTCGAGGTACGGCGGAAACAGGCGCTCCGCGTCGGCCGACGGAATCTCGCTGACGCTCGCGAGGGCGACGATGTCCGACATGCGTCGTGGCGCCGACAACTCGAGACGCCGTTCGACTGCGCGCGCAGCGGCTGCCGCGTCGTCGCTGGTGGCACCGCCGTCGAGCCTGCGCGACGCTCGTCGACGAGCGCCGCAAACGCGCGGCGCCGATCGCACGATGAGCACCGCCAGCGCGTCGCCGCGCCCGCGCGTCTCGAGATAGCCCTCGCGCAGGTGCAGCAGGTGGCTCGCGCGCCTGCACCTCGCAGGCGCGGCGCAGGTCGCCGGCGTCGACCGTCAGCCCCTCGAACGGATTGGCTGCCGGAGACGACCACGTGGTCGGCGAGGATCGCGCCGAACTCGAACGGGAACGCGTCGAGCGAGCGGCCGAACTCGTGCGCGGCGAGGAGCAGCGGCGTGGCGAGGCCCGCGTCGTGCCACGCCGCCACGCGCGCCGGCGCACGCGCGCAGGTCGTCGGCCGACAGCGCGTCGACGACCGCCAGCGTGTGCATCGACGATGCGTCGTGATCGTGCCGCATGCGATGTCGTCCGTGCGTCCGTCCGCCGGTCGGCGGTCCGTAGACCACGAGCGATTGCAGCCGGCCGCCGAAGATCCCGCGGAGGTCGCGCTCGAGCGTCGCGCGACCGCGTCCGGAATGTGCATGACTCATTGTATAGAATGTGGCCGATGCGTCTGCGCGAGCTGAACGTCGGCTGCTTCGGCGGCGGCACCGGACTGCCGAGCCTGCTCGGCGGCCTGAAGACGAATCCCTGGCTGCAGCGTCAACGCCGTCGTCACGATGTTCGACAGCGGCGGCAGCTCGGGCCAGCTGCGCGACGAGCTCGGCGTGCTGCCGCCGGGCGACATCCTCAAGTGCGCGCTCGCGCTGGCGCGCAACGCGCGCGAGGCGCGGCGCGTGCTGCTGGCGCGGCTGCCGACGCTCGAGCACGCGCGGCTCGGCGGCCACACCGGCGGCAACCTGCTGCTGTCGATGATGCAGCGCTACAGCGGCGACTTTCTCGACGCGATCGACGGGCTGCGCGCGCTGCTCGGCTGCCGCGGCCGCGTCTGGCCGGTCAGCGTGGAGCAGGCGTCGGTCTGCGCGGAGTACGGCGACGGCTCGGTGACGCGCGGCGAAGTCGAGGTGGACGCGGGCCAGTCGTCCGGCCGGCTCGTGCGCCGCATCTGGCTCGAGCCGGCCGTGTCGATTCATCCGGCCGTGGCGAAGGCGATCACGGAGTTCGACGCGGTCATCATCGGGCCCGGCAGCTTCTACACGAGCCTGATGCCGATCTTTCTCGTGCGCGGCGTGGCCGAGGCGCTGGCGCGAGATGAAGGGACCGATCATTCTCGTCGCGAATCTGCTGACCGAAGGACGCGGCATGCTCGGCTTCACGGCGGCCGACGCCGTCGCGCGAATCGAAGAGGCGATCCAGCGCACAGGTCGACGTCGTCATCACGAACATGGACGTGGCCGTCGCCGCAGGTGCTCGGCCGCTACGCGCTCGAGCACAAGGAGCCGCTCGCGCCGGGCGAGCTGCCGGCGCACTGCGAGCTGGTCGGCGGCGAGTTCTGGACGGGCGAGATCGCGCGACACGATCGCCTGCGGCTCGCGTACGCGGTGTGGAGCGTGCTGTCGGAGCGGCTGCTGGGCGAATCCTGAGACGCGATCATCACGAAGCCACGAAGCTCACGAAGTCACGAAGTCTTCTTGGGCTTTTGTAGCCTGTCGTGTCTTCGTGTCTTCGTGGCCTTCGTGGCTTCGACGATGATGCCGTCGTTGCGTCTGACTGTCCGGCCCGCCTTCAGCTTCGCCGCCCGCTCGATGATCGCGCGCGAGCATCGCGCCCGCGTCGCCGCCCTTGGCCGGCCGGTTCGATCGCCAGACGGCCGGCGTCGTCGCTCGCCGAGGATGTCCTCGAAGTCGCCGTCGCTCTTCACGCTGCGCGGCGCGAACTCGGTGATGTCGAGATCGCCCGACCAGTCGTCGCGGTGCTTGATGAGCAGCCACGTCCGGCTTCGCCGCCGCTGCCGCTGCGCGCGCCCGGATAGCGGCCGCTCGTCCGGACGAGCACCCACGATCCCTTCAGCTTGTAGCCGTTCAGCGTGAACTTCAGGTCGCCCTTCTTCAGCGCCGCATCGACATCGTCGACCTCCGGCGTCCACGTGCCGCGGTCCCACAGCATCACGATGCCCGCGCCGTAGCCTTCGGGAATCACGCCTTCGAACTCGCCGTAGTCGAGCGGATGATCCTCGACGTGCATGGCGAGCCGCTTCGTCTTCGGATCGAGCGACGGCCCCTTCGGCACGGCCCACGACAGCAGCACGCCGTTGTGCTCGAGCCGGAAGTCGTAGTGCAGGTGGCTGGCGAGATGCTTCTGGACGCAGAAGAATCGCTCCTTGCCAGGTTTCGGCGACCGTGCCGGCGGGCTCGGGCGTCTTGCTGAAGTTGCGCTTCTTTCGATATTCCTCGAGCGCCATGAGTTACGCTGCCACCGCGTTTTCCTCGGCGCGGCGAATCGTGCGCTTAATTTGCGGCGTCAGCAGGCTGAGCGGCACGGCGACGACCACGAGGATCGCCGACCACCATGAGGAAGAAGCGGCTGTGCGGCATGCGGTCCCAGTACGCGCCGATGGAGCCGGACAGATAGCCGCCGATGCCAAGGCTGGCGAACCAGCCGCCCATCATCAGCCCGCGCAGCCGTGGCGGCGACAGGCGGTTGACGAGCGACATCCCCATCGGGCTGAGCGAGATCTCGCCGACCGCGATGAGGAGATTGGCGCCGATCAGCCAGGCGGGCGACACGCGGCCGGTGTCGCCGCCGATAGACCCGGCGTACGCCAAGCAGGCCGAACGCTGCCGCGACAAGCATCACGCCGAGCAGCATCTTCACCGGCGTCGAGGGTTCAGCGCCGCGCGGCTGCAGCGACGCCCAGATCGCGACGAGGACGGGCGACAGCAGGATGACGCCGAGCGGCTCGAAGGTCTGGAATGTCTCGGGCGACCACGTGGTCGCCGTGTTGTCGCGAGCCCAGAACGTGAACGTGTAGAAGATCTGGTAGAACGCGATCCAGAACACCAGCGAGATGCCGAAGATGACGAGCAGCGTGATGACGCGCGAGCGCGGCTTCGCCCGCTGCCGGCGTCGTCGACCTCGCCAGCCGCATCGTCGACCTTGACGGCGGCGTCGGCGACGTGTCGATTGAACATGATGAAGATGATCAGCGAGAGGAGCATCGCGACGGCCGCCGACATGAACGCGACGCTCCAGCCGTAGTGCGCGCGCAGCCACGCGACCGTGAGCGGCGACACGAAGGCGCCGATGTTGATGCCCATGTAGAAGATGTTGAAGCCCTGGTCGCGCAGCTGCCGGCCGATCGCGATAGAGGTTGCCGACGAGCGTCGAGACGTTCGGCTTGAGCAGCCCGCTGCCGCAGGCGAGCAGCACGAGGCCGGAATAGAAGAACGGCAGCGCCTCGACGCCGAGCACGAGGTGGCCGAGCATCATCAGCACGCCGCCGACGATGATCGCGCGGCTGAAGCCGAGCCAGCGATCGGCGAGGAGCCCGCCGGCGACAGCGGCATGAGGTAGACGCCGGCGTTGTACGCGCCGTAGACGCGGCCGACGTGCGGCCACGTCGAAGTGCAGCGCCTCGTTCATGTAGAGCGAGAGGATCGCCATCATCGAGTAGAAGCTGTAGCGCTCCCACAGCTCGGTGAAGAAGAGCACGTACAGGCCAGGCGGATGGGATGCGCGCTGGCGAGACGACGGCCATGCGGGCGAGTCTAGCAGACCCTTGTGTCAGAATGCGGTGAAGACATGCGCGCGCTGCTCGTCTCGACGTACGAGCTCGGTCGTCAGCCGTTCGGTCTCGCGTCGCCGGCCGCGTGGCTGCGCCGCGAAGGCTGGGACGTGGACTGCATCGACGCCGCGAAAGACCGCGTGCCCGACAGCGCGCTTGCCGGCGCCGACCTCATCGCGTTCCACCTGCCGATGCACACGGCCACGCGCCTGGCGGGGCCGCTGCTCGTGAAGGCGAGGCGACTGAATCCGACGGCGCGCATCTGCGCCTACGGGCTGTACGCGCCGCTCAATGAAACCTGGCTCAGGTCCCTCGGCGTCGACGAGGTGCTCGGCGGTGAGTTCGAGGAGGACCTGGCCGCCATTGCACGAAGCATCGACCACGAACGATCAACGCAGAGCCCGCTGAGTCCGCAGAGCAGATTCTTCTCTGCGGGCTCTGCGAGCTCTGCGTTGAATCGTCGTGAGGCGTTGCCACGCTTGCAGTTCCTCGTCCCCGATCGTTCGACCCTGCCGCCACTCTCGCGGTACGCCACGCTGCAGATGCCCGACGGCACGCGCAAGACCGTCGGCTCGACCGAGGCGAGCCGCGGCTGCAAACATCTCTGCCGCCATTGCCCGATCGTGCCGGTCTATCAGGGAGCGTTCCGCGTCGTGCAACACGACGTCGTCCTGGCCGACGTGGCTGCGCACGTCAGGGCAGGCGCTGGACACATCACCTTCGGCGATCCTGATTTCTTCAATGGTCCCACGCACGCGCTGCGCATTGTCGACGCCGTGCATGCGGCGTATCCCGAGCTGACCTACGACGTGACGATCAAGGTCGAGCACCTGTTGAAGCACCAGGATCTGCTGCCCCGGCTGGCCGCGACCGGCTGTGCGTTTGTCACGAGCGCCGTGGAGTCGATTGACGACCAGGTGCTGGCCCTGCTGGACAAGGGGCATACGCGCGCCGACTTCGTCGAGGCGGTCGCGGCGTGTCGTGCCGCCGGATTGACCTTTGTTCCCACCTTCGTCGCGTTTCATCCCTGGCTGTCGCTTGGCGACTACTGCGACCTTCTGGACACGATTGTCGCGCTCGATCTTGTGGAGCACGTCGCACCCATTCAGCTCGCCATCAGGTTGCTGGTGCCGGCGGGGTCTCTCCTTCTCGAGCGTGACGAACTGCTGGCGCATCTCGGCACGTTTGATCCGGGCACGCTCGCGTATCCATGGGTGCACCCGGACGCGAGGGTTGACGCTCTGCATCGCGACATCACGGCCCTCGTCGGGACTCGCCTTGCCTCCGACCGCCGCGGCCTATTCGAGACGATTCGTGCGCTGGCCTGCGATCGTGCGGGACGTCCGCAGCCAGCCCCGCTCGGCACGAGTGCGGCCGAGGCCGTCCCGTTCCTCGACGAGCCCTGGTACTGCTGCGCGGAGCCGAATCCGGACGACATTCGGCTGATCTGAACAGCTGGTCATTTGGTCATCTGGTTAGGTGGTCAATTGATCGACTCATTTGCCGGCACGAGCTGATCTGCGTGACGCCAACTGACCAACTAACCAGATGACCAACTGACCAATTTCATGAGTCGAGTCCTCTTGCTTGCGACAACGACCGGCTATCAGACGCGCGCGTTTGAGGAGGCGGCGGCGCGTCTCGGCATCGACCTGGTCTATGCCACCGACCGGTGCCACACGCTCGACGATCCGTGGCAGGACCAGGCGATTCCGATTCGCTTCCATCAGCCCGACGCATCCGTTGCGGCCATCGTCGAGTCCGCGCGCGCGAAGCCGTTTGATGGTGTGCTGGCCGTCGGCGATCGCCCTACGCTGATCGCGGCCCAGGCTGCGCAGGCGCTTGGTGTGCCCTGGCATCCGCCCGAGGCCGTGACCATCGCCGGAAATAAGCAGCAGACGCGCGAGCGCTTCCGTGCGGAAGGCCTCCCCGTGCCGTGGTTCGTGCCAGGTTCGATCGACGCCGATCCCCGAGCGCTGGCGGGCGGGCTCGAGTATCCCTGTGTGCTCAAGCCGCTCGCGCTTTCCGGCAGCCGTGGCGTGATGCGGGCCGACAATTCGAGCGGCTTTGTGGCGGCATTCGAGCGGCTGCGGAGGCTGCTGCTGTCGCTCGACGTGCGCGCCGAGCGCAATCAGGCGCACGACGCGATTCTTGTCGAGGGCTTCATTCCCGGCCGGGAATACGCGGTCGAGGGTGTGCTTCATCACGGAGTGTTCGACCCGCTCGCCATCTTCGACAAGCCGGATCCGCTCGACGGCCCATTCTTCGAAGAAACGATCTACGTGACGCCGTCCCTGGCATCCGCCGAGGAGCAGTCCGCCATTGTTGCCGCCGTGACGAGAGCCGCGAAGGCCATCGGGCTCAGGCACGGTCCGATTCACGCGGAATGCCGGGTTCCCCCCGAGGGTGTGTTCGTCCTTGAAGTGGCCGCGCGGCCGATTGGCGGGCTGTGCGCTCGCGCACTTCGCTTTGAAGGCGCGATGCGGGATTCCGCAACACACATCACGCTCGAAGAGCTACTCCTGCGCCAGGCTGTGGGCGAGTCGCCGTCCGCCTGGCAGCGCGAGGCTGATGCCTCTGGCGTCATGATGATTCCGATTCCGCGGCGCGGAATGTTTCGGCGTGTGGACGGTGTCGACCAGGCGCGACAGGTGGCCGGCGTGGACGATGTTCGCATCACGGCCAAGGCCGATCAGATGCTCGTGCCGCTGCCGGAAGGGGCGAGCTATCTGGGATTCATCTTTGCCAGGGGCGACAGCTCCGGCAATGTCGAGGGTGCGCTGCGAGCGGCGCACGCGCGGCTCGCCTTCGCCATCGATCCGGAAATACCGGTGTACAATCGCGCGCATGGCTGATTCCTGCGATCCGGCACCGCCTGCGCAGCCTGCTGGCAACAAGAGCGGCCGCACGGTGTTTTGCGCAAAGTTTCAGAAGGACCTGCCCGGCCTCGACAAAGCGCCGTGGCCAGGCGAGCTTGGGCAGCGCATCTTCGAGAACGTGTCCGCGCAGGCGTGGAAGCTCTGGGAAGAGCGCATGAAGATGATCCTGAACGAGTACCGCTTGATGCCCTGGCAGAAAGAAGCCCAGGACCTGATCGCCAAGCACATGGAAGATTTCTTCTTTGGCGAAGGCGCGGCCCTTCCTCCCGGATACGTGCCTCAGCAAGCGAAGTGAACCCAGTTCGACGTGAGCAACTGCACGACCTGCGACTACTTTCGCGATCGTTCGCCGCGTAGGTAACCATTACTCGAACTACCCCTTCTGTAGCCAAACGCTGCACAGGTGCCGGACGCACAAGAATGTCGTCCTCCTAACTCTTTTAGATGCAACGACTTATTCGATGCATTCCAGCGGAGGCGTGGCACAGAGTTTGTAGCTCTTGTGGTCCAGTGCGGCTTAGAAGGGGAGGTCCACATGAGCATCGGGGAACGTAAGGAACGGCGCGGGTTTGCATCAATGTCATCTGAGAAGCAGCGTGAGATCGCCAGCAAGGGCGGACGCGCCGCGCACGAAAAGGGCACGGCTCACGAATGGACCGCGGACGAAGCGCGTTCGGCCGGCCGCAAAGGCGGGCAGGTCAGTCGCGGTGGACGCGGCCGCCTACTGGAGCCGCTTTCGGAGCCCCTGACGACTCCCGATCGCGAACCGGAGATGCCCGGAGAATGACCGGCCTGGCTCGCAGACGCGTCGATCGGATCTTCAAGAGCATCGACGGGACGGAGTCCCGCCATGCGACGAGCGAGCGCTCGTTGGTGGAGTGTCGGACGCCGCGCGGACTCGCGATGCCCGCAACATCCGCCACCCCCGGCCCTGCGACTCAGGCGTCCAGCACGTCGACGTCGTACAGCTGGAAGCTCCGATCGGCAGTCAGAATCGGCACGTGTTCGAGCTGCGCCTGAGCCACCAGCAGCCTGTCGAACGGGTCGCGATGCCTTGGCGGCAATTCGCCGGCCCAGAGGGCGTGAGTGTAGGAAATCGGGAGCGGCGTCGCCCGGGTTTGCCGCAGCCGGCTCTCGACATAGTCGCCGGGGCTCATCGGCAGTCGCAGTTTCTTCAACGAATACTTGACAGCGATCTCCCAGGCTGACGCGGCCGAGAACAGAAGCTCGGTCGCGTCGGTCTCAATCAGGTCGCGCGCGGCCGGCCGGAAACGCTCTGGCGCCGCGTTCATCCACAGCCAGCACTGCGTATCCAGCAGGATTCTCATTCTTCAAAGTCGGCCAGGACATCGTCGGGCAGCGGTGCGTCGAAATGTTCGTCGATATCGACCGTCTGTCGATCGGCGCCAAGCGTCCGACGTCGACTCTGCGGCGCATAGGCCAAGAGGCGCGCCACAGGCCGTCCGCCGCGTGCGATGACGATCTCATCGCCGCTTTCGGCACGCTTGATAAGCTTGGAGAGATTGGTCTTGGCGTCGTGGATATTAACTGTTTTCACTTGCTATCTATATTAGCTTAGCTAAGTGACTTAGTCAACTATGCGCTTGGTAAGGATGCCACCTGTACTCGTGCGTCGTTAAAGCATGCGCCGGCTCCAAT
Source organism: uncultured Acidimicrobiales bacterium (assembly GCA_963773315.1). Lineage (GTDB taxonomy): Bacteria > Actinomycetota > Acidimicrobiia > Acidimicrobiales > DATKAS01 > DATKAS01. The sequence goes on from CAVZAF010000005.1 coordinate 51,806, forward strand.
ATCCGTCAGCGAGTCGGGGGCCAGCGCCGTTGCCGTCTGACCGTTCCGGACGCTGCGGCGCCAGAGGCCCTTGGGCAGGCTTACCGTGCCCGGGCGGATCGAGGCCGCGACGTCGAGGGGCACGTGTACTTCGCCAAGCTCGTTGAACACGCGGACCATGTCGCCGTCGGCCAGGCCTCGGGTTTCCGCGTCAGCCGGGTGCATGGTCAGCTGCACATCGGGCCGAGGCAACTCGCCAAGCGTGGAGCTGATCGTCCGATCGCTGGCCGGTGAGACGAGCGCAAGGGGGTAGAGTTCCGTGCCCGGGTCCGGCTGAAACCGGTAGAGCCCCATTGGGGCGCTGGCCTCGAGCTCGGCGGGAAACAGATTGACCTTCCGATCGGGTGTGTTCGGAAACACGTCGACGAATTGAATCGGCGCCTCGCCGAAAGGCGGCAACGGCCGCACGCCGTCGCGGATGTCGGTGCCGACGGTGCCTGGAAGCGCATCGAGTACCTGCACGAGCAAATCGAGTTCGCCCGTGGGCTCGCCAGAGCTCAACAGTCCAAGCCGCCCGCACAAGTCGCCGAACACGTCCGCGTTCGACCGCGCCTCACCGACCACGTCGACGACGGGCCGGCCCAGCTCCAGGTGGATTGGTCCGTAGGCACGCGCGAAGTCGTATCCCTCGAGGAACGTGGTGGCCGGCAGGAGCACGTCGGCGTACAACGCCGTGTCGGTCATCACCTGTTCGAACACGACGGTAAACAGGTCGTCGCGCTCGAGTCCCTTGAGCACTCGCCGCTGGTCGGGCACCGTCGCCGCCGGGTTGCAGTTGTACACGAACAGGACGTTCACCGGCGGGTCCGTGTACTCGGTCAGCGCGCGGCCAAGGTGATTCATGTTGACGAGGCGCGTCGCCGGCTCGTTCGCGCCAATCCATGACCGCGTGATGTCCCACGAGGCCGAGTTGCTCATCGCGTAGCCGCCGCCGCGCACGCCGAACTTTCCGCCGACGGCGGGAAGCGCCAGCACCGCCATCGCCGCGTTGCCGCCGTTCCGGTTTCGCTCGAGGCCCCAGCCGCAGCGCACAAGCGCGGGGGAGCTGTCCGCGTACAGCACCGCCGCGCGCTCGAGCGCCGCCGGGTCGATGCCCGCGACCTCGGCGGCCCGCTCGATGGTCCAGGCCTCCGCCCGTTCCCGCAACTCGTCGGCGCCGCGCGTATGCTCGCGCAGGAACGCGGCGTCAGCGCGACCGCTCGTGAACAGGTGCCGATGGAAGGCCAGCGCGACGCACACGTCGGTGCCCGGCCTGACCGCCAGGTGCACGTCCGCCGCCCGCGCCATCGCCGTCGTCCGCGGATCGACGACGATGAGCTTCGCGCCGCGCTTTTGGGCCTCGCGCACGTAGGGGACGAGATGAATGCCCGACGCCGACGGGTTGACGCCCCAGAGGAGGATCAGGGCCGCCTCGGGGTAGTCCTGATAGGTGATTGACGGCATCTTGCCGTAGAGCGCCTGGTTGGCCGCACCGGTCGGCGCCGCGCAGACCGTGCGCGCCAGCCGCGAGGTGCCGAATCGGCGCCACAGCGTCGCGTCGAGGTTGTCCTGCGTGAGGAGGCCGTTCGAGCCGCCGTAGGAGAACGGCAGGATCGACTCGCCGCCGCGTTCGGCTCGTGCCCGCGTGAAGCGGTCCGCCACGCGATCGAGCGCCTCGTCCCACGAGACGCGTTTGAACCGGCCCTCGCCCTTGCGTCCGCTGCGGACCGCGGGGTAGAGCAGCCGATCGGGTCCATACACGCGCTCGCCGAATCGACGAACCTTCGCGCAGATGTACCCGCCCGTGACCGGATTCGTCTGCGATCCGTCGAGCGTCACCACCTTGCCGTTCTGGACGGTGATCGAGAGCGAACACGCATCGGGACAATCGAGCGGGCAGGCGGTGTCGACGACGGTCGTGATCTTGCCTGTCGTCGCCGCCTCGGCTGTGCGACCAGGCTTTGAGGGTGCTGCCACACGAGTAAGTTATCATGCCGGCGCTGTGGCCGATGTTCCGCGCGTCGTGATCCTCGGCGGCGGATTCGGCGGGCTTCACGCGGCGCGCGCGCTTGCCGGCGCGGCCGTGCGCGTGACGCTTGTCGATCGCCACAACTACCACCTGTTTCAGCCGCTGCTGTACCAGGTCGCGACGGCGTCGCTCTCGCCGGGCGACGTCGCCTCGCCTATTCGCTGGATTCTGCGCCGGCAGCAGAACGTCGAGGTGCTGCTCGCGGACGCGCGCGGCATCGATGCGGCGGGGCGGCGCGTTCTGCTCGATGTCGGCGAGGCCGCGTACGACTTCCTGATTGTCGCCACGGGTGCCACCCACTCGTATTTCGGCCACCCCGAATGGGCCGCGCGTGCGCCGGGTCTCAAGACGCTCGACGATGCGCTCGCGATGCGGCGGGAGGTGCTGCTGGCGTTCGAAGCGGCCGAACGCGAGCCGGACCCCGAGCGTCAGCGGCGTCTGCTGACGTTCGTCATCGTCGGTGGCGGTCCGACCGGCGTCGAACTGGCCGGCGCGCTGGCGGATATCGCGCGGCAGTCGCTCAGAAAGGACTTCCGGCACATCCGGCCCGAGTCGGCGCGCATCGTGGTGATCGAGAGCGGTCCGCGCGTGCTCGGGACGTTTCCGGAGTCGCTCGGCGACGCGGCGCGGCGTTCGCTCGAACGTCTGGGCGTCGAGGTACGGACCGGTTCGATCGTGACGGGCGTCGACGAGGCCGGCGTCCTGTGGCGGCCAGCGTCGACGCCGGAGGCCGTGCCCGAGCGCATCGACGCGCAGACGGTGCTCTGGGCGGCGGGCGTCGCGGCGTCGCCGCTGGCCAGGTCGCTCGGCGTGCCGCTCGATCGAGCAGGCCGCGTACTGGCCGAACCGACGCTGGCGGTTCCTGGGCACCCGAACCTCTTCGTCGTCGGCGACGTGTGCGCCCTGCAGCAGGACGGCAAACCGCTGCCGGGCGTGGCGCAGGTCGCCATGCAGGAGGGCGCGCACGCCGCGGCGAACGTGCTGCGCGCCATCAGGGGCGAAGCGCCGACTGCCGTTTCGCTATCACGACTACGGGACGATGGCGGTGATCGGCCGAGGATCGGCCGTCGCTGACATTGGGCCGGTGCAGACGTCCGGCTTCTTCGCGTGGCTCTTCTGGCTGTTTCTCCACATCTTCTGGCTGATCGGCTTCCGCAACCGACTGGCCGTGCTTGGGGAGTGGGCGTGGGCGTACGTGACGTTCCAGCGGCGCGTCCGGCTGATCACCGGAGAGAAGCTGTGGCCTGGCTCGTCCGGCTGAAGCCGGACGCTACGATGGCACCCGGTTCTCGCTACAATACCCGCGCCACCCTGAGCCCGATTTCCTGAATGAGAGCCGTCGTCGTTGCGCTCGGCGATTTGGGTCGTAGTGCCCGCATGCAGTACCACGCGCAGGCGCTGGCGACCGACGGCGTCGACGTCGATCTGGTCGGCCTCGAGGGGACGCCTCTGCCGAAGCGGCTCACGGAACATCCGCGGATGACCGTGCACCGCATGAAGGGGCCGCGCTTGAAGATGAAGATTCGGCAGAGCTTGACCGGGTCGGGTTACGCAGCCGTCGGCTTGTTCGACGCCTTGCGGCTCAGCCTGCGGCTCTGGCGCACGCTCCGGCGACTCAAGCGTCCCGATCTCGTGCTGGTGCAGAACCCGCCGGCGTTTCCGACGCTCGCGGTCACCTGGTTCTCGCTTCACGGCCGCGGCGTTCGCTTCGTGATCGACTGGCACAACCTCGGGTACACGTTCCTGCGCCTGCGGCTCGGCCAATGGCATCCGGCCGTTCGCCTCGCGCGCTGGTTCGAGCGGCGCGACGCCAGGCGGGTCGACGCCAACCTGTGCGTGTCGCGCGGGCTGGCCGCGTTTCTCGAGAGCCGGTTCGGCGTCACCAACGCGCGCGTCCTGTACGATCGGCCCGCCGCGGCCTTTGTGCCCATCGAGCGGGCCGATCGCGAGCGGTACCGTCAGGCGCTTTTCGGGCGACTGAGCGTGCCGGCGCCGACCGCCGGATTCGTCGTCTGTCCCACGAGCTGGACCGAGGACGAGGACTTCGACGTCATCATCGAGGCCGTCACGCGGCTCGAGCAGCGCATCCGCGGCTGGGAAGGGGCGGGCCGGGGCCGGCGCTTCCCGGATCTGGTGATTCTCGTGACCGGCGACGGCGACCGGCGCGCGGAGTTCGAGCGGCGATTTGCTGGCCTGCCGGCGCGGCGGATTCAGCTGCGGGCGCGGTGGCTCGAGCCTGAGGACTACCCGCGCGTGGTCGGGAGCGCGGATCTCGGCCTGTGCCTGCACCGGTCGTCGTCAGGCCTCGACATCCCGATGAAGATTGCCGATCTCTTTGGCGCGGGCGTGCCGGTGCTCGCGCTCGACTACGGCGCGTGCCTGGCCGAACGCGTCCGCCACGGCGACAACGGCCTGCTGTTTTCGACCGCGGAGCAGCTGGCCGACGTCCTGTTCGATCTGTTCGAAACATATCCGGCCGATCAGAAAGCGCTCGAGCGCCTGCGGGCAGGCGCGCGCAAGTCGGCGCGGCCGACCTGGGAAGAAGGCTGGGCGCGCGAGGCGCGACCCGTGCTGCTGACACCATGACCAACCCGACACACGCCGAGCGGACCAACCAGCGGAACGCCGTCCTCGCCGGATTTCTCGGCTGGACGCTCGACGCATTCGACTTCTTCGTGCTCACGTTCATCATCGACGACGTCGCGAAGGCGTTCGGCAAGACGCGTCCGGACATCGCGCTGACGATCACGCTGGCGCTGGCCATGCGGCCGATCGGCGCGGTGATCTTCGGCATGATGGCGGACCGGCTCGGCCGCCGGCTGCCGCTGATGCTGAACGTCATCTTCTACGCCGTCATCTCGGTGCTGTCGGGCCTCGCGCCGAACTATCAGGTGTTTCTGCTGCTGCGCATGCTGTTCGGCATCGGCATGGGCGGCGAGTGGGGCGTCGGCGCGTCGCTGGCGCTCGAGTCGGTGTCGCCGAAGTGGCGCGGCCTGTTCTCCGGACTGCTGCAGGAAGGCTACGCGATGGGCAACCTGCTCGCGGCGCTCGCCTTCCGTGTCGCCTACGTGCCGCTGCACGCCGCCAATCCCGAGAACGCCTGGCGCTACATGTTCTTCCTCGGCGGCCTGCCGGCGCTGCTCTCGCTCTTCATCCGGTCGAAGGTGAAGGAGTCCGAGGCGTGGCACGAGCATCGGACCGACTGGCCGACGTATCGGCGATCGCTCCTGCAGCACTGGCCGCGGTTTCTCTACCTCGTCCTGCTGATGTCGATGATGAACTTCATGTCGCACGGCACGCAGGACATGTATCCGACGTTCCTGCAGCGCCAGCGCCTGTTCTCGGCGAGCCAGACGGCCAACATCACGATGATCTCCATGGTCGGCGCGATCCTCGGCGGTTTGGCGTTCGGCTATTACTCGGATCGAGCGGGACGCCGGCGCGCCATGATCACGTCGGCGCTGTGCGCCCTGCTCATGGTGCCGCTCTGGATCGCCGCACCGAGCACCAGGCTGATTATTGCCGGCGTCTTCCTGATGCAGTTCTTCGTGCAGGGCGCGTGGGGCGTGATTCCGGCCCACATCAACGAGCTGTCGCCGGGCCATCTGCGCGGATTCTTTCCCGGCTTCGCCTATCAGCTCGGCGTGCTCGTGCGCATCGAGCATCACCTACGTCGAATCGGTGCTCGGCGAGCACTTCACTTACGCGCAGTCGATGGGCGTCCTGGCCGCGACCGTCATGGTCGGCGTCGCCGTCGTGACGTTCTTCGGGCCGGAAACTCACCGCGTCACGTTCCGGAGACTTCCAGGCGGCGGAACCAACGAGACGCCGGATAGCCAGGATGGCAGGATTGCGGGACCGCGGGATTCCCGGATTGCGGGAAGTAAAGGTCCCGTAGTGGATCTGCGGCAGCTCGAGATCCTCCAGGCGATCGCCGAGACCGGTTCGTTCACGGCGTGCGGGCGCAAGCTGCACGTGTCGCAGTCGGCGATCAGCCGGCAGATTCTGCTGCTCGAAGAGGAGCTGGGCGAGCCGCTGTTCCTCCGCGTCGGCCGCCAGGTCCGGATGACGCCCGCGGCCGAAAGCCTCGTGCAGCTCGGCCAGCGCGTCTTTCAGGACGTGCGCGAGACGGTCGGCGCCATCACCGACCGCACGCGCGAGCTGCGCGGCACGCTGCGGCTGTCGGGCGGCATGACCGTCTGCCTCTACGTGTTCCCGCCGCTGCTCAAGCATCTCAAGCGCGTGCATCCGCATCTCGACGTCCGCCTGACGGTCGCGACCGCCGGGCGGTCGGTTCAGGAGATTCGCGGCGGGCCGCGTCGACGCCGGCCTGCTGACGCTGCCGATCGACGAGTCCGATCTCGTGACCGTGCCGGTGATGCGCGAAGAGCTGCTGCTCGTGACGCCGCCCGGACATCCGCTGGCACGGCGGCGACGTGTCTCGCCGCGCGACGCTCGCCGGCCAGCCGTTCGTGCTGTTCGAAGTCGGGTCGGCGACGCGCCGCGTCATCGATCGGTTCTTCGCCAGCGAGAAGATCGAGCCGACGATCGTCATGGACACGGAAAACGTGGAGATCATCAAGGCGATGGTGAAGACCGGACTGGGGATCGGCATCGTGCCGTACCAGGCGATCGCGCGCGAGGTGCAGATGGGGCAGTTCTTCTGCGCGCGCGTCGAGGGGCACGAGCTGGTCCGGGAAACCGGGTGGGTCTACGCGCGCGCCAATCGCACGCCGCGCATGATTCACGAACTGCTGTCGGCCTTCGACGAGATCCGGCCGCAAGCTGCGCCTCGCGCCGCCGCTGGGGCAAGATCCTCAAATCCTCAAATCCTTAGATCCTCAAATTCGTCATCTGCAATCCTGCCATTCTGCAATCCTGCAATCTCAAAGACGGTCCGTCCAGGTCTGCTCGGACCGAGACGTGCCCGCCGTGGCGCTCGACGATCGCCTTGACGATCGACAGGCCCAGGCCGCTGCCGCGCGAGGCTTCGTGGCGCGACGCGTCGGCCTTGTAGAAGCGATCGAAGATGTGCGGCAGGTGCTCGGGCGGTGATGCCCGCCCCTTCGTCCTCGACGGAAATCGTGACGCCGTCGTCGTCGAGCCGCGAGCCGAGCCGGAGCGTCGGATCCTGCCGGCGCGTAGCGGAGCGCGTTGGCCGCCAGGTTCTGCAGCGCCTGCTCGAGCCGGTCGCGATCGCCGCGCACGACGTCCGCGCCGGGACCGATGTTTTCCTCGATGGTGATGCCCGCGGCCTGGCACGCAAACTCGTGCCGCGCGGCCACGCGCGCAAACAGCTGCGACACCGCCAGGTCCTCAATTGTCAGTGCGCCGCCGCCGCCCTCGAGCCGCGCCAGATCGAGCAGGTCGCCGATGATCCGTTCGAGCCGGGCCGTTTCGTCCGCGATGATCGACAGATAGCGCGCGCGCGTCTCCTCGTCGACGGCGAGGTCCGGCATCGTCAGCGTTTCGAGATAGCCGCGCATCGCGGTGATCGGCGTGTTCAGCTCGTGCGACACGTCGGCGAGCAGCTGTCGCCGCGTGCGGTCCGAGGCCTCGAGCGCCTCGGCCCTGGCCGACGAGGTCCGCGGCCATCGCGTTGAAGGCGGTCGCGACCGCGGCGATCTCGTCGCCGCCCGTTTCGGGGGCGCGCGACGGACAGATCGCCGGCGCCCAGCCGCCGCGCGGCCAGTTCCAGCCCACGCAGCCGCCGCCGCGGCGGTCCGAAGATCAGCACCGAGGTGAATACCGATCCGACAATCAGCACCGCCGCTGCGACGAGCGAGAGCATCGGCGCAAAGCGGGTCAGGAGAAAGCCGAACGGTGCGCGCGGAGGGACGACCACCATGCCCGCGACCCGCCCGTTGACCACGAAGGCCATCGGTTGGAAACCGAGGACCGCGGCTTCTGGATCGTCCCGCTCGACAGGCGAGACGACATTGGCCCGGCCCGGGCGAGCCTGATGATCCCGACTCCGCACATCAGGAAAGTGCGCGTCGCCGTGTCCCGCGAGACGCCGCCTCAGCAGAGCGCGTGTCGCCTGGACCCATGAATCGGTCGGCGCGTCACCAATGGCGATCACCCGGTTGTCGGCCAGCATCACGAAGAACGGATGCGTGTACTGCGCGTACTGTTCGTTGAGGTAGTGACCGAGGTCGAGTTCGGGATCGCGCTCCAGGGCGTCGCCGGCATCCTGGGCGATCATCTGCGCGAAGCGGGCTGGCGATTGGCCGGGGAGCGTGCGGCCCGACTGGGCGACGACCCAGACGAAGAGCATCGCCTGCGCCGCGAGCATCGCGGCGAGAAACCCGACGACCCCGAGCGCGATCCGCCAGTAGAGGCTGCGATGCCAGTTCATCGTCAACGCCACAGCGTTTCAGTCTTACACATTTTTGTCGTGCCCAGTGCCGGCCTCGCCTGCAATAATCGGTGACGCCTGCCTGGTTTGCCGCAAGGAGCCTGTCGTGAACGCCTCACGTCGAGTTCTCTCGGGTATTGTCGCTGTCGGTATTGTTTTTGTTGCGGGTATGTGCCTGTCGGCTCAGACGACTGCCCAAGCTCCCGCTAACCCTGCCGACAATACTACCGCCGCGAAGGCCAAGGGCTTCACCGGCGGCTGGAAGCTCAATCGGGAACAGAGCGATCAACCCCAATCCGATCCGTCAGCCGGCGGGGAGGCTCCGCGCGGCGGCGGCGGTCGCCACGGCGGAGGGGGTGGTCGCGGGGGCGGTTTCGGAGGGGGATTCGGCGGGGGCCGCGGGGGCGCCGGCGGTGGCAACAGCCAGGCCGATCCTCAGGCAGCCGCGCGCCTGCGGGAAGCCACGCGGGAGATCATGAACCCGCCGGATCACCTCGTCGTCGTGTCGACCGACACGATGCTCGTGCTGACGGCTCCCGACGGCCGCACCGTGCGGCTGTCGCCCGACAACAAGAAAGTGAAGGACGAGAGCACCCACATCGAGCGCAAGACCAAGTGGGACGGCGTCCGGCTGGTGAGCGAAATCACCGGCCTCGGTTCGGGAAAGATCACCGAAACCTACACGGTCGACGACGAGCATCATCAACTGCACGTCGTGACCGTCGTGGACGGCGGCCGCGGCGGGCAGCCGCGAACGGTCTCGCACGTCTACGACCAGGACGCGAGCTGAGAGGCGCTAACCCTTCTCGTCGTCGGTGTCCGGAGTATCCGGCGTGTCGGGTTCCGCGTTCGGCTTGCTGGTGGCGAAATCGTCGACATCGGCCAGCGACGCATCGTCGGTCAGCTCCGCGTCGTCGAGCGTGAACGATCGGCCCGTGTTCTTGAGCGGGATTGGTCCCCGCGGCCGTTCCTGATCCTTCTTTTTGCCCTTGGCGGCGCCGCCGCGCTGAGGCTTGGCGTCCGGGCCGAAGTTGCGGCTGCGTGGACCACCGGCGGCCGGGACGGTCGAATCGAAGGAACGCGGTGGACCGCCGAACGACGGACGCGGAGCAAAGCCGCCGCCAGGGCGCGGACCGGACGGTCCCCCTGGTCGAGGCGGACCACCCGGACCGCGGTCTTCGCGCGCCCGCGCCTCACTGACCGCGAGCGGACGTCCGTTGTAGACCTGTCCATTGAACTTCTCAATCGCCTGCTCGGCGTGGGCGCGATCCTGGAACTCGACGAACGCAAACCCGCGAGGGCGGCCGGTCTCGCGATCCACCGGGAGAACAATCTGCGTTGGCGGCGCAACGGTGCCGAAATACGTGCGTAGATCTGCTTCAGTCGTGCCGTACGACAGATTGCCGACGAACAAACGGACAGCCAATCAGCTCTCTCCTAAGTTGGAAGAAGGGGAAGGACAGTGTGCGAAGCGGCGTGCGGGGACACACGGGCAGGTAACCCAGTCGGCAAAAACCTTACCCGAAGTCGCCCAGCATGGCAAGCGGCGCCTGTGAGACCGCCGTCCCGCGCCGTGTTATGCGGACGAACGGCCCGTCCCGTCCGGCGTTAGCCGGACGGGCTGCTATAGTACAGGCCATGGTTTCGGGTCGGTTCCGCTCGCGCGTGTTCCTCGCGGCCGTGCTCGCCGGAGCCGTTACCCTGACGGCGGCGACGGACGGCGCGCTTGGCGCGATCCGCGAGGGCGACCTCAAGGAATGGCTGTCCTACATCGCTTCGGACGAGTTGGAGGGCCGGGCACTGTACTCGACCGGCCTTGGACTTGCGGCGGGCTACCTCGAACACCACCTGCGCATGTGGAACGCGACACCCGCCGGCGATACCGAGTCGTTTCTGCAGACGGTTCGAGTACTGGGCGTCAAGTCCACCAACCGCTCGACCCTTACCGTTGAGGTCAGAGGGCAGACGCGCACATTCACGGACGGAGACGGCGTCACGTTCCCGAGAAACGTCGGCACCAAGCGACGCTTTACGGTCGACCGGGTCGAGTTCGCGGGCTACGGCCTCGACGTGCCCCGCGCCCGGCACGTGGATCTAGGCTCGAAAGACGTGCGGGGCGCCGCAGTCGTCTGGCTCGGCGACCGTGGGCCTCGGGACGTTGACACTTCGCTGTATCGCGTCCTGCTGGCCTCACGCGACCGTTACGCGATTCAGCAGCTCCAGGCGGCCGCCACCATCGGACCTGGGCGTACGCCGGGCCCAGGCCGGGCTGGAGGGGCGGGACAGGCAGGTGGGGCCGCCGGACGGGGACGCGGGAATCAGACTTCCGGCGTCGGACTTCACGACCGTTGAGCGGCTCGACAGGGTGCTCGCGCCCGACGTCGCCGGCTCGGACGCCTTCTTCGAGTTTCTGTTCAGCGCCGCTCCGGCCCGGTACGACGAGCTCAAGCGCAAGGCCGACGCGCAGGAGCCGCTGCCGTCGTTTCGGCTCGACGGCGTCAAGCTGACGTTCAACCTCGACGCGGACTACGAGATCGTGCGCACGCAGCTCGCGCACAACGTCGTCGGCGATCGTCGAGGGCAGCGATCCGCAGCTGCAAGAACACCTACGTCGCCTTCGGTGCGCACTACGATCACGTCGGCTACGCCGAGGGCGAGGTCGCCGACGACGGGAGCGGTCCGCGCCGCCTGGGCGTGCCGCCGTCCGGCGTTCGTCAAGCCGGGCGCCGAAGACGATCGCATCTGGAACGGCGCCGACGACGACGGTTCGGGCACGGTGGCGATGATGGCGCTGGCCAAGGCCTTTGCCGAGGGACCGAGGCCCGAGGCGTTCGCTGCTCTTCGTCTGGCACACGGGCGAGGAATCGGGCCGATACGGCTCGCTGCTACTTCGCGGATCATCCAACCGTGCCGATCGAGAACGTGATCGCTCAGCTCAACATCGACATGATCGGCAGGAACCGCGACAACAGCTCGAGCGAGGCGAACACGGTGTACCTCGTCGGGTCGGATCGCATCAGCTCCGAGCTGCACGCCATCAGTCGCGTGGCCAATGAGTCGATGCCCACGCCGTTGAAGCTCGACTACGAGCTACAACGACCCGAGCGATCCCGAGCAGCTGTACTTCCGCAGCGATCACTTACAGCTACGCCGCCAAGGGCATCCCGATCATCTTCTTCACGACCGGGCTGCACCCCGACTATCACACCCAACACCGACGAGGTGTCGAAGATCGAGTTCGACAAGATGACGCGGATCACCGAGCTCGTCTACGAAACGGGATGGCGTCTGGCGAATCTCGATCACGCACCCGTCCGCGACAACAAGGGGCGCAGCCGGCGCTCGGCGCGCGAAGGGGACGGCGAACCCAGACCCGGGTTCTGATCCTCGTGACGCGGCCGCTGCTCATCATCTTCCTGACGATCTTCGTCAACCTCGTCGGGTTCGGCATCATCATTCCGCTGTTGCCCTTCTACGCCCAGACGTTCGGCGCGTCGCCGTTCGTCGTCGGGTTGTTGTTTGCGATCTTCTCGCTCTGCCAGCTCGTTGCCTCGCCGGTGCTCGGCGATCTGTCCGATCGCTGGGGCCGCCGGCCGATCCTGGTGTTCAGCCTGGCGGGCACGGTCGTCAGCTTCGTGATGCTGGCGCTGGCCCACTCGATCGTGATGCTTTTTCTCGCCCGGATTGTCGACGGGCTGTCGGGGGGCAACATCTCGACGGCTCGCGCCTACGTCGCGGACGTGACCGAGCCCAAGGACCGCGCGCAAGGCCTACGGACTGTTGGGGGCCGCCTTCGGTCTCGGGTTCATCTTCGGGCCCGGCGCTGAGCGGTGTCCTCGCGCGCGTCAGCTACACGGCGCCGATCTGGGCCGCGGCCGGCCTCACGCTCGTGGCGACGATCATGGCGTGGGCGTGGCTGCCTGAAACGGTGCACCGTACGCATGCGGGCACCGGGAACCCGCTGCAGTATCTGCCCGAAATGCTGACGCGGCCGATTGTGCGGCGCGTGCTGGTGATCGACTTCGCGTTCTGGTTCTCGTTTGCCATCTTCCAGACGACGTTCGCCCTCTTCGCGGCCGCGCGCTTTGGGTTCGATGCAGCCCGGACGGGGTACTACTTCGCCGGCTTCGGATTGCTCGGCGCGATCATCCAGGGTGGGTTCATCAGGCCCCTTGTCCATCGCTTTGGCGACAAGACCACGTTCCTGGTCGGGCTGGCCTTTGGCGTGGTCGGCCTGGTGGCGATCCGGCCTGACGCATTCGGTTGGCGTCTTCGCGGTGATGCTGGTGCCGCTCGCCTTCGGGATGGGGTTCGGGATGCCGACGCTATCGAGTCTGGTGAGCCGAAGCGCTCACGGACACGAGCAGGGCCGGATCCAGGGCGCGGCGAGCGCGATCGAAAGCCTGGGCCGGACGGTCGGCCCGGTCTGGGGAACAGCCCTTCTGCAGGGGGTCGGCGAGTCGTCGCCGTTCGTTTCGGCCGCAGCCTTTCTTCTGGTGACGCTGCTACTTGCCCTCGGCTACCCGGTGGCCGAGCACGAACCCGTCGCCGTCAGCCAGGCCGGCTGACCGTCCCACTCACTTCAGCGTTTCACACGCTCCGGCCCGCCGCCTGTGGGCGCAAGCGGATGCCGAGCACGCGTTCGCGACGCCGTTCGGCTTCGAGCACTCGAGTGCGGGCAAGGAGCAGGTCGGTCAGCGCCAGCATCCCGACCAGAACTCCGCTCTTGCCCATGATGACCGGCATGCGCGTCAGGCCCGTCTCCGCCATGCGGAAGACGATCGCGCGGAGCGACTCGTCCGCATGTGCGACAACCGGCTTGTGTTCCATGATCTCATGGAGCGTTCGTCCGTCGTGCTCGTCACGCAGCCAGGCGCGAAGCTTGCCGCGCGCGATGACGCCGACGACGCGATTGGCATCGTTGACGATCGGGAAGAGGCGCTGCTCTCGGCGCGCACCTCGTTCCAGATCAGCCGCGGCCTCGCGCGTGGAGCCTTCCGGCACGGCCGCGACGGCCGTGCGCACGACCTCGCGCGCGAAGACGATTTCGAGCGGGTCGATGGAATACTCGCGGCTGAGATGGTAGCCGCGCCGGCTGACCTTCTCGGTCAGGATCGAGCGCCGCAGCGTCAGCACCGTGAACCCGTGCGCCACCGTGACGGCCACGAGCAGCGGCAGCATCACGTTGACGTCGTGAGTCAGTTCGAGCGCGAAGATCACCGCCGTGAGCGGCGACCGCATCGTGCCGCCGAGAATCGCTCCCATGCTGACGAGCGGCCAGAAGCCCGACGCCCTTCCCACGGCAGAACGCGGGCCTCGAGGCCGCCGAGCGCGCCGCCCATCATCAGCAGCGGCGCGAGGACGCCGCCGGAAGTTCCCGATCCGAGCGACACGGCCCAGATGATGGATTTCACGACGAGCACGCCGACGACAATTCGCATGGGCGTGGCGCCCTGCAGCAACCCGCCGATCACGTCGTATCCGACGCCGAGTGCCTGCGGAAAGAGGAATCCACCGAGGCCGATCACGAGCCCGCCGATCGGCGGCCACCACATCCAGTGGATCGGCAGTCGGGCGAACGCATCTTCCGAGGCGTAGACCGCCTGCGTCAGCAGCGCGGACAGGGCGCCGGCCAGCAGGCCGGCTGCAACACACCCGAGAAGGCCAGCCGTGCCAATGAAGGTCGGATGTGGCGGCACCGGGAACAGCGGACCAAGGCCGAGGATGTGGCGCCGGACAGCGACCGCCGCGATGCTGGCCAGCGCCACGGGGATGAGACTTCGGGGTTTCCATTCGAAGAGCAGCAGCTCGACTGCCAGCATCACCGACGCGACCGGAGCCGCGAACGTCGCCGACATGCCAGCCGCTGCTCCGGCGACGAGCAGCGTCTTGCGCTCGGCGCTCGTCAGGTGGAAGAACTGAGCGATGAGGGAACCGAAGCGCTCCGCCCGTCATGATGATCGGGCCCTCAGCGCCGAATGGGCCTCCGGAGCCAATCGAGATCGCCGATGACAGCGGCTTGAGCAGCGCCACCTTGGGTTCGACCCGGCTGCCGTTGATGAGAATCGCTTCGATGGCTTCTGGGATCCCGTGGCCTCGAATCCGATCTGATCCGTACCGCGCCATGACCCCGATGATGAGCGGCGCCGACGACCGGCACCAGGATCACCCACGCGCCCAGATGGTGACCGGCTGGGGACGTGAGCGTCGTATCGATTCGCTGGAAGAAGAAGAGGTTCGTGAAGAGTCCAATCAGCTTCAGCAGCGCCGCCGCAACAAACGCCGCCGCAACGCCGATGCCGATCGCGAGCGCCGAAATCGGGATGACTCTGGCAGTCGTGGTGAAATCGCCAAGCTCATCAAGCGCCGCGCGGGAAGAGGCGTCAGACATATCAGTCACTCAATGATCGTACTCCAGCTTCATACAGTCGCCGGAGACGGCTCCGTCACCGAAGCCAGAGGCAGGTAGATGTAGAAACGTGGTGCCCCGGCCCAGCTCGCTCGTCAGGCCGATGTAACCGCCGCTTTGCTTGACGATCCCGTACACGATCGACAGGCCGAGGCCCGTGCCCTTGCCCTGCTCCTTCGTCGTGAAGAACGGTTCGAACAGCTTCGCGCGGGTCTGTTCGCTCATGCCCGTGCCGGTGTCGCTGACGCTCAGTCGCCCGTACCGTCCGGCCTGACCTTCGACGAGCGCCACGGCCGCCGATTCGTCCAGTTCGACCTCATCGACGCGCACCGTGAGCCGGCCGCCCTCCGGCATGGCGTCGCGCGCGTTGATCACGAGGTTCATCACCACCTGCTCGATCTGCCCGGAATCGGCGACCACCATCACGGGTTCTGGGCTGGCCGCGATCTCGAACTCGATCTCCGGACCGATGAGCCGCCGAAGCATCGTCTCCATGCCGAGGACGACGTCGCCGAGGGCGAAGAGCCGCGAGCGGGTCGCCTGCCGGCGGCCGAACGCCAGGAGTTGGCGCGTGACGCCGGCGCCGCGCTCGACCGACTGCTTGATTTCGGTCGCCTCGCTGCGGGCCGGGTCGCCGGGGTCCATCTGCATCAGCAGCAGCTCGGCCGCGCCCATGATGCTCATCAGGATGTTGTTGAAGTCGTGCGCGACGCCGCCGGCCAGCCGGCCGATGGCCTCGAGCTTCTGCGACTGACGCAGCTGCTCTTCGAGCAGACGCCGCTCGGTCATGTCGCGGATGAATCCGGTGAGCATCGGCGCGGCTGTCGCCGCGCATGCGTGCGACCGTGAGTTCGACCGGGAACTCGGTGCCGTCGGCTCGCATCGCCGTCAGGTCCAGGCTGCGACGAACCGCCGGCCCGTCCGTCTCGGACGTGTAGGCGTTCAGCGACGCGATCTGTTCAGCACGTCGGTCGGGCGGCATCAGGAGGTCGATGTTCTTCCCCAGGATGTCCAGCCTGGTCTGCCCGAACATCCGTTCCGCGGCGGGATTGAACTCGCGGATGTTCAGGCGCTGGTCCATCGTGACGATGGCGTCCTGGGCGGCTTCGAGAATCGCGCCCTGCCGCGCCTCGCTCTCCCGTCCGGCGCGATACAGCTTGTAGGTGAGGTAGAGCGGCGCCGCGGTCAGCAGCAGCGTGAGCCAGTAGCCTGAGCTGTTCCGTGACGGCGATGACGACGGCCGCCGTCAGCGCGCCCAGCAGGTAGCTCGGCGCGCTCGACGCGAAATCCGGCTTCCAGATTCGCCAGACGCGTCTGTCTCGTCGTCAGTGCGATCGCCACCGCGATCGGAACGGTGTTGAGGAAGAAGTAGGTGAGCGCCATGCCCGCGAGCGGCACGATGAGCGCCGCAGGTTCGCCCGTGGGCGTGCCGCCCAGCCGCTGGTAGACCTGGCCGGACGCCTCAACGGTGATCACCAGGACCGACATGTTGAACAGCGTGCGGTAGGCGGGTTCGGTCCGCTGCGTATTGAGCGTCGACTGGCTCCATCCGCTGGCGGCGCCGACGATCATCGTCGCGTGCGGTCCCCGCAGGATCAGCGACGCGATGTCGACGATGTAGGAGACCGACATGTTCGAGCCGCTGGCGATCGGCAGCTGGACCTTGAAGGCCGACGTCAGCGCCGAGAGCAGGACGAGGACGAGGAGCGGCAGGATCGGCGTGAAGGTCGCGCGCGGAAGCAGCAGGACGAACGTGAGCGCGCCGAGCGCGATCACGGTCAGGATGTACCAACGCCCGCGGAGCGGCAGATCCTTGAGCAAAACACCGCAAGTATACCGCGGACGGGCAGTTGCCCGCCGTCCGGCAGCGGGGGTTGACAGCGGTGAAACAGTTGTTTTATACAAGTGTTTGAGTCGACGACATGAAAAAGCTGCTTCCCCTCGATCGTCCTGCTCGCCCTCGGCGGCGCCGGCTACTACGTCTACTACCGCGCCCTCCCGTGGCCCTGGTGCTCACCGGCATCGTCACGACGAACGACGTGGTCGTCAGCCCGCAGATCGGCGGACAGATCGGCCAGTTGCTGGTCGCGCGAAGGCGATTCGGTCAAGAAGGACCAGCTGCTCGCCGTCATCACGCCGGACGAGCTCAAGGCCGACAGCGCGTACGACGCGCAGAGCGCCGACGGCGCTGAGCTCGCAGGTCCAGGAAAGCGAAGCGGCGCTGCGCTTCCAGGAGCTGCAGACGACCGATCAGATCCGTCAGGCCGAATCGACGCTCGTCATCCGCCGAGTCGCAGGTCGATGGCGGCGGCCGCCGATCTCGAGAACGCGCAGTTGACGTTCACGCGGACGGAGAACCTGGCCGATCAGAGGCGTCGTCTCAGCGCAGGATCTCGATCGAGGCCCGCACGACCTACGACTCGGCCAAGGCGAAGCTCGACGCGCTCAAGCAGCAGGTCGACGCCGCAGCGCGCAGCCGTCGCCCTGGCGCGCTCGAACGCCGAGCAGATGGCGATGCGTCGCAGCCAGGTCGCAACGGCCGAGCAGCAGCAGGCGGCGGCCGACGCGCAGCGGGCAAAGGCGGACGTGCGCCTCGACGTACACGGAGCTCAAGGCGCCGATCGACGGCATCGTCGACACGCGCGCCGTGCGGGTCGGCGAGGTCGTCAATCCGGGGCAGCCGATCGTGACGCTCATCAACCCCGACGATCTGTGGGTCCGCGCCGACGTCGAGGAAACCTACATCGATCGCGTGCGGCTCGGCGACAAGCTGACCGTCCGGCTGCCGTCGGGCGACGAGCGCGAGGGCACGGTCTTCTATCGCGGCGCCGACGCGTCCTTCGCCACGCAGCGCGATGTCAGCCGGACCAAGCGCGACATCAAGACGTTCGAGGTCCGCCTGCGCGTCGACAACCGCGATCGCCGGCTTGCCGTCGGCATGACGGCCTACGTGCTGCTGACGGTGCAGTGAGAGGGGAATCGCACTCTGCAGGCTCTGCAAGTGTCATGAACGCCATCGACGTCAAGAGCATCGTCAAGAAGTTCGGCGACTTCACCGCCGTCAACGGCGTCAGCTTCACCGTCGAGGACGGCGAGATCTTCGGGCTGCTCGGCCCGAACGGCGCGGGCAAGTCCACGCTGATTCGGATGCTGACGACGCTCATGCCGCCGACGGCCGGGACGGCGATCGTCAACGGCTTCGACGTCGTCAAGGAGGCCGACGGCGTCCGGCGGTCGATCGGCGTCATCCCGCAGGCGATGACGAGCGATCTCGAGCTGAGCGTCGAGGAGAACCTGCTGATCTTCGCGAAGCTGTACGGCGTGCCGCGCGACAAGCGCCGAACGGCTGATCGCCGAGCTGCTCGAGGCGGTCGAGCTGACGCAGTGGGCCGACAAGCAGGTGAAGAATCTGTCCGGCGGCATGCGCCGGCGCGTCGAGATTGCCCGCGGCCTGGTGCACGAGCCGCGCATCTTCTTTCTCGACGAGCCGACGACCGGTCTCGACCCGGTGTCGCGCGTCGCCGTCTGGGAGATGCTGCAGAAGATCAAGCAGCAGCGCGACCTCACGATCCTGATGACGACGCACTACATGGACGAAGCCGACAAGCTGTGCGATCGCATCGCGATCGTCGATCACGGCGAGCTGAAGGCGCTCGATTCGCCGCTGAAGCTCAAGGCGTCGATTCCCGGGCAAGAACGTCATCGAGGTGAGCTTTCCAGGCGCGCCGCCAGACTGGCGCAGCACGCTCGAGCGCCTGCCCGCACGTCGAGACGCGTGACGGGCCAGGACAACATCTTCCGCATCGCGTCCGGCAACGGCCCGGCGACGACGACGGCGCTGATGGACGCCGGCCGCCGCTGCCAACGTGCCGGTGCACTCGCTGTCGGTTCAGAGCACGACGCTCGACGACGTGTTCGTGCACTACGCCGGCCGCGCGCTGCGCGATGCGCTGCAGGAGGCCGCCCGCGACCGACTTCTCGTTCATGAGGAATCGCTGACATGTACCGCATGTGGGCCATCGTCGAGCGCGAGCTGCGGCGATTCCGACGCAGTCCGTTGCTGATCGTCGATGTCGATGGTCTTTCCGATCGTGCAGCTGGTCGTGCTCGGCTACGCCTTCGGCGGCAACGTCAAGCACCTCAAGGTGGCGATCGTCGATCAGGATCACGGCGTGCCCGCGGTCAAGGTGCGCGAGCTGGCGTCGGCGGCCGCCGTCGGGCGCGCAGACGATCGACACGATCGAGTACGCCGACCAGGGGCAGGCCCTCACCGATCTGCGGAACGGGCGCGTCAACGGCGTGCTGACGATTCCGCCGGAATTCTCGCGGCGCGTGCTGCAGAAGAACCAGCCGCGCGTCGCGCTCATCGAGGACAACACCGACACGTTCGTGTCGGTGGCGCTCGCGGGCACGATCAGCGCCATGCTCGGCGCCTACAACCAGCCGGGCGTCGCGCCCCGGGTGCCCGGGCAGGCGACGCTCGACGTGGTCGAGGTGTATCCGTACGTGCCGTACGTGCAGTACCTGCTGCCGGGATCGATCTGCATGTCGATCTTCATGATGGTGATGATCGGCGGCGGCGATCATCTTCATCGACGACAAGGCGCGCGGGCTGCACGAGGGCTATCTGGTGACGCCGATCACGAAGTTCGAGCTGATCGCCGGGTTCAACCTGTCGGGGACGATCAAGGCGGTGCTGGCCGGCTTCGTGCTGATGACGATCGGGTCGGTCATCGCCGGCATTCCCAATCCCTTCGATCCGATGCGGCTGTTCCGGCTGTTCGTCGTGATCGTCGTCGACGTCGTTCGCGCTGATCAGCCTGATGTTCCTGCTGATGGTGCGCGTGACCGATCCGCTGATGCCGCGGGCGATGTTCGGCGTGCTGAACACGCTGCTGTACTTCCCGAGCGGCGCGGTGTATCCGCAGCAGGGGTTTCCCGGCGTGGATGCAGGTGATCGCCGCTCGTCGATCCGTTCACCTACGCCGTGCACGCGTTCAAGAGCCTGCTGCTCAAGAACACCGGCTTCGAGGCGATCGCGACCGATCTCGGGTATCTCCTGGTGTTTTCGGTCGTCTCGATGACGGCCGCGACCGTGCTGTTCCGCCGGACGCTATGAGCGGACGCGACCTCGAAACGCGCGAGCGGCTGCTGCGAACGGGCGCGCGCCTGTTCGCCGAGCGCGGCTTCAAGCAGGTCACGGTCCGCGACATCTGCCGGGCCGCGCGGGCCAACGTCGCGGCCGTCAACTATCACTTCGGCAACAAGCTGGGTCTGTACCGGGAGGTCCTGCAGGTGGCGATCGACGCGCTTGCAGTCGACGACCGATGCGGCGCAAGCAGCGGCGGAGGGCTGTGCGGCCGAGGAGAAGCTTCGGCGCTTCGTCCACGTCTATCGTCCGGCGGATGCTCGCGACGACTCCCGACGACTGGATTCACCGTCTGATCAACCGCGAGATCGCCGACCCGACGCCGGCGCTCGACGCCCTGGTCGATCAGGGGCTGCGGCCGCGGCTCGACTACCTGTCCGGAGGTCGTGGCCGAGCTGCTCGACTGTTCGACCGTCGGATCCGCGCGTCATGCGCTCGGTCGTCAGCGTGCAGGCGCAGTCGGTGGCGTATCTGCCCAACGCGATCGCCGAGCGGCTCGGGCTCAAGCCGAGGCTGACGCCGGCGGAGATCGATGCAGGTGGCCCACCACATCGCCGAGTTTTCGCTCGCCGGCATTCGCGCCATCGCCCGATCGGCTGACGCGCGTCGGTCAGAGCCGCGGATCGTCAGACTGAGAATCTGCATCTTGCGTCTTGGTCTTGACCTCCTGAGGAACTGCTCGAGTACAGTGGTCTGACGCTGTCCCTGGACCAGGAAGGCCTTCACCTGGTCGCGCACTTCCGTCAGCGGCGCGGTTCGCGGCGCCGCGCCGCTCGTGGACCTTGATGATGTGAAAGCCGGCGCCCAGTTCGACGACGTCGCTCGTCGTCGCCGTGCTTGAGCCCCCAGGCGACGGCTTCGAAGTCGGGCGGCAGGTCGTCCTTTCCGAAGAACCCGAGATCGCCGCCCTGCTCGCGCCGTGGCATCGTTCGAATACTTCTTGCGCGAGCGCCGCGAAGTCGGCGCCGGCCTTCAGTTCCTTCAGCGCCTGCTGTCGCCTTGGCCCGCGCCTGATCCTTCTCAGGGGCGCTGGCGCCCTGCGCCACCGCGAAGAAGATGTGGCTCGCGTGGATGGTTTCGCCCTGCTTGAAGCTGTCGATGTTCTGCTTGTAGAAGGTGTCGACGTCCATGTCCTGGACCGCGACCCGCGACGTCGACCTGCACCTGCAGCACCTTCTGGACCTCGAGGGCTCGCCGCTCCTGCTCGCGCAGCCGCTCGGCGGTCAGCCCGCGGGCCGCCAGCGCCTGCGTGATACGCCTCCTCGGTCGGGAAGCATGTCGCGGATCATCGTGATCTCCGCGTCGATTTCCATGTCGGACACGACGATCTTCTCCGCACGGCGCCTCCTGCGCGAGCAGATGGTAGGTGACGAGCTCGTCGAGGACGCTCCGCAGCACGCTGTCCCGCTGTCGGGCGGCACGGGCTTGCCGGCATTGACCTCGGCCTGCTTGACGCGCCGACTCGAGCTCCCAGGCCTCCACCGATTCCCCGCCGACCTTGGCGACGATCTTCGGCAGGGTGGCCGGGACCGGCTTCACCGGCGGCGCGGCGGCCGGCGCGCCTGGCTGGGCAGGCGCTGGGGCGCTGCCTGCGGGCGCAGCCGCGCTCGGCGCTCCGGCTGGGGTCGCGGGACTGCCAGTCGCAGGCGTCGTGGCTGAGGTCGCCGCTCCACCGGCGGGCGGCGTCGACTGCTTGCACCCCGCAAGACCCGCGCCCAGTGCGGCTGCGAGCAGCCCGCCGACCACGACCGGGAACACGCGCTTCATGCTGATCTCCTTGATGGCGCTTGAGCGCCAAGACCGACCATCATAACATTTCAGGTTCCGCTTACTTGCCGGAGGAGGACTGGTTATGGGAATGACTGACGCGTTTGTCCAGGAAATCGATCACGAGGGAGCTACCACGCGACGTTTGCTCGAGCGGGTGCCGGCCGATCAGTTTTCGTGGAAGCCGCATGCGAAGTCCATGTCGCTCGGCGAGCTCGCGCTGCACGTCGCGAGCATTCCCGGCTTCATCTCCGGCTGGGCCGTCGAGGATTCCTTCAACTTCGGGACCGCGGGCCGTCCAGCGGCCGCCGACGTCGACCGACGAGCTCTTGAAGGCGCACGACGCGGGGCTGACCAAGGCGAAGCAGGTGGTGTCCACGCTCGGCGACGCCGGCATGCAGAACAACTGGCAGGCCAAGATGAACGACGCGACGATGTTCAGCATGCCGAAGGTGGCGCTCATCCGATCGATTCTGCTGAATCACTGGTATCACCATCGTGGGCAGCTGTCGGTGTACCTGCGACTGCTCGACGTCCCGGTCCCGTCGATCTACGGGCCCAGCGCCGACGAGAACCCCTTCGCGCGAGCGTAGAGCACGACGATTAACGGCAGAACTCGTCAGAAGCTCGCGGAGAAGGCTCACGAAGCTCTTGTGATCGGAAGACTTCGTTTGTTCGAAGGCTTCGTGTTCTTCGTCCTTCGTGATGGCGCCGTCGTTGACTCGGTCGTTACTGCGACATCGCGATGACGTCGCCGTACCCACGGATGCGCCCGCTGCGGTAGGACTTCAGGAGGTCGGCGATCGAGCACAGCCTCGTCGCCGCGCGCGCGCCTGGAACAGTGTTCTGGAATCCGAGCCGAAGCCGCGCCTGACACGGATCGGATAAACGTGCTCGTGCTCGCTGACGGGCAGCGTGGCGACGTTCCCGAAGAATTTCATCCAGTCGTCGCCTGCTGGAAGAGGTACATCTCGACGTTCGAGGTGTAGAACGCCGACACCGTCGCGTGGTGCTCGTTCAGGTAGCGTCCCACTGCGCGAAGCGCCTTCGGGCCGGCGAAGTTGCCGACGACGGGCACGATGGCGTTGTTGCGTTCGAGCTGCTTCAGCGTCCGGAAGTTCTCCTCGGACGCCAGGTAGCTGCGCTGTTCGCCGCGCCCGTCAGTTTCTGTCATCAGGTCCGCGTAGGTACGGGAACGCTCCGCCGCGTCCAAAGCCGCCGTTCAGGAACGAGTAGTTCAAGCTGGGACCAGCCTGATAGAAGGCCGAGTACACGTGCTCGAGGCCGTCCAGGTCGTCTGACGTCAGCGCAAACCGGTGCCGCGTCGTCAGCCACTCGCGGGCGGCCTGGAGGTTCTCGTCGAACAGTTCCTGGCTGGCCGGTGCGTTCTCGTACGCGCTGAACAGCGGTCTCGACGGGGGCGTTGGCGGCCAACTCCGCAGGCCGTTGTCCGAGCGAACAGCCGCGACAGGAAGTCGGCGCGGTCCGCTGACATCTCGATGAACGCCTTGTAGAGCAGGTGCTCGTCAAGGTTGCCGCGCCGGATGTCGACGATGAACGCCAGCTTCGGCTTCAGCGCGACGATGTAGGTGAAGTTCTGCTCGGGGCCGACGCCAAGGTACACGCCGCCGGGCCGGAGCGTCGACGTCAGCGTCGGGATGACACGCTGGTACGCCCGCTCGTTCGACAGGAAGTTGTCGGATCGGAAATAGCCGTTCGGCTCGGAAAAATCGCTGACGAGCCCCCAGAACTCCGCGTCGCTCAGCTCGGTCGGGAGCGTCTCCGGCGCGACGACCGTCGGTGTGGTCCGGACGGCAAGCAGGCCGGCGATCCCGAGGAGCACGACCACGACGACGGCCAGTCGGCGGTGGGGCACGGCGCTTCCCTCGCTCATGAGACACCGACGAGCACAGCGAGCACCACACCAATCGTAACGGCCACCAGTCCGATGCCCTGCGCGACGATCGCCGGCTCGGGCAGCAGCTTCTCCGCGGCGATGACGATGGCGACGCCGATGATGAGCGGCACGCTGGCCATGCCGAGCACCAACTGCATGAGCATGAGCCCCCAGCAGCAGCCGACGCACAGCTCGCCCTGGGCGACTCCGAGCCGCACGGCCTCCCGCCATCCGCCTCCTGGCCGGAACGTGACGAAGTGCAGCGGATCCCGGCAATGCGTCAGGCACGTCATTTTCCACGGCGTGAGCTGATAGAGCCCCGCGATCACCAGGCCGCCCGCGGCAGCGATGGGGAGGGCACGGCCGACCCCGGGGGAACGCATGGCGGCCTCGCTGAGCGCCAGGCCCGCGCCATAGGCGAGCATGCCGAACGCCAGCCACACGAAAAAATACGCGGACATCATCACGAGCGAGAGCGCACCGGCCCAGGACTCGCCGCGAGCGCGCGCGACTTGCCGGAAGCTGCTGATGCTCGGCCACGCAGACGGCAGCATCATGGCCAGCATCATGACGCCCCACATCGTCGCGAACGCGGCGCCGGCCGCGATCCAGCTGTCACCGGGCATGTGCATCCACATCATGCTCATCGTCTGGCCGTCCGCCATGCGCATGACGGCATCCATATGCCCGGTGACCGTGACGGTGTACCAGGCGGCGAGCGCGAACACGAGGAACACCACCGCGCGCAGAGGGCGTTCGTCGGAGGTCACGAGAGATATTCTATGCAATGAACCCCCGGGCGAATTCCAGAAAGCGCGTCACGTCCGCAAGGTTGCTGACCAGTCCCAGCGAGACACGTACCGCCCCGGTGCTCTTGCCGTCGACGCACATCCGGAAGTCGTCGACGGTCAGATGGGTTTCATGGGCCGGCTGTTTGAAGCACGACGAGAGCTCGGTACCGGTGAGACCGAGGGCCACCTCGCCGCCGCCGGGATTGCAGAAGCATCCGGTCCGCAGCGAGATGTTCGCGGCCGCAGCGCGTTCTTCGACGGAGCGGTGATCGATGGGCCGGCCCTCGGCGTCATAGAAGTTGAACGTGACGACGCCGCCGCGGCGGTCGGTGGTGCGGGGACCGTACAGGCGAACGAGCGGCCGGCCGTTGGTCTGCGTGAGCGCGAGCAGATTGTCGAGCAGCCAGCCGGTGAGGCAGCGGACGCGCTCGTGGATGACGTCCATCCCAATCGACTCGATATGGTCGATCCCGATCTCGACGGCCGGCAACGTGAGGAAGTCGAGCGTGCCGTCCTCGAACGCCGACTCGCCTTCGGCCAGGTAGTACTTGTCGCCCTGCACGGAGGCCACAGTGATGGTGCCGCCCGAGAACCAGGGCCGGTGCAGCTTGGCGAGCGCCTGCCTGCGCGCCAGCAGGCAGCCGACGCCGGTGGGGTAGCCGAAGATCTTGTAGAACGACTGCGCCACGAAGTCTGGCCCGGAGCGACTCAGATCGAGGCGGTTGGTTGGTGCAAACGCCGCGGCGTCGAGCAGCACGTCCCAGCCTCGGGCGTGCGCCGCGTCGATCCATTCCAGGGGATGCTGCACGCCGGAGAAATTCGACTGCGCGGGATATGCGAACAGATGGTGTCCGGACGCAGGGACGCGAGCGAGCTCGCGCATCAGGTCGTCTTCGTCCAGACGCATCTCGGGCAACACGACCGGAACATAGGTCGCCGTCGCGCCACGCGCGCGCGCGAACTCGCGAATGCCGTTCACTGAATTGTGGTTGTCGAACGTGAGCAGGAACCGTCCGCCGGGTGCGAAGGGGTACGACTCGCCGACCAGTTTGAGTGCCTGGCTGGCGTTGGTGGTGAAGACGACGGCCCACTCGCCGGGATCGGCGTTGAAGAACTCGAGCACCCGCTGCCGGGCACGTGCGATGTAGGTCGTGGCCCGCGACGAGCTGGGGTTCATCGAATGCGGGTTGCCGAACAGATGGTCGCGGAGGAGCGCGAAATGACGATCGAGCTGCGACCGGCTGTACAGACTCGCAGCCGTATAGTCCAAATACGTGCACCCGGTGTCGTCCAACAATGGGTATTCGCGGGCACGCAGCGAGTCGAGCGCCCGCGTCGTTTCGTACGTGGGGTACGCGCGCTCAAAGACCGGAGAAGGAGTAGCGGTGCTCACTCGATTCACCCTAACATAGACCCATGGCGTCGGCTATAATCCGCCCACTTCTCACCATGCGCCGCTCAACCGCCGCCGCGGGCCTCGTCGTCGTGGCTGTGCTCGGGTTCGGACCGCGGGGCGGCCCGTTCAGCGCGATGACGTGGGCTGGGCCTTCAGGCTCAGGCGGTCGAGGTTGCATCGCACCTGGTCTGGTTCGACCGTGCCGGCAAACGCCTGACCGTCGTGGACAGTCCCGCGAACGAGCGCGGACTGGAGCTCGCTCCCGATGCCAAGCGCGCCACCGTCAGCATGCTGACCTCGTCGCGCCGGACGCGCGACATCTGGATGGTCGACATGACCAGCGGCGCGCGCACGCGCTTCACCGATGATGCGGGCGACAAGCTGTTTTCGATTTGGTCGCCCGATGGCGCGCGCGTGGTGTTCGATCGCGACCTCGGGAACGGCACCGGCGCGCGTGACCTGGTGCAGAAGCCGGCCAACGGCGGCGCCGAAAGCGTGCTGTACAGCGATCAGCGGCCGAAGTGGCCGTTGAGCTTCTCGTCGGACGGCCGCTTCCTGGCGTTTGTGACGGTCAACCCGAGGACCGGGCAGGATGTCGAAGTCCTGCCGCTGACCGGCACCGAGCGGAAGCCGATTCCGTTTCAAGCGGTTCCCGGCATCAAGTCGTATCCCCGATTTTCTCCGGACGGGCGCTGGGTGGCGTTTGGCTCGGATGAAGCCGGGGCGAACGAAATCTACGTCGCCCCGTTTCCAGGGCCCGGCCGTAAGGTGCAGGTGTCGGCCGAAGGTGGGAGTTGGCCGCGGTGGCGGCGCGACGGCAAGGAGCTGTTCTACGTCGCGGGCGACCTGACGATCATGGCCGTTCCGATCAACGCCCAGGGTTCGATGCTGGAGGCCGGTCAGCCGAAGCCGCTGTTCCAGATCGAGCCGGTCGTCGGAGGCTTCTACTCGTACGACCTCTCGGCGGACGGCCAGCGTGTGCTGGTCAATACGATCGCGTCCGCGCCGACCTCGTCGCCGCGATCGACGATCGCTCTCAACTGGCTGCTGGAGCGGCCCCGTCCATGAATCGCGCAGGCCGCCGCAACGACGCGTCGTCGATCATGTTGCCGCGCGCGGCGACGCTCGACGGCTTTTCGACCGACGCCTCCGCGGCCGAAGGACTGCACTTGCACGAGCTCGAGCCGCTCACGACCGTCGTCGTCCGGACCTGCAACTCGGTGTACCGGATCATCGTGTCGGAGCGCAGCAGCGTCCGCGTGCAGGGCGGCCGGTATTTTCCCGACATGACGTCCGCGCACCTCAACGGCTCCAGCGCCGGCGGGAGCCTCCTGAAGGTGGCCTGGATCGGCATCGGTCTCTGCATGGAAATCTCCGCCGGCGGACAACGCATCGTCACCTCGCCCGTGCGCGCCATCGACACGGCACCAATGCCACGCTCTGGTGCCACCATGGAGCGGTGCCACTAGGGGACTGTTTCTGATTCAGGACCAGGTCGCGATCACCACGGAGGCACCGAGCCACGGAGGCATGCATAGCGTCTGCTCTGTGGCTCAGTGGCCCTGTGGTTCTTTCGGTAAGTGAAGGAGCCGTCCATGGTTCGCAAGCTCGTCGGCGTGCTTGGTCTGACGGCGATGGCGTGCGCGGTCCTTGGCGCGGCTGACTTCTGGGAGACCAAACCGTTTACGATGTGGTCCGACCAGGAGTTGCAGCAGGTCACGACGGACTCGCCGTGGGCGAAGAAGGTCGTGATCGCGGCTGCCGGTCGGGCGGGCGGCGCGCCGGACACGCCTGTCGTCATCTCGTGGCGCAGCGCGCTGCCGATGAAGCAGGCGCTCGTGCGGATGCAGATCGGTCTTGGCGGGGCACTCACACCGCAGGCCCGCGCGTTGCTCGACCAAAAGGAAGCCGGCTACGTGGTGTCCGTCGAGGGACTGCCCGCGCGGCTGGCGGGATCGACGGCCAACATCCGGGTGGATACGTCGATCAAAGTGGGAGACAAGACCCGCATCGGCCCTGATGAGGGGCTCGCGCAGCCGTCAGGCAACAATCTCATCCTGGGGTTCGTCTTTCCGCGGACGCCGGTCGCGCCCGAAGACAAGACCGTTGAATTCGTAACAAAGGTCGGTGCGTTCGAGATCAAGGGCGTCTTCAACCTCAAGGAGATGGTGTTTCACGGCCGGTTCGAAATGTGACCATACGGGCGCTGACTATCGCCATCGTTGTCGCTGTTTCCGCCGGCTGGATCACCCGCGCGGCGGGTCAGGCGACCTCCTCCCTGACGATCGCAGTGGTTTCGAGCCGCCCGGACATGGTCAGCGGCGGCGATGCGCTTGTCGAGATCAAGATGGCGGGGGACTCGCCGCCGGACGATCTGACAGTTACGCGAAACGGCACGTCGGTTCGCGACGCCTTCCACCTCGACCCGTCTCGCCATTCCTTCATCGGTCTTGTTGACGGCCTCGGCGTCGGCCGGAACACACTGACCGCCCGGTCAGGGTCGGACACCGCCGAGCTCGAGCTGACGAACTTCCCGATCACCGGACCGATCGTGTCTGGCCCGCACCTGAAGCCGTTCGCGTGCGGCACCGCCGAGTCCGGCCTCGGCGAACCGCTCGACGCGGATTGCTCCGCCGTCGACGAAGGTCGAGTACTTCTACAAGTCCACGTCGCCCTCGGCGGCGAGCAGCCCGTTCAAGCCGTTGGCGGATCCGGCGTCACGCCCCGCCGATGCGGCGCAGGCCGTCACCATCGACGGCCAGACGGTTCCCTACATCGTTCGCGTGGAGTCCGGCACGATCGATCGCGCGATCTACCGGATCGCCATGCTCGATGGTGGGGGCTGGAACCATCGCCTGATGTTCACGTTCGGCGGCGGCTGCGGCACCCACAACACGCAGGGCGTCAATCACGCCGCCGACGTGCTGATCGACGTGCCGCTCGCGCGGGGTCTTGCGCGTCGCGACGTCGACGGAGAACGTCTTTCAGCAGCACTGCAACGATCAGTTGTCCGGCGAAGCCGTGATGATGATCAAGGAACACTTCATCGAGCGCTACGGCATCCCCAGGTGGACCGTCGGCGTCGGCGGATCCGGCGGCGCGATTCAGCAGATGCTCATCGCGCAGAACTTTCCTGGCCTGCTCGACGGGATCATGCCGAGCCTCACGTTTCCCGACGCGGTCACGATTGGCGGCAGCATCGAGCGATTGCCGGTTGCTCCTGAACGTACTTCAGCCGGGAGTTCGCGTGTGGCGCCCAGAGAAGCAAGCGGCCGTCTCGGGCTTCTCGGCCGGCACGTGCGCAGCATGGGACAAGGCCTTTGCGGACGTCGCGGTCGCGGGAAGTCCGATGACGGGACTACCCGGCCGGCCGCTCGACAACATCGGCGTGCAGTACGGGCTCAAGGCGCTGAACAGCGGCGCGATCACCAAGGCTGACTTTCTCGATCTGAACGCGCGAATCGGCGGCTTTGATGCGGGCGGCCGCGTCCGCTCACAGCGGACGAGCCGCCGATCTCGACGCGATCCGGGCCGCCTACGCGACCGGCCGCGTCAACGCCGGCGCCGGCAGCCTGCCGTCGATTCCGATCCTCGAGTACCGCAGCTACAACGATCCGCAGGGCGACATTCACGATCGCGTCGCGAGATTTTGCCGTCCGCGAACGCCTGCGCCGCGCGAACGGACGCGCGGACAACCAGGTGATCTGGGTGTATCCGAACGGCGTGGCGGGCCTGGCCAAGAGTGGTGGACGAACCTGGCGCTCGACAGGCTGACCAGGACACGTGGGCTCGATACAGGGTCAAG
The DNA here is from genome assembly GCA_963773315.1 of uncultured Acidimicrobiales bacterium. Classification (GTDB taxonomy): domain Bacteria; phylum Actinomycetota; class Acidimicrobiia; order Acidimicrobiales; family DATKAS01; genus DATKAS01. The sequence goes on from CAVZAF010000005.1 coordinate 81,425, forward strand.
CCTCGAAGCGCCCGGCCGTCGACGCGTGCTGGGACGTCATCGGCACGAAGATCGCCGAGCCGGCCACGCTCGACAAACCGAGGCTCTGCAACGCGCTGTACCCGTCGCACGCCAACCCCCGACTCGTGGCGGGCGCGCCTCTGGCCGACGACGTCCTGAAGTGCCGGCTGAAGCCGATCGATGCGAAGGACTACAAGGTCGCGTTCACGCTGGACGAGATGCTGAAACTGAGGCTGATGTTTCCCGACGGCGTGTGCGACTATTCGAAGCCCGGCGTGAACCAGGAGCGCGCTCGCGGGCACCTACTTGGCGCTGCCGCGCCGTTCCAACTGAATCTCCGGCCTCCCGGATGTCCGAGCTGCAGTTCGCGTCCCGCGCGACGTCGCGCAGCAGGACGTCGCTTGCCGCAAACGCGGCGAGCGCTTGTTCGGAGGTTTCGAGGTGGTGCCCACCATGCGGTCGGCGATCCGTGATGCGTGCGTCGAGGCTCGACTTCGCTGTCGATGAGCGGCAGGAGCAGCGCACGAAACCGCGCCGGCAGCGCGTGCTCGAGGAACTCGAGCGCGTTGGCGTGCACCACGGCGTTGCCCGACTGCAGTCCGAAGTACGCGCTGTGCAGGTCGTGCTCGGGCAGGAGCAACTTCATGAGACGGAAAATGCGTTCGAGCTCCTGATCCATCGACGCCTTGACATGTGCGCGAGCCGCCTCGCTTGCCGTGTCGGCTCGTCGAGAGACGCCCCAGGAGTTGGTACGAGCGATAGTGGCCCGAGGATTTCGGCGGCCAGCATCGTCTCGACGAGGTCCTGCTCGAGCCCACGGTTTCCGGTCTGCTGACGCAGCTTGTTGAGCGCCGAGACGGACTTCAAGCGAAGCACGGGATCGGTGTCGAGCAGGTAGTCGACCAGCAGTTGATCGGCCTCCTGCGTGGCCATCCGCTGCAGCACGTCGGGGATCGCGTGGCGCACGGCGATCGCCTGCGACTCGGTCTGCGAGCGTCTCGCGAAGCGCCGGGATGGCGCGATCGCCAAAGGCCACGAGGGCGTCCACGGCGTCCGCGGCGAGGTCGGCGTCGACCAGCCGCGTCGACGACGAGCGGGACGGATGCGGGTTTGCCGACAGCCGCTGCAGCGCGAAGCGCCAGACGAGCGACGTCAACGGACCGATCCTTGCAAGAGCGAGTTGAGCTGCTCCTCGAACTGGTCGGGCAGCGACCCGATGAGGCGCGCCGCCTCCATGCGGGCGAGGTGCCGGTCGGATCCGTCGCCGCTTGTTGCGACGTCGAGCAGCACGCGGACGGCGTCCATGTTCTGTGCGGGCCCGGGGCGTGCGAGAAAGTGCGCCACCGCCGAGGCCACGGCACTGCCGTGCACGTCGTCCAGATCGGTGAGGTGCGCGAGCGGATCGAGGTGACCACACTGGGCCAGATAGACGAGCGCTTCGGCACGGACGTCGCGATCGACATCGTGCAGCAGCGGTTCGACCAGTGACCGCCGCGGGCTCGTCGGCGGCCGCGAGAACGGCGATGGCCTTCCGGCGGACAGCAGCGGAAGGGTGATTGAGCAGGGGGCCCACCGACGCATGCGACATCGGTGGGTCGTGATCCTGGAGCAGCGTCAGCGCGTACATGATTTCGTTCGGGATCACCCGAGTCCAACGTACGGGCCAGGGCTTCTCTCGTTTCCCGTTCCGGTGCCTGCGCCGAGAGCCGCTCCGCATCGAGCCGGTGCTCGTAGATGCTGGCGCGGAGGCTCTGCCCGTAGTGGCCGGCTCGCCGCCACGGCCGCCACCAGCCATCCTGAGAGCAGCACGAGCGTGACGAGGCTGGTCCGTATCGCTGTCAGGCCGACCACCGACCATGCCACGGTGACCAGCAATGCGCCGAGGCCGTCGCCGATTCTCAAGACGACCGTGTCGATGAGCGCCTTGGCGCGCGCCATCTGGCGGGCGGGTACCGGGCAGGTAGAGCAGCTCGACTGTCGACTTGTCAATCGAGTAGCGCACGACCTTGTCGCTGCCCCTCAACAGGGACGCAGCCCACAGGCCGCCCGAGAGCAACAGGGCGAAGGAGCCGCCCGTGAGCGCCACGGGCACGACAAGCAACGCCACGCCGAGCCCGAAGCGCCGCAGGAGCCTGGGCGCGACGAACAACTGGATGACCGAGCGACAGTGCGCCGGCGACAGGTGTCGAACGCCCCGTAGAACGCGGCGAGATGTTCGAGTGTCGGGTTTGTATGTGTTGTACGCAATGGCCTTGAACTGCAAGCCGACGATGCTGGTCACGAGCGACGACACGCAGATGAGCGCCGCGACCGACGCGCAGGTGCGGCGATTGCCAGATGAGCGCGAAGCTTTCCCTGACGCCAGAGCGTGGTCCTGCGTCGTGCCGTCCTGCTGGTGGTCAGACGGGTCGATTGTTCGTTCGCGCCAGATTGCGGCGACGAGAAACGGGCAGACGGCCAAGCGCGACGGCCGATGGCAGCAGGAGATCCGCGACGGCGCTTCGCGTGGCGATGGCTCTCGTCACGAGGCCGCCGACAATTCCACCGCTGATGGCGCCGCCGCTGACAATGCCGAACAGCCGCTTGGCCTCGCGGGTCGTCATGACGTGATTGGCGAGTGTCCAGACCTGGGCCGGCAGGAGAACGGCCGCCACGCTCGCCCAGACGTACAGGACTGGCAGCATCCAGACCGGTTCGCGGACGCGGGCGACGAACCAGAACATGACCGGTGGCCGCCGAGCTGACGAGCAGCGTTCCGATGAGGAGCGGCCGGAGTGCCGGCACGTCCGGCTGACCCGCAGGTAGAGGCCCATCACGGCCGCGACAAGCAGCGCCGACGCCATGTCGACGTAGGGCAGCATGTTGTTGCCGAATTTCTCCTGAAAGATCGGATCGCGCGTGTTCTTGGTGACGACCGAACTGGCGATGACGAGGAACAGATAGGTGAAGAGCAGGAACGCCCGCGTGGATTCGCCGCGGCGGACCTGGAGCAGCCTCTCGCAGCATTATCTGGGGGCCGAGCGCGGGCTGGAGCGTGGCAGCAGGAGCGCGAGAGGACGTCGCGGCGGTCGGTATAGATCGCCGTGAACGTGTCCTTCTGGATCTCGAGCGCCGACGCGCGGCCGCGTTCGACGTAGGCCGGCTGCATACCGGTGTCGATCTGCACCACGGTTCCGCCAAACCTGGAGCGGATCCGCGCGTCCGGCGTGACCGAGTGGCCGACAACGATCGCGCGGACCTGCTGCTTCTTCACGATCTCGTCCACCTGCGGGGCGAAGGTGTCGGGTTCCTGGGCGAGTCCGCGATACCACAAGGGACCGTCCTCGCCCGGCCACGAGGGTGTGCAAGGGATCAAGACGCGTCTTCTCTTCGTCTTCGGTGAGCTCACGGCGCGCGGCGCGGTTGATGTCGTCGCACGACAGGTCGGCCGTGGCCGGGCCGATGCCACCATGCACGAACAGCACGCCGTTGATCTTGAGGGCGACGTCCAGCGTGCGCAGCCAGTCGCCGTAGATGCCCTTGCGTCCAAACGCCAGACGCAGTTCGATGTATCCGAGCGGCGTGTCCTTCAGCAGCTGATCCCGCTGTTCGGGCGGCACGAGCGCGAGCGCGGCCTTCCTGATTTCGTCCGACCGATCGGTGACGAACGCCTTGTATTCCTCCGGCAGCGTGTAGCGCATGTCCCCGAGCATGCGCATCGCTTCGTGGTTGCCGAGGAGCACGTGGACGGCGCCGCCCGCGCGCCGCGCGTCGTCCTGCAGACGGCGCAGCAGATCCAGGGCCTTGCGCGAATCCGGACCGCGATCGACGACGTCGCCGAGCTGCACCAGGTGGGTCTTGCCGCCAGACCAGCGTAGTCGGGAATCGAGCAGGCCGGTCGTCTGCAGGATTTCGACGAACCGATCGTACGCCCCATGCACGTCGCCAACGGCGACGATCCGATCGACGCCTGTGAATTCGCATGATGGCCCCGCCGCCGCGACGGACGGAGCGGCCGGTGCGACGAGGAGGGCGGCGAGCGCCGCCCCGGCGATCGCCAAACCGAATGGACCGTGCCTCACGTCAGGGGAGCAAGACGACCGCCTCGCCCTTCTCCTTGGCCAGCTTTTCGAATTTCTTCACGATGTCGTCGCGGCGCGCGAGCATGGCATCAATGGCGCCTCCCTCGACGAAGTCGCCGATTTCCTTCCGGAGCTGATCGCGTGTCAGCGCCTTGATGCGTTCAAGGAACGGCCGGTCGATGCGATTCGCTGTCTTCCCGATCTCGAATGGCAGCGTCATGACGTTCGTGAAGCAGCGCGAGCAATCGACCTTGATGATGTTCCACTGCGAGTCGAACATCAGGTTGGTCGCGTTCTCGTCGATGTTGGCCACAAGGTCGTCGTACACCCGTTGGCGGCCCAGCTGCCGGCTGAACTCGACAGAAACAGGGAACGCGATCTTCTGCTCCTGGATCTCTTTCAGCATTTTCACGTTCGAGGTCCACAGCTGCATCGACACGCCCTGGCCCATGTAGGTGCGTTCGACCGTGGGCGGCACCTGGTTCAGCTCGAGGATGCGGTCCAGCCGGTAGGCGGCGACTTCGGATTTGTAGCTCTCGAAGTAGCCGTCGTAGCGTCCCGGCTTCAGCGTCCGCATCGCCCCTTCGGGAGCCAGGCCGCCAGGTTTGAAGTACGCGTGCCGCGTCCCACCGGTCACGCCCGCCTTTGGATTATTCAGGTGATCGATTTCGGCAGTCTTCAGAAATTCTTCGTACTCCGTGTAGTGCCCGATCCAGATTCTTGAGTCGGCTGGAGCCCCGGCGGCCGGGGTCACCGGCGCTGCTGGCTGCTGCAGAGGCAGCGAAAGGGCAACCGCAAGCCACAGAATCAGCCGCATACATGTCTCCTTCTGCGGGCCCGGAAGGCCCTCGTGTAGGGCGAGTGTAGCCCGACTTGCCCCCACCCATCCGCACATTTTTCCGCCTATAATGTTGGGCCGCTCGGCGATTTTCGAAGGAGATCTCATGACGCTGTCCGAACGTTCGGTTGGTTCTGTTACGGTTCTCGACGTCGTCGGCGACGTCAAGCTGGATGAAGGCGCCGGTCAGTTGCGCGACAAAGTCCGCAGCCTGCTGCAGCAGGGGAAGACGAAGCTGCTCGTCAACTTGGGCGCGGTTCCCTACATCGACAGCGCGGGCCTTGGCGAGCTGGTGCAGGCGTACGCCGTGGCCGGACGCCAGGGCGGCGCGCTCAAGCTGGTGAACGCCACGAAGCGTCTGAAGGATCTGCTGGTGATCACCAAGCTGGCCACCGTGTTCGAGATGTTTGACGACGAAGCCGCGGGGCTCGCCAGCTTCAACAAGTAAGGCCGTGGAACTGAACGAACGCGCGATAGGCGACACCGGCCAGGCCGTGATCGTCGAACTCAGCGGTCCGGTTGGCCGGGACAGCGGGGCGGCGGGTGTGCTGCTGACGCGTCTGAAGGGGCTGATCGCGCACGGCTACAAGACGATCCTGCTGAACGTCGCGCAGGTGACCTACATGGACAGCGTGATGCTCGGGGCCATCGTCCAGGGTTACGTCTCGTCGGCTCGCGAGGGCTCTTCGCTCAAGATCGTCGATCCCCCGCCGCGGGTTCGCGAGCTCTTTACCATCACCAAGCTCACCACCGTGTTCGAGATGCTCGAAGCCGAGGCGGCCTTGCAACCCTTTCGCGGGCCCTCCGGTTCAGGCGAGAAGCCGTGACACGCGAGGAGATTGCCGCGCTGGTCGGATCGGTTGAGCGCGCGTTCAACCTGCACGACGTTGCCGCGATCACGGCACCCTATGCGGCAGACTGCGTGGTCGAGAGCCGCATGGCCGGCACAGTGCACGGCGCGGCAGCCGTCGCGCAAGTGTGGATGGCATGGTTCGCCGCGTTTCCCGATGCGGCCATCGTCGGCGAGGATCTGCTCGTCGAGGATGATCGCGCCGTGTGGCTCGTCAGGATGAGCGGCACCGACACGGGCGGCTTCATGGGACTTCCGGCAACCGGCAAGCCGTTCATCTGCCGGTGGCGCTGATGTACACGCTGAAGGACGGCAAGGTCGTCCACGAGCGACGTATCTACGATTTCACAGGCATGCTGATCCAGATCGGCGTGCTCAAGGCGAAACCGGTCTGAGGATCAGAATCTGGGATCAAGGATCTGAGGATCTGAGGATCTGAGAATCGTTGGTCAGTCGACTAACGACTAACGACTAACGACCAGCTCCGTCGTATCGGACCAGCACGATGGTGATGTCATCGCTCTGGGTCGCCTCGCCGCAGAAGGTGCGCACATCGGCCATGAGCGCCTCGAGGAGGGCCTCCGGCGTCTTGTCGCGGTAGGACTGCACCAGGTCGACCAGGTGATCGTCCCCGAATTCCTCGCCCTCTGTATTCATCGCCTCGGTCACGCCGTCGCTGAATGACACGATCACGTCGCCAGGACTGAGCGCCAGAGCCTCTTCCTCAAAGATCGCGTGCTCGAACAGGCCGAGCACCAGGCCTCCGACCTCGAGCCTGCGGACGCTGGACCCGGACACGAGGATTGGGGCGTTGTGGCCCGCGTTCGTGTACAGGAATCGGCCCTCCGGCGAGATCATCCCGTAGATGCTCGTGAGAAACCGCGCTTCCACGGCCCGCCGGAACAGCCCGTGATTGAGGCGCGTCATGACGGCTGCGGCGCTGGTGTTGTAGGTGGCCTCGGCGCTGAACATGCCGAGCACGGCGGCGGCCAGCAGGGCTGCCGGCGACCCCTTGCCCGCCACGTCGCCCAGGATGAAGCCGAAGTCGCCGTTCGGCAGATCCACGTAGTCGTAGAAGTCGCCGCCGACCGATCGGCACGCCACCGACGAGGCCGCGGTCGTGAAGAAGGCGCCCGTCCGATTCGAGGCCGGCAGCAGCGACTGCTGAATGGCCGCCGCCACCTTCAGTTCCTGCTCGAATTTCGCCTTCTCGAGCGCTTCGCGGTACAGCCGCGCGTTTTCGATCGCGAGCGCCGCCTCGGCGCTGAGTGTGTCGAGGGCCGCGCGCGCCGCGCTTGACTTGAGCGCGCCACGCTCGCGGCTGTCGAGGTACAGCACGCCGATGCTCTCGTCGGCTCCACGCTGCTCGGCGCGGTCCACGTACCGCACGATGCGAAGGGGCGTGCAGAGCACGTGGCGGATGCCAAGGGCCACCGTGCCCGTATGGGCGAGCGCCAGATCGCCGTCCAGCAGGTCTTCGACAATCGTCTGCTGGCCTGTGGTGAACACCGTTTCGGGAATCTTGCGGCTCGTCTCGAACGTCTTGCCGGAGAGCGTGACCTTGCCGCGCGCCCGTGCCAGCTTGAACTCGAGCTGTTTGGTTGGGTTGGCGAGCATGATGAAGCCGCGCTCCGCGCCGGACACCTCGATGGCCGAGTCGAGCACCAGCGCCAGCACTTCGTCGAGGACGCGGCCGGACCCGAGCGCGCGGAGGCCCTCGAGCAGCGTGGCCATGTGTCGCAGTTCGGTGGCCGCTGAAATCGCGCTTCGCTCGACCGAGGGCGCCTCATCGTCGGCGACGAAGACAATCTGCGTCTCGGTGGACTGGCCGAGCCGGATTTCGTCGCCGTGGGCGAGGACCTTCTCGTTCATGCGTTCGCCGTTGATGAACGTGCCGAAGCGCGACTGCTTGTCGCGAATGATGCAGGCCCCGTTCTCGAGATGAATTTCGGCGTGGACGCGGGAAATGTCCGTGCCCGGCAGGCGCAGGTCCGTTTCGGTGCGCCGGCCCATCGTGAACACCGTCTTGTCGATGGTCACGATGCGCCGGCCGAGCGCGTCGGTCACGATCAGCCGCGGGGTGGGAGCCTCCGCCATGTATGGCGAAAAGTATACTCGCCCCAACAGAGGCCGTGCGCAGGGATCCGGTCGGCGCTAAGCCGGGCGCTCGTGGCTGCCCGCGCCCATGACCGCGCGAACCTTGTCGAGGAGATCCTGGGCCGCCTCGCCGGCGTCGTGGCTCGAAAAGCCCACCGGCAGCACCACGACCGCGAGCGTGCTGGCCAGCTGGCTGAATGTATCGGCCGCCAGCGTACCCCTCATGGCGTGCAGCGCGGCGCCGATGACCACCATCTTCGGGCGCACGGCCTTCAACAGCGTCAGCGCGTCAGGGAGGTGGCTTGCAGTGATGACGCCGTATCCGGCCTGCCCCAGCAGTTGGCGCACGTAGGCCAGCACGTCGTCGGACGTTTCGACGCAGAGGATGTCGGCCTTGACGCGGTAGAGCGGGTCGGCGGTCTTTGACGGATGGTAGAACGCCTCGATCGCCGCGGCCTCGCTCTCGTGCATCTTCGAAGATCGTTTCGAGGTGCGTGAGCCTCAGAACCTCGCGGATCCTCGCCGGAACGGCGCACAAGGTCATCTGTCCGTTGGCGGCCTGAATCCGCATCAGCAACCGGACCAGCAGGCCGAGCCCGGCGCTGTCGACGAAATCCACGCCGCTGAGGTCCAGAACGAAGTACGGATACGGGGGCAGCTCGGCGAAGCGCTGTTTGAGCGCCGCCGATTCGTCGCCTTCGACGATCCGGCCGCGACAGGTCACCACGGTGATGTCGCCAACTGAGCGGCTTTCCAACGAGAGCGGCACAAACCCTCCTGTCCCGGCCACGATATCGAGCGATGGGGGTGGTATTGTATCGTCGTACGTCCATGGGCCGCTTTTCCACGCTCGCCGCCCTTCTGGTCGCCGCCTCGCTCGGCGCGGTTGCGGCCGCGCAGCAGACGCCGCCCTCGTTCTCCGCCGGCACCCGGACCGTCGCCGTCTACGCGACCGTGACCAACGGACGCGGACGCTTCGTCACCGATTTGTCGCGGGATGACTTCACGGTTGACGACAACGGCAAGCGACAGACGCTGACCCTGTTCTCCAACGACATCCAGCCCATCACCGTGGTCATGCTCCTCGACCGCAGCGGCAGCATGAAGCCGAACTTTCAGCTCGAGGCGCAGGCAGCCGAAGCGTTTGTCGGCGCCATGGGCCCGGCGGACAAGGCGCGCGTCGGCAGCTTCGCGTCCCGCGTGCAGATCGATCCGCCCGAGTTCACGTCGGATCGCGGCACGCTGCTGAAGATTCTGCAGAACGAACTGCAGAACGACGGGCCGACGCCGCTCTGGAACGCGGTGGACTCGGGCATCGACAAGCTGCTGCTCGAGCCGGGGCGGCGCGTCATCCTTGTGTTCACCGACGGCGTCGACGCGCCGCTCAGCTTCAGCGGCCGCAACAAGTCGCTCAAGGACGTCATGAAGCGCGCCGAGGAAGACGATGTGATGGTGTATGCGATTGGGCTGGCTGGCGAAAACGGCCGGCGCTCGGCGGCGCCGGCCGTCCGGACGTCGAGCGGCCGGACGAGGGTTTGCCGAAGATTGCCGCGGCGACCGGCGGCGGCTACTTCGAGCTGACGTCTGCCCGGGATCTGGCGTCGACGTTCACCCGCGTCGCCGACGAACTCCATCACCAGTACGCCCTCGGCTTCACGCCGGAGAAGCTCGACGGCAAGATGCACGATCTCACGGTCCGGGTCCCCGCAGACCGAGCTGGTCGTGCGGGCGCGCAAGCGCTACATGGCCTCGAAGGCGTCTGGTACGCCGTAGGATCCGATGTGATGCGTGCTGGCCTCGTGCTGCTCGTCCTGGCGGGGTTGGCGATGGCCGCGAGCCCGCGCGGCCAGAGCGGCGAGAGCGTCCACATCACGACGGCCGCGCGATCCGTACAGCCCGGAGAGGTGGTGGTCCTGACCGCCGTCACGCCCGACACGGCCGAAACCCTCCGCGTGCGCGCGTTCGGTCGCGATATCCCGGCGTTTCCAGTCGATGCTCACACGTGGCGCGCCCTGATCGGCATTGATCTCGACGTTCGCGCCGGGCGCTACGAGGCTGCCGTCGACGCGCGGAGCGGATCGCGAACGTGGCATGCCACCACGCCGCTGATGGTTCTGGCGCGGACGTTCTCGACTCGTAAGTTGCGTGTCGACCCGGCGTTCGTGAATCCGCCGCGCGAGGCCGAAGCACGGATCGTGCAGGAGGCCAAACAACTCGAGGCGCTCTGGTCCGCCTCGTCGTCTTCGCGACTCTGGGATGGCGCGTTTGTTCAGCCTGTGCCAGGCGCGGGACCGGTCGCTTCGGCGCACGAAGCATCTTCAACGGTCAGCCGCGCAGCCCTCACGGCGGCGAGGACTTTCCGAGCCCTGAGGGGACGCCAATCGCCGCGCCGAACGCCGGGCTGGTTGTTCTCGCGCGGGACCTGTATTTCACCGGCAACACGGTGGTGATCGACCACGGGCTGGGACTCTTTTCGCTGCTCGCACATCTGTCGGTGATCGAGGTCGCCGAGGGGGATCGTGTTCGGACTGGCCAGCGCGTCGGGCAAGTCGGATCGACCGGTCGGGTCACCGGCCCGCATCTCCACTGGGCGGTTCGAGTCGCCGGGGCCCGCGTCGATCCGCTGTCGCTGCTCGCCTCGCTGGGACGCTAACCACGAAGATCACGAAGACACGAAGGTTTTCCTAAAAGAGGCTTCGTGCCTTCGTGCCCTTCGTGGTTTCCGTCTCCTGCCTAGTGAGAGCTCCAGTCGGACGGAATCCCCACATACGAGCGATCTAGACCCGCCACGGAGTTGCAGCCAAGCAGCTTGAGCGTTCGAGTGAGGTCGGACCTCAGGATCTCGATCGCTCGTTTGACCCCCGGGTCCGCCGCCGGCGCCCAGGCCGTACGCGTACGCGCGCCCGACCAGCACGGCCCGCGCACCGAGGCACAGCGCCTTCGCGATGTCGCCGCCGCGCCGGATGCCGCCATCAAGCAGTACCTCGACCTGTCCGTTCACCGCGGCGAGGACCTCGGGCAGCACGCGCAGCGTCGGCGCGACGCCGTCGAGTTGTCGGCCGCCGTGGTTCGACACGACAATCGCGTTGGCCCCCGCATCGACGGCCCGGCGCGCGTCGTCTTCCGTGTGCACGCCTTTCACGACGATCGGACCGTTCCAGGCGTCCTTGATCCATCGCAGATCCGGCCACGACACCATCGACTGCTCGAGCGCCGCGCCCACGTCGGCGTACGGCATCGGGCCCTGTCCCGGCAGCACGACGTTGGGAAACTTCATCATGCCGCCGTCGCCGAGGAAGTCCACGAGCCAGCGCGGCCGCGCGAGAAACTGCCAGACAAACGGGAACGCCGACCAGGGGTTCCCGCTCAGCAGTTCCTTGATGCCGTTGCGCGCGTCACGCTCGCGCAGCCCCGCGACCGGCGTGTCGATCGTGACCACGAGCGCCGAGAAGCCCGCGGCGCGCGCGCGGGCGATCGATGCGCGCGCCACGTCGTGGCCGCCCAGCAGATACAGCTGATACCAGGCCGGTCCGCTCGTGGCGGCCTTGACGTCCTCCAGCCGGCATCCGGACAGGGTCGAGAGAATGTAGGGGATCCCCGCGGCGCCGGCCTCGTGCGCCGCGACCTCCTCGCCGCGCGGATAGAACATGCGGCTGCTGCCGACGGGCGCGAGCAGCAGCGGAAACGCAATCGGCGTCCCCAGTACCGTCGTGCTCAGGTCGCAGGTCGGCGTCGCGACAGCGGAGCGCGGGCGCCAGGCCACCGTGTCGAACACCCGGCAGTTTCCACCGAGCGTCACCTCATCGTCGGCGCCGCCGTCGATGTAGTCGAACACGGCTCGAGGCAGCCGGCGTTTGGCCAGCCGGCGAAGGTCTTCAACGTTGACAGCGCGATGGGGTGTCGCCATAAGGGGTTGTCGCGAATGCCGAACGGCCGCGATTCTATCCCTAATGCCATCTCAGATTCAGGCCCCCTTGTTCGTCGAACGGTAATAGTATTCACGTGGTTGGCCGCTCCGAGGAGGGTGAGATGGACGCGCCCCGTCACGTGAGGTGCCTCGGTCTTGGTGTCGTGCTGGCGATGATGCGCTCGTTACCGGCCGGGCGAGCGGCCCAGACCGATCTGACCGGCGAGTGGGCGTCGAGAGTACACGAGGACGCGCCCTACCGCATGGGCGGCGAGATCGGGGTCAGCGTCGGCGATTACAGCGGTTTGCCGATCACCGTCGCCGCGCGCCTGAAAGCCGACAGCTGGGACGCGTCTATTCAGGACGTCAAGGAGCACCAGACCATCCCGGCCTCATCGTTGTTCGCCATGCGCGGAGGCGCGATCAACCTGCGGATTTCGAAGATCGTGGACGATGTCAGCCAGGAGGTGGTGGCGTTCAAGGTGGTTCGGTCGCCGGCCAGCGGTGGCACGCGACTCATCTGGATGGATGGCCGTCCGCGGCCGCCGGAGTACGCGGCGCATACGTGGCAGGGGTTCTCAACGGGGAAGTGGGAAGGGGCCATGCTGACCGTCGAGACCACGCACGTGAAGATGGCCTCGCTTCAGGGAAACGGCGTGGCTCACAGCGACAACGCCACCATGGTCGAGCATTTCATCCGCCACGGCGACTACCTGACGGTCGTCGTGATCGTGACCGACCCGCAGTATCTCGAGGAACCGCTGATTCGTTCGACGAACTTTGCCCTCGACCTCGGCCAGCAGCTCGCGCCGGTCGTACTGGGGATCGCTGAGCTCAGCGACCACCCGCCGGGATACGTGCCGCACCATCTCCCGGGCACGAACGCGTTCCTGAAGGAATACGCCGAGAAGTTCAATATCCCGTTCGAGGCGACTCGCGGCGGGAAAGAAACGACGTATCCGGAGTATCAGTTGATCCTGAAAGCCCAGATGAAGAAAACGGCCCAGTAGGAGGCCCCATGAGGCGGTATCTGACGTCCTGTTTCGTGATCGTGGCCGCGTTGTCGGCCGGTCCCGTGTTCGCGCAGAACAAGGCCAAAGCGCAGAACGTGCCGGAAATCCCGGCTGACATTCGTCCGTTTCTGAAGCTTCCGCCCGGTCTGTACATGGGCGAAGCGATTGGCGTGGCGACCAACTCCAAGGGGCACGTCTTCGTCTACACGCGCAGCGCCAACACGCGGCTGTTCGAGTTCGATCAGAACGGCACCTACGTGCGCGAAATCGGCGAAGGCAACTACGGCTTCGAGTTCGCGCACTCCGTGCGCGTCGATCCCCAGGACAACATCTGGGTGGTCGACGAGGGCACGAACATGGTCATCAAGTTCAACCCCGCCGGACGGATCGTGATGGTGCTCGGCCACCGGCCGGAGGCGGTCGCGGGCGCCGTCGCGATCGGCCGCGGGCCCGCCGCCGCCCGCCGAGAAGTACATTCTGGGACGCCCGACCGATGTCGCGTGGGACCCGCAGGGCAACATCTTCGTGTCCGACGGATACATCAATCACCGGGTGGTGAAGTACGACAAGAACGGCCGGTTCCTCACGCAGGTCGGGCAGCGAGAAGGCCGGCTCGGAACCCAGCCAGTTCAACACGCCGCACGGCATTGCCGTCGACTTGCAGGGCAACGTCTACGTCGCCGACCGCGCCAACACACGCATGCAGGTGTTCGACAACAACCTGGTGCCGCGAAGGCCATCTACGACAACATCGGCGATTCCTGGACCGTGTGCATCTCGCCCGGACCGCACCAGTACCTGTTCACGTCCAACTCCAATCCCAACGGCAACGCTCCGGGATCGTGGGACATCACCGGCGAGATCTACAAGATGGAACTGGACGGAACCATCATCGGCAAGTTCGGCCATGCCAGCAAGCAGCCGGCAGGCTTCCAGGTCGTGCACATGATGGATTGCCGGAATCCGAACGAGATCATCGTGGCGGAAATCGAGTCGTGGCGCGTCCAGAAGACTCACGCTGAAGCCGCAGGACGCCGCCAAAGCCGTCGGCGGCGAGATAGGAGACCGACATATGAAACGCTTCCTGCAGCTCGCTACTGGCCGCCGCGCTCGTGTCCGGGATCCCGCTGGTCGCCCAGTTGTCGGCGCCCGAGATTGCCTTCGATTCCGCCGCCGATCCGCTGAAGCTTCCTGACAACATTCCATCTGGGCGAAGTGGCCGGCGTGGCGACCAATTCCAAGGGCGACGTGTTCGTCTACACGCGGACCGGACATCCGACCATTTCGCTCGGCACGGCGCGGCCGTTCGCGCACGGAGGCTCGCGGCTGTTCCAGTTCGATCAAGACCGGAAAGTTCGTCCGCGAGATCGGACAGGGATTCGTACGGATTCATGTTCGCGCAGCAGGTGCGCGTCGATCCGCAGGACAACATCTGGATTGTCGATCAGATGTCGAGCATGGTGATCAAGTTCGATCCGAACGGACAGGTGCAGATGTTGCTGGGCAGAAAGGCGGAGTCGAGCGGTGCCGGCGTTCCGCCGCGCCGCCTGCCGGGCAGCGCCCGGCAGGCGCGGTGCGGCTGCGGGTCGGCCGCCGCAGGCGGGGGCGTGGCGGTGGACTTCCTGGCGCCGGCGCTCCGCAGGACGTGTTTCAAGCGGCCCACCGACGTGGCGTGGGACGCGGCCGGAAACATCTACGTCGCCGACGGTGTCGGCAGCAACGCGCGGGTCGCGAAGTTCGACAAGAACGGCAAGTTCATCAAGTCCTGGGGTTCGCGAGGGACGGCGACCGGTCAGTTCAACGCGGTGCACGGCATCGCGATCGACGCGCAGGGCAATGTCTACGTCGCCGACGCCGGCAACAAGAGAATTCAGGTCTTCGACGGCGACGGCACGTTCAAGACGCAGATCGTCGAACGTCGGAGCTCCGGCGGCGATCTGCATCACGCCCGGGACCACGCCAGTTCCTCTACAGCTCGAATTCGAATCCCGCCGGACGATATCGACGTCGACGGCGAGATCTACAAGATGGACTTGAGCGGGAAGATCGTCGGCAAGTTCGGCAGAGCGGGGAAGCAGCCGAAGGAGTTCGGGACGGTCAATGCCATCGATTGCCGCACCGAGAACGATCTGTATGTGGGCGAGATCGGGCAACTGGAGGGTGCAGAAGCTGACACTGCGATGAGAAACGCTCTGTTGGGATTTGTCGCCGCCACGTGTGTCATGACCGCGTTGATGGCGCAGGGAAGGATCAATCCCACCGATCCGCAACCGACCTGCAACATGTGCCCGGGGACCTACATCCCTCTCGACGAGCTCCAGGCCTATACGAAGAAGGCGATTGCCGAGAAGCTGCTCGATCAGCAGGTGCGAGACATCGAGATCGGGAAGGCGCACATCGGCATCGGCATGGTCCATCGCGTCAAGCTGGACAAGCCGGCGGCAGACTCAGTCGCGGAACACGATCAGGTCAGCGAGGTCTACCATATCGTTGACGGCTCCGCCACGCTGGTACTCGGCCCGGACATCGTCAACCGGCAGCGGCGCCCAGCGACGCTGCGGACGGTCGTCGAGTTCAACGGGCCGGGGAATAACGGATCGGATATCCGAGGCGGCGTCGCGTACCAGATCAAGACGGGGGACGTTATCGTCATTCCGGCGGGTACGGGCCACTGGTTCACGAAGATCGACGACCACATCGACTACCTGATGGTCCGCATCGATCCTGACAAGGTGACGCCGCTCAGGAGCCAGGCGCAGTCGATGGAGTACTTGAGTAAGCCTGCGCCGGCCGGTCAGTAGACAAGAATCGAGGAACTGCTTACATGGCAGACGATGATCTGAGAGCCGAGCTCGAGCGGCTGAAAGCCGAGAACGAACGCCTCAAGAACCAGCGAGGCCGCAGCGTCAGCCTCAAGGTGAGTGAGAAGGGCGGCGTATCCGTCTACGGAATGGGCCGCTTTCCGGTGACGCTCTACAAGGAGCAGTGGCTCAAGCTGCTCGCCATGGCCGACGAGATTCGGACGTTCATCAAGGAACACGACTCCCAACTGAAGACGAAACCGGAGTGAGACGTATGGTCAGATTTGCGTGGGTTCTGTGCCTCGCGACGTCCGTGTGTCTCGCGATGCCCGCTGCTGTAGCCGCGCAGACGGTAACGCGGGCTGCCGAGGTGCCGGCCCTCACTGAAGGCCCCACGGTCGATCGAGACGGCAACGTGTACTTCACTGAACTTCGGTCGCAGCGCATTTACAAGCTGGGCACCGACGGCGAGCTGACGGTCTACCGCGAGCACAGCCACGCCGCCAACGGAATGGTGATCGATCCGCAGGGACGCCTGATCGTGTGTGAAGGAGCCGCCGATGGGCAGCCGCCGCGGATCACGCGCACCGACTTGCGGACCGGCGCCCTCGAAGTGCTTGCGGACAACTTTCAGGGGATGCCGCTCAAGGGGACCAATGACGTGACGATTGACGGAAAGGGCCGTGTGTATTTCACCGACCCGCCGGCGAGCTCGCTCTATCGCATCGACGCGCCTGGGCAGATCGCGCGTGTCCTCGGGCCTCCCGACATCGAGCGCCCGAACGGCCTCCAGATCTCGCCGGACGACAAGACGCTGTACGTCATCGAATCAGGTCCGGCCCCGGCCGGTCCGCGCATGATCCGCGCGTTCGAGCTGCAACCTGACGGCACCGCGCGCAATGGGCGCATCCACTTCAATTTTCCAGGCAGAAGCGCCGATGGCATGAGCGTCGACGTGCAGGGAAACCTGTACGTGTCCGCCGGCTTGAACTACCTGGCGCCGCCCGGGGCTCTGCCTGCCGCGCGCGTCTGGACGGCCGATGCGCTCAAGACGAAGGCCGGCGTGTACGTGATTTCACCGGCCGGCAAATTGCTGAAGTTCATTCCGATACCGGAAGACGTGATCACCAACAACGCCTTCGGCGGCCCGGACATGAAGACGCTCTACGTGACGTCCGGTCGGACGGTGTTCAAGATCCGGACCCAGATCGCCGGGCTGCCTCGCTAATCGTCACCGATGGCCGCGACGAGGCCTCCGCGGCCGGTGGCGTCGTAGAACAACTCGAGCTGCACGCGGAACCGTTCGAGGGCGGTCCGGGTGGCCATGCTTGGATCCTTTTGAGCCAGAAGCGAGATGTCCGGCACGTCCTCCGGGCTCAGAAGAGAGCTCGCCGTGGTTGGCGGCAGCATCGCGCCGCCACCGATGAGCAGTGCGAGGTCCCGCTCCACATCGTAGAAGCGGGTCATCCAATCTGGAGGCACGCCCTCGATGTCGGTTGGCTTGGCGTCCTGGAGCGGCGGCTGACTGGTCGAATAAGCCGACGACAGCCCTGCGAAGTCGGACTGCAGCTGTGAGAACACTTTCTGCGCGTCCTTCGGGAGCGTCTCTCCAGCCACGCCAGAAAGTGCCTGCTTCGCGTTATCGAGATACTGTTTCGCAGTGACGGCCGGCGTCGGCGGCTGTGCGCCCTGAGGAGAAGTAGGCGCCGAATTCGACGGCGCGGCCGGGCCCTGGATCAGCGCGATCGCCACCAGCGCAGTCACGTATAGAGATGACATGACTTAACCCTCCTTCCGGACAACCTCGTCCGTGTGTGAGCACGGCCTTTCGTCCTTCGGTCTAAATTGCAACGCGCGTTCCATGTGTGACCCCGGCTGTTTGCAGACGGTTGCGGCACGCGAGTTCTATTGTCTGGATCGCTCGAACACCAGATACGGATCGAGCGCACGGCCCTGCCACCAGTGGCGATTCGCATCGAGCGCGAAGATCGCAAAGTGCAGGTGTGGCGTGTTGGCCGGTGCGTTTCCCGACGTTCCGACGTAGCCGATGATGTCGCCTTGGGATACGTGGTGGCCGGTTTCGAGTCCCGTCGCGTAACGGTCGAGGTGCGCGTAGTAATAGCAGAACCGCTGGTCCGGATCGAATTCGTACACCGTGTTGCCCCCGGCGCGGCTATAGAACAGTTTCGCAATCGTGCCGCTTTCGACGGCGTGAACTGCTGTGCCTCTGGGAGCGAGCATATCGATCGCTTCGTGCAGCCGGCTGTCCGAGCCACGGGTCTCGGCGAACATTCCCTTCAGCCTCTCGAGCTTGATGTCGTCAATCGGCAGACGCAGGTGACGACTGGCCAGTTCGTCTACCGCCTCGGCTGGCTGTGGGACGGCGGCCGAGATTGTCGGCTCTTCAGCGGCTTCTGCGGGTGGCGTGGCCGCCGCTACGACGGCTTGGGGCGATGCCGCCTGCGACAGCGCATCGTTGGCCGGCACGCCGCTGGACGGCAAGGATCGCGGCGGACCACCGCGGAGGCACCACCCGGTGAGGCCGCCGGCGACAAACCACGCCGCAAACAGCAGACTGAGGAAACCGCCGCGTCCGCGCCGGCGCCTCACCGGAACATCACGGGCGTGCCGGGCCGCACCATTGAAGCGACACGCGCCGCGTCCCAATTTGTCAGGCGCACACAGCCGTGCGACTCGGTCTCCCCAATGCGACCAGGCTCCGGAGATCCATGGAGACCATAGTGCTCGAGGTTGAGGCTGATCCACACGACCCCGACCGGGTTGTTCGGCCCCGCCTTGATCGTCGCTCTCGAGTCGTCTGGCTTGGCATCCCAGAAGAGATCCGGGTTGTAGTGAAAGACCGGATGCCAGCTCACTCCGGTCACCTTCCAGTCGCCTTCAGGCAGCGGATCGTATCGTCCGCCGGTCGTCACGGGAGCGAAGAAGAGCAACGTGCCGTCCGCTCCGTCGATCCGCAGCGACGCCTCCTCTTTTGACACGAGCACTGTCACGTTCGCGGCCGCGGGATCGAGCGCGGGCTTCTTGTCCGGATCAAAGGACACGACGTTGGGCACTTGAATTCGGCGCCCGGCCTCGATCGGGATGCGGGGATTCAGCTGCCGCAGCAGCGCGGGAGATGCGTGAAAGCGTTCCGCCAGCATCTCGAGTGCGGACTGGTAGCCGAGGGCGGGCAAGGCCGCTTGATCTGGCAGCGCTCGCGGAATCACTTTTTCGAATGGTCCGTTCACATCGTCAGCGGTCACGACGTAGGTGGTTAGCGACGGCGTCGACCCGTCGCCGCCGAGTGCGCGCCACGTGTCGCAGTCAGGCTTCCCGGTCGCGGGAAGGTCCCACGCCGTCTGCAGCGCCGTCAGCGCGCGCGCGAACTTGGTGCCGGCCCTGCCGTCGATTTCACCAGGGGAGAAACCCTGACGATCCAGACGCACCTGGAACGCGAGCAGATCACCGCACTGCGCCGAGGCTAACAGTGTCCGTGAGGGTGAGTGCTGAGCGCGAGGCGCGGCTCGTTCGGCAGGTCTTTGGGCGCCAACGTTGGCGGTGCTGGCCAGCCACCAGCCAGCAGCCACCAGCCACCAGCTACCGACCAGTCCGACGAGTACATGAACGATGCGTGGCTTCATCACCTTCACGAACCAGCCAGATGCGTGCCAGCGTGTGGAGGGCGCAGCGCCTGCTGAGCCGCTCTTTCTGACAGCAGAGGCAGTTCTGGAACCAAACATGCAGAGCACTCAGCGTCATGTGGGGTGAACATGAAATCCAATTCGACTGAAGAGAATCTTCCGACTGAAGAGCATCCAACGAGACGGCTATCGCGATCTGATGTCGATGACTCGCCGCGGAGCCCGCGTCTGCCGGACTCGACGCGTGGTGGATTCGAAAGCGACAGAGGTGAAAACGAACCCGGCGGGACGACAGGCGAACACTCGGGCCAGAAGCAGGATCGAGGTCGCGACGGTGAGGGAGACTGATTCGACGGAGGCAGGCAGCTATGGCGAGATACGGCAAGAAGGCATCGGAAAAGGTCGAACGGGCCATGCACGAACGCAAACGCGGCACCCTTCGATCGGGGCGCTCCCATAAGAAGGTGACCAGCCGCAAGCAGGCCATCGCAATCGGGTTGAGCGAGGCGCGGGAGGCCGGCGCCAAAGTTCCACGGCCGCGAGGCCGCAAATCACGTTGAGGAGGCTACGTCAATGGATACGAACATTCTCAAAGGCAAATGGCATCAGGTGAAAGGCGCCGTCAAGGTTCGTTGGGGAAAACTGACCGACGATGATTTGACGCAGGTTGAGGGACAGGCCGAGAAGCTGGTCGGCATCATTCAGGAACGCTACGGGTACGATCGTCAACGCGCGCATGACGAGGTCAACCAATTCCTCGACCGCTACGCGGAAAGCGCCTCACAGCCTTGACGTGATAGCGCGGCAGGGCATCGCCTGGCGCGGACAACCGCTTGGTCGTCCGCGCTCGGCGGTTCCATTCTAGTCTGCTGCGTTGGGCTCGTCCGTCCCGTCGCCGTCGGAATCCTCATCGTCTGTGTCTTCAAACGCTTCATCTGAATCGTCGGCTTCAGACGTTGGATCTTGCGGACCTGGCACCAGTTCATCGTTGTCGTCTTGAGAGTCTGCGCTTCGCATGCTGTCGTTCATCGCCATCATGGGTCACCTCGGGCATCGCCCAAGCAAGCGATGTGCCTCTAGCGTGCCGACAGCCCTGATGTGCAGCGGATGTTCCACGTCGACCCCAGCGGTTAACAGACATCTCGTCGACGCCAGCTCATCGGACCGGGCGGCATGATTGTGGCAAGGAATGCGGCGGGAGGGGACTATGAAGCTGTTCGCTTTTGTGTTCAGTTTGGCGGCGGTCTGTGTCGTTGGCGTCGCGGCGCAAACGAGCGAGACTCAAACCAAATCCAAGGTCACGATCAAAGACGGCACGCCGGTAACCGTGACCGGCTGCGTCACGCCGGCGGCCGGCGGCACCGGATTCGTCCTCACGAATGTTGCCGACAAAACCGGTGCGCTACACAGCTACATGCTCATCTCCGACAGTGCCGATTTGTCGAAGCATGTTGGCCATCGCGTCCAGCTTTCAGGCAAGGTCACGGACCGAGGTGACGCGAAGATCACGACCGAGACCAAGGAAAAGACAAAGGTCGACGGCGGCGACGATCGAGAAACACGGACCAAGACCGAGGTCAAGGGCGATGCGCCAGGGATGCCGTATCTGGGCGTGAAGTCGATCAAGAACGTCGCGGCCAGCTGCCCGTAGGTGGGTGAGGATCTAGGCGTTTCGAGGCGGGCGAATCTGGTCTGTCGCGGCGTCGAGTTCTGCGGCCAGCGACTGGAAGGTTGACGTAGGCCCTTTCCAGCGCAGCGCGTCGACGTTGGCGAACAGGGCCAAATCGGTTCGAAGAGTCGCGAGGTCGCGGAAGAGCAGCGCCTGATCGCGCTCGCGGTCGAGCGTGGCGGCCAGCACGCCCGGCCGGGCGGCGTTCACGTGCCACGTCGTCCAGTCGGCGGGAATCGACTCGAGATGACCGTACTTCGCGAGCACGGCCGCGGCCGACTTCGCGCCCCAGCCTGCCAGTCCCGGGTAGCCGTCGGACGCGTCGCCGACGAGCGCCAGATAGTCCGGGATTGACGCCGGCGGCACGCCGAACTTCGCGATCACACCGGCTTCGTCGCGGATCGTCCGCAGGCGGCGATCCATCTGCACGACCCGCGTGCCGCTGACTGACTGCGCCAGGTCTTTGTCGGGCGTGCAAATCAGCACGCGGCCCACGCGGGGATCGGCAGCGGCCACCGCTGCAGCCGACGCCAGCGCATCGTCGGCTTCGAACTCCACCATGGGCCAGACGACGACGCCGAGGGCGGAGAGCGTTTCCTCGAGCAGTGGAAACTGTGCGAGCAGTTCCGGTTCGATGCCCTCGCCTGTCTTGTAGCCGGACCAGAGCGCGTTGCGGAACGATTCGACGACATGGTCGGTTGCCACGCCGATGTAGGTCGAGCCCACCGTCATCATGCCGAGGAGGGAACGAAGCACGCCGCGAACCGCCGCGACCTCCCGTCCTTGGCGATCGCGAGCGGGGGGCAGAGCGTAGTAATGACGGAACAGCTCGTACGTGCCGTCAATGAGATAGATGTCCAGGGATGCGCCTCGGAGATGAGTGAAATGGGGCGGCAGCGCGGATATGACGACGCCGGGTCGTCGCGGGGCGACCCGGGGGCGGCTTCATCCGCGGCGCACAGCGCGCATTCGCGTCGCGGACGGCAACGCCCAGTTTCGCCAGGTCGCGCGCGGGCCAGCGCGACTTACCGGCGCCGTCCAAGGCAGCCTGCGCCTCGTGGGCGGAAGTGTCAAGCTGGACTGCTCTTGGTCGTCGCTTGGTTGCAGATTGGGCAAGCCGTGCCGGGCCAGTGGCAGCTTTCGTGCGGCCACGGGTGATCGTCGTGAACATCACAGATCCAGCGGGCGCCCTTGCACCCCGGACACACGCCGGGCGATTGGATGCGCTCGATGACTGCCTCGGTGCTCGACCGGGCCTTCTGTTCAGAGGTCAAGCCACACCGCCTTCAGGTGCCCAGTTGTGGGTTGAATACCGTCCTCGAATTCCACTCGACACTCGGCGCCGTCATCGCTGATCTCGGTGATCACGCCGAGGCGCGCGCGATAGTTCGCGGGAGCCTTCCCGTTGGCCATGACCAGATCGCCGACCTGTAATCGCGGTCGCGCAGGCCCGGCGTGCTCCGAAGGTCTCGATGGACGCTCCATCGTATTTACCGCCGTGCAAGGAGTGCGCCGCTTTGGGAAGTACAGCCCCAGATGTTGGGGCGTTGATCGCGACCAGCAGGCGCAATTACTGTTAACGGCGTGGATGGCGAATATACAACGAAACAAGCGGCGATTTCCAAAGAAGACACGACCTCTGGAAGGGCAGATGCCCCAGCGTTCAAGATGAGATGTCCGGGATGCGGTGAGGTCCGGATGATCGAGTTCGACGTGCCGATGCAGCGATGGTGCTGTCAGGTGTGTTCGTGGGAGTGGAGTTTTCGACGGCTCTAAAACCGGATCAACTCGAGCCGCGGAGGCTCTTGTGCTCCCACGTGCGATCACACGCCGGACACTGATAGCTCATTGTCTTGAGTCCTCCCCTTTCTTCGACTTGAAACGCTACACCTTGCTGGAAGCAATTTGCGCAGATCGAGGCGCGTCGGTCGTCTGACTCGTCCGCGGCGACTTCAGTAAGGCTCCACTCGTGGCGGCAGTTTGGACATTGAAGAGTCAGGACGACGCTGTCTGGGCGGTCGTCACGTTCAACGCGATTGCCGCGCGCGAAACACGCCGGACAGATTGACCGTCGCCGATCGCGTTTGGGAATGACGCGCGGTGGAGAGTGTTCCCACACTACAGGGATAGCGGGTGCAAGGAGGCTGCCAGATTCAGCTTCGGCAGGCCCGGCTTTCTGCTCGGCGTCCTCTTCGTCGGCGCGTTTGTGAAGACGCCGCGCCGGAACCAAGAAATCACTTAGACTGTCGTCGCCCTAGCCATGAGAGGACGCCCATGAAACGATCCATCTCGGTTTTGTTCTGCGCGGCTGTGATTCTGTTCACGCTGCCGCTGTCGGCGGCTCGAAAGGGAGAGAATTCCGCGTTTTACGTTTTCGGCGACAGCCTGGTCGACATCGGGAACGATTTCATCGCCACCCAGCAGCTCGGGTTCGACCCCGCCCTGCCGCCTTCGCTCTCCCCCCACAGGACCTATTTTGAGGGGCGATTTTCGAATGGTCCGGTGGAGTTCGAGTATCTCTGGCAGATCCTCGAGCGTCGGAAGCCGGGCAAGAAGAAGGCGCTGATCCCATATCTCAGCAATCCCTGCGAGAACAATGACGAGATTGGCAGTGCGGTTGACTTCGGATTCGGCGGATCGGTACGGGGCTCTCGTCGTTGACGCATGGCGTCGCGGTGCCCGGCCTGCTCGGTCAGGTGGCGCTCTTCGCGTGCGCGCTTCAGGGTCAGGCCCCGCCGGACGATGCGCTGTATGCGATTTGGTCGGGGGCCAACGATTACTTCAACTATTTATCGCCGGCACCCTTGGATCCGATCCTCACACCCGCGCAGGTGGTCGCCAACATCGCGCAGGGAATTCAGGGACTGTACGGGTTGGGTGCCCGCCGCATCGTGGTGCTGAACCAGCCGGACTTGGGGAGAATACCTCTCGTCCTCGGTACGCCGGCGAGCGCGCTGCTGACAGCGCTTTCCCAACAGCACAATGCGGCGCTCGGGGTGGCGCTGACGCAACTATCGACCCTACCGGGTCTCGAGCTGACCCCGGTGGACGTGAACGTGACGCTGAACCATCTGCCGGCGAGTGCGAATGCCACCACTCCTGCGCTGGATGCGTTGTTTCCGCCGCCGGGTGTCGGCGAGGTCCCGATGTCACGGTGCTTGCTGTTCAATCCGGCCGCTTGCCGGAACGTACCGACCTTCGACGTCGATCTTCGGTACGTGTTTTGGGACGTTCAGCACCCGACGACCGAAGTACATCGACTGATTGCCGAGCAGATCCTCGCAACGTTCGTCGACTGACGAAAGGCGCCTGCCCGGTGTGAGCTGTCGAGGCGAAGGGCTGTGCAGGTGGCTAGGGGCTGGTTGTCACGAGGGATGACTTCGTTTGTCGAAGAAGTCCGAAGATTCTCTCTATATCGTCGATGTGCTCCCGACGGCCCTCCGATTGCGACAGGTTGTAATCGACAACTGTCGCCAGAATGAGAAACGCCAGCCGCGGGGACCCCGCCAATATCTGCGATTCAGACAACCCTGTGGATTGCCACTCCGGGCCGGGCAGTCGCAGGCGCATCCAGGCGCCTCGTTGCGACGTCTCGATGTAGAAATCACCCTCGGTCTCAAAGTACTCCAGCAAGTGCCGAGACAACTCCCCGTTGGCGCCGCGCTCCAGCACCCACCGCTTGACGTGATCGGGCCAGGTCACCTGTCGACCGACGTCTCGCCTGATCGAGCGGAACTCCGATTCAAGCGCCCGCCATTGCTCCTTGGAGCCGAGGACGCGTCTGACCTCAGCGCTCCGCTCATCGTTGATGTCCTGCGATCCTTGAAGTACTCCGCATCCGCCCGCTCCAGTTCGAGAACCTTCCGGCTATCGGTCGCCAGGGCCAATGGCAGTGCGAGTCGAATCTCGTCCTGCAGGGCCCTGAGTCGCCGTTGCCCGAAGGTGAGCTGCGCCGCTCTCGGTGACGAAAAGTCCTCCATCGTATCCGTCAGGCTGAAGGGGGAAAGCAGCTGGTGGTACGCCATCGCGCTGAGCGCGAAACAGCACGTCACGACTTCGGCTGAACGTGCCGGGCAGTTGGGTGTAGCGCTCCACGCGTAACTCGAGCTCTGGATGCTTCAGGGCGCGTTCCACGAGGGTCTTCGCCAAGCCCTTCGGGACTTCCATGGTCAGACCATCCACCCGATCGCCGATGGCATCGTGCTCAGGCAGCACCAGATTGAGAATGGCTTTCGTTTGGTTCGTGCAATTCTCGTAGAAGAAATTGAATCGGGATTTGTTCGCTGCTGAATTGAAAGCCTCGACGATCATCCGGTCTTCGTCGACCGTGGTGATGATGAACAGGTTGTAAATGGTTCGATCAAAACGCGCTGCGATCGTGGTGCGCCATTCTCCGGCTGGGCAAGTCTGTCCGTCGTTTGCCCGTGTGAGAACGCTCGAGAAGAGTGGGTCGAACGTGCCGTTCTGTATGACCCGTTGCAGCTTGGCCACGCCGATGAGCGGCGCCAGTGTCGGGGAGTCGAACCCGTTCAGAAACTGCTCGAAAGGCACAATCGCCCAGTCGTAGTCCTCGTTCTGACTGATGGGCGTGTACTTGCTGACTGACGCCTCCGCGTTCGCCGGGATGACATAGACGGAGTGTGACCGGGCTTCGATCGGGGCATACATTGGAAAGATAGATCGCACTGTGGCCGGCGTGGGTCAGGAAACCAATGGTGCCGATGGGTTCGAGGATCATGACGCCGATGTCGGCAAAGGCCTGAGTTGGAACGCCGACCATGACGCTGGCGAGGAGGAAGAGCCCTTGGACAGCCTTCACGAGGTCATTCGGTGCATGCAGCGTGCCGGCCGGCCCCCGTCCGCGCCCCCCAGATCGTGGACGCGCTACCTCGAAATCCCTTCATCGCTGTCTTGCGCGACTTACCGGTTGACGGGAAATCGGCGCCGGGGAAGAAGCACGGCTCACTGGGTCCGGCTTCGCCAGATTTCCAGGAGCAACATGGTGACCGTCAGGCTGACAGGGCCGAGAATCAGGCCGGACGCCCCGAACACACTCAAGCCGCCGACGATGGCCATGAACGCGGGGACGGTGTGAAGCTTCAGCCGGTTGCCAACGAGAATGGGATAGATCACATTGTCGATCCCGCCGACGACCACGCCGCCCCACAAGGCGAGAATCAGTGCCTTTCCCCAGTTGCCCTCCAGTACCAGAAAGAGTGCCGCCGGAATCCAGATGACAAATGCGCCCAGCACCGGTATTACGGCCAGCACGGCCATCACCAGTCCCCACAGCAGAGGAGCCGGCAAGTCGAGCCACCAGAACATCAGCCCACCCAGCGTGCCTTGGACTGCGGCGACGGCCAGGGTTCCGTAAACCGTGGCGTACACGGTATCGCCTACGCGGTGGAACAGCCCATCCATTTCCGCCTCGGAGAGAGGCGAGAGCGCGCGCAGCGACGAGAGCAGCGCGTCTTGGTCGCGCAGAAAATAGAACAACAGATAGAACGTCAGGAGCACCTCGATCGCTTGAATCACGGAGCCCCTGACCAAGGACGCAGTTGCATTGGTCAGCCAGGCAGCAACTGTGCTGACGGTTCCTGGCAGGTCAACCTGCCGCACGATCTGTTGGGCGACCGGTGCGACGCGAGGGTGGCCGTCCAGAATACGCTGCCATTCCCCAGACTCGAGCTTGGCGCTGATGGTGTCCGCAGAGCGCGGAAAGGGTTTGTGAAGTCGGACGGGAAGCGGGCTAACGCTTCAGGCGCGCCGCGGCTCGTCTTGCGGTCTTTCGGCCCTGCTTGGCCGCAACCTTCTTCGTCTTGCGGGCCACGGCCTTGGCCTTCTTGACTATCGCGGTGGCACGTGCCCCGGCCCTGGATGTCACAGCAGCCAGCCTCTCCTGCCCGGCGGCCAGCGCCTCGCGCGCTTCTTGCACTGGATGGGGATGCCGCGCCTGCAGCGAGTCGATCGTGCCCGCGATGGTGCCGAGCGTGTGGCCAACCGTCTCGGCGACCCGATCGACACCGGCACCAGCCTTCCTCTTAGCTTTCGCCATGAATCCTCCCGCGCATTGACGAAGACGAGTATATGAGATCCGTTGAGCCTCGTTTCGACGCGCGGCTGGCCAGCGGTGCGCGTACTGGACGCTGTCGGTTGGCGAGCCGATCTTCTGTCCGACTGCTCATCTTAGTCGGCCGGTCAGCAACATGACGACCAGCACGAGGAGAATGATCCCGCCAAGACTACCTCCGATTACCGGACCACCTAGGTAGAAACCGCCTCCTCCAAACAGCAACAGAAGGATGATCAGCACAATTACGAGATTCATAGCGCACTCCTCTCGGGTTTCCAGCGGGCGAGCATGACCCCACCCGTGAATCTGACAATATCGCGTGACTCTCGCGCCCAGTTGTTCCGAAATGCACACACAGCTGAAGGTGCCCGGTGAACTTTGGGGGCTTCCGAAGATGCGGAGAAGCCCGAACCGCGGACGCGCAAGCGCGATCTCGCGAATGCGGAGCCGCAGCAAGAAGGACGTCATCTCGCTGGCGCATCAGATCACGCAGTTCTCCGAAGACGCACTTTCGCCACGTGCGCCGCCTTGGTGCGTGTCAGATTGCCCGTTGCCAGCCGTCTGAGACGTCTCACTTACGTCAATAAGCGACAGCAGATTCGTCTGGAATGGACGGGTCAGCCACAGATTGACCCGCCCGGTTGGAGCTTCGGAGATTCCTCGCAACATTCTGTCACCAACAATTCGGTAACCCCCGCCAATTGCTCTTGATTTGCAATTGTTAGACACATTACAGTCGCTCTGTTGATAGCCTGACAGGGCTATTCCCTCAGCTTGCCCCTTTAGAACCATCGTAGATGGTTCACCGGACTCGCCGCGAATGACAAGGCAGGACGGTGTGCGATGGTATCTCCCGACCCTGACGATGTCGTCATCCGGCAGAAGCACGGCAACCCATCCATCGTCTATCTGATTGGAACCCTGGCGAGTCCCGATCAGTTCATTCTCCGTATGCGCGACGACCTTCCGGCAAGACGTGTAAGAGGGCAGAACGTCAGCGCGTGCGGGCGTGGCTGACCGATGAAGGATACGCCTTCGGACTACTTGAAGACTTCCGCGTGGTGGAGTCTGTCTAATCGAACGAGGTATCACAATGGCCAAAGCAAAGACACACGAGAGAACCGCCACGGCTGCCGATCGCGCACCGAAGGCAGCGCCACGACACACGACCGTCACCGCCGATGACATTGCCCGTCACGCGTACGACCTGTACCTTGCCCGGGGCGGCGAACACGGGCACGACGTGGACGATTGGGTGCAGGCGGAGCGCGAACTCCACATCGACTCGGAGTGTTGATGACTGGCTGCTGAGAGGTTGCGATGCCGCACAATGCCATGCTCAAACGTGTCCGCGCCGAGTTTCTGGAAATGCCGGGCTGCGGTTGACCCGCGAACAGGCGCAACGGCTCTGCGGCGTTGAGCGGGCGCTGTGTCAACAGGTGCTCGACTTGCTGGTGGACGATGAAGTTCCTGTGCGTCAAATCGGACGGACACTACGCACGCGTCACGGACGGTGCCGACACCCCGCGCGCGAATCCTGCGAAGGCAGGCCCTACAACCGGACCGCGTTTCGTGAAGGCTTCGTGACTACTCACGTGGACTCCACGACATGCCTCAACGTTGGACGTGGCGACGACAGCACCAGATGCTCTCGACGCTCACCCTCGACGAATATCGGCGTTCACTGTTCAATCATTCAGTAGGAGGAGACGTGCTATGAAGACCGATGCGCAATTGCAGCAAGACGTGATGAATGAGCTCAAGTGGGAGCCGACCCTCCACGCCGCGGAGATTGGTGTTGGCTGTCAAGGATGGAGTGGTGACGCTGTCCGGCAATGTTGACAGCTACGCGCAAGAAGGGGGCTGCCGAGCATGCGGTCAAGCGGGTGGCAGGCGTCAAGGCAGTCGCTGAAGAGATCAAAGTCCAGCTGGCTGGCACGTACAAGCGCTCCGACGAAGATATTGCCCGGGCGGCGTCAAACATTCTCCAGTGGAATTTGTGGGTGCCGCATGACCGCATCAAGGTGATGGTGCAGGACGGTCGCGTCACGCTGAGTGGCGATGTGGATTGGTATCACGAAAAACAGCGTGCCGAGGATGCCGTCCGTCACTTGGTTGGGGTATGGGGAGTGACCAACTCGATCACTATCAAACCGCCGATGCCGATGGCGAAAGCATTCGAGGTGAAGACCAAAATCGAGGACGCATTTAAGCGCCATGCCAGATTGGATGCCGACAAGATTCAGGTGGACATGTCAGGGAGTAAGGTGATTCTCCGTGGCAGCGTAGGCTCCTGGGCAGAGCATGATGAAGCCGCACGCGCTGCTTGGTCAGCTCCCGGCGTGTCTGAAGTCGAGAACAAGCTCGTGGTTACGTTCGCGTGAGACTCCTTATAGGCCCTGGTGGCTCCGTAGCCGGGTCACTGGGAGCGTCGGCGCCAGTCACGGACGGTGGCCGCTCAAGGGGAGTGCTGAATGCGCTGGATAGCGGCGACGGTGGTCGTTGGGATGGTGGCGTGGCTGGTGGTCATGCTCGCCAAGCAATCCCCTCACGGGCAGGAACTGGGCTCCGTCAGCGCCCACTGGATTGCCGAGCATCGCGTGAATGCGTCGTGAGCGTGTCGGCTGGTATCGGTTCCACGCCAGAAATACGCCGGTACACACCGGTCGATCCATCCACGCTACCAACGACGAGGTGTGAGTGCTCTGCCGACCCTTCGGCGCGCCATGGTGAAAACTCAGCGGTCCTTCGGAACGAGAACCACCACGCTCCAACAATTTACGTCGTTCGGGGTGGCACGGCCATTGCTCCCACGCTTTGCAACCGGCAACGCAGCCGAGACCGTCTGCTCGTAGGGCGAGGCGTCCGATACCGTCCTCCACATTCGGCAGGGGGCGCCTGAAGCTGTCGGTGCTGTCGCCGGTCGGCAACGAGGCCTTCTGGTCCTCGTCGTGCAGCAGCGATAGCACCTTCATCATCAACAGGTCGAAAGACCGGCGAAGATCCGTCATTGTGAGCTTCAACTTGCCCTCGTAGTATTCGCGGAACTGGTCTAGCAGATCGTCGACTTGGCCCTTGAGCGTGATCTTTGTGAAGAACCCGATGGCATCGGTTTCTTTGAGCTGCTCCTCCAGCGTGTTCAGATCCAACGGGGGGGGGCCGCGGCCGCGTTTTCGCAACTGGCGGCGCGACCTTGCTGGCGGCCCGCGGCGTCGAAGTCCTTGCGCTCGGTGCAGGTGCCGCGGCCGGGGCGGATTGTGGCGTCGCCGGCGCTGCTGGCTTGGCGGCAGGCTGCGGCGTGCCTGGTTGCGTCGCGCCGATCTAGGGCTCTGAGACCGGCGTGTCAGGCTTGGAGCGGGTGCAGCCCGCTGTGAACAACATCAGAAGAACGGCAACGCACACGGCGTGCATCCGCGCGTTCTCCATCTGTCGATGCTATCCGATCATGGAACAACCGGGCGGATTAGACCGCACAAAGGTGGAGTCAATTGGGTCAGCTTCCGTCCATCGGACCTTGCGAGGGTGAGCGAGCCGTCGATTTGGCGCCAAAGGCGACGCTGGATCGAGAGGGATTGTCGGAGCTGCCAAGCAGTCACGTTGTATCTGGCAACAGCGTGCTCCCGGCCGTTTACGCGTGCGTAGTTGCGGCAACAGGGCGGCAACGTTTCGGAAATGACCTGTGAGTATTTTTGGATATGGTACTTATAGTGCCGGAGGAGGGAATCGAACCCTCACGGGGGGTAAACCCCACCGGATTTTGAGTCCGGCGCGTCTGCCAGTTTCACCACTCCGGCACAATTTGGTCGTTGGTCGTTGGACGCTAATCGTTGATCGCTAGTCACCGACCGTCGATTCACCCGACCGACATGATCGTCGGCACGTGGCCCACACGGCTCGGCCAGATGATCGTCGACGAGGGCCAGTTCGTGCCCTCCGGCACCGCGCTCTTCTCGCTGACCGACTCGGGCTTCACCGTGACGTTGAAGGCCACGGCGTCCGACCGCACGAAGCTGCAGGTGGGGCAGCAGGTCACGGCGACGCTCGTCGGCGGCACCGAGACCGCACAAGGGACGATCTCGCAGCTCGACGACAACGCCACGGTGAAAGCAGACACCGGTGAGCAGAGCTACGAGGGGAAGGTCGAGCTGCAAGGCGATCTCGGAGCGGCCGACGGCGCCCTCGTCTCGCTCGACGTGGTGATCCAGGAGAAGGCCGACGTGCTCACCGTGCCGATCGCCGCCGTGAAGCAGAACGGTCAGGGCCAAGACGTCGTGCGCGTCATCGATCTCGGCCACGGAGGCAAGGTCACTGAAGTGCCCGTCACGACCGGCCTGAGCGAAGGCAGCTTCATCGAGGTCACCCAGGGGTTGAAGGGCGACGAGGTCGTGATCGTCGAAGTCGACACGCCCAAGCCCTGATCTGATGACCGCGCCCGCATGACTGCCCTCTTGGAGCTCGAGGGTGTCACTCGCACCTACGGCGTCGAGGTGCAGGTCCACACGTTGCGCGACGTGTCGCTCACGATCTCGGCCGGCGACTTCGTGTCGATCGTCGGGCCCTCAGGATCGGGCAAGTCGACGATGCTCGGCCTGCTCGGCTGTCTCGACCTGCCGAGCGAGGGAGTCATCCGGGTCGGCGGCGTCGACGTCACGACGCTCGACGACGCGGACCGCTCGAAGCTGCGGGGCCAATCGATCGGCTTCGTGTTCCAGCAGTTCCACCTCATCCCGCACCTGACCGCGCTCGGAAACGTCGAGACCGCCCTGCTCTACCGAGACATCCGTCCATCGGCGCGGCGGGACCGCGCCATGCACACGCTGGACCGCGTCGGTCTCGGCCCGCGCGCGCACCATCGTCCGGTGCAGATGTCGGGTGGCGAGCAGCAGACGCGTCGCGATCGCACGAGCGATCGTCACCGACCCGTTGATGGTGCTCGCCGACGAGCCCACCGGCGCGCTCGACTCGACGAACGCAGCGAACGTGATGGAGATCTTCCGCGACTTGCAGTCGCCGGAGCGCGCCGTCGTGATCGTCACGCACGACCCCGGTGTCGCTGCCACCGCGCACCGCAAGATCTCTATGCGTGACGGCGAGATCGTCGGTGACGAGTCGTGAGCGGCTTCAGAGACCTGCTGGGCGTCGCTTGGGCGGGCCTCACCGCCCGCCTCATCCGCACGTTCCTCATCATGTTGGGGCCGATCGTCGGCGTTGCCGCGATGGTCGGGGCCGTCGGTCTGACCGAGAGCGCGAAGGGCGACCTCAAGCAGAAGCTTTCCGAGCTCGGGACGAGCCTGATCGTCGCCAAGGCAGGCGGCACGTTCGGCGAACAGAACCCGACGCTCCCCGACGACGTCGTCGACCGAGTGGAGCGCGTGGGATCGGTCACCGGCGCGTCAGCAGTCGCCGAGATCAACGGCGTGGTGTCGATCCCCTACCAAGGCGCGGCCGACTACTTCCAAGCGTTCCCGGTGCCCGTGCTCGCGGCCGACACGAACCTTCCTCGTGTGCTGCGGGTGCCGGTGGTCGAGGGCCGGTGGTTCGGCCAGGCCGACCTCGGCGCGAAGATCCACGCCGCCGTGATCGGCAAGCAGCTCGCGAAGCAGTACGGGTACCTGCCCGGCGAGGTGCGCACGATCCGGTTGAACGGCCTCGACTACGGGGTCGTCGGCGTGCTGGGCGACGTCGAGCTCGATCCCGGCCTGAGCAACGCAGTCTTCATCACGCTCGACTCCGCGAAGGCCGACTTCGGGGCGAAGGGCGACCCCACGAAGGTCTACATCCGCAGTCAGGACGGCAAGACACCGCAGACCGCGACGATGATCCCGACCGCGATCGCGCTCGGCGGCACCGACGAAGTCGCCGTCGACGTGCCGAGCGACGCGTTGAAGGCGAGCGCGCAGGCGGACAAGACGCTGCAGCAGACCGCGCTGTTCGCCGGCTTGCTCGCGCTCGCGGTCGGTGGCCTCGGCATCGCGAACGTGATGTCGATCTCTGTGATCCAGCGATCGTCCGAGATCGGCATTCGGCGCGCGTTGGGGCACACGCGCAGCACGATCGCGGCGCAGTTCCTCCTCGAGGCGATCTTCGTCGGGCTGTTCGGCGGGCTCATCGGCGCTGCGCTCGGAGTCGCGATCGTGCGATTGATCTCTGCGCTCGCGGGCTGGGTCGTCGTCATCGACTACGGCCGCATGCCGCTCTGGATCGGCCTCGCGGTCGGCGTATCGATCGTCGCGGGTCTCTATCCGTCGGTGAAGGCGGCGCGACTCGAGCCGTTGGAGACGCTTCGTCTCGGCTGATGGGAATTGCACGCCGCCGTACGGTGTCGTCACCGTCACATTCTTGAACCTTGCAAGCGATTGCTTTACCTTCGGCCTCGGTGCCTCCATCGCACCCACCACACCGGGGGCTCCGCAGTGGGTCGCCGCT
Source organism: uncultured Acidimicrobiales bacterium (assembly GCA_963773315.1). GTDB lineage: Bacteria > Actinomycetota > Acidimicrobiia > Acidimicrobiales > DATKAS01 > DATKAS01. Next base: position 114,801 of record CAVZAF010000005.1, read on the forward strand.
CACCCCACCCCAACGGGCGGCGACCCACGAACCCCGGTGTGCTTTGCTGCAGCGATGGACGCGCTCGAGGCGATCGCCCTTCGCCGATCCACGGGTCGGCTGACCGAACCCGCCCCAACCGCCGAACAGCTGTCCACGCTTCTCGATGCCGCGGCATGCGCGCCCGACCACGGCACGCTGCGCCCGTGGCGGTTCATCGTGCTGCAGGCCGAGGCCAAGGACGACTTCGGCGCCGTCCTCGCGGACGCCTACCTCGAGCGATGTCGCGCTGACGGCACCGAGCCCGTTCCCGCGAAGCTCGACAAGGAGCGCACGAAGCTCGGACGCGCGCCGATGGTCGTCGTCGTCGCGGTCGAACCCGTCGCCGGGTCGATCCCCACGATCGAACAGATCAGCGCGGCCGCGGCAGCGACACAGAACATCTTGCTGGCAGCGACGGCGCTCGGCCTCGGCTCGATGTGGCGTACAGGCGACCCCTGCTACGACCCGAAGGTGCGCGCCGCGCTCGGCCTCTCCGAGATCGCGTTGATGCTCGGCTTCGTCTACCTCGGCACCGCGCACACCGACGCACTCGAGCAACCCCGGCCTGCGCGCCACGCCGACGGGAACGCGCGCGTGCTCAATCGAGGTGCGCAACCTCGTTGAACGTGCGGAGCAGCGGACCCCGGCGACCGATCACGATGCGGCTGATCGCAGCCGGGTCGAGGTGCGTGCGCCATGCGACTTCAGGACCGACGCCGAGCGCCCACGCCACCGCCGCCTTGATCGGCGACACGTGGCTCACCACGACGACCGTCGCGTCGCGCGCCTCGTCGCACAGGTCGTCACACGCGGCGTGCACGCGGCGCGTGAGGTCGGCCAGCGACTCGCCACCGGGCGGCGCGAACGTCACGTCCGCCCGCCACTGCTGCCAGATGGCTTCGGGCACCTGCGTCACCGGAACTCCGTCGAACTCGCCGTAGTCGAGCTCGGCCCACCGCTCGTCGATGTCGACGGGCAAGCCGAACATCTCTGCGGTCTCCACGGCCCGGCGAAGCGGGCTCGACACCACGCGGTCGGGGCGACCGACAGCGCGCGCCACTCGGCCGGCTTGCTCGACTCCGAGAAGGTCCAGCGGCGGATCCTTGCGACCGAGGAGCAGGCCGGCGGCGTTCGCCTCCGTCCGGCCGTGGCGCACAACGACGAGCACGGATCAGGCCGGCACGGTCAGGAACGAACCACGATGCGGCCGCACGGCTCGCAGTAGACGATCGCGTCGGGAGGCTCTCGCCGGATCCGCTCGACCTCCATCGCGGCGAGCGTGGTGTGGCATCCCGTGCACTGGGTTCCGACGAGCTCGCTCACCGCGACGCCGTCGAGCCGCGCTCGCAGCCGCTCGTACTCCTTCAGGGTGGGAGCCGGGATGGCCGTCGCCTCGGTGGCGCGCTGCGCTTCGACCGACGTCAGCTCAGAGACCACGTCGGCCTCGGCCGCGTCGAGACGTTGCTTCGCGGTCGCCCGCCGGTCGATGAGGTCAGTCTGCTGCTGCTCGAGCACCGTGAGCTGGGCGCCGACCGGCTCGGCGAGCTCCATGATCTCGAGCAGCTCGTCCTCGAGCGCGCGTTGGCGACGCTTGAGCGCGTCGCCCTCCTCCATCAGCGTCTGCAGCTCGCGTGGCACAGTGCCAGCGGAGAGCTTGCGGTCGGTGTCGCGGCGCTTGTCCTCGATCGACGCGACCTCGACCTCGAGGCGGCTCTGACTGCGCGAGAGATCGGTCTGACGGGTGCTCAGCTTGTCGAGATCGGCCCGCACGTCACTGAGCACGGCGTCGATGGCCTCCATCTCGGCTCGCTCGGGCAGATGTGCATGACGGTGACGCAGCTGGTCGAGTCGGGTGTCGGAGCGCTGCAACGCGAGCAGATCGGTCTGCAGAGTCACGGCGCCACCGTGGTCGGAGGGCCGTCGTTCTGGGGCACCAAGACCGGGAACGACCCCACCGTGATCGACGGATCGTCGCCCGCTCCGATGGGCACCTGCTGGTTGGCGCCGGTGTCGGGAGGCGCGGTGGTCGGACCACCGCCGCCCGCTCCGACGACGTTGAAGCGTCCGCAGCTCATCACGATGAAGTTGGTCGGCACCGACGGAACCGGACGGCTGCGCGGCAGTGTCGTCGTCGTGAGTGCCTGGTCAATCGTCGTGGTCGTGGTCGACGTCGTGGTCGTCGTGCGATGCGGACGCGTCGAACTGTCGCCGATCGTCGACGTCGTGTTGCCGCTGAACCCGATCGAAGTCGGCGGGTCGTATCCGCACTCGACGTACGGGAGGTAGAGGCGCGCCGGTCTGCGATTGGGGAGGTCGGGCGGCGCCGTGAATTGGAGCACGGGCTGCCCCGCGAGCGCCTTGTCCATGAACTCGTGCCACACCTTGGCGGGATACGAGCCACCAGTGACGTTGATGCCGCCGACGTTGCGCATCGGTATTCGGCCTTCGGGAGCGCCCATCCACACCGCGGTCACGAGCTGCGGCGTGTAGCCGATGAACCACGCGTCGGCGTTGTCTTGCGACGTGCCCGTCTTGCCGGCCACGGGACGATCGCCGAGCGCGGCCCGCTTGCCGGTGCCGCTCTTCACGACGCCCTGCAGCATCTGGGTCGCGAGGCTCGCGACCGTCGGGTCGACGGCCTGAACGGCCTTGGAGTCGTTGTGTTGGAACACGACGTCGCCGGTGCTGTCGAGGACCTTCTGCACGTAGTAGGCGGGATGCCGTCCTCCGTCTGCTGCGAGGACGCCATACGCCGACGCCATCTCGAGCGGCGAGATCTCCTCGGAGCCGATGCTCATCGACGGCAGGGGGTCGAGCTTCGCGGTGATGCCCATTCGCCGCGCGGTGTCGATCACGCGGTCGAGTCCGACGATCAGCCCGAGTCGCACGAACGCGCAGTTGATCGAGAGCGCGATCATCTTCGAGATCGGCCCTACGCCGGCGCCCTCGCTCGAGATCACGTAGTCGGGCTGCCCGCCTGGCAGCGGGAACCGGCAGGGGCTCGTGCCGTCGATGATGTCGGTGGGCCGTACGCCCGCTTCGAGCGCGGCGACGAGGACGAACGTCTTGAACGACGAGCCCGGTTGTCTCACGCCCTGCGTCGCGAGGTTGAACTTGGCGTTCGCGAAGCCCGGGCCGCCGACCATCGCCTTCACCGCGCCGGTCTGAGGGTCGAGCGCCACGAGGGCGACCGTGAACTTGCCGCCCGTGTCGGGAAGCTGGTCGTTGCGGGCCTGCAGTGCCTCTTGCTGCATCTTCGGATCGAACGTCGTGTAGATCTGCAGGCCGCCCTTGAAGACAGCGTTGTATCGCTCTTGCGCGGTGTCCCCGAGGCGCACGTCATCGAGAAGCTCCTGCTTCACCGTTTCGACGAAGTAGTCCTCGGGAGGCGCCGCGGCCGCCGTCGTCTGGGGCGCCGTCGGGACCGGCGTGGCATCGATGAGGTCGGCCTGGTCGCGAGTGAGCTTGCCGACGTCGACGAGGCGGTTCAGCGCGACGCGCCGACGGTCGGTCGCCCGAGCGGGGAAGCGGAAGGGGTCGTAGCCGACGGGGTTGCGGATGAGCCCCGCGAGGAACGCCGCCTGCGGGTAGCCGAGCTGCCCGACGTCGGTGCCGAAGTACAGCTCGGCCGCGGCCTGCACGCCGTAGGCGCCGTTGCCGAAGTACACGGTGTTCAAGTAGCGCTCGAGGATCTCGTCCTTCGTCATCGTTCGCTCGAGGCGAACCGCGTACACCGCCTCTTTGATCTTGCGGTTCGCGTCGCGCTTCGGGGTGAGGAGCGCGTTCTTCACGACCTGCTGCGTGATCGTCGAGCCGCCCTGGGTGACGCCCCCGGCCGAGACGTTCGCGAGAAGTGCGCGGATCAGCGACCGCGCGTTGATGCCGCGGTGCTGGAAGAACTCCGCGTCTTCGACCGCGAGGACGGTGTCGATCACGGGCTGAGGCACCTGCGAGAGCGCGACGGGCTTGCGATTCTCCTCGGCCTTGAGGACGGCCATGACCGAGCCGTCGGCGGCATACATGACCGAACGCTGGGCGAGGGGGTTGAGCTCGGGAAGCGACGCTGTCTCGACGTGCGCGGTGGCGAGGCTTGCCGCCTGAGGCACGATTGCCGCGGTCAGGGCCGCGACGCCGACGCCGGCAAGGACGACGACAGACGTGAGTCGGAGAAGGGTGCCGGGGGCGCGCACAGCCCCTCCAAACTACCCGCGGCCTTCTCGTGATCCGGGTCGCGTCTGCTCGGTGACCAGGGTCGCAGTGCAGTGACCCGGCGATATCGTGCGCCGATGGCCCATGCTCACCCCTTCCGCTTCGGCGTCCAGGCTTCCGCACCGATGTCGGGGAAGGAATGGAGCGAACTCGCACAGCGCATCGAAGACCTCGGGTACTCGACCCTCACGATGCCCGACCACTTCGGCAATCAGATGGCTCCGATGCCGGCGCTGATGGCCGCGGCCACAGCGACGACGGTGCTTCGGGTCGGCGCCCTCGTGTGGGACAACGACTACAAGCACCCGGTCGTGCTGGCCAAAGAGCTCGCCACGATGGATCTGCTGTCCGACGGTCGTCTCGAGGTGGGCATCGGTGCCGGATGGGAGCGCGCCGACTACGACTGGTCGGGCATCCCGTACGACCCGCCGGGCGTGCGCGTCGATCGGTTCGAAGAGGGCCTCGCAGTCATCAAGGGCCACTTCACCCCGGGCCCCTTCTCGTTCAGCGGCCAGCACTACACCGTGAGCGGGCTCGACGGCCTCCCCAAGCCGGTGCAACCGCACATCCCGATCCTCGTCGGCGGCGGTGGCAAGCGCGTCCTGTCGATCGCCGCTCGCGAGGCCGACATCGTCGGCATCAACGGCACGATGGCCGCGGGCGCGATCGGCCCCGAAGCCCTCGCGTCGATGACACCCGACGCGGTGGACGAGAAGGTCGCGATCGTGAAGCTCGCGGCCGGCCCCCGATTCGAGTCGCTCGAGATGAACGTCCGGGCGTTCTTCGTGAGCGTCACCCATGATCGCGAAGGGCTCGCAGCCAGGCTGGCGGGTGGCTTCGGCATGACTCCCCAAGCTGCGCTGCAGACGCCGTTCGCAGTCGTGGGCACCGTGGCGCAGATCATCGAGACCCTCCAAGAGCGCCGAGAGCGCTGGGGATTCTCCTATGTGATCGTCGGCACCGGCGACGTCGAGCCGTTCGCGCCAGTGGTGGCCGCGCTCACAGGCAAGTGAGCCCGACGCCCTCGCTGGCGTTCGCGGGCGCGGGCTGGATCGCGGCCGTCCACGGTCTCGCGGCCAAGCAGCTCGAGCTCCCGATCACTCATGTGGCGTCACGACACCGCGAGAAGGCGAAGGAGATGGCCGCGCGCATGGGCGCCATCGCCTGCAGCTACGAAGACCTCCCTGCGAGCGCTGACGTCGTCGTCGTGTGCAGCGCACCGCAGTGCCATGCGGCGCATGCGCTTCATGCGATCGAGGCCGGCGCCGCGGTCGTCATCGAGAAGCCGTTGTGCACGACGCTCGCCGACGCCGACTCCCTCGTCGACGCCGAGCTCGCCGGAGCGAGCATCGGGTACGCGGAGAACCTCGCCTACGCCCCCATCGTGCAGCAGCTCCTCGCCGCGGTCGCCGACATGGGCGAGCTCCAGCACCTCGAGGTCCGCACCCTGCAGAGCCGACCCACGTGGGGCGAGTTCCTCACCGAGGCGTGGGGCGGCGGGGCGCTGTTCGATCTCGGCGTCCACCCGATCGCCATCGCGATGCTTGCGGGGCGCTCGCACGTGGTGTCGGTCTCGGCGACGCTCGAGGGCGCCGACGACCATCCCACCGACGAGCACGCCGAGGTCACACTCACGTTCGACGGCGGGTTCGAGGCCACCGTCGTGTCGAGCTGGCGAGGTGGTGAGGTTCCCGAGTGGAGCGTGCAAGCGGCGAGCAAGTCCGGAGTGATGCGCGCAGAGCTGCTGCCGACCCTGCTGCTGGAGCACAACGGCGACGAGATCCCGATCGCCCCCGTCACGGGGTCCATCCCGCAGCTCGAGCAGTACGGCTACGTCGCGCAGCTCGAGGCGTTCCTCGTCGCGTTCGGGGGCCATTCCCGTCCCCTCATGGACGCCGCATTCGGTCGCGAGGTCCTCGACGTCGTGTGCGCGGCATATGCGTCTGCACGGGAAGGCGGCGCGGCCGCGCCGGTCCCTTTCACTGGCCCTCGCGACAGAACGCCGCTCCAGCTCTGGCGTGGCTGACGGCGGTGCGACGGCGGGTGGTCGTCTCGGGACGGGTGCAGGGCGTCTGGTACCGAGACAGCTGCCGCGACCGGGCCGAGATGCTCGGCGTGCGCGGGTGGGTCGCGAACCGCAGCGATGGTGCGGTCGTGGCCGAGCTCGAAGGTGACGAGCGCGCGGTCGACGCGTTGACCGCATGGATGCGCAGCGGTCCTCCACGTGCAGTCGTCACGAAGGTCGATGTGAGCGAGGTGTCCGGCAGCGGCGACTGGGTCGGGTTCAGGGTCATGTCGACGCCGCCGCCATGAGATGCTGCCCTGATGGCTGATGCCCGGTACGACGCCGTGGTGATCGGTGGAGGCCACCACGGCACGATCATCGCCTGCTACCTCGCTCGGGCCGGCATGTCGGTCGGCGTGTTCGAGCGCGCGCCGCGTCTCGGTGGCGGCGCGGCGACCGTGAACGGCCCTGCCCCGGGCTTCCGGATGAACCCGTGCTCTCACTGGACTCGCTTCTACGGCCATCCGGCGTATCGCGACTTCGACCTCTACGACGAGGGACTTCGGTACGTCTTCCCCGAAGGCAACGAGGCGATGGTGTTCGACGACGGCACCTCGTTCACCGGGTACTCCGCGTCGCGGGTCGTCGACCCCGTCACTGGCCGGCAGGAGCGGTCAGACGAGAACATCAGCCTCACGTACGAGCAGATCAAGCGGTTCTCCGCTCGCGACGCCGAGGCGTACCTGGTGCTCCTCGATCAATACGAGAAGCACTGGAAGCCCGCGTTCTCGCGACATCGGTTCACGACGCCGCCCGAGTGGGGGGAGCCCGACGCGCTCGAAGAGCTGCTGTCGATCCCGGGGTCCGGCATCGAGCCGGTGCACCAGCTCATGTCGCTGCAAGCGATGGCCTACGACTTCTTCGAGTCGCCTGAGCTGCGCACGCTGTTCATGCGTGCTGCGACGACGTCGACGGGCTGCTTCCCCGACGACCCTCCCGGCCTCCAAGGTCTCGCGCACAACCTCCCGCTCGTGCTCAGCTTCGAGCCCGCGGCCATCCCGATCGGTGGGACGCAGGCCATCACCGACGCGCTGGTGTCGGCCGGCACCAAGCGAGGCGTCGAGTACCACACGCGCGCCGAGGTCGAGCGAGTCGTCGTGCAGGGGGATCGGGCCGCCGGCATCCGCCTCGCGGACGGCACCGAAGTTGCGGCCGATCTCGTGGTCAGCGCGCTCGGCATCCCCCAGACGGTGCTCCGGTTGCTGAGCGACGTCGACGTGCCGACTCGGTTGACCGAGCGCATCAACAACATCCACTACGACCGTGGCCAGCTGTGGTGGGTGAACGTCGCGGTGCACGAGCCACCGGAGTACGTGGCCGCGACGACGAACCCCGGGGTGGGTCCGCAGCCGCGCCTCTACTGGGGTCCCAAAGACCCGGACTACTACGTCACCCGCTACAAGGCGGAGATCTACCTCGAGGGCATCGCGCGACAGACCTTCGCGCTCACGTCGTGCGACACCATCTGGGACCCTGAACGTGCGCCGGACGGGAAGCACATCATCGGAGTGGAGGAGTTCGCTGCGCCCATCCGGCTCTTCGACAAGGCCAAGTGGCGCGACCTCGAGCAGCGGTTCGCGGAGCAGCTCGTGTCGCAGTGGCAGCGATACGCGCCGAACATGACCCGCGACAACGTGATCGCGGTGCGGGTGTTCGGCCCTCCTGACATCCAGAACGGGCACCCGGACATGATCGAGGGGGGCTACTCAGAGGGCTCGACGATCGCCTGGCAGCTCGGAAGGTTCCGTCCCGTGCCTGAACTTTCGCGATACCGGGTACTGGTTGAGAACATGTACTGCTGCTCATCGAACATGCATTCGGGCTCCGGCATCGGCCGGGGTTCCTCGTACAACTGCTGGCGGACGATCGCTGACGACTTGGCGCTCTGAGGCCCTTTGGTTGCACGGTTTTCAGCTCGATAACTGGCAGACGTGGGCTGAACAGTGAAAGATGAACTAGACAACACGTAACCCCCAAGTAGATGTGAGGTGCGAAGTATGAAGAAGGTGCTCTCGGCGTTCGGTGTTCTCGGCGCCGCCCTTGTGCTCCTGAGCGCTCCCGTGAGCGCGCAGGCTCCGGGCAACATCACCGCGACCATCACCGCGGCCCCGTCCAGCCCGACTGCCGGGACCCAGATCCTCGTCACGGCGGTGTTCTCCATCCCGTCGTTGAGCACGACACCTGGTGAGGTGAGCATCAGCACGAGCGGTGGCGGCACTCCCGCCCTCGTCTCGTTCACGCCTGGGCTGTCCTCGTGCGTGACAACGGCCGACTCGGTCAAGTGCACGTGGTCGACGCCCGACTCGGCGGCTCCTCAGACCCTCGTGGTCGAGGTCCCGGCGACGGCGAGCGGCATCACGTTCAACGCCAACGCTGGTCCCCCAGGTCAGGCCACTTCGAAGGCCACGACGTCCGTGAACGTGGTGCAGCCGACGACCACGAACCGTCTGCGGGCTCCACGACCACTGTGACGACCGTCGTACCGGCGACGACTGCTGCCCCGGTGACTGAGGCCCCGACGACGACCGCTGCTGGCACCCTGCCGGCGACCGGTTCCAACAGCGAGGCTCCTCTGGTGATCGCGCTCGTCGCAATCGCCGCTGGCGTCCTGCTCGTCGGAGGCGCACGGCTGCTGAAGTCCCGCAGCTAGCCCCGATACATCTGACCTGACGGAGCCCGGGTGCCGGTGACGGTGCCCGGGCTCCGCCGCGTCACGGCGCAGACGCGCGGGTCGAAATAGGGAGCGACTCCCGATGTCCGGGACCATCGACGGGCGCAGGCTCGTCGCGACATCCCCAAGACGAAGGGAACTCTGACATGAAGAATCACAAGCGCTTCTCCACGCGCGCCCTCGCGTGCGTGGCGATGCTCGCGGGAACTCTCGCGCTCGCCGCCACCGCCGCCGATGCGCAGACATCGAACGGCGGTGGGAATGGCGGCATGGACAACATGCCCGGCATGAGCGGGATGGCGACGGCACAGAGCACCAGCGCTCGCGGGTCGATCTTCGACCTCGTCCGCGCTGCGATCGCGACCGCGCCGTTCCACAACCCCGACCTGGCGGCCAAGGCGGGATACAACGTGGTCGTCGCCGACTTGCAACACCTCACCTGCATCGAGCAACAGCCCGACGGAGCGATGGGTGAGCACCACCTCGACCCGACGAGCGTCAACCTCGACCCCGACCACAACCCAGCGCCCGACAGTGTGGACGTCACGCATCCCGAGCTTCTCGTGTACGCGCCGGATGGCAATGGGCACCTCCATCTCGTCGCGCTCGAGTACCTCGTCCTGAAGAGCGTCTGGGAGCGGACGCACACCGGCGTGCCGTCCCTGTTCGGGCAGACCTTCATGTTCACGGACGCGGGCAACCGCTTCGGCTTGCCGCCCTACTACTCACTCCACGCGTGGATCTGGAAGTTCAACCCCAGCGGAACGTTCGCGATGTGGAACCCCAACGTCCATTGCCCGACGTGATCTGACCCGGAGCTCACGCAGTCGCGGGGCCTCGCCGGATCGGCATGAACGTGACGGGAGGCCCCGCCCGCTGCAAGAAGTCGAGGATCAGTCGCGCGGTGTCGAGAGGCTTCTCGATGGGGAGCAGGTGCGACGCGCCAGGCACCACGGCGAGCTCGCCCGCAGGGAGTGCCTCGTACAGCGCGCACGTGTGATCGAGGCGGATCACGTCATCGTCGCCCGCGATCACGAGTGCGGGGTTGGCGATGCGGCCCAGGTCGTCGACGGTCAGCGTCGGCTCGGCCGCGAACATCGTCTCGCTCTTCTCGAAGACCACAGGGAAGTGCTCGCGCCCGTCGGGTGATCGGCGGCCATAGGCGTCGGCGATCATCTCGACCGCCCGGGAGTCCGCAGCAAGCGGCAGCGGCATGAGGCCCGAGTGATGGAAGTTCGCACCGATGGTCACGATCTTCCCGACGATCTCGGGGTGATCCAGCGCGACCAGCAGCGCGACGTTCCCGCCATCGCTGAAGCCGACCAGGTGAGCGGGGCCACCGACGACCATGTCGAGGACGCCGAGCACCTCGACCGCCATGTCGGCGTAGTGGAACGGCGCGTCTGTGTCTGCGGTGCGGCCGTGGCCCCGTCGATCGAACGCGACCACGCGGTAATGCTCTGCCAGCGTCGGCCCGACCGTGCCGAGCAAGTCATCGCAGCTCGACAGCCCTCCGTGCAACAGGAGGACCGTCTCGTCACCCGCTCCTGTCTGCTCGACCCACGTGGCGTGGCCCGCGATGTCGACATATCCACCCATCTGGCGAGCGTATCGACGTCGGCGCGGCAATGATCCGCACCCGATGGTGCAGCGGCCGGACACGAAGTACGTCGAGGTCGGCGATGCCGACGTCGCCTATCAGGTCATCGGCGACGGGCCGAACGACGTCTTGTACTTCTACGGGCTCGGAAGCCACGTCGAGGTCCAGTGGACCATGCCCGGCTTCGAAGACTTCATCGAACGCCTGCTCCGCTTCAGCCGAGTCATCGTCTTCGACAGACGAGGCACCGGCGCGTCGGACGGGATCGCCCGAACGGCGATCCCGACCTTCGAAGAGTGGACCGAGGACGTCCTCGCCGTGCTCGACGCTGCCGGCTCCGAGCAGACCGCAATCATCGCTTCCATCGACGCCGGCCCCGTCGCGCTCCTTTTCGCCGCGCAACACCCGGAGAGGGTCAGCGCGCTGGTCCTGCTGAACTCGACGGCGCGCTACCGCCGCGACGACGACTACCCGATCGGGGCGACGTCCGAGGAGGTTGACGTGGTCGTCGACTTCCTCCGAACCACCTGGGGAACGCTCGACTTCGTTCGTGCGGTCAACCCCGACCGGACCGCCGACATCGGGGAGCTGCAGGAGGTCGCGGTCTGGGCGCGGTACGCGGCGACTCCTCGAACCGCGGGAGCCCAGTACCGATACATCATGGACAGCCTGGACGTGAGGCAAGCGCTGCCACTCATCCAGGCTCCGACTCGCGTGCTGCATGTCGCCGAGAGCCTCTTCCTGCCGGTCGCTCATGGCCGCTATCTCGCCGAGCACATCCCGGGCGCGACGTTCGTGGAGATCCCAGGCGGGAGCCTCGCGCTCGTCGCCAACCTCGATGTCGTCGCCGACGAGACGGCCGACCTCCTGACTGGCCAAAGGCTGCCGATCGAAGTCGATCGCATCCTCACGACCGTGCTGTTCACCGACATCGTCGGATCGACTGAGCGGGCTGCCAGCCTCGGCGATCACAACTGGCGCTCCCTTCTCGACGATCACGACCGCGCCGTGCGAGAGCAGCTCAAGCGCTTCCGTGGGCGCGAGATCAACACGACCGGCGATGGGTTCGTGATGTCGTTCGACGGGCCCGCCCGCGCGATTCAGTGCGCGTCAGCGATCCTGCAAGCCACGAGTGTGCTCGGCATCGACCTCAGAGCTGGCGTGCACACCGGCGAGTGCGAAGTTCGCGGCGATGATCTCGGCGGGTTGGCGGTGCACATCGCGGCGCGCATCGACGCCTGCGCCGGACCCGGCGAGATCTTTGCATCGAGCGTCGTGAGGGACCTGGTCGTCGGATCGGGCATCGAGTTCGACGACCGTGGCAGCCACGAGCTCAAAGGCGTACCGGGCTCGTGGAGTCTCTTCGCCGTGCGACAACGCCGCACTTGAGCCGCGTGGGCGGCGCCGTCAACGGGCGCGGCCGACCATGTACGGGATGAGGGCCCGAAGGAACGCCGTGTCCGGGCCAGCCTGCGCGGCTGCGAACGCAGCATCGAACGCGTCGTCCGCCGCACTCGCGATTCCCTCGGCGTACTGCGCCGCGAACTCGATGCTGCCGTACTCGTCCATCAGGCGGCGAATGTCGTCCACCATCTCGGCAGTCCGGCCAGCCCGATCCGCGCGCAGATAGGTCTCGACGGTCATGCGATCCTCCCCCGTCGCCTCCCTCATCAGGTGGATCAGCATGAGCGTTCGCTTGCCTTCGTACAGGTCGCCGTTGATCTCCTTGCCGTACAGCGCCTCTTCGCCCTCGAGGTTGAGGATGTCGTCGCGGATCTGGAACGCCGCACCGAGATGGAAGCCGAACTTGACGAGCGGGCGCGGATCGACGGTGCCCCTCGAGCCAACGATCGCACCCACGCGCATCGGGTGGATCGTCGTGTACCAGCACGTCTTGTGCATGATCAGGTCGAGGTAGTCCTCCGGGGTGAGGTCGAGAATGTTGTCCTGTCGCCAGCCGAGCTCGGTCGCTTGGCCCTCGAGGGTCCGAAACGCCATCGTGTCGAACTCGCTGTAGACCCGATCGGCGATGCGATTGTCGAGTGACTGGAGGTGCTGCCGCAGCACTCGATTCGCGAGCACCGCAAGCGCGTCGCCGGCGTTCAGGGCGATCGGGAGCCCGTTGCCGGCGTGCAACGTCGGTCGCCCGCGGCGCATCTCGCTGCCGTCAACGATGTCGTCGTGGATGAGGAACGAGTTGTGCAGCATCTCGATCGCGACAGCGATGGGGAGGACATCCGCGTCGTGGCCACCGAACGCGCGGCACGTGGCGAGGCACAGGGTCGATCGGATCGCCTTCCCCGGCCGACTGGGGTAGTCGCGGACGACTCGGTAGAGCCAAGGATGCGGCTCGCCGTCGGGTATCGCGTCGAGCATGTCTCGGCGGACGATGCGGCCGGTGTCCTGCAACACGCGCTCGACGAGGTCGTCGGCTTCGACGTCGCTCGCGGTCATGCCTCGACGACGACCTCAACTGGCAACCACGCGTCGGGCAGTCCGGTGACCAGGACGATGCCCCGATACGTGCCGGGTGACGGCGCGGTGCCGTTGCTCGAGGTGGAGACCCTCACGCCGCGGCTCGAACGCGCATGGAGCACGTCGACCGTCTCGGGGTCGAATGTGATTCCACCGGCCAGCTCGGTGCCGTCATGGGCCCACAGGCCGCCGCAATGCATGTGCAGACCCTGCACGTCGCGCACCGTCGGGTTGTGCAGGAACAGCTCGTCGGTCGTCGATTGCTCGCCCGCTGTCAACCGGATCGTCGCTCCGGGCGCGGCTCCGCCGTCGACCGAGATGGCCGCCTCATCGGTTGTGAAGCTCGGAGCAGAGCTACGGGCGAAGGGCTGCACCATTGCCTGCACGGAACGCCGGAAGAGATCCGCCCACAGATCGAAGACACGGTCGAGCTCTGGTGTGCTCGACGTGTCTCCTGGGTCGGTGGGTGCCACGTCGCCGCCATCCACCGCCTTGACCACGCGGTCAACCAAGTCACCCGCGGCCTGCAGCCCGCGCTGTTGGATCTCACCAAGCGCACGAAGGTTGGCGACGGGATCGAGCGCGCCCACCCACGGCGCTTGTCTCGTGTCATCGAACTCGCTCGATGGCCCCACCAATCACCCTCCCACGCTGGGGACGCGACTTGTAGGGTACGCGCACCATGGCTGACGTGGGAGAGCGTCGGGAGGAACTGAACACCCTCCTCCCGATCTACGCGTTCATCGACCGCAGGGCCATCAACGACTCAGCCGAGGCCGAGAAGCTCGGGTCTGTGTTCGGCGAGTACCCAAACGCCGCGGGCTGGTACGACGCGTTGGCAGCGCAGGAGCTCGTCCCTCCATTGCCCGACGTGAGCGTGAAGGACGTCGACGACGCGCTCAAGGCGCTGGCCGGTCACACCTTGTCTGACGAGGCTCGTCACCCGCAGCGTCTCCGCGCCCTTGCGGCGCTACTCCGTGTCGCCGACCAAGCCGAGCAGGCCCGCTGGCAGTCCGACATCGCCGCCGCGCTCGAGCCGCTCATGGACCCGGGTCAGGGACAGACGCTCAAGTTGGCGACGCAGGTCTTCAACGATCTGTGCGCGCCGACCGCCGGAAGCCTCGCTCCTCTTGTCGTGAGAGAGAATTCGCCGTTCCGGACCTCGACGCAGACGCTCTTCTCTCAGGTCTCACCGTGCAGCACTGAACTGATGGTCATCCCCGGTCGAGGACCCGAGCCGGTGGTGATCCTGCAAACCGCGTTCACCACGGCCGTGCCGACGTTGAAAGACATTCAGGACGGATACCTGCATCCTGACCATTGGCCCGAATGCTGCGAGTTCTGGTGTGCGATGGACAAGCTCGCTGCAGGACCCCCAGCGCGCTACAAGGAGGTCGTCGGCTTCGACTGCACGCCCGGTTCTTCCCAACGGATCACGACGTTCCTCGACTTCGTCTGGGGCAGCGGCCCGAACGGCGTGTACTCCCTCGAGTACACGCTCACCGATCCGCAACCACCGGGCGCGAGCAACCAGATCGACATCGACGAGGGCAGCATCATCGTCGAAGACCTGTCCGTCACAACGATCGGCGGAAGCGGGCTCAAGATCACCACCACGAAGCGGGTGCGCTTCGTCGACCTGGACAGCAGCTACATCTCCTTCTGGGCGTGTGTGTTCGGCTATGGCGACGCCGGCCAAGACATGGTGCTGTGCAGCGGGAGCCAGCCGCCTTCCGGGCCGGTACCCGTCGATCACTTCGCGAAGCCGGCGACGGCCCCCCAGGCCAGCACAACCGGTCACCCGAAGCCCGCGCCCGGCTCTCCGGAATCGTTGATCGAGGCGTGTATGAGCGCGGTCACCGCCTGCTGGACCGAGACCGCGAAGGACTACGCGGCGTCATTCGACAAAGCGTTGAACGGGACATACCGACCCGATGACTTCACGAAGGATGCGGCGAAGCTGTGGGCTCGGTACATGAATGACATGGCCAGGTACATGGCGCGGCCCGACTCCGGTGCGGGGAAATGAGATGGCGGACTTCTCCTTCGCCGAGCTCGTAGACGACTACGCAGGTCGGATCGCCACGACCGCGTCCGCAGCACTCGACATCGTCGCTGACGCCTCGGCCAAGGCTGAGGCGGGCAACTACGACGCGAAGGAGGCCTCGGCCTCGTCGGCCAAGCTCGTGGCGGTCTGGGTCGCGGCGTGGCTCGACTGCCTTCGTAAAGGGCGATCACTAGGTACCTCAGGAGCAGGCCAGAACGCGGTGCCGATCGCCGTGACGGTCGTGCTGACCGGAGGGCCGGCCAGCGCTCCGTCATTGGTCTTGGAAGGCCCCATGCGGAGCGGCTTCAACGCGCAGATGCCGACGAGCGCCGTCAAGATCGTGCAAGTCGCAGCGACCGCGTCGACCCATTTCTCCGTGGAGCTCGTGCCACCCCCGGCGCTCACCGGCGTCTTTCGGGGCGCGGTGATCGCGACGTGGACGGACGGAACGACGAAGAGTTTCGAAGTGGCAATCCAGGTGCGCTGAGGAACCCATGAGCACGACTGAGCACGGGGCCACGATCGACGAGCTCCTCGACCGCGCGATCGAGGCCGTGAATCGCGGCGACTTCGAGACTGCCCATCGCCTTGCCGGGCAGGTGCTGCAGTCCGACGCAACGAACGCCGACGCGGAGGACCTGCTGGCCGCCGATACGACCTCGAAAGGCGAGCTCCGTCGGGTGACGATCATGTTCTGCGACCTCGTCGGGTCGACTGCGTTGTCGTCACGTCACGACCCCGAGGTGTACCGACGCATCGTTGGCCGCTACAAGGAGACCTGCCGGCACATCGTCGAGGACGTGTACGGCGGGCGCATCACGACGATCACGGGCGACGGGCTCCTGATCCTGTTCGGCTTCCCCACCGTCCACGAGGACGATGCGCACCGCGCGGTTCTCGCCGGGCTCGACATCGTCGCGGCGATGCGTCAGCTCTCGGCGCGCGCTGAGCGCGAGGTCGGTGAGTCGCTCGCCGCCCGCGTCGCCGTGCACCGCGGCGTCGTGTACGTCGACATCGCGGAGCAGGACATCTACGGACTCGCGGCAAACGTGGCCGCCCGGCTGCACGATTTGGCCGCTCCCGGCAGCGTCGTCGCCTCCGAAGCGATCGTGCATCTCGAAGGGCAGCGTTTCGTCACCGAGGCGAACGAGCCCCGGATGGTGAAGGGGATCGACGAGCCTCTGGTCTCGTTCACAGTGACCGCGGAACGGCCCGGGTCGCGATCCGAGCAGTGGTCGACGCCGCTGATCGGACGTGACGAACAGCTCGAGATCCTGCGTGCCGCGTGGAGGGACCGGCCCGGCGCGGTGCTGGTGCGCGGCGACGCCGGAATCGGCAAATCCCGAGTCGCCGCAGCACTCGCCGCGGAAGTGGCGGGGGACGGCGCTCGCGTCGTCGAGCTCATCGGTTCGCCCACACACTCCGCGAGCGGCTTCCACCCCATTCGCGGACTTCTCGAAACGCGCTGTCAGATCTCACGTGACACGGACGCGACCGAGCGGCTTCGCCTTCTCGGCGACCATCTCGAACGAGCCGGGTTCGATGCGGAGGCTCTCACTCCGCTCTTCGGACCGATGCTCGGCATCGATGCGGCAGCGGGCTACGCCGCCGCAGAAGCCGACGCCGGCAAGCTGAGTGCGGCGATCGCGTCCGCATCGCTCGACTACCTCACCGCCGAGGCGAAGGAGGACGCGGTCTGCCTCGTCGCAGACGACATCCAGTGGTTCGACGAGTCGACGCTCGAACTGATCGGACGCCTCATCGCTCGACAAGTCCCGAAGCTGCTCGTCGTCATGACCGCACGCTCAGGTGTTTCTGCCCCATCGTCGGGAGTCACACTCATCGAGCTCACTCCGTTGTCCGACAGCGAGAGCCGCGAGCTCATCGACGCCATCGATCCCGCAGGTGTCACACAGGCACGGCGCGACGAGCTCGTCCAGCGCAGCGATGGCGTTCCCCTGTACGTCGAAGAGCTGGTCCGCGGCGCGTTCGCCACGTCACCTCCGCAGCCCCGCGACCGGGAACGGCATCTCGCCACCGTGCCCGAGGTGCTCTACGAGCCGTTGCTGGCTCGCCTCTACGCGACCGAAGGAGCGGTGAACGTTGCCGAGGCCGCAGCGGCGATTGGACGCGAGGTCGACCGGGACTTGCTCGCCGCGATCGTCGATCTGAAGAGCGCCGAGCTCGACGACGCGATCGCCGCGTTGGTGCGCGGCTTCGTCTTCGAGCCCGTCAGCGGCAGCGGCGAGCGCTACCGCTTCCGCCACGAGCTGCTGCGTGAGGTCGCCTACGACCTCTTGGCCCCCTCGACCCGCAGGAACATCCATGGTCGTGTTGGCGACGCGCTCGCGCGCGGGGTCGACGAGGATGACGTCATCGACTGGGTCGCGCTCGCCAATCACTATGAGCTCGCCGAGCGTCACTCCGAATCGATCGCGAGCTACGAGAGGGCTGCCAACGAGGCCCGCCGCCGCGGCGCTCTCGGCGAGGCTCGCCAACATCTCGGACGCGCAGTCGACCTCGTGGCGCTCCTGCCGGAAGGCTCGGCTCGCGACATCGAGGAGGTACAGCTTCGGCTTCGGCGCGGCTTCCTGACCGTTTCGAGCGAGGGCAACGGGAGCCCGCAAGCCGCTGCCGACTACGAGCGTTGCCTCGAGCTCGCAATGAACGATCCGGGCGGCGATCAGATGTTCAGCACGCTGATCTCGCTCTGGGGGTATTACGCGGTACGAGGCCGGCTCGACCAGGCGTACCAAGTGCTCGATCTCCTCCAGAAGGTCTTGTCCGACGAACGGTCGGCCTTCCGGCCCGAGAACGACGCGGGCTTCGGGATGCTGCATTGGTTCAGCGGGCGCTTCACCGAGGCGCGCGATCTCCTCGAGGCGTCGGCGGCGGCGGCGACATCCGGCCGCGACGAGAGTGGTGAGAGCGGCCGCCGGCAGTGGTTCGTCCCGAACGATCCACTCACGTCGATCTCCACACATCTCGCGCTCGCTCGCTTCGTCACGGGAGACCCGCGGGGCGCGGACGCAGCGCTCGCCGAGGCGGAAGAACGGGCCGCTCCTTTGCCGTTTCCGCAAGGTCCGTTCAGCGCGGCGTACAACCGCAGCTACGCCTCATGGATCCACCTTCAGCTCGGCGAGCTCGACCGAGCCACCGAGATCATGGAGTCGACGGCCGCGCTCGCAGAAGCGCACGGGTTTGCCTTCTGGTCGATCGCCGCCGCGATCCAGCGGGTCGCCATCGCCATCTTCCGGAACCTGGCCGGCGACCCGATCGACACCGCAGCCTTGTCCGGGCAGGCCGCTGAGCTCTCGGGTCTCGCGATGGTCTGGCAGATGGTCGACGCCCGTCTGTTCCTGACGCCCGTGCTGACCACGGTCGGCATGACGCTGGCTGCGATCGGCGATGCTGAGGGAGCGCGCGCTCGCTACGACGAGTCGCTCGCACTGAGCTCGGACACAGGCGCTCGATTCTTCGATGCCGAGACGCTTCGGTTGCGCGCTCGGCTCGCAGAAGATGCGAGCGCGGAGCTCGCTCAGCTTCGCGAGGCGTTCGATCTCGCGTCTGCGCAGGGCGGGCTCGTCTTCCAGCTGCGCATCGCGCGTGACGTGATGGCACTCGATCCCGAAGCGGGACGAGTGCTCCTCGCGAGCACGACCAGTCGGTTCCCCGCCGACGCGTCGTATCCCGAGCTCGACTCGGCTCGCGCGCTGCTGGCATGACCCTCCGGCGGCACCGCGTCGCCATCCTCGGCGGCGGGATGGCGGGGCTCGCAACCGCGTGGAGGCTCTCCGAACCCGGCTCGCGCGACGAGGTCGAATCGATCACCGTCTACCAACGGGATTGGCGCCTCGGGGGGAAGGGGGCGAGCAGTCGGGGCGTGCACGGACGGATCGAAGAGCACGGCCTTCACATCTGGCTCGGGTACTACGAGAACGCGTTCCGGGTCATTCGGGAGTGCTACGACGCCCTCGACCGGGAGCACTCCGACCCGGGTGCCCCGATCAGGACCTGGACCGACGCGTTCGTCCCCGCACCGCATGTCGGTCTCGAGGAGCACCACCTCGGCGGATGGCAGGAATGGCTGGGTGAGTTCAGTCCGAACGAGCAGCTCCCCGGCGAGCCCGACGCGCCGGCGGGCGTGATGACCGTGACCGAGCTCGCAGAGCGCTTCCTCAGGCTGTTGCGCGACTTCACGATCTCCCTGCCGGGTCGCGCTGCGACCGTCACCCTGAGCATCGATCGCACGCCGGCCCCGACTTCGCAGGCCGGCCTCGGTCTGCAGGCACGGACGCTCGCGCTCGCGGCGGCGCTCGAAGCGCTGATGATCTCGCGCGAGCTGCGGATCGAGGCACTCGACCAGACGCTCGAGTCGCTGAGGCGCGCGTTGGTCGACGCGGCGGACAACGATCCGGGACTCCGCCGTGCATGGCACCTGATCTCGGTGGTGGTCGCGACGCTCCGCGGTGTCGTGGCGGACGGCGTGCTCACCGATCCGAAGGGCTTCCGGAAGCTCAACGACGAGGACTACCGCGACTGGATCCTCCGACACGGCGGTGCCACGGAGGCCGCCCAGTCGACGCTCGTGACGGGCCTCTACGACCTGGTCTTCGCTCATGAAGGCGCGGATCCCGACCGTGCGTCGTTCGGCGCGGGATGGGGCGTGTTCCTTTCGGGCAAGACCTTCTTCGACTACAAGGGCGCGATCTTCTGGAAGATGCGGGCCGGGATGGGCGACGCTGTCTTCGCCCCGCTCTACCAAGCTCTCCGCCAGCGAGGCGTCGAGTTCGAGTTCTTCCATCGGGTCGAGGCGCTGCGGCTCGCACCTGATCGGCTCGCGATCGACGCGGTCGACGTCGTGCGCGAAGCGAGGTGCAGGGATGGGGTCGCCCGCTACGAGCCCCTCGTCCGCGTCAAGGACTTGCCGTGCTTCCCGCCGGCGCCGCTCGAAGATCAGCTCGACGCGGCTGCCCGCCCCCAGTCGATCACGCTTCGCCGCGGGATTGACTTCGATGTCGCCGTCCTCGCGATACCAGTGGGGATGGCAGGGCAGATCTGCGGGGAGCTCATCGCGGATCGAGCCGAATGGCGGGCAATGGTCGACAACGTTCGCACTGTCGCGACTCAGGCGTTCCAGATTTGGCTCCGCGAGGACGCGGTCAGCCTCGGAGCGACGGCGCCGGCGACGACACTCACCGGCTACGTGAAGCCGTTCGACACGTGGGCGTCAATGCCCCAGACTCTCGACTCCGAGGACTGGCCGGCGCACGACCGACCACACGCCGTCGAATACTTCTGCAGCACGTTGGACGCGCCGCTCGACACCGCGGGCGTCGACTACGACGAGGTCGTGCGCGAGAACGCCGTGCGCTTCCTGACGCGAGATGTGGGTCACCTTCTCCCGGGTGCCTTGCAGGATGACGAGTTCCGATGGGACCTGCTGTGCGGCAGCGACGGCATCGAGGGGCCCGACGCCTTCAGCACCCAGTTCTGGACGGCGAACGTCGATCCGTCCGATCGCTACGTGCAGTCAGTGGTCGGCAGCGACAAGTACCGACTGCGGCCCGACGAGAGCGGGTACGACAACCTCTACCTCGCTGGCGACTGGACGGACTGCGGCCTGAACGCGGGCTGCATCGAAGCCGCGGTGCTCTCCGGGTTGCGTGCCGCGAACGCCGTGCTGGGTCGATCTCGTCACTACCGCATCGCCGGGCAGTACCTCGACTGAGCGGGCGGCCAGAGAGATGCTGCACGCTGTGCTCAGCCGTGCTTGCCCCGGTCAGGCCTGAGCGAAACGCGCATAGTGAGAGGGTCAGCGGTTCTTCGCGGTGACCAGCCACGCGTAGCCGACGAGCGGGGGGACGACCCCGTCGACCTGCAGGGCGCGCAGGTCGGCGCGGGCCTCGTCGAGTGCTGCTTGCCATCCGTCCGCGTCGAGGCGGGGTTCGAGCGCGGCCCGAACGGCCCACCCGAACGTGCTGCTCAGTGCGACCGCCAGAAGTTCCTCGACGCCGTCGCTGCCGTCGATCGCGTAATCGCACAGCCCGTCGCTCGGCTCGATCGCCACGGCCGACCACCCGGCAACGGTGAGCACCTCGCGTATCCGATCGGCGTTGGCCAGGCCCATCGGGCCGGGCGCGCCGGTCTTCGGTCGGACGGGCGGATCGGCCAGGCGCGCCGTGAGCGAACGGAGCGCGAGCGAGAACATGTAAGTGTCGCCCTCGCGCCAGCACGCGAACGCGATGCGCGCGCCGGGCGCCGTGGCGGACCGGATGTTTGTGAACGCGGCCTCTGGCTCTGCGAAGAACATCACCCCGAATCGCGACACCACGCGGTCGAACCGCGCGCCCGGCGCAGCCGCGAGCAAGTCGGCGGTCTGCGCGTCGGCCATGACAACCGTGGCAGTGGGCACCCGCTGGCGCGCCGCTTCGACCATCGCCGACGAGAGGTCGACACCCACCGCGTCGGCCCCAGCCGCCACCGCCGCGTCCAGCAATGTGCCCGACCCGCACCCCACGTCAAGCACCCGCCGCGCCGCACCAAGGTCGGCGGCGCCCAGTATCGCTGCGGTGAATGGCGCGAAAGCGGCGTCGAAGATCCGCTCGTTGCGCACCCACCCCTCGCCCCCGGTCGCCCAGTTGTCGCGCATTGACTCGTTCGCCATGCTCGGGCACCGCCCATCGTCACGTCCACGCGCTTAGGTGGATCACGTTGACGCGCTGCGATCTTATGTACCGCAGGTGCAAGCCGGACCGGGACCGATGGACCGCCCCCGTGCACCCCGTCGACGCACACCCTTCGAGGCGTCGGCGAGCAGTCGTCATCGCAGGTGCAGATCTGCAACGAGACCTGCGATTCGTGGGCGCTGAGGAACTCGAACCCCCGGGTTGAGTTCAGCGCCCACCTGGGCGTGGCGTGACGCCGACGCCGACGTACGGTGGAGCCATGGGCCAGGAGGAACCGCGCCACGACCGGGGCATGAGCGGGACCGAGACGATGATGTGGCGGATCGAGCGGGATCCCTGGCTCGCTCCGAGCGGGGGAGCGCTCACATTGTTCGACCGCCCGTTGGACGTGGCCTGGTTCCGCCGGTCAATGGCCTTCGCCGCGTCGACGATCGACCGTCTGCGCCAACACGTCGTGAGCACTCCCGCGACCCTCGCCACCCCGCGATGGGCTTTCGACCCCGACTTCGAGCTCGACTGGCACGTACGCCACATCGGAGCACCAGGTGACGGGTCGCTCGACGCCCTGATGGACTGGATCACCCAGTTCCTCCAGGATCCCTACGACCACACGCGACCACTGTGGCAGTACGTGGTAGTCGATGGACTGGCCGACGGCCGGGGGGCCCTTGTCGCCAAGCTCCACCACACCGTGGCCGATGGCTTCAGCGGGATGAAGCTGGCCGAGGCCTACACCGCTCTTGAAAAAGACGCCCCACCACCCGGTGAGGTCGACTGGGAGGCCGTGTTGGGCCGCGATGCCGAACATCGCGAGCCGCTCGACGCCCCGACCACCGAGTTCGTCAGCCGAGCGCTCCGGATGCCCGTCGACCTCGGCCGCCAGGTGCTCGACGCCGTCGCCCACCCCGAACAGCTCGCGAAGGCCGCGACAGAGGCCACCGACTTGGCTCATACGGCCACCGATCAGCTCCAGTCGGCCGGCTCCGAACTGTGGCGACGACGTTCACGCCGCCGCCGCCTGTTGGCCCTCAGCGTCCCGTTCGAGCCGGCCCACCGCGCCGCCAAGATGCTCGGAGGCACGATCAACGACTTCTTCGTGACCGGCGCCGTCGAGGCCGGTCACCGCTACCACGTGGCCATGGGGGCCGACCCGGCACGCTTCCACATCACCTTCGTGGTCAGCACCCGAGCCGACGCGGACACTGCGAACGCGTTCTCCCCGGTCCCGGTGGAGGTGCCCGCGGGAGCGATGCCTCTCCACGAGCGGTTCGCCGTGATCCATCAGCGCCTCTTGGACCGTCGGGCCGAAGTGCACGGCAGCGGCCCCATGGCCACGGTGGCCACCGTCGCCAACCTCCTGCCGACCTGGATGGTCACCGGCCTGATCCGCAGCCAGGCCGGGCACATCGACTTCGCCACGAGCAACCTGCCCGGCTTCCTCGGCGACACCTGGGTCGCCGGCGCCCGTACCTTGCACACCTATGGGTGGGGACCCGTCGCGGGGACCGCCTTCAACATCACGCAAGTCTCCACGGCGGGTCACCTCGACATGGGTGTCCACCTCGACCCGGCGGCCGTGGCCGAGCCTCAGCTCCTGCAGTCATGCCTCGAGGACAGCTACCGCGACCTGCTTGGCATCGGTCCGACCTGAAACGACCATGGCGGGCGTTGCGCATCCGGCGGCGCCGAGCGCTCGAGCCGGACTGGCAGCAGTGCGTCGCGTCGCGGGCTGCGATGACGACCGACGCGCCACCTCAAGGTGGAACCAGATCGACGGCACGAGACGTCCAACGCGGCGTGCTCCACGGGACCGTGGTCAGCGTGGTCGCCATCCTCATGATGCTGGTTGCAGGTTGTGGGTCGGATCCTCCGCCGCTTGCAACCGGAGGATCGGGGACCACCGCAGCCACGTCGACGACCACCCCGCCAGCCGAGACGATGGTGGTGTCATCGACCACGTCTGCGCCCGCGTCGAGTTCGACGAGCGAGCCCCCTCCGCTGCCCGTCGACGGGACCGGCGTGCACGGTCGGGTCACCGCTGGGCCGACCTGCCCGGTGGAGCGTCCCGGCCAGCCCTGCCCACCGAGCCCGATCGCTGGTCGCGTCGAAGCAATCGACGCCGCCGGGCACACGGCCGGCAATGCCACCACCGACGCCGACGGCCGCTACGCCATCGCGTTGCCGCCCGGCGCCTACACGCTACGAGTTGCCACTGAGGCCACGTTCCCGAGGTGTCCGGACACCGCGGTGTCGGTCCCGTCCGGCCCGCCGGTGGCCGCCGACGTCGACTGCGACACCGGCATCCGCTGACCCGGCGCTCGGCCGGGTGCGCTCAGCGACGTTGGCGCTGAGGGATCGACCCCGACCCGTCCTTGCAAACGAGAAATGGGCTGAGCGATGTGCTCAGCCACCCTGCGCAGGTCGGCGGTGAGCGAAACGCGCATAGCGAGAGGTTGGCGCGCGATCGAGATGAGACTTCAGCCCGTCGCGTACTTCTCCAAGCCGGCGGAGGCCAGCTCACCGGGTGCCATCGCGACTCGATAATGGACGGACGCGTTGAAGGTGAGCATCAGCGGCTCCGTCACGTGCGGCGCCTGCGAGGCGTTCTCGAGCTCAACGATCATCATGAGCCCGCGACCCACGCCACCGTCGGTGAAGTAGATCACCTCGGGGTTGATTGCCTGCAAGGTCTCCCCGATCTTCTCGCCGACGGTGCCGCCGCGGACGTACGAATTGAACGGCTCATGAGGGAACGTGGCTTCAACGATGAACTTCATTGCGGTGCTCCTTTGGTGGGACAACGTCGGCGGCCCGCGGACCCTACCGTCCTTCGTAAACGCGGGAACGGCGGCGCGGTCCCAGTCGAAGCAACAGCTGCACCCAACGGCGCGACCCTCTGACCGAGACCTGTGGGCGCTGAGGGAGTCAGGACATAGGAAACGGGTCTCACACGTCGTAGGGAACAGGGAACCGCCTGGAGCGGGGGCGGGCGAGCTGACGCTCGGGTATGTCGCGTGCCCGGCTGGTCAGCACTGCAGTGTTGCTGGAAGGCCGGGGGGTTCGTGAGGTCGCTCGGGCTATGGCGGCGCCAGGCTGGGTCTCGCGGCTGGTCGCCCGCTAGAGCGACGAGCACGAGGCTGCGTTCGACGCCACGGTCACGTCGGCCGCATCGATCACCGCTCTCGACAGCTTCGGCGACGAACGCGGCCGCGTCAGCGAGCTCGTCCCGGTCGTAGGCGATGATCCCGCGTGCCTCCACGGCGTGGGCGATGCCGATCAGCCCGCCGGTCTCTCGCAGGAGTGCGTCGGCTTCTGCGGCCAGCTGCTCGGCCTCGTCGAGATCTGTCGTGAGCAGCGCGGCGTCGCCCAGCGCGTTGCCGAGCCCCATCGCGTCGCCGTCACTGCGGAAGCCGTCGATCGCTTGCCGCACGAGAGCGTCCGCCTTGGCCAAGTCGCCGGCACCCCAAGCCGCGTCGACGCCGAAGTACATGGCCCACGCGGCGTTCCGCGCGGACCCCGCGAGCCGGAACTGCTCGCCAGATGCTGCGTGGGCTTCGGATGATGCCGCCCAATCGCCCTGTTCGAACGCCAGGTTCCCGAGCGCGGAGAAGGCGTGGCCCGCGAACCACGGTTCGACGTCGGATCCGAGTCGCTCGAGCAGTGAAGTGATGATCTGGCGTCGCTCGCCGGCGAGGCCGATGGGCACGGCCGAGGCGATCCTCAATGCGGCGAGCAGGTCGCCTCGGCTGTTCGCCCAGGTCATCGCGGCCCGCAACGTGACCGTGTCGGTGGTGACCGACTGCAGCGCCGCGTCTTGTTCGGGTCGGCGGAGCGACTCCTCCACGTACTCGACGCGCGTCATCGCCCACTGGAGCAGCCGGTCGTTCCATCGAGCGACCTCGCCGCGCTCGCCGAGTCGGGCGAGTGCGTACTCGCGAAGCGTCTCGAGCAGCCGGTACCGGTAGCCTGTTTCGGTGATCACGATCGTGACGAGCGACTTCTCGACGAGCCGCGTGAGCAGATCGAGTACGTCACTGGTGTCGACGACGGCGTCGGACACGACCATCTCGGCCGCGTCGAGGCTGAAGTCGGCGGGGAACACCGCCAAGCGCACGAACACCTCGCGTTCCGTCTCGGTGAGCAGGTCGTAGCTCCACGCCACCACCGCTTCGAGCGTGCGCTCACCTGCCCGCAACAGCCGGAACCGGTCGTCGAGGCGCGCCGCGATCTGTTCGAGTGAGAGGGCCCGCAGGCGAGCAGCCGCGAGCTCGATGGCGAGGGGAAGACCATCGAGGCGGCGGCAGATGTGGGCAACGGTGGCCACGTCAGCCGCGTCGGCGTCGAAGCCCGGAGCAGCCGCGGCTGCTCGGACCATGAACAACTCGACGGCATCGGACTTGCCGGCGAGCGCCGGATCGTCCGCGACGCTGAGGGGCGGTATGCCCAACGCTCGCTCGCCGCGTACGCCGAGAACCTCGCGGCTC
The DNA here is from genome assembly GCA_963773315.1 of uncultured Acidimicrobiales bacterium. Lineage (GTDB taxonomy): Bacteria > Actinomycetota > Acidimicrobiia > Acidimicrobiales > DATKAS01 > DATKAS01. Next base: position 141,062 of record CAVZAF010000005.1, read on the forward strand.
GTGGCCAGGATGCGTACACCGGCGCAGCGCGCGAGGTAGCGGTCGGCAAACGATGCGACCGCCCTCACGATCGGCTCGCAGTTGTCCAGCACCAGCAACAACTGGCGGTCGCCCAGCCACCTTTCGAGCGTGTCGGCCAGGGCCTCATCCGTAGGTTCCGAAACACCCACCGCGGCCGCTACCGCCGGGACAACCCCTTGGCCGTTCCCTGCGCCGGCGAGGCTCACGAACCACACGCCGTTTCGGTACGACGGCAACGCCGCGGTGGCCGCTTCCAACGCGAGGCGCGTCTTGCCGCTACCTCCGGGTCCGGTCAGCGTGACGAGACGGCAGTCCCGCGAGCGCGTCGAGCACCCCGGCGAGTTCGGCTCGACGCCCGATGAACGAATCGACAGGTGCGGGCAGATTGTTCGAGGCCTTGAGCGTGCGCAACGGCGGGAAGTCGCGCGCAAGCGACGGATGCGTGAGCTGCCAGATACCGACCTCGCCGACATCCTTCAGGTGATGACTGCCAAGATCCACTGCCGCGACATCGGGAACAAGCCGGCGCGTCACCTCACTGACGAGCACCTGACCACCGTGGGCCGCGGCCGACGACCCGAGCCGCGAGATGCAGTGACATGCCGACGTAGTTGTCACCTACGACATCAACGTCGCCGGTGTGCACCCCCATCCGGACGCGGAATACTGCATCGTCGGGCCACGCGGCGGCCTGCAGCTGCAGCTGCGCATCGACCACGGCCGCCAGCGCCGCAGTCGCGCGCTCGAACGCGACAAACATTGCATCGCCTGCTGTGCCAAACACGACACCGCCGTGACGCGTGAACGCGTCGCTGAGAATGAGGTTGTGCTGGTCGAGCAACTGCGCGTACCCCGCGCCGAGCCGACCGAGTAGACGGGTCGAACCCTCGAGATCGGTGAAGACGAGCGTCACCGTGCCCGCAGGCAGACCGCGAGAGCTCACGCGACCAACGGATCGTCGGCGGCGTACCGTTCGCCCAGCTCATCTAACAGCCGAATCGAGCCCTCAAGCGCGGTGAACAAGATCGTGAGCGTGCCCGTCGGTCGCGCACGATCCGCCATGGTGAAACGCCCAACCGTTCAGATCGCCGGCAGCCAGAACTCGAGCTGGATGTTGTCCGGATCGCGAAACACAACCACAGACCCGATCGGAGTCTCCGCGATCGGCGGTACTCGATCCCTCGCCCGACAGTTCGGCCCCCTCCTGGGAGGTGCGCTAACCAGACTGCGCCAAGCGCCCGCGTGAAGCGTCGAGGCTACCCCCGCATCAATCGCGCACTCGCGTCGAGAGCGACGCGGACATGGAGCATCCGATATCCACGCCGCGGGAGAACTACCCTCGCCCCCGATGGCAGGGACACGCGCCGTTTCGGCACGTGGTGACGAGGCCGATCTGCTTCGGCGCTACCTCGACGAGATCGGCATGCACCCACTTTTGTCGGCGGCGGACGAGGTGACGCTCGCGCGGGCAATCGTCGCTGCGCGAGTCGCACAAGAAGAGATCGACAACGCGACCGAGAGACTCTCGGTCGCGAAGCGGCGTGAGCTTCGCAACGCGGTGACCGAGGGCGACGCGGCTCGGCGACGCTTCATCCAGTCGAACCTTCGGCTCGTCGTCTCGGTCGCGCGCCGCTACCAGTCGAGCGGCGTCGGCATCCTCGACCTCATCCAGGAGGGCAACATCGGCCTCATGCGGGCGGTCGAGAAGTTCGACCACCGGCGCGGCTTCAAGTTCTCGACCTACGCAACGTGGTGGATACGCCAGGCGATCGGGCGGGCGATCGCTGACACGTCCCGCACGATCCGAGTGCCGGCCCACGTTCGCGACCAGATCGTTGCGGTGTCGCGCAGCGCGCAGCGGCTGCGCGCCGACCTCGATCGGGAACCGACGGTCGAGGAGCTCGCGGCCGACACGGGCCTCGCTCCTGACCGCGTCGAGGCGACGCAGGTGCACGCGGCCGACCTGCTGTCGCTGTCGGCCCCCACGGGCGAAGACGGCGACGGCGAGCTCGGCGACCTCCTCGCCGACCCCGACGCCGAGGCGTCGTTCGATCGGGCCGCGGCCGGGCTCGATCAGCACGCGCTCCGCTCCGTCCTCTCACGGCTCACTCCGCGAGAGCGCGCCGTGTTGTCGATGCGGTTCGGGCTCGACCGCAGCGACGAACCCCGCACGCTCGCCGACATCGGTGACGGCTACAAGCTCACGCGAGAGCGCATCCGTCAGATCGAGGCGAAGGCACTCACGAAGCTCCGCCATCCCTGCACGGCTCGGATCACCGAGTCGACGATCGGGTGGGGCGAGCCGGTCAGCGTTCCGGCTCGCCGTTCTGGCTGACCGGCCTGCGCGCCCGGGCCAGCGCGAGCATCGCGCCCGCGGTCTCGTGCTGCAGCTCCGGGAGCTCCTCCCCTGGGAACCAGCGGGCCTCGACGATCTCGACTGAGACGGGCCGGATCGCATCGGGGCTGACCCCGTTCGCGAGGCGTGCGCGGAAGATCACATCGACACGACGAGGTCGGGGATCGACGACGACCGCGGGCTCGCCCACCGTCTCGATCTCGACACCGACCTCTTCGAGTGCCTCGCGCTTCGCCGCGACCCGCGGATCCTCCCCTCGGTTCAAGAGGCCGCCAGGGAGGCCCCAGCGCCGTCGATATGCGTGCCGAACGAGCAGCACCGCGCCGTCGGGACGTTCGATGACGCAGATGGCGCCGACGGTGAACGTGGGAGCGAGCGTGTGCACGATCGCGACACGAGCGCGCCGAGGCAGCCGGCGGTAGATGCGCAACAGAAGCGCGTGGACGCTGTCGATCAAGGCTTCGAGCCTACGAGCGCGCTCACACGAATGAACGCCGCACGGCGATGATCTCGCCGAGGAGCACCTGACTCGCCGCGGCGATCGGCGTGCGCCGCACGTCGTGCTCGAGGACGACGAGGGCGCCGTCGAACGCGTCGAGCATCACCGCCCCTGCCTCGAGGCAGACCAGCATGCCGCCGAGGTAGTCCCACGGGCTGTGCCCGTTGTGGCTGCAGTCGACGAACGCGTCGAGGCGGCCACACGCGACGGAGCACAGATCGAGCGCAGACGCGCCGAGCGCTCGGTACTGCTTCCAGCCGAACCGCCGGGGCGGATATCCCGAGAGGCCGATCAGCGCCGTACCGAGCCGCGTCGCACCCGACGGGTGGATGGGCTCACCATTGCGCGTCGCTCCCCCGCCTCGCGTGGCTTCGAAGCGCTCACCCGTCGCGATGTTGATGACGAGCGCGGCCCTCGGCCCCTTGGCGTCGACCGCGCACAGGCTCACCGCGTACCACGGGATGCCGTGCGCGGCGTTCGTCGATCCGTCGAGCGGGTCGACGACCACGACGATGTCGCGATCGGCTTCGTGCAGACCGCTCTCTTCGGAGAGCACGCCGACGCCGCCGGGGAGCAGCACAGCGAGCGCGGCTTCGTCCGCCACGATGTCGCTGTTGTGCTGACCGGCGTGGGCGCCACTTCGTGCGAGGCCCCAATCAGTCACACCGCCCAACGCTTCGATCACGGCGGATGCTGTTGCGTCGAGCAGCGCGCTGAGCCCCGCATCGGTGAGCACGGTGTCGTCCACGGCCGGGCCACGGTAGTGGTGCAACGTGGCAGGCTGTGCACGTGGCCGTCATCGACGTGGCCGGCTTCGTCGCCGACCTCAAGGATCACGCCGTCGACCACGGTTTCCACGTCCACGACGAGCGCCACTTCGTCGAGACCTACTCGCTACGCCAGGCGTGGGAGGTCGACCTCCATCCCGAGGAGGCGTGCGGCGGACCGCTCGACCTCCACCTGTCGCTCGAGGTCGACCCGCGGGCCTTGTTGGCCTTTGAGGATGCCGTGCTCGCACAAGGCGACGACGAGAAGCCGCCCGACGAGTTCGCGTTCCCGCTGATGTTCACGTGGTCGCTGCCGCCGCTTCCCTCGCCTCCCGACCTGCTCGTCCTCGCGACCGAGCTCGCGGGCGTCGGTGGCACGCAGCTGCCGCTCGAGGTGTCCGCGATCGACTCGTTCCCGTCGGCGACCGACGCTCCCGAGCGCAGCATCAACGTGGTTGCTCGCATCGAGGTCGGGCTGGATCGCGTGTACCTCGGCGAGGAGCAGCTCTGCGACACGCTCGACCGCTGCCTCGCAGTGAGCCAGTACCTCTTGGAGCGCGCACCCACCTGGATCGGCGAGACCTAGCCCCGACTGTCTGGGCCCCGAGCCCGGAGCGACTTGGTGGGGCATGCTTGGGCGGTGGGTGCGCGCACGTGCACGATCGTGTTCACGGATCTGGTCGGGTCGACCTCGCTTCGCCAGCGACTCGGGGACGAGGCGTTCGACGTTCGTCGACGCGTGCACGATCGGCTTCTGACCGAAGCAGTCGAACGCGGTGGTGGCGAGCTCGTGAAGCACGAGGGCGACGGCGTGATGGCGGTCTTCGCCTCGGCCGCCGACGCGATCACCTGTGTCGCGGCCATGCAGGGTGCGATCACTCGCGAGCTCGGCGATGCGGAGGCCCGCTTCGCGATGCGGGTCGGCGCGAGCGCCGGGGACGTGGCGGAAGAGCACGGCGACTTCCACGGCACGCCCGTAGTCGAGGCCGCCCGGTTGTGCGCGGCCGCGTCCGGCGGACAGATCCTCATCTCCGACGTCGTGCGCGTTCTGGCGGGGAGTCGCTGCAGCTGCCCGCTGTCCAGCGCTGGTGCGCTCGAGGTCAAAGGCCTCGATGTGCCGGTCCTGGCATGGGAGGTGCAGTGGGAACCCCCCGTTCGCGCGCCCGCTGTGCCCCCGCGACTCGTCGAGATCGCCGCTCGGGGAGCCTGTGTGGGTAGGGAGCTGCAACTCGGTCAGCTGCTCGCCGCGTGGAAGAGCGCTGTCACGGCACGTGACAGGCGACTGGTGCTCGTTGCGGGGGAACCGGGCATCGGCAAGACGCGTCTGGCCGCCGCGGTCGCGGCTGAGGTCGCCGCTGACGGCGCGCGTGTGTTGCACGGGTGGTGCGACGACGGGGTGGGGGTCGCCTACGAGCCGTGGGTGCACGCGCTCGGCGGCTTCGTGCAGGGCGCCGACGAGGAAGAGATCGCTGCGTTGACGCCGTTGGCGCCGGATCTCGTGCGGTGCATCTCGGTCGTGGGCGAGCGCGTGCCCGATGTCGTGCCGAAACCGACGACGGATGCGGCGTCGGATCGTGCGCGGCTGTTCGACGCGGTTGACTCTCTGCTCGCGCAGATGACGGGCAACGGCCCGCTGCTGTTGGTGCTCGACGACCTCCATTGGGCCGATCCGGCGACGCTCGGACTTCTCAGGTGGATCTTGAGCAGCGAACGACGCGGGCCGATGCTCGTGGTGGGCACCTACCGCGACACCGATGTCGACCGCCGCCATCCGCTGAGCCAGGTGCTCTCCGACCTGCGGCGCGACCCCCGGATCCAGCGGGTGTCCATCCGCGGCCTCGACGAGCAGGCGATCGGCGCGCTGCTTCACGATCTCGCCGGTCATGACGCGCCGCCCGAGTTCGTCACTGCACTGCACGAAGAGACCGACGGGAATCCGTTCTTCGCCGAGGAGGTCGTGGCCCATCTCGTCGAGACCGGCGCGATCTTCCAGCGCGACGGGGTGTGGACCACCGACCGAGCGCTGGCCGACCTCGGTCTTCCGGAGGGCGTCCGTGATGTCGTCGGGCGCCGGCTGTCGCGGTTGAGTGAGGCAACCAACGACCTTCTGTCGGTGGCGGCAGTTGCTGGCCGCGAGTTCGACCTGTCTACGGTCGCGGCGGCAGCCGGCGTCGCGCCCGCAGTCGCCGCTGTCGCGTTTGACGAGGCCGTGACACCCGGCCTGCTGCGGGAGGTCTCCAACGCGCCCGGCACGCTCGCGTTCACGCACGCGCTGGTGCGACAGACCCTTCTCGAGGAGATCAGCGGACCGCGCCGAGCCCATCTGCACTGGCGAGTCGGGGAAACGCTCGCGGCCTCCGGGAACGCCCCGACCGGCGCGGTCGCCCACCACCTGTGCGAAGGCGTCCTCGCCGGCGACCCCTACGTCGCGGCGGAGGCGGCCGTGCTCGCGGCCGAGGAAGCGATGACCGTCGGAGCCTTCGACGGCGCCGATGACCTCGCAGCTCGCGCCGTCGCTCTCTGGGATGACTCTGCACTCGATGCGCCGGAGCTTCGGTGCCGCGCGCTCCTGCTCATCGGTGATTGCCGCGCCTGGAACCCCGTCGGCGACTTCGCCTCAGCGCGTTCCCTCGTGAGCGAGGCCGGGCGGCTCGCGATCGAGCACGGCTGGCCCCGGCTCGCCGCTCGCGCCGCGCTCACCTACCAATGGCTCGTGCAACCCGGCGTCATCGATCCGACCGCGCATGAGCTCGTGCTCGCTGCGCTCGACATGGGCCCGAGCGACGACTGGCGGCCGGCCTTGGCCGCGATCGCGGCCTCTCGTGCGGCGGAGGACGGCGATCGCTCTGATCATGGGCGCGCGATCGCGGCAGTCGAGGCCGCTGCTGCCGAAGCCGATCGGTACGACCCGCTCGGTCGAATGCTGGTGGCCGACTACCGGTGGTGGATGCATTTCCCCGACGCCGACGCCGACGACCGAACACTCGCGCGTGACCTGCGCGTGGCCGCCGACGCGGTCGGAGGGATGTGGATGCTCGAGGCACTCGGCGGGGCGCTCACCTCGTCCCTCCGACACGGCGACCGCGACGACTTCGACGCCGTCTTCGGGGAGTTCGCGGCCTTCGCGGCTCGCACCGGCCTGGGACAGGCAGATATCGCCGTCATCGAAACGTCGGTCGCACTCCTCGACGGCCGGTTCGGCGACGCGGAACGGTTGGCATTCGAGCTGCTCGCGACGCTCGATCCCGAATCGTCACACGCCTCGATGAGTGGGACGCAGATCGCCGCCGCCTGGGATTGGAGTGGCCGTGATCAGGACCTCCTCAACGCGTTGGACAGCTTTGCTGCGGACCGCCGCTCCCAGCGCACGCTCATCGAGCTCGCCGGCATCGCAGCGCGTGCTCGACGCGGCGAGCGCGACCCCGGCTGGGATCGGTTCGCGGCCGATGACTTCGAGTCGTTGCCATGGGACTGGTTTCGGCACGCATCGCTCGCGAGGGCGAGCACGGTCGCGGCCGCGCTGCGCGACGTGCGATCAGCGGCGGTGCTCGAGGCAATCCTCGAGCCGTACCACGAGCAGCTGTTGCTCCTGCCCTGGAACCTCGTTGTGTTCGACGCCGCCGACGGCCTCCGGGGGAGCCTCTTATCCTTGCTCGGCCGCCACGACGAGGCCGTCGCCTGCCTCGAAGCGGCCGCAGCATTGTGCGAGCGAGCGCGGAGCGTGCCGCACTCGATTCGGACCTCACATCAGCTGGCCGCGGCGCTCGCGTCCCGAGACGGCCACGGCGATCGCGAGACTGCTCGCGCGCTCGCCACCGACGCGCTTGAACGAGCTACCCAGCTCGGCATGCCCCACGAGGCCAGGTCCGCTCAGGCCGCGCTCGAAATCATCTGATCGCGCACGACTGCTCGGAGGTCTCGGTGCGGCCCGCCCGACTTGGCTAGGCACCCGTTCCGGATGAACGAGAGGAGCCGAGCGGGCCGCCTCGTTGACCACATCGCCCGGCGGCCCCGACGCGTTACAACACCAACCCGACAACGGTTCCGATGCGCGGCGGGATGTTTGCATCTTGACCGTCGCGTGGTACGACCGGTTCGAAGACGCGCCCGTGGTCCCCACCCACAGCCGCATCACCTAATCCGCCGCTTCACACCCACCAACCCAGCTGGGCGGCGGGCTAGGTACGTGTTCGGTTCGCAGTCAGCCCGAGGGTCCGGCGGGGTGCCGCCGGGCTGACTGCCCGAGCCGACAGGCGAGACCCCGAGTCCCCGATGAGCGTTCTCTGCTGGAAAGCGCGCCACATCTGGCGCGTTCTTCAGCACGGAAGTGCCAGGGGGGAAATGGTCAGGCCAGCCGCCGTGGGCCCGGCTGGGATCGAAACGTCCGGGGCGCATCGGGATCAACACACACTCCGGCTGAACGGGGAAAGGGCGGCGCCATCACGGGCGCCGCCCTTCCGTCTGGTTCGTTCGACGATCAGATGTAACCGAGCTTGGTGCCGACCTCTGTGTACTTGAACAGGAACTCGTCGGCCGCGGTGCCAGTGACGGCGATCGCGTACTTGAACTCGCCAAGCAGGAACTCGCCCTTCGTCAACAGCGTCTGCGAGACGTCGCTCCAGAAGAGCTTGTACAACTCCTCCCGATCGCCCTTGACCATCCAGAATCCGTGGCCGTCGGGCAGGAAGAACATCTCGGGCGGGGTGCATTTGCCATCGGCGGCAAGCTTGCCCCAGTACTCGCCGACCTCGACGCCGTACTCGAGGGCCTTCTTCTCTCTGCCGGGGAACGGACGGGACCATGTCACGATAAATGCGGAATCCATGCGCCACCTCCTTGGTGGTTGTGTCTCGGACGCTGCGCCTCACCAACGGTGCGGGCCAGAGGCGAAGGTCACGTTCCTCGAGCACCGCGGGGACATTCAACGCAAAGTCCGATTGGCAGGGTCTTTCGTGCGGGCGGTCCGGTCAGAACTCGGCCTACGCTGCGCGTTGTGGGTGGGCGCGGTCCTGATCGCGGCGCGTTCGACGCGTGTGCGGTCGCGGTTCCACTTGTCCTCGCCGGGCACGGATCCGATCGAAAGGCTGGCGACGGCATTGTCGCGTAGGCGACGGCATTGTCGCTTACGACGGTGAGCACGTCGTTGCGGAGCTCGGTGTCGCTGACGTCCCACACGGCGTGCAGGCCGTCGGCCTCCTCGTGCAGCTCGACGGTGATGCCGATCGGAAGCACGCTCACGGCGGCGCACCTCGATGTCGTCTACGCGGACCTCGCCGCTCGCGGCCTCGCTCCCCGCACACGGCGAGTCGACCGCGTTCACGTTGGACGTGTAGGCGCACACGATGCCGGGCCAGCAGGCCGACGCGGCTGCGCAGGTGGCGGCGATGATCGACGCGCTATGACCAATCTGTGACCAGCGGGCACCGGCGGGCCCGACTGCGGGCGCCGAATCGACCTGGAACACCAGGCCAGCCGCCGTGGGCCCGGCTGGGATCGAACCAGCGACCAAGCGATTATGAGTCGCCCGCTCTGACCACTGAGCTACAGGCCCGACGAGCTCCGGGGGAGAGACTCGAACTCTCAACACGCGGATTAACAGTCCGCTGCTCTGCCGGTTGAGCTACCCCGGAAGGGACGGCAGACCCTACCAGCGGGCACTCGCCGTCCCGAAGCCAACGACGGGTCTCGGCGGCGCCGTCACGACCAGCGCACCTTTGGAACTGGCGACTGGCGGTATGACGGCCTCGGCTCGAGGCGGTCCGCGAGACGGCGACCGCGTTTTCCAAGCACCCGAACTTGGCCGACATGCTCTCGTTTGACCCATTGGCGGTCGATGTCGCCGGCAACCACCGATTCCGAGCCGGGACCGGAGCTCGAGACATTCATGCGACAGGGGCAACGTCACAATCACCTACCCTGCCCCCGTGGCGACCGCTGACGTCGTGATCAACGCCGTCGTCCTGCTCGGCGAAGGCCGCACCGGGGAGGACCATCCGGACGTCTCCAACCCGAGTGCCATCAACGATGTGTTCACCGCCGTGGTGTCCCACTTCTGACCGTGGCCCGGCGGTTCCGCGATCGGCTGTTCACCCCGCGAGTCGCCCGGGCCATGACGTCCCCGAGCGCGATCGCGCTCGCGGGCGGTGGTGTGGCGGTCTCGATCTTTGCCGGGCTGCCGCTTCTGGCGGCAGCCGGCGTGGGTGCGGCCGCCTGGGGCGCGCGAGTCGCCCTTGCGGTGCCGCGGGCGTCTCGCCACGAGCACATCGATCCCTTCGCGCTGGCGGAGCCATGGCGAGACTTCGTGCGCGACGCCCTCCACGCTCAGGCCCGATTCGATCGCGCAGTGCAGTCCGCGAAGGCCGGCCCGCTCCGCGACCGTCTCGCGGAGATCGGTGAGCGAGTGGAGACCGGGGTGAGCGAGAGCTGGCAGGTCGCGAACCGCGCCCAGGAGATATCGCGGGCCGTCCGGCAGCTCGACACGCGAGCGGCCCGGGCGAAGCTCGCAGCTCTCGAGCACGACACGTCACAGCCATCGGACAGCCGCAGCCGCACCGAGGAGTCGCTCCGCGCGCAGATCGCCTCGGCGGAGCGCATGGCCGCCGTCGTGAACGACGCGCAAGACCGCCTGCGCCTGCTCGACGCTCGACTCGACGAGGCGGCGGCTCGCGCAGTCGAGCTCTCCGTCGAAGCGAGCGATGAGGGGATGCTCGGCCTCTCGTCCGACGTCGACGACGTCGTCACCGACATGGAGGCGCTGCGACAAGCGCTCGAGGAGACGAGCGACCCCCCGGCCGGAGGATGAGCACCCCGACGACCAACCGCCGCTTCGTGCGGGCGAACCTCGTCGTCGCTGCCGGCACCGGGCTGTCGCGGCTCACCGGGTTCGGCCGGGTCGCGGCACTCGCGTACGCCCTCGGCCAGACGTCGCTCACCGACACCTACAACCTCGCGAACACGATGCCGAACGTCGTGTACGAGCTCCTGCTCGGCGGCATCCTCACGACGACCCTCGTGCCGGTCTTCGTGAGCCACCTCGATCACGACGACGAGGAGGCGACCGACGCCGTCGTGAGCGTCGCGGTGGTCGTGCTGCTCGCTCTCACCGTGGTCGCGGTGCTCGCCGCGCCGCTCATCGTCCACCTGTACACGCTGCGCGTGCCGGCCGTGGATCAGGGGGCCGTGCGAAGCGAGGCGACCACGCTCGCGCGGTTCTTCCTGCCCCAGATCGTGTTCTACGGCATCACCTCGCTCGGGATCGCGCTCCTCAACTCGAGGCGCCGCTTCGCGGCGGCCGCGTTCGCTCCCGTGCTCAACAACGTGATCGTCATCGCGGCCCTCATCGCGCTCCCCCACGTCGTGAACGGCGACATCAACCTCGACACCGCGCTCGGCAACCACTCGATGACGCTGTTGCTCGGGCTGTCGACCACCGGGGGCATCGTCGCGATGACCGCGGTCGTGTGGATCGCGGTGGGCCATGCCGGCATCCACATCCGGCCCAGGCTGCTGTGGCGACACCCCGCGGTGAGCGAGGTCGCTCGGCTCTCCGGCTGGACCGTCGGCTACGTGATCGCGAACCAGATCGCGTTGCTGATCGTCTCGATCCTCGCGCTGCGGGGAGAGGGAGAGCTCTCCGCGTACCAAGCCGCGTTCATCTTCTTCCAGCTCCCCCACGGCCTGCTCGCGGTCACGCTCATCACGACGTTCGCGCCCGAGCTCTCGGAAGCCGCGTCGCGGGGCGACCACAACGGCTACAAGGACCGTCTCTCGCTCGGCATCCGCCTCATCACGCTCGTGATCGCGCCCGCAGCGATCGGCTACGCGGTGCTCGCGCGTCCGCTCGTGTCCGCGCTCATCGAGCGAGGCGCGCTCTCGAGCAGCCAAGCCGTCCTCACCGGGAACACGCTCGCGTGGTTCGCCGCCGGGCTTCTGGGGTTCAGCATCTACCTGTTCGTGCTCAGCGGCTTCTATGCGCGCAAGGACACCCGCCGGCCCTTCTACCTCAACGTCGTCGAGAACGTGATCAACATCGTCCTCGCGATTGCGTTCGTGGGCCGATGGGGAGCGCCGGGCCTCGCCGCCTCGTACGCGGTCGCCTACACGATCTCTGCGGTGCTCGCGACGTTGTGGCTGTCACACGTCACCGGTGGCCTCGGCCTGCGCTCGCTCGCAGCCGGCGTCGCGCGTCCGATCGCCGTCGCGATCGTGATGGGCGCGCTCGTCTGGGGCTTGGCCTCACTTGTCGGCGGCCAGCACGGCACTGGCGCCCTGACGCGCTCGCTCGTCGGTGTCGGCATCGGCGTCGCGGCGTATGTCGGAGGGCTGCTGTTGCTCCGCGTTCCGGAGGTCGTCGCCCTCCGCACCCGTTTGAGGGGCCGATAGGCTCCGCCGCATGATCAAGTACCTCAAGCGGCAGTGGGCCTACTGGACCGCAAAGCTGAGTGGCCGGTTCGACGAGCGGGCCGATCCGAAGGTACAGCTCGAGCAGGCCATGCAAGAGGCGCAGGAGCAGCACCGGCGGTTGCGCGAGCAGGCCGCGAACGTGATCGCGAACCAGAAGCAGACCGAGCTTCGCCTCAACCGCTCGCTCGAGGAGATGGGTCGCGTCAACGGCAACGCGCGACAGGCGCTGCTCATGGCGGCCGATGCCGACAAGAAGGGCGATGCCGCCAAGGCCGGCGAGTACAACGCCGCGGCCGAGGCGTTCGCGAACCGGCTCATCGCGCTCGAGCGCGACGTCGACGACCTGAAGGCCCTCAGCCTCCAGTCGGCGCAGGCGGCCGACCAGGCGAAGGCTGCGGTGCAGCAGAACGCCACCGCGTTGCAGCGCAAGCTCAGCGAGCGTCAGAAGCTCATGTCGCAGCTCGACCAGGCCAAGATGCAAGAGCAGATGAACAAGGCGATGGCCTCGCTCTCGGCGACGGTCGGCGACGACGTCCCGACGTTCGACGAGGTGCGCGACAAGATCGAGGCCCGCTACGCCAAGGCCAAGGGCATGAGCGAGCTCACCGAGACGTCGGTCGAGAGCCGCATGCTCGAGATCGAGCACGCCACCCAGAACTCAGAGGCCCAGGGTCGCCTCGACGAGATGCGGGCCCAGCTCGGCCTCCCTGCTGCGCACGAGCCTGCTGCGGTCGAAGCCCCGGCGCCCGCTCCCGCGAGCGGCGCCGACACGCCCTCCTCCTCCTAGCGTGGGCGGTCAGCCCGGCAACACGACGAAGGTCGTCGCGATGGACGACCTCGTGCGGCCATCCCTCGGGGAGCTCTGAGGTGCGGCGTCCGATGACCTGCGAGAGGTCGTGCGCGTCGATGCGCGAGAGGCCCTTCGCGAAGACCACGCCACCGGGTCCGGCGACCTCGATTGCGTCGTCGGCGAGGAAGTCGCCCTTCACACCGACGACTCCCGCCGGGAGCAATGACCGGTTGCCGTCGACAAGCGCGCGGCGTGCACCCTCGTCGACCTCGACCACTCCCGCGGAAGCCAGCGCGAACGCGATCCATAGCTTGCGCGCGGGCAGGCGGCGCTCGTGCGGGTGCACCACCGTGCCCACACCACCGACGCCAGCGACCGCATCGAGCAGCACGCCAGGTCGATCTGCCGCGGCGATGACCGCCCGGACACCCGACCACGACGCGATGCGCGCGGCGGCCACCTTGGATGCCATCCCGCCGCTCCCTCGCTGCGAGCCCGCGCCACCCATCTGCTCCTCGAAGGCACGGTCTATGCCCACGACCTCCTCGATGAGGGACGCGTTCGCGTCGAGACGAGGATCGGCGGTCAGCACGCCCGGCGTGTCAGTGAGCAGGACGAGCAGGTCGGCGTTCACGAGATGGGCAACGAGGGCCGCGAGACGGTCGTTGTCGCCGAACCGGATCTCGTCGTCCGCGAGGGCGTCGTTCTCGTTGACGATGGGAACGGCGCCGAGCTCGAGCAGTCGCGTGAGTGTCTGGCGCGCGTGGAGGTACTGGCGGCGCTCGACGAAGTCGTGAGGAACGAGCAACACCTGGGCGGGCACCAACCCGTGTGTCGCGAGGATGTCGTCGTAGGTGCGCATGAGGCGGCTCTGCCCCGCCGCGGCGAGCGCTTGCAGCGTCGGGGTGTCGGTCGGACGCTCCTTCAGCCCGAGCGCGGCGACTCCCGCGGACACGGCACCGGAGCTCACGACGACGACGTCGTGGCCGTCGACGCGCAGCTGCGCCACCTCCCCACAGAGCTTCTCGATGGCTGCGGTGTCGATGACCCCGACATCGTCGGTGAGCGAAGACGTGCCGACCTTGGCGACGATCGTGCTCATTGGTCGGGCTCGTAGTCGAAGCTGAACGATCCGACGAGCACCGTGTCGCCCTCGCGGGCGCCTGCCCGCGCCAGTGCCTTGCCGACGCCCAGGCGCTTCAGCCGATGGTCGACGTACGCGAGCGCCTCGGCGTTCGTGAGGTCGGACAGCGCGACGGCGCGCTCGGCGGCGCGCCCGACGACTCGATAGACGCCGTCGGCCTCGCGCTCGACCCGCACACCCTCGGGCACAGGGCGGTGGATCACGAGGCCCTCGGCGACTGGCTCGGCGTCGCGAGCCTCGTGCACGAGGCTCGCCATCTGACCCACGACCTCACGCACGCCGTCGCCGGTGATCGCGCTCATCCGCAGGCCCTGCCACTCGATGCCGGAGTCGGCGACGTCCGCGCGCGAGCCGACGACGATGCGGGGCCGCTCGAGTAGGTCGGGTTGGTAGCGGCCGAGCTCGTCGAGCAGGATCCGCTCCTGCTCCGCGGGCGAGCGGCCTTCGGAAGGTGCGAGGTCGATGAGCACGACGAGCACTCGCGCCCGCTCGACGTGACGCAGGAAGCGATGCCCGAGACCGCGGCCCTCGCTCGCGCCCTCGATGAGGCCGGGGATGTCCGCGACGACCATCTCGAAGTCGTCGTCGAGGCGCACGACGCCGAGGTTGGGCTCGAGGGTCGTGAACGGATAGTCGCCGATCTTGGGCTTGGCCGCCGAGATCCGGCTGATGAACGTGCTCTTGCCCGAGTTCGGGAAGCCCACGAGCGCGACGTCGGCCATGAGCCGCAGCTCGAGCAGCAGCCAGTGCTGCTCTCCCCGCTCCCCCTGCTCCGCGAACGAGGGCGCGCGCCTCGTGTTCGAGAGGAACCGCGCGTTGCCGCGTCCTCCTCGGCCTCCCGCCGCCGCGAGCCAGCGATCGCCGTGATTCACGAGGTCGGCGAGCAGCGCTCCACTCTCCATCGCTCGCACGGTGGTGCCCTGAGGAACGGCGACGATCGTGTCCTTGCCCCCGGTGCCGTGGCGTCCCTTGCCCGTGCCGTGGGTGCCGTCGGTCGCCCGCCGGTGAGGATGGTCGCGGAAAGCCAGCAGTGACGCCACGTTGTGGTCCGCGACGAGCCACACGTCGCCACCGGGGCCGCCGTCGCCGCCGTCGGGACCGCCTCGGGGCACGTGGGCCTCACGCCGGAACGACACGGTGCCCGCGCCGCCATCGCCACCGCGCACGTTCAGCGCGCACTCGTCGACGAACCCGGCCATGGCGGGTCAGCGTAGGGGGTGGGCCAGCGCGCGGCGGAGCCGCTTTGGTGTGACTCTCGTTATTCGACGAGTCCGTTATTCGACGAGTCGCACGGGGTCGCCGGTGAGTGTGGCGGACCACGTGGTGGTGTCGTTCGGCTGAGCACCCGAGTTGTACGTCATCCCCACCTTGATCCAGCACCCTGTCGAGCTCGCAAAGGTGCACGTGTAGTCGGCCGGGATCGGGATCGTCATCGTGACTAGGCGCCCGTTGTACACGCCGCTGGTCATGCCCGGAATCGAGCATCCGGCGGCAGTGACCTCGGTGAGCGTGTTGTCGCGGTGGTAGGTGCACGTCGGGAAGCCGCCGCCGTAGTTCGAATCGGGCGGCGCCAAGATCGTCATCGTGACCGACCCGTTGCCGACGTCGCCGATGTCGTAGAAGTTCAGGGCGAGCGTGCGGCCCGAACCCGCGGTCGGAGTCACTCGGGCGAGGTAGAAGGTCGGCGTCGTGTCTGCGCCCGCGTTGGCGTAGATCGGCAGGTCACGCGTCGCCGAGATCGACACACCGGTGCCGTCCGGCATCTGGCCCGTCGTGCCCGAGCTGGTGCCCCAGCCTGCCCGCAGCGCGTAGCGGTTGTAGCCACCGTTGCTGTTGCTCACCGAGCCCGCCGCGGTGCTCGGGCTCGACCATGTCTGGTAGGCGGAGCCTGCGCCGGTGAGGCCGGACGTGTCCGAGTTGGTCTTCACTTGCAAGATGTAGTCGCCGACCTGCACCTGGTTCGACGGGATCGAACAGACCGTCACCCATCGGTGGAAGTAGTTCTTCACGTACATCGCGTCGTTCGAGACGTTCGTCGGATCGAGCAGGAGCTGCATGGGCTGGTTGATGCCGCGGAAGTACGTAGGCACGCACGCCACCGAAGTCTCGATTGCGTTGTCAGTGTCGCTCCACGGCGAGAGGTCGGGCCGGCGGATGATGTAGGTCGTGTTGTTGATGTTGGCCGCGCCACCCCCGGCGTTCTGGTCGCCGGTGCACCAGCGGGTGCCGCCGCTGTTGATGCTCTGTCCGGCGCCGCTCGTGCCGTAACGAGTGATGTTGCCCGGGCCGCTCGGCACCACGTTGGTGATGTTCCACGGAGCCTGGGCAAGGTTCGGGATGTTGTTCTGCTGCAGGTTCGACGGCATGTTGGCGTTGTTGCAGAAGTCCTCTGTGTACATCCACGCCGGGTCGTACACCTGGATCACCAGCGGCTGGCCGGCCTGCACCGAGTTCACGCGCACGCGGAATGTGTAGCCGTCGGTCTTGTACTCGGGGTTCGTGAGGCTGCCGTTGCAGCCCGCGACGGACCCGCTGTTGCACACGCCCGTCGCGAAGCGGTCACCTTCCTGCTTGGTACCACCCGGGCCGGAGGTGTTGAGCCAGAAGTTCGCGGACGAACCGGGCGTGCCCGGGACGCACTCGTCCGGATCCTGACCGAGCTCGCTGGTCGGGCTGCCCATGGGGACGGGGCCCTGGAAGTCCGCGACCGCGTCACGCGAGATCGTCTCGTTGTTGTAACCCACGAGCCCCGCGAAGAAGTTGGTCGTCGTCGACGTCACGGTGACGCGGATGCGACTCGGCTGGGGCTCTTGGTTCGCCACGACCGTCGCGTTCACGCCGTTCGTGTAGCCGTTCTGCGAGGCGACCTTCAGCGCGGTTGAGCGCGCCGTGGCGTTAGGTCGTTCGGCATGTAGATCGAGCCGGCGAGGGCAGCTGCGTCCGCGGCGCGCTGCTCCTTCTGGCCGATGTACCACCAGTTCGCGACGTCGATGCCGAAGCCGCAGAACGCGAGGAGCACGAGCAGGAGCAATGCCAGCCAGACCATGACGAAGCCGCCGTCGTCTCCGTTGAGGGCGTCGTCCTTCTCGGCCGGGTGCGTGGAGCGGTACGCACTGCTACGACCCCACTGCCGCGCAGGAGTCAGCCGGCTGGGGCTCGAGCCGCATGATCGTGTGCTCGGCGATGATCTTGCTCGAACCGAAGAAGTTCGTCACGAAGTTGTGGCGCACCTTGAGGTAGATGCCCACCGAGTCGAACTGGTCGGGTGGGACACCGCACACGACCATCGACGCTGCGGGCCAGGAGCCCACGGGATTCTCGAAGTGACAGGTCACGGGGTTCCACGTGTACTTGATGCAGTTGGTGCCGCACGTCCAGCTCGTCTGCCCGGAGGGGAAGGGCGAGCCAGCGGGATTGGTGTAGGGCACCTCGTACACCCACATCTCGAGCGGTGTTGCGAACGGGAGGCGCCGGAGAGGTTCGACTCGACAGCGAGGCGGGCCTGGTCGGCGTAGGTCGTGTTCAGCGTGAGAGCGGAAGCAGTACGGGCGCCGGAGCGCGCAGCCGAGTTCGTGGAGGTGGCGGTCAGGAAGGCGAGACCCCACTCGATGATGCCGAACACGAGCAGCATGAGGAGAGGCATGACGATGGCGGCTTCGACCATCGCCGCACCGTCGTCGCCATGCGGCGCGCCGCGGCGCAGGTCCCCGTGCCGTCCTCGGAGTCAGCGAACCGAACATCTGCACCACCTAGGTATCGGCGCCAATCCCCTCAGTGATGAGGTGACCGGTGCATAGCTGCCTTGCCGACGCCCAGCCGGGACGCCCGCCGTCCAACACGAAAACTGCTCCGACCTGAGTGTGGAGATCACTCACCGCGGTTGCAATGGGTAATCCGACCCACTCAGCGTCGAAGATTCGTTCCTCAGCTCCCCGGCTTCGAGGCGGTCAGCGATCACCGTTGCATGTCACACCCCCTCGGTACTCTGAGCACCGAGGGGCAGGAGGACAGTTTGCACGCGCGCACCACCGAATCTGGTGTCATCCACGTTGCTCACTCGGCCGCGTGGGTCGGCGAGCCGGGCCAGGTCGCTCGTCCACGCGCGGCTCGGGAGGAAGACGACGAGGTCGTGTTGGCGCCGGGAGCGACCCGAGCCCGGGGCGCCGGCAACCGGGCGACGCCCGAAGAGCCCGACCGCTTGCGCACCTGCTTCGAGCGCGACCTCGACCGCATTCATCACTCGAAGCCCTTCAGGCGACTCGCAGGCAAATGCCAGGTCTTCAT
This sequence comes from uncultured Acidimicrobiales bacterium, assembly GCA_963773315.1. Classification (GTDB taxonomy): domain Bacteria; phylum Actinomycetota; class Acidimicrobiia; order Acidimicrobiales; family DATKAS01; genus DATKAS01. The sequence goes on from CAVZAF010000005.1 coordinate 159,326, forward strand.
CGCTCCCGACGACGACCACCTCCGCACTCGCCTCACCCACGCGATCGAGGTCGCCCAGGTGGCGGTCAGCATCGCCCGGCCTGTCGGCCTCAACGTGGCTCTCACCGCGGCGGCCGCCACCGGCCACGACTGCGGTCACGGCCCGGCCGGCCATGCCTCCGAAGAGGCGCTCTCGCCGTTCCTCGAGGGCGGCTACCACCACGCCGTATACGGGGCCGACGTCGTCCTCGCGCCGCTCAACCTCTGCGCCGAGACGCTCGACGCGATCCGCAACCACTCGTGGAACCGGCCGGCGCCGGCGACGCCAGAGGGCGAGGTAGTGGCCTGGGCCGACCGCATCGCCTACTGCTGCCACGACTTCGAAGACGCAGTGGCCGCCGGCTTGGTGGTCGCGGCCGATCTTCCCGAGGCGGTGCGTGACGTCGTCGGTCCCGATCGCCGCACGCAGCTCCACCGGTTCATCACGACGATGGTCGACACGATCGCCGAGACGGGCAGGGTCGGCCTCCGCAGGGCCGAAGCCGACGCCCTCGAAGCCTTCCGCGCCTTCAATTACGAGCGCATCTACCTTCGGCCCGAGGCCCGAGCGCAAGCAGATCGGGTGATCGAGCTGCTGCGGTCGCTGACGTCGTGGTTCGTCGACCATCCCGACGAGACCGGCGACGGTCCCCTCGAGCCCGGGTCGCCCGAGGCGGTCGCGGCGGCCGTCCGCTACGTGAGCGGGATGACCGACCGATTCGCGTTCAGGCTCGCGGTCGAGCGGCTGGGCTGGGATCCGGTCGCGCTGCCGCGGGGGGCCTGAGGCGCGAAGGAGTCAGGCCGGGTTGATGTCGACGAGCTTGCGGCCCTTGCGCTGGCCGAACTTCACGGTGCCGTCGGTGAGCGCGAAGAGCGTGTCGTCGCCGCCGATGCCGACGTTCACACCTGGATGGAACTTCGTGCCCCGCTGGCGCACGAGGATCGTGCCGGCGGTCACTGCGGTGCCGTCGAACTTCTTCACGCCGAGGCGCTGCGCGTTCGAGTCGCGCCCGTTGCGAGTGGAACCGCCACCTTTGGTCTTCGACATCGTCTGCTCCCCTATGCCTTGGCCGACGCGGCCGTGATCGAGACGATCTCGATGGTGGCGTAATGCTGGCGGTGACCCCAGCGCTTGCGGCTACGGCTCTTGTTCTTGTACTTGAAGCCGATGATCTTCGGGCCCTTGGCCGAGCCGACGACCCGAGCCTCGACCGACGAACCCTTGAGGTCGTCAGGCGTGGCGAGCACGCGGTCACCGTCGACCAGCAGAACCGGCGTGAAGGTGACCGACTCGCCCTCGTCGATGCCGAGTAGCTCGACGTCGAGTCGCTGGCCCTCGGCGACCTTCTCTTGCTTGCCGCCTGTGGCGATCACTGCATACATAGGGATGCCACGCTACCGGACCGGGCGCGAGCCCAGCGAGTCAGCACCTCGGGATTGACGATTGGGGGACGTCATGTGCCCCGCCAATCATCAATCTCTGCGCCGGCCGGCTAGTCGATCAGGTCGTGGTCGACGAGGACGCCGCGACCCTCGCAGTAGGGGCATGTGTCGGCGAACGACTCGAGCAGGCCCTCGCCGATGCGCTTGCGGGTCATCTCGACCAGGCCGAGGTCGGAGATGTCGAACACCTGCGTGCGGGTCTTGTCGCGGGCGAGGGCGTCGCGGAAGGCGGCGATGACGGCATGGCGATTCTCACGGATCTCCATGTCGATGAAGTCGATGACGATGATGCCGCCGATGTCGCGGAGCCGCAGCTGGCGGGCGATCTCCTCGGCCGCCTCGAGGTTGTTGCGGAACACCGTCTCCTCGAGGCTCGACGTGCCGACGTTCTTTCCCGTGTTCACGTCGATGACCGTGAGGGCCTCGGTGTGCTCGATGATGAGCGACCCGCCCGACGGCAGCCACACCTTGCGGTCGAGGGCCTTGTGCAGCTGCTCGTGCACGTGGTGGCGCTCGAACAGCGGGAGGCCTTCGGCGATGGGGTCGTAGTACTCGACCCGGTCAGCGAGCGCGGGGCTGATGCTCGCGACGTAGTCGCGCACCGCTTCGAACAGCACGGGGTCGTCGATGGCGACGCCGCGGTACTCGCGGTTGAACTCCTCGCGGATGACCCGCACCGCCATGCTCGGCTCGGTGTAGAGGAGCGACGGCGCCGACGAGCGCTTGGCGAGCGCCTCGATCTGCTCCCACTGTGAGACGAGCCGGGCGACGTCCCGCTCGATCTCGTCGGTGCTGATGCCCTCCGCCGCGGTGCGCACGATCACGCCGTGCTGGGCCGGCTTCACGCGATCGAGGATGCCGCGGAGCCGCTTGCGCTCGTCGTCGTTGAGGCGCTTCGAGATGCCGTAGGTGCTCGAGTTCGGGATGAGGACGACGGATCGCCCGGGGAGCGACACCTCTTGCGTGAGCCACGCGCCCTTCGCTCCGATGGGGTTCTTCGTGACCTGGCAGACGATCGTCTGACGGGCCTTCAGGATCTGCTCGATGCGCGCGTTCGCGCCCTTCTCGACGATGTCTTCCTGGTCGTACTGCAGGTCGCCCCGGTAGAGCACGGCGTTCTTCGGCGTGCCGATGTCGACGAACGCTGCCTCCATGCCCGGGAGCACGTTCTGCACACGGCCGAGGTAGATGTTCCCGTGGATCTGGGTCGGATCGTCCGCCGGCTTCGACACGTAGTGCTCGATGAGCGAACGACCCTCGAGCACCGCGATCTGCGTCGCGCCCGGCCGCACGTGCACGCACATGAGGTAGCGACCGATGGGACGCCCCTTGCGCTCCCTGCCCCGCTGTCGAGCAAGCGTCTCCTCGTCGACCTCGAACGCGCTGTCACCGAGATCGGCGGTGACGGGCTGTCCGGGCTTCGCCCCGGTGCCGCGACCCCGACCACCTCGACGGCGGCGACGGCGAGCGGGCGTCTCGGCCGCTGTCGCGTCTGGTGCAGGCCGCGCGGGCGCAGGCATCGTGTCGCCGATCTGCGGCTTGCGAGGCACGAGGACTCGCTCGGCTACCTCGGGATCGTGGATCTGCCCTTCCATCGGGCGGTCCGGGAGCTCGGGTACGTCGTCGTCCTCGTCGTCTTGAGGACTCCGGTTGGCCGCGTCAGTGTTCGACCGCTGACGGTTGCGGCCACCGCGGCTGCCGCGACGGCGCTTCTTGCGGGCCGCCGGCGACGACGTGCCGTCGCCGGCCTCGCCCGCGACCGCGGACCCGCCAGTCGAGCTGGACTCAGCGGGCGGCTCCGACGGAAGGACGGCGTCGCTCGGCATCGGTTCGGACATCGGGGTTTTCCCTTCTGACGAAGCGCGTCTCCGGTGCGTCGGATGGGAGAGGCTCCCATCGCGCGCCGTCGCGCTCGATCCATTGGTGCGTGCGCAACGCGCGCACGTCATCGACTGTGGGCCACACCGCGCCGACGAGCTCGGCGGGGCGCAAGGCCCGAGGTTGGGTCGCCAGCTCGGCGACGAATGTGACGTCATCGCCCGGCTCGACTTCGGGGTCGAGGTAGAGCGCCAGCAGCGACGGTCGCAAGTCGTCGATCGACTCCTGGCCCTTTCGGGTGCGCGTCGCCATGATCGCGGCCGCACCCATCGCATCGTGTGCGGCAGCCTCGACCGCATCGCGTTCGGCGCCGACGATGGTGAGACGCCAGGTGGTCGATGTGACGTCTTGTTGCAGCGATGGCGCGTGCCCATCGATCGGGGCCACCGCGACGACGTCGATGCCCACCGGGAGCGCCGCGCTCAGGCGCAACGGCACCCCTGGCAAGTCGACGGATGCGCCGGCCACGTCGTCGACCAGGTCGGCGTCGAGGTACTCCGCGAGCGACTCATAGCCCGTCGAGAGTGCGAGGCCGAAGCTGATGCGAGGCCGGGGCGAGAACCCCTCGGTGTAGGCGAGGGGGATCTCCGCGCGCCGGAAGGCGCGCTCGAACATGCGAGCCACGTCGCGGTGGCTCGTGAAGCGGATCTTGCCGTGCTTGGTGAAACGGACACGCAGGCGGCTCATGATGCCGCCCGCACAGGGATGAGTGGTGCACTCCGGTGCCCGCCGACCGAGCGGTCCTGCCCGGTGCCCTGGCTCCCGCCGGCCGGAGGCGTCGCGGAAGCCACGACGTGCTCGATCGCGTAGCCCGTGCAGACGCCGCAGTCGTAGCAAGGCGTCCAGCGGCAGTCCTCGACGCCCGACTCTGCGAGTGCGGCCTGCCAGTCATGCCACAAGAAGTCGGCGTGCAGGCCAGCGGTGACGTGCGCCCAGGGAAGCACCTCGTCCTCGGTGCGGTGGCGATGCACGTACCAGTCGACCGAGAGGCCATGCGCGGCCATCGCCTCGTGCCACCGCGTGACGTCGAAGCACTCGGACCACTCTTGGAAGGTGCCGCCGGCCCGCCACACGTGCTCGATGACTGCACCGATGCGCCGATCGCCGCGGCTCGCGATGCCTTCGGCGAGCGTGGCCCGAGGGTCGTGCCACTTCAGCTGCACACCCCGAGCCGAACGGGTCGCGTCGCGGAGCATGAAGACCTTGCGCTGGAGCTCGTCGACGGTGTTCTGGCCGAACCACTGGAACGGTGTGTGGGGCTTCGGGACGAACCCGCCGACTGACACGGTGACCGAAGCGCGAGGCGTGTATCGCTTGCCGATCGCCACGCACTCCTTCGCGAGCTCAGCGATGCCGAGCGTGTCGACGTCTTGCTCGGTGGGAAGGCCGGTGAGGAAGTAGAGCTTCATCCGCGTCCAGCCCTGCGAGTACGCAGACTCGACGGCGCCGTACAGGTCGTCCTCGGTGATGAGCTTGTTGATGACCGTCCGCAGACGCCACGAGCCCGCCTCGGGGGCGAACGTGAGGCCCGTGCGCCGCGCCGATCCGACGGTTGCGGCGATCCCGACGGTGAACGCGTCGACCCGCAGGCTGGGGAGGGAGACCGAGACCTGCCCGCGGTTGACGGGATCGTTCACGACGTCCGCGACGACGCGCTCGACGCCACTGAAGTCCGCGGTCGACAGCGAGGTGAGGCTCACCTCGTCGTAGCCCGTCCGACGCAACCCCTCGGCGACCATCGTGCGCACTTGCGCCTCGGGACGTTCGCGGACCGGCCGCGTGATCATCCCCGCTTGGCAGAAGCGGCACCCGCGGGTGCAGCCACGGAACACCTCGACATTCAGCCGGTCGTGCACGACCTCGGTCAACGGCACGAGCTGGTTCCGCGGGTAGGGCCACTCCGCGAGGTCGGCGATCGTGCGCTTGACGACGGCCTCGGGCACGTCCGCGTAGCGCGGCGTCACCGACACGAGACGCTCGCCGTCGTACTCGACGTCGTACATCGACGGCACGTACACGCCAGGGACCGTCGCCAGCTCGTGCAGCACACGCTCGCGCGACCCGGCAGTGCGACCGCTCGCCTTCCACGCACGCACGACCTCGGTGATCTCGGAGATGACCTCTTCGCCGTCGCCGATCGCGAACCAATCGACGAAGTCCGCGAGCGGCTCGGGGTTGTAGGTGCAGTGGCCCCCCGCGCCGATGAGCGGATGCTCGGGACCTCGGTCGGCCGCGCGTACGGGCACGCCCGCGAGATCGATGCAGTTCAACACGTTCGTGTAGACGAGCTCGGCCGAGAGGTTGAACGCGATGAGGTCGAACTCGCTTGCAGGCCGGTGCGTGTCGACCGAGAACAGCGGGAGCCGGTGGCTGCGCATGAGGGCCTCGAGATCGAGCCAGGGCGCGTACGACCGTTCGGCGACTGCGTCGTCGCGCTCGTTCAGGATCTCGTACAGGATCTGGAGCCCCTGGTTGGGCAGGCCGATCTCGTAGGCATCGGGGTAGACGAGGAGCCACCCGACCTTGCCCGAGTCGTGGGCCGGGGCCAGGGCGCCGTCTTCGCCTCCGATGTAGCGAGCTGGCTTCTGCACCTTGGCCAGGAGAGGCTCGAGCCTGGGCCAGAGTGAGCTCATGCGAGGGGCCAGCCTACCTGCATCTTCGTCGCCGTCTTCCGCTTCGCTTCAGCCGGCTCCGCTCGCTTCGCTCGGCAATCGGTGCTTCGCGCACCCGGCCGCCGCACTGCGGCGGCCCTGTCAAACAAACCGGTGCATGTGCACGCTCTGGACGAGGCCGATGAGCACGAGGAAGGCCATCGTCGAGGAGCCGCCGTACGACAGCAGAGGCAACGGGATGCCGGTGATCGGCATGATGCCCGTCGTCATCCCGATGTTCTCGAAGAGCTGGAACACCAGCATCGACAGCGCGCCGGCACAGACGAGCATCCCGAACAGGTCGCGCGACAGCGTGCCGATGCGCCATATTCGCCACGCGAGCACCGCGTAGAGGAACAGGATGATCGCGGCACCGACGAAGCCCAGCTCCTCACCGGCGACCGTGAAGATGAAGTCGGTGTGCTGCTCGGGCACGTACGAGAGGTTCGTCTGGGTGCCCTTGAGGTAGCCCTGGCCCGTGATGCCGCCCGCGCCGAACGCGATCTTCGACTGGGTCTGCTGGTACGCAGGCGCGCCGGCCTGATCGACGAACGCGGTCAATCGGTCGCGCTGGTACTGCTTGAGCGTGTCGGTCTGCAGGATCGCCGCGACGCTGAACAACCCGAGCAGCGTGAGCAGGACGATGTGACGGAGGCGTGCCCCCGCGACGAGAAGCGCTCCCATCGTGATCGCGGCGAACACCAGCGCGCTTCCCAGGTCGGGCTGCAACATGATCAGCCCTGCAGGCACCAGCGCGATGCCGAGCGCGATGCCGAGACGCCGTCGATCGAGGTGACCGTTGCCGGAAGCCGCGAACGCGGCGAGCGCGACGATCAACGTGATCTTGGCGAACTCGGAAGGTTGCAGCTGGAACGACCCGACCTGGAACCACGCCTGGCTGCCGTTCGACTTCGAGCCGAGCGGTGACACGACCAGGAGCAGCACCCCGCTGCTCGCGAGGAAGAGGTAGGGGGCCCACTCCCGGAGCTTCCGGTAGTCGATCGACGCGACGATCACGAGGGCGATCGAACCGACGGTGAGGGCGAAGCCCTGACGCTTCACGTAGTAGAGGGGGTCGAGACCCTCGTCGGTGAGCCGGCGGTGCCGCGCGCTGTAGATGAGCGCGAGCCCGATGACGCTGAGGAGCCCGGTGACGACGAGCAGCCCGACGTCGATGTGCTTTCGAGGCGACGCGGGGTCTTCGTGGAGCGACCCGAGGGTGCGCCGGTTGAGAGTCTCAGCGAGCGCCATCAGTCGACCGCCGAGGAAGAGGCTGGGTCGTCGACGAGCCCGTTGACGACGAGGGGCGCGGCGACGCCCACGGGAGGAGCCGGAGGAACATCAGGGAGCGGCATGAACCCACCGAGGCTCTCGAACACCCGTCGTACGACGGGAGCGGCAGCCTGGGCGCCGAAGCCCGACTGCTCGAGCACGGCGGCGACGACGTACTTGGGTGAGCCGACCGGCCCGAAGCCGACGAAGAGAGACGTGTCGAACTGTGCCTGCTTGCCCGCGGTCTGCGCGGTGCCGGTCTTGCCGGCGATCGGGTACTGGGAGAGCGGGAACGTGGAGAAGACGGGCGCCGCGGTGCCGTTCGCCGAACCCACCGCTCCGATCAGCCCCGACAGGATCGGGTCGCGCACGGCCGGCGGCAGCGACACTTTCCGCAGCACGCGAGGGCCGATCTGGCGGTCGACCCGGGGCACGCTGCCCTCGCCGGTCGTCGGATCGAGGATCCGGCTCACGATGTTCGGGGAGTAGACGGTCCCGCCGTTCGCGAAGGCGGCGTAGGCGTTCGCGAGCTGCATCGGCGTCGTCAGCATCTCGCCCTGACCGACGGCGAGGTTCACGTTGTCACCCGTGAACCACTGGCTGAACGGGAACGCGGTGGGGTTCTGGTCGTGTGCGGCCTGCTTCTGCGCGGGCGTCGGCACCCGGCCCCCCTGCTCCCCGGGGAGCGGCACACCAGTCTCGGCTCCGAACCCGTACGCCGTCGCCGCGTCCTGGATCGCGAGGTTGTACTGGTCACGGAAGCGCCAGAGGTCAGCCCCGATCGAATAGAAGTAGACGTCGCTCGATGCCGCGAGCGCGGTCGGCATCGTGACCCAGCCGTTCTGCTCACCGCCGGCGTTGCTGAACGTGCACTTCTCGCCCTTGCAGTTCGGCACCGTGTAGTGGCCCACGTCGAGGAACCGGGTGCCCGACGAGATGACACCCACCGCGAGGCCTGCAGCCGCGGTGATCATCTTGAACGTCGAGCCCGGCGCGTACTGGCCCGCGATTGCCCGGTTCGTCAGCGGGAAGTTGTTCGCGGGATCGAGCAGCTGCTGATAGCGAGTGGGGTCGACCCCTCCGACGAATTCGCGTGGATCGAAGGTCGGGTACGACGCCATCGCGACGACGGCGCCCGTGGTCGGGTCGAGCACGACGACGGAGCCGCCGGGTGCTGCGAAGTGGTTGGGATTGCCCTTCGGCGTGCGCGTCCGCGCGTTCAGCAGCCCGGTCGCGAGCGAGTCCTCTGCGAGGGCCTGTACGCGAAGATCGATGGTGAGCTGCACGTCGCGCCCAGGGATCGCGTCGGTGCGAGCGAGCTCACGCAGCACGCGGCCCGCGGAGTCGACCTCGAGCGTGATCGAACCGGGAGTGCCGCGCAGGTCCTTCTCGAAGATCTTCTCGACACCGTCCTTGCCGACCTGATCTTCGAGCGTGTAGCCGTCGTTCTTCAGCGCCTTGTACTCGGTGTCGTTGATCGCGCCCACGTAGCCGAGGATGTGCGCAGCGCGGGAGCCATACGGGTAGACGCGCCACGCGACTTCCTTCGCTTGGACACCAGGGAAGTCGCTCTCGCGCTCTGCGATGTGCACGACCGTCGCCTCGGGCACATCCTCTGCAAGTGGGATCGGGAGAAGCGGCGAGTAGCGCTGGTCGTTCACACGCGCGTACAGCGTCTCGACGGGTACGCCGAGGACCGGAGCGAGCTTCGCCAGAAGGATGTCGCGATCACGTGTCTTCGCGATCGCCTTGCGATCGACCGTCACGACGTTCGACAGGCGATTGTCGGCGAGGACCTGACCCTCCGCGTCGAGGATCCGGCCCCGCACCGGCGGGATCGCGACGACGCGCTCGCGGTTCGTCTGCGCAGCGAGCGCGAACGTCGGTGCCGACATCACCTGCAAGAACCACAGCCGGGAGAACAGAGCGGCGAAGAGGCTGATGGCGACGATGCCGAGCACCCCCATTCGAAGATGAGGGGAGTCGCTCGTCATGCGGTACCAGCCCCGGCCGCGGTTGCGCGCGGCTGGGTTCCTCCGCCCAACAGCATTCTTAGAGTCTGCCCTCTCGAGGCATCCCGGGGACAGTCACTGCCATACGCGGGTCTGATGCAGCGCATCCTCAGCGAACACCCAGCGGAACACCCGGATCATGGGCGGCACGAGCAGCGCGTTCAGGATCGAGACGACGGCGACCACTGAGAGCAGGCGCCTGTCGAACACATGCGTGTCGCCCAGCAGCATTTCGAGCACAGCGAAGAGCACCACGCCCGCCGCGCTGGCGACCGCCGCAGTGACCATTGGCACCCACCACGCAGCGTGCAGGATCCCCGTCTGCACGCGACCGACGACATAGCCCACGATGCAATACGAGAGCGCGGAGAGCCCGAACGGCGTCTGCAGCACGAGGTCGAACGCGATCCCGGCGATGAAGCCGGTGAGCGCGCCCCACTCGGGCCCGGCCGCGATGCCCGCGGAGATCGCGAGGAGCAACAAGATGTCGCCCGTGGCGGTGAGCAGGTGCATCTCCGAGATCAACGACAGCTGCAGCAGCAGCACGACGACGATCACCAGGGCGAGTCGCACGAACGCGCGCAACATCAGCCGGTCGGCTCCCACAGCACGACCTTCACGAAGCTCAGATGGTCGAGATCGGCCGCCGGGTCGACGGTGATGTCGAGCTGGAGGGCGCCGGCGGGATGGCGGACCGCGCGCACGGTGCCCGCCGGGATGCCCGCCGGGTAGAGGCTTCCCTCGAGCCCGCTCGTGATCACGACGCTTCCCACGCCGACCTTGCTCTGGGCGTCGATGAGGTCGAGCGTGAGAGGACGGTCGGGGCCGGTGCCCTTCACGATGCCTTCGTCGTTCGCGCTCGGCACCGACACGCCCACGGCGAAGGTCGGATCAGTGACCAGCCGCACCACGGACCGCTGCCCGGTGACGCGCACCACGTTTCCGACGAGGCCCGCGCCGGTCACCACGGGCATGCCGACCTTGATGCCGGACCCCGACCCGCGGTCGATCTCGATCGTCGCGTCGAAGTTGGACGGCGCGCCCGACACGACACGGGCCGCGACCGTCGGGACGTTGCCCAGGTAGTCGAGGTTGAGCAGTGCGAGGAGCTCCTGGCGCTGCCGCTCGGCGTCGACGGCGGCGAGGGTCGAGCCTCGAGTGTCGTCGAGCTCGGCCCGAAGCCGCTCGTTCTCCTTGCTGACCCGGTCGTAGTTGAAGACGCCGTTCCAGACGTTCGTGACCGGGTGGAACACCCGCTTCAGCGTGTTCGTCACGGGTGACACGGCATCGATCGAGGTGTTGCGGGCCGAGTCGATGAAGCCCACCCCGCGGTAGTCGAGCGTGATGACCGTGATCGAGACCAGGATCAGCACCGGCAGGATGAACCGACTGCGCCCCGTGCGCCGCGACAGTGCCACCAGCGTGCGCGCCTCAGCGCTGTGCGGCCGAGAAGAGCACGCCCTTCAGGGCCTCGAACTCCTCGAGCGATTGACCCGAGCCGAGGGCCACGGAGTGGAGCGGGTTGTCGGCGACGATGATCGGCATGCCCGTCTCGTGGTTCAGCCGGGCGTCGAGACCTTGCAGGAGCGCGCCGCCCCCGGTGATCACGATCCCCTGCTCCATGATGTCGGCGGCGAGCTCGGGCGGCGTCTTGTCGAGCGTCGCCTTCACTGCGTCGACGATCGCGGTGACCGGCTCGTTCACCGCGTCGCGGATCTCTTCGGTCGACGTCGAGATCGTCTTCGGCAACCCGGTGACGAGGTCACGACCGCGGATCTCGGCTTGCAGCTCCTGCTTCATCGGCCACGCCGACCCGAGGACCATCTTGACTTCCTCGGCCGTGCGCTCCCCGAGCGCGAGCGAGTACTCCTTCTTGATGTACTGGATGATCGCCTCGTCGAGCTCGTCGCCACCGACACGCACCGACTGGCTCGCGACGATGCCGCCGAGCGAGATGACCGCGACCTCAGTCGTGCCGCCCCCGATGTCGACGATCATGTTGCCGGTCGGCTCCTGCACGGGGAGGCCCGCACCGATCGCTGCCGCCATCGGCTCTTCGATGATGTACGCGGGCTTGCGCGCTCCTGCGTACTCGGCGGCCTCTTGCACCGCACGCTGCTCGACACCGGTGATGCCCGACGGCACGCAGATCACCATCCGCGGCTTCACGAACCGGTGCTGATGCACCTTGTGGATGAAGTAGCGGAGCATCTTTTCGCAGATGTCGAAATCAGCGATGACGCCGTCTTTCAATGGACGGATCGCCTGGATGTGGCTCGGCGTGCGACCGATCATCCGCTTCGCCTCGAGACCGACCGCAAGTGGCCGTCCGTCACGGACGTTGACGGCAACGACACTTGGCTCGTTCAACACGATGCCGCGACCGCGGACGTAGACGAGCGTGTTCGCCGTGCCTAGGTCAACGGCCATGTCTCGTCCCATGACGGACGCGAAGTGCTTATCTCGAGCCATGACCTGCGAAAGCCTATCGGTTGCCCTCAGATGCGACCGAGGCGGGCGACATATATCGATTTCACAGCGGCCGACGTCACAGCGAGGGGAAGAAGATGCCGATCTCGCGCTGCGCCGACTCTGCGCTGTCGCTGCCATGGATCAGGTTCTCGGTGAAGATGATGCCGAGGTCACCCCTGATCGTGCCGGGGGCCGCCTCGCGGGGGTTCGTCGCGCCCATCATCGTGCGGACGACCTTCCAGGTGTCTTCAGGGCCTTCCACCACCATCAACACTGCTGGACCGCGGGTGATGAAGGACATCAGGTCGCCATAGAAGGGCTTGCCGTGGTGCTCTTCGTAGTGACGTGCGGCGGTGGCTTCGTCGATGAGGCGCATCTCGAGCGCGACGACCTTCAGCCCTCGGCGCTCGAAGCGCGACACGATCTCGCCGACCAGCCCGCGCTCGACGGCATCGGGCTTCGCGATGACCAGTGTGCGATCCATGGGCGGCGAGGGTACAGGTGCGCCCCCTCACGAGACGAGGCGGCCCCTGGCTTCCCCGACGACGTACAGCGAACCCGTGATGAGCACCAGGTCATCTGGCAGTGCCTCGTCGAGAGCGCGGTCGACCGCCGCTCGCACGTCCTCGACCACCACGACGTCGATGTCGAGCGAGACCGCCGCGCGCGCGACGTCTTGGGCCGGGATCGCGCGTGACGTCGATGGTGCGGTGGCGATGACCAAGCGAGCGGACTGCGCGTCGAGCGCCTCGAGCATCGCCACTGGGTCGCGTCCGCGCAGCAGTCCGATGACGTAGATGCGCTCAGCGACCTCGGAGAACTCCTCGTCGACCACCGCTGCGGCCACGTCGGCGCCGGCCGCGTTGTGGGCTCCGTCGAGCACCACGTAGGGATGGCGGTTCACGATCTCGAATCGACCGGGCATCACGACGTTCTCGAAGCCGATCGTGATGAGCTCGGGTGACAACGGTCCGCCGAAGAACGTCTCGACGGCGGTCAACGCGGCTGCTGCGTTGTCACCTTGATGCGCGCCGTGCAACGGAAGGAACAGCTCGGGGTAGGACGCACCGGGCGTACGAATCTCGAGCAGCCGGCCACCGACGGCGAGCATGTTGTCGTTGCACGTGAAGTCGACCTCACGGAAGAACGCTTCGCCAGGCTGCTCCGCGAGGAACACCGGCACGAGATCCGGGTCGGTCTCGCCGAGCACGAGCGAGGCACCCGGCTTCACGATGCCGGCCTTCTCTCGCGCGATGTCGAGGCGCGTCGGCCCGGCGTACTCGGTGTGATCGAGCGCGACGTTCGTCACGATGGCGACCTGACCGTCGGCGACGTTCGTGGCGTCCCACCGGCCGAGCAGACCGACCTCGGCGACGACGACATCGACAGCGATGTCCGCGAACCACCGGTACGCGGCGGCGGTGAGGATCTCGAAGTAGGAGGGCTCGACACCGGCAAGCGCCTCGGCATCCGCGATCCCTCGGATCGCTTCGGCCAGGTCGTCGTCGGCGATCGGCTCTCCATTCACGGCGATGCGCTCGTTGATCCGCTGCAGATGCGGGCTGGTATAGGTGCCGACAGTCAGCCCGTGCGCCTCCAGCAGGCGGGTGGCGATCTGAGCGGTGGAACCCTTGCCGTTCGTCCCGGTGATGTGCACCAGCGGCGCCGAGTGCTGAGGGTCACCGAGCACGTGCATGAGGCGCTGCATGCGCTCGAGGGTGGGGTGCGAGTGGCGGTCGGCGACGACCGCCTCGAGGTTGACGTGCTCGTCCAGATACCGCAGCGCGGCAGGGAGATCCATCCTCGGGGCCCCCGGCCGGGGCCTAGGACGCGGCGCGGCGGGGACGCTGCTGGCGGGGGGTCTCCGAGCGCGGGACCAGCGTGGGGTTGACCTTCTCGAGCACCGTCGAGCGATCGATCACGACCTTCTCGACGTCGGTGCGGCTCGGCAGGTCGTACATCACGTTGAGGAGCACCTCTTCGAGGATCGCCCGCAGCCCACGCGCACCGGTGCCGCGCAGGTTCGCCTGCTCGGCGACAGCGACCAGTGCCTCGTCGCTGAACTCGAGCTCGACGTCCTCGAACTCGAAGAACTTGCGGTACTGCTTGATCAGCGCGTTCTTCGGCTCGATGAGGATGCGCACGAGTGCCTCTTGATCGAGGTTCGCGACCGCGCCGATCACCGGCAAGCGGCCGATGAACTCGGGGATCAGGCCGAACTTCAACAGGTCTTCGGGGAGCACGTCGTTGAGCACTGCGAGCGAGTCGCGGTCGTTCGCCATGCGGATGTCGGCGTTGAAGCCGACGCCCTTCTTGCCGACCCGGCTCTCGATGATCTTCTCGATGCCGGCGAACGCGCCGCCGCAGATGAAGAGGATGTTCGTGGTGTCGATCTGGATGAACTCTTGGTGCGGGTGCTTGCGGCCGCCCTGCGGTGGCACCGACGCCGTGGTGCCTTCGAGGATCTTCAGCAGCGCCTGCTGCACGCCTTCGCCCGACACGTCGCGCGTGATCGACGGGTTCTCGCTCTTGCGGGCGATCTTGTCGATCTCGTCGATGTAGATGATGCCGGTCTCGGCCTTCTTCACGTCGTAGTCGGCAGCCTGGATCAGCTTGAGGAGGATGTTCTCGACGTCCTCACCCACGTAGCCGGCTTCGGTGAGCGCGGTGGCGTCCGCGATCGCGAACGGCACGTTGAGCATGCGAGCGAGCGTCTGCGCGAGGAACGTCTTGCCACAGCCGGTGGGACCGATGAGCAGGATGTTCGACTTCGCGAGCTCGACGTCGTTGTCGTGCGACGCGCCGAACTGCACTCGCTTGTAGTGGTTGTAGACGGCGACCGAGAGGATCTTCTTCGCCGACTCCTGCCCGATGACGTAGTCGTTCAGGAACTCGTAGATCTCGCGCGGCTTGGGCAGGTCGTCGAACTTGAGCTCGGAGGTCTCCGACAGCTCCTCTTCGATGATCTCGTTGCAGAGATCGATGCACTCGTCGCAGATGTAGACGCCGGGGCCGGCGATCAGCTTCTTGACCTGCTTCTGCGACTTGCCGCAGAACGAGCACTTCAGCAGCTCGCCCCCGTCACCGAACTTCGCCACCGGACGCCCTTCCCCTCGTCGGCTCTGACTCGACTAGCCCTTGACGGCCGCGATCGGGCCGTCAGTCGTCAACGAACGTGCACTGATGACTTCGTCGATGATGCCGTACTCGCGAGCCTCATCCGCGGACATCACGAAATCTCGGTCTGTGTCGCCGTGGATGCGGGCCTCTGACTGGCCTGTGTGACGGGCGATGATCTCCTCGAGGAGGTCACGCATGCGCAAGATCTCCTTCGCAGCGAGCTCGAGGTCGGTCGCCTGGCCGGCGGCCCCGCCGTAGGGCTGGTGGAGGAGCACCCGGGCGTGAGGAAGCGCCAGCCGCTTGCCCTTGGTGCCCGCCGCGAGCAGGACCGCGGCCGCCGACGCAGCCTGACCGAAGCAGATCGTGGCGATGTCGGGCTTGACGAACTGCATCGTGTCGTAGATCGCGAACAGCGCCGTGATGTCACCACCCGGCGAGTTGATGTAGATGTTGATGTCCTTGTCCGGGTTCTCGGACTCGAGGTGCAGCATCTGCGCGCACACGAGGTTCGCGATCGTGTCGTCGATCGGCGTGCCCAGGAAGATGATGTTCTCCTTGAGCAGACGCGAGTAGAGGTCGTAGGCCCGCTCTCCCCGGTTCGTCTGCTCGACGACAGTCGGCACCAGGTAGTTGCGGATGGGCTCGATCACACTGCGTCCTTCACAGTTCTTCGTCCTTCACGGTTTTGATGTCTGCGGTGTCTTCGGTTTCGGTTGCTTCGGTGACTTCGGCTGCGTTCGGGTCGATCTCGGCCAACGCGGGAACGAGATCGGCACGATCGATCGGTTGCCCATCAGGATCGACGATCTCGACGTTCTCGACGATCCACTCGAGCGCCTTGCGCTTGCGCAGGTCTGAGCGTAACTCCGGTATCTGCCCATTGCGCTCGATCACCTTGCGAAGCTGGTTCGGCTTCTGCTTGGTGCGCTCGGCCAGCCGCTCGATCTCGCCATCGACCTCGTCGTCGTCGACCTCGACGGCCTCGGCGTCCGCGACGGCACGCAGCGCCAGGTCGACCTTGACGGCCTCACGGCCCGCGGCGCGCAGCTCCTCGACGAATTCGGGCTGGCTCTGGCCGGTCGCGGCCAGGTACTGCTCGATCCCGATGCCTTGTGCCTGGAGGCGCATGCCGAGGTCTTGCAGTCGGGTGCGCATCTCGTCGTCGATCAGCGGCTCGGGGATCTCCTCTTCGACGAGCTCGCCGAGCGCCGAGGCGGCCTTCTCGCGCAGCGCCATCTGCGACTGCATGACCCGCACGATCGTGAGCCTTCGCACGAGGTCGGCGCGCAGCGCCTCGAGCGTCTCGAACTCGGAGGCCTCGTTCGCCCACTCGTCGTTCAGCTCGGGAAGCACGCGTTGCTGCACCTGCTTGACCAGCACGCGGAAGTCGATGGGATCTTCTTCGGGATCGGGATGGCGGGCGCTGAACTGCAAGATGTCGCCCGGCTTCGCGCCGCGAAGGTGATCGTCGAGCTCGGGCACGATCGCCGAGCTGCCGACCTCGTAGAGGTAGTCGGTCGCGTCGAGGCCCGGAAGCGCTTCACCGTCGCGCGAACCGACGATGTCGACGGTCACCTGGTCGGTGTCGATCGCGGGGCGATCGACGGGCTCGAGCTCGGCGAACTGGTTGCGCATCCGCTCGATCTGCGCATCGATCTCTTCGTCGGTCGGTCGCGGCCGCGGGATCTCGACGCGCAGGCCGCCGTAGCCGGCGACGCTGACCTTGGGTCGCACCTCGACCACCGCGTCGAACGAGACCGGCCCCTCCTCGCGCCCCGCCGTGATGTCGATCTCGGGCGGCGCGATGACATCGACGTCGTTCTCGAGCACGGCCTGGGCGTAGTACTCGGGAAGCGCCTCGCGAAGTGCCTCTTCGCGGGCCACCGACGAGCCGATGCGGGCTTCGAGGATGCGCCGTGGCGCTTTGCCCGGTCGGAACCCGGGGATGCGCACCTCGCGAGCGATGCGACGGAACGCGGCGTCCATCGCTTTGTCGAATTCCGTCTCGTCGACCTCGACCGAAACCTTGACCTTGTTGTCTTCGAGGGACTCGACGGCGCTCTTCACAGACCAGGGAGCATACCGGCGGGCTGGTCGCGCCCCGCCGGGTCAAATAGGTCGTGCGACCGGGCTATCTAGGTCGTTCGACCGGGCTATCTAGGTCATGCGACCTACGCGTGAAGCGCGGTGAGGCGGACCGAGATGGCCCGAACGACCCATAGCGCCACAAGGAGGCCATCGGTACCGTCGACATCACGTGAGCGGGAACCGGGCGATGCTCCGGGAGAAGACCTTCGCGGGCGGAAGCGGGGTCAGGCTGGGAGGCGGAATCCCAGCCACCCAACAAGCTCACCAACAGGGCCGGGGCCACAAGCCTCGGCCCTGTTCTGGTGATCCCCCCGGACCGATTGCTCACTCGACCGTCGTATGCGCGCGTCCACTGAGCAAACGCGTCGTCATGCGTCAGACTTGGCGAGCCGGGGAGTGGCGCAGTGGTAGCGCACCTGCTTTGGGTGCAGGAGGTCGGGGGTTCAAGTCCCCCCTCCCCGACGGCGTTCGGGGCTCCACCTGCTCCAACCGTGGAACGACGAGAAGTCGCCCGCCTCCCACTGCTCACGAAGCCCGGGCGCGCTCAGGTCCCAGTCGGGGCGGATCTCGCTCATCGCCGCGCGCAGGTCACGCCGGAGGTCGTCGATCCCTGGACGACCCCAGAACCAATACCCGTTGTAGATCGTGTGCACGACGAGCCCCGGCTTCAGCACGAGTGTGTACGGGATCATCGGATCGTGCTCGGGGTCGGTGTACTCCTGGATGTCGAGGTCCTTCTGCACGATGCGACCGGGATCCGACAGGAAGGGCCACTGCGCGCCGACTGACGCGCGGAACTCCTGCGACTCGTGATGTGCGTCGGTCGAGATCGTCGCGACCTGCGTGTAGGCCACCGCGATCTTCGGATAGAACGCCGCGAGCTCGAGGTGCTGCTGGTGCTCCTTCGGGCAGTAGTGGCCACGAGCGAGCGTGAGAATGAGCGGGTCGTCGCCTTGGATCTCGCTGAGCTTGCGCGGCGTGTCGGTGTGGTCGGGAAGCTCGTAGTCCGGGAACGCGGCGCCGGGGACGATGTCTGCGCGCATGTGAGACCCCTTAGTTCGAGAGGAGCTGCTGGCCGCCGTCGATGTCGTAGGTCGCGCCTGGGAGCGAACCGCCCGGTGTCACCTTTCCGACCGCCTCCTGAGCGACCTGGAGCGTCAGCGCGAGCTTGTCGGCGAACGCCTGACGCGCTTCGTCCGGCTCGATCTCGAGCGGAGGGATGTAGCGCGGCGCGCCCGCGGTGACCATCACGTGGTCGATCGGCGTCGGCGCATCGCGGAAAAACCGAGCGAGCGCGCCCGAGTCGCCGGCGTCGAACGCCACGAACCCCTGAGCATCGACTTCGCTCGCGGCGGCGTCGAGTCGCGCGCGATCACGCCCGGTGAGGATCACCTCCGCGCCATCGGCAGGTGCCTGTCGCGCGGTCTCGAGCCCGATGCCAGCACTTCCGCCGATCACGACGACGCGTTGTCCCGCAAGGGTGGCCATCGGGCCGCAGCGTAGGACCGTCGATAGCATCCGCCAATGGACATGAGGCTCGAAGTAGTGGTGATCGGCGTGTCTGACGTGGATCGCGCGAAGGCCTTCTACGAGCAGCTCGGCTTCCGACTCGACGCCGACTTCCCGGCCCCTGATGGTCTGCGCGTCGTGCAGCTCACACCTCCGGGATCGGGGTGCTCGCTGATCTTCGGCGACAAGGTCACGTCCGCGAAGCCCGGGTCAGTAGACGGCCTGATGCTCGTCGTCGACGACCTCGACGCGGCCCGAGCCGACCTGGTGCACCGCGGCATCGACGTGAGCGAGATCTGGCACGACGTCGGCGGCGTCTTCCACCACGGCGGCACGGACGGGCGCGTGCCCGGACCCGACCCGCAGAGCCGGTCGTACTCCTCATTCGCGTCGTTCAGCGATCCCGACGGCAACGGTTGGTTCATCCAAGAGATCAAGACGCGCCTCCCCGGCCGGTGAGCGAGCCCATGGACATCGCGCAGCTCGCGGACCTCCTGCACGAGACCGCGGACCATCACGGGGCGTACGAGGCGATCGCTCCGAAGCACGACTGGTGGGACTGGTACGCGGCCGTACATGAGCGCACGCGAGCAAGGGAGTGGCTCAGACGAAGCCTCTGAGTCCGCACGTCGCTACATGGCGGACGTCAAGCACATCGTCGTTCCCTGATCTGTTCGGGGTAAGCATGCGCGCAGGCGCACAATTTCCTGGGAGGTTCCCGTGACCACTCTGCACGACCGACCGAACACCGCGCTCCTGGTGATCGACGTCCAGAACGGCGTGATGGACGGCGCTCCCCGACGCGATGACGTGATCAAGAACATCAACATGCTCGTCGACAAGGCGCGGGGGGAGCACGTCCCCGTGATCTGGGTGCAGCACTCCGACGAGGACGGGCTGAAGCAGGGCAGCGAAGCGTGGGAGTACGTGCGCGAGCTCGTCCGCGGCGACTCAGAGCCCGTCGTGCACAAGACCTACGGCGACTCATTCGAAGCGACCGACCTCGAAGCTCGTCTCGCCGAGCGACATGTGGGCCGCCTCGTCGTCGCTGGCGCACAGACCGATGCGTGCGTCCGCTCGACGATCCATGGCGCGTTCGCTCGCGGGTACGACGTGACTTTGGTCGGAGACGCACACACGACGGAAGACCTCACGCAATGGGGCGCGCCTCCCCCCGAGCAGGTCATCGCGCACACGAACCTCTACTGGAAGTACCAGGACGCACCCGGGCGCACGGCCGGCACCGTCGACACCACCGACGTCAGCTTCGGGGCGACGGAGGCGGACTGAGCGTCTCGCTACAGCGCGCTGACGCCCGCCGGGATGGCGGGCGTCAAGCGGGGGTGAAGCGGGATGAAGGTCAGCTCTTCGCGGCGGTCAGCGCCTCGATCGCCATGAACGCCTGAGGCCCGGGGTTGTTCGTGTTGAGGGTGACGGCAACCAGGTTGCCGGTGGCCGGATCCCATCCGACGAACCCTTCCTGCGCAGCGCCCGTTCCCATGTGACCGAGCACGGTGATGGCGTCGTTCGAGTACCTCTCGAAGCCGAGGCCGTAGGAGTGGGTGATGCCGAACTGCGAGTAGTCCTCACCGGGCACGAACGTCTCCATCGCCTTCTGCGACTCGGGCGACAGCAGGGTGCCGTCCTCGAGCGCCTTGGCGAACACGAGCAGGTCACGACCGGTGGACTGCAGTGCGCCTGCAGAGCCGCCGAGCGACGGGTCCTGCGAGTGCGTGGCGTCGACGAAGGAGCCGTTCGCAGGCATGAAGCCGGGAGCGAGATCATCGGTGATCATGCTCGTGTGCTGCAGACCGAGCGGCTCGGCGATGCGCGTGCGCACCTCTTCGTCCCAGCTGTGTCCGGTGACCTTCTCGATGATCTCGCCGAGCACGATGTAGTTCGTGTTCGAGTAGTGGAACGGCCCACCGGGCTCGCCGACGCGGCCCGCGGCTTCCGCAACCGCGATCATCTCGTCGCCCGTCCAGTGGCGATTGCCATCGTTCAGCACTGCGGGCTTGTCGTTGTACTCGTTGAGCCCGCTCCGGTGCTGCAGCAGCTCGCGCGGAGTGATGCGGTCGGCGTCCTTGAGAGCCGGGAAGTACTGCGCGATGCCCGAGTCGAGGTCGATGCGGCCCTCGTCGGCCAGCTGGAGCACGACCACTGCGACGAACGTCTTGGTGATGCTGCCGACGTTCCACGGCGTGTCGAGGTCGACGGCACCGCTCGAAGGATCGAGCGTCTTGGTGCCGATCGTCGCCTCGGTGACCGCGCCACTCGCGTCCTCGAACGCGATGCGACCGCCGACGAACTCACCGGCCGCGTGATGAGAGGCGAGGATGCCCTGCAGCATCGACTCCCGGGCCGGATCGACAGTCGTCGTCGCGGGAACGGTCGTAGTCGCCGCGACCGACGTCGTCGAAGCGGTCGTGGTGCTCGTTGCGGCGGTCTCGTGAGTGGAGGAGCACGCAGTCGCGGTGAGCAGCAGCCCTGCCGCGAGTGCGACGGCGACTCGGTGTGCTTGACGGTGGACTGGCTGGAGATTCGCGTGGATGGTCATGCATCGACTGTGGGCCTTCGCCGATGCGTTCTCGACACCCCGAGGCGTGATCGCGCGTCACCGCGCACGATCCCCCGCGAGGGGGATGGTCCATTCACGATCACGACCAGAAGCCGTCGAACACCGACTGCGCTTCAGCGACAAGCTGGTCACACGGGCCCTCCGCTTCGATGCGCACGTTCCCGCGGGCGAAGACCTCGCGACTCGACAACCGCAGGCTTCGCCCGGCTGCCGGAACGATGTCGGCGAGCTGGTCGCCGGACAGCGCGAACACGAGCCGGCCGATCCCCGCCCAGTAGTGCGCGCCGGCGCACATGGCACAGCTCTCGCAGCTGGTGTAGAGCGTCGCCGCCGCACGCTCGGCCGACGTCATGTGGAGCGACGCAAACGCCGCGAGCGCGAGCTCGGGGTGACCCGTGATGTCGCCGCCTCCGACCGTGTTCATGAGCTCGGCGACGACCTCCCCATCGCCGTTGACGAGAAGCGAACCGAACGGCTCGTTGCCTCCGTCGCGGGCGAGTCGTGCGAGCTCGAGACAGCGGCGGAGGTGCCTGACGTCGACGTCATCCACGACGGCGAACCTAGACCGCGGCGTGCTCTTCCACGGTTGTGCCGTCGCGACGCCGGGTACGTCGATCGTGTCCGAAAGGAGCCCTTCGATGAAGACGAACCTGCTCGACCTCTACGAACAAGCGAGCGACTGGGCGCTCAGCAAGGTCCAAGGTGCCGCGACGAAGCTCGATGACACGACGCCCTGCGACGAGTGGGATGTGCGGACCCTCATGAACCACATGCTCGAGACGCAGAAGTACTTCGTCAGCGCGGCACGGGGCGCAAAGGCCGCACCGCCTGCGGGCGAACCTCCCGACCTCCTCAGCAAGGACCCGGTGGCCGACTTCAAGCTCGCGCAGGCGAACACGCTCAGCACGTTCGGGCAGCCCGGCATGATCGACAAGACCGGGCCATCGCTCGGGATCGCGTTCGCCGATCAGCTCTTGCACGGGTGGGACTTGGCGAAGGCAACGCGCCAGGACACGACGATGCCGAAGGGCCTTCCCGAGGCGGCCTACGAGATGATCCACGGACGCTTCACCGACGAGCAGCGCAAGGGCGTCTTCAAGCCCGAGGTCCAAGTGAGCGCCGACGCGTCGGCACAGGACAAGCTGCTCGCGTACGCCGGCCGCGACCCCCGGGCGTAGGCCGTCACGTCGTTCCGACGAACCCCGTTTGAAATGCCCAGACCACGGCTTGGGTGCGATCGCGTGCGCCGGTCTTCATGCAGATCCGCTTCACATGCGTCTTCACTGTCTCGTGCCCTATGACGAGCCTCTCCGCGATCTCGGCGTTCGACATCCCTTCGGTCAGATAGCGCAGCACCTCGGCCTCTCGGTCGGTGAGCGGGACGACGAGGTGCGCGCCCGCGGCACCAGACTTCTTGGAAGCGACGTATCCCAGCAGCCGGCGGGTGAGCGTCGCCGAGATGAGGGCGTCTCCGGCGGCGACCGTGCGGATGCCTGCGATGAGCTCGTCGGGCGTCGACCGCTTGAGGAGGAAGCCGTCGGCGCCGGCCTCGAGCGCGTCGTGCACGATCTCATCGAGGTCGAAGGTCGTCAGCACCAAGACTCTCGGCCGCGGCTCGTCCCACGATGAGATCTCCCGGGTCGCGTCGATGCCATCGCGTCCGGGCATCCGCACATCCATCACGACGACGTCGGGTCGAGTCGAACCCGCCAGCTCGATCGCTTGGGCGCCGTCTGCCGCCTCGGCGACGACACTCAGGTCGCCCGCGGACTCGACGAGCACCCGGAGGCCTTGACGTACGAGGACGTCGTCGTCGGCGAGGAGCACGGTGATCATCGGTCGTCCTCTCGGAGGGGCAGGCTGGCGCGCACGAGGAAGCCGTCGGCGACCGGGCCGGACTCGAGCTCGCCCCCTTCGAGGTGAGCGCGCTCGCGCATGTTGACGAGACCTCTCCCGCTGCCCTTGACGGCAAGCGCCTCCCCTGTGTTGTGCACCGTGATCACCGCGTCGCCGTTGTCGCGCGTGATGGACACCTCGATCGGGCCGGTCTCGCTGTGCCGCGCCGCGTTCGTGAGCGCCTCTTGCACGATGCGATAGGCCGCCCGCTCCGCAGTGGGCGTGAGATCGACGGGCTCGATGCGAAGGTCCACCTCGCGGCCCGTCGCGCGGATGCGATCGCACAAGGCGTCGATCCCTGCCAGGTTCGCTGGATCGGGCGCGGCTCGCTGCTCTCCGTCCATCGGGCGCAGCACCCGGAGCACCGCATCGAGCTCACCGAGCGCGACCCGCCCTACGTTCTCGACTTGCTCGAGCGCCTGCTTCGCGAACTCGGGCTGCTCGTCGAACACGTGGCGACCGACACCGGCCTGCATCACCATCACGTTCACCGCGTGCCCGAGCGAGTCGTGCAGCTCGCGCGCGAGGCGCGCTCGCTCCTCGAGCACGAGACGGTCTCGCATTGCCTCCTGCTCACGGGCTTGGAGCAGTGCGGCGGAGCGTTGCACCTCGCCGAGCTCGCGGCGATTCCGCGCGGCATCGCCCAGCAGCGCGGCGAGCGCCGTGGCGACGGCGATCCCGACGAACGCGCTCACGTCGATCGGACCGCGATCGGCGATGGCGTACACCCCCACGGTGACCGCCAGCAATCCGGCGGCGCCCCAGCGGCTCCGGATGCTCCCGAACGCGAAGACCGCGTAGAACGCGATGAACGCGGGGTACTGGGTGATGCCCACCGGGAACCCGGCGACGATGTTCACCATGAAGACGGCACACGACGCGACCAGTGCGACGAGGGGCGCCGTCCGCCACCACCACAACGACCCGGCCGAGGCGACGACGAGCAGGGCGGAGAACAAAGATGGCTCGCGGTACCAGGCGTCGGTGGGGGACCAGATGAGGATCGCGAGCCCGACGAGCGCTATCGCGATCACGAGCGCCGCGTCGAGGAGCCTCGAACGCGGTGGCAACGACCGGACCATGCCCCAATGATGCGCTGCCGCCGGGCTCGACGTCGTCCCATCCGAAGGGGATTGCCGCCCTCCCCCTTGCGAGGGACTTGCGGACAAGTGGTAGACGGCACCCGGTCCCGATCGTCGAATGGGCATGACGACACAGAGCACGACCCTCAGCACGACAAACGGAGGAACGGCCATGCGGTACGTGCTGCTGATCTGCGCCGACGGCACTGAGGGGCCGATGCGTGCGCAACGGCAAGGTGCTGTTGACCGACGGACCGTTCGTGGAGACGAAGGAGATCATCTGCGGCTTCGACCTCATCGAGTGCAGTGATCTCGACGAGGCGATCGAAGTCGCCCGGAAGCACCCCATGGCAACCTACGGGATGATCGAGGTGAGGCCCTTCTGGACGCAACCGCCGCCGTCCTGACAGCTCACCGATGCGACTGGTCAGCCATCGTCGCGAGCCTCATCCGGCTGACGGGCGACTGGGACCTCGCCGAGGAGTGCGCACAGGACGCGTTCGTCCGCGCGTGGAAGCGGTGGCCGATCGACGGCGCGCCGGACAACCCGACGGGGTGGCTCACGACCACCGATCGTTGCGCTCAACCGCGCGGTCGCCGTCGGGATGGAGCGGGGTCCCGAGGCGGGGCTTCGGCACTCGACGAGCTCGACGGTCACGCGTTGGCTGACTACCCGTGGTTGCCCGCCGCTCGGGCTGACATGCAACGTGCTCAGCGAGCCGACCTCTCGGGAAGACGAGACGCAACCGCGGGGATGACGATGGCTGCAGCGACGAGGTGCGCGGCCATGAGCGTCGCCTTCGTCGCGCCGTCGGCCGAAAGCATCAGGTCGGGCACGAGTGACAGCGCCGTGAGCACGACAGTGACCTTGACGAAGGTGGCCTGAGGAGTTCGGGCCCGCCCGCGCAGCACAGCCGCGAGCACCACGCCGATGGCGGTGAAGAAGAGCGTGAGCTGCCCGAAGCCGAGCACGGGGATCTGCTCGCCGGGGGCGGTCTCGAGTGAGACGCCGGCCGCGTGGGCGATCGCAGCAACGGCCGTCGTGGCGACTGCGGCAACGAGGCCGGCAACGACTCCGGCTCGCACGAGCGAGCGCGACGGCGAATCGGTGCTGGCGACGGTCGGGACGAGCGTTGCGGTCATCGGAGGCTCCTGTCGGGTGCCGGGGTCGGCCTCTCCGGCCCCTCACCACTCCTACGAACGGGATCGCCTCACATCGACAGCCGCGGAGGAAGATTCCTCAGGCCCTGCGAATCTCGTCGAGGATCGACTCGTTCACGAGCTCGTCGGGGGCCGTCTCGGGGCCCATGAACGCGGCGAGCACGAGGGGGAAGAACGAGGGATCCATCGCGGCCATCTTCTCGCCGAAGAGCTCGCGCCTTGCGGGGAGGCGATCACTGTCCTCGGCCTGGATCATCGCGAGGATGTCCGCGATCAGGCGCAGCCTGCGCATGCGCTCCATCCGTTCGCTGCCGTAAGACGCGAACGCGCTCGCATCGCGAGCGCCGTCGAGCACTAGGTCGCGCACGAGCCGAGCGTCGCGCAGGCCGATCGAGAGTCCCTGACCGATGACCGGGTCGTTGTGACCGGCGGCGTCGCCGATGAGGACCACGCTGTCGACGAACGGCTCCGGTGTCCACGTGTCGTCACCGGGGTAGGTCGCGCACGGTCCGGCCGGTGTCGCGGCCATGACCTCTGCGCTCCACGGGTAGCAGTCGACCGCGCACGCTTCGAGGAAGTGCTTCGTTCCGTCGGGGCCCGAGAAGCGATGCTGGCTCGAGAGCCCGCTGCAGATGTACGAGCGAGCGCGGCCTCCGCCTTGGTGGAAGACCAAGAAGAACCGATCGCCCTCGCCGCAAAGGACGTCGAAGTCGTCGGGCACGCCGTCGAGACCGTCGAGCAAAAGGCCCGAGATGTACGAGATCGGCTCCTGTCGCTCGAGCGTGATCCCCACCTGCTTGCGCACTGTCGAGTTCCGGCCGTCAGCACCCACCAGAAGGCTGGGCCGCAGCTCCGCGCTCGCACCGTCGACGTCATAACGCACCGTCGTCGTGCCGCCGTCGCCGAGCTCGATGTGTGACGCACCACGCACGACGGTCGCGCCCGCACCTGCGGCCGCGTCGATCAGTGCTTGGCACGCGTCAGGGTGACGCAAGTTGAGCGTGCCGCCCACTCCTGGCACCAGCATGTTCATCGGGATGGGTGCAGGATCCTGTGAGCCCTGCATGTACTGGTTCCAGGTCGCACTGATGTGTGCGCCTGCGTCGAGCAACACCTGCTCGACACCGAGCTCACGAGCCTCGACGACGCCCCAGCACTGCATGCTCTCGCCCCGCACGCGGTCGGAGTACTCCGTGGTCGCCTCGAGGACGGTGACCCCGAGCCCTTCGCGGGCGAGTGCGTAGGCGAGTGAGGCGCCGGCGATGCCGCCTCCGACGATGGCGACGTCCGTGTGGGTGGGCATGCCCGAGTTCACCACGAACGGGTCACGGCTGACGACCCGCGAGCGCGACGAGTCGATCGATCGGCCGTGCGTCGGCTCCGGCGTCGACTTCCGCTCCGAAGAGGCCGCCCTCTCGCAACGGAGGGCTGATGAACTCGGCGTAGAACGGCGTCACCGACTCGACGAAGTCCGCCGGAGGGTCGAAGCGCTGGCCGGTCGCCGTCGCGAGATCCCACGCGTGCACGAGGAGGTCTGCCGCGGCGATGCGAAGCGCCACGTCCGCGGGCAGTGTCGCGAACGGCAGCGTCACCTCGGCCGAGAGGTCGGAAGCGCCGGCAAGAGCAGACGAGAACGCCGATATCGCGCTGTCATACGCGGCGATGTGGTCGTCACCGATCAGGTCGGCGTTCGGATCGCCGTCGAGCGCGTCTCCGTTGAGTCCCGCAGCGAACATGTAGCCGCCACCCACGAGGTGGTTGAGCAAGTCGCGGACCGCCCACTTGTCGCACGGGGTCGGGTTCGTCAGGGCGCTCGCCGGCGTCGCGTGCACGAGCGGCGTCAGCACCTCGACTGCGGTCCGGGCCTGGTCGGGTGAATCCATCGTGTCCTCCTCCTGGTCGTGTCAACTCCTTCGTTTCGCCACGGTGCTGCGGATCATTCGGTGACAATGGGGACTTGAAGATCGTCGTCCTCGTCGAAGGAGACAGCGACAAGTGCGCCGTCGAGACGCTCGCCACGCGACTCGGCCGCGACCTCGCCGGCGATGGTGTCGAGGTGCTCGCGATGGGTGGCGCGACCAACATCGGCCACTTCGTCCGGCGGTTGGGCTCCGGGGTGCAGCTGCTCGGGCTCTACGACGCCGGCGAGCAGCGCATCTTCCAGCGCGCGTTGGGCGAGGACGACCTCGAGCGCATCGGGTTCTTCGAGTGCGACGCCGACCTCGAAGACGAGCTGATCCGCGCGCTCGGCTTCGAGAGGGTCGAGGAGGTGATCGCGAGGGAAGGCGAGCTCGCGTCGTTCCGAAAGATGCAGCAGCAACCGGCGCACCGAGGCAGCCCGGTCGAGCGCCAGCTCCGACGGTTCATGGGCACCCACAGCGGGCGGAAGCTGCAGTACGCCCGGGCCCTCGTCGAGGCGCTCGCCCTCGACGACGTCCCGCGGCCGCTCGCGCAGCTGCTCGCCGGCGCAGCCGCGTAGGCTTCCGCCGAGGGGGTGAGTGCCGTGCAGGTCGAACCACTCGATGCGACGTTCGGTGCTGTGGTCCGCGACATCGAGCTCGTCGGCCTCGACGACGAGACGTGGCGAGACCTCCACTCGACCTGGCTCGAGCACGCACTGCTGATCTTTCCGGGGCAGTTCCTCACGACCGATGAGCAAGACGCGTTCGCCCTGCGATTCGGCGCACTCGAGTTCAAGGCCTCGCCCATCTCGAACATCAGCAAGAGCGGGAAGGTGCACGCCGAGCCCGACGACGACGTCGTGAAGTCGCTGCGGGGAAACGAGGGCTGGCATCACGACAGCACCTACATGCCGCTGCAGGCGAAGGGCGCGGTGTTCTCGGCCGAGATCGTCCCTGCGGATGTTGCGCCGACCGGTTGGGCCGACATGCGCGCCGCGTACGAAGCGCTCGACGACCTGACACGTGCCCGCGTCGAGTCGCTCACGGCCTATCACTCGCTCTTCTACAGCCAGGCGCGAGCCGGGTACCTGCCGTCGAAGAAGAACGACGACGGTGGCTACAACCAGTACGGCTATCACGACAAGGAGCCGTCGCTGCGCCCCCTCGTGAAGGTCCATCCCGACACGGGTCGGCCGAACCTGTGCATCGGACGTCACGCCTACGGCATCGTCGGCATGGAGCCGGAAGAGTCCGAGCAGCTCCTCGATGACCTCAACGAGTGGGCGTGCCAACCACCGCGCGTCTACTTCCACGACTGGGTCGTGGGCGATGTCGTCGTCTGGGACAACCGGCGCTTGATGCACAGAGCCACTCCGTTCGACATGACCCAGCCGCGACGGATGTGGCACACGCGCATCGCGGGCGAGCTCGAGTCAGAGCTCGCGCTGAACCACCGCTGAAATTCTTCCCGTACGCTCCCGGCTGATGCGAGTGGTGGTGTTGGGCGCGGGGTTCGGCGGGCTCGAGCTGACGACGCGGCTCTCTGAAGACCTCGGAGACGACGTCGATGTCGTGCTCATCGACCGGACCGACTCCTTCGTCTTCGGGTTCTCGAAGCTCGAGGTCATGTTCGGGCGAGCGACGGCACCCTCGGTGCACCATCGCTACGCCGACATCGTCAAGCCCGGCGTCCGGTTCGTGCAGGCGAACATCGACTCGATCGATCCGGCTGCCAAGCGAGTCGAGACGGATGCCGGCTCATTCGACGCCGACATCCTCGTCGTCGCGCTGGGCGCCGATCTCGACCCCTCCGCGACGCCCGGCCTCGTCGAAGGCGGCTACGAGTTCTACACAGAGCACGGGGCGTTCGCGCTGCGCGACGTCATCGCGGGCTTCGAAGGAGGACGGGTCATCGTTGCGGTCACCTCGACGCCCTTCAAGTGCCCGCCGGCCCCGAGCGAGACCGTGCTGCTCATGCACGACTTCCTCACGACGCGAGGGATCCGCGACCAGTCCGAGATCGACTTGGTGATGCCGCTCCCAGCCCCGGTTCCCCCCTCGCCGGACGCGTCCCAGGCGCTGCTCGCTGCGTTTGCGGAACGGGGCATCGGCTGGCACCCGAGCACGTTGGTGCGCGGGCTTGATCCCGATCGCCGAGTCGCGCTGCTCGCCGACGACTCAGAGATGCCCTACGACCTGTTCCTCGGAGTGCCCAAGCACAAGGTGCCGCCGGTCGTCGAGGCATCGGGCCTTGCTGTGGACGGGTGGATTCCTGTCGACCCCTTGAGCCTGCAGACCCCATTCGCCGATGTGTACGCGGTGGGCGACGTGACGAGCGTCGGCACACCGAAGGCCGGGGTGTTCGCCGAAGGTCAGGCGCTCGTTGCCGCCGAGCGCATCGCCGCGCGCATCCGAGGCGACGCGGAGATCGCTGAGTACGACGGGCGCGGCATCTGCTACGTCGAGTTCGGCGACCACCGCGTCGCGAAGGTCGACGTGACCTTCCTCAGCGGACAGACTCCCCGCGGAGCGCTCGAAGGACCATCCGAGCAGCTCACAGCAGACAAGGTCGAGTTCGGCACGAGCCGCGTGCGGCGGTGGTTCGGCCAGGAATGGAGCGTGTGATGCGCGACTTCCCCACTCCCGAAGGGCTGGCCAGGCATCACCTCGAGTTCGTCACCCGCAACCGGCTCTGCGTGCTCAGCTGGAACCGCGCTTCCGGCGCGTCGGACGCGCCCCCACAGACGCCCGTCTTCTACGTGACCGACGGCGACGACGTGCTCGTCTCCATCACCGACAGTCGAGCCAAGACGAAGGCGCTGCGACGCGACCCCGCGATCAGCGTGTGCGTGCTCGGCGAAGAGATGCCGTTCCCGTACGTCACGTTGTTCGGCAAGGCGCAGATCGACAGCGACCCGACCTCAGCGTTCGAGCTGATGGCCCGCGTCGTGGCGCGGATGGGACGCGAGCTCGACGATGCCGGCCGCGCGGCGCTACGGGAGCGAGCCGACCGCGAGCATCGAGTCGTGTTGCGCGTCGTGGCGGAGCGATCGGTCTCGAACCTGCCCGCGCCGTGACCGACGAGCTCGACGCCGGAGACTTCTCGTCGTGGCTCACGTCGATGCAGCAGGCGCTCGGCGGTGAGCACGACTCCGACGTCCCGTGCAACGGCTGCACCGCATGTTGCCGATCGTCGCAGTTCGTCCACGTCGCGCGGACCGAGATCGACACACTCGCCCACATCCCGAAGCAGCTGCTCTTCCCCGCTCCGCAACAACCCGACGAGCTCGTGATGGGATACGACGAGCGGGGTCATTGTCCGATGCTCGTCAACGACCGGTGTTCGATCTACGACCATCGCCCGCAGGCGTGCCGCACCTACGACTGCAGGGTGCTCGCGGCAACCGGTCTCGTGCTCGGGGACAGCGACAAGCGCGCCATCGCCGAGCGGGTCGCCCGCTGGCGGTTCTCGTACCCGACCGCCGCGGACGTGCGCTCCCAAGCTGAGGTGCGGGCTCGGGCCGACGCCCTCGCCGACCGCGTGCCGTCGGTGATGGCTCGCGCGGTGCTCGCCGTCAGGCCGGCGCCCACGGCGTGAGCCAGGGCGTCGCCGGCCACCCTTCGGCGGCGGCCATCAACGGGAAGGCAGTCGCTCCGTCGATGGACTCGCGCACGATGTCGGCGTGGCCGGCATGCCGAGACGTCTCGGTGATGAGGTGCAGAAGCACCCAACGGACAGACCACGCGTCGAGGTCGTCGGGGAACCACGGCACGCCCTTCGGCACCGGCACGGCCTGACCGAGATCGGAGATCTTCTCGACGACGGCCGCCGTCTCGCGTGCAACCGCGTCGTACATGTCGAGGATGCTCTCGAGCGTCTCGCCGAGCTCCATCCGGAAGTTGGCCTCGTAGTCGTCGGGAGTCGAGGGCTGACGCTCGAGGACGAGGTCGATCCAGTAGCGCTCGACCGAAGCGACGTGCTTGATCAGACCACCGACTGTGAGCGGGCTGACCGAATTGGCCACGCGTGCCTGTTCTTCGGTGAGGCCGTATGCGGCAAGCCGCAGCACGAGTCGTTGCTGTTCGAGATAGGTGAGGAGGCCTTCACGCTCGTCCACGAAGGTGGGTGCTTGTCCTGGCATGGACCGATCATCGCGGACTGAACCGGTCATCGAACGACCGGTTTGTCCGGGGTTCACCTAGTCGTCTGCCGGTCGTGGTTGCCGCAGCGCCAGGAGAGCGCTTCCGATCACCGCCGCGATGATCGACGCGGCGAGGATCCCGATCTTCGCCTCGTTCTCCAACAGGGGCTGGTCCTCGAACGCGAGACCTGCAACAAAGATGGAGACGGTGAAGCCGATGCCCGCGACCGCACCGACTCCGATGATGCCCCGCCACGAAGCGCCTGCGGGGAGGGTGCCGATTCGCAGCCGAGTCGCGATCCACGACGCGCCGACGACACCGACGAACTTTCCGATGACCAAGCCGAGCACGACGCCATAGGTCACGCGCGACGTCACCGCGTTCGAAAGCGTCGTGGATGTGATCGGGATCCCGGCGTTCGCGAGCGCGAACAGCGGCACGATGAGGAAGCTCGTCCATGGGTGCAGCAGGTGCTCCATCCACTCGACGACCGACACCGACTCGCGCGCGAGCGTTGCCGTCTCCGCAGCAGCCCCGACCGAGGACAGGTCGAGGAGCGCCTCTTCGTCCACGAGCTGGCGTTGACGCATCGGTTTCGTCGGCGCCATGAGCCCGAGGATCACGCCCGCCAGCGTGGCGTGGAGCCCGGACTCGAACACCGCGAGCCACAGCCCGACGCCCGCCACGACGTACAGAACCGCGTAGTGGACGCCCACCCAGCGCATGAGCGCGATCAGGCCGACGATGCACGCCGCCACGATCAGCGCCCCGACGCTGATTCCGTCCGAGTAGAAGATCGCGATCACGAGGATCGCGCCGATGTCGTCGACTATGGCGAGCGCGAGGAGGAACAGCTTCAGTGAAGGCACGACCCGGCTCCCGAGGAGGCTGACGACTCCGACCGCCATGGCGATGTCGGTCGCCATCGGTATGCCCCATCCCCGCGCACCGTCGCCGCCGGCGTTGACGGCGAAGTAGATCGCGGCCGGCACCACCATCCCGCCGACCGCGGCGATCGCGGGCAGCGCGGCGGTCCGCGGGTCACGCAGCTCGCCTTCGACGAGCTCGCGCTTGATCTCGAGCCCGACGACGAGGAAGAAGATCGCCATCAAGGCGTCATTGACCCACTCCTGCAGGTCGAGGTCGATCGAGTGGCTCCCGATCGTGATCACCATGTGGGTGTGCCACAGGTGGAAGTACGACTCCTTCCAGGGCGAGTTCGCCCAGATCAGCGCGACCACTGTCGCGGCGACGAGCACGATGCCGCCCGCGGCCTCCTCGTGGAAGAAGTCGCGCAGGGGGTTGATCGCGACGCGCCGCCCGGACGCGTCGCTCGCGCGGCGAGTCGTGGTCACGCGGGCTGGCGCAGCTTGAACCGTTGGATCTTGCCGGTGGCGGTCTTCGGCAGCTCGTCCATCACCACGACGCGGCGAGGGTCGCTTGAAGCCGGCAAGCCGATTTCGACAGTGCTCGATCACGTCGCTCTCGGTCACCGACATGCCCGGCTTCGCGACCACATAGGCGACCGGGCGGGTGATGCCGCGGTCGTCGAGCTCGCCGACAACGGCGACCTCGAGCACCGACGGGTGCTCGATGATCGTCGCCTCGACTTCTGCGGGGGCGACCCACTCACCGCCGACGCGGAGCATGTCGTCCGAACGACCGAGGTAGGTGTGCATGCCCTCCTTGTCGCGCACGTAGGTGTCGCCAGTCCGGAGCCAGCCACCACCCAACCCGAACGTCGCCTCGGTCGCATCCGCGTTGCCGAAGTAGCCCGACGCCGCCGACTCGCCTCGGACCCACAGATGTCCGGGGACGTCGTCGGCGCGATCGACGCCGTCGTCGTCGACGACGCGCACCTCGTACCCAGTGACCGCCGAACCCGTCGTGCCTGGCCGCACGGCTCCGGCGCGGTTCGACAAGAAGATGTGCGTCATCTCGGTCGAGCCGATGCCATCGAGGATCTGGACGCCGAAGCGGTCGTTGAACCTGTGCCAAGTCTCTGGTGGCAACGCCTCGGCCGCGGACACGGCGAGTCGCACCGAACGGAAGGTGTCGTCCGGAATCGACGACGCGTTGAGCGCGGCATAGAACGCGGGGATCGCGAAGAAGAGTGACGGCTGGTGCTGGGTGACGACCTCGGCGATCCGCGGAGGCGTCGGCGGCCGCTTCGCCTCGAGCACTGCCAACGCGCCGACCGCCATCGGGAACGTCAGCGAATTGCCCAGCCCGTACGCGTGGAACATCGGCCCGACCGAGAAGAAGACGTCATCGGCGCCGACGTCGAGCACCGAGCGGGCATAGGTGTCCGCGGTGACCTGGAGATCGCCATGGCGATGCATCGCGAGCTTCGGGCGGCCCGTGCTGCCGGACGTGCAGAGCCAGAAGCCGGGCGAGTCGGCATCGGTCGGCGCAAGGCTCCCGTCGCCGGTCGCGCCCGAGGCTGCTACCCATTCGTCCGAGCCCGTGACGAGCCGCGGGACGCCTACTCCCTCGCTCCCCTCCTGCCGTTCCTCGGAGACGAGCACGAGGTCGGCCTTCGCGTCTTCCACGACGACGCCGATGTCCCTCCACGGCAGCAGCGGGTTGACGAGGACGGGGATCGCGCCGATGCGAAGCGCGGCCAGGAACGACGCCGTGAAGTCTGGTGAGTCCAGCAGGGCGAGCACGACTCTGTCGCCGGTCTGGATGCCCCGACCGCGCAGCCCTGCCGCCATCGCCTCGACCCGGCCGAGCAGCTCCTCGTAAGAGAGCTCGAGCCCGCTCGTTGCGCGCAACGCGAGGCGTGCTCCCCCACCGTCCCTCACGTGACGGTCGAGCAGCCACTCGCACGCATTGCCGCTCACGCGCCCAGCCTCCTCATGCCGACCCTTGCGCCATGCAATCAGATCTGTGGCAAGAATGTGACCCCCAGACAAGCCGGCGCACGACGCCGCTACTGATCACGAGGGATCTCACCCATGGTTCTCGCCGACGTCCATCTCAGCGACATCATCTGGTCGATGTTGTGGCTGTTCTTCCTCTTCATCTGGATCATGATCCTCGTCCAGGTGCTCATCGACCTGTTCCGTGATCACGAGCTGAGCGGCATCGCAAAGGCGCTCTGGGTGATCGCGCTGGTCTTCGTGCCGTTCATCACCGTCTTCGTGTACATCATCGCTCGCGGCAGTCACATGGCCGAGCGGAGCATGAAGCAGCAGCAGGCACTCCAGCAGCAGATGGACTCGTACGTCCAGAGCGTGTCCCCCAGCGGGGGCGCCGCCGAGCAGATCGAGAAGGCGAAGGCGCTGCTCGACGCCGGCACGATCACCCAGGCCGAGTTCGATCAGCTGAAGGCGAAGGCACTCGCCTAGCCGGCGGGCCACAACATGGAGCCCGGGGAGTTCGAAGGAGTCGCAGGGAGGACGCTCGAGGAGTCCACGCCTTGGTGGCCTCCTCTGCCCTCAGCGCCGGAGGGCGCGCCGAACGTCGTCGTCGTGCTCCTCGACGACGTCGGCTACGCGCAGTTCGGCTGCTACGGGTCGAGCATCGCGACGCCGACGTTCGATCGGCTCGCGGCGCACGGCCTGCGTTACTCGAACTTCCACACGACGGCGCTGTGCTCGCCGACGCGCGCCTGCCTTCTGACGGGTCGCAACCACCATCGCAACGGCATGGGTCGCATCGTCGAGTTCGCATCGGGGTTCCCGGGCTACGACGCGACCATGCCGAAGGCGAACGGGATGATCTCCGAGATACTCGTACGCAACGGGTACGCGACGTTCGCGGTCGGCAAGTGGCACCTCGCACCGGCCGGCACGATGGTCGCCGGCGGTCCACGCGATCGGTGGCCGCTCGGGCGAGGTTTCGAGCGGTTCTACGGGTTCCTCGGCGGCGAGACCGACCAGTACCACCCCGATCTCGTCCACGACAACCACCAGATCGATCCGCCCCGCACGCCCGAGGAGGGCTACCACCTCACCGAGGACATGGTCGACGTGGCCCGCCTCTACCTCACCGACCTGCGCGCTGCGTCGCCGACGAAGCCGTTCTTCCTCTGGTTCGCACCGGGTGCCTGCCACGCGCCGCATCAAGTCCCGCGCGATTGGAGCGACAAGTACAAGGGCGCGTTCGACCACGGTTGGGACGCGTACCGCGAAGAGGTGTTCGCGAAGCAGATGGCGACAGGCCTGCTTCCAAAGGGCACGGAGCTGAGCGATCGGCCGCATTGGATCGCCGCATGGGACTCGTTGACCGACGACGAGCGCCGCCTTTACGCGCGGATGATGGAGGTCTACGCGGGCTTCCTCGAGCACACCGACGCACAAGTCGCAAAGGTGCTCGACTTCATCGACGAGCTCGGCGAGACCGACAACACGATCGTCGTCGTGATGAGCGACAACGGCGCGTCGGCCGAGGGCGGTCCGCGTGGGTCGTTCAACGAGATGTACTTCTTCAACGGCCAGCCCGAGAGCCTCGAGGAGAACCTCAAGCGCATCGACCTCCTCGGCACTCCCGAGGCGCACAACCACTACGCATGGGGCTGGGCCTGGGCCGGCAACACGCCCCTGAAGCGGTGGAAGCGCGAGACGCACGAAGGCGGCGTCGCCGATCCTCTGATCGTGCACTGGCCGCGGGGCATGGGTCAGCCGGGCGACACGCGCCATCAGTACGTGCATGCGATCGACGTGTTGCCGACGCTCCTCGATGTGATCGGCGTCGACGCTCCAGAGACCATCGCGGGTGTGGCGCAGCAGCCGTTCGACGGCGTCAGCTTCGCCCACACGTTCTCGGATGGGGCCGCCGCGAGCCGCCACGTCACGCAGTACTACGAGATGATGAGCTGCCGGGCGATCTACCACGACGGCTGGAAGGCAGTGACCTTCCATCCGCTCATGCTGGCGCCCTACGACGGCTCGGATCCGCGCCGTCCGTTCGACGAGGACGAGTGGGAGCTGTACCACGTCGCCGAGGACTTCGCGGAGACGACCGACCTCGCGGCGAAGGAGCCTGACCGCCTCGCGTCGATGATCGATCTGTGGTGGACCGAAGCAGAGCGCAACCAGGTGCTGCCGATCACGAACATGCCCGGGCTCCACGGCGACCGGCGCTATCGGCGCAACCACTACGAGTACTACGCGGGCATCAGCTCGCTGCCCGATGCGGTGGCGCCGAACTTGCGCAACCGCTCGTGGCAGATGACGGCCGACGTCGACAACACGGATGGTGACGCCGCCGGTGTGATCGCGAACCACGGCGGCGCGGCCGGTGGCTACGCGATCTACGTCAAGGACGGCCGCCTCTGCTACGTCGACAACTTCCTGGGCACCGAGACGACGATCGTGCGCGCGGACGTTGCCTTGCCGAGGGCGCGCGTGACGGTGAGGTGCACGTTCGCATCCACTGGGACGTTCGGTGGCGGCGGCAACGTCGAGCTGTTCCACGACGACACGCCGGTGGGTGGCGGCAACGTGCCGCGCACCGTGCCGATCTCGTTCGGCATGTCGGGCTTCGAAGTCGGGTACCAACGTGGCCCGGCGATCACCTCGGACTACGACGCGCCGTTCCGGTTCACGGCCGAGCGCCTCGGCAAGGTCACCTTCGATGTCGAGGGGCGCGCGAAGCGAGATCCCGCGGCGCAAGAGCGCATCGGGAACGCCATCCAGTAGCCCCCCCAGCCCCGCCCCAGCGGTTCTCGCTCGACTAACCGGCCAAAGATGGCGGGTTATCCGCGCGAGTTCGCTCGGGGAAGGGGTCAGGGGCGGGCGAACGGCTGCGGCTCGGCCTCGGGCCCGGACGCCGGCTTGGCCACGGGGTTCATGCGGAACGATGGATCGTGGCGCAGGATCTCGCGGCGGGCGATCGTCATCTTGTGCACCTCGTCGGGTCCGTCGGCGATGCGCAGCGTGCGCATGCTGCGCGTACATCTGGCCGCGAGTGGCGTGAACTGGGTGACGCCGCGCGGCGCCGTGCACCTGGATGGCCCGGTCGATGACCTTGAGCGCCATGTTCGGCACGGCGACCTTGATGCCCGAGATCTCGGTGGCCGCGGCCTTGTTGCCGACCGTGTCCATGAGGTGGGCGGTGCGCAGCACGTACTCGCGGGCCATGTCGATCTCGATGCGCGACTCGGCGATCCAGTCCTGGATGAGGCCCTTCTGGGCGACCAGCGTGCCGAACGTCGTGCGCTGCAAGCGCACGATCGACCATGAGGCTCGAGGGCCCGCTCGGCCACACCGATCGAGCGCATGCAGTGGTGGATGCGGCCGGGACCGAGGCGGGCCTGGGAGATGGCGAAGCCGCCGCCCTCCTCGCCGAGGAGGTTGTCGGCCGGCACGCGCACGTTCTCGTAGATGATCTCCGGATGGCCGCCCGCGTGGTCGTAGCCGAACACGTGCGGCGTGCGACCGATCCGGATGCCCTTCGCGTCCTTGGGCACGACGATCATCGACTGCTGGAGGTGACGGGACGCGTTCGGGTCGGTCTTGCCCATCACGATCGAGCACCTTGCAGCGCTGGCCGCAGGGCGCCGGACGAGAACCACTTCGTGCCGTTCAGCACGTAGTCGTCGCCGTCGCGCTCGATGCGCAGACCGATGTTGGTGGCGTCGGACGAGGCCGACGTCGGGCTCGGTCATCGAGAACGCCGAGCGGATCTCGCCCTTCGAGCAGCGGCGCGAGCCAGTCGCGCTTGCACCGTCTCGGAGCCGTACAGGTTGAGGATCTCCATGTTGCCGGTGTCGGGCGCGGCGCAGTTCAGCGCCTCGGACGCGAAGCCGACCTTGCCGAGCTGCTCGGAGATCGGCGACGTAGTCGAGGTTCGACAGCTTCGTGCCGGGTGCGTCGGGCGCCAGGTGCGGGAGGAACATGTTCCACAGCCCCCGCTCGCGGGCCGCGGCCTTCAGCTTGTCGAGGATCGGCGGGTCGCCGTCGTGGCCGAGCGCTTCGGCCTGCTCGTGGTACTCCTGCTCGTTCGGGTAGATGTGGTCGTCCATGAAGCTGACGACGTCAGCCAGCAGGGCCTTGCCTTGCTCGGTGAACTCGTAGGGCATGCCTCCGGTTTACTCCCGACAGCGCACGGGTGCGAACCGACCCTTCGCTACCCTGACAACCCTCGCGGGTGTAGCTCAATGGTCAGAGTTCCAGCCTTCCAAGCTGGCTATGCGGGTTCGATTCCCGTCACCCGCTCTGCTGTTCGTGCAGGTCAGCGCGCGCAACGCCGATGAGGGATGGGCGCAGCCGCGGGGCCGCGACACGAAAAGGACACAAGCGGCCGCTCAGCGGCCGGCGCCGCTCCGCACGACACGCAACGCGGCCCCCTCGCGCGGGCGCCGGCACCCCGCCGCAGCTCCTCGGCCGCCCCGTCTAGGAGTACAGCTCGATGGCGACCGCCGTGACGACCGGGACAACGTGCTTCTCTTTGGAGACTTCAGTCGCTTCACGATCGCGGACCACACCAGAGGGACGCTCGTGGACTTCGTGCCGGTGGTCTTCGCGGAAGCTGCCAATCGGCCTGACGGCACGAGAGGCATGTTGTTCACCTGGCGCGTGGGCTCGGACACGGTCGACCCCGACTCGGCGCGCGTGCTGTTGCTCTGAGGTCGTCGGCGCTCCCCGAGACGTGGGCGCCGTCGTAGGGGAGCCCGCGGCCGGGGGGTTTCGTCGGCCCCCTGCGGTCGGGGCTCCCCGTTCACATCCGGCGGCCAGGGCTCCCTTACAGGGCCCTTCGCCTTCGGACGGTGAAGTAGGCGATCATGCCCGTCGCGAGCAACGCGACTGCGATGGCCGTCAGCTCGTTTGTGTCGCTGCCGGTCGCGGGGAGGATGACCTCGGGGGGAACCGGCACCGGCTCGACCTCGAAGCCGAGGTCTTCTGTCGGCGGCACTGACGTGGTTGCCGCGACCGTCGTCGTGGACTGGCCCGGGACGGCGGTCGTCGTCGCCGCGGCCGTCGTGGTCTGACCCGCGACGGTCGTCGTGGTCTGACCGGGCGCAGCCGTCGTGGTCGTCTCCGGCGGCGCCGTGGGGAGCACCGTGATGACCTTCGAGTCGGTGAAGAGGCCGCCCGGTTCGATGAGGTTGATCTTCCACTGCGTCGGCCGCGCCTGATTCACCCGCTCGCAGAATCTGCCTTGAGCGTCGGTCGTCACCGTGAACGGACCGGACACGTCGCCGTTTGGATGGTCCGTAGCGAACAACTGCAGGTCGATGTTGGCTGGGTAGTTCCGCCCGCCCATCGAGAACGGGACAGTGACGGTGGGGTCGTTTGCTCGCTCGATCAGCCCGGTGCAATCCGTGGCTTGGTAGACGAGGAAGTTTCCCCGACTCCGCTGTGCGCTCGCGGGAGTTGCCAACAAGGCCAGGGTGACGGCGAACAGCAACGCAGCTGTGAGCGGGCGAAGGAGGCGGCGACCGGTCTCACGGGTGACTGTGGCCATGCGGCACGGTACCGATCCACCGAAATCCCAGTCAGGCATGGCCCAGTGGGGGCGTCGTACACTTGTTCGATGCCTACCGAGATCGTCACCCGGACCGAACGGTGCGCCTACTGCCTCCTGCCCACGATCGTGGCGACCATCGAGCAACTGTTGAGCACGCGCGGCGACGTCGTCGCGTCGACCGTGATCGCCAAGGCGCCGTGCACGCGCGCCGAGTGCATCGGCTCGAGGATGACGCCGCCCTGAGCACTTACGCTCTGTCTTGGCGACCGGGTCCCGGTGGGGGTGGTCAGGGTTGAGTTCCTTTGGCGCGGAGTGGTACAGGGACCAAGTCCGGGCACACCTCGAGCCGGGGGAGGTTGTCGAGATCGCGGGTGTCGCGCGGTTCACGGACCTCGTGAGGGAGCACGCGATCCGGGGGGAAGGTGATGGCATTCTGGTGATCACTGACCGGCGAGTCCTCCACGTCGGCGATCGAACGAACGCATGTGAGTTTTCGTTGCCGCGCGAATGCATCTCGGGCGCACGCCGAACGGCTTTGCTGCACCCAGGAATGGAGTGTCTTGTTCTAAGTGCGGAGGTAGCAAGTCGCTCCGTGGAGGCCGAGTTTTTGGTCGGTCCGGGCTTCGTCCGGAAGGTGGTCCGCGTTGTTCACCCCCACAACGCCCGGTAGCTCGTCGTCGGCGTGCATCGGGTGGCCTGAATGAACGGCCGTTCAGGGAGGCCGCGACACAGGAAAGACACAAGAGGTCGAAAACCGGCGTGAATCGGTGAGAAACCCTGAGAGGGGAAACTCCTGCTCAGCGGCCGTTTCCACAGCTTCGGGCAGGTCACGAAAGTGCCACTGTCCAGCCTTCCAAGCTGGCTATGCGGGTTCGATTCCCGTCACCCGCTCCCAGGTAAGAGTCCGTTTCAGACTGGATCCGCTCGAGGATGCCGCCCGCTCTGAGAACCGACCAATGGAGTAATTTCGCCTCACCTTCTCGACAAGCCGCCGTGGGCTGTATGGTCTGCGCTTCGAGTTGTGTTGCGCCTCTGAACCCCGGGCGGAGCCACAGTGAGCTCCGGAGAACCGCAGTGGCAGAGACAGCAGACGCCCTCATCAACGGGTCTGGCTCGCCGCCTTTGAGGCGAGACGACGACCGTCACCACGGGCGTGCGGAGCAACGGCGCAGTGCTGCCGTTGACCGACCAGCGCCCTCGCTTGTTGCGCGTGCCGGAGCTGACAGACCTGACGCACCTCCTGGTCGAGGGCCGGACGTGATCGCGGGTTAGACGCCAGGGCGCCGACGGCAGCCCATCACCTCTGACCCAAGTCGCAGGCGCCAACGTGGATGGCGGAGATGTCCATTGTTGGATGCCGGCGGGACGGAAGGAGCCTTCGAGACCTCGGAGGCTCCTTCTGCGCGTTACCTGGGCAGGTTCGACTCCCGTCACCCGCTCTCAGGCGCGCACGCTCGAGCGAGGGCCACGAGTGAGTCGAGGCTGTCGTCGGGCGTGATCGCACGCACGACCGTCTCGTCGAGCAGGGTCTCGAACCGCGCGAGGCCAGGCTGCAAGGCCGCCGCATCGGTACCGACCACACACGTGTCGAGCGCGGTCGCTCCCATGCGGGCCAGATGATCCCGGTAGGAAGAGATCATTGAGTACCGGTCGACCTCCTCCGTGAGCCGCGCCTCCGCCCTCGGCAACAGCGCACACCGCACGTAGGCCATCAGCGAGCCGCGCACCGACGGGGCGAGCTTCTCGATGTGCTGCGGGGTCATCCAGTTGAACAGCACACCGTCCGCGACCTCCCCCGCGACCGCCGACATCCTTGGACCAAGCGCGCCCACGACGACTCGCACCGGGAGCTCGGCCTTCAACGCGCCGACGCTCTCGCGCACCAGCGCGAGCGACTGCTTCGCATTCCCGCTGCCGACGCCGAGCACCAGGCGATCCAGCGGCAGCCGCAGATCACTGACACGCGCAGCGATCGTCGCCGCGGGTCGTCGATCGAGCGGGATGACACCGACGCCGAGGTCGATCTCACTCGTCACCGCGAGCGCAACGCCGAGCGACGCCAACCCATCGACGCCAGGCATGTCGTTGACCCAAAACGACGTGTAGCCGAGCCGCTCGACCTCCGGCGCGAGCTCGCGCACGACGTCGTGGCCGACCGCAGCGGTGATCCCGAAGCCTCGTCCCATCAGACGAGGAGGCGCCCGCCGTCGATGATCAGCGTCGTGCCGGTCACGTAGCCGTTGCCCATGAGGAACAGCACGGCATCGGCGATGTCCTCGGGTTGACCGACCCGACCGACGGGCAGCGACTTGCCGACGGCTTCCATCGCATCCGCGTGCCGGTCGCCGAACATCCCCGACACGAGTGGCGTGTCGACGAGACCGGGGACGATCACGTTGACGCGGATCGGCGCGAGCTCGAGGGCGAGCGACCGCGCCAACGCCTCGACCGCCGCAGCCGACGCGGACGACACGCTGCTGCCTCCGGGACGAGGGCGGATCGACGAGACACCGGAGCAGAACGTGATCGAGCCCCCCGCGGTCATCCGCGGCGCGCCGTACTTCGCGGCGAACACCGATCCCCACACACGCGTCTCGAGGAGCGGACGCAGCTGTTCGGTGTCGGCCGTGAGCGCGCCGGGGCCCACTGCGCCCGCCGACACGAAGATGTGATGGACGACGTCGAGGCTCTCGAAGAGCGCCCGCGTCGCGTCCTCGTCGGCGCTGTCGAGCGCGGCGGTGCGCGCCCGTCCGTCGAGCACGCCCGCGGCGGCGTCGAGCCGTTCAGTCGAGCGCCCGGTGATCACGACGTCAGCGCCGGCGTCGAGTGCGGCGCGCGCTGTCGCGAGGCCGATGCCCGAGCTTCCGCCGACCACGACGACGGTGGTGCC
This sequence comes from uncultured Acidimicrobiales bacterium, assembly GCA_963773315.1. Taxonomy (GTDB): domain Bacteria; phylum Actinomycetota; class Acidimicrobiia; order Acidimicrobiales; family DATKAS01; genus DATKAS01. The sequence continues at coordinate 201,858 of CAVZAF010000005.1, forward strand.
GTGGAACCGCTCGTCCATCAGAACCCCCGATACTCGATGGTCACGTGCCGCGATCGCAGCTGCTTCTTGATGACGGCGAGGAGTGCGAGCTCGTGCACGATCAACCGCCCTGGTCCGTCATCGTCGTGGAGGTACTCCACCATCACGTCGCCTTCGATGGACCAGATGACGCCCGGGAGCTCGACGGCCGACTCCAACGGCGCGATGTCACGGCGACGAAGTGGGCGTCCGCAGTAGGAGGTCGCGTAGTCGGCCAAGATCGCGTCGACGACCGCGACCCGCGCGACCGCACGCTCGAACCGCCACGCCGCCGCCCTGTCCTCAGCCTCCCGCGTCGGCACGCGCCGAGGTTATCTATGCCGCGGGCGGCGCGACGTGGGCGACGTCGACGCCCAGCGACTCGACAACGCGCGCAGCGACGTCAGCAAGCTCGGCACTGCCGAGGTCTGGCGCCTCGAGCGCGATCGTGGCCAGCCCCGCGATCGCATCGAGCGTCTCGGGGTCGACGATCTGTCCTCGCTGGTCCGACTTCGTGCGCGGCACTGCGATGCCGAGCTCTGCGACGACGTACGCGCCCTGCCACGTCAACGTCTGCACGAGCTGCCGACGGGCGTGGATGCCCCCGGATGTCCCCGCACTCAGGAGAGCTACAGGCTTCCGATACAGGTCACCGGAGCCGACGAGCCAGTCGAGCGCGTTCTTCGCGACTCCCGCGAGGCCGCCGGCGTACTCGGGCGCCGCCATGACCACGACATCAGCCTCGGCGACACGGCGCCGCCACTCGATCACGGGCGCGATGGGCTCGTCCTGGCGGGTGAAGTCGAACGCGGGGATGTCGGCGACGCGCATCGAACTCTTCGACAGTCGCACCGTGCTCGAGGGCGATCGCTCGCACGACGTCGAGCGCAGCGCGGTTCGCGGAGCGACGTTGGAGGCTTCCGCAGACCAGCAGCACACGAACCACGACAGGCCCAACCCCATCGGGGCCGCCCGTCATTCCATCAGAGCGTGGGAACCTCGACATAGCGGCCGAACACGTCGGCAAGTGCGCCCATGACCTCACCGAGCGTCGCGTACGTCGACACCGCTTCGACGAGGGTCGGCATCAGGTTCTGCTCGGGATCGGCGGCCTCGCGCCGCACTTTGTCGAGCGCGGCATCGACCGCGACCTGATCGCGCTCGTGGCGGACGCGATCGAGCCGCTTCAGTTGCCGGGCCTCGTCTTCGTTCGTGATCTCGAGCACCGGGATCGCGTCGTCGTCGTTGCCCTCGGTGAAGCGACTCACGCCCACGATCGTGCGGCGGTTCTGGTTGAACTTGCGCTCGAGCTCGTACGCGGAGTCGGCGATGTGCAGCTGGAACCAGTTGTCCTCGATGCCTTGCAGGCAGCCCTCGAGCATCGACCCGTGACCGAGGTCGTCGATCTCGGCGAAGAGCGCCTCGGCCCGCCGCTCCATCTCGTCGGTGAGCGACTCGACGAAGTACGAGCCACCCAACGGGTCGGCGACGCTTGCGACGTTCGTCTCGAATGCGAGCACCTGCTGCGTGCGGAGCGCGACTCGGGCCGCCTTCTCGGTCGGCAGGGCGAGCGCCTCGTCCATCGAGTTGGTGTGCAACGACTGCGTGCCGCCGAGCACCCCGGCGAGCGCCTCGATCGCGGTGCGGACGATGTTCACCTCAGGCTGCTGCGCGGTCAGTGAGACCCCCGCGGTCTGTGTGTGGAACCGCAGCTGCATCGACCGCTCGCTCTGGGCGCCGTATCGCTCGTTGAGCCACCGCGCCCAGATGCGCCGCGCGGCGCGGTACTTCGCGATCTCCTCGAAGAAGTCGATGTGCGCGTTGAAGAAGAACGAGAGCCGGGGAGCGAACACGTCGACCGGCAAGCCCGCTTGCATCGCGAGCTCGACGTAGGCGAAGCCGTTGGCAAGCGTGAAGGCGAGCTCCTCCGCAGCAGTCGAGCCCGCCTCGCGGATGTGGTAGCCCGAGATCGAGATCGAGTGCCAACGGGGCATGTCGGTCGCTGCGAACGAGATGGTGTCGCGCACGAGGCGCATCGACGGACGAGGCGGGAACACGAACTCCTTCTGCGCCTGGTACTCCTTCAGGATGTCGTTCTGCAGCGTGCCACCGAGCCGAGAGCGATCGACGCCCGCCCTCTCGGCCTGGGCGACGAACATCGCGAGGAGCACCGCCGCGGGCGAGTTGATCGTCATCGACGTCGTGATCTGCCCGAGATCGATGCCCGAGTAGAGGTCCTCCATGTCGGCCAGCGAGTCGATCGCCACGCCGCAGCGCCCGACCTCCCCGAGCGCCATCGGGTCGTCAGAGTCGATGCCGAGCAGCGTCGGCATGTCGAAGGCCGTCGAGAGGCCATCACCTCCGGCCTTGATGATCTCCTTGAACCGCCAGTTGGTGTCGTCCGCGGTGCCGAAGCCCGCGAACATCCGCATCGTCCAGAGCTTCGATCGGTACATCGATGCATGTGGCCCGCGGGTGTAGGGATACTGACCTGGGAACGCACCATCGTCGGGGCCGTACACCCCGTCGAGCGGGATGCCCGACATCGTCGTGAAGTCGGTGTCGCGCAGCTTCGACTCGGCGTACGCCTCTTCCCACAGCTCGCGGTTCGTCGCCATGAGAGAACAATACTTTGACGTCCAAGTAAATGTCGCCAGGAGGGTGCGGTGTCCGCTCGCGAACCGATGGCCAAAGACCCGATCGGGCTCGCCCGCGACAACTGGGTCGCCCACGGCTGGGAGGACGCGGCCGACGGCATGCACCTCGTGACCTCGATCATGCGCGTGCAGCAGGCCTATCTCGGGCGGATCGAGGCGATCCTCCGCCCGACTGGGCTGACGTTTGCTCGCTTCGAGGTGCTCAGGCTTCTGGCGTTCAGCCGTCTCGGGTCGCTGCCCGTCGGGAAGGTCGGCGAGCGTCTGCAGGTGCATCCGGCCAGCGTCACGAACGCGGTGCAGCGGCTCGAAGCCGACGGGCTCGTCGTCCGGCGCACCAACCCGAGCGACGGCAGAGGCGTCCTTGCTGAGATCACGCCGTCGGGGCGTCGGCTCGTCGACAAGTGCACGCACCAGCTGAACACCCAGGTGTTCACGACGATGCCGATCTCGCGAGCCGACCAACGCCGAACCTCCGCGGCGCTGACCGAGATCAGGCAGTCGTTCGGCGACTTCAGGTGGGACTCGAGGGACGTCAGGTGAGGACTGTGGCGAGCAGCTCGAGCGCGGCGACCGCGAACGCGACCATGTTCTCCTGACGGTCGTCGACACCTGTGAGGACGTGCTGTGTCTGCTCGGTCGGACCTGCCACAGCGACCCAGCAGTGCCCGGCGGGGTCGCCGTAGCGGTTCGGCGGACCCGCGGCGCCGGCTTCACCGATCCCCCAGGTCGCGCTGAGCTTCATCGCGGTCGAGCGAGCGAGGTACATGGCGAAGTCCTCGGTTGCACCGCGCATGCCCTCGGGCACCTCGACCGCTCCCGCCATCCAGGCCCGACTCGCGGCGAGCGTGTACACGACAGCGCCGCCGAGGTAGTAGGCCGACGCGCCGGGCACCGACAGCAGCGCGGCTGAGACGAGGCCACCCGCGGAGCCCTCGGCCACGGCAACGGTCTCGCCTCGGTCACGCAACCGCGCGCCGACGCGCTCGGCGGGCTGCGTCAGCTCGGACGGGAGCACGACCATCGCCGTAGGGTACGCGCCATGAGCAACGAGATCGGTCCCTTCAGCACCGCCGTCGAGATGCTCACGGCGCTCGACGCGAAGCAGATCAGCTCGGTCGAGCTCGTGGAGATGCACCTCGCCCGCATCGACAGGCTCGACGAGGCGCTGAACGCGATCCCGGTGCGCACGCCTGAGCGCGCACTCGAGGCCGCCCGTCATGCCGACGAGCTGCGCGCGGCCGGCGAGTCGCGCCCGCTGCTCGGGCTTCCGATGACGCTCAAGGAGTCGACCCAGGTCGCGGGCCTTCCTCAGTCGGCTGGCATCATGCCGTTCAAGGACTACCGACCCGAGGCCGACGGGCCCATCGCTCGCAGCGTGTTCGGCGCGGGCAGCTGCCTGCTCGGCAAGACCAACATCCCTGTCGCGCTCGCCGACTGGCAGGCCGACAGCCCCGTCTACGGACGGTCGAACAACCCGTGGGACCTGGAGCGCACACCCGGCGGCAGCACCGGTGGCGGCGCTGCGGCTCTCGCCGCTGGCCTCACGTCGCTCGAGATCGGCAGCGACATCGGCGGCTCGATCCGTGTGCCAGCGGCGTACTGCGGCGTGTACGGACATCGCCCTTCGGAGACGGCGGTGCCCCGCACCGGGTCGTTTCCGCTGGCCGATCGGCCGAACCCAGGGGTCGTCATGGGAGTGCAAGGCCCGCTCGCGCGCAGCGCGACCGACCTCGAGCTGCTCTTCGACGTCGTCGCGGGCCCGGACCCGCTCGAGGCCACCGGCTGGCGGCTCGACCTTCCCGCGGCGCGCCACGATCAGTTGGCCGACTTCCGGGTCGCGATCATGCCGCTCGTTGTCGTTGGCGCAGCCGTCATCCGAGATGCAGGCGAAGGTCGACGAGCTCGCGACACTGCTGTCGCGGAGCGGCGCGAAGGTCGGCGAGGCGATGCCCGAGGTCGACCACGAGTCGTACCTCCGCGACTACATGACGGTGCTCATCACCATCACGTCGCAAGCCCAGCCTCGTGAACAGCGCGAGGCCGGCGCGGCTCGAATGGATCCGACCAGCCCGAATCAGTCCGCGATCGCGACAGGCCTCACCGGCGACGCAGCGAATTATCTTGCGACGCTCCATCGCCGCGCGACTGCGCAAGCGGCGTGGCGCTCGTTCTTCGAGGAATGGGACATCCTCGTCTGCCCGACCGCGCTCGACGCCGCATTCCCGCACCAGTCGGGCGAGCAAGCCGACCGCACGCTCGACATCGATGGGCGTGCCGTCCCCTACACGATGAACATCGTCTATCCGATGTGGGCGATCTTCACTGGCCAGCCCGCGACCGCCTTCCCCGCCGGCCTCAGCTCATCAGGACTTCCGCTCGGCTTGCAGGCGATCGGCCCGTACCTCGAAGACCGTACGACCCTGCGCTTCGCACAGCTGCTCGAGCGCGAATGGCATGCGTTCGAGGCTCCGCCCGCGTTCGCTTGATGGATCACCCCGCGCTCGCCGAGGTCGTCCGCCAGCACGTCCCCATCGAGCAGTGGCTCGAGACCTGGCTGCACTGATGCCTGACGTGAAGCCGCCCCGGTTCGCCAGTGACGAACGCACCACGCTGCTCGCGCTGCTGCAATACCACCGCGAGTCGGTCGTGAAGAAGGTCGCGGGCATCGATGACGACGCGGCTCGGTGGTCGCCCGTCGAGAGCGGCACCTCATTGCTGGGGCTCGTGCAGCACCTCGCCGATGCCGAGACGCTCTGGTTGCTTCGCCGCTTCGCTGGCGAACGCGGCGCCACTTCCCCGCCGAGCGACACGCTCGAGCGTGCGGTCGAGGCGTACCGCGCGACATGGAGCCGTGTCGGCGCGATCGCCGCGACCGAAGACCTCGAGGCTCAGTGCCGAGGGCTCGGCCCTGACGAGCCTCCGGCGAACCTGCGCTGGGTGCTCACCCATCTGTTGGAAGAGACCGCGCGCCACGCGGGCCACGCGGACATCATCCGCGAGCTCATCGACGGCGAGACCGGACGCTGACCGGACAACGAGACAGCCCGCGTGATGGAGCGTTGCTAGAGCTCGACCTCGCCCTTGATCAGCGACGTCGACGCGCCGCCGATCCAGACTGTGCCGTCGTCACCCTGCGACACGAACACCTCGCCCGCACGACCGAGCGCGGCACCCTGGCTCGCGACGTACGGCGCGGCGAGCTGGCCGCTCTCGAGCATCCACTGCGCGACTGATGCGTTGAGGCTGCCCGTCACCGGGTCTTCTCTCGTCACGCCGTCCACCGAGAAGAACGCACGTAGCTCGATCGCGGCTTGCGTGCCGGCGCCGTACTTCGCGACCACACCGACCTTCTGCTCGATGGGCCCGGGCTTCACCTTCAGCACTGCGTCGACGCTCGGCAACACCACCGCGACCCAACCTGGTCCGTTGTCGACCCACTGGGCGTCGACGATGTCCGCCGGCGCGATTCGCAGCCACGATGCGATCTGCTCGACCGTGCCCGCATCGACGGGCCCGGTCTTGATGCGGGGCGGCGCTCCGAACGCGAGGCGGTCTCCATCTCGCTTCACCGGCACGAGGCCCACACCGCACTCCTGCACGATCACCCCGGCGTCACTCGGCGTGCCACCCGCCTCGAGCCAGGCGTGGCACGTGCCGAGCGTCGGGTGGCCGGCGAACGCCAGCTCCTCGGCGGGGGTGAAGATGCGGACCTTGTAGTCCGCCTTCGCGGTGGTCGGCGGCAGCACGAACGTGGTCTCGCTCACGTTCGTCCAGTGCGCGAACGCCTGCATCTCGGCGTCGCTCAGGCCACTGCCGTCGTGCACGACGGCGAGCGGGTTGCCCCTCCCCCGAGACGAGCAGAAGACGTCGACCTCGGTGAACTGGCGGGTGGTCATGTCGCATTGTGCGTGACGTCGAGCACGCGCCACGCCCAATTCGCGTCACCCGCGTCGCGGCGATGCGTGAGGACGAGCCGGTGCTGCTCGATCGCCGCCATCCCCTCCCACAGCCCGTTCCACGCGTCGAACGCCTCGGCTCGGAAGACCCAGGTCGTCGAGGAGGCTGCTGCGGGCCAGACGCACGACGACGTCGTCGGCGGTGTGGGCGACCTCGACGTCGTCGCCGTGGGCACGGAGCAGCCGCGCGAAGCGATCGACGAACGTCGCCGCCGAGGCCGATCGTTGCCATCACGGTCGCGTGGTACTGCATGCCGATCTGGCGCGCCGCGATCGTGCCCGACGGCGCCCGCGTCGGCCGGACCGAGCACCGCACACAGCTCGGGCAGGATGCTGCGGATGTAGGCGGTCGCGTAGTTGCGCTCGACCTTGACCAGCCGCATCGGATCCCACGCGGGACGCGGCAGCGTCGACCGGCTCGTTGGCCGGCCGCTCGCCGGGGCGGAACCGCACTCGCTCTTCGGGCGCGAGCGGGTGGTCTTCCTCGACGTAGTAGCCCTCGAGCCCGGGCTGACCGTCGGTGGTCTGCATCGTGCACACGAAGCCGAGCCGGTCGTTGCCGAGCGAGACCCCGTTGTGGCCGTGCCAGCCGCGCAGCATCGCTCGGCTGACCTCGGTCGGGATGCCGCAGACCGCGGTGCCGTCGAAGATCCAGCGCGGCGGCACGTAGCGCACCCACGACTTCGTGTCGGACTCGGGGATCCACACGACGTTGACGCCGCCGAGCGCGTTCGAGAGCACGTGGTACTGCGCGCACGCGACGGCAGGCGGCAGCCCGTCGAGCTCGAGCTTGCGCAGGCCCGGGCAGGAACAGCTCGAGGTGCTGGCGTCGGAACGTGCGGAACACGACCTCGGCGGCTCGGGCCGTGCCCTGACGGGTGACGAGGGCGAGCAGCAGCCCGGTGAGGTAGCGGTGGTACAGCTCGCCGATGGCGGCCCAGCCGTCGACGTCGTCGCTCACGTCCGCGCACGCTAGTGAGGGGCCGGTCACGCGCCCGCACTCGGTGGGCCGGTCTCCATGGTGGTCGCCGTCGGGCAAGGTGATCTCGAGGGTGCGGTCAGGCAGGAACTTGAGCTGCCAGCCGGGTTGTGCACGGCGTGTGGTGGCGGCTGCAGATCGGCAGCAGGTTGTCGAGGTCGGTCGGGCCGCCGTGCTCCCACCACCAGACGTGATGCATCTTCGTGCGAGCGAACCGCACCTCACAGCCCGGGATCGCGCACGCTCGGGTACAGGGCCCGCAACACTCGTCGCTGCGCGGCGCTCGCGAGCCGCTGGGAGCGGCCCAAGTTCAGCTCGGCCGGCGGCCACACCGCGACCACATGCACCTTGGCCCGCGCCGCGACGTCACGGAGTACGTCGTCGGGCAAGTCGACGGGCAGCCCCCAGTCGACGGTCGGCTTGCCGTCGGCGTCGAGCTGGGTGGCGTCGACGACGACGATCAGCTCGGGCTTGCCCACCCCGCCACCATTGCCCGAGCAGCAGCGAGATCACTGCGAGCCCGGCGAGGTACTTCTGCTTCTCGATCGGGATCGTCGGGCAGTCGTCGGGCGACACGTTCGGCGAACAGCCGGTCGATCTCGTCTTGGATGCGCTTGTCGATCTTCACCGCGTTCAACGGGTCGCACGCGAAGTCACCGCGGAACATCCCCGAGATCCGCTCGACCCACGACCGCCACCGGATCGACTTCTTCTGCTGACTGGTCGTCGTCGCCTTGCAGGCGGCGCACCTCGACCCGCAGTCGCCGCTCGAACTCGTTCGCCGGCAACGACCGCGCATCACCGACGAGAGCGTCGATGCTCGCTGCGAGCTTGCCGCGGTGCTTGTCGTCGACCTGGCGCAACGCTCGGGCGCCTGCGTCGACGTGCGGCGCCTGTCACGTCGCCGACATTGACCGCCGCCGCGATCGCCGGCAGCACACGTCAGTGTGCGGCCCCGCTCGATCACTCGCTCGCCCGTGCGCAGCGAGACGTTCGCTGCGTCGGCGAACACCTTCGCGCCGTAGCCGGTCTTCACCTCGAGCGCCCGACCGACCTCGACATCGAACCCGTCAAGCCACGCCCGCACCCGGGCGCTCGCGCCGCACGGTCTTCGATCTCGCGACGATCTGTGGCCTCGGGATCGCACGCGAGCAGGTCGCCGACCAGCGCCACCACGTCCACCCGCACTCCTTCCCCAGACTCGATACCAGCATCAATGGGGAAGAATACGAACACTAGTTCGATCGGTCTCACGACTCACCATGTCAAGTGCGAACCCGCTCGAAACCGAAGTCCCGTCTAGGTGTCCCCTTTCGTCGAAAGACAGCGCGAAACTCGAAACCCGATGGCCACGCAGGACGACGTGCGGCGCATCGCCCTCGCGCTCCCCGAGGTGCGCGAGGACGCCGACCGCTTCGCGTTCAACGTCGAGAACAACGGCAAGCCGAAGCGCATCGCGTGGGTGTGGATGGAGCGAGTGCACCCGAAGAAGGCCGCGTGCCGAACCCCGAGGTCGTGGCAATCCAGGTGCCCGATCTCGACGAGAAGGAGATGCTGCTCGCGTCGGACGACGGCTCGAAGTTCTTCACCGATCCGCACTACAACGGCTTCCCCGCGGTGCTCGTGCGGCTCGAGGCGATCGACGTCGACGAGCTCGAGGAGCTCATCACCGACGCCTGGCGCAGCCAGGCACCGCCCGCGCTCGTCGACGTCTACGACGCAGAGCGCTAGCTCAGCGCCCCTTCCACACGGCCGGCCGCTTCTCGGCGAACGCGCGCAGGCCCTCCTGCAGGTCCTCCGATCGCATGACCGGGCCGGCGTACTCCATCTGGTTCCGCCAGGCCTCGGCATCGGTCCACTCGTACGCGTGCTGCACGATCTGCTTGCTCGCCTTCACCGCGAGCGGGCCGGCTTCGAGCACCTCGTTCGCCAGCTCGATCGCGACCGTCGAACGCCTGACCCGGCTCGGCGAGCCGGTTGACGAGACCGAGCTCGGCCATGCGCGTTGCCGGCCAGGGCTTGCCCGTGAGGGCGAGCTCCATCGCGAGGTGGTACGGGATGCGCTTCGGGAGCCGGAAGAGGCCACCGCCGACCGCGACGAGCGACCGCGCCGCTTCCGGGATGCCCATGTTCGCGGTGCGCGAAGCCACGATGAGGTCGCACGACAGCGCGAGCTCGAGGCCTCCGGCGAGCGCGTGACCTTCGATCGCCGCGATCACCGGCTTCGTCGGCGGCATCGCCATGATCCCGAAGCCACCGCGCTTCGGCGCGACGCCCATGTCGTTCGATGCCGCGGCGATGAGGTCCTGGCCCGGCGGAGAACACGATGTCGGAGCCGGTGATGATCGCGCACCGCAGCGAGTCGTCGTCCTCGAACGTGTCGATCGCCGCTTCCATCGCCCGGGCGGTTGCTCCGTCGAACGCGTTGCGACGCGCCGGACGGTTGATGCGGATGACGACGAGGTGTTCGCCGATTCGCTCGGTGAGGATGACGTCGTCAGAGGTTGACACTGAAGCCTCCGTTCACGGGATAGGTCTGACCGGTGATCCAGCCCGAGGATGCGACGACGCGAGGAACGTGACCATCGCGGCGACGTCGCTCGGCTCGCCGAACCGGCGGATCGTGTAGTTGCGCAAGCACCTTCTTCGCGAGCTCCTCGTTCTCGACCATCCGTCCTGCACCGCTGGTGTGTTGGTCGTCGCGATGGCGACGCTGTTCGCGGTGATGTCGTAACGGCCGAGGCTCTTCGCCAAGCGCCCGCATGAGTCCCGGCCGCGCCGGCCTTGGCCGCGGAGTAGGCCTCGAGCCCGGGTTCTCCGACGCGGCCGGCGTCGCTGATGACGGTGATGAGACGGCCGCCGGCCACCACGCTCGATCATGCCGGGGATCACCGCTCGACAGCAGTGGAAGACGCCGTAGAGGTTGACGCCGATGAACGGCTCCCACTCGGTCGGGTCGGACTGCCAGAACGGCTTGCCCGTGATCGCGCTCGGGTCGGCACCCGCGTTGCCCGCGTTGTTCACCAGGATGTCGACCGGGCCGTGATCGATCGACCATCGCCTGCACGGCGTCGAAGTCGGTGACGTCGGCCTGCGCGGCGACGGCGCTGTCGCCGGCGGCATTGATCTCGTCGGCGACCGCCTGAGCACGGTCGAGCGACGAAGTCGTTGACGACCACATTCGCTCCGTAGGCCGCGAGGTAGCGCGCGGTCTGCGCGCCGACGCCCTGGCCTGCTCCGGTCACGAGCGCGGTGCGGCCCGTGAGATCGAGGAGATTGATCTCAGACATTGCAGCTCTCAGACATTGCGTTCGTGACCCTTCCAGTAGGGGGCGCGGAGCTCGGTCTTGAGCACCTTGCCGATGGGGCTGACCGGGAGCCGCTCGATGAACTCGAACCGGCGAGGCTTCTTGTACGAGGCGAGGCGTCCGTCGAGGAAGTCGAGCAGCTCCGGACCCGTCACGGAGTAGCCCGCGCGGGTCACGATGAACGCGAGGGCCTGTTCGCCGAAGTCCTCCTCCGGGATCCCGATGACCGCGGCGTCTTCGACAGCAGGATGAGCGACGAGCGCCTTCTCGATCTCGGCCGGGTAGATGTTCACGCCTCCCGCGACGATCATGTCCTTGATGCGGTCGGTGATGAACAGGAACCCGTCCTCGTCGACATGCCCGACGTCGCCCGTGCGGTAGAAGCCGTCGCGCACGACGTCGTCACCGAGGGGCTCGCGCCCGAGGTAGCCGCGTAAGCACGACCGGCGTGTTGACCGCGATCTCGCCGGTCTCGCCGACGGGGAGCCGATTCCACTCCTCGTCGACGATCGCGATCTCGACGCCGTCGTAGGGGACGCCGCTGCTGCCGGGCTTCGTGAGCTGGTGCTCAGGGGGCATGTAGCTCACCATCCCGGACTCACTCGTGCCGTAGCCCTCCCACAGCACCGGGCCGAAGTGCTCGACGATCCACTGCTTCAACGACTGCGGCACCGGCGCCGCGCCGACCGTGAGCGCCTCGATCGAAGACAGGTCATAGCGCTCGACGACGTCGTCGGGCAGCGCCTGGATGCGCAGCAGCATCGTCGGGACGCCGACCCACAGCTGCACCTTGTGACGATCGATGAGCCGCAGCGCCTCTTCGGGGTCGTACGGGTCGAGGAGCACTGCGGTTCCCCCGGTCGCGCACGCCCCGGTCGCGACCGCAGCCCCCGCGCCGTGGTGCACGGGCATCGTCATGAGCACTGTCGCCTCGTGCGGATGGGGAGGCACGCCACCGACCGAGGCGCCATATCGGGCCAGCCGATCGAAGTCCGCGCCGGACAGGTCGAGCGGTGGCACGCCCTTCGGCGCCCCGGTCGTGCCCGACGTGTAGAGCACGAGGCTCGGTCGCATCGGCCCGAAGCGCGGTGTCGGTGCGCCCGCGCGCAGCAGTTCCTCGTACCGGTGACCGGGGTTGTCGTCGCCGACGGTGACGAGCAGCCCGAGATCGTGCTCGGCCCAGGGGGAAGCGTCACGGTCGTTGCAGGCCAGGCCCTTCGCCCCGCTGTCGTTGATGATGTAGATCGCCTCGTCGGGGGTGAGCCGCCAGTTGACGGCGACCTGCACGACACCCAGCTTCTGCAGCGCGCGCTGGATCACGAACCACTCGAAGCCGAGCCGGAACCGCATGCCGAGACGGTCGCCTTCGACCAGTCCGAGCGTCGCGAGCGCGTCCGCAACCCGGTCGGCGCGCTCGTTCCAGTCGCGGTAGGTGAGCACGTCGTCGCCCTTGATGACCGCGGGGGCGTCGGGCTTCTGGTCTGCCCAGAACTCAGGGGTGCCCGGCTGTGCTTCGGTCAGCATGGGCGGAGATAGTAAGAAACCTGGATGCGCGTGGCGGCACACCGGGGGCTGTACGACATCACGGGCGATCGGCCCATGCTGCAGGGAAGTCGATGCGCCTCGTGCCACACGACCTTCTTCCCCGCGTTGTCGCTCGGGTGTGAGGTGTGCGGGGCGACGCAGCTCGACGAGATCGTGCTCGAAGCCACGGGGGTGCTGCACTCGGTGGCCACCGTGCATCTCTACCAGGGCCACGACATCGAGGCCCCGTTCGCGGTCGGCGAGATCCAGCTCGACGCCGGCCCACTGATCCGGGGGACCATGGCCGAGGTCGTCGAGCGCGACTCGATCGGCGCCCGAGTCGGGGCCTCCTGGGTGACGCTCCGAGCTGACGACGAGGGCAACGACGTCGTCGAGCCACGGTTCGGGTTGATCTGATGGCAGCCACCCTGCGCGAGCTGAGATCGGTGCACGTCGTCGGCGTCGGGCTCCACCCGTACCAGCGGCCGGGAGACACGCCCTACACGGCACTCGGGGTGAAGGCGATCGGTGACGCGCTCGCCGATGCCGGCATCGAGTGGCGCGACGTCGAGACGGCGTACACCGGCACGGCCACGACGGCGATGGGCCTGTCGCGACTGATGTACCGGCACTTCGGTTCGACGGGCATCCCGATGGCACAGGTCGAGAACGCCTCTGCATCGGGGTCGACCGCGGTCCGCCAGGCGTGCATCGACGTCGCCGCCGGACTCGCCGACGTCGCCATCGCAGTGGGCGTCGACAAGCCGCTCAAGTTCGGCATGCCACAGCCCGCCGCGGGCTTGCGCGACCTCGTCGGCGGTCGCGTCGCGCCGTTCACGCACTTCGCGCTCCTCGCCAACCGCTACATCCACGACCACGGAGCGACCGAGGAGCAGTTCGCACTCGTCGCCGTGAAGAACAGCGAGAACGGCGCTCTCAACCCGAACGCGCAGCGGCAGAAGGCGCGGTCGCTCGAGGAGGTGCTCGCCCCGCCGCTCATCAGCGGTCCGCTCACGCGGCTGCAGTGCTGTCCCGTCGGCGAAGGCGCCGCCGCGGTGATCGTCGCGTCCGACGCGGCGATCGCACGCCTCGGTCTCGATCCGGCCCGCGCGGTCCGCGTCCTGTCGTCGGCCTCCCGATCGGAGACCGTGTACCGCGGCGAGAACTTCGACGCCGCGCTGACGCGCGAGACGGTCGGCATCGCCCTCCACGACGCGGGCGTCACGGCGGACGACCTCGACGTCGTCGAGCTGCACGACGCGTTCACCGTCGAGGAGCTTCTCTACATCGAAGCGATCGGGCTCGCTCCCGTCGGGAAGGCCGCGGCACAGCTCGCGGAGGGTCAGTTCCACATCGGCGGGCGAGTCGCGGTGAGCGCCTCGGGCGGCCTCCTGTCGATGGGGCACCCGATTGGCCCTACTGGCGTCGGCCAGATCTGCGAGCTGACCACACAGCTGCGGGGTGAGGGCGCCGCTCGCCAGCACCCGAACGCCCGACTCGGCCTCGCGCACATGGTGGGCGTCGGCGCCGTGTGCGTGGTGCACGTGCTCGCCGCGCCGTGACGTCACGTGCTTGCTGCGCCATGACGCCCAACCCCTGACGTTTCGTCACCCACCGTCCCGGGCATGTGCAGTGCATGACACGACATGCGTTGGAGGTGTACCTCGCCGATCACTACGCCGGATCGGTGGCAGGCCACGACCTCGCGGCGCGGGCAATGCCGGACCTGGCGCTCGAGATCGAGGCTGATCAGAGTGTCCTCGAGGCGGTCATGGGGGAGCTCGGCGTGCGCAAGCCTCACCCCAAGCGCCTCGGAGCGTGGTTCGCATCGCGGGCGATGAAGCACAAGGAGCCCCACGAGCTCGTCGAGCTCGAGATCCTCGCCTTGGGCATCGCGGGGAAGCTCATGCTGTGGAAGGCGCTCGAGCAAGCAGAGGAGTCCGAGCCTTACTTGCGGGTCATCGACCTCAACCGTCTCATCGACCGCGCGACGAGGCAGTTCGACGAGGTCGAGCGCGAGCGCATGCGCAAGGCCGCACAGCTGTTCGGAGAGCCGGTCACCGTCCAGTACGGATGACGCGTGCCATCTCGAGCTCGGTCGCATCGTCGCGGTCGCGTGACTGACGCGCGCCGGTGAAGGTGAATCCGCACGACTCGTAGAGCCTGATCGCGGCCGTGTTGCCCTCGATCACCATGAGGACGACGCGCTCGGCGCCGGTGCTCGCGGCCCACTCGACCGCTGCCTCGACGAGCGCGTGGCCGACTCCGGATCGACGCGCTCGTGCGCTCACGAACATCGCCAAGAGGGCGACGATCGACGGATCGTCCGGCGCGAGCGCGACCACGAGACCCGTGGGCGCGCCATCGACCTCCGCGACGAAGGTCGCTCCCCGGCCGAGCCACGCGCGCCAGTCGTCGTCGCTGCGGCTTTCCTCGCGCTCGAGCGTGCTGCCGAACGCGTCGGGATCGGTGCGCAGCGCCTCGAGCCGGATCGCGCGAAGCGTGTCGACGTCGGTCGGTGCCAGCCGCCTGACGAGCACCTAGCTCTGGGTGTGACGGAGGATCGCGGGGACGATCGTGTCCATCTCCTCCCCGGGAAGCTCGTGACCGACGCCCTCCATCGTGAGGAGCTCGGCACCGGCGATGTCCTTCGCGAGCGCGACGCCGTGCTCGTACGGGAAGGATCGGGTCGGCAGTGCCGTGGATCACCAGGGTCGGCACGTCGAGGCTCGCGAGCCGGCTGCGCCACGGCGGAGTCTTCGCGATCGCGACCTGATGGTTCGCGCTCGACTGGAAGTTCGGGTCGCGCTCGACCTCGCGGGTGAAGACGTCACGCATCAGGGCTTCGTCGTAGGGGTGCGCAGGCCCGTGCAGCACTCCGAAGAACGCGACACGCGCGTCGATCACCGCCTGCTTGTCGTTCGGATCGACGCCGGCCTGTGCGAGAGCCGCTGCGAGCAGCTCGGGCTTGGGACCGGGGAGGGCGCCCGACGCGTCTCCGCCCGAGAGAACCCCGACGACCGCGCCGGGATCGGGCGTCGACATGATCGGCGTGATCGTGCGCACGCGGTCTCGGTGGCGCAGCGCGACCTGCTGCGTGATCATCCCGCCCATCGACGCGCCCACGATGTGCGCCGTGTCGATGCCGTACGCGTCGAGCACCGCGACCGCGTCGTCGGCCATGTCTTCGACCGTGTAGTCGGGCTCGCCGAGCGGGTAGTGCGTCGACAGGCCGGTGTCACGGTTGTCGTAGCGGATGACGAAGCGACCGGCGGCCGCGAGCCGTTCGCAGAGCTCGTCGGGCCACATCAGCATCGACGCGCTGGCCCCCATGATGAGCAGGATCGGGGTGTCGGACTCGTCGCCGAACGCCTCGGTGCAGATGTCGACGTCGCCGGACTTGATCATTCGCTCGGTCATCGCCGGAGCGTAGGTCGTACTGTCGATCCATGCTCTCGAGCTCCGGCTTGCCGATCCACCCGATCAGCTGCGGGTGGCTGACCACCGACGCGAGCACGATGATCACCGGGCAGACGGGCGACTTCCGCATGCCGGTGCCCGCGTTCCTCGTCGAGCACCCGAAGGGCCTCGTGCTCTTCGACACGGGCATGCACCCCGACGTCGCCCACTCGACCGACAAGCTCCACGGCCTCGAGTCGATGTTCACACCCGAGCTCGCGCCGGACGGCAGCGTGGGGCCGCAGCTTCGGGCCGCGGGCTTCGATCCGGCCGCGGTCGCCGTCATCGTGAGCAGCCACCTGCATTTCGACCATTGCGGTGGCCATGTCGAGGTGCCGAACGCTCGCCTGCTCGTGCAGAGGCCGGAGTGGGAGGCCGGGCACAACGCCCGCCTCATCGAGTTCGGCGTCTACGACCCGGCGGACTTCGACATCGGCCACGACGTCGAGCTGCTCGACGGCGACCACGACATCTTCGGTGACGGCACGTTGCGCGCGGTAGTCACGCCCGGGCACACCTCGGGGCACCAGTCACTCGTCATCGAGGGCAAGACGATCCTCGTCGGCGACGCCTGCTACTGCCGCCTCGCGCTCGACCTCGACGCGCTCCCGTCGTACTCCTACGACGGCGACCGCCAACGCGAGACGTTCGCATGGCTGCGCGAGCAAGAAGCCGGAGGCGCGGCAGCTCGTCTTCTCCCACGACCTCGCGCAGTGGGAGTCGCTCAGCGGCGCTCGAGGATGACGACCGGGATCGTGCGGCCAGACTTCGCTTCGTAGTCGCCGAAGCCGGGAGCGCGTTCGACCTGCGTGGTCCAGATCTTGTCGCGCTCGTCGCCCTCGGCGACCCGGGCGTGCACGGAGATCGTCTCGTCGCCGATCTCGACGGTCGTGTCCGGGTTGGCCCTGAGGTTGTAGTACCAGTCGGGGTTCGTCGGGGCGCCTGCCTTCGACGCGAAGATCGCGTAGCCGTCGTCGAGCGGCTGGTACGCGAGCGGGTTGACCCGCTCGGTGCCGCTCTTGGCGCCCGTGTGGTGGAGCAGCAGCATCGTGCCGCCGGCGAACCGCCCGCCGAGCTGGCCGTGGTTGGCACGGAACTCCTCGATCATCTGCGTGTTGAAGTCCTTCACGTCGCTCATGAGACCTGTCTACCCAGGGCTACGGTGATTTCATGCCCGCACGGCTCACTCAGCCCCTCGTCCGCGAGGACGGCTCCCTGCGCCCGGCGACCTGGGAAGAAGCACTCACCCGCGTCGCCACCGGACTGACCAGCACGATCGATGCCCACGGCCCCGACGCCGTCGGCTTCTTCGCGTGCTCGAAGTCCACGAACGAGGCCAACTACCTCGCGCAGAAGCTCGTTCGCCAGGCGATCGGCACCAACAACATCGACTCCTGCAACCGCACCTGACACGCCCCTTCGGTCGTCGGTCTGGCGACCATCTTCGGGCTGGGTGGTGGCACGAGCAGCTACCGAGAAACAGAGGACGCGAACGTGATCGTCCTCTGGGGCTCGAACGCGCGCGAAGCGCACCCGATCTTCTTCCAACACGTGCTGAAAGCCGTCCACAACGGCGCCCGGCTGTTCGTCGTCGACCCCCGCCGCACCTCCACTGCACGGTGCGCCGACACGTGGCTCGGCATCGACACCGGCACCGACATCGCGCTCTCGAACACGATCGCCCGCGAGATCATCCACGCGGGGCTCACGCACGAGTCGTTCATCGAGCGAGCGACCGTCGGGTTCGACGAGTACGCGGCGTCGGTCGAGCCGTGGACCCTCGAGCGCGGCGAGATGGAGACCGGCGTGCCGGCCGAGGCCATCCGTGACCTCGCCCACGCCTACGCCAAGGCCGACAAGGCGCAGCTGTGCTGGACGCTCGGCATCACCGAGCACCACAACGCGGTCGACAACGTGCTGGCGCTGATCAACCTCGCGCTGCTCGCCGGGCACGTCGGGCGCGAGGGAAGCGGGCTCTCACCGCTGCGCGGGCAGAACAACGTGCAGGGCGGCGGCGACATGGGCGCGATCCCGAACAAGCTCCCCGGCTTCCAGGACATCGAGACCGACGACGAGGCTCGCGGTCGGTTCGACGCCGCGTATGACGCGACCATCCCGCCCCGCTACGGCATGCACCTCTCGGCGATGTTCGAGGCCATGGACCGCGGGGAGCTCAGGGCGCTCTACGTCATGGGCGAGAACCCCGCGCAGAGCGAGGCCGACGTGCTGCATGCACGCCATCTGCTCGAGTCGCTCGATCTGCTCGTCGTGCAAGACCTCTTCCTCACCCAGACCGCCGAGCTCGCCGATGTGGTGCTGCCCGCGGCGGCGGCATGGTGCGAGGCCGAAGGCACCGTGACGAACAGCGAGCGGCGCGTGCAGCGGGTGCGCAAGGCGATCGAGCCACCCGGAGAGGCCCGCGACGACCTGTGGATCCTCACCGAGGTCGCGCGTCGCCTCGGCCGTGAGTGGCCCGACCCGATCGCTGAGGACGTTTGGGACGAGCTGCGATCGCTCTCGCCGATGCACCGCGGCATGAGCTATGCCCGCCTCGAAGAGCTCGGCGGCGTCCAGTGGCCCTGCTTCACCGAGGACTCACTCGAGCCGTCATACCTCCACGGCCGCTTGTGGGCCGACGATCCTGCTGACCGAGGCAAGCCGGCCGCGTTCTCCGTCGTCGAGCACGACCTGCCCGTCGACCTGCTCGACGACGACTTCCCCATACGCCTCACCACCGGACGCCGCCTCGACAGCTACAACACCGGCGTGCAGAGCGGCGCGATCGCGTCACCGTTGCGTGCGGACGGCGAGACGATCGATCTCTCCCCTGCCGACGCGCGCTCACTCGGGTTGGCGAAGGGGCAGCGGGTGCGCGTGACGTCGCGGCGAGGCTCGATCGTCGTGCCCGCGCGCGTCGACGAGGGTCTTCGACCAGGACTCGCGTTCATGACGTTCCACTTCCCGGATCAGGCCGACACGAACGTGCTGACCATCAACGCCACCGATCCGAAGAGCGGCACCGCCGAGTTCAAAGCAACAGCCGTGCGCGTGGAAGTCGCATAGATGGACCTCCGCTTCTCGTCCGATGAGCCCACCGATGCCGAGCGCGAGGCCGTCGACCGCGTGCTCGGCGCCGCGATGCCACTCGACCCACAGCTACGGGTCGCCCGCGCGGACCGAGAGCGTCGAGACCTGCTTCTACCGGCACTGCACGCGCTGCAAGACCGCGTCGGATGGATCAGTCGCGGGGGCCTCGACTACGTCTGCCGCCGCCTCTCCGTCGCGCCGGCCGAGGCCTACGGCGTCGCGTCGTTCTACGACCTCTTCTCGTTGGAGCCTCGCGCGGCGCGTGTGGTGCACGCGTGCGTCGACATCGCGTGCGCGATCGCCGATGGGCCGTTGGAGGGTGAGGCGAGCCCGTGTCTCGGGCTGTGCGAGCGCGCTCCCGCGGCGCTCGTGATCGAGGCCGGTGAGGCGCCGACCGCCGCTCCCCTGCACGACGGCGAGTGGGACGCGGCGCGGTCGGTGCCCCAGCGCGGGCAGAGGGGGTTGGTCCTCCTCGCGCGGGCCGGCGTCGTCGACCCGTCGTCGCTCGCGTCGTATGAGTCGCACGGTGGCTACGACGCGCTGCGCACGGCGATCGAGATCGGCGCGTCGGCCGTCGTCGAGGAAGTGACGCGCAGCGGGCTCGTCGGCCGTGGAGGCGCCGCGTTCCCGACGGGACGCAAGTGGCAGGCGGTTGCGGCGCACGCGTCGACACCGCACTACCTCGTCGCCAACGCGGACGAGAGCGAGCCGGGCACGTTCAAAGATCGGGTGGTGATCGAGAACGATCCGTTCTCACTTGTCGAGGCCATGACGATCGCGGGCTTCGCGACCGGGTGCGAGCGCGGGTACCTCTACCTGCGCGGCGAGTACCCGATCGCCTGGCAACGGATCGCAGCGGCGATCGAGGCCGCGCGAGCGGCCGGCTGCCTGGGCGACGACATCCTCGGGCGCGGCGTTCGCTTCGACATCGAGATGCGCAAGGGCGCCGGCGCGTACATCTGCGGTGAGGAGACCGCGCTGTTCAACTCGATCGAGGGACATCGCGGTGAGCCGAGAAGCAAGCCGCCCTTCCCTGTCGATGTCGGCCTCTTCGGCCAGCCGACGGTCGTGAACAACGTCGAGACGCTCGTGAACGTGCTGCCGATCGTGGTCGGCGGCGGCGACGCGTTCGCTCGCACCGGTAGTGCGACGTCGACGGGCACGAAGCTGTTCTGCGTGTCGGGCCACGTCGGCAGGCCGGGTGTGTACGAGGTGCCGTTCGGCCCCACGTTGCGGGACGTCATCGACCTCGCGGGTGGCGTCGGGTGGCACCGGGCGGCTGCAGGCCGTGCTTCTCGGTGGGGTGGCCGGGCGCTTCGTGGGACCCGAGGCCCTCGACGCGCCGCTCACGTTCGAGGGCGCGCGTGCGATCGGGGCGTCACTCGGCTCGGGCGTGATCCTTCCGCTCGACGACACCGTCGACCTCCGTCCGCTGCTCGTGCGCATCGCGGGCTTCTTCCGGCATGAGAGCTGCGGTCAGTGCGTGCCCTGCCGAGTCGGGACCGTCCGCCAACAGGAGGCGCTCGTGCGACTGACGAAGGGCGGCGACGCACGGCGCGAGCTCGCTCTGCTCGACGAGGTCGGGCAGTGCATGCGCGACGCCTCGATCTGCGGTCTCGGCCAGACCGCGTACGACGCGATCGACTCGGCGCTGCGCCGGTTCGAGCCGTTCGGAGCCATCGATGCCTGACGTCGAGATCGACGGCCGCACGGTCACGGTCGAGCCCGGGGCGACGCTGCTCGACGCGTGCCGAGCCAGCGGCGTCGACGTGCCCACGCTGTGCTTCGGCGAGACGCTGCATCCGAAGAACGTGTGCCGCATCTGCGTCGTCGAGCTCGAAGGCAGTCGAGTGCTCGTGCCCGCGTGCTCGCGGCTGGCCGAGGACGGCATGGTCGTGCGCACGCAGACCGATCGCACGTCGCATGCCCGCAAGCTCGTGCTCGAGCTGCTCGCCTCGACGGCTGAGCTCGACTGGGCTCCGCACGTGGCCGGGTGGGTGGACGAGTACGGAGCGTCCCCGGCTCGGTTCGGCGACGACGCGGCGACCGTGCACCAGCCCGCGACGATCGACAACGACCTCTACGTGCGCGACTACGGGCGTTGCATCCTCTGCTACAAGTGCGTCGACGCGTGCGGCGAGCAGTGGCAGAACACGTTCGCCATCTCGGTCGCGGGCCGTGGGTTCGACGCCCACATCTCCGCTGAGTGGGACGCGGCGCTGCCCGACTCGGCGTGCGTGTACTGCGGGAACTGCATCGCGGTGTGCCCGACGGGCGCGCTCACGCCGTCGACCGAGTTCGAGATGCGCCACGACGGCACGTGGGACGAGGAGGACCAGACCGTCACGACGACGGTGTGCGCCTACTGCGGCGTGGGCTGCAACCTCGAGCTGCACGTGCAGGACAACCGCATCGTGAAGGTGACGAGCCCCGAGGACCACTCGATCACCCACGGCAACCTCTGCATCAAGGGCCGCTTCGGCTTCACCCACATCGAAGGCCCCGCACGCAAGCGTCGCGACTGATCTACTCGTCGATGTAGTAGTCGATGCCGAGGTGGGTGATCTGCTCCTCGCCCATCATCCAGCGCAAGGTGTTCTTCAGCTTCGTGTGCTGGATGAAGAGGTCGTGCTCGGGATAGAGGCCGGCGCGGACCTGCGGCGCCTTGAAGTAGAAGCTCAGCCACTCCTGGATGCCGCCGAGCCCGGCCCGTTGCGCGAGGTCGGAGAACAGCACGAGGTCGAGCGCGAGCGGCGCGGCGAGGATCGAGTCACGGCACAGGAAGTCGACCTTGAGCTGCATCGGGTAGCCGAGCCATCCGAAGATGTCGATGTTGTCCCAGCCTTCTTTGTTGTCACCGCGGGGCGGGTAGTAGTTGATGCGCACCTTGTGGTACACGTCGCCGTAGAGCTGCGGATAGCGCTCGGGCTCGAGGATGTGCTCGAGCACGCCGAGCTTCGACTCTTCCTTCGTCTTGAAGCTGTCGGGATCGTCGAGCACCTCGCCGTCGCGGTTGCCGAGGATGTTCGTCGAGTACCACCCCGCGACGCCGAGCATGCGGGCCTTGAACATCGGTGCGAGCACGCTCTTGATGAGCGTCTGGCCGGTCTTGAAGTCCTTGCCGCAGATCGGAAGCTTGCGCTCGGTCGCGTACTGCTCGAGCGCCGGGATGTCGACGGTGAGGTTCGGCGCCCCGTTGATGAACGGCAACCCCTCCTGCAGCGCGGCGTACGCGTAGAGCATGGAAGGCGCAATCGTCAGGTCGTCGCTGTCGATCGCCCGGTTGAACGACTTGATGTCCATGTGAGCGGCGCTGGGCTCGAGGAAGATCTCGGTCGACCCACACCAGATCATCACGACACGATCGAGGTGGTGCTCATCGCGGAACGTGTTGATGTCCTCGCGTAGTCCCTCGAGCGCGGCCCGCTTGCTGGTTGGCTTCACATTCGGCCCGTCGAGGCGCTTCACGTAGCGCGGGTCGAACGCCGCCTTCATCGGACGCACTGCACGCAGCGCCTCGGCGATTGGTTCGAGGTGCCTGCCCGCCTCGAGCACGCCCGCACGCTGCGCGGCCACATACGCGTCGTCGGGGAAGGGATCCCAGCAACCGAACACGAGGTCGTCGAGCTTCGCGAGCGGCACGAAGTCCTTGATCAGCGGCACGTTGCGCTCGGTGCGCCTTCCGAGCCGGATCGTGCCCATCTGCGTGAGCGACCCGATCGGCTCCCCCATCCCCCGCTTCGCGAGCTCGACACCCGCGACGAGCGTGCTCGCCACCGCGCCCATCCCCACCGTGAGCACCCCGAGGCGGCCGTCGACCGGCTTCACCACAGGAGGTTGGACGATCGGACGTTCAGCGGGCGTCATGCGAGAGAGCGTAGGCGGGCGCTCAGAACCACGTGTTGCACCAGGGCACCCGACTCCATCCGAACAAGGCGTCCGCGCGCGTCACCGCACCGGCCTTGTGCTCGTCGACTTGACCCCGCGAGCGAGCGTCGACAGTGACGTGCCGCCGAGCGACACGGCACCCAACCCGGATGCGGACAGAGTGACGTCGGCACGACCACGCGCCTTCGTGCACGTCGCGCCGTCGGGACCACCGTCAACTGTGAACCTCCCGTTCGCGTAGCCCATGTCATCGACGACCTCGAGCGTCACCCGCCCGTCGACCGGATAGCGACGAGTCGACAGCAAGGCGGGCACGTCGAGCGGGCGCACCCAGAGGAAGTCGGCGCGCTCGTGCGCCCGCACGGCTCGTCCGTCGACGAGCTGCCAAGCGATCGGATCGTCGACTGACCGGTCGTTCGCGCTCACGGTGCGCACCCAGTCGATCTGCGCCAGGTACTGCCAGAGTCGCAGCGTCGCCTCGTCGTCGACGCCCACGAGCTCACCGACGGTCAGGGTGTTCTCGGGACGGCGCTGAACCCAGTGATCGTCGATCGTGTACGACGCATATCCGACGACCTTGCCGCGTCGGTCGCGGCACAACGCCCAGAACTTCTCCGGGATCGGAAACGACGGGAACTTCACGATGCGGAACGCGATGTCCCACCAGCGATCGTCGCGGCCGATGGCTCCGGGCTGCTGCGCGCGAAAGCGCTCGTAGACCCCCGGTGCCTCCTTCCGCGCGGTCGCCTCGTCGACGAGCTCGACCGTGCCTTCGGCCTCGCGCAACCAACGCGTGCGCGACACGTCGAGCTTCAAGATGTTGTGATCCGCTGCGGAGCCATAGCCGAAGCGCCCATAGATCGGGAACTCCGCCGCGATCAAGATGCCCACCGGCTCGCCCTTGTCGACCGACGAGTCGAGGTCGCCGGTGATCATGCGCGTGAGGAGGCCCTGACGGCGATGCGTCGCGGTGACGGTCACCGCAGTGAGCGCAGCAGACGTCACGGACGCGCCGCCGGGCAGCGTCAGCGGTGTCGGGAACGACCGCAAGGTGCCGACCACCGATGTCCCGTCGAACGCAGCCCACGCCCGGTCGAGATCTGTGTGACCGCGTCGGAACTCGTGATCGCCCTCGGCGGGCGACACGTGCATGAACCCACGCGCCATCGACCGGCCCCACGCCTCGAGCTCGTCGTCAGTGATCGTTCGTACTTCGACACCCATGGGCCGAGGCTACGGAACCCGCCTCCTCTGTGCCGACCGTTTGCTCAGTCGACCGTCGTATGCGCGCGCCCAGTGAGCAAACCCGCGTGGCGGGCCGGTTCAGGGCAGGCGACTGAACCAGACCAGCGAGCCGATCCCCGCCAGCAAGGCGAGCGCCATCGCCGCGAACGTGAACCAGTCCGTGATCTCGTGGTGCACCGTCTCGTGCGACACCGCGGACTGGCCGAGCTTCGCGTAGACCTGCTTGAGCTGATCCGCCGTCAGCGCGGCCGAGTAGGTGCCACCGGTCTGGTCCGCAAGCGTCTTGAGGGCGTCGCGATTGACCGGGACGGGGATCTGCGACCCGTCGGGCCCGGTGACGATGCCGGAGTCGGTGCCGAAGGCGATCGTGTTCACGGCCACGCCCGCGGCCACCGCGGCCTGTGCGGCCTCGTCGTTCGGGCGGCCCTGAGTCGTCTCGCCGTCGGACAGGAGCACGACCGCACCGGCGAGCTTGCCGTCGGTCGGCTTGACGCTGGTCGTCGGTGGCGTCGTGGTCGTGGTTGCGTCGCCGCTGTTCGCGGGATCGGGAGTGTTGATCGCCTCGAGCGTGGAGTACACCGCCTCGCCGATCGCCGTGCCCTCGCCGAGCTGCAGCCGATCGATCGTGCGCTTCACCGCAGCCATGTCGGTCGTCGGATCGATGAGGATCTGTGACGAGCCGTCGAAGCCCACCACGCCCACCCTCACACCATCGGGGATCGTCTTGAGGAATGACGTCGCCGCCGCCTTGGCCGCGTCGATTCGGGTGGGGCTCACATCCGTGGCTTCCATCGACAGCGACGTGTCGATCGCGAGCATGACGACGCCGCCCTTGCTGGCGACCTCCTCAGCGCGGGCCGGCTTGGCGAACCCCATCGCACCCACCACGAGCGCGAAGAGAAGGAGGAGTGCAGGCAGATGGCGACGCCATCCCGGACGGTCGGGCGCCACCGAGTCGAGCAAGTCGACGTTGGTGAACCTGACCGCGTACGAGCGCCGGCGGCGCTGCATCACGAGGTAGGCGACCACCATCGCGATCGGAATGATGAGAAGCCACAAGCGGTGTGGCGCGTCGAACGAGAGTGAGCCCATCAGCGGTGCCCTCCAGCGGCAGCGGCGAGACGGCGCTTGCGCCGTCCGGCAACGAAGCGAACGAGATCGACGACCCAGTCGCGGTCCGTGCGCAGCACGAGGTGATCGGCGCCGGCAGACGTGATCGCGCGGGCGATCGTGGCGCGCTGCGCAGCCGCAGCGGAGGCATAGCGCTCGCGCAGCTTTCGGTCGTGGGTGTCGACGTAACGGCGCCGACCAGTCTCGGAGTCGGCGACTTGGAGCAGGCCGACGTCAGGGAGCGCGAGCTCCCGCGGATCGACGACCTCGACCGCGATGACATCGTGACGGTGTGCGAGCGCCTGCATCTCGCGCTCCCATCCGGTGGGAGCGAGGAAGTCGGAGAGCACGACGACGAGTCCTCGACGCGAGGCAACGCGACGACCTCGTCGCAGCGCCTCACGCAGTCCGGTGTCGTCCGCGGCGTCGTGCACGTGGGGTTGGCGGAGCGCGGTCAGCAGCGACGCCACGTGCGCGCGGGTGGAACGAGCGGGAAAGACTGCCCGGGTCGACGCGGTGGTCAACGCGCCGACCCGGTTGCCCCCCCGGCTCGCGAGCAGCGCGAACGCCCCCGCTGCTGCCCACACGACTTCCCGCTTCTCTGACCGCGCAGTGCCGAAGTCGAGGCTCTTCGACGCGTCGACGACGAGCCACAGCTCGAGCTCACGGTCGGAGATGGTGTCGCGCACATGGGGCTCCGTCGTGCGGGCGGTCACGGCCCAGTCGATGTGCCGCGTGTCGTCGCCGGCGACGTAGGGGCGCGCTTCACCGGTGTCGCTGCCCGGTCCGGGCAACAGACCCGCGTAGTCGCCCTGCAGCAAGCCGTCGAGACGCCGCAGCACGGCGAGCTCGAGATTGCCGATCGCGGCAGCCGAAGGAGAAGTCACCCGCGGCTTTGCGGGCAACCCAGCGGGCCTCATCGTGCGGACGGCTGGACCCTCGGCGCGCCGACCTTCGTCAGCGTGGCGACGAGCACGTCGTCGACCGTCACGCCATCCGCGACCGCATCGAACGAGAGCACGAGACGGTGGTTGAGCACGTCGTACGCGATGTCGTAGACGTCCTGCGGGAGCAGGGTCGAACGGCCACGCAGCAACGCGAGGGCACGACCAGCGGCGACGAGGCCGATGCTCGCGGGGGCTCGCGCCGTAGGCGAGGAGGCCGTCGAGCTCGCGCAGGTCGTGCTCCTCGGGATTCCGGGTCGCGAGCACGAGCCGCACCGCGTAGTCCGCAACCTCGGGAGCGACGGTCACCGACGCCGCGACCCGCTGCAGGGCCGCAACGTCCTCGGGTTCGAGCAGCCGAGCGGGAGTGGCGACCGCGCCCGACGCGCGAGCGACGATCTCGTGCTCCTCCGCACCACTCGGGTAGTCGACGGGGATGCGCATCAGGAACCGGTCACGCTGCGCCTCGGGCAGCGGGTACACGCCCTCGGACTCGATCGGGTTCTGCGTCGCGAGCACGAGGAACGGCGACGGCACCGGGTGCGTCACACCGCCGATCGACACCTGACGCTCGCCCATGACCTCGAGGAGGGCGGACTGGACCTTCGCGGGCGCACGGTTGATCTCGTCGGCGAGGACGAAGTTCGCGAACACCGGCCCGAGCTCGACGTCGAACGTCTCGGTCGACGGGCGGTAGATGCGGGTGCCGACGATGTCGGACGGGATGAGGTCGGGCGTGAACTGGATGCGGGTGAACGTGCCGCCCAGCACCTTCGACAGGGTCGACACGGTGAGGGTCTTGCCGAGGCCGGGAACGCCTTCGAGGAGGCAGTGACCCCCGGCGAGCAAGCCGACGAGCACCCGCTCGAGCACGCGCTCCTGGCCGACGATGACGCTGCGGAGCTCGACGAGCACCTGCTCGAGGCGAGCACCGGCCTCGGCGAACGCCTGGGCGCGCAGATCAACATCGTTCGTGTTCGTCATGTCACCGATCTCCGTGTTCATCTCGACGGCAGTCATCAGATCGCCGCCACTTGCTCTGCGATCGCCTTGACGTCGGCGCCGGTCACGAATGAGTCACCAGTGACCTTGACGAACAGGTCTCCATCGACCCACGCGTAGCCATCACTCGTCTGCTTGGCGTCGTGGCCGCCGATCTGCACGACGTCACCGTTGGTGCCGTCGTAGGTCGACTGCGCGTTCGGGCCGCGCTCGGCCTCGATGGTCACGATGCCGCGCGGGCCGCGCAGCACGATCGTCTGCGTTCCTTGCACACCCGAGCCGGCCTGCGTCGTCGCGATCTGGTTGCGCTCCTGGGCGTAGCCGTCCGGAAGCGAGCTCACCGTGACGAGTCCGAGGGCGGGCTGCACGTCGCTGCTGCCGGTGCCTTGGTCGGGGGTGGTGCCCTGGCCACCCTGGTCGGGGGTCGGCGCGGTGGGGTCGTTGCCGAGCAGCTCGTTGAGCAGCTGCTGCAGGGCCTGGCTCGGATCGCCGTTCAGCAGGTTCTGCAGGCCGGGGATCTGGTCGAGGCCGGGGATCTGGCTGAGGTCGTTCGGCAGCTGGTCGAGGCCCGGGATCTGCCCGAGGCCGGGCACCTGGCTGAGCGGGTTCGAGCTGCTGCTGCTGCTGTCGTCCTGCACTGCCGGGGCGTCGACCCCGCCGGCGGCCTTCACCTGGTCCATGAGGGTCTGCGCGGTCTCGACCGGGATCGCGAAGCCGACGCCGTTGCTGCCGCCGGACTCGGACGCGATCGCCGTGTTGATGCCGATGACCTTCGCGTCGGCGTCGACGAGCGGACCGCCGGAGTTGCCGGGGTTGATCGGGGCGTCGGTCTGGATGAGACCGGTGAGCGTGGTGTTGCCGATCGGGAGGCTGCGGTCGAGGCCGCTGATGATGCCGGATGTGACCGAAGCAGAGAAGCCGAACGGGCTGCCCAGCGCGATCGCGGTCTCCCCGACCTGCACGCTGCCGGGCTGCGCGAGATCTGCGACGGGAAGGTCCTTGGGAGCCTTCACGGCCACGATCGCGAGATCCTTCGCTGCGTCACGGCCGACGACCGTGCCGTCGAGCGTCTGACCGTCAGCGGTCTTCACGGTCACCGTGTCGGTGCCGGCGACCACGTGATGGGCGGTCAGGATGAGGCCGCTCTTGTCGTAGATGACGCCGCTGCCGACGCCGCCGTCGTGCTGGATCTCGACCACGGCCGGAGCGACCTGCTTGACGACCGACTGCACCGACTCGGGCGTGTTCGGAGCCGAGCCGCCGCCGGACTGCGTCGCGGCCGCGGCGGGGGAACCCGCGCTGGCGTTGCTGTTGTCACGGTTCGCGACTGCGAACACACCAGCGACAGCAGCCGCGCCGACGACGGCGCCGATGCACGCGGCGAGCACGCGGCGGCCACGCTTGGACGAGGGCGGTGCGGAGACGGGCTGCGTCGGGGTGTCGTCGACGACGAAGGTCTGCGTCGTCGGGGGTGGGGGAAGCGGGACGCCGAGCGGCGGGGTGGGGGGCAGCTCGCGCCACGACTTGTGCGGCGGGAGCGGACGCTCGATCACGTCGTCTTGCGGTGAAGGCATGAAGGTTCCTCCGGCGAGTCTTCGCGGACTGGAGGAACGTACCGATCAGGGGATAAAGGGAGCGTCAAACGCGCTCGGGCGCGGGCAGGGGGCTCGCAGCGAGCGGGTCGACCAGGTGATGGATGCCGTCGGGTGCGATCACGTCGGCGGGGTTGGCCTCGGGGTCGGCGGGCAGCCACGCGACGAACGTCGACCCGACTCCCGGCTCGGACTGGACGGTGAGCTGTCCGCCTTGAGCCTCGACCAGCTGGCGGGCGATCGTGAGGCCGATCCCGTGCGCCGCGTCAGGATCGGTGGTCGAGCGGCGTCGACGATCGGTCTCGTAGCGGCCTT
Source organism: uncultured Acidimicrobiales bacterium (assembly GCA_963773315.1). Classification (GTDB taxonomy): domain Bacteria; phylum Actinomycetota; class Acidimicrobiia; order Acidimicrobiales; family DATKAS01; genus DATKAS01. The sequence continues at coordinate 230,942 of CAVZAF010000005.1, forward strand.
GCCAGTACCTCTCGAACACCAACGGCTGCTCGGAGCTCGTGATCCCAGGGCCCTCGTCGCGGACCGCGATGAACGCCCAGCCCTGCCGCCGGCCACATCCGACTGTGATCGTCGAGCCTGTCGGCGCGAGCCGAACGGCGTTCGCGAGCAGGTTCCCGACCGCGCTCCGCACCGCCGCACGATCCGCGGTCACCGGCAACGTCGGCGGCGCGACGACCTCGATGCGCACTCCCCGAGTCGAGGCCGGCGCGGCGTGCTCTGACGCGAGCGCGTGCGCCTCCTTCGCGATGTCGGTCGAAGTCTCCGCTCCCTGCAGTGACAGCCGCCCGTGCGCGGAGAGGTCGTCGACGGTGCGGCCCATGCGGTCGATCGCGCGGCGAGCGGCGGCCACCTGCGTCGACGTCTCCCCCTCGAGGGCCGGATCGGTCGACGCCAGCTCGAGGTTCGTCGTCGCGACCGCGAGCGGGGTGCGCAGCTCGTGGACGACCTCGTGGAGCAGCCGGCGTTGCTCGTCGCGACGCGCGTCGAGTCGGTCGAGCATGTGATCGACTCCCGTCGCGAGGCGCCCGAGCTCGTCGTCCCGCGGATCGAGGTGGACACGTTCATCCGACTCGCTTCCGTCGACCCGCTCCACGACCTCGGCGACCTGGTCGACGGGCTTGAGCACCTTTCCCGCAACGAGCCACGCGAGCGCGGCTGCGGGCACGAACGACGCGGCCATCGCGGTGAGCATCCAGCGGACGCCGTCGCGGCGAGCCCGGTCCGCCGTCGCCCTGGAGTTGCCTGAGGTGATCTGCACGAGCGCGACGCGATCCCCGATCTGCTCGACCCGCGTCACGGTCACGGGCTCGGGCTTGTAGCCCAGCCACCCTCCGAGGAAGAAGCCGAAGAGGCCGACGAGCGCTGCCGTCACAAGCGCCAGCGCGGTCATGCCGAGGGCCAGCCGCCAGCGCAGCGTGCCCCGACGCTTCGTCATGCCGCGCGCAGCCGGTAGCCGCGCCCCGGCAAGGTCTCGATGACGTCGGTAGCGCCCGCGGCGGTGAGCTTGCGCCGCAGGTTGCTCATCGTGACCCGCACAGTGTTCGTGAACGGGTCCGCGTGCTCGTCCCACACGTGCTCGAGCAGGCGCTCGGCGCTGTGCACCTCGTTGGGGTGGAGGAGGAACCAGCGCAGCAGCGCGTACTCCTTCGGGTTCAGGTCGACGCGCACACTCCCGTTGTGCACCTCTTGCCGGGCGCCGTCCAGCGTGAGGCCCTGCCACTCGATGACCGCTCCGGTCGCCCCCGACTCGCGCCGCAGCAGCGCCCGCATGCGAGCAAGGAGCTCGCCGAGTGCGAACGGCTTGACCATGTAGTCGTCGGCACCCTCGTCGAGCCCGGCTATCCGGTCCTCGACTCCCCCTCGAGCGGTCAGCATCAGGACCCGCGTGAGGTGGCCGGTCTCCACTGCCCGGCGCTCGGTGATCTCGCGGCACACGTCGAGGCCGTCCATGTCGGGAAGGTTCAGGTCGAGGCAGACCAGGTCGTAGTCGGTGACCGGGAGGCGCTCGAGCGCGGACCGACCATCGGCGGCCACGTCCACCGCATAGCCCTCACGGCGCAACCCCGTGGCGATCGCGCCTGCGAGGTCGGGCTCATCTTCGACGACCAGGATTCGCATGCTCGTTCATCCACGACGCTACGACCTCGGAAGTTCCCTGGTCGGCGATCACGATCGCCACCAGCAGGAGGGCCAGCACTGCGTAGCAGGCAATCCCGGCCCGCAGCCCATGGGCGTCGACCACGACGCCGATCCCGATCGGGATCAGGAACCCCGCGAACTCGATCGTGCTGACGACAGCAGACACGGTTCCGGCCTGGCCCGGGCGCAGGAGCAGGACCCGCGCCTGCAGCGCGGTCCAGAACCCGATCATCCCGAAGCCGAAGACGAGCGCGCCGGGGAGGACGAGCAGTGCCGTCGGGGCGAGCGCGATCGACGTGACGGCGCCAGCAACGAGCAGCGCGGGACGGACCAGAGGCGGGTTCGGTGGAGCCCGCCGCGCCTGTTCGAGAGCGCCCACCGCGGCACCGACGACGGTCAGCATCGCGATCGCGGTCGCGAGCGTCCTCGACATGCCGTCGGTGCGCTGCAGGTGAGCGATGAGGAACGCGAGGAAGGGCTCGTCGAGCGGACCGAGCAGCATCGCCATGAGGCCGAGGATCCAGCACGCGACGGTCGCGGACGATCGAAGCGAGCGCGCGGTGGGGCGACTCCGCTCGTCGTAGGGATGGGGCGGCGGAAGCGGTGACACCGCCAGCCACACGCCGTACGCGGCCATGAGCACCGCGGCGAGGAGGAACGGCGCCTGCCATCCGAACCCGAACCACGCCGCTGCGATGATGACCGCCGGGCCTGCGAGGTCGCCGATCGATCCCATGAGGTTCGACGCGCCGAGCATCCGGGGCAGGTCGTCGCCGCTGACATCGACCAACGCGATCTCGCAGGCGTCGACCATCGCGGACGCGGCGACGCCGATGACGAACGACGCGGCCAAGAGCACCGGGTACGACGTGGAGATCACGAACACCCCGACGGCCCCTGCGAACCACAGCGCGCCGCCCGCTGCGATCACTCGCCGGCTGACGTAGTCGGCGGCGATCGAGAAGCCGTTGCCGACGATCGCGCCGGGCGCGCCAGCAGCGAGGATCGTCGCGGCTTGCGCGTAGGACAGGTGCAGCTCGGAGCGAATCGCCTCGAAGCTGCCCGGGATCAGGAACCCAGCGGACTCATCTGCGAGTCGCACCGACAGCAGTGCGACGAGCATCGCCGGTGCGTGCCGCGCGGCGGCGGGCGCCCAGCGAAGGAAGGCGCTGCGTCAATGGTGGTGGATGCGTGCCATCAGCCGAGCGTATCTCTGGGTGCCTCGGCGACTGTGGCGTTTCGGTGTGGGGAGAGCGCCTTCGTCGTAGCCTGGATCCATGGCGCTGTTCTCCTCGAGCAAGTCGAACCCGATCACCGCGGACCGCGCACTTCCCGGCCGCTCCGAGACGATGCCCGTGCCCGCGCAGCACTTCGTCAACTTCAACCCGCTGACGCCACCCTGGCCCGAAGGGATGGAGACCGCGGTCTTCGGTCTGGGCTGCTTCTGGGGCGCCGAGCGGAAGTTCTGGGAGGCCAAGGGCGTCTACTCGACCGCAGTGGGATACGCGGGCGGGTACACGCCGAACCCCACATATGAAGAGGTGTGCTCCGGCCGCACCGGCCATGCCGAGGTCGTGCTCGTGGTCTTCGACCCTCAGGTCATCAGCTACGACGGCCTCTTGAAGATCTTCTGGGAGAGCCACGACCCGACCCAGGGCATGCGCCAGGGCAACGACGTCGGTTCGCAGTACCGCTCGGCGATCTACACGAGCTCGCCCGAGCAGCGCAAGGCCGCCGACGAGAGCCGCGAGCGCTACCAAGAGCAGCTCGACAAGGCCCGCTACGGCACCATCACGACCGAGATCGCCGATGCGGGGCCCTTCTACTACGCGGAGCCCTATCACCAGCAGTACCTCGGGAAGAACCCGAACGGCTACTGCGGGCTCGGTGGCACTGGCGTGTCGTGTCCGGTGGGCCTGACCGCGGGCTGAAGTCCGCGACCTGAGGACGGCCTCGAACCGAATTGATACGGTGCGGCGAACGTTCGCGCCGGCGGGGCTGCCGGCTCTTCTCGGAGGTCGCACTCGCAATGGCTGATCCGGTCCTGGACTACCTCGGCTCGCACTCGCTGCTCACGCTCGCGACGGCCTCCAAGAACGGCATCCCCCACGCCGCTCCTGTGATCTACGTCAACGACGGCACGACGGTGTACTTCTCGGTCGCGCCGAGCTCGACCAGCGCGTCGAACCTCGCGGAGAACCCCGTCGCGGCGGTCGGCGTCGCGGACAATCCGAAAGACTGGAACGCCGCGCAGGGCGCCCAGCTGGTCGGCAACGTCACCAAGCTCAGCGGCGCCGATGCGAAGCAGGCCGCCGGCCTCTTCACGCAGCGCTTCTCGAACCTCGGCGATGCGGTCGACTCCGCGCCGTTCTACCGGCTGCAGCCGCACGACGTGCGCTACGTCGACAACAAGTCCAGCTCGGGCGAGAAGACCGAGGCGCTCGGCCAGGCGTGGGTCACGAACGTGGTGCACCGCGTGTTCCGGCACCTGCGCCCGGACGAAGTCGACGCGCTCTCGTCGAAGTTCTCGAAGGAGTCGTTCAAGTCCGGCTCCACGCTCATCGAGCAAGGCACCGCGGGCGATCGCTTCTACCTGATCGTCGACGGCGTGGCCCGCACCACGAACGCGCAGGGCCAAGAGCTCTCCACGAGCGGCCCCGGAGGGTTCGTCGGTGAGATCGCGATCCTGGCCGATCGGCCTCGCACGGCGACGGTCACTGCGGCCACCGACGTCAACGCCCTCTCGCTGTCGAAGGCCGACTTCGAGTCGGTCATGCAGGCCTCGCCTGACCTGCGCCGCGACTTCGACGCGGTCGTGGCCGAACGGCTGGCCCGCGGCTGACAGCCGAAGACGTCGAGCGCGCTCCCAAGGCGCGCCTCTCCGCAACGCTCGCGATCGTCGGCCTCGTCGCCGTCATCGTCGGGTCCGCGTTCGCCTTCACGATCCCGAACCGCACGCCGCCTCCAGACGGCGGTTCAGTCCTCGCGCGCTACCTCCCTCTCGAGGACGGTGACGCCGCGCTGTCCGAACGGCTCGACCCGAGCGGGAAGTCGATCGGTTGGGAGAGCAACAACACCGACGTGCTCGGCGACGGCGAGGCGCTGCTGACCCTCACCTCGGCCACCTTCTCGCAGCTGACGGCCCTCTACGGATCGGTTGCCGACGACCCGTCGCCCCCCGGCCTGCAGCACGCGACGGTCCGCATCGAACGCGTGTCGACGATGGACGAGACCGGCGCGGTCACCCAGCAGCGTTCGGAGGTGGTCACCCGCGACGCGCTCGGCGATCGGCTGCTGACGGTCAGCCTGCCGACCGGTGAGGTCGTGTTCGATCCCCCGCCCGTGCTGATCCCGAGCGACCTCGCCGTGGGCAAGTCGTGGAGTGCCGACGGCAAGACCGCGGGAGGACAGACCTATTCCGTCTCCGGGAAGGTGATCGAGCGGACGAACGCCAACGGGTTCGACGACTGCCTGCGGCTCGACATCACCGAGTCGATCGGCGACTCGACCACCGAGAGCCGCACGCTCGCCTGCAGCGGCATCGGTCCCGTCGCTCGCGACGACGTCGCCGCGGACGGCAGCGTGACCGAGCACGCCTCGCTCGTGAGCGTCGGCACGCTCCGCGTGAGCGATCGCGAGGTGCCGAACGCGGCCCCGGCGACCGCGACCCCCGCGCCCGGAGGCGAGCTGTCGCTCGGACGCGTCGGCAAGGCGACGCCCACGGCGTCGATCTCGCCGCCCACCTTCCCTGCCACGTTCGTACCGACCGATCCCCCTTCGGTGCTCGTGGCCTCGGAGCGCGGCGACTTGGTCGCCCTCGCGCCCGACACACCTGACGTCGTGCGCTGGCGCTTCCACCCCGGCGGCTCGATGTACGGACCGCCCGGCTTCGATCCCGAGACGGGCCGTCTCTACGCAGGTGCAACCGACAAGAAGGTGTACGCGCTCGACGGGCGCGGGTTCTTCCTCTGGGCGGCGAAAGTGGACGACAACGTCGCGACGCGGCCGGTCGTCACCCGCGGGATCGTGTCGTTCGCGAGCGAGGGCGGCACCGCGTTCGGCTTCGATGCGACAACCGGCAAGCAGAGGTGGAAGCGCAGCCTCGACGCGTCGTCGGTCGCGTCGCCCGCGATCGTGGACGACACGATTGTGTTTGGCTCCGACGGGGGAACCATCCGCGCCTTCGACATCGACGACGGCAGCGGCCGCTGGAGCCGATCCGCGCAAGGCTCGGTCGAAGGAGCCCTCACCTCAGACAGCGACGGCTTCGTGTACGTCGCCGACGACGGAGGCGGCGTGACCGCGCTCGCGGCCGATACCGGCGCGACGAAGTGGCAGGTGACCGAGAACGACACGTTCCGCACGGGGCCATCTGTGATCGGCGGCCTCGTCGTCGTGGTCGGCGACTCGGGCACCGTGTACGGCCTCGACATCACCGACGGACACCTCGTCTGGGCGCATACGGGCGGCTTCGTCGGTCCCGCCGCCGAGACGGGCGGCCACATCGCTCTCGCACGCAGCAACGGCACCGTCGACGAAGTCGATCCGGCGGGTGCGCTCGTTCACGAGTTCGCCGCGGCGGACGCGGTCGCGCCGACCGATCCCGCTCCGGAGTTCAGCCTCGGCGTGAGCGCGGGGGGCGGCGCGGTGTGGACCGTCGACGAGGGCACGGTCGTGCGCCGATTGGGTCCCGGAGCGGGCGGTCTGACCGCGCTGCAAGCGCGTTGGGTGCATCCGTTCAACGACCCGCCCTTCTCGGGCGCCGGCTTCCCGACGACGGTCGGCGAGCTCGACGGCAAGGCGGTGCTCATCGACTCGGGCGGCGCTGTCTACCTCGTCGATCCCTCGACCGGCGACGCGCAGCGCATCGGCGACGACCCGAACAGCAACGCGCCACCCGGCGGCGAGGCAGTCATCGATGGCGACCAGCTCTTCATGACGCTCGCCGGCGCGCTGCGCGCGGTCGACCTCCCGAGTGGCGCGGAGCGCTGGACCGACGGCGGCACGTCGTTCGTGCCGAACGGCCCGGTCGTCGTCGGCGACGAGGTGATCCTCCTTCGCTCCGTCACGAACGACGGACGGATCGGTCGACGACGACGTCACTGCGTTCGACCGTGACAGCGGGAAGGTGCGATGGACGCGGCGGATGACGCCGGCAGGCAACGGTCCGACCCTCGCGGGAGACGTGGTGGTCGTCGGCTCGCCCCTGAGCGGGCTCGACCCGGCCGACGGAACAGTGCGCTGGCAGGTCGAACCAGACCGTGACGTCGTCGGCCGACCCGGCTACGACGCCGCCCGCAACAGCGTGGTCGCTGCCCTCCGCCACATCGACGGGAACAACGTCACCATCGATCTCGTCTCGGTCGACGCGAAGACCGGCGCCGAGCAGTGGCGGGTGCCGCTGCCGGGCCGACCCGACTTCACCGAGGAGGTCGTGGTCTCGGGAGACCTCGTGCTCGTGCCCGAGCTCGGAGGCCCGATCGCCGCGTTCGACGCGACCACCGGCGCGTCGAAGTGGCAGTTCGCGCCCCCGGCGCCGTCGCGCCACCTCGGGATCCCGACCGTCGAGAACGGTCAGGTCTGGATCTTCTCGAGTACCGCGCAGGTCTTCGTGCTCGACGCGCGCGACGGCACGGTGCTCGCGCAGTCGTCGGGGCTCGGCAGCGACATCGGCAACGTGTTCGCACCGTGGGGCCAGCGCGTGCGCGCGGTAGGCGGCGTCTTCATCGCCCCCATCGGCGCGTTCGTCGCCGCGTTCGATCCCCCTGAGGCGCCGTCGTGAGCCCGCGGCTCCGCCCGACTCGCGTCACCGTGACGGCAACGGTCGGGCTCATCTTCGCGCTCGGCTTCGGTGCAGTCCGCGAGCTGATCTGGGACGAGCTGCGCGGCGGCATGCTCAACCTCCGAGGCCTGCGGAGGCCGCTGCAGGTGCTCGTCGTCTTCGGCTTCGCGTTGCTGCTCACGATGCTCGTCGCGATGGTGTTCAACGACTTCTTCCGCGGGCGATACGACCTGCTCGCGCTGCCCGGAGGCACGACCGGGCGAGGCTCGTTGATCCCCTCTCCCCTCCTGTCGGTCACCCTGTTCGTGCTCGCGGTCGGGTGGGCGTTCGTGCTCGCCTCCGCGCTCGACATGCCGGTGTGGGCGCGACTCGTCCTGCTCGCGGTGTACGTGTGCTTCGCGTCGGTGTGGCAGGGCTTCGGCCTCGGCAACCGCAACGACCAGCTCGTCACGTTGGGATGGGTGGGCATCCTCGCAGTGGTCGCGCTGTTCGTGATCCGCCTCAGGCTGCACACGCGGCCGGTGCTCGACTTCTCCATGCTCCTCGGGTTCGTCACGCTCACGTTCGCGGCAGGCCAGTACCGGCTGCTCGAGTTCGACCGGTCGAGCGGCGGCGCGTTCGGCCTGTTCCAGGCGACGCAGAGCGTCGAGCTGCTGTCGACCCTCGTGCTGCCGCTCATGTTCCTCATCGGCCTCGACATCGCATCGTTCGCGTTGAACATCGGCGAGTTCGGCACGCACTTCGTCGAGGACCGCTTCGCCGGCAAGGTGCTCCCGGTCATCGCTGCGATCACGGCCGCGCTGGCGATCGTGCAGACGTTCTTCGTCCTGCGTGACACGTTCGACGAGCCGCACGCGTGGGAGACGATGGCGGGCGCGGCACTGCTTCCCCTCGGCTTCGCGATCCTCTGGAGGCTCGTGCACACGCGCCGGCGAGTCGTCGGTGCCGAGGACGAGGAGTTCGTCGACGCGGCCCGCTCGTGGGCACCTCTGCTCGTCGTGTTGATCTTCCTCCCGCTCATCCTCCAGACGCTGCTGTTGCTCACGCTGAACTTCGTGAACGCCACGAAGATCACGACGAACCTCGACGTGATCCAGCACTGGGAGGACCTGTCGAGGTGGCTCTTCGACCGGCAGGCACTGTGGAGCGACGTCCTCGGCGTCGCGTTCATCCTCTGCGCGGCCTGGCTCGTGATGCGCCATCGCCGCAGCGCCGCGCTCTTCGTCGGAGGCGTCGGCGTCGCGTCCACGTGGCTGCAGCTGACCGGTGCTGACGGATGGCTGAGCGACTGGGGCACCACGAGGTCGCGCACGACGTCGGTGTGGGTGCTCGCGCTCGTGATCACCGCACTCGTGTGGATCGCCCGTCGCCAGCTCAGTCGCCACCGCGTGCGTGGCCTGCTCCTCGCGTTCGGCCTCGCGATCCTCCTCGGGCAGCAGGGCTTCCTCGAGGACCCGATCGGCGTGCTCAGCTTCCTCGGCATCGCCCTCATCGCGATGGGCTTCGTCGCCGACGCGGCCGCCTACGGGGACTGGGCCAACCAGGACTCGGCCCGCCTCCCGCGGGTGAGCCGCGTGCTCATGTACGTGGGCTACACGCTGTTCGCGGTCGCGCTCGTCAACTGGGCGCTCGTGAGCCATGACCTCTCGAGCACGAACCTCTACACGGGGCAAGGGGCGCTCGCCGGGTTCGCGTTCCTCGGCCAGCCACTCATCTTCCTGGTGTTCCTCGCGGTGATCACGAGCCGACCCGACCCAGTGACCGCACGCACCGTGCCGAAGTCGCCTCTACCTCCGACACCCACGGCGGCTCTGCCGCCGCCGCCGAGCATGCCGAGGCGCCCGGCGCCCCCGCCCCCGCGCCCCGTCGGCGTCAGCTCACCTGCTCCGCCTCCGTGACGATGGTCGGCGACAATGGTCGGCGTCAGGGAGTGCCCTCCGCCTCCTTGAGCTTCGCCTCGACCGACGTGCGCTGCGTGTCGGAGATCGGCTGATCGAGGATCTCCTTCAGCAGCGCGGTCGCGCCCTGGGCATCGTTGAGCTGGGTCAGCTCGACGTTCGCGAGGAACCACTTCGCGTCGAGGTCGGAGGGGTCGATGGCGAGGCTCTGGTTGAGCAGGTCCGCGCCGGCGTGCGGATCGCCGAGGGCAGCTGTGGTCCAGCCGAGATACTTCAGCGCCTTGCCGCGATCTGACTCGGAGGGGTTGTTGTCGAGCGCGAGCTGCGCGTGCTCCTTCGCCTTCTCGAGGTTGCCCTCCTTCAAGTAGCGCTCGATCAGCGCGAGCCGCATCGGGGTGATCGACGGGTTCTGCTTGATCACTGCTTCCATCTCGTCGTCGGTGACCGTCGAGAGGTCGCGCCCACCGCCCGCGACGGTTGACACCGTGGACTGCACCGAGCCGCTCGCGCCGCGATCGGAGTGGCCGACGACGACCGCCACGATCGCCACGCACGCGACGACGACGATCCCGGCGAGCGTCATCGCGCCGGTCATCCGGTCCCACCGGCCGAGGCTCAGATGCCTCGAGGAGGCCACGGTTGCGGGCTCGGGCTCGAGCGCGGCGACGACCTCAGCCTCGTAGATCTTCTTCAGGTGCTCGGCGGTCTCGGCGTCGATCTCACCGGCTTGGCGTCGACGTTCGACCTCGACGAGGTCTTTGAGGGCTTGCGCTTTGCGCGCCTCGACGACATCACGCTCAGCCTTCATGGGCGCTCGGCGTTCACCGCTCAGAGCGTTGCACGCGCGCGGGGGCCGACTGAAGTCGAGCCCTCCTGCGCAACCACAGCCAACCCGCGCCCGCAGCGGCGGCGACCGCAGCCCCGATCGAGCCACCGAGCGGCGCGTCGAAGCCGGCGCTCGCCTCGCGAGACGGGAGCGTGCCCAGGAACTGGGAGGAGCCGAGCGCTCCCTGCTCACCGCTCGGGTCGTTGCCGATGCAGCTGAACACGCTCGCGCCGGGCTTGTTCTGCGGACCCTCGCAGGCCAGCACCGCGCCTGCGCCGGTCTGCGCCGACACGACGTCGGTGATCACCAAGTTCTTCAGCAGCGCGTCGGGGTCGGTGATCTTGGCTTGGTCGGGGATGCGCTTCTGAGCCGCGTCGCCCGCCGCCAAGTCCTTCACGAAGTACGGCGGAAGATGGCGGAAGCGCATCTTGGCCGTGACGATGATCTTCGTGCCGGCGGGCAGTGCCTTGGTGTCGAAGACGTAGTCGTAGCTGTCGGACGACTGGTCCACGAGCTGGCCGTTGACGTTCTTCTCGCGCACCGGGTCGAGCGTGCGCATGACCTGATTCGTGGCGACGCGCGTGCGGAGCTTCACGATGTCGGGCAGGAACGACTGATACGCGACCTCGGTGAAGATGCCAGTCTTCTTCGGGTCGCCGTCGGTCAAGATCTTCTGGTAGTTCGTCAACCATGGATCGCAATCGTTCGCCGGGAATGCAGCCGAGAACTTGATGTCGATGTTCGGGGTCTTCCCGAGGTCAACGGGCTGCCCGTTCAGGGTCGGGTCCGTGGCCAGAGCCTGCTGGATGCTCGCCGGATCGCATTGACGCAGCTCGTCCTGCGGCGACTCGAGCACACCCGACGAGCACGGGGTGTCGATGCCGCTCGACGGCTTCGTGAGGCAGACCTCCTTGCCGTCCGCTGTCTTCGCCGTCACCTCGAGCCAGAACTGGCGGGCGAAAGCGAAGCCGGTCGGGAAGTTGTGGCCGAGGAGGTTGTTCTGCACGACGACCGACTGCACGTCGTCGCCGTTCGCGTTGGCGCCCTTGTCGACGACTTGGAGCGTCACCGCGGACTCGATGAGCGCCTGGCGGGCGTCGAGCACCTTCTGGAGAGCGTTCGACGGGAAGCCCGACTGCTCGTAGTGCGCAGTGTTGAGGTCGTAGTCGACACCGACGAACATGTGCGAGCGATAGGTGCGATCGGGCTTCGACAGCAGGCCCGGTGCGAAGTCCACGACCGCCTGCTTGCCGTCACCGGTGGTCGGCATGTGGCAGTCCGTGCAGCCGAGCGGCGCCTCGATCTTGTTCCGGGGATCGGTCTTGATGCGGGCCGAGAACCCCGCGACGTAGTCCTGCCACTCGTCGTAGGTGGTCTGCAGCACGAGGTCCTGCAGGTTGCCGTTCGCGTCGAGGTCGAGCTCGTTCTGGTCGAGCGTGAAATTGCCGTCGGCGTCGGTGGTGCTTGTGTTGTCGTTGGTCACCGGCGAGAGCCCGTTGCCGTTGATGTCGACCTTCACGTCGTGGCACGCACCGCACAGCTGCGACGAGCCGACCGTCGTCGACCACCAGTCGCCGGTGCCGCTGTCCATCCCGTGCTTGGGGATCGGGACGGGGTCAGGGTTGGTGAAGAGCGGTCCGTACTGGATGCCGTAGGTGTTCGCTGACTGCTTCGCTACAGGGAGCGGGCCGAAGCCCTCGAGCTCCGCGGGAGGGGCCTGTTGGGTGTGACACGTGATGCACCCGATGCCGTCAGAGTTCACCGCCGCGTTGCCGCCGCTGACTGCGACTCCTCCATCGGCGGCCGAGCCCTCGGCGTTGAGGGGTAACAGCGTGTTGATGTCCTTCGCGAACGGCGCGCCGACAGGTGCGTGGCAGTTGACGCACGACTTCGCGGACGAGTCGAACAACGCCTGCTGCGTCGCACCGAGCTCGGTTGCGAGCTGCTCGTTCTCGCCGATCGTGACCGGCAGCTGGGCCTCCATGATGGTGCCCGTCTGCGCGTCGGCCATCGACGACAGCTTCCAGTCCTGGACGATGTCGTCGTGGCAGTCGGCGCAGCTGTTCGACGCGACGAACGCGGTCTTGTCGCTGCCGAACGCGGCTTGCGTGCCACCGAGCACGTCCCACACGTGCCACGCGAGCACGGCGAAGAACAGGATCGTGATGATCGGGTGCAGCGCCCGCCACGACTGGAACTGCAGCACCTTCGAGCTCTGGCCGCCCTCACGCGGGAAGTTCTTCTCGACGTCGTCGGACATCTTGCGGATCTCGCGCCAGATGACCTGCTCGCCCGAGTCGAGCTTCGCGACCTCGGCCTCGATCTCGGCAAGCGGCTTGCGGTTTTCGACGAAGTCGTTGACGAGCTCGCGGAAGTGACGGGGCTGGCCCTGCGCCATCTTGTTGATGGCGACGTTGACGTTCAGCGCCTCTTTCTTCAGGCCGATCATGTGGTGCCGCGCGAGGCCGCCGATGCTCACGAGCACGCCGAGCACGAGAAGGATGACGCCGGACGTGAGGTGCGTGAGGAACGGCACCATCGACGCGTGCACGATCGCCGCGACCAGGGCGAGGATCGGCAAGTACATGTGCGAGCGGATCCAGGTCATGGTGCCGCCCGGCATGATCTTCTTGCCGAACGCCGTGCGCTTCCGGAACGGGTAGAGCGCGCCAGGGCCGACGAACAGCAACGCGGTGAGGATGCCGAACGCGATGACCACCGCGAGCATCACGCCGCCGGTCGGGTTCACCTTCTTCTGGATGTAGAAGAGGCCCCCGAACCCGACCGCGAGGATGATGATCGACCCGACGACGGCCGCGATGTTCCACTTGCGCGATGTGATCTGGAACTTCGGCGGACCAGGCACTCGGCGGGACCCCCCAAGGGTCGAGGCTGGTGCGTTGTCTAGCACGCGCCTGCGGGGGGTCGTGGTGCGTGTCGTGCTACGTTCCGACGGCAGTTGCGGACACATCACCCGGGGGACACCGCGTGACGCTGGCGATCGATCTCGACGTCTTCAACGTGGGCTCGACGCCCCTGCAGATGCTCCTGACCGTGATCATCCTCACGCTGATCGTCGGCGTGGTGATCGTGGTCATCACACAGATCTTCTCGCCCTACCTGAACCGAAGATGGCCGGCGACTGCGCCGCTCAGCCCGACCGAGCTGCTCTGGGGCGAGGCGGGCGGCCACGTGAAGCGCACGTTCCGCGGCCTCGACCTCGAGGAGCAGAAGGACCTTGCGAGCCAGCTCAACGAGCGCAAGGTCTCGGCCGGCACGGCGATCACCAGCCAAGGCGACGCTGCGACCGCGTTCTACCTGCTCAAGAGCGGCAGCGCGGAGGCGGTGCAAACCGAGCCGGGCGGCGGCGAGCGCAAGCTCAGGGAGTACGCCGAGGGCGACTCGTTCGGCGAGGTCGCGATCCTCGAGCGCAGCCCCCGCACCGCAACCGTCCGCGCGCTCACCGATTGCGTGGTGCTCGAGCTGCCTGCGGAGGACTTCGTCGCTGCCGCCGCGCAGACTGCAGCCGAAGGCAACGACTTCACCGCCGTCGCCCGTCAGTTCCTCGCGACCGACCGCGCCCGTGCCCGCATCGCCTCGGGCGAGCCGGCGCTGAACCCTGTGCAGCAGATGCAGCAGGCGGCGCCAGCGGGGCCGCCTGCGGCAGCGCCCGCGGCAGGAAACGCCACCGTGTCGTTCGAGGTCGCGTCCGCTGCTGCGGCCGCGGCCGCCGCCTCGGCACGATCCGACGCGCCCCCGGCTGCGCCGCCCATCGTCCCGCCGCCGCCCGGTGCCGCGCCGCCCGGTGCCGCGCCGCCCACGGGGGCTCCGCCCGCCGCTCCGCCCGCCGCGCCCGTGATGCCTGCGGCCGGCGCAGTCGCGGCCGGCACGGCCGAGCGTCCGGCGCGACGACCTGCTCCGGCGAACCCCGTGCAGCGCGCCATCCAGGAGCGCCAGAGCGCAGCGCCCGGGTGGCAGGCGACCCATCGCGTCGGTGGTTCGGGCGCGCCCGCCCGACCCTCCGCGGACCCGAGCGCGGCGGCGACAACGACGTTGCAGCCCGGCACGCTCGTACGACTCATCGAGCGCTCAGGCGACTGGGCGCGGGTCGATGCCGACAACGGCTGGAGCGGCTGGGTCGACGCGCGCAACCTCGACCCCGCCGGCCCGTAGTTGCGCGTCCACGTCTGGGGCACACGCGGCTCGCTCCCGGTCTCGGGCCCCGGCGTGCTGCGTTACGGCGGCGACACGCCGTGCGTGTCGATCGAGTGCGACGGCGAGCCGCTGCTCGTGCTCGATGCGGGCACGGGCATCTTCAACCTCGCGAAGTCACTCGGCCGTCCACCCGACTTCCGGTGCACGATCATGCTCACGCACCTGCACTGGGATCACATGATGGGGTTGCCGTTCTTCTTCCCCGCCGACCAGCCCGACGCCGAGACCCTCGTGCTCGGCCCCGGTGACCGCACTCGAACCGACGAAGGTGCCGGCCTGCGCGCCGGGCTCGACTCGGTCATGCGGCCACCCGGCTTCCCCATCACGCTCGACGGACTCGAAGGTCGTTGGGATTACGAGACGCTCGGAGACGAGACGGTGCGGCTCGGGCGAGTGACGCTGACGACTCGTCATGTGCGCCACCGCGGCCCGACCCTCGGCGTGCGCGTCGAGGCCGACGGCGCTGCCCTCGCGTACATCCCCGACCACGGTCCCGGAGCAGAGGGGCGCGGGCCCGAGCACGACGAGCTGGTGCCCGACGGCGTGCGCGACCTCGTTGAGGGCGTCGACATCCTCATCCACGACGCGCACCAGACCCCGAGCCAGTACGAGCGCTTCCGCCACTTCGGGCACTGCACGCCCGCCTACGCCGTGCGAGTCGCGAAGGCGGGCAAGGTCGGGCGACTGTTGCTCTTCCACCATGACCCCGGCCGCGACGACGATGGTGTCGACACGATGCTCGACGACGCGCGTGAGGCCGCGGCGCAGCTCGGCTACACCGGGCCGATCGACGCTGCCGCCGAGGGCGACACGCACGAGCTGGCTGGTTCCTCACCCCCCAACACCGTCCCACCGAACACTGGCCCACCGAACACCCGCCCGCCGAGCACGGAGGCACTGCGTTGAGCACGTCCGAAGAGCTGGCCGATCAGGCTTCCGCGGCGCTCGACGCGGGCGGGCCCGAGGCGCACCTCGCTGCGCTGCGCGCCCTCACCGACGCAGTGCGCGAGCAGACCAAAGCGATCGCGGCGCTGACGCAACGGGTGGGAGACGGGGGCGCGGCGGGCGGGGCAGGCCGCGAAGCGCCCAAGCGCCTCGTGAAGCCGCCTGCGCCCGCACCTCCTGCCAAGGGCGGAGACATGTGGGCGCGCCTCGGCCTCACCGAAGGCGAGCGTCGCCGCGTCACCGCGCTGTTCGCCGACGTGTCGGGCTTCACCGCGATGTCCGAGAAGCTCGATCCCGAAGAAGCCAACACGATCATGAAGGAGACGATGGCCGAGCTCACGGCCATCATCCGCAAGCACGACGGCTACGTCGAGAAGTTCATCGGCGACGCGATCTGCGCGATCTTCGGCGCGCCGATCTCTCACGAGGACGAGCCGGAGCGCGCCGCGCTCACCGCACTCGAGATGCACGCCGCGCTCGATGCTCGGGCGGCCCGCCGTCCCGACCTGTCCCCGCTGCTGATGCACATCGGCATCAACACCGGCCTGGTCATCGCCGGCACCGTCGGCGACGGCACGCAGTTCGGAGTGATGGGCGACACGGTCAACACCGCCGCACGGCTGATGGACAAGGCCGTGAAGACACAGACGTTCGTGTCAGCCGAGACGGCGCGCCGCATCCGCCATCAGTTCCTGCTGACTGACATGGGTCAGTACCAGATGAAGGGGAAGGACCTGCCCGTGCAGGCCTTCCTCCTCGAGCGCGAGCTGTCCGACGCCGAAGCGCGCGAAGCGCGCACCCTGCAGGCACCGCTCATCGGACGCGACGAGGAGCTCGCCACGTTGCGCTCCGCGGCCACGCGCACGACCACCGGCCCGGACGGTGCCATCGCGCTCATGCTCGGCGACGCCGGCATGGGCAAATCCCGTTTGCTCGACGAGCTCGTGGCGCACCTCGGCGACGACATGCTCGTGCTCCGAGGCAGCGGCCACTCGGTCGGCGCTCGTCCCTTCGGCCTCATCGCCGACGTGCTCGAGCCTCTCATCGAGCAGATGCCGCCGGGCAACGACAAGAACGTCGCCGAGACCGTCCTCACGGGCGGCGAGACGGCTGAGCTCCCCGACCTCGGCGCCGCGCTCGGTCGCGCGCTCGCGCATGCGGCACAAGAGCGGCCCGTCGCGATCCTCGTCGACCGCTTCGAGTGGGCCGACCAAGCATCGGTCGACCTCGCCGTGCTGCTCATGAGGCGGGTCGGCACCGCACGCGTGCTGGTCGTGCTCGCGTCGCGGCCGGGTACCGGCCCGGTCGAGGCGATCGCGCTCGTGGGGCCGTCATGGGTCACGCGCCTGCGTCTCGCGCCGCTCTCGAACGAGCGGATCGCCCAGATGCTGCAAGCCCTCCTCCCCGGCGGCATCTCGCCTGCGCTCGCCAGCAAGCTCGCGACTCGAGCGGACGGGAACCCCGCGTTCGCCGAGGAGATCGCACTCTCGCTCGTCGACGAGGGCGTCGTCGTCGCGACCGAAGGCGAGTGGGCGCTCGTGGGCGACCCCGACAGCGTCGAGATCCCCGGCACCATCCAAGAGCTCATCGAGGCGCGCATCGACGCGTTGCCCGATGCGGCGCGCCTCGTGCTGCAAGAAGCGTCGGTCATCGGCAACACGTTCACGTCCGACCTGCTCGTCGCGACAGCAACGAACCCCGAGTCGGTGCCGGGAGCGCTCGCCGAGCTCGCGGTCGCCGAGCTGCTGCGCGCGCCATCCGACGTCGACGAGGACCAGAGCTACGGGTTCAAGAGCCCGGTGGTCCGTGAGGTCGCGTACGAGAGCATCCTCCACCGCCGCCGGCCCGCGTACCACCGACGGGTCGCCGAAGCGCTCCTCACGCAGCAGAGCGACAACGAGGGCCTCGTCGAGCTGCTCGCGCACCACTACTTCAGCGCCGACGACCCCGAGAACGGCGTGCGCTACCTCGACCTCGCGGCCGAGAGGGCCCAGGCCGCGGGTGCGCACCGCACGGCCGAGCAGCTCCTCAGCCGGGCGCTCACACTCGCCGCGCGCCATCCGGATGTCGTGGCCGACGACGTGCTCGGCGACCTGCACGAGCGGCGGGGCTACTCGCGCATGGTGCTCGACGATCGCGACGGCGCCGTCGAAGACCTCACCGCAGCGTCGAACGCGCACGCAGCGGCACAGCGCAACGCCGAACGCATCGAGATCGACGAACGGCTGGCCTGGTTCCTGGTCCTGTCACATCGAATCGACGAAGGTGCCGCGCACGCCGACCGCGTCCGCGCCGAAGCCGAGGCGGCGGGCCTCTCGAACATCGTCGTGCGGGCCGACGCCGTGCGCGCCCTCGTGCGTGCGCTGCAAGGCGACCTTCCCGGCGCGCTCGAGCTCGCGACCGACGTCCGGACACGTGCCGACGCGATCGACGACATCCACGCCAAGGCGAAGGCGGCGATCGTGATGGGGGGCCTGCGTCGGTGGCAGGGCGACCTCGACGTCGCGCGTGACCTTCTCGCGCCGGCGAGCGAGGCGGCCCGTACCTTGACGTTCCCGGTGCTCACCGGCCTCGCGAGCCGTTGGCTCATCCTCACGTTGGTCGACGAGGGCGACTGGCAGGCGGTCGACCAGATGGCGCACGCGCTGCTGGCGCGCGGCGACGAGGCGGGCGACACGCATACCGCCGCAACGGCACATCACTCACTGGGCGTGATGGCGCGAGAGCTCGGCGACGTCGCGAGGGCCGAGCGGTCGGGCGAGACCGCGCTGGCGCTCGCGACCGAGGGGCGCGTGCGTCCGGCCGAGCGAGTGACGATGGTGCTCAGCCTCGCTGCGAACGCGCTGCGTCGCGGTGATCAGACGGCGGCCGACAGCCGGCTGCAGCAAGCCGCGGCGCTCGTCTCCGAGGACCCGTGGCTCAACTGGCGGTTGCAGGCGCTGCTCGGTCTCACGCAGGGGCGTCTCGCGCTCGCGCAAGGCGATGCCGATGCGGCGCTCGCCGCGGCGACTCGAGCGCGCGCGAGCCTCGGCGACGCCGACGCTCGCTTCGAGCGAGCCCGCGCGGCGTTGCTCGAAGGTGAGGCCTCCGCGGCCGCAGGGCGTCCGGATGCAGCAGAGAAGCTCCTCGCCGCGCTCGCGATGGCGCGCGAGATCGACAACCCCGCGCTGCTCGCCGATGCCGCGCTCGCGGTCGCGCAGCGCTCTCCCGGCGCAGCACCCGACGCGCGACCGCTCGCGGGAGAGCGCGATCGCGCGCATCCAAGAAGTCGTGCCGGCGGACTGGAAGGACGAGTTCGCGTCGAGCCCGCGCGTGGTCGCCCTCAGCGAGCTCACGAGCTGACACGCTTCTGCTGTTGTCCGCTCACGCTCCCTGTCGTCGCCCGCTGACTAGTGTGCGCACGACTACGGACGGTGAGGGGGTTCGCACGTGAGGTTGATGGTCATCTCTGCGATGAGTCGGGAGAGCTCGACCACGTACATCCTGGCCAAGCGAGTGGTCGAGATCTGCTCGATCCGCGGCGTCGAGGTCGACTTCGCGACGCCGGCCGACGTGAACGTGCCGGTCAACGACGGCACCGTGCCGTTCGACCTGCCCGAAGCCGTCGCGTGGCAGCAGCGCGTCGCCGAGACCGATGCCTACATCTGGATCTCGCCCGAGTACCACAGCGCCCCAGCGGCCAGCCTGAAGAACCTCTTCGACTACCTCACCAAGGAGCCGATGAAGGGCGACGTCGTCGGTCTGTGCGCGCTCGCCGGTGGCGCCATGGCCGCGCTGAACACCCTCAACACGATGACGACGATCGCTCGGTCGCTCGGCGCGTGGGTGGCGCCCGACTACTGCGCGCTCAACTCGAACGAGGTGAAGGAAGGTCTCACCGAGGGGTCGGCCCGCCGGCTCGAGGCGATGTGCCTCGAAGTCATCGACGCGGCCCGTCGCCTCCACGCAACTGACGCTGACCCGAACCACCTTCCGTTGCAGTGACCGCGGCAGCATCGGCCGGGGGGCTGCTGCCGACCCGGGCGCTCTTCCACGAGTCGTGGAAGTGGCTGCGGAAGAACTGGGTCCGCACGCTCGTCTTCAGCCTCCTGTCGTTCGTCATCGCGTGGGGCTGGAACGTGTGGATCATGGCCCGCAAGCTCCAGGGCTCGGTCGCAGAACCCGGGTCGAGCACGACGGCCACCGCGCAGGGTCACACATGGAACGGCATCTACTGGCTGCTCTGCACGACGATCCTGTTCGGCCTCATCACCTACGGACGCGAGAAGGGCTTCAAGAACCTGCTGCGTGAGTTCTTCACGCCTCCCTTCACGTTCTTCGACAACTTGGTCCGGCGCCCTCGGTCCGCGATCGCGATGGGCTGTTGGGGCGCGGCGCTCGCTCTGCTGGTCGGGTCGGTCGTGTCGAACGCGGTCTCGGGCTTGCTCGGCCTGGGCTTCTTGCTCGCCGCTCCGACCGCGCTCGCGATCGTGCTGAACAACGTGCTGATCCGCGGATGGACAGGCATCTTCTCGGCGATGCAGCCGCGCCTCAAGCACGACGCCGCGGCGCTCGCGAACCCGTACGCCATGATGTTCGGCGAGGCGATCGGCGCGCTCATCGCGTGGCGCGCGAGCGGAGCGATCGTCCCCGCCGTGCTCGCGTTGATCCTCATCGTCGTATCGTTCGTCGTTGTCGCCGGAGGCGCCGGGAAGGCGCTGCCGAGCCCGATGCCGCTGATCCTGCTCGTCGGCACGGGCATCGTCATGTGGAAGTTGCTGCACGCCGCACCCGCCCGCGCGGATGACGGCGGATGGAGCGAGTGCGCGACGGCGAACGGTGACCCGTGCTCGTCGCTCAGCTTCTTCCGGGGATGGTGGGAGTGGCGGAAGTCCGCGGGCGCCGACATCGTCATCCGCCAAGGAAGGGTCGGCGGCACGTTCTCTGCGCTCGGATGCCTCCTCGGCTGCTTGCTCGGCGGCGGCCTCGCGGCGGTCGCTGCAGCGTTCAGCAGCGCGTCGACCGGCGGTCTCGGCAGCGGGTTCGCGCAGCTGTCGCCACCCGGTGGCACTCCCCCGGCCGGCGCCCCGCCGGCGGGCGCGGCACACGGAGTCGGGTCCGCGCTCAGCCAGCCGCCCCAGCCGGGCAGCGGCCTGCCGCAACCGGGCGCGGCGGGGACGCCGCGGCGCACCGGGCACACCGGTCGCGCCGGGCACACCCACTCCTCACGGCGTCGGCCAGCCGTTGGCGTCGAGCGGGACGCCAGGCACGGGCGCACCGGTCGGCACTGGTGCACCCGCGGGCACTGGTGCGGCATCGGGCGGGCCTCCCGCGCCGTCGCCGGTGGCGCGCGCCGGGAACATCCCGACGACCGGGCAGCCGCCGCCCCCTCCCCCACCTCCCGGCGCACCCCCTCCTGGTGCTGCTCCGCATGGCATCGCGCAAGGAACCGAAGCCCTCCACGGCCACGCCGGCCAACCCGCCGACGTCACACCCACCGGCGCCGCCCGCACCGCGCCCGACGTCACCCCGGCCTCAACACCCGGCTCACCGGCCGGCGCGGGCGCACCCCCTCCTGGTGCTGCTCCGCATGGCATCGCGCAAGGGACCGAAGGCCTCCACGGCCACGCCGGCCAACCCGCCGACGTCACACCCACCGGCGCGGGCCGCCACGCGCCCGACGTCACGCCCGGCCATCCCGGCCAAGGCGCCGACGTCACACCCACCGGCGCGGGCCGCCACGCGCCCGACGTCACGCCCGGCCATCCCGGCCAAGGCGCCGACGTCACACCCACCGGCGCGGGCCGCCACGCGCCCGACGTCACGCCCGGCCATCCCGGCCAGGCATCCGACATCACTCCCACCGGCGCAACGCGCGGGGCGCCCGACGTCACGCCCCACCCGGGCGGCGCGGCCCAACCGCCGACCCCTCCGCCCGGGCAGCAACCTCCGACGCCCGGACGCCACATGCTCGACGACGTGCTCCCGGACGAAGACAAGTTCGACGAGGAGGACGGCGAGAGCGGCGACAGCTGACATGCCGCCCGACGCCGCAGTCACTGATCGCACGACGTCTGGCATCCCGCTGTGGGCGGGACTGCTGACAGTCGCGCTCGCGTCGACGTCGATCTTGTCGTTGCTCGCCGACCTCTACGGCGTGATGGCGATGGGCCCGTTCTTCTGGGCGATCACCGTGCCCAGCCTCGTCGGCCTCGTCGTGATCGGGTGTTGGCGCTCGCCGAACCTCGTCGAGCTGCAGCGGCGCATCCGCGTCGGCGTCTTCGGCGGTGTCATCGGTACGATCGGCTACGACCTCATCCGGTTGCCGTTCGCGGTCGCGGGCACCCGCGTGTTCGTCCCGATCGACACGTACGGACTCCTGATCACGAGAGCGCACATGTCGTCGTCGTTCACCTCGACGATGGGATGGCTGTTCCACCTCTCGAACGGCGTGACTTTCGGGATCATGTACGCCGTTGTCGCCGCGCGAAGGCATTGGCTGTGGGGAGTCGCGTGGGGACTCACGCTCGAGACCGCGGTGCTCGTCTCACCGTTCAAGGACCGCTACGTGCTCGCCGGACAGGTCGGCGTCGTCGCCGTCGCGTACGCAGGCCACTTCCTCTACGGATGGCCGCTCGGGAAGTTCGTGCAGCATCTCGACAACACTGACAAGGACCTCCGAGAGACCTTCCGCTACCCCACCCCGATCGTGCTCGGCCTCGCGATCTTCGCGATCTTGCTGTGGCAGCAGCCGTGGCACGAGTCGGATGTGCGACGGGAAGCCGGACGTCTCTCACAGCAGGCGGGGAAGCCCGTCCTCCTCGTTGCCGTGGGCGACTCGTTCACGCCTGAGTTCGCGCGCATCCGACCGGGCCAGTGCGTGACGGTCGTGAACCAGACCGACAACGCGTTCTCGACCAAGTTCGGCGACGTCGCGGCGCACGACGAGTCGGACTTCTGCTTCGAGACCGCGGGCGTGAAGCGCGTGAAGCTGACGAATCGGCAGTTCTCCGGCGGCTTCGTCTACGTCGACGACCGCTGACCGCCGGTTCGATTGTCGATTCGCCGGCTCTGGGCCGGTGAAACGACACGAGATCGAGCGGGTGGGTCAGCCGGCGCCTTCGGCCTCGAACACGAAGCTGCGGCTGCCGACAGCGACCCAGCCTCCGGGCTTCACCGAGGCGACCTGGTTCGGCACGAGCCGCACCCAGTCCGCGTTGGTGTCGCTCCAGACGTAGGTCCCGTTGGTCGAGCCGCGGTCGACGATCTGCAGCTCGGAGCCGAAGAGCCGGAGCTCGGCGTGGACGCGCGAGATGCTGCGCTCCGCGTCGTCGACCACGAGGGGACCCGCGCGGCCGGCCACGACCGCGGCGTCGTTCTCGGGCTCGCGACCGATGATGTAGTCCTTGTCGAGCGCGTAGCTCGTGCCGTCCTCGAAGACGATCACGCCGATCGACTTGCCACCGGGCGACCCACCGCCGGTCTCGGGGACCGCGGCCGCCGCAGCAGCGGCGGCAGGCGCGGGCGCGGCGAACGGCTCCGCCGGCGCGGGAGGAGGCTCCGGCGCGAGGGCCTCCGCGGCGATGACTGCGGCGGCTGCGACTGGAGCAGGCTCGGGCTCGGGGTCCGCGGCGGGAAGCGGCTCGGCGAGATCGGTGAGCGCACTCGCACCACTCGACACACCCGCAGCGACACCGGCTGCCGCGCCGGCGGCGACCGCAGCACCCGGGGCCGACGAGGCGGTGTCTGCCGCTGCGACGGCCGCCCCGGGCGTCGCGACGACATGACCACCGCCGACGAGAGTGATGCCGACGCCAGGCACCACGCCCCCCTGCAGCTCGTACATCGCGGTGCGCTTCGGCGGCTCGGCGCCACCCGCGCTCACCGAGCACGAGCCGAGCGTGCCCTCGAGGATGCGGTCGACCCACGTCGCCGCGTCGCGACCCGACAGCTTCACCTCACCCCGCGAGCTCGAAGCAGCGAGGTCGATGTTGCCGGCGAGGATCACGGACAGGCCGTCCTCGGTCTGCGAGAGCACGCACAGCGCGAGCCCGGTGTCGGGATCCGCGGCCGACAGCAGCCCTGCCATCCGGCGGGCGAGCGCGCGGCCGGGCGCCTCGGGGCTCGCCTCGCCGACCTCGCGGCAGAGCGCGATCAGCTCGCCGATCCGCGGCTCGTGGCCTGCGGCGGGCACGGCGACCAGCACGATGCCCGGCAGCCTGGCGATCACCCCGTCGCCGGTCGCCAGCAAGGCACGCTGCTCGTCAAGTTTCATTGCTGCTCCCTCGAGTAATCGGTGTGGAACATCAGAACAGGTCTGGGTTGGCGGTGAAGGTCTTCTCGATCTGCTCGAGCGCCGGTTGGTCCTCGGCAGTGGGCACTTGGACCTCGACGATCGCGGTGTAGGTGTTGTCGGGCGGCTTGGCGATGATCACCGTATAGAAGGAGTCGGTACCCGCGCACTGGCTGAATGTCTGGAACCGCCCCTTGAACACTCCGTCGTCGTAGTCGGCGATCGGTTCGACGGTGCACCCGTCCCGCGCGAAGACGGGGAAGAGGGAGTCGAGGTCGGCGACCGCATTCTTGGTGGCGACGAAGACCATGCCCGGGACGGTGAACCCAGTGGTGAAGTCGGTGCCGTCTGCCGACGCGGCCACCGCGGGCCCGATGTCCTGGCTGCCCGGCACGGGGATCGTCGTCCAGTCGCTCGGCACGTCGACACTGAGCGCGCCGGTCTCGTCGGTGATCGTCTGGAAGTCGCCAGCGATGGTGGTGTCGGTGACACTCCCTCCACCGCTGTCGTCGGCCGCGGGCAGCGGAGCTCCGTTGAGCTCGCCCGTCAGGGTCTCTCCGGCGCGCACGACGGTCATCGGGATGACTGCGTCGGAGCCGTCGTTGCGGAGCACGTCGCAGTACTCCTGCATCGTGCCGTCGGTCGCGACGTCGGTGCCGCCGAGCTGTGTGATCACGTCGCCCGGCGCGAGGTTCGCCCGCTCGGCTGGCGTCGCGGTCTCGACCGACGCCACCCAGACGCCGGCGGGGCTTTGGTCCGACTCGGGCACCGCGAGACCGTTGATGCCCACCGAGTCGACGTCGCCCGACTGCAGCTGATCCGTGATCCCCTCGGCGGAGGTCGCCGCGACTGCGAAGCGGTCGTCGTTCGAGGCGTTCGCCGCGTAGTTCACTCCGACGACCTTGCCGTCGTCCTCGAGCAGCGGACCGCCCGACTCGCCGGGCTGCGTCGCCGCATCGTGCTTGATGACGTCATCGGTCGCCGACCATGTGGTCGCGAGCGATGAGACGCTCGAGACGGTGCCGTCGGTGAGGGCGAAGGAGGTATCGCCCGCCGCGAAGCCCGCGGCGTGGACCGGGTCTCCGGGCGCGACCGCGGCGGTCGACCACACGAAGAACGGATAGCCGTCGCCCGCGATGTCGATCACCGCGAGGTCGTCGCACTCGGAACGACCGACGACTCGCGCGTTCCTCGGCTTGTCGTCGCCGTTCACGAACACCTGCAGAGTCGCCGCGCCCGCGACGACGTGGTTGTTCGTGACCGCGAGGCCACTGCCGTCGATGATGAAGCCGGTGCCCGCACCGGCCTGGTCCAGCTGCTTGCCGACATCGGGCAACACGAAGTCGCCTTCGGACACGATGCGGACAGTGCCCAGCGGGGCGTCGGCGAGCGAGGTGATCGCCGTGCCGGTGCCGCCGCCCGCGACCGAGTCGGTCGCCGGCGCGCCACCGCTGCCGCCGCCCTTCGAGGCAACGACCACACCACCGATCACGAGCGCGGCCACCACCACGCTGCCGATCGCGATGAGCGGGCCCTTTCCCTTCTTGGGCGTCTCGCCCGCGCCGCCCGCGGGCACGCCGGGCAACGTCTCGCGGCTCGGCCCTGTCGGGGTGGTCGGAGGAGTCACGACTGCCGCGGCGGTGGGCGGCGGCATGTTGGCGAAGCCCTGCCCCGCGGCGACCGTGCTCGCGCTCGTGGTCGCGGCGCGTCCGGTCACCGTCGGGTCGGGCGCAGGCAACGTGACCGACACCAGTGTCATGTCGGCAACCGGCATGCCGAGCGTGCGCTGCGCTTGCTGGAGGGCCCGCCCGAACGCCGCAGCACGGGGACGCATCGCCGGGTCCTTCGCGAGGCCCTGTTCGAGCACCGCGCACACGGGGTCGGGCACGCCGCGTGCGCGCAGGTCGGGCACGGGCCGCGTGACGATGCGCGAGATCATCGTGACGATCGAGGTCTCTTCGCCGTCGCTGAACGGGCCGTCGCCGGCGATCATCGTGTAGAGCGTGGAGGCGAGGCTGTAGACGTCGGACGCCTCAGTCGGTCGCTTGCCCTCGACGATCTCCGGCGGCGCGTGCGCCATCGTCGCGGTGATGACGCCGCTGCGCGTCTGGTTGGCGCCCTCGATGCGTGCGATGCCGAAGTCGCCGAGCTTGGGCTCGCCATACTGCGACACGAGGATGTTCTCGGGCTTGATGTCTCGGTGCAGCACGCCGGCCTCGTGCGCGGCGTCGAGCGCACCCGCCACTTTGATCGTCGCGGCGACCGCGTCGTTCCAGGGCATCGCGCCTTGCTTCGTGAGCCGATCGCCGAGCGAGCCCTGAGACATGAACTCCATGACGATGTAGGGCTGCTGGTCGTCGGTGAACCCCGAGCCGTACACCGTGACGATGTTCGGATGGCTCGAGAGCGCGCCCATCGCCATGCGCTCGCGCTCGAACCGATCTCTCGCGGACTCATCCGCCGCGGCGATGGGGAGGATCTTGAGGGCGACCGTGCGCTCGAAGCCGGTCTGGTGCGCCTTGTAGACGACGCCGAAGCCCCCGCGCCCGATCTCGACGGGGTCTTCGAAGCCGGAGATGGAGATCGGTCGAGGCGCCGACTGCCCCGTTCCCGAATCTGTCATCCGCGACCTTTCCCCGACCTTCGATGCCCCCGTTGGTGGTGCGGATCATACTGACGAGCCCTTTCCGGGCATGGCTCCTAGGCTTGAGGCGTCCTGTCGGACACGAGTGACGCCGTTGAAGAAGGAGGTGGTGGAGATGAAGAACGAACCCCCGAGTCATCGCCTCCCCATCGCCGTCCCGCGCCCGGAGTCGCGTCTGCTTGACCTGACCTGACCGGCCGCGGGCGGCTGCACGCAGTCACCGCATTCCGGAGGTCACCATGGCTCGTTCTCTCACTCATCGCGCGCTCGCGCGGCAACACCTCATCTCCGTCGCGGGCCTCGTCGGCCGGCCGGTGAGGCTCACAGACGGACCCCAGATCGGCCGGGTCGCGGACGTCGTCGTCCGCTGGGCATCTGACACCTATCCCGCCCTCACGGGCCTCGTCGCCCGCATGGCTGGTCATCGCACGTTCGTGCCCTTCGCTCGGATCACCGAGCTCGGATCCGACGCCGTCGTGCTCTCGTCCTCGGTGCTCGATCTCCGCGCGTTCGAACGGCGAGACGGCGAGACGCTGCTGATGGCCGACGTCGTCGACCATCAGCTCGTCGACGTCAACGGCGTGAAGGTGGTGCGCCCCTCTGACCTCTACCTCGCCGAGGTCGGCGCACGCGTCTGCCTGGTCGGCGTCGAGACCGGGATCCTCCCGCTCGCGTGTCGCCTCGGTCCGGCCCGCTGGCGGACGCGGGCTACGCCGAGCCAGGTGATCGACTGGGCCAACATCCACCCTGCAGGTCGAGGCGGAGCAGTCCGACTCGACCGCGCGAACCGCGAGCTGCGTCGCCTCCGCCCCGCAGACCTCGCCGACCTCGTGGAGTCACTGAGCCACGTCGACCGTGCCGAGCTCGTCACGACGTTCGACGCCGAGCTTGCCGCGGACGTCCTCGAGGAGATGGAGGGCGCGCCACGCCAGAACGTCCTCCGCCACCTCGACCCCGTCCGCGCCGCGCCCATCGTCGCTGCGATGGAGCCAGATGAGGCCGCCGATGCGCTGCGCGACATGCCCACGTGCGACGCGGGCGCGCACTCCTCGCCGCGCTCGAACCTTCGACGCGCGAGGCGCTCGACGCCCTCCTCGCGTATCGGACGGGAACCGCTGGCGCCATCATGACCACCGCGCTCGCGACGCTTCGGGGACGCGACACCGTCGCCGATGCGATCGAGCTGCTGCGCGAGCTCGAGGCCCACCGCGTCGACATCGACGCCGTCCTCGTCGTGTCGGACGAGGGCACACTCGTCGACGACGTCTCGTTGTTCGAGCTGCTCGTCGCTCCGCGCGACGCGTGCCTCGGCGACCTCGTCGGCGAGCCGTGGCCGGCGACGCTCGGCCCGAACGCCTCGCTGGACATGGTCGTCGACGCGGTGCGGTCGAGCCGGCGAAGCTCGCTCGTCGTCGTGGGCCACGACCGCCGCCCGCTCGGGCGGATCCTGCTCGACGACGTGATCGACGCGCTGTGGCCGGCGACGAACGTCGGCAAGCCCACCCTTCACAGTGAGGTGGCGGGACCATGACGCGCGCGACGACGACACTGCGCCGGCCTCTCATGCTGCTGGCGATCCTCGGCCCCGGTCTCATCGCCGCCAATGCAGGAAACGACGCTGGCGGCATCGCCACCTATGCGTCGGCCGGGGCGCAATACGCCTACCGGATGCTCTTCGTCATGCTCGTCGTGACGGTGGCGCTCGTGATCGTGCAGGAGATGTCGGCCCGTCTCGGCGCGACGACTGGGAGCGGGCTGGTCTCGCTCGTCCGCGAGCAGTTCCCGCTGCGGTTGGCGACGTTCTGCGTCATCTGCCTGCTCGTGGCGAACCTCGGGCTCGTCGTCTCCGAGCTCGCCGGTGTCGGTGCCGCGATGGAGATGCTCGGTGTGACCCGGTACCTGTCGGTTCCGCTCGCGGCTGCGGGGGTGTGGGCCGTGGTGATGTTCGGCTCGTACCGATACGCCGAGCGAGCCTTCGTCCTCCTTTCGCTGGTGTTCCTCGCGTATCCGATTGCGGCGATCCTCGGGCACCCCGACTGGACCGAGGTGGCGAGCAACACCCTCATCCCGCACTTCGTGGCGTCGAAGGGCTTCCTCGTGCTCACCGTCGCGCTCATCGGCACGACGATCACGCCCTACATGCAGCTGTACCAGGCGAGCGCGGTCGTCGAACGGGGCGCAGGACCGGAGGACCTCCGCGACATCCGCATCGACTCGGTGTCCGGCTCGGTGTTCGCAAGCGTCATCAGCATCTCCATCATCGTCGCGACCGCGAGTGCGATCGGCGGCTCCGGGCCGTTGGGCTCGGCGAGCGACGCGGCCGAGGCGCTGCGACCTGTCGCCGGCTCGGCCGCCGTGACGCTCTTCGCGGTCGGCCTGCTCGGCGCGTCGTTGCTCGCTGCCGCGGTGGTGCCGCTCGCGACCTCGTACGCGCTCGCGGAGGCCGTCGGCGTCGAGCGCAGCGTCTCGCGCCGATTCCGCGATGCGAAGCTCTTCCTCGGCCTGTTCACCGCCCAGCTCGCGATCGGAAGTCTGATCGCGCTCGCGCCGGGCAGCCTGATCCGCCTGCTGCTCGGCACGCAGGTGCTCAACGGCCTCGTCAGCCCGATCCTTCTCACCTTCATCCTGGTGCTCGCGAACCGACGATCGCTCATGGGAGCGAACGCGAACGCGGGCGCGTTCCGGATCGTCGCCACGATCTGCGTCGTGGTCGTGGCAGCGCTGGCGGTGACCGTCACCGTGA
The DNA here is from genome assembly GCA_963773315.1 of uncultured Acidimicrobiales bacterium. Classification (GTDB taxonomy): domain Bacteria; phylum Actinomycetota; class Acidimicrobiia; order Acidimicrobiales; family DATKAS01; genus DATKAS01. The sequence continues at coordinate 259,947 of CAVZAF010000005.1, forward strand.
CGGCCGTCTTCTGAACAGCGGTCTCGCCGGGCCGTTTGCCACCACCTCGTGCCGGGTAATCACCCTCTTCGAGAGTGCCCTTTCGTCGCGACTTCGTGGATGGCTGTGGGAGACAACGAAGGGGCCCGAAAGATCAGGAAGGGCCGCGCCGATCAGTATCGACGGGGCCCCGTTAGGCTGGAACTTTGGTCAATCAGGGAGCATTCAAGACGATGTCGTCGGCCGTTGGTGCGATGCCCGGAGCGCGCCTCACGGCTGCGCAGCGCAAGCAGCAGTTCCTCGATGTGGCCGCGCAGCTCGTAGTAGAGCAGGGCGCGGACACAGTCACCATGGAAGCCGTTGCCGCGCGCGGGAGTGAGCAAGGCCCTCAGCTACCGCTACTTCAGCAACGCAGGCGCGTTGCTGCTCGAGCTCTTCGAGCGAGAAGTCGTCGAGCTCGACGAGCAGATCCGCCAGGCTGTGACCGACGCGCCGACCTTCGAAGACAAGATCCGCGCCTCGTTCACGGGCTGGGGCGCTGAGATCGGCGAGCGAGGACGACTGCTCGGCCGCCTCTGGCAGGTGTCGGTCTCGACCGGGCCACTGCTCGAAGCCCGACGCAAGCGCGACCGTCAGGTCTACGAGTTCTGGGGTGGTCTCATCGAGCAGGAGTACCACCTCGACAAGCCGATCGCCGAGACCGCGGCAGCGATCTTGGTGCAGGGCACCGCGGGCCTGCTCGCAAGCCTCTACTCCGGTCACGGCGAACAGCAGACGCTCATCGAGGTCTACGTGCAGATGGCTCTCGGTGCGCTCGACGGCCTCGCGCAGCGCCAGAGCTCAGCGCCGGCCTGACGCGCCGGCCATCACCCGGCTGCCCATCATCGCGGCGAAGTTGTCGGCATAGAAGCGCTGCTTCGCGATGTCGTCCACCGAGCTCATCGTCCCCTCGAAGCGCGCGAGCGGGTCGCGTCCGCCTTCGGGGTGCGGATAGTCGGACGAGAAGAGGAAGAGGTCGTCGCCGGCCTGCTCGATCATCCAACCGACTGGCTCGGTCGGGAACGGCGTGAACCACAGATGGCCGTGCACGTATTCCGACGCCGGCTTCGGAAGTGCGAGCGCCGGCTCGGTCTTGCGGAACGTGTACTGCGCGAGGTCGAGTCGCTTCAGCCACGGCACGACCCACATCGCGCCCTGCTCGATGCAGCCGCCCCGCAGCCCGGGGAAGCGCTCGAACACGCCGTCGAGCACGAGGCACGAGAGGAAGATCTCGGGCGGCATGTGGATCGCCATGTAGTCCTTCGAGCGGATGTTCTCGCCGCCGCCGAGGAAGTCGGTGACCTTGCGTCCGTTGTCGTGGAACTCGCGGCGCATCAGCTGGCCGCCGCCGCCGATGTGGAGCATGAACGGGATGTCGCTCTCTTCGAGCGCGCGCCACACGGGATCGTTTTCGGGGTGGGTGGGGGACGGCACGCCGTGCTCGGGCACTGAGGGAAGCAGCACTGCTCCGCAGCCGAGATCGATCGCCTCTTGCACCGTCGCCGCGTTCTGCTCGGGTGTTCCCCACGGCACGAACCCAACGGGCACGAGGCGGGGATCGTCCGCGCAGAAGTCGACCATCGCGCGGTTGTGGGCGCGGGTGCCGCCATAGACGAGCTCGGCGTCGTCGCCGAGGAACTGCGTCGGCGCGAACGTGCTGAACACGAGCTGGCACTCGAAGCCGAGCAGGTCGAGTGCGCGCGTGCGCTCGACAGGGTCGAACGCGCCGAGCGCCGACCAGCCCTTGTGATCGAGGAGCTTGTTCTCGAGCGCCGCCGCGGCAGCGGGATCGACGGTGCGGGCTTCCGCGTCGCGCATCGCGTGATCGGCGAGCTTTCCCGCTGCCCCGAGGTAGAGCGGTCGGATGCGGTCGCGGACATCAGGGTCCGCGTACTCCACCAACCAGTCGGGCAGCTCCATGATGTGGCTGTCGGCGTCGTAGTAGGTGCGCCCCTGCGCGTAGGTCATGGTCCGACGGTAGCGCCGCGTAGATCCGACCGACAACGATGGCGCCGTGACCGACACCCCTCGCCAGCCCCCGCGGCGCGAGCTCTCCGACGGGATGCGCGAGCAGCTCTCGTTGAACAGCATCGCGGGCCTTCCCACGTTCAGCGGCAGGCCGTTCCTCACCGATCCCGAGCAGCTCGACGAATGGCAACCCGACGTGGCCATCGTCGGCGCTCCGTTCGACGTGTCGACGACCAACCGGCCCGGCGCGCGGTTCGGCCCACGGGCGCTGCGCACCCAGGCGTACTTCCCGAGCGCCCATCACCTCGACCTCGACATCGAGATCTTCGAGTGGCTCGACGTCGTGGACTTCGGCGACGCGTGGTGCCCTCACGGTCAGACGGAACGCTCGCACACGAACATCCGCGACCGGGTGTTCGAGGTGGCTCGGCGCGGCATCGCTCCGGTGATCATCGGTGGCGACCACTCGATCACCTGGCCCGCGGCGACCGCCGTCGCGGACCATCACGGGTGGGGGAACGTCGGCATCGTGCACTTCGACGCGCACGCCGACACCGCGGACATCCTCGAAGGCAACCTGGCGTCGCACGGCACGCCCATGCGCCGCCTCATCGAGAGTGGCGCGGTGCAGGGACGGCACTTCGTGCAGGTCGGGCTGCGGGGGTACTGGCCGCCGCCTGAGGTCTTCGCGTGGATGCAGGAGCAAGGGATGCGGTGGCACCTCATGCAGGAGATCTGGGAACGGGGCAGCAAAGCGGTGGTCGAAGAAGCGATCAGTGAGGCACTGGACGGCGCCGACAACCTCTATCTGTCCGTGGACATCGACGTGCTCGACCCCGGCTTCGCGCCCGGAACCGGCACTCCTGAGCCCGGTGGGATGAACCCTGCCGACCTCTTGCGCGCCGTGCGTCAGATCACGCTCGATGCGAACGTCGTCGCGATCGACGTCGTCGAGGTGGCGCCTCCGTACGACTGGGCGGACACGACGACCAACAACGCTCACCGCGTCGTGATGGAGTTCCTCGCCGGACTTGCGGAGAAGCGCCGTCGCGCCGTGCAGTAGCGGCCGCAGAGTCGACCACCTGACCTCGCGCCGCTCGACTCGTCCGCCCCGCCTTCACAGAATCGCAATACGCGAACCTGCCAGAGTGCGAAATCCGTGTCGGGGGTGTGGGCCTTCGGCGTGCGAGCACAAGGGAGCAACGGGTGCGACGAATGACGTGGGGTGTCGCGGCGATCGCCGTGGCAGTGGCGGGACTCGGGCTGGTCGCTTGCGGTGACGACAGTGGCAGCAGCTCGAGCGCGAGCACCGCTCCGAGCGGAAGCGCTGCTCCCGAGACGAGCTCGAGCTCGGGCGGCACGCTGACGGTCACCGCGAGTCAGCCGGCCGAGGGCAAGTACGCGTTCGACGTGCCGGCCGAGATCAAGGGCGGCACGATCCAGCTCACGTTGAAGAACACGGGCACGGAGCCCCATGAGATCGGCTTCGTGAAGGTCGCCGAGGGCACGACGGCACAGCAGTTCGCCGATGAGGTGCTGACTCCCCAAGGTGCCCCGATCCCCGACTTCGTCTTGGGCGCCCCCGGTGGGCTCGGAGCGGTGGTGCCCGGCGCGTCGGGCACTTCGACGATGAGCCTCGACGAGGGCACCTACGTCTACTTCTGCACGATCGGCGATCCGTCGCACTACACGGCGGGCATGCTCGGTGAGGTGAAGGTGACGGGCGCGGCCAACAGCGATCCGCTGCCGCAGACCACGGCTGAGGTCGATGCCTCCGAGTACAAGTTCGACGTCACCGGCCTGAAGGCGGGCGAGAACACGGTCACGTTCGCCAACAAGGGAAACCAGTTCCATCACCTCGTCGCGCTACCGCTGAACGAGGGCGCCACTCTCGATGACGTCAAGGCCGCCCTGTCCTCCGATCAGGAACCCGAGAACCCGCCGGTCGACTTCAGCAAGGAGCAGGACCTCGCGGTCACCGGCCCCGGCCAGGCACAGGTCGTCTCGCTGACACTCGACCAGGGTTCCTACGTCTTCCTCTGCTTCATCAACGACAGGACGGGCGGACCGCCCCACTTCACCAAGGGCATGCTCCAGCAAGTCGACATCGGTTAGCCCCGACCTCTGCCCCGCACGGGCCCGGTGTGGCAAAGTGCCGGATCCCCTGTGGGGCAGAAGAGGGGCAAGCAGATGCGATTCCGCTTTGCGGCCGTTGGCACGGCCGCGACCTTGACCATGCTCGGCCTCGTCGCCTGTGGCGACGACAGCGCGAGCTCGAGCGAGCCAGCGACGCTGACCGTGACCGCAAGTGAGCCGTCAGAAGGCAAGTACGCCTTCGACGTGCCCGCCGAGGTGGAGGGCGGCACCGTGCAGCTCACGTTCAAGAACACCGGCGCCGAAGGCCACGAGCTTGCGTTCGTGAAGGTGAAGGACGGCACCTCCGCCGACCAGCTCGTGAAGGACCTGTTCGCCTCGGATGGAGCGCCGATCCCCGACTATGTGACCGGCGCGCCCGGTGGCGGAGGTGGCACCGCTCCCGGTGCGACGAACGTGTCCACGGTCAGCCTCGACAAGGGCACCTATGTGTACTTCTGCACGTTCGGCGATCCGCCGCACTACCAGAACGGGATGCTCGGCGAGTTCACGGTCAAGGACGTCGCCTCGACCGCGCCGCTCCCCGACACGACCGCGAGCGTCCAGCCGTCGGAGTACAAGTTCGACGTCAGCGGCCTGAAGGCGGGCGAGAACACCATCACGTTCGCGAACAAGGGTGAGCAGTTCCACCACCTCGTGGCCCTGCCAATGGCCGACGGCGCGACGCTCGACGACGTGAACCAGTTCCTTCAGAGCGACGGATCTGGCGACACCCCACCACCTGTCGACTTCGACAAGGAGCAGGACCTCGCGGTGACGGGGCCCGGGCAGGCCCAGGTGGTGACGATGACCTTCGACAAGGGGTCATACGTCTTCTTGTGCTTCATCACTGACAAGGCAGGCGGTCCGCCACACTTCACCAAGGGCATGGTGCAGCAGGTCGACATCACCTGAGCCGGCGGCGCAGTGCGCCGCCAGGGTGAGCGGAGCACGGATTGTCGAGCGACAGCGAGCAGGAGCCGGCCGAAGCACAGCGGAGGACGGCGACGAGGATAGTACGAGACTGGGCCCATGCCCTTCTCGTGGGACTCGGACACCAGCCCGTTCGCCGAGCCTGACGGAGCGCAACCCGCACGCGTGGTGCTCCGTCAGGTCAGCGACACGGAGTTCATGCTCGAAGAGCCGTTCCGCTACAACGGCGGCCCGCGCCTCGGCCCGACCGTCGTCGAAGCGGACTACCTCGGGCTCACCGACCTCGCCTCGGTCCCGGCGTTCCTCGACTGGATCGCTCGCCCCTTCGGCCGCCACACCGCGGCGGCGCTGCTGCACGATCAGCTGATCACCGACACGCCCGAGCGCCTCCCCGAGGCTCAGCGCGTCGACCCTCAGGTCGCGGACCTCGTGTTCCGTGAGGCGATGCTCGACTGCGGGGCGCGCATCCTGCAGACATGGATCATGTGGGCGGGAGTGACGCTGCGCACGCGGGTCCACCGCAGCGCGCTCGTCATCGCCGGCATCGTGCTGTGGTTCGCGGCTGCGCTCGCGGGCACCGCGCTGCTCGTCATCGGCATCGTCACGACGACATGGATGCTGATCCTGATCGCGGTCGTCGCGCCGATCCCGTTCGCGTTCCTGTGGGGCGGTCAGTGGCCCGCGGGTCTCATCGCCGGCTACTCGTTCTGGGTCGTGGTGCTGGGCTTCGCTCCCTCGTGGGTGGCCTACCAGCTGTACCGCTTGGCCGAGCTCATCGTGCAGGTCGTCGCGCACCGGCGGCCGCCTGAGGCAAAGGGAGGCGAGGCTCCCTCGCCGCCGTCGTTCTCGAAGCGGTAGAGCCGCATCCGATGGAGACTCGCGCCATGACTGATGTCCCGTCGCCCCGCCGATCCTTCTGGGCCTGGTGCCTCGAGAGCGAGGAGCCCACCAAGCAGCAGCGCGACGAGCTCGCATCGAGGCTCTCCGAGCGAGCGGGCACCGCGATCGTGGCCAAGCCCGTCCCGAAGCTCGACGACGCGACGCTGCGCCCGTCTCGCATCGCGATCCCCGACTCGCTCGCGGCTTGGTGCACCACTGACACGTGGGAGCGCGCGTTCCACTCGCACGGCGCCCACTTCACCGATCGCACTCGCGCGTTCGCGCTCGAGTTCCCGAACCCACCCGACGTCGTTGCGCACCCGTCGACCGAAGCCGAGCTCGCGGCGACCGTCGATTGGTCCGGCAGCAACGGATACGTGGTCGTGCCCTTCGGGGGCGGCAGCTCGGTCGTGTGGGGCGTCAACCCTCCCGAGGCCGATGGGATCGTCACGATCGCGCTCGACCGCCTCGACAAGGTGCTCGAGATCGACGAGGCGTCGCGGGCCGCGCGCATCGAGGCCGGTGTGCTCGGCCCTCACCTCGAAGACCAACTTCGTCCGAGCGGCTACACGCTCCGCCACTTCCCGCAGTCGTTCCGCTTCTCGTCACTCGGAGGATGGATCGCGACGCGTTCCGGCGGCCACTACGCGACGAACCAGACGCACATCGACGACTTCGTCGAGTCGGTGCGGATGATCACTCCTCGCGGGTGGTGGGAGTCGCGCCGGCTGCCGGGCAGCGGCGCAGGTCCGTCACCCGACCGGATGGTGATCGGCAGCGAGGGCATCCTCGGGATCATCAGCGAGGCGTGGATGCGCATCCAGCGCCGGCCCGATCACCGCGCCACGGCCGGGGTCACGTTCGACTCGTGGGATGCCGCGACCGAGGCAGTGCGACAGATCGTGCAGACGAAGCTGTGGCCCGCGAACTTGCGGGTGCTCGATCCGGCCGAGGCGCACCGCGCCGCAGGGCTCGACGGCGCACACGCGCTCTTGATCATCGGGTTCGAGTCCGACTCGCTCAGCCAGCGCCACAACATCGGGGAGGCTGTCGAGATCGCGCGAGGGTGCGGGGGCACGATCGACGACGACGAGGTGCGCGTGAGCGACGGGAGCGCGGCACCCACCGGACGCGAAGGCGCGGTGGGTGCGTGGCGTGATGCGTTCATCGGTGTCGGGCTCGGCGTCGACACGAGCCTGGGCCTCGTCGCCGACACGTTCGAGACGGCGATCACGTGGGATCGGTGGCCCGACTTCGACGCGGAGGTGCGTGACCGTGTGAGCAAGACGCTCACGCAGGTCTTCGGGCACCAGCCGATGCTCTCGTGTCGGTTCACGCACGCCTACACCGATGGGCCCGCGCCCTACTACACGTGGTCCGGGATGGGCCGGCAAGGCTCCGAGATCTCGATGTGGGAAGACGTGAAGCACGCGGCGGCCGAGGCCGTGCTCGACGCGGGCGGCACGATCACCCACCATCACGCGGTGGGGCGCATGCACCGACCTCAGTACGACCGGCAACGCCCCGAGCTCTTCGCCGAGGCGCTCCGCGCGGCGAAGGCCGCGGTCGACCCCGGCGGCGTGATGAACCCCGGCGTGCTCATCGACCCGTGATGCGCGAAGTCGAAGGGGACCTGCTGCGAATTGCCGGCCGCGGTGAGGCGATCGGCCACGGCTGCAACTGCGACGGCGTGATGGGCGGGCTCGCCGCTCATGTCGAGTCGCACTGGCCGGCGCTCGCAGCCGACTACCACGCCGCCTGCCGCTCGGGCACGTTCACGCTCGGCGGCGTGCTCCCGTGGCTCGACAAGGCATCCGGCGTGTGGATCTACAACCTCGCGACCCAGCAGCACCCCGGTGCCGACGCTCGCCTCGACGCGATCGACTCTTCGGTGCGGGCCGCGATCGAGCACGGCCGAGCGCACGACGTGGCGACGATCTACCTCCCCCGCATCGGGGCAGGCATCGGCGGCCTCCGGTGGGAGGACGTGTGGTCGACACTCGCCGCGGTGTCCGTCGACAACGACGCCGTCGAGCTCGTCGTCGTCACGAAGCCCTGACTACAAGAGCGCGACTACAAGACTGTGATGACGATGAGCAGGGCGATGACGCCCACCGCGAGCAGCAGACCGACCAACCACGGCCATCTGCCGAAGTAGCCGCGCCGAGTCTCAGCCTCGTACTCCTGGTTCGCCGGCGTGCCGACCTTGGCCAGGTGGCTGTGGCTCCCCTTCTTCCGCGGCTTGCTCGTGCTCGATCCCATGCGCGGCAACCTAGCCGTGGTCGAGCAGCAAGAGGTCCTCGACGCGCCGCAGCGTCTCTCGCAGGTTGTCCTCGCCGGTGAGCGCGCGCGCCTCGTCGAACGTGACCCATCGCATCGGCGCGGATGGGCTCTCGGGGCGAGCCGCGTCCGGTGTCGAGGTGGCGAGCACGTACCGCAGGTCGGCGTGCTCGTGCGCGGGCTCCCCCTTTCCCGCGGGCACGGGGACGATCACGACATGGATCGGCAGCCGCTCTGCTGCTGCCGGCCACACATCGAGATCGGCGAGTCCGGTCTCCTCCTGCGCCTCTCGGAGCGCGATCCGGCGAACGGATCGACTTCACCCGGATCGCCGTGCCCGCCCACTTGCAGCCAGGCCTGCTGCCGTTCGTGCCAGCGCAAGAGCACCCGCCGAGTCGCGGGATGCACGATCAACGCACTTCCTGTGCAGTGCAGCAGTGCGGTTCGGTCCCACGGCGTCCCGCCGTCGACCACGACCGTGACGCGCTGCAGATCGAGGCGCTCGAGCTCGGTGCGCGCACGGTAGCGCTCGAGCACATCATGAAGCGGCGCCGAAGCCACGCGCCAAAGTATCGTCCGCGGCGCAGATGCACCGCCGGTCCTCGTCTCCCGAGCTCCTCGAGCTCGAGCTGTTGGACACAGAGGTCACCGCTCGCGCGCCGCGACGCGCTGACGAAGTCCTCAGCGTCGAGAACCTCAGCGCACGTCTCGGTCGGCGGGTCGTGATCCGTGACGTGGACTTGCACGTGTGCGCGGGTGAGATCGTCGCGCTCGTCGGGCACAACGGAAGCGGCAAGACCACCACCCTGCGCGCCGTCGCCGGACTCACCGCTGCGGAGAGAGGTGTGGTCGAGATCGCGGGTCAGCGCGCCGTCAGATACGTGCCGACCGAACGCTCGGTGTTCGCCGATCTCTCTGTGCGCGACAACCTCTGGCTGGGAGCAGGACGCGCCACCCCTGCAGTCCGCTCTGCCCGCGCGGAGACAGCCCTCACGCTCTTCCCCGAGCTGCGCAGCCGCATCGACCAGCGCGCCGGCGTGCTCAGTGGTGGCGAGCAGCGACTCGTGGCGTTCGCGATCGCGCTGATGGGCGAGCCCCGGCTGTTGCTCGTGGACGAACCCACGCAGTTCCTCGGACCGACCGCTACTCGTCGAGTGCTCGAGGCGCTCCGTCGCCTGAGCGACGAGGGAGGTGTTGCCGTGCTGATGGCCGAGACGAACATCGCGGCTGTCGCTCGAACCGCGGACCGGGTCTACGTCATCACCAACGGCTCGATCACATCGGAGCATCCGGGCGCCGCGCTCCGAGCAATGGATCCCCGATCGTGGTGGCGTCTGCTCAATCAGGCGCCGCGGTGACGGTCCGGTAACATCGCGCAACTGCCCGGAGCCGTTCGACCAGGAGCTCCCCCCGGCAGATGACACTCTCCTGAACCCCCCTGACCGGAGACCTTCACCACCGTGGCGAGCCTGAGTGAAGTCGCGATCCAGCGCGTGCCGTCGACATCGAGAGGACGCCGCACGCGCGCTCAACTGGTGTCCGGCGCCCGCGCCGCGTTCGAGAAGAACGGCTACCTCGACACCCGCGTGGTCGACATCGCGGCCGAGGCCGACGTTTCGTACGGCACCTTCTACACCTACTTCACCTCGCGCGAAGAGATCTTCGCCGAGGTCGTCGACGAGCTGCTGGCCGACTTCCAGGCGATCGCGCACGCCGAGCCACGCGTCGGCTCCACTCCCGCGGCGCGGATCGCGCGGTCGAACCGCGGGTACCTGCGTGCCTATCGCAAGAACGCGCGCATGATGGCCGTGCTCGAGCAGGCCGCGACCTTCACCGACGAACTCATGGCCGTTCGACGGAACACCCGCGGCTATTGGGTCGATCGATCGCGCCAGGCGATCGAGCGGTGGCAAGCCGAAGGTCTCGTCGACGGCTCGATTGATCCCCACTACGCCGCGACGTGTCTCGGCGCGATGGTGAACCGATCCGCGTACGTGTGGATGGTCTTGGGCGAGCCCTACGACGAGGACGTCGCGGTCGAGCAGCTGACGCAGCTGTACTGCCGGTCGCTCGGCCTTCCCACCGATTGACATCATTCCGCGCGACACCAATCAGTTGCACCCCTCTCAGCCGTGAGGTATGAATCGGCCTGAGTTGATACGAGTGTCAACTCTGCCCTACACACCGAGCGATCCGCCGACGCGCGGACCTCGGACCTGGGGATTCACAGCGCAGGGGGGAACATTGAGCGACCGAGAACTGGACCGGTTGACCCGCGAAGGCATGAGCCGGCGAAAGATGCTCAAGGGCATCGGCATCGCCGGCGCCGCGATCGCGGTGAGTCCCGCCGTCCTGGCGGCGTGCGGTGACGACAGCGGAAGCAGTGCCGCGACCACGGCTGGCGGGGGCGGCGCCGCGACGACGGGCGCCGCCGGCGCGGCGACCACCGGGGCAGCCGCGACCGGCGATGCCGGCGCCACGTTGGCCAAGCTGCTGGGGATCGACGCGGCCACCGCCGGCGCCGGCAAGGACTTCAAGATGGGCAACGTGCTGGCCCTGACAGGCAGCGGGTCGTTCTACGGCAAGACGATGACCCGCGGCACCGACCTCGCCGTCGAGCACATCAAGGCGGCCGGTGGGCCGAACATCGCCGTGAAGTACTACGACCACAAGTCCGGCGACGCCGCGGCCGGCAAGCAGGCCATCACCGAGCTCGGCAACGCTGGCTACCCGGCCAAGCTCGCCTCGTATGTCGACGATCTCGGGGCGATGCTCGCGGGCACAGCCCAATACAAGATGTTCACCCTGGACGGCGGCGGCGGCACGTCCATCTTCGGACAGGGCCAGCCGTTCTTCTGGGGCACCCGGGCGATCACGCCGAACGATCCGTTGCCCGGGCTCTTCAAGTGGACCAAGGAGACTTACCCCAACGCGAAGACCGTCGGTCTGACGGGGTGGGACATCGGCGAGCCCAACAACACCACGGTCAAGACAGACGTCCTGAAGAAGATCGCCGCCGCGGGCTACACGTTCAACGGCTTGTACGAGCTCTTCCCGGTGGGCACCCAGGACTTCAGCGCGGTGTTCCCGAAGCTCAAGGCAAACGAGCCCGACATCCTGCTCCTCGGCGCCTACGGCCAGGATCCCGGTTCCTTCGTGAACCAGTCGGTCACCGCCGGCCTCAAGGCGACGATCCTCGGCTTCGAGTTCACTCCTGATGGCGTGAACGCGTCCAAGGGCTCGTACGACACCGTCGGCTGGACCTTTGCGTACGACTACTTCGACGCGTCCAATCCCATCAGCCCGCTCGCGAAGCTCTTCGTCAGCGAGTTCAAGGCGAAGTACGGCGAGGACCCGGACTTCTACGCCGCCAACTTCTACGAGAACACGCTCGTGATGTGGGAGGTAATCCGTCGGGTCCTGAAGAAGGGCGGCGACATCAACGACGGCGCCCAGCTCGACCAGGCCCTGCAGGACAACCTGACGGTGGTGAGCGTGTACGGCGGCGACGCCAGCACGGTCGGCACCTACACCCTCGACCCGAAGACCCACTCGGTGGTCAAGCGGGGAATGGGCGTGTTCGAGTACAAGGACGGAAAGGTGACGCCGAAGGCGTTCTTCGGGATCGACGGAGCCGATTTCAAGGACGCCTGAGCCCCTCGGAGGAGTTCTTCATTGATCTTCGGGGTGCTCGACACAGAAACGGTCGCGCAGCTGACCCTCAACGGCATCTTCCGTGGCGCCGCCTACGGGATCTTGGGGGTCGGCTTCGCTCTCATCCTGGGCGTCACGGGCCGGTTCCACTTCGCGTATGCGTTCACCTACACGCTCGCGGCGTACATGGTGTTCACGTTCAAGGATCGGGTGGGGTTGCCGTTCTGGGTCGCCGTGGTCGCAGGCATCGTCGTGGTCGCGATCCTCGGCTCGGGGATCGAGCGGTTCATCTACCGCCCGCTCGCGGTGCGAGCGGGCGCCACCGCGCTGCTCGCGATCTTCGTGGCCTCGCTCGGCATCGCGATCGCCGGCGAGAACATCATCCGGCTGCTCTGGGGAAGCTCGAGCCAGAACCTGATCGGCCCGAAGCAGGTCGTCTTCAGCCCGTGGAAGGTCAACTTCCTGAACTTCGACGTCTGGCAGTCGGTCTCGAGCGCGATGTGCGTGGTGATCCTCGCGTTGCTCCTTCGGTACACGTCCCTCGGCCGCTCGATCAAGGCCACGCGAGCCAACCCTGAGCTCGCGCAGACGATCGGGATCTCGGCGAACCAGATCTACCTGCTGTGCTTCTTCATCGGCACCCTGCTCTGCGGCGTCGCGGCCTTCTGGTATGGGCTCCAGTACACGATCGATCCCGCGATGGGATTCAAGCCGGTGATCTTCGCGTTCGTCGTGGCCTTCCTCGCCGGCACCGCGAGCTCACCGATCCGGGTGTTCCTCACCGGCATCGCCGTCGCCCTCGTCGAGCAGTACGCCTCGATCTGGCTGTCAGTCCGGTGGACGCAGACCGCCGTCTTCGTAGTGCTCGTCGTCTACCTGTCGTGGCTGTCGCTGCGGAGCACCGATCCCATGGCGTGGCTGCGGTCCAAGCTGGCCAGGATCTAGGAGGCGATCGTGCAGATCTGGCTCAACTACCTCGACCAGATCCTGATCTACGCCGCGTTCGCGCTCTCGCTGAACCTTCTCCTGGGCTACGCCGGTCAGGTCTCGGTCGCGAGCGCGGCGTTCGGGGCGATCGGCGGCTACACGATGGGCTACCTCGTGATGACCCACGGGTGGAACTTCCTGCCGACGGCCATCATCGGCATGCTCTTCGCGTTCCTCGCCGGGACGCTGGTTTCGCTCCCCGCACAAAAGCTCTCCGGGGAGTACCTCATCCTGCTGACGCTCGCGATCTCCTCCGTGATCCTCGGGGTGTTCACGACGTTCCCCCAGCTCGGGGGCACCTACGGCCTGATCAGCATTCCGCAGCCGGAGTTCTTCGGGTGGACCATGCGCCGGCCGAGCGACTGGGTGATCCCCACGCTCGTGCTGATGGTGTTCACGTACACGGTGTGCTGGCGCCTCGGTGAGTCCGCGTTCGGTCGCGTCCTGAAGGGGGTCCGCGAGGACGGAGAGGCGACACAAGCGCTCGGCAAGAACGTGTTCGCGTACAAGGTGGGCGTCTTCGGCATCACCGCAGGCTTGGCGGGACTCGCGGGCGCGTTCTACTCAGGATGGCTCGGCCTCGCCACTCCGAGCGTCTTCGGCTTCGCGTTCGCCCTCACGCTCTTCGCGATCGTGATCTTCGGCGGCATGGCAAACCTCACCGGCTCGATCCTCGGCGCCGCCGCCGTCACCCTGCTCGAGCCCGTCCTGCGGCGCACGATCCACACCGATCCGGCGAAGGCGAGCCTGTACCAGCTCGTCATCTATGGGGTCGCGCTCGTCGTGCTCATGATGGTGCGGCCACAAGGCGTCTTGCCGGAAGGGTTCTCGGTGTGGCGCCGCATCCGGCACGGGCGGGCGCCGAGGGGCAGGGTCGAAATGGACGAGATGTGGGAGCCGCATCCGGGAGCACGAGTCCACCAGCCCGGAGCGATCGACATCGACGACGCCGAGCGGGATCGCCAGGTCGGACGCGAGGACGTGTGGCAGAACGCGCCAGTGGTGCTCGAGGCCCGTGGCATCACGAAGAGCTTCGGAGGCATCGTCGCCGCCGAGGACCTCGACTTCGATCTCCGCCGGGGCACGATCACGGCCCTCGTCGGGCCGAACGGCGCCGGCAAGACCACGGCGTTCAACCTGCTGACCGGGTTCATCCGACCCGACCGCGGCAGCGTCAAGCTGAACGGCACCGAGCTCGTGGGGCTCTCCCCCGACAAGGTGGCGCGCCTCGGTCTCGTGCGCTCCTTTCAGAACGTGCGCCTCTTCAACCGGATCTCGTGCGTCCAGAACGTGATGCTCGCGGTGCAGAACCAACCGGGCGAGAACGTCGTGAAGCTGACGTTCGGCGGAACCGGGCCAACGCGCGGGGAGCGAGAGACCCGCGAGAAGGCGATGGGGTGGCTCAGCTTCGTCGGGATGAAGGACTTCGCCGACGTCCCCGCCGGCGCGCTGAGCTACGGCCAGACGAAGCTCGTCTCGCTCGCACGAGTCCTCGCCACCGAGGCCGACGTGCTGCTGCTCGACGAGCCTGCGTCCGGCATCGACACCAAATGGGTCGACACCATGCTCGACCTCGTCGAAGCGGTGAAGGAGCAGGGTCGCACGGTGTGCATCGTCGAGCACAACCTCCACGTCGTGTCGAGGCTTGCGGATCACACCTACTTCATGGAGCTCGGGCGCATCACCGCGGAGGGCACCGTCGCCGAGCTCACCAGCTCGCCCGAGCTCGCGGAGGCGTACTTTGGAACGGCTTGACACCGAGCGCGACGGCGATGCCGTCGTCGCGAACGGCGACGGTCGTGTGCCCCTTCTCTCGGTCGAGCAGCTGCAGGCGGGGTGGGGGCGAAAGCACGTCGTCTACGACGTGGATCTCCACGTCTACGAGGGCGAGATCGTCGGCATCCTCGGCCACAACGGCAGCGGGAAGTCGACGACCATCAAGGCGATCCTCGGCACGAACCCGGCGATGGGCGGCAAGGCCGTGTACGCCGGCCGCGACGTCACCCGCGCCGGCTCGAAGTCCAACGTGCGCGCCGGTATGGCGCTCATCCCCTCCGAGCGCTTCGTCTTCGCCGATCTCACCGTGCTCGACAACCTCCTGCTCGGCGGTGCGAACATCGCCGACGCGAGCAGGCGTGCCGAGCGCCTCGAGCTCGTCTACGACCTGTTCCCGATCCTGCGCGATAGGTCGACACAGCCCGCCGGCACCCTGTCGGGCGGGCAGCAGCGCATGGTCAGCCTCGGCCTTGCGCTCATGTCAGGCCCGAAGCTGTTGATGCTCGACGAGCCTTCGCTCGGGCTCGCGCCGAGTGTCGTCCGCCAGATCTTCGACACGGTCCGGCATCTCGCGGACACCGACGGCCTCTCGGTGCTGTTGCTCGAGCAGAACGTCGCCCAGGCCCTGCGCATCGTCGACCGCGTGTACGTCATGCGCTCCGGGCGGGTGATCCTCGAAGAGACCGTCGCGCAGATGCGTGCCCGAGACTCGTACTGGGACCTCTTCTGATCTCGGCGCCGGCCGCCGCTTCGCTTCGGGCGGCGCCTCTCGCTGATAGTCCTCGTCGCCGCTCTCCGCTCCGCTTCGATCGGCTCCTGCTCGCTCCGCTCGTCGACAATCGGCGCTTCGCGCACCCGGCGGCGCACTGCGCCGCCTTTCCGCGACATCGCCTCGTCAGCGGATCGGGTCGCCCCACTGCGTGTCTTTGCGGAGCGGGCCCTTGAGCACCTTCCCTCCGGGGTTGCGCGGCAGCGGTTCCGGACGGAACGAGATGTACTGCGGCACCTTGAAGTCGGCGATCAGGTCGCGGGCGAAGTCGGTGATCTCCTTCGCATCGGCTTTGGTGTCGGGACGGAGCACGACGACCGCGCCGACCTTCTCGCCCATCATGGTGTCCGGGACGCCCATCACCGCGACCTCGAACACGGCGGGATGTTGGACGAGCGCGTTCTCCACCTCGACGCAGTAGACGTTCTCGCCGCCTCGGTTGACCATGTCCTTCTTGCGGTCGACGATCTGCACGAACCCGTCGTCGTCGACGCGCGCGAGGTCGCCCGTGTGCAGCCAGCCGTCGACGATCGCGTCCGCCGTCTGCTCGGGCTTGTTCCAGTAGCCCGCCACGATGTTCTGACCGCGGATCAGCAGCTCGCCCACGTTCGACGACTCGTCGACCTCGGTGAGATCGAGCTCGACCACCGGCGCGGCGAACCCCACGGTCTCGGGCCGCTCGCGGCAGTACTCATGCGGCAGGAACGTCGACACGGAGGACGTCTCGGTGAGCCCGAAGCCGTTGCCCAGGCGCGCGTTGGGGAACGACTTCAGCAGCCGCTCGATCACATCGGGGGCGGTCGGCGCGCCGCCGTACGCGAGCCACTTCACCGCGCTCACGTCGAAGTCCTGGAAGTTCGGCTGGTTCATGGCCAACCAGTAGATGGCGGGCACTGACGTGAGCACGTTGATGCGCTCGTCGACGACCGCGTGGAGGAATTGCTGCACCTCGAACGCCGGCATGATCACCGTCGTGCCACCCATCTGGATCGTGATGATCAGCTGGCTGTTGCACCCGGTGACGTGGAACATCGGCACTGAGATGAGGTTTCGGATGTGGTCGTCTGCCGTGAACCCGATCACCCGCCTGCACGTCTCGGAGTTCGACAGGAAGTTCTCGTGGGTCGTCATCGCGCCCTTCGGGAACCCGGTCGTGCCGCTCGTGTAGAAGATCGCAGCGAGGTCCTTGTGACCGAGGTCGTCGACGACCACCGGGTCACCGTCGGGAAGCGGGGCGCCCGGCTCGAAGACGAACGACGCGCCCGAGTCGGTGACGACGTACTCGATCTCGCTCTCGGTGAAACGGGTGTTCACCGGAACCGCGACGGCGCCGAGCATCTGGACGCCGAAGAACGCAAGCGCCCAGTCGTTTCCGTTGGGGAGGCGGATACCCACCCGATCGCCGCGGTCGATGCCGAGGGCGCGCAAGCCGCCCGCCACTCTGGACGCGCGATCCCAGAGCTGCTGGTAGGTCAACCGCTCGCCGCCGAGCTCGACGAGCGCCTCTGTGTCGGGGCCGGAGTCGACCGTTGCCCGCAGAAGATGGACGAGCGATGGAACCAGCTTCGTGTAGCGCAGCACCCCGTCGGAGGTCCGTTCGATGTCCTCCATCGGGTACGGAAGGATGCGGGGAGTTCGGCCAGCCTTGGTGATCATCGAGCCTCCTCTGCGC
Organism: uncultured Acidimicrobiales bacterium; assembly: GCA_963773315.1. Lineage (GTDB taxonomy): Bacteria > Actinomycetota > Acidimicrobiia > Acidimicrobiales > DATKAS01 > DATKAS01. Next base: position 277,016 of record CAVZAF010000005.1, read on the forward strand.
GTGCTCGGGTCTGTTCTGCACACGTTCGCGGCCTCTTGACACGACGCTGCCGACAGGCGAAAGTCCCGTTCGCCCACAGTTGACATCGATGTCAACTAGCCGCGGGCAGCGTACACGGGGGGGCCACAATGCTTCTCGGAGACATCGTCCGGCTGAACGCGCAGAAGGCACCCGGTCGCACGGCGCTCATCGTCGACGACCGCGAGATCAGCTTCGGCGCCCTGCACGAACGCATGCTTCGGCTCGCAAACGCGCTGCTCGGCGTCGCGAGCAAGGGCGACCGGGTCGGCATCCTCGCCGAGAACGTCCCGGAGTACGTCGAGGCGTACTACGGCGTGCCCACCGCGGGCATGGCGCTGACGTTCCTGAACTACCGGCTCAACCCGAAGGAGTGGGCCTGGATCCTGAACAACGCCGAAGCCCGGGTGCTCCTCGTGGACCGCGACTACCTGCCGAAGATCGAGCCCGTGCTCGGCGAGATCGGCTCGATCGAGCACGTCATCGTGATCGGCGGCTCCGGCGAAGGTGCCCTCAGCTCGTACGACGACTTCGTCGGCGCGGCCCAGGCCACGAAGCCTCCGGTCGAGGTCGACGAGGACGACACTGCGTGGCTCATCTACACGAGCGGCACGACGGGGTTCCCCAAGGGAGCGATGCTCACCCACCGCAACCTCGTGGCAGCCGCGCTCGAGTCCGTGATCGAGTACCAGCCGAGCCCCGACGAGCGCGCCCTCATGGCGTTCCCCCTGTGCCACGTGGCCGGCTACGCGGTGCTCGTGAACCACACGAGAGGCGGCCTCGTGGTCCTCATGCGGGCATACGAGCCCGAGCTCTGGATGCGCCTCGTCGACCAGCACAAGGTGACCGGCGGCGCGCTCGCGCCGACGATGGTCAACTTCCTTCTGCAGCACCCGAAGATCCGCGAGTACGACCTGTCGAGCCTCACCGGGCTCGGGTACGGAGCAGCGGCGATGCCGGTCGAGGTGCTACGCGGCGCCATCGACCGCTTCGGGCCGATCGTCTACTCCGGGTTCGGCATGACCGAGCTCGGCGGCAACGTGCTCACGTTCCCCAAGGAGGCACACGTCCGCGCGATCCAGGGCGACGAGTACCTGCTCGCGTCGTGCGGCACACCGATGTGCCTCGCCAACGTGAAGGTGTTCGACGAAGACATGAACGAGTGCCCGCCCGGCGTGGTGGGCGAGATCGTGATCCAGGCCGAGCAGGTGCTCAAGGGCTACTGGCGGAACGAGGACGGTACGAAGGCCGCGTTCAACGGCGGGTGGTTCCACACCGGCGACATGGCAAGGCGCGACGACGAGGGCTTCTTCTACATCGTCGACCGCATGAAGGACATGATCCTGACCGGCGGCGAGAACGTGTACTCGCGCGAGGTCGAAGAAGTGATCTACGCGCATCCGTCGGTGTCGGAGGCCGCAGTGATCGGGCTGCCCGACTCGACCTGGGGTGAGCGCGTGACGGCTGTCGTCGTGCTGCGACCGAACACATCGGCGACCGACAAGGACATCATCGCCACCACCCGCGATCGACTCGCCGGGTTCAAGACACCGAAGCAGGTGATCTTCATCGACGAGCTCCCGAAGAACGTCTCCGGGAAGATCCTCAAGCGCGAGCTGCGCGACCGGTTCTCAGACACCAGCGACTGAAGGAGCACAGCGTCCATGGCGACCGTCCAAACCGTGAAAGGCCCCGTCGACACGAGCGCACTCGGACAGGTGCTGATGCACGAGCACGTGTTCGTGCTCAGCCCTGAGATCGACCAGAACTACCCCGCCTTCGACGAAGAGGCCGAGGTCAAGAACGCGATCGTCCGGTTGAACGAGCTGAAGGCCGCCGGCATCGACACGATCGTCGATCTGACCGTGGTCGGTCTCGGCCGGTACATCCCCCGGATCGAGCGCATCAACGCCGAGGCGAACATCAACATCGTCGCGGCGACCGGCCTCTACACCTACGACCACGTGCCCCACTACTTCCACTTCCGCGGCCCGGGCACTCTGTTCAACGGTCCCGAGGTCATGGTCGAGATGTTCGTCGAGGACATCGAGAAGGGCATCGCCGGCACCAGCGTGAAGGCCGCCATCCTGAAGTGCGCGACCGACGAGCCGGGGGTCACCGAGGGAGTCGAGCGGGTGCTGCGCGCGGTGGCGCAGACCCACCGCGCGACCGGTGTGCCCATCTCGACCCACACGCACGCACCGACGCGACGCGGCCTCGAGCAGCAGAACGTGTTCGAGAGCGAGGGAGTCGACCTGAGCCGCGTCGTGATCGGCCACAGCGGCGACACGACCGACATCGCCTATCTCGAGGAGATCATGGCGAGGGGCTCGTTCATCGGCATGGACCGCTTCGGCATCGACGCCCTGCTGCCGTTCGAGGATCGCGTCGCAACCGTCGCCACCCTGTGCGAGCGCGGGCACGCCGACCAGATGGTGCTGTCACACGACGCGTCGTGCCACATCGACTGGCTGCCGAAGGAAGCGTTCGACGTGATGCCGCGGTGGCACTACCTCCACATCACGCAGGACGTGATCCCCGCGCTGAAGGAGCGCGGAGTCACCGACGAGCACATCAAGCAGATGATGGTGGACAACCCCAAGAAGGTCTTCGAGCGCCAGGGCGCGTACTGACTGAGGAGGAGAGAGTGGTGGAGGACTTTCGAAGCCTGGGCAAGCGACTGTCGAACTGGGGCCGGTGGGGAGCCGAGGACGAACGGGGGACGGTGAACCTCATCACGCCCGACAAGCTCGTCCGGGCCGGCTCGATGATCAGGTCGGGAAAGGTGTTCGACCTCGGGATCCCCTTCGACGACGCGGGGCCGCAGCCCGGCGGGGGCCGCATCAATCCCGTGCACCTCATGAGCCAGACCGGCGACACGCAGCTGTTCCCCGGCGGCTTCAAGTACGCCGACGACTACATCTTCATGCCGTTGCAGGGCTCGACGCAGTGGGACTCCCTGGCCCACGTCTTCTACGACGACCAGATGTACAACGGCTTCTCGACGTCTGAGGTCACGGTCGTCGGTGCGACACGCAACAGCATCGACAAGCAGGGCAAGGGGATCGCGGGCAGAGGTGTGCTGCTCGACATCGCGAAGCTCAAGGGCGTCGAGTGGCTCGAGCTCGGCTACGCGATCACCCCGGACGACCTCGATGCCGCGATCGCCGCGCAGGGCAACGTCGAAGTCGGCAGCGGCGACATCCTGCTGTTCCGAACCGGGTGGAGGCGGCAATTCCTCACGCACCAGTCCCCGACCGAGTTCATGGCCGGCGAGCCCGGCATCGGGCAGGACTGCTGCGAGTGGCTGCACGACCGAGAGGTCGCCGCGATCCTCAGCGACAACTGGGCGATCGAGGTCCTGCCGGGCGAGAACCCCGAGGCGGTCTTCAACGTGCATTGCGTGCTCATCCGCGACATGGGCATGACGCTCGGCGAGATCCTCGACCTCGAGGAGCTCGCGGCGGACTGCGCGAGTGACGGCGTGTGGGACTTCTTCTTCTGCGCCCCTCCGCTCAAAGTCACGAAAGCGGTCGGCTCTCCGATCAACCCGTTGGCCATCAAGTAGCGCCGCATCGCCTAGAAAAGGGGCATGACAGACGTCGACGTCGTCGTGGTGGGCGCGGGGTTCGCCGGCCTCTACATGCTCCACAGGCTGCGCGAGATCGGGATGACGGCGCGCGCCTTCGAGACCGGAGACGGCGTCGGAGGCACGTGGTACTGGAACCGCTACCCCGGCGCGCGATGCGACGTCGAGAGCATCGACTACACGTACTCGTTCTCGGAGGAGCTGCAGCGCGACTGGCGCTGGAGCGAGCGCTATCCCGCGCAGCCGGAGATCCTTCGCTACCTCAACTTCGTCGCCGACAAGTTCGATCTTCGTCGTGACATCACATTCGAGACGCGCGTCGAGTCGGCCGTGTTCGACGGCGCGTCGGCGACATGGCTGGTGACGACGAGCCAAGGCGATGCCGTGCGGTGCCGGTTCTGCGTGATGGCGACCGGTTGCTTGTCGACTCCGAAGCGGCCCGGGCTCGACGGTTCCGAGGTGTTCGAGGGCGACACCTACCACACCGGCCTGTGGCCTCACGACGGGGTCGACTTCACCGGCAAGCGGGTGGGCGTCATCGGCACCGGCTCGTCCGCGATCCAGTCGATCCCCCAGATCGCGAAGCAGGCCGCGCACCTCACGGTCTTCCAGCGCACGCCGAACTTCAGCATCCCTGCTCACAACGGCCCAATAGACCACGAGCGCGAGGCCTGGAGCGACGAGCACTTCGCCGAGTTCCGCGAGGTCGCGCGCGCGTCGGGCTTCGGCAGCAGCAACCTGCTCAACCCGCAGTCCGCCCTGCAGGCCACTCCCGAAGAACGCGAGGCGATGTTCCAGAGCCGGTGGGAGACCGGCGGCGTCGCCTTCCTCGGCAGCTACATGGACCTGCTCTTCAACGAAGAAGCAAACCAGATGGCGGCCGACTTCGTGCGAGCCAAGATCAAGGAGACGGTGCACGACCCCGAAGTCGGGGAGTCGCTCGCGCCCAAGGACCACCCGTTCGGATCGAAGCGCCTCTGCGTCGACATCGACTACTTCGAGACGTACAACCGCCCGAACGTCACGCTCGTCGACCTGAAGAGGACGCCGCTGGTCGGGTTCACACCGCGCGGCATCCGCACGACCGCGGGCGAGCACGAGGTCGACGCGATCGTGTTCGCGACGGGCTTCGACGCGATGACCGGCGCGTTGCTCAACATCGACATCCGGGGTCGCGGCGGCGAGTCGATGCGAGACGCGTGGGCCGACGGCCCGCACACGTACCTCGGGATCATGGTGGCGGGGTTCCCGAACCTCTTCACGATCACGGGCCCCGGCAGTCCGTCGGTGCTCAGCAACATGGTCATCTCGATCGAGCAGCACGTCGACTGGCTCGCCGACCTGTTCACGTACATGAGCGAGCGCGGCGTCGACTGCGTCGAGGCGAACACCGACGCGCAAGACGCGTGGGGAGCGCACGTCACCGACATCGCGAACCTCACGCTGTTCCCGCGGGCGAGCTCGTGGTACGTGGGAGCCAACATCCCCGGCAAGCCGCGTGTGTTCATGCCCTACGTCGCCGGCGTCGCCGTGTATCGGCGGAAGTGCGACGACGTCGCCGCCAACGACTACGAGGGCTTCGAGCTCACGAGCGTCTGACGTGCACCGCGAGCGCCCGAGCCGCGTGCCTGGCGCGGTCGTCTGGACGTCGGAGTCGACCGGCGATGAGTACCGGGTGCTGCCCGATGGGTGCATGGACATCATCTGGGCGAGCGACGGCACGCTGCTCGTCGCAGGGCCCGACACCACGGCGTTCGTCACGAAGGGGTTCCCGGGAACGACCGTCACCGGCATTCGCTTCGCCCCGGGCTTCGCACCCAACGTGCTCCGCGTGCCCGCGCACGAGCTCAGAGACAGCCGAGTGCCGCTCGACGCCGTAGTGCCCGCGCGAGCCGCGCGACTCATCGCCGCCCAGCTGAGCCGAGCGACCGACCCGGCATCCGTGCTGGAGAAGACAGCGCTCGCCATCGACAGCAACCCGGCGATCGACGCGGTCGTGGCATCCGCGCGACGAGGTGCGCCGGTCGCAGCGATCGCGAGCGACCTCGGCGTGAGTGCCCGGCAGCTCCACCGTTGGTGCCTCGACGCGTTCGGCTACGGAGCGAAGACGCTCGCGTTGATCCTGCGAATGGGACGCGCACTCGACATCGTGCGCGCCGGCACCGCGTACGCGGATGCGGCGGCCCTCACGGGTTATGCCGACCAGTCGCACCTCGCCCGTGACGTGAAGATGCTCGCGGGAGTGCCGCTGGGTCAGCTCGTGCCCGAGGCCGCGAACAGCTCGACCGAGTTGCCGTCCGGGTCGCGGACTGACGCGTAGCGCTGGCCCCAGAAGGCGTCCCACGGCTCGAGATGGCTCTCGTAGCCGGCCGCGACGAGCTCGGCGAACGTCTTGTCCACCTCGGCGGGGCTCTCGCACGCGAAGGCGAGGCCGACCCGATGTCCTCCTGACGGCGCGGTCCAGCCCGGGTCGAACGATCGGATGGTGTCGACGGTGTCGAAGGCCAAGCGCAACCCTCCGGCCAACGGCACCTCGACATGGGGTTCGGTGTCCGCCGACGCGGGAACGTCGAGCCCCAGGTGGCGATAGAAGGCGAGCGAGCGGGCCATGTCGGCGACCACGATCCCGATGACGTCGATGTGAATTGCCATCGCGCGACCGTACGACGCGAGGCGTCGCTCGGTCTTGGACGAATCGGACATCAGTCGCGAGCGCCGATGACCCGGGCTGCGAGCGAGTCGAGCGCCGCGAGCTCGGCGTCGAGCGACCCCAGGTCCGTCGTGCCCGTGCCCTGTGCCGCTCGCGCCTGCTCGGCGGCGCGGACCGCATCGGCGATCGACCGAGAGATCTCGGCCGCGCTCGTCGCGAACGAGGAGCGAAGCCCGCGATGGATGCGGCGCAGCGCGTCCTGCACGTCCTTGTTGACGCGGAAGGTCACCTCTTCGAGGTAGCGAGTCACAGACTGGCGGGCCTGCTCGCGCCGGCTCGCGAGCTGGCGTTGCTTCTCCTCACGGAGCACCCGTCGACCCATGAAGATGCCGAGGACGAGCGACAGCGGGTTGATGATGCTGAGCCCGATGAGCCCGCCGACCATGCTGAACGCCTCGATGCCGGTCCACGACCCTTCGAGCAGGAGCACACCACGCTGGCGGGCGCCGATCCGCGACGATCCCCCGCCTTCGCCGACGTGCACCGATTCGATCGCGCGCGACGTGTCGGCCTGCAGGGCCGCACCGATGTCGGCCTCCGCCGCTTCGAACCGCTCGGCAACCCTCGCCGCGAGCGCCCCGGCCCCGGTTGAAAGCGCGAGATACGTCGCGGCGACGTCGGACATGACCTGTTGCTCGAGCCATCCAGCGAAGTCGTCCCACGCGTCGGCAGGATCGCTGGTCGCGATGCGCTCCTCAGTCTGCCGGGTCGCGCTGCGCAGGCGCCCGGCGAGGTCGTAGTCGATCTGGGAGCGGAGGTCGCCCATGCCGTCGTCGAGCGCGACAAGCCAACCCGCGGCGGGGTCGTTCAGCTGATCGGCCTTTCCGCGCGCGTCGGCGAGCTCGGCGAGCAGCGTCGCGGCGCGCGCGGGGTCGGCTCCCTCGCGTTCGGCCCGCACCACCTGCTCGACCTGGCGCAACGCGATCGCGGACTCGACCATCGCGAGGTCGCCGCGTCGCGACACTGCCCCAGCCCACACTCGGTCGAGTGCATCTCGCACGGCGTCGAGGCCCGAGCGTTCGGGCGGGAGCACGACCGACACCGGCAAAACGTCGACCGGCAGGCCGGCGCGGGCGAGGTGAGCCTGATCCAGGCTGACGATCCGCCGCCACGCGGGTTGGAAGTCGATCTTGGTCACGACCTCGACCACGACCGGGCACGCGGAGCACGCAGCTTTCAGGAAATCGAGCTCGGGCATGCTCAGCTCCTGCGCCGCGTCCGACACGAAGAGCACCGCGTCCGCGGCCGGGAGCGCGGCGACGGTCGCCGCGTTGTGCACGGACGCGAGGCCGCCGACGCCCGGAGTGTCGACGAGCTGGATGCCGCCGGCGAGAGTCGGCGACGGCACTCCCAGCTCGACGAGCTGCAGTCCGAGGTGGTTGCCCGGGTTGCCCGCCTCGGTGCACATCTGCGCTCGGTCGCCGTATGCGATCGATGTCACGACCGGCTCGGACCCGACTCCCTCCCCCGGCGACGTGGTCGTCGCCTCTTCCTGATCGGCCCAGCGCACGAGCGTCGGCACCGCGGTGGCCAGGTCGTCGTCCACTGGGCACACCTCGAACCCGAGCAGCGCGTTCACGAGCGCGCTCTTGCCCATCTTGAACTCACCCGCGATCACGATGCGCACCGCGGGATCACTCAGCAGATCCTTCGTGTCGGCAATCCGGGACGCGAGGTCGGGCCGGTGGCGTGCGTGCATGACACCGATCACCTCGTCGAGCAGCGCCTGCTGGCGCTCGAGACGTTCGCGCTCGGTCACGCGCTCTCGTCCATCAGGAGCAGCACGCCCTCGCACGTGCGAATCAGCACCCTCGCCGCATCGGCGACCTTCGGTTGCGTGAGCGGGTTCTCGGCTCGCCGCTGCCAGCGCGCCGCAGTGTCGAGCAGCGCGGCCCGCACCTGGGCGGGCGACGAATCGGCAGGAAGCCCGAGACGAGACGCCGGCCGTGCGCCTTCGGCCCCGAGAAGCCGTTCGACGGCATCGCGCTCCTCCTCCCTCACTGGGATCGCGCCCGAGCGCACGAGATCGAGCACGCGGAGCTCGACCAAGTCGTGAGCGCCAGCAGTGATCCGCTCGAGCTCAGCGCCGAGCGCATCGGACCCGTCACGGTGGTCGGTGCGCAACACGTCGTCGACGACCGCGAGCGCGGCCCGGGCCTTCAACACGTCGCGCCGTCCCGCGAACTGCTGCATCAGGAGCCTCCGCAGGTTCGCGAGGCCACTCGAGCGCGACGAGCTCGTCGGCAAGGCGACTCGACGTCGGCGCGCCACCAGTGCGCACGAGGTCGACCGAACGACGGATGCCGAAGAGGCCGAAGCGCTCGAGCAGGTCTTCGCGCTCGATCGAGGTGAGCCCACTGACGCTCGTCGCCGATGGGTCCCGGTCCACGAAGTCGTCGACCGACATCAAGAGGCTCTCGAGCTCGTCGGGATCGAGCCGGGCCAACAACCCGAACGCGTGGAACTCGTCCTCCCGCAAGGTGACGCCGGCCTGTGCGATCAGGCCCGCGACGGGCACCACGGCCTGGCAGATGCGACGCAACCTCGGATCGCGCGCGTACCGAGCCGCGACCTTCGAGGCCGACTCCATCGCGTCGGATCGACCGACTCCCACCTCGTCGGCGCGGGAGAGCACGGCGATGACGCTGGTCGGGGCCGAGTCGTCGCGATCGGTGAACGCGTCGAGGAAGCGGAGGTCGGACGGGTGAAGATGGCGGGTGAGGTACACGATCGCGTCGGCGGGGCTGTCACTCACCTCGCCGGAGAACGCGGCCTCGGTGCTTGCAGAGAGCTCGGCGGAGATCGAGGCGAGCCCGGGCGTGTCGATGAGGCTCATCGATCGAAGTGCCGACGACGGCCACTCGATCACGATGCGCTCGAGCGCCTCGGCCGACAGCTCGCCGAGTGAGATCGAGATCGCCCCGCCCTCGCGAGCGAACGCCGCTGACCGCGGATCGCCGTTGCGCGGATGCAGCGTCGCCTTGTACGACGGGCCGTCGATGTACCAGGTGACGACCCGCGTGCACTCGCCCGCGTCGGTCGGGGCGAGCTCTTCACCCACGAGTGCGTTGAGCAGGGTCGACTTTCCCGCTTTCACGCGGCCGACGATCGCGACGCGCAAGGGCTCACCCAGGCGATCGCGGACCCGGCGCAGCCGATCACCTGACACGGTCGACCCGTCGGCGGCGGGGCCGTAGAAGCCGATCGCCGACTCGAGGAGCACTGTGACCTGATCGAGGAGGCTCGGGGGTGCGGGCGGCCCTCCTGGACGCGGCGCGCGCAGACGTGGAGGAGGCGGAGGCATCGTCCTCGGCGACGGCGGCGCGAGTGCTCCCGGACTTGCCTGTGCGACCGGCGCCTCGATGGCGCGGGCGACCAGCATCTTGCTGATCGCTTGCCCACACGCCTGCTGCGTCTCCTGCAGGCGACGCCCGAACGCAGCCACCGACTCGGGGCGCTCCGCAGGGTCCTTCGTCAATCCGAGCTCGACGACATCGGCGACCGCCGCGGGCACACCACGCGAGCGAAGGTCGGGCGGCGCGTCGAGGGCGATGCGCCTCAGCAGGGGCGCGATCGTGTCCTCGTCGGGCAACCAGAACGGTGGCGCGCCGGCGAGCAGCTCGTACAGCGTCGAGGCCAACGCATAGAGGTCGCTCGCCGGCCCCGGCGACTGTCCTCCCAGCAGCTCGGGCGCCGCGTGCACGAGCGTCGCGGTGACCTTGCCCGCCGCGGTCTCGTACGCGCCCTTCACACGGGCGATGCCGAAGTCGCCGAGGTGAGGTTCACCCCACACGGACAAGAGGATGTTCTCGGGCTTGACGTCCCGATGGAGCACTCCCTCGCGGTGCGAGCTCTCGAGCGCACCGGCGAGCTTGACCCCGTAGTCGAGCACGTCGACCCACGGAACCCGGCCCTGGACGAGCAGGTCGTGCAGCGACCCGCCAGGGAGGTACTCCATGATGATGTAGGGCTGACCTGCGGCAATCCCCGAGTCGAAGACCGTGACGATGTGGGGATGGCCGGAGAGGCTGCCCATCGCGGCGCACTCCCGCTCGAAACGCACGGCGGCCGCGTCGTCGAGCTCCCCTGCGAGCACCTTGACCGCGACCTCACGGTGGAAGCGGACCTGGCGAGCGCGGTACACCGAGCCGTAGCCACCACGACCGACGAGCACCGCGTCGGTGATGCCCTCGATGCTGAGCTCGACCGGAGCGGTCGTCGGGGGAAGCACCGCGTCTGACACTGGGCGTGAGCCTACGGTCGCCCGGCGCGTGCGTAGGCTGCCCCGAGCCTCGGGGGGGGCGACCAGGGGGTCGGCACGGCGTGACCTACGAGCTCGGGATCGATCTCGGCACGACGTGGACTGCCGCGGCCGTCTTTCGGGGAGAGCGCGCGGTCATCGTCAACTTGGGGACACGCCAGGCCGCGGTGCCGTCGGTCGTGTACGTGGGGGCAGACGGCAGCGTCCTCGTCGGCGAGGCGGCCGAGCGCCGGGTGCTCACCGAGCCCGAGCGGGTCGCCCGGCAGTTCAAGCGGCGCATCGGTGACCCCGCCCCGATCCTGCTCGGCGGCTCACCTCATTCCGCCGAGCTGCTCACGAGCAAGCTGCTGCGCTGGGTCGTCGACGCGGTCGCGAGCCGCGAGGGCGAGATGCCCACGACGATCACGATCACTCATCCCGCGAACTGGGGCGCGTACAAGAAGGATCTCCTCGAGCAAGCCGTGCATCTGGCGGGCTTGTCCGGGCCGGGCAACCCGACGATCCGCTTGCTCTCCGAGCCCGAGGCCGCCGCGATCCACTATGCGAGCACCGAGCGCGTCGAGCCCGGCCAGGCGGTCGCGGTGTACGACCTCGGCGGGGGGACGTTCGACGTTGCGATCCTGCGCGCGACCGGCGACAGCTTCGCGATCCTCGGCGCGCCCGAAGGCATCGAACGGCTCGGCGGCATCGACTTCGACGCCGCGGTGCTCGGTCATGTCGCGCGCACGCTCGGAGGCCTCGACGAGCTCGACCCCGACGATCCCGCGGTGGCAACGGCAGTCGCTCACCTGCCGCGATCAGTGCACCGCTGCGAAGGAGGCACTCTCAACCGACACGCAGACGATCGTGCCCGTGATGCTTCCGGGGCGGCACACCGAGGTGCGCCTCACTCGCTCAGAGCTCGAGGCGATGGTTCGCCCCGCGCTCGACGAGACGATCGCGGCGACCACTCGCGCGCTGCGCACCGCCGGGCTGCAGGCGTCCGACCTCCGGGCGATCGTCCTCGTCGGTGGGTCGAGCCGCATCCCGCTCGTGGCGCAGCTCGTCACGAGCGCGCTCGGGCGACCTGTCGCCGTCGACACCGACCCGAAGCACACGATCGCGCTCGGTGCCGCACGCCACGCGCACCTCACCGCGACCGGCCCCGGTGCGATCACGTCACCGAGCCGACAGACCGCCGAAGGGCTCGCGCCCGCGCAACCGTCCGCTTCCACATCGCCGGGGCAAGTGCCCGTCGCCGCGGTCTCGCCGTTCGCCACTCCCCCGCCGCCCACGCGGTCGGGCCCGATCCGCACGCCGCCACCGACACCGCCGCCGACCTCGTCGATCGTCCCCGCGCCGTCGATGACTCCGCCTCCGACGACGACGCCTCCTCCGTACGTGCCGCCAGTGACGGGCCCGAGTGCCACGGACGGCGGCGAGAACCCGCCGCCGGGAAAGCGGAAGCGAACTGGTCTCGTCGTCGCCGCGGTGATCATCGCGGTGGCGCTGATCGCCGGAGGGATCGCGGTGTTCGCGCGCGGCGGCGGGTCGGGGTCGGCATCGGATACGACCGTCGCGACGGACGACACCTCGGGCGCCGACTCGACGGTCGCGGCAGGGTCGGGTGACATCTCGGCGCCGCTCGAAGCGGGACTGCTGTCCGCGCTCGACCTCGAGCCGACGACGGGCACAGTGACGCTCCAGGGCGAAGCCGCGTTCCCGAGCGACGTGCTGTGCGACGCCCAGGACGTCATCGACACCTCGAGCTTCGTCGACTACCGGTCGCGACTGTTTGCCGACAACCCCGACTTCAGCGGTAAGAAGGCCGCGGCGGGCGCGATCGAGTTTCCCGACAGCGCCTCGGCCGACGCGTTCCTCGAGGAGCTGAACAACTTCGGAGCGAGCCACGTCGTCTCCGACACGTGTCCGCTCCAACCGGTCGACTTCTTCGACGGCACGGTTGCGTTCAAGGAGTCGCCCGCCGGCGGCGGCGACCAAGGAGCCATCGGGTTCGCGAAGGTCGATCCCGACGTCGTGGTCTTCGTCGGCTTCGGCGATCCCACGGGGATGGACCCGTCGTCAGTGCAGTTCCTCGTGCAGGAGCAGAAGCAGAAGATGGAGGCTGCCCTCAACGGCACCGACTCGAGCGCGGACACGACCGCCTCGGGCGCGGACACGACGAGCATCTTCGGCGCAGACAACACCGATGCCGCCGCTGGCGGATCGACACTGCAGCAGATGCAGGCCGCGCTGATCACGCCCGCGGACGTCGGCTCCGACTTCGACCAGGCGATCACCTCGGTCGACCCCGAGGTCGACTACCTGTGCTTCAGCCAGCCGTCGGCCGATCGCTCGGCCGCGACCGAGGTCGACGAGCAGCTCCTCGGCCCCGACGGCGCCACCGAGATCGGTGTCGTCACGCTCTCGTTCCCCGACGCGGCGTCGGCCGCGACCTACCTCTCGACGACCGAGAGCTTCCTCACCCAGAACGCCCGCAGCGGCTGCAACCTGACCAAGCAACCCACCGACGCGCTCGAGTCGTCGACGACCCTCGACGATTCGTTCACCTTCACCTTTGACGGCGGCAACGGCCGCAGTCAGGCCACGTGGGCCAAGCTCGGCAACACCGTTGTCGTCGTCATCGGCAATCCCCTGGCCGCAGTGCCCGTCGACGACCTCGTGTCGCTGCAGGTCAGCAAGCTGAACGATGCAGGGCTCGTCACCGACTAGCGGGGGTACAGGATCGCGATAAAGCCGACCCCGACGCGAGTCGATGACACGACCGTGGCGCAGCAGCGCGACTTCGGCGCGATCCTCGACGGAGCAAGGGCGGGCCAGCAGTGGGCTGTCGCCCTCTTGTTCGAAGACGTGCAGCCTCGACTCCTCCGCTATCTGCGCAGCCGCGACCGGGAGCAGGCCGACGACATCGCGGGCGAGGTCTGGGAAGCGATCGCGCGTGGGATCACGACGTTCGAGGGCGACGAGTCGGACTTCCGCGGTTGGGCGTTCACGATCGCCCGGCGTCGTCTGATCGATCACCGTCGACGGCTGGGGCGCCGCAAGACCGACCCCGCCGACGATGCCGCCTTCGCCAGCCTCGCGGCAATCGACACGACCGACGTCACCGTGATCGAGCGCCTCTCTGCACAGGAGGCGATCTCCGTCATCACTGCCGCCCTCTCCGAGGAGCAAGCCGAGGTCGTGATCCTGCGCGTCGTCGCGGGGCTCGACACGAGCATCGTCGCCGACGTCATGCAACGGCCCGAGACCTGGGTGCGCGTGAACCAGCACCGGGCATTGAAGCGCCTCGCCGAGCACCTCGCTGAAGGCGGGCCGCACGAGGCGCCGGAGACGTCGGCTCCCCTGGGTGTAACGCCCGAGCCGCGCTACACGATGTAACGGGCATGTCAGACCACGAACTCTCCGACGAGAGCGTCGACCGGGTGCTGGACGGCCGCGACGTCGCCGGCGAGGGCGGGGCCGAGACGGTCGGGGCGGCGGCGGCACTCTTCCGCCAGGCGAGCGGCCAGGCCACGGCCGACGAGCTCAGTGCCGCCGACGCCACGATCAGTCGCGTCGTCGAGCTCGTGCTCGAGCCCGAGGCTGCACCGGTTCGGCGGCTGCGCTCGGTGCCGATCCCTGCGAGAGCGGCAGCGGTCATAGTCGCGGCGACCATCTGGTCGACGGGGATGGCGGCGGCGGCAACGGGTCATCTGCCCGACCCCGTCCAGCAGGTCGTCGCGAACACCGCGTCGCACGTCGGCCTGAACCTGCCCGGTCCGTCTGACAACAAGGACCAGAAGTCCGCGGCAGGCGGCGACGAGCAAGGCGCCACGAAGGGCGAGAACGGACAGGGCGACGACGAGACGTCGACGGCCGAGACGACCACAGCGTCGACCAACGGGACGACCGCAACGTCAACGAATGGGGCCTCGACCAACGGAGCCGCGACCACCGGGGCGACGACCACGGCGTCGGCGCCGAAGGCAGCGTCGACCACCGGCGCGACGACCACCGGCGCGACGACCACGGCTGGTGGTGCGTCGACGTCTGCCGCCGGCGGTCAGGTGCGCGGCGTCGGTCCCGACGTGAACGGGCCGGCGGGAGACGCGCTCTGCAAGGCGTACCGCGACGCGATCGCACGCGGGAAGCCGAAGAACCCCGACGCGCCGCCTTGGCGCAACCTCCTCGAGGAGAGCAAGACATCGGGCAAGAGCATCGACGAGCTCTGCGGGGTCACCACCTCGGCGCCCGTGGCAGCGACGGTGCCGACGACAGTGGCGTCAACTTCGTCGACCTCGACCTCGACGTCGACGACGAGCACGACCAGCACGCTCCAGGCGGAAGGAACCAGCAATGGTGGCAACAATGGACTGGGTGACGGGAACGGCAACGACAACGGAAACGGCAACGACAACGGCAACGGCAACGGCAACGGGCATTCGCCCCATCCGTAACCCACGGCTGCTCGTCGATTCCTTCGTCGTCGAGTCGGGCGCGAGCCCATGGCACCCGACACGCACCAGCCACGAGGTCGCCCGGTACCGCTCGTCGGAGGAGATCCCGCTCGTCGGCGTCGTGCACCAGGCCGGCAGCGACTACCTCTACCAGTGCGTTCTCGGCCAGACCGAGGAGGTCAACATCTGGCTCTACACGCCGCTGCTGCCGTCGAGCGCGCCGCCATCGAGGCCGCGAGCCTGCGCAAGACCGACGAGCTGCTTCGCGCGGTACAGCAGGCGCGACGGCCGGCTGGCCATCGCGCACAACAGCGTCGGCGTCATCGCGGTGAGACCACTCACGGCGGACAGCGACGCCACGGTCGAGGTCGGCGTGCTCTTCTCGGCGTTCCGCGACTATCTGCACAAGCTCCGGTCGCACGTGCAGCTCGTCCGCAGGCGGTTCGCGACGCCACAGGTCATCCCCGCCTGATCCGTTCCGGGCCCATGGCCTTCGGACTCGGAAATAAAAGTAGTAATAACTTGTTCTTTGCGGTACCTTCCTCAGGAGAGAGGGGTCGCAATGGACAAGCCAGTCGCACTGATCACCGGGGCGTCCCAAGGCCTCGGTCGGGCACTCGCTGAGGCGCTCAGCGCCCAGGGCTGGCGGCTCGTCATCGACGCTCGACACGTCGACCGTCTCGATGCAGCCGCAGCCGCCTTCCGAGCCAAGCACCGATCACGACGCTGACGCTGGTGACGTCGCTGCTGTTCGCGGGGGACGTCGCCGACCCGGTTCACCGTGCCGACCTCGTCGCCGCAGTCGAGCGGTTCGGCCGGCTCGACGTCCTCGTGAACAACGCGAGCACACTCGGCGCCAGCCCGCTCCCGCCGCTCGACTCGATCGACCTCGACGTGCTCCGCACGACCTATGAGGTCAACGTCGTCGCCCCACTCGCGCTCGTCCAGGCTCTTCTGCCCTACCTGACAGCGAGCAAGGGCACGATCGTCAACATCACGTCCGACGCCGCGGTCGAGGCCTACGAGGGCTGGGGCGGATACGGCTCGTCGAAGGCCGCGCTCGAACACCTCTCGGCGGTCCTCGCCGCCGAGCATCCCGAGCTTCGAGTGCGCTGGGTCGACCCCGGAGACATGCGCACCGAGATGCATCAAGACGCGTTCCCCGGCGAGGACATCTCCGATCGGCCCCTCCCCGAGTCGGTCGTCCCTCAGCTCGTTGCCTTGCTCGGTTCGGACGAGCCCAGTGGGCGCGCTCGCCTCGCCGAGGTGACCTCGTGAACGCGATGCTCGAATCCGCGCTGTCGCTTCCGCTCGATCCCTCGCTCGAAGCGCGCGAGCCCGCCGAGGTGCGCGGTCGCGGGCGCGACGATGTGCGCCTGCTCGTGTCCGACGGACCCGAGCGTGTCGTGCACACCACGTTCGCCGACCTTTCCCGCCAGCTCACAAGCGGCGATCTCATCGTCGTGAACACCTCGGCGACGGTGCCCGCCGCGGTCGCGGCAACGACCCGCGAGGGCATCGCGATGCGGATCCACTTCTCGACCGAGCTGCCGGGAGGGCTGTGGCTCGTCGAGGCACGACAACCCGTCGGCGACACGACGGCGCCACTCGATGACGACATCACGGGTGACATCGAGCTCGCGGGAGGCGGGCACCTCGCGTTGCTCGAACGCTTCCCCGGCTCGCGCCGCCTCTGGATCGCGGCGCCGCACCTGGATCGCACCGTGCTCGACCACTTGTCCCAGTTCGGCGAGCCGATCCGCTATCGGCACACGCCGGATCCATGGCCACTCTCCGCGTATCAGCAGATCTTCGGCGCCGAGCCGGGCAGCGCGGAGATGCCGAGCGCGTCGCGGCCGTTCACGGCCCAGATCGTCGTCGACCTCGTGCGACACGGAGTGGCGATCGCGCCGATCCTGCTGCACACCGGAGTGTCCTCGCTCGAAGGCAACGAGATGCCGTACCCCGAGCGCTACACAGTGCCGGCGTCGACCGCGAACCTCGTGAACGCGGTGCACGCAGGAGGTGGAAGAGTCGTCGCCATCGGCACGACCGCGGTGCGAGCCCTCGAGACTGTTGTCGACGATCGCGGTGCCGTGCATCCGGGACGTGGATGGACTGAGCTCGTCGTGACTCCGGAGCGCGGCGTGCGTGCGGTCGACGGTCTGCTCACCGGATGGCACGAACCGGAGGCGACGCACCTCCTCATGCTCGAAGCGATCGCCGGGCGGCCTACGCTCGAACGGGCCTACGACGAGGCACGACGAGGGGGATACCTGTGGCACGAGTTCGGCGACAGCCACCTGCTGCTGCCTGACCGGCGATGAGCGATCAGACGCTCCTTCCGCTGCCCGAGGGGCGCCGCGCCGTGCTCTACGCGCTGCGGCGACGCGGGCAAGCGACCGCGGCCGACATCGCGCGGCAGCTGCAGATGACACCGAGCGGCGCGCGTCAGCATCTCGCCGCGCTCGTGGACGAGGGCCTCGCGGAGGCGACTGAACGACCGCGGCCTGCCGGCCAACGAGGCCGGCCGCAGCTCGAGTACACCGTCACCGACAAGGCCGACGGCCTCTTCCCGAAAGCGTACGGCGAGCTCACGAACGAGCTGCTCGGCTACGTCGCCGATGCCGACTCGAACCTCGTCGACACGCTGTTCGAGCGTCGCCGCGACGAGCGGGTGCGCAACGCGACCGAACGGCTCGCGCGCTGTCGCTCGCTGAAGGCGAAGGTCGCCGAGCTGGCGCGCATCCTCGACGACGACGGGTACCTCGCGACATGGGAGGGCATGCCGGGCGGCTTCCGCATCGTCGAGCACAACTGCGCGATCTGGGCGGTCGCCCAGCGCTACGGGCAGGCATGCACGAGCGAGATCGACTTCATCCGCACCGTGCTGCCGGACGCGAAGGTCGAGCGCGTGCAGCACATGGTCGCCGGAGGTCCCCATTGCGCCTACGAGGTGCGCCCGTCACGCTGACGGGATGACCGAGCCGCGAACCGACATCGACGCGGCACAGCCGGAAGCGACATCGACGCGGCGCTGACCTACCTCGAGGCCGACGTCTACGAGTTTCGCTCTGGCTACGAGCGTGCACGCGTCGCCCGCAGGATCTCGGGGCTGTCGCTCGATGCCGTTCAGCGGGCGCGAGCACGAAAGTACGTGCTCGACGTGGTGGATGGCGAGAAGCACTGTGCACCTCGGCCGCGCGGCAACGTGATCGGCGGAGGCGACGTCGCCGAAGGACGGCTCGTGCCCGACGTGTTCCGCGCTGCTCGCGACCGACGGCTGTGTGCGCCTGCGCAACCCGGAGGCGATCCGTCCCTGGCAGCTCGTGCACGAGCCGGTGTTCGGCTACGTGCAGTTCCTCCAGGACCTCGCATCCGATGCCCCAACACCCCCGTCGCTGAACTTCGGGCCGAACCCCGGCGACGAGCGGACCGTCAAGGAGGTCGTGGAACGCCTGCTCGCTCTCGTCGGCCGCGGCAGATGGGAGGCGACCTCGGATCGAGAAGGACCGGAAGCCTCGGTGCTCGCCATCGACCCGTCGCTCACGCTCGAGACGATCGGCTGGCAGCCGCGCCTCTCGCTCAACGACGCGCTGGCGTGGACGGCGGAGTGGTTCAACGCGGCGACGACCACCGGTGACTGTCGGGCGCTGTGCTCCGATCAGATCACTCGCTACCGAGCTCTGGTCGAGCAGTGAGCGCGCCTCCCCAGTGCCGTTCGTGCGGCACGCCCCTCGAGCACACGGTCATCGACTTCGGGCTCCAGCCCCTGAGCAACGCGTACTTGACGGAGGACTCCGTCGCCGACGAGCGCACCTACCCGCTCCACGCCCGCTTCTGCACGCGCTGCTTCCTCGTACAGGTGGACGACGTCGTCGCACCCGAGGAGATCTTCAGCGACTACGCGTACTTCTCCTCATACGCGGACACGTGGGTCGACCACGCCCAGCGGTTCGTCGAAGGCGCGATCGATCGCTTCGGGCTCGACGAGAAGAGCTTCGTCGTGGAGATCGCGAGCAACGACGGCTACCTGCTGAAGAGTGTGGTCGCTCGGGGCATCCCCGCACTCGGCATCGAGCCCGCCGCGAACGTGGCCGAAGTCGCCATCGCCTCGGGGGTTCCGACCGAGGTGTGCTTCTTCGGAAGCAAGGTGGCCGAGGCCTCGTCGCGGGCAGGGTCTCGCCGACGTCGTCGTCGCCAACAACGTGCTCGCACACGTGCCCGACCTCAACGACTTCGTTGCCGGGCTCGCCGCGTTGGTCGGAGACTCGGGCGTGATCTCGATCGAGGTGCCACACCTCCTCGAGCTCGTGAAGCACCTCGAGTTCGACACCATCTACCACGAGCACTTCTCATACTTCTCTCTGCTCGCGCTCTCCGAGTGCTTCGCCCGGCACGGTCTCGGCGTCCGACGTCGAGCGGCTGCGCACACGGCGGCAGCCGCCGTGTGCGAGCTGGCGGGCGAGCGGTGCGCACGCTGTCTGTCCGCCCATCGCGAGACGCGACGTCCGCCTCGACCGCCCGACGGCTTCTTGGCGCTCGCCGAACGCTCAGTGGCGTGTCGGGACGGCTTGGTCGCGTTCCTCACCGAGCTGCAGTCGACGGGCCGATCGATCGTCGCGTACGGCGCCGCCGCGAAAGGCAACACGCTGCTCAACTTCGCGAGTGTGCACACTGACCTGATCCCCTACGTGGTCGATCGCAACCCCCACAAGCAGGGCCTCTTGCTGCCCGGCAGCCACTTGCCGATCCGCGATCCCGCCGCGCTCGTCGACGACCGCCCCGACTACGTGCTGATCCTTCCGTGGAACCTTTCGGACGAGATCACCGAGCAGATGTCGGTGGTGAAGAGCTGGGGAGGCCGGTTCGTGGTCGCGGTCCCGGCGGTGCGGGAGGTCGCGTGATCTTCCGAGATGCCGGCCTTCCGGCGCGCGTTCCTCGTCGACCAAGAGCGTCAGGTCGACGAGCGGGGCTGGTTCCGCGCACGTACTGCGCAGACGAGCTCGAGCCGCGCTGGCCTCGATCCCTCGATCGCGCAGTGCAGCGTCAGCTTCAACACTGCGACCCACACGTTGCGCGGCATGCACCTGCAGCTCGCTCCGCGCGAAGAGTGCAAGCTCGTTCGCTGCACGAGCGGCGCGATCTTCGATGTGCTGGTCGACCTCCGCATCGACGCCGACCCCTTCGGCCGCTGGGTCGCGCACGAGCTGACCGCAGCGTCGGGTCGCGCGCTCTACGTGCCCCCAGGCGTCGCCCACGGCTTCCTCACCCTCGAACCCGAGACCGAGGTGCTCTATCAGATCAGCGTGTCGTACGAGCCGAAGGCGGCTGCCGGCGTGCGTTGGGACGACCCTGACGTCGCGATCCCTTGGCCTGCGGCGCCCACGGTGATCTCCGAACGGGATGCGACGTTGCCGTCGCTGTCCGCATTTCGCGCACGCCGCTAGGCGATGCGGCGGAGGTATCCCTCTGGCCCCACGCTCACGACGAGCTTCGAGTCGACCTGCCGATCGCTCACGAACTCGGGGTGCGAGCGGAGGAATGCGTGGACGGCGCCTCTTCGGGCTGTTCCCGACGCCCCAAGGCCTGTCGCCGACGAGCTCGGCGGGGATGTCCTCGACGATCGTGTCGAGGACGACGCAGTAGCTCCCGACGGTCGTGAGCGGACCGTAGACCTCGAGCTCCGCGAGGACATGCTCATGGGTGTGATTGCTGTCGAGGATCACCATCACCGGCACTCGTCCAGCGGCGAGTCCCTTGACCTCGGCGACGAGCTCCGGAGCGACGCTCGAACCCTCGAGCATCGTGATGCGGCGCTTGAGCGGGTGGGCTTCGATGGCTACGCGGTTGTGGGGTCTGATGTCGATGTCGAGTCCGACGACCGTCGCGTCCGCAGGGCCGCCGCACGACGCGTTGAGCTCGAGCATCGATGCAGAGAAGATCAGCGACCCGCCATGCGCAATCCCGGTCTCGATGATCACGCGGGGTTGTACCCGCCAGATGATCTCTTGCAGACGCGAGGACGTCTTGGGGGTACTGGATGATCGGTCGACCGAGCCATGAGAAGTTGTACGAGTACTGCGCTCGTAGCGACGCTTCCATGAACACGCGGCCACTCTCGTGGAGCTCTGCGTCGACCTCGTTGCGCGCGAGGCGGGCCTCCACCTCCTCCTCAAACTCCGGCATGTTCGACCGTCGTCAGCGTGAAGCGTTCCGCCGTCATGGCACGGATCTCATCGAGGTAGTTGCTGTTCATGACGACGACAGGGCTCCCTTGGGGAAGTGAGTCGAGGGCGGTCTCTGGTGAGACGACACGCAGACCAGTGGAGGGAAGGTAGCGATTCTGCTTCGCGGGGTTCAGATCGATCGCGACGTTCAGTCGCAGTCCGGCGCGCTCGAGCAACGCTGCGAAGATGACGCCCTTCGACGCCGCTCCCCAGATCGACAACCGCCCCGCATCGGCCCTGAACCGCTCGCTCACGGCAACCACCGAGCCGAGGAAGTCCGCAGGCAGCGATGCGACGTCGCCGTGGCGTCGGATCGGAGGCCGGCACGACGCAAGGTCCGCGATGACGAACATGTACTGCCCGCCGAAGAGGTGTCCGGACGCGTGCACGGTGCCGAACATCGAGTGCAGATCCGCGAGCCGGAAGTAGTTGACATGCTCGTAGAAGATGTCGAACCAGGCCCTGTGCTCGCAGATCCAATCGAAGCAAGGGACCTCGACGTAGATGCTCCCCTCGCCACCGTTCGCAGCCCGGATCTGCGACAGAAACGAGACCGGATCCGGCACATGCTCGAGGACGTGACGGAGGATGACCGCGTCCGCGTGCAGCGCGAGGTCAGGGGTGAACATCGCCTTGGTGACCACGGGGTTCGCGCCCTCGTACGCGGGGTCGACACCTCGGACGTCGAAGCCCCGCGACTGCAGGTGCTCGAGGAAGTACCCCTTGCCGCACCCCACCTCGAGCAACGACTGCCCTTGGAGGTGACGTTCGACGAGCTCGGTGACGTCCGCGAGGTGGTCGCGGAAGGCGGCGCTCATCGCCTGCTCGTTCTGGTAGTCGGCGTCGTATTCGACCAGGGAGGGGTCGAAGGCGGCGTTCGCGATCAGGCCACTGTGCTCGTCTTGGACGAGCACGACGTCACCCGTCACACACGAGCGGGCCGCACTCGCCGAGGCGAAGGTTCGGTTCTGGAGCACCGGAAGCGCTCGAACGGAATAGAGAGACGGGGCAGTGGTCATGCCTGTCACCGTCCCCGCGACCCGAGGATCGAGCAGAGCTTGGCGGGGCTTCCCCAGAACGCCATCGGTTCGTAAGTGGGGTACGGGTAAACACCGAGGCGAGGCGTGATCGACCAGCCGTTCTCGTCGATCCACTGTGCGACTCGCTCGCTCACCGTGACAGGGCGTCCCGAGCACACGTTCACGACGCCGATGTCGCGCCGGAGGAGCGCGAGGTCGACGAGTGCGGCGGCCACGTCGCCGACCGGCAAGTAGTCGCGAACCTGCGCGCCTCCCGACATGTCGAAGTGGTCATCGCCTCGCTCCGCCGCAGCACGAAGCTGTGAGTACAGAGAAGACGGTGCTTGTCCGGTGCCGAATGTGTAGAAGAGGCGGGCCCAGGTGAGCGCGAACGGAGTCGCCTGCTGCACGGACTGGAGGCGACGATGAAGGCGATCCTTGGCGTTTGCGTAGGGGACCGCGGGCGCTGGCGGCATGTCCTCGCGGAGCTCGCCGCTGCGCATCCCGTACTCGAGGCAAGTGCCTGCCACAACGAGACTGGAGAGTCCGGCATCGAGCAAGACGCTCAGCAGCCGCCCTTGGGCCGGAAGCTCCTTCGTGACATGGTCGTCCGAGAGGTAGTTGGGAAGGCCGTCCCAGGCCAGGTGCAGCACCGAGCGAGGGCTTCCGAGCCGGTCGAACAAGTCCGCGGCCGGGGCACTGAGGTCCACCTGGACCGTCGGCCCGACTGAGCTTTCGAGGGGCCGGCGTGCCACCAGGACGCTCGGGACCGATCGCCGTTCGAGCTCGGCAACCACATGCCGGCCGATGAAGCCACTCGCCCCAGTGACCGCGACCTCGACGTCACGCGTCAGCCATCGACGCCAAGGCGCGCGGCCCTCTTGCCACAGCTGCTCGAGCTGGTGCTTGTCGCGCAAGGTGTCCATCGGCTGCCAGAAGCCGAAGTGCTTGTACGCGTCGAGCTCACCCGCCTTGACGAGGCGCTCCATCGGCGCGCCCTCCCAGGGGGTGGCGTCGTCGTCGACGAGGTCGATGACTGACGGCTCGAGCACGAAGAAGCCGCCGTTGATCCAGCCACCGTCACCTTCGGGCTTCTCGACGAACCCGGTGACCGCGTCGCCGCCCATCTGGAGCATTCGCCCATCGCGGCGGGCGGCTGCACAGCGGTGACCGTCGCGGCGCGACCCCTGCGCGATGGTGTGCGACCACCGCGGAGATGTCGACGTCGCGACACGGCGTCGCCGTAGGTGAAGCAGAACGTCTCGTCACCGACGTGATCGCGCGACTCGCTTCAGGCGGCCGCCGGTCATCGAGTCCTCGCCCGGTGTCGACCAACGTCACCCTCCAGGGCTCCGCCTGCGCGTGGTGCACCTCAGTCGTGTTGCTTCCGAGGTCGATCGTGACGTCGGACGCGTGGAGGAAGTAGTTCGCGAAGTACTCCTTGATCACGTAGCCCTTGTAGCCGAGGCAGATGATGAAGTCGTTCACGCCGTGCGCGGCGTAGATCTTCAAGATGTGCCAAAGGATCGGACGACCGCCGATCTCGACCATCGGCTTCGGGCGCACCTGCGTCTCCTCGCTGAGCCGGCTGCCGAGCCCACCCGCGAGGATCACTGCCTTCACGGCCATAGTGTTGCCCGATCGGCCGCCAGGCGGGGATTGAGCGCTCGTCACCCCTCGGTGCGCCGTCCCACGAAGAACTGGCGCGGGGTGCGCTCCTCGATCGTCACCTCTTCGACCACGCTGGGCTCGAACCCGACCTCGGCCAAGAGTCGCACCCACGTATCGGTGGCGAAGAGGCCGGTGTGGTGACGGTCGTGGATGACCTCGACCTCACCCTCTGCGTCGCGGAGGAGGAAGACGTAGTCGGTGCGTACGAGGCCGCTGCCTGCGTCGAGCGTCGTCCAGAAGAAGTAGCGGACCGCGCGCCCATCGGGCCCGTCGTGGCCGCCATGGTCGGCGTCTTCCACGAACCTCTCGGTCGTATGGTCAGGCACGAAGACCGCGACTCCGCCGGGTCGGCAGTGCGCGAACGCGGTCTGCAGCGCGCGACGGAGATCGCCTTCGGTGGTCATGTAGTCGATCGCGTCGTGGACGAAGACCGCGTCGAAGGTGCGGTCGAGGCGGAGGTCGCGCATGTCGCCTTCGATGTGCTCGCATTCGGGGTTGAGTGCTCGTGACACGTCGAGCATCGTCGGCGATCGGTCGACGAGCGTCATGGTGAACGACGACTTCAGGTGGCTCGCGTTGTTCCCGCCGCCGCTGCCGAGCTCGAGGACCATTGTGGTGCCACCAGCCGCAGTCGCGAGCAGCGACCCGGAGAAAGCCGCCTCCTCTTCATAGTCCGCGGGCGCAGAGATGAGCGGCCACCAGGGCGCGAGGTCGCCGTAGAAGCGGAGCTGGGTCGCGCCGTCCATCGGGCTGTTCATCCCGTCATCATCGCTCGCGCCATCCAACTGACGACCTCGCGACGTAATACCCGCCGTGCGGCAGACCGCTGACGCACCAGGGAGAGGAGAGACTCGCCATGCCTGATCTATCCCGTCGCACCCTGCTGCGCGCCTCCGCCGGCGTCGCAGCGATCGCGGTGCCGATGTCGGCGCTCGCCGCGTGTGATCCGAGCCCGACGTCGTCGTCCACCGCCGAGCCCGAGCTGAAGCCCGAGGAGCTCGAAGCGTTCGGTGCCGACGCCGTCGTGTTCCACGTGCGTGACGCCTCGAAAGGCGAGGTGTCGATCCTGCAGGGATCGAACGAGGTCGTCGTGAACGACAAGCAGCTCGTCGCGCGCGTGATGCGCGCCGCAAACGCCGTCCAGGCCGGGTGAGGAGTCGCCATGTCATCGCACCGTGAAGCACCCGAGATCTCAAAGGACCCCGTCGCCGACTCGACCGACACCTACGCGTTCGTGAGCCCCGACAAGCCCGACACCGTCACGATCATCACGAACTACATCCCCCTCGAAGACCCCGCCGGCGGCCCGAACTTCTTCGAGTTCGGCGACGACGTGCTCTATCGCGTCAACGTCGACAACGACGGCGACGGCCGGCCCGACGTGCTCTACGAGTTCCGGTTCAAGACCACGGTCACGAACCCGAACACGTTCCTGTACAACACCGGACCGATCACGGCCCTCGACAGCCCCAACTTCAACCGGCGCCAGACCTACTCGGTCACCGAGGTCCGCAAGAACCGGCTGCCGCGCAAGCTCGGCGACAACCTGACCTCGCCGCCGTGCAACGTCGGGGCTCGGTCGACGCCGAACTACGCAAACCTGGCGAACTCCGCGATCCATTTCGTCTCCGACGACATCGTGGTCTTCGCCGGTCAGCGGCTCGACGGCTTCTTCGTCGACCTCGGCGCGGTGTTCGACCTCGCCGCGCTGCGACCGTTCCAGAACCTGCACCTGATCCCGACTCCCGCGGCCCCGGGCGTCAA
Source organism: uncultured Acidimicrobiales bacterium (assembly GCA_963773315.1). Classification (GTDB taxonomy): domain Bacteria; phylum Actinomycetota; class Acidimicrobiia; order Acidimicrobiales; family DATKAS01; genus DATKAS01. The sequence goes on from CAVZAF010000005.1 coordinate 302,717, forward strand.
TGCGCTCCGGTCGTTCAACGTCCACACGATCGCGATCCAGATCCCGATCACGCGCCTCACCCGAGACGGCTCGAAGCCGAGCGACCCGTTGGGCACCAACGCCACGATCGGCGTGTGGGCGTCAGCGCACAGGCAGAAGGCGCTCGTTCGGGACGGCGGCAAGGACGTCAGCGTCGGTCCGTTCGTCCAAGTGTCGCGACTCGGCAACCCACTCTTCAACGAGGTCATCGTCCCGATGGGTCGCAAAGACGAGTGGAACACCGACACGCCGGACGGCGACAGCTCGTACGCGCCGTTCGTCGCCCAGCCCGAGCTCGCGAAGCTGCTGCCGGTCCTCTACCCAGGTGTGTTCCCGAACCTCGCGGCATTCAAGGCCGACCGTGCAGATCTGCTCGCGATCCTGCTCACCGGCATCCCGAAGGGCATCATCCCCGGGTTCCAGAACTTCACGGGGCCGACGCAGGCAGACATGCTGCGGCTCAACGTGGCGATCCCACCGTCGGGCTCGCCGAACGCGAACGGGATCCTCGGCGGCGACCTGGCCGGCTTCCCGAACGGCCGGCGGGTGTTCGACGACATCGTGACGATCGAGCTCCGGGCCGTCGCTGGTCTCACGATCCCCTTGGTGAACCCCTCGTACGTGCCGGACGGTGCGGCCAAGCTCGTGGACGACGGCAGCGCCTCGACGTTGCCGAGCTACCTGACGGGCTTCCCGTACCTCGGTCATCCGGTCAGCGGCTCGGAGGTGCAGCCGCTGTCGGTGGCGTGATGTCCGGACATCACCACCACAACCACCACGCCGTAGGTGGAGGGGCAGCGGTGCTCGACATCGGTGGCGATGTCGGCGCGCTGCTCGCGCTGATGGATGCCGAAGCCGAAGGCACTGAGCTCCATGTGCGTGTCGCCGGGAGCACCGACACGCTGCACACCGGAGTCTGGAGTCGTCACCTGGGCAACGAGCACATCACCGCCGCATTGTTCTGCGCGCTGAGCGAAGGCACCTATTGGGTGCTGGAAGACGACGGTCGCGATCGCATCGGGGTCATCGTGAAAGGTGGCGAGCTCGCCGAGCTCGACCTCCGCCGTTAGCCCCAGAACGCACGCGCGAGTGACCGGCCATCGGGAGGCCGGTCACTCGTGCGCGAGATCTGGAGATCATCGAGAGGCAGTGGGCTACACGCGCTTCGCCAAGTAGATGATCGCCAGGATGATCAGAACGAGCACGAGAAAGCCGCCACCGATGTACATGCACTGCTCCTTGCGAGTGGGTTACGACTGGTCACATACCCCCTCGCGACAGAGCCGAGACGCGACTACGTCACGTTTGCCCTGGTCCGCCGCGCTGCGCGCGCAGCGCGGAACTGCTTGCGGCGACGGACGATGCTCACGACCATCACCGCGCGAAGCAATGCCATCGCGAGGAGGATCCCTCCGATGAGCACCGCGCCACGACTGATCAGCACGAGCCCGAGCAGGACTCCCAGCGCGAGAAGCGAGATCCGAAGCCAAAGCACTCGCATACGAGCAGCGTCGCTCGCGACTGTGAAGGATGTGTGAGCTCAGGACAGTGTGAGCTCAGGACTTGGCGTACGTCCCCGCGGTGGTGCTGTCGAACTCGTACGCGACGAACGGCTCGTCACCGACGATCCATGCATCGTGATCGGGCTCGATCACATACGCATCGCCCGTACCGGCTTCGCCTTCGGTCCCGTCGGCGTGCTTGATGTGGATCTTCCCGGAGACGACCACACCGACGTGGTGGGCCTGGCAGGACTCGGTGCCGACGACGGGTTTGATGCATTCGGACCAGCGCCAACCGGGCTGCAGTGTCATGCGCGCCGCCTTCACCGAACCCAGGTCCACGACCTCCATCCGGGACTTGTCCGGCGTTCGGGTCTCGTCGGGGTTGTCGAAGCTCTTCTTCACCAATCCAGCCATCAGTGTCCTTTCAGGAAGCGTCGTCGGACACTACGTCAAGGTCGAAGAACGCGGGCGGTGCGTCGAGCAGTGCGGCTTGCTTCTCCCCGAACGCTGTCGTCTCGGGCAAGTTCGAGTTCTCCATCGCCGACTCGTACGAGTCGAAGAACGCAAAGATCAGGTGCCGCGTCGGGTTGTTGCGATCGCGGGTGACGATCGAGCGCCGCAGCGTCCGCTTGCCCTCCGTCGCCTTCTTCCACTGCTCCTCGAGCGCAGTGAGCTCGTCGATCTTGGACGTCTTCATCTCGATGACCTGGATAAATGCCATCAGGTGCTCCCTTCCACGTGAGCTGTCATGCAACAGTCCCACATGAAGGACGTCCGTTACACCGGCGGTCGACGGCGCGAGAGCCAGCCTGCTTCCCTGCGCTCCTGGTCCTGCTGGGTGATGCGGGCCCGCAGGACGTCGGTGCGGGTGCAGATGCCGACGAGCGCACCGCCGTCGACGACGGGCAAGTGGTCGACCCCCTCCTCGACCATGCGGTTCAGCGCTGTCTGCAATGTCTCACGCGGCGCTGCAGTCACGACTTCGGTCGTCGCGACGTCGATCACCGACTGCACCCCGTCGGAGAGCGCAAGCAAGTCGGCGCTGTCGACGAGGCCGGCGAGCCTGCCGTGCTCGTCGACGACGGGGAACGCGCCGTGCCGGTGCGCCCGGAACACGTCGTCGACCTCCTTCGGCGATGCGCAGCTGGGCACGGTCACGACGTCGCGCGTCATGACCTCGCCGACTGTCCACGTGCGCAGCGGGTCGGCGTGGAACCCCGCCGGCACCGCCACGCCTCGACGTGCGAGCTTCTCGGTCATGATGCTGTGCTCGAGCAACGTGCGGGCGACGAGGTCGGCCAGCACCGCAGCGAGCATCAACGGAAGCATCGCGTTGTAGTCGCGCGTGAGCTCGAAGATGAACACGATCGCCGCGAACGGAGCGCGGGCTGCCGCGCCGAACGTCGCTGCCATCGCGACGAGCGCGAACGCCGACGGTGAGATGCCGATGCCGGGAAACGCGCGGACCAGCAGCTCACCTGTGAACGCGCCGAACGTGCTGCTGATGATGAGGATGGGAGCGAGCGTGCCGCCCGACGTGCCCGACCCGAGCGCGATCCACCAGATGATGAGCTTGCCGATGCACAGCGCGGCCAGGGTGCCCAGCGCGAGCCGACCCGCGAGCGTGTCGTCGATGACGTCGTAGCCGACGCCGAGGGCCCGCGGCACGAGCAGCCCGAGCGACGCCCACACGAGCGCGCCCACGATCGGATGCCACGCGACGCCGAACGGCAGGCGTCTGAACACGCCTTCGACCGAGAACAACCCACGCGTGATGAGCACCGCGAGCAGTCCGCACGCGAGACCGAGCGCACCGAACAGCGGGAGCTGGCCTAGACCACTGAAGCTGTGTGGGGGCACCGAGAAGAGCGGCCCGTTCCCGAGGAGCAGCGCGTGCACGCCGCCGGCAATGCTCGTTGCGACGACGAGAGGGATGAACGCGCGCGGTGAGAACTCGAACAGCAGGAGCTCGATCGCGAGCACGACCGCGGCGAGCGGCGTGCCGAACGTCGCTGCCATGCCCGCCGCCGCGCCACACGCGAGCAAGATCTTTCGCTCACTCGCCGAGACGTGGATGAGCTGACCCACGAGCGATCCGATCGCCCCACCGGTGACGATGATCGGGCCCTCGGCGCCGAACGGTCCGCCGGTGCCGATGGCGATGGCCGCCGACAGCGGCTTCGCGATGGCGGTGCGCGGCGCGACCTTGCTCCGCCGGGTCAGCACCGCCTCCATCGCCTCGGGGATGCCGTGGCCGCGGATGATCGGCGACCACCTCGCGAGCAACGTCACGACCGCGCCGCCGGCCATCGCGGTGAGGACCACGAGCGGCCCGAGGTCGAGGGTTGCGTAGTTCGGGAGCGTCGTTCCCCACTGATGGAAGAGGAGGAGGTTCGTGAGGATCGCGATGAGTCGGATCAGCACCCACGCCGTGCCGCCGGCCACGAGGCCGATGCCGACCGCGAGGCCGCACAGGAGCAAGAGACGCCGGGGCGGATGACCTGTCATGCTCTTCCAATCTATCGTGATACGATGTAATCATCGAGACGATTCGAGGCGCGACCCTGACGCTCGACGACGCGGCCTACGGCGAGCTGCTCGAGTTCCGCACCGCGCTTCGCCGGTTCCTCCACTGGAGCGACCAGCAAGCTCGGCTCGAGGGGCTCACCGCCCAGCAGCACCAGCTGCTCCTTGCGATCCGTGGGCACGCCGGCGGCGAGCCCACGATCAGCGAGGTCGCCGAGTCACTCCTCCTGCGTCACCACAGCACGGTCGAGCTCGCCGACCGCGCCGAGCAGGCGGGCCTCGTGAAGCGGGCCGTCGACGACGACGACCGCCGCGTGGTGCGCCTGTCGCTCACGCCGAAGGGTCAACGGCTGCTCCACCGACTGTCGGCCGCACACATCGACGAGCTGCAGCGGTTGGCGCCCACGGTGGTCCGGCTCGCGAGGCCTCGACGGACCTGCAATCTGACCGATCGGTCGGCTGACCGAGCAGGCAGTGCAACGATGTGCTCGCCATGGTGCGCACCCGGACCGACGACCTGCTCTTGGGCGAGTGGGCGTGCCTCGCGCTGCTCACGCAGCAGCCCGCACACGGCTACGACATCGCCTCGCGCCTGGCTCCGACCGGTGACATCGGTCGCGTGTGGTCACTGTCTCGTCCGCTGACCTACCGCGCGCTCGATCAGCTGACCCAGCGCGGCTTGATCGTCCCGGTGGCGGAGGAAAAGGGCAAGGCGGGCGGAACTCGCACCATCCTCGCCGCGACGGCGCAGGGCCGAAGACTCGTGCGCCGATGGCTCGAGCAGCCAGTCCCCCACTTTCGAGCCGTACGCGACGAGCTGCTCCTCAAGCTGGTCCTCGCGCAGTCGCTCGGCGTCGACCGGATGAAGCTGCTGCAGTCACAGCGCGCCCTGTTCGCTCCGATGGTCGACGCACTCGCGGTGTCGGGCGGAAGCCGAAAGGCGACGTCCGATCCGGTCTCGGTATGGCGCTACGAGTCGTCGCGCTCGACGCTTCGTTTCATCGATCGGATGATCGCCGCGTCGCGTCACTGAGCTCACACGGGGTAGAGGCTCACCTCTGTCGCCTTTACCGAGGCCCATATCTGCACGCCGGGCCGAAGTCCGAGATGATCGATTGCCGCCGGCGTGACTTCGGCGACGAGGGGCACCTCGCCCGCGAGGCTCACGCGGACACGGTCCGCGAGACGGTCGACATCGGACACAGTGACGGCCCACACGTTCCGAGGGCTTCCCTCCGGAAGCGCGGGATACAGCGCCACCGAGTGCGGAGCGATGACCGCGAAGACCGGTCCGTCCAATGTGTCAGCAGAGACGACACGTCCTCCGGAGTCGGTCGAGATCAACCCTTGCTTTGCGGTGCCGCTCAGCAGGTTGAGGCCCACCAGGTCGGCGACGTAGCGCGATCGAGGCCGCGCGGTGACGTCGGACAGCGTCCCGGACTGCACGATGCGCCCTGATTCGACGATCACCACTCGATCAGCGAGGGCGTACGCGTCGACCGGGTCGTGCGTGACGAGGAGGCGCGCGCCAGCAAACGTCGAGAGGTGACGTCTGAGATCGCGCCGCACGTCTGACTTGGCGCCCGCGTCGAGCGCCGCGAGGGGCTCGTCGAGAAGGAGCACACGAGGCTCGGTCGCGAGGGCGCGCGCCAGGGCAACCCGTTGCGCCTGCCCGCCCGAGAGCGCGCCCGGTCGCAGCTGCGCGTGGTCGTCGAGCCCAACCCGCGTGAGCCAGGCGAGCGCGCGCTGGCGCGCTTCACCTCTTGGCACACCTCGAGCTCGCAACCCGAACGCGACGTTCTCGATCGCGGTGAGGCTGGGAAAGAGGAGGTAGTCCTGGAAGACGACGCCCATTGGTCGTTGGTTGGCCGGCACGAAGACGCCGGCAGTGGGGTCGTCGAGGACGCGGTCGTCGAGCCTGATCAGCCCTTCGTCGATCGCCAACAAGCCCGCGAGGCATCGGAAGAGCGTCGTCTTCCCGGCCCCGTTCGGTCCGAGGACGGCGATCGTCTCGCCACCCGCGGCGTGGAGCTCGACGTCGAGGTGGAGCGCACCGAGCGTGCAACGCACGCGTGCGTCAAGGCTCATGGACTCGGCGCTTGGCCACTCCCGAGGAAGCGATCGCGAAGGCCTACCAGGACGCCGAACGACACCGCGATGAGCACCAAGCTCAAGACGATCGCCTCGTCCGGCTTCACCTCGTTCGCGATGTAGATGGCGAGCGGCATCGTCTGCGTCCGTCCCGGGAAGTTTCCAGCGAACGTGATCGTCGCGCCGAACTCCCCGAGCGCACGTGCCCACGCGAGGACGGCCCCCGCGACGAGCCCGGGACGGATCGCCGGCACCGTCACGCGGCGGAACACATACCACCGGGAGGCGCCGAGTGTCCGCGCCGCGTCTTCGTACCGTGTGTCGAGCTGACGGAAGGCCGCCTCGACGGTCAGCACGAGAAACGGCATCGCCACGAAGGTCTGCGCGACGATCACGCCCGCGGTCGTGAACGGCAGCGTGATGCCGAACCAGCGGTCGAGGTATTGCCCGACGAGGCCGCGACGACCGAGCGCGTAGAAGAGCGCGACACCGGCGACAACGGGCGGCAGCACCATCGAGAGCGTGCACAGCGCTCTCGCCGCGCTCCTGCCCGGGAACTCGACGCGGGCCAGCAGCCAGGCGAGGGGGACTCCGAGCAGGAGCGAGAAGAGGGTCGCCCAGGTCGAGCACCACAACGACAGCCGCAGCGCCGTCAACGAGCTGTGAGACGTGAGGATCGACCACGCGTCGCCCCACGGTGCCTTCCAGAGCAAGCCCAGGAACGGCAGTGCGAAGAAGACGAGGGCTGCGATCGCAAGCACGAGCACCGGGAGCGGCAGGCCCTCGTTCCGGGCTGACCGGCGGGCCCCGCTCCGCTGGGTCGCAGGCGCCGAGGCGCTCACGGCGCCATGAAGCCGTACTTCGCGAGGATCTGCTGTCCGTCAGGGCCGAGGACGTAGTCGATGAAGGCCTGATCGACGTCGGCATGAGTCGACGCCTTGACCGAAGCGATGGGGTACTTGGCGACGACGTTGATGTCGTTCGGGATGGTCACGGCCTCAGCCTTGTCTCCCGCCGCCATGACGTCGGTGATGTAGACGATTCCCGCGTCCGCCTCGCCCGCGGTCACCTTCGTGACGACGCCCTTCACGTTCTGCTCCTGGCTCACCGGAGTCACGGTGATCTTCGCAGCCTCGAAGACCTGCGAGGCGTACTTGCCACACGGCACCTCCGGTGCGCACACGACGACCTTGACGTCAGGCTTGGCGAGATCAGCCACTCCGGTGATGCCGGCCGGGTTGCCCTTCGGCACGATGATCGCCAACAGGTTCGTGGCGAAGACCACCGGCTCGGTGCCGTTGAGCCCCGCGGTCGTGAGCTTGTCCATGTTGGAGGTGTCGGCAGAGGCGAAGACGTCGGCGGGCGCGCCCTGGGTGATCTGCTGCACGAGCGCCGAGGACGCATCGAAGCTGAACGTCACCTTGGCGCCCGGGTTGGCCTGCGTGAACGCGGTGCCGATCTCGTTGAACGCGTCGGTGAGGGACGCCGCCGCGAAGACGGTGATGTCACCCGACACGGGGACCGCGGTCGAGGCGGCCGAGGTCGATGCCGCGGAGGATGAGGGTGCGCCAGTCGTCGCGGCTGCACCGGTCGACGCGGCCGACGATCCGCTGTCGTCCCCGCACGCGGCGGCGAGGAACCCGAACAGCACGAGGAGGACGAGAAGCAACGACCGGGAACGACGCATGGACGCGGACCGTACCAGACTGATAGTCAGCAGTTGAATATGTTGGTCAGCCGTTGACGAAAGGAGACAAACATGCGCCTCAGCATCAAGGCGACCGAGGTGATGCTCGCCAAGGACTAGCTCCTGAGCTCGCGCGGAGTGACCGGTCCTCCGAGATCGACCGAGTCGTACCAGCCGCAACGCACGTCGCCGATCGGTGTGTCGGCGTCTCGGAAGTACGGCTTCAAGTCGAGCAGGGGCGTGCCGTCGATCATGTCGACTCCCGCGAACGTCAGGCGGGGCGGCTCGACGGCGAGCAGCCGCACGAGGCTGAGCCCGATCGGGTTCGGTCGTTGCGGCCCGCGCATCGCGAAGATTCCGACCTCCTTGCCGGCACGCTGGAGCAGGAATGGCACCTGACGCATCGCAGGTTCGGGCGCGAGGCCTCCGTCTGCGGGCCCGAGCCACGTGACGAGCCACGCGTGCGAGAAGTCACCGAGGCCCTCGAGTCCGTCGAGGTACCGCGGGTCGAGCTCGATGACGCCGGGCTCTTCGTGGTTGAGCGCCGCCTGCACCGGCGTGTCGTCGAACGTCGCGTAGCGAGTGCGGATGCTTCCGATCGGCTGAAGCAGGAACGGTTTCATGCGCTCGGGGTCAGTCGACGACGAGCTCGACGCCGCGGCGAGAAGATCGGTGCGCCGGCGAGGTCGGCGAGCACGTCTTGTCCCGTCAGCGCGTTCGCGCCGGCGGCTCCCCACCAGTTCGAGAACAGCACGAGCGTGCCCTCGGGCACGTCGTCGCCACTCTCGGCATCGACCTCGATCTCGCCGTGCTCGTTGCGCAGCCTCACCGACGCGCCTTCGACGACGCCGAGGCGCGCGGCGTCGCCGGTCGCCATGCGTACACGAGCTGACCCCGCCATGTGCGCCAACCTCGGATGGTTCACGAACGTCGAGTTGAGGAAGTGGTGCGACTTCGGCGTGAGCAAGGTGAACTGACCGTCGTCGGGCGGGGGGTCACGGCCGTCGGGCGCGTCCATCCCGCGCACGCTGACGCGCACCTTCGAGCCGGTGCGCTCGCCCGTGGGGACCTTCGCCCACCCTTGCTCGCGCAGCTGGTCGACAAGCGCATCGGGATACGCCGACAGGTACGTGGCGAGCAGCGCCTCGTCGTCGTCGGCGAACGCCTTGTCCGCGAAGCGGGGATCGTCGTCGGCCATCGTCGCGGCGAGCATCCGGAAGATCTCGGTGTTCGGGCGGCTCTGTCCCCGCGGCGCGATCGCGGGCTGGTTGAGGGTGAGGTAGTAGTGCCCCCACGACCACAGCACGTCGAGGTGCTCGAGCTGCGTCGTCGCCGGAAGCACGACGTCCGCGTAGCTCGCCGACTCGGTCATGAACTGCTCGACCGCAACCGTGAAGAGGTCGTCTCGCGCGAGACCAGCGCGCACAGATCGAGAGTCGGGGACCACCACGACGGGGTTGCTGTTGTAGACGATGAGTCCCGTCAACGGCGGATGCCCGTCGTCGAGGGTGCCGGCGAGCGCGCGTCCGAGCAGCACCATGTTGACGTGGCGCTCGGGCCTGTCGCCCCGTAGCTCGGGCTTGCCCATCTTCGCGTCGGGATGCGCGAACGCTCCTGCCGAGTGCACGAGCGCTCCCCCACCTCGATGGCGCCACGCGCCCGTCACGGCCGGCAGCAGGATGGCTGCGCGCACGCCGGTGCCCGCGTCCGCGTGACGCTGCGAGCCCGGACCGATCTTCAGGAACGTCGGTCCCTCGGCCAGCAGCCGAGCGAACCCCGCGATCTCGTCCTCGCGGAGCCCGGTCGCCGCTGACGCACGCGCGAGAGGCCACTCGGCGGCACGAGCGCGGAGCTCATCCGCGCCGTCGATGTGCTCGGCGATGAACGCGTCGTCGGCGAGGCCCTCTGCGAACAACACGTGCATCGCGCCGAGAGCGAGCGCCGCATCGCTGCCGGGTCGGAGCGCGAGGTGCACGTCCGCCGCCTTCGCCGTGCGCGTGCGCACCGGGTCGACACACACGATGGTCGCACCGCGCTTGCGGGCATCGAGGAAGAACTTCCAGAGGTGCAGGTGGGTCGACACCATGTTCGCCCCCCACGCCACGACCGAGCGCGCGTTGACCGCGTCTTCGATGTCAGCTGCCGGCCACCCTCCGTAGGTCAAGCCCCACGCCGTCGCCCCTGCGGCAAAGCAGATCGTGCCGTCGATCTGCGCGGCGCCGAGCGCGTTGGTGAAGCGCGCATCCATCGACGGGCCGCCCTGCAGCACGCCGGAGGTGCCCATGTAGCTGAACGGGAGCACGCTCGTCGCCCCGCCGCGTTCGACTGCGGACAGCAGGCCGGCGCGGGCGACCCCGAGCGCTTCGTCCCAAGTTGCCTCCCGAAAGGACGCGCTGCCCTTGGCGCCCGTGCGGACCAAGGGCGTGAGCAACCGATCGGGGTGGTACGTGCGCTCCTCGTACTTCTGCACCTTGATGCAGAGGTGCCCGGCGGTGACTGGGTGCTCGGGGTTGCCGTGCACTCCCGTGACCACTCCGTCGTCGACCGTGGCGACCCAGGCGCAGTTGTCAGGGCAGTCGTGCGGGCACGCCCCTCGCACCTCGATCTGGCCCATCGCTCCCAGGCTATTGCCGCACCACTACCTTCTGCCGCGTGCGGCGGCTGGGGGCGAGCACCGTGACGGTGAACGGCATCCGCCTCTTCGCTGGCCCCGTCGACGAACCCCGCGCCCGGCGCGCGAGCGACCTCATCGAGCTCGCCTTGTCGGCCTTCTTCCTGGCGATCCTGGCCGCTATCTCGATCCCCCCGACGACGATCGAGCGCGCGCTGATCACGTTCCTCGCGAGCTTCCCCGACTTCCTCGACGGGCTCTGGCAGGCGCTCTCCGACCTCATGATCGTCGCCGCGGTCTTCGTCCTCGTCGCCTCCGCTGTGCGGCGCCGAGGCGCGCTGCTGCGCGACCTCGTCCTCGCGGCCGTCGTGGCTGCAGTCGTCGCCCTCGTCATCGGTCGCCTGATCCAAGGCGACTGGCTCCCCGCGTGGAGCACACTGCGCAAGGTCGAGCCCCCGCCTTGGGTCCCCGCGCTGAGGATCGCTCTGCTCGGATCGGTGCTCCTCACGGCCAGGCCCCACCTCAGTCGACCCGCCCGGCGCCTCACTGTGTGGCTCGTAGCCCTTGCCGCTGTTTCGGCAGCCATCCTCGAGGCGACGACGCCGAGCGGAGCGATCGCCGGTGTGCTGATCGCCACGATCGCGGCAGCCGTCGTGCATCTGATCTTCGGATCGTGCGAAGGCAACCCGAGCCTGGCGGACGTCGCTGCTGCACTGGCACAGCTCGGTGTCGACGCGACCTCGCTCGGCGCGGCCGACCGTCAGCAGGCAGGCCTCTTCCTCGTGAAGGGGGAAGACGCCGATGGCGAACCGCTCGTCGTGAAGGTGTACGGACGCGATGCCCACGACACCCAGCTCCTCGCGACGTTGTGGCGAACGATCTGGTACCGCGAGCCGGGTTCGCCGATCTGGTTCGGACGGCGCACCCAGGTCGCGAACGAGGGCTTCGTCACGTTGCTCGCCGCGCAGGCCGGAGTGCGGACCGAGACGGTCGTGACCGCGGGGGTGACGACGCGCGACGACGCGCTGCTGGTGCTCCGGCCCGTCGGCACTCTGTGGGAAGACCTCGACGACCACAGCCGCGACGCGACGATCGTCGACGAGCTGTGGGAGGCAGCCACCCGTCTCCACGCCGCAGGCATCACCCACGGCCAGCTCGACGCCGAGCACGTGAGCGTCATCGACGACGAAGGCGGCGTCCACGTCGCCGTCGTCAACTTCCGCGGCGCCCAGGTCGCATCGTCACCGGACCGCATCCGTGGCGAGAACGCGCAGGTCCTGGTCACGAGCGCGAAGGCGCTCGGCCCCGAGCGGGCGCTCGAGGCGGCCCGCCGCGCGCTCGGTGACGACGAGACGAACGCGCTCCTTCCCTTCCTCCAGCTGCCGGCCCTCACGCGTTCGCAACGGCGCGCGGTCCGCCGTGACGAAGTCGAGCTCGACGACCTTCGCAACGCTGCCGCAGCCGACCTCGGCGTCGAGCCGCCCGAGCTGCAGAAGCTGCGCCGGGTCACGAGGGGCTCGGTCCTGCAGGCGGCGCTGCTGGTCATCGCGTTCCTCGCGCTGTTCCGCGTGGTCAGCGGCATCGACTTCGACGAGCTGCGCGTGTCGTTGGGCGACGCGACGTGGTGGATCATCGCCGTCGGCTTCGTCGTGGCCCAGACCCCACGCTTCACGCAGGCGCTGTCGACGCTGGGCGCTTCACCGATCCCCTTGCCCCTCGGGCCTGTCTACGCGCTCCAGCTCGCCGCGTCGTACGTGAACCTCGCGATCCCCGCGAGCGTGGCGCGCATCGCGGTGAACGTGCGCTTCTTCCAACGCCACGGCCTGGCGACCGGATCGGCTCTCGCCGTCGGCGCGCTCGACGGCCTCAGCGGGTTCGTGGTGCAAGCCTCACTGCTCCTGTCGCTGCTGGTGTTCACGTCGGCCTCGCTCGAGGTCGACTTCAGCGACGCGCTGTCCGGCGGTGCGGGCAAGCTCCTCGTCACGATCGTGATCGTCGTGCTCGTGGTCCTCCTCGTCGTGTTGATCGTGCCGAAGCTCCGCCGCAACGCGATCACCCACGTGAAGAGCATCCTCGCCCAGGCGACCCAAGCGCTCCACGGGCTGCGCTCTCCACGCCGGCTCGGCCTGCTCTTCGGCGGCAACCTCGCGACCGAGCTGCTCTTCGCGACCTCACTCGGCATCTTCGTGCGCGCGTTCGGCTACTCGATCGGCCTCGGCGACCTCGTCTTCATCAACGTGACGGTGGCCTTGCTCGCGGGTCTGCTTCCCGTTCCCGGAGGGATCGGCGTCACCGAGGGCGGCCTCATCTACGGCCTCACCACCGCGGGGATGCCCGAGACAACCGCGTTCGCCGCGGTGATCTTCTACCGCCTGGCCTCGTTCTATGTCCCCCCGATCTGGGGCTTCTTCGCCCTCCGCTGGCTCGAGAAGAACAAGCACCTCTGACGGGCGCACCCGGCAGGTCGCACTCCTCGCTAGTTCGCGTCAGTCCGTGCCAGATGGCAGTGAATGGCGCATGTCACATTGCGTCAGGATCGAAGTCCTGCCAGGCTTCGGAGTCGTGATCGAGTCGGGGCTGCGCGAGCGCAAGAAGGAGCGCACACGCCAAGACCTCATGCGCTCCGCCCTTCGTCTCTTCGCCGCCCGGGGCTTTGACCAGGTCACGGTCGAGGAGATCGCCGCCGACTGCGAAGTCTCCCCCCGCACCGTCTTTCGCTACTTCTCCTCGAAGGAAGACGTTCTCTTCGCGCAGGGCGACCGGTCGCTCGCCCGGCTCATCGAGACGCTCGAGGGCGAGGCGCCCGACGTGCCGCCGCTCGAAGCCCTTCGCCGGGCCATGCACACCCTCTCAGAGGACTATCTCGAGGACAAGGAGGCGGTCGTCCTCCGCCACCAGATCATGTCGGCGACGCCGGCCCTTCGCACCCGCGCGGCCGAGCGCCAGCAGGGCTGGGAAGCCGCGGTGATCGACCAGCTGCGCGCCGGCGGTCAGATCGGCGGGATGAGCGACCTCGACGTGCGCCTGGTCGTCGCCGCCGCGATGACCGCCCTTCGCGTCGCCGTGACCGTGTGGGTCAGCGACAGCACCGACCTCGACCTCGACCACCTCATCGACACCACGTTCGACCGGCTGCGCCGCGGCCTCTGACCTCGAAAGCGCCTTCGTTGCTCGTTCGCCTCCTCCGCTCAAAGCTCCGCCCCTACCGCTCGGTGCTCATCGCAGTGTGCGTGCTGCAGTTCTTGCAGACGATGTGCACGCTGTACCTGCCGACGCTCAACGCGAAGATCATCAACAACGGCGTGCTGACGGGCGACAACGCCTACATCCTGCGCACCGGCGCGCTGATGCTCGGCATCACGCTCGTGCAGATCTGCTTCGCCGTCGGCGCGGTGTACTACGGCTCGCGCGCGTCGATGGGCTTCGGTCGCGACGTGCGCGGCAACCTCTTCCACAGCGTCACCGGGTTCTCGAGCCGGGAGGTGAACCAGTTCGGTGCGCCCTCGCTCATCACCCGGATCACGAACGACGTGCAGCAGGTGCAGATGATGGTCTTCATGACCTGCACGTTGCTCGTCGCGGCGCCCATGACTGCGATCGGCGGCACGTTCCTGGCGCTGCGCGAGGACGTCGGGCTGTCGGCGATCCTGCTCGTCAGCATCCCGGCGCTCCTCGTCATCGTCGGTTCGATCATCTCCCGCATGGTGCCCACGTTCCGCGTGATGCAGGAGCGAATCGACGGCGTGAACCGCGTGCTGCGAGAGCAGATCACCGGCGTCCGCGTGGTGCGTGCCTTCGTGCGCGAGCCAGAAGAGACCGAGCGGTTCGACGCAACGAACGGCGAGCTCACGGCCACCTCGCTGACGGCCGGTCGGCTGATGGCGATGATGATGCCGAGCGTCATGCTCGTCATGAACATCTCGAGCGTGGCGGTGATCTGGTTCGGAGCGAACAGAATCGCGAACGGCAGCCTCAGCCTCGGCGCCATGATCGCCTTCCTCAGCTACCTCACCCAGATCCTCCTCGCCGTGATGATGGCGACCTGGATGGCCGCGCTGATCCCTCGCGCCGCCGTCTGCGCTGACCGCATCCAGGAGGTGCTCGACACCGACACCTCCGTCGTCATCTCGCCGACCGCCGTCAACGAGGTCCGGTCCCGAGGCGTCGTCGAGATGCGAAACGTCGCCTTTGCGTACCCGGGAGCCGAGGCGCCAGTGGTCTGCAGCGTGAACTTCACGTCGCTGCCGGGGCAGACGACCGCGATCGTCGGCAGCACCGGCGCGGGCAAGACGACGCTCATCAGCCTGGTGCCTCGGCTGTTCGACGCGACCGAGGGCACGGTCTTCGTCGACGGCGTCGACGTGCGCGACCTCCAACCCGAGGTCTTGTGGGACCGCGTCGGCCTGGTGCCACAGAAGCCGTACCTCTTCTCCGGCACGGTTGCGAGCAACCTGCAGTACGGCAAGCCCGACGCGACGGAAGAGCAGATGTGGGAAGCGCTCGAGATCGCGCAAGCCCGCGACTTCGTCGCCGCGATGCCGGGCGGGCTCGAGGCTTCGATCTCCCAGGGCGGCACGAGCGTGTCGGGAGGTCAGCGGCAGCGGTTGGCCATCGCTCGAGCCGTCATTCGCCGGCCCGAGATCTACTTGTTCGACGACTCGTTCTCGGCGCTCGACCTTGCGACCGACGCGCGGCTGCGGGCCGCGCTCGCTCCCCACCTCGCCAACTCGACGGTGCTCGTCGTGGCGCAGCGCATCTCCACGATCCTGACCGCCGACCAGATCTTGGTGCTCGACGACGGTGTGCCGGTCGGCCTCGGCCCCCACAGCGAGCTGCTCGGCACCTGTCCCACCTATGCCGAGATCGTCTCCTCCCAGATGAGCTCTCAGGACGCGGCATGAGCGACGCCGACGGCAAGACGCCGACCAACGGCAAGCCGGCGACCGGCGGTCCGGCGAACGGCAAGTCGAAGAACGGCGACGAGAGGATCGCCCCGCCGGCCGGCGAGCGTGTCGGCTTCGGCAGCGGTCGCATGCCCTCGGCGGGCATCCCGATGGAGAAGTCGCTCAACTTCGGCCCATCGGTCAAGCGGCTTCTGCGCAGGATGGGGCCAGACCGCCGGCTCCTCGGCGTGGTGCTCGTCCTCGCCCTCATCGGCGTCACCCTCGTCGTGTTCGGGCCGAAGGTCCTCGGCCACGCGACCGACCTGATCGTGTCGGGCCTCTTCGGCGGCGGCGGCATCGACTTCGGGAAGCTGCACAAGACGCTGCTGCTCGCCGTCGGGTTGTACGCGGGGTCAGCCGTGCTGGTCTGGCTCCAGGGGTACATCCTCGCCGGCGTCGTGCAGCGCACCATGTTCCGGCTGCGAGCCGACGTCGAAGACAAGCTCAACGCCCTCCCGCTGAGCTACATCGACCAGCATGCGCGCGGTGACCTGCTGAGCCGAGTCACGAACGACATCGACAACATCGCACAGAGCCTCCAGCAATCGCTGAGCCAGCTCTTGACCTCGAGCCTCACGATCATCGGGGTCACGATCATGATGATCACGATCTCGCCGTTGCTCGCGCTCGTCGCGATCGTCACCATCCCCGTCTCCCTCTTCACCATCAAGCGGATTGCCAAGCTCGCGCAGCCTCGCTTCATCGCGCAGTGGCGGCACACCGGCATGTTGAACGCCCAGGTAGAGGAAGCGTTCACGGGTCACGCGATCGTGAAGGCGTTCGGGCGACAACACGAGGTCGAAGAGCGGTTCAAGACGACCAACG
Organism: uncultured Acidimicrobiales bacterium; assembly: GCA_963773315.1. GTDB lineage: Bacteria > Actinomycetota > Acidimicrobiia > Acidimicrobiales > DATKAS01 > DATKAS01. Next base: position 318,924 of record CAVZAF010000005.1, read on the forward strand.
AGGAGCTCTACGACGCCAGCTTCGGCGCGCAGTTCGCCTCGGGCGCGATTCAGCCGGCGATGATGTTCATCGGGAACCTCAACTTCGTCGCGATCGCGGTCATCGGCGGGCTGCGCGTCTCGGCCGGAGCGATGACGATCGGCGACATCCAGGCGTTCATCCAGTACTCGCGCCAGTTCACGCAGCCGATCACACAGGTGGCGTCGATGGCCAACGTGCTCCAGTCGGGCATCGCATCGCTCGAGCGCGTCTTCGAGCTGCTCGACGCGATCGAGCAGACGCCCGACGCGCTGCCGCCCGCATATGTCTCACAGCCGCGGGGCAGGGTCGAATTCGAACACGTCAACTTCTCCTACGACAAGGACCGCGAGCTCATCCGCGACCTGTCCCTCGTCGCAGAGCCCGGCAGCACTGTCGCGATCGTCGGGCCGACCGGAGCGGGCAAGACGACGCTCGTCAACCTGATCATGCGCTTCTACGAGCTCGATGCAGGCCGCATCACTCTCGACGGTGTCGACATCGCGCAGATGCGCCGCCGCGACCTCCGCGGGGACATCGGCATGGTGCTGCAGGACACGTGGCTCTTCGGAGGCACGATCCGAGACAACATCGCCTACGGCAACCCGAACGCCACCGAGGAGCAGGTCATCGAGGCCGCCAAAGCCGCGTACGTCGACCGCTTCGTGCACATGCTCCCGCAGGGCTACGACTCGGTCGTCGACGACGAGGGGGGCAGCATCAGCGCCGGCGAGAAGCAGCTCATCACGATCGCCCGCGCGTTCCTCGCCGACCCGGCGATCCTCATCCTCGACGAGGCGACAAGCTCGGTCGACACCCGCACCGAGGTGCTGATCCAGAAGGCGATGTCCGCGCTGCGCTCGTCGCGCACGAGCTTCGTCATCGCCCACCGTCTCTCCACGATCCGCGACGCTGACACGATCCTGGTCATGGACGCCGGGCAGATCGTCGAGCAGGGCAACCATGCCGAGCTGCTCGCCGCGGGCGGCGCGTACGCCAACCTGTACAACGCGCAGTTCGCCGGCGCCACGGTCGACCTCGTTTAGTCCGAGACGCGGTCTAGTCCGAGACGCGATCTAGAGCGGCTTGCGCAGCTTCACGAACCCGAAGTCGGTGCGCAGCGCGCCCGTGTGCTCGTCGAACGGGAACGGCTCGCGCTCGCCGGTGATGACGTAGCCGCGCCGCTCGTACCACGCGAGCAGCTCCTCGCGAACGTCGATCACCACAGCGGTCATCGCCTCGACCTCCCACAGGTCGCGCACCGACTGCTCGGCTCGGTCCAGCAGTGCTCGTCCGAGCCCCCCGTTCTGTAGCCGAGGGTTCACCGAGAACATGCCGAAGTAGCCGTCGTCGCCGTGCTTCTCGATCAGCACGCAGCCCACGAGGTCGCCATCGTCCTCGGCGAGAAGGAAGCGCGCGTCGGGCTGTTCGTACAGCTCGGTGACCTCCTCGATGCTCGTGCGCTCACCCGCGAGCAGGTGCGCCTCGCTCGACCAGCCCTTCGCCGACTCGGGGCCGCGGTACGCGAGCTCGATGAGCGCCCTGATGGCAGGGATGTCGTCGGTGGTCGCGTAGCGGTAGGTCGGCTCGGTCATGGCGCACCATGGTCGCGTATGGTCGGGCCGTGGCCGACACCGAGACGCGACCAGAGAGCAAGAACGAACAGCTCGTCCGCCAGTTCTTCGACACGCTGAGCACGGGCGACCTCGAGGCATTGCGGGCCCTGATCCACCCGAAGGGCAGCTGGGAGGTCATGGGCGCGACGATCCCGGGCGCGGGACTGACGAGTGGCCGCGACGCGGTGATCGACGAGTTCCTCGCACCAGTGCGGGGGATGTTCGAGCCCGGCGACCCGAAGGTCACCATCAAGCGGATGGTGTCGAACGGCGACACGGTCGCGGCCGAGACCGAGGCGATCGGCATGCTGAGCAACGGCAACCGGTACCACAACCGCTACTGCTGGATGATCGATGTCAAGGACGGGCAGGTGTGCCATCTGAAGGAGTACATGGACACCGCCTACATCATGAGCGTCGTCTGAGCTTGTTGACCGCGGTGCGCACAGGGCCAGGTGCGAACGAGTCGGCGAGGTGATCGGGGATCGTGAAGCTGGGCCTGTCACCGTGACGCTCGTGATCGACGAACCCCGACAACGTCCGGCGTGAGACCGTCGCCACAACCCGCCGCACGACCTTGTCGTGCACGACCAGCCACGACGACCGGCTGCTGAGGTCGCGCATGCTGCCAACGAGGTGACGAGTCCAGTCCGCGCGCGGCATCTCCAACAGGTCCGCGGTCTCGTCACCGATGAACAGTCGCGACGTCGAGGCCGCGACGCCCCTCAGCGGCTTGATGACGATGAACGACCCCACCAGATCGATCAGCGCGCCCGTCATCTTCGTACCCGCGTCGCTCGGCTTCTGGTTGCGCTTGATGATCAGCGCCTCGATCTCGTCCATCTCGGCGCGCTCGAGGGGCAGGAGATCAGGTGCGATCCCGAGGAGCCAACCCACGACGTTCCACAAGTGGCAGTAGTCGCTCGCGGCGCTGGCGTCGTAGTCGATCCGCAGGCGATCGAGCACATGCAGGAGCGATGAGCTGTACGAGATCATCGCCCCGAGCAGGTGCTCCTGATTGATCGGCTCGCCCCAGCTCTCGTCCCAACGAGGCCAGACCGACGCATCAGACGTGCGCACGACGCGAGGGTCCGTGCGGATCAGATGCCGCACGCCCGCGTGCATGAGCCGAACCAGCCGTGCGGTCTCGTATCCCGGCCGACCGGGCTCGAGCGCGCCCGGCGCTGTGACATCGAGCACGAACTGGGCCGACTCGAGGATCCGACGCTTGGCGTCGGTCTCGAGCTGGGCGGTGAGCGCGAGCACCTGCACCCCGTCGTGCGCGGCATAGGCCAGCGGAAGTGACGAAAGGAACAGCCCGAGCCCGAGCTCGAGCCCCCACTCCGCGAAGAACGCACTGCCGCGTGACAAACGACCGCGATCGGCCCAATCCGGCAGGGCCGGGTGCTCCTTCAACCACGCCGCGACGTGGGGATCCTGCATGTCAGTGCCCATGTACCGCCCGGCGAGCACGCCGGTGAAGAAGTCCGTCGGCGGTCGGTCGAGGTAGTGCTCGGCGATGCGATCTGCTTCGGGATCGGTGCGGTCCCGTAGGCCCTCGAGGGTCGCGAGGTCGACTGGTGACACGAGATCTCCGTTCGTCGATCGAGCCGCGATCGTAGGTCCAGTACCTTTCGTCGATCACCACTGAGCCAGCCGACGGGCGCCCCCTACCGAGCGGTGTGTTGAGCTTCCTGCTCACCGACGTGGTCGATTCGACCGCGCTCTGGGAGCGCGCGCCGGTGCCCATGGACGCTGCGCTCGCCCGCCACGACGCACTCATCGCGTCTGCGGTCGAGGCTCACGGCGGGGTGCTCCTCAAGCACAAGGGAGAAGGAGACAGCACGTTCTCCGTGTTCGCCAGCGCGATCGCGGCGGCCGCCGCGGCCACCGAGGCACAACGCCTGCTCGCCGCAGAGCAGTGGCACGACGCGACGCCGATCGCGGTGCGTATGGGCATCCACACCGGTGAGGCCTTCCAGCGCGGCCGGGACTACTACGGGCAGACGGTGAACCGTGCTGCGCGCGTGCGTGCGCTCGCGCACGGTAGGCAAGTGCTGCTCAGCGCGGCGGCGGCGGCGCTGGTCGAGACGGAGCTGCCCGACGGAACCGAGCTGCAGTTCCTCCGCAGCGAGCTGCTTCGAGGCACCGAGAAGGTCGAGGCGATCCACGAGCTCGTCGACCACCACCGGCCCCGGCTGGCGACGAGGGCAACGGGCGACATGCCACCGGCGGCGCCGTCGCTCCCTGTCCCGTTGGCGTCCTCGCTCCCCAGTGTGTTCGTCGGCCGCCGCGACCTCACCGAGACAATCCACGCCGCGCGCGACCGCGCTGCCCGCGGCTCGGTCGAGACCGTGCTCCTCGGAGGCGAGCCCGGCACGGGCAAGACGAGCATCGCGTCGGCGGTCGCCCGCGTCGCGCACGGCCACGACTGGACAGTGCTCTTCGGGTCGTGTGACGAGCTCGTCACCACTCCGTACGAACCGTTCCGAGAGGCGATCGGTCAGTACGTCAGCTGCGCGCCGATGTCTGTGCTGGCCGACCACATCGCGAGGCATGGCGGTGAGATCGGGCGCCTGACGCCGAACCTGTCCGCGCGAGTGGGCGGGCTGCCTCTCACCGAAGCCGAGGACCCGGAGACGAGCCGACGCCTGCTCTTCGAAGCCGTCGCCGACCTCGTGCGCCGCGCGGCGGCCGACCGACCGGTCCTGTTCGTCCTCGACGACATCCAATGGGCGGACCGCAACACGCTGCTGCTGATCCACCGACTCGCGAGCGGACGCGATGCCGCACGCCTCGTCCTCCTCGGCACCTATCGCTCGACCGAGGCCGACGTTCCCGACTTCGCATCCGTGCTGAGTCAGCTCCGTGGGCTTCCGTCAGTCGCCGACCTGCAGGTCGTGGGTCTCGACCACGCCGCGCTCGTCGACCTCCTCGAAGCTGGTGCGGGCCACTCGCTCGGCGAGGAGGGGCAGGACGTCGCGTCGTACCTTCTCGACGAGACCGACGGCAACGCGCTGTTCGCTGTGGAGCTCGTGCGTCACCTCGTCGAGACCGATGTGCTCGCCCCCGATGCCGCAGGCCGATGGCACGCCCAGGCCGACCTCTCACGCATCGAGGTGCCGCGCAGTGTGAGGGCTGTGCTGCGCACCCGAGTCGGACGGCTCGATCCCGATGCGCAGCGTGCGCTCTCCGTCGCGTCGGTCGCTGGTCGAGAGTTCGACCCGGCGGTGATCGCGGCCGTGCTCGAGCTCGACGAGCTCGCCGTGCTCGACCAGATCGAAGCCGCGGTGCGCGCGTCTTTGGTCCGCGAGATCAGGGTCGGGCACTTCCAGTTCGCTCATGCACTGGTGCAACAGGCGCTCTACGACGACCTCGGCGCGACCCGTCGCTCGCTCCACCACCGCCAGCTCGCGATCGCGCTCGAGAAGCAGCCGGGCCACGTCCCGGCGGCCGTCCTGGCGACGCACTGGGCGGCCACGGGACGCGACCACCGCGACCGCCTCGCCGAGTGGGCACGGCGCGCCGGGGATGAGGCCACGACCGCGCTCTCGCCCGAGGAAGCGATCCGCTGGTACACCACCGCGCTCGACGCGATCGACGCGAACGACCCGCGCGCGTCGACGTCCTCATCGCGCTCGGTGGCGCGCAACGTTGGGCCGACGCCGACGCGTTCCGGCAGACCCTCCTCGACGCGGCCGCACTCGCCGAGCGGATGGGCGACGACGACGGGCTCGTGCGCGCTGCGCTCAGGAACAACCGTGGGGCGCGAGCCGTGCCGGCTCGGTCGACACCGAGCGCGTAGCCGTGCTCGAGCGCGCTCTCGAGGTCGTCGGACCGGACGACAGCCCCGACCGAGCCCGCTTGCTGGCGACGCTGGCGATCGAGCTCTCACAGGGCGCGGAATGGGAGCGTCGCCTGGCGGTCGCCGACGAAGCGGTCGCTTGTGCCCGTCGACTCGGCGACGAGGTCACCCTGCTCCGTGTGCTGCTCCACACGACCGAGGCGACTCGACTCCCCCCGACGCTCGAGCAGCGGATCGTCGACACCGAGGAGATGTTCGACATCGCGAAGCGGCTCGGCGACCCCGTGCTGCTCGGCATCGCCGCGCTCCGGGAGGTGCGGGTGATGATCGAGGCGGCCGACTTCGACCAGGTCGACGAGGCGATGTCGGTGCTCGAGGACGTCGCCCACCTCGACCAATACCTCCGCCTCAGCAAACCGAGCGTCCTCGCCGTGCTCGCGCACGTCGCGGGCGACTTCGCGCTGGCCCGCGCGCTGGCGGAAGAAGCGCTCGTCGTGGGCGGCAGCGAGGGCGACGCGCTTGCCGTCTACGCGGCCACGACGGGACAGGTGCTTTGGGACATGGGCGCCTTGGCGTCGATGACGCCCGCACTGGAACAGACGAGCCAAGCCCATCCCGGAGTGACCGGCTTCCGCGGCCTGCTCGGCTGCGCGTACTTCGACGCGGGACGCCTCGACGACGCGCGCGCCATCCTGGACCACGAGGTCGAGACGCGGTTCAGCGAGCACCCGTTCAACCCGCTGTGGCTCATCACGATCTCCGAGTTCGCGTCGTTGTGCATCGCACTCGGCGCGGTCGACGCGGCGCCGATGCTCTGCGAGATACTCGAGCCGTGGCGCGGCCGGGCGAACTCGAGTGTGGTGTCGATCAACGGGCTCGTCACCGAATCGCTCGCGGGCTTGGCACTCACGGCCGGCGACCTCGATCGAGCCGAGCGCGACGCAAGCGAGGCGCTCGAACAGGCGGTGCGGGTCGGCGCCCGGGTGTCGGCGACGCGCACACGCCTGGTGCAGGCGCGCGTCCTCGCGGCGCGCGGCGATCGTGTCGGTGCGCTTCGAGAAGCACGATTGGTCGAGGCCGAAGCGGCGGCGATAGGCATGGCCGCGGTCGCGCGCCTGGCCGCCGAGCTCGTCGCAAGCCTCGAATCGGGGTCGGTGCCCTCGACGTGAGCGACCACGACGGGCAAGCGACCGCCGTCTCGATCATCGCCAGGCTGCGATCGTGGGGCGCGCCTTGGTACGCGGCGCTGTTCTTCGGCGCGCGGCACGTCGGTCGCATCACGGCTCCGATGCGCTCGCAGGAGTTCATCCATTTCTGCCACTGGATGGTGCTGTCGTCGATCCCCGGCAAGGACGGCGCATCGAAGCGGCTCCCACGCCCGATCCTCTGGTTCGAGAGCAACTACGACGGCGAGGTGGTGCGCTACATGGACACGTTCGCTCGAGTCATCCCGTGGCGGATGCGCGCCGCGTGGACGCCGACCGAGGGCTTCCCCGACGTGTTCCCGCCCGCGCCGTTCCATCAGTGGACGACGGACAACGCCTATGAGACGACGCACTACTGGTCGGCGTATCCGGAGGCGACGACCCGCGACGTCGGCCGCGCGCTGCGGGTGCACAAGGCATTCGGCGCACTGCCCACGCCCGATCGGGCGATCACGCCAGACGAGTTCGCGCGCGAGTGGGCGGGCTTCCTCGCCGGCGTGCAGGGTGACCTGTGATGGTGACCCAGCTCAGCATCCTCACCGCAGTGCTCGAGGGCCACGCCGATGCCCTCCGGTCGACGATCGAGGCGATACCGCTCCGTGACGAAAGTCCGTTCGCGTCCGTGGCCGGCACGCACAACGGGCGCTGGGTGGTGGTGACGCCGAAGCCGATCGCTCCCGACACGGTGCTCATGTGCTCCGCCACGATCGACCGTCCGGCCGCCGAGTGGCTCGTCGACTTCGTGCGCGCGCTCGGTCCGACGGCCGATGCGATCTGGTCCCACTGCGCGGGCTGGCCCACGGAAGCCGACCGCCAGATCGACTGGCTTTCGGCCCATCGCGTCCACTCTGCCCTGTCGTTCGCGACCTGGGACGTGCCCGCCGCCGAGATCGTCACCGCGCTCGCGACTCGTGCACGCGTCGAGCGACTCGTGCTGCGCGCTCAGGGCCTCGACGCCCCCGCGCTTCTCGACGCGTATCGCGAGGAGCTCGTCCGATGATCCGGGGCGTGCGCTGGCAGCGAGGCCCTGACCCTGGCGGTGTCGTGCCGGGCAAGGTGCAGGGGAACGTGCTGTGTCCCTATGGGTTCGCCGTGTCGACGCACGTGTTCGCACACATCGAAGCAGCCGAGGGAGCGCGCGCGGCGCTCGCCGAGCTCGTCCCTCAGGTGACGGCGGGTGCGCCCTGGATCGAGAGCCCACCATCGACGCTCAACATCTCGTTCACCTACCCTGGCCTCGCCGCGCTGGGTCTCCCTGAAGCGCTCCTCGCCTCCTTTCCCGACGCGTTCAAGCAGGGGATGGCCGCGCGGGCCGCGACGCTGGGTGACACGGGCAGCTCCGACCCTTCACAGTGGGAGGAGGGCCTCGGGACGGACGAAGCGCACATCCTCTTCACGATCCACGCGACGTCTGCCGAGCACGAGCGCGACGCGCTCGATCGCCTGCACGCGTGCCTCGACGCGCACGGCCTGCACGTCGTCACCGAGCAGCGGGCCGAGCGCCTGCCGGATCGCAAGGAGCACTTCGGCTACGCCGACGGGGTCGGTGAGCCGGTGCTGCAGGGCGTCGGCGGCGCGGTGTTCGGCGAGGGCCACATCGGCACGTTCCACCACTGGCACGGCCTCCCCATCGGTGAGGTCTTCCACGGGCACATCGATGCGGATGGCTACCCGGCCCCCGGGCCCGCGGCCCCCTTCGATCGGGACGGCACGTTCAAGGTCTGGCGCAAGCTCTACGAGGACGTCGCGACGTTCCGCACCTGGACGACCGAGCAGGCGGCCCGGATCGGCATGGACGAGCAGCTGTTGCGGGCCAAGCTCGTCGGCCGGTGGCCCGACGGGTCACCGCTCGCGCTGACACCTGACCGTCCCGAGCCTGCCTTGGGCCTCGATCCCGATCGGGTCAACGCGTTCGACTACAGCGACGACCCCGAGGGCATGAGGTGCCCGCTCGGAGCGCACATCCGCCGCACGAACCCGCGGTGTGGGCTCGCATCAGACGATGCGCTGACGGCTCGCCAGCGCATCGTGAGGCGGGGAATGACCTACGGTCCGCCGCTCTCCGAAGGTGCACCGGACGACGGCGCCGATCGCGGCATCTTCTTCGTCGCCTACATGGCCGACATCGAGCGGCAGTACGAGTTCATCCAAGCGAACTGGTGCAACGACGGCGACGCGGTCCATGTCGGCCACGACCGCGACCCCTTCATCGGGAGGGCGCCCGGAGACCACAAGTTCACGATCCCCGGCGACGTGCCGAAGTTCGTCCACCCTCTCGCCGAGCTCGTGACGACCCGCGGCGGCAAGTACCTCTGGGTGCCGTCGATGGACGCACTCCGCCGCCTCGCGAACGCGGACTGGTCCGCTCCCCCGCCGCTCGCGTCGACGCACTCGGCCGCGGGCGTGCTTCTCGGCTCCGCGCTCGCTCCGCTCGGCGCTGCCATCGGGTTCACGCGTGGCAAGCGCGCCGTCCATCCCGTCGGCGCCGCCTACGAGGCAACTGTCATCGTCGAGGATTCGGGTTGGGATCTGTTGGAGGGCACGGTGCTCGGACGACCCGGCTCGTACCGCGCCGTCGCGCGACTGTCGCGGGGCTTCGGCATGCCGTTGCGGTGGCGCGACGTGCACGGGATCGCGGTGCGCATGTTCGATGCGGGCGGCCCCGCCATCCCGCAAGACCTGCTCGTCGCGACAGCGCACCGGAAGTCGTCGGGACGCGACGCGACGTCGGTCACGCCGCGCTACGAGCAGGTGTTTTCGTCGATGCTCCGCCTCCGTGCACCGAACGGAGAGGTGATCGTGCGCGCCTGGCCGCTCCAGCCGATGCCCGAGGACGAGACGGTGCACGCGTACGTCGCCGGAAGGTGGGAGTTCGAGATCGGCGTGTCGCCGCCGGGTGGTGAGGTGCGGTCAATCGCGCGCCTCACCCTCGGCTCACCGCTGTCGCGCGAAGCGACTGAAGCGCTCGAGTTCAACCTGGCGCACGATGGAGGCGGGCTCGTGCCGGTCGGCCTGTTGAACCAGGCCCGCCCGATCGTGTACCGGGCGAGCCAAGCGGGCCGGGCGGCGCGGCGCCGCCTGAGCTCGAATTCTTGAAAGCCAGCACGGTCAGTCGAGCGTGCGCGTGCTGAACAGGTGGTTCGCGAGCGGCACGACCGGGTGCTGTGCGGCGAACGAGTGCGAGAGCGCCGCCGGGTTGGGGTTGCCGAACAGCTCACGACACGCTGCTGCGACCGACGACACCGGGTTCCACTCCGCGAGCGGCTGCATCCACCCGGGCATCGTCTGTGACGGCGATCGTGCCGCACAGGACGCTCGCGAGGAGAGTTCCGCTCGACGCATGAGCACCTGCAGATGCACCAGCGGGTCGAGGCGGCCGCGCACGCAGCTGCGTCGAGCGTCCAAGAGGAGATCCGCATGATCGCGGCGCTCGCTGCCGTGACCGGGTTCGACGACTGGGCACCGTCTCTCCTGTCTGCGAGCCCGCCCGAGATGCTGCGCGCCTAGCTGACCGCCGCGGTCCGCGACATCCTCCGGCTGCCGGTTCGCCGACGCGCGAAGACGTTGGCGACTCACCGCTGACATGTCGAAGCGCTAGTCCGCGGCGAGCACCTCGGTCGCGGCGCGCTCGCCCGAGCGGACCGCACCATCGATCGCACCGTGCGAGATCGTCGCGGTCTCGGTGCCGGCCCAGTGGATGCGTTCCCACGGCTCCCGCAGCAGGTGCCCGTAGCGGGTGAGGATCCCGGGCGCGTAGTGCGCCATCGAGCAGCCTCGAGTCCACTCTTCGGTCCACCACTCGGTCTCGACGTAGTCCGACGGCGAAGCCGCGCGCGGCCCGAATCGGCGCACCAGCGACGCGATCGCCTCCGCACGGCGTTCCCCCGGATCGAGAGCGTGCATCTTCTCCGCGACGGGCCCGAACGTGAACGACGCGAGCACGCCCGGCGCACCCGACATCGGCGACGCGTCGATGGTCACCTCTGACGCGGCACCGGGCTCTGACGCCTGACCGCTGAATCCGTCGGCCCTCCAGAACGGCTCGTCGTACACGACGAGCGTCTTCGCCTCGGGGCCGGCGACCGCGTTCCGGTAGAGCGCGGCCCGATCCGCGGGCAGCGCGGGATCGAACTCGATCTCGAGTGTGAGCGCCGGCGGGGTCGCGATCACCACCCGACGCGCCGCGACCGTCAGGTCCGCCGCGCTGAGCACGACGTGGTCGTTGGCTTGCGTCACCGAACGGACGGGCGCGCTGAGCCGCACCGCGTCGCCGAGCTCGTCCGCGACGCGTCGCGCGATCGAACCCGCGCCGCCGTCGACGAGGTTCTCCTGTGCGCCGTCCTCGATCGAGAACAGAGTGTTGATGCTTCCGTGCCCCCGCACGAGCATGAGCAGGTTCAGGAACGAGACCTCGGCGAGGTCGCCCGCGAAGAGCCCTCGGATCGCCATCTCGAACAGGTCGCGGCCGATCGCCGTGCGGATGCCTGTGTGCTCGAGGTACCAGGCGAGCGACCGCTGGTCCCACTCGGCCGCCTTGTCGGCTTTCCACGGGGCGTCGAGCGGCAGCTTCTTCGCCAGCCGGTCCACCCGCAGCTGCGCCCAGGCGATCGTGCCGACCGCCATCGGGCTGATCTTCGGGATGAGGCCGGTGTACCGGCGCGTCTGGCCATCGCCGAGCAGCAGGTGGGCGCCCTTCACGTACGTCTTGTACGTCGAGACGCCCACCTCGCCGGCGAGGCCGAAGATCGCGTCGTGCTTCGGACCGAGCCACGCTCCCCCGCGGTCGACGGACAACCCACCCGGGCGGGCCTCGGTCCAGATGCGGCCGCCCACGCGATCGCGCGCTTCGAGCACGGCGACCGTCTTGCCGGCCTGAGTGAGACGGCGGGCCGCGGTCAGTCCCGCGTAGCCGGCACCGACCACGCAGACATCGACGTCGAGACGCTCGGCCACGCCGCACCGTAGCCAAGGCGCGCGAACCTGTGTGTCGTGTCCACCGCCCCGCGATTCGACATCGACGTCGACGCGTTCTGGCGCGACCCGTACCCCGCGCTCGCTCAGATGCGGGCGGAAGCACCGATCGCGTTCGTGCCGCAGCTCGGCGCCACGCTGCTCACAAGGCGCGACGACATCGCGTCGATGGAGAAGCGGGTGGACGTGCTGTCGTCCGACCAACCGGGCGGGCTCATGAACCGCTTGATGGGCCAGAACATGATGCGCAAGGACGGCGCCGCGCACATGGCCGAGCGGAACCTCTACTCCCCCGCCATCGCGCCGGCCGCGGTCGCTGCACATTGGAGGGCGCAATTCCAGCGTCACGCCGATCGCATCCTCGACGACCTCGCCGGTCAGCGACGCGGCGACCTCATCGACGCGTTCGCGCTCCCGCTCTCGGCCGAGTGCCTGAAGTCGATGACCGGCCTGACCAACGTCCGCTACCAGGACATGGACGAGTGGTCGCAGGCGATGATCCAAGGGATCGCGAATTACGGCGGCGATCCCGAGATCGAACGGCGTTGCAACGAAGCGACGGCGGCCATCGACGCGGCGATCGACCACGTGCTCCCGGTCGTGCGCCGCGCTCCCGACCCATCCCTGCTCAGCGTGATGCTCGAAGGAGGTCTTTCGGAGGCGCAGGCTCGCGCCAACGTCAAGCTCACGATCAGCGGAGGGCAGAACGAGCCCCGCAAGGCGATCGCAGGGACGATCTGGGCCCTCCTCACCCATCCCGACGCGCTCAGACGTATCGGGGACGGCCGCGCGACGTGGATGCAAGCGTTCGACGAGCTCACGCGGTGGATCTCGCCGATCGGCATGTCGCCTCGTCGCGTCGCGAAGCCGTGGACGGTCGACGGCGTCGACCTCGAGGTCGACGACCGCGTGTTTCTCATGTTCGGATCCGCGAACCGCGACGAGACCCACTTCACGGAGGCCGACCGGTTCGACATCACGCGCAGCAACGCACGCGCGATCGTCTTCGGAGCCGGCCCGCACTTCTGCGCCGGCGCGGCGGCGGCGCGGTCGATGGTCGCGGACGTCGCGTTGCCCAGCGCCTTCAGCCGACTGCGCGGTCTTCGGCTCGACGGCTCCGCCGAGGTGCGCATCGGGGGCTGGGCGTTTCGTGGGCTCCTGACGCTGCCCGTCGAGTGGGACGGCTAGCGCTTCGCCGCGCAACCGTCGATCAGCACCACCGCGCCGAGCCTGAGCCGCTCACGAAGCGGCGGGTCCTGCCCACCCGCCTGCACCCAGTTCTGGATCGCCCCGAACGTCGCTGAGAGGAACAGCTCTGCGAGGTGCGCAGCGGCGATGTCGTCGCGGATCTCGCCCTGCGACTGGCCTTCGGCGAAGAGCTGGGCGAGCAACACGAGCGCGCGCTCGAACCGCGCCGTGCGGATGCCGAGGAAATAGCGCGTGTTGCCGGCGAGGAGGACGACGAAGTCGGGGTCGCCGTCGAGCTGGTCGGCGAACTCTGCGGCGAGGCCGGCGAGACGCTCGGAGACCGGGCGGGCGAGGTCGCTTGCCTCTCGATCGAGGATCGCGATCGACCCGTCGATCACCTCATCCGCCACTGCTTCGAGCACCGACTCCTTGGTCGGGAAGTAGTTGAAGAACGTGGCCTCGCTGATCCGGAGTCGGTCGGCGATGTCCTGGATCCGGGTCGCGTGGAAGCCCTTCGCCCGGAACAGCGCCAGCGCCGTCTCGACGATCGCAGCCCGTGTGGCCTGCTTCTTCTCTTCCCGAAGCCCCATGCAGGTCCCCCCAAAGTGCCTGTGACATGAATCATAGGGTGACTGGAATGTTCGTGTCGCTCGCCGGCTTGAATTGCAGCGAGGACCCGCACCAGTCGGGTCGAGGAACAGGAGCCAGGACGATGAACGACAACGCAGAGCTCAGGGCCCGACGTTGGTTGGCCGAGCAGCTCGCGTGGGAGCGCCGGTTCGAGGAGTTGCGCGAAGCCGCCGGCATCGAGGGCGCAGAGGCCGCCGAGGCCTCCCGCGACCGCAACGCCGCCTAGGTCGTGTCTCCGAGCGGTCGTCTCTGCTCGGCTTCATCGGCGACGAACCGGTAGCCCATCCCAGGCTCGGTGATGAGGTAGCGAGGATGCCCGGGCTCGGGCTCGAGCTTCCGACGGAGCTGGGCAAGGTAGAGCCGCAGGTAGTTCGTCTCGGTCTCATACGACGGTCCCCACACCTCCTTCAGCAGCTGACGCTGGCTGACCAGCTTGCCGGGATGACGCACGAGCACCTCGAGCACGTGCCATTCGGTCGGTGTGAGGTGGATGATGTCCCCGTCTCGCCGCACCCGCCGGTTCGCGAGGTCGACGGTGAAGTCCGCGGTCACGACCTCGGCGTCTTCCTCCGCTGATGTCGAACGCCGTAGCGCCGCCCGCAGGCGCGCCAACAGCTCGTCCATGCCGAACGGCTTCGTGACGTAGTCGTCGGCCCCGGCATCGAGCGCGGCCACCTTCGCGGCTTCGCCGCCTCGTGCCGACAGGACGAGGATCGGCACTTGCGACCAGCCCCGTAGCCCGCGAGTGACCTCGATTCCGTCGATCCCGGGAAGCCCGAGGTCGAGGATCACGACGTCGGGATGAAGCCGTGCGGCGAGTTCGAGGGCCATCTCTCCCGTCGCGGCGTTGTCCACCTCGTATCCGCGCGCCTTCAGGTTCGTGGTGAGCGCTCGCTGCAGCTGCGGTTCGTCGTCGACGACGAGCACGCGGGCGCCGGTCGTCATCGCTCGATCGGCATCGTGACGACCATCGTCGTGCCTCCGCCCGGCGTGTCCTCGATGTAGAGGTCACTGCCGACCACGCGGATGAAACCCTGCGCGACCGCGAGCCCGAGTCCGACACCGACCCCGTTCGAGCCGTCGCCGACGCGCTGGAACGGCTGGAACACCCGCTCCCGCTCGGACATCGGGATGCCGGGCCCGCGGTCGATGACCCTCAGGTGGATCTCGGAGCCGACGGCCCCGGCCTCGACCCGGACCGACTGCTCGGCTGGTGACCAGGCGATCGCGTTGTCGATCAGGTTGGCCACGGCTCGTTCGAGCAACGCCGGATCGGTGTCGATGCGGGGCAACGTCTCGGGGATGTTCGCAGCGACCCTCCCGTGCCTCGCGCGATCCCCGAGGCTCGCGAGCGCGGCAGGGACGATCTCCTCGACGCCGACTTTCGCTTGGTGCACGGTCAGGGCACCGGTCGCGATCCGGCTCATGTCGAGCAGGTTGGCGACGAGGTTCTCGAGGCGGTCGGTCTCCTCGTCGATGGCGACGCAGAACTCGCGACGGGCGGTCGTCGTCCCACTCGACGTCCGCGGCCAGCAGTGACGTCACCGACGCCTTGATCGACGCGAGTGGTGTGCGGAGGTCGTGCGAGACCGCGACCAGGAGCGCCGACCGCAGCTCGTTCACCTTCGAAAGCTCCCCGGCCGTGTCGGCCTCGCGACGAAGCGCTCGACCGCGCACGGCCGCGCCGAGCTGGCTGGCGAAGGCGTGGACCACCTGACGGTCTTCGGCCGCGAGCTCGCCGCGTAGACAGAGCACCACGTCGGTCTCGATGTCGATCGTCTCGTCGGCGCTCGACGGGTCCGGCGGAGGGTCGGCTCCCGCGCCAGCTGCGAGGGCCCACTGGTCGCCCCGTCGCTCCAGGACCGCGGCACCCTTGAGCGACAAGGCATCCACCAGGTGCTCGACGACGGTCGTGAGCGGATCCGCCGAGGTCGTGGCCCCGGCAAGGCGCGCGAGCGTCTCGGCTTCTGCCCGCGCTCGGGCGGCTTCGGCGGACTGACGCGCAACGGTGGCGACGAACCACGACACGATGAGCGCCACGCTCATGAACACGACCAACGCGAACACGTTGTCCGCATCGCGGATCGTCCAGGTGTGGATCGGCGGGAAGAAGAACCAGTTGGCGTAGAGCGAGGAGGAGATGGCCGTCAAGATCGCCGGTCCCGCGCCGCCGACGGCGGCGACCGCCATGACGACGAGCAGGAACAGCAGGAGGACGGACGACAGGTGGAGGTCATCGCGGAACGGCACCAGGATGGCGGTGAGGATGGGCGGAAGGAGCACCGCCATCGCCCACCCCAGCCGGTATCGGCGCCGAGCGATCGCCGCGTGTCGCCTCGGCCGTGGGAGGGGAAGGGCGTGCTCCTCCTCGGCCGAATGGGTGCTGATCACGTGCACGTCGATCGCGCCCGAATTCCGGATGATCCGGTTGATCACGGAGCCGGACGTGACCTCGGCCCAACGCGACCGCCTGGACGCACCCATCACCAGCTGGGTCGCGCGCTCGGCTCGGGCGATGTCCAAGAGCGCTTGAGAGATGTCTGCGCCGGCGGTCTCGATGTACCCACCACCGAGCTCGGCTAGGAGTGCACGGTGCTGGTCGAGGAGCTCCTCGGACGGTCCCTGCCTGCCGTCCTCGTTTCGGATGTGGACACCGATCAGCTCCGCCCTCGCACGCGTCGCGATCCGTGCGGCGCGCCGGACGAGATGATCGCCGCCTGGCGCGCCTGTGAGCGCGACGAGCACGCGCTCGCGCGTCTCCCACGGCCGGTCGATGCCGTGCCGGATCCGGTAGGTGGTGAGCGCCTCGTCGACACGATCGGCAAGCCAGAGGAGCGCGAGCTCGCGGAGCGCGGAGAGGTTGCCCTCCCGGAAGTAGTTCCCGAGCGCCGCGTCGATGCGCTCCGCCGGGTAGATGTTGCCGTGGGCCATGCGCCGACGCAGGGCCTCGGGCGTCGAGTCAACGAGCTCGATCTGATCGGCGCCGCGGACCCACGCGTCGGGCACCGTCTCCTTCTGCTTGATGCCCGTGATGCCTTCGACCACGTCGTTGAGGCTCTCGAGGTGCTGGATGTTCACCGTCGAGATCACGTCGATGCCCGCCTCGAGGAGCTCCTCGATGTCCTCCCAGCGCTTGACGTTCCGGCTTCCGGGCACATTCGTGTGGGCGAGCTCGTCGACGAGCGCGACCGTCGGGTGCCGCGCCAGCACCGCGTCGAGGTCCATCTCCTCGAGAGTCGTGCCGCTGTACTCGATCTTGCGCCTCGGGATGATCTCGAGGTCGCCGAGCTGCTCGGCGGTCCTCGGCCGGCCGTGGGTCTCGACGAGGGCGATGACCACATCGGTGCCCCGACTCGGCGCGCCGACGACCCTCGTTCAGCATGTCGAAGGTCTTGCCGACCCCGGGCGCGGCGCCGAGGTAGATGCGGAGCGTTCCTCGGGCCATGCGGGGATTCTTGCGCGGTTCGCCCGGCACCGCGCGACTCGGCAGACGCTAAGGATGCGCTAAGTCGCGGACCGAGCGACCGTTAAGAGCGTCGTAGGTCGCTTCCATCGCGGGGATCGCGACTCCCAGGATGGCTCCCGTTGCGGGATGCTCGGAGGCATCCGTGGACTCGAGGGAGATGACTCGCCTTGGCAGACATCGTGTTCGTCTCGTGACGCTGGCGTTCTTCGCGCTGTGCGTCGCGTACGTACGAGGGCTCGATCGCCTCGTCCGTCCGTCCGAGGAGGGCGAAGCGGCCCAGGAGGCGACGTCGTGACCGCCGACAACATCATCGCTTTGATCATCTCGGTGCTGCTGGCCCTGTACCTGGTCGCGGCACTGCTCTTCCCTGAGAGGTTCTGATCCCATGTCCGCCGCCAGCTGGCTCCAGCTCATCGTCTTCATCGTCGTCGTCGTCGTCACCGCCTACCCCATCGGCATCTACATGGCGAAGGTCTACGGCGACGACGAGAAGGCGCCGGGCGATCGCTTCTTTCGGCCCATCGACAACGCGATCTACCAGATCTGCCGCATCGATCCGAAGCGCGAGCAGCGCTGGACGATCTACGCGTACTCGCTGATCGCGTTCAGCATCTTCTCGTTCCTCGCGGTCTACGCGCTGCAGCGGTTCCAGGGCCACCTCCCGTTCAACCCGACCGACGTCGGTGGCGTCGTTCCCCACCTGTCGTTCAACACCGCCATCAGCTTCATGACCAACACGAACTGGCAGAGCTACGGCGGCGAGGCGACGATGAGCCACCTCACCCAGATGGTGGGGCTCGCGGTGCAGAACTTCGTCTCGGCGGCCGCCGGCATGGCGACGCTCGCTGCGCTGATCCGTGGGCTGTCCCGCCGCCGCGCGACGACGATCGGCAACTTCTGGGTCGACCTCGTCCGCTCGACGACTCGCATCCTGCTGCCCCTCGCGTTCGTGGTGGCGATCGTGCTCGTGAGCCAGGGCGTGATCCAGAACTTCCACGGGTTCACGACGGCGCACACGGTCGCAGGGCGCGACCGAGCAGCTCATCCCCGGGGGCCCGGTGGCCAGCCAGGTCGCCATCAAGCAGCTGGGCACCAACGGCGGCGGCTTCTTCAACGTGAACTCCGCCCACCCGTTCGAGAACTCGACGCCGTTCAACAACTTCGTCGAGATGTGGGCGATCCTCGTGCTCCCGTTCGCCTTCGCCTTCACCTTCGGCCGGATGGTGAAGGACAAGCGGCAGGGCTACGCGGTGTTCGCCGTCATGTTCATCGTCTGGTTCGGCGATGTCGATGATGGCGATGGTCTTCGAGGGGAACGGCAATCCCGCAGATCACCGACCGCAGGCAGCGCAACCAGGCCGTCACCGTCGACCCAGGCGGGCGGGAACATGGAGGGCAAGGAGGTCCGCTTCGGCTCCGCGGCGTCGGGCCTGTGGGCCGCGTCGACGACCGGCACGTCCAACGGCTCGGTCAACTCGATGCACGACAGCTTCACGCCGCTCGGCGGCGCAGTGCCCCTCAGCCACATGATGCTCGGTGAGATCAGCCCCGGCGGCGTCGGCGTCGGTCTCAGCGGCCTGCTCGTCATGGCGATCTTGTCGGTCTTCATCGCCGGCCTCATGGTCGGCCGAACACCCGAGTACCTGGGCAAGAAGATCCAGGCACCCGAGATGAAGATGGTCGCGCTCTACGTGCTCGCGATGCCGACTGCCGTACTCGGCTTCGCCGCCGCGTCGCTCTACGTGCCGTCGGTCCTCCACACGACGATCTGGAACCCGGGGCAGCACGGCTTCACCGAGATCCTCTACGCGTTCACGTCGGCCAGCGAACAACAACGGCTCGGCGTTCGCCGGGATCACCGCCGCGACCACGTGGATGGACACGACGCTCGGGCATCGCGATGCTCATCGGTCGGTTCTTCCTCGTGCTTCCCGGTGCTCGCCCTCGCCGGCGCGTTCGCCCGCAAGCGGGTCATGCCCGCCACCGCGGGCACCTTCCCCACGCACACCCCGCTCTTCGTCGGCCTCGTCATCGGCGTCGTCGTCATCGTGGGCGGGCTCACGTTCTTCCCGGCAATCGCGCTCGGCCCCCTCGTCGAGCAGCTCTCGTTCTAGGAGCACCCGTTGCAGACGCAACTTTCTGAAGACCACTCCCGAACGTCGGGACAGGAGCAAGCGGCCGTTGTTCGAAGCCTCGATCGTCCGACCGGCGATCGTCGACAGCTTCCGCAAGCTCGACCCCCGCGTCCAGGCGCGCAACCCGGTCATGTTCGTCGTGCTGGTCGGCAGCGTCCTCACGACGGTGCTCTTCTTCCGCGACCTCGGTTCGGCCACGCAAGCGCAGAACGTGTTCACGGGCTCTGTCGCCGTGTGGCTCTGGTTCACCGTGCTGTTCGCGAACTTCGCGGAGGCGATGGCCGAGGGTCGCGGCAAGGCTCAGGCGGCCACGCTGCGCAAGACCCGAGCCGAGACGATGGCGAACCGGCGCCGAGCGGACGGCAGCATCGAGGAGGTCGCCTCGTCGCAGCTCGACCGTCGACGACGTCGTCATCGTGATCGGCAGGCGAGATGATCCCCTCGGACGGCGAGATCATCGAGGGCATCGCGTCGGTCGACGAGTCGGCCATCACCGGTGAGTCCGCGCCGGTCATCCGCGAAGCCGGCGGCGATCGGTCGGCGGTCACCGGCGGGACGCGTGTCCTCTCCGACCGAGATCGTCGTGCGCATCACCGCGCGGCCCGGGGAGACGTTCCTCGACCGGATGATCGCGCTCGTCGAGGGCGCCAACCGGCAGAAGACGCCGAACGAGATCGCGCTCAACACGCTTGCTCGCGGTGCTCACGCTGATCTTCCTGCTCGCGACGGTCACCCTGCAGCCGTTCGCGGCGTTCGCAGGCGCCGAGCAGAAGATCGTCGTGCTCGTCGCGCTGCTCGTGTGCCTGATCCCCACGACGATCGGCGCATTGCTCTCCGCGATCGGCATCGCGGGCATGGACCGGCTGGTGCAGCACAACGTGCTCGCGATGTCCGGTCGAGCCGTCGAGGCGGCGGGCGACTGCTCGACGCTTCTGCTCGACAAGACGGGCACCATCACGCTCGGCAACCGGCAGGCCGCGCAGTTCCTTGCTCTGCCCGGCATCTCGGAGGAGCGACTCGCCGCTGCGGCACAGCTCGCCAGCCTCGCCGACGAAACGCCCGAGGGACGCTCGATCGTGGTGCTCGCGAAGGAGCGCTTCGACATCCGGGAGCGCGACGTGCGCGACGCCACCTTGATCCCCTTCACCGCACAGACCCGCATGAGCGGCATCGACATCGACGGCACCTCAGTCCGCAAGGGTGCCGCCGACTCGGTGAAGCGGTGGGTGGTCGAGCAGGGCGGGTGGTGCCCGACGGGCTCGATCAGCTCGTGGAGGGTGTGGCAACGGGTGGCGGCACGCCGCTCGTCGTCACCGAGGGCCTCGAGATCCTCGGTGTCGTCCACCTGAAGGACATCGTCAAGGAGGGCATCCGGCAGCGCTTCGACCAGCTCCGCGCCATGGGCATCCGCACGGTCATGATCACCGGCGACAACCCACTGACCGCGCAGGCGATCGCGTCCGAGGCCGGCGTCGACGACTTCCTCGCCGAAGCGACGCCCGAGGACAAGATGGACCTGATCCGCAAGGAGCAGGCGGGCGGCCGGCTGGTCGCGATGACGGGTGACGGCACCAACGACGCTCCTGCGCTGGCGCAGGCGGACGTCGGCGTCGCCATGAACACCGGCACGCAGGCCGCCAAGGAAGCCGGGAACATGGTCGACCTCGACTCGAACCCGACCAAGCTCATCGAGGTCGTCGAGATCGGCAAGCAGCTCCTCATCACCCGTGGCGCGCTCACGACGTTCTCGGTCGCCAACGACGTCGCCAAGTACTTCGCCATCATCCCGGCGATGTTCTCCGGCGTCATCCCGGTGCTCGATCGCCTCAACATCATGAACCTGCAGACCCCGCGCTCGGCGATCCTCGTCCGCGGTCATCTTCAACGCGCTGATCATCATCGCCCTCATCCCGCTCTCGCTCCGAGGCGTGAAGTTCCGGGCCGAGAGCGCCGCCACGATGCTGCGTCGCAACCTCCTGATCTACGGGTTGGGCGGGATCATCGTGCCCTTCATCGGCATCAAGGCCGTCGACATCGTCATCACCGCACTCGGAGTGTCCTGATGCGTCGCCAACTGCTTCCCGCTCTCGTCATGATGATCGTGTTCACGGTGCTTGCTCGGCCTCGTCTATCCACTTGTCGTCACTGGCATCGCGGTCCTGGGGTTCAACGACAAGGCCGAGGGCTCGCTGGTGAAGGTCGACGGCCAGGTGGTCGGCTCGCGCTGGATCGGCCAGGTGTTCACCGACCCGAAGTACTTCCACTCGCGCCCGTCCGCCGACGGCTACGTGCCGGGCGCGCAAGGCGGCGGCGTGTACTCCTACGGGTCGAACTACGGCCCGCTGAACCCCGCGCTCATCGGCAACGTGCCGGGCGTCAACATCGACCGGACAAGACGAACCAGTTCGCGACGCCTGACGATCCGTACCTGTGTGCCCGTGGAGACGACCGACAACAGCGGCAACCCCGTCACCGACGACGACGGCAACCCGGTGTACGAGAAGAACGCCGACGGCACCTACGTCTGCAACACCGACACCGTGCCCCAGCGCGTGCTCGCGTATCGCGCGGAGAACGGGCTCGCCGGCGGACGTCAAGGTCCCGGTCGATGCGGTCACGTGCCTCTGGGTCGGGACTCGACCCCGAGATCAGCGTGGCGAACGCTCGCCTTCAGGCACCCCGCGTGGCCAAGGAGCGCGGCATGTCGGTCGACGACGTGTTGAAGCTGGTCGACGAGCACACCGATAGCCGAGGTCTTGGGTTCCTGGGCGAGCCAGGGGTCAACGTCCTCGAGCTGAACGTGGCTCTCGACCAGGGGTGACGGCAGAGCGCTCCACATGGCGCGTGGTGAGCTCCGGATCTACATAGGCGCTGCGCCGGGCGTCGGCAAGACCATCGCGATGCTGGGCGAAGGGCGACGCCGCCATGAGCGAGGCACCGATGTCGTGGTCGGGTTCGTCGAGACCCATGGTCGCCCGTTGACACAGCAGGCGATCGGCGATCTCGAGGTCATCCCTCGAAAGCAGATCAGCTATCGCGGAGCCGTCTTCGAGGAGATGGACACCGATGCCGTGCTGGCCCGCGCGCCTCAGGTGGCTCTCGTCGACGAGCTCGCACACACCGACGTCCCGGGCAGCCGGAACGAGAAGCGATGGCAGGACATCGAGGAGCTGCTGGCCGCCGGGATCACCGTGATCTCGACAGTCAATGTCCAGCACCTCGAGTCGCTCAACGACGTCGTCGAGCGCATCACCGGCGTGGTTCAGCGAGAGACCGTCCCTGACGCCGTCGTTCGGGGCGCAGACCAGATCGAGCTCGTCGACATGTCGCCCGAGGCCCTGCGGCGACGGATGGCGCACGGGAACATCTACGCCGCAGAGAAGGTCGACGCCGCGCTCGCTCACTACTTCCGCGTCGGCAACCTCGCCGCGCTGCGCGAGCTCGCGTTGCTCTGGCTCGCGGACCGGGTCGACGAAGGCCTCTCGGAGTACCGGGAGCGACACAGCATCAGCGAGACCTGGGAGACCCGGGAGCGGGTCGTGGTCGCCCTGACAGGAGCGCCGGGAGGAGAGCTGCTCATCAGGCGGGGTGCCCGCATGGCAGCGAGAACCCACGCCGACCTCGTGGGCGTTCACGTGCGCACATCGGACGGGCTCGACGCCGGACGCCAAGACCTCCTCGACCGCCACCGCGCGCTTCTCGAGCAGCTCGGTGGCCGCTACGCGGAGGTGACGGGAACCGACATCGCCGACGCCCTCGTGGGGTTCGCGAAGGCCGAGAACGCGACACAGCTGCTGCTGGGTGCTTCGAAGCGATCACGTTGGGCCGAGCTGATGCAGGGCTCGGTCATCAACCGCGCGATCCGACGATCAGGCCGGATCGATGTGCACGTCATCTCCACCGACGCACCAGCACGCGCGGCGCGTGGTGCATCGCGTGCCCCGCGAGAGCCGAGCGCGCCGAGGTCGGCACGCGCGAGGACGATCGCGTGGGCGCTCGCTCTCGGCGGCGTGCCGCTGTTCGCGCTCCTCCTCTTGCCGTTCAAAGACGCGATCGGCGTGCCGGGGATGCTGCTGCTCCTCCTCCTGCTGCCGGTGGCGATCGCGATGTTGGGTGGGTTGGTGCCCGCGCTCGTGGGCTCCGGGGTCGCGTATCTGTGCGCCGACTGGTTCTACATCGCGCCGACCCACAGCTTGCGCTTCGCACGAGCGGGGGACGCACTCGCCCTCGTGGTCTTCGTCGCCGTATCGGCTCTCGTCAGCGGCCTCGTGGACCGGCTGGCGAGGCACTCCGCGCAGCTTGCCCGGAGTCAGGCAGAGAGCGAGGCGCTGGCCGAGCTCGCGTCCGGCACCGCGTTGCTCGACGACGACTCGCTGCACCGCCTCGTCACCGAGCTCCGCGTCGCACTCGCACTCGAATCGGTCACGGTGCTGGCGCCCACGTCCGAGGGCTGGCGCGTCGAGGCGTCGTCGGGCGAAGTGGTCCCGGTCACGCCCGACGGTGCCACGTACTCAGCAGAGCTCGCGAGCGGCAGCGTCCTCGTGGTGAAGGGGCCCTCG
Source organism: uncultured Acidimicrobiales bacterium (assembly GCA_963773315.1). Lineage (GTDB taxonomy): Bacteria > Actinomycetota > Acidimicrobiia > Acidimicrobiales > DATKAS01 > DATKAS01. Next base: position 342,517 of record CAVZAF010000005.1, read on the forward strand.
TTGCCAGCGGACGATCGTCGGTTGCTCTCGGCGTTCGTGGCCCACCTGCGTCTCGCCCAGGACACACTCCGGCTCCAGGCCGCTGCGCTGGAAGCGAGCACGCTCGCAGAAGGCAACCGGGTGCGAGAGGCACTGCTCGCTGCCGTCTCGCACGACCTGCGAGGACCTCTGGCGAACATCAAGGCGGCGGCGTCGAGCCTCCTCAGCGACGACGTGGAGTGGCCGCCGGAGGAGGTGCATTCGTTCTGCACGACGATCGACGCGGAGGCCGATCGGCTGAACGCGGTGGTCTCGAACCTGCTCGACATGGGGCGCCTCCAAGCCGGCATGGTCGGTGTGCGACTCCAACCCACCGTCGTCGAGGAGGTGATCTACGCGGCACTCGCGAGCTTGTCGGTCGACGTGTCGAGCGTGCAGCTCGACGTGGCGGACGACCTTCCGTCGGTCTTGGCTGATCCCGCCCTCCTCGAGCGCGCCGTCGCGAACGTCATCCTGAACGCGCTCAGCTGGGCGCCAGACGGCTCGATCGTGCGAGTCGAGGCCGGCGTCGTGGGGGGTGAGGTCGACATCCGTGCGATCGACCGTGGAGCAGGCATCCCTCGTGACCAACGAGATGCTGTCTTCCGCCCGTTTCAGAGACTTGGGGATGGCGGCCATCTGCCGTACGAGGGCATCGGCCTGGGACTCGCCGTGACCAAGGGCTTCGTCGACGCCATGGGCGGTGAGATTCACATCGACGACACTCCTGGCGGGGGGACTACGGTCACGATCACCGTGCCGGTGACAAGGTGAGCCGTGTCCTCGTGGTCGACGACGACCCGCGGATCCTGAGGACGCTCGAGGTCAACCTGCGCGCTCGCGGGTACGAGGTCGATCTGGCCCGCACGGGAGAGGGCGCGCTTGAAGCTGCCGCCCGTCGGCATCCTGACGTCGTCATCTTGGACCTCGGGCTCCCGACGATGGACGGTCTCGACGTCGTGCGGGGCCTACGAGGCTGGACCTCGGTGCCGATCGTCGTGCTGTCGGGTCGCGGCACCGAGTCAGCGAAGGTCGAAGCACTCGACCTCGGCGCGGACGACTACGTGACGAAGCCGTTCGGCATGGACGAGCTCTTCGCTCGATTGAGGGCCGCGGTGCGAAGAGCGGTCCTCCCGGAGGGGCGGACCGTCCTCACGACGCCCGACTTCACGATCGACTTCGTGGCCAAGCAGGTCCGCCGGGGGGACACCGTCATCCGGCTGACTCCCACCCAGTGGCACATCGTCGAAGTGCTCGTGCGGAACGCCGGGAAACTCGTGACGTACGAGCAGGTGCTCCACGAGGTCTGGGGTCCCACGTACGGCAAGGAGACCAACTACCTGCGCGTCTTCATGACCCAGATCCGGCACAAGCTCGAGCCTGTGCCCTCGCATCCGACCTACTTCGTCACCGAGCCCGGCATCGGCTTTCGGTTCGACATGCCGGAAGAGACGGACGCCGCGAACGCCGGTGGAGATTGAGCAGCTGCGGCCGTCAGGCGGCCGCAGGCTCCGCAGCAAGGGCGAGACCGAGTGTCTGTGCCATGGCGACCGCGACCTTTCGACTCCCGGCGCTCGTGACCCGGCCCTCGATCGGGATGGCCTCGAGGTAGCCGAACAGCTGGTCTCCCCATATGACCGGCACCGCCACTCCCTCGACAGGCAGGACGACGTCGCCCGCTTGACGCGCCGTCTCACTCAGGCGGAGATGTCCTGAGTCGTCGAGCTGCGCCAGCGTCGACGTGCCACGGGTGAACCAGCAGTCCTGTAGCTGGAGCAATCGCAAGAGCTCCGCGCGCACCGACAGCTCGACGTCCTCGGCGCATCCCTCACCCGCGACATGGAGCACCCGGAGGAGGGCGTTCGAGTCTGACACCGGCGCCGGCACTCGACCTCCGTCCCACCGCGCGCTCGACCCGACGGCGAGGCCGACCACGAGGAGCACGAGCGTCGTCAAGATGTCGTTGCCATCGGCGATCTTGAGGGACAGGTACGGCTGCGTGAAGAAGAAGTCGAACCCCACCGCGGCCATCAGCGCTGCGGCGATTCCGCCTGCGCGCCCAGCGAGGACGCCCCCGGCAACCACCGTCAGGGCGAGAAGCAAGGCGATGACCTCGGTGGCCACGTGGCCTCGGAGCGGCACGAGCGCCATGGCGGTGCCGAGGGTGATCAGCATCGCCAACGGGACCAGTAGCTGTAGGTCGCGTCGCGGGAACATGCACCAGATCTACCGACCCGAGGGCCGGCGGAGAAGGAGCCTTACGCGTTTCCTACGCGCATGGCCATGGAACTCACGCGCTGTTGACGTCAGCCTGCGTCGCCGACCTCGGCGATGTCGAAGCCGAATGCCTCGGTCAGCCCGCACAGCTCGAACGTGCGGCGGGCCGCGTCGGACGCGTGCACGACGCGGATCGAGCCGCACCCTTCCTTCACGACCTCGCGCGTGGATCTTCAGCATGCAGCGCGATCCCGCTCGAGTCGATGAACTCGAGCGTCGACAGGTCGAACACCACGTCGGTCGGCGCGGTCGCCAAGAACGCCTCGACCTCTGGCGTCACTGCGCGCACCGTGAGGATGTCGAGGTCGCCAGACAAGGCAACGAACATCGAGCGCTCGCCAGCCGTGACGACGAACGCATTCGTCTGCGGCGCATCCACCGCGGACAGACTCTCACGTTGCGATGCGATGCGCGACCTCTAGGAACGGCAAGCCGTACGGATCACCCAGGCGCAGGAGGAACAGCCCTGTGGACACCCGTTCGGCGTGGGCCCACTCCCAGATGGCTTGCGCGTCGACGCCCGTAGATTCTTGAAGGCGCGCGCACCAAGATCGCAGCATCGTGCTCGCATCGCCCGCAAGGAGCTCCTGGTTCCAATGGCGGAGCGGGATCGCAAGGTCGTGCGCGGGCTCTGACCACATGCCGTCGGGATCGATGAGCTTGAACCCACCCGACAACGACTCGAGCACGTTCCACGGATGGGCGTCGCCGTGGATCGCGACCGCCGTGTCCTCGTCGAAGGCTGTGCGCCGACGGCGGGCGTACTCCTGAGCAAGCCGCACGGCGGGCTCGGGACACGGCCGACCGAGCAGGTCCCACGTCGCGCCGATCGACTGTTCCAACGACTCGGCCTGCTCGGCGCCTGTTCGCCAGAGGGACGGCGTCTCCGGTCGTTGCCAGCCTTGCGCCACGGTCGCCGCGATGGCGTCGATCTGGGCCTCGATCGGCAGCCCGACGTCGTGGATCGGTCGAACCAAGCGCTCGAGGAGCATCGCTCGACGACCTTCGTCGAACTGCAGGAGGTCCACGTATCCGCGTCCTTGCCCCAGCCGCACGGCTTGGAGCTCCTGCGCGAACTTGCCGTTTCCGTCGAGCCCGTCTGGCATCGCGAGCTTGAGCACGGCGGGCGCGCCGTCGGCGGTGGTGACGCTCACGACGTAGGCCGCGCTGCCGGCGCGGAACGGCGGGCCGACCGCGATCCCCCACCGCTCCTCGAACACCGCGAGGGAATCCGCCAGCGAGGCCATCCACCGCTCGCCCTCGCCGCCGAGCGCGACGGCCTTGCGCTGCACGAGCTCGGGGATCTCGATCGGCACGGCCATCGGGTGGAGTCTCGCAACCCCCGTATGCTCGCTGCTGACAATCGTGAGACTTCCAGGGGGACGACATGGCGTGGGACTTCTCGACCGAACCGGAGTTCCAGAAGAAGCTCGACTGGGTCGAGGAGTTCTGTCGTGAGGAGATCGAGCCTCTCGACCTCGTGTTCCCGTACGCGGTGCGATCGCCAGATCCGCGCGTTCGTGCACTCGTCAAGCCGCTCCAGGACGAGATCAAGGCGCAGGGCCTCTGGGCGATCTTCCTCGACGAGGAGCTGGGCGGGCCCGGCTACGGGCAGCTGAAGCTCGGCCTGCTCAACGAGATCCTCGGCCGCTACGGCTCGGCGCCGCAGATGTTCGGCGCGGCGGCACCCGACACCGGGAACATGGAGATCCTGGCCGCGTACGGCACCGAGGAGCAGAAGCAACGCTGGCTCGTCCCGATGCTCAACCAGGAGATGTGGTCTGCCTACTCGATGACCGAGCCGCAGGGCGGCTCAGACCCGAACCTCTTCAAGACGCATGCAGTCCGTGACGGCGACGAGTGGGTGATCAACGGCGAGAAGTGGTTCACGAGCGCGGGCCGGGTTGCAGACCTGCTCTTCGTGATGTGCACGAACGGCATGTTCATCGTTCCCCGCAAGACGCCAGGCGTCGAGATCATGCCCGAGCCGCGCAACCACAACCACATCATCTACAACGACGTGCGCGTGCCGCTCGACCACCTCCTCGGCCCCGAAGACGGCGCGAAGGTGCTCGCGCAGCGTCGGCTCGGCGGCGGTCGCATCCACCACGCGATGCGCACCATCGCGCAGTGCAAGCTCGCCTTCGACATGATGTGCGAGCGCGCGCTGAGCCGCGAGTCGCACGGCAAGGTCATCGCCGACCATCAGATGGTGCAGGAGAAGATCGCGGACAGCTACGCGTCGATCCGCATGCTCCGCTTGTTCGTGCTCGAGACCGCGTGGAAGATCGACAACACGAGCACCGCAGAGACGCGCACCGACATCGCCGCGGTGAAGTACACGATGGCGAAGGTCCTGCGAGAGGTGTCGTTCAACGCGCTCCACATCCTCGGCTCGCTCGGCACGACGAACCTCACTCCGCTGCAGGCGATGTACGCGGGCGCGCCCACGATGGGCATCGCCGACGGCGTGGACGAGGTGCACAAGGCAACGGTCGCCCGCAACGTGCTCAAGTCGTACCGGCCGCACGAGGGCTACTGGCCGACCGAGTACTACCCGGCCAAGCGAGCCAAGGCCCGCGAGAAGTTCGAGCCGCTCTTCGAGAAGCAGCCCGAGATGCGCGAGCTCGCCGACCAATACGCCAAGTACCTGGCCGCCCGCGGCTAGCCGCTGGTTTTCTTGGCGTGCTGCGCGCATCTTGCGCGGAATTCACCAAGAGAATGGGGGCATGTTCGAGACGAAGGTCTTGCCCGCCCGACGGGATGTCGTCGCGCCCGACGGGGCGGACGTCCGGATGCTGCTCGGCTTGCCCGGCGGCACCATGGCCCACTTCGAGCTCGCTCCTGGCGCCGTGTCGACGGGGGTGCGTCACCGCACCGTCGAGGAGATCTGGTACGTGGTCTCGGGATGGGGGTCGATCTGGCGGCGGCTCGGGGACGACGAGCAGATCGTCGATCTCGACGCGGGCCTCTGCGTGACGATCCCCGTAGAGACCGAGTTCCAGTTCAGGTGTGACAGCGACTCGCCCCTCCGGATCGTCGCGATCACGATGCCGCCGTGGCCCGGCGACGACGAGGCGACGCGGGTACCGGGTCCGTGGCGCCCGACGGTGTGACGGCGACTAGACATGACCCATGCTGCATGAAGCGACTCTCGTGACCGACTTCGCCACCGAGCTCGTCGACGAGGTTGTGGGCGCGAGCTCCCGCAAATGGGCGATCGCTGCTCTCGCGCTCCTCGTGGGCGCCGGCCTCGCTCTGTGGTTGGTGAAGCGGAGGTCCCGCGGTGAGGAGATCGCGAGCGAGGTCACGCCAGTGCCGGCGACGCCGTCGGGGGCCGCCGCCGCCAGCTAGACCGAGGGCCGTCCCCAGCGTTCTCAAGCGAAGAACCCGCCAGCGGTGGCGGGGTTTTGAAACGAGAACGGGAGGAGGTCACGCGAGTGAGGCAAGCTCCTCGAGGAAGAGCGCTTGAGCGAGCGTCTGCGGTCCGGCCATGGGGCGACTCGACGCGACGGTCGCGAGCGCGTCGTCGAGCGAGAGGCCTCGGCGCATGAGCAGCGCTACCGCGACGGTGCCAGCCCGCCCCACGCCCGCGCCGCAGTGGACGATCACACCTTCGTCCTCGTCGAGGCGCCGCGCGATCTCGGCGAACAGCGGCTGCACCTCGTCGAGCGACGGGGCGTGCATGTCGTGGAGGGGGAACCAGATCGCGCGGTCGGCCGCGGTGTGCAGCAGCCAGTCGACGTAGTCGGGATAGCGGTCTTCGAGCTCGACCCGCTCGTTCAGGCACACAACGACGGCCGCGCCGGTGCGCGCGAGCGCGACCTCAGGATCGGGCCCGATGAAGTGCTTGCCGCAGAGCCACACCCGGCCGGGGCCGGGGACGGGCACCTCGTCGATCCCTCCGTTGCGCGACCGCTCGTCCCAGGGGCTCACGCTTCGTCGGGAACGAGGTCGAGCAGGATCCAGTGCATCCCGCCCGCGAGGCCGGCGAGCTCGCGTCCGCAGTTGCGCCACGCGTTCGGACCGGATGTCACGTGCTGCGTGCCCGCGTGCACGTCGCGCACCATCCGCTCGATGGGGCCGCTCCGCAGGGCGGTGGTGCCGCCGGCCAGGTACACGAAGTTGGCGACGTCGAGCAGGGTCTTCGTGATGTGGCCGAGCGCGAGGCGGATGAGCGTGTCCTGGCGCACTGAGATCGCCTCACCCGCATTGAAGGTCTGCTCGACGTCGCGCCAGGCCTCCAACACGAACGCGCGCGCCGCGCGGTAGGCGGCCTCGTGCTCCGCGTACTGCGTCTGGAAGTGATCGGACTCGGCGATGCTGCCGGCACGGCCCTTCTTCGCGCGCGACCAGGCCTTTGAGCTCGTCGAGCAAGCGGCGACCAACACCCATCGCCCAGCCCGAGTGGCAGACCATCGCGAACGCGATGATGCCGAGACGGTAGATGTCGCCTCGACTCCCGTCGCGGGTGAACGCGAAGTGGCAGAACTCCTCGGGCACGAAGACGTCGGTCATCGTGTAGTCGATGCTGCCGGTGCCGCGAAGGCCGAGCACGTCCCACGAGTCCTGAAGGAGCGTCGCCTGCTCGACGGGAGTGACGAAGATGCGAGGCTCGCCGGTCTCCTCGATGACGCCGAGCGAGTGGATGTAGGTGCCGTGCTTGAGGCCCGACCCGAAGCTCCACTCCCCGGAAAGGAGGTACCCGCCCTCGACGGTCCGCGCGGTGCCTGGCCGCGTGCCTTGCCCGGCGATGACGGGGTACTGGCCGTCGTGAAACAGCTCTTCGACCGCGTGGGGTCCGAGGTAGGCGGCGGCGACACCGGTCGAGAGGCACGCCGCCATCTGCACCCAGCCGGCGGACGGGTCGCCGTACGACGTGATCTCGAGCACCTCGAGCGAGTCGAGCGGACCGAGCTCAGACCCACCGAGCGCCTGCGGCACCCACATGAGGAACATCCCGTCGCGGTGGAACGCGCTGACGACCTCGGGCGCCAGCTCTCCCGCCTCGTCGGAATGCTGCTGGTTCTCGTCGAGCAGCGGCAGCATCGCCGCGGCCCGCTTGGCCAGCTCGGTGTGGGTCTCGAACGTCGGGCTCAGCGTCACGCCGGCACGCTACGTCAGCCGACGCGATGGCCGTTCAGCAGCGCTGGAGTGGCATGTGAGCCCAGACGACCTTGCCGCCTTGGAGCGGGTCCACGCCCCACGCGGACGTGAGCCGGTCGACGATCGTCAGCCCGAGCCCGCCCGTCTCGTCGGCTGTCCCGGGTGGTCGGTGGACCGGCCCAGCGCTGCTCGCGTCACGGACCGAGAGCAACAGGTCCTCACCATCGACGCTCGCCCGCACTGCAGGAGAACCGCCGCCGTGGATGAACGCGTTCGTGACCAGCTCGCTCAGGAGGAGGCACGCATCGTCGATCGACTGTGGCGCGACATCAACCAGGATCGAACGAAGCCACCGTCGCGCCTGAACCGGACTCTCGACCCGCTTCACCTCACCAAGGGCGATCTCGCGCTGTGGGGTCATCCCACAGTCGCCCTACCCCGGATGATCGTCGACGAACCGGTCAGCTCACCCGCAAGTCGCCGATGCCGAGCGAGCCCGTCGCGTTCGGAGCGGCGTCGGAGCCGGAGCCGCCTTCGGCTTCGGCCTCGCTCTCGAGGATGGAGCCCGTCGTGAACAAGTACGTGCGCAGGTGCTGATCGAGCATCGGGTCCCGACGCCGCAGCCACTCGAGCGTCATCGCGGCGTGCTCCTTCTCCTCGTCACGGTTGTGCACGAGGATGGCCGCGAGCTCGGGATCGGTGGCTGCCTCCGCCCGCTGGCGGTACCAGTCGATCGCCTCGAGCTCCTCCATGATCGAGACGATCGCTCGATGGTCATCGATCACCTCGGCCGGAAGGCGATCCTCGGGCTCGTGCAGCCCCGCACTCGATGCAGCCATGAGGTCCTCCTCGTCACACGTCGCTCACAGGATTGCCGCGCAAGGCGCTTCTCAAACCGGCTTGCGGCCCCACGCGGTCATCAACACCGGGCTCCCCAGGATCGTGTCGGGGTCCTCGAGGAGCTCGAGGTAGCGCTCGAGATCAGGCTCGGGAACGCCCTGCGCAATGAAGCCATCCCACACCTGACGCGTGTTCGCGGCGACCACCCGCGGATAGTCGTCGCCTCCGGTGCCTATGACGACGTGTCCGCTCGCACCAGTGTCGACGAGGCCGCGGTCTCGAAGGTGGCGCAGCGCGTTCGCTCCGAAGCTGTTCGCCGCGCCGCGAGCCGAGAGCAGCCCGTTGAACGCTCGTACCATGTGGTCGATCAACTCATGATCGGGTCCGTCGCGATCCGTCGTGCGGACCTCGGCCGTGTCGTAGTCCTCGACGACGATCCAGCCGCCGGGCGCGAGTGAGGCGACGAGCTTGTCGAGCACGTCGAGCCTGGCGGGTATGTGCACGAGGACGAGTCGCTCGTGGATGAGGTCCCACGGCCCCTCTGGGATCGGGTCGGCGACGACATCGACGTCCCTCGCCTCGAGCTGGGGGCTGCCGTCGTGCTGGAACCAGCGCGTGTCGAGGTCGAGCGCGAGCACACGACCAGACGCTCCGACCTGCCCAGCCATCCACCGCGATCGAGCCTCCACCCGCACCGATCTCGAGGCAGCGGCCACCCGGGCGGAGACCGGCGCGCGCGAGATGCGCGATCGACAGGTGGTCGAACGTGCGCTCGAGCCCTCCGAACCGATCGACCGTCGCGGGATCGGCGTTCGTGAGCAGATACTCGGACTCACCCATCGAACCTCCCCACATGAGCCGCACCCACCGGCGGCGTGAACGTACCTCGGACCGGGCGCCCTCGGCTTCTGACCGAGATTTCCTGCTGTGGGCCAGGTCACGGCCGATAGAGCGAATGTGGAGGACTTGGGCGAAGTCGTCGCGACAGCAACCGCGTCGGCACTGCTGCTGCCGATCGGCGTGGTTGTCACCGCGCTCGATGGCACGTCGGCGTATGTCGGTGGCATCTGGCAACGGCTCACCGGGCTGAGCGCCGACGCGTGCGACGGCTTGGGGTGGCGCGGCGACGATGCCGCGGCACAGCAGGCACTCGATTGCTGGCTCGAGCATCCCCACCCGCGTCCGGCCCTTTCGCTCGACTACTGCGCGACCTCCACCGACGGGCTCGTCGGATGGGCACGCGGATGGCTCGTGCCGGCGAGCAACAGTCGGGGGGAGGTCATCGCATACGTGGGATCGATCCAGTGCGTGACCGATCTCGCGAGAAGCGAGGCGCGGCTACGACAGCTCGCCGAAGACCCCAGCAACGCGATCGTGAGGATCGACCGCGCGGGGAAGATCACCTACGTCTCCTCGATCTTCAGGATGCTCGGATTCCCCGGAGCGCAGCACACGGGTCTGCAGATGCACACGATCATCCATCCCGACGACCTGCATCTGTTCGCTGATCGCGACACCCTTTTCGAGAACCCGGACCAGATCCGCCAGCGTCGGTTCCGGGCGGTCACCCGCGACGGCACCATCATGTGGTTCGACGCGCACAGCCACGGCGCCGTCGACCCGATCACTGGCGTCGTCAACGAGATCCAGTCGTCGCTCAGGGATGTCACCGAGCAGGTCGAGGCCGAGCAAGCCCTACGCGAAAGCGAGGAACGCTTCCGCGTACTCGCCGAGGCAGCCGCCGAGGGCGTGTGCATCAGCGACAGCGACCAGATCGTCAGCGCGAACCTCGCCTTCTCGAGCATGTACGGGTACGCAGCCGACGAAGTGGTCGGGTTGCCGATCGCGTCACTGGTGGTCCCCGAACAACGCGACGCCGTGCTCGCGCTCCATGACGAAGAGGATGCGGTGAGCGGCGAGTTCTTCGCTCTGCGAAAGGACGGCACGCGCTTCCCTGCGTTCGCGAGCAGCCGAACCACGACCTACCGCGGTCGGTCCGTGCGAGTGACAGCCATCACCGACCTCACCGTGCTGAAGCTGAGCATGGCCCTCGAGGAGCGACGCAGGATCGCCCGGGATCTCCACGACGGCCTGGCCCACGAGCTGTCGTTCATCGCGAGCAAGACGAAGACGGCGACTCGCATCGCGCCGTCGGCAGAGGTGCTCGACGCGCTCGCGAGCGCGGCAGATCGCGCACTCGACGAGGCCCGTCGGGCCATCTCGGTGCTGTCGTCCGACGACCCGCCCCCATTGCCCGTCGCGATCGCACAGACCGCCGAGGACATGTGCGAGCGCTCGCTCGTCGCGCTCGCCCTGGACATGGACGCCGACATCCGCGTGCCCGCCTACGCGGTCGAGAACCTCTTGCGGATCCTGCGCGAGGCGATCGTGAACGCCGGGCGGCACGGGCTCGCCGAGAAGGTCACCGTGAGGCTGTGGCAGGACGATCGAGTGCACCTCACCATCGAGGACGACGGCCGCGGGTTCGATCCCTCGGTGCCCGCGCGAGGCTTCGGCTTGATCAGCATGCGCGAGCGGGCGCGCGCCGTAGGTGGCGACCTCCGACTCGCGTCCGAGCCCCAGCGGGGCACCCGCATCGAGGTGACCCTGTGACCGAGGTCGTGCGAGTGCTGATCGCCGACGACCACGCGCGGACGCGCGCCTCGGTGCGCCAGGCGCTCGAAGACGACCGTGGCTTCGTGGTGTGTGCCGAAGCCGAAGACGGTTCGTCTGCGTTCGATCGCGCGATCGAGACTCGGCCCGACGTCTGCCTGCTCGACATCAACATGCCGGGCAGCGGCATCGCGGCGACAGCCCGCATCGCGGCGGCCCTCCCGGGCACCCCGATCGTGATCCTGACCGTCTCGCGCGACGACAACGACCTGTTCGACGCGCTGCGCGCGGGAGCCTCGGGCTACCTGTTGAAAGACCTCGGCGACGACCAAATCGCGCCCGCGGTGCGCAAGGTGCTGGCGGGTGAGGCGAGCCTGCCCGGCACGCTGGTCGCACGGCTCGTGGAGGAGTTCCGAGACCGCGAGCATCGCCGCATCGGCATCGCGCCCGAGCAGGCGGCTCGGCTCACGGGCCGCGAGTGGGACGTGCTCGAGCTCATGCGCGAGGGGCTGTCGACCAACGAGATCGGCACTCGGCTCTTCGTGTCAGCCACGACGGTGCGCACACACGTGTCGTCTGTGCTGAAGAAGCTCCAGGTCCCCGACCGCGACGCGGCGGTGCGACTGCTGGAAGCCTCGAGCCCTCAGCCGCGGTAGGGGGCGGCGAGCTCGGCGATCTTCGCGAGCGAGTCGTCACGAGCACTTCCCGGCGGAGGAAGCGTGAAGTCGGGAACGATGAACTCGTCGACGCCGAGGGCGTGGTACTCGGCGAGGATCTCGCCGCATCGCTGAGGGGTACCGATCATCGTGGGCATCGGCAGCTGCGCGTTGCGGATGCCGTCGAGCGCCGAGTCGTCCTCGTTCATGAAGATGAGCGCCTGCGTCGACACCGCGATGTCGTCGAAGTCACGTCCGAGCGCGTCGCAATGTCCGCGCAGCACATCGAGCTTGCCGCGCATGATCTCGGGAGTCGACCACGAGTTCCACTCGTCCGCGTGCTGTGCGGCGATGCGCATCGTTCGCTTCTCGCCGCTGCCACCGATCAGCAGCTGCATGTCGGCCCGGCTCGGGCTCATCGGCGCGTCATCGATGACGTAGTAGTCGCCCTTGAACGAGAAGCGCTCGCTTCCGAACAGGCCCTTGACGATCTGCACGGCCTCTTCGAACCGGTCGAGGCGCTGCTTCGGCGGCGGCAGCTCGATGCCGAACGCGCGGTGCTCGTTCTCCTGCCAGCCGGCGCCGAGCCCGAACAGCACCCGACCTCCGCTCATCTCGTCGATGGTCGCGATCTGGTTGGCGAGGACCGCGGGGTGACGGTACGTGTTGCCGAACACCAGCGAGCCGATGCGCATGCGCTCGGTCGCCTCGGCGAGGCCGGCCATCAGCGAGGCGCACTCCCCAGTCGGCTTCGTGTCGTCGCCCATGTTGGGCATGAAGTGGTCGGCGACGTACACGCCATCCCACCCCGCCTCCTCGAGGGCGGTGACCTCATCGGCGATCACGTTCCACGGCTGCGCCGCGTTGGGCCAGATCGACAACCTCACGGGGTCCTCCCCTCAGATGGCCCGTGCAACGTACTTCGCCAAGATGCCGTCGTCCGATTGAACGGCATGCTCGATCGCGAAGCCGCTGCGCTCGATCATCGGCTCGAGCACCCACGTGAAGGTCGAATGCTCGTCTCGCACGTGCTCTTCGAGCTCGGCCCGTGTCCACACGCTCGCGACGTCGGCTCCTCCGGTTGCACACCACGCCTCGATGCGCGCCTCGACCTCGTCGGGCTCGAACGCATAGACGACGTCCCACAACCTGAGAACACCGCCGGGGCGCAACATTCGGTGCATCCGAGCCAGAGCTGCGCCCTTCCAGAAGTCAGGCAGATGGTGCAGCACGTAACGCGAGTAGACGAAGTCGGCAGGGTCTCCTTGGTGCTCGTAGGTGAGGAACCCCGCCTCGACGACGTCGACGTTGGTGAGGCGCCGGTCGGCGATCGCCCGCCGGAGCGCGGCGAGCATCACGGGCGAGACGTCGACCGCGACCACCCGGCGACATGAGGATGCGACCGCGAGCGTGAGCTGTCCGGTGCCCGCGCCGAGATCCACAAGGATCGAGTCGGGACTCAGCCCGAGCGACACGAGGTCGGCCACCTCGGCGAGTGCGCCTGCGTCTTCCTTCGCGTCATAGCGAGCCACGTGCTCGGCGTCGAGGTTCTCGCGGCCCGCCGACCTCACCTCGTCGAGCAGCCATCCCGGAGCGACGTCACGCACGCCGGCGCAGCTTCCACGCGAGCAGGAACGGAACACCCTCGAAGGCACCGCGCACCGCGTCGGGCACGACTGGGTAGGCGGGCACACCGATGATCGCCGCCTCGGGCATCGTCGACTCGACGCACTCGCAGATCTCCCACCCGGTCGTGACGAACCCGTTCACGTAGGCGTTGATTTCGTGCTGGAGGTTCGGCACGTGCGCCAGAGCCAGGGTGGCACTGTCGCCGGTGGGGAAGCCCACGGTGATCCCGAGGCGCACCATCTCGGGGTGCATGTCGGAGAGCACCGCGTATCCGCCCGGCTTGACCACGCGAGCCATCTCCTCGAGCGCAGGGCGCAGGTCGACGATGTGCGTCAGCGCGAGCGATGAGACCGCGAGGTCGAACGAGGCGTCGTCGAATGGCAGCGCATCGAACGTCCCTTGCTGGAAGTGCGCGTCGGGCACCCGGTCGCGGGCGACCGCGAGCATCGTCTCGTTGAGATCAACGCCCTCGACCTGATGTCCGAGCTCGGTGAGGAGCAGCGACTGGCGGCCGGTGCCGCACGCGACGTCGACTGCACGGCCAGCGGGCAACCCCTCGACGAGCGCGCGAACGATCTCGGAGTCGAGCTCGGTCGCCGCGTTCGGGCCGGCGTCGTAGAGCGGCGCCCACTCGTCGTAGCCCTCGACCACCTCGTACTCGACGATGGGAATGCGGAGGTTCTGCGGGAACTCGTCGAGGTGCTCGATCACGCGCCGAGCGTCCTCGAGCCGCGGCAGGACCTCGGAAGGAGCGAGCAGGATCTTGCGCATCGCTGCAACCCCGGCGACGGCAAGGAAGTACTGCGCGGCGATGAGCTCATCGCGTCGGACGACCATGCGCAGACGGTAGCGACGGCAGGCATGATGCGGCGATGGCATTGCCTCGTGACGTGGTGGTCGTCCTGCTCGACAGCCTGAACCGCCACATGCTCGGCGCCTACGGTGGGGCGGAGTTCGACACGCCGAACCTCGACCGGCTCGCGAAGCGCTCGATCCGCTTCACGAACCACCACACCGGCTCGTTGCCCTGCATCCCCGCCCGACACGACTTGCTCGTCGGCGCGCTCGACTTCCCGTGGCGTCCGTGGGGATCGATCGAGGTCTGGGAGGACGCGATCACCCGGCTTCTCCCGCGCACCAATGGCGTGTCGACGATGCTCGTGTCCGACCATCCGCACCTGTTCGAGGCGGGCGGCGAGAACTACCACAACGACTTCGGGGGCTGGGAGTACCTGCGCGGCGGCGAGGATGATCCGTGGCGCACTCGCCCCGACCCGTCTGCGGTCGGCGCGCCGACGTTGCTCCCAGCGCGAGCGACGGGCTGGCGCGGCTATGAGATCAGCCGCACGTACTTCCGTGACGAAGTCGATTTCACCGGGCCACGGACGATGACGACGGCTGCCGAGTGGCTCGACCGCGAGCTGAGCGCGGAGCGCCGCCCGGAGGAGCGGGCGCTGCTCTTCGTCGACGAGTTCGACCCGCACGAACCATTCGACACTCCCGAGCGATGGGCGACTCGGTACGACGCCGACTGGGAGGGCGAGCGAATCATCTGGCCTCCCTACACGGCTGGCGACGACGACGCGCTCGTCGGCACCGGTGCCACGCTGAGCGAGCGCGAGGGCAGGCATGTCCGAGCCCAGTACGGGGCGAAGCTGTCGATGACCGACCACTGGCTCGGCCGCATCCTCGACACGATCGATCGCCACGACGCATGGAGCACGACTGCAGTCGTCCTCTGCACCGACCACGGCATCTACCTCGGTGAGCGCGGCATGTGGGGCAAGCCGGCTGTCGCGGTGCATCCCGAGCTCGGCCACATCCCGCTCATGGTCGCCTGGCCGGGCGTCGCTGCCGCAGAACGCGATGCCTTGACGACCGCCGTCGACATCCACGCGACGCTCTGCGAGATCTTCGGCGTCACTCCCGAGCATCGAACGCACGGCATGTCCCTCGTGCCCCTCCTCGAGGGCACCACGACCTCGATCCGTGAGTGGGCGCTCTGCGGCGTGTGGGGACGTGAGGTCCACGTCGCCGATCGCACCCGCACCTACGCCAAGGCGCCCGTCGAGGGGAACCGGCCGTTGTCGATGTTCTCGAACCGCTGGTCGACGATGCCGGTGCGGGTGCTTCCGCAATGGCGCCTGATGAGGCCCGACCGCGAGCGTGGCTCGATCGCAGCCCGGGCACGGACGTCCCCGTGATCCGGCAGCCCTTCGACCCGAGCGACGACATCCCGTACTGGGGCCGAGGTCGCTTCCGAGGAGATCTGCTCTACGACCGCGTCGAGGCCGAAGCCGAGGGAGAAGTCCGGAACCTCGCGGGCGGACCGGCCGACAAGGAGATGCAGGAGCTGCTCGTCGAGGCGATGCGCTCGATCGAGGCACCCGCCGAGCAGCTGGCACGGCTCGGCCTAGCCTGACGCCGAGATGCACAACCTCCTCATCGTCGTCGCGTCGTTCCTCGCGAGCGCGGTCGAGATGGTCGAAGCCGTCACGATCGTGCTCGCCGTCGGCGTCACTCGGGGATGGCGGTCTGCCGGGTGGGGCGTCGCTGCCGCGCTCGGTGCCCTAGCGATCATCGTCGCCGTGCTCGGGCCCGCGCTCGCGCAGCTCCCGATCGACACACTGCGCCTCGTCGTCGGCACGCTGCTCCTGCTCTTCGGGCTCCAGTGGCTGCGCAAGGCGATCCTGCGAGCCAGTGGTCTGAAGGCGCTGCACGACGAGGACGCGATCTATCGGGCCGAGGTCGCGGAGCTCGAGGCGGCCGGTGCCAGGCCCGATCACGACTGGTACACGTTCACGGTCGCGTTCAAGGGCGTGTTCCTCGAAGGCCTCGAGGTCGCGTTCATCGTCGTGACGTTCGGTGGCACACAGCGCAACGTCGGCCTGGCGGCGATCGGCGCCGCGGCTGCGCTGGTCGTGGTGCTCATCGCCGCGGTGATCGTCCACGAGCCCCTCACGCGGGTGCCCGAGAACACGGTGAAGTTCGGTGTGGGCGTGATGCTCACCTCGTTCGGCATCTTCTGGACGTCCGAGGGTGCGGGCATCGACTGGCCGGCCGGCGACGCATCGCTCCTCGTCGTGATCGCGTTCGTCGTCGCCGTGTCGCTGGCGCTGGTGGCGTTGGTGGATCGCTCGATGGGGGCACGCGAGATCACATCGGGAGAGGTCACGCCGTGAAGTGGCTCGGCCAGTTCGCGAGGTTCTGGTACGACTTCGTCGTCGGCGACGACTGGCGCCTCGCGATCTGCGTCGTGGTGATGGTCGGCGTGGTGACGCTGCTCGCACAACGGGGCTTGGACTGGTGGTGGCTCCTGCCGGTCGCGGTGGCCGCGCTCCTCACGGTGTCGATCACGCGCGAGATGCGGAGAGCTCAGTCCCCCAAGTAGCCGACGAACCGCTCCGCCGCATCGGCGTAGTCGGTGACGAGGTCGAGCATCACTTGCCGCGCAGGTCGCACGGCGTTCATCGAGCCGACGATCTGTCCCACGAAGTACGTGGCGAGCTCCTGCGCTCCGGAACCGGCGTCACCAGCGTGGCGGTTGATCCGCTGCTGCGCGGCGGCCGTGAGCATCGTCTGATCGGGCATCGGAAGCGTCGAAGGCGCGCCCGATTCCTCCCACGCGTCGGTCCACGCGCTGCGCAACATCCTGGCCGGCTTGCCCGTGAGCGAGCGCGACCGCACGGTGTCGCTCGAGCTCGCGGCGAGGAACTTCTGCTGCACCGCGGGATCGGTCTCGGCCTCGGCAGTCGTGAGCCAGATCGAGCCACACCACACGCCCTCGGCTCCGAGCGCGAAGGCTGCGGCGATCTGGCTGCCGCGACCGATGCCGCCGGCTGCGAGTACTGGAGTCGGCGCGACGGCATCGACGACCTCGGGCACGAGCACCATCGTCGAGATCGTGCCGGTGTGGCCGCCTGCCTCGGTGCCCTGGGCGACGATCAGGTCGACGCCTTTCGCATTGCTCCGGCGCGCGTGCTCGGCCGTGCCCGCCAGAGCGGCGACGAGCACGCCGGCATCGTGCGCGCGTTCCACGAGGTCGAGCGGCGGGTCGCCGAGTGCGCTCGCGACCAACCTGATCGGATGCCCGAACGCGACGTCGAGCAAGCCCCCGACCCGTCCCTCGGACACGTTGATCGTGCCGAACGCCTCGTCGACCTCGCGCGGCAACTCGGGCACCTCGTAGCGGCGCAAGATCTCCTCGACGAAGTGCTGCTGCTCCGCGGGCAACAGCTGGCGAACCGTCTCGGCGTCGATCTTCGGGCCGTCGTCGCGCTGCGAGTGCCGGTGCGGCAACAGAAGGTCGACGCCGTAGGGCTTGCCCTTCACCTCGTCGTCGATCCAGGTCAGATCGATCTCGAGTGACTTCGGGCTGTGCGCCACCGCGCCGAGCACACCGAAGCCGCCTGCGTTCGTCACCGCCGCCACCACGTCGCGGCAGTGGCTGAAGGCGAGGATGGGGAACTCGACGCCGAGCATCTCAGCGACCCGTGTCTGCATGTCAGCCTCCGAATCAGTGGTGCGAGGGAATCAGCGGTGCGATCGGATCAGGGGTGCGACGGCGAAGGCGGCGCGCCGGCGACGTCGAACATGACCTCGTCGATGTAGCACCACCACCAGCTCTCGCCGGGCTCGTATGAGCGGATGATCGGATGATCCTCATGGGCGTTGAAGTGCGCAGTCGCGTGGCGGTTCGGGGAGTTGTCACAGCACCCGACGTGCCCGCACTCCATGCACAGGCGCAGGTGGACCCACGTTCCGCCCATGCGCAAGCAGTCCTCGCAGCCCGTGCTCGACGGCTGCACGTCGATGTCGACGGTGTCGAGATGCGTGCATGAATCAGCCATCACCCCGGCTTAGCAGTTGGCACGGTGTCGGGCGATACCGTGCGTCCGTGACGGACACACCCCCTGATGCCGTCGCCTTTCCCGACCTCGACGACACCCAGCTCTCGATCGCTGCGGAGCTGGGTGAGCGCCGACGGGCCGAGGCCGGCGAGATCCTCTTCTCCCCTGCGGACGACCACTACGACTGGGTGGTGGTGCTGAGCGGATCGGTCGAGATCCTCGGCGTGGACGGTGAGGTCATCACCCGCCACGGCGCCCGAAGGTTCCTCGGCGAGGTCAGCCTCGTCACCCGACAACGCCCGTACCTGACCGCGCGAGTCGCCGAGCCGAGCGAGATCGTGGTGGTTCCTGCCGACGTCTTCCGCGCGAGTCATGACTGACGTCCGGTTGAGCGACACCGTGCTCGAGGCGTTCCTCGCGCGCCGAGCGGTGCTGCTGTCAGCCGCGGCGGACACGCTCAAGATCATCGGGTCGACGTTCACCCCGGCCTCCATGGCGTTGCGCGAGTACGCCGTGCGCAACCGCCTCCCCCACCACTGGATCGACGCCGACGACGATCCCGAGACGGCATTGCTCCTCGAAGGCCTCGGAGTCGATGCGGACGACCTTCCGATCGTCATCACGCAGGGCGACCTCCTGAAGCGAGCGACCCCAGGACACCTCGCCTCCGTGCTCGGCTTGACCGCCGACTCCCTGCCCGACCGCTGCTACGACGTCGT
Organism: uncultured Acidimicrobiales bacterium; assembly: GCA_963773315.1. Classification (GTDB taxonomy): domain Bacteria; phylum Actinomycetota; class Acidimicrobiia; order Acidimicrobiales; family DATKAS01; genus DATKAS01. The sequence continues at coordinate 361,225 of CAVZAF010000005.1, forward strand.
CGTGGTCGGCGCCGGGCCCGCCGGGTTGGCCGCGTCGGTATATGCCGCGTCGGAAGGGTTGCGCACGTTGACGATCGACGCGGTGGCGGTCGGCGGACAGGCGGCGACGAGCTCGCGCATCGAGAACTACCTCGGCTTCCCGACCGGCATCTCCGGGCAGGACTTGACGTCACGCGCTTCGATCCAGGCCCAGAAGTTCGGCGCGCTGATCACGAGCCCCTGTGCGGTCGTGTCTCTCGACGAGGTCGCCGGGCATCTCGTGTGCAACCTCGCCGACGGCACGCAGATCGGCGCGCGGGCGATCGTCGCCGCCACCGGCGCGCACTATCGAAAGCTGCCGATCGAAGACCTCGCGCGTTACGAGATGGCGGGCGTCTACTACGCCGCGACCGAGCTCGAGGCCCGGCAGTGCGCGGGCAACCCGGCGATCGTCGTCGGCGGCGGGAACTCGGCCGGGCAGGCCGCCATGTTCCTGGCCGAGAAGACGTCGTCGGTGTGCGTCGTCGTCCGCCGGCCGCTCACCGAGACGATGTCGCGCTACCTCGTCGACCGCATCGAGGCGCACCCACGGGTGCAGGTGCGCGTGGGCACCGCGGTCACGGGCCTCCACGGCGATCCTCTGCTCGAGCGCGTCACGCTCACCGGGCCGGAGGGAACCGCTGAGGCCGAGTGCACAGCCCTCTTCTCGTTCATCGGCGCCGAACCGAACAGCGGATGGTTGGGATCGGTCACGGTCGACGAGCACGGCTTCGTGCTGACCGACCGGGCCCTCGATGCCGATGCGCTCGGCGAGGAATGGGCGACCACGGGACGGTTGCCGCTGCCGTACGAGACGAGCCGCCCTGGGCTCTTCGCCGTCGGCGACCTGCGCGCCGGATCGACGAAGCGAGTGGCCGCCGCGGTGGGCGAAGGGTCGGCCTCGATCCGCTCGATCCACGAGCACCTGTCGTTCTCGCCGGCTACCTCGCGAGCCTGAAGCACTCGCGCAGGTCGCTCACGAACGTCTCCGGCACCTCGAACGCCGCGAAATGGCCGCCCTTGTCGTACTCGCGCCAGTGCACGATGTTCGGGTACAGCTCACCGACCCACGCGCGGACTGGCGGGACGATCTCCTTCGGGTACACGGCGAAGCCGGTCGGCACGTGCACAGTGGGGCGGCCGCCGCGCCCGAAGCTCTCCCAGTAGATCCGCGCCGACGAGGTCGCCGTGCGCGTCAGCCAATAGAGCATCACGTTGTCCAGCATCTCGTCGCGAGTGAGCACGTTCTCCGGGTGCCCATCGCAATCGGTCCACGCCCAGAACTTCTCGAGGATCCACGCGAGCTGGCCGACCGGTGAGTCGGTGAGCCCGTAGCCGACGGTCTGTGGCCGGGTTCGCTGCTGAGTGGAGTACCCCGAGTCCCATTGCATGTAGTGCTGGATGCGCTCGATCGCGTGTTGCTCGGCGGGCGTCGTCGGCTCCCCTTGGGGGCGGGCCGACATCGCCAGCGTCAGCCCGATCATGGCGCAGTGGTCGGGATCGGTGGCTCCGATGACCGACGTGATGGCGGAGCCCCAATCGCCGCCCTGGGCGACATAGCGGTCGTACCCGATTCGGGCCATCAAGGCGGCAAACGCGGCGCCGATGCGCTCGACCCCCCAACCTGTGGTCGTCGGACGGCCGGAGAAGCCGAAGCCGGGCAACGACGGCGCGACGACATGGAACGCGTCGGCCGCGTCGCCGCCGAACACGGTGGGGTTCGTCAGAGGCTCGAACACCTTGTGGAACTCGACGATCGATCCCGGCCACCCGTGCGACAAGATCAGCGGCAGCGCGTCGTCGTGTGGCGAACGCACCTGCACGAAGTGGATGTCGAGCCCGTCGACCTCGGTCACGTGCTGGTCGAAGCGGTTCAGCTGGGCTTCGCGCGCCCGCCAGTCGTAGGTCTCCGCCCAGTACGACGCGACCTCGCGGACGTAGCCGAGGGGGATGCCCTGCGACCAGTCGTCGACGACTTCGGCGTCTCCCCATCGCGTGTTGCGAAGACGGGTGCGGAGGTCTTCGACGTCGCTGTCGGGGACGTTGATCTTGAACGGACGGACCGAGGCGCTCATGGCTCGGACCGTAGAGCGTCAGAAGGCGATGGGCGACTTGATCGCGACCTTGTAGCCCGAGCTGACCGAGCCCGAGACCGTCGGCACCTCGTTCGTGGTTCCGTCGCTGAAGACCATGTCGGTCGAGAGCGACACCTGCGAGTAGTTGGCCTGGCTTCCGTTGTACTGCGACGTCGCGTACACCGCCGTGTTCACGTCGTCGGGAAGCGCAAGCTGTGAGGTGGCAACCTTGTTGGACGCGGACGTGATCGCGTCGACGCTCGGGTACACCTCGTAGTGGATGTGGGGCCACCGCCCCGAGTAGCAGGCCGGATAGACGCTCGTGAACTTCACGAGTCCACTCGCGTCGGAGACCTGGACGCCGCGCAGGTAGTTCTGTTCAGTGACCCCGTCCGAGTACATCGAGTAGCGACCTTCGGCATCGCAGTGCCACACGTAGACCGCGGCGCCTTCGACGGCTTTGTTGGTCGCCACGTCGACGATCGTCATCTCGAGGTCGACCGGCACCCCGTCGGCGGTGCCGGATGCGCCGCCGAAGCTCGACCGGATGTCGCTGCGGACGATGCCGCTCTGATTCAGCGCGTTCGCTCCGTTGCTGCCGTCGCCCGGGAACGGGCCGGCGGTCTCCTCCGGCACGGCCGACAGTCCGGTGTCGGCATTCGTCGTGGTCGCCGCGGCCGAGCCCGCGCCGCCGGGTGGGGCACCGCCGGGCGGCGGTCCACCGGGTCCACCACTCGGCTGCGCCGAGGGCTGTGTGGACGGCGCTGCTGTCGTTGGCGCAGACGCTGCCCCGGAATCGTCGCCTCCGCAGGCCGCCAGGAACGCAGCTGCTCCGGCGCCGACGGCGAGCCCCAGCATCCGGCGACGAGTGAAGATCGTGCCGACGTCGTACGCCAGGCCCTCGTCGTGGTGGTCGTCATTCATGCGGCGAGTATGCCCAGCGAGGCTCGCGGCGAACGCTCGCCCGGACTCCTTCTTACGAACCTTTCGCGTCGCCGACGACTTCGTTCAGGGCGAGGCCAACGAGCTCGTGGTCGACGTCCACGAGGGAGCTCGTCGCCATCGCGACGATCGTGAGATCCCACTTCGGGAAGTAGGCCACCGCGCTGTTGGTGCCCGGCAGGCTCCCCGCGCCCATGACACCGACTAGGGGCGCACCGGTCGCGCAGCACCGTGGCTGCGACGACGCCTCCCAGCCGTCTCACAGCAAGTAGGTGTACCAGAACCGTCGTGTGACAAAGTCATGGCGTGACGGGGGACCATTCGCAGGACTACTACGACGACATCAAGCGGCGGTTCGCCGAGGAGCGCGACCTGCGCCTCGCGTACCGACCCGAGGGAACGGCACAGTTCACCTCCGACCTGACGGGCGACTTCGCCCGGTACGCGGCTGATCCATACGTCGAAGACGTGATCGCGCGCGATCCCATCGACGACGACGGTCGAGGTGCTGTTCATCGGCGGAGGGTTCTCCGCGTTGCTGACCTCCGCACGTTTGCGCGAGGTCGGCGTCGAGTCGATCCGCATCGTGGAGCGCGGCGGCGACGTCGGCGGCACGTGGTACTGGAACCGCTATCCAGGCGTGGCCTGCGACGTCGTCGCGTACGACTACCTGCCCTCTGCTCGACGAGATGGGACTACGTCCCGACCCGGCACTACGCGGAGGGATGGGAGATCCTCGAGCACTGCCGCGCGATCGCACGCCGTTACGACCTGTACGAGCTCGCGGTGTTCCAGACGACGGTGAGCTCCACCGTCTGGCACGAAGACGACCAGCTGTGGCATCTCACGACCGACCGCGGCGACACGATGCGAGCGCGGTTCGTGGTCTGTGCGAACGGGACGCTCTCGAAGCCGAAGCTGGCGAGGATCGAGGGCATGGAGACGTTCACGGGCTACTCGTTCCACACGTCCCGGTGGGACTACGACTACACCGGGGCGAACCTCGAGAACCTCGGCGACAAGGTCGTCGGCATCATCGGCACGGGCGCCACCGCGGTGCAGGCGATCCCGAACCTCGCGGCGAACGTCGAAGGAGCTCTACGTCTTCCAGCGCACACCGTCGTCGATCGACATCACGAACGACTGGGAGACCGATCCCGAGTGGGCCGCGACGCTCAAGCCGGGCTGGCAGGCGAAGCGACGGCGAAGGCGATGACGACGCCGCTGATGAGCCAGGTGCAGATCGACGAGCGCGCCGCGATCTCACGCGAGGAGAAGATCCGGCGCCAGGAGAACGCGAACATCGACTACATGATGCGGATCCACCGCCGCATCGACGAGATCGTCGAAGACAAGGCGACTGCCGACGCGCTGAAGCCCTGGTACATGTTCATGTGCAAGCGGCCGTGCTTCCACAACGAGTACCTGCCGACGTTCAACCGTCCCAACGTCCACCTCGTCGACACGCACGGCAAGGGCATCACCGAGATCGGCGCAAAGGGCCCGATCTTCGAAGGCGTCGAGTACGAGCTCGACCTGCTGATCTACGCGACCGGCTTCGAGGTGCAGAAGACCGGCATCTGGAACCAGATCGTCGGCGAGCAACGGCGTCGAGCTCGAAGGACAAGTACCCGAGACGGCGTCCGCACGCTGCTCGGCATCCACTCGCACGGCTACCCGAACCTGTTCATCATGGGTGGGTACCAGGCGTCGTTCAACTTCAACCTGACCGACGTGCTGCAGGCGCAGGGCGATCACATCGCCGCGTGCATCGACTACGTGCGGCGACACGGCTACGCCACGATCGACGTCACGCTACGACGCCGAGGAGTGGTGGGTGCAGGAGGTCATCGAGCACCGGGGCAAGACCATCCGCAACGCCGAGTGCACGCCCGGCTACTACAACTTCGAGGGCGAGTTCAACCGCCGGCAGGACGGCAACTACAACGGTGGCTTCCCGAAGTACATCGAGCACATGTCATCCGTCCGCGACGACATGGAGCGCAACTTCACCTTCACCTGACCCGAACCCCGGTCGGGATCGGGCACTCACCCGCGACATGAGGCCCTGGGGGCCCAATCTCGGCGTGATCAGAGTCCGGACATAGCTCGCCGATACAACGGCGGCGGGAGCATCCGGGCGGCCGCCGTCATGACTCGCACCATCGGTGGCGACCACACGACGGCGGACCCCCTCTCGAGGCCGCGGATCACGTCGCGCGCGACGTCGTCCGGAGTCGTCGCATACGGAGCGGGGGTCAGACCCCGAGTCATGGGTGAGTGCACAAAGCCGGGCCGCACGATCGTGACGTCGACACCGGAGCCGTGCAGCTCGAGAGCGAGACCTCGGGCGAACGAGTCCAGCCCGGCCTTCGCCGAGGCGTACGCGGCCTGACCCGCCCGAGGCAGGAGCGCGGCCGCACTGGAGAGCACGACGACGCGCCCCTGCCCCTGGGCCGTCATCCGCGTCGCGACGAGGCGGAGGATCGACACGGCGCCGAGATAGTTGGTGGTCGCGACGGTCACCGCGTCGTCGTGGGGGTCGCGGGCATCGCTCACACCCATGACTCCGAACGCGACGAGCACCATGTCGAATCGGCGCTTCTCACTCCACACGCCCTGGAGGAAGCCGACGTGCGCCGCGATGTCGCACGCGTCGAATGGCACGGACGCGAGCGAGATCTCACGGTGCTCTGCATTCAGCGAGTCGAGCCACGCCTCGAGCTCGAGCGGTCGCCGCGCCGCGAGCACGATGTCAGTCGTGCCCCGGTCGACAAGGCCCGAGACGATGCTCTGCGCGATCGCCGAGCCCACGCCGAGGACGAGCACCGACTCGGGGATGCCGGTGCCATCGATCATGCGTCGGCCTCGAGAAGATGGAGACGGCGCGCGAGGTCTGAGCACATCAGCCCCGCAGGATCGGCCCGCCGGCGGACCGCGCTCCACTCTTCGAGACGCGGGTACATCGCCCGCAGCGTGTTCGGTCGCAATCTGCTGTCCTTCGCGAGGTACACGCGCCCTCCGGCCACTGCGGTGATGGAGTCGAGCCGCCCGAGAAGCGCCCCGAGCTCGGGCGCCGCCGCCGGAAGATCGATGGCGATGGTCCAACCGTCGATGGGGAACGACAGCGGCCCCGGGTTGCCGGCCCCGAAGCGCTTGAGCGAGACCAGCGGCGAGACGACCTCGTGTCGCCGGTACGAGGCGAGGACGTCGGCAAGCGCGTCCTCATTTCCACGCGGAAGCACGCCCTGCCATTGGATCAACCCCCGCCGGCCGAACAGCCGGTTCCAGCTTCCGAGCCGATCGGACGGAAAGAGGAAGGCCTCGAGGCGTTCCGTGCGCTCGGTCGGACCCGGTGCCGCCATCCGCCAGTGCGACGTGGAGGCAAGGCGGATGAGCGACGGACGCATCACTCCGAGCGACGGCCCCGATTCGGACCCATCGTTCGCCGATGGCGCCCGCCGCGCCGGCGAGTGCCCGGCCTCGGCGAGTGCCGGCTCGCCGCTCGTGATCACGCCGCGGCCCATGCGATCGGGTGGCGCACACGGGTCGATCCACGCCATCGCGTGCTGGTGCACGCTCCGGTCGAGGATGCGCAACGTCTCACCGAGGACTTCGGTCCTCCAGGTGACGGTCTCGAACCATGGGGTACGCAGTGGAACGAGCCGCAGGGTCGCGCCGGTGATGACGCCGGTGAGCCCCATGCCCCCAGCCGTGGCCCAGAACAGGTCAGGGTCGCTGTGTGCGTCGACGACTCGAGGCCCCTCCGAAGTCACGAGGCCGAAGGCCTCCACAGAGCCCCCGAACGAACCGGCGGCGCAGTGGTTCTTGCCGTGCACATCCGACGCGATGGCGCCGCCGACGGTGACGTGCTGCGTGCCCGGCACGACGGGGAGCATCCACCCCGCGGGGACCGTGCGAGCGAGGATCGCTCCCAACGTCGCACCCGCGCCTGCCGTGACGGTGCCGCAACGTTCGTCGATGGGACCGATCGATCGAAGTCCTCTGAGGTCCGCGACGTGGCCACCCGCGTTCAGCGCCGCATCGCCATACGAGCGACCGGCCCCGCGTGCGATGAGCCGACCATGCGGCCGCGCCTGCACGAGCTTTGCGACGTCGGAGTCGGTGTGCGGCTCGTCGACCGTGGCAGCGCTGTGCGTGGCTCGACCCCACCCGGACAGCACGCGAGTGCTCATCGAGTGCTCACCACAGATACAGCCCGGCGACGAGCAGGAATGCGACCACGACCCCCGCAGCCAAGATCCCGGGATCAGCGAGGAGGCGCTCGGGATCGACTCCCTCGCCGCGAACGACGAGCTGCGTGGCTCGGAGCATCCCCACGGTGAACGGCAGCACCGAACAGGCGACCCACGGGAGGCCACCTTCGGCAACGTCGATCGTGAAGGCCCACTCCGCGTACGACAGCAGTGTTCGCGGTGAGGCTCGCCGCGATGAGCTGACTGGTGAAGTCAGGCGTGTACGCAGTCAGGGTCGATCGGTACGGCCACGCGTCCTCGTCGAGGGCGAGGTGGTCACCGTGACGCTTCCCTACGACGATGAACAGAGCGGCGAATGACGCGACGAGCAGAAACGAGGGACTGACGGCAACGGGCACCGCGACGGCGCCTGCGATCGCGCGCAGGAGATAGCACGAGGCGACCGCAACGACGTCCACGACTGGGATCATCTTGAGCCACAGGGAGTAGGCCACCGTCAACGCCACGTACGTGACGACGACCGAGGCGAACGCAAGGCCGAGCACGGTGCTCAGTCCCAGGGCGCCGGCGAGCAACCCGATGCCGAGGACCAGCGCGAGCGGTGCGGGAAGAAGTCCGGCCGCGACTGGGCGTAGTCGCTTCGTCGGATGGAGGCGATCGGCCGCGATGTCGGACACGTCGTTCACGAAGTACGTGCCCGACGCGGCGATGCACAGCACCACGAACGCGATGGCGACGTGCTCGAGCGCAGTCCGTTCGCGGAGGGCCTCGGCGGCAAGGGGTGCCGCGAGCACGAGCGCGTTCTTCACCCATTGACGAGGCCGCGCTGTGACGACGACGGCATGAACGAGTGCCATCGGGCGATGCCGCGGACGCGGCGGGGAGCCGAGCTCGATCGACGCGGTCTTCATCGACTGAAGACCGCCACGAAGTCGCGCTGGTCGGGCACGAGGTAGCGGCCCGCCGGAGTCGGCATGTCTGGGCTCAGCCGGTGGCCCACGGGCGCGGCCTGACCAGCCGGATGGGTGAAGAGGTTGAAGACGACCATCTTCTTGTGGATGTCGAGCTCCATCGCCCGCACGGCGCCCGCCGCGTGCAACGCCTCGGCGAGCACGTCGAGCGTGAGCTGGTTCCCGCTCGCGTAGAGCACATGCCCCTGAGCGTCGACACCCACCGCTGAGCGCCATGTCGGGAGGGTGCTGCGGAGGCCACCCCAGAGCCCGCCCACGTTCTGCCGGAGGCCGGGGACCACCGCGCCCCCGTCGATGATGAGATGGAGGTTCTGCCGCACCTCGGTGACATCGGGACCGAGCTTCGCGTCGCGTCCCCACATCGCAACGGTTGCGCTGCCGTCAGTGTGGACGACGAACGACGCGATCCCGTCCTGAAGGGTGCCCGCCGTGTGACCCTCCTCGAGCGCACCCCCTGGCGTGTCGCGCAGCTTGTAGCCGGAGTTGAACGCGGCGAGCAGCTGGCTCCGCAGATCGACGGGCACCTGCGCTCCCGCGGGCCCTGATCCTCCTCCGGGTTGCCGCGTGCCGGCGATGAGCATGAACCGCACCGTCGCCGGGTCCATCCATGCGAGCGAGACGGTCAGGTCCGGATGCGCGGGGTCGGGCCGCACCCTCGTCGTCGCGATCTCGATCCGTCCGTCGGGCGCGGTCTGCTCGGTGGTCCACTGACCCTCGCCAGGGAGAGCAGGGTTGAGGATGGGCGGGACGGCGGACGGCCCCGAGGGCGTGGGGATACCCGGGACCGTCGCGCCGTCCTGTGGTGGAGGGCTCGCCTGTGCGGGAGGGCTCGCCTGTGCGGGAGGGCTCGCCTGTGCGGGAGGGCTCGCCTGTGCGGGAGGGCTCGCGAGCCTGCGCTCGGGGGCGACGGGCGGTGCCGGAAGCGACGTGAGGGTGTTCTTCGTGGACGGTGGGTGCTTCCACAACCACCACGCCTCCGCTCGGTCCACGACGCTCGTGAAGCCGTGGCCCTTCAACCAGTCGACCGTGCGTACGTCGACGGTCGCGTAGCCGGGCGCCCTCAACGCGCTCACATACGAGGAACCGATCGCGGCGAACACCGCGAGCAGCGGGAGCACCGCCAGTCGCTGCGGGACAGTCAAGGGGCCTCGGCGCCGCCTCGGTGGCCGCTCGGTTCGCGGCAGCGGCATGAGGGCCACGACGACGACGAGCGCGACGACAACGCCCGTGACGACGCCGGCCAGCACGTCGGTGATCCAATGCACGCCGAGGACCAGCCTCGACACTGAAGCGAGAACCGCGGTCGCGACGACGGTGGGTACGAGCCAGCGAGGCGTTCGCGGCCCCACCCGCGAGCGGCGACGACCACGACGCTCACTGCCAACGCAGCTGTGGTCGCCGCGTGAGCGGACGGGAACGAGAAGCCTCCGTCGACGACTGCCCGCAGCGCGGCATCGGGCCTCGGCCGGACGACGCTGATCTTCACGATGTAGTCGAGCACGCCCGCGACGACGACCGCGACCAGCGGCACCCATACGACGACGCGCCGGCCGACTTCGCGGAGGAGCCACACGCCGGCGAAGACCGCAGCGACCAGTACCCCGATCGTCCCGGTCAGGACTCCGATCGCCTCCGCGGCCCAGACCAGCACGATGTGTTGGTTCGCGGCGAACCAACGACCGACCGCGAGATCGAGATGCGACGCGTAGCCGGTGCCGTCTGGCGTGGCGAGCTCCACACCGGCGAACCACAGCAGGACACCGAAGACCACCAGAGCGAGCGCTGCGAGCGCGATCCTCGCCATCCAGCGCACTCTGCCGCGGTCGCCGGTGATCGACGGGGACGTCGACGACGGGCTCGACCGCGTCCATCACATCGGTCACGTGACGAACGTAGGGATCAATGTGTAAAGGAACGGCGAGCAAGCGGTTATCTGCAGGGAAAACCTGGCGCTAGGTCAGCAGCGAGGCGTAGAAGCGGAGGTACTCGGAGGTATGCGACCGCCAGTAGGCCCGATTGTGCCCGCCGGGAGCCTCGACGAGGTCGGCGCTCCCTCCTGCGGTCCCGACGCGGCTCGCGAAGTGCTCGACGCCTGGTCTCAGCGCGTCCTTCTCGCCGACGTCGAGGCGGACCGGACCGGACTGCCCGCTCAGTCGAGCGGCAATGGCGTCGTCGCTCGGTCCGACCGCCGGGCTGTGGCCTCCGACCCCCGAGAAGACGCCGGGATGCATCGCGACGGCGAGGAGCGCGACCCTCCCGCCCCGTGAGATGCCACCGACCGCGCGATCGGCTGAGTCGGCGAGAGTGCGGTAGGTCTGGTCTGCCCACGGCACGAGATGATCGACGAGATCGGCGGCCAGCTCGTCGGGCATCGTGGCTCCACCATCCGGCATCACGACGATCATCGGAGGGATCGCGCCGCTCGTGATGAGCTCGTCAGCCGTCGACGCGAGACCGACCGCGGGCCACTGCGTCGCGTCCGGCGCCGGCGCCGTGCAAGAGGAACACGACGGGGAAGCGGCGCTCGGGATCGCGCACGTAGCACGCGGGCAGGTACACGTTCGCGAGGCGCGCTCCCGGTGCGCCGAAGGGAGCCTCCACTTGCTCGACGGTGCCTGCACCGGCGCAGGATGACGCCACGCTCGCGACACTGGGCAGCGACGTCGTCACGCCCGGTGCAGCGGTGGCGGTGGGCGTCGTGGGCACGGTCGGCGCGCTGGTTTCGGGGGCGGCCGCACACGAAGACATCGCGGACACCGCGACCAGAAACGCCACGAGTGCCGCGGCCCGCATGGCTTGACCGTACGGCTCGTCCGGTAAGCGGCTGGTGAACGGGGGCGCTGCGAGTTTGCTCTCCGCTATCCGAGCGCCAAGACGTTGCTTACCCGCGGCTCCGTACCGTCGCCCGATGGAGTGCGCAGGCTCGGCCTGATCAGAGCGCAGCCCCCGCGGGGCCTAGCGTCTCGCTGGTGGCTGAGCGGATCCTGATCGTCGAGGACGACGACAGCATCGCGACCAACCTCGCGCGAGCGCTCACCGCGAACGGCTACGACCGCGACCAGGTCCGCCACCGGCGCCGACGCGCTGGCCCTTGCCGTCGACTCCGACCTCGTGCTTCTCGACCTCGGGCTGCCCGACATCGACGGCCTCGAGGTGTGCCGGCAGATCCGCGCGACCGACGCCACGCTCCCGATCCTGATGCTCACCGCCAGGCAGGAGGAGATCGACGTCGTCGTCGGCCTCGACGCCGGCGCCGTCGACTACGTCACGAAGCCCTTCCGTCTCGCCGAGCTGCTGGCTCGCATCCGTGCACAGCTTCGCCGCCCCGACGCGAACAACGAGCCCGCGCAGCTCGCGGTCGGAAGCCTCGTCGTCGACCGGGCGTCCAGACGGGTGTGGGTCAACGGAGACGAAGTCGAGCTGCGCGCGAAGGAGTTCGATCTGCTCGCTGTGCTGGTCGCTCAGGTCGGGAACGTCGTCACGCGCGAGGACCTCATGTCCGAGGTGTGGGACGAGCACTGGTTCGGCTCGACGAAGACGCTGGACGTGCACATCGCCGCGCTCCGACGCAAGCTCGGTGACGGCCCGGAGGGTCCGAGTCGGATCACGACGCTGCGGGGCGTCGGCTATCGGTTCGAGTCGCCGTGAGACGTCGGATCCCATGAGACGTCGGATCCTCCTTGCGATCCTTGCGATCACTGCGCTCGCGGTCGCGTTGTTCGGGATCCCGCTCGGCATTGTGGTCCGACATCAGGCGACCGATGAGGCGACGTTGCGGCTCGAACGTCAGGCCACCATCGCGGCTGCCGACGTGCCGAGCGATCTCGGGCGAGACGGGGACGAGGTCGCGCTGCCTGCCCCGCCGGCGAAGGTGAAGTACGCGCTGTACACGCCGCAGGGTGCGCTCGTCACCGGCGACGGACCGAGCCACGCTGACCAGACCGTCGCGGACGCGACGCGCGGCGACATCACCGACACCGAGGCCGGCGGCCGGCTCGTCGTCGCGGTGCCCGTCAGCTCGAACGGCGAGGTCGTCGGTGTGGTGAGAGCCGAGCAGCCTCTGGCGAGCGTCGAGGCCCAAGTCTGGAAGCGGTGGGGAGCGATGGCAGCCATCGCGTTCGTCGCGTTCGCCATCGCTGCCGCGGTCGCGATGATCGAAGCCCGCCGCCTCACCCGACCGGTCGAGGACGTGCGAGACGCGGCGCGTCGACTGGGCGAGGGCGACTTCTCGGTGACGGTCCCGGCATCTGGCGTTCGCGACCTCGACGACGTGGCGGACGCGCTGACGGCGACCGCCCAGCGCCTCGGCGAGCTGATCGCGCGCGAGCGCGCCTTCAGCGCCAACGCGTCCCACCAGCTGCGCACGCCGCTGACCGGCCTCCGACTCACGATCGAGACCGAGCTCACCGACCCACGTGATGACCCGACCGCGGTGCTGCTCGAAGCCCTTGACGAGCTCGACCGGCTCGAGGCGACGGTGAGCCAGCTCCTCGCGCTCGCCCGCGACAGTGCGAGCCCGAGAAGCCCGGTCGACATCGGCTCCTTGGTGAACAAGCTCGAGCGGCGCTGGCGGCGGCCTCTCACGGCGCTCGGACGAAAGCTCGAGCTCGCCGTCGATGATGACCTACCCCATCCTGAGGTGTCAGAGGTCGCGATCAGCCAGGTGCTCGACGTGCTGATCGACAACGCGGCGCATCACGGCGCGGGAACCGTCAGGGTCGAGGCGACAGGCGTCGTGTCCGGAGTCTCGTTGAGCGTCACGGACGAGGGCGCCGGCATCAAAGACCCGGCACGGATCTTCGAGCGCCGCGGCACTGGCGCGAGAGGCCACGGCATCGGGCTCGCACTGGCACGCAGCGTCGTCGAGGCCGAGGGGGGGCGCCTCATGCTCGAGCGCAGCGGGCCCCGCCCTCAGTTCGTGATCGTGCTCCCAGCGGCCCGCCCCGTTCGGGAGGCGCCGGAGCCCGCGCCAGTTCCCGCCTAAGGCCCGTTCAGCTGAGGGATCTCAGGTGCCAGGCCGACGTTGTTGGTGCTGACGTTGATGCACGAGGCGACACGGGACGCGAGCGCGTCGTCGAGGGCGTGTGCGAGCCCGTCGAGGGTGTCGACGCGCACGCCGCGGCCGCCGAACGCCGCCATGACCTCGTGGTAGCTCGCGTCCGAGAGCGTCGTGCCGACGAGCGCGATGGCGTCCGTCCGGGCGCATCTGGAATCCCTGTGAGGCTCCCCACCGTGCGTTGTTCATCACGACGACCACGATCGGGAGGCCGTGGCGCACCATCGCCTCGAACTCCCCGATTGCGAAGCCGGCGGCACCGTCGCCGGTGATGCACACGACGCTGCGTCCCGGTGCGGCCTTCGCCGCGCCCATCGCCGCGCCGAATCCCATTCCCATGCATCCCAACCGGCTGTGCGTGAAGTACTGGGCACCCGAGGGCAGCCTGAGCGCATCGTGCAGCCAGTGCTTGCACACGGCACCGTCGCCGATGACGAGCGCGTCGTGGAGCGCCGCCGCGTCTGACGCGACGCGCGCCGCGGCGTACGGGTGCAAGCGCTCGCCGTCCGACGTCTCGATCGCATCGAGCTGCGACCGTGTTGCGGCGAGCGAAGCGCGCACCGTGGCCCGCCACTCCGGATCCAACTTCCACACGTGATCGCGACTCCTCGCCGCGAGCGCTCGAACGGTCTCCTCCGGGTCCACGATGACGGCCAGCGTCGCGGGAGCGAACCGACCGACCTCGGCGGCGTCGCTGTCGACCTGCAGGATCGTCGTGCCCCATGCGACCCCACCGTCGCGCAAGCCCGGCGTGTCGAAGCCGAAGCGCACACCCAACGCGAGGGCGACATCAGGTCGCTGGCCTTCGGGAAGGCGACCGAGCTGGTACAGCGTGCCCCCGTACCGATCGTCGTCGTCGGCAACCGTGCCGATCGCGCCATAGTCGGCAAAGCAAGGAACGCCCGTGACGTCGAGGAAATCGTTGCACGCGACACGGGCGCCGGCGCTCGGGGCACCGCCCAGCAAGAGCACCGGGCGGGCCGCGCTCGCGAGCCGGTCGAGGAGCGCGGCGACGGCCCCCGCGCTGGGCGCCGCGGCAGCGAGAGCCGGCGGCACGTCCGCGGTCAACGTCGCGTCGGCGTCGAGGACGTCGGCCGGGATGTCGAGCAGCACAGGACCCCGCGGCGCCGTCGTCGCGATGCGGATCGCCTGAGCCACGACGCGGCCGACCTGATCGACCGAGTGCACCTTGCACGCCCACTTGCTGATGGGTGCCGCGAGGCCGAGGTGGTCGACGCCGACCTGCAAGCCGTTGGACTCGAGCGTCGATTCGGGCGTCGAGCCGACCACGTAGATGACCGCGGTGCGATCGAGCATCGCGTTCGTCATCGACGTCAGGACGTTCGTGAGCCCCGGACCCGGGCAAACGGCCGCGACGCCGAGCGTGCCCGTCAGCCGTGAGAACGCCTCGGCGGCGAACCCTGCACTCCCCTCGTGGCGCACGTCGACCAAGGCGACGTCGAGGTCGGGGCACGCCTGGAAGATGGGGTCGATCTGCACCCCGTGGATGGCGAAGATCGCCGTCGTCCCCGCCTTGCGCACGGCGTCGACGAGCACGTGCCCACCGTTCGGTTGGAATGGCTCCATCGCCGGATCGTAGGACCGGCTGCTTTCTGCTTGCATTGGACCGGACGACAGGGGGTGCCGTGGACGAGCTGCGGAGCTGGCTGGAAGAGAGCTGGGATCCCAATCTGACGGTCGGCGAGTGGTGGGAGCGACTCGGCATGTCCGGCTGGGCCGCGCCACTGCTTCCTGTCGACTGCTACGGCCGAGGGCTGTCGCGGGGCGACGCGCTCGTGGCCCAGCAGACGATCACGAAGTTCGGCGCGCTCGGGGCGCCGATGGGCTTGGGGCTGATGCTCGCCGCGCCCACCATCGCGACGCACGGGACGCGCGAGCAGATCGAGCGCTACATCCCCGACCTCGTCACCGGTCGACGGGCGTGGTGCCAGCTGTTCAGCGAGCCCGGCGCGGGCTCGGACCTCGCGGGCCTCTCGACTCGAGCGGTCCGTGACGGCGACCTGTGGCACGTCAATGGCCAGAAGGTCTGGACCTCGGGCGGACAGATTGCCGACCTCGGCATGCTCATCGCCCGCACCAATCCCGACGCGCCGAAGCACCAGGGCATCACCTGGTTCGCGATCGACATGCACCAACCGGGCGTCGAGGTGCGGCCGCTGCGCGAGATGACCGGCCACGCGATGTTCAACGAGGTCTTCCTCACCGACGCGGTCGTCCCCGACGACGCGAGGATCGGCGATGTCAACAACGGCTGGGCGGTCGCGAACACGACGTTGCAGTTCGAGCGCTCGGGCATGGGCGCAGGTGGCGGTGCGCCGGTGCGCGGCGCGTTGATGGCATTGCCGGGCACGGTCGCCGGGCACTTGCAACAGCGCGCGGGCGACTTCGTCGCACCCGCCCGCGCCAGCGGAAACGGCAACCGCTCGCAGCGATCGACGGGAGCCAAGACCTACATCGACCTCGCGAAGGCACTGGGCCGCAACGACGAGCCCGCCATCCGTCAAGACCTCGCGCGCTTGCACACGCTCAGCGAGCTCGCGCGCTACAACACCGAGCGCCACAAGGCTGTGCGGGCTGCGGGAGGCGACATCCCCGGCCTCGCGAACTTCACGAAGCTCTCGATGGCCGACGTCGTGCGGCTGAGCCGCGACCTCGGTCTCGAGCTGCTCGGCGCGCGAGGCATGCTCCACGCGTACGACGACGAGGGTCGCAAGGCGCTCGCGGCCGAGCCGGGCGGTGTCGCGGCGATCATGGTGACCAGCCAGGCCCTCGGAGCGCAGGCACTGCCGATCTACGGCGGCACCGATCAGATCCAGCGCAACATCATCAGCGAGCGCGCGCTCGGGCTGCCGAAGGAGCCAGGCGACCTTTCGTCGGTGCCGTTCTCCGAGCTGCCGAAGAACGGCTGAGCGCGCTCAGCCTCGCCGGGCCTCCTCCGGGATTGATGATTGGGGGCCGGCATGAGTGCCCCGAGTCATCAATCTCGGGTGGCGGTTCGGGACAGGTCAGCGTTGCATGACGTGCGTCGCGAAAAGATCGATCGAGCGCATCACCTCGGCGTGGGTGAGGTCGCCCATCGTGAACTTTCCGACGAAGAAGTCGGTGCCGGCGCCCTCCTCGAACGCTTCGATGCGCTCTGCGACAGTGGACGGCGAGCCGGCGATGACCGCGCCGAGCTTCAGCGCGAGCTCGACGTCGCCGCCCAAGGTCGGGTCGTTCGGCGGCGGGATGTCCCACCTGCGGAACAGCGGAGTCAGGTGCTCGGAGAACACGGGCCAGGTGCGTCGCGCCATCGCGAGGGCCTCGTCGTCGGACGGCGCGACGATCACGCTCGTGATGCCGGCGACGTCACCGCCTGCCCACCCGTTCGCTTCGCAGGCGGCTCGATACTTCGCCACCTGTTCCGCCACCATCGGCGGTGGGCCGACGACCACGGTGCTCATCCGGTCCTTGGCTGCGTGCATGAAGTTGCCCGGGTGCCAGAACGGCGGCGTGGGCGTCTGCAGGGGATGCAAGAGGATGGGCACTTCGTCGAAGTCGTAGGTGTCGCCGTGGAAGGTCAGTGAGTCGGCGGTGAGCGCAGCGCGCAGCACAGCCAGCGCCTCCTCGTAGTTCTCGACCATGCGCGTGGTGTCGAGGCCCCACAGCTCGTGCTCGGGAAGGCTGATGCCTCGCCCGACGCCGACGTCGAACCGGCCGTCGAGCATGTGATCGAGCGAGCAGATCTCCTCGGCGAGGCGCAGAGGGTGGTGGAACGGGAGGAGGTAGACGAGCGAGCCCAGGCGGATGCGGCTCGTCGACTCGGCCGCCGCGGCGAACAGCAGCCCGATCTGAGGCATCGAGTCGAGCGGGATCATGTGGTGCTCTGACTTGAAGTAGTGCGTGAAGCCCGCGTCGTCGAGCGTCCGGATCAGCTCGAGCCGGTCGCGGTAGAGCTGCCCGAGCGACGGACCGCTGATCTCGATCTGGTCGAACACCCCGTAACGCATGCGTGCATCCTTGCCACGGCGCCGGCGCGCCGCCAGCGCCGGCGCTGATCACGCCTGTCGACTCACCCCAGCCTGACGACCGCTCCGCTTCCCGGTGCGCCGGCGGTGTTGATGGTGACGTACATGCTCCCGTCGGGTCCCTGAGCGATGCCGCCCGGCAGTGGGAGCGAGCCCCCGCCTACGTGGGTGATCTGCGACGGATGCTGGAACGGGATGACCACGACATCACCCGGGGGACCCGCGCTGTTCGGCTGGAACATCTCCGTGGCCCAGAAGTTGCCGGCCCGATCGAAGGTGCATCCAGTCGCTGTCGTGATCCCGCTCGCCCACAGCTGTGGCACCGCGGGATGCTGAGGGTCGAACGTGGCGTTCGGGTTGATGCGAAACACGTTCGCTCGTCCTGGCGTCTCGAAGTTCGCAACCAAGTCGAGCGTCGCGACGTACAGCATCCCGTCGGGCCCCTGCGCGATGCAGGTCGGCGTCGAGTCGCGGAACGGCTCGGTCGTCTCGTTCGGTGTGTACGCGATCACTCGGAGGCTTCCGTTGCCGTTGACCTCTGAGATCGTGTTCGCTCCCGCGTCAGCGACGAAGGTACGCACGGCGCCCTTCGAATCCCGGGTCACCAACACGCCGAAGGGATTGCTGTCAGGGAAGTCGTCGGGGAACAGCGACTTGTGCGCGCCGGTGAACTGGTACATCTGGTCGCCCACGTTGCTCAGGTCTCGCGTCGCACCCGACGCGGGGTCGAGGCCGAACAGGTGGCCCATCTGCGTGGTGCTCACCTGTCCGCCGGTCTCGGCGAGGATGCCTTCGTGCGACTCGCTCATGATCATCTTGACGGTGCAGATGCTGCTCGAACCGGGCGACAACCAGGGCGTCGTGCCGGCCCCGATGAAGCAGCTCGTGCCGAAGGCGCTGATGCCCTCGGGTCCGAGCACGTCGGGCGGCTGGCTCGGATCCTGGGAGGCGAACACCGACTCGAAGCTGTCGGTCCAGATCGAAGTGGTCGACCCCCGGACGTACTTGCTCACGCGCCCGGAATGGGTGAGCCCAGCCGAACCGCTGCCCGCGACTCCGGACTCCGACACGTACAGGCTTCCTGCCGAGTCGAACGTGAGGCCCCGCGGCGCGTTGAGCCCGCCGATGACTGTCGTCATCGACGGCGCCGCGCCCACGCTCGCGACACCCACGGCCGCGACGGCGCCCACCATTCCGAACGCCAGCATCGATGCGAGCCAGATCCGGTGCTTCCTGTGCATCCCGCCCTCCCCCAAACTCGATGACCCGGAGTCATCGAGCCGGCATCCTCCCTCTGTTCTCCCAGATGCGCAAGCGCTGCAATCACGACCTACCGAGTCGACATTTGATTTGCCCGACTGACTGTGATGCGTACAGTTCGCCGAGTGGTCGAGATCCGCGATGTGACGCCACGCGACGGGTTGCAGAGCGAGGGCACAGTCGATCCCGCCGACCGCGCCGCACTCGTCATCGCTCTCGCTGACGCGGGCCTGCCGCGACATCGAGGTCGCGTCGTTCGTGTCGCCGCAAGCGGTGCCATCGATGGCAGGCGCGGACCAGGTGGTGGGCGACCTCGGCGCACACGAAGACACGCGTTGGTGGGCACTCGTGCCGAACCGACGCGGCGTCGAGCTCGCGCGCGATTGCGGCATCGACGCCCTCACGCTGACGATCTCGGCGTCGGATGGCTACAGCAGGAAGAACGTGAAGCGATCGACCGAGGAGGCGATCGCCGCGCTCTCCGACATCGTCGTCGCCGCTGAGGGCACCGAGCTCGACGCCGTGGTCTCGTGCGCGTTCGGCTCGCCGTTCGAAGATGTCAGCCTTCGCGCTGTGGCCGAGGTCGTCGATCGAGTGCGATCTTCAGGCGTCCAGCGAGTGACGCTCGCCGACACGACCGGTGCTGCGACCCCTCGCCGAGTCGCGCGGGTGCTCGCGGCGGTCGGTGGTCAGGTCGGCCTGCACCTTCACGACACGCGCGGCACAGCCCTCGCGAACGCGCTCGCCGGCCTCGACGCGGGAGTGACGCGATTCGACACCTCGGTCGGCGGCCTGGGCGGCTCTCCCTTCGCCCCTGGCGCGGGCGGCAACCTCGCCACCGAAGACCTCGTGCTCGTCCTCGAGGACGGCGGCATCGACACCGGTGTCGACCTCGATGCGCTCATCCGCATTGCGGAGCGGCTCGGTGAGCTGGTGGGTCACACCGTCCCCGGCCGCACCGCCGCTGCAGGCGCGCTCCCCCGCTTCGACACGACCTAGGCACGCATCCGCTCGGCGCGCAGCGCGGCGCGGCGCACCTTGCCCGCTTCGTCCCGCAATGGCGTGTCCACGAACTCGACCGTGCGGGGCAGCTTGTACTTCGCCAAGCGCTCGGCGGCGAACGTCAGCAGCTCCTGCTCGGTGAGGGCGCCAGGATCGACCTCGACGATCGCGTGGATGGTGTTGCCCTTGTCCTCGTCGGGCAGCCCGATCACGCATACCGACTTCACCGCAGGGTGCTCCTGGATCGCCGCTTCGACCTCGGCCGGATAGATGTTCGCCCCGCCCGACAGGATCATGTCCTGCATGCGATCGCCGAGATAGAGGTACCCGTCGGCGTCGAACCAGCCCATGTCGCCGAGCGACTCCCAACCGCCGTCCATCGTGCGCGGCTCGGCGCCCTTGTAGTGGTACGTCGGCTCGTCGCGAGTGCGCCGCAGCCAGACCTCCCCCATCTCGCCGACCGGAAGCTCGTTGCCATCCACATCGGTGACCTTGAACTCGCCAGTGCTCGGACGTCCGACCGAGCCCCGGTGCTCGAGCCACTCCGGGCCGGTGATGACCGTGATGCCCTGCCCCTCGGTGCCTGCGTACAGCTCGAAGATCTTCTCGGCACCGAGCCAGTCGATCCACGCCTCCTTCAGCCACACCGGGCACGGCTCGGCGAGGTGCCACACCACCTTCAACGAGGAGAGGTCGTAGGCGAGGCGCACGTCGTCGGGAAGACGGAGGATCCGCTTCATCATCGTCGGCACCACATAGATGAGATTGGCGCGGTGCTCCTCGATGGCTGCGAGGGTGCGCTCTGCGTCGAAGCGCTCGAGCAGGACCACGTGGCTCCCGATCAGCAGCGACTGGCACGACCACACCGCCGGACCGTTGTGGTACAGCGGCCCGGGCATCACGAGGCAGCCGTCGCGTTCGAATCCCAGCGCCGACGGTGCCTCGTCGTCGATGAGCGACGGGTCGCCGGAGATGATCAGCTTCGGCCGCCCGGTCGAGCCACCCGACGTCGGCGCCTTCCACGCCGGCGACACGGCGTCTGGCATCGGACCATCCTCGAGGTCGCGGGGCGACCGGTACCCGACCGGCAGGCAAACGGTGTTTGGGAGGCTCTCGGGCTCGGCTCCCACAACGACTTTCGACTCGGCGAGCGCGACGATCTCGGCGAGCTCGCGCGGCGGCAGCTTGGCGGACACGGGTTGCGGCACGGCGCCGAGCTTCCAGCAGCCGAGGTAGGCGACGAACCAGTCCACCGAGTTCGGCAGCGCGACCGTGACGAAGTCGCCGACGCCTACGCCCCGCGCCTGAAGGTCGCGGGCCATCCGGTTGCCGAGCCGCTCGAGCTCGGACCGAGAGACCGAGCGTCCGCCGCAGGTGACCGCAGGGAAGTCGGGGTTGTCTGCGGCGAGGTCGGACAGGCGCCGGGCAAACGAGACGAGAGCCATGTGCCTCAGTCTGGCTCGCGGCGCCGTCGGGGCGAGCCGCGATCTACCGTCCGGGGGTCATGTCGGTGCGTTTGACCGCGTCGCGTCGTTGCTCGCCATAGCGTCGAGTCAGTCGGTGCGCACGTGCGCAACCCCCGCCGCCACCAACGCCGCGATCGCGTCGTCGTCGTATCCGACCTCCGCGAGCACCTCTGCCGTGTGCTCCGAGCGCATCGGCGCGTGTCGGCGGACGCGCAAGGGAGAGCCGTCCATGATCATCGACGGGCCGACGACGCGGTAGGGCCCGACGACAGGGTGCTGCTCGATCGTCACCGTGCCCCGATTCAGGTTGTCGTCGTCGAGGATCTCGTCGATGTCGGGCACTGCGTTCGCAGGAATGCCCTCGCGCTCGCACAGCTCGAGCCACTCTGCAGTCGTGCCCTCCGCGACGATGGCGGCGAGGTTCGCGTAGACGAGCTCAGCGTTCAGCGATCGAGCGGCGATGTCGGCGAACCACGGCTCGTCGAGCAGCTGCTCCCGCCCGACCGCGGCGAACAACCGTCGCCAGTGCTCGTCGGTGTACGGCAGCAACGCGACGTGGCCGTCGCGCGTGCGATGCGGACCGCGTGTGGTCGTGAGGATGCGGCTGTACCCGGAAGGCTCGCCTTCGATCGCGGCACGGGACAGGTGCTCGACGAGGTTGAACGCGAGCACCGCGTCGAACATCGGCACTTCCACCCTTTGACCTCTGCCGCTCCGCTCGCGGTGAAGCAACGCCGCCAGGATCGCGTTGACGATGGTCTGGCCCGCGACCTTGTCCCCGATGAGCGCCGGCAGGAACGTCGTGGCTCCGACCGTCGCGTTGCTGAGCCGAGCGAGACCAGTCGCGGCCTGGATGACGTCGTCGTATGCGGGCCGGTCCTCGTCGGCCGTGCCGGTGCGGAAACCTTGCGCCTGGCAGTACACGAGCCTCGGCCTCGTCGGCGCGAGGTCTGCGTAGGCGAGGCGGAGGCGCCCGAGAGGCCCGGGACGAAGGTTCGTCACGAGCACGTCGCAGGTGTCGAGGATGCGCAGGAACGCGGCCATCCCATCCGGATGCTTCATGTCGAGCGTCACGGCGCGCTTGTTGCGGTTGATGTTGAGTGAGATGCCCGACATCTCGGGGTGCGGCCCGCCGCCCATGAACCGGTTCGTGTCGCCGCGTCCGGTCTCGACCTTGATGACGTCCGCACCGAGGTCGCCGAGGAGCTGCGTCGCGTACGGACCCATGATGACGCTGGTGAGGTCGAGCACTCGAACGCCGTCGAGCGCTCCGGCCACGTCGGTCACGAGCGAACCGTAGTTTGACGGGGTCATGAGCGAACTCTGGAGCTGCGGCGCGGCCGAGCTCGTCCGAATGATGCGAGCACGCGAGGTGTCGTCACGAGAGGTCGTGTCCGCGTTCCTCGCGCGGATCGACGCGCTCAACCCCACCTTCAACGCGATCGTCTCGAGGCGCCCTGACGCCGAAGTGTTGGCCGAGGCCGGGGCGGCCGACCGCGCACTGGATGCCGGTGACGACGTCGGCCCGCTGCACGGCTTGCCCCATGCGGTGAAGGACACTGCGAACACGGCAGGACTGCGGTCGACCTACGGCTCGCCGCTCTTCGCAGAGCAGATCCCGACGGAGGACGGGCTCGCCGTCGCGCGGGTGCGCCATGCGGGTGCGATCTTCATCGGGAAGACGAACGTCCCCGAGTTCGGCCTCGGCTCGCACACCTACAACCCGATCTTCGGCGCAACGGGGAACGCGTGGAACCCCGCGTTCAGCGCGGGCGGGTCGAGCGGTGGCGCTGCCGTGGCGGTCTCGCAACGGATGCTCCCGATCGCGGATGGCAGCGATCTCGGCGGATCGCTCCGGAACCCCGCGGGTTGGAACAACGTCTTCGGCCTGCGCCCGTCGCAGGGCCGCGTGCCTTCGTGGCCCCGCAGCGACGCGTTCTTCTCGCAGCTGGTCACGGAAGGTCCGATCGCGCGAAGCGCCTCGGACCTCGCCCTGCTGCTCGGTGTGCAGAGCGGTGAGGACCTGCGAGCGCCGCTCTCGTTGGCGAGCACACCCGGCTGGGCCGATGCCGTACTGCTCGACGTCGACCTCCGCGGTCGTCGGATCGCGTGGCTCGCCGACCTGGGCGGCCACCTGCCGATGGAGCCGGGCGTGCTCTCCGTCTGCGAGGCGGCGTTGAAGGTCATGGCCGACGCGGGGCTCGAGGTCGAGGCAACGACTCCGACGTTCAGCTGGACGCGTCTCTGGCGGTGCTTCGTCGTCCTGCGCCAGTTCAGCCTCGGCGGCGATCTCGCTGGCGCCTATGCCGACCCCAGAGTCCGCGAGCTCATGAAGCCTGAGCTGCAATGGGAGCTGTCCGAGGCACTCGAGCTCAGCGCCGGCGACGTGCAGCGCGCAGTCGTCGCTCGCACCTCCTGGTACGACGCGGTGCTCACGCTCTTCGACAGGTTCGACTACCTCGCGCTGCCCTCGGCTCAGGTGTTCCCGTTCCCGATCGGCGACACCTGGCCCTCGACCATCGCCGGTCGTGCGATGGACAGCTACCACCGATGGATGGAAGTCGTGGTTCCCGGCACGCTGTCGGGCTGCCCGGTCATCAGCGTCCCCGCCGGCTTCGGCGGCGAGCACGACCTTCCGATGGGATTGCAGATGATCGGGCGTCCACGCGACGACCTCTCACTGCTGCAGCTCGCCCGATGGTGGGAGCAGTGCGCTCCGTGGGTCGCGCTCTGTCCGCCAGATCCGCGCGAGGGCTGAGGCCGTACACTGCGGCGCGATGTCACCTGTGCTTGCTGAGTCGCACGACCGCGCGCATCCGGTCGAGACCGACACCGCGTGGTCCGAGTCGTACTACTTCAACTGCTACGACCCCGATGCTGACGTCGGCTTCTACACGCGGGTAGGCGTTCGTCCCAACGAGGGCACGATCGACGTGGGATTGGCGGTGTGGGTCCCCGGTGGGGGCATCGACCACACCGGCCACCGCCGCGAGCAGACCGAGATGGTCGACTCCGTGCTCGACGTCGGGCCGGTGCGCTACGAGATGCTCGAGCCGATGAAGCGATGGCACCTCACGGCCAACGGCAAGTCGCTGAAGGGCGAGCTCTCGATGGACGTCGTGTTCGAAGCGCGGACTCCCCCGATCGGTGCCGATGGCCAGAACCGTGAAGCGTCCGACTCTTCGAGCGCGGCGACTCGCCAGTCGGTGGGCAAAGGCCATCTCGAACAGGGCGGGCTCTGGAGCGGATGGATCGCCGCGGGCGGCGAGCGACGCGAGCTCGGGCCACGGGCGCGTGGCAACCGCGACAAGTCGTGGGGACCGCGACGGTGGGGCGGT
Organism: uncultured Acidimicrobiales bacterium; assembly: GCA_963773315.1. Classification (GTDB taxonomy): domain Bacteria; phylum Actinomycetota; class Acidimicrobiia; order Acidimicrobiales; family DATKAS01; genus DATKAS01. The sequence continues at coordinate 385,598 of CAVZAF010000005.1, forward strand.
CCGAAGATGTGGCGCTGGTTCTCCATCAACATCGACGACGACACCCACTTCGGTGGCATCGTCATCGGCACTGAGGCCGGCGATCTGCACCGCGGGTGGGTGTTCCGGGACGGCGAGCACGAGTCGATCGCCGAGTGGAAGGTCACGAGCGACCTCGCGCCCGACGGCGTGACACATCGGGCCTCGCACGTCGTCGCGCGTGACAAGGCCGGGCGAGATCACGTGCTCGAAGCCGAGATCCTTCGCGTCGAGCCCGGCGAGAAGGGCGTCAAGCCCAACACGACGATCGTGAACGAGGGCCTCGCCCGTTGGTCCTACGACGGTCGCACCGGCACCGGGATCAGCGAGTACCTCCACCAGCTCGACGCAGACGCACGGCCGGTCATCCCCATCACCTGACTCACACTCAGCCAGTGAGCTGAGCAAGCAACGCGTCGTCTGCGGAGAAGTCGTACTCGAACGTGTCGCGGCCCTCGCGATCGAACCATGCGTACGAGTCGGCGTATGCGGCTGCGAGGCCGTAGCTCGGCGACCAATCGAGATCACGCATCGCCTTGTCGACCGAAAACATGGCGCCTCCCACGGTCGCCTCGCCCCAGTGCACGAGCGCGTGACGAGCGTGACGCGCGACGTCGAGGGGGACATGCACGACGTCGGGCCGCACACCCACGGCCCGAGCCATCAGCTCGATGCAACCGAGCACGCTCGTGATCTCGCTGCCCGCGACGTTGTAGATCTGCTGGTGCGCACGTTCGTTGCCGATGAGCGAGACCATCAGTGACGCCACGTCCTGCACGTGCACGAGATGGACGAAGGGGAAACCCTCCGCCGGGATGAGGATCGGACGGCCCAGCTCGAGCCGGCGGAAGAAGATCGGCTCGCGAGTCACGAGCGGGCTGTGCGGACCGATCGTGTGCGTGACCCGCAGCGAGGTCGCGTTGAGCTCGGGGATCGAGAGCAGGAAGCGCTCGCAGCTCACCTTCCCGACGCCGTATGCCTTGCGAGGGTCGGGGTCATCGGCCGCGTGGGTCGCGTGAGACTCGGTGACCGGCTGGATGAAGCTGCGCTTGTAGACCGCGACCGAGCTCGTGAACACGAACCGCGTGACCCGTCCGCGGAACAGGTCGACCATCGGCTCGAGGTCGCCGACGGCGTACGCGGTGTTGTCGAACACCACGTCGAAGTCGTCGCGATGCGAGCTCAGCGCGTAGTGGATCGCTCCCGGCACTCGGCGGTCGGCATGGATGCGCCGAGCTCCGGCCGGCATCGGCGCTTCGTGGCTGTTCATGACCGTGACGTCGTGGCCCTGTCGAGCGAGCTCGAACACGAGGTGACGACCGATGTACCGGTTGCCTCCCATCACCAACGCGCGCATTGCCGTGACCCTAATCAGGCTGCGTGCGCACTCCGAGCACGCGTAGCGGCGGAGGACCCGCCGACCAAGTGTGGTCTTGTGGACTTCGTCGGCGCCGTCGTAGATCCGTGCCGCTCGCTCGTGTCGGTACCAGAACGACAGGACGGTGTCGTCGGTGACGCCGAGCGCGCCGTGCACCTGGATCGCCTTGTCGATCGCATGCAGCATCGTGCCCGCGACCGAGAACTTGATCGCCGAGATCTCGTCGCGTGCCGCCGATGCGCCGTGCCGGTCGATCATCCAAGCCGCGTGCAACGTCTGCAGGCGAGCCCCGCGGATCTCCGCATCGAGCTCGGCGACCCAATGTTGGATCACCTGCCGATCCGCGAGCGTGTCGCCGTCGGGCGTGATCACGCGCGCGTTGGCCCGCTCGCACATCATGTCGAACGCACGACCCGCGATGCCGAGCCACCGCATGCAGTGATGGATGCGTCCGGGCCCGAGTCGTTCCTGCGCGATGACGAAGCCATCGCCCTCGCCACCCAAGAGGTTCGTCTGCGGAACCCGACATGAGTGGTAAAGGACCTCCGCGTGGCTGGCGTGCCCGTGGCCCGATTCACCCATCACGCTGATGTTGCGTACGAGGTCGAAACCGGGCGTGTCAGTCGGCACGATGATCATGCTGGCGCGTCGGTAAGGCGACGCGTCCGGGTCGGTCACCGCCATGACGATCGCGAAGTCCGCACCGTCGGCAGATGACGTGAACCACTTCTGGCCGTTGATCACGTAGTCGGCGCCATCTTTCACCGCGGTGGTTCCCATCATCACCGGGTTGGAACCGGGCATCTCCGGCTCGGTCATCGAGAAGCAGCTCCGCACCTTGCCTTCCACGAGCGGACGGAGATAGAGCTCGCGCTGCTCCTCGGTCGCGTGGGCGTGGAGGATCTCGACGTTGCCGGCATCGGGCGCCTGCACCCCGAAGACCACGTGGCCGAGGGGACTCCGTCCGAGCACCTCACTGAAGAGCCCGTGGTCGACCATGCTGAGGCCGAGGCCTCCGAACTCGACCGGATGGTTGGAAGCCCACAACCCCATCTGTCGGACCTTTGCTTGTGCGCGCGCCACGCCGACGTCGAGCGTCGCCCGATCACCGTGCAACATCTCGCCCTCGAGTGGGATGACCTCGGCCTCGATGAACGATCGGGCCATCTCGAGCATGGTCTGCGTCTCTTCGGACACGTCGAAGTCCATGACGTGACGCTAAGAGGCCCCGCTCCGAGCGACTAGAGGCGAAGGGCCCGTCGACCCCGAGAGGGAGACGAAGGCAGGACCAACAGCACTGGTGCGGGGTGGTCGTCTCCCACACGATCACCACATGCGGTCACAGAGCCGATCTCACCGTGGCGCGTTCAGCCACTGGATCGTGTGGGGTGGCGCACTCGCTCTCGTCAGCTTGCTGCTGCCCGGGTGCGGGAAGTCGTCGACGGACACATCGTCGACGAACACATCGCCGACGGGACTCGTGCTCGAGTCGTGCACAGTCGATGGCGTATCGGCTCGGTGCGGGACGCTGACAGTCCCCGAGGACCGACTCAGCGGCAGTAGTCGTCAGATCCCGATCCGGGTCGTGGTGATCCCCGCTACTGATCCGCACCGGCAGTCCGATCCGATCGTCTGGTTCGCTGGCGGTCCCGGCGATTCTGCAGTCGAGACGATCAGCCGGGTGCGACCGCTCCTCGCGGCGAACACCGACCGAGATCTGGTCTTTGTCGAACAGCGCGGCACCGGGGCCTCGAACGTCACCTGCCCAGCGTTCCCGGACTCCTCGGACAAGGCGGCTCTGCAGTCGGCGATCGAGTCCTGCTTGGCGAGCCTGCACGCTGACTTGCGGTTCTACACGACGGCCATGTTCGCGGACGACGTCGACGAGGTCCTTTCCGATCTTCATTACGAGAAGGCCAACCTCGTCGGCATCTCCTATGGCACCACGGGTGAGCAGGTCTTCTCGACGAGGCACCCGGATCGGGTCCGTACGATGACACTGCTCAGTGGCACGCCTCTCGACGTTCCGGTGTTCGAGCGGTTCCCCGAGAACGCACAGCGGGCCCTCGGCCTCGTGTTCGACGAGTGCGAGCGGGCCCCGGCCTGTCAGCAGGCCTTCCCGACGCTCCGCGCCGACTGGACCGCCCTGTGGAGCTCGGTGAGCGCATCGCCCTGGGTTGTGCCCGCCGACCAGTCACCGAGCGGCACCGAGGTCAGCCTCGACTCGAGTTGGGTCGCCTCGAAGCTGCATGACCTCCTTCTCGTCGCCACGACCCAAACCAGGCTCCCGCTCCTCGTGCACACCCTCGGCGCCACCGAAGACCGGGTCGCTGCGTTGCTCGCCGTCACCCAGGCGTACCCGGAGTCTCCAGGTACGGGCTCCAGCGAACAACAGATGCTCCCCTACGCCATCCGATGCAACGAGGCGTGGGCCCGCGACGACCCCAGCAAGCTTGTCGGCACCGACAGCTTCGAATACGGACGGGACCTGAGCGGCGCCCAGTGGTGGCAAGAGGTCTGCAAGTTCATCCCCAAGGCCAATGACACGACCGCAACCGCGGAGTCGACGAAGTCCGACGTGCCCGTCCTTGCCTTCAACGGCGAGGAAGACCCTCAGGACCCGCCGGGCAACATGGCACACGCCCAAGAGATCTGGCCGAACAGCCTCGCGTCTGACAGTGCCCGGACAAGGGCACGACATCGACCCGGTGTCCGCGGGTTGCGAGATCCCACTCATCAAGTCGTTCATCGAGCAGGGCGATGTGGCCGGACTCGACACGACCTGTCTGTCACAGCTTCCGCCGCCCTCGTTCGATCTCACGCTCGGCAACGGTTGAGCCGGCCGAGGACTAGGCAGGTGTCGTGCGGTCTGCAAGGTGCGCGGCGCGGCGCTCGTAGAAGTCGGCGAGATCGCCGAACTCGGGCTCGTCGGCGAACGCAGCCGCTGTCGTCGCGACGATCTCGTCGGTGGGCTTCGTCAGGTCGAGCGGCTTCGCCTGCGGTTGCTGCACGTGCCAAGGCGTGTCGATGAAGACCTCGACCCCGTTGTGCTCCGGATCCGAGAAGTAGATCGACCACGCGTTTCCGTGCGTGAGCGGCATGATGTCGCTCACTTCGGGGTGCTCCTCGAGGATCGTGAGCAACCCCCTGAGATCGTCGAGCGTTCCAGCCGACCGGTACGCCGTGTGGTTGACACTGTTCGACTTGTCAGTGTCGGGACGTCCGGTGATGAACGCGACCTGATGGTGGTGGTTCGCGATCTGTGAGAGGAACACGATCTCGTTCTTGCCGAGGGGCCCGCGGTCGGCGACCTCGAAGCCGAGCACGTCGCGATAGAACGCGATCATCTTCTCGACGTCGTGCACGTAGACGACGGTGTGCGCCACTTCGAGACGGAGTCGGTCTGCAGACTGCATCGACAACCTCCTGGGGATCGGGCTCAGCTCGGCGTGCCGGCTTCCATCGTGACCTCGAGCCGCGCTCGCGACAACAGGTCGTAGGCAGCAGCCTGTCGGGCGGGCGGGCGCCAGTCGAGCACCGCCGCCTCGACGATCACCCACGACACGACCCACGCGATCGTGATGACGAGCATCGCCGTGACGGCGAGAAGCCCGGCACCTCCCCCGTCGACCTGGGTTGCGAGATAGGCCAAGACATACGCGGCGATCCAGCAAGCGGCGGCGGTCGCCATCCCGACGGGCAGCTGGGCCAGGCCCGTCGAGCGAACAGCCATCGCCTCCCGCCATGCGACGGAGGACAGGGAGAGCGCGCGCCGATGGAGCGCCGCCTCCACCTCGGTCACGGGTGGGCTGATCGCGGCGGTCGGCGGGAGCACCACGCGAACCGTGAGCTCGTCGGGAAGCCGTCGCACGGTCTGGAGCGTCGACCCCAGCTCCTCGACTCCCGACTGCTCAGCGAACGCACAACTCGTGAAGGGATCGCTCTCAGGGTCGCAAACGAGATCGGCGAGTGCCGACAACTCGAGGACGAGGAGATGCTCGGTGCGGACCCGCTCGACGTCTGCATCGAGCTGTTGGCGAGCAGCCAGGGTGAACCTCATAGCCGCGGCATCTTATGGACCGGCTCCGCGGCGACGCGACCACGTTCGATGTGGATGCGACGTTCGGCAGCTGCCGCAACCACGGGATCGTGCGTCACGAGGATGATCGTGAGGTCGCGGCGCCGGTGGAGCTCACTGAGCAGGTCGAGCACCCGTTGCACCGAGTCGGCGTCGAGGCTGCCGGTCGGCTCGTCGGCGAGCAACAAGCGGGGCTCGTTGGCGAGCGCGCGCGCGATCGCGACGCGCTCGGCGTTCACCGCCGGAGAGCTCCGGCGGACGGCGGCGCTCGAACCCTTCGAGACCGACATCGGCCAACAGCTCCCGCGCTCGCGCACGCTGTTGCGCGCGCCGCCTGTCGGTACCGAGCATCGCGACCTCGATGTTGTCGAGCGCGCTCAGATGCGGCAGCAGATTGTGCAGCTGGAAGACGAGACCCACACGCTCTCGCCGATAGCGGCTGGGGTCGTCGAGGGAACCAAGGTCTTCGCCATCGACGCGCAACGAGCCCGAGTCGGGCGGCTCGAGGGCGGCGAGCAGGTGCAGCAACGTGGACTTCCCCGATCCGGACGGCCCGGTGAGAGCCACGTAGTCGCCCGTCGGCACGACGAGGCTCAAGTCGTCGAGAGCAACGACCTCGCCGCGGCCCCGGCCGAAGGTCTTGCGGACGTCGACGGCTTCGACCGCCGGCGAGGTCGGGCTACTCACGACGGATCGCGGCCAAGGGTGCGAGCCGGGCCGCACGCACCGCGGGGTAGAGCGCGCCGAGGAACGCGACCGCCGCCGCCGTGAACAACGCCCGCGCGAACACCCCCGCCGTGTAGTTCGGATGGAGGATGCCTTCGAGGCGGGGAAGCCCGGCGAGGACCGTGATCACCACGTACGCGAGCGCCACGCCGAGGGCCGCGCCGGCGAAACCGATGGTGATCGCCTCGCCGAGCACGAGCGCGACGACCCGTCGCCGCGACCAGCCGATCGCTCGCAGGATGCCGAACTCGCGATAGCGCTCGACGAGGGACAGCAGCATGGCGTTCATCACGATGATGGCGCCGATGATCACCGCAACGACGGTCGCCGCCCTGTCGGCCGCAGTGATGAGCTGGTAGTCGCGATCAGCGCGGCCGAATTCGGTGAGGTTGCTGATCGGAACGAGAATCGGGCTCGACGCCGCGACCTCTCGCTTCACCGCTGCGACGTCGGCGCCAGCATGCACCTGCACGAAGAAGAGTGACAGCCCGCCGGGCTCGCGCTCGTAGGCCTGAAATGGAACGAGCGGCAGCATCACGGCCGAATCGCCGAAGACGTTGCCCGTGGTGAAGATCCCCACCACCTTCTTGGGGCTTTCCGCGATCAAGATCTGCTGCCCGAGATGCGCGTCGAGGTCCTGCGCGAGTCGCGAGCCCAGCATCACCTCGTCGGCCGCGGTCGCACCGAACGCTCGGCCGGCCGCGATCTGCACACCGAACGGTGTGAGGTCCTGCGGTCGAATGCCGATCTCGACGAGCAACGGGTGTTGGGCATCGAGCTTCTCGGTGTCGAGAAGTACGCCTATCGCGCTCGTTGACCCCGGGTTCGGCCGCGACGCGGCCGAGCTGCTCCTCGGTCAGCGCGCTCTCGAGGACGTCCGAGACGTTCCTCTGGGCGACAGTGAAGTCCGCGCGTCCGACCTGGAGCACTCCCGCCGCGGTCGCGCGGACGCTGTCGGTCACGATGCCCAACGTGACGACCGTCATCACGCCGACCGCGATCGCGAACGTGGTCAATGCGGATCTCACCCGCTTGGTGAGCACATCGTGAAGGATCAGCCAGGAGAACGACACCCCGCGTGCAGTTTCGCGCCGCTGTCGCCCAAGGGTGCGTCCCTCGGCGCGAAGCCGGTCTCTCGGACCGTGAGGCTCAGCCTTCCGCTCGGCAGCCCGAGGTCTCGGGGCCCTGTGTTGTCGTACACCTTCGGCACGCCGTGGTACACCCGTCGACTCGGACCACCGAACACGAGAAGATCGCCCGAGCGCAGCAGGATGTCCAGGAACGGCGCAGTCCGACGGTCGACGCCCGCGATCCGGAACAAGCACGAGTCGCCCACGCTGATGGTGACGACCGGCGCGTCCGATGGTTCCTCGGCGTCCTGATGGAGGCCGAGCCGCGCTCCCGGCGCGTAGAGGTTGGCGATCACCGCGTCCGGGTCGAAGCGCTCGGCGGTCGACGCGCCGAGCGTGTCGGCCACCGCCTGACGCGCAAGTCGAGCGATCTCGGACGGCAGCGCCTTGACCGGCGCCCCGTCGGTGTCGTCTGCGGTACGGCTGTACGCGTACGGGTGCCAGTGCCAGCCGAGGCACACGGACTGCACGCTCATCAGGTGACCGCTCGGCATGCGGGGGTGACGAAGACCCGCGGGAGGACGCGCCCAGACGCGGAACTGCTCGACCAGCGCCCGCTGCTCCGCGGGCGCAAGCCACCCTGAGATCACGACGACTCCCGGGGACAGCTCCGCACGCTCGGTCGGTCGCGGAAACAGCTCCAGCGGCGTGGACGCGGGGGCCGGCGCCGGATCGAGCGGAAGAGTGGTCGGCACGCCACCGAGACGACTCGTCCCCATCACAGACCTTCGGCTCATGACAAGAAGACGACCCGCCCGCTTCGAACGTGAGCCGACCTCACGAAATCGTCACCACTGCCGTCTCCCAGACATCTCGTACGTTCAGGAGCCACATGCCGCGCAAGCAGCCCTTCGAGGTTGTCGTCGAGATCCACGGCGCGACCGTGCTGCGCGTCTGTCGCGCCGTCGTCGGGCCGAGCGATGCCGATGACGCGTGGTCCGAGACGTTCTTGTCCGCGATGAAGGCGTATCCCACACTCCCCGACGACGCCAACGTCGAGGCATGGCTCGTGACGATCGCCCATAGGCGAGCGATCGACGTCGGCCGTGCCCGCTCCCGTCGAGCCGTCCCGACCGACGCGATCGACGACCGCGCTGCTCGCCAAGATCGCACGGAAGCCGAGTCCGGTGCCGACCTCGTCGCGGCGCTTTCCGCGCTTCCCGAGAAGCAGCGGCAATCGGTCGCCTATCACTACTTGGCGGGACTGCCCTATGCCGAGATCGCGGAGATCTTGGGCGGAACCCCCGAGGCCGCGCGACGAGCCGCGGCTGACGGCATCGCGACGCTCCGACGCTCACACCAGAAGGGGGTGCTCGATTGAGCAGCCAAGCCGACCTCACCAATGCCCTGCAGGGGGCCGTCACCGTCGACGACGATCACCTGCGCGGGCTTCACGACCGGCTCATCGCGGACGCAGAGGCCGAGCACGTGCTCGACATCGGCTACCGCACCGTCGACAGCCCCGTGGGGAGCTTGCTGCTCGCCGCTACCGAGACGGGACTGGTCAGAGTCGCCTACGCCAGCGAGGACCACGATCGCGTGCTCGAGAGCCTCTCGAGCCACATCAGCCCTCGCATCCTGCGCCATCCTGCTCGCCTCGACGCCGCCGCACGCGAGATCGACGAGTACTTCGCCGGGCGTCGCAAGAGCTTCGGGCTGCGCCTCGACTGGCGCTTGTCGAGCGGCTTCCGCGCCACCGTCCTCCAACATCTCGGCGACATCGCGTACGGGCGCACCGCCAGCTACGCGAGGGTCGCGGCAGCTCGCGGGTCGTCCCAAGGCAGCCCGCGCGGTCGGGACCGCATGCGCCACCAACCCGCTTCCCATCGTGCTGCCCTGCCATCGAGTCGTGAGGTCGGACGGCAGCATGGGCGGCTATCTCGGAGGGCTCGACGCGAAAGCGAGGCTGCTCGAGCTCGAGGCAGCGGGGTGACGATCGAGCAGCGGGTCGACGACCTCGACTGGGTCGCTGCCTTCGCTGGCCTCGAGGCGGTCGGCATCGCCCCGCTCGGCCCGATCCTCGACGACGCCGAGTGCCGCGAGCTCGGGGCGCTCTACGACGACCGCGCGCTGTTCCGATCGACGATCGACATGGCGCGGCACCGCTTCGGCCAGGGCGAGTACCGCTACTTCGCTTATCCACTGCCGCGCGTCGTCGCGGAGCTTCGGGCGTCGTTCTGGCCCCACCTCCTGCCGATCGCGCGCGAGTGGGCCGCGCGCCTCGCCAGGCCTGCACCATGGCCCGACGACCTCGAGGCCTGGATCGCGGAATGCCACACCGCCGGTCAGACACGGCCCACTCCTCTCATGCTGCGCTACGGACCGAGCGACTGGAACGCGCTGCACCGCGACCTCTACGGCGATCTCGTGTTCCCGCTCCAGGTCGTCATCGGCCTCGACTGCCCGGACCGCGACTACACGGGCGGCGAGTTCGTCGTCGTCGAGCAACGACCGCGCTCCCAGTCACGAGCGACGACGCGCACGATCCCTCTCGGACACGGCATCGTGTTCACCACAAGGGATCGACCGATCAAGTCTGCGCGTGGATGGGCCTCTGCCCCCATGCGTCACGGCGTCAGCACGCTGCACAGCGGGCGCCGGCAGACGTTGGGCCTCGTGTTCCACGACGCCGAGTAGCGCCGCGCGACAGCAGCGCGGCTGCGCCTCACTCCTCGTCGGGGAAGCCGACGATCTCGACCGTGCCGGCCTTGCCGTCCACCCGGACGAGCGCGCCGTTCGGGATGCGGCGAGTGCCGTCGACGGTGCCCACCACCGCGGGGAAGCCCATCTCACGTCCCATGATCGCGGCGTGCGACGCGAAGCTGCCGTGGTCGGTGACGATCGCGCCGACCACATGGAGGAAGGAGTTGAACGACTCCCCCGTCGCTGAGGTGACGAGCACCTCGCCATCTACGAGCTCCATGAGGTCGTCGAAGTTCCTCACGATGCGAGCGGGGCCGACGTAGACGCCGGCGCTGCCACCGATGCCCATCACGACGCGCTCGTCACCCGCAGGAGCGGGCGCCTCACCGGTGACTCCGCCGATCACGAAGCCGAGCGCGCTCATCACTCGGGCGAGCGGCGGAGGAAGAGCGTCGACGGGCGGCGGAGGCGGCGGGGGCGGGCCGAGCAACGGCGGCGCGCCGATCTTGCTCGCGGCCTTGCGGGCCGCCACCCGGGCGGCAAGCTCCTCGGCCGTGGGGTTCGCCGAGCCGCCGAGGATCGCGTCGATCTCGGCGCCGCGAAGGTCGAGCGTGTCGTACTTGAAGCCGATGCGGCCGCGCTCGAACAGTCGGGTGCCGAGCTCGATCAGCGCGAGTCGCATCAGGCCGACCGCGGACGAGTCGCTGTAGAGACCGCGCTCGTCGCGCAGCCGGTACACGAGGCGTGCCTCGCCGAGCATGTCGTCGAAGGCGGCCCGCTGGTCCTCGGGAACCGCCTCACGGAGCTCGGCGGCAAGCGCGTCGGCGCGCTCGGTCGAGTGATCGGCGTCGTAGCCGAACGCGGCGGCGAGGCGCCCGAGCACGAGGTCCGGTCGCTCGACGACCGTCGGGTTCGTGAGGTCGAACCCCGCCGCGATGCGGAAGCCGACGGCGCGGACGTACGCGTCGACCGCGGGCACCTGCTCGCGAAGCTTGGCGAGGCGCTCTGCCGCGGGCGCGTCGCCAGTCAGCAATGCCTCGGCAGCGGGATCCGCGCGCAGCGCCTCGATGGCCGGCGTGATCTCGGGGTTGAGCACACCGGATACCGGCGACCAGCCGTCGAAGACCGCGAAGATCGGCACTGGGTCGCGCTGCGTCCATCCCGCGGCGTGGAGGACGAAGTCACCGACTGCGACCAGTGCGGCGCCGTTGTAGGTGTGGTGCTGCTGCCACATCTGCGACATGTGATCCATGCACTGGTGGAGGTGGGCCTGCAGCGCTTCATCGCTCAACGAGGGAAGGTCGACCGCCGCGAGCTCACGGTGCCTTGCGATGGAGCGCGGCTTCGCCTCTTCGTCCCAGTACTTCAGGGTGTCGCGCCAGATCCGGTTCGCGAACGCCGAGTCGGCCAGCGCCGTGCGACGACCGATCTCGGCACCGAGCTGTTCAGGCGACTTCGGACCGTCGGGCCCCGGCACGTCGAACGGCACCGGTTGCGTGTAGGGGAACCCGTTGACGAACGCGAGCTGCATGGTGTCGAGCAGCACGCCGTATGGGTCGAGTGCCGCGGAGAAGCCAGCGGCAAACCCCTTCGGATAGATCTCCTGCAGCAGCGGGGTCACCGATGCCGGCAGATGCGCTCGATCCTGCATCCACGGACCCGGACCCGGCGCTTCCCACGCTTGATCGTTCATGTCGCCCATTGCCGCCCCCTTCGCCACCGCCCGCGGTGTGCCCCGCAGCCGGGCGCAACGGTAGTGGCCTGTGTGGATGTGCCTCTCATCGACGATTGCCGCACTGCGTAGGGTGACGGCGAGGAGGTCTCACCCATGGTTCAGCTCGGAATCTTCGATCACATCGAGGGCATCCCCGGCACCGACATGGGCCGGCTCTTGCAGGACCGTCTCGAGCTCATCCGCCTCGCGGACGAGGCCGGCTTCTACGCCTATCACCTCGCCGAACACCATGGCTCCGACCTCTGCATGGCGCCGAACCAAGAGATCTTCCTCGCCGCGGCAGCGCAGGCAGACGTCACAGATCCGCCTCGGCCCGCTGATCAAGATCCTTCCCCTCCACCATCCGCTTCGCGTGATCGAGGACATCTGCATGCTCGATCAGCTCAGTGGCGGGCGCGTCGAGTACGGGGTCGGCCGAGGCATCGCTGCGATCGAGCACTTCTGGTTCGAGGGCGATTGGTTCGCGTCGCACGAGCGCTTCGACGAAGCGCTCGCGATCGTGCTGCAGGGCCTGCGCACGGGCACTGTCGGCGGCGGCGCGGGTCCGGGCGGCACGCACTACGAGTTCCCCGAGATCTCGTTCACGATGCGACCCGTGCAGAAGCCGAACCCACCGATGTGGTACCCGGGCAATCCCGTCACTGCAGGCCGCTACGGCATGGGCCTCGTGTGGCCCGGTCCGATCCCGCAGGACGCGTACGACCTCTACGTCGAGTCGTGGGACACGCACAAGGACGATCCGGTCCGCGCCGACGGCCCCGAGTCACGCCCGCGTGTCGGGGCCACGATGCTGATCGGCATCGGCGACACCAACGCGGAGGGCAAGGCGATCGCCGCCCGGGGGATGCGCGGCCTCATGCGCCGGGTCGTCGAGGTGCACACCTACGACCGGCTCGCGCTCGACGAGCACCAGGCGGAGGCCGCGCTCAACCCGCTCGCACGCGGAGCGCAAGCGCTGTTGGCGCCCGGAGGCGAGGACCTCCTCATGCCCACGCTCACCGAAGACTCGGGCACAGCCGAGCACGTGACCGAACGGCTCCAAGCGCTGCTCGACGACGGGCTCGTCGACTACCTCATCCTGCAGCTTCCGACCGGCGACATGACGTTCGAGGAATCGCGCGACACCCTCGAGCGGTTCATCGCCGACGTGATGCCAAAGCTCCGCTGACCCCAGCGGCGCCTTCGCCCGATGCACCTCGCCGCCGACATCTACAAGCCAGACGAATGGCACGACTTCTTCCTGATGGTCGGTGGCGGGGCGGCGGCGCTGACGGGTCTGGTGTTCGTCGCGATGTCGCTCAACCTCTCCGTCATCTTCCGAGACGCGACGCATCGCAGTCGCGCCGTCGGGACGCTGAGCAGCTTCATCGCGGTCTTCACGATCTGCGGACTCGCGCTCATGGGCGGCCAAGCTCACGTCGCTATCGGCGTCGAGTGGCTCGTGGTAGCGGTCGTCGCTGGCTACGTCTACGTCGGGGGGTACGTCAAGGCCAGGACGCAAGGCCAGAGCGCCGTCGGGCTGAGCAGCCTCCGACTCGCCGGTGGCACCGGGTGTTACGTCGCACAGGTCGTCGGCTCCGCGCTCCTGATCGCCGGCTACATCGCGGGCCTCTATGTCGCCGCGGTCGCGATGATCGTGTTCTTCGCCTTCATGATCTCGGGCGCGTGGCTCCTGCTCCTCGGTGTCCACCAGGACCAGATGCGTGTCGGAGGAGCCGCCGTCACCCCGTCGCAGGCTGGAAGAGCTCGATGATGTTGCCTGACGGATCCTCCACAAGGATCTGGCGTCCACCCGGTCCGCTCACGACCTCGTTGCGGAAGTGCACGCCCGCGTCCTTGAGGCGAGCAACCTCGGCGTCGAGGTCGGCGGTGATGAAGTGGATGCGGTTCCATCCGCCCGGTCCGGGCGTGGCACCGTCTGGCATCGGGCGACCTGCCGAGCTCATGGGCCCGCTCAGCAACAAGCGAAGGTTGCCCTTCGTGACGTCGGCGAACGCAGGAGAGCTGATCCCGACCTTGAACCCGAAGTGGGTGGAGTAGAAGCCCACCGCCTCGGCCACGTCGTTGACCATGTAGCGGACGTTGACGATCTCATCGGATGACATGGACGCTCCTCTCGCCGTCTGCCGAGTGCGCGAGCTCGGCGATCAGCAGGTTGACGCGGACTTCGATCTCGTCAGCGGCACGCACGAACGCCGGATAGCTGTCCTCATCGTTCGCCGCGGCAACAGCCGGATCGGCCATGCTCCAGTGCGCGGTCACCGGCGCGCCTGGGAACTCGGGACAGATCTCCTTGACCTTGTCGCACAGGGTGATGACACGATCGAAGCGGGCGCGCGCGAAGCGGTCGAGATGCTTGGTGGTGCTCCTGGAGATGTCGATCCCTCGCTCTGACATCACGCGCACGGCGTTCGGGTGCAGCGGCTTCGGGTAGCTGCCCGCGCTTCGGGCCTCCACGACACCGTGCGTGTGATTCGTGAGCAGCGCCTCGGCGATCTGTGAGCGCGCCGAGTTCCCCGTGCAGAGGAACAGGACACGCTGCCTCGGCTTCACCGCGCCGGGCGCTTGCGGAACCGGTGGCGCGAGCGCGAGAGACGGGTGCAACGAGGCCCCGGCCGACACGAAGAGCTGGCCGAAGCGGGCGAGGTCCAGCCGGTAGTAGGTATCGCGCCCGTCAGCAGAGCTCTGCCGGGCCGACACAAGGCCCACTGACCGGAGCTCCCCGAGGTGATACGAGACGAGGTTCTGGGCCTTTCCGACCAGCTGAGCGACCTCGCCGACCCGCCAGTCGCTGCGCGCGAGATGGCTCAGAAGCTGCCAGCGCAACGGGTCCGCGACGAGCTGCAGGAACTGCACAGGCGCTTCGTCGGCAGCAGCTACGACCACGTCTTGAGACTAGATCAAACTAGATTGATACGTCAACCTCGTTTGATGCATACGCGTCGGGGAAGTGATCGTGGAAATCGGCGGCTAGCCGCTAGGTTGGGACGACTCGCCGCACGGGTGAGTTCATCAATGAGAAGAGATCGTTTTGTCTACAGGTACTGTCAAGTTCTTCAACAACGACAAGGGTTACGGCTTCATCAGCCGTGAAGATGGCGACGACGTGTTCGTGCACTTCTCGAGCATCCAGTCGGCGGGCTTCAAGTCCCTCACCGAGGGCCAGAAGGTCGAGTTCGATGTCGCTCCCGGCCGGAAGGGCGAAGAGGCGCAGAACGTTCGCGTGATCTGAGCGCTCTGGCTCTCCCCTAACGACAGCCGCCGGGTCACACCGGCGGCTGATCCATTTCTGGCGACGGCTCGAGGAGAAGGGCGTCCTGATGGCCAATCCGAGCAGGATGAAGCGCGAGATCGACAAGGCAAAGAAAGAGAAGGCAGCCGAGAAGCGTGAGCGCCGGCAGCGAACCGGCGACGCCGAGCCCGGCGAGGCGAGCACTACGCCCCCGGACGCGTCGGTTCCGACCGACGAGCTGCTCGGTCAGCTCGAGCGGATCCATGCGCAGTTCGCCAACGACGAGATCGACTTCGAGGAGTTCGAGGCGGCGAAGGACGCGCTGATCGCCCAGCTCGCGACGGGCTAGCCCTCCGCCATCGGCGAGCTCATGAGCCGCTCGCCAAGGCCGCAGCCCTCACTCGACTGGCCACCGACACAGACCGGATGCGGGCGGCGAGGTGGAGGCGACCGAGCGTCCAGATGAGCCACTTGCCCGGGTCGTACTGCCACCAGCGCGGGCCGTTTCGATAGTCGAACGGGAAGCGATGGTGGAAGCTGTGGTAGCCCTCGCCGAACGTGATCAACGCGGTGATGACGCTGTCGCGGGCCGAGGAGCGAGTGTCGTAGCGGCGCTTGCCGATCAGATGCGCGAGCGAGTTCACACAGAACGTCGCCTGCAGCATGACCGCCGTGCGCAAGAACCCTCCGACGAGGAGGCCTCCCCACGGGTCTCCCCACTGCGCGGCGATGACGGTCGGCAGCACGAGTCCGACGCCGATCGCGATGAACACGTAGAAGCGATGCTGCAGTCGGATGCTCGTGACCGCCGCGAGATCGGTGAGCCGAGTGACATCGGCCGAGGCCTCCCGGCGACGGAACAGCCATCCGACGTGAGCGAACCACGCGCCCCGCGTCACCGTGTGCGGGTCACCCGCGCCGTCGGTGTCGGCGTGATGGGCTCGGTGGTCTGCACTCCACGACAGCGCCGAGTTCTGGAACGTCGCCGCTCCGAACGCCAGAAGTACCCAGCGAACCGGCGCCACAGGGCTGTAGGTGCGATGGGCGAAGAGGCGGTGATAGCCGGCGGTGATCCCCAAGCCGCAGGCCACGTAGAGCACTGCAGTCATCAGGAGCGTCGGCAAAGACGGGTTCACGACGATCCACACGAGCCCGGCGATGCCAGCGAGATGGATGAAGGACAGGCCCGCGATCGTGGTCCAGCACAGCCCGGGCGGCGCGGGCACCGCTGTCCTTGTGTCGGGTCGCTCGAGGAGATCGGTCGACATCGCATGCCTCAGATCGTCAGATGGCCGAGTAGGGGACGGGATGGTTGCCACCGAGCTCCACGAACCGCTCGTTGAGCGCGTGTGCGATCAAGTCGTGGTTGTGATCGCTGGCGGTCAATGCTCCATACAGGTGGGCCTCGAGCTCGACCGGCGTGCTCATGCCACCGAGCTCGAAGTAGCGCAGCCACAGCTCGTCGAGGCTGAGGCCCGCGTCGATGCGAGCGCGATTCAGCCTGTCGTCGGGCGCGTCAAGCACGAGCGTGAGCTCGGGAGGCGCCGGCACGCCGCTTCGACATGGTGCCTGCTCCGAATCCGGCGTGGCATCGCCGAGCCGAACCCTCGCTGTCGAAGGCACCGAGCAGGAGGGTAGCCTCTCCGGCCGAGCTGGCCACGCCAGCGTCTGTCGATTTCCGTAAACGCACTTGGGGACCGACTCTCGTGGACGACATCGAGGGAAGCCAAGAAGAGCTCGTCGCCGAGATCGCCGCGGTCGCGAACGCCGTGCTCTCGGGAAACACGGTGGAGGAGACCCTGCAGCAAGTGGTCTCGACCGCGGTCTCGACCATGGACGGGTGTGATTCCGCCGGCGTCTTCGTGGTCGACGGTCGGTCGGTGCGGAGCGTCGCCTACACGAGCGATGCGGTCGTGGAGCTCGACCGATTGCAGAACACACTCGACGAAGGACCGTGTCTCGATGCCGCGTCGACCGCCGCCGTCGTCTATGTGAGCGACCTCTCCGAGGACGAGCGCTACCCGGGGTTCCGATCCGCCAGCACGACCGCCGACATCCGAACGGTGCTGGCCTGCCCCCTCATCTCCGACGAGATGCGCGGCGCGCTCAACCTGTACGCACGGCTCCCCAACGTGTTCGGGGCCACCGATCGAGCAAAGGGGACAATCCTCGCTGCCCTCGCGGGCGCAGCGATCGCATCAAGCGCGCGGCGAGCCGACCTTCAGTCACAGAACGTCAACCTGCAGGCCGCACTGGTGTCGCGCGAGCTGATCGGACAGGCACAAGGCATCCTCATGGAGCGCGAGCGGGTGAGCGCCGAGCAAGCATTCGACATCCTGCGCCGAGCTTCACAGCACTTGAACGAGAAGCTTCGCGACGTCGCGCAGAACCTGGTCGAGACCGGGGAGTCCCCGAACACCGGCGACCACACGCCCTAGGCAGAGGAAGCGGGGTAGGGTCGCCAACCCGAGGCGTGGAGGTCGATCATGGGCGTGTTCAACGGGATGTTTCCGATCGTTGCAGGCAAGGAGGACGCCGGTCGCGCGTTTGCGGCCGAGACGGTCGGCGCTCGAAAGGCGGAGTTCGAGGCGCTCCAAGCGCGTGCGAACATCACGCGGGAGACCTGGGCCATGCAGGAGACCCCGATGGGAAGCTTCATGGTCGTCTGGTTCGAAGGCGACGTCGAGAAGGCGTTCGGCGACCTTGCCACCGACAACAGCGAGTTCACCACCTGGTTCAGATCACAGGTGAAGGAGATCACCGGCTTCGACCTGGCAGCGCCGCCCGAGGGCCCGCTGCCGGCCGTGCTGCTCGACTGGCACAGCTGACGCCGGACGAACTTGGAGGCAGTCGGTCTTCCGATCTCGGGCGCGCTGCTCGGGCGAGCGGGCCCCGCCGATGCCGCGGAGCTCCTGGTGCTCCAGCGGTGCTGTTGGGTCGAGGAAGCCATCGCCAACGACACCCTTGACGTCGCTGCACTGCACGAGTCCCTCGACGACGTGCAGGCGTGGCTCGGGGAATGGGACACCTGGTCTGTGCGCGTATCCGGCCGGTTGGTGGGCGCCGTGCGCGCTCGGCGGGAGGGCTCGACATGGGACATCGGGCGGCTGATGGTCGCACCGGACCACGCCGGCAAGGGTCTCGGGAGATGGCTCCTTCGCTTTGCTGAGGCTCAGGCGCCTGACGATGTCGAGTCGATCACGTTGTTCACGGGCGCGCGAAGCACTCGCAACATCGCGATGTACGAACGCGCCGGCTTCCGGCTGTCGCCCGACGCGGCGCCTCCCAACGCAGTGCGCCTCGTGAAGCGTCTCGACCGCGGCGCGGGAGCCGCGTCCTTCTAATCCCGGTGGCGGCGACGCCCCACCACGACAGCGATGACGACCGCTCCGGCGATCGCCGCGATTGCCACTGTGCGCAGCACTTGAGCGTTCTGCTGAGCCGCCTCGTGAGCGCGCTCGGCCGCTTCCTGGGCGCGTTCCGCGGCCTGCAGCATCTGTTGCGCGTCGTCGAGCGCACTCTGGAGCTCAGCGATGTTCGCTTCGGCAGTCTTGATCGAGTCCTTGTCCATGCGTACCTCCTCCACGAGGTGCCAGCAGTAAACCACCCACTCACCCGTCTGGCCGTGTCCATCACCGAGTGCCAACCCTCGTTTGCTGGTCAGCTCATGCGAGGCTCGCGACGTGTACTCGGCGGTGAAGCGTCTCCTGATCGGGATACCGCTCTCGTCATCGGAGCTCGGAGAGCAGCGGCTGAACAAGCGGGTGGCGCTGGCGGTCTTCGGCACCGACGCGATCGCGTCGACAGCGTTCGCCACGCAGGAGATCCTGGTGGTGTTGGTCCCGGCCGCGGGGATGGCCGCTCTCGACTACCTCGTGCCGCTCTCGATCGTCGTCATCGTGCTTCTGGCCATCGTCACGGCGAGCTACCGCCAGACGCTCTACGCGTATCCCAGCGGAGGCGGCTCGTACATCGTCAGCCGGGAGAACCTCGGCACGGGCGCTTCGCTCGTCGCGGCGGGGTCGTTGATGGTCGACTACACGCTCACCGTGGCGGTGTCGATCGCCGCGGGAGCCGCCGCGATCACCTCGGCAGTCTCGTCGCTCCGCGGCCACGAGCTCGAGATCGGTCTCGTGTTGCTCGCGCTCATCGCGGTGGCGAACTTGCGAGGGGTACGAGAGTCGGGGCGGCTGTTCGCTCCTCCCACCTACACGTACATCGCGATCATGACGTTGCTCGTCGTCGTCGGGCTCTTCCGCGTCGCAACGGGCTCGCTTGGCCGGCTTCCAGTCGACCAGGAGGCGTTGGCGCACTTCACCGGAGGTGAGGCGGTGCTCGCCGGCGCGTCCTCGTTCCTGCTCCTGCGCGCGTTCTCCTCGGGCGCGGTGGCGCTGAGCGGCGTCGAGGCGATCTCGAACGGCATCCAGGCGTTCCGCAAGCCCGAGTCGCGCAACGCGGCGATCACGCTCACGTGGGTGGCATTCATCCTCGGGGCGCTGTTCCTCGGGATCGCCGTCCTCGCTGTCCCATCTTCGACCGACGTTGAGCCCCGACGAGACGCTTCTCTCGACGATGGGACACGCGGTCTTCGGCAACGGCGTGCTCTACATCGTCTTGCAGGCTTCGACGGCCGCGATCTTGACGCTTTCGGCGAACACGGCGTTCGCGGACTTCCCACGCCTGTCCGGGATCGTCGCGTCCGATGGGTTCCTTCCTCGCCAGTTCGCGAACCGAGGAGACCGGCTCGTGCTGTCGAACGGGATCCTCGTGCTGATGTTCGCCGCAGCCAGCCTGCTGATCGCGTTCGGAGGCAAGGTCAGTGCTCTCATCCCGCTGTTCGCGGTCGGGCTGTTCATGTCGTTCACGCTCTCGCAATCGGGAATGGTCGTGCACCATTGGAGGGGTCGCCAACCGGGTTGGCAGGGGCGGCTCGTCGTCAACGCCGTGGGAGCCTCTGCCACCGCGGTCGTGACCGTCGTGGTCGTCGTCTCGAAGTTCACCGAAGGTGCGTGGGTCCCGACGATCGTCATCCCACTCTTGGTGCTGCTCTTCTGGTTGATCCGCCGCCACTACACGCGCGTCGACCGGGCACTCGCCTGTCCGCCCGGCACGCCCTTGCCCGAGATCGTCCACACCGTCGTCGTGCTCGTGCCGTCGAGGGTGCACTCAGGAGTGCTCGAGTCGCTCGCCTACGCGAAGTCCTTGAGACCCCAGTACCTCCACGCGGTGCACGTGGCGTTCGACGAGGAGTCGGGAGCGCAGATGCTCGCCACCTGGAGCGAGTATGGCTTCGACATCGCGCTGGATGTCGTGTTGTCGCCCTACCGCGCCCTCACAGGGCCAGTCCTGCAGTACATCAACATGCTCGACGAGCGGTGGCAGCACGACACCGTGACCGTGATCATCCCGGAGTTCGTGGTGCATCGGTGGTGGGAGGCGCTGCTCCACAATCAGACTGCGCTGCTGCTCAAGGCCCGCTTGCTGCTTCGAAGGGGGACGGTCGTGACGTCGGTGCCCACTCACGTCGACTAGGTGTGACCGACGCCGTTGTCGAGTCAAACCTGATCAACAGTCCGAACGTCTTCTCGGTCGTCGTCGCGACGCTCGCGGGGGTCGTCGGCGTCGTCTCTCTGGTCGAAGCTCGAACGGGAGCGCTCATCGGAGTCTTCATCTCCGTGACGACGATCCCGGCGGCCGCAGACATCGGAGTGTCGGCGGCGTTCGAGAACTGGGGTGAGGCGCGCGGCTCTCTGATCCAGCTGCTCCTGAACGTGGCGATCCTGATCGCCGTCGGCGCGGTCGGGCTCACGGTGCAACGACGAATGTGGGGGCGGATCGACAGAGGTCGGAAAGGAGCTCCACCCGACGCGCCCGACGAAGCTTCGATGAATCCCCGGCCTCGCGGCGAGAGTTCAGGGAGCCCGTCTCTCCGTATGGTGGGAACTGCGTGCCGCCCGATGGTCCGACCACAATCCCCAGCCTCCCAGTCACCGACCGCCTGACGATCGAGGCTGCGGCAGCGCTCCCGTCGGATCGTGTGCTCACGCTGCTCGAAACCAGACCCGGCGGCTTGAGCTCTCCCGAGGTTTCCGAGCGGACCGCGCTCTACGGACCGAATGCCGTACGGACCCACCACGCGAGGGCTTGGCCGGTGTTGGCACGTCAGATTCGCAGCCCCTTGCTCTGGCTCCTCGGAGCGGCGGCCGCGGTGTCTGCGTTCGTCGGAGAGGGCGTAGACGCCGTCATCATCGGGGTCATCCTGGGTGCTTCCGTCGGCCTCGGGTTCGTGAACGAGTTCCGCGCCGAACGGGCTGCCGAGGCGATGCACTCGGACATCCGTCATCTGGTCACAACGATGCGCGACGGCGTTCCGGATCGTGTCGAGGTCACACATCTCGTGCCGGGCGACGTGGTGCATCTCGACGTCGGCTCGATCGTGCCAGCCGACTTGAGGTTGCTCGCCGCCACCTACCTCGAGTGCGACGAATCCGTCCTGACCGGCGAGTCCGTGCCTGCCGCGAAGTCGCCGGCTCCCGTGGGTGAAGGGAAGCCGCTGGCCGAGCTCGCTTCGTGTGCGTTCATGGGGACGGTGGTGCACGAGGGCTCGGCCGACGCCGTGGTGGTCGCGACGGGTCGTGACACACAGTTCGGACGAATCGCGATTGGGCTCGGCGAGCGGCATCCACAGACCGAGTTCCAGATCGGACTGACTCACTTCTCAGGTCTGCTCGCCAAGGTTGGCGGCGCGCTCAGCTTGGCGATCTTCGTGGTCAACATCCTGCTCGGGCGTCCCGTGATCGACGCTGTGCTCTTCTCGCTCGCCGTCGCCGTGGGGATCACGCCGCAGCTGTTGCCAGCCGTCGTGTCGACGAGCCTCGCCACTGGGTCGCGACGCCTCGCGCAGCGGAAGGTCCTCGTCAAACGCCTGGTCTGCATCGAAGATCTTGGCGACATCGACGTGCTCTTCACGGACAAGACCGGCACGCTCACCGATGGACACATCACGTTCGCTCGCGCGGTCGATCTCGCGGGGACCGACGATCCGAACGTGCTCATGCTCGGGCTGGTGTGCAACGAGGCGACCGTCGCCGGGCACACCGCGGTCGGAGGCAACCCCCTCGACGCCGCGATCTGGGAGTCACCCCAGGCTGCAGATCTATCGGTCGACCGTTTTCGCCGCATTGGCATCGCACCCTTCGACCACGAGCGGCGGTGCGCGTCAGTGCTCGTCGACGATCCGTCCAACGACCGAGTCATCATCACCAAGGGCGCACCCGAATCGGTTCTCGACCTCTGCCGGAACGTCACGGACGAGGCTCGAAAGGTGCTCGAACGCGAGTTCGAGGCGGGCAATCGAGTGGTCGCGGTCGCGACGCGGCCGGCCACCGGCGTGACCTCGGTGGGTCCGGCGGAGGAGCGCGACCTGGACTTAGCCGGGTACTTGGTCTTCCTCGACCAGCCCAAGCCGTCGGCGGGCGCATCGGTCGCTCGTCTCGCGGGGCTCGGGATTGCGGTGAAGGTGGTCACGGGAGACAACCCGCTTGTCGCAGAGACAGTGTGTCGAACGTTGGGCATCGCCCTAGAGGGAACGCTGACGGGAGCCGAGCTCGATCGCCTCGACGACGCCCAGCTGATGGTCGCGGTCACTCACACCTCGGTGTTCGCCCGGGTCAGCCCGGAGCAGAAGGCCCGCATCCTCAGCGCTCAACGTCACGCTGGCTCGGCAGTCGCCTTCCTGGGAGACGGGGTCAACGACGCTCTCGCGCTGCACCACGCGGACGTGGGCATCTCGGTCGACACGGCAACAGACGTGGCAAAGGACGCCGCCGACATCATCTTGCTCGAGCGCGATCTCGACGTGCTCGCCGATGGTGTGGTCGAGGGACGCCGGATCTTCGCGAACACGATCAAGTACGTCCTCATGGGCACGTCTTCGAACTTCGGGAACATGTTCAGCGTCACCGTCGCAGCCGCGTTTCTGCCCTTCCTCCCGATGCTGCCGTTCCAGATCCTCCTCAACAACCTGCTCTACGACACGAGCCAGATCACGATCCCCACCGACCACGTCGACGAGGAACAGCTCGTCCGTCCGTCGCACTGGGACATCTCGTTCATCCGCAAGTTCATGATCCGGTTCGGTCCGATCAGCTCTGTGTTCGACTTCGCCACATTCGCAGTGATGCTGTGGGGCTTCAACGCTGCTGCACCGCTCTTCCGCTCGGGATGGTTCGTCGAGTCATTGGCGACACAGACACTGGTCGTGTTCGTGATTCGAACCCGCCGCGTGCCCTTCTTCCGGAGCCGTCCCTCACGACCTCTGCTCGCGTCAGTGATCGGGGTCGTCGTCGTCGGTGCGCTGCTCCCCCAGAGCCGGCTGAACGCGACGCTCGGGTTCGCCCCACTCCCGTTGACGTTCTTTGCTGTCCTCTGCGGCTTCGTCATCGCGTACCTCGCCTCCGTCGAGATCGCGAAGTACTTCTTCTTCAAGGTCCATCTGGCGACGACGCCTCGAAAGCTGGCGCGGGGACACTCGCATCGTGTGCATCGTCTCGCCGCGCGGTGGAGCCATCACGAGGCGATCCCTCGCTGATTCCGGAGCCTCTCGGGACGTTCGCCCCTGGCGTCGAGCGGCGGTCTCGGGCACGTTGCCAACAGGCGATGGAAAGGGTCGCGCGATGACGGAGATGGGCACGGACTCGGACACCGAGGGCCGCCGGTGGCGGACGCCGACCGGCGATCCTTGTCCGCGGTCCCAGCACTTGGATGGTCGAGTCGAGGGCGGCGGCGATTGCCACGGCTGCGGCTTCTGCCTCCTGCTCGCGGGCCTCCTGGAGCCCAGTCCGCTCCCTGAGTCGCTGTGATGGAATCACGACGTCCGCGATCTTGGGCTCAGTGCCGCGGGTGACGCGAGAGGACGGAAGCATGACGCCGCAGTCCGCATGCATTGACGGGAACGAGGCTGCCGCACGCGTGGCCTACGCGCTGAGCGAGGTGATCGCGATCTACCCGATCACTCCCGCGTCTCCGATGGGCGAACACGCGGACGACTGGGCCGCCGCCAACCGACCGAACCGGTGGGGGCTCACGCCCGACGTCATCGAGATGCAATCGGAAGGGGGCGCCGCCGGAGCCCTGCACGGAGCGTTGCAGAAGGGCGCGCTGGCGACGACGTTCACCGCGAGCCAGGGCCTGCTGCTCATGGTCCCCAACATGTTCAAGATCGCCGGCGAGCTCACGCCCTGTGTGATCCACGTCGCCGCGCGGGCCATCGCGACACACGCGCTGTCCATCTTCGGTGACCACTCAGACGTGATGCACGCGCGCACGACGGGCTGGGCGATGCTCGCCGCCAGCTCCGTGCAGGAGGCGCACGACTTCGCGCTCGTCAGCCACGCCGCGACGCTGCGTGCCCGTGTTCCATTCCTGCACTTCTTCGACGGCTTCCGCACCAGTCACGAGGTCGACAAGATCGAGCTGCTCGATGACGTCGATCTCGGCGCCCTCGTCCGCGACAGCGACATCGTCGACCATCGACTCCGGGGGATGACGCCAGACGCCCCCACGCTGCGCGGCACTGCACAGAACCCAGATGTGTTCTTCCAGGCGAGGGAAGCCGCCAACCCCTTCTACGACGCGGTGCCGGGCATCGTCGGCGAGGTCTTCGACGAGCTCGCCTCCCGCACCGGACGCCGCTACGGGCTGGTCGACTACGTCGGCGCCGCCGACGCCGAGAGAGTGATCGTGCTCATGGGGTCCGCGGCCGGTGCCGCGACCGAGGCGGTCGAGACGATGGTCGCTGCCGGAGAGAAGGTGGGGCTCCTCACGGTCAGGTTGTACCGGCCGTTCCCTGCTTCAGCGCTGCGCTCGGCCTTGCCTTCCACGACGCGCTCGATCGCGGTGCTCGATCGCACCAAGGAGCCGGGCTCTGTAGGCGAGCCGCTCTATCTCGATGTGGTGACCGCGCTCGCGGAAGCGGCGGCGTCGGGCGACCTGTCCCTCACGGCTGGCATGCCTCGCGTGATCGGCGGGCGCTACGGATTGGCCTCCAAGGAGATCAACCCGTCTCACATCGCGGGTGTGTTCAACGAGCTGGCCGCCGCTCAGCCCAAGATGCACTTCACCGTGGGCATCTACGACGACGTCACGCGCCTGTCGCTGGAGCCCGATCGGGCCGTGCGATACGCCCGCCCGCAAGGCGAAGTGCAAGCGATGTTCTTCGGTCTGGGCTCAGACGGCACGGTCGGAGCGAACAAGTCGTCGATCAAGATCATCGGCGAGCAGACCGACCAGTTCGCCCAGGGCTACTTCGTCTACGACTCGAAGAAGGCGGGCTCCGTCACGGTGTCGCACCTTCGGTTCGGCCCGGCGCCGATTCGCTCGACGTACCTGATCGACGACGCCGACTTCGTCGCTTGCCACCAGTTCGGTCTGCTCGACCAGCTCAAGGTGCTCGAGCACGCGCGCGCGGGTGCGACCTTCCTGCTGAACAGCTCGTGGGGTCCCGATGACGTCTGGGACCACCTCCCGATGGAGGTCCAGAGCGAGCTCATCGCCAAGCACATCGACATGTGGGTGATCGACGCACAGCGCGTTGCCCGCGAGGCCGAGATGGGCAACCGTGTGAACACGGTCATGCAGCCATGCTTCTTCGCGCTGTCGGGCGTTCTGCCCACCGAGCAGGCGATCGGCTACATCAAGGCGGCGCTCGAGAAGACGTACGCCGCGCGCGGCAAGACGATCGTCGAGCGAAACTTCGCGGCCATCGACGCGTCGCTCGCCGCCCTGCACCACGTCGAGATTCCCGAAAGGGTCACCGCGACCGTCCGGAGCGAGCACCGGATCCCCGACAGCGCGCCCGAGTTCGTGAAGCGGGTCACCGCGCTGCTCCTCGCCGGCGACGGCGACCTGCTGCCCGTCTCGGCGCTCCCCGTCGACGGCGTCTTCCCGACGGGCACGGCGAAGTACGAGAAGCGTTCCATCGCGCAGGAGATCCCGATCTTCGACCCGGACATCTGCATCGACTGCGGCCGGTGTGCCGCCGTGTGCCCGCACGCGACGATTCGCATGAAGGTGTACGACCCGACCGAGCTGGCCGGAGCGCCAGACGGGTTCAGGTCCAAGGCGTTCCGCTCGAAGGACGTGTCGGGGATGGCGATGACGATCCAGGTCGCGCCTGACGACTGCACAGGCTGCGGCGTGTGCGTGGACGTCTGCCCGGCGAAGTCGAAGTCCGAGGTGAAGCACAAGGCGATCAACATGGAACCGGCCGGCAGCCATCGCGAGACGGAGCGGCGGTCGTGGGACTTCTTCCTGACGATCCCGGAGATCGACCGGGACGCCCTGCCTCACGATTCCGTGAAGGGCAGCCAGGCGCTGCAGCCACTCTTCGAGTTCTCGGGAGCCTGCGCGGGGTGCGGCGAGACGCCCTACATCAAGCTCGTCACCCAGCTCTTCGGCGACCGCATGCTGGTCGCGAACGCGACCGGTTGCTCGTCGATCTACGGCGGCAACCTGCCCACCACCCCGTGGACCACGAACTCCGAGGGGCGGGGACCGGCCTGGAACAACTCGCTGTTCGAGGACAACGCGGAGTTCGGCCTCGGGATCCGTCTCGGCTACGAGGCTCAGCTCCGCCAGGCTCGGCTGCTCGTCGAGCAGCTCGCCCCCGTCATCGGCGCCGGCTTGGCGGCAGACATCCTCGCCGCGAACCAAGACGACGAGGTGGGCATCAGGGCCCAGCGCGGGCGCGTCGCCGAGCTCAGAGCCGTACTCGACACCATCGCCGACACCGACACGCACCGCGGCCCGGCCATCCACTTGCTGTCCGTCGTCGATGCGCTCGTGAGCAAGGGCACCTGGATCATCGGTGGCGACGGATGGGCGTACGACATCGGCTTCGGGGGCCTCGACCACGTGCTGTCGACCGGTCGGAACGTCAACATCCTGGTGCTCGACACAGAGGTGTACTCGAACACCGGAGGTCAGGCGTCGAAGGCCACGGCGCGCGGCGCGGTCGCGAAGTTCACGGCGGCGGGCAAGAGCGTGGGCAAGAAGGACCTGGGCGCGATCGCCCGCGCCTACGGCAACGTCTACGTCGCCCAGATCGCGATCGGGGCCAACGACACCCAGGCCACGAAGGCACTCATCGAGGCCGAGGCGTGGCCAGGGCCCAGCCTCGTCATCGCGTACTCGACCTGCATCGCGCACGGCATCGACATGTCACAGTCGATGAGTCACATGAAGGACGCCGTGCGTTCTGGCTACTGGCCGCTCTATCGCTTCTCTCCCTCCCACGCCGAGCACGTCGCGCCATTCCAGCTCGACTCCCACGAGCCCGCCATCCCCGTGGCCGAGTTCACCGCCACGGAAGCCCGCTTTGCGGCGTTGAGGCGCACCCATCCCGAGCGGGCAGCCGAGCTGGGCGCGTTGCTGCAGGCCGACACCGACGAACGGTGGCGCTACTACTCCCAGCTCTCGACGGTGGAACGCACTGTTCCCCACCCCGTCACCCCACCCGAAGCCTCCGAAGGGGCCGACGCATGACCGATCTCACCACCCGCTACCTCGGCCTGGAGCTGCGCACACCCATCGTGGCCTCCGCGGGGCCGCTGACCGGAGACATCGACACCGTCCGCAGGCTCGTCGGCGCCGGCGCGTCGGCCGTCGTTCTCCCCTCATTGTTCGAGGAGGAGATCGTCCACGAAGAGGTCGAGCTCAACCTCGCCCTCGAGGCCGGCTCGGAGCAGTTCGCCGAGGCGCTCGACTACTTCCCCGAAGCGGCGACCACTCGACTTTTCGCGCCGGTCGATCGTCACCTCGACCACCTGGCTGCAGTGCTCGACGCCGTCGACGTCCCCGTCATCGCCAGCATCAACGCGACCTCATCGGGAAGCTGGATCCACTACGCCGCTTTGTTTGCCAACGCAGGTGCCGCGGCCGTCGAGCTGAACGTGTACGAGGTCGCTGCCGACGCCTCCCGTTCGGGAGCAGAGCTCGAGGCGGCCCACATCGCGCTCGTCAGCGACGTCTGCGCCTCCGTCGGCGTGCCGGTCGCGGTGAAGCTGTCCCCGTACTACTCCTCTCTCGGTCACCTCGCCCGTTCGTTCGCCGAAGCGGGCGCTGCCGGCCTCGTCTGCTTCAACCGCTTCTACCAACCCGACCTCGACATCGACACCCGCGAAGTCGTCCCGCGCGTCGAGCTGTCGTCTCCATGGGAGCTGCGCTTGCCGTTGCGGTGGATCGCCATCCTCCGTCCGCTCTTCCCCGACCTGTCTCTCGCCGCGAGCTCGGGCATCGACTCAGGGCGGGACGTGGCCAAGGCGCTGCTCGTGGGAGCCGACGTCGCGATGACGACCTCGGCGGTGCTCCGACATGGACCAGAGCACATCGCGCAGATGGAGACGGAGCTGCGGGCGTGGGCATCCGAGCACGAGTACGACTCCGTCGCCCAGCTGCGTGGCAGCGTGAGCCACGCCACGACGGCCGATCCCGCGGCGTTCGAACGCGCGAACTACGTGCGCACCCTCCACTCCTGGGTGTGATCAGCCGAGCTCGGTCGGGGTCGGTCTCAGGGGGCCGGCGATTCGTGCACGATCCGCCGTCCGGAGATGAAGGTGGGCTGTATACGAACGATCGTCGTACGGTGAGCGGCACCTGCGAGTGGCTCCAGTCCGGCGTCGAGCGCTCTCGACGCCAAGGTGGGGTCGTGCACCACCTCCGCCGGACCCACGGCCAGGACGCTCCAACCGGACCGGTCTGCGAGCTGATAGTCGTCGACTTCGAACGCCACGACCGCACTCGCGGCCGCGGCCGACAGCTTCGAGCCCGGTGAGGTCCGGAAGACGATGGCCCCGTCGATGAACCGGTAGTTGACGGGAAAGATCGCCGGCAGCGCGCCGATCGTGACCCCGACCCGACCCACCTCGCCGATGCTGAGGAGCTCCCGCGCCTCGTCATCGTCGAGCAGCTCGAGACCCTCATCGACGATCATCGGTCGAGTGTGCGGGTGAGACACCCGGCCCCAACAGGGCCAATGGTCCCTTCCGCACCGGGTGTCACCGGCTTGGGACCTCCGCGAGGCGCGCTTTCTCGCCCCCGTCGACGACGATCGCGCTCACTCGCTGGCGGAACACACGCCAACGGCGTTCGTTGTCGCGGACGAGGCCAGCTGACTCACTGCAAAGGTCCGCGGCACGTCCGATCAGCTCCGCCGCTGAGTACAGGCGGCCGGGTGAGACCCGCGGTCCCCCAAGGTCTCGACGAAGCCCCGCCGGAGTGAAGTCAACGCTCTCGAGGATGTCCCCGGCGCGCTCGAGCAGGCGCGCGATCAGCGAGCTCATGTGCGCGGCCTGCCAGTCGTTGGCGATGATCCGGTGCCGCTCGCCCAGAAGGTCAGCGAGCCCCTCAATGTCCGTCAACCCCGCGGCGATGTCCCACGACGCCTGCATCGCGGTCGCGAGCCACTCACCTGTCGCCTGGAAGTCGCGAGCCGCGCTCCGAAGATCCCGGATCAGGTGTGAGAGCTCAGCGGGGCGTCCCTCGCCCTCCATGAAGAGCACGCCGTCGAGCTGCAGCGCCACTTCGCTGTTGAGCTCCTCGCAACCTTCGTACGGGCTGAATGGCAAGTGGGGGGAGGGTTGGGTGGTCGACCATCGGTCGGCAAGCGCTTGCAGGGTACGGCCGTGGCGTTGGAGCACGACCGCGTCCTCTCGCGGCGAGGTGGCATAGAACTTCTCGTGCTCCCGATGGAAGCGCGACAAGTTGAGGACTGCCTCGAGGAAGGGCGTCGAACTCGCGGGGGACGTCGTGTCGGTAGCCATGGATGCGCTCCGGATCATGTGAAGATGATTTGCCCGCCGGCGGCCTTCTCGTAGAACTCGCCGACCGTGATGATGTCCTGCACCTGCGGGATGAAGTCGTTCTTCTCGAGCCCGAACAGGTCGACGGAGGCCTTACATGCGTAGAGCCCGGCCCCCGTGTCGGCGATCATCTCGATGAACTCGGGGATCGAAGGGATGTCGAGGCCCTCCATCTTCTTGCTCATGTAGTGCGTCATCACCGACGACACGCCCGGAAGCCCGCCGAAGACGGTCACGAGATGCAGACCCGGATTTCCGACAGTGGCGATCTTGATGTGCTCGTGGCGCTCCTTGTGAATCGCGTCGAGCCCGAAGAAGGTGAAGAACAGGTTGGCCTCGATCCCTTCGGCTCGAGCGCCGTTCGCCATGATCAACGCGGGATAGATCCCATCCAGCGATCCCTTCGAGACGATGATCGACACCTTCGTGATCGGCGTGGTGGTTTCCACGTGTCCTCCTCTCAGATGCAGCCACGCGGCTTGGGGATGCCGGCGACCTTTGCAGCGACCTTCGCCGGACCTTTCGGGAACAGCTCATAGAGCTCCTTGACGGAGACTCCAGACGACTTGCCCAAGACGCGGACCGTGGGTCCACTCCCCTTGCTGAGGTACTCGGCGCGCATGAAGCGGATGACCTTCCAGTGCGCGTCGCTCAGCTCCGAGATCCCTTCTCGTCGCGCGAGCTCGGGAACCATCGACTCGTCCCACTGTGCGGGGTCGACGAAGAAGCCTTCGTCATTCAGCTGGACATGAGTGACGGCAGTGTCTTCGAGGGTCACGGTCATCCTCCTTTGCCGGTGCTGGGCATGTGCGAACCGATCCCGGGGATGTCACGGCCGGGCAGCAGCGCGTGCCAGTAGAACGGTTCGAACATCAGCTTCCCGAAGTGGTTCATCCGTGACTCCTTGAGCAACGGCAGGCCGACAGACGCCGGGTAGTGACCCGGCAGGGGCTCGGTGTCGTAGTTGAAGTCGATGAGCAACGCCTTGCCGAAGCCGGTCTCGACGAAGCAGTTGGTGTGCCCGTCGAACTGAGCGTCGAGCGGTTCGTCGGCCAAGTAGCGGCGCACGTTCTCCGCCAGGACCTCGCCCGCGAAGTGCGCCACTGAACCCGCCTTCGATGCCGGCAGGTTTGCAGCGTCACCGATCACGAAGATGTTCGGCGCGGCTTTCGACTGCATCGTGTGCTCGTCGGTGGGCACGAAGTTCAGCTCGTCGCCGAGCCCGGGCGAACGTCCGATGTACGCAGCGCCGGTGTGGAGAGGGACGACCACGGCCAAGTCGAATGGGATCTCGCGACCGTCGTACCCGATCAGCCTCCCGCGTGCGCTGTCGACCTCGCCCGTGTTGAACTCGGTGACGAGCTCGATGTCCTTCTCGCCGAGCAACCCGCCGAGTCGCGCAGCGGCAACGGGCTTCGTGAACGCGCCGTCGAGCGGCGTCACATAGGTCAGATCGATGTCGTTGCGAATGCCGCGCTCACGGAAGTACCAGTCCGCGAGGAAGCAGAACTCGAGGGGCGCCACCGGACACTTGATGGGCATGTCGACGATGTTGACGACCACTCGGCCGCCAGTGATCGTCGCCAGTGCCGGCTGCAACGCTGCAGCACCCTCGGGCGTGTAGAAGGTGAACACGTTCTGCATCCAGCCAGGGCCTGTGAGTCCCTCCGTCTCCTCGGGGACGAGGGTCGCGCCTGTTCGCGACGATCAACAGCTCGTAGGTGAGAGTCGTGCCATCGGTCAGGTGCACTTCGTTCGCTTCGACGTCCACCCTCTCGATGGCTGACTCGCAGAAGCAGATGCCGTCGTGGAGCTGGCGGCGCCGCGGACGCACGATGTGTTCGGCGTGACTGAGGCCGAAGGGAACGAACAACAAGCCGGGTTGATACACGTGCCTGTCGTCCTGGTCCACGACGGTGATCGCCATCTCCATCGGCGAGAACACCCGGCGCAGTCGGTTCGCGACGAGTGTGCCGCCCGTGCCACCGCCGAGGATCACGATGCGCTTCGGTCGGCCCATGCTCAGCGCTCCTTCGTCCTCTTCACCGTACGAACGGCGCAGGAGCAGGGGCAGAGGCGAAGGTCCCCCGCCTGGTGCAACTGGCGTGCCCTGGACCTACCCCAGCGACTGGCTGACACCGAAGGCATCCGCTTCTGCATGGCCGCCAGCCACGACTGATCAGATGCCGGAGTACTCGTGTTCGTTGGTCGGCAGCCCGGCAGCCATCCACGCCTTGAGCCCGCCGTCGAGGACAGCCACGTCCTGGTAGCCCATGTCCTTCAACGTGACCGCGGCAAGGGCGGCACGCGCCCCCGACGCGCACACGACGATGACCGGGGCAGCCGGATCGAGTGCCTTCTTGTAGCGGGGACTGGTCGGATCGGCGAAGAACTCGACCAATCCCCTCGGAGCCGGAACGCTGCCGTCGATGTGACCGTGCTGCCACTCCTCCGGCTCGCGGACGTCAAGGAGCACTGCGGCGCCCGAGGCGGATTGCTCGGCGGCGTCCTTGGGAGAGATGCGCTCGACCTGAGCGCTCGCGTCCATGACCATCTCAGCGGCTGTCTTCGTCATGATCGGATCCTCCTTGTGAGGGAAGTGGTGGTCGGGTCGCACATGCGACCCGACCACGCTTCATCGGGGTTGGTGCGGTCTGGCGACTAGCCGAGCCGCGAATGATCGAGCCCGAGCTTCTCGCTCGTCACCGCCTCCCAGCGTTCTTCGACGAGCTCGTGGGCGGCCTGCTCAGCGAACTTCGGCGCAGCCCACTGATGCACGTCGAAGTCGTTCTTGATGTAGCCGTGGCTGAGCATGAAGTCCTTGCCGATCTCGACTGCAGCCAGGTTCTGGGCCGACAGGTTGGGGACCAGGTCGACATGCTTGATGCCTTGGTAGGTGTCCTCGACATCGCGGTAGAAGGTCTGCCGGTTGAGGATCACCGCCGCCGCATGCTTGTGCTCGTTGGCCCAGCGCCCGACCTTGATCATCGCCTTCATGTAGGCGACCACGAGCTCGGGGTGCTCCTCGGCCATGACGTCGGTGCACGTGATCACAGCGGGGCAATTCGCCATCTGCACCGTCCAATCCGGATAGCGCGACAGGTCCTCGATCGCCTTGAACTTGCCCGTCGCCTCCTGCAGGTGCTGGAACACCTTGCTCTGGGTGTAGATCGCGTCGACGACGCCCTTCTCGAGGGACGTCTCGAGCGGACGGAAGGCCAGATCGTGCTTGTGGTCCCGGCGGAGCCACAGCTCCGAGGGGTTGTTCATGTTGACCTTCAGCATCTCGGGCTTGTCGTACCAGTCGTCTGGGTACGGGAACTCGACGATCTCGACGTCGTCGCGAGTCATCCCGTTGAGCCGCAGCATCAGCTCGATGCCGGCCTCTTCCTGGATCCGCCACCAGTCGTTCTTGATGGTGTTCAGGCTCTTCGTGAGCCCGATCTTCTTTCCCTTGAGGTCGGTCATCCGGAAGATGTCGTCGCGAGCTCGGACGAGCATGCAACCGCCCTCGTACACCTCGGTCGCACCGAGCAGCCGCGTGCGGCGAATGTCGGCGTTGACATGGATCGGCGGATACAGGCCACCGAAGCGGATGAGGTTGTCGAGGTTGTGGACGTAGTGCGGATACCAGTTGTTCTCGCTCCGGGACCGGAAGTAGGCGTACTCGACGCCGATCTTCTTGAACTCTTCACGGCACCAACCCAGCTCTTGATCGATGTTGTTGGCGGACACCATGGGGCAGTTCGTGAAGAACACCTCGTCCCACCTCAACGGCACCGTCGTGGCTTGCTTCTTCGCTTGGGCCATATGACGCGCCTTTCGCTCAGGGCACATCACCGAGTCAACGGTGACAGCCAACGAACGCTTATACATGCGTATGCATTAGGCGCCGATCGCGACCCCAGGCCCAGGGTCAAACGTCCTGCGAGCAGGTCGCAGACAGGCGGAGGTCAGCGCGAGCGCGGGGACGGATCCGGCGGCGACGGCCACGGTGTCGCACCGAGACGCCGAGCCGAGTGGACCAGCTCCTCCCGGAGGGTCTCGAGGGGCACAGCTTCCAGCTCGCCCGCGGCGACCAAGTACTCCTCGAAGATCCGCCAACCAAGCGCGGCAGCAACGATCTGCGCGGCGCGTACGTGCGCCGAGAGTTCGTCGAGGCCGTAGCCGCCCATCAGCGTTTCCGCTATCGCGAGCACGGGATTGAACGCAGTGCGACCCGCAAGCAGCCGCCCGGTGGTCGCGAGCGCGCCCGCGATGCGCACCCACTTGCCCATCACCGTGTCGGCATCGAATCCCTGACCCTCGAGGGGGTGATCGAGCACGGCTCGCGCGAGCTGATCCGAGACGTCCTCGAAGACGGCGTTCACGAGCTCGTCGCGATTGCCTATGTAGCGCCTGATGAGCGCGAAGTGGACATCCGCCTCAGCCGCGATGTCGCGAAGCGACACCGCGTCGATCCCCCGCTGAGCAAAGAGCAGGGCAGCCGCGTCCAGCAGCGCCCTGCGCACCTCGACGGCACCGATCGGAGACTCCCGTCGGCGCGGACCGGGCCGGCGCGCGGTTCGGTCGCTCGATGCGGTCATCGCCCGCATCTAACTCGGCCCGGGCGCAGGTTGTCTGCACCGGTCTCCACCGTCACGGCGAACGAAGTGCCGAGCGACGTTCTACACGCTCGCCCGCCACGGAGGCCGTGAAGCTTCGGCGCAATGACCGCGCCGCTGTGACCTACAGCGCTCCGCCTCCGCGCGCCTGCCTCGCGATGTCGGTCAGCTGAGCGGCGGGGGTGGAATCGACGAAGTCACTCAAGACCTCGACGAAGCGCTTCGGTGCCTCGCTCTGCGGGAAGTGACCCACGCCCTTGAAGATCTCGAGGCGGCTGCCTGGCATCGCAGCATGGGCGGCCCGCGCGTGGTCGACGGGGATGATCGGGTCGGCGTCGCCCCAGAGGATCAAGGTGGGCGTCACCTCGGCGAGGTAGAGGCGGTCGGTGGCACTGACTGTTTGCCCCCCCACGTCGACGACCGCACGAAGGGTTCGAAAGAAGGCCCGTCGGGTCGCCGGGTCCCCGAGCGAGGCGTAGGCGCCCCACATCTCAGCAACCCGGCCCGACCTGACGCCCCGATCCCAAAGCCACGCGCTCAGGGCGTTTCCCAACTTGCGCACGAACGCGGGAGTCAGGATCGGCAACACGAGCTCCGCTCCCGGGAGGGACAACGCCCGGAGGATGATGCTGACCTCACGGCCCAGACCACCGCTCGACACCAGCACGAGGCGCTCGCAGCGGTCGGGGTACTGGTAGGCGAGCTGCATCGCCACGCCACCGCCCAGCGACTGCCCCACCACTGTCGCCCGATCGATCCCGAGCCGGTCCATCAGGTCTCGCAACATGCTCGCATGCGCACCGAGCGAGTAGTCCGTCGCTGCCCTTCCCGAGGCTCCGTGGCCGAGGAGGTCGGGCGCCAGCACGCGGTGGTGCTCGGCAAGCCCGGGCAT
This sequence comes from uncultured Acidimicrobiales bacterium, assembly GCA_963773315.1. GTDB lineage: Bacteria > Actinomycetota > Acidimicrobiia > Acidimicrobiales > DATKAS01 > DATKAS01. The sequence continues at coordinate 420,892 of CAVZAF010000005.1, forward strand.
CACCTCGCGCCAGGTGCTCGAGCTGCCCGCCATCCCGTGGATCAGCAGGATCGTCTCGCCCTCGCCTGCCAGTCGGTACGCGATGTCGTGACCGTGGATCTCGATGTGGCGAAGCGTGAACATGGCCACGGTCTACCCCAGTGGACGTCCCGGCGGTCGCCGGGCTTGACCCACTTCTCACGACTTAAGGAGCTCCGATGGCACAAGAGATCGAGATCACCAGAGCCTCGCTACGCACGCCGCGAGCCGCCGCGATCGCCGGCATCGCATTCGCGCTGCTCCTCGGCACGGCTCTCGTGCTCGTGCGCCTCGCCGTCCCGGCCAACCCACGTGACGCGGCAACCTGGCTGAACGACACGGGGCGCAGGCACGCAGTCGTGGTCGCGCTGTACCTCGTTCCGTTCGCCGGCCTCGCGTTCTTGTGGTTCATCGGTGCGGTGCGCGATCGGATCGGCGCGGCCGAGGACCGCTTCTTCGCCACCGTGTTCCTCGGCACGGGACTGCTGTTCGTCGCGATGCTCTTCATCGCGGCGGCAATCGCGGGTGGACTGCTCGAGTCCGAAGCGAATCGCTCAGCGCAGATCTCGCCAGAAGTCTGGCGTTTCGGTCGGCATACCAGCTACCAGGTGCTCGCCGTCTACGCGATGCGCATGGCGGGCGCGTTCACCATCGTCACCACAACGATCGGTCACCGGCTCGGCATCCTCCCGCGGTGGCTCACAGCACTCGGAGGAATCGTCGGGTTCGTGCTTCTCCTCACCGTCGAATCGTTCGCCTGGGCGGAGATCCTGTTCCCCCTGTGGGTCCTGATCCTCAGCATCCACCTCCTCCTTCACCCGCCCGCAGGTCGCCCTGTGCCCGGATCGCCGCAGCTGTGACGCAGCGCCCGTCGAGGGACGTTCGGCCCTGGCGTCGAGCGGCGCTCTGCAGCACGGTGGACACGAGCGATGAAAAGGGGGTCGCGCGATGACAGAGAAGCTTGGCCTGATATTGCTCGATGTCATCCCGGGCAGCGACGGCGAGTTCGACCGCTCGTTCCTCGAGCGCAGCGGCCACGAGGTTGTCGTCTGCCACGGGCCCGAACACGGTGAGATGTGCCCGCTCCTCGCCGGGACCGGTTGCGACAAGGTGGATCGGGCACACGGCATCGTGTTCGCGCTCGACCTCGATCAAGCGCAGCACCGGGCGATCCTGCAGCGGTACCGGGACGTCACGCGGCCCGAAGTACCCATCCGCGCGGTGGTGCCGCCGGGCCAGCGGGGCAAGTACGCGGATCTGCTTGGTGAAGTCGAGGTGTGGGAACACGAACCGACCGTGGCGGAGCTCGATGGCTTCGCCTCGAATGTCGAGGCCACCGACCGCTGAGTGCGGGTTCTGGGCGCCGATCCGCCGAGGCCCGCTCAGGAGGGTGACCTCACCACTGCGGCGCCGCCTGCGGAAGGAACTCGACCCTTCACGTCCTCATCTGCTCTGAAGCGGACGACGGCGTCGATGCCGCCTCGAGCCGAACGGTCGAGACGGAGCGAACCCTGACTCGCCCGCGCGAGCTGTTGAGCGATCGCGAGCCCGAGGCCCGAGCTTCCGGAGCGACGTCCTGTCGGGCTCTGCCAGAACGGGGCGAAGGCATCGCGACGCTGTTCGTCGGTCATGCCGGGACCTTCGTCGATGACGTGGATCTCGACGAACGCGCCGACCCGCGCTGCACGCAGGGTCACGGTGCTGTCAGCCGGGCTGACATCGAGCGCGTTGTCGATCAGGTTGTCGAGGATCTGTTCGAGGTGTCCGGGAACGAGGTGTGCTGTGACCGACGCGGACCCGCTCACGTCGAGGTCGAGCCCGACGCGCTGCTCCGTCGCGAGCGGGAGCCACGATTCGTGCCGTTCCGCGAGCGCGGCTGCGACGGACACCGGCTCTCGTACCGGCCTGGCTCCCTCAGCTCGCGCGAGCGAGAGCAGGCCATCCACGAGTCGCGTCAGGCGGGCCACTTCGTCGAGAGCGGCGTCCCGTGTCGCGGCAGTGTCGGGGCCGAGGGTCTCGAGGCGCAGCCGAAGCGCTGTGAGCGGGGTACGCAGCTGATGGCTCGCGTCGGCGACGAATCGGCGTTGTGACCTGACGAGCTCATCGAGCCGATCAGCCATCTCGTTGAAGGTGTCTGCCAGCGCCACTACCTCGGGCGGTCCGTGCGCGGTGTCCGCCCGCGCGCTCAGCTGCCCCTGCCCCAGAGCGGCTGCCTGTTGGTCGAGTCGACGCAAGGGATCGACGACCCAGCGACTCAGTCGGCTGCTGATGGCCAGTGAGACGCCGAGCACCGAGACACCGAGGCCAACGAGCACGAGCCAGAACTGGTGGACGCGATGATCGATCGGCTCATCGGACCGAGCGACCAGGACCGCGCCTCCTCCCACGCTCACCGGCACGGCCACGTACAGGATCCCGTTGATCTCACCCGTGCGTCGGCGTGCCGAGTCGCGCAGCATCGAGCGTCTTGCGGAAGCCGGGGTCCCTCGAGAGCACGTTGCCGCCCGTCAGGTCGGCGCCCGCGGAGTCGACGATCGCAACCAGCCCTGCCGGTTCGCTCGAGTAGCGGTGCGCGAGCTCCGCGAGGTCCTGGTCGCCGGGAAGCTCCGCGACTTCGCCGGCGAGGACGGCGAGCGCCGCCGCGTCGCGCTGAAGAGCCGCATCGAGCGCATCGTGCTCGTGGCGGCTGTAGACCATCGCAAGCGGAACCTCGAGGACGAGGAGCAGTGCAAATACGAGCGCGAGGTTGGCGAGCATCATGCGTCGCCTCATTGATCACGCAACCTGAAGCCCACTCGGCGCACCGTCTCGATCAGGCCGGGATCACCGAGCTTCTTCCGAAGCGAGGCCACATGGACGTCGAGTGTCCGGGTCGGCCCGTACCAATGGGGGTCCCACACCTCGTCCATGATCTGCTCACGACTCACGACGGCCCCCGGGTCTAGCCCGAGGAGCGACAGCAGGTCGAACTCCTTCGGGCTGAGCGCGACCTCAACTTCGTCGACGGTGACTCGTCGAGCACGACGATCGATCTCGACTGCCCCGATCCGCTGCAACAGCTGGTCCGGGTCGCTCACCGCTCGTCTCGACACCGCCCGGACCCGCGCGACGAGCTCCCGCAGCCCGAATGGCTTCACGAGGTAGTCGTCAGCACCGAGCTCGAGCCCGAGCACTCGATCACTCTCGTCGCCCCTCGCACTCACGATGATGATCGGCACTGCCGACGTCTTGCGAACCTGCCGGCAGACCTCTGACCCGTCCATGTCGGGAAGGCCGAGGTCGAGCAACACCAGGTCCGCACGCGCCACACGAGCGAGAGCCTCAGTGCCCGTAGCCGCCCGGTCGACGGAGTACCCCGCTCGTGAGAGGCCCTCGACGAGGGGTACCGCGATGGCGTCGTCGTCTTCTACGACCAGGAGGCGCACGCACCAAGCATGACCGGCTCAGACGGGTCAGGGAGCGGCCCTTTACAAACCCTTGACCTTCCGCTGGGCACGTGCTGACCGCCGGGTCCGTACGGTCATCGCTGTGGTGACCGCTGTCCGCTCCGTTGCACCTCGGCCGAAGGCAACCCCGACCGCCGGCACCCAGCTACACCACGATCGGGCGCGAGACGTCGGAGCCGTCATCGCTGCCAACGCCGTCGTGGTGGTCGGGTTGTGGTTCCACCACGGTGGCCTCCACACGCTCAGCGCTCCCGGCGGCGTCGCAACGGCAGTGGGTCAGATCACGGGACTCCTCGGCGCGTACGTCGTGCTGATCGAGCTCTTGCTCATGTCGCGGATCGGATGGCTCGAGCGCGCAGTCGGGTTCGACCGCCTCGCGGTCTGGCATCGATGGACCGGGTTCGCGGCCGTCACGCTCCTCACCGGCCATGTCGTCTTCATCACGCTCGGGTACGCCGCTGGAAGCCGTCAGACCATCGTCGCTCAGACCGTCGACTTCGTGCAGCACTACCCCGATGTCCTCATGTCGATCGTGGGCTTCGCCCTCTTCCTCGCCGTCGGCATCACGTCAGCTCGCGCCGCCCGCCGACGAATTACGCGTGAGACGTGGTACTCGGTGCACCTTTACGCCTATCTCGCCGTCGCCCTCGCGTTTGCTCACCAGCTCGCCGTCGGCACGGACTTCAGCAGCGACCGCCTCGCGCGCGTGTGGTGGATCTCTCTGTACGTCGCTGTGCTCACCGCGATCGTCCTTTGGCGCATCGGTCGTCCGGTGTGGTTCAACGCTCGGCATCGCCTGCGCATCCATTCCGTGCGGCCCGAGGCAAACGGCGTCGTCTCCCTCTACCTCACCGGCGAGCGTCTCGACGAGATCGGTGCCGTTGCCGGCCAGTTCTTCCTGTGGCGATTCCTCACTGGGTCGGGCTGGGCGAAGGCTCACCCGTTCTCCCTTTCGGCAGCGCCGAACGGCCGATTTCTGCGGATCACTGTGAAGGCCCTCGGCGACGACACGCTCCGGATGCAAAGACTGAAGCCGGGCGTTCGTGTCTTCGCAGAAGGCCCATACGGAACCTTCACCGCGCAACGGCGCACTCGACCGCGGGTTGCCCTGATCGCGGGCGGCATCGGCATCACCCCACTGCGCGCCCTTCTCCAAACACTTCCGCGGACACCGGGCGACACCACCCTCCTGTATCGGGCCGTGAGCCACGACGACATGGCGTTCCGTGACGAGCTCCACGCGATCGCGGATCGTGTCGGCGTCGACGTGCGGATCCTCCCCGGCTCCGACATCGGGGACGATCAGACCGACCAGCTCGGCATCCCCGCGTTGCGCCACCACATCCCCGACATCGCCCATCGAGATGTGTTCGTCTGCGGACCGCCCGCGATGCTCAACGCCCTGCGCAGACGCCTCGCCGCACTCCACGTGCCAAACCGGCAGATCCACTACGAACGGTTCGAGTACTGATGGGCGTCTCACGTCGCGCTCGTCGTCACGGTGTCGGTCACCGCGGGGGCGCTTGCGCTCTTGGCCAACTTCCACACCAGCTCCGGGTCGAGCAACCTCACTGTCGGGAACGCGGCAGGCGCGGCAACCACCGCGACCACGGACGTAGCGGGCACCGGTTCGGTCGGCTCGCCGACCACTGCTGGGGCGCCTCCCCCACCGACAACGGCCCCGAGCACCGCGCCCCCGAGCACCAGCGCGTCGAGCACCGCTCCCCCGCGCGCCGCGCCGCCGAGCACCGCGGCTTCGACGGCACCGCCCGCGCCCCGATCGGTCGCCCCCACGTCGGCGCCGCCGCCGCCGGTCCCCACCTCGGCGAAGGCAAGGACTGTCGACGGACCTGTGATCGGCACTCCCTACGGCGATGTCCAGGTGCGCGTCGTGCTGCGTGCGAGCCACATCGTCGATGTGCAGCCCCTCACCCTCCCGAGCGACCTCTCGCACTCGAGGCGCCTCAGCCAGGAAGCCGCGCCGTTGCTCCGAACAGAGGCGCTCCAGGCGCAGAGCGCAAACATCGACCTCCTCTCCGGAGCCAGCTACACAAGTGAGGGCTACGCCGAATCGCTCCAGGGCGCTCTCGATGCGGCGCGGTCCTGAGTGCCTCAGCAGGCAACAACGCGCGGATGTCTGCGAGTGGTGCACACATGGGGAACCGCGATCACGGTCGACATTCGCGATCCCGTGCCGCCCGAAGTCGTCGACCGAGTGTGCGTGTGGTTCCAGCGTGTGGACGACATCTTCTCGACGTGGCGCGCCGACAGCGAGATCAGCCGTCTCTCTCGGCACGAGCTGACCCTTCGCGAGGTCAGCACCGAGCTTCGCGCCGTGCTCGAGCTGTGCGACGAGGTCACCGAGGACAGCCATGGCGCGTTCGACATCTACGTCGGCGCCGACCCCCGCGTCGAGCCTCGGGAGGGTCTAGGCCCGATCGACCCATCCGGACTCGTGAAGGGATGGGCTCTTCAGCGTGCCGCCGACGATCTCCGTCGCTTCGGAGCGACCAACTTCGCCATCAACGCCGGCGGCGACGTCATCACCGCGGGCGGCCCTCGACCGAGTGAGCGCTGGCGCGTGGGCATCCGCCACCCATGGCAGCGTGACAAGGTCGCCATGGTGCTCCAGGTCAGCGATGTCGGCGTGGCCACGTCGGGGCGTTACGAGAGGGGCGACCACATCATCGATCCGCGCACAGGTCAACCTTCGACGGGCCTCATGGCAGTGACCGTCGTGGCCGAGGACCTCGCGCTTGCCGATGGGTACGCCACCGCCGCTCTCGTCCTCGGCGAGGAGGGACCGGCGTGGCTCGCGCAGCGCTCACTCGCCGCTGTCGCCATCTCCGATGACGGCACGACCGTCGTCACCGATGCGCTGCGGCGCTACCGCGACACCGTCCCCGATGATGAGGGGGCGTCGGAGTTGACGGCGTAGAGCAGGACGTTGGCGTCGACGCCGTCAGGGAACGAAGACGATCGCCACTTGGGTCTCCTCGAACTCCCCTGCCGCGGGCCGGAGCAGGAAGTTGGAAGTCACGATCCCGGTGGCGCCCTGAAATCTTCCGCGGCCAGCCACGATCCGGTACACGACCGCGCCATGCAAGACCTCGGGGTCCGCAGACGGGCCGTGCGTGCCGTCGCTCACACTGACGATGTCCCACTCGCCGCTGCCGTCGTCGAGCCGAAGGGCGCCGGTCTCGGTGAAGGTCGTCTCCCCCGTGTGACAGGCATGGTTCTGATAGCTCGCTCGTTCGATGCCCGCGTCCGAACCATCTGCAGTCGTCGCTGTAAGCGACACGCTTGTCGCCCGGGGATCTGTCTCGGCAGGCTGGCCCGACGGTGCGGCCGCCTCGCCGTGGAATTGGCCCACCACGATCATCCGCTGCCTGTCCATCGTCCTCCTCGCGCCGCGTGGCCAGTATCGACCTGTGCGACGTGACTTCCAAGTGACCGCTACGTTCGGCTCATGATCGATGTCTCCAACGACCCACGGATCGACCCTCGCATCAAGGCGGTGCTCAGCGGACTTGCGACGCCAGGTGGAGGCCGCGACGCCGAAAGCCGCGAGCAGCTGCTGGCGGAAGCGAGCACCGAAGAGGCGATCGCCCAGCGGGCGCTGATCACGACGTTGCTCGGTGCCGCCGACAACGAAGACATCGCGCCTTCGAAGGGCCTCAACATCACCGAGCATTCGGTGGTGTCACAGCCCGACGGCAACACGATCAACGTGCGTCTCATCCGACCCGATGAAAAGAGCCCCCTGCCGGCCGTGTACTACATCCACGGCGGCGGCATGCAGTCGATGTCGTGCTACGACGGCAACTACCGCGCCTGGGGCCGAATCATCGCGGCCCAAGGGGTCGCCGTCGCGATGGTGGACTTTCGCAACGCGCTCACACCCTCGTCGGTCGACGAGGTGGCACCGTTCCCAGCGGGGCTGAACGACTGTGTGTCCGGCCTGCACTGGCTCATCGCGAACGCGTCGGACCTCGGCATCGATCCGGATCGTGTCGTCATCGCCGGCGAGAGCGGCGGAGGCAACCTCACGCTCGCGACCGGACTCAGGCTGAAGGGAGACGGCGACATCGGACTGGTCAAGGGTCTGTACGCACTGTGCCCGTACATCGCCGGGCGCTGGCCGCTCCCCGAGCATCCGTCGTCCACGGAGAACAACGGCATCCTCCTCGACCTACACAACAACCGCGGTGCCATGGCCTACGGCATCGACGAGCTCGCTCGTGGCAACCCGCTCGCGTGGCCCGGCTTCGCGACCGAGGACGACGTCCGCGGCCTGCCGCCCGTGATGATCAGCGTGAACGAGTGCGACCCCCTGCGCGACGAGGGCATCGAGTTCTACCGACTCCTGCTCCGCGCCGGCGTGCCCGCTCGGTGCCGACAGGTGATGGGAACCATCCACGGCACCGAGGTGCTGCCGTTCATGTGTCCCGAGATCAGCCGCGACACCGCGGCGAGCATCGCCGCCTTCGTGACGTCGCTCTAGGAGGGCCCCGGTGGAGACCTGGGACGCGATCCGAGCGCGGCGCAACGTGCGCACCTACACCGACCAACCCATCAGAGACGAAGACCTCGACCGAATTCTCGAGGCCGGCTGGCGGGCACCGTCGGCCTCGAACCGCCAGCGCTGGGAGTTCGTCCTGATCACCGACAGAACCCAGCTCGAGGCGCTCGGAGGGGTGTGGCAGGGCGCCCGTCACATACCGGGCGCCCAGGCCGCGATCGTTCTCCTTCTGCCCGAACCACCCGAGGAGCGGTTCATCACTCTCGATCGCTACGACCTCGGCCAGGCGACGTACGCGATGTTGCTCGCCGCAACCGATCTCGGCATCGGCAGCGCTCACTCGTCGATCGGCGACCAAGACAAGGCGCGCGAGATTCTCGGATTCCCCCACGGCTTCACCGCCGCGTACATGATCGGGCTCGGTTACCCGGCCGATCGGCCCCTACGCCCGATCGTCAAGCCCGATCGCCGCCCGTTCGCCGAGGTCGTGCATCGCGGCGGTTGGTGACCGCTGCCGCGCTCCGACTACGAGTAGATCTCGAACAGGCCGGCTGCGCCCTGGCCGCCGCCGATGCACATCGTCACGACGCCCCACTTGGCGCCTGCGGCGCTGGCCCTCCTGCAGGATGTGGCCGGCGCAGCGGGCGCCGGTCATGCCGAAGGGGTGGCCGATGGCGATGGAGCCGCCGTTGACGTTGTACTTCTCGGGGTCGATGCCGAGCGGTCACGGGAGTACAGGCACTGGCTGGCGAACGCCTCGTTCAGCTCCCACAGGTCGATGTCGTCGACCTTGAGGCCGTGGCGCTTCGAGCAGGCGCGGCACGGCGAACACCGGGCCGATGCCCATCTCGTCGGGCTCGCAGCCGGCGACGGCCCAGCCCCGGAACGCGCCCAGCGGCGTCGAGGCCGCGGCGCTCGGCCTCGTCCGCCTCCATCAGCACGACCGCGGCGGCGCCGTCGGACAGCTGGCTGGCGTTGCCGGCGGTGATGAAGTTGCCCTCGCCGCGCACCGGCTGCAGCTTGGCCAGACCCTCGATCGTGGTGTCGGGACGGTTGCACTCGTCGCGGTCGACGACGTAGTCGACGATCGACTCCTCCTTCGTCTCCTTGTTGACCAGCTTCATCTTCGTGCTCATGGGGACGATCTCGTCGGCGAAGAGGCCGTGCTCCTGCGCCGGCGGCCATGCGCTGCTGCGACTGCAGCGAGTACTCGTCCTGGTACTCGCGGCTGACGTCGTAGCGCTCGGCGACGATGTCGGCGGTCTCGATCATCGGCCATGTAGATCGCCGGGTACATGCTCGGGGAGCTTCGGGTCCATGTTCGCCGAGCCACCCATGCCCGGGTTCGGGCATCGAGATCGACTCGACGCCGCCGGCCACGACGACGTCGGCGCCGTCTGTCCTTGATGTAGTTGGCGGCCAGGGCGATGGCGTTCAGGCCCGACGAGCAGTGCCGCTGGATCGGTCGCGCCCGCCGTGGTGACGGGCAGGCCGGCGAGCAGGCCGGCGAGGCGGGCCAGGTTGCCGGCGCCGTGGGCGCCGTTGCCCAGGTAGACGTCCTCGACGGCTTCGGGCTCGACGCCGGACTTCGACGACGGCGTGGCTGATGGCGTGCGCCGCCATGCGTCATGGCCGGGGTGATGTTGAACCCACCACGGGCCGACTTGGCCAGCCCGGTGCGGGCGTAGGACGACGATGACTGCTTCACGCATGGCGACGTTCCCCCCGGATTTGGCAGCCGCAGCGTGCGGCCGGTCGATCTCGACGTCGCCACCCTAGGAACGTCGCGACGCTCAAGTCGAACACGCCGCCGTGTTTCGTCGCGGGTGGCCGGGGGTACTGCGGTGCCGACACCGAGGAGGCAGCCATGTCAGATGTGGTCACGATGCTCGAGCAGGACCACCGCGAGGTGGAAGAGCTGTTCGAGAAGATCAAGAGGACGAACGGCGCGGCACGGGCCCAGCTCGTCTCGAGGCTCGCCGCCGACTTGCGGCTGCACATGAAGGTCGAAGAGTCGATCGTCTACCCGGCCATCGCGAAGCAGGTCGACGACGGCGACGACATGGTCGAGGAAGCCAAGACCGAGCACGAAGGCGCCCGCAAGGTGCTCGCGGATGTGGAGAAGCTCTCACCCAACGAGCCCGGCTTCGACGGTGCACTCGAGATGCTCGAAGCGGGCATCTCCCATCACGTCGAAGAAGAAGAGGACGAGGTGTTCCCGAAGCTCCGCGAGTCGGTGAGCGCTGGAGAGCTCGACGACCTCGGCGAGAAGGTCGCCGCCGCGAAGGAGAAGGCCGGCGCCGCCGCCTGATCCCCGGCAGACGCCTGACCGCTTTGTGTAGGGACGCCGATGTGGTGTGAGACTCGGCGGTCGTGGTGGACGTTCTCTACGCCAAGGCCGACGACGGGACGCATGTCGCGTACCGAGTCCTTGACGCGGACCCGTCGGCCGAGCCTGTCCGCGACGTCGTGATGGTGACGGGTGGGCTGTTCCCGCTCGAGACGTTCGAGTACGAGCCCGGCTTTGCTCGCCTGCTCGACGGACTGCGTGCGCTCGGTCGTGTGCTCGTCTCCGACCGTCGCGGGGTGGGGCTGTCTGACCCGATCCACGACTGGCAGCGCACGATCGTCGAGCAGTGGACTGATGATCTCTCGGCCGTCGTGGAGGCCTCGGGAAGCCGCGACATCGTGCTGGTGGCCTTCGACGGCTTCGGCGTCGGGTCGCGGTACGCGGCGATGCACCCTGAGCGGGTCTCGGCCTTGGTCCTCTACGAGCCGTTTCTCGTCGCCGAGGATGATTGGGAATCGTGGTCCACCAGCCGCGTGCAACGCGGCAGCGCCAACGTGCGCGGCGAAGACGACATCCTCGCTCTGGTCGCACCGAGTCGAATGGGCGACCGCAAGTTTCGCGATTGGTACGAGCGCGCTGGTCGACTGGGCGCGAGCCCGTCGACGGCTCCTCGGATCTGGGAATCGGTGATGAGCACCGAGCCACGCCTCGCTCTCCTGGCCGAGGTCGTTGCCCCGACGCTCGTGCTTCACCGACGCGACAACCGGTTCGCAACGGACAACGTGTTGGCCCTGGCTCAGCAGTGGATCCCCCACGCTGCGGTCGTGGAGCTGGAGGGGCGTGATCACTTCCCGTTCGTGGGCGACGTAGACGCACTCGTCGCCGAGATCGCGTCCTTCGTCGTCGGCGAACGGCGACTCCCGCCACCTGAGCGACTTCTCTCAGCGGTGCTGTTCACCGACCTCGTCGGCTCGACTGAGCGAGCGGCCGCCGCCGGCGACGCCGACTGGAAGTCTGTGCTCGATCGCCACGACGCGACAGTACGAACGATCGTGGGGCGGTGCGGAGGCTCGGTCATCAAGACCACAGGGGACGGCGTGCTCGCATTGCTCCCCTCGGCTGGGGTCTGCTTGCGCGCTGCCGCGGCGGTCCGCAGCGCGCTCGCCGCTGACGGCCTCGACGTGCGCATCGGGGTCCACGTCGGCGACATCGACCGCCGTGGGGACGATGTCTCGGGCCTCGCGGTGAACATCGCGAGCAGAGTGATGTCGAAGGGCGGCGCGGGTGAGGTCGTGGCGACCGGGTCGGTGGTGGCGGCGGTGGCGGGGCAAGCGATGACGTTCGAGCCGCTGGGTCCCCACGACCTCAAAGGAGTTCCCGGCGTATGGCAGCTGTTCCGCATGGAGCCCACGGATTGACCACGGATGAGCACGACGTCGAGGAGGTGACTCTGGTCGCGCGCGGGATCGCGACAGCGGTCGCGCCCGAGGGCGGCATCACCGACGTGCAGGCGGAGCTGCTCGAAGCGATCGCGACCGAGCTCACGGGCATCTCGGTCGACTATCGGGCGCTCGAGCCACTCGGAGCACACGCATTCGCCGAAGTGCTCGGGGGGCGCGATCTCGGCTATCGCCGGCGGATCGTGCATCACATGGTGCTCGGCGAGCTCGTGCTCCGGCCAATACCCGTCCTCGTCGCGCATCGCGTGGCGACGTACGCCGAGGCGCTCGACGTCAGGGATGACTTCGTACGCGTCGCTCGCCGGTACGCCCAAGGTGCGTACGGGCTCGCGTGGATCGATCTCCAACGCAACGGCTTCGTCGAAGACGTGCGTGATGCGGGCGGCGGCGACGCTGCGGCCTTTCAATCCGCGCAGGTCGACCCCGAGCTCGAGGCGCGGTGGAGCGCCTTCGCCGAGCTTCCCGCGGGAACGCTCGGGCGTTGCGTGTGGGAGATGTACGAGAGTCGCGGCTTCAGCCTGCCGGGGTCTCCGGGCGGCGCACCGAGGTACCTTGCGCAGCACGACTTCGTGCACGTGCTCGCCGACTACGGGACCAACCTGCAGGGCGAGCTCGAGGTCTTCGGTCTCATCGGCCGCGCGGATCCGGACCCGAAGGGCTTCGCCTGGCTCGCGACGCTCGTCGGTCTGTTCGAGACGGGATACATCGCGAGTACGGGCTTCTTCGACCGTGACATACGGGAACCCGTCATCCGAGCGCCCGGAATGCACCAGCGGGTAGCCGATGCCATCCGACGCGGCAAGGTCGTGTGCGACCGCTACGGCATCGACTTGTTCGAGGTCGACTACTACGAGCTCGCCGACCGGTCGGTCGAAGAGACGCGCGGGCGGCTCCACATCCCACCGAAGTCGGCGCGTGCCCTCGAGGGCGGATCGGCGGGCCTGTTCGATCCCGAAGGCATGTCCGAGAACCAGCGGCTTTTCGTCGCGCAACGTCGAGGAGACCACGCGTGAACGGGAACTTCACTCAGACGATCACAATCCAGTGCGCTGAGCCGGAGAAGCTCATCGACCTGATCGCCAAGTGGGATCGTGACCAGGCGACGGCCGACATCATGGGCTACATGGGCACGCGAGTGCTCGCGGATCGGGAGCACCCCGGGCGCTACCTGATCATCGCCGACTTCGGCGTTGTCGACCCCAACGTGTCAGCCGCCGAAGAGGCCGCCCGCAACAACGAGCGACCAGAGACGCAGGCAATGGGAGCCGCGGTCACCCAGCTCCTCGACGGTCCGGCCGAATACAGAAACTTCGACGAGCTGTACCGCACAGAGGTCTGAGAAGAGCCTGAAGTACGGTGCCGGACGAGCGAGGGGCAAGTCGCGTGCCGCTTTGGGCATCGCGACGAGAAGGGGGAGCTCAATGGCAAGTCTCGGTGCCTACGACACTGACGTCTCGGACATGTACGCCGTGCACAAGGCGCTCCTCGGCGCGTTTGACACGGCGCCAGATTGCGTCGGCAAGGCCGGCCTTGACGCGGCGCGCGTCGAGATTGCTGGTTCGTTCTACGAGAACGTGATCGAGTTCCTTCACGTCCATCACACCGGCGAGGACGAGTTGATCTATCCCGTGCTCGAGGAGCGCTGTGAAGGGAGTCGACTCGAGCTCGAGCGGATCAACGACCAACACAAGCTGTTGGACGCACCAATCGCTGCGGGCCGGTCCGCTGTAGCCGCCTGGCGAGCGACGCCGTCGCCCGACAACGCCCAAGCGGTGATCGACGCGATCGCCTCGATCTCCGAGCCGCTACGGCCCCACCTCGCGGAGGAGGAGACCGTGCTGCTTCCCATTGCCTCGAAGTGGATGAGCCAAGAGGAGTTCGGGATGCTGCCGGCTCACCACATGATGAGCTTTCGCGCGGACAAGCCGTGGCTCATGATGGGGCTCGTGCGAGAGCAGCTCGACCAGGAGCACCGTGACGCCATGCTCGCGGGTATGCCCCCCGAGATGCGCACGATGTGGATCGAGCACATGGAACCCGCGTTCAACGCCTTCATCGCAGAGGTGCGCGAGTAGACGAGATGCGGCTCAGACGGCGATGAGCTCGTTGTCATCCCTCTTGGCGCTCAAGTCCGGGTCAGGACGACCTTCAGTGCGCCGGTGTCGGCTGCGTTGGCGAAGACCTCGTAGGCCTCCTCGAACTGGCCGAGGGTGAAGTGATGGGTCACGAACCGACTGGCCTCGAGCTGATGGCTGATCAGGAGGCGGAGCAGTGTCGGAGTGGTGAAGGTGTCGACGAGCCCGGTCGTGATCGTGAGATCGCGGATCCAGAGGTCCTCGAGGTGCAATGTCACCGGTTCGCCGTGAACCCCGATGTTCGCGACGTGACCTCCGGGGCGAGCCAACCGCACCGCCTGTTCGAAGGCCGCCGGTACGCCGACAGCCTCGATCGACACGTCGGCCCCGAGGCCGCCAGTCAGCTCGGCGACGATCGCGTCAGCATCCTCGACCGAGTTGTTGATGGTGATGTCGGCGCCGAACCGCTTCGCAGCCTCCAACCGGATGTCGCTCAGGTCGATGGCCACGATGTGACTCGGACTGAAGAGCCGCGCACCCATGATGGCTGCGAGCCCAATCGGACCCGCGCCCACGACCGCCACCACATCGCCCGGCCGCACGACCCCGTTCAGCACCCCCACCTCGTAACCCGTCGGGAGGATGTCGGCGAGCATCAGGATCTCCTCGGCCGCGACGCCGGCGGGCACCTTGTAAGTGGAGGTGTCGGCAAACGGAACTCGCACGTACTCGGCCTGGGTGCCGTCGATCTTGTGGCCCAGGATCCAACCGCCCCCGCCGAGACACTGGCCATACCGTGCTTCCCGGCAGAAGCGACAGCTACCGCACGCGGTGATGCACGAGACGAGAACCTCGTCACCTACCTCGAGCGTCCGCACGCCATCGCCCACGGCCTCGACTGTGCCTACTGCTTCGTGGCCGAGGATCCGGCCGTCGGTCACTGCGGGGACGTCTCCCTTGAGGATGTGCAGATCGGTGCCACAGATGGTGACGGCATCGACGCGGACGATCGCATCGGTGTCACTCAAGATCGTCGGCTTCGGGACATCCTCCCAAGCCTTCTGGCCTGGACCGTGATAAACGAGCGCCTTCATGAGCGGACCTCCTCTTTGCCTCAACCCCCACCATGAGCGCGTTGGAGCGTGACCGAGTAGAGGCGAAAGGCACCTCCGTACGAGATCGTGCCGTTCGGCCCTGTTCCGGCCGAGCGATCTCGGGTTGGATGGACACGTGGATGTCGATGTGCCGGTTTGGAAGCTGCTCGACGGCCGCGAGATCTCCATCCGGCCGATCTCACCGGCCGACGGCGATGCCCTCGTGCGGTTCCACCAACGCCTCAGCGACGAAACGACGCGGCTGCGCTTCTTCGTGCTCCACCCGGAGCTCGCGTCCACAGAGGTCGTGTACTTCACTCATGTCGACCATCACGACCGTGAGGCGCTGCTCGCGCTCGTGGGGGACGACATCGTCGGTGTCGGTAGGTACGACCGCATGCCCCAGACGAGCGACGCAGAGGTGGCGTTCGTCGTCGCCGACGGCTGGCAAGGGACGGGCATCGGCACGCATCTGCTCGAACACCTCGTACGCCGGGCGACGGCAGAAGGTGTCACCCGATTCTTCGCGGACACGCTCGCCGAGAACTACCGCATGCGTGGGGTCTTTCGCGGCTCAGGGCTACTCACCGACTCGGTGACGCGGGCCAATGTCGTCCACGTCGTTCTCGACCTCCGACTCTGCCCCTGAGCGACTCCGAGCAGCTCGTCACCGGCGCGCCGGAGCGTACGAGGTGAGCGAGCCACCCCAAGCCTCAGCCCGATCGGCTTCGCCGGCCAGCAGATGGTTCTCGCTGTCGACGACGAAGCTCTCGGGCTCGGCAGCGAGGTGATAGCCGAGCTCCGCCAGTCGTCTCCCTATCCCCTTCGAGGCCCGGCCGGTGAGCAATGCGGGAGCGTCGGTCCGTGTGTCGAAAGCGGCGGCGGCACGGGGCGCGGTCGCGGGCAACCGTGAAACCAATCCCGGAGACCTTCACCTTCCGCGTCCGGATCGAGATCCATCGTCTTGCCGGGCTTGTGCGCCGCGTCTCGGCCGACCTGCCTGGATCGCGTGCTCGACATGCTGTGCACGTGGGTCGGGCCCCCGACGACCAACAGGTCCGCGGCCGCCACGAGATCCGCCGTGGCCCCCTCGACGGAGACCACGTCCACCTCGAACTCTCGGCCGAGACCCGCCCCTATGTGGTTCGCGACGACGTGGGTGTTTCCGTATATCGACTCGTAGACGATCAGTGCGCGCATGATCGGAGCATGGGCTGGCGATGGATCTCGTGGTAGGGCCAAAGGTAACTTTCAAGTCCCGAGCTGCGACTTGGCGTTGTGGGTGATGCTCTCGCGTGACTCCAGGCCGACCGCGTCTCGGAGCTCTTGGGTGTCTCGCATCAGATCGTCGTCGTCGTAACGGTCGGACAGATGCTCCATCAGGTCCGCGACACCGTCGGCGAGAGCGTTGAGCTTGTGTTGGGTTGCCTGGTTCTCGCGGGTCTGACTGTTCTGCAGCAGCGCGACTATCAGGAAGGTGATGATCGTGGTGGTGGTGTTGATCTCGAGCTGATACGTGGCGTCGAGGAACTGGCTGAACGAACGAGTCACCAGCACTGTGACCGATCCCTGGATGAGCCATACCAGCACCAACAAGAGACAGAACGCGAAGAACGGGGCGCGGCTGGCGAGCCCTGCGGCCCCGCTGGCAAAGCGGTCGAAGAACCCGACGTCGCTCGACACCTCACTCGGGAGCTCGACGCCGCGGGTCGATCGTGGCTTCATGGCGGCTTCGTCACGCAACGCTGATCGGGTCGCTCACCAAGTAGAGACGGGGGCGTGCGTCGTCGAGGCGCTGCGCCGGTTCTTCGATGAGTCCGGCCAGCCCGCACACGTCGAGCAAACGCTTCGCGCACCTTGACGGCGAACGCACCGTCAGCCCACGCGAGTGCGCGCGCAGGAAGTCCCGGGCCCGCACGATGACGGTCACGGTCCCAGCACCCATGAACTTCACCCCGCTCAGGTCGACGACGACCTCGGCGTCGTCGAGCGCGATCCCCCGGGCCATGGCTTCCGACAGCTCGGCGAGTGTCGAGATGTCGTGGTCGCCGTACAGCGACACGACAGTACGGTCGGCCTCGCGCTCGACGACCGTTCTCGGGTCGGGGCGAAAGGGGCTGACGACAGCGGATCCCTCACGTGCCATGGTGTTCCTCCTGGAGTCGATCGAACCGATCGCGCTACCAGGGTCCAGAGCATCGCTCCCGAGTCAGCCGAATGGCCGGCCCGACACGTGGGGCTCTTGTCGTGTCAGTCGGACCATACACCTATTCGCCGCCGACGCTGATCGCGACAGGGTCCGACCGAAGCCATTCGCGCTGCTGTCCCAATTGTACGACCGCTGGGCCGCTTGCTTCCAATGGTGTTCGCAGCGACTATCCCCGACGTGTTCGGTGACGACGAGCTTCGGCTCGAGCGCGCGTACCTCGATGCTGCCTACGACCGAGTCCTGGCCATGCGCGGCTCGGCTGAGCGTATGGCCGGCGCGGCCCGGCTCACTGAGACCAGGAGTGCGCAGGCCCTCTTCGAGCGCGACAGCGCCATCGCCCATGCCGGCCACCGGCTGGCTGCCCTCGACATCGCCAAAGACCGCCTGCTCGTAGGTCGACTCGACCTCACGGACGGCAGCTGCCTCTACGTCGGTCGCGTGGCGGTCGCTGACGAGCACGGCGACCCGCTCGTCGTCGACTGGCGTGCGCCGGCCGCCGAGCCGTTCTACCGGGCCTTGCCCCAAAACCCCATGGGCGTCGTGCGCCGACGCCACTTCCGTTGGCGACACGGCGAGCTCGTCGGGCTGGAGGACGAAGTCTTCGACGTCTCCGCCGCGGGCGAGGCCGGGCTCCACCTCGTGGGCGAGGGCGCACTCATGGCTGCGCTCGATGCGCCGCGGACCGGTCGCATGCACGACGTCGTCGCAACGATCCAAGCCGAGCAGGATGTCGTGATCCGTCGCCCCCGCGCCGGCGTGACGGTCGTGCAAGGGGCGCCTGGCACAGGCAAGACAGCAGTGGCGCTCCACCGCGCCGCGTACCTCCTGTACGCCGAGCGGACGCACCTGGCCGGCGCGGTGCTCTTCGTCGGTCCGTCGACGACGTTCCTGCGATACGTCGAGGACGTCGTCCCCTCCCTTGGTGAGGACAGGGTCGTGCTGGCAACACCCGCCGATCTCGGTCCCGCGGTCGACGTGTCGAAGGTCGACCCACCCGCCGCCGCCAGCGGTCAAGGGCGACCTCCGCATGGTCGACGTCCTCGCCCGAGCGGTCCGTGCTCACGAGCGAGCACCGCTCGCGGGCATCGAGCTGTGGGCGGGGCGGTTCCGTCTCGCCGTCGACCACGACCAGCTCGCGGCCATCGTGACGACGGCGAGGCGACGGTCGACCACGCACAACGGCGGCCGGCCGCTGGTGGAGCGCCTTCTCCTGCGCACGCTGGACGCCGCATACCGCAACGGCCTCGAACGCGACTACCGGATCGGTCGCATCGGCGCGGAGGGAGTCCGCTACGCGCCCGACCTCCTCGAGGTGCTGGACCGAGGTGCGCTCGCGCAGGCAGTGCACACCATCTGGCCGCTGCTCACTCCCGAAGTGCTCGTGCGTCGTCTCCTCGCGTCTCCCAACCGCCTCGCGAATGCCGGGCGCGACATCCTCACGGAGGAGGAGCTCGACGCGCTGTCACCATCGAACGACGCGGACGACGGATGGAGCGAAGCCGACGTCACTCTGCTCGACGAGGCCGACGTGCTCCTTGGTCCCGTTCCGACGCGCTCTCGGCGCAACGGTGCGCGGCGACAGTCGCTCGACCACGTGGCCGAGCGGATCATCGAAGAACGACTGCCGGATTGCCCGCGCTGTGGGCGCCCGCTCGAGTACCGGCCCGGCGAGGCATCGGGCAGCGACCGGCTGGAGTGCCGCGAGTGCAAGGTCAGGTACGCGACGACCACACTCATGGGTGATTCCGCTGCCAATGAGCTGCACGGCGTGTACGAGGAGCTCAGCAACCAGTTCGCTTCCGGAGAACTGCCGACCCTGCGTCCGGCCGACGTGCGCTACGGCCATGTCGTGGTCGACGAGGCGCAAGATCTTTCGCCGATGCAGTGGCGCGCGGTCGCTCGACGATGCCCAGCGCAGTCGTTCACCCTCGCAGGCGACGAAGCGCAGGCAGTCCGCGCCGGCTCGGCGGCGACGTGGGACCGCATCCTCGAGGCGCTCGACGTCGCAGCCGACTCGGTGTCGCGCCACGAGCTCACGGTGAATTACCGCACCCCAGCCGAAGTGATGGAGATGGCAGCCCGTCTGCTCGAGCAGTTCGCACCGCACCTGCATCCGGCCCGCTCTGTCCGCACCTCTGGGGTCGGTCCGCGCCGCGTGCACACCGGCAACCGCGCGCTGGCGGCGGCGGACATCGCAAGCGCGGTCACCGACATCCGCAGCGAGGTCGGACCGGGGCTGGTGGCAGTAGTCGGTTCGGCGCACCTGGTCCGCGACCGTGACAACGGCGTCGAGCATCTCACCGCCGTCGACGCGAAGGGGTTGGAGTTCGACGGCGTCGTCGTCGCGGATCCTGAGGCCATCGTCCGCGAGTCGCCGGGAGCGACGGGTATGGCGCGCCTCTACGTCGCGCTCACCCGGGCGACGACACGGCTCACGATCCTCGCACCGGCGCCGCCCGGCCCGCCGCTCGACGACGCGCTGGGAGCGTTCGAGCCGATCGGCTGACCTGGGCTACACAGCGCGAAACTCTCGCCGTGCTGCGACTGGGAACGATCGTGCTCGGGGCCGACGATGTCGTGCGGGCCGTCGCGTTTTGGGCTGAGGCGTTCGGCTACGAAGTGGTCACGTTTCCGGATGCCGATGACGGCTTCACGATCCTGGTCCCGCCCGATCGCGTCGGAACCCGGATCGCCGTGCAGCGGTCGGCCACTCCGGCACAGGAGCAGCCGCGGGTCCACATCGATCTCGTGGTCGACAGCAAGTCCGAACAGTCTTCGGAGATCGACCGACTCGTGGCGCTGGGTGCGAGTCGCGTGGCGTGGAGCTACCCCATCGACCCTGACTTCGTGGTGTTGGCCGACACCGAAGGCAACCGCTTTTGCGTCGTCGACGCCAGCCACGACTGACGGACGCGCTTGACGCAGCGCGCCGCGACTGTGACTCTCGCACGCGACCTGAGCACCGAGGGGGTACGGGTGGCAGATCTTCGTTTGGTGTGCGACGGACTCCGCTTCCCGGAGGGCCCGATCGCCATGGATGACGGCACTGTCGTGGTCGTCGAGATCCAGAGCGGCACGTTGGCCCGTGTCAGCCCCGACGGTGACGTCACACGGGTGGCGGACACAAAAGGCGGACCGAACGGCGCCGCGATCGGACCGGACGGGAAGGTGTACGTCTGCAACAACGGTGGCTTCGAGTGGGCTGAGTTCAATGGCATGACCGCACCGGGCCCGCAGCCAGCCGACTACATCGGCGGGCGGATCCAGCGCGTCGACATCGACACGGGGGCGGTCGAGGACATCTACACCGAGTGCGACGGGTTCGGGTTGCGAGGGCCGAACGACATCGTCTTCGACGACCTGGGCGGCTTCTACTTCACCGACCTCGGCAAGACGCGGGCGCGCGAGGTCGACAAGGGCGGCGTGTACTACGCGGCGGCCGACGGCTCCTCGATCAAGAACGTCGTCTACGGGCTCGACCACGCCAACGGCATCGCTCTGTCACCGGACGGCGGCCGCGTGTACGTGGCCGAGACGATGACCGGGCGACTGTGGTCGTGGGACATCGAGTCGCCTGGCGTCTTCAAGCCCGGCACGACACCCATCGCGCCAGGCACGTTGCACTACGACTTCGAGGGCTTCCAGCTCCTCGACTCGATGGCCGTCGACAGCGAGGGCAACGTCTGCGTCGCCACGCTGGTCACTGGGGCGATCAGCGTGATCAGTCCCGAGGGCAAGATGGTCGAGCAGATCCGGGTGCCGAAGTACGACGTGTTCGTCACGAACATCTGCTTCGGTGGGCCTGACCTTCGCACCGCGTACATCACCTCTTCGGGCCTCGGCCTCCTCTACGCGATGGAGTGGCCAGTGCCCGGATTGCGACTCAGCTACAACGCGTAGTCATCGCGGCGTGCCCGGGCCGATGGGCGTGCTCAGCTCGCCACTCCAGTCGTCCCAAGGCTGCGGGTTCTGCGCGTAGCCGCCGCTCGCGCTCCAACCGCCGTCGACGCTCAACACGACGCCGGTCACGAAGCTCGACGCGTCAGAGGCGAGGAACAAGAAGGGGCCGACGAGCTCGGGAAGCTCCCCCATGCGCCGCATCGGTGTGCGGCTGCGCATCCAGTCGGCCATCCCCGAGTCTTCGAGGAGCGTGCGCGTCATCTCGGAGATGAAGAAGTTCGGCGCCAGAGCGTTCACTCGAAGGTTGCGGTCACCCCACTCGCACGCAAGCAACCTCGTCAGCTGGTTCACGCCGCCCTTGGCTGCGAAGTAGCCAGCCGTGCGGTTCTCGGCTCCGGCGTTGCCGAAGATCGACGAGAGGTTGATCACGCTGCCGCCGCCGTCGCGCAACATCTCGGGCGCGGCCGCCCTGGTCATGTAGAAGAGGCCGACGAGGTCGGTGCCCACCATCTTGGCGAACATCTCCGGCTCGCAGCGCTCTGTGCGCACGAGACGATCGTCTGCCCATCCGGCGTTGTTGACGAGGATGTCGATGTGACCGAAGGCGCTCATCGCCTCGCGGACGACGGCTTCGCAGTCTTCGTAGATCGTCACGTCGCCGACGACCGCAACACATCGACGCCCCAAACCCTCGACGAGCCGCTTCGTGTCTTCGAGCTTGTCCTTCGAGCGCGCGGTCACCACAACGTCGGCGCCAGCCGACGCCAGCACCTCCGCGAAGAGCACTCCCAACCCGTAGGACGCGCCGGTGACGACGGCGACCTTGCCATCCAGTCGGAAAGTGTCGGTCAGATCCATTGCCCCATCCCCCTTGTCGATGTCCGCCCAGCGTGGAGGATGCGCGGCGATCCTTCAAGTGCGGCGCAGTGGGCTAAGCGCCGAGGAACGCTCGAACCTCAGCGACGACTTCGTCGGCGCTCGAGAAGAACCCGCCGATGTGGTCGGCTCCGTGCACCGGACAGAAGCGGCCACCGGCAGCCTCGGTCAGGTCGCGGGCCGCCTCCCACCACCATTCGCCGGTCCCGACGTAGCACAGCATCGGAAGCGGCATCGGGTCGTCTTCGACTGCGAGCTGCTCGAAGCTGCCTTCGGTTGATGCTGCACACGCCAACGGATCGTTACGTCCGGTGAAGAGCAACCGGAGTCCGGCCGGCATGAATGGAAAGAGCTCGTTCCACACGCGGTCCCAATCACCAGAGCGAAAAACCTCGAGCTCCGACTCGAACAGGTTCCTCCGGACCGCTCCTTTCAGGCCGGGCAAGCTGCCTCCGAGCACGATCGAACGGGCGCGAGCGGGACGCAGGCGGGCGAATGCCTCGGTGACTGTCGCTCCGAACGAGTAACCCCAGACATGAGCAGCGTCGATTCCTTCCGCGTCGAGAACCGCATCGAGATGGTCGGCTCGCGCTGTGAGCGTGTAGTCGGCGCTCGCATGTGGCTTGTCGCTCTCGCCGAAGCCGAGAGGGTCGATCATGATCAGTCGGAAGCGGTCACCCAACAGCTGCGGATAGCCCGCGTCGACCCAATCGACCGCAGCTTGCAAGTAGCCGGGTACCAGGACGAGCGGCTCCCCTTCACCCGCGGTGACGTAGCTGAGGCGGTGACCGTGCGACGCGACTTCCATTGTCCTACCCCAACTTCCGACCGCGTCACGCTAAGTGGGGCTTCAGGCAGGTGCAAACGGTCTGCCCGAGCCCGTGGCGCACAGCAGGCGGAGACTCTCCAGGTAGTAGCCCCAGTTGAAGTTGTAGATGCCGTAGTAGTCGTCCTCTAGCTCAACGGCGTACTCCTGCCAGAAGCGCAGTCGGGTTCGCCCGTCGTCGAGCGCGGACACCTGGAAGCGGAAGCTGCAGTCCTGCCAGGGTTCGTGGCCGCTGACGCACCGCCAGCCGAGCTCTGTTGATCCGTTGGCTTCGGTGATCTCCATGACCGGGTTGAAGTCTCCGGTGAAGGTCCACCGCACCTTCGTGCCGACGTTCGCGTCGCTGGCCTCGACCTTCGTGCTCCACCACCCTGCCATCCGATCTTGCTCAGTGAGGGCCGTCCACACTGCTTCCGGCTCAGCATCGATGTCTACGACGTGATGGATCGTCTTCATCACACCTCGCTTTCCGCTCCGCTCAGTTCGAGTTCGGTGATCACGGCTGTCGGTTGCCGGCGACCATGTCGTAGTCGGTGAAGACGACGGGACCTGCGACGAGCTGTGGCCTGTAGACCTCCTCGAAGCGCCGGACCGCGTCGGAGCTGCCATGGGCCTTGTGGGCTTGCTCGTCATCGAAGGTGAAGAGGTGGACGAAGCGGGTGGGGTCGTCCCTCTGCTGCCACGCGAAGTACATGCGAGTGCCGGGCTCGTTCGTCTTGACGTAGTCGACGAACTCGGCGATGGCAGCCTTCACGCTCTCGACGCCGGCGGCCTTCACCTGGTAGTGCGCGGTCTGGTAGATGGGCATCGTTGGTCCTCCTTGGCGCCTCGGCCTCGAACGTTCAACTTGTCTGTTGAAGATACTCCGACCTGATACGTTCAACAAGATGGTTGAGGATTCGACACTCGATCTGGCCTTCTCAGCTCTCGCTGATCCCACGCGACGGGCTGTGTTGAGCACCCTCCGGAAGGGTGACGCCCGCATCACCGATCTCGCCGCTCGTCTTCCCATGAGCTTCGCCGGGGTGTCGCGTCATGTCGGTGTGTTGGAGGCTGCGGGCCTCATCCGCCGCGAGGTGCGGGGCCGGGAGCACTGGCTCTCGGTGCGGCCCGACGGATTCCGGCAGGCCGAGCGGTGGATCGCCCAGCAGACGACGTTCTGGTCCGAGCGCGCTGACGCACTGACAGAGCGCCTACAACGGAAGAAGGGACGCCAGTGACTTCTCCCGAGCCCGCCGCCGCGTGGGTGCAGCGGATTCTGCACGCGCGTCCGGATGAGGTCTTCCACGAGTGGGTCGATGCCGAGGCGATGCGAGAGTGGATGTGTCCGCGCCCGTCACAGGCGACGAAGGTGACGCTCGATCCGGTGGTGGGGGGCCAGCTGCGCATCGACATCACAGACGAAGGCGCGGACTTCTACGTCAGCGGCACCTACCTCGAGCTCGATCCGCCCCACAAGCTCAGCTTCACTTGGAGCTCCTCGACCTGGGACGACCCGACAGTGCAGAGCATCGTGACGGTGACACTCGAGCCGCATGGCGAGTCGAGCACGCTCATGACGATCGACCACGTGCTGCTGCCAGCGTCGATCGTCGAGGACTATCAACGCGGCTGGACGGCCATCGCCGACCAGCTCGAGTCGCGACTCGTCGACTGACCTCACCGCTCGCCCGCGAGGGAGCGACTCGCCGCTTGCCCCGAGTCGAACGATCGTCGCGAGTTGGTCGTCGGTCAGCGGCACGACCGAGAGCCTCGACTGGCGGACGAGCGGGCTCGTCTCGAACACCGCTTCGGCCTTCATCTCCGCGAGCGTGACCGCGCGGGCCAGCGCGCGCACGGGTGCGATGTCGACCCAGACCCGCTTGCCGTTGGCGTCGGTCGGATCCGGGTAACCGGTCTTCACCACCTTCGCGAGCCCGACTGCCGCCTTGTCAGTCTGCGAGTGGTACACGACGACGGTGTCGCCTTTCGCCATCGTGCGCAGGTTGAGCTGCGCCTGCGGGTTGGTGACACCGTCCCAATGCGTCTTGCGGTCACGGACGAGATCTGCCCAGCTGTACTCGCCGGGCTCGGTCTTCACGAGCCAGCTCGCCATCGGCTTCAGACGAGTGCCGACGCATACAGGGCTTCGAGCGCTTGCCAGTGGCGCTCGGCCGCGTCGGCGTCGAAGGTCGGGTTGTCGGGGACCGCGAAGCCGTGCGCAGCCGGATATGTGACCAGCGTGTGCGCCACTCCCGCGGCGGTGAGTGCATCCGACATCAGCGCGAACGCGGCATCGTCGAACGACGCGTCGTCCTTCGCGCCGCCGATGTAGATCGTTGCTTGCATCGCGTCGGCGAGCAGGTGGGGGCTGTCGGGCGCAGTCGTCGCGATGTGGCCGCCGTGGAACGAAGCCGCCGCTCCGACTCGGTCGGGGAAGCGACCGGCAGCGTTGAGCGCGAGCCCACCGCCGAGGCAGTAGCCCGTCGTCCCCACCTTCGTGTCGGCGACCTCGGGCTGCTCCGCGAGGAACTGCAACATGGCGCCGGTGTCGCGCGTGGCGACCTCCTTCGTGACGCTGCCGGCGAGGCTCATCAGCCGAGCGCGCTCGTCGGGCACCGTGAACACCGTGGCGAGATCGAACGGCTCGTACCCACCCGATCGGTAATAGATGTTCGGCAGCAACACCGCGTAGCCGAGGCCGGCCAGGCGCTGTGCCATCTCGTGGAAGGTGCCTCGCACACCGCCCGCGTCCGGGAACATGATCACCGCGGACCAAGGTCCGGATCCCTCCGGCGTGTGCAGCGTCGCGTCGCAGGTTCCGTCGGGCGTCGAGATCATCACGTCACGCTGGGGCACGCTTCCTCCTGCGGGCTCATGGTCGACCCATCATGTCGCGGCTGCTGGCGTGGTGACCGTCGACACGGTGGCTCGCCCCCAGCCGTTCCGGGTACGACCCCTAGAACCTCCGTCCGAGCCGAGGCATCTGGTGGAAAGATGACAATGGTCGCCGTCGGGTCAACCCTCGCGGGGCGCTACCGCCTCGACGAGCTCTTGGCGCACGGGGGCATGGGGTCGGTGTTCGCCGCGTACGACGAGGTGTTGCATCGACGAGTCGCGCTCAAGGTTCACCGCAGCGGCTCGCCACTTGACCGACGCTGTTTTGACCGAGAAGCCAAGGTGCTGGCGGGCCTCTCCCACCCGAACCTCGTGTCGGTGTTCGACGCCGGCGAGGAGGGCGACGACCTCTATGTCGTTCTCGAGCTGATCGAGGGGCCGATGCTCGCGACTCGGATCCGCCGGGGCTGCCGCTAGCCAGCGCGAGCTCGGTCATCGCAGACGCGACGATCAGAGCCCACGTTGCGCGGTGATGCGGCCGTCCTTCTCGGCTCGAACTAGAGCGTCGTAGTCGCGTTCGTTCTGGTCCGCGTATGTCTCTGCGAAGTCGGCGAGCGCTTCGTCGAACACGTCCTTTGCACCGAGGTAGGAGGCGATTGCAACTCGGTCTCCGGAGCGGGCATGCGCGCGGGCCAGGGTCGTACCGCAAAGACGGCCGTAGTACGCCATCGTGCCCGGGACCATCGCCTCGATCACGGCGGAGCCTTTCCAGTCTCGGAGCTGACGGATGTAGAAGTCGCGGGACAAGCCGTCCATGCCTTCGACGGTGAGCCAGCCCAAGAAGATGTCGGTCGCCGCTGCCATCAGGTGCTGACCGTGGACGACTCGCTCGCCGTTCGAGCTGTGTCGGCTGGGTCCGACGAACTCCTCGAGCACGGAGGGCTGGGCCTCTTTGGCCTGAAGGAACAACGGATCGTTCTCGTCCCGGCCGAACATCAGCAAGATCCATGCCCTCGTCCCGACGCTGCCCACGCCGACCACCTTCAGAGCGGCGTGGACCAGCTGGAAGTCCTCGAGAAGGTGGCGGCGGTCAGACTGCAGGCTCACGCGATAGCGGCGGACCAAGGCTCGAAGCCAGCTCATGACCTGGTCTCGTTCCATGCCGCCTACGAGCTCTTCGACGGGCTGGATGAGCGGCGGATCGCTGATGATCCGTCGATCGCCGTCGACGACGCGTGTCAGCTTGTCGAGCGCCTGCATGCTGTCGCGGGTGCGCGCCTTGGCGATGGCCGCCTCGCTTCGCTTCTGGGCCCGGCGGTCGATCTGGTCCTTCATCTGGGTGAGCAAGGTCGCGGCGTCGAGGCGTGTGTACCAAACATCCAGATTGGACATCTCGGCGAACTGACGCATCGCGGATCGGTAGGCACTTGCAACGCTCAGCACCACGCCCCTGCGGTCCTTCACCGAGTACCCGTTGTCGCGTCCGGCGATCGCAAAGCTCGCCACGAGCCGCTTCACGTCCCACTCCCACGGGCCAGGCAGCGTTTCGTCGAAGTCGTTCATGTCGAACACCAGCCGGCGATCGGGCGCCGCGAACACGCCGAAGTTCATGAGGTGCGCATCGCCGCAGAGCTGCGTCGTGAGCCCTGAGCGAGGCGTGTTGGCCAAGTCGCTCGCCATGATCAGCGCCGCGCCTCGATAGAACGTGAACGGCGAGACCAGCATCCGGCCATAGCGGAGCGGCACCAGCTCAGGCAGTCGCGTTGTTGCCTGGCGTTCGAGCAAGGCCACTGGGTCGGGGCGGGTCACGCCAGGCGCGAAGCCCGCATGGCTCGAACGCGGCACCTCGGCTCGCGCCGCCTTGCCCCGAGCGATGCGCTCCGCCACGGTCAGGTGCGGCACCACCTTTCCGTGCTCGTATCGCAGACCCGCCTCGAGCGGGCCGGTCTCGTCGGGCCACGCTTCTGCTTCAACGCTGTCCATGCGCGAGCCCTCCTCGAAATGCCGACTCATCGACAGTGAATCACCGGTTGACGAACGGCGCCCGCTCGCTCCCGGCGCCCGGCGCGGTACGGTGCGCGACCAGATGAACGCCGAACCGCCCCCGCTCCCGAAACCGACGAAGTCACGTCGGATCGCGGCGATCGCGTCCTGGATCACGATCGTCGGCGCGGGCCTGGTGCTCGTGCTGTTGCTGGTCAGCGACCCGTTGACGATGGTGGCCGCGGCCGCGGCTCTCGCCGTCGCGGTGGCCGCGGCGTGGAACGCGCTCACCCGCCGGGGGGCGGCGCGGCTCGTCAGCGCGGCGACTCGCGGTCGTCGCCGTCATCGTCGTGCGTCGTCGTGCTGCTCGCAGCCCACGATCTGCTTGGCGTTGTTCGCCAGCCTCGGCCTGGCAGTCGCGGCCGTCGGCCTCGGCCGGTACTCGCTCGGCCGCGACCGCGCCTCGCTGATCTCCGCACCGACACCTGGACTGCCGGTGTCGGCCGCGACGCAAGCCAGTGCTGATCATGAACCTGAAGTCGGGAGGCGGAAAGGCCGAACAGTTCAAGCTGGCGGACGAGTGCCGCGCCCGGGGCATCGAGCCAGTGGTCCTGCAGCCGGGCGACGACCTCGTGCAGCTGGCCGAAGCGGCGATCGAGCGGGGAGCCGACGTGATCGGGATGGCGGGCGGCGACGGGTCGCAGGCCTTGGTCGCGTCGGTCGCCGCGCGGCGTGGCGTCGCGCACGTCGTGGTGCCCGCCGGCACGCGCAACCACTTCGCACTCGACCTGGGTCTCGACCGCGACGACGTCGTCGGCGCGCTCGACGCCTTCGGTCCGGCGGTCGAGCGGCGCATCGACCTCGCCGAGGTCAACGGCCGCGTGTTCGTCAACAACGTGTCGCTCGGCGTCTACGGGGAGATCACGCAGTCCGAGGAGTACCGCGACGCGAAGGTGGCCACCACGCTCGAGAAGCTGCCGACGCTGCTCGGGCCCGGGAGGAGACCCCACGGACCTCGGCTGGACGGGTCCCGATGGCGTCCACCACGACTCGGCCCATCTCATCCAGGTGTCGAACAACCGGTACAGCCTGCGCGTGGGCGGCGGCTCCGGCACCCGCGACCGCCTCGACGACGGAGAGCTCGGCATCCTCGCCGTCGAAGTCTCGGGCACCGCTGCCGCAGTGGAGCTCGCCGCGCTCGTCGCCCTGCGCCGACCCGATGGCGCGCGTGCCCTCGAGGACTGGACGGCATCCACATTCGAGGTCACCTCAGGCGGGCCGATCGCGGCCGGGGTTGACGGCGAAGCTCTGCAGCTCGAGTCACCCCTGCTGTTCCGCATCCTCCCGGGTGCGTTGCGGGTGCGGCTTCCGCAGCGGGCGCTCGGCTACGCCCCCGCGGCCATCGCGGGACAATCCGCGGCCACGACGCTCGGCAACGTGTGGCGGGTGGCGCAAGGTCACGCGCCGCGCCTCCCGCCGCCTGATCGAGATGGAGCACTCGAGTCTGCTTCGCTCGCGCGCGTCGTGAGATACCAGGCCGTGACGACGATGGCGATCGCAACCGAGCTGCCGAGTGCCCAGCCGGCGACGACGTCCGAGAGCCAATGGACGGCGAGCACGAGTCGACTGATCCCGACAAGCGCGGCGAAGAGCAGTCCAGCGGCGACCACCAAGGCCTTCGACGATCGATGGTGAGCGACCGTGAGGGCAAGCGTGAGCCCGGCGGCGAGGCCGAACGCCGCGCCGTTGGTGGCGTGTCCGGAGGGAAACGCGGCGAGGGTCGCGTGGGTGGCATGAACATCGACGGGAGGGCGATCGCGCTCGAAGACCGACTTGGCCACCGTTGACGCCAGGCTTGCCAGCGAGATCGACACCAGCGGAGCCGCCGCCAGCAGGACATGCGATCCGCGCCGCCACAACCAGATGCCGATGAGGGCGCTGACGATCGCGAGAGACACGTACGTGCCGAGCGTGCTCACCAGCTTGGCCAAGCGGATCCACCAATCCGTGCGGTGATCGACGAACCAGTTCAGCACCGCCTCGTCGTGGGAGATGAGGCCACCGCCGTCGAGCACATCTTCGGCAATCAGCACGAAGAGCGTCAGGTTCGCGGCAACGAGCGCAGCAGCGACGGCCAGTGCTCGGCGGGAAGGGGCGACCTCGGCGCTGAAACGCGACGACAGAGCAGCGCTCAACCGCTGGCGGCCGCGTACATCGACTCCAGCTCGCGGCGAATGTCGGGGCCGCATGGTTGGAAGACGACCTCGGTGACGCCCTTGGAGCCGAGCTGGTCGATCCGGGCTTTTATCTCGTCAGCGGTGCCGGTGACGGTCGTCGTCGGCAAGAGCGCTCCGCCAGTGGCCGCCCACGCAGCCCGATCGGCGTCGTTGAGGTGGATGCAGTGTCCGAGGTGGACGTCGAGATGGCGCTCGTTCTCGGTGCGCTCGTCGATGACGGCGAGCCACTCCTTGCCGCCCGGGATGTCCGGCACGGCATCACGCCCGTACAGCTCGTAGGTGGCGTGATAGGCGAGCGCGCCACCGGGCCCCGCGGCGGCGAGCACGCGCTCAGACGACACGTCTTCGCCGGCACCTAGAACCGTGCCCCAGTACAAGTAGGCGACCCAGGCGAACGCGTCGGGCTCGAGACCTTCGAGGGTGGTCGTGACGAACACGCCGTCGTATTTCGCGGCGACGGCTCGGCCCTTCGGGCCCAGCGCGCCGATGAGGACCGGCACATCGATCGGGCGGGACGGTGCGCTGCCGTCAGGGTGCAGCATCTGCATGCGAGCACCCTCCCACTCGACGACGTCACCGCGGAGCAGACCGCAGTACGCGTCGATGTATGCCGACATGAACGACCACGGGATCGCGCGGTAGCCCATCGCACGGCGCCCGGTGAAGCCGGTTCCGAACGACACTGCGACGCGCCCCGGCGCCAGCCCGACCAGGGTCGCCGTGGCCGCCGCGTTCGTCATCGGGTGGCGCAGGTGGGGCACGAGCACCCCCGGCCCGAGGCCGATCCGCGAGGTCCGCTCCGCGGCCAGCGCCAGCGACATCCACACGTCTGGGCTCTGCTGCGGCGTGTCGTACAGCCACGCTCGCTCGTAGCCGATCTCCTCGGCCAGCTCGATGTCGGCCGGCGACGACAGCGTCGTCGGGAATGCGCAAGAGACTCTCATCGGCAACCCCCTGGCACCCTTGCTGCGCGTCGGTTTAGCACCCACTCGCGGTTCGCGCCCCGCAGCAGACGTCGTAGGTTCACAGGGCACGCTGTGGATGGGTCGGAGGAGGTGGGCTGGTGTCCTACGACTTGGTTCTGGTCGGAGGTCGGGTCATCGATCCCGAGACCGGGTTCGATCGCGTGTGCGACGTGGGGATCGACGGCGACTCGATCGGGGCGATAGGAGAACGTCTCGACGGCGCGACGACCATCGATGTCAGTGGACTCGTCGTCGCCCCTGGCTTTGTCGACCTCCACAGCCACGCGCAGACACTGCCAGGACGACGGCTCCAGGCGTGCGACGGGGTCACTACGGCGCTCGACCTCGAAGCCGGCCGCGCGCCGGTAGACCTCGCGTACGCGCGAGAAGCGGATCGAGGGTCCCCGATCAACTACGGCTTCTCGGCATCGTGGGCGGCAGCGCGCATGCACGTGGTCGCAGACGGGCGACTCGACGGAGGCGCGGCGGCGATCTTCGGCGGATTGAACGGCACCGAATGGCAACGAGCGGCGACCGCAACACAAGTGGCGCGGATCCTCGACCAGATCTCGACGGACCTCGCGGCCGGCGCCGTCGGCATCGGTTTGCTCATCGGGTACACACCGGGGGTCGATCCGGCCGAGTATCTCGCAATCGCGGAGCTGGCCGCCGCCGCCGGGGTGCCGACATTCACACACTCGCGTGACATCGTCGAGCTGGCTCCCGAGACCCTGATAGACGGGGCCGAAGAAGTCGTCCGGGCCGCGGGCACGACTGGCGCGCACATGCACTACTGCCACATCAATTCGACGTCGGGGCGGCACATCGATCGAGTGCTCTCGTTGGTCGGCCGCTGCCAAGCGGAGGGCGCCCGCGTCACGACCGAGGCCTATCCCTACGGATCGGGCTCGACGGCGATCGGCGCTGCCTTCTTGGCGCCGGAGCGGTTGCGTGAGCGGTTCCGAGGCACGACTTCGATCACGTATCTCCGCACGGGCGAGCGGATCGCCGACGACGCCCGCCTCCGCGAGCTGCGAGCGACCGACCCCGCCGGCCTCGTCATCGGCGACTTCCTCGACGAGTCGGAACCCAGCGACGCCGCGCTATTGAGGCGGTCGCTCGCGTTTCCCGACGCGATCGTCGCGAGCGATGCGATGCCGCCCCTGTGGACCGACGCAACCCGCCTGGACGTCACTGCCTGGCCCTTGCCGCCGGAAGCGGTCACCCACCCGCGCACTGCGGGCACGTTCGGGCGCGCGCTTCGGCTGTGGCGGCAGGAGGCCGCGCCGCTCATGGACGCAGTGCGTCGCTCGACCTTGCTTCCCGCAGAGGTGCTCCAGAGCGCGGTTCCCGCGATGCGCCGGAAGGGGCGCGTGCAGACCGGCACGGACGCCGATCTCGTCGTGTTCGACGAGGCCCGTGTGACCGACCAGGCGACGTACGTCGCATCCACGCGCCCGTCGTCCGGGATCGCTCACGTCATCGTCGGCGGGACCTTCGTGGTGCGTGACGGCGAGCTCGTGCCAGATGCGCTTCCAGGGCGGCCAGTGCGCAGCTCACCCCGGTGACCACATCCCACACCATGAAGAACGGAGGACCAATGAGCCCTCGACATGTCGTCGTCCGCCAGGTCGAACGCGCGTCACGCCCGACCATCGACGCGCTCGGCGAGATGGGCGCCGCGACCGTGCACGAGGCCATCGGTCGCAGTGGTTTCGCGGGCCCGCTCATCCGACCGATCCAGCGCGACGTCTCCATCGTCGGCTCGGCGATCACGGTCTCATGCCACCCGGGCGACAACCTCATGGTCCATGCCGCGGTCGAAGTTTGCGAGGCCGGCGACATCCTCGTGGTCACGAACACGGCGCCATCGACGCACGGC
Organism: uncultured Acidimicrobiales bacterium; assembly: GCA_963773315.1. Taxonomy (GTDB): domain Bacteria; phylum Actinomycetota; class Acidimicrobiia; order Acidimicrobiales; family DATKAS01; genus DATKAS01. Next base: position 453,492 of record CAVZAF010000005.1, read on the forward strand.
ATGTTCGGCGAGCTCCTCGCGACGTCTCTGCAATCTCGCGGGGTCCTCGGTCTGGTCATCGACGCCGGCGTCCGCGACACGCGGGATCTGCGCTCCATGGGCTTTCCTGTGTGGGCGCAACACATCTCCTGCCAGGGCACAGTGAAGGCAAGCCCGGGCTCGGTGAACACGCCAGTCATGCTCGGCGAGCAGGAAGTCGAGGCAGGCGACGTGGTCTGCTGCGACGACGATGGGGTGGTCATCGTGCCGCGGACCGACGCCGACGAAGCGCTGCAGCTGTGCAGAGCGCGGCTCGCAACGGAAGCCGCGGCCCGGGCGCGGCTCGCGAACGGCGAGCTCGGCGTCGACATCTACGGCATGCGCAGAGTGCTGGCGCAGCTCGGAGTCGTCTACGTCGACTCGGTCGGCGAGCTGGACGACGACGCGTGATGCCCCGTCAGCCAACGATCTCGAACGCGAAGTCGATTGGCAGCGGGGGTGCATCGGGCAGATCGATGGCCGTCGCAGCGTGCGCGGATTCAGCGTCGACACCGTTCACCCGCAGGATGCCCTCGACGATGCTGCGCTCGTGCTCGGGGCGATGCAGACCAGCGAGGATGTCGCGGCCGCCCGCGGCCAACAGCCACACGAGCTGACTCCACGCGAGCTCGCGGTTCCCGTCGATGAGGGAGTACTTCCCTGCGCCGACAGCCCGGTCGATGTCTCGGAGGCCGAACGGACCGAAACCGATCCGCATGCGATCGACGAGCAGATCGAGGTGGGCTACCCACCACCGATAGACGGGGTTCGTCGTCATCTCGCGGATCACGAACCGCACCGAGTTCGCGACGATCCGCACCGGGTCGACCTCGCCGAGCTGCTGTGTGATGAGGTCGTTGCGCTCGCCGACGTTGTGGATCATGCAGTCGAGCACTTCTTGCGCGAGCGCCTCTTTGCTCGGCACGTAGTTGTAGAAGGTGCCGAAGCCGATGTCGGCAGCGTCGGTGATCTGTTGGATCGTCGTGGCGTCGACGCCCTGCGCGGACATCAGCTCGTAGGCCGCCTGCCGGAGGCGCAGTCGAGTGGACCGCTGGCGCAGCTCCGTGCGCGTCAAGCGGGCGGTGGCCATCCCGCGAGGCTAGTAGAGAAGGCGACTCTGCATCAGCCTTGACGTGTCATCGAAAATGATGAACGATCACCGGATCGCGGACGGAGGGGGACCCATGACGACCGTCGAGCAGACCGAGGCCGACCTGATCGCCCGGACGCGAGCGCTCATCCCCGAGCTGCGCGAACGAGCGGATGCGACAGCCGCCGCTCGCCGCGTGCCGCCCGAGAACATCCGCGCGCTCAGGTCGGCCGGGTCCCTGAAGACTGTCCAGGCCACTCGGAATGGTGGTTTCGGGCTGGGGATGCGCGCACATCTCGACACGATCTCGTCGATCGCAGAGGGATGCGGCTCGACGGCCTGGGTCTCAGGCGTCGTTCACGCCCACTCGTGGCTCCTCTCCCACTTCCCCGCGCAAGGCCAGGACGACATCTATGGCGCCGACCCCGACTCCGTCGTCGCCGCGGTCATCGGTCCCCGCGGATCCGCGACGAGACATGCGGACGGCGGCCACACACTCTCGGGCTTCTGGCCCTTCGCGTCGGGCAACGAGAACGCTTCGTGGCTGTTGCTCGGAGCCGTCGTGAGCGACGAGAAGGGCGACGTCGTCGACCAAGGCGACTTCGCGGTGCCGACGTCAGCGATCGAGCGCAAGGACGACTGGTTCGTCAATGGGCTCACGGGCACGGGGTCGTGCTCGGTGAGCGTCGAGAACCTCGACATCCCCGCCCACCGATTTCTGTCGCTGCCTGCGCTGATCATGGGCGAGAGCCCGGGCGCGAGCCTGCATGAGGGGTGGGCACACCGATGCGCGCCTGTGCCCGTGCTCGCGCTCGCGCTCACCGGCGGCGCGATCGGCATCGCCACGCAGGCGCTCCGAGACTTCCCCGCCCTCGTGAAGGGCAAGACCATCGCGTACACCGCTGACGACCAGTTCAGCCATCCGCTCACCCACATGCAGGCGGCTGAAGCCGCGATGTGCATCCACGAAGGCACGCTCGTGCTCTACCGCTGCGCCGACGAGATCGACGGGGCGGCGAGGGCGGGCGACGAGCTCGATCTGCTCACCCGGGCGCGCATGCGGCTCGACTGCGCCGAAGGCGTGCGCCGCTGCCTCGACGGCGTGGAGATCCTCTTCCACGCGAGCGGCTCGTCCGGCATCCGACTCTCGAGCCCGCTGACCCGCGCGGTCGCCGATCTCCGCGCGATCAACCAGCACGGCTTGCTGAACCTCGAGATGAACCGCGAGCTCTACGGGCGTGTTCTGCTCGGGCTCGAGCAGAACACTCCCCTCATCTGAATCCTCAGACGCCCGCTCGCATCGCCGCCTCGATCTCCTCGACGTCGCTCGGCGCGACGAAGTCTTTCGGCACCGGAGGACCCCACGCGTACAGGGCCTTGTCAGGCTCCCACTGCCGCGCTTCCCACTCGGCGGCGATCGGGATCTGGTCGAGGTCGGCGTAGTACTCCGCGAAGTTGCCGCTCGGATCGCGGAAGTACCAGAAGAGGTTGGAGCCGAGGAAGTGACGACCGAGACCCCACACATTGCGACCCGGATCGACAGCGAGCAGGTTCTGCGCGCCCTTGCCGATCTCGTCCACGTCGTTCACCTGCCACGACGAGTGGTGGAAGAACGGGACGGGCGAGCTGATGAGGCCGACGTTGTGATGATCCTCCGAGCACCGGAGGAACGCGATGACGCCCGGCGACACGTCGCTTAGCTCGAAGCCGAGCACGGTCTGGAGGAAACGCATGCTCGCGTCGAGGTCCGGCGTCGCGTAGAGGACGTGGCCGAGGTTGCGGGGCTGCGCGGGCCCCTGGTCGAAGATCGCCGGCGCGCGCTCCCCCGGGCGTGCGGTGTTCCCGGGCGCGTTCATGATGGGGCTCTCGTACGGCTTCGGCTTGACGGCCTGTCGCACGGCGACTCGTGCGCCGATGCCGACGACCGGCTCGCGCAACGAGATGCTGCCGTCGTCGTTCGACGTGACCTCGAGGTGCTCATGCTCCGCGTTCGCCCTGATGCGCGCGACGTCGTCGGCGTGCTCCGCACTCAGGACGTACTCGACGAGCTGGCGGTAGGGCTTCTCGACCACTCGCAGCTGGTCGCCACCGTCGGCAGTCGCAAAGACCCCAGGGCTCGACTCGCTGAGCCCGAACTCCCTGTAGAACGCGCGCGTCTGGTCGACCTTCGGCACGCCCAACGTCATCTCGGCCAATCCCTGCAATGCCATCGGATCAGTGACCTCCTCCGCCGCCCTCGACCATCGCCGCGAGCTGATCGCGAGTGATCGCGATCTGCACCTCGTGCACCTCGTCGTGGGGGAAGCCGAGACGCTCGAACTCCTTCACGACTGCGTCCGCGCTCTCACCGTCGTAGACGGTCACGATGAACCCTTCGAAGATGTTCGCGAAGACGTTGACCATCGTTGCGTGCTTGCCCTCGAGCACGTCGGGAGCGTTCTGCATGAACTCCTCCTGAGACAGGCCGGGGGCTCGGTGGATGCTGGCGAACAACGGCATGGGATCTCCTCGGGTCGGGCACGAACAACTCCACACGATAGGGCGTAGCGATATTCAGCACACTTGACCCGTAAATCGGGACGACTTAGCGTCGGCCGCACCGGGCCAAATACACGGAGCGAAGCACATGAGCGCGCTAGCAGAGCGACCCGACCTCGACTTCGCCGAGCGCGACCGCCGCTGGAGTCGCGTCCGCGACGGCATGACCGAGCGAGACATCGACCTCCTCATCGTGCTTCCCCAATCCGATCCCATCGACGTGCTGTACCTGAGCGGCGGTGAACAGGGCGCCATCCTCGTGCCCCGGGACGGAGAACCCTGGATCTTGCTCGGAGGCGAGGACAGCAACCTCGCCGTGGAGCGCGAAGGCTGGATCACTCAACGCGAGAGCGCGACACCATTCGGCTCCACGAAGGTTCCGTATGGCGCGGCAGTCGCGGACAAGCTGCAGAGGCTGAAGCTGAAGCCGCCGCGAGTCGCCATCGCCGGGCTCGACGGCGACCTCTACTCGCATGTCCGGTCGGCTGACGGCTACGCCCTCTACTCGAGTGTGCGCCGGATCATCGACGCGCTCGACGGGTGCGAGGTCGTGAACGGCGCGCCGGTCATGTCACGCGCTCGCTACGTGAAGAGCGACGCCGAGATCGGCGGGTTGCGCGCGGGAATCGCGGTCGCCGAGGCCGGCGCTCGCGCCATCGGCGAGGCGTACAGCATCGGGAAGGCGCAGGCCGACGCGTACCGCGCTGGCATTGCAGCGATGCTGCAGCCCGGGCTCGGCGTTCCGTCGATCGCGTGGTGCCCAGGTCCGTGGAAGACCCCGAGACCGCGCATCGTCGGCACACCGCCCGGCGACATCGAGGACGGGCTCTGCGTGGCGGCCGAGATCATGCCGGGCTCGCGGATGATGACCCAGGTCGCGGAGCCGTTCTTCGCCGGCAAGATCCTCCCCGAGCAGCAGGAGGCGTTCGACCTGAACGTCGCCGCGTTCGAAGCGACGCGCGCTGCGTTGAGGCCGGGCGCGACGTGGCGCGAGGTCGAGGCGGCAGCGCTCGCGGTCGCGGACGGCACCGACTGGCAGGTGAGCTTCCTGCTCCACGGTGGCTTCGACGGTCCGCTCTTCATCCCGGTCGACAGCCACGACGACGTGCTCGACGATCGCATCGAAGCCGACACGATCTTCATCGCCAAGCCCACCGTGTTCCCGCGAAGCGCGGAGCGCGTTGTGGCACGCAGCCACGACGTCAGCTGGGGCGACATGGTCGTGGTGAAGGAAGGCGGCGCGCAACGACTCGGCACGCGGCCGCAGCGGCTGATCTCGTACCGCTGAGCCGCCGCGGTCCGTTGACCCTTCGAACCCGTCGACCTACGATTCGGGAAGCCGATCCTGTTATTCGGTGCAATGCCGAACCGAGGGGGACACGGATGGACTACGAGCGCAGCCAGATCGCGGACCTGTTCTCGGTCGGGCACAGGGCCGGCGCGTGGGGAGACCTGCCGGCGACGCCGGTCGACTTCGATCCTCAGATCCTCGTTTCGCGCAACGAGGGCGTGCAGCCCTTCTTCCTCACCTGCGAGCGCGACTCACTCGTGGTGACGATGAGCGGGGAGGGCTTCGTCGAGTTCCGCGACTCGAACGTGCTGCACTTCCGGGTCGCACCAGGCGACTTCGTCTACGTCCCCGCCGGCACACCGCATCGCGTGCGAGCAGAAGGCCCCATGGTCCAGCTCCGCTTCAAGGCGCTCCACGCCGGGAGCGAGGTCATCTCGTGGCACTGCCCTGAGTGCAGCAGTGAGCTTTGGCACCGCGAGTTCGACTCCGCGAGCGAGATCGCGCAGCGCGTCTACCTCGACGCGACGAACGAGTTCAACAGCGAAGAGAACCTCCGTCGCTGCGCAAAGTGCAGCGCGACGCACCCGGTGGTCGACGTCTCGGGGACTCACTGGGACGAGGTCGCAGGATTTCTCGAAGCCGAGCGCGCGGCCGCGCCCGCTCGCGCGACGAAGGGTGACCGCCTTCCTCCGGCGAAGGATCGCGAGCCGCTTCGCACGAACGTGTTCGAGCTCATGAGGGGGACGACCACACAGCTGCTGCCCCTCTTCCCCTACCTCGGCCCCGGAGCGATGCTCCCCGCCGGCGCGCTGTTCCGTGGCGGACCGGATGCGAAGTACGGGCGCTTCTTCCATCGCAACAGCGAGGAGGAGGTCAATGTCTGCTTCGGCGCACAGCAGGCGCTCGGCGCGGCCGGCGTCATGTTCATCGGCGGGAAGATGCACGAGGTGCAGGCGCCGCTGCTCGACACGACCGATCCCAATGCCTTCCTGGTAGCGGTCATCACCCAGCGTCAGCAGGACGAAGGCCGCGCGCAGAAGGAGTCGGTGATCTTCCGTTGCTCCGAGTGCAACAAGAAGCTTCACCAAGTCGACTACTCGGCCGAGCTGCCCGACCCCGACCGCCCCGACCTCCTGACCGGAGGAAGGCTCGACGACGAGTACGACATGTTCCCCACCATGTGGGGGAGCATCCTCGCCACCGACTCGTTCAACTCCGACGAGAAGGCGCGGACCTGCACCGAGTGTGGCCACGTCAACGCACCGTTCCCCGCGGAGGCGTGGGGCTGGCAGAACTACGTCGACCGCCACGAAGTCATCAACTCGGCGCGACATCTCCTCGACGAGAGCGCGAGAAAGTCCGAGGCGGCCGCGTCAGCCGTCTGAAGCGAGTGCGGCCTCACCGAGGTAGCTGACCTCGATCAGGTCGCGGCGGTCACGAAGGTCTTCCGCTCGTCCCTCGAGCACGAGCTCGCCGTGGTTCAACACGTAGGCGCGGTCGGCGATCGCCAATGACAGATGGGCGTGCTGTTCGACGAGCAAGAGCGCGGTGCCTGTCTCGGTGACGACCGTCTTGAGCAACGCGAGCAGGCGCGCCACGATCAGAGGCGCGAGGCCGAGGCTCATCTCGTCGACGACGAGCAGTCGCGGACGCGCCGCGAGTGCCCTCGCGATCGCGAGCATCTGCTGCTCCCCGCCCGAGAGGAGACCAGCCTTGCGCTTCGCGAGCGCAGCGAGCTCTGGAAACAGCCGGAGCATCTCCTCTGCTGCATCGCGGCGCCCGCGGCCTCCAAGACGGATGTTCTCTTGCACGGTGAGGTCGAAGAAGAGCGCTCGATCCTCAGGGACGAGCGACACGCCCATGCGAGCGACTGCGCTGGCGTGAGCCGAGTCGAGCTTCCGCCCGCACACCCACACCTCGCCGGCAAGCGCAGGGAGGAGGCCGCACGCGGTGAGCAGGGTCGTCGTCTTGCCAGCGCCGTTCGGACCGAGGAGAGCGACGACTTCTCCCTCGGAGACGTGGAGCGACAGGTTCCGCACCACCGCGAGCTGTCCGTAGCCGGCGACGAGGTCTCGAACGGCGAGCAGCTCGTTCATCGCTCACCACCGGAGGGCTCGACGTTGACGGGGTCCTCTCCGAGGTACGAGCGCAGCACCTCGGGGTTGCCCCGGATCTGTGCCGGCGTTCCCGATGCGATGAGGCGGCCGGCATCGAGCACGTGGACGTAGTCGCAGACGGTGAGCACCAGCGCCATGTCATGGTCGACGAGCAGGAGGCCGGGCCCGGAGGCCGCCACCTGACGGAGACGGTCTCCCAGCTCCTCGGTCTCGAGACGATCGAGCCCTGCCGCGGGTTCGTCGAGCATCAGCAGAGCGGGCCGAGCGACGATCGCGCGCCGCGAGCGCCACCGACTTGCGTTCGGCTTGCGAGAGCGAGCTCGGCAGGCGATCGGCAACACGGTCGAGGCCGAGAAGGTCGAGCGCTCGTGCGACGTCGTCACTGTCCTTCGCGCGCCACCGGAGGATCATCTCGGTGAGCGACTTCCACCACTGCGCGCTCTCGGCCGTCACCCGCACGTTGTCTGCGACCGTCATGTCCTCGAACAGCTCGAGCGACTGGAACGTGCGGGTCAGGTTGCTCAGCGCGCGGCGGTGCGCCCGCATCCGGGTGATGTCACGGCCACCGAACCTGATTGAGCCACCCGTGATCGGAGCGAAGCCGGTGACCGCGTCGAGGAGCGTCGTCTTGCCAGCGCCGTTGGGCCCGATGAGCCCCGTGATGCCCTCGCACGGCACCCGTATCGTCACGTCGTCGACGGCGCGGAGGCCACCGTACGCAACGCAGAGCCCGTTCAGCTCGAGGAAGTGCGCTGCGCTCACGAGCCCACTGCCACCGTCGACGGAGTGGGTGCATCGAGCTCGGTGTCGGGCCCGACTGGCTTCGACCCGCGCGGTGTGACGACAGCCTTGATGCGACGCAGGCCTCGCTCGAGGCCGTCCGAGAGCCCGTCGGGATGGATGATCGTGGTCGCGACGAGCCCGAGGCCACCGATGAGATAGGCGTACCTGCCGATGCCGAACCACTGGTCGAGCAGCGTCGGGCCGAAGCCGCTCGGAGCGAACAACAGACCAGCGACGACCGCGCCGGAGATGCGCGCGACGCCACCGATGTAGATCAGCGCGACGAGAAGGAGCGAGGTCAGCACCTGGAACTGCTCGCCGGAGAGATTTCCTGTGAGGAGCCCTGTCATCGATCCGGCGAGCCCGGCGATGAACCCCGAGGCCGCGAACGCGAAGAGCTTGGTTCGGCTGAGGCTGACGCCGGAAGCGACCGCCGCCCGTTCGTTCGCGCGGATCGCGAGCATCTGGCGGCCGATGCCGCTGTTGCGCAGGAACGCCACCAGCACGCCCACGAGCACCGCGACGACCAGCACGAGCAGACCGAACTCGGGCCGCGGGTACGCGGTCGCGTCGGCGCTGCGGATGTTGAAGTCGATGCCGAACAGCCTGACCGCGGGGATCACGCGGCCGTTTGCTCCGCCGGTGAAGCTCGCGCTGCTGAAGAGGAACGCGTCGAGCGCGACTGCAGCGGCAAGGGTGAGCACGGCGAGGTGGATGCCACGCGTGCGGAGAGCCGGCAGACCCACGATCAGTGCCAGCGGGGCGGTGGCCAGACCTGCGAGCAAGAGCGCGAGCGGGAACGGCACATTCAGGTCGCCACTCAGGATCCCGAACATGAACCCACCGAAGCCGGCGAACGCCATCTGCGCGAGCGAGATCTGGCCCGCGAATCCGGTTACCACGACGAGCGACAGGCCGAGCACGATCATGATGAGGCTCTGGATCAGCCCGAGCCGGAGGGTGCTGCCGAGCGTGAACAGCGCGATGGTGCCTGCGGCGAGGCAGAGCACGGCCGAGAGCACGACGTGCTTTGGTCGCCCGGCGACTGGCATCGCGCGATCGATCAGCGTCCCTCTCCACGGGATCGACCGACCGAACACGACGAGCGCCACGATGATCGCTATGAAGGGCAGGCCCTCCTGGAGGCCGCTCCTCGGCAACCAGTCGTACTGCAAGACGAGCTTCGTCATCAGCGACTGGAGCATGCCGATCGCGAGCCCGGCCACCACCGTCGCCGAGAACGAGGTCATGCGACCGAGGAGGGCGGCGCCGAGCGCGGGGACGATGAAGAGCGTGAACGACGTCGGGTTGAGGCCGGAGATCGGTGTGATGAGGATCCCGGCGAAGCCGGCGAGCGCGGTCGCCACCATCCAGTTGATAGCGCCGAGTCGAGTCGACGAGTAGCCGCACACCGCCGCGCCCTTCTCGCTCTCGGCGGCACCCCGCGTCGCGAGGCCGAACGTGGTGTATCGGAAGACTGCCCACAACGCGATGCCGATGACGACGGTGACCGCGGCGAGATAGAAGCGATCTCTCGGCACACGCGTGCCGAGCACGACGATGGGATCACTCGGGAGGATCGAGCCTGCGGTCTGGCCCGAGATGTTGAAGGCGGCATCGCCGAGGTTGAGCACGACCATTGCCTGCACGACGATCATGAGCCCCACCGACGCGACGAGCCGTGCCAGCGGCGGCGAGCTCCGTAGCGGCCGGAAGACGAGGACGAAGATCAGCAACCCGAGCGCGGCCGCGTAGACGAGCGCGATCAGCAGCGCGGGAACCGTCGCGATGCCTCCGCTGAAGATGGGCACTCGATACGGCAGGCCCACGACGGGAAGCATGAGGTGGCCCGTCTTGCGGAGATCGATGTACGTGTACGCGATGAACATCGCGATCGCGCCCTGAGCGAAGTTGATGACCCCCGAGCTCCGGTACTCGAGGACGAGCCCGAGACCCAGGATCGCGTACACCGCCCCGGCGCCGAGACCGAGAAGGAGGAAGAGGAGGTAGGACGACATCCGCTTCCGCTCAGTGAGCGACGGGTGCGGCGATCAGCCCGCCGCCGCGCCCCACAGCTCATCCATCGGCACGTAGTCGCTCAGCTTCTGGATCTTCCCGTCGACCTGCTGCACGAGGTACGCCGATCCGGCGCAGATGCCCGGCGTGGCTGCCACCGGAGGTGCTGAGCACGAGTAGGGCACGTTGAGGAAGCTCGGCTGATCCTTCGTCGCCTTGAACGCGGCGAGGACGCTCTGGTGTGTGAGCGACGCGGGATCCATGCCGTTGAGAAGGGCCTGGATGTTCATGATCGTGCCGAACCCACCGCGGGAGAAGTCGGTGTCGGCTGCGTCGGGCTTCTCGGCCTTCATGACTTGGTCGTAGAGCTTCACGTCGGGGTCATCGGGGAACACCTCGGACCCCTTGTAGAGGTTGACGAAGTAGACACCGTTTGCGGCCGAGCCGGCAGCGGCCAGAGTGGCAGGGTCGCCGCAGTTGTCGGGCATGATCATCGGCACGGTGGTGCCGAGGCTCGAGTAGGCCTGGAACGCCGGCTGGCACGGCAGGCCGTACGCGAGCAGGGCATCGGGCTTCGCCTGCAGTGCGGCCGCGAAGGTCGCGGTGAGATCGGCGGTGCCGGCGGGAGCACTCACCGTTGCGGGTGCCGGGATGCCTGCTGCCTTCGCCGGCGCATCCATGTACAGCGCTTTGATGAACGTGTTGGACGGCAGGTCATACGCGAGCGCGGCGAGGTTCGTCGCGTGCAGCTGGGAGATGGCGAAGTGCACCATCGCCGGGAACAGCGAGGCCGACCACCCGTTGAACAGCGCCCGGCTCGGCGACGTGTACTCGGGCGGCGTGAAGGAGGCGCCACCGATGAGCGGGATGCCCGTCGCGTCGAACGTGGCCTGCACCGTGAGGGCGCCCGCGTCCGGACCGGGGATGATGATCAACGGCTGCTTTTGGAAGAGCTCGTTGGCGCACGCCGTCAGGCGGGGCGCTGTGTAGTCGGTCGTGCACGACTCGAGCTGGATCGGTCGACCACCGATCCCGCCGAGCTGGTTGTTCACGTAGTCCGTCGCGGCCTCGGCCCCGTCGATGAGCTCCGGTGCGGTGAAGCTCGGGTTGTCAGCCGGGGTGTAGATGCCGATCACGATCGGTTCGCCGGTGGCCTTCTTGCCGGCGGCAGTCGTGGCGGCCCCTGCGGCCGTGGTGGCGGCGCCGCCCGTCGTCGCCGAGCCCGCTCCGGTCGTGGCCGCGCCGGCGGTGGTGGCCGAGGAGCTGCCCGAGTCGTCGCCGCATGCGACGAGGGCCGTCAGGCAGGCTGCCGCTACGGCGAAACCGATCAGGTTTCGCCCGCGTGCCCGCTTCTTCGTCGCGCCCATGCGTTCCCCCCAAGGTACGTACGGCTGGTTCGGATACCGAATTACAGGACTTGAGTGCCGAATATTAGGTCAGTCCGGGCGAGCCCGGCAACAGGTCAGGCGACGGCGTCGCTCACCGCAGCGTGGATGTCGAGGAGCGGGAGCAGCTGCTCGGGCGGCCGCCGACCCATGCCGCACTCGGTCGCGACCCCGAACGACGGGACGACGCTCGACGCGGCGGCGACGCGGCGCTGGGTCCCCTCGAGGCCGTCGGTGAAGTGCACGAGGCCGAGGTAGAGCTCGGTGTCGTCGTGCAGTGCGAGGTCGCGGAGAGGCGCGAAGTACGCGACGTCATCGCGGTCGCGGGGCACGGGGAGGTGGATCCACGTGAGCGGACGGTTCACACCTGCGCACAGTGCGTTCGCGATGTCGGCGAGCTTGCCCGCGTCGACCGGCTGCTTGAAGTGCTCGTGCTCGAAGTCGCCGTAGCAAAGGTGGTACCCGAGCTCGATGTCCGAGGGCACCCAGCTCGCATAGCGGATGAGACGATCGAGCACTCCCTGGCGAACGTCGCCCTCGAAGTAGGGAGGGAAGACCCCCTCGAGGATGCCGAACTCGGCCGCGGTGTCCCATTGGAACGCGAGCTTGTCGTGAGGCACGACCGCTGCGATCCGTTCGACCTCGCGCTGCATCGCCGTCTCGTACGCGGGTTCGAGCGTCAGCTCGAGGCCTGATACGACGAACGCACTGATCGGCGCAAACGGCGTCGGAAGGCTGACTTGGAACCGCCAGTGCGATGGAAGCTCTCCGGCGGCTTGCAGATCCGAAAAGAGCTCCCAGGACGAGACCGCGCTCTCCGCGTAGCCGAGCGCGCCGAAGTCGAAGTCGTCGGTCGAGACACCGTCTCTCATCGCGATCCGAGGGTTCGGGGCGTAGTTGCGCGGGCCGGGCGGGATGACCTCGAACTGCGGATCGGCCATGAACCGGTGCAGCTGCCAGACGATCCAGTCGAGGCGCGGCCCGGTCTCCCCGTCAGTCACCCGATGCAATCGGTCACCGAGGTGCTCGCCACACGCGCGGAACACGGACTCGGCGTCGGGCAGCGGCACCGAGCCAACGAGATGCGCGCCTTTCGGCTTGCCAGACATCGTTCCCCCTCTTGTCGCGAAGCTAGGAGCCGAGCTCGTCGTAGACGCGGGCCGCGGCGGCGTGCAGCGGGATCGGCGTCGCACGCATGCGCTCGGGATCGAACGGATAGTTGAGCGGGCTGCGCTCGGAAGGGATGTGGTGGTACTGCCGCTCGATCGCATGCGACGTGTGCACCATGCACCACGCGAGCAAGTACGCGACGTCGTCGGGCATGTCTTCGTGCACGAGCACGAGGAAGCTGCTGAAGTCGAGTGTCACAAGGTCGTCGTCACACCCGGGGATATAGCCGGCCCGCAAGATGCCGCGCGGCCAGTGGAGCTCCTGCTCGAGCATCGTGAGCGGGACGTCCTCCATCGGGATGAAATTTCGTCTTGCGGGCCACGCCGATCTCCTGCCACGGCGGCGTCATGATCGCCTCGTGGAACACGGCGTCGGCAAGGCCGTCGCGGTACCAGAGCAGCGGCGGGAACGGGCGCTCGTCTTCCATGAAGCTGCCACCCCAAGCGAGGAACTCGTCGCGCGGGATGCCGTGGGCGGCCATCACTCGGTTCACTCCGTAGCCGATCGTGTTCACGCCGTCGTCCTGTGATGTCGCGATCTTGAGCGGCACCTTCTTCGTGCGCAGATCCTCGAACGTGCGAACGCCGTGCTCGGCCCCGACCGCGAACACGAGGCGGTCGTCTTGAGGCAGGACGCCGAGCGCTCGCAGCTCGGGATGAGGAGTGCCATCGAACATGCCGACACCGGCCACCGCCGAGTAGCCGACGTAGCTGGGCACGACCATCGAGAGGTCGACTTTGTGGCTCACGATCGCCTCGACGGCGTCGGTGCCGCCGCGTCCGGTCCAGGTCGCAGTGCGCGACCCAGAACCCGCCCGATCGTTGAACTCCTGTGCGAGCCAGCCGCAGATCCGGTGGAGGTTCGCCTGTCCCCAGTCCCCTTGGAACTGGAGCGTGACCGCGCGGTCGATGTGGGGCTGCGCGGTCTCGGGCATCACGCGTTCCGGATGGCGTCTGCGACTTCAGGCCAGCGGATGCCGTCGAGGTCGATGACATCGTGCACGGTGCCGCATGCCCCGCACCGTCGGACGTCGACATCGGCATTGAACGCGTTGCACGCGCGCCAGTACGCGTCCTGAGGCAGCTCCTCATCGGTGTCGAACTCGTCGCGGTGCACCTCGGCACCGCACGAGGGGCAGAACCAGGCGACGGCTTCGAGTCCCGCGTGCAGCGCCTTGTAACGCACGTGGATCGACGGCTCGTGCGGGCGGATCCTGCTCGCGGTGCCCGCCGGCAGGTACACGAGGTCTCCGGGCTCGAGGCGGTGATAGCGCACGGGCGAGAGCTCGAGATCGAGCGTCGCAGTGCCCGAGACTTGCGCAAGCACCGTGTCGGCCGAGCAGATGAGGAAGAACGGCTGCGGTCGGTCGTTACGTGAGACGTGCACCTGCGGGTCGCGGCCATCGACGAGCACTGGCATCTCGTCGTACGGCCCGCAGTCCTTCGCCGCGTCGAACACCTGCACGAGCTTCTTGCGAGTGAGCTCCATCGATCAGGCGGTCGCGCGCGACTCGTCCGCCATTGCGAGCATCGCCGCGCGCGCGTCGTTCACCGTGCGCTGATGCATCGACCACTTCGCCCATCCCCACTCGTCCATCGGGAACGGCGGGTTGACGTGACCGCATGCCGTGCACGTGCGGAGTGACTCGTCGGAGTTGAAGCGCGCGACCGGCTCGACCGATTGGTTCAACGTCGGGAACTCGGGGAAGCGATCCTCGTGGTCGTCGCACGGGCGATCGGTGAACTCGTGCACGAACAAGTGCTCGTGGCACTTCATGCACCGCCAGATGAGCTTCTCGGTCTGCGCCTCGGTGTCGCTCTGGCGCTGCACGATCGTGACGAGGAGGAAGCTGTCGGGCGACTCGGGGTTGCGCAGGAAGCTGTTGACGCCGTGGAGGTTCGGCTGCGCCATGATGCGCCCGGTCTCGAGGAGCGCACCGTTCGCGCCCCAAACGAACGAGATCTCGTCGACGGTGTTGTAGTGGAAGAAGTGCCCGACGTCGTAGCCCGGGCCTCCTCGAAAGAGCGCGCCGGAGTACACGATCGCCCCGGGGCCGTAGTAGGGGAAGAGCGGCACGAGCTGCGTGTTCGCGTGCTGCATCCGCTCGTAGACGTTGACCTTCAGCGGCTCGCGCGCACCGGTCGGCGGTGGGATGCGGTGCTCGTGCGCGGGTGCCGTCGATGTCGGAGTCATCTGCGCCATCGGTTCCCCCTCGGGCCAGGAGCTGTCCTGATTCTGTGCTGTCCTGATTTTCAGGATGTCTCTCTTGCATTTCAGCACTCGTGGGTGCGGGCTCGCAACGGCCGAGCTCAGCCGCCGATCTCGACGAGGCGATCGGTCACTCGCTTTGCCGCTGCCTGTACCGCCTGGATGACCGTGGGCAGATCGTCCTCGATCAGCTCGAACGCCAGGCACCCCACGCTGATCCCGGCGGTCACCCTGCCATCGGGCCCGAACACGGGCGCCGCGACTCCTCGCACTCCGACATCGCGCTCTCCGTTGCTCAGGGCATAGCCGCGCTCCCGGATCGAGGCGAGCTCGCGGCGCAGATCGTCAGGGTCAGTGATCGTCGTGTCGGTGAACCGCTCGAACGGTGCGAGCGAGTCGACCGCGAAATCCGCGTCCTCCTCGTACGCGAGCAGCACCTTCGCCGGCGCCCCCGCATGGAGGGGAAGGAGGTGGCCCTGCTCGTAGCTCAAACGGATGGGCCGCGAGATCTCCACCCGCTCGAGGCACACGGCCATGTTCCCGGAGCGCCGCGTGAGCAGCACGGTCTCGTCCACCTCACGGGCGAGGTCGCGCATGATCGGCAGCGCGATCTCAGACAGACCGAGGCCCTCACGCGCGATGCGAGCGAGCTCGAACACGCGCGACCCGAGCCGGAAGCCGCCCCGCACGGTGTCCTCCTCGAGGAGGTTCGACATCCGCAGGCTCTGCAGGTACCGATAGGTCGTGCTGCGCGACATCCCCAGGCGCTCGGCGATGTCGCCCGCGGAGAGGACCGGTGTGGCCACGTCGAAGAGGAAGAGCACGTCGATGGCACGATCGGCAGTGCTGTTGCGCCCCGTCGTGGATGCTCCCGTTTCGCTGGGCACCTGTCCCATCATATGGGCCAAGTGTTCCCGAGGAAGTGTTCACGATATTCAGGACCCTTGACCCGTTTTTCGGGAGTCATTACCGTTGGTCCGACGCGAAGGAGGCTTGATGGAGTTCGGCGTTCAGTTCTTCCCATCCGTCGGGCCCGAGACGACGCCGGCGAGCCAGTACTTCGCCGAGGCGCTCCGTCTCACCGAGCAGTCCGAGGCTCTCGGGTTCACGAACGTCCGCACCGTCGAGCACTACTTCCACCACTACGGCGGGTACTCGCCGAATCCGTTCATCTTCCTGGCGGCCGCGGCGGCTCGGACGAGGACGATGCGGCTCATCACGGGCGCGGTGCTCCCCGTCTTCAACCACCCCCTGAAGCTCGCGGGTGAGATCGGCATGGTCGACGCGATCTCGGGCGGTCGACTCGAGGTCGGCTTCGCACGCGCCTTCCTGCCTCACGAGTTCCAACGGTTCGGGGTGAGCCTCGACGAGAGCCGCGAACGCTTCGACGAGGGCATCGCGATCGTCGATCGACTGCTCCGCGAGGAGGACGTCGCGTTCGAGGGTCAGTTCCACCGCTTCCCCGCGACGACCTCCCTCCCGCGTCCGACGCAGCAGCCGCGGCCTCCTTTCTGGGTCGCCGCGCTCGCGACCGAGTCTTCGTTCATCAACGCGGGCACGAACGGCTACTGGATCATGGCGATCCCGCTCGCGGGCGCGAAGCTTGCCTCGCTCCTGTCGGCCTACCGGGACGCCTGGCGCAGCGCCGGTCATCCGGGTGACGGACGAGTGATGCTCGCGTTCCACATGCTCTGTCACGAGGACGAGGCAGCCGCCCACGATCTCGCTCGCGACCTGGTGAACCAGTACCTCGCGAGCCTCGTCGACGGCGCCAGCGGCTGGCTCGACGGCGCGAGCTCCGACGACTACCCGGGCTATGACGCGATCATCCGGGGCTTGAAGAACGACTCATTCGAGTCGCAGCTCGCACAGGGTGCGGTGTGGGTCGGCTCCCCTGACTCGATATCCGAGCAGATCGCTGCGTACAACGACGCAGTCGGCGGATTCGAGATCGCGTCGATGCAAGTGAACTTCGCGGGTCTCCCCTATGACATCGCCACACGCTCGCTCGACCTCTTCGGTCGCGAGGTGCTCCCGCGGTTCAGCACGCTCGCCGCCACGACGCCGTGAGGCTTGCGCTCTTCGACAGCTGGCGAGTCGGCGTGATCGACGTCGGCGCGCAGACCATCACGGACGTCACCGGTGCTGTGCCCGGAGCGGGCGACGCCGACCCGCTCGGTGCCGGCTGGTGGGTGCGGATGTGCCGCGACTTCGAAGATCTCCGCGCGACGGTGGAGGACGCCCGGTCCCGGGGCCACGCCGTGCCTCTCGACCAAGTACGGCTTCGTCCGCCCGTGCTCAACCCGGGCAAGGTCGTCGCCACCGCGTCGAACTACGGCGAGCACGTCACCGAGATGCGCGAGGTCGTGCTCGAGCGAGTCGCTGGCCGCGTCGAGCCCTGGCTGCTCGAATTCGACGTGTTCCTGAAGGCGACGTCGTCGGTGATCGGGCCGGGCGACGCGGTGGTATTCCCCTCGGGCCCCGAGGCCGCGGGACGGGAGGTCCACCATGAGAGCGAGCTCGCTGTCGTCATCGGTCGCGGCGGCTCGAAGATCGCCGCGGCGCGGGCGCTCGACCATGTGCTCGGCTACACCATCGCGCTCGACATGACCGTGCGAGGCGACGGCGACCGCTCGCGGCGGAAGAGCTACGACACGTTCACCCCGATGGGACCGTGGCTGGTGACTGCCGACGAGATCGTCGATCCCAACAAGCTCGACGTGCGCCTCGAGGTCGATGGATGCGTGAGGCAGCAGGCGAACACGAGCGACATGCTCGTGGACGTCGCTGGCATCGTCGCTTACACATCGACGGTGATGCGACTCGACCCGGGTGACGTCATCCTCACGGGAGCGCCGCCGGGCGTCGGAGAGGTGCACGCGGGCGAGATCATGGTGTCGGAGATCAGCGAGATCGGGATGATGTGCAACCCCGTGACGCTCTGAAGCAGGAGGGTGGCGAAGTGAGCAACGACATCGGCGTCGATGATCGGCTCGACGCGTTCTACTCGGACCTGGGGTCCGTCGACCTGCAACCGTTGTGGACGCAGACCCGAAACCTTCTGCCCACGACTCCGAAGCCGGCCGCACTGCCATGGCTGTGGCAGGGCGACACGTTGCGAGCGCTCGCCGCGCGAGCCCGCGACCTGATCACGATCGAGCGCGGCGGCGAGCGCCGTGTGCTCGCCCTCTCCAACCCTGGCCTCGCCGGTGCGCCCTTCGCGACCTCGACGCTCTGGGGCGCGATCCAGGCACTCGGCGCGCACGAGAGCGCTCCCGCTCATCGACACAGCGCGTCCGCGATCAGGTTCGTTCTGGAGGGCAGCGGCGTCTGGACGACGGTCGACGGCGACGCGTGCCACATGCATCCTGGAGATCTCGTGCTCACCCCAGCGTGGACGTTCCACGACCACACGAACGACGGCGACGAGCCGATGATCTGGTTCGACGGTCTCGACCTGCCGATCATCGCCGCGCTCGACGCGAGCTTCTTCGAGAACCATCCCGATCTGAACCAGCCTGTGAGGGGCTTCGATCTCTCAGAGCAGATGTACGGCGCCGGGGGTCGGGTGCCCTACGGCACGACGAACGATTCGCCGCATTCGCCGCTGCTCGTCTTCCGGTGGAAGCACAGTGACGCGCTCCTCGACAAGCTTCTCGCGCACTCGGGCGGCCCGATGGCGAGCATCGAGTTCGTCGACCCGACCTCCGGTCGACCCGCGCTCCCGACCATGAGCTGCGTGTTGCACCGTGTCGTGCCCGGTCGGCGCACCCCGTCGCGGCGAAAGACGGGAAGCTCGATCTTCGTCGTGCATCACGGCACCGGGCAGAGCGTGATCGGCGGACAGGTGTTCCGGTGGTCGCCGGGCGACATGTTCGTCGTGCCGTCGTGGGAGGCGCTCGACCACGAAGCCGACACGACGGCCGACATCTTCGAAGTCAGCGATGAAGCCACGGTGCGAGCGCTCCGGCTGTTTCGAGACGAGACGCTCGAGCAGCACCAGGAGATCACCGGGGTCTTCGAGCCGCGACGCCTCGTCACGGGGTGAGCGCCGAAACGATCGAGGCCGTTGTGCGCGCGAACCGTGCGCTCGGCGCGGCGGGGCAGGCAGACCTCATCTGGGGCCACGCGTCCGCACGCGACCCCGGCGGTCGTGGGGCGTGGATGAAGGCCGCAGGCTGGGGGTTCGAGGAGATCACGCGAGAGCGGGTCGTGCTGGTGTCGGATCAGGGCGAGGTGCTCGCAGGTGAGGGCCGGCGGCACATCGAGTATCCGATCCACACCGAGCTCTACCGGCGACGCGCCGACGTGACGGCGGTGGTGCACTCGCACGCGGCTGCCGCAATAGCGTTCGCGTCGCTCGACGTTCCGGTGCGCGCGCTGTCGCACGATGGCGTGTGGTTCGCCGATCCGGACATCCCCCGGTTTCGCGACACAGGAAGTCTCATCCGTGATCACGAGCTCGGCGAAGCGCTCGCGTCCGCGATCGGCGACGGGCCGGGTTGCCTGATGCCCCACCATGGCCTCGTGACCGTCGGCGCGACCGTCGCTGAGGCCGTCATGCGAGCGGTCTGTCTCGACCGTGCGTGTCAGGTGCAGCTGCTCGCGATGTCTGCCGGTGGTCCCCACACCTGGTCAGACACGGCGGAGGTGACGCTCAAGCGCGGCGAAGTGTGGACACCGGAACAGGTCGCCGCCGGCTTCGAGTACCTCTGCCGCGTTGCCGACGAGGGACTTCGGTAGAGCCCCGAGGCCTCAGTCGCGAGGTCCATGCCGTGAACCTAGATGCGGCTCACTCGAGCTCGTCTCGGATCGATTGGGCTGCCTCGGCAAGTGTCCGGAGCTTGTTGAAGGCCGTCTCGCGGGGCAGGTACTTCATCCCGCAATCGGGGGCAGCCACAAGGCGATCGGGCGCCACGCGCTCGGAGTCCGAGTCGGATGCGCGCTTTGACGACATCAACCGATTCGACTTCGGGGTCTGCCAAGTCGATCACTCCGAGAACGATCACCTTGCCCGAGAGGTCGTCGAGGACACCGAGGTCCACCTTCGGCTGCGCGGCTTCGATCGAGATCTGCGCCGCGATGGTGTCCGCGAGCTGAGAGAGGAACGAGTAGCCAGTTGGCTTCTGCCCTTTGACGACTGCCGCGTAGCCGAAGCACAGGTGCACGGCCGTGGTGACGGTGATTCCCTCCAGAGCCCGGTTGATCGCGGGCACTGCATACCGTTCAGCCGCGATCGGGTCGTTGCGTAGCCAGGGCTCGTCGAGCTGGATGACATCCGCCCCCGCGGCCTGGAGGTCGCGCGCCTCCTCGTTGACGGCGGCCGCGAAGGCCATGGCCGCGGCTTCAGGGTCGTGGTACCACTCGTCCGACGCCTGTTGAGTCATGGTGAATGGACCGGGCAGCGTCACCTTCACCGGGTGGTCGGTCATGCGACGGAGGAAACGGAGCGCGTCGACCTCGACCGCTCGGGTTCGTCGGATGTCACCGACGATCCTGGGTACGGGGATCGTCCTGCCCGCGCTGTTGGTCAGCATCGCGGGGTTCTCCGCATCGATGCCCTCGAGCGCCGAGACGAGGTGGTTCGAGTAGCTCTCCCGGCGGACCTCGCCGTCGGTGACGACGTCGATTCCGGCACGCTCCATGTCGCGGATGGCGAGCTCGGCTGCATCGTCTTGGGCCTGTTCGAGGAGATCGGCCGGCACGCGCCACAGCTCGTGCGCACGGACACGGGGAACGCCCTTCGACAGCAGCGCGCGATCGATCAACCATGGCGGCTGTGGGTAGCTACCGACGACGGTGGTGCCAACGACATGCGGGGTGTCATTCACCGACGCATCATCTCGTCTCGCGGGCACCGAGCGCCGCGCTCGATCGCGGCACGATGGCGTTCGCACGACGTGTCGAGTCTCGTAGATGTCCGCTCAGGGTACGGAGGGGTAGGTAGGCGCGGAGCAGCGTGCGACTACATCCGGCGGGGAACTGTCGAGCGCTGGTCAACGAGCCCGCAAGCTCTAGGTCCTCGACCGCGCGCAGGGGTTGGGACACGCGAGGTGAAGGAAGGAGGACCCATGTACATCGGAGCAGGAACGATCATCGTCATCCTGGCCGTCGTCGTCGTCATCATGATGATGCGAAGAAGCAGGGTCTAGTCAGCCGACGTCGCGGTCTGTTCGCCAGGCCGCGACGTTCTTGGAGCTCCTCGGGAGTTCGATGATGGTGACGGTTCCGTTGTCGCCATCGACCTCGACGATCGCTCCGTCGGGGATCCGCCGCGTCGCGTCGACCGCCGATGGGACACAGGGGATGCCGAGCTCTCGGCTGACGATGACTGCATGGCTCAGTGCCGCGCCGACGTCGACGACGACTGCCGCGGCCGGCACGAACAACGGCGTCCAGGACGGATCGGTGCCAGGAGCCACGAGCACGTCACCCGGCTCGAGTGCCGACGCGCTCGTCGGTGTCAGCACGATGCGGGCCCGGCCTCTCGCTCTCCCGGGACAGCCGGGCACGCCGGAGATCGTGTCCCCCACGGCAACGGCGTCGACTGCACGCGATCCCTTGGCGGGCCATCCGGAGATCGGCGGCGCTTCGCCGTTGAAGATGAACGGCGGCTCGAGGGACGCGAGGTACCGCCGGTGCGCACGCCGCGGCGGCACGAGGTCCTTTACGTCGACGAGGTTGCCCGCGACCAGTTCGTTCAGCTCGTCGAGGAACAGCATGAAGATGTCGGACGGTTCCTCGAGCGTGCCTCGCTCGGCGAGACGCCGGCCCAGCTCGCAGGCGGCCATCCTGCCTTCGTGAATCACGCGGATGATCGCTGTCTTCGACCGCTCGCGACCTCGGTTGAATGTTGCCGCTGCGCTGAGGCCGACCTCGAACGCGCCGAGCGATTCCGCGTCGCCGGCCAAGGCTGCTCGCACTCGGTCGGTCAGCTCGCGGCGCTCGCGCTCACGAGCCTCGTTCTCCGCGATGGGCGAGGCTTCGTCGCTCGCCATCCGCATGCGGTCGACCGCTGCGAGCGCGGTGTCGGGCTCGAGCTCCCACACTCGCGCGATGAGGTCCCACTCGTTGGCGCCGCGCGATCCGAACTCGGCGAGGAAGCGGTCGAAGTCCGCGGTGAACTCCGTTGCCTCGATATCCGAGGACGAGCGCAGCCTGGCGTAAAGGCCGGCCGACCCGCTGTCGAACAGGTCGCCGAGTGAAGCCGATGCGCGGACCGCTCTGGACATTCGCCACATCGCAAAGGCGGGAGCCGCCGAGTCCACGCCTCCGAGCCCGGTCATCAGTCGCATGGCCCAATGCGGCTCGCCGATCGCAGTGCAGACCTGCGCAAGGATGCCCGGCCCGATCGACGCGCCGATGGACTGGTTGATGTGCTGGTGGAACATCCGCCGGTACAGAGGCCGAAGCGAGACGATGTAGCCGAGCAGTGCCGCGTCCGACAGCTCGCTGTAGTCGGGCCGTTGCGCGCGAATACGGAGCGACTCCTCCCGGTCGGCTTGCAGCTCGTCCTGCGTGGTGTCGGTCGTCGCCCACGCCAACCATCCGGCCATCACTTCGGAGGTTCGGGCGTTCGCGTGCCAGTCCTCGGCGACATATGGCGGCACGTCGGGATGGTCGCCGAAGTACACCTCGTCGATCGTGGTCGGCGTCATGCCGGGTGTGCGGCCGGCCCACACCCTGAACAGGGATGCGCCCAGATACGCATATCCGCCATGGATCCCGATCATCTCCGCCCGGAAGGGATCGAGCTCGTCGTCCTGCATGCCGAGGCGCTGCACGAACAGGTCTCGCCAACCCGCCACCGCGGCGCCTTCCCACACGACGTCCCACCCCAAGGGCGATGGCGGTTCGGGGAGCACCTCGCTCACGTTGGCGCGCGTCCAAAACGTGTAGCGCGGCTTGAACGCGTTCTCCACGATCCAACGCATGGTGCACCCCCCAGTGCTGTCGACGACAGCGCCCCACACGCTATGGGGAGACGCCGATTCTCGCTCCGCTCATCGGCTCTGAGCACTGGCGGCCCGGGCGCACTACGTTCCGGCCCTGCTTCGAGGCCACCGGGAGGCCCAATGTCTGTCGTGTTGATCACCGGCTGCTCCACTGGCATCGGGCTGCATGCCAGCGTCGCCTTCGGCCGTAACGGCGACACCGTCGTCGCGACGATGCGGAACACGTCCAAGGCCGATGCCTTGCGCAAGGCGGCGGCCGATGCGGGGATCGAGGTAGAGGTGCTCGAGCTCGACGTGACCGATGATGCGTCGGCGCGCTCCGCCGTGAACGAGGTGCTCGCCCGGCACGGGCGCATCGATGTGCTGGTCAACAACGCGGGTGTGGGACTGTCGGGTGCGATTGAGGACTTCCCCGAGGATCAAGCTCGCGCGAGTCTCGAGACCAACTTCTGGGGTCCCGTGCGCATGGTCCGCCTCGTGTTGCCGACCATGCGAGCGCAGGGCAGCGGCGTGATCGTCAACATCAGCTCGATCACCGGTCGCCTCCCCTCCTTTCCGTGTTACGGCTTCTATGCCGCGGGGAAGCATGCCCTCGGGGCGATGTCCGAATCTCTGGCGGCAGAAGTCGCGCCGTTCGGAATTCGCGTGCTGTGCGTGGAGCCGGGCTACTACCTCACCAATCTGACCGACACTGTCGACACGCTGGGCGCTCAGCTCGATCCGAGCTCGCCTTACGTGGACCTCAGCCACTTCATGCTCGACTTCACGAAGGACGCGCTCGTGAACGGTGGTGATCCGGCAGACGTCGCCGCCGCTGTCGTCGCAGCTGTCGCCGATGACGCGAGTCCCCTCCACATACACGTTGGCGCGGACGCGGAGGCGTACCTCGACCTCTGGCGCCAGACGGGCACGTTCGAAACGTTCACCGTCGCGGCCAACGCCCTCCTCGCTGAAGGCAGCTAGCCCGCTGACACATCCCTTCGCCGGCGCGTCGCGGGCGAGGCGCGTGTTGGAAGAGTCGGCGCGATCGGGGCGCCAGTGGCGAAGACAGCGGTGGTTTGCGGCTGCGTCGCGCGTCGGTGTGTACGGTCTGGCGATGGACTCACCGGACCTTGACCAGATCGTCGCGCGGCTCTTTGCGGCCTTCGTCGCGCACGACCTCGACCTGGTCGAGTCGATGATGACACCGGACGCCACAATGAGCCAGAACGGTGTAGGCGGCAGCTTCGCGCTCGCACGCCCGATGCTCGAGGGGATCAGCTCGGTGTTGGGCAATCACCGTTACGAGGACGTGCGCCGGGTCATCGGTGATCGCGCCGTAGTCGAGGAGCACCGAGTCGTGTCCACCACACCGACCGGTCACGCCGTGAACCTCGCCGCGTGCGTCGTGGTGCGCGTGAACGATGCGGGGTTGATCACCTCACTCGACGAGTACGTCGACGTATCAAGGTTCCCGACGCCCGGCTGACGGATCAAGGCGACCGGCCGCGCAGGAGTCGGACCTTTGGCACGACTTGGCTTGTGCGAGACTGCGCCCGAGTGCCTCGGGGTGGGGGCGAGAACAGGGGGCGGTATGGCAGCCGAAGCGTTTGACTTCGTCGTGGTCGGAGGCGGGTCTGCCGGAGCCGTCATCGCCTCACGGTTGTCCGAAGATCCGTCAACCACGGTGGCACTGGTCGAGGCGGGCGGTTCACCCCCGCCCGCTGAGTCGATGCCGGCGGCCGTCGCCACGCTTCAGCTCGATCCCGAGACCGACTGGATGTACACCGCCGACGCCGGCAAAGCCGGCCGCGGCCTCACCGACGGGCGCATGATGATGCCGCGCGGCCGGATGCTCGGAGGCAGCTCGGGCATCAACTACATGGCATACGTCCGCGGTCACCCCGGTGACTTCGATGCGTGGGCCGCAGCGGGCGGCTCCGGGTGGAGCTACTCCGACGTGCTCGCGTACTTCAAGAAGAGCGAGGGCCTGGCTCCAAGCGGCGACATCGTGGTCGACGCCGACGCGCACAGCACGACGGGGCCACTGGGTGTCTCGGTGCGATCGCCGGTGATCGCCGGCGCGCAGGAGTTCGTCGACGCGGCCGTCGCGGCCGGGATCCCGGTCGGCGACTACAACGGCCGTGACCGCGGCGGGCCCGCGGGTGTCGTGTCGCTTCTGCAGACCACGACCCGGGAGGGGAAGCGGTCGAGCACCTACCACGCCTTCATCGAAGGTGCGGTCGCGGAGCGACCCAACCTCACGGTGATCACCGACGCGCACGTGACCCGAGTGGTCTTGGACGACGCCGGCCCACTCAAAGCCCGCGGCATCGAGTACCGCACCGCCGACGGAGCGACGCACACGGTCACCGCCACCAAGGAGGTCGTGCTGAGCGCCGGTGCCATCGGCTCGCCGCACATCCTCATGCTCTCGGGCATCGGCCCGCGCGACGAGCTCGAGGCCGCCGGAGTCAGGTGTCAGCTCGACGCGCCCGATGTCGGCAAGCACCTCAAGGACCATCTGCAGGTCGCCTTGTTCTTCCCCGCGGCGGGGGTAGGCGTGTCGATGACCCAGCTCGGGATCTCACTCGGTCCCGACGCCCTCCGCGCTCCGAACGGTCCCCTGCCGGCGGATCCGTCCGATGACGCGAACATGCCCGAGGAGCTGAAAGCACTGAAGAGCGAAGCCGAGCGCCGCCTCACCGAGTGGGCGACCACCGGACGCAGTCTCGTGTCATCGTCGCTCTACGAGGCGTGCGCCTGGTTCTCCACCGGACTCGGCGACCATCACACCCACGACGCTCAACTCGGCTTCTTCTGCTGCGGCTACACACCCGACCTGTGGCGATGGGTGCTACGCGTCAATCCGGACGAGTACTTCGACGACCCGGCCAAGCGGCTCGCTCCAGACGCCGAGTCGATGATCGTCCTCGCCAACCCGGTCCAACCCCACAGCGAGGGCGAGATCGTGTTGACAAGCCCCGATGCCGACGTCCACCCCGACATCCGCATGAACTACTTCGACGACCCGCATGACATGCAAGTGATGATCGCGACACTCCGCAAGGCACTGGAGGTCGTGGCGAACTGGCCAGGTCACCGCGAGATCGGCCCGCTGCTGGTGCCGCCCGCGCTCGCCGCGAAGCACTCCCACTCCCCCGGCGAGACGCCGAGCGATGACCTCCTCGAGGACCTCGCACTCCACTACGCCTGGACCGTGTACCACCCGACCTCGACCTGTCGGATCGGCAGCGTTGTCGACGAGCGCCTACGGGTCGCCGGTGTCTCCGGTCTGCGGGTCGCCGACGCGAGTGTCATGCCCGACGTCGTGAGCGGCAACACCAACGCGGCTTGCATCATGATCGGTGAGAAGGGCGCGGAGATGATCGCCGCAGACCACGGCGTGAAGCTGACCGAGTTCGTTCACGCGACTCCCTGACATCAAATGCAAGTCGCCGTCTTCGTCCGCGATGCGCGGAGCTCCACCAGGCCACGGTTGACAGCACGCCCTCCCGGCAGTTCGGTGGCGTTCAGACCGGACCGAGGTGCTCGCGGAGTTCGGTGACCAGCGCGCGCATCTCCTGACGTTCGACTCGGGGAGCGTCCGGCCATCGGTTCAGCTGCGCGCCCCAGAACTCGAGGGGTGTGTCTCGGTAGCGAGGCGCGAGATGCACGTGGAGATGGGGCACGCCGTCGCCGAACACGAACGCATAGACGTGTTCTGCACTCGCTACTTCCTTCAGCACGCGCGCGAGGCGGTTCGTGAGCCGTCCAATGGCGCAGGCTTCATCGTCGGTCAGGTCGCCCAGTCCGGGCGCGTGGCGCTTCGGCTCTACGACGAGCCAGCCGCGGTACGCCGGGGCCTTCCCGAACACATGACCGGCGTAGACGAGGTCATCCTCATAGAGGATCCCGCCCACCGCGGCAGCGCCTCGACGATGCTTCTCGCAGATGAAACAAGCAATCGACGCTTCGCCTGAGTCGTGTGCCACCGACGCAGATTGCCCCATCTCGAGAACCAAGACGTCTACTGGGGCTCGGGCGCGAACGGTCGGCCGTGGCGCCAACGCTGGGTGGGCGTCGCCATGCTCTCCATTCGTGTCGTCCGGGAGGACTGCCATGAGGCATAGCTGCGCGCGAGTGGCGCTGCCGTGACCCCGTGGGCAAAGACGCTCAGCGCGACCGTCACGGTGATCGCGAGCACAAGATCGTTCGTGTGCGGAAGCCCTGCGGCTTCGATCACGACGACGCCGAACACGATCGACGCCAGGCCGCGGGGACCGAACCAGCCGAGGAGAAGCACAGTTGGCGGTCGCGCATGCGCGCCGATCATGGAGATCGCGACCGGGATCATCCTCACCACGGTCAGGCTCAAGACCGCGTAGAGAACCTCGCGGACGCCGATCTGTGCCCAGACAGCGCTCAGCACGGCACCCCCGAAGACGATGAGCGTCACGCCGTTCAAGACTCCTCCAACCTCCTCGGCGAACTGAGCCGCCTCGGGATCCCGGCCGGTCACCGCCCCGAAGACTGCGCCACCGACGAAGGCAGCGATGAAGCCACTGCCTCCCGCGGCGTCGGCGATGCCAAACGAGCCGGCAGCGGCGATCACGGGCACGGTTCCGATCAAGTGGCTCTCGATCCAACCGCGGTTTCGCGCCACGCCCAGGACAATCGCCGCCGCCCCGCCCGCGACGCAGCCACCGACGATTCCCCAGCCAATCGCCTCGATGACGAGCCGTAGGGCGTGGGTGCCCGTCGTCTCGCCCGCGTCGGTCTGCGCGATCGCGAGTGCGATCGTCAGCAGTGGCACGCAGAGGCCGTCGTTGAGCCCACTCTCGATGTTCAAGGCTTGGCGGATTCGCGCAGGGATGTTCTCGTCGGTGACCACGGCCTGACCGAGCGCAGCATCGGTCGGGGCGAGGATCACCGCCAGCACGAGCGCGTCAGCCCAGGTGATTTCGGGCAGCACGATCGCCCCGGCGATCGCTCCTGCCCCGATCGTCAGCGGGAGCCCGATGCCAAGGAGACGTGCAGGAAGTGTGAAATCCTTCCGCAACGCACGAAGGTCAATGCGCGACGCGTCCGTGAACAGCACCACGACCAGCGTCGCTTCGGCGAGCGCACTGACGTTGGTGTCATTGATGCTCAGGTGGAGCCAGTTGAGAAGCTCCGATCCGGTGAGGAAGCCAGCGGCGACGAACACCATCGCGCCCGTGATCGAGGTGCCTTGCATCCGGCGGGAGAGTGCCGCGTAGACGAGCAGGATCGCGGCGACAACCACGATGGTCGAGCCCTCCACACGGGCAGCCTGACATGCGACGCGCTTCAGCCGTCGGACAGGTCATTGGCGAGATGCCGGCGAATGCTCGTTCGCGCGGTGGCGGCGCGTCCGACGCTGAGGGCCAGGTGAGATGCCAGGGCGGCCGGGCCGGGACGCGCGCCGTCGAGCAGGTCGTTCCAGGTCAGCGCCCACGGGGAGGCGATGGCGGCGCCGACGCCGGGCAGCGTGAGCGCGCGGCCGAGACACGCCACGCGTCGGGGTGATCCAGTGATGGCCGCGGCGTGGAGCGGCGCCGTTGCCGCTGCGTACCGGCCCGGTCCCTCGGCCAGGTGCTGTCGGTAGCGGAGAGCCGCCGAGCCGGGGCCGGCGAGGATCGCTGCGGCGGCGGCCGCCGCACTCGTCATGGCGGGCGCGATGCCCTCACCCTGCAAGGGGTTGACCAGGCCGGCAGCGTCGCCGACGAGGAAGATGCGCCCGCGTGCCGCGACGGTGCCGACCATGCCCATCTTCAACCATCCGCCGAGGCGTCGGCCTTCGACTGGGGCGGACAGGAGGCCGAGCCGACGGAGGTGGGCGCAGAAGGCGTCGAAGCGGTCGACCGCGCGCGACGCGGACGATCGGTCCGCTCGCAGTCCCAAGCCCAATCCGACGTTGGCGGTGCCCGCCTCCCCCGGGAACAACCAGCCGTAGCCCGGGAACCCGCGCCCTGGCGTCTCGTCCCACAGCGCGATGACGGGATGATCGACGTCCTGCGACACGTAGCCCCGGTGAGCGAAGCCCCACAGCACAGCACCGCGATCGACGAGGCCGGCGGCCGCGGCGATGCCGCTCGTGGCGCCGTCGGCACCGACGACGACGTCGGCGACGAGTCGACGGCCATCGTCGAGCTCGACCGTCGCGTCGCGCACAGCGGCCACCCGGCCGGTGACGGGTTCGGCACCGGCGGCGATGGCGGCGTCGCGCATCCACGCGTCAAAGCGCAGCCGGGTGACCGCTCGGCCGTGGTCGGGATAGGTGCGCCCGGCGCGCGCAGGCAGGAGCACCCTGCGCCCCGTTGGGCCGATCACCACCATCGACCCGACGTTCCGGCCGGCGGGCGGCGTCAGGCCGAGCGATGCCAGCAACGCCAACGCCCGGGGCCCGACAAGGTCGCCGCATGCCTTGTCGCGTCCGAACGTCGCTTTGTCGACCAAGGCGACACGTGCACCGCCGCGCGCCAGCACCAGGGCCGCCGTGCTGCCCGCCGGTCCCGCGCCGACCACGACGGCGTCATGGGTTGTCTTCGCCACGGCACCTCCCGGGAGATGGTACGCATGGACCGTTCCCCACTCGAAGGGCGCCGAAATGCGTCTTGCCGTCAGTCGGACCCCACCGTCGGCGTTCGTCAGGTCGCTGTTCGCCGGCCTGCCGCGTCGCTACGACCGGTTGGCTGCCGTGCTGTCACTCGGCCAAGACCGACGGTGGCGGCGCGAGATGATCGATCACGCCGTGATGGCCCACCCTTCCATGGTGCTGGACGTCGCCACGGGCCCGGCTGGCGTCGCGTTGGCGCTGGCGGAGCGCGGTGACGCGAGGATCGTCGGCATCGATCTGAGCGAGGACATGCTCGGCGAAGGTCGACGGAACGTGGTGGCCGCCCGTCGGAATGACCGCATCACCCTCGTCCTCGGTCAGGGCGAACGCCTGCCCTTCGCCGACGCCAGCTTCGACGCACTGACGTTCACCTATCTGCTCCGCTACGTCGCCGACCCAGCCGCCACCATCGCCGAGCTCGTCCGGGTCGTGCGTCCGGGGGGAACGATGGCCAGCCTCGAATTCGCCGTGCCGCCCAACCCGTGGTGGCGAGGTTGGTGGTGGGTCTACACCCGCGCCGTGCTCCCGATCGCCGGAGCCGCCCTCGGCGGGCGGGCATGGTTCGACGTCGGTCGCTTCTTGGGGCCGAGCATCTCCGGTCACTACCGGCGCTTCCCGGTGGAGGCCACCGTCGCCGCGTGGGAAGCGTCCGGACTCACCGACATCGGCGTACGGCGCATGAGTCTCGGCGGCGGCCTCGTCATGTGGGGCCGCCGCGGAGACGGTGACCGGCACGGCATCGGGTCCGGTTAGCGATGGAAGACGACTCGCAGCGGCTTGCGCCCGCGTTCTACGCCGCGCCGGCAGGCAGGACGAGGCGCGCGTGGTCGGACTGGTGGGTCCTGCTCCACCCTCCCTACACGCTGTGGCATCTCTCCTACGTCGCCATCGGCGCATCGCTCGCCCCCCACTTCGACGGTGGCCGTCTCGTCGCGACCCTCCTCGCCTTCTTCCTCGCCGTGGGGGTGTCCGCTCACGCCCTCGACGAGCTCCACGGCCGCCCGCTGCGCACCACGATCCCCGGTTGGCTCCTCGCCGCCGCCGCTGCCGCCGGCCTCGCCGGCGCCGTCGCCTTGGGCATCGTCGGGCTGGCCCGAGTCGGGCTCGGATTGGCCGCGTTCATCGTCGTCGGCGTCGTCATCACTTGCGCGTACAGCCTCGAGCTGTTCGGCGGCCGCCTCCACACCGACATCACGTTCGGACTCGCCTGGGGCGCCTTTCCCGTCCTGGTTGGCTACTACGCGCAGGCCGAGACGCTGCGCCTCGCTGCTGTCGCGGCCGCATCGTTCGCGTACGCGCTGTCGAGGGCGCAGCGCTCGCTCAGCACCCCGGCGCGCACACTGCGCCGCCGAGTGGCCACGGTCGAGGGCACCATCACGCACAACGACGGCCACACCACGCCGTTGTCCGCCTCGGTCCTGCTCGCACCACTCGAGGCGGCCCTCAAGGCCACCGCGTGGGGCGTCGCGGCGCTGGCTGTGGCCCTCGTCGTCTACCGCACCACCTGACGGCGAAGTCGCGGATGTCGTAGGAACAGCCAGCTCGGCGGAGGACCGCAACGCTGGGAACCTGCGGCCAGGCGCGGGTCGCTATCTCGACCGCCCTCTGATGCCCAGTGCTCTCGCGGCGTCGTTGGAGGCGTCGGTGCCGAGAGTCTGGCGAACGAGAAGGAGCCCATCGACTCGAGCGATCACGGCAAGAGCGTTTCGCCGGCGTGCGGACGGGGTCGACCCAGTCGACCTAGTCGTGAGCCAGTCCAACCAGGCCTGCATCATCGCCGGGACGAGCTGATCGTAGGGGTCGGTACGAGCGGCGGCGAGCCCGATTGCCTCGAAGAAGATGGTGAAGATCCGCTCAGCCGCCGGTGTGGTGAGCACCGGCCACGCTTTGCGGACGAGGGCATCCGGATCTCGACGCTCATCGCCAAACGCCTCGCCGAGGAGCTGTTGGAGCTTCACGCTCACGGCTGTGGTGGCTGCGAAGACGAGATCCGCCTTCGTCGGAAGGTAATACACGACCATGCGATCGCTGATCTCGAGGCGATCAGCGACCCGTCGGTAGGTGAGCCCACTCATTCCGTGCTCGAGCGCGACGGCGGCAGCTGCGTCGACGATGTCTTCTTCTGAGTGGCGGTACCCCACCTCTTGATTGTAGTGAGGACTACATCTATGGTCTTATGTAGTCCACACTACAAATACCGAGGAGGACAAGATGAGTGACGACAAGGATCCCCGCCGAGTGGTCGAGCGCTTCATGGCTGCGATGGAAGAGCTCGACTACGACACCGCGCTGACCCATGTCTCCGACACGATCGTGTACACCAACATCCCGATGGGACCCGTGGAAGGTCCGGACGCGGTCCGCGGCTTGCTCGAGCCGTTCTTTGCCTCGACGTTGGAGAACAAGTGGGTGATCTCACACGTGGCCGTGAACGGACCGACGGTGTTCATCGAGCGTCTCGACCGCCATCACTACCCCGAAGGCTGGGCCGAGCTCCCGGTCGTCGGCGTGCTGGAAGTGCACGACGGACTCATCACCGCCTGGCGCGACTACTTCGACCTGGCCACCCTCCAGCACAACCTCGCGCAGGTCGGCCAGTCGCTGGGCTGACGTTCCGCTGCCGGGCTCCGATCGCTCACCCCTCTGTCGACGGCCCGTGAAGCCCTGCGTTCGCCACGCACCACTCCCAGAGACGGTCCGGCTCACCTGACGGCGGGTGCGTCCATGACACGAGATGCTCGCGGCGTGGACGACGGTCGAGCCAGAACCGACCGTCGCTGAGGGCGGCGCTGGGCGCGCCCGCGAGCCACACGGCGGTGTCCGCTCCCTGTTCGGGCGTCCGCAGCATTGGCCTCACGACACGCGCGAAGCGGGGAAGTCCCGAGTCGAGGCCCGTCGTCGCGACCCAGCCCGGGTGCATGGCGACAAACCGCAAGCCGGACCCGCCGTAGTGCAGGTCCCACTGTCGGGTGAGCTCGACCTGCGCTCGCTTGGCTCGCGCGTACGCCTTGACCCCCTCGTAGTCCTCAGGGTGAGGATCGAGCGCTGTGACGTCGAGACGCTGGGAGTACATCCCGCCCGACGACATCGTGATGACGCGGCCCTCAGGGGCCGTGCGCAGGCCATCCATGAGCAGATGCGTGAGCAGGAACGGAGCGACGACATGCACGGCCACGGTCAGCTCGAGTCCGTCCTCGGTGCGGACGTACGCGCGACTGAGGGCGCCTGCGTTGTGGATGAGGACGTCAAGACGCGTGTGATTGCGCGCGACTCGGTTCGCGAGGTCGCGGACGTCGGCGAGACGGGAGAGGTCAGCTCGCTCGAACGAGACCTCAGGGTTGGCGGTCCTCTCGATGATTTCCTCCACGGTCGACTGGCCCCGCGCCTCGTCTCGGCCGACCACGATGACCACGGCGCCGAGCCCGGCCAGGCCGTCGGCGATCGAACGGCCGATGCCTGACGTCGCGCCGGTCACGAGAACGACTCGACCCTCGACTCGATCGGGTGGCGCCCAATGCTGCAAGCGGCTCCGAGCCGAGTACCCGATCCGCGAGTAGCTGCCGACGATGGTGAGCTCCAACGCGCCGTCGACGACCTGCGAGATCATGCGGGGGATGTGATCACCGCGCGGAGACCGGCCGCCGCGACGTCGCCGATTCGCCGCAAAGCAACTGCGAGCAGTGGGCCGGCGAGCTTTGCGACTCCCCGAGCGGTGAGGCGGGCGTCGTAGATCACCGTGCTCCCCTCCCCCTCGCGTTCGACCGTGATCGTGTCCTCGGATCGCAGCCGTCCGGTGTCGGCCACCAGCTTGACGACGTGGGGTCGATCGAAGGTCGAGATCCGGTAGACGAACGGAAGCTCACGTCCGAGCGACCGAACGACGACCTTGAACTCGGATCCGGCGTCCACGGGCTCGGGGGTCAGCATCTCCGCACTCACCACGCTCGCGTCCCATTCGGCGACGCTCGAGAACCGAGCAAGGTAGTCGAACACCTGCTCCGGCGATTGGGTGGTGTGGATCTC
Organism: uncultured Acidimicrobiales bacterium; assembly: GCA_963773315.1. Lineage (GTDB taxonomy): Bacteria > Actinomycetota > Acidimicrobiia > Acidimicrobiales > DATKAS01 > DATKAS01. Next base: position 486,705 of record CAVZAF010000005.1, read on the forward strand.
GGCGTGATAAGTGGGCACCGCGATACTTTAGTGCTAAATACTGTTACAGTCCACACCGATGCGAATTGCGATCGTAGGAACCGGGATCTCAGGGCTTGCCGCCGCGCGCGCCCTCGCGCGTGTGCACGACGTGACGGTGTTCGAGGCCGACGATCGACCGGGCGGGCACACCAACACGGTGCGCGTCGATCTCGGTGACGAGACCCATGAGGTCGACACCGGCTTCATCGTCTTCAACGAGCCGAACTACCCCCGATTCACCCGACTTCTCGACGAGCTCCAGATCGAGACCGCTGCGACGGAGATGAGCTTCTCGGTGACGGACGAGCGCAGCGGCGTCGTGTGGTCCGGAAGGTTCCCTGGCGGAGTCTTCGCGCAGCGCACCAACGCGCTCCGACCGGCGTTCTGGCGGATGCTCGCGGACGTCACACGCTTCAATCGACGAGCGCGGCAGATCCTCGAGTCGCGACCACGACCCGACGTCTCACTCGAGGCTCTGCTGGCAGACGGCCGATGGTCGGCCGAGTTCGTCAACTGGTACCTCGTCCCGCTGGGCGCGGCGATCTGGTCCGCCAACCCGGCGACGTTCACGCGCTACCCCGCCGACTCGTTCGCCCGGTTCTTCGACAACCACGGGCTCCTTCGCCTGCGAGGTTCGCTGCCATGGCGCACCATCCCCGGCGGCGCCCGACGATATGTGGATGCAATCATTCGGCCGCTGGGAACGCGGCTGCGCACCGCGACGCCGATCGAGAAGATCGTCCGCCGCGACCACGAGGTCGAGCTCTACGTGGCCGGGACCGGGCCCGAACGCTTCGATCACGTCATCGTCGCGACCCACAGCGATCAGGCTCTCGCACTCTTGAGCGACCCGTCTCCGTCGGAACGCGCGATCCTCGGCGCCTTCCGATACCAACCGAACACGGCGGTGTTGCACACCGACGCGCGCATGCTTCCACCTCTCCGGCGCGCCTGGGCGAGCTGGAACTACCACCGTCCGGCCGACGACGGCGAAGTCGCCGCGGTGACGTACCACATGAACCGGCTTCAGAGCATCCGCTCGCGCCACGAGATCTGCGTCACACTCAACCGCGGGAACGAGATCAAACCGGAGACGGTCCTCGCGACGATCCCCTACTCGCATCCGGTCTTCGACCGCGCTCGCCATCGCGGCCCAGCAGCGGCACTCCGAGATCAGCGGGCAGCGGCGAACTTCGTACTGCGGGGCCTACTGGGGATACGGCTTCCACGAAGATGGAGCCGCGAGCGCGCAACGCGTCTGCGCCGAGCTGGGAGTCCGCTGGTGAACAGTGCAATCTTCGAAGGCACCGTCTATCACCGACGCGTTCTGCCTGTTCGCCACGAATTCGCGCAGCGGGTCGCGCTCCCGCTGCTCGACCTCGACGAAGTCGACGAGGTCTGCTCGCTCCATCCGTTGTGGTCGAGACGACCGAGTGAACGCAGTCCAGTTCCGTCGCTCGGACTTCTACGGTCCCTCGGATCAGCCGCTCGCCGAGGCGATCCGCGATCTGGTCAAGGAACGGACGGGCGCCCGGCCCGAGGGGTCGGTCCGCATGCTCGCCCACCTCCGCACATGGGGCTGGCTCTTCAATCCGATCACCTGCTATTGGTGCTGGGACGAGGGAGACCGCGCTGTCCAAGCGCTCGTAGCCGACGTCACGAGCACGCCGTGGCATGGGCGACACGCGTACGTCCTCGAGTACTCCGGCGAGGAGCAATGGTTCGAAAAGGAGCTCCACGTGTCGCCCTTCCTCTCGATGGACCAGCGCTACCGAATCACGGCATCGGTCCCCGACCAGAGCGTCGCGATTCGGATCGAGAGCCACACTGACGACGGCCTCGTTCTCGAGGCCGGTCTCACCGCAACGAGACAGAGCATCACCCGCCATGCACTCGGGCGTTTGCTCTGGCGTCATCCGATGTTGACGGCGCGCGTGTCGGCCCGCATCTACACCGAGGCAGCCCGGCTCGCGCTCAAGGGCACGCCCATCCACCGTCATCCGAGTCGCCCCGCGGTCCCGGGCGCATCGGGAGGCCGACCGTGAGATCTGCTCGCGGGGCCGCTCGGTCAACTGTGCTCGCGCTCGCCCCACGCCTCGACCGGGGAACGCTGGTGATCGAGGACGAGGCCGGCACACGCCACGTCTGCGGTGCCGGGGCACCGACTGTCGAAGTTCGCGTGCACGACGACCGCGCCTGGTCAGCGGTGGCCCTCCGTGGGTCGATCGGTCTCGGGGAGTCCTACGCACAGGGCTGGTGGGATTGCGACGACCTCCCGTCACTCTTGCGCATCGTCCTCGCCGCGATGCGCCCTGCGACACGAGCGCTTGACCGCATGGGGACGGCGACCGCGCGCTTCACCGATCCGGTACGGCGGATCAGAGCGACCCGGGGGCAGCGCGATCGAAGGAACGTCCGGGCGCACTACGACATCTCCAACGACTTCTTCGCGCTGATGCTCGACCCGACCATGACCTACTCGTGCGGATTGTTCGAACGTCCACAGATGTCTCTGGTCGACGCGCAGCGCGCCAAGCTCGACCGGATCTGCCGGCTGCTCCAGCTCACGCCTGACGACGATCTGCTCGAGATCGGCGGCGGCTGGGGCAGCTTCGCCATCCACGCCGCCTCCTGCTATGGCTGCCGAGTGACGACTACGACGATCTCCTACGCACAGTTCGAGGTCGCTCGCAAGCGGGTGGCCAGCGCGGGACTCACGCACCTCATCACTGTTCGGCCAGACCACTACCGAGAGCTCACCGGGCGATACTCGAAGCTTGCCTCGATCGAGATGTTCGAGGCGGTCGACTGGCGCGACCACGACGACTTCTTCGAATCCTGCTCGCGACTGCTCGACCCGCAGGGGCTGATGGCTCTGCAGACGATCGTCATCGAGGAAGGCGCCTTCGATCGCACGAAGGTGCACCAAGACTTCATCAAACGCTTCATCTTCCCGGGGGGTTGCCTCCCCTCGGTCACCTCGCTCGTCAGCTCCGCTGCGCGACACGAGCTTCAGCTCCTCGAGCTGCACGACATCGGACGGCACTATCCAGAGACGCTGCGGCGCTGGCGGTCCTCTCTCGACACACAACGCGAACGAGTGACCGGTCTCGGTCTCGACGACGACTTCCAACGGTTGTGGACGTTCTACCTCTGCTACTGCGAAGCGGGGTTCATCGAGGGTCGCGTGAGCGATGTCCAGGTCCTCCTCCGACCCTCACGATCATGAGCGACTGCCCGAACGCGCGATTCGCTCGATCGCGACCAACGCGCTCCGACCGTCGAGACCGGACCATTCGTCCGCACCCAGGCGGACCGCGTGGGCGCGATCTCTGACGGCTGCGCCGCCGACCAAGATCGCTACACCGAGGTCGGCCTGGCGGAGCGCCTTCACGACGGCCCGGACGGCGGCGTCACCGCCCGGGTTCGTGATCGCGATCGCTGGTCGCGACCAGGCGGTTGGCCTCCCTCGCGGTCTCCACGAACGACGCCGCAGGAGTGTTGGCTCCCATGTCGAGCACCTCGAACCCGACCCCTCGCAACAGATCCGCGAGGATCGCCGACGGGAGCGCGTGCTGCTCCCCTGCGGGCGCCCCGACCACGACCGTGCCTCGCTTGCGGCCTCGGCGGGCGAACCGGGGCCCGAGCCGACCGACCAGCCGGAGCGCGATCGCAGTCGCCCGATGCTCGTCCGCGATGCTGAGCTCGCCGGCTGCCCACCCATCCCCCACCACCTCGAGGGCGGGCACGAGAAGGTCGAGGTAGACGTCGGCCGCCTCGACGCCTGATGCCAACGCCGCCTCGACGACGCCCCATGCCCCGGCCTCGTCGCCCGCCACCATTCGCGCCGCGAGCTTCGCTGGCCCTTCCGACCGAACAGTGCCGTGCCCGCGAGTTGTCCGTTCGGGCGATCGCATCTTTGCGAGCTCCCCCGGATCGACCATCCACTGGACGCCCTCGCGTCGGGCCGGGAGCCGACCAGTGCGGACGTACCGGTACGCGGTCATGTAGTGCACTCCAAGACGGTCGGCCGCCTCCTGAAGAGTGATCGGTCTCCGCGCTCGGCTCATCGCTCTCTGTTTACCACTAAATGACCCCTCGACTTGCTGATGGCTTCGTTCCTTCGGTATGATTTAGTGCTAAATACTACTTGGAGGTCCAAATGCGAAAGCTCGTCCTACTCCTCGGAGCCGGCCTGCTGGCCATGCTCTCGATGCTCGCGGCGCCAGCGGGCGCCCAACCCGCGACCGGCACGGTCACCGTCATCCATGGGATTCCCGGTCTCACTGTCGACGTTTACGTGAACGGCAAGCTCACCCTCGAAGACTTCGCTCCCGATACCGTCACCGCGCCCCTCGAGCTCCCGGCCGGCACGTATCAGATCGCGATTCGCCCTGCGAACGCCGCCGCCGACTCCGCCCCTGTGCTCGCAGGGTCAGCGACGCTGCCCGCTGGAGCGAACGCGAGCATCGTCGCCCATCTCGACGCGAGCGGTCAGCCGAAGCTCACCGTCTTCGTCAACGACACGTCGCCGCTGGCCGCAGGAAACGCGCGCCTCGTGGTCCGGCACACGGCTGCAGCACCTGCGGTCGACGTGCTCGCGAACGGCAAGCCCGCGTTCACGAATCTCACAAACCCGAACGAGGCCAAAGCCGACCTTCCCGCAGGCACCGTCAGCGCCGTTGTCGCCGCGGCGGGAACGACCACCCCGGTGATCGGGCCCGTCGACCTGACCCTTCCTGCTTCAACCGTCACCGTCGTGTACGCAGTCGGCTCGCTCGACGGCAAGACCCTGCACCCCCTCGTCCAAAGCATCCCAGTGAGCACGACGCCCGCATCGACGAGCGCACCCGCCCCCGCTCCGCCGGCCGATGGGCAGCTCCCCAAGACCGGTGCCTCCACGGGCTTGCTCGTGGCCATCGGCCTCGGGAGCCTCGCTGCTGGCGTGATCATCACCCGTCGGTTCGCGACCCGGTAGCAGAGCAACACCGAGCTCTCCCGTCCGTCCCCGAGTTCGGCTCGGGGTCGGGCGGGAGCCGCGCTGAGCGAACGTGCGATGCGGAGCCCACATCGCCGATCTCATGACCTTCGTCGCCTAATCGCTACAAGCCGCGGCGCTGGATCGTCAGGGAAGCGACCGGCTCGCTGTGCGAGATGCTCGTGCTGTTCGAGCCTGCGGGCGCAGTGAAGGACACCAGCGATCGACGCTCTGATGCCCTCGTGCGGTCACGTGGAGGGCGCGGCAAGAATGCGTCAACACGCCCCGTCCCGCGGATCGCCGGAGGTCACGCCGTGGAGATCGCAGTGATCGGGACCGGTTTCATCGGAAGCACCCTGGGCCGAGCGTTGGCCGCCGCCGGGCAAGAGGTCACGTTCGGTTCCCGCCATCCTGGTGACGACGCTGTCGCGGGCGGCACGTCGGCGACCGTCACGACAGTCGCCGACGCGATCGCGCGCGCGGAAGTCATCGTCTTGGCGCTGCCCGGCGCGGCCGTCGCCGGCCTGACCGCAGAACACGGCGACGTGCTCGCAGGCAAGCTCGTGATCGACGCGACCAACCAGATGGGCCAGCCGGTTGTCAACGGCCGGGCCGCTCTTCCTTCCAGCATCCGCTACGCGCGTGCGTTCAACACCCTCGGTGGCGAGAACATGGCTGACCCCGTCTTCGCAGATGGGCCCGCCGACATGTTCTTCTCCGCTCCCGAGGCTGATCGCGCCACCGTCGAAGCTGTCATCGCAGGCGTCGGGCTCCGCCCGATCTACCTCGGCGCGGACCAAGAATCTCTCGTTGATGCTCTCTTCCAGATTTGGATCACGCTGGCCGTGAAACAAGGCCGCGGGCGCCGCCTCGCGCTCAGACTCATCGACCACTGAACAACCGGCGCGCTCCAAGCACAGCCCTCGCACCGCCTGATTCGCGTTGACAACCGGTCAGCCGGCGTCGTCCTCCAGTTCGGCCTCGAGCTCTGCCTCGACGGCAGCGATGGCGAAGCCGAGTGCGCGCGCGACGTTGCCGGCCGCCGAGACGGTCCGGGCCGTGCCCACAATGGGGGCGATCGCGACCAGGACGCCCTGCACGTCAGTCAGCGTGACCCCGGCGTCGAGGGCCGTGCCCGCGTTGACCACGTAGGACAGTGGTGGGGCGTCAGATGCGGCCAGGGCCGCGATTCGAGCCAGCATCAGCTCGCGAGGCTCGAGGCTGCAGTTCTCGAGCGACACTGCGGTCATCGCCGCGACCGTGTCGAGCAGGGGTGTGTCGTCAGCCATGTCGGTCTCCTTCGACTGGTTGGCGCGCCCGCGGATCGGGCGCACCGTGCGGGCGTCATTCTGACGGACGGTTGAGCGCTCAGCATCAGTCAACAGTGACGCGAGCCCCGCCTCGCACCGAAGGCGCATTTGGTGACGTCACGACAGGCGGCAAGTAGCGTCGGCACTCAGTGTCACGCGGGGTTGTCGGCCCGCAGCGTTGGCCCATGCTGGAGGAGGACCCCATGTCCGTTTCCGTCTTGAAGGTCGGCCACGTCGTGCTGCGAGTACGTGAGCTGGATCGGTCGCTGGCTTTCTACTGCGGGGAACTCGGACTACGCGAAGTGGCTCGGCGAGACTTCGGCGAGGGCCCGATGGCATTCCTTTCCTCCGGCAACTCACACCACGACATCGCCCTCGTCGAGACCGGTGTCGATAGTTCGCAGGGCGCTGCATTGCATCATTTCGCGTTGAAGGTCGGCGACTCGCTACGGGACCTGGCGGCGACCAGGAGCGCGCTTGAAGCCCGAGGGATCCCCGTGCACATGACGCTCGACCACCGCGTGAGCCAGGGCCTGTACGTCTCTGACCCGGACGGCAACCTCATCGAGTTGTACGTGGACGCAGCTGAGGAGATCTGGCGGGAGGATCCCTCGCGCGTCGCCAACTCCGACCCGCTCATTCTCTGAGCCCTGCCGATGACACTGCCACCGTCCTGCCAGTGCGGCGATGGCAGTGTTCAGCACCGTTCGCCGATGAGTCTGGGCACCAGCGCGGCGTCAAGAACCCCGGTAGCAGTAGTTGCGCGCACAACTAGGGGGCACACGCCCAGCTCGCGGTCATCCGGCTTCCCTGTCGCGGACCTCTCGAGATGGTGTCATCGGTTGTTCGAACGCTGTGCTCAACGGCAACGCGAGGATCAGATCGTCCGAGTGATACGCGTCGACCCGCTCAACAACCAGAGGTCCGCGATCCAGTTTCTGGACTACGTCCTCGGGCCTGTCGATGAGAACCCTTGCCGATCGACGTGGGTGAGATGAACCACCTGGTCTCCGGTTCGTACACCATTGCCGGGCGGCCAACCACAAGTGCGATGTCGGGGAGGGATGGGCCGAAACGCCGACACGGCGCACAAAGCGAAGGCGTCCGACCCGAGCGTTCGCGTCGCGTCCGCTGCTCGAGCGCTGTGCTCAGGACGTCGCGAGAGTTCTCCAAGCGAGCCTGTGACAGCATGTCGAGGTCGAGGCTTCGGGGCCCCGACCGAAAGGTTTCGATGACAGTCCTAAAGCAGCATCACGCGCCCGGCATGCCCGCAGAGGTCTACGACCAGGTCGCGGCGGGAGCCATGCCATCTCAGAGTAAGGCCGACGGCTTTGTGGCCCACTACGCCATCGTGGAAGACGGCGGTATCACGGTGGTTGAGATCTGGGACTCGATCGCTCAGCACGACGCTTGGTTCAACGAGGTCGTCAAGCCGCACCTTCCCCCCGACACGCCGGAGCCCAAGTTCACCGAGCTGCACAACAGCAACACGAAGCAGTAGAAGGGCTTGCTAGTCGGAGTCGAACCAACCGAGTGACCACACGGGCAACGCTGGCTTCCCCAAAGTTGCGAGCGTGAGACGTCGGGCATGGCGCAGATTGCCCGGCATCGAGCCGGCCCGTCGACCCCTCGACCCCGGGCACACCTCGAGGACGCAGGAAGTAGTTGTGTACACAACTAGAAGGTCCGGCAGTCAACTCGCGGGCGCGACCGTCCGCCTTCCGAAGAACGGGTGACACCGGAAGCGGCGTTCGTCCACCTGGCTCAGGTCAGCCGAGCACCGTCATGAGGGCGTCGTCAACGGCCCACATCTCATCGGCGACCGGCGTTCCCACTCGTCGACCGAGCCGCTGGACCTCCACGCCGCCGTCTTGTGGGAGGAGCCTGTTGTTGAGCTACTTCCAAGCCATCGTGTCGGCAGGATCTTCGCCGGTCTCGCCGCGTACGCGTGTCGACACGCGCGCCCTCGGGGCGATCTCCATCCTCCACTTCGGCTGACGGTGCCGCTCTCCCGCTCCCTGGACGCCACCTTCAAGGTGAGCGTCATCATCAAGGGCGTCGACGGCGCGCTCGAGATCGTCGGCGGAATGATCCTGCTCGTCGTCTCGCCGGCGACGCTCGACCACATCGTGCGTTCCTTGACCCAGCACGAGCTCTCGGAAGACCCGCACGACTTCTTCGCCCGGCATCTCCTCCACTCGGCCGGACAGCTCGCCCACGGCAGCACGCTGTTCGCTGCCATCTACCTCATCAGCCATGGCGTAGCGAAGGTGGCGCTCGTCATTGCGCTGCTGCGCGATCAGCTGTGGGCCTACCCGGCGATGATCGTCCTGCTGAGCGCCTTCATCGCCTACCAGCTGTACCGGCTCTCCTACCGACTCACCCTGGGGCTGACGCTCCTCACCGTCTTCGACTCGTTCGTGGTGTGGTTGACGTGGCGCGAGTACCAGAGCAAGCGCCCGCACGGCCCCGCCCCGAGTTGAGATTCTCAGGGGCGTCGGAGACGCGATCTTTGAGCGGCCCATCGGGTCGTGGGCAAGTGGTCTTGCTTCTCCATTCGTCTTCGACGACGGGCTCCACGACCCCCGCATAGCGTGCCGCACGTGCGTGCGATGGTGGTAAAGGAGTTTCGGGAGTTGATGCGCGACCGGCGCACGCTGGCGATGTTGATCGTGATGCCACTGCTCCTGCTGGTCATCTTCGGCTATGCCGCGAACTTCTACGTGTCGAGCGTGAAGGCGGCTGTGGTCGGGCCAGACGCGACGCGGGTGGCCGCCACGCTGCCCCCGCTCTTCGACGTGACTGTGCTCGATCCGTCCGACACCCGAGCTGATGCTGAGAACCTGCTCCAGAAGAACAAGGTCGACGTCGCATTCGTGACCGGACAGGTGCCAGTGCTCGCGCTGGTCGATGGCTCGGAGCTCTTCGCGGCTCAGTCGGTCGTCGCGGCGTTGAACAAGGCGGGCGGCGCTGTCCAGACCGAAGTGCTCTACAACCCCGAGCTGAAGACCTCGTGGGTCATGGTGCCCGCGATCATCGGGCTGATCCTGGCGTTCATCGGCACGATCGTCACCAGCATCGGCCTCGTCCGAGAACGGGAAGCCGGGACCCTCGAGCAGCTCGCGGTGATGCCGATCAGACCGACCTCCGTGATCTCCGGCAAGATCGCGCCCTACTTCCTGATCGCGTCGCTCGACATGGTCGTCGTGACGTTGCTCGGGATATGGCTGTTCGGGGTGCCGTTCAACGGCTCAGTGTTCGCGTTCATCCTCGGGGCAGCGCTGTTCCTGTTCGTCGTGCTCGGCCTCGGGGTTTTCGTCTCCACGGTGTCGCAAACCACGGGGCAGGCGATCCAGACTGCGTTCTTCTTCCTCCTGCCGCAGGTGCTCCTGTCAGGGATGACCTTCCCGCTCGATGCGATGGCCCCAGGAGTGCGGTGGATCGGCTACCTCCTCCCACTCACGTACTTCAACATCATCGCCCGAGGGGTCATGCTGCGCGGCGCCTCGATCGCATCGCTCTGGTACGCGTACGTGATCTTGGCTGTGATGGCCGTCTCGGTGTTCAGCGGTGCCTCGCTCCGCTTCCGTCGTGACCTCGTGCCCGGCAGCCGCTCCCATCACGACCGGCGAGCAGCAGGCGCACCGGGACAGCTGAGCGCGCCGTGAGCTTCGGCATCCGGGGAGCGACCGTCCACTTCGGTCACGTCGTCGCGCTCGACGACGTCACCGTGGCCGTGCCCGAGGGCTCGCTGGTGGCGGTGGTGGGAGGTGACGGCGCGGGGAAGTCGACACTGCTCCGCGCGCTCGTTCGGGAGGTGGCGCTCGACGCGGGCACCGTCGACACACCGCCGAAGGACCGGCTGGGATACATGCCGGAGGTGTCAGGATCATGGGCTTCGCTGACCGTGAAAGAGAACCTCGATTTCGTCGGTGGCATATATGGCCTTCGCGGGAACGAGCTGGTCGTGCGTCGCACAGCGCTGCTCGAACGCGCCGGTCTCACCGACGCCAGCGACCGGCTCGCGTCGAAGCTGTCCGGAGGCATGCGCCGAAAGCTGGAGTTCTGCATGGCGATGCTGCACTCGCCGGCGCTGCTCGTACTCGATGAGCCAAGCACCGGCGTCGACCCTGTGAGCCGCGTCGAGCTCTGGCGCTTGGTCGCGGAGGCGGCGGCTGGCGGAGCCGCGGTCATCGCGTCGACCACCTACCTCGACGAGGCCGAGCGTGCCTCTCGTCTCGTGGCTCTCGATGCGGGCCGGGTGCTCGTGAAGGGTTCGTACGACGACGTCCGTCTTGGGTTCAGGGGTGTCGTGACCGAATCGGGCGAGCCGGTGCGACCCGAGTGGTCGTGGCGCCGCGGACGGAGTCGCCGTGAGTTTTGGCCCGATGCCGATCCGCCCGCGGGGCGCGCGATCGTCGAGCCGGACCTCGAGGACATCGTCATCGCGTTGTCGCTCGCGCGGCGTGCCGCTGCTCTCACATGAACGGTCCCCTTGCGCGGGCGGAGTCGGTGACACGACGCTTTGGCGCCCTCACCGCGGTGGACGGCGTGTCGATGGACGTGCGCCCCGGTGAGGTCGTCGGTCTCCTGGGCGCCAACGGTGCGGGAAAGACGACCCTCATCCGGATGTTCCTCGGCCTGCTCAGCACGAGCGACGGCTCTGTCGAGGTGCTCGGCGGCGCCCCCGACCGTGAACGGCGGCGCCGCCTCGGCTACGTGCCCCAAAACCTCGGCCTCTACCGGGATCTCACGGTTTGGGAGAACCTGAGGTTCGTTGCCGATGCCTACGGTTCCAGCGTTGCTGGTCTCGGACCGGAGCTCGCGCGGTTCGGCGATGTGCTGGTGAGGGATGTTCCTCTCGGAGTGCAGCGTCAAGTCTCGTTCGTCGCTGCCCTGTCACACGACCCGGAGCTCTTGTTGATGGACGAACCAACCTCAGGCGTCGATGCCCTGGCGCGGGCCTCACTCTGGGACACGATCCGCGCGCAGTCCGATCGCGGCGCCGGGGTGTTGGTGACGACGCACAACATGCAAGAGGCACGGCAGTGTGACCGCCTGTTGCTCATGGCGGACGGCCGTCTCGTCGCGCAAGGCACCGAAGCAGACATCGTCGGATCCATGACGGCGATCGAGGTACACGTAGACGACTGGGCGCGCGCGTTCACAGCGCTGAGCGCGGCGGGCTTGCCAATCATGCTCGCCGGGCGCTCGGTCCGCGTTGCCGATGGTGACGCCGCAGAGCTCGAACACACGCTCGCTGCCGCGGGCATCGCCGCGACGTTCGAGTCAGTCTCCGCGACAATCGAGGAACGGATGCTCGTGCTTGCGCGGGGTGCGCAGCTTCCGACCACGTAAGTGAGCCGGGGGTCGCTCCCCCGGCGCCTGCCGAAAAGGAGATGACCTTTGGCACTACTCGCCTTGATCTCCGCGTGCTCACGATCAGACATGAAGCGTATTCGCGACGGTCCCGCTGAGCTCACGTTCGCCGATTGCGAATCGGTCGTTGTCCCTGCCGACCGGGTCTTGTTCACCATGGCAGACGACGGGGACGGGCGCCCTGTGGATCGCTCCCGGGACGATGCCGAACATGACTGAGATCGAGACGGCGCTGGAATCCGGACCGTTCACCCTGACGTCCGAGGGTGAGATGCAGAGCTGCAAGCCGCGGCGCTGGATCGTCAGGGAAGTGACCGACTCGCTGTTCGAGATGCTCGTGCTGTTCGAGTCCGACTGCGGCGACAGTGAACCCGTACCCGGAGCCGACGACGGGGACGCGACCGCGGCACCGACGCAGCGGTCGGCGGCACCGTAGGTGAGGTACCGCACCGCTCGTACGAACAGGTGGTAAGCACCGGCGTGGTGAAATCGTCAGGATGAGACCACGCGTGAGCCCGCTGGATGGTGGATGCAGATGAGCAGCAACGCCGACCCGCGTGAGCTTCTCCGCCGCCACTCCCGGAACCCCATCCTGCGGCCGCAGGACTTTCCGAAGATGGTCAACGCGGTGTTCAACCCCGGCGTCACCGTGATCGATGGCCGGACGCTGCTGCTCCTGCGAGTCGAGTACCGGACGGGTCTGTCAGCGCTGATCGCCGCGACCAGCGAAGACGGCGTCACGAACTGGGAGATCGATCCCGAGCGCGGCCTCCATCCACTCGACGGGAGCTTCGAAGAGCACTGGGGCATCGAGGACCCGCGCATCACCAAGGTGGGCGACGAGTACTTCGTCGTGTATGTGGGGTACTCGGCAGCTGGTCCGCTCGTCCTGCTGGCCACGACGCGGGACTTCGTGCACTGGGAACGCAAAGGCGTCCTGATGTCCCCCGAAGACAAGGACGCCGCGCTGTTCCCGACCACCTTCGGTGGACGCTGGGCGCTCATCCACCGACCGGCGCCGTCGATCGCCGGGCTCGGCGCCCACATGTGGCTGTCGTTCAGCCCCGATCTGCGCCACTGGGGCGACTCGCGGGTCCTGCTCCCGGCGCGGCGCGGCGGATGGTGGGATGCCAACAAAGTCGGGCTCGGTCCACCACCTCTCCTGACCAAGGACGGGTGGCTGGTCTGCTACCACGGTGTGCGGGTCACTGCATCGGGGTCGATCTATCGGCTCGGGCTCGCGCTGCTCGAACGGGATGACCCCTCCAACGTGCTCGCTCGAGGGAACGAGTGGGTGTTCGGCCCCCACGAGCCCTACGAGCGCGGCGGTGACGTACCCGATGTGGTGTTCCCGTGCGGGTGGGTGCTCCGCGACGACGGAGACACGTTGCACATGTACTACGGCGCCGCGGACTCAGTGGTCTGCCTTGCAGAAGCGAGTCTGGCGACCCTCCTCGACCACCTCGAGGAGCATCCGTGGTCTCGTGGGCCCAACGGCATGCCCCCGATGGGCACGACCGAATCGGCATAGGTCGTCCGTCTTTGCCCGCGCGACCTCGCCGCGCGGCCCCGTGAGGCCGCAGAAGGAGGCAACCCGTGGAACTCGACGTGATCCCGATCATCAAGCCAGAAGACATGAATGTCATCGTCGGCCAGGCGCACTTCATCAAGACGATCGAAGACGTCCACGAAGCGCTGGCGGGGGTGAGCCCCCATCTTCGCTTCGGTGTGGCGTTCTGCGAGGCGTCCGGCCCCTGCCTCGTCCGCCGGTCTGGTAACGATGACCGCCTCATCGAGCTTGCGGCGCAAAGCGCTCTTGCGGTCGCAGCGGGACACTCGTTCTTCGTGTTCCTCGAGGACGGCTACCCGGTGAACGTCCTGAACGCGCTCAAACACGTCCCGGAGGTGTGCGGCATCTTCTGCGCGACAGCGAACCCCGTTGAGCTCATCGTCGCCCACACCGAGTTGGGCCGAGGAATCGTCGGCGTGATCGACGGAGTCGTGCCCGTCGGCATCGAGACCGACGATGACGTGTCCGATCGCAAGCAGTTGCTCCGGACCATTGGATACAAGCTCTGACATCCACAGGGACCAAAGCCTCTCGTGGCGCCTCGCGAGCTGCTCCATGCTGGGGGGCGGCCGAGTCGAGGAGGCCAAGATGCACGAACCATGGACGTGGACAATCGAGATCATCTTCACGGAGGACGATGACAAGACTCGAGCGGATGCCGTGCTGTCGGGTCCGTCCGAGGACCTGCGCGGATGGGGTAGGTCCCGTCGAAATCCGACGGATCCGGATCTGCCGGCGGTCGGCGAGGAGGTCGCCGCGGCGCGGGCGCTCACGGACCTGGCGCACCATCTACTCGAGGCGGCCGCGCATCGCATCGAGTCGTGGGAAGGTCACCCGGTCGAGCTGACTCGCTGACCGACGGGAGACGCTCGTGTAGCGTCCTCGCCAGCCTCGTTTGCAGTTGCGACGGCATCCGCCCTGTTTCCCGTCCCCGTCGAGAAGCTGCGCATGACCCTTCGCACGCCCTACTACTTGATCGACGAGCGCCGCCTCCAGCAGAACCTGGAGGTCGTCGGCCGCGTGCGTGGCGAGTCCGGCGCCAAGTCCGTGCTCGCCCTCAAGTGCTTCTCCACCTGGGGTGTGTTCGGGTTGATGAGCGGGTACCTCGACGGCACGACGAGCAGTTCGCTGTACGAGGCGCGCCTCGGCCGTGAGCAGTTGGGCAAGGAGGTGCACGCTTACAGCGTCGCCTGGGATGCCGATGAGGTCGCCGCCGTCGCCGAGGTCGCCGACAAGGTGATCTTCAACTCGGTGGCGCAGCTGCAGCGGCACCGTGACGCGATCGGTGGTCTGCCGGTCGGGCTGCGCGTCAACCCCGGCATCAGCTACTCGCACTTCGACCTCGCCGACCCGGCGCGCAAGCATTCGCGCCTGGGCGTCACCGACGACGCCGAGCTGCGCGAGGTCGCCGCAGACCTCAGCGGTCTCATGTTCCACTTCAACTGCGAGAACGAGGACTTCGACGCCCTCGCGACGGCGGTCAACCTGATCGCCGAGCGCTACGGGTCGATCCTCGACCGGATGCAGTGGATCAGCCTCGGTGGCGGCATCTCCTTCACGACCCCCGGCTATCCGATCGAGCGCTTCTGCTCGATGCTGCGCGACGTCGCCGACCGCTTCGGGGTGCAGATCTACCTCGAGCCGGGCGAGGCGTCGATCACCGGCGCGGCCGAGCTCGTCACGACGGTGCTCGACGTGGTGCACAACGAGGTCGACGTTGCCGTCGTCGACGCCTCGATCGAGGCGCACATGCTCGACCACCTCATCTACGGCACCCAACCGCGGGTGAGCGCGCCGGCCGCCGGCCATCACGCGGTCACGATCGCCGGGCGCACGTGCCTGGCCGGCGACGTGTTCGGCGAGTTCAGCCTCGACGCCCCGCTCGAGGTGGGCAGCGAGGTGCGTTTCGCCGACGCCGCCGGCTACACGATGGTCAAGACCTCGTGGTTCAACGGGCTGCGGATGCCGTCGATCGTCGTCCGTCGGCTGGACGGCATCGTCGAGGTCGTGCGCGAGTTCGGATACGAGGATTTCAAGCGCAGCTTGTCCTGAGGAGGTCAGCGATGAAGAAGAACCTGTTGATCATCGGCGCGGGCGGCGTGGCCCACGTGGCCGCGCACAAAGCGGCGATGCACAACGACCTGCTCGGCGACATCTGCATCGCGTCGCGCACGGTGTCCAAGTGCGAGACGATCATCGACGGCGTCAAGCGCAAGGGCCACATCAAAGACGACTCGAAGAAGGTGCACGCGCGCGGCAGCTCGACGCCCTCGACGTCGCCGCGACCGCGGCGCTGATCCGCGAGACCGGCTCCGAGATCGTGATGAACGTCGCCTCCGCGTTCACCAACATGGCGGTGCTCGACGCGTGCATCGACACCGGCGCGGCCTACATCGACACCGCGATCCACGAGGACCCCGACAAGGTCTGCGAGGACCCGCCCTGGTACGCCAACTACGAGTGGAAGAAGAAGGACATCTGCGCCGAAAAGGGCATCACCGCCGTGCTCGGCGCAGGCTTCGACCCCGGTGTCGTCAACGCCTACGCCGCGCTCGCCGCCAGGAAGTACTTCGACACGATCGACACGATCGACATCCTCGATGTCAACGCCGGCAGCCACGGCCGCTACTTCGCCACCAACTTCGACCCAGAGATCAACTTCCGCGAGTTCTTCAAGGTCTGGACGTGGATCGACCGCGAGTGGCAGGAGTTCCCGACCCACGCGGTCAAGCGGACGTTCACGTTCCCCGTCGTGGGCGAGCAACCGATCTACCTCAACGGGCACGACGAGCTCCACTCGCTGTCCAAGAACATCGACGCCCGCAGCATCCGGTTCTGGATGGGCTTCGGCGACCACTACATCAACGTGTTCACCGTGCTGCGCACGCTCGGCCTGCTGTCACACGAGCCGGTGCCGCTCGCCGGTGGTGGCGAGGCGATCCCGCTGCGGGTGGTCAAGGCCGTGCTGCCCGACCCGCAGAGCCTGGCCGCCGGCTACACCGGCAACACGTGCATCGGCGACGTCGTCAAGGGCACCAAGGACGGAAAGCCGCGCGAGCTGTTCATCTACCAGGTGTCCGATCACGCCGAGGCCTATGCCGAGGTGGAGTCGCAGGGGATCAGCTACACCGCGGGCGTTCCGCCGGTCGCCGCCGCCATGCTGATCGCCGACGGCCGTTGGGATGCGAAGACAATGGTGAACGTCGAGGAGCTCGACCCTGAGCCGTTCATCGCCATCCTCGATGAGATCGGCCTGCCGACCGGATTCCAGGAGATCGAACCCGACTCGGCGGCGTCGTTCAACGGTGAGGTGCGCAGCCTGGAGGAGGAGCTCGCCGACTCCACGGCGACCGTCACGGTGTCCGCCGCCGACCCGATGATCGCGGTCCGTAAGAAGTAGCACCTCGATCCGTTGCGGCGTGCCGCCGCCTGGTGCCTGCAGGCGCTGAGGGACGACAGGTCGCGAGAATGAGATCAGGGCTCGATGGTCGTTCCGACACCGAGCATGCGCGCGCTCTCCAGGACCAGCGCGGCCGCCGCCGCGTCCTGCACGGCCACCCCAACGGACTTGTAGAGAGTCAACTGGGTGTCATCGGTGCGGCCTTCGCAGTCCCCGGCGATGAGTTCGCCGAGCTCGGCGTGGATGTGGTCGGCCGTGATGGCTCCGGCGTCGATAGCCCAGCGCAGCTCGGCGGCACCGGACGGCGGCGGTGCGAGGACGGCGCCCCTCGACTCGACGACCAGGAGGGCATCGCGGACAGTGTCAGTGTCGACCTCGCCGGCTCCCGCGGTGTTGTATCCGACGGAGTTCACGTGAGTGCCAGGCCGCAGCCAGCTGCGACGGACGACCGGCTGGTCGGCGTGGGTTGCGGCGCACACGACGTCGGCGGTACGCACGGCGTCTTCGATGGAATCGATCGCCTCGGCAGAGACTCCCGCGTCGACAAGCTCGCCGGTCAGCGCCGCGACCTGGCGAGAGTCACGCCCAGCGATCTGGATGACGTCGATGCCATCAAGGCGGCTCAGGGCGCGGGCATGGCTGCCGGCCTGGACCCCGCTGCCGATCACCGAGACCACTGCCGAGCCGGGGCGGGCCAGCAACCGGGTGGCGAGCGCCGAGCCGGCGGCAGTGCGCGTCGCGGTGATGTAGCCCCCATCCATGAGAGCGATCGGCGTCCCGGTCTCGGGATCGAAGCACACGATGACGGCCTGGTGAGTCGGCCGGTCGGCGTTCTCGGGGAACAAGCTCACCAACTTGGTGGTCAGCGCCCCGGACGAGGGGAGGAACGCGGGCATCGCCGCCAGGAAGGCGTGGCGGTCAGGCACCAAAGCGGCGACGCGTGGTGGCATCGAGGCTCGCCCGCGACTCAGGTCGACCATCGCGGTCGCCACCGCTTCAACGAGCCGGTCGAGGTCCAAGACCGCCTCGACGTCCGCTCGGGATAGCACCAACACCGCGGCCTCCTGCGCATCGTTGGCCTCGACTTCGCGATGATCTCACCGGCCTTCGTGCGCAGTCCATGGTCGTCGCGAGCGCTCGCGAAATCGAAGGTCCGCTCCAACCCGGACGAACAGGCTCGTAGCACTCAGCTTGACGGCTTGATGTTCGCGGTCGAGGTCAGGGCCGCGTCGGGCTGTCCGCTCGCAGCACCTGGAGGCGACGTGCGAACTCCTCGTCGTCGACCTCGCCGGCGGCGTAGCGCTCTCGGAGCGTCTCCTCGGCCGACCGAGGCTGTCGCGTCGGCGGCGTAGTTGAAGAGCCTCCCAAGGGCCGCCGTTCGGGAGGCACCGAATCGGTCGTTCAGTTTGCGTGATGTCCGCTTCTGGGATCGAATCCCGACGTGCCTGCCAGAACCGGAGCCGAGTTCCTCGACGATCTGCGCGGTGCCCAACACGCGGTGTGGATCGACGGGGAGCTGATCCCCGACCCGACGACGCACCCCACGACACGAGGCGGAGCCGCAAGCCTTGCCGAGATGTTCGATCGGCAGCACAAGTTCGCCGACGAGTGCCTGATCCCCGATCCCGAGACCGGGGAGGCGATCAACATCAGCCACATGCTTCCCCGATCACTCGAGGACCTTCATCGGCGGCAGGTCGGCCTGGCTCGACTGTCGGAGGGCACGGCGGGTCTGATGGGTCGCACGCCCGACTACATGAACATGAAGTTCTCAGCGTTCGGATCGGCGCCGTGGGTGTGGGCGGGCGACGACGGGCGCAATGCGCGCGGCGCCGAGAACATCGTCGCCTACCGCAAACACCTCGCCCGTGACGACGTGGCCCTCACGCACACGATCATCCAACCCACGATCGACAAGCGCACCGACGCTCAGTTCGTGGGAAATGAGGTGAACCTGCACAAGGTCGGCGAGACGAGCGATGGCATCGTCGTGCGAGGTGGCCGTGTCCTCGCCACCCTCGCGCCATTCGCCGACGAGACCGCCGTATATCCAGCCCTCGCCTTGCCCGAAGGCGCTGAAGCGCACGCAGTCGCGTTCGCAATCCCGCTTTCGACTCCGGGTCTCAAGTTCTTGTGCCGCGACTCGGCGTCCGCGCCGAACGCCGATCCGTTCGACAAGCCACTGTCGTTCCGCTTCGACGAGCAGGACGCCTTCTGCATGTTCGACGACGTGGTCGTGCCTTGGGATCGCGTGTTCCTCGACGGCGACCTCGAGATCTACAACTCGACGTTCGCCACGAACTACCACATCCACATGGTCAGCCAGTCGACGACCCGCGCGTTGACCAAGCTCGAGTTCGCGTACGGCCTCGCGTGTCGCATGGCCGAGATGATCGGGGACGAGTCACCGGCCACCACCGAGATGCTCGGCGAGCTCGCCTGCTACGTCGAGGTGACCCGTTCGGCGGTCGAGCTCTCGATCGAGCGGGGCTGGGAACGCGAGCGCGACGGCATGTGGTTCCCCGCGCACGAGCCCCTCGCGCCGATGAAGGCGCTGCTCGCCACCTGGATGCCGAGGGTCAACGAGATCATCACGCTCATCGGCAGCCACAACCTGCTCACGACGCCGACGCGCAGCCAGCTCGACGACGCCGCGCTACGACCGCTGATCGACGAGATGCTCCACGGCGCTGACGGCACGCCCGCAGACGAGCGAGCGGCGCTGTTCCGCATGGCCTGGGACTTCGTCGGGACGACGCTCGCGGGGCGCGGGTTCCTTTACGAACGCTTCTATCTCACGTCCGCGACCCGCAATCGCCAGCTGTTGCAACGTGGGTTCGACCGCACCCGCGCCAACGCGATCGTCGACGAGATGCTCGCAATGGCATCCCAGCCACACGAACGAGAACGAGGACGCAGCCGATGATCGCGCCCGGCTCCCGTCTGGCCGAACGGCCCGCGGCGAGACAGTGAAGAAGTGGATCGCTCCCCGGTTGGCGACTGCGTGCGACCAGTGGCTACAAGCTGCTACTGCACCAGGTCGACGATCGGCATGATCGTCGGCGGTTGCGCCAGCTCGATGCCGAGTTCTTCCATGACCGGCCCGAGAAACGTCACGAACTCGTCGAACGCTTCCTGGCTCTCCCAAATGTCGAACACCTGCAGCTGCCCGTCCTCGCCGAAGCAGGAGTGGAGCTTCATTGCCTCTTCGGGTGCCCCGACCGCACGGAGACGTTCCCGTCCTTTGGCGTGCTGCTCGACGGTCATGTTCTTGGTGACGATGTAGATGCCGATCACAGGACGCGGCTCCCTCCGGTCTCTGGGTTGTACGCGCATCATTCGTCATGGCCGTTCGGTCGGATCACTCGAGGAACACCACGTTCGCTGTGAAGGCGTCACCACGGATGCTGAGCCGTGACGTCGTCCTAAAGTCGGGCCGTGGCCGAGGATTCAAGCAACAGCGTGAGCAGGGCAAGGGGAGCCAAAGCGACGGACCGTCTGCCGAGGAAGCTCTACGAACGCGAGTTGTTCCGGCTGCAGGCAGAGTTGGTCAAGGTCCAAGAATGGGTGCGGGGCGATGGTCGGCGTTTGGTCGTGCTCTTCGAGGGGCGCGACGCCGCCGGCAAGGGCAGCACGATCAAACGAGTGACGCAGTTCCTCAACCCACGCGTGGCCCGCATCGCTGCGCTTCCCGCCCCGACCGAGCGCGAACGCACCCAGTGGTACTTCCAGCGATACATCTCACAGCTCCCCGCAGCGGGCGAGATCGTGCTCTTCGACCGCTCTTGGTACAACCGAGCCGGGGTAGAGAAGGTGATGGGCTTCTGCAACGCCGACGAATACCACCGCTTCTTGCACCAATGCCCGATCTTCGAACGGATGCTCGTCGAGGACGGTGTGCTTCTGCGGAAGTACTGGTTCTCGGTGAGCGACGCCGAGCAGGAGGCGCGCTTCAGGTCACGTCTCAAGGACCCGATGCGACGTTGGAAGCTTTCGCCCATGGACCTGGAGTCCGTCCGCAGGTGGGACGACTACTCGCAGGCGAAGGACCAGATGATGGTGCACACCGACATACCCGAGGCACCGTGGTACGTGGTCGAGAGCGAGGACAAGCGGCGCGGCCGCATCAACATGATCGCTCACCTGTTGAGCACGCTCGACTACCACGAGGTGACCCGCGTGCCGTTGGAGCTCCCTCGGCGACCGCAATCGAGGGGATACGAACGGCCACCCCGGGAGACCCAGACCTATGTACCCGACCACGCCGGCTCGCTCGACCGCTGATCGAGGTGCGTCGAGCGCGGTTGGTTGGGGGTTGACCTCTGGGCGTCGAGTTCGTCCACAGCAGCGGACTGCGGGCCCCTGATCGTCGCCCACCACCTCGCTTCGTGTCGTGGTCGTCGTGCCCGCTTCCCGGGACGGTCGTATCTCTGGTGCGGCGAACCGGATCAGTCAGCTGCGAGTCCTGGCTCGGCTTGCCGACCCGGGGTGGGCCGACCGAGTTGTCCCCTATCGTCCGGGAATGACCGTGCCCGATCGCGACATGAGAACGGCACTGTTCGACGGCGTGCTGCCCGCCGATCGCATCCTCGCCGGCAGTGCGCACGACGAGTACACGCACGACGAGGCACTCGGCGCGACCCCCGTCGTCCCGGTTGCTGTCCTCCTGCCAGAGACCGCGAGCGAGGTCGCCGCGATCCTCCGTGTCTGCAACGAGCACCGCATCGCCGTGACCCCGCGCGGTAGCGGCACCGGCCTGGCCGGCGCGGCGATCCCGAGCCCTGGCGGCGTCGTCGTGTCGTTCGAGCGTATGAAGCGAATGGAGATCGACACCGAGAACCAGGTGGCGATCGTCGAGCCCGGCGTGACGCTCTCCGAGCTCGACGAGGTGACGGCCAAGCACGAGCTCGTCTATCCCGTGTATCCCGGCGAGTACTCCGCCTCGCTCGGCGGCAACGTGGCAACGAACGCCGGGGGCATGCGGGCGGTCAAGTACGGCGTGACGCGACACCAGGTACTCGGACTCGAAGCCGTGCTCCCGAGCGGTGAGATCATCCGCACCGGCGGGCGTTTCGTGAAGGGCTCGACTGGCTACGACCTCACGCAGCTGATCGTCGGCTCCGAGGGAACGCTGGCGCTCGTCACCGAGGCCATCCTCAAGCTCTACCCACGCCCCGCGCATCAAGCCACCGTCCTCGCGCCGTTCACCGCGCTCGACGGTGTGATGCACGCCGTCCCGCGTGTCGTCGCGAGCGGCATTGGCCCGCTCATCCTCGAGTACATCGACTCGGGCACCCTCGGCGCGATGGTGCGCGAGTTCGGCCTCGAGCTCGGGGTGCCCGACGAAGTACGCAACGCGACGAAGGCCTATGCCGTCGTCATGATGGAGAACCGCAACGAGGCACGGCTCGAAGAGGACGTGCACGAGCTTGCCCTGCTGCTCTCCGAGCTCGGAGCCATCGACGTCTACGTACTGCCGTCGGCATCAGGGCAGCGGCTGATCGAAGCGCGCGAGAAGGCGTTCTGGCTCGCCAAGGGAGCTGGCGCGGACGACATCATCGACGTCGTCGTGCCGCGGGCATCGATCTCGGAGTACATGGCGCACGTGGGCGAGATCGCCCAGGAGAGCGGCGCCTTCATCGCGGGATGCGGCCACGCCGGCGACGGCAACATCCACCTCTCGGTGTACAAGCCCGACCCCGAGGAACGATCGAAGGTGCTCCACGCGCTGTTCGAGGCGGGGATGGCGCTCGGGGGTGTGATCTCTGGTGAACACGGCATCGGCACAACCAAGCGCAAGTACTTCCTCGAGCTCGAGGATCCGGTGAAGGTCAACCTCATGCGGCGCATCAAGGCGGCGTTCGACCCGAACGGCATCCTCAACCCGGGGACGATCTTCTAGTCGCTGCGCCCGGCGACCTCATTGCGGCGTACCGTGGCGAGTCGCCCCGTTCGGGAGGTGTCGCCAATGAGCAATGCGGCAACGCGGCCGCCGAAACACCCGCCGCCGTGGTTCGTGCACACGGCCTGGC
This sequence comes from uncultured Acidimicrobiales bacterium, assembly GCA_963773315.1. GTDB lineage: Bacteria > Actinomycetota > Acidimicrobiia > Acidimicrobiales > DATKAS01 > DATKAS01. The sequence goes on from CAVZAF010000005.1 coordinate 509,395, forward strand.
GCGTTCATCGCGCGTTGAACCGGCTCAGTCGCGGTCGATTCCTGTGGACCACGTCGAACAAGCGCGGCTGGGGCGCGCTGCGCCTCGCCACCATCGGGCGGAAGTCCGGGCAGGAGCGCAGCGTCATCATCGGCTACCTCGAAGACGGTCCGAACCTCGTCGCGATCGCGATGAACGGCTGGGACGAGGGCCATCCCGCGTGGTGGCTCAACCTCGAGGCGCACCCGGACGCCGTCATTCGATTGCCGCGCCAGCAGCCGCGCCCGGTGCGCGCACGCCTTTCGAGGGGGGAGGAGCGTGACCGGCTGTGGCAGCGCTGGGTCGCGGTCGATCCGAGGCTCGACGCGTATGCGGCCCGGCGTTCGACCGAGACGCCGGTGATCGTCTTCGAACCGCGGCCGGACCGTTTGACACCGGGCGACGACATCCGCCCCGATTAGGTAGACGAAGAGATCTCCCAAGGGAGAGCCGCTTCGTAGTTCCGCTCCAGCGCGACACGACACGAGTCATCCGTTGACTCGAGTCCCACACCGCGCGGCGGTCGCTGTCCGACGTCGTCGGTATGCCGAGGCTCCCGTAGAGGCACCTACTTGAAGCAGTAGCCGATGCCACGGGTGGTCTCGACCCACGCGGCGCTGGGCCCGAGCTTGTGCCGGAGGCTCCGGACGACGACATCGACGACGTTGCTGCCGCCGTCGTAGGTCGTTCCCCAGACCCGAGCGATCAGCTCCGCACGTGACACGGGCCGCCCACGCCGAGACGACAGCGCCTCGAGGACGCCGAACTCGAGCGGTGAGAGATGAACGCGGTGGTCACCGAGGTCGACAGTGCGGTCATCGACATCCAGGAATGGCGCGTCCTGGATCCCGAGCTCCGCGGCCGCCATCCGAGTGAGCCAGCCGTCGACCGAGTCGGGTCCGAAGTCCAGCGCGGCGAGCTGAAACGATCGGTCGTCGATGGGAACGGGGTCGCCAAACGGCTCGATCCCCAGGACGAGCATCGCGTCGAGGAAAGGTGACGGGTCTGCGAGCACCGCGTACAGCCGGCCAAGTCTCGGACGCAGCCGGAAGTACTCCCGCTTCACGTCGAGCCACGCGGCGGCTTGCGGCCCGCTTGGTCCCTCTCCGGTTTCGATGCAGAGCACGCGTCGGTGCACGAGGGTGCATTGCCCCGCAGGGAGCGGGTTGCGGGCGGCGTGTTGGGCCCAGCCGGCCATGATCGGGTCGTCACGCTCGAGTGAGTGGGGCACGTCGCGCCAGTCGGCCAGGATCGAGCAACCCACAACCGTGCCGGCTCGATCCCGGATGGTGCGCACAAGGTCGGGCGCGCGCTCCAGCCACGCGTCCAGCGCGACGGCCGCGGGTGCCGGGTCGTGGCGGTGCCACAGCGCGCGCAGGTCGTCTCGGTCCTCGACGCGCGACCGCTCGACGCTGTACAGGTGCGAGGTCGTCGGGAACATCGCCTCGCGGACCCTGGGGTTGTCGATCAGGAACAGCAGGTCGGCGGTCGATCGGGCCAGGTCGCGGCCGCCGGCAGCACGGGACTCGGACTGCAGGTGATGCCAAGCCGCTGTGCGGTACGCGCGGAAGCATTCGGGGTCGACCGCACGGAGCCGCTCGACGATCGCCGTGTGCACTGCGTCGTGAAGGGCGAGCCCCTCGGCGGTGGCTTCAACGAATGCGAGATCACCGAGCATGTCGAGCGCGGCGTCGGCTTCATCCTCGCCGAGCATGGCAGCGAGAACCCCCCGCGTGATACGTCTCGGGACCGAAGCTGCGTCGAGTGCTCGGCGCGCCCGAGCGTCGAGTCCCGACCGGAACGCGCCGGCCAGCGCATCGACGACACGGGGCATCGCGTCGAGCTCTGGGACGTCGACGCGCGCGAGGCGCGCTTCGAGGGCGAGCCGCAGCGCGAGCGGGTGGCCGCGACTGACCCGCATGATCGCGGTTGCGACCTGGCCGTCCTCAACCCCGGCGGACCGCACGATCTCCCGAACGCTTTCGTCGTCGAGAGGTCCGAGTGGAAGGACCTCGAGACCTCCGAGCTGGCCGCGCTCGATCGCCCACTCGAGCATCGGGGGCTCTCGTCCCGCGACCACGACCCGTACCGAGCTCCCGAGCCGTGGAAGCAGCTCGTGGCGCAGCCACGGATCCGCGATCCGGAACACCTCATAGTTGTCGATGACGACGACGGAGGCGTCCACCCGCGACGGGCCGGTGAGGAGTCCGAGCGCGCTCGAGAAGACCCTCCGGCGTCGGCTCGATGCTTCGGCAGTCAACCGAGAAGACGTCGACGCCGCGGTGTTCACACTCCTCGCCGAACCGCGCGAGCAGAGTCGACTTCCCAATGCCAGCAATCCCGTAGACGAAGCAGACGCGGGGTCCGTGATCTTCCAACACGCGGAGGACCACGGACAGCTCTACGTCCCGGCCGATCACCTCGGAGCCGGTTGACCGGCGATCCATGGCCTTCATGCTGCCAGGCGTCAGGCGGTCGCGCCGACGAAGCCCCGGGTGACCGCGGTCGGTCCTTCGAGGACTCCGAAGCGGCGCATCGACACGCCAGCAAACGTTGGCGTCGCGGCCACCTGCGCGAACAGGTCCGAGCTCGTGAAGGCATCGACCGCCCTTCCGTCTTCGAACGTGTACACGCCGCCGTAGACGCCGCCAGCGGTGTCGGCGAGCCACACCTTGGAGACGAGGCCCGGCACCGCGGCAAATGCCGGCGCGATCTCGTCGCACTTGGCCCGGTACTCGGCCTCGGACAGGCCGTCGAGAGAGAAGTTGATGATGACGACTTCCATGACTGATCCTCCTGCTTGGTTCGTGACGGCTCGGTGCCGTCGCTAGGAGAATGCGCTCGCGCACCACACCCAGGATGAAGAGAACATGAGGATTCGCGAGCCTCGGTGAGCAAATGATCCGCTGCGGAGAGCGCCCCCGGCAGGATCTGAACCTGCGACCCGCGGATCAGAAGGCCGAACGGGATGAGCGCTGTGCTCAACAGCAAGTTCCCACGTCCCGCGTGAGCGATACGTCGCGAGTTATCCGTTGTCTCGAATCGGAACCTCGTTTGGCCAGCGCGCTACCGCCGGGACGCGACGGCGGTGATCGACGGGCCTCAGCGAGCCCTGACACTCGAATCCGAAGACGAGAAGGTGGACCATCCCGACGAATCTCATGTGCCTCCTACGTGCGAGTCACCTGAGTGGATCGATCGTGAGCGCGAGGCCGGATGGTCGCTAGCCGGACTCGGCACTGGCCGCAAGGGCCTCAGGTCCCGCACAAGCGATTCGTCGACCTCTATTGCGAGAGGTGGACCGCGGCTAGAAAGCGGACCATGTGGCATGCAAGCCGACGGGTGATCACCACGATCGACGAGTTCGTCGATCCCGTTGCTTCCGCCCACACGACGCCGATGGCCCTTCGCCCGGGCGCCATCCGCCGCGGAGTGGGTTCGACTCGATCTCGGTGCGATCCTCGTCGAGATCGGAGACTATTCGTTCCCGATCGCAACGCGGGGCGAGACATTGCGCGATCGCATCGTCGTCCTCGCTCCTCTCCACCGCGCGGTTTCTGGACACCTGAACGGCGGGGCCATGGCTCCTGGCGTTCTCCACGCGTGGGGCGAGGCCACTGAGGTCGCCGGCGTCACGACGGGTCCGATGCGGTTCGGGATCATGTCGTTCACCCGAAGCACGCTCAATCAGTCGGCCCACGCCCTCGGTGTCGACCTCGACCTCCCGAGCCCTGGAGAGTTCCGCGCAGTCCGTGCTGCCGATTGGAGCCATCTGGCCGACTCGTTCGACACGGTTCTGCGAATGGCTGCGACTCACGGCGCTTCGGCGAGCGAGCGAGAAGAAGACGAACTCTCGACCGGGCTGTCCACCGAGCTGCTCGAGGTTGCCGTGCGCTCGTTCGCCGCCGACTGCGACCACATACTGCTCGCCCCGCGGACACGGCTGAACAGCGTGCGCATCGCCCGGGCGTGCGAAGACCGCGCGATCGAGATGCACTACCAGGGCGTCACGCTTGCGGACCTCTGCATCGCGTCGGGTGCGTCCGAGCGGCGGGTGCGCGATGCGTTCTACGAGTGCTACGCGATGTCTCCGATGGCGTACCTGCGCATCGCAGCTCTGCATGGGGTGCGGCACACTCTTCTGGACAGTCCACGGGGACGTGACCCCGTCAGCCGGTCGGCGGCCGACTTCGGGTTCTGGCACCTGAGCCGTTTCGCCGGTCAGTACCGAGCGCTCTTCGGCGAGTCACCGAGCGCCACGCTCGTCAAGGCTCGCCGTCAGGCGACGTCCGAGATCGGGTGGGAGAGCATGCCGCCCGAGACGACGCGCGGATCGAAGCCGTTCTGCAGGAGGATCCGCGCCACGTAGTAGGCGCGCTGAGCGGACCGGCACACCACGTCGATCTGGCGATCACGCGGGAGCTCACCAAGTCGGGCGCGCAGCTCGCCCAGGGGGACGTTGACCGCGTCGGGGACGGCCTCCACCGCCAGCTCCACCTTTTCGCGCACATCGAGAAGGAAGGCCCCGTCGGCGGTGTCCCAGTGATCGAGCGGCATGTCACCACGGAGGACGCCCGCGCCGACCATGCCGGCGAAGTTCACGGGGTCCTTGGCGCTCCCGAACGGAGGCGCGTAGCAGAGCTCGGCCTCCTCGAGGTCGTACACGGTCGCGCCCATCTGGATCGCCATCGCGAGCGTGCTGATGCGCTTGTCGACACCAGCCTCGCCGACTGCTTGCGCGCCGAGCACACGCCCATCCGACTTCCGGAACGCCACCTTCATCGCGATCGGCTTGGCGCCCCGGTAGTAGCCCGCGTGCGAGTTCGGATAGAGGTAGATCTTCTCGTAGTCCCGGTCGCCGACCCGCTCGAGCGCCCTCTCGTTCGCGCCGGTCCACGCCACCGCGGCACCGAACAGCTCGACGATCGCCGTGCCTTGCGTGCCGCGGAACCGTGAGTCACGGCCGCAGATCACCTCGACGGCGTCGCCGAGGGCGAAGATGTCGGGGTTACTCGTCTGCATGTGCTCGTCGACCCGGATCCCTCCGAGATCACCGACCACGATCCCAGCGATGTGCGCCAGAGTGGTATCCGGCCGGACGCCGAGCGAGAGAATGACGAGATCCGCCGGGTACGACATGCCGGACTGAGTCGACACCACGAGCGACTCGTTCTCGGCTTGCGCGAATCCCGCCCCCCATCTCCGACGACGACGTGGACGCCGTGCAGCCCGAGGAAGTCCGCCACGAGCTGCCCGTACTCTCGATCGAGCGGCCCCAGCACTTGATCTGCCAGCTCGATCACGGTCACGTCGAACCCGCGATGCGCCAGGTTCTCGGCCATCTCGAGGCCGATGAACCCACCGCCGATCACCACGGCCTTTCGCTGGGGTCGCACCGTCTGGAAGCCCGAGTACTTCTCCATGTCGGCGAGGAAGCTGGTGCCACGCTCGATCCATTCGCGGATCTGCCTCGCGTCGGGCACCGTGCGCACGGCGAAGATGCCGGGCAGGTCGATGCCCGGGAGAGGCGGCCGGATCGACGGTGCTCCGGGTGACAGCACGAGCTTGTCGTACGACTCGGTCGTGACCTCGCCGGTGGCCACATCGCGGAGCTGCACCGTCTTGTCGGCGGCCGAGATCCCGATCGCATCGCAGCCGGTTCGACAGTCGACGTTGAAGTGCGCACGGAAGACCTGCGGGCTCGCGACGAGCAGATCCGACTCGTGTTCGATCACGCTCCCGACGTGGTACGGCAGCCCGCAGTTCGCGTACGAGACGTATGGGCCACGTTCCACCATGAGGATCTCGGCCTGTTCGTCGAGCCGGCGCAAACGCGCCGCGCACGACGCTCCTCCGGCGATACCACCAACGATGATCGCCTTCATGTCACTGCCTCGCTCTCTCGACGCATCACGGAACCCATAGATCGCGCCAGCCGCCGTGTGCGGCGACGAGCGCGTCCGCGGCCGCAGGGCCCCACGACCCGGGCGCGTAGGCGTGGACGGTCGGCGGCGCGTCGATCAGGGGCTGCATCACGCGCCATTCCTCCTCCACGCTGTCCTGGCGGGTGAAGCGGGTGCTCCGGCCGAGCATCGCCGCGTGGAGCAGCACCTCATACGGAGTCGCCCCCTCCCCGCCCTGGGCCGCGAACTGCATGTCGAACTCGATCGGCGCGGGCTTCGGGGCGTCAGATCGATGGGCCGACAGCACGATCCTCACCCCAGTGCCGGGGTCGAGCCGGACCACGAACTGATCCGGCTCGCTCTGCGCGTCTCGCAAGCCGAAGCCCAGCCGAGGCGGGAACTTGAAGACGAGACGCAGCTCGGTCTGGCGTACGGCAAGGCACTTCCCGGTGCGGATGAAGAACGGGACCCCCGACCACCGCCAGTTATCGAGTTCGAGCCTGAGCGCGGCGTAGGTCTCGGTGGTCGAGTCGGCCGCGACGCCGTCAATCGAGCGGTAGCCGTCGTACTGCCCCCTCACGTAGTGCCGGGGATCCGCTTCGACCATCGAGCGGAACACCGCGGTTTGCGCGGTCTTCAGCGTCTCCGGGTCGCCGCCCGACGGTGCCTCCATCGCCGCGCCCGCGACGACCTGCATCAGATGGTTGACGACGACATCGCGCAGCGCGCCGACGGGATCGTAGAAGTGGCCCCGATCCTCGACGCCGAAGTCCTCTGCCATGGTGATCTGGACGCAATCGATGTAGTTCCGGTTCCAGACCGGCTCGAGCATGGTGTTCGCGAACCGGAGGAACAGGATCTCTTCGAGACCCATCTTCCCGAGATAGTGATCGATCCGGTACAGCTGCGACTCGTCCAAGTATTCGTGCAGCTCGTGGGCCAGCGCAGCCGCTGATGCAAGGTCGTGACCGAACGGCTTTTCGACGACGACACGCCCCGACTTCGTCAGGGCGGCGCCGGCGAGCCCCTTCACGACCGTGGCGAAGAGGAACGGCGGGATCTCGAGATAGAAGACGGGGCACGCCGCGCCCTTGATGGCCGCGCTCACCTTCTTGTACACGGCGTCATCCGAAAAGTCGCCTTGCACGTAGGAGAACCGCGCCGCGAGGCGAGCGAACACCGTCTCGTCGAGATGCTCGCCAGCGCCGACGATCGACGAGCGGGCTCGCTCGATCAGCTGGTCGACGGACCACTCATCGACGGCGACCCCGACGATGGGGCACGTGAGCAACCCACGTTGCTCGAGGCGGTAGAGAGACCGGAACGTCATCACCCGCGCCAGGTCCCCGGTGATCCCGAAGATCACGAGGACGTCGCCGGGCTGCTGCTCGCGGGATTCATCAGAGCTTCGTGCCACAGCCCAATGGTCAGCGGCGATGGCAACGGCCGCTATCCGCAATCGGCAACCTGCCGAATCGGGATAGCCGCGGCCGACGAGATCGACGATGCTCGTCCCATGACGAGCGCAGAGCGCATGAGAGTCGACTCGTTCGGCCATCCGGAGGACGGCCTCGACGAGGCGACGCCGTGGTACCGCTGGGGTCCGTATCTCTCGGAGCGCGCGTGGGGCACCGTTCGGGAGGACTACAGCGCCGGCGGGACAGCGTGGGACTACTTCCCCCACGATCATGCCCGGTCGCGTGCGTACCGCTGGGGTGAGGACGGCATGGCCGGCATCAGCGACGTCGGCGGGGAGCTGTGCCTCGCTCTCGCGCTGTGGAACGGTCGCGATCCGATCCTGAAGGAGCGGATGTTCGGCCTCACCGGTCCCGAGGGCAACCACGGCGAGGACGCGAAAGAACACTGGTGGTACCTCGACGCGCTCCCGAGCCACGCGTGGCTGCGCTGGCGCTACCACTACCCGCAGGCCGAGTTCCCCTACGGAGATCTCGTCGCCGAGAACGGCCGTCGCGATCAGAGCCAGCCCGAGTACGAGCTGATGGATACCGGCGTCTTCGACGACGATCGGTACTGGATCGTCGACGTCGTCCATGCCAAGGACGATGCGTACGACCTCCTCATGCAGATCAGCGTCACCAACACCGGACCGGATGCGGCCACCCTCCACGTGTTGCCGCACCTGTGGTTCCGCAACACGTGGTCGTGGGACATGGGTGCGGCCCGCCCCGTGCTACGGGCCACGGGACCCGACCGTATTGCCGTCGACCACCCCAGGTTCGGCGAGCTGGCCTGGGAGGTCGATGCCGGCCCGGACCGCGCTCTGCCCGACCTGCTCTTCTGCGAGAACGAGACGAACGCCGGGCGGCTCTACGGCTCGGCCGAGTCGCCACCGTTCCCGAAGGACGGGATCAACGATCATGTGATTGCAGGTGCAACCACCGTGAGCCCCGATCACACCGGGACCAAGTGCGCCGCGTGGTATCGGCTCACCGTCGGGCCCGGAGAGACCCAGACCGTTCGGGTCCGGCTGCGTCCGCCCTCGCCGACGGAAGCGTTCGGCAGTGGGTTCGACGCGGTGCTCAACGAGCGACACCTGGAAGCCGATGAGTTCTACGCCGAGGTGATCCCCGCGACGGTCACCGACGACGAGCGGCTCGTGGCCCGCCAGGCCTTCGCCGGGATGATCTGGGGCAAGCAGTTCTATGCCTACAACGTCAAGCGCTGGCTCGAGGGCGACCCGACCCAGCCGCCGCCTCCGCCGGAGCGCCGCGGCGGCCGGAACGCCGCATGGGTGCACATGGACGCCCGCGACATCATGTCGATGCCCGACCCATGGGAGTACCCGTGGTTCGCGGCGTGGGATCTTGCCTTCCACACGATCGCGCTCGCTCATCTCGATCCGGCCTTCGCGAAGTACCAGCTGCTGGCGCTGTGCCGTGAGTGGTTCCAGCATCCCAACGGGGCCCTGCCCGCATACGAGTGGGCGTTCAGCGACGTGAACCCGCCCGTTCACGCCTGGGCCGCGCTCCACGTGTGGGACATCGACGGGCGCCGCGACTACGACTTCCTCGCCCGCTTGCTCCCGAAGCTGTTGGTGAACTTCACCTGGTGGGTGAACCGCATGGACCCCGAGGGCGACAACCTGTTCGGCGGGGGCTTCCTCGGGCTCGACAACATCAGCGCCATCGATCGCTCGAACCTGCCCGCCGGCGGCCGCCTCGAGCAATCCGACGGCACGACCTGGATGGCGTTCTACGCGCTGACCCTCCTCGAGATGGCACGGATCCTCGCCGAGAAGGACCCGGCGTGGACTGACATCGAGGTGAAGTTCGTCGAGCACTTCGTCTTGATCGTCGCGGCGATGCAATCCCAGGGTCTATGGGACGACGACGACGGCTTCTTCTACGACGTGTTCCACGCCGCCGACGGTCAAACGACCCCGATCAAGGCAAGGTCGCTCGTCGGGGTGCTGCCTCTCATGGCGACCGTCGTGTTGCAAGAGGGCGCGATGGGAAACGCCGGCGCCCTTCGCAAGCGATTCGCCCACCTTCGCGAGCGTCTCGACCCCAACGCACAGGTCGCAGCACGCGGGCAGCTCATCTCGACGCCTGACAGCGACCGGTTCGTGATCGGCGTGATCCCTCCCGGTGACGGCCGCCGCGTGCTCACGCGCGTGTTCGACGAGGGTGAGTTCCTTTCACCGTTCGGCTTGCGCGGATTGTCGAAGCAGCACGAGCAACCGGTGTTCGCCGACCTCGCGGGGACCGTGGTCTCGGTGGACTACGAGCCGGCGGAGTCGACCACAGGGATGTTCGGAGGGAACTCCAACTGGCGCGGTCCCGTGTGGATGCCAGTCAACTATCTCCTGCTGCGCAGCCTGCAACGCAACGCTCGCGCCATCGGCTCGGGCTTCGACATCGAGTACCCGACAGGCAGCGGCCAGAAGGTCGGGCTCGCGTACTGCGCGGAGGATCTCCGCCAGCGGCTCATCTCGCTGTTCCTCCGCGGGCCCGACGGCCGCCGGCCCTGTCATGGCTGGGTCGCCAAGCTCCAGGACGACCCGCGCTGGCGCGACAACGTCGTGTTCAACGAGTACTTCCACGGAGACAACGGAGCCGGATTGGGGGCAACGCACCAGACCGGATGGACCGGGCTGGTCGCCGACCTGATCTGTCGTCCCGATCCGTTCGAGACCTATTCGTTCGGCACTGACACCCAGGCGGCGGCGAACGCCGGGAGGTGACGGCGGCTCTGGGGTGTGCGCACGAAGCGATCAGCCGTGAGCGAACCCGCAAACCGGATCCCGCCGCTGGCTCACCGGGGGAAGCCACCCGACCTCCTGGACGACAAATCCGTTGTCCGAGCGCTGTGCTCGAAGCAGCCCGCGGTCTTTTCACCCGACGTCCCAGGTCGCGCCCCCGGCAGGATTTGAACCTGCGACCCACGGATTAGAAGGCCTACGCGCCTGAGCGCTGTGCTCAACAGCAAGTTCGCAGGTCACTCGTGAGCTCCTCGTCATGCGCACGACCGCAGCGCTTGCACTTCTCGAGAGGCGAGCATTCGATCGCGTCGTTCAGTGGCGAGGACAGCGGCCACGGACTCGATCACGTCCACCGTCGACTGCTTGATCTATCGCGGCAGCGCCGCGCACTCCGCCGGTCTTGCAGGCGCGACTCTCCGTCCTACGCCGGGTCCAAGTCGAGACCTTCGGCCCTACTCGATCATGCATCACGGCCCCATCCTGGTCTCATCGGTGCGGCGTTCCCGCGGTGCCGACTCTTCAAGAACCGGAAGGAGGCAGTTGATGAGCGACTACAAGACTCTCCGAACCTGGGCGATGTTCCTCATGGTCATCGGAGTGATCAGCGTCATCAGCGCCGGGATCGGTGTCTTCTCACTGGCCATCGCCGTGGACGGATTCTGGGACACCGTGGGCGTCATCTTCTTGGGCGCTCCGATCGCGTTGCTCCTTGCGAGCTGGCCGTTTGCGCTCGGAGAGGCGCTCCGCGCCATCGCTGACATCGGTGACCGCGTCGTGTTCAACGACGTCCGGGTGCCGGTCGACGTCTACTGAGCACGACCCCGAACTGTGTGAGTGTCCACGCTGGTGGCCGCGACACACGTCCGCGGCCACCAGCTCCGAATGCCATGGGCGGGCGAGTGATCTGACACCGCTCCGACTCCATAGGACCCGGCCTGCCGGCGAGTTGACCGCCGAGCATTGGAAGGTGATCCGCTTCATGCGCGCCGAGTACCTCGAGAAAGGCACTGGTCCCATGGTGCGCGTCCTGGGAAAGACGTCGGGGTTCTCGGTCAAGGAGCTTTACCAGCTGTTCCCGAGAGGTCCCGTGAAGGTCGCCGCCAAGATCGGCGGCATCCCGAAGCCCCGCGGCTGCATCTGAACGCCCATCTCAGAGGAGGAGCACATGGATACGCCCACACCGATCGAGAAGGTTCTGGAGTGACGGTACGAGCCGCTTGGCCTCTCGTTGGCCCTCGAGCAGCAACTCGAGAGCGGCTCGCACAACCGGCGCTGTCGCAGCGTGGTTCGTGCGTTCGTCGGGATCTGTTGTGAGGTTGTGCATCTCCCGTAGGGGCTCTGCCGCTGGCGCGGCGAACGGGTTCTTCTGGACGCCGTGCGCATCGTTGAAGTCGTCGAGCCGCTCGTAATAGTGATTCAGCTTCCACAGCTCCTCGGCATCTCCCGCGCCGGTCGGGAGCGTCGCGATGACCGACTCGACGTGCGAGGGGAAGTCGACGGGGTCGTATGCATGCCGCCATGCGCCCCGAGGAGGTCGCCGTGGTCCGAAGTGAACACCACGATCGTGTCGTCAGCCATACCGGATCGGTCCAGTGCTTCGAGCATCCGGGCGATCGCCTGATCAGCGAGCTTGTGCAGGTAGTAGTAGAGCTGTCGGTACGACACGTTGGCGGGCTGCTCGTAAACCATCTGCGGCCAAACCGCCTTCCACTGCTCCTGGCACGCCGGCGGCCATTGAAGGAGTCGGCCTGCGAAGGCGCCTCGTCGATGGGGGGAACCGTGTCATCGGGCGGTCCCTGCTTCCAGATCTGATCCGGAATAACCGGAACGCCGCGATGTGTGTGGGTTCACGAACGACGCCACGATCAACCACGGGCCACCGCGGGGAGAGGCATGCCGTCGAACCCGCGTAGTGCCTATGGAACTCGAGCGCCGCCACGGATCGACTCGCGCGCGCCGAGCTGCTCCTTCCGGAAGCGCCTGACCCGGTCGTCCTCGTAGGCCGGCGGGTACCGCTCCTCGTCCGTCATGATCAGCAGAAGGTTCGGCTTCGACAAGGTCTGACTCCTTGGGCGTGAATGAGGTGGCCCACCCATGGTCAAGCTGGGGTCGGCCAGTTCTTCCACCACCGCGGCGGGTGCCGACCCCACCAGGTGCTCCTCGCGGCCCTCGTTGATCCTCGCCTGGGTGCAACCCGGCCACCGCCGTCGCGATCTGTCACCGAGTGTCTTCCTAGGCCCGGTCTCCCGTGTGCGGAAGGGCCGTTGGTCCTGCCCGAGGACTGTCGGTAGGACCAACGGCCCTATCTCGACTCCGGTACCGTCCTGACCGCACGGGGGAGGCACCAACACATGGACAACGCCGAGACAGAGGACATCGCGGACGAGTCGAGGCCGATCCCGGCAGGTATGCGCTACGAGCACGGCAAGGTGGTGCCTCATCTGACCGTGGCGGAACGGGTGGCTCGAGGAAAGGCGGCACGCGCGGAGGTGCCGCGTTCGAGCCACGCCGGCTTCACGCCGAGCGCGTCGCGGCCCGATCCGGTGGCACTGCTCGAGGGCCAAGCAGTCGACGCGTGTCCCGGAGCTGGTACCGATCCGCTATGGGCGGATGCTGGTGTCGCCGTTCACCTTCTATCGAGGCGCGGCGCTGATCATGGCCAGCGACTTGGCCCACACGCCCCGCTCGGGGCTCACGACCCAGCTCTGCGGTGATGCGCACCTCATGAACTTCGGTGTGTTCGCGGCACCGGACCGCCGGCTGGTGTTTGACATGAACGACTTCGACGAGACGCTCCCCGGTCCATGGGAATGGGACGTGAAGCGACTCGCGGCGAGCTTCGCGATCGCTGGCCGCGACAACGGGTACTCGGTCAAGGAACGCAACAAGGTGTTGTTGAGCGTCGTGGGCGGCTACCGGTCGGCGATGCGTCAGTTCGCAGAGATGACCAACCTGGATGTGTGGTACTCGCGCTTTGACGTCGACGCGTTGCTCAAGGAGATGAAGGCCGAACTCGACCGACGAGCTCTCAAGCGCGGCGAGGCCAACGTGGCGAAGGCCCGCACGCGCGACAGCATGCAAGCCCTCGACAAGCTCACCCACATCGTCGACGGCGAGCGACGCATCATCAGCGACCCGCCCCTGGTCCAGCCCGTCGAAGAGCTCGCGGGTGCGATGGGGGGCGAGCAGATTTTGGACTGGCTCCGGGCTGCCGTGCGCAAATACCGCAGCACCCTCCAGTCGGATCGTCGCCACCTGCTCGAGGACTTCCACATCGTCCACGCCGCTCGCAAGGTGGTCGGGGTCGGCAGCGTGGGTACCCGAGCGTGGATCTTGCTGATGTTGGGCCGCGACGACGCCGATCCGTTGTTCTTCCAGGCCAAAGAGGCCCAGCCCTCTGTGCTCGAGGACTTCGTCGGACCGACCCGACACGTCTCCAACGGCGAGCGCGTCGTCCACGGCCAACACGTCATGGCGGCGGCGAGCGACATCTTCTTGGGGTGGGTCACGCTCGAAGGTCTCGACGGCGTGTCCCGCGACTTCTACGTGCGCCAACTCAAAGACTGGAAAGGCTCCGCCGTCATCGAGAGCCAGGATCCCGCCACGATGGCCGCCTACGGCCGTATCTGCGGTTCGAGCCTGGCCCGCGCCCACGCCCGCTCCGGCGACCGCGTCGCGATCGCCGCCTACCTCGGAGGAAGCGATTCCTTCGACCAGGCCCTCGCCGAGTTTGCGGAGGCATACGCGGACCAGAACGAACGCGACTACGACACCCTCGTCCAAGCCGAGAAAGACGGCCGCATCACCGCCCAACGCGGGCTGTGAACGGACCCGGAAGGAATCCAGATGAATGAGCCCGCACCCCAAGTCGACGGCGCGCATCGCCTGCCGTCCGGCTTGTCGCATCTCGAAGACAGACTCGAGTCGCTCGAGACGGTGTTCGCCGACTTCAACGACCCCAGACAGGAGTGGCGGCGGCTGTTCTCCGAGCTGCTGGGCACGTTCTTCCTCGTGTTGGTCGCCGCCGGCGGCGGGATGATGGGCGAGGCGTTCCCGAACACGATCAGCCGCACAGCCGCAGTCACGGCTCCGGCGCTGATGGTGCTCGCGGTCATCCTGTTCATGGGCAAGGTGTCGGGCGCCCACCTCAACCCGGCCGTGAGCGTCGCGTTCGCGCTTCGAGGCGACTTCCCGTGGGTGCGTGTACCCGGATACATCGTCGTGCAACTCGGAGGTGCAGCCCTGGCGGCATGGTTCCTGCAAGCCGTCGGTGCACGTGTCGGCGTCGTTCGGTTCGAACTACCCGGCGGCCGGCTTCTCCGGGATCAACGCGTTCTGGATGGAGCTGATCCTCACGTTCGGCCTCGTGAGCGTGATCCTGGGCACCGCGTCGGGCGCTCAGAACCTCGGCGTCATCGGCGCAATAGGTGTCGGCGGCTACATCGCGCTCGCCGGCCTCTGGGGCAGCCCGATCTCCGGAGCGTCGATGAACCCATCGCGCACGTTCGGACCTGACCTCGTCTCCGCCGACTTCACCTCCTACTGGGTGTACGTCGCCGGGCCGCTCGCGGGCGCGGTCGTCGCGGTCGGCGTCGCGTTCGTCCTTCGCGGTCGTGGCGGAGGACGCGCCGGTTCCGGTGCCGCCCAAGGAGCGCTGTTCACCGAACCCGCCGATCCCAACAAAGACTGAACGGTCTCGAAGGCGCAAACGCGCTTCCAGGTCGCCTGCCCCCGGAGGTTCTCTCTCTTACTCGCGCAGCAGCAGCGCGACGGCCTCGCGCTCCAAGTTCATGCACGGCTCGCCACTGCCGTCGACAGCGACTCGTTTGATCGTGCGCCGTCACCTCCCGTTCGATTCAAGCTGTTGGGGACTCAGCCCGAGGCGGCTGCGACTTCCCGGCTTTCTCGAGCGCCGGGTTGCTCGTGGGGTAGCTCACGTGTGAACCCGAGGGAGAAGAGGGCGAGGAGCGCAGCGCCCAAGAGGCCAGCCTTGAGTGATCGAAGCTGGGCCGTCTCGTAGTCGTCGACTAGCGCGGCCGTGGTGGCTTCGTCGAGGCCGGCTTGTGTTGCGGCGCTCTCGATCTGGCTGGACGAGACGAAGTTGGTGTTGGACACCGCAGCCACACCGACCTGGGTCGACACCTGTGCGCTGATCCGCGAGTCGTGCTCGATGGTGGAGATGAACGTGTTGGTCAGTCCGATCAGCACGATTGAACCGATGAACGCGACCCCGAGGGCCGAGCCGAGCTGCTGGCCGGTGAACTGCAGCCCACCGGCCTCGCTGCGACCCGACTCCTCGACCGACGACTGGATCACGTTGCCGAGCTGGGAGATCATCAAGCCCATCCCGATGCCGAGCACGCCAAGGCCGAGTGCGAACCCCGCGTCGGAGAGCGTGGGCTCGATCGTCGAGAGCAGGATCAACACACCAGCGATGGTCACGACGAGCCCGGCCCGGACGATCGTTCGCACGGGGAAGCGGTTCGACAGCCGCGCGCCGGTTGCTGCGGTCGCGAACATGGTGACCGAGATGGGCAGCATCTTGATCCCGGTCTCGAGCGCGTCGAGTCCGAGCACGAGCTGGAGGTAGAGCGGGACGACGAAGAAGGTCCCCATCAGGATCAGGTTCTGGCTGAACAGCCCGATGACTCCAGATCGAACCGGCGGGATCCGAGCCAGCGAGAGATGCACAAGTGGATCGCGCTTGGTCGCCTCGCGGTGGCGCTGCCACGTGACAAACCCCCAGAGCAGCACACACCCGGCGGCGATGACGAAGAGGGTCAGCGAGAAGCCGAAGATCGTGATGGGTGAGTTCTTGGGTTTGAGCCATCCCCACGTGCTCGATTCGAGCACGCCGAGGACGAACAGCCCCAGGCCCGAGGCCGAGAGCACCGAACCGACAACGTCGAGCTTCGGCGTCGGAGTGGGACCGGGGGCGTCGGCCACCTTGCGCGTCATGAGCAGGATGAAGCCAGCGATGAAGACCTCTCCGACGAACACGACCCGCCACGTGAGCTCCGTCGTCGCCCACCCGCCCACGATCGGACCGATCGCGATCCCCGCGCCCGCGACGCCACCGATCACCGCGTACGCCGTCTTGCGTCGGGCTCCTTCGAAGTTGCCGGCAATCAAGGCAGCGAGCGCGGGGAACACAAGCCCAGCACCGATGCCTTCGAGCACCGACCATCCAAGAGCGAGGACAGCCACCGTCTGCGACACGGCGGTCAGCGCCGATCCGCAGGCGTAGATGATCAGGCCGATGACGAACGCCCGTCGGCGGCCGATGATGTCGCCGATCTTGGCTCCGGTGAGGATCAGCATGGCCATCACGAGGCAGTACAGGGTGATGACAGCCTGGATCGTGGTGACCGTGGTGTCGAAGTCGCTCACGAGTGTGCTGATCGAGACGTTCATCACGGACTGATCGAGCACCATTAGGAACTGCGCTGTGGCCAAGGCCACCAGCGCCGCCCCACCACCCCTGCTCACGGAGCTGTTCATCGCGTCGCGAAGAGGAGTCGTCGTATGTCTCGGAACGGGACGACGAGGTAGATGGTGAGGGCGAAGTACAGCGCGACGGCGACTGTCGGCAGGGCGAGCCCGATGAGGATGGCGACGATGTAGGCGATCACCACGGGGACGATCGTGTGACGGTCGGTCTGCAGGTCCTCGTCGGCCTGTGCGCTTTCGTACAGGTGCTCACGTCGGGCGTACGCGTCGAGCCCGAAGCTGAGGACCCGGATGGTGAGCAGGGTGAGTCCGTACATCGTGACGAAGACGCGTTCGCCGTTGCGGTCGTGGATGGCTTCTGCGACGAGCCTGGTCGGGAACGGCAAGAAGGCAACGACGAGGAGCAGGAGCAAGTTGATGCGCATGAGCAGGGAGTCGGCGCGTGCGAGTCGATCGGTCATCGCGCTGTGGAGGAGCCATGCCGCGCCGATCGTGAGAAAGCTGACGACGTAGCCGAGGTAGGCGGGCCACGCGTGCAGCACTTGTTCCAGCGGCGACCCGGGTGGATGGACCGCGAGGTCCAGCACCAAGAGGGTCGCGGCGATGGAGAACACGCCGTCGCTGAACGCTTCCATTCGCGCGGAACTGAGCGACCGCGGTGCCCGCGGACTTGTCCTGTCGTTGGGCACCGGACGGCCGCGCTTCTCTCGATCTGCCTGCGCTATTCGGCATCGCCCTCGAACGCGACGATGGCGAGCCCGAGCGCTTCGGCGATGTTGATCGCGCCGGACATCACCCGGGCCGTGCCCACGATGGGAGCGACCGCAACCAGGACGTTCCGGGCGTCCTCGAGCGTCATGCCCGCCTCGACCGCGGCGCCGATGTGAAACAGATACGACGTCGGCCGAGCGTCGACCGCGACGAGCGCCGCGAGGCGAACCAGCAGCAGCACGTCCGCCGGTAGGTCGCATCGCTCCAACGACGCAGCCGTCATCACGGCGAGAGTGTCGAGCACCGGCATCTCTTCAGTGTCAGTGAGCATGTTCATGCTCTTCTCCTTTTCGATCATTGGCGGCCTTGTTGGGTCGCCAGATGGGTTAGCTGAGTTCCTTCGCGGTCTCTTGAACGGCCTTGTCGACGTCCTTCGCGCTCGACATCGAGCTGCTTCTCGACTTGACGTTCGGCCTTCAGTCCGGCCTTGTCGAGTGCGTCTTGGACCGTGGACTCGCCGACAACGAGGAGGCACGCCTCGCCCGAGTCGATCAGCTCACCGAACTCCTTCGCATCCGAACGGGACATGCCCTTCCAGAGGTGGCCGCCCACGCCGCCGACCGCGCCCGCGATCGCCGCGGACCCGATGATCGAAGGCGGGAACAACAACCCAACGACCGCGCCAACCGCGATGCCACCCCACGCGCCATGACGCGTCGCGGACTCGTCCTTGTTCACGTGGACCTTCCCGCTGTCGTCCTTCGTGATCACGGCGGCGTCAAACGTGCCCACCGCGCCCATTGTGTGGAGGCCCTTCACGACGTCGTAGTCGGATTGTGCCACAACTTCGCTCGGATACGTTCCGATGTAGATGAAGACACCGTCTGCTTTCGCCATTTCTCTCTCCTAGGTCGTGATTGTCAGTGGACAGTTGGAACTTCCACTGGCGTCAGTCTGAATCGGTGGACGCAACGGTGGTACAGCCGAAGGTCCCCGAGGCTGCGTTCCGAAGAGCTCGACTCATGAGTCGTCCGCGATGAGACGCAGGTTCACGAGCACGAGACCGAGCGAGTTGGCGCGTTCGAGGACGCCATGGAGCTCGGCCTGGTCCACGAATTCGCCTTGAAGCAGCGTCAGCCCCTTTTCGCACCGCAGTTCAAACTCCGGAAAGGCGGCGCGCGTCACCGGTCCCGGCTCACCGCGGAGTGCGATCTCATAGGTCTCGGTCACGATGCCCCACCGTCGTTCCCTCAAGGTCCGTTCCGTGGCTGGGACAAGACTTCCTGGCGATTGCCTCCAACCACGGCGTTAGGAGTTTGCGGTCCGACGGGGTGATCGGCTGTCACCCAATCGGGGGTGACCCGCGAACAAGGGAACAGGACCCTGACCGCGCTAGCATGCGGCTTGGTTGGCGTTTACGGATGTCCGCGCCTGTCCGCGCGGCCCCTGGCAGGGTTCTGTCGCGTTCTGCGCTCCTGTGCCTGTGGGGCCACTATGCGTGTTTCCGAGCAGGAGGAGTCCGTGTGCCTGAGGGGGCCAACGTCGAAATTGCTCATTCGCTCACCGAGCATGACGGGCAAGGTGGGGAGCAACGCGGTGGCTTCCATCGCTTCCTCGAGATCCTCGAAGTAGGTCTGCTTGCGGTCGTGGCGATCGCCACGGCGTGGAGCGGCTTCCAGGCTGCCAAATGGGACGGGCGTCAGTCCGTCCTGTATGGGAAATCCAGTCGCGACCGCTTCGAAGCCGACGCGGCCACAACCACGGGCGACCAGCGCCTCGCTTTCGACGCGGGGATCTTCACGGCATGGCTTCAGGCAAACTCGGCTGGGAACACCAACTTGGAGGCATCTCTCACCAAGCGAATGACCCCGGAGTACAAGGTCGCGTTCGATGCCTGGCTCCAGACCGACCCGTTCGTCAATCCCGCGGCACCGTCGGGACCCGGCGTCATGTCGGAGTACGAGAACCCCGACCTCGAGCAGGCCGCCAAGCTGAATGCCTCTGCTTCCGCCACTTTCGACGCAGGGACCAAGGCACGCGAGACGGGCGAGAAGTACGTGCGCGACACCGTGTTGTTCGCGATGGTCCTCTTTCTCGTCGCGATCGCCCAACGCATGACGGACAAGAACCTCCGCACGAGCGTCAACGCCATCGCCTTGATCCTGGCCGGCTACGCGATCTTCTCGGTGATGCGCCTACCCCGACTGTGAGCCATCGAAACCACGCGAGCGGGTGAAGGCTGCCGCCAGGACCGAGCGTCCCGCCGGAGAGCGCGAACGGCCCCGACCTCCGTGACGTCCTCAGCCGGACGAGCAGCCGGCCTCGAGCGCGGTAAGAAGGGCCTGGGCGGCGGTCGCGACGTTGCGGGCTGCGGTCGCGACGCTGCTCACGCCGCTGATTCCACTCCCGCTGAGGCTATCGATGGCTTTCTGGAGATCGCTGATGGACGACTTCAATGCGTCGACCTTTGGCTTGTCACCTGACTTCACGGTCGTCGCCAGGTCGTCGACGCTCTTCTTCACGCCATCCACGGCGGATTGAATGCTGCTCTTGCCTCCCGTGAGGGTCGACGGATCCGTAAGTGTGGATATCGAGCTCTTGAGCTCGTTCACCGACTGGCACGCCGCACTCGTGCCCCCAGTCGTCCCCGCACTCGTGCCCGGCGTCGTGGCCGACGCAGCGGGCGAGGAGCTGTTCGAAGTCGATGTTGAACTTGACCCGCATCCCGCCAACGCGAACGCGCCGAGTGCAAGCATCGCTGTCGCGATCCGGGTCGAACGTCGAGACCTGAGCATCGTTTCATTCCTTTGTAATGAATTAGGGATCATCTGTGATCATGAGGGGCTTCGCGAGCACGGCTCGGTCGCTCGCGTATCGCGGGGAGGGGCGCCCGATCACGCCGGGTCGGCAACGGAAGATCGCGCCGGCCAGGGGCTGGGTGGCGCGGCCGTCGGGTTCGAGGTCGAACCACGACGTCGTGATGTAGAGGTCACCGCCGTCGGTTCCACCGAAAGCCACCGAAGTCGGGTTCGTCGTCGGCAACTCGATGACACCGTCGATCGTGCCGTCGCGACGGTAGCGATGGACGGCACTTCCTCGTCCGAGCGCGACCCACAACATCCCCTCGTCGTCGACGGTCATGCCATCCGGCCAGACCTGCCCCTCGCTGAGATCGACGAGGTTCCGCCGATTCGTGAGCGCGCCGGTTTCGTTCTCCATGTCGAAGACGTCGATGGCGCCGATGGCGGTATCCGCGAGGTAGAGACGCCCGCCTGACTCGTCGAACGCGGGTCCGTTGGAGATCGTGAGGTCGTCGACCACGCAGCTCGCATTGTCGCCGTCGACGCGGTACAACGCGGCGTTCCGTGGCCGCTTGTCGAACGCCATCGTGCCGACCCACACCCGTCCGCGATCATCGACTTTGACATCGTTTGCGCGGTTCTCCGGCTTGTCCTTCTCGATCG
This sequence comes from uncultured Acidimicrobiales bacterium, assembly GCA_963773315.1. GTDB lineage: Bacteria > Actinomycetota > Acidimicrobiia > Acidimicrobiales > DATKAS01 > DATKAS01. The sequence goes on from CAVZAF010000005.1 coordinate 530,163, forward strand.
GGACGCAGAGCTGCATCGTGCCGCGACGTCGGTCGAGCACGGCCAGACCCTCCGGTCGGGCGACCACCGGGTCGCCAGTCGCGTCGAGCACCACACCACCGGGCTGGCCGTTCGTGCTCCACGAGTTGTCGTTGCTCGACGTCGGATCGAAGCAGTGCACACGTTCGCCCGTGATGTCCACCCACCACAGGCGAGCAGTTGCCGCGTCCCACAGTGGGCCCTCGGCGTGCTCAGCCCGAACGTGCAACGCGACCTCGACCGGCGTGTCACCCATGACGCAAACCTCCGATTCCTTCGCGACCAGCTGATCCGTCAGGCAGTTGCTTCTTTGGCGTCGGCCTCGAGTTGGGCGCTGTCGGACTGCATCGTCTTGCTCTCGATCTTCTGGGCGTGCGTCATTGCGTCTTTGACCTTGGCCTCCATGTCCGAGACCGCCACGACGACGAGTCCCGATTGGCCGGCGTCGAAGTGCTCGCCGAGCTCCTTGAGGTCCTGGCGGCTCATTCCGGCGGCCGCATGGCCGGTCAAGGCCCCGCCGCCCGTCGTCGCCGCCCGCAGACCGCCACTGATCGCGGCGCAGGGAACAACGAGATGACACCCGTCGCGAGGCCAATGCCGCCACCGACCACGCCGCCCACGCGTGCTTTGATGTCGCTCGTGTTGTGGTCGGCGGCCGGTCAGGCCGACAGATCGCTTCCGATTACGTCTTCGAGCTCGAGCGCGAAGCCCAATGCGGTGGCGATGGCACTGGCAGCGGACACCACCTTCGGTGTGCCGATGATCGGCGCGACAGCGATCAACGCGCCACGGACGTCTTCCGCAGTCAGGCCGGTGTCGACCGCCGCGGCGAGGTTCAGCAAGTACGAACCCGGGGAAGCGTTCACTGCAGCCAGCGCTGTGAGCCGGACCATCATCAGGTCGCGGTCACCCAGGCCGGCACGTTTGACCGAGTCCGCCGTCATCTCGAGCACGGTGTCCAGCAGGGGTCGTTCATCACTCATTGAGGAACTCCTTCGCTTCTATGGGTCGAGGGATCGCGCCGCTCTTTCCGAGCAGGGGACGTCGTCATCCAGCATCGTTGGCACGGTGGCGCGCGTCTATCCGCCATCGGCACTCCGCCAAATAGTCGTCACGGCCTCGACAGGGTCCCGACTGGTGTGACGATGCCCAAACGATCCCGGCCCAGGTCGTCTCTTGACACAGCGAGCCTGTCGAGCAGAAGCCCCGGCCCGCGTCCGTAGCGCCACCCCAGGGTGGTCGACGGCGCCGGGAGCAGAGCCCCTTCGGAACGATCGAGACTGCCCTACGGCCGTGACGTGACCTCGCGGTAGAAGATGGACTGTGTTGGCTGCGTCTGAACCCCGGCATCGTTCGTCGTCGTCGGGCGGGCTATCCGCAAACGGCACTGCCGGAAACGGATAGCCGCCGCCTCGCTCTCGGGGGATGATCGAGAGGGTCCGCTGAGAGGAGTCTCATGGCACGAAGCTCTGTTGCCGCAAGCGGGCAAGAGGTCGGCGACGTCCTAGTGGTGTTCGGGATCACGGGCGACCTGGCACGCGTCATGACCTTCCGGTCGCTGTACCGACTCGAGCGGCGAGGACTACTCCAGTGCCCGATCCTCGGGGTCGCCGTCGATGACTGGTCGCTCAAGGAGCTCGTCGAGTACGCCCGCACGTCGATCGTCGGAACCGGCGAGCAGCTCGACGCCAAGGTGTTCGACCGCTTCGCGGCGCGGCTTTCCTACATTCCAGGCGACTTCGCCGACGACGCCACATACAAGAAAGTCGGCGCGGCGATCGAAGGCGCGTCCTGTCCCGTGTTCTACCTCGAGACGCCACCGTTCCTGTTCGCCACGGTGGTGAAAGGCCTTACCGAGTGCGGCCTGACGAAGTCGGGGCGTGTCGTCGTCGAGAAGCCGTTCGGCCACGACCTTGCGTCGGCACGCGCGCTCGCTGATGAGCTCCACGAGTACTTGGACGAGTCGCAGCTCTACCGCATCGACCACTACCTCGGAAAGATGGGACTCGAAGAGGCCCTGTTCTTGCGTTTCGCGAACACCATGCTCGAGCCGATATGGAACCGCAACTACTTGGAGTGCGTGCAGATCACGATGGCGGAGGACTTTGGCGTCGAAGACCGCGGCCATTTCTACGACCCCGTCGGTGCGCTACGTGACGTCGTCGTCAACCATCTCATGCAAGTGGTCGCGGCCGCCGCGATGGAAGCACCTTCCGGGGGCGACCCCGAGACCCTGAAGACCGCGCAGACTTCGCTTTTCCGCTCGATCGTCGAAGCCGATCCCCGCCAGTACGTGCGCGGCCAGTACGACGGGTACCGCTCGATCGACGGCGTCAAGGCCGACTCGACCACCGAGACCTACGCCGCGCTCCGGCTCGAGATCGACAACTGGCGCTGGTCGGGCGTTCCATTCTTCATCCGAACCGGAAAACGCCTGCCAGTGACTCAGACCGAGCTGCGTCTCGTGTTCAAGTTCCCGCCCCGGCTGGGATTCGGCCTGCGGGGACCGGGAAGCGAACCGGATCAGTTCGTGGTCAAGCTCGATCCTTCCACGGGTGTGCGGCTCGTCCTCTCCGCGCACCGCGCCGACGCGCCGAAGCCGGCGCCGGTCGAGCTCGACATGGAGTTCGCAGCCGCGGGCGGCGAAGGCCCGACGCCCTACGAGGTCCTGCTGCACGCAGCGATGATCGGCCAGAGCACCCGCTTCACCCGGCAGGACAGCGTCGAGGAGGAATGGCGGGTCATGCAGCCGCTCCTCGACGCGCCCCCGCCCGTGCACAGCTACGCGCCCAGTTCGTGGGGACCGCAAGCAGCGGACGCGCTCGTCGCCGAATACGGCGGCTGGCGCGGACCGTGGATCCGATAGCCGCAGACGCAATCTGCCGCTGGCTGAGCACACCGGGGAAGGACACACCATGGTTGACGCGACGGCGCGATTCTTCGCCGATCTCGCGTAGGACGTCCACCAGCCGTTGCTCGCGAAGGGAAAGCCGTCGAACGTTGGCGCATCGATGTGCGTAAAGGCGTCGTCGCCTTCTCACACAAAGCAACCGCCGCCGATTGCGTGCTGCGGACGCCGAATTGCACCGAGGCGACGAACAGCATCACGAATCCGCCTCACGGATGGATGGGTCGGCTCGACGTTTGCTGGAGTCGGCGCGCCAGCGTTGCGACGGTGTCGGGACGCTTTCCATCGGGGCGCGTCCGCGGCCGACTGCTGCGGTGCACCATGCGGCGTAGCGGGCTGCGAGGGGTTGCGCCGTGAGACCGTGGGCGAGCACGCTCAACGCGACCGTGGCGACAATCGCCAGGGTTAGTGTTGAGGTGTGAGGCAGTCCGGCTGCGTCGACGACGACGACGCCGAACACGATTGACGCGAGCCCGCGCGGTCCGAACCAGCCCACGAATGCAATCGTGCGCAGTCGGGCTTGTGTTCCGATCATCGCGATCGCGACCGGCAGCATGCGAACGATCGTCAAGCTGAACACGGCATACAGGATGTCGATGGCGCCGATCTTGTCCCAGAAGACGCCGAGGATGGCGGCGCCGAAAACGATGAAGGTCCCCGCGTTGAGGACGTTGCCGAGTTGTTCGCTCAGCAACGTCGCTTCGGGGTCGCGCGGCGCGATGCCGCCGTAGACGACGCCGGCAACGAAAGCGGCGATGAAGCCGCTGCCGCCGAGCGCGTCGGCGATCGCGAACGAGGCGATCGCGGTCATCAGTGGCACGATCGGGATCCATGCCTCGGCGATCAGGTCGCGGCGGCGCGCGAAGCGCAACAGTCCGGCCCCTGCGAACCCGGCGACGAGGCCACCGAAGGCACCCCAACCGATCGCTTCCGCGACCAACCGCGCCGCGTGCAGGTTCGACTCCTGACCGGAGTCCGCGGCGGCGACGGCGAGCATGATCGTGAGCAGCGGAACGCATATGCCGTCATTGAGGCCGCTTTCGACGTTGAGCGCGCTCCTGATGCGGGACGGTAGGTCGGGATTCGTGACGACCGCCTGACCGAGCGCGGCGTCGGTCGGGGCGAGCACGATCGCGAGAACTGCGGCTTCGGGCCATGTGATGCCGGGTATCAGCAGCGCGCCAATCACGGTGCCCGCCACGATGGTCAACGGCAGTCCGATACCGAGCAATCGCGCCGGCAGGGCATACTCTCGGCGCAGCGCGTGGAGATCGACACGCGACGCGTCACTGAACAGCACGACGACCAGCGTCGACGTGGCCAAGACCGTGATACTCCGGTCATTGAACGACAGCTTCAGCCAGTCCATTCCGACGTGACCGAACAACAAACCCGCGGCGACAAACACGATCGCAGCGGTAATCGGCGTTGTCGCCAATCGACGGGTGAGCGCGGCGTATCCCACGATGACCGCGGCGATGATGACCAGTGTCCAATCGCTCATTGGAGGAGAATCTCACAGGTCTCCGCGTAAACAAGAGAAGCGCGCCTGTTGCGAAGGCACGTCGTCCGGTCACGCCCCCGAGCAGCTCGCCGGGCGCAAAACCAAAAGACCGCACGCGCCACCACGCGGCTCAGTCCGCGGCGAGGACCTCGTCGATCCATGTGAGCGCAGCGATCGCCGTCGGGAACCCCGCCGTCGAGATGGCAAGGAGCGCGGTCTGACGGACGTCCTCGTCACTTACACCGGCCGCGCGCGCCTTCCGCACGTTGGATCGCACCGCGCCCTCCGCGAGCGCGCCGATCGAGATCCCCAGCTTCACCAGACGCTGAGACCTTGCGTCGAGGCCTCCGACGTCCTCGGTCGCCTTACCCAGTCCATCAAGCGCCCGCGCGACGTCCGGAAAATTCTCACGGAACCGTAGATATACGTCCGGCAGATAGTCCGGCATCGCGACCTCCTTTGGTGGTGTCTAGTTCTGGAGGCGACGGAGGTCAACGCTCGATCGCGGTTGTGACTAGGACCGTGTCTGAGAGGGACTTGACGCCTGCCGGGCCCACGGTACGTGCCGGGCGCGTAGCCACGACCGGCCTCATGTCCGCCCGCGTGCCGGTTGTTCATCGGCCGCCTCCTTCGTGCGGGAAGCACATCAGCAGGAGGGAGACCAACGCGGGCAGTTACGGTCCAACGCGCATCCAGGGACGGCCGAGAACAGCTCCGCGGTCGCCGTATCGGCTCGAATGCCGACGGTCGATTGACCGGACACCGATGCCGCCATAAGGTCATTCTGAACTTGCTTCGGCGTCCCAGACCCCGGCGACCAAAGCCCCGTTTTCGGCTTCGCGTTGCGGAGGATCGGGCGTGATGGGACAGCCAGGGTGACCCGAGCATTCGATGCTGCAACGTTGGCGCGCGCGCATCGCGTCCGCCGATACGCCCCACCACCGCTGCACCGCCGATGCACTCGCCCGCGTGATCCATCACGTCTTCCCGTCGCGCGAGCGATCACTGGTTGTGGGCCCATGAGCGCGGTGGACTGCTCCTCTCCGCACGATCAGGAACACCTCTCGCGCGGCGCGTGGGCCACGGGATCAAGGACTTCGAAACGTGCAGGCCGCTCTACCGCGAAGTATCCCCTCAACCGTTCCCCGCGTGCGGTGGTGCGAAGCGGGAGAACATGAGTGTGGTAGCCGTCGATCACCGTGTCATCACATCGATCGACCAACTGCTGGATACGGTCGACTCGGTGCACACGGAACCAAAAACCTTGTGGCCTGGCCCTATCCGCGCCGAGTTGGCGCGAGCCGACCTCGGCAACGTTCTCGTCGAGGTGGGCGACTACTCGTTTCCGATCGTGACGGCCGGTGAGTCGGTGGCGCATCGGATCGGCATGTTCATCCCGCTCCGTCGCGCGGTGTCCGGTCACTTCAACGGCGAAGCACTGACGCCGGACGTCTTGCACGTTTGGGGCGAGGCGGCCGATGTCGCAGGTGCGATTGGCGGCCCCGCACAGTTCGGGATTGTGTCGTTCTTGCCGGAGGCGCTGGGTCGGACGGCGACGGCGCTGGGAGTCGAGCTCGACCTTCCGAGCCGTGGCGAGGTCCGCTCGGTGCGTGCGGTTGATTGGCCGGTCCTGGATGACGCATTCGACTTCGTCCTGCGAACCGCGCGCGACACGCGCGAAGACGGCGTGAGCGAGTCCGGCGCGGCCGCGCTGGACGCCTTGTTGGTCGAACTCGCGGCGCTGTCACTCGCCGCCGAGAACGATCGCCGAGTGCACAACCCGCGCACACTCCTGGACAGTGTGCGCATCGTGCGAGCGTGTGAGGATCATGCGGCTTGTGCGCATTACCAAGGCGTTACGCTGGTCGACCTCTGTGCGGCGTCTGGTGCGTCGGAGCGGTGGGTCCGGCACGCGTTCCACGAGTGCTATGCGATGTCGCCGACTGCGTACCTGCGTGTCATCGCCCTCTACGAGGTCCGGGACGCGCTGCTGCACGGACCGCCCGGCGATGCCACGGTAGGCCGTGCGGCATCGGAGTTCGGTTTCTGGCACCTGAGCCGTTTCGCCGGTCAGTACCGGGCGCTGTTCGGCGAGTCGCCGAGCACGACGCTCGGTCGACGAACACAGACGGCCAGATGAGCTTCAGCCGAATGCTCGGGCTTCCAGGCGCGACCGAGTCATCCGCGCGTCCGCGCCGTGAGCGACTGGATGCTCTCCGTGATCCGAAAGTGCCCATGCGGAGGCGGCGTCGTCGCGTGGAACATCGGCAAGCGGCACTGCCGGAATCGGATAGCCATCGCTTCGCTCTAGCGGGATCATTGCCGGAGCGTTCTCCTGCATCATCACCCGGCCGGTCGACCCCTACGTGGTCGTCACCGACGTCTAGCAAACGGGAGATCAACCATGGATCAGAAACAGATCGACGACCTCGAGACCGAACAATCGATGTTCGTGCAGACCGCACGCGGCATCACCAGCGACGGGACGACACTCACGTTGCGAGACGTCACACCCTCGACGCTGTTCTTTTCGGATCGGCCGCAGCGCGTCGTCGGGCACATGACCACGCCAGACTTCGTCGAGTTGTGGGGTGAAGGCGACAACAGCTTCGAATCCGACCCACCCAACGCCGTGCTCTCGTTCGTCGATCACGGCGCCGACGCGCCCACCGACGCCGTGATCGTGATCAAGAAGCCCAGCCTCAACGACGGGCAGCTCTCGTACTCCATCGATGTCCTCGAAGGAACCGTTCCGGTCCAGGCCGGACCAGTCACCCTGTTCATCGACCCGATCGGGCGACCACTGTCACCCGTGTCGGTATGCGGCGTGCGCCGCCGCGAACGCCGACGGGACCGACGATAGTTCTGAAGCGTGCTTCATCGCTTGCTTCGGCGCTTCTTGTTCCTTCAACCACATTCCCTGACCTTCACTTACGACTCGCAAGAGGAGAGACAACATGGCAAAGGCAGACGGTGTCTTCGTCTACGTCGGGACCTACCCGAGCGAGATGTCGGCACGTGACGACTACGAGATAGTGAAAGACCTCCACGCTGCTGGGGGGGTCGGGACGTATGACGCTTCAGTGGTCACCAAAGACGCCAACGGCAAGGTTCACGTCAACAAGGACGAGACCTCCACGCGCCATGGCGCGTGGGGCGGCGCCGCGGTCGGTGCCGTCGTCGGGATCCTGTTCCCGCCCTCGCTCGTCGGCGGCGCGATCGTCGGTGCCGGCATCGGGGGTGTTGGCGGCCACTTGTGGAAGGGCATGTCCCGTTCGGATGTCAAGGAGTTCGGCGAGCTCATCGACGCGGGTCAGGCTGCGCTCGTGATCGTCGGAGAGTCGACGATCGAAGCAGCGCTCGACAAGGCCGACCTGAAGGCAGAGAAGCACATCGCCAAAGAGCTCGACAACGTGAGCTCGAAGGACATCGACCAGGCCGTGCAGCAAGCCGCCAAGGAAGTCAGCTAGCGCCCGGTTGTTGCCTCAGACTCCGGGCCGATGGGCCCGTTGGCGCGCGCACGACGCGCAGAGTTCGCGGTCGAGAGTGGCGGTCATGTGGTCGGGCAGGCGAGCGCGAATGAAGTCGCGGTGGGCTGGCGTCACCGTAGGTGCACCGCACTCACTGCAGCGCAGCAATGGCTGTTCACATACGACGGTTCCGGTGATGATCGTGCGCCGTGACCCGTTGTGATCCTCGAGGTGGATTGCGCCGGTTGGGCACACCTGCGTGCATGCACCGCAGCCGATGCACAGTTCCGCGGGCCGGGTGAAGTCGAAGTAGGCGAGCCGGTCCGGCGGGGGTGTCGGCCATGCGCAGCGCGTCGATGCCCATCTCGCTGCAGACCGCCATGCACAGCCCGCAGCCGATGCAGACGTCGCAGCGCAGGCAGCGACGGGCCTCGTCGTGGGCCATCGCGTCGGTGAGGCCTTCTTCGATCTGGACGTAGTTGCCGGTTCCGAGGACCTCTTCGACGCTCCGTTCGGGCATCACCGCGCGAGAGCGGTGGGTGCGATCGGGCGCCTCGACTCGTAGCGGGATCAGGTCGGCCCGGCGGACCGGTCGACCCGCGGAGGTGTCGATGGGCTTCCCGTTCAGCCAGGCATCGATGGATGCTGCGGCGATCTTTCCGGAGCGGATCGCTTCGACGACTGTGCGTGGGCCGTGTTCGACGTCGCCGCCGGCGAAGACGCCCGGCACCGAGGTCATGAGGCTGTTGGGGTCCGCGACGATGAAGCCGTGGTTGGCTTCGACGCCGTGATCTTCGATGCCGGTCAGGTCGGTGCCCTGTCCGACGGCGAGGATCACGTGATCGGCTTCGAGCTTCAGCAACCGCGTGGCGTCGAAGCTCGGATCGAATTCGCCGGCGTCGTTGTGAGTCCGTTCGCAGAACTGGAAGGTGAACTCGCCGTCGTCGTCGATGCGCACCGGCCCCCAGCCCGGGTGCAGCTCCACTCCTTCGGCGACGGCGTTCTCGATCTCGTGCGGGCTCGCCGGCATCTCACGGCGCTTCTCGAGCGAGACCAGGTCGACGTGCTTCGCGCCCTGTCGCAACGCGGTGAGCGCGACGTCGATGGCGACGTTGCCGCCACCGACGACGACGACCCGCGGTCCGACTCGCACAGGCTCGCCGCCGTGAACGGATCGGAGAAAGCTGATTCCTCCGAGGACGAAGGACTGCTGGACACCTTCGATTTGGATGCGGCGCGACTTCTGGGTGCCGAGGCCGAGGAAGACGGCGTCGTAGTCCTTGCGGAATGCATCGAGGTCGTCGACGCGTGTGTCGGTTCGGATCGGGATGCCGAGTACCCGAATCTGGTCGAGCTCCTGGTCGAGCAGATCCGGGGGTAGGCGGTAGGCCGGGATGCCGTAGCGCAACATCCCGCCCGCCTTCTCCTGCGCCTCGACGATCTCGACCTCGTGACCGTACGTGCGCAGGTAGTAGGCCGCGGTGAGGCCGGCGGGACCGGAGCCGATGATCCCGATGCGCTTGCCGGTGTCGGGCGCGAGCTCCGGTTTCGGGTAGCCGCCGTTCGCGAGGCAGTGTTCGGCCGCCTTGGCTTTCAGGGGGCGGATGAAGACGGCACCGTTGCTGGCGCCGCGCACGCACGCCGACTCGCACGGCGCTGGGCAGACGAGGCCACATGTGAGCGGCAGCGGGTTGTCCTTGCGGATGACCTCGATGGTGGATCGATAGTCGCCGTTGCCGAGATACGCGATGAAGCTGGGGATGTCGATGTTGGCTGGGCACGTGCCGTGACAGGGCGCGGGCTTGCGCTCCAAGCACAGCCCCTCGGAACACGACTCACGCCGCGCGTGCTGTTTCCACTGCTCGCGGTAGTAACGCAGCGCGCTCCCGAGCGGCCAGGCGCCCCCGAGTCCCTGCGTGGCGAGCTCCAGCGGTGATCTCGTCGAGCGCGACGAGATGATCGAGATCGCCGCGACCGATGGTGATCTCGGTGACCAGGCGGGCGGCTCGCGCGAGCAATCCGCGCACGGGTGCCGCCTCGCCTTCGGCGAGCTGCCAGTAACGGTAGAGCGCACGGCCGGCTTGCTTGACGACGCACTTGCCTTCGCGCTACCAGCATGAGCGTCGACGGCACCGGGATGATGCCCGCGGACGCGAACGACAGCGGCTCGCAGGAGAGGTCAGCCCGCGAGAGCGGCAGGAAGCCACCAAGCCCATCGTCGAAGACGAGCATCGCGTCTTGGCCGTCGACCTCAGCGCCGCCTCCCCAGTCCTCGATCTGAGCTCGAAGCTGCCCGGACCGAGCGAGCTCGACGAGACCGCGCTGCTTCATGCCACGTCTGAGCGTGAGCAGCGACACATCGAGATCCGACGCGCCGGCGAACAGCATCGCGATGCGACACCAGGTCTCGGGCGTGTGGATCAGTTGTGCGCGGTCGCTTGGATGTCCGTCCTCCCAACAACTTGGTGCGCAGTTCCGTTGCACTTCGATCTGGCGGCCCGGCGTGGCGATCCGCGCGAGCGACCGGATCGCGTCGACCGCGTTCAAGACGGCCGCCTCGTGTCCTTGGAGCTCCGCGGACAAGCGCAGCTCTATCTTGTGGCTGTCGCGCAGACCTGCAGCGATCAGTACGCCTTCCGCGAGGAGCCAGGGCGCGCCGTCGAGCACCGCGCCGGAACCTTGCCCGCGTGGATCCAACTCCGTCGCGTCGATCACCAGCACCGATGGACCGTGGCCGCGCAGGAACTCCCGCCAGGCGAGAGAGATCGGCTCACCAGCGGGTCCGCATTCGACAAGACCCGACTCTCTCAACACTTGGAGTCGTTCGAGGGGCGACAGCGACTGCGCCCGGTGCAGGCCCGGCATCGCGCGCTCGAGCGTCGGCGCCGGCGGCGCGACACCGGCCACCGTGGTGCCGTCGAGCCAGCTCGGACGACGCGGAAGGTCGTTCACGACAGATGCCCACCAGTCGTTCGCGGCGGGTCGGCCAGCACCTCGCGGGCGTACCGTTCTCGGCGCGGATCCGGTACCTCGTTGGCCTCCCCGAACGACAGGCAGCCGGTCACGCACTTCGTGACGCACGCCGGCTGCAGCCCGACATCGACCCGATCCTTGCAGTAGTCGCACTTGACCACCTTGCGCGTGACCGGGTCCCACTGCGGCGTACCCCAGGGACACGCGGTGATGCAGCTCTTGCAGCCGACGCAAACACTGGACTCGACGAAGACGATGCCGTCCTTTTCGCGCTGGCGCATGGCGCCAGTCGGGCAGGCCTTCACGCACCACGGGTCCTCACAATGGAAGCACGGCATGAACTCGAAACGCATGCGCGGCAGTCCGTCGACCTCGACGGGACCGAAGGCGATGATCTTGCACGGGTCCGGCCCCGGTCCGAGGTCCTTGTTCGTCTTGCAGTGCACTTCGCACGCGAGGCACCCGATGCAGTTCGACTGGTCGTGGAGAAGGATGTACTTGCTCACGGGTTTCCTCCGCTCATCGGCGCGGGAGTGACACGCACGACGGTTTCGGTCAGCGCACAGCCGCCGCCAGCGAGGTCGAAGTCGTTGAGCTTGCCGTGCTGTAGACGCTGGTCCGCGACGCCGAGACCCAACGCGCGCGTGGCGACGGGGACAGTGGCGCCGTAACCGTGCAGCATGAAGACCGCTTCGGGATGGATCCACGGCGTCACCTTGGCCTTCATGCGGCCCGAGTAACGGCCGCCGCCGTTGATCTCGACGTCGTCACCGTCAGCGATGCCGAGCGGCCGGGCACGATCAGGATGGATCCACAGCACCTGTTCCGGAGCGATCTCGTTCAGGATGGGATTGTTGAGAGACTGGCCGTGCGCGAGTGTCGCCGTCTTCGCGAACAACAGATTGAAGCGATCGCCGCTCGGCGCGGCCTTGGGCTCGTAGTCGGCCAGGCTCGGCAGCCCGGCTTGTTCCAAGACATCGCTTTCGATCTCGATCTTCCCAGACGGAGTCGGGAAGCTGAGATCGTCGCGGGGTGTCAGCTTGGGCGCGGTCGCCAGCGCGAGGACCCCGCGGTCGCGGATGTCAGCGATGGTGACGCCGGTGCCCTCGAGCTGGTAGTTCCACAACTCCTCGATGGTGTCGAAGTCGAGCGCCTCTTTGATGTCCATGCGGCGCAGGATCTCGCGGAAGATCCACCAGGCCGGGCGGCTGTCGAAGCGCGGCGCGATCACCTGATCACGCATCGCGAACACTGGCACTGGGCCGTTCATCTGGCACAGGATGTTGGCGCGCTCGAGGTACGACGATTCGGGGAGGATCACATCGGAGAACCAGCCCGTCTCCGAATAGCGCACGTCGATGGACACGAGCAGCTTCAGGTTGTCGAGCGCGCGTTCTGTCGCGTCGGGATCGGGCATCCCAGTGAGCGGATCATGGCGGTAAGCGAAGTAGGCCCCGATGCCATAGGGCTGCGCCGTCTCCATCGCGGCGAACAGGCGGTGCACCATTCCGATGGCTGGATCCCACTGGGGCTGTGTGGTGCCCGCGCCGTCGACGCGCGGCTCCTCCACCTCGGGCACCCGGTCGACCAGATGCTTCAGGCTCTTGCGGCCGTAGAACTCAGGTGACTTCCCGAGCACGCAACCACCCGGGATCTCGATGTTGCCCATCAGCGCGTTGAGGATCAGCGCCGAACGGCTGACGTAGAACGACTGCTTGTGGCGCGCCGTCATCCAGCCCGGATGGAAGATCACGTGCGGCACCTCGCTGGCGATCTCGTCGACGAAGGCGCGCAGCTGGTCGGCGGGAACGCCGGTGTGACCTTCCTGCCATTCGGGTGTCGTGTCCTTGACCGCCTCGCGCAAGTAGTCCATGCCAGAGACGAACCGGGCCACGAAGTCCTTGTCGTACGCCTCGCGCTTCAGCACTTCATGGATGATCGCGAGGTTCAGCGCATAGTCGCTGTTCGGGCGCACCTGCCAGTAACGGGTGGCCTTGCAGGCTGTGTAGCTCGCGCGGATCGATGTAGGTGCACCGCATCCCGCCTGCCACGGCGGCCATGAAAGCCTTGGCCTCCCTGACCATGAGCGATTCGACGATGTTGCGGCCGTAGAGCACAAGGTGCTTCGTGTTCTTCAAATCGAACATGAGCGCCTCGTGGCTGAAGCCGTAGATCGAGCGCGCGGCGTTGTGGACGTTGCCGCCGCAGGCGGCGTCGTGGTTGAAGTAGTTCGGGGAGCCGAGCGCCCGCACGAACGCCCGGGTCAAGTCGTTGAACGGCCCGCCGCGATCCGACAGCGCGATGCCACGCGCACCGAACTCGTCAATCGTCTCGCGCAGCTTGTCGGCGATGTAATCGAGGGCCTCGTCCCACGATGCGCGCCGCCACTGGCCGCCGCCACGCGGGCCCGTGCGGATCATCGGCATCTGCGGCCGCTCGTCGTCAAACTCGAAGGCCAGCCCAGCCGACCCTTTCGCGCACAGGCTCGTACCGAGCGCCAGGTCGTGGGGGTTGCCCTGAAGCCACGTCACCCGACCGTCCTCCACCGTCACCTCGATCGGGCAACGCACCGCACACATACCGCACATGCTGTAAACCGTGCGCCGCCCCGGGGCATCCACACCACTCACGTTCGGTGCCATAGGAGAACCCATTGCCATCTCCTCACCACTGGGCGCGGCCCCCGTGTGTCAGCCGGGCGACTCAGGCGTCAAAGACCAGCGACGCGACCATCGCGCCGAGGTCCCACGGTCGCGCCCGGGTGAAGGCCGCTGCCAGGACCGAAGGTCCCGACGCAAGTAGTGACCGCACCGCCGTGCCGCGTCGGAGCCACGTCGTGGGAGGCTCGTTCCTGGAGGAGGCATCATGAAGGCAGTCACGGTTGAGCCAGGCGTTGCGGGATCGGTGCGATACGAGGACGTTCCCGAACCAGACGAGAGCACGGGGTCGATCCTCGTCGAGGCGGTGGCGGTCGGCATCTGCGGCACAGACGTCGAGATCAACTCGGGTGCCTACGGCTGGCCGCCTGCGGGGCGAGACCGGCTGATCCTCGGCCACGAGTCGCTGGGTCGGGTCGTGGATCCCGGTTCGAGCAGCGGCCTCCAAGTCGGCGACCTGATCGTGGGGATCGTCCGCCGCCCCGACCCGGTGCCGTGCCCCAACTGCGCCGTGGGTGAATGGGACATGTGCCGCAACGGGCAATACACGGAGCGGGGCATCAAGGAGATCGACGGCTTCATGTCCGAACGCTGGCGGATCGAGACCGGGTACTTCACGAAGCTCGACGCGTCGTTGGGCATCCTCGGGGTGCTGCTCGAGCCGACCACCGTGGTGGCCAAGGCCTGGGAACTGGTCGGGGTCATGCGAGCGCGAGCCTTCTGGGAGCCTCGCCAGGTGCTGGTCACCGGGGCCGGACCGATCGGCATGCTCGCGGCTCTCATCGGCATCCAGCACGGGCTCGACGTCCACGTCCTGGACCAGGTGACCGAGGGCGCCAAACCGCAGCTCGTCCGCGACCTCGGGGCCACCTATCACACGGGCGCCGTCGCCGATGTGGGCTTCGACCCCGACGTCGTCATCGAGTGCACCGGGGTGGGTCCGGTGATCACCGACTCCATCCGCAACGTGGGTGCCGGTGGCGTGGTCTGTCTCACCGGTGTGGGCAGCGGAGGGCCCTCGAGCGGCTTATCGACGGCCGACGTGGCCAAGGAGCTAGTGCTGCAGAACAACGTCGTCGTCGGCTCGGTCAACGCCAACCGGCGCCACTTCTACCGGGCGGCCGAAGCCCTCGCCGCCGCCGACCGAGACTGGCTGGCGCGCCTGATCTCTCGGCGGGTACCACCCGACCAGATCACCGATGCGCTCCAGCGTGGACCCGACGACATCAAAGTGGTCGTGGACTTCGGAGGTTGACGATGGACGCCACGGAACGGGAGCCGAGCGGCGACGCCGTCGTCTGCTCGACCACCCAGACCCAACTCGGGGAAGGCGTCCGGTGGGACGACCGGCGCAGCGAACTGCTCGCCGTCGACATCCTGGCCGGCCGGGTCTACCGAGGCCGGATCCGCGACGACGACTGGCTCGAGCGCGTCCACGCCTACCAGCTGCCTGAGACGGTCGGGATGATCGCGCCCGTCGACGGCGACGACGGCTGGGTGCTCGGCGCCGGGCGCGGCTTCGTGTACCTGGCGCTCGACGGCACCCACCGCACCATCGCCCAAGTCGCACCGGCCGGGACTCGCATGAACGACGGCGCCTGCGATCCTCAGGGCCGGTTCTGGGGCGGGACGTTGGCCGACGACCATCACGCCGGCGGGGGGACGCTCTACCGGTTGGATGGGAGGGGGCGGACCGAGGTGATGCTCGAGGACCTGACGATCTCCAACGGACTGGGTTGGAGTCCCGACGGCCGCACCATGTATCTGGTGGACAGCGGCCCGCGCGTCGTCCACGCCTTCGCCTTCGACGGCGACCGCGGCACCATCTCCGCTGGGCGGGTCCTACTCACCGTGCCCGAGGACATCGGGGCACCCGACGGGATGACCGTGGACGCCGCCGGTGACCTGTGGGTGGCGATCTACGGCGGTGGGCGTGTCAACCGCTACGCGCCCGACGGCTCGTTGCGCGAGGTGTACCCCATCCCGGCCCGGCAGTGCACGTGCTGTGCATTCGGCGGCCCCGGGCTGCACCGGCTCTTTGTCACGACGGCGACGGAGGGCTGGACGGACGAGCAGCGACGCTCCGATTCGGCGTCTGGCGTCGGCTACCGGGTCGAGACCAATGCCACCGGCCGGCCGGCCGCCCCGTTCCGCCCGGATCCGGCGTGGTGGGAAGACTTCACCCGCTGAACACGAGCAGCTGTTCAGTCGTCTTCGGTCTCGAGTTCCGCCTCGACCGCCATCGCCTCGATCGCAAAGCCGAGGGCGCGCGTGAGGTTGGTCGCCGCGCTCATCACTCGAGCCGTCCCCACGATCGGTGCGACGGCGATGAGCACACCCCGGACGTCTTCAAGGGTGACGCCAGCATCGACCGCGGTGCCGGCGTTGAGGAGGTACGAGACAGGTGGCGCGCCCACAGCCGCGAGCGCGGCGATGCGGGCGAGCATCAACTCTCGGTCTTCCAGATCGCAGGCGTCGACGGATGCCGCGGTCATGAGGGCCAGAGTGTCGAGGACAGGAGTGTCTTCAGGCATTGGTGTATCCTTTCGTTTTCACGCGCGCGGCGTGATTCCAATGTTCGAATCGAGTTGAGTGAGCTTCTGGGACGACCGAGAGCGTTCAGCTGACTTCCTTGGCGGCTTCCTGCACCGCCTGATCGATGTCCTTGGAGCTCACGTCAAGTTCTTTGGCGACGTGCTTCTCGGCCTTCAGCTCAGCCTTGTCGAGCGCGGCTTCCATCGTGGACTCGCCGACGATCACGAGAGCAGCCTCGCCAGAGTCGATGAGCTCGCCGAATTCCTTCACATCGTCACGAGACATGCCCTTCCACAGGTGCCCGCCGACACCGCCGACACCCGCGCCGACGACCGCGCTCCCAATGAGCGCGGGTGGGAACAGAATGCCGACGAAGGCGCCGACCGCGGCGCCGCCCCACGCCCCGTGACGGGTGGAAGTCTCGTCCTTGTTGACGTGAACCTTCCCGTTCTCGTCCTTGGTGACAACCGAAGCGTCGTATGTCCCTACCGCACCGACTGCACGGAGGTCTTTCACGATCTCGTAATCGTCACGTGCCGACATCTCGTCGGGATAGGTACCGACATAGATGAACACACTGTCTGGCTTCGCCATGTGTCTCTCCTGTGAGTTAGCGGGGAATATGGTTGAGGAACCCTGTGAGTTAGCGGGGAATATGGTTGAGGAACAAAGCACCCAACCGAGCAGAGCGCTGAGGGCGTGACGTCCCGCAATGCGAGTGTCGCCCCGTCGCTGATGATGCCCGTACGGTCTGCACGAACATCAACTCTTCGGTCTCCAGCTGTTCATCTGATGCTGGTCCATGGTTCAGATCGCCCCGTCCTAGACGTCGGTCACGATCACATAGGGGTCGATCGGTCGGGTGATGATGTAGGCCACCACCCCGACAATGGGCACGAACACGATGAAGAGGAACCACAGCGCCTTGGCGAGCCCGTGGTGGTCGCGGCGCCGGAAGTTGTCGACGAAGCACCAGATCACGATGAAGACCCACAAGACGAACAGCGCGAACATGAACAGCGACCAAAAGACCCCAAGTAGCGGATAGTCATAGGCGAGCATCACGTACTCCTCGGCTGAGCGGCTGACCCGTCGAGCCAGCGGTGTAATGGGCGGAACTCCTCGGCCCCGACCATCTCGGAGCGCTCCTGACGGACACTGAGTCTGGGTTGGTGAACGCTTCCCCTCGAGGTCCGAAGTTTGTGGCTGGGCTACGCTCCTCCGGCGAGTTCCGAGAATCGCCGGGTCGCAGCATGCGGTCCGATGGGGTGAACGGCTGTCACCCAATAGGGGGTGACCTGCGAACAAAGGAACAGGATCCTGACCCCGCGACTCCTGGCCGCGACGAAGTTCTCGGCGCCAGCGCTCCCGAGCTGGCATGTTCCGCGCCCTCGCCTGCATGCGACCCTCGACGCAGATGTCCAAGTTCCGCTGACGGTCATCGTGGGAGCGCCCGGCGCGGGCAAGAGCGTGGCGCTCGGATCGTGGCTGCACGATCGCCCCGATCTCTTGTCGATCTGGCTCTCATGCGACGAGCGCGATGCCGATCCTGCGACCTTTTGGTCAGCGCTGGCCACCGCGCTCGCTCGAAGGTGGCCTGACCGCTGGCTCGACGCAGCCGACTTGGTCGGCGAGGCGGACCCCGATCTCGGCGACGTCGCGATTGCGATCGTGAACGACCTCGCGGCGCTCGGTGAACCTGTCGTGATCGTGATCGACGACTTCCACTTCGCGTCGGCTGCGGCACCGAGCTTGACGACGCTCATCGAGCGCCTACCGCCCGGCTGCCGTGTGCTCGTGGGCAGCCGAATTGAGCCCCAGCTCGCCCTTCACCGACTTCGTGCGCATGGGCAGCTGCTCGAGCTGCGCGACGCCGAACTCCGTCTCACCCGAGTCGAAGTGGCCGCGGTCATGCTCGAGTTCGGAATCGAGCTGAGCCAAACCGAGGTCGAGCTACTCATGGACCGCACTGAGGGGTGGGCCGCTGGCGTCCAGATGGCTGCGCTGTCTCTTCGCGACGAACCGGTCCCCGATCGCTTCCTCACCGAGTTCGCGAAAACGCCACGCTCGATCACAGACTTCCTCGGAACAGAGGTACTCGAACGCCAGCCCGCTGAGATCCTCGAGTTCTTGCTCGCGACCTCGATCCTCGACGTGCTCGACTCGGAGAGCTGCGCAGCCGTGACCGGAAGCCGCGACGCCGACGCTCTGCTTCGCCGCGTCAACGACCGGCACCTCTTCCTCATCGAGTTCGCCCGAGACACTTACCGATACCACCATCTGTTCGGAGACTTGCTTCGGCACCGCCTCCACGCGGACCACCCGGAGCGAGAGCAGACTCTCCATCGACGCGCCGCCGCCTTCTTCGTCGATTCGGATGACATCGAGAATGCGTTCGCTCACCTCTTGCTCGCGGGTGAAGAAGGGGAAGCATTCGCTTTGCTGCGAAGCGGCCTCGTCGAGGCCTTCGTCCACGGCGACGGTCGCGTCCTGCATCGCCTTGCCAACGAGGTAGGAACAGCCGCCGCCGGAGGTGAACCCGGTCGCCTCGTCGACCTCGCGCTCGCGTTGGCCGCGAGTGCTCCTGCCGGCCAGGCTGCGCCGTGGATCATCCGGGCGAGCGACCGCGGCGGCGAGTTGGACCCCGCCGACCAGGCCCGACTCGTGCTCGCGCGAGCTCTCGTCGCCGTGCAGTACGGAGACGCCGCCGAGGTCGAACAAGCGCTTGTCGATCATCTCGGACCGAAGGAGGTCCCCGACGACGAGGTCGCTGAGTACGGCCCCGCCCTTCTCGCGGCACCCGGCTGTGGCTCGGCGATCTTCAGGGCGCACGCAAGATCTGCAAGCAAACCATGCGTCCACTCGCCACACCAAGCCTGCAGCAGGTCGCACTGACCGGCGCGCTGGCCTGGGTTGCGTGCGTCGAAGGTCTGCTGACCGAGGCAGAGCACCTCGCGGAACAGGCGCTCAACGATGCCGAATCCCTCGGAATGGCCGCGCATCCGACGATGGTTGACGCGGTTCGGACGAAGGGGCGAGTCGCGTTCGAGCGGGGCGATCTCATCGCGGCAGAATGGCTGCTCGAACAGTCACTCTCGATGAGCGAAGACGTGCGTCCCGCCTTCGCGCTCGTCAGCCAGCTCTCGCTCTCGCGAGTGTGGCTCGCCGATGGTCGAAGAGGTGGGGCACTCTCTGGCGTCGAGCGAGCGCGTGCCTTCCTGCGGCCCGACTCCACGAGTCCGCTCCTCGGGCTCTGTGATGCGTTGGAGGGCCGCATCGCGGTCGAGATCGGAGACCTCGACCGCGCGTCCCGATGCGCGGAGCGCCTCCCGCCGGGAAGCCGAGCATCCCTGCTTCACGCTCGGATCGAGCTCGCCCGCGGCGAGTTCGATCGCGCCGACGACGCCCTGGCCTTCTGCGCTCCGACAACGATGCGCGAGCGGATCGACGCGGCACTGCTCTCCACCCGGGTCGCGCACGGCCGGAGATCCGATGCCACAGACCTGTTGCTCGCGGAGGCGCTCTCTCTGGCGAAGACCGAGGGCTTCGTCCTTGCCCTGGCCGACGACCTGGTCGAGCTCCGCACGCGCGTCGCTCTGCTCTTGCGGTCACGACGCGTCGAGCAGTACGAGCAGGCCGTGCTCGATCGCCTCGAACGTGACCCGACCATCCCAAACCAGAGCGGCATTACGTCGGGACCCCTCAGCGGCCGCGAGCTGACCGTCGTTCGATATCTCGCCTCACGTCTCACCTACAAAGAGATCGCCGCGGAGCTCTTCGTCTCGAACAACACGCTGAAGACACACGTCCAGCGGAGCTACCAAAAGCTCGGCGTCTCATCTCGTATGCGAGCCGTCGCCGAAGCAAGGCGCCTCGGCCTCTTCTGAGAATCTGCGGCCGACAACCGACCGGGCGTCTCCGCGTCGCTCGACGTGATCACCCTGAAGCGGGTGACGACGCGTCATGGCCCGGGTGTCATCCTGAAGCCGGTGTCGACCACCGGAGGGACTCAATCGCGAGGAGGCCCCGCACATGGGCAGCGTTGAAGCGGAGGCTTGGCCGGACGAGTCGGAGCCGATCCCGGCGGGCATGCGGTACGAGCACGGGAAGGTGGTCCCGCATCTGACCGTGGCCGAGAGGGTGGCTCGAGGCAAAGCGGCGCGTGCGGAGGTGCCGCGTTCGAGCCACGCGGAGTTCGCCCCGAGCGTGGCCCGGCCCGACCCAGTCGCGCTGTTGGAAGGGCAGGCGGCAACGCGAGTCGCGGAGCTCGTGCCGATTCGCTACGGGCGGATGTTGGTGTCGCCGTTCACCTTCTATCGGGGCGGAGCGCTCGTCATGGCCGCCGATCTGGCGGCCACGCCCCGGTCGGGGCTCACGACGCAGCTGTGCGGTGACGCGCATCTCATGAACTTCGGTGTGTTCGGGTCACCTGACCGCAGGCTGGTGTTCGACGTCAACGACTTCGACGAGACGCACCCCGGCCCGTGGGAATGGGACGTGAAGCGGCTCGCAGCGAGCTTCGCGATTGCTGGCCGCGACAACGGATACCAGACCAAGGAACGCAAGAAGGTCGTGCTCAGCGTCGTGGCCGGCTACCGATCGGCGATGCGCGAGTTCGCGGGGACGACCAATCTCGACGTCTGGTACGCGCGTGTCGACGCCACGACATTGCTCGAGCAGATGAAGGCCCAGCTCGACCGGCGAGTCGCCAAGCGCGGCGAGGCGACCGTGGCCAAGGCCCGCACGCGAGACAGCATGCAAGCCCTCGACAAGCTCACCCACATCGTCGACGGCCAGCGGCGCATCATCAGCGACCCGCCCCTCATCCAGCCCATCGAAGAGCTCGCCGGCGGGATGGAACAAGACCAGCTCATGGACTGGCTTCGGGCCCTCCTACGCCGCTACCGCGGCACCCTGCAATCTGATCGTCGTCATTTGCTGGAGGAGTTCCAACTAGCCCACGCGGCGCGCAAAGTGGTCGGGGTGGGCAGCGTCGGCACCAGCGCGTGGATCGTGCTGATGTTCGGCCGCGACGACGCCGACCCGCTGTTCCTCCAGGCCAAGGAGGCCCAGCCTTCCGTGCTCGGGGAGTTCGTTGGACCGAGCCGACACGTCTCGAATGGGGAGCGCGTCGTCCACGGTCAGCACCTCATGGCCGCCTCGAGCGACATCTTCCTGGGCTGGATCACGCTCGAAGGTATCGATGGAGCTACCCGCGACTTCTACCTCCGCCAGCTCAGGGACTGGAAAGGCTCCGCTGTGGTCGAGGGGATGGTGCCCGCGACGATGGCGTACTACGGCCAGGTCTGCGGCTCGACCCTGGCCCGCGCCCACGCCCGCTCCGGCGACCGCGTCGCGATCGCCTCCTACCTCGGTGGGACCGACTCCTTCGACCAGGCAATCGCCGAGTTCGCTGAGGCCTACGCCGACCA
The DNA here is from genome assembly GCA_963773315.1 of uncultured Acidimicrobiales bacterium. Taxonomy (GTDB): domain Bacteria; phylum Actinomycetota; class Acidimicrobiia; order Acidimicrobiales; family DATKAS01; genus DATKAS01. Next base: position 551,660 of record CAVZAF010000005.1, read on the forward strand.
GAACGAACGCGACTACGACGCCCTCGTCCAAGCCGAGAAGGACGGACGCATCACCGCCCAACGCGGGCTCTGACCTGGCGAACCGAGGACCTTTGGCCCTGTGCCCTGTGCCCGGCCCACGGTCTACTGGGTTCAAAACCGATCGAGAGGAACGGCAATGTTGCTCGCAGACTTCGGAACGGGACAGGTCTTCCTGTCCATGATGTACTTCTTCCTGTTCATGATCTGGTTCTGGCTGTTGATCGTCGTCTTCGGCGACATCTTCCGCAGCCACGATCTCGGCGGGCTCGCCAAGGCCCTGTGGGTGATCTTCGTGATCGTCCTGCCGTTCCTCGGCATCTTCGTCTATCTGATCGCGCGAGGGCACAAGATGAGCGAGCACGCCGTGGAAGCAGCTCAGGCTCAGGACGCGGCGCAGCGTGCATACGTCCAGAGCGTGGTCGGCGCGGCACCGAGCACGGCCGATGAGCTGGCTCGACTGGCTGACCTCAAGGCTCAGGGCGCGATCTCCGACGCCGAGTTCGAGCAGGCAAAGGCGAAGGCGATCGCCGCCTGATGGCGATCGGGCATCTTTCAACGAACGGAGCGAATCATGACCGAGGTATCTCTCGATGAGCTCGGACCTGTCGACTATGTCGTCGTCGAGTTCCCCGCAGGAGCAAGCAACTTCACCGGTGAGATGGCGGCTGAGCTGCTGGCGCTGGTCGATGCGGGGACCATCCGTGTGATCGACGCGCTGATCCTCACCAAGGACGACGCCGGCAACATCGATGCGATGGAGCTCTCCGATGTCGGCGAGCTCGGCGAACTGGTCGCGCTCGAGGCTCAGCTGGCCGAGCTGCTGGCCGCTGACGACGTCGCGCATCTCGCCGCGGCGATGGATCCCGGCACGACCGCCGGAGTGCTGATCTGGGAGAACCTGTGGGCCGCGCCGTTCGCGGCCGCAGCTCGGCGTTCGGGCGGCCAGCTGATCGCCAACGGACGAATTCCCATCCAAGCGATCATCGCCTCGATCGAGGCCGATCAAGTTGCCGTGACGGTAGGAGGCTGAGATGCCAGTGAGACCCGCTCGTGTCGGAAGAGTCGGCGTCATCGGAGCGCCGGTAGCCAAGACCGCGGTGGTTGCCGCGGCGGTCAAGCCCGGCCCCTCACCAGTCGCAAAGACAGCGGTCGTCGCGGCGGCCGTCACCCCAGGGCCCTCTCCGGTCGCAAAGACAGCGGTCGTCGCGGCGGCGGTCACACCTGGGCGCCGTCGGATCTGAGCGGACCGCGACGACCGATCAACCCTAGGAGCGGCGGGAGATGACGTACCGGGAGTTCTTCTCCCACGTCGTCGATGTCGTCGAGGGTGTTGGGGCAGCAATCCTGGTCATCGGCGGACTCGGTGCCTTCATCCGTTTCGGGTACGACACGCTCGCGCGTCGAGAGCGCGACGCCTACGGTGAGCTGAGACGGAACCTCGGGCGAGTGATCCTGCTCGGACTCGAAGTGCTGATCATCGCCGACATCATTCGCACGATCGTGGTCGACCAGTCCGTCACGAGCGTCACGGTGCTCGGGATCATCGTGGTGATCCGGGTAGTCCTGAGCTTCTCACTCGAGGTCGAGATCGACGGCATGTGGCCATGGAACAAGTGGCGCCTCCCTCGCGGTGAGGTCGCGCCCGGCGGGTCGCAGCCCGGCCCGCCTCAGGGCGCCGTCACCGGACGCGATACACATGGGGTGCCTGAGTGAGCACCAGGTAGGGGATCGCCGTCGGCGGTGTGCCCGGTGTGCCCGGTGTGTCCGAGGCGGTACGGACATCGCGGAATGAAACGGAGGCACGGGTATGGCCATCGCCGACGCGCACGGCAACGAGCTCAAGCACGCCGGGTACGAGATCTTCGTCGGCATCCTTTCGGTCCTGTCGATCGTCAACATCGTGCTGGTGTACGCGGTCGAAGACCCGAACTTGGACAGCGTGCTGCGCGTCATGAACATCCTGCTCAGCGTGATCTTCCTGGCCGACTTCACGTACCGAATGCTCACCGCCGAGTCGAAGTCCCGCTACTTCTTCCGCCAGTTCGGCTGGGCCGACCTCCTCGCCAGCCTGCCGTTCGAACAGGTGAAGATCCTGCGCGTCTTCCGCCTGGTCCGCGTGTTCCGGCTCCTTCGCGAATACGGGGTGAAGAACATCACCCGCAGCCTGGTCGAAGACCGCGCCGGCAGCGCGCTCCTCACCTTGCTGCTGATGGGCATCCTCCTGCTCGAGTTCGGGAGCCTCGAGATCCTCAACATCGAGCAGTACGCCGCGGGAGCGAACATCACCACTGGCTCCGATGCGATCTGGTACGTCATCGTGACGATCTCGACGGTCGGGTACGGCGACCAGTATCCCGTCACGAACAGCGGTCGACTCTTCGGCGCGTTGATCATCATCATCGGCGTCGGCATCTTCGGCACGTTCACCGGTTACCTCGCGAATCTGTTCCTCTCGTCCGGCAAGGAGCCGGTCGAAGAGGCCCCATCGCCCGCTCTGGACGCTCGCTCGAGGATGAGCCGACTGAGGGAGCTCATGGCTCAGCAACAAGCCGCGATGGACGAGATCGACCTTCTCTTGGCCGATGAAGCCTGAGGGTCGTCAGGGAGAGCGGCGATGGCCCATGGCGGTGGCAGTGCTCACTGTTGCCGCGCTCGCGTTCCTCCTACCTGACGACTTCCGACCGCTTCCCGGCTGGATCTTCCAGCTCGTCCTGCTCGCGTTCCTCGTCGTCCTCGTGATCGGCGACCCGGGACGCATCGACCGCGACAGTCGTTGGCTGCACATCACGACGAACCTGATGATCGCCGTGATCACCGTCGGCAACGTCTGGGCCGCGGCCCGACTCGTGCGCGGCATCCTCACCAACGCCAAGTTCACCGACGCGCAGGACCTCCTGCAGATCGGGGCGAGCGTCTGGCTCGTCAACGTCATCGCGTTCGCGCTTTGGTATTGGCATCTCGACTGCGGCGGTGCCGCCGCCCGAGCGAGCGGCAACACTGCGGCCACTCGGGCATTCGTCTTTCCCGAGTCCGATCTCCCCGAGCACGCCGACGGCCTCTGGTACCCGAAATTCGTCGACTACCTCGCGATGTCGTTCAACACCGCGACGGCGTTCAGCCCGACCGATGTGTCGGCCGTGAAGCCGTGGGCCAAGCTCCTCGTCATGGCCGAATCGAGCGTCTCCCTCGTCGTGGCGCTCCTCGTCATTGCCCGAGCGATCAACATCTTCCCAGCCGCAGGTTCCTGAGCGGCAGCCACGCGGCGCGAACGCCCCGTCGTAACGGCCACACCCGGGTCCGCCCGGCGCGGCTAGCGGCGCGGAAGGGCGGGATTCGAACCGAGCATCGACCTGTTCGCAATCTTCCGGGAGCCAAAGGGCGCGGGTCGCACGGGCCCTGGTCGGACGTGTCGGCGATATCCCGCCCGCGGTGTTTCTTCAGTCGACGCGGGTGCCCCCAACGTGCGGTCATGCCGTGACACGACGCCCCCAGCCTGAGGCGTCACCCGTGCTCGAGGTGTGGACGCTCTGCCCCCCGTCGCACCGCTTCCTCCTCAATGGCGGCGCGTTGTGCCTCTAGCCCAAGCCCGGGGGTCTCGGTCAAGGAGCTTTACCAGCTGTTCCCGAGAGGTCCCGCGAAGGTCGCCGCCAAGATTGCGGGCATCCCGAAGCCCCGCGGCTGCATCTGATCGCTCCATCTCAGAGGAGGAGCACATGGATACGCTCACACCGATCGAGAAGGTTTCGATCATCGTCTCGAAGGGCTCGCTCGACGGCGTCTACCCCGCGCTGATCATGGCGAACGGGGCGCGTGCCGAGGGCATCGAAGCGAACTCATGACGCACTACATGAACAAGAAGATGGAAGGGCTCGACATCCCCTCGTCCCCGAGTTCATCGAGATGATCGCCGACACCGGCGCCGGCCTGTATGCATGCAAAGCGTCGGTCGATCTCTTCGGCCTCGAGAAGAACGACTTCATCCCTCAGGTCCAGGACATCATCACCGTCGGCGAGTTCTACGAGAAGGCTGCCGGCGGGCAGATCATCTTCACGTGAAGACCGTCGAGGTGTTCGCAGACGTGCGGTGCCCGTTCACGCACGTCGGGCTGAGGCGGCTCGTCGAGCGACGCACGCTGCGAGGAGTAGATGTGCGCCTGCGAGTCCGCGCCTGGCCGCTCGAGCTCGTGAACGGTGCAGATCTCGACGCCGGCCTGATAGCCGAAGAGGTCGACGCGCTCCGCAGCCAAGTCGCGCCCGATCTGTTCGCAGCCTTCGACGCCGGTGCGTTTCCGTCATCGTCGCTTCCCGCGCTTGGCCTGGCTGCGGCCGCCTACGAGCGAGACATCCGACTCGGCGAACGCGTGAGCCTCGCCCTGCGCGACGCGTTCTTCGAGGAAGGTCGCGACATCGCGAAGCAGGATGAGCTCGACCGCATAGCCGCTTCCGTCGGCCTCCCCCCCGGCCTGAACGCGTTGGAGTCGGTGCACGCCGACTGGCATGAGGGCCAAGCACGCGGAGTGATCGGCTCGCCGCACTTCTTCGTCGACGAGATGAGCTTCTTCTGCCCAGCACTCGACATCGACAGGACCAACGGACACTTGCGCATCACGCCGAGCCGGTCGACGTTCGATGCCTTCATCGACGAGTGCCTGGCATCCTGACGGTCCTGGCTCAGCGCTCCAACCCCTCGAGGCCGCCAGCCCGCAACATCAATACGGGTTCAGCGGACGAAGGCGACGGCAGGCAAGGCTCACACACGCGGGCGCCTCAGGAGAGCCCGAGGAGCGCGACGAGATCGCGGAGCACTTGCCCCCCCGATTGCTTGGCCATGGCAAGTGCTCTGGGGACATCGAGGTCGTCGAGGAGAGCAATCGCGACCTCGTGCTCCGCGTCGTCACGGTCACCTGGCTCCGCGCCGTAGCGCCACAGGCTCTCCAGGTCGCTAGCTGCTTGCTCGAGCCCAGCCTCGTCGAACTCCCAAGCTTCGCTCCATGGTCGCGACAGGATCAGCAACCGCAACGCGCCCGGCGGGTATCGGTCGAGCACGTCGTGCACGTACACGAGGTTGCCGGTGGACTTGGCCATCTTCTCGCCGTCGACGAGCACGCTGCCGACGTGCATCCATGCCCGTGCGAAGGGTCTCACTCCGGTGAAGGCCTCGGCCTGGGCCGCTTCGTAGGCGTGATGCGGGAAGGCGAGATCTTCCCCACCGACGTGAAGGTCGACCGTCGGGCCAAACGTCGCCAACGACATCGCCGTGCACTCGGCGTGCCAACCCGGCCGCCCGGGACCCCAAGGGCTCGGCCACGCCGGTTCACTGCCGGCGGATCGCTGCCACAGCGCTGCGTCGAGTGGATCATCCTTGTCCGGATCGTCGGGGTGACCGCCGCGCTGGCGCGCAAGCTCCATCGCGCTGGCTCGGTCCAGTCCAGCTCTGGACGCGACATCGGCGCCACGGAAGTACACCGAGCCGTTGCGCTCGTACGCCGCGCCGTTCGAGAGGAGATGGGCCGAGAGCGCGATGACCTCGTCCACATAGTCACGACTGCGGGGCTCATAGGTCGGTCGGACGACTCCGAGCTGCGCCATGTCGCGCTCGAACCGGTAGGTCTCCTGGATAGCCAGCGATCGCCACGGCACGCCGTCGCGCTTCGCCTGGATGAGGATGTGGTCGTCGACGTCGGTCACGTTGCGGCACACCTCGACGGTCGCCCCCGCCAGTCGGAGAACCCGGGCGGCGACGTCGGCCCACACGAACGTGGCCGCGTGCCCGACGTGGGTCGTCTCGTACGGGGTGATGCCGCACACGTACACCCGCGCGCTCCCGAGAACCGGTAGCGGCGTGTCGCCGATGCGAAGCGAGGGGGCCGAGCCGAGCGCGGCATGGGAGGTCATCGTCTTCGCCGCGGTGGTGGAGCCGGCTGGCGACACCGTCGGTGTCGGTTCTGATGACAACTCCCGCCACGACACCCCCGTGAGTCGTCCTTGGGCCATCCCGTCGTCCTTCCTTTGGCCACCGAGACTACGGATCTCGCGAGTGATCGAACAGGGCCGTTTGTCCTCGAGTGCTCACTAGTCGGGGAACGCCGTCGGAACCTGACCATCCGACCGTGGATGCTCACACCGACCCGTCCCACCACGCCGTCACCATCGAGGACGGTGCCATCGACCGAACAACGTCGAGTTGGTCGGCGACCTCGACGTCAGCCTCTGGAGGCAGGCACAGACGGCGGCGCCCCCAGGCGACAGTGTCGGGGGCCCGCCGTCCCATGAACGACGACGCCGTCGTCCAGTGCTCCGAACGCACCTCGGACCGGGAGCCGGCAAGGTCCTATCCCGCCGCTGCTCCTCGGCCTGACGTCGGTCACGGGCCTGGTCGACGCGTTCAGCCACCTGCTGCTCGGTCACGTCTTCGTCGCGAACATGACCGGCAATGTCGTGTTCTTGGGATTCGCTGTCGCCGGAGCTCCCGGCTTCTCGATTACGGCATCACTCGTCGCGTTGGGCGAATTCGTGGTCGGCGCGCTCATCGGCGGCAAGGTCGCATCCGGTCTCGGACACCATCGCGGACATCTGCTCGCAACCGCGACCTCTTTCCAGGGACTTCTGCTCGGAGCGTCAGTCATCGTCACTGCGGCCAGCGGCGACCCGATCACCGGCGCATACCGATACACATTGATCGTCCTTCTCGGAGTCTGAATGGGGATCCAGAACGCGACGGCGCGCAAGCTCGCGGTCCCCGATCTGACAACCACCGTGCTCACGCTGACGATCACTGGCGTAGCAGCCGACAGCTCGATCGCAGGGGGATCGGGTTCGGTCGCCGGCCGTCGCCTCGTTGCCGTCGCCGCGATGTTCGTCGGCGCATTGACCGGCGCCGCCCTCGCCGACGAGGCGGGCGACACGGAAGTCGTGTGCCTCGTCAATCGCGTACCGGAGCAGCGCGGACTTCCCGATGCCGGGTCGGCCGACGAGCAACAACGCGCCGGCCACACCGCGTTCTGCGTCGCCGAAGAGTGCGTCGATCGCGGCCCGCTCGGCTGCGCGGCCCACAAAGAGGTTCCGCAGGTGCGTCCCTTGTCCGCGGTCGACCACGCCCATCACGAGCCCCTCCGTGGCCTCCCTTATCACACCATCACGGCTGACCGCCCAGCAATGGCGAACGTGCCTTCGGCGACCGCGCCGACATCACACGCCACCGTCAAGAGCGGGACTCCGACGAACTGTCGGCATCCATTCGCGCGAGCTGGGCGTCGAGCACTGCGTACTCGGCTTCCTCGACCGCCCAGTAGGCGTACTGAATCGCGAACTGAGCGTCTTCCTCGGCGGAGTCAGCCTTGCGTTGCGCGGCCTTGAGGTCATGCTCGGCCTTCTTCGACTCGATGTCGCGACGAACCGAGGCGATCTGCTCATCCCAGCTCTTCAGTACGCCACTCCACCACGCCGCTACCTTCCCCTTGTTCGACTGGGCGGTCTTGCGCAGTTGGTCCGTGCTCTTCTCGAGCGACGCGGGCTGCGAGCTTGGTGAGGTCGTCAGAGAGAGTCATAGCTGGATCCTTTCGGTTCTTCGGGTGGCCGTTCCCCGGGGCGGTCGGTGAGATGCCGCGCCACATTTCAGGGTCGCGGACGGGCATCCGGACAGGTAGTGCCAAACGTCCCCATCATCCCCGCCGATGTCCGGCCTTCGGCCGTGACCAGCCCGCTCGGCTGTCCGCTGACGATCCGGGCCAACCCGAGGAACGTCGACCGTCCCCAGCCTGGCCGTAGCGCTGCGGGTGAGAGGCCGAGGTGATGGGCGGGGATGCGCACCGTCACGGCGCGCGGACGCGACACGAAGCGCAGCGGCGGAGTCAACTCGACTGCTTCGCCGTCAACGCCCGCCGCCACCATGCCGTCAGCGGTCACCTCGAACTCCCGTACGTGCGTGGTCTGCCAGCCGGGGAACTGGTCGAGCTGACCCGCCGCTTCGGCAGCGACGAAGAGCGTCACATCGTTCGGACTCATGAGCAGCAGCACGGCCGCGCCGAGCACACCGCGATCGAGGCGGGCACGCGTCCCGAACCCGGCCAGGCTCTCCAGGCGGTAGGGGTCGTTCGAGACGATCACGACTTGCGGGTTCTCGACGACTGCGCCGCCCTGCATGCGCGCGTGCAGCCCCGACGGCAGGGCGTCGGGTCCGAGCAAGGTCGGCAGCATCCTGGCTGCCGTTCGCAGCTTGGCGTCGCGATACTCATCCGACGCCACGATCTGCGCGTAGACACCGAGTGACACGTTGTTGACGAACACCCGCCCGTTGACCTCGGCAAGGTCGATGCGGGCCTGGCGCGCATCGCCGTAGGCGTCCAGTGATCCGACGACGTCGTCGCGGTCGATGCCGAGATCGAGCGCGAAGTGATTGCGCGTGCCTGCGGGCACGCACACGAACGGGAGGTCGTGCGCAGAGGCGACCGTGGCGACGATGGCTTGCGACCCGTCTCCGCCGGCCATCCCGATCACATCCGCGCCGCGGGCAACGGCATCCTCGGCAAGCGCCCGCAGATCATCCCCGGGTGCGAGCACGACCGGCTCGATGCCCCGACGTGCGCACTCACCCGGGAGGTCGAACCTCTCGACCTTGCCGCCCCCCGACTTCGTGTTCATCAGCAGGACACCGTGCCGCGCGCTCGTCGCCGGGCTCCATCGGTGGGCGACGGCCGATCGGATCTCCCACGCCACTGCCCACATGCCCGCCGCACTCGTGATCGCGATCGCCGCCACGACGAACACCAACTCGCTCGCGCTACGTCCGGACGCCACCAACGCCGCGACGCCGCCCGTCACCCCGACGGCGGCGAGCGCGGCAATCCGGCCCCGCCACCGTGGGCGGGTCGCGCCGATCCAGCTCAAGGGGACGCCGACGCCCACCGCCACCAACGCGACCAGCCCAAGCCCCGGATTGTCGACGACCGTGACCAGCAGCTCGACCGCCAATGTCAGGTAGCCGATCAACGCCACCGTCGCCACCACCCGCACGCGGACAGGCAGCGAGTCCGAGGCCACGCGATGATCGTAAGTCGCGCCTGCGTCTCGTCAACGCCTCAGGAGGCGTCGTGTGAAGGCGTCCACCATGCTTCTACGCACGTTCGCACAACCGCCCCGCCACCTTCACGACAACGACCAAGCGGAACGGCTCACCCATTGGATCTCCGGGAGCGTCCCGTGGAACGCACCCGATCCATCCTGCGCCACTCGTGAGCGACCCAGCACGTCGTCTCGTCACACGGGGTGAGTCGCGACCAGATCGGCGTCGGTACGATGCGGGCGGTGACGCAGGACGGTCCCGCCGTTGCGCAACGGGTGGCGGTCGTAGGCGAGGCGCTCGCAGGACGAATCGACGCGTTGACCGACGACGTGCAAGAGGTCATCGTCGACCTGATCCCCGACCTGCGCGCGGATGCGATCGATGTCCTGCACGACAGCATCCGGGAAAACCTGGAGACGGCCCTTCACGCGTTCGCGACTCAACAGGACTCGAGCGAAACGACCGCGCCTTTGGCAGCGCTCGAATACGCCCGAACGCTCGCGCAGGCCGACGTACCCCCCACCGCGCTGATCCGTGCGTACCGTGTCGGCCAGACCCGGTTTCTCCGGCGCTGCATCGAGGAGCTGCTCCGCAGCTCCTCGAGCGACCCGGCGGACGTCCTGGCGACACTCCAAATCGTCGAGTCGGTGTCAACGCGCCTCGACCGCGTCGTCGAACAGGTCTACGCCGAATACGAACAGGCCCGAGAGCTCAACTTGCGGGACCGCAGCGCGGTGCTCACCGGGCTCGTTCGAGACCTGGTGCGGGGCCGACCGGTGGAGATCGCCGACGCGGAGCACGCACTCGGCTATCGCCTGCGCCAATCGCACGTCGGGGCGGTCGTTTGGATCGATGGCGGATCCGTCGAGGCCCTGACGCGGTTACGCCGCTTCACGCGGGATCTCGGGCACGCGGTCGGATGCGACGAGGAGTCTCTGTTCGTCGCTCGCGACGAGTGCTCAGCCTGGGCCTGGCTCCCGACGAAGATCGACGTCGCCCACACAACCGAGCTCGTCGACGTCTCCAAGAACCAAGTCGTGGTGTCGGTCGCGATCGGTGAACCGAGCCGCGACGTCGAGGGTTTCTCCCGCACCCACCGGCAGGCGGTGAGCGCGCAAGCCGTCGCACACGCCGCCGGAGCCGACCACGCCCAGATCACTCCGTTCGGCGAAGTAGCGCCGATCGCGATGTTGTGCGCGGATCTCGACGCGGCACGCGCGTGGGTGCACGAGACGCTCGGCGGCTTGGCGATCGACACGACCCGGAACGCCGGCTTGCGGGAGACGGCGCGTGTCTTCCTCGAGACCGGCGGCAGCTATACCGCCACTGCCGAGCTGATGTTCCTTCACCGCAACACAGCGCAGTACCGCGTGAAGCAAGCCGAGGAGGTGCGGGGAAGACCACTGCGTGATCGACGACTCGACGTGGAGCTCGCGCTCGTGGCCTGCCAGTGGCTGAAGCGTGCCGTGCTCCAGCCCACGCGGTGAAGCCGGCAGCACCCCACCTCAAGTGACCAGGCTGCCGATCACGAACCCGGCGACAGCGGCGCCTGCGGCGATCGCAAGCGTCTCGAGCACGGTCGTCACGACTCGGCGGCGCCCGATCGCTGCGCGGCCGATGCCGAGCATCACGAGCAACACGACAGTGATCACGACCGACACAATGCGGGCGGTGTCCAGGTCGAAGAAGGCGAACGGAAGCACCGGGATTGACGCCGCCACCAGGTCGGCTGCGAACATCCACGCTGCCACCGCAGCGGGGCTCTTCCGTGTCGCATCAGTTATCCCGAGTTCGATCGCCGCAGTCAGTCGCAATCGACTCTCGGGATGGCGTCCCACCGTGTGCAGCAGCTCGTCTGCTTCCGCATCGCTGTAACCAGCGTCGAGGAGTCGCGTGCGCGCTTCAGCATCCTCCGAGTCGGAGTGCTGCTCGATGCGCTGACGAACGTCCTGGAGCTTCGCGGCGTCCTGATCATTGGCCGACTCGGCGTCGAGATAGGCACCCGCCATCATCGAGACCGCGGCCGCCGCCGCACCGGTCGCACCGGCGAGCAACACAGCGTTCGAGTCGGGAGCGCTCGCGGCGACGCCGAACACGAGCCCGAAGATCGACACCGTCCCGTCTTCCATGCCGAACACGATCGAGCCGACCGATGCGTCGAACGAGCGCCGCACCCGCGCCCACAACCCCGGCCGCGGCCGGGCCTGGTTGGTGTCAGTCACGGTCATGTGGCGGCTCCTCGATCGAGTCGATGTCGAGATGACGGAGGGCGGATCCGGCGGCGTTGTACCCACACATGCCGTGCGCGCCGGCGCCCGGCGGGCTGGCCGCGGAGCAGATGAACGTGCCCGGGATCCCGGTGCTGTACGGATCGAAGGCCACTCGCGGCCGGGCGAGGAGCTGCAGTCCTGTGTTGGCGCCGGTGATGATGTCTCCGCCCACGTAGTTCGGGTTGTAGGCGGCGAGCTGCAGCGTCGGGCGCACCGCGGTGGCGACGATGCGGTCGCGGAAGCCAGGTGCGAACCGCTCGATCTGCCTGAGGATCGCTTCGGTGGCGTCGCCCGTGTAGCCGTGCGGCACGTGCGCATAGACCCAAAGAGGGTGGATGTCACCAGATGACCGGCTCGGATCGGCGACGTACTGCTGGCCGACGAGGGTGAACGGACGCTCTGGCATCCGGCCGCTCGCGATCAGCCGTTCGGTTCCAGCGATCTCCTCGAACGAGCCACCCAGGTGCACGGTGCCGGCCCGACGACAATCCGGGTTCGTCCACGGCACCTCTCCCTCGATCGCGAGATCGAGCTTGAATGCACCCGGCCCGTGGCGGTACCGCCGATACGCACGCGACACGCGAGTCGGCAGACGATCACCGTAGATATCGGCGATCGCGCGCGGCGCGAGGTCGAGCAACACGACATCCGCGGTCGGGACCTGGGCCGCGCTCCCGATCATCGTGCCGGTGTAGATCTTGCCGCCCAGCTCCTCGAGCTGCATCGCGAGCGCGTCGGTGATGGACCGCGAGCCGCCCTCCGCGACCGGCCAACCGTGACGGTGGCCCGCCGCGATGATGGTCCTTCCGATCGCTGAAGACAGCGGACGGTTGAGCGGGACGAAGGCATGGGCCGCGACACCGCCGAACAGAGCCCGCGCCTTGTCGGTGTGCCACCGGCGAGCGGTGAACGACGCGGGCAGCAGCGTTCCCGGCCCGAAGCGCGGCGAGCCGGATCGGATGCTCGGGCACGTGCGCGATGGGACGCATGAGGTCGTCGGCGAGCGTCGTCGAAGTCCTTCGCCGATCGCTCGAAGGTCTGTCGCCAGCGGTCGCCGTCGGGCCCGAGGCCCGACGCGGTCTCGTCGACCGATCGCCAGAGAAGACCGGCTTCGCCCGAGTCGAGGGGATGGGCGCAGTCGATCTCCGGCCAACGCCAGCGCAGGCCGTACCGCTCCAAGCCCAACCGAGCGAGATAGGGCGATCCGACCCCCATCGGGTGGAACGCCGAGCAGTGGTCGTGAAGGACGCCGGGCAGGGTGAGCTCGCTTGTGCTGGTGCCCCCGCCGATGTGGTCGGACGCTTCGAGGACGGTGACGTCGACGCCGTGCTGTGCCAGGCGGACCGCCGCGGCGAGCCCGTTCGGGCCCGCCCCGACGACGATCGCGGAGCTCATCTCACGGCCTCGGCCATCTCGGGCTCGTGGACCGGATCGGTGCCGGCGAGCGTCGAGGCGGTCCAGGTGACGTGCAAGCGGGATGGGCCCGTCAGGGAGCCACGGCAGCTGCGGCGACGGCGTCCGCGACCTGATAGGTCCCGCGTTCGATGATGCCGAGCGCTGCATCGATGACCTTGTACTCCTGATAGTGCTTGTGGATCGGCTGCGACTCGACCCACGCGACCACGAACTCGCCAGGTTCGAAGGCGCAGCGTCGCTGGATCGCTTCGATCAGCTGCTCGTCGTGGAAGTGACCGTCACCGAAGTTGAACCCGACGATCGTGTTGCAACCGAACTCGGCTTCGCGGAGCGAGTACCGATCGATGTCGTCGCCGAGGTGCTTCGTGAACATCGAGAGCAGCGCGGGGCCTTGGCTGTGCATCGAGCGCCACGCCACCGGCATGGTGAGAAGCATCTCGGCGACCGGCCGCGGGTACGTCGCCGCGACCTGATCGACGGTGTTGCCGGCGGCTCGCGTGAGGTTGTCGAGCTTCGACTTCGGCGCCAGGCGCGAACGCCCACATGGCCGACGCCCAGTTGCCCGCGTATTGGCGCATGGACGGCAGGAACGAGACGAGGTCGGGCCGCAGGTTGCCGAGAACCGGGAAGAAGAGCAGGGCGGCCACGATGACGCCGAGAAGCCAGCGGAGACGAGAAGTCGGCGACTCCGAAGCGCTGCCATGCGGGATGACCCCAGAACAGGAACACGGTCGCGAAGGCGAACAACACGTTCCACTCGAGCGGTACGGCGAGCGGGAAGGTCGAGAGGATGAACAGGTGGAAGGTCACCATGCCCACCACAGCGAGCAGCGTGACGGTCAGGTTCGTCGAGAACAGCAGGACGAGCGGCAGCACGATCTCGACCGTCGAACCGCCCACGTGGGCAAGCAGCGACGCGGTGTGCGACGGGCGCAGGTCGTCGGGGAAGCTGCGAACGTTGCGGCGCTTGATGCTCTTGGGCATCCACGGTGTGTTGCTCACCATCGGCACGACGACACGCGTGAAGTGATGGCCGAGCTTCGAGACGCCGGCGCCCACCCACACCGCGACGATCAGCAGCTTGAGGGCGACGATGAGATCGACGTAGGGGAGGATCGCAAAGAAGATCAACGCCGGGATGTACTGCTCGCTGCGGGCGGCCAGGAACACGACCTTGTCCCGCAGACCCATGACGACGAGCAGACCGACGAGCCCGAGGACGGATCGTCGGGTTCACCAACCCCGCGTTGCCCGGGACGTGCGCGTCGAGGGACGGACGGGACACGCTCGGCGCGACGAGCGCGACCACCAGCATCGCGAGGATCGCGACGTAGAGCGCGACGTCGCGACCGTGCGGCGATCGCCTCGGGTGAACGGAACCCGCCCCGGCCACGGGGGCAGGCGGATCGTGTCGGGACGGGTCCAGTAGAGGACTCCCGCCGGTCATCGGCTTGAAGTGCCCGGCGAGCGGTCCCCACGAACCGGCGAGCCCGAGCGTCTCGAGAAGCACTGTCCAGAGGATGAGCTTCTCGTAGACGATCGGCTCGGTCCAGTACGACGACACGTGCCAGAAGGGGCCGAGGCCCGACGTCACGGTCACGACGAACAGGCCACCGCAGACGTAGAGCACGAGCAGCTTCACGACGTAGATCGAGTGCACCATCTTCGGCGTGCCGAACCCGTACTCGAGCCAGTGGGTCGACAGGACGCGGATGCGTTCGAAGAGTGGGCGGTCGGCGAAGGTCTCGGGATCGACGGGCGGTAGGTCCCCGGTCGTGAAGCCCATTGGAGGTCTCCTCTGTGTCGGTGGCTGTGACCGTCGACACTGCGGGATGCGAGCGCCGGCGTGAATGTCCAGGGAGACCCAAGCTGCGGTGCGGGTCCTGTGCGCCGTGCACAACCCGGAGATCGCGCTGGTGCCGGCGCACAAACCGGCGGGGAAGAGTCCGTTCGGTCGACACGATGAGAGAGTGCCGCCGCTGCGATGGAATAGCGGTACGACAACCCCGACCTGGAGACCTGCGATGGCCACGACTGCACCCACGTTTGATGCGACCGATCCGATCGTGCTCGGCGCCAATCCGCTTGGTCGGCCTCAACCGGCCGGCAAGTCGCGGCCGCCCTCGGCCGGCTGGCCCAGCGAGCCGCGGTCGAGCCCGGCGTCGTGACCGCGCAACATCCTCGATGCCGTCTCGCGATCTGGTCGAGGTGCTCATCGGTCGCAGCGACGTCGTACCGGATCGCGGCGACAAGCGCTTCGCCCACGCCGCGTGGGAGGCAAACCCGATCTACCGCCGGCTCGTGCAGGCCTACCTGGTCGAGACGAAGGCCCTGCTCGACGATCGTCGACGAGGTGGAGCCTCGATCCGAAGAGCCGCGAGCGCGCCCGCTTCGCGGTGACGCTGCTCACCGAGGCCGCCGCACCGACGAACACCCTCCTCGGCAACCCGAGCGCGCTGGCCAAGGCGGTGCAGACGCGCGGTCGCAGCCTGCTCGACGGCGCGCGTCACCTGACCTACGACATCCGCCACAACGGCGGGATGCCGTCGACCGTCGACACGCCGGCCGTTCACCGTCGGCGGCAACCTCGCGGTGACCCCCGGGCAGGTCGTGCACCGCACCGAGGTGTTCGAGCTGATCCAGTACGCCCCGCGCGGGCACCGAGGTCTACGCCCGACCGCTCGTGGCCATCCCGCCGCAGATCAACAAGTACTACATCTCCGACCTCGCGCCCGGACGCAGCCTCATCGAGCACATGGTCGGGGCCGGCGTCCCGTACTTCACGGTGAGCTGGCGCAACCCCACCGCCGCGCAGCGGGACTGGAACCTCGACACGTACGTCGCGGCATGCAAAGAGGCGATCGAGGTCGCGTGCGAGATCACCGGTAGCCCGGACGCCAACGTCCTCGGCATCTGCGCCGGCGGGATCACCCTGGCGTGCCTGCTCGGTCATCTCGCCGCGACCGGCGAACGTCTCGTCCACTCCGCGACCTTCATGGTCGCGGGACTCGACACCGCCCAGGAATCGCAGATCGGCATGCTCGCGTCACGCGCCGCCGTCGAAGCGGCCCGGGCCCGCTCGCAGCGCGCCGGGCTACCTCGACGGTGAGGACCTCGCCAAGGTCTTCGCCTGGCTGCGTCCCAACGATCTCGTGTGGAACTACTGGGTCAACAACTACCTGATGGGCGAGAACCCGCCGGCCTTCGACATCCTCTACTGGAACGCCGACACCACTCGGCTCCCCGCCGGGCTGCACTCGGACT
Source organism: uncultured Acidimicrobiales bacterium (assembly GCA_963773315.1). GTDB lineage: Bacteria > Actinomycetota > Acidimicrobiia > Acidimicrobiales > DATKAS01 > DATKAS01. Next base: position 567,692 of record CAVZAF010000005.1, read on the forward strand.
TCCTCGACCTCTTCGTGTCGAACGGGCTCGCCGAGGGCACGCTCACGGTGCTCGGCACGCCCGTCGACCTCGGCAAGGTCGACGTCGACGCGTACGTCGTCGCCGGCTCGACCGACCACATCATCCCGTGGCACGGCGCGTACCGCACGACGCAGCTGCTCGGCGGCGAGTCGCAGTTCGTGCTCAGCTCGAGCGGTCACATCCAGGCCATCGTCAACCCGCCCGGCAACCCGAAGGCCTCGTACTTCACCTGCGACGGCACGCCCCCGCCCGAAGCGCAAGAGTGGCTCGAGGCAGCCGAGAAGCACAGCGGCTCGTGGTGGGATCACTGGGCGGCCTGGCTCGACAGCCGCTCGGGCGAGCAGGCGCCCGCGCCGAAGAAGCTCGGCAGCGAAGCACACCCGCCGCTCGAGCCGGCACCAGGCCGATACGTCCACCTGACGTGAGCCAACCGGGGCGCCTCCTGCACTTCGTGCGGGTCGACGGACACCTCGTCCGGGTCTCGATCCGCGGCGAGGGCCGCCCGCTGCTGCTCATCATGGGCCTCGGCGGCAACATCGAGATGTGGGACCCGCTCGAACAGGCGCTCAACGCACGCGGCATCCAGACGATCGCCTACGACGCCTCGGGGACCGGCGACTCGCCTGCCGCGGCTGGTCCCGCTGCGGATGCACGGCCTCGCTCGCCAGGCCGCGCACCTGCTCGACGCGCTCGGCCATCCCCGCGCCGACGTGCTCGGCGTGTCGTTCGGCGGAGCAGTCGCGCAGGAGCTCACGCTCAGTCACCAGCAGCCGCATCCGACGCCTCGTCCTGGCGTCGACGATGTGCGGCATCGGTGGCGTGCCCGGCAACCCACTCGCGCTCTCGTTGCTCGCGACCCCGTTGCGCTACTACTCGCCCAGCGTTCATGCGGCTGACCGCGAACACGTTGTACGGGCCCGGGGCAAGCGAAGACGAAGATCTTCTTCGCCGCCAGATCGCGGCCCGCCGGGCGCGGCCGCCCTCGCTCTGGGGCTACCTCGGACAGCTGGTGGCCGGCGCGGGTTGGTCGAGCTTCCCGTGGCTGCACCGGATCCGAACCCCCACCCTCGTGCTCACCGGCGAGGCGGATGCGATCGTGCCGCCGATCAACGTCGCGCATCCTCGCCCGTCGCATCCCCGGCGCAGAGCTCGAGGTCGTGCCCGACGCGGGTCATCTCTTGCTCCTGGACCACGCCGAACGCTCGGCGCTCCGCATCGCCAGGTTCCTCGACGGCTGAGGACGTTGTCGCGTTCGCACAACTGAGAGCACGAATCTCGTCGTCCCCGCCCGAAGCCCCCGGCGCACCGCATCCGTACCGTCGATCACATGAAGCACATCGAGACGATCACCTGCATCGACCAATTCGCGTCGCTCCCCGACCGGCGGGCCGCACTCGATCCGGACGGAGCGTGCCTCGACGACGACCGGCTCGCGCTCACCAATACGGAGTTCCTCGGGCGGGTCCGCGCTGCGGCGGAGCTGTTCGCCGCCCACGGGGTCGGACCTGGCGACGTGATCGCCACGATCCTGACGAACCGGACCGAGCTGGTCGTCACGATGTTCGCGGCGTGGCGGCTCGGCGCGGCCCTCACCCCAGTCAACCCGAGCCTCACCGCCGGTGAAGCCGAGTTCCAGATCGCGGACGCCGGTGCACGGGTGCTGGTGTTCGAAGGCGACACCATCGACATGCCCGGCGTCATCGCCATCGACGTGAGCTCCCTGCCAGTCGAGGCCGAGGGCGATGCGCCGACGCAGGTCGCGCACGACTCGTCCGCGCTGGCCCTGCTCATCTACACGAGCGGCACCACGGGCACCCCGAAGGGTGTGATGCTCGACCACGCGAACCTCGTCTCGATGGTCGAGATGATCGTCGGCGCCCTGGCTCTGTCCAGCGCTGACCGTTGCCTGCTGATCCTCCCGCTGTTCCACGTCAACGGCATCGTCGTCAGCGTGCTGTCCCCGCTCGCCGCCGGAGGCTCCACCTCCATCACCGCGCGGTTCTCGGCGGCGACGTTCTTCGACACCGTCGAAGCCCTTCGTCCCAGCTACTTCTCAGCGGTCCCTGCGATCTACGCGATCCTGACCGCACTCCCGGACGACTGCGTGCCGGACACGTCGTCGATCGAGTTCGCGATCTGTGGCGCGGCACCGATGCCGGCCGAGCTGATCCACCGCTTCGAGGCGCGCTACGGCATCCCGATCGTCGAGGGCTACGGGCTATCGGAGTGCACGTGCGCAGCCACGATCAACCCGATCGACGGTCAGCGCAAGCCCGGCACGGTTGGGCGTCCGCTCCCCGGTGTCGATGTGGCCCTCCTCGGCGACGACGACCGAGTGACGCAGCACGGGACGGGAGAGGTGCTCGTGCGCGGTCCGAACGTCATGCGGGGATACCTCGGTCAACCGACCGAGACCGATCGTGCGCTCGAGGACGGATGGCTGCGCACCGGCGATGTCGGCTACTTCGACGACGACGGCTATCTCGTGCTCGTCGACCGGGTGAAGGACATGATCATCCGCGGCGGAGAGAACATCTATCCCAAGGAGATCGAGAACGTCCTGTACGGACATCCCGACGTCCTCGAAGCAGCCGTCGTCGGATGCCCGCACGAAGTGCTCGGCGAGGAGCCTGTGGCCGTCGTTGCGCTCAGAGCCGAGACTGCCACGACTCGCGACGACCTCCACCAGCGCTGCGCTGCCGCGCTTGCTCGCTACAAGCTTCCCCGCGCGGTCTTCGTGCTCGACGCGCTTCCCGAAGAACGCGGTCGGCAAGATCTCGAAGCCGGCGCTGAGGGAGATGCTCCGAACGATGCCGCGCTAGCTGACGCGGCGTCGGGTGAGGCCGTCAGCGGGGACGCAGATCGGAGACTGTGCGCGCTCGCTCCACGAAGGTCTTTCGGCCCGGTCGCTTGGTTGCGAGCCGCGCCCAGGTCCTTGCGCCGATGCCGACGACAGCGAGACCCGCGATCGAGATGCCCCCGATCGTCGGGCCGGCCTTGCGCCCGATGAGCTGGGCGGCGGCCAGCAGCGAGGCGGACGCGACAAGGCCGTCGACCAAGCGATCGATGGTGCCGTCGACATCGCGCACCCGGAAGTCGACACCGACCTGACCTGTGCGCAGACGCTCGAACGTGGCCTGGACCTGCTCGGGGAGGGTTTGCACGAGGTGTTCCCATGAGCGGGCAGTTCGCAGCGCGCGGTGTGCGATGCGTTCGGGGTCGAATCGTTCGAGCATCATCCGGCGGAGATAGGGCGCTATCAGCTCGGTGGCGCGCAGCTCGGTGCCGACGTTCCGGCCGAGCCCTTGGAGGTGAAGCATGACGCGGATCAACAGCGCGAGGTCGGAGGGAAGCAGGAGCTGGTACTCGTGCATCAGCTCGGACCAGCTCGTGAGGATCGCGGTGACGTCGAGCTGTCCGACGCCGCTGAGGAAGTAGCGGCGGAGCCAGATGTCGAGGTCGGCGCGCAGCTGTGTGACGTTGACGTCGGCAGGTGGCGTCGTCATCTCCAAGATCGTGTCCGTGAGCTCATCGACGTTCCGCGTGCCGGCCGCGATGACGAGCTCTTCGAGCTGCTCTCGGCGCTGCGCACTGACATAGCCGACGTCGCCGAAGTCGAGGATCCCGAGGCGGTGCCCGTCGAGGAGGAGGAAGTTGCCGGGGTGGGGGTCAGCGTGGAACAGGCTGTCGCGAAAGATCATCTCCAGGTAGATCTCCGTGGCCCGACGGACGAGGGCATCGACGTCCCAGCCCGCGGCCTCGAGACGCGCACGATCCGCCAGCGGCTGGCCGACGAGCCGGCTCATCGTGAGGACGCGACTGGTCGAGTGCTCCGGATAGGGCGTGGGGATGACGACGTCCGGCTCGGCAGCGAAGTTGGCCGTGAAGCGCTGCAGGTTCGAGAGCTCTTGTCTCATGTCGATGGCGCCGCGCATCATCTTGTCGAACTCCGACACGATCATGGTCGGGCGGTAGCGCGCGAGCTCAGGATCTTGGCGCTCGACGTACTGGGCGAGCGCTCGCATGATCTCGAGGTCCTCGTTGACCGTGCGCTCGACGCCGTCGTGCAACACCTTCACGACGACCTCGGTGCCGTCGTGGAGCGTGGCCGCGTGCACTTGCGCGACCGACCCCGAGCCCATCGCCTCGGCTTCGAACGTCGCGAACGACTTCTCGAGCGGGGCGCCGAGCTCGTCGATCACGACACGGCCGGCGACTTCCGGCGGATCCGGTGGAACCGACGCGTGAAGCTCCTCGAGCTCGGAAGCGACCTCCGCTCCGACCACGTCGGGGCGCAGGCTCAGCATCTGGCCGAACTTGACGAACGTCGTCCCCAGTTCGACCGCGGCCCCGCGCATGCGCTCACCCGGGGAGAGAGCCGCGAGGGCCGGATCTGCGAGACGTTGCGCAAGCTTGACGCCGGCGACACCCTCTCGGTCTGCCCAGTCGGCCAAGCCATAGCGGCGGAGCACCGACATGATCTCGCCCAAGCGCTTGCGATGTTTCGTGAGCGCTGCAGTCAGCTCGTCCATCGGCGCTCCCCCTTCTCAACCAACGTGACACTACGCCGGAGGCGCATTGGTCGGTCCGGCTGTGGCGGGCGGCGAGCCCTCGCCGACCTTCTGCCGCACCTCCTCGACGAGCGCCTGGATCTCTTGGGTCATCGTGTGGACCGCACGGGTCAGGTCCGTGTTCAGCTTCAGTTCCGTCTCGGATGCATGGAAGTCGTGGTCGGCCTTCGCCTGCTGGAATACCGCCTGCCGGTTCTGGCCGATCATCACGAACGTCGACAGGAAGATCGCTTCCAGCGACACGATGAACGTGAGGAACTGGAACGGATAGCGGTCGGCCCCGAAGAGACCGGAAGCGACCCAGAACGCAAAGATCGCGACGTGCACCCACACGAACGTCATTGAGCCTGCGAACGTCGTGACGCGATCGGCGAGGTGCATCTGCCAGTCGTCCGCCCGCTTCTTCAACTGGTAGATGACGACCGGCGAGTGTTGCTCGTCGTGCGGCTCGTATTTCGGGACTGAGCCGTGGACGTCGGTGTGGACTGTGGACATCGCCGAGCCTCCCAAGGTCCGCGTGCAGCAAGAGTGTTGTCACACGCGACGGCGGCAGCACGTCCACCCGTCCTCCTGTCAGAGGGCGCCCTCTGGCGATGAAGCACGAGCAGCACTTCGAAGACTTCGGGACGGGATTCGCCAGCCAACTCGGAGGTCTCCGCGAAAGTCGCTGCGAGGTCGTGTCGCGCCAGCGTTGCGACGCAACTTCTGACTCTCATGAGCGTCGAGTACTCCGCTGTGCGAGCGCTGTGCTCGAAGGAGGTCGCGCTCGCTTCGTTCGACATCCCAGGTAGGCGCCCCTGGGAGGATTCGAACCTCCGGCCTTCGGATTAGAAGGCCTACCGGGCTGAGCGGTGTGCTCAACAGCAAGAAACCCAGGTCGCCGCTGAGCGACGCAGCGCGAGCTATCCGTTGTCTCCCAGAGACAACCCCGCTAAGCGTTGAGTGCGGGTAGGTATCTCGAGGCCGGGGCCGAGCAGAGCGACACACGCTGGCGCCGTCGACCGGGGTCTTGGTCGTCTCATGGACCCTCCGGCATTCGACAGCCCTTCGGGCACAGGCCGCCCCAAGAACTGACCCCACTGGACGAGATCGATGCCCATGCGCAGCTGCAAACCACTACGCCCGACGGATGAGATGGATGATCGCGACGATCACGAGGATCACGAGGAGAGTTCCCAGACCGATATACATGGTGAGCCTTTCTCTGTCCCGAGCCCGCGAGACCCGGCGGGCTACTTGTGCAAGACGTCCTTGACCTTGTCTTTGCCGACGACCTCAACGAGGCAGGCGGGCAGGTGTTCGTTGACGAGAGGGTGCGACGGGGTGGAAGCCACCACCAGAAGCTGTTCGTCATCCGCCACCGCGGCGACGCTGACAGCGACGTGGCCTTCGTCGGGGGGATCGATCTCGCACACGGCCGCCACGACGACGCGCTGCACAACGGCGATCCGCAGGCGATCGCTATCGACCGGCGGTACGGTCCGACGCCCGCGTGGCATGACCTACAAGTGGAGGTACGCGGACCGGTGGTCGGCGACCTCGAGCACACGTTCCGCGAACGCTGGGAAGATCCGCTGCCCGTTGCACGAGAGCCGCGGAGTCGCCGGCTGGCCCGCTCCGCCGGTCAGCCCACGCGCCCGGCGTCGCTCCCTCCGCAGGCACCGGACCCCCCGCCGGTCGGCACACACGCAGTTCAGGTGCTGCGCACCTATCCCGCCAAGCGTCCGGTATACCCCTTTGCGCCGCGCGGCGAACGGAGCGTCGCCAGGGCATACATGAAGGCATTCGCGCGAGCGCGGAGCCTGATCTACATAGAAGACCAATACATGTGGTGCGTGGACGCCGCCGACGCCGTCGCGAGTGTGCTGCGCAAACACCAGCAGCTTCGTGTTGTGGTCGTCGTGCCCGCATACCCCGATGAGGACGGTCGTGTCTCTGGTGCCGCGAACCGGATCAGTCAGCTGCCGCGTCCTCGCTCGGCTCGCTGAGGCAGGCGGCGACCGCTTCGCCGCTTACCACCTCGAACGACAGGACGGAATGCCGATCTACATCCACGCCAAGCTGTGCATCGTCGACGATGTATGGGTGATGGCCGGCTCCGACAACTTCAATCGGCCTTCGTGGACACACGACTCCGAGCTGTCGATCGCCATCCTCGACACCCAGCCGGACGAGCGCGAGCCCCACGATCCCGGGGCCTTCGGCGACGGGGCGTGTGCTCGCCCGAAACACCCGGATCGACCTCTGGCGCGAGCACCTCGAGCGCGACGACGTCCCCGTCGATCCCACGAACGGCTTCCGGATGGTGTCCGACTCCGCCGCCGCACTCGACGCCTGGTACGACCACGGACAGCTGGATGCCCGACCACCGGGCAGGCTCCGTCGCCATCGACCGACGCCGGTCGCCTGGTGGGCGCGGCCGCTGGCCGAGAGCTTCTACCGCCTCGTCGGCGACCCGGACGGCCGTCCGTTCGCGCTGCGCCGCCGTGGGGCCTACTAGACGGGGCGGATCGGATGTGAAGTCAGTGCGTTCGTCTCCTCGACGCAGGGATCACCGCGGGCAACCGGAGCGCGGACAGTCCCCATCGGGGGACGACCACGACAGCGCCACTCGCGTCGTGGCTTGTCGAGTAATCCGTCGTCCGAGCGCTGTGCTCAAGCGAGCCTCGATCACGACAGCTCGTCTTCCCTGGTCAGCGCCCCCGGCAGGATTTGAACCTGCGACCCACGGATTAGAAGGCCCACAGCACTGAGCGCTGTGCGCAACAGGAAGTTCCCACGTCACTCGTGAGCGACACGGCGCGAGTTATCCGTTGTCTCCGAAGGCCCGAGGCACGATCATGGCCGAACCTATCGACGGGAGACCCGGTCACCAGAGCCAGGGTGCGGCGACTGATCGTCGAAGGACGCTCAGGCCACGGCAATCGAAGGCTGTTCGGTTCCGCAGTACTCGCATTTGGACGCTCCAGCGGGGAGATCCTCGGACAAGCAGGCCGGGCAGGCCTTCACCGGCGCTGGGTCACCGAAAACGATCTCACCCCGATGGGCCATCATCGCCTTGTACGGCACAACAATGAGGAAGTAGAGGACGGCCATGAACAGCTGGACTCGGTGACGAGCGAGGCGCCGGTATGGTGCGCGCTCGCCGCGCCGCCGTAGCCGCGAGAGCGACCCATCAGGAGCGAACTGTGAACACAGCGCAGAGCATCGACGACGCCGCGCACAAGGCCCAGGTCGACCTCCACACGGAACATCGCGTCGCCGCTATCGATGAGCGGATCTTCTCCGGCTTCCTGGAACACATGGGTCGGGCGGTCTACCAGGGGGTGTTCGATCCCGGCAGCCCGCTGAGCGATCAGCGCGGGTTCCGGCGGGACGTGATCGACGCGCTCGCTCCACTGCGCATGCCGATGGTGCGCTACCCGGGCGGGAACTTCGTGTCGAACTACGACTGGCGCAACGGTGTGGGGCCCCGCGACCGACGCCCCCGACGCCCCGACTTCGCGTGGCGGTCGATCGAGACGAACCAGTTCGGCACCGATGAGTTCATGTCCTGGTGCCAGGAGATCGGCGCCGAACCAATGCTGGCGGTCAACCTCGGAACCGCCGGCGCCAAGGAGGCGGCGGAGCTCCTCGAGTACTGCAACTTGCCGGTCGGCACGAGCATCGCCGATGCACGCGCCGCCAACGGTCACCCCGAGCCTTATCGCGTGAAGATGTGGTGCCTGGGCAACGAGATGGATGCGCCCTGGCAAGCAGGGCACGTCTCGGCGCCGACCTATGCCGAGCGAGCCATCGCCGCTGGGTCCCTCATGAAGGGCCTTGACCCGACCATCGAGACGGTCGCCTGCGGCAGCAGCATCAACTGGCTTCCGACATACCCCGAGTGGGACCGCATCGTTGTCGAGGAGTGCTGGAACCACATCGACTACATCTCCGCCCACCACTACAGCCGCAACGACGATGACGACACCGCGTCGTTCCTCTCCCAGGGGGTCGAGCTCGACGCGATCATCACCCAGTACCGCGGACTGCTCGACCACGTGCGCGCCGTCAAGCGCAGCTTTCACCGAGTCCACATCTCGTTCGACGAATGGAACGTCTGGTACCGCGAGATGGATACCCATGGTGGCTTCCAAGAGGCGCCCCACCTGCTCGAGGAGACCTACAACCTCCAGGACGCCCTCGTGTGCGCGCAGTACCTCCATGCCTTCCTTCGCCACGCCGACGTCGTCAAGGTCGCCTGCCTCGCGCAGATCGTCAACGTCATCGCGCCGATCCTGACCCGCAGCGACAGCCTCCTCGTACAGAGCATCTACTGGCCCTTCCGAATGCTGCGCGACGCCGCTGCCGGCGATGCCCTCCGCGTTGCCGTACGAGCTCCCGACATGAAGACGCCGCGCCGCGGCGACGTGCCCGTCATCGACGTCGCCGCCACCTTCGACGAAAAGACCGGCAAGGCATCCGTCTCCCTCGTCAGCCGAGATGCCGAGAAGCCCGTCGACGTGCAGCTGAGGATTGCTGATCGCGCCATGAACATCACTTCGGCCACCGTGCTGCACGCACACCCCAAAGCGCAGAACGACTGGGACTCACCCGACAGGGTCGCACCCACCGAGCTCTCCGTGATCACGCACGACGACGGCACATTGCGGTTCCGGGTGCCGGCACCCGCGCATGCCGTGCTGCAACTGACGAGCCTCGAAACGGGCGGCACCCGCAGTGGCGTAGGTCTCCCCCGCTGACTGGAGCGATGGGGCCAACGAAGTGCACGAGTGAACACGATCGGTCCTGGAAGCATCATGAGCCCGCTCGCCCGCGAGCACCGAGCCGTGCTCAACATGTAATTCCCCACGTCACTCGCGAGCGACACGGCGCGAGTCATCCGTGATCTCGCCGTCCTGAGCTCACCCTCGACCCGACCACCGACTACCAAGCCCAACCAGAAATCGTGAACGATGTCCCGTGACAGCTGCACACGATGTCTCGCGATATCGCACTCGCGCCCCCGGCAGGATTTGAACCTGCGACCCGCGGATTAGAAGGCCTACAGCACTGAGCGCTGTGTTCAACAGGAAGTTCCCTGCTCACTCCTGAGCGACGCGACGCGAGTTATCCGTTGTCTCGCTCATTCGCATCATGGTGCTCCGGAAGCCTTGCTGCGTTTCGATTCACCGGCGGGCCGGAGTGGTCTGGACATTACGGCGTGCGATCGACGCCGATCACCTCGGGCACCGGTTCGCCTCGGTACGACACGCTCTTGACGCCGCCCTTCAGCCTGGACAGCCCGGGGAACCGGCAGATCGGTATCCATCGGCTCACGGTGGTTGCCATGAGAGCGAAGCATCGGCGGTCCTCCGTAGCTAGCGCCGTCGATCTGCGCGTTCGGGGGAGGCAGCGTCGGCGCGATACATGAGCGTCGCGCGCGCCGCCGAGCCGGCGTTTCGAGGCAGTGCGTGGACGAGCGATGTCGTGGGACTTCCCTCGACGAGGGCCGGGGTTCACGCGATGCGCTCAGGACTTCCCTGTTTCGAGAACTCGTGGTGCAATGATGGCCGGCGACGGCATCGAGACCGTTGAGCAGGAATGCGATTGCGCCGCAGTCTCCTTGCGATGTTCGGCGTGCGTGGCCGAGGCGACGGGGATGTCGGCTCGCTGTTGGATCGCGCGGATCAGGCCCGGGAAGATGAACCGGTGGAACGGGCGGACGGCGTACCAGTACAGGTAACCCAACACTCCGTGTGGCTCGAAGAAGGCGGTTTGCTCGATCCTCGAACCGTGTTCGCTCGGGAGCACCTCGAACTGAAGCCACGCCCTGCCCGGTAGGAGCATCTCGGCGCGCAGGCGCAGGAGGTGCGGCGGCTCGAGGGCTTCGACGCGCCAGAAGTCGAGCGGCTCACCAAGACGCAACTCACGCGGGTGGCGCCGCCCTTGGCGCATGCCGACCCCGCCGAAGACACGGTCGATCAGGCCCCGGAGTTGCCACAGCCAGTTCCCGGCGGGCCAGCCGGCGTCGCCACCGAGCGCGCAGATGACATCGAAGACCTGTTGTGCGTCGGCGTTGGCGTGACGTCGATGACGTTCGAAGAGCATGCCTTCGTGGAGCGACAGCTGCTTCCGCGGTTCAATGTCCGCACTCAGGCTCGCGAGGCTCGACGCCCACGTTGTCTCGACCTGATCGTCGGCAACGCGCTGCAACGCGAGTTCGACTGCTTCGTGGAAGCCCATTGGATGGACATTGAATTCGCGTCGCGCCCGGTCGTCTCGAACGATCATGTTGGTCCGCAAGCCCTCGATGAGTGGCTGCGCGATGGCGTAAGGAATGGGCGTGACTAGGTCGACGAACCGCGCGCTCCACTCTGGGTGCGGCACGGGCAGCGCGACGATGAGACGGCGCAGGCCGCGTATGTGCGCGTACTCCACCATCATGTCGTTATAGGTGAGGACCTCTGGTCCACCAATCTCGTAGACCCCCGCAGCGTCAGGATGGTCGAGGGCCCCCACGAGATAGTCGAGCACCGATCGCACGCCAATCGGTTGACACTGGCTGTGGACCCAGCGGGGCGTCACCATGATCGGAAGCCGCTCGGTGAGATAGCGGATCATCTCGAAGCTGATCGAACCGGAGCCGACGATCATGCCCGCCCTGAACTCGACGACCGGGACACCCGTGGACGCGAGCATCCTTCCCACCTCCCGCCGCGACACGAGATGCTCGCTGCGCGTGTCGGTGGAGTCGCCAAGACCCCCGAGGTACACGATCCGCGATACCCCCCGGCGGGCAGAGGCTTCGGCGAACGTCTTGGCGATTGCTCGATCCCGGTCGCGATAGTGCGCGCCGCTCTCCATCGAGTGCACGAGGTAGTACGCGACATCGATACCGGACAACGCGCGCTCGGTCGCCTCGCCGTCGGCGAGATCGCCTTCGAGGATCTGGACACCGGTCCACGACCGACCGGCCAGCCCTCCAGCGTCGCGAGCGAGGCAGCGAACGGCGTGGCCTCGCTCGACCAGCCGCGGAACGAGACGCCCACCGATGTAACCCGTCGCACCGGTCACGAGAACACCAAGCTTGCGACCGCGAGCGTCCGGCATGGTGCGCCTCCTTCGCCGAATCGTGCGACGTCGAGCCTCAAAGCACCAGGGTCGAAAGACCTGCCGTCTCGGAGACTGACTCGTAAGCACGCCAACGCACGAGATGTGACCACGGACCCCGGCAGCTTGAATCACCCGAACCGGTGCGGCATCCCCGGCGTACCGGCGACCACGATCGCCATCGCCGCGCAACCGGCGGTCGGGGGCACCCGTGCGCGGCAGAGACGGGTCCCGCCGAAGCCACCTGTCGTCAGGTCTCTGCGAGAAGGATGGCTTCGCCGCCAGCCGCGTGGAGGTCATCGGTTCGGTCGGCGAGGTACCGCTCGGCCAAGTCGGCGGTGGCGACGCACGTGACACGCGGGAAGCCCGCCTCGTCGGCGAGAGCGCTGATCTCGTCGGGCGTGTAGAAGCTGATCCACGGTGTGCCCGAGGCTTGGGCCCCTCTTGCCGCTCCTTCGAGGGCGGGTCGGGTGAGACCGGCTGCCTGAACCTGCCTGATGTGCCCCCACCGGCGCGTTCGACGGGATCACCGCGAACCGCGATCCACAGTCAACGCCGCTCGCGAATGACCGACGCGGCCACGTCGGAAGCTCCAACAGGCTTCGTCGCGTACGAGACGTAACGCGCGCAGGATCGTGTCGGTGTTGACACCGCGCGCTGGCGTGCTCAGCCTCTGCCCTTGCGTGCTTCAACGACCGCAGCGAGTTATCCGTTGTGCGAGCGCTGTGCTCAACGCGGCGCGCGCTGTACCCGCACGAAGTCCCAGGCAGCGCCCCCGGGAGGATTCGAACCTCCGGCCTTCGGATTAGAAGGCCTCCACGCCTGAGCGCTGTGCTCAACAGGAAGTTCGCAGGTCACTCTCGAGCGACACGGCGCGAGTTATCCGTTGTCTCAGAAGAGGGAAAGGACATCGCTCACCGGGCCTCCGAGTGGAAGTTGCCGAGAGCAATCGAGACCGCCCGGTGGTAGACGCCTCCAGGGCAGTAACGCACCGGACGCAACGGTCCAGGGCGGACGACGTGCCCGGGGGTGAGTGGAATGGGAACTACTGGTGAAGCGCCAGCGGCTGTGACCGGGCCCGCGGCACGGCCTTATGAAGCGCTGACCGCTCGGGAGCGACGGCGGTTGGTGGTTGGAGCCACGCTGCGAACGTTGGCGACAGTCGCGGTGTTGGTCACGCTGTACTACGTCTTGCCGTTCGACCAGAAGGTCGACGCGGTCATGGTCGCCGAGATCGTCCTCGGCTGTGCAGTCCTCGCAGGGGTCATCATCTGGCAGGTTCGGACAGTGAGTGGCTCGCCTTACCCGGGCATCCGCGCCGTCGAGGCGCTCGCGTTCACGGTTCCGGTCTATGTACTGCTGTTCGCGACGACGTACTTCGTGATGGCGCACACCGCCGCGTCGAACTTCACGGAGCCATTGACGCGCACGGATGCCTTCTACTTCTCGGTGACGACCTTCGCCACGGTCGGATACGGCGACATCGCAGCCAAGAGTGAAAGCGCCCGGCTCGTGGTGACTGGCCAGATGATCTTGGACCTTCTGTTCTTGGGTCTCGTCCTCCGGGTGTTCTTGGCCGCGGTCAAACGCACCCACCAGCGACAGACCGCACCGCTACCAGCAGGGGGGCCATGAGATGACAACGACGGTGATGCGGAGACAGTCGGCGCGCCGTTCGATCGGGGTGGTGCCGACCTCGGTCGAGCATTTCGCCCGGAAGCGATATCAGCCGGGCGGTATGGCCGAGGTGCCGATCGCTTCGTCCGGGCTGATGACCTCGGGTGACTCTCCCTTCGACTCTGCGTCGGCTCCACCACCGAAGGCGACCCCATGAGGCGGTTATCACGATCGCGAGAACGATGATCGGCAGGTGATCTGGTGGCCGTCGAAGTACGGCTGTCGTGACGAGATGCATCTTCGATAGACGCTTCCGTCAACTACCCCCAGAACGCGTCCTCGGCCGCCTGGTCGGCGGACGTCAGGTCGAGCCGGGAGATCTTGTCGCCTGAGAACGTGAACTCGATGGTCTCATCGACGTCGAGGGCCTTGCCCTCGCGCTTGCCTGTCGCGTGATGGACGCTGACGACTTTGTCGCCCTGGGTCTTCACGCTCTTGAGGTCCACCGAAAACGTGCCGCCCGACAACTCGAACAGCTTCCCGTACAACGCCATGACGTTGTCGACCCCCTTGTGCTCACCGGAGGTCTGGTTGTTGCCTGGCTGGCTCTGCACGACGTCGGGCGAGTACAGCGACCCAAGGGTCTCCATGTCGCCCTCACCGAACGCCTTGTAGCCACGTCGGATGATGTCTTCTTTGGAGTCGGCCATGACTCCCCCTCTCCTCGTGTCATGCGGACCCTACGCCGCTGGCGCGAGCGATGTGCAGGGTGCTGAAACATCAATCCGATCAATGCGGCGGCGCGTCAACGACTCGGCCCCGCGGTAGTTGCGGACACAACTAGAAGACCGTAGGCAGGCGCTGAGCGCTCGCGGCGTCGGCCTTCGCTACGACGGTCGGGAACCAGAGTTATCCGTTCCTCCAGCGCTGTGCTCAAGCGAGCGTCGCCGGCCGCCGCATGGTTCTGCAGGTAGGCGCCCCTGGGAGGATTCGAACCTCCGGCCTTCGGATTAGAAGGCCTACAGCACCGAGCGGTGTGCTCAGCAGGAAGATCCCACGTCACTCGCGAGCGACAGGGCGCGAGTTATCCGTTGTGCCGACTCTTTGTTGGAGTCATCCGACCGCGGACGGCCGGCTGCGATGTGTCGTCAACCGCGCAACCGCCTCGGCCTTATCTGGCCTGCGGTTGGGCAAGGTAGAAGGTTCGGCCGGTGACCTTGGCCAGTCGTGATGCCTCTTTGAAGGTGTCACTCTTGAACCATTCCATGGCCCGATCCATGTCCTCAGTCTTGATGTGGAACAACGCAGCGTTCGGGTTGTCCATGTCCTGGTACGCGGGTCCGTCGGTGATGCCGTACGACAATCGGCTCTGTGCGTGTAGGTAGTGCTGCTCCTTCCACGCTTCGAAGTCGTCGGTCTCGATCCTGATCATGATGTCCTGCATACCAACCCCCTCTGCGTCGTCGTGGGCGCACCGTAGATCGGTGCGAGCGACAGTCACTCGCGGCGGCCTTCTTCAACCTCTTGCGCGGCTCCTCGGAGACGACGCTTCCAACCCTGAGTCGGAGGAACGACGCCGTTGCCGTTCGCGTGCATGGCGCCACATCTCGAATCGGTGGGACGTGCCGCGGTCAGATGATGACGACGGTGGTGCCCACGGTGCGGCCGGCGAGGAGTTCGACGAACGCCTGCGGCGCTTCCTCGAGACCGTGGAACTCGGTGACCTTCGGCTTCAGCGAGCCGTCGGCGACCCACTGCGACATGTCCCGGCGGGCCTGCTCGTAGCGATCGGCGAAATCGAAGACCAAGAAGCCCTCCATCCGCACGCGGTTGTTGACCAGCAGGCCCGGCACGCCACGCGGGCCGGGGCCAGGCGTCGACGTGTCGTACTGGCTGACAACACCACAGCAGGCGATCCGCCCACCCTGAGCCATGCGGAACAGGGCGCTCTCCAGCACCGGGCCGCCGGTGTTGTCGAAGTACACGTCGATCCGATCCGGCGTCGTGTCCTTGAACTTCGATCGGAACTCGGGGTCCCTGTAGCTGACGGCGACGTCGAAGCCGAGCTCGTCGACGAGCATCCGGCATTTGTCGTCGGCGCCGGCGATGCCGACGACCCTGCACCCGTGAATCTTGGCGATCTGGCCGACAATGTGCCCGACCGACCCCGCCGCCGCCGAGACGACGACGGTGTTGCCCGGCTGCGGCTGGCCGACCTCGAGCAGTCCGAAGTACGCGGTCAACCCGTTGGTGCCGAGCACCCCGAGCGCTGTGGCGGGATCGGTACCGGCGTCGAGTAGACGCACGTGAGGCGCCGCATGGGTCGAGAAGGCTTGCCACCCGGTCGGTGCGGAGACGAGCGACCCGGTGGGGATGCTGTCGGCGCGTGACTCGACCACCTCGGCCACTCCGCTGCCGCCCATCAGACGGCCGGCCTCGGGCGCGCCGGCGTAGCTGGCGCTGCCCTGCAGCCCGGCGCGTTGGCCGGCGCCGATCGTCAGCGCGACGGTGCGGCACAGCACCTCGCCGTCCGCCGCTTCGGGCATCGGCGCGCTACGCATCTCGAAGTCGGACGAAGCGAGAGCCCCGGTAGGAAGCGAGGCGATCAGGACCTGACGGTTTTCGGCCATGCAGCCATCATGGCTGCGCCCAGCTCGCTGGTGCTCCGAGTCGAAGGACGAGGTCCGATTCGGGCGGCCCCCCGAGATGCGTCCCTTGCAGTGTCGTGCGAAGGGGGTGTCAGATCACGAGGCTCCCGCCGAGTTATCCGTTGTCCGAGCGCTGTGCTCAACGCCGCGCGCGCTCTCGTCCCACACAACGCCCAGGTAGCGCCCCCGGCAGGATTTGAACCTGCGACCCGCGGATTAGAAGCACTCCACGCCTGAGCGCTGTGCTCAACAGCAAGTTCGCAGGTCAGTCGCGAGCGACACGACGCGAGTTATCCGTTGTTCGTCCCGCCGTCGGCGACAAGCGTTCCCACTCGTCGATCGAGCCGCTGCACATCCACAGCTCCGAGTTGCTCGACGAGCACCGGTGTCGAATCGCCTGCGACGACAACCTCCGGGCGGAAGGATGCAGGCCTCGCCCTTCTACATCAGGGCGACCAGCACAACCGAACGAGGCAACATCGCATCGGCATGGACGACGACACCGAAACGTGCACCGTGCTGCTCGTGACCAACGCCCTTGGGCAGGTTGAAGCGGGTACACATGGTTGTGCTCCGTCACGCCGATCATCGAGACCGGAGAAACCCATGGCGCTGATAGAAGTCTTCGCAGATGTCTGCTGTCCGTTTACCCACCTCGGGTTGCGTCGGCTCATCGAACAACGCCGTCTGCTCCGACGCGACGAGCCACGGCTGCTCGTGCGAGCCTGGCCCCTCGAGCTCGTGAACGGGACACCGCTCGACGCTGATTTCGTGAGTGAGGAGGTCGACGAGCTCCGCCGGCAGGTCGCTCCCGACCTCTTCCGCGGCTTCGATCCGTCGAGTTTTCCCTCGACCTCACTCCCGGCCTTTGCGACCGCCGCGGCCGCGTACCAGCGCAGCCTCGCCAGCGGCGAAGCCCTCAGCCTTGCGATCCGAAGTGCCCTCTTCGAAGAAGGCCGCAACATCGCCGATCCGAAGGTTCTCGCTGACATCGCGAGGCGCCACAGCCTGCCCCCAGCGGAGGAAGAAGACCAGAGGCGCGCGTTCGAGGACATGCGCGAAGGCCAGGCCCGCGGCGTCATCGGGTCGCCCCATTTCTTCCTCACGACTGGCAGCGTCTTCTGCCCGACGCTCCGCATCACCCGCGACGACGGCCACCTGCGCATCACCATCGATGAGGAATCGATGCAGAACTTCTTCGGTGAGGCGCTGAATCCCTGAGCAACCAAACGCTCAAGGGTCGACTCGTCCTACAGCCGGTATCCGCTGCTCGTCCTCCCTGGCGACGGGAAGAGCCCAATCTCCTCGTAGTAGCGGAGCGTCACCGCCGTGAGTCCGGTCCCGCGCGACGCATCCGCGATGCAGAGTCCACTGCTCATCTCGGTCGACCTGAAAGTCAAGACCGACGCGCCGTCCTGGCCTCCGGCTGAGCAGTCCTACGGTAGCGATGATCGCCGTTGTCGCCGTAGGACGAAGACGGCGTCTTCGCGAATCTTGCGCAGGGCGGGCATCTTGCGCGTTTCGTTTAGCGGTCGGCGAGCCGGCCGAGCGCCCGGTGTAGACGCGCCGCAGCGTCGGCGGCGAGCGCGCTGAAACGCGGGTCGCTCATCAGCTCATCAGGATCGACGGCGGCGACGCGGGTTCTGCCTCCGTCGGAGGGTTCGAGGATGACGTTGCACGGCAGCATCAGCGCGACCGACGGGTCAATGCCGAGGGCACGGTTGGCAAGGTCGGGGTTGCAGGCGCCGAGGATCTTGAGTGGCGCCCGGTCGACGTCGAGCTTGGCTTTGAGCGTCGCGGCCACGTCGATCTCGGTGAGCACGCCGAAGCCTTCTGCTCCGAGCGCGGCCCGAACTGCGGCCTCCGCGTCGGCGAGGGGCATCGCGACGATCGTTTCGATCGCCTTCATGCCCGCGCACCTGTGTCGGTGAGGCCGAGGTCGGCTTCGATCGCGTGGCGGGGCTTGGCACCAACCGACACAGCGGCCGGCTGACCGTCGCGGAACAGGGCGACGGTGGGGATGCCCTGGATGCCGTAGCGGCTGGCGACGTGCGGGTTGGCGTCAACGTCGACCTTGACCACCTTCAGGTCGGGGCGGTCGACAGCGAGCGCCTCGAGCTCCGGAGCGATGAGGCGGCACGGACCGCACCAGGCGGCCCAGAAGTCGACGACGACCGGCATGGTCGCGTGAAGGACCTCGGTCTCGAAGCTCTGGGGATCGTCGGCGTGGACAACAGCAGACATGGCTCTCTCCTTCAGCGGGGTAGCCGTTCCAACTCCCATCCCGCCAGGCATATTCCTGTACCCCCTGGGGTATGTTGTGATACCCCCTAGGGTACCTGTACGATCGTTGCTCATGACCGTGACCGAAGCCCGCGCCGCCGCCAGCGAACAACCGCCGCCCAGCGACCACCACGAGCCGTGGCTCGCCCGCCTCGCTCGCTTCTCGGGTCGGCGACGCCGAACCGTGATGCTCGGCTGGCTGGCGGTGATCCTGCTGGCGGCGCCGCTGGCCCTCACCCTGTCGAGCGTCGCTGTCGGGGGCGGGGTGGGAGGCGCAGGGATCGACCGCGCAGACGGTCCGCGACGAGCTGCGCCGCGACTTCCCCGCGGCCGGCGCCGAAGCCGCGGTCGTCGCCTACCACCAAGCGGACACCCATCGCGCAGAATCCGTCGGGTCTACGCTCGCTGGTCGCGTCGCTACGGGGAGCGCCCGGCGCGGCGTCGGTGGTCGACCCGCTGTCGTTGCCCGCCGACGCGGGAATGATCTCCCCGGACGGTCACACCGCGTTGGTGCCCGTCGAGCTCGCCGCGACCAAGGACGCGGACCTGCCGAAGTCGGCCGGCAAGCTGATCGATCACGTGAAGACCGTCGCGCTGCCCGCAGGAGCGACTGCGAAGGTCACCGGCGAGTGGGCCGTATGGAGCGACTTCAACGCGGAGAACGAGCACGCCCTGCACCTCGCCGAGCTCGTGTCCGGTCTACCCGACGCTCGTGTTGTTGTTCGTCGCGTTCGGTTCGGCCATCGCGGCGGGCATCCCTCTGCTGCTGGCGGTCGCCGGCATCTTCGTCGGGTGGGCGGCCCTGCACCTGCTCAACGGCGGCACGCCGTTGTCGGTGTGGTCGATGAACTTCTCGATGATGATCGGCCTCGCCGTCGGCATCGACTACAGCCTGTTCATCGTCTCCCGCTACCGAGAGGAACGCGAGGACGGCTACGGGCCACTCGACGCGATCGCGAACACGCTCAGTACCGCCGGCAAGGCGGTGTTCCTCTCGGCGCTGACCGTTGTGTTGTCGCTCGCCGCCGTGTTTCTGGTTCCGGTCATGGTGTTCCGTTCCATGGCGCTCGGGATGATCCTCGCCGTGGTCGCGACCGCGGCGGCGTCACTGACCCTGCTGCCCGCAGTGCTCATCGCGCTCGGCGATCGCGTCCTGGTCGAGCAAAGACAAGGATCCCGACCGGGGCGCCGAGGGCCGGTGGGCGCGCTGGACCGGGATGGCGCTGAAGCGGCCGGGCCGCACATTGGCCGCCGGGCTCGCGCTGTTGCTGCTGTTGGCCGGCCCCGCGCTCGGGATGCGGCTCGGCATGCCCGGCGCGCACGTCGTCGACAAGGGCGCGTCCAGTCGCGACGGATACGACATGGTCACCGCCGCGTTCGGGCCAGGCGCCGCCGCGCCGATCTTCATCACCGCCCCCGCCGCTGACGCATCGACAGTGATCGCTGCGGCTACCGCAGACGCGAACGTGGCCGACGCCCGCATCGCCGCGCCAGCCGGCCGCGAACGGACGCGTCGCCATCCGCGTCACCCCCAAGACCGCGGTCGACGACCAGCAGACCTCGGACCTCGTCGGCCGCCTCCGCGGCCAGCTCCACACGAGCGTCCCCGGCGCGCTGGTCGGCGGTCCTGCGGCGCAGAACCATGACCTCACCGCCGCGCTCACCGGCACCGCGCCGCTCGCGGTGACTGTGATCATGATCGTCGCGTTCGTGCTGCTGCTGATCGTGTTCCGCAGCCTCACCATCGCGATCGTCGTCGCTCCTGCTGAACCTGCTCGGGGTCGCGGCCGCATTCGGGTTCGCCACCTTGGTGTTCCAGCACGGGTGGGGCGCCAGCCTGATCGGCCTCGACCCACAGGGCTTCGTCGACGCGTGGGCGCCGCTGTTCTTCTTCGCCCTGCTGTTCGGGCTGTCGATGGACTACCAGCTGTTCCTACTCGCCGCGATCAAGGAGCGTTACGAAGCCACCGGCGACGCGCAGCTCGCGGTGCGCGAAGGCATCGCCCGCACCGGACGACCGATCACCAACGCCGCGCTCATCATGATCGTGGTCTTCATCGCCTTCGGCGTCACCGGACCGATCCCACCGACCGAGCTCGGCATCACCCTCGCCCTCGCCGTGCTGCTCGACGCCACCGTCATCCGCATGATGCTCGTCCCCTCCCTCCTCGGCCTGCTCGGCGAACGCAGCTGGTGGCTCCCCGCCTGGCTCGCCAGCCGCCTCCCCAACGTCCGCTTCTCTCACTGAACCCCGGGGGTCCCCGATGACGTCCTTCGCCCGCTTCGTCACCTGCAAACGATGACCCCCCGCATACCCTGGCCGGTATCGCCGAGGTCGGCCCACACGAAACGAGGACCGGATGGAGCTGCCCGATGAAGTGATCGACGACGTCCGCAACCGGCTCCACCGAGTCAGCGGCCAGCTCGCCGGCATCGAGCGCATGCTCGACAACGGCCGCGAGTGCAAGGACGTCGTCACCCAGATCAGCGCCGCCACCAAGGCTCTCGAACAGAGCCGGCTTCAAGCTCGTCTCCGCCGGGCTCACCTACTGCCTCGCCAACCCCGAAGAAGCCGAAGCGACTGGCTACCCCTCGACGTCGTCGAGAAGATGTTCATGAAGCTGGCCTGACAGAGGACATCGACGCTGTCAGACGGCACAGAGCGCGCCGCGGTCCTCTGCGCCCGCCGATCCGCAGTCCCAGCCACCAATCAGGTTGTCCCCCTCGTGCGAACAGTCTCCAGTTGCCCATGCACTGAGGCGGTTGATCAATCGCGCTGCTGCTGGCCCGGCCGGGGCCCTAGCGTTCCCTTCCGATGTTGTCCGCGCTTGCGTTCATCCCGAGTCCGGGATCGAACGCGATCCACATCGGTGGGCTGCAGTTGCGCGCCTACGGCCTGATGATCGCGACCGGCGTCGTCGCAGCGGTCTGGCTGGCCAACAAACGCTGGATCGCCGCGGGCGGCAGTCCCGACGACATGTCGGCCATTGCCCTTGTCGCGGTGCCACTGGGTGTCGTCGGCGCACGGCTTTACCACGTGATGACCGACTGGCGTCGGTTCACCGATCAACCGATCAAGGCTCTCTACATCTGGCAGGGCGGCCTCGGCATCTGGGGTGCGGTCGCGCTCGGCGCCGCGGGTGCGCTGTGGGTCGCGCACCGCCGCGGCATCCCGTATGGCCCGCTCGCCGATGCGTGCGCTCCCGCCATCCCTCTCGCGCAGGCGATCGGCCGCGTCGGTAACTGGTTCAATCAAGAGCTCTTCGGCAAGCCGACCACGTTGCCTTGGGGATTGAAGATCGACCTCGCCCACCGGCCGCCGGGATTCGAGCAGTACGAGACGTTCCACCCGACGTTTCTCTACGAGGCACTGTGGTGCCTGTTCCTCTGCTTCGCGCTCATCTACATCGGCAAGCGCTTCGGTACCCGGTTGAAGGCCGGAAGCTTGTTCTGGATCTACGTCGCGGGGTACACATTCGTGCGCTTCTTCATCGAGCGCGTCCGCATCGACTTCGCGTCGAGGCTGTGGGGTCTGCGCATCAACGAGTGGGTCAGCGCAGCCGTGTTCCTCGGGTCGGTGGTGATCCTGGTGCTCCTGAACCTGCACGAGCCATCGGTGACGGAAGACGACGGTTCCGAGAACGTCGACGTCCACGCGCCCACTTCGCGGTAACCGCCCCCGGTACCAGCGCAGCCTCGCCAGCGGCGAAGCCTTGAGCCTTGCGATCCGCAATGCCCTCTTCGAAGAAGGCCGCAACATCGCCGATCCCGAGGTTCTCGCTGACATCGCGAGGCGCCACGGCGTGCCCCCAGCGGGGGAAGCACACCAGCGGTGCGCGTTCGAGGACATGCGCGAAGGCCAGGGCCGATCAATCCGATCAATGCGGCGGTGCGTCAACGACTCCGTCCGCGGTAGTTGCGGACACAACTAGAAGACGTGGGCAGGCGCTCAGCGCTCGCGGCGTCGGCCTTCCCGACGACGGTCGGGAACGAGAGTTATCCGCTCCTCGAGCGCTGTGCTCAAGCGAGCTTCGACGGCGCCACATTGTTCCGCAGGTCAGCGCCCCTGGGAGGATTCGAACCTCCGACCTTCGGATTAGAAGGCCTCTTGGCCTGAGCGCTGTTCTCAACGGGAAGTTCGCAGGTCGCTCGTGAGCGACACGGCGCGAGTTATCCGTTGTCTTGGAAAGCTGGTGTCGGGGTTACCAGCGACGCTGAACGGACAGATCTCGGACGACCCAACCCACACCACCCTCTCAGGACGCTGTCCACATCTCTTCGTTGAGACACGCGAAACCCATCTCCGAGACAGCGCTAGCTCGACTCGCATCGGTCGTCCCGACGGACGAGTGCTCAAGCTTCAAGCGGCGGCCGTACGGCGCGCGCATCCTGAGTCACCCGGCGACAACGACCGGGATGGCCGCGAAGTCGCCCGGATCGGTCTCCAGGCCGGTGCCGCCACGCACGAGCAACGTGACGACCGTTCCGGGAGCGGCGCCAGAGAGGTCGAGGGTCACCGTCCAGGGCAAGGGCTGCTCTGCGGAGCCCCCTTGCGTGATCTCACGGTCGAGCTCGGCGCCTCCCTGCTCGGCTACGAACGCCCGGACGACGACGTTGGCTTCGAAGCCACGGCCCACTCCTTGCACGGTCAGCGGTCCAGGCGTGATCTCGGCGCCGGACACTGGGCTGGCGATCGCCTCGCTCGGGTTGACGGCTGCGATGACGAACCAGCCGTCATGTGAACCGAGCTGACGAAGCAAGAGCGTGCTCCGGACTACCGGCGTACCCGGTCCTCCCGGTCCCTTCGAGTACACATCCATCTCGCCACTTCGGGAGTCGCCCTGCTGGAACTCTCCGAGTGCCGGTGGCACGCCGAGCACAGCCTGGACGAAGTCGGCTGCCGCCGCCTCGGGCGTCTCGAACACCACGCCGGAGGCGGGCCAGATCGCGGGCTGCGAGGTGGGGACCGAGACCGTCGCGCTGCTGGCTGGCACGGCGGTCGAGGTAGTCATCGCAGACTGGGTGGTGCTCGGCGCCTCGGTCGTCGTGATCACCGTCGCGCTGGCGCCCGCGCTCGTGCCGCTGTCATCACCACACGAGCTCAGGACTGCCACCGTGATGAGCAGCAGGGCTGTTCCTATGCAGCGCATGAGCCCTCCACCGCCGCTGCCGTCTTCGCTCAATCGCACGCGGCCACAGCACCTTGCGCTCGACAGCGCGCGACATCCAGAGGCCAAGGTCCCTGCGTGAATCACCGGCTCGGACCCGTGGCTCGACAGGCGCGGCGTCCCACGTCACGAGAGGGGTCGATCGCCTCTATCGTCGTGCGAGCCAAGACCGACCGCGCCAGTCGCCCTTCACGCATCGTCCCGACGATCCCCGCGAGTCGGGTCGCCACCATTCAATCCGTGCCTTGCTCAGGTGGCGAGAACACCGCGGGAGCGGAGACAGGCGACTCGAACGCGGCTACCTGTGCCGAGTTGGCTCCCTCAAGCTCAGAGCGTCGCTTCCCCGGCCACCATCCACGAGTGAGGGTCGTCGAGCACGGAGCGCCCACCTTCGACGTCCATCATCTGGACGTGTGGGCTGCAGTACCGCGCGTAGAAGGCGGTGCGCGGCGCGTCAGTCGAGTTCGGTCCCGACCCGTGCAGCGTGAGCCCGGTGAACGCGATCGCTTCCCCGGCGGCGAGCTCGACCGAGACGAGCTCGTCTGAAGTCGCAACCTCGCGCAGCACGGGATTGATCTCGGCGGTGGCGTGCGCGACGAGTCCGCGGCGATGCGATCCCGGGATCACCTGGAGACAGCCGTTCTTGATCGTCGTGTCCGTGAGGGCGAACCAGACGGTGATGTCGTCCGGCGGTTCGAGTAGGCCGTACCCGCTGTCCTGATGCACAGGGATGTCGCTGTGAGTGTCGGCCTTGTCGGGCAGCTTGGTGAGGAACTGGTTGTGGGTCAGGCACACGTTCGGCCCGAGCAGCTGGACGACATGCGCGAGCTGCGGACCCTGGGTGCAGATGCGGCGGACGGCAGTTGACCGGTCGCAGAGCTGCACCGACACGAGCAACGTCCGGTTGTCTCGGGTGCCGTACCCGCGCGTCGGCCGGAACCGTGCCTCGGCCTCGAGCAGTTCCCCGACGTCGACATCGGACAGGACACGGCCGAGCACGACATAGCCGTCTCGCCGGTACTGCTCGACCTGACCAGCGCTGAGCGGCGTCGAAGGTGACATCGCTCCACTCTTGCCTCAGGCGGCCTCGTGCTCAATGCCGATACGGACTTGGCATGTCGCCGGGCACGGCGCTGCTCACGACCTTCAAGATCGACCCGAGTAGGGCCGGTGGCGCGCCTCGGCGCTTCACGCGTGCCAGAGGGGGCACGGATCAACGGAACGCTTCGCAGTGTGAGCGACACAGCGCGAGTAATCCGGTCGTCTTGCGTTGTGCACGCCCGACACACAACGGGAGCCGAACATCTCGGCACGTCGGCGCCCCCGGCAGGATTCGAACCTGCGACCCGCGGATTAAAAGGCCTAGAGCACTCAGCGCTGTGCTCAACAGGAAGATCCCACGTCACTCACGAGCGACACGACGCGAGTTATCCGTTGTCGTGTGGAAGCGGCTACGCCCGGCCCGCGATTCGTTCGAGTTCACGTCGGAACTCGGCGGCGTTCATCGCTTGACCGCGTTCGAACTCGGGTTGTGTCGCCGCGGTGACGAACCCGTCCAGCGGGCCGCCGGCCATGATCTCCGCCTTCTGCCGGGGTAGCAGGAGGTCATCGAGATGCGCAGAGAGATAGCCGGCCGCCGTCGCCGCGTCTTGACTGCGGTTGTCGCGGTCCGCCTTCATCATCAGGCCAAGCACGGCATAGCCCATTGCGGCGGGATACTCGGCCGTCAGATCGAGGGCCCGGTTCGCGATCTCCGAGACGTCGCTTGGAAGTGCGGGGTGGGTCACGATGCCGGACGCGAGCAGCAGGTGCTCGCTCGCCACGTTGGACGACATGCGGTTCTGCGTCCCGTCGGCGATGTCGAGCGCCTCCATGAGGAGGTCGACCGCGTCGGGGGCTCGGTCGCGGACGATCGAGGCGATCGCCACTTGCGTGCGAGCCAGGGTTCGGAGCGTTGGCGTGCCGAGTGCGTCGGCATCGGCGATCAGCTGCTTCGGGTCGACCCAGGAGCGTTGGCCGTGCGCCTCGCCGCCGACGTGCAGGCATTGCAGGAGGATGCGGTTCTCGGGCAAGGACACACGCGCCAGCGCGTCGTCAAGCAGCGCGGACACCTCGTCCGCCCGACCCTCCTGGTACGCCAACGTGGACGCCTTGGCGCCGAGCGCCGAGGTCCAGCCGGTTTCGCTGAGCGGACGGCGCAGTGCTTCGTCACTTGCCCGTTCCGACTCGTGGGTCCGCCCGACCTGCCACGCGAGGTTGGCGATCACGAGATACACGTAACCGGCGCTCGGATGGTCGGGAGCTCCGGGAAGATCCACCACCTGGCGGTCCCAGTCGAGGAGTTCGAAACGCTGGAGATGCATGAGCGGCGACATCGACGCGACGAGCCGGACACCGAGATCGGCGTCGCCGAGGTGGAGCGCGAACGTCACCGCAGTACGCAGGTTGTCGAACTCGGCAATGCCGCGGGGCAGGTACACCGTCTCGTCCACCGAGGCATAGATGTCGCCGAGATGATCCGCGTACCACTCGGCGTGACGCCGAGCGACAGTGTCGGTCTCGCCGGCGTCGGCAAGTCTCTCGAGCCCGTAGTGCTTCAACGTCTCGAGAAGCCGGAAGCGTGTCTCGTCGCCGCTGACGTCGGCTACGACCAACGATCGGCGCGCAAGTTCGTCGAGCCCTGCGGAGAGCTGTCCCGCGCTCACACCTTCGAGGTTTGCAACCTCAACTGCTGTCGCTCGTGAGAACGAGCCAGCGAAGACTCCCAAGCGCCGGAACAGACGCCGTTGGTCCGGCTCGAGCACGTCGTGGCTCCATCGACCATCGCCGCAAGCGCACGGTGGCGCGACTGCGGACTGTTCGTCGAGCGGCTGCAGCGGCCAGAGGTGCTCTCGATCGACCGCCGGGTGCGCAGTCTTGGTGGCTCCTCGTCGTCGCAGTTCGATGGTGCTGGCACGGCGATCTCCGGCGCGCCGACGACGTCCTCGGGCGGCGGTGGCGGTGGTGGCGGTGGCGGCGGTGGCGGTGGCGGTGGCGTGACGACGGTCGCGCCAACGACAACGGTCGCGCCAACGACAACGGTCGCGCCAACGACAACGCTGGCCACGGGTGGGATCGAGTTCAGCTCAGCCGTCGGGGTGCGGAGCGGCACGACCTGGACCGCTCAGTCGGCGCTCGCGGCGAACTCGACGAGTGGGCAAACCGTCCCCGGCGCCGTAGTGACGCTCAAGGTGAGGCGCTCCCAACAGCAGACGAGCAGCGGAAGCAGCTCGATCTGGGTCGAGCAGACCGTGACCCTCACGGCGAACGCCTCTGGTCAGGTGAGCTACAACGCAGGGCCGTACAAGCGGTCAGGCAAGGACAGCGTGTCGCAGGTGCAGTTCGTGGTCATGAATGTGCAGATGCCCCCCACCTACACCTGGGACGGGACCGCTCCCAGCGCCACGGTCGACAAGGTCTGACCGACAGCGCAGACCTACGTCTGTTCGGAGCTCGCGTCGAGTACTCCGTTGCTGCCGTCGATCGCCAAGTTAGGCCGGTTCGAGTCCACAACGGGTCGGCTTGCACCGGCGAGTGCGAGGTGCGAGGAGACGATCCTGCTGGGTTGGCGGTCCACATCGCCGCTCGTGTCTGCTGGGCTCCCCCGATGAAGTCCTCGCCACGTCCATCGTCGGCGCCCTCGTTGTCGGTTCAGGACTGGGGTTCGAAGACCGGCGACTCGAGTGCTGAAGATCGAAGAGCCCTGGACACTCCTCGCTGCCATCGACGACACGTGACACTGTTCCCTAGATCTGCACCGATCTGCCGACGCGTTCGCGTGTGCGCGACCCCACACGGCGACGCTGATGCACGTCGGTGGGTAGCCAGTGGCAATCATCCGGTGAACTCGCGAGCCGTTCGCGAGTGTCTGCCGATGTCATCTGAGGGATGTCTCCGGCACCGCGAGCGGTCGCCATCACGTGAACACCCTCGGGTGCTGGTGGAGACCGTCGATAACGGGCAATCTGGCGCGTCAAGGATTCGCGTGATGAACGTCTTGGAACCCGACTACGACTCCGATCCCGGTCGCCGTCAGGCGTGGGCCGCTCCGCGTGATGTTCACGAGTTGGTCGGTCCGGAGTTGCGCGGTCCGGTGCTCGATGTCGGCTGTGGTGAGGGTCGGCTCTTCCCGTTGCTGCAGGCCGGTGTCGCATGGGTCGGCATCGACAATTTGCGCGAGCAAGCCGCACGGTGTTCCTTCGGCCCGCTCGTAATCGGTGACATGCGCCTCTTGCCGTTCGCCGACGACGCCTTCGCCGAAGTAGTTCACCTATGGTGCCTCTATCACCTCGACGATCCGGTGGTCGCGGTGATCGAAGCACGGCGCGTCTTGCGGGATGGCGGTCGCTACTACGCCTGCACGGCCGCGAGGGCCAACGATCCCGAGATCATGCCCGAGGGATACGCCGCGACGACCTTCGACGCCGAAGAGGCCGTCGCGATTGTCGCCTCGGTCTTCCCGAACGCGCACTCCGAGCCGTGGGACGACGCGTTCTTTCCGCTCGAAACGAGGGACGAGGTGCGCGCCTATTGCCGTCACAACTTCATCCCGGTCGAACGAGCCGAGACCGTCGCGCTTCCGCTTTGGCTGACCAAGCGCGGCGTCCTGGTCCGAGCGACGAAGACATGACCACGGCCCACAGGCAGGCGCCCAGAACTGCCGATCTATGCGCGGCCGTGTTATGTCGCGACCGCGCCGCGATACTGGCAGACGTCAGTCCGTAAGCGACCGCGTCGCGCACCGCGTCGATGTTCAAGGTGATGGCCAGCGGCGGGAACCTGACCCCGACGGTCGGACTGCACGAACACCGACGCGTGGGACACGAGGCGATGGGTCGGACCGCTGTGCTCAACAATCAGACGAGGTCATCAGGCTCTGCGAGCGAAGCGGCGGCGACGACGCTCCGGTCGCACGCCTGAACGGATCAGCTCCGTGATGCGGGCCTGATGCACCAGGTCGAGCTTGGCCCCCCGATCGTCAGTCAATTCGAACGTGTCCGCCACTGAAGCGCCGTGGGTGGTGACCCGCGCCGAATGCACGCTGCTCCCCGCCGTGGCAAACGCCGCGGTGACCGCTGAGAGCAACCCCGGCCGGTCCCTGGTCTCGACCTGGCAGATCGTGTGCCACGGAGACGCCTCGTCGTCGAAGGTCACCGTCGCATCCTCGACGGGCTCTGAGGAGAGCTCGGCACGCAGCGTCGTGTGCACCCGATCCTCCACCTCACTCGCGAGAGGTGGCTCTGCGCGACGCACTCCGAAGCTGGTGAGCGCCGTGCCATCGGGCCACGTGCAGATGACCGCGTCCGCGATGTCGAAGCCGAGCCCGTTCATGGCAGAGGCGACGCGTGAGAGCAGACCGATCCGGTCGGCAGCGACGACTTCTATCCGCCACTGATCGGGTCCGTCGGCGACGACACCGGCTCGCACCTCCTCACCGGTGACCGCTGGCTCGCACAGAGCCGCCTGACGCGCCAGTGCTTCGGGCGTCAGAGCGAGCACATACGCGCGTGGGGCGACCGCGAGCCGCTGCTTCACCCTCGGATCGGCGGCCAGTCGTGCCGCTTCGTTGCGACGTTGCTCGACCGTGTTGCTCGCCGACCGGCTCGTGAGCTCGGGATGAGCGAGCGCGGCTTCGATGAGCTCGAGGAGCGCATTGATGCGTGCTCGCTCAACGCCGTCGGGCTCCTCGGCGGCCAGGGTCAAGACGGCGAGGCCCTGGGCCTGCTCCGGTGTCCCCAGGTGCGCAGCCAGCTGCAAAACTGTCTCCTCCGCGAGCGCGTCAGGCCGAAGCGCCGCGCGCCGCAGCAGGCCGACGTCACCCACGAGGGCCGCCACAGCTTGCTCGGCTGCTGCGCCGAGATCGAGCCGCTGCATTACGCGGCGAGCGAGCAAGACCGGCGGGTGGGAGCCGCCGCTCGCGTCGAGCACGAGTGCCGCGAGCTCGACCCATTCGGGGTGCGCGAGCGCAGGGCTCCCGCGTGCGGCGCGGTCGGCGAGCTCGCGGTGCGCTGCATCGAGCGTGGCCCAATGCAGCGCACCGAACGGATCGAGGTCGAGCGCCGAGGGCTCCCGACGGGCGATCGCCTCGCCGAGCTCGGGGAGCGCGCGATCGAGCAGCCCGGTGATCTGGAGGAAGCGCCACGACCGAGGGCGCCCGTGCTCGAGCATCGCGAAGAACCTGTGACGGGCGCCACGGTCGAACCGCAAGGGAGTCGTCGGCAGCTGGCTCAGCCAGTCGACGAGGTGCTCGCCCGGTCGATGCTGCTCGTCGAGCATGAGCGCTGCTTGCATGCCGACATCGAGCGCTTCGCCGATCGGAGGGATCGCCACCAGGTCGACGACGCCGATGCCACCACGACCGTCGCCCAACGCGAGCCAGCCTCCCTCGGGTCGAGGCGCCTGAGGTCCGGTGGGGGTCATCGCCCCCTTTCGCATGCGTTCGAGACGTGCCCGCAGCACGGGAGGCGTCGCGAGCGTGGTGAGAAGGACGACCAGCAAGATCGAGGCGTAGTCGCGCTGCCCGATGATCGCTTGTGACAAGCCGATCGTCGCGAAGATCAGCCCGACCTCTCCACGGGGGATCATGCCGATCCCGACGAGAAGGCGGTCGCCGGGGGCACCGAGCATCCCCACACCGGCGGTGAGCTTCCCCGCGACCGCGATCGCGGAAAAGTGCCGCGGCGATCGCGAGCACCGACGGCTTCGCGAACTGCCCGACGTCGACCTCGATGCCGATCGTCAGGAAGAAGACCGGGATGAACAGGTGCCCGACCGGCTGCAGCTCCCTTCGGATGCGATCGGACGAGTTGCTCCGACCGAGCGCGATCCCGGCAACGAAGGCGCCGACGATCGGCGCCAGCTTGGCCTCGTTCGCGAGCTCCGCGATCGCGAGCGTGAACGCGAGTGCGATCGCGACGAGCGTGCCGGAAGAGCGACTCTGACGCGCGATCCAGTCGAAGAAGCCGGGGACGAAACGCACGCCCACGAACGCGGTGACGGCCAAGAACGCGACGGCGACGAACACGATCCACAGCACGCTCAGCGCCGACACCGAGCCCGAGGTCGCGAGCCGCACGACCACAGTGAGGATGACGAGCCCGATCACGTCATCCGCGACGGCGGCGCCGAGCACGGTCCGCGATTCGACCATCGCGAGTGCCTTGAGGTCACCCAGCACCCTCGCCGTGATGCCCACGCTGGTCGCAGTGAGCGCGGCGCCGACGAAGATCGCCTCCTTTCCGGTCATACCGATCGCACTGCCGAACGCAGCGCCTCCTACGAACGGCACGATGACGCCGACGACCGCGACCGTCAGAGACGCGCGTCCGACCGCTCCGAGCTCGCTCAGCTCGAGCTCGGAGCCGACCTCGAGCAGCAACAGGATGACCCCGATCTCACCGAGCACCCGCAACACGTCGCTCGAGCTGACGAGATGGAGCACCGACGGCCCGATCAGGATGCCGGCGAGGATCTCGCCCACGACCGCCGGGATGTGCAGCCGCTCCATGAGCTCCGCCGCGACCTTGGCGGCGACCAGCACGATGAGGATGTCGAGCAGCGCTTGGTTGACGCTCATCGAAGACTCCGGAACATGGGGGTGGCCGGCGCCCCGAGGCGCCGGCCACCCGACCAGTGGTGTGGAATAGGAACCGAGGTCAGGACGAGACGGGCGCTTCCTCGTGCTCGTGCTCGAGCTCGTAGCCCTCGACGCCGAGCGGGAACTCGTATGCGAGGACACCCATCTCATGCATGTCCATGCCCTCGAGCTCGACTTCAGCTGTGGGCCGGATGCCGCCCTTCATGACCGCGTTCTGGATCTTGAAGAAGGCGTAAGCGAAGCCGCCCATCACGAAGATGATGGTGAGCGCACCGATGGCCTGGGCACCGAGCTGTCCCCAGCCCTCGCCGCCGTAGAGGATCCCGGTGACACCGTGGGCCTTGTCGGCGTACACAGTGCCGTTCCAGCCTTGGCCGTACTGGCCGTCGGCGAAGATGCCGACGCAGAGGACGCCCCAGACGCCGCAGATCCCGTGCACGGAGATCGCGCCGACGGGATCGTCGATCTTCGCCTTGCGCTCGATGAACCACACAGCCTCGACGACGATGATCCCGGCGATGCCGCCGAGCACGGCTGCGGCCCATGGCTGCACGAACGCACAGGGAGCGGTGATCGCGACCAATCCGGCGAGCATGCCGTTCGCCATCATGCCGGGATCAGGCTTGCCGGCTCGTCCCATGACCCAGAACATCGCGATGACGGCACCGAACGCAGCCGCGATGGCTGTGTTGGTCGCGACGACAGCGAATCGGATGTCGACGGCCGAGAGCGTCGACGCCGCGTTGAAGCCGAACCACCCGAATAGCAGGATGAACGTGCCGAGCATGGCCATCGGGATGTGGTGCGGCCCGAGGGCTCGCGGCTTGCCGTCCTTGCCGTACTTCCCGATCCGCGGCCCGAGCACGAGGGCGCCGGCGAGTCCGGCGATGCCACCCATCGCGTGCACGACACCCGAGCCCGCGAAGTCGGTGTACCCGAAGCCGAGGTGCGCGCTCTTGCCCAAGCTTGCGAGCCAGCCGCCGCCCCACGTCCAAGCTCCGAACAGCGGGTAGTAGATGGCGCCGCAGAACAGGCCCCAGCCGACGAACGCGTTCCACTTCCAGCGCTCGGCCATCGCGCCGGTGGGAATGGTCGCCGTCGTATCCATGAAGGCGACCATGTAGAGAAAGAACGCCATGACGCCAGCGGTGTAGGCGCCGGAGCCACCGAGGGCGAAGTCACCCTTCCAGAGGAAGACCCAGTTGCCGCTTCCGATGAGCGCGCTCCCGATCGGGTGGTCGTAACCCAATGGCGAGAACGAATAACCGCCGAACATGAACGTGTAGCCGACGAGGAAGAAGGCCACGAAGCCCAAGCCGAAGATCGCGAAGTTGGTGCTCACCACGTGCGCCGCATGCTTCGCTCTACAGAAGCCCGTCTCGACCAGTGCAAAACCGGCCTGCATGAAGATGACGAGGACTGCGCCGATCACGACCCACAGCAGGTTGATCGGGATCGACAGGTCCGGCGCCGGCGACTGCCCCGTGTCTTGGGCGAGCACCGGTGTGGCGGTGAGGAGCAGCGCCCCTAATGCCACGCCGATGCCCACGAGTCCGTACTTCCGCATTCGCATTCGCGCCTCCCGAGTCGGAACCTGACGTCGGGGTGAACCTACGGACGCGCCGTTTCCTCGAAGTGTGCCGAGGGTTACGCGTTCCGCGCAGTTGTCTTGATGCTTTCTGACGCGTATTCCTGCGAGATCGAGATCGTGAGCGCCATCGGCTCGGTCGTCACAAACCTGACAGGCTGCAGTCGTCATTCCGAAACAGATGCGACCTTTCTGGGAAACGCCCGCTACGTACGGTCCTCTTCGTCAGCTCGTCGTCGGGGAGGTCGCCCGTGCAGTCACTCGTCTCTGACCCGTCCTCCTCGGCGCCCAACCCACCGTCACTCGTCGACGGCGTGCTGCGCTACGGACGATCGATCGTGATGCTGAGCTTCACCGAGGAACGGCTCATGCTGCTGCTGCTCGAGTCCGGCTCGACCGCGGTGCCCAGAGTCGACGCCGCGCTGCACGCTGCTCCCGGACGAGAGGTCACGGCGCGCGCCTTTGACTCGGTCGTGGCACGACTGCGAGCCAAGCTCACGGGCACCGGGATCACGATCCGGTCGGCACGCTCTCGGAGTCTCGTCCTCGAGCTTTCGGGCTGACACGCCCTCGGGCAACGGGCAGGGTGAAGGTCACCCCGCCGCCACACCGATCGGGAAGGCTTACGGGGAGCTCGCCTCGATGCGCATCAGTTCTGACCGACTTATCCGTTGTCCGAGCGCTGTGCTCGACGCCGCGCGCGCTGTCCTCGCACGAATTCCCAGGCAGCGCCCCTGTGAGTGTCATTCGTCAGGACATAGGAAACGGGTCTCGCGCGTCATAGGAAACAGGGATCCACTTGGAGCGGGGGCTGGCGTGTTGACGCTCGGGTATGTCGCGTGCCCGGCTGGTCATCACTGCAGTGGTTCTGGAAGGCCGGGGGGTTCGTGAGGTCGCTCGGGCCTATGGCGTGTCGCCAGGCTGGGTCTCGCGGCTGGTCGCCCGCTACCGCGACGAGGGCGAGGCTGCGTTCGAGCCGCGGTCACGTCGGCCGCATCGATCACCGCTCGCGACACCGGCCGAGACCGTCGAGCTGATCATCGAGTTACGCCGCCGACTCGTGGCCGCTGGCGACGACGCGGGTGCTGACACGATCCGCTGGCATCTCGCGCACCATCACGGGGTGTCGTTGTCGGCGGCGACGATCGGGCGTCATCTGGTGCGAGTCGGGCTCATCCGACCCCAGCCCCACAAGCGTCCCCGGTCGTCGTATGTGCGTTTCCAGGCCGAGCAGCCCAATGAGACCTGGCAGGCCGACTTCACGCACTACCGCCTCGCGACCGGCGTCGATGTCGAGATCTTGTGCTGGCTCGACGATCACGCCCGCTACGCCCTGCGGCTCACCGCGCACGAGCGTGTCAGCGGACCGATCGTGCTGGCCGAGTTCCGCGCTGCGATCGCCTGTCATGGCGTCCCCGCCTCGACGTTGACCGACAACGGCATGGTCTTCACCACCCGGCTGTCGGGCGGCAAAGGCGGACGCAACGCCTTCGAGTCCGAGCTTCGCCGCCTCGGCACCAGACAGAAGAACTCTCGGCCCAACCATCCCACCACCTGCGGGAAAGTCGAGCGGTTCCACCAGACCCTCAAACGATGGCTCACCGCGCAACCCGACCAGCCGGTCACGCTCGGCCAGCTCCAGGCACTGCTCGACCTGTTCGCGGCTCACTACAACCACGAACGGCCCCATCGCTCGCTACCCGACCAATGCACCCCGGCGGACGCTTACCAGCGCCGGCCCAAAGCGACCGCCAGCGACCGCGGCGACGACACTCACGACCGGGTCCGCCGCGACGTCATCGACAAAGGCGGGCGCATCACCCTGCGCGTCAACGGCCGCATGCACCACATCGGACTCGGAGTCCAACACCACGGCACTGCAGTGGTCGTGCTCGTTCACGACCTCGAGGTGCGCGTCATTCACACCGCGACCGGCGAGCTCATCCGAACCCTCACCATCGACCCGACCCACGATTACCAGCCCCTCGGCATCCCGCCCGGACCCAAACCCCGCCGACCCAAATAGAGGTTCAACTGTTTCCGATGTCTCGCGACATCACACAGCGCCCCCGGCAGGATTCGAACCTGCGACCCGCGGATTAGAAGGCCTACAGCACTGAGCGCTGTGCTCAATAGGAAGTTCGCAGGTCACTCGTGAGCGACACGACGCGAGTTATCCGTTGTCTTGCTCGACGTCGCGGCGAAAGAGCGGCCACGGTCGCCTCGGCGAGGACGTCGGCTGTCAGCCGAGAACAGGCCGCCGCTACTGAGGCGGACGATGTGCACCGATGCGCTCGGCGCCGACAACGAGGATCCACGGCTCGACGCGCGTCGTCGACACTTGGTTTGTGCGTACCCAGGGGTCGTCGACGAGACGCTGGTGGACGTCGGCTTCGCTGGCGGCGTCCGCGATCAGAAGGACTCGGATGCGGTCGTGCTCGCTACCGGCGAGCGGGCCAGCGAACAACAGGAAGCCTTCGTCGGCGAGATTGTTCATAAACGCCGCGTGCTCGCTCACGGCCGGCTGCTCGAAAGCTCCCAGTCCGTTGGTCCAGCCGGGTCCGGCTTCACGGGTGACGGCGAACAGGGTCATGGGGAGGGCTCCCTTCGGGTGCTGACCTGGTGGTCATTGGCAGTTGGCCTGAGTCGTCCGCGTGGCACCGACCGGAGCTGTAGAGGGGCTCAACTCGATCCCAGTCACATTCGTGTCGCCTGGATTGTCCAGGCCGCGGACCCGTACACGACCCCGTGGCCGCTGTTGTGTGCGTTCAGGGTCGAGCGTAAGTCGCCGAGTGCCTGCTGTCGGGTGGCGTCGTCGAGGTCTCGGACCATCCAACTCATCAGGCCGAGCACGAACTCGTACGCGTCGTTGGCGTCGTTGCCGAACCACATTCCGGCTCTCGTTTCCTCGAGCTCGACGTTGGTGAACCCAGCGCTCGTGAGGACGTCCCGGATTCGGTCGGGGTCGCTCAGAGCGAACGGACCTCGCGCGTTCGGAGGCGGAGCAGGCATCTCCCTCCCTGCAGCGAGCGCGCCCGATGATCTCGCGAACCCATTCGTTGTCGGCCAGTGACTGCCAGGTCGTCAGCACAAGACGGCCATGTGGCCGGAGCGCGCGTGCGATGTTGCTGAACGCGGCGGCCTGGTCGCCGAAGAACATTGCCGCTGAGCGACTGATCGCCACATCGAACGCCCCGGCCTCGAACGGGTGGATCTGCGCATCCGCCTGTTCGAAGAATGCGTTCGTGACGCCCTCGGCGGTCGCGCGGCGCCTCGCCGTGTCGATCATCCGGGAGGACAGATCCACCCCGAGCGCCGAGCCGGCTGTTGCCGCCCGGCCTGCGTCGCGTGTCGTTTGGCCCGCGCCGCAGCCGATGTCGAGCACACGATCGGTCAGCGCGATAGCCGCTGCCGCCATCAGCTTCTCGTGGTACGGCGACGCCGAGCGGTCGAAGTAATCGGCGTGAGCAGCCCAGTACGCGCCCTCGTCGCCGTCCCACGCGTGAAGCTGGTCCACGTTCGACGCGTCGACTTGGAGTGCATTGGTCGGTGCCATCGCGACCCTCCCGCTAAACTCCCTTTGGGAGATTCAAATGTCTCCCAAAGGGAGAACAATGTCAAGCCCGCCGGCGATGACCACGACGTCGTACGCGATCCTCGGCCTGCTGGCCGTCAAGCCCTGGACCACCCACGAGCTCGTCCAGCAGGTCGACCGCAGCATGCGGCGCATGTGGCCCCGTGCTCAGAGCAAGCTGTACGAAGAGCCGAAGAAGCTCGTCGCCCACGGGTACGCCCGATCTTCCGACGACTCCATCGGCCGGCGTCGTCGCACCCGGTACACGATCACCGCCGCCGGCCGGCGCGCGCTGGCGGCCTGGCTGCAACTGCCGGGCGACGGACCGGTCCTCGAGTTCGAGCAGCTGCTGAAGATCAGCTTCGCCGACAGCGGCACGAAAGCCGACATCCTCACCAACCTCGACGCCGCGCGGACCTGGGTCGCCGAGCAGAACGCGGAGAACCTCGCCACCGCGGCGCGCCTACCTCGAGGGCCGAGGCCTGTTCCCAGAACGGGCGGCGCTCAACCAGCTGGCCGGCCGGTTCCTCACCGACTTCTACGTGACGGTCGCCGAGTGGGTGGAATGGGCAAGCGATGTCGTGCAGGACTGGCCCGACGATGTCCGTCTCGCTCCCCTCGACCGCGCGGCTCAGCAGGAGGCTGTGCGACTAGCTGAGAGCGTCGACGTGACCCTCGGGCGCTCGATCGTTACGTGAAGGACCCCGCACCCTGAGCTCGAGTGGAAACGCGGCGGCCACTACCAGTAACTCAGTGCATCGCGTGCCTGATCAGCCGGGGCCGCCATGTTCTTCTCGACGACCTCGGGGGTCTCCTTGCTCAGCCGCCCTCACGTCGGCGCGCCGAACCAACGCCGCTTGCTCGACCGCGCTCGACCAAGCAGCGCTCTCGTCGATCACGGCGTGGTCCGACAGCGAACGACATGGAGTCGCCCAGAGGCCGCAGCGTAGGGAACGACGGGCGCCAGCGTCCCAAAGATGAGGGAACCGCCTCATGCGCCAGGAGACCTCGATCCGTACCGTCACACCAGGACATCCACGAGAGGAGCAAGTCATGGCCAAGGCATCAAGCACGACCGCTGACCGGGTGAAGGACTTCGGGGTCGCGCTCGACCGATCCAGCGAGCTCGACGGGTTCACGGTCAACTTCGTGACGATCACCAAGTCGCACGACTTGGCGCCCATGCTGGCCGCCCTCCCGACCGGCAACTGCACCTGCCCCCACTGGGGCTACGTCATCAGGGGACGAGTCGTCGTCCGTTACGACGACCATGAGGAGGTCCTCGGGCCCGGCGACGCTTTCTACATGGCGCCCGGACATGCACCCGAAGCGGAGGAAGGCACCGAGCTGGTCCAGTTCAGCCCGACCGAACAGCTGGCCGAGGTCGAAGCAGCCATCGCGGCCGCGATCCAAGCCTGAGCCGGCGTCAGAGAGAGGGGAGACCCAGAATGCCAGTCATCACCGTTACCCTTGACACCCCACTCCCCGCCCAGACCGTCCTCGAGTCGACGCACGATTTCACGGCTCGACGCTCCAACGTCTTCCCTGCGGTAGAACCCGCACATTTCGAGGTCCATAGCGTCGACGGTCAGACAGCCGACGTGACCGAGGGGACCGGGACGGGCATTGGCACGAGCTGGGAGCGCTGCGACTACGACTGGTCCACGGCGGGGTCCGTCACGGCTGCGGTAACCGACTCGAACGTGTACGCGCCCGGAAGCAGCTGGCACCTCACCGCCGTGCCGACGCCAGATGGCAGCCGCATCGAGATGTCGTGGGTCCGGCGCTTCAAGCGCAACCCCCGTGGGATTCTGTTCGGCACTGCGTTCCGGATCATCGGACGCCCGATGTTCCGCAGATACGCCAAGCAAATCGTCGCCAACCTGGAGTCGCTCGAGGCCTCAGACCGTGCCGTGTAGGAGCCGCGAAAGCGTCCCTTGAGACGAACTGAAGGGCCCGGGTCGCGTGACTGCTGGGGCTATTGGGTGACCGGCTCGAGGGCCGGTGTGGTCTGACAGTAGAAGGCGGCCTCGAACTCGGCCGGGGTGGTGTAGGCGTTGTCGTCGGTGATCTCGCCGTGCAACCGGCGATGGTTGAACCAGTCGACGTAGGTCAGGGTGGCGAACTCGACGTCATCGAGACCGCGCCAGGGACCTGCGGGTAGATGAGCTCCCACTTGTAGAGCCCGTTGAACGATTCGGCCATGGCGTTATCGAACGTTAGGACGGCCCCGCGCGACCATGGCCACCGTGAGATCGCCAGGTGCCGCGCTGCGGATGGTGCTGAGGGCGCCGAATCTCCTCTACCGCTGGCACGTCGGCTGGTTGCTCGGACATCGATTCGTTCTCATCGAGCACACGGGGCGACGGTCGGGAGCGAGCTACGACACAGTGGTGGAGGTCCTCCGCTGGGATCGCGCCTCTTGCGAGGTGTTCGTGATGTCTGGCTGGGGACGGACCGCCGACTGGTACCGCAACGTCGTCGCGGGCACGCCGACGTCGATCACCCTGGCAAGCCGCTCGTGTCCCGTCGCTCACCGAAAGCTCACCGAGGACGAGGCGATCGGAGTGTTGCGCGAGTACGAACAACGCAATCGGTGGATCAGGCCGATCGTGCGTCGCGTGCTCGGGCACCTGTCAGGTCAGCAATACGACGGATCTGACGAAAGTCGGCGACGCGTCATCCTCGCGCTTCCCGTGATCGCTCTCGTGCCCGTGGAGGCGACACGGGAGTGAAGTGATGACCCGTCTGTCGAGCGATCACCTGAGCATGACTCGTGAGGAAGTTCGGAGGCCGCGTCACGCGAGCCGAGATCAGATCGAATCAGCAACCTGGTACGACGTCACGGACGAACGACCCATCACAAGCTCGGCCGCGACTGCGGCGAGCAGGCCGGGCACGACGAAGCCCGGCCGGCCGGTGGTCTCGGCTACGAACATCACGGCGGCGAGCGGGACCCGGTACCCCGCTCCCAAGAATGCCGCGACGCCGACGACGACAAAGAGCGTTGTGTCGAGGCTCTGAACGGCGCCGCCGACGACACGCCCGGTGAGAGCACCTCCGACGACGAGTGGTATGAACAGACCGCCGACGCCTCCACCGCCCAGGGTTGCGGCCGTTGCGATGCAGCGCAGCACGAGCACGAGCAGCACGAGCCAAGCTCCATGCTGGGGATCGAGCGCCCATTGGATCGTGTCGTAGCCAGGGCCGAACGTGAGGCTCTCACCTGTGGCGACCCGCGCTGCGATGAAGAGGATCGCGAGCAGGAGCCCGGCAAGAAGGGGGACGAGTGGGTGCCGTCGCTGCGCGATCGTCTTCGCCTTCCTCAACGCGGCGGCGAACGCTCGAGCCGCGAGGCCGGCAGCGACGCCCAGCGCGAGGGCTCCGACGAGATCGCGGAAGTTGAAGGTGGGCTCTCCGGCGATTGGGAACAAGCGAGCGGTGCCGTTCACGGCGACGAATGCGAGATAGCCGGTTGCCGCCGAGACGAGCGCCGGAAGGAGCATTCGTCGGGCGAGCTCATCCTGGTACGGGACCTCGATGGCAAAGATCGCGCCGGTCGCCGGAGCCTTGAAGATCGCGGCAACGCCGGCTGCCGCACCTGCGACCATGAGCAGACGCCGATCGGCGCCGCGGAAGATGCGGGGAAGGCGCTCTTGTGTCCGTGCCCCGAGCGTGGCCCCCATGTACAGCGACGGGCCCTCGAGCCCCATCGCGCCACCCATCCCGAGCGTTGCAATTGCCGCTGTCATGCGAGCAACGAGCGCGGCGAGGTGTCAGGTCGACCTGTGGGTCGTGGAACGATCGCAGGTACTCGTCCGATGTCGCCGAGGAGACACCTCCCCCGACAATGCGGAGCACGAGTGTCGCGATCACAAGTCCTGCTGTTGGCGCGAGAGCCACGACCCAGAGAGGCCCCTGCTCGATCCTCACGAGTAGACCGTCGACGACGACCCTCTCGAACAGTGCGACCGCGAGTCCCGTGGCGGCGCCGACGGCGGCGGAGACGATTACGACCTGCGCTGAGCGCTGCGCGAGAGTGCGGAGCTCATCCCGGCGACCGTGGACGATCCGACGCACACGATCGCTTGCCGCACTCACCGCGCTCCCCACCCCGCACCCCACGCTTGGTCGGGGACCTCACCGGCCGCGTCGCTGAACGCCTGCAGCGCGTCGACCATTGCGCGCCTGAGATCGCTGGGGACCGGGAACTGTGCGGCATCTTGTGTACGTGCCGGTTCCTGACGTTTCTACGCGACTGCTACTGACGTGATCGTCCGCCACGGCGGGCTGATCGACAAACTGATCGGGGATGAGGTGATGGGCCTGTTCCTCCCTGCGCTGGGCGCGGACTACCGGCAGCGAGCGGCGCGTGCCGCGCTCGACCTCGCGGCCGAGGTCAGCGAGGTTCCTGTCGGTGTCGCGGCGAATGCGGGCGTCGCATTCGTCGGTGTCGTCGGCTCGGGGTCCGTGATGGACTTCACCGCGCTCGGAGACGTGGTCAACGTCGGTGCACGCCTTCAGGCCCACGCGCAGTCCGGCGAAGTCGTGCTCGCCGATGAGCTCTACACGCTCATCGCGGCCACCTACCCCGATGCACGCCGAGAGCTCGTGCACGTGCGAGGCCGCGACGAGCCGGTCCATGTCGCAGTGCTACGCCCGTAAAGAAACGGCACGAACTTGTCGGACGCGAGTGCGCGATAGCGGCACGTTGCGGACATTCACATCGGCAGTTCTGTATCCCGTGACCGCGCCCAATCACGTCGAATCAATCCGCCGCCGAGCGTTCGAGGATCAGACGAGGCGTTCCTCGATGATGTCGAGGTTGACGAACGTGGGAGGGCCGTCGGCCAGAGCCGCAGTCTTCTCTGCGAGTGCGGCTGTCTCGGGAAGGGCCGAGTTCTTCATGGCGTCTTCGTAGGAGTCGAAGAAGACGATGATCGAGTAGCGACCCGGGTTGTCTCGGTCTGCGCAGACGGCGCTTCGTCCGACGGTCCGCCTGCCCTCGGTGGCCTTCTGCCACTCGTCGACGGCCGCTCGGATCTCGTCGATCTTGGACGTCCGCAAGTGCATGATCTGTACGAACGACGACATCACGTTCCTCCTGGTAGCTGGCAGGACCATTCAATCGGCCGGTGGTTGGGTCAACCGATAATGCCGGATGCGAGCCTCGCCGGCGCCGGAGCCGAGAACTTCCCACCGACGCTCGTCGCGACCGAGGGCTGGCTGCCCAACCTGGCGAAGGCAACGACGCTGCTACATCCACTCGGAGCTGTCGTCGTCGCCGATGACGCGGAGCCACCGCTCCCCTTCGCCGATGGCGCCTTTGATCTGGTGACCAGCCGGCACCCGGTCACCGTCCACTGGTCCGAGATCGCTCGCGTACTCACACCGGGCGGCACCTACTTCGCGCAACATGTCGGCAGCGGCACGAACGTCGAGATCAGCGAGTACTTCCTGGGACCACTCGATCCAGGCGAACGCAGGCACCATGAGGTCGAGGCCGAGCAGGCCAGAAGGTCGGGCTTGGAGATCGTGCAATGCCGGAACGAACGCCTTCAGCTGGAGTTCTTCGACGTCGGCGCAATGATCTTCTTCTTGCGCAAGGTCGTCTGGACGGTGCCGGACTTCACCGTCGACCGGTATCGAATCCGGCTGCGCGAGCTCCATGACCAGATCGCTAAGGACCGTGTGTTCCGTTCGACGATGACTCGGACCCTCCTCGAAGCGCGGCAAGCCCACGGCCAGCTAGGCATCGCACCTGCCCAAGAACGTCGCGTCACGAACTGCTCGTAACTTCGATTGCCGGACATGGAGCGGCGCCATCGATCCTTCGGCTCGGGGGCGACCCTGCGACGCGTAGTTGCGCACACAACTACAAGCTGAGCGAAGCGCGCGCCCGCATCTGCTCTCGCGCCGAGCGGTCTCCAGGCGGTGTTATCCGTTCCTCGAGCGCTGTGCTCAAGCGAGCGTCGCCGGCCGCCGCATGGTTCTGCAGGTAGGCGCCCCTGGGAGGATTCGAACCTCCGGCCTTCGGATTAGAAGGCCTACAGCACTGAGCGCTGTGCTCAACAGGAAGATTGCAGGTCACGCGCGAGCGACGCGACGCGAGTTATCCGTTGTCCGCGGGGCCGCCACGAACACGGTTCAGGTAGCTCTGCTGGCCTCGGCGGTGAGCTCAGTGCGGTTCGAGACTCCGAGCTTCGTGTAGATGTGCGACAAGTGGGTCTTGACCGTGTCACGGCTCATGAGGAGTCGCTCCGCGATCTGAGGGTTCGTGAGCCCGAGCCGCACCTGCTCGACGACCACTCGCTCCGTTGGCGTGAGACTCGCCCAACCGGTTGACGGTCGCGAGCGCTCGCCGCGGGATCGCAGCGCGTACGCGGTGACCTCCTCGAGGTCGAGCCTGTGTCCATCTTCGTACGCGGCATCGAAGCCCTCGTCACCGAGGGCGCGCCGGGCGGCGTCGACGGCCTCGTCGACGAGCGGGGCAACGGCAGGCATGCGCAGGCGGTAATCGAGGTCGTCGCGGACGCGTGCGACGGCGCCACTCAGGCGAGCGACCTCGCGGTGATCCTCCTGCGCGGATGCCAGCGCCGTGAGGACCTCGAGCATGTCGACCTGTTCCAACCGGAACGTGTGCCTTACGGCGAAGTCCAGGGCCTCGAGGGTGGACGCCCACGCGTCGGGCTCGTTGGCGACGAGAGCGATCTCAGCGCGCGCACCCTTCGCGACGCCCGTCGCACACGTCAGCTCGTTGTTCGTCGCGATCTCCTCCGCAACGGCGAGCCGAGCACGAGCGTCGTCGACCTCGCCGAGCGCAAGCCCTGCGCGCGCAGCGAACATCGCGGGAACCGCGAGCATGATCTTGCTGCCCAACTTCCCAGCGATGGCCTCGACTTCCTTATAGGTGGCGAAGGCCGCGGCGACATCACCACGGGCGAGGAGCCCGGTTGCGGCGGCAAGCACGATCATCCCGGCGTCGAGCCCTTGTCGGCGGGCGAGGTCGTAGAGATCGAGGCAGACCTCAGGCGAGGGGAAGCCGCGGACGGCCGCAATGCTCTCTCGGGTTGCGACCACCTGGGCAGGCCACGAAAGCAGCAGAGACGAGTGATCCCGGTTCGGGTCGGTACGTTCTGACCACCATCGCTCGGCGCGATCGATGAAAGCCGCTGCTCGCGGGAGATCGCCGACGTGCTGCATCGCGAGGGCCGCCCAGAGGTCCATGACCATGACCAGACCATGGTTGGGCATGATCGCCCGAAGCTGTTCCAGGTCGTCGAGGTGTCCACGGGCAGCCTCGACGTCGCCTCGGATCGAGCCTTTGAGCATCAGCCCCGCGAACGCCTGCCAGATCTGGACGAGGGGATGCGCGAACTCCTGGCTCTCGGCGCTGAGGGCATCGAGAAACGGGCCTGCACCTACGGGATCGACGGCGCTCATGAGAGTCGCCTGGGTCCCCCTGGCGTGCGCGACGAGCAGGGGATCGACGCCGTCCGCGGCCAAGGTCAGCACTCGGTCGAGCTCGGCGACGCACCTCAGGTCGCCACGGTCGAACAGGTGAAAGGCCAGGGAGTACGCCGTCTCGGCGCGGAGCGCTCGATCGACGCTGTCGTCCTTGGGCACGCGGTCGAGGATCGCGATCGCCGCGTCAGGACTGCCGGGGAACAGCATGTCATCGGCTCGATTCGCGAGAAGCGCGTAGTCGGACCAGCGTTGCTGCACCGCGGCGTGGTCGAGCGCGGCGATGATGTTGTCACGCTCCCACCACAGCGGCCACGCCGTCGCTGGATCGAGCCCTCGCTGCATGGCCTCGAAGCTCGGCCGGAGCGAAGTGAACATGTCGAGGTAATGGGCGAGGTGACGCTCGCGCAGGACAGTGGCCTCGTCGGCGGCGTCGAGGCGCCGGGCGGCGTACTGGCGGACGGTCTCGAGAAGCCGGTACCGGGGTGGGTGCGGCGCGTCGTCGAGCACGACAAGCGACTGGGCGACGAGCCGATCGAGCAAGTCGAGAAGGTCGAGCGGGGGCAGGACGTCGTCGCTGCACACCGCCTCCGCCGAGGCGAGTGTGCATCCGCCAACGAAGACGGACAGGCGGCGCAGCAGCACTTGCTCGCGCTCGGAAAGGAGGTCATGACTCCACGTGAGCGAGGCCTCGAGGGTCGCCTGCCGCGGCACCACACCGCGGGTCGATCCGGTGAGGAGCCGGAACGCGTCGTTCAGTCCTTCGAGCACTTGTGCCGGCGTCATCGATCGGCATCGCGTGGCCGCGAGCTCGATCGCGAGCGGCACTCCATCCAACCGGCTGCAGATCGCCGCAATGGCGGGCGTGTTCGCGTCGTCCGTCGTGAACGTTGGTCGCACATGCTGCGCCCGGTCCAAGAACAACCGGACGCTGTCGAACTGCGACACTGCGGTGACCGGCACCGTGGCGCCGTCGACCGCCGGACACGTCAGCGGCGGTATCCGCCACGCGACCTCCCCGGGCAGACCCAAAGGCTCCCGGCTCGTCGCGAGCACGCGCACCGACGGGCAGCCGCGCAGCAGGGTTGAGGTCACGGCTGCGACGGACTCCACAAGGTGCTCGCAGTTGTCGAGCACGAGCAGCACGTCCTGCTCCTCGAGCAGGTGCGCGAGCGCGTCCGCAGCCCCAGTGCTCGCACCTCGTGCCCCGATCGAGCTCGCGATCGCGGCGACGACGAGCGCGGGGTCGCGCACGTCAGCAAGCTCAATGCACCAGGTGCCGTC
Organism: uncultured Acidimicrobiales bacterium; assembly: GCA_963773315.1. Lineage (GTDB taxonomy): Bacteria > Actinomycetota > Acidimicrobiia > Acidimicrobiales > DATKAS01 > DATKAS01. The sequence continues at coordinate 612,641 of CAVZAF010000005.1, forward strand.
CTTCGGCTGGTCCACAAGCTCCGCTGCCTCTCCCGGGCCTATCTCCTTCTCGACAGAGCGGACGACGCGGAGGCGGCCATGGCACACGACCGAGCCGCGGATGAGATCTCGGCGCTGCTCGTCGAGCCGGCGCTCCGCGCGGGATCGCACTGCGGCGCGGTCATCTCACCGAAGCCGCTGACTCAGCGACGCGGGCACTCCAGGGTGCTGCCACCCTCCGTGTGCCCGACCACTTCGCCACGCTCGATGCTCGCCTCGTGCTCGGCGGGGTCCTTACCGAACGCAATCAGCGCCGCGATGCCATCGAGACCATCGAGTCGACGACGGAGCTGGCACGTCGGTACCGATCTGCCGTGTACTCGGTGCTGGCACAAGTGGACGAAGTACGGGCAGCCGCGGCCTACGGAGGCGCGGCGGAGGCGCTGGTCGTGGTCGAGCGGATGCGCGCCGTCACACAAGCCGGACACCACCCGACCCTTCAGCGCGTCATCGACGGGATCGAAGCCCGTTGGCTCATCGAGGTCCACGATGTGAGAGGCGCCGAAGCACTCATCGCCGGGCTTCCGGAAGGGCCAGGCCGGGTCCTTCTCGAGGCGCGCACCGACCTCGCGCGCGAACGCCCCGAGGTCGCGACAACGCGACTCGCTTCGCAGCACCTCGTAGCCCTCAGAGACCAGCTCACCGCGACTCTCTTGCTCGCTCGCGCGAGTAGCGCCCTCAGTGACGGGATGACGCAGCGCCACGTCGAGAGAGCCATTGCGCTCGCAGCCCCCGAAGGTTACGTACTCACCATCCTCGAGGAAGGGCCGGTCCTGACGCGACTCGTGCGGGCGGCCGCAGATGCTGCCGGTGGACCCGCGGCACAACTGGCCATTGACCTTGGCGCGCCACGCACCTCGCGTCCCCAGGTTCGGACGAGGTTCCCGTTGACCGAACGCGAACGAGCAGTGCTTCGCTACCTCCCGAGCCGACTCTCCAACCCCGAGATTGCGAGCGAGTGCTACATGTCGGTCAACACCGTGAAGACGCACGTTCGCAGCATCTACTCGAAGCTCGGCGTGTCGTCCCGAGCGGAAGCCGTCGAGCGCGCTCGCCTCTTGGGCCTCCTCTGAGCGAAGTCTCGTAGCGCCTGTCCAATCGCTCTGCGGCTCGGACAAGACCCCGACCGGGTGAGGCCACATCACCCTGCCGCGAGGCACGTTTGCGTCCGTAAGTCAGGATCGCCGGGCCGCGTTCGCCGTTCGACGGGTGCATACGTCATGCGCGTACTCACCGAAGAGTGGTCAGCGAGGCCGACTCCTTTGCACGGTCGTCAGTCCGTGAGCAGCCAGGCGCGTACTTGTGCTTCGTGGTCGACGTACTCTGTCGCCGGTGACGTCGACGACGACCTTGTCGATCGTGCCGCCGGTGAACGCGAAGGTGCCGCGGTCGGCGTAGTCGGGGGTGACCGGTGAGGCGCTGTCGCGTCCGACGCAGATGCCGTCGCCGATGAGGCAGAAGTTGCCGGGCTGGGTGACGATGTCGCCGGAACCGACGGGTTCGTCGTCGATGTAGAGCGTCGCGGTGCCGGCGAAGCCGGGCTGTTTCGGGTCGGTGTTCGGGCCCTGCACCGCGAAGTCGACGGCGAGGACGTGCCGGCCGGCGGTGATGTCGCGATCGGCCTCGATGGTTTGCAGGTGCGTGCCGACCCAGTTGAACACGTACTTGAGCCGCCTGTCCTTGACGTAGAGCGAGTGGCCGCCCGCGACGCCGCCGTGCGCGTAGAGCACACCTTCGGCGTCGGCGGAGTCGAGCTCGACGCCGGCCGCGATCGTGTACGAGCGGCCGTTGATCGAGACGCCGGCCGATTCGGGGACGTCGGCACAGTTCGGGGAAGTACTCGTAGCGTTGACGATCCGGCAGCGCCGTGCGGCCGCTCCGCGAGGATCTGTTCGAGCGCGCTGCGGTCGTCGAGCGGCAGGCCGTTGAAGATGCCGGCGTAGTAGAACCACAGCTGCTTCAGCGACTCGAGCCGATCGGGATCGTCGGCCGCGAGGTTCTTGGTCTGCGCGCGGTCGGTCTCGAGGTGGAACAGCTCCCACTCGTCCTTCTCGAACGCGCCCCAGCCCGACGAGCGGCGGGTGCACGGTGCACGCGAGCCAGCCCTGGTGGTAGATCGAGCGCTGGCCGAGCATCGTGTAGAACTGCGTTTCCTTGCCGGGAACGTTCGCGTCGGTCAACGCCGCCGGCGAAGCTCTCGCCCTCGATCGGGCTCTGCACGTAGCCCTTGATCACCTCGGGCGGCTCGATGCCGAGCAGCTCGTAGATGGTCGGCACGACGTCGACCGCGTGGACGTACTGCTGGCGGGGCGTCGGGTCGGCGTTGATCTGCGCGGGCCACGACACGAAGCACATGTCGGCGACGCCGCCTTCGGCGCCGGCCCAGCGCTTCCAGTACGGGAACGGCGTGTCGAACGCCCATGCCCATCCGGTGTTGTAGTGGTTGTACGACTTCGGCGTGCCGAGCTCGTCGATGCGTTCGAGCGTGACCGCGGGATCGCTCGGGAGGCCGTTGAAGAACCGCCATTCGTTGAACTCGCCGTTGGGGCCGCCTTCACCGCTCGCGCCGTTGTCGGACACGACGACGATGATCGTGTTGTCGAGCTCGCCCGAGGTTTCGAGGTAGTCGAGGACCCGGCCGAAGTGGTGGTCCCAGTAGGAGATGTAGCCGGCGAAGATCTCGGCCATCCGCGCGAACAACCGCTGCTCGTCGGCGCGTCAGCGAGTCCCACGGCCGTACGGTGTCGAGCGCGGGCCACGGCTTGCCGTCGGGGCTGGTGCGTTCGGGTTCGCCGTGCGGGTTGATCGACGAGAGCTCGGTGCCTTCGGGCAGCAGTCCCATCTCGATCTGACGGGCGAGGATGCCGGCGCGGATCGCCTCGTAGCCCTGGTCGAACGTGCCCTTGTACTTGTCGGCCCACTCCAGCGGCACCTGGTGGGGCGCGTGACCGGCCTGCGGGCGCGAAGTACATGAAGAACGGCTTGTCGGGCTCGATGACCTTGGCGTCGCGGATGAACTCGATCGCCTTGGCCGAGAGGTCGTCGGCGACGTGATAGCCGTCCTCGGGCCGGCCCGGCGGGTCGATCTGGTGGTTGTCGTGGACGAGGTCGGGATACCAGTTGTTGGTCTCGCCGCCGAGCCATCCGTAGAAGCGTTCGAACCCGCGCCCCAGCGGCCAGCGGCCCTTGAACGCGGCGAGGTTGCACTCCTCGCCCGGCGTCAGGTGCCACTTGCCGACGCAGTACGTGTTGTAGCCGTGCTCGGCGAGCACCTCCGACATGAAGCCGTTCTCGAACGGGATGCGCGTCGAGATCCCCGGGAAGCCCGACGAGAACTCGGCGATGGTCGCCATGCCGTTGCTGGTCGCGTTGCGACCGGTGAGCAGCGACGCGCGCGTCGGCGAGCACAACGCCGTCGTGTGGAAGTTCGCGAACTTCACACCGCGGTCGGCGATGCGCCGCATGTTCGGCGTCTCGACCGGACCGCCGAACACTTCGGTCGTGCCGTAGCCGATGTCGTCCCACGCGAGCACGAGAACGTTCGGGGCACCCTCCCGCGCGCGCGGCGCCAGGTACGGCTCCCAGTCGGGGGTCGAGTCACGGATGTCGAGCGCGATCTTGCCCTTGAACGGCTTGGCCATTGCGAGAGAGCTCCTCAGAGTCGAGTGTGGTCAGATCAGTTTGTTACTGGCCGCGGTGGTCCTGCCGGTCCTCGCGCCGGTCCTGGCGGCGGTTGAGGCGTCGTCGAGCGGGCAGCCCGAACGGTTGATAGACCACGCCGATCACGCGCGTCGGCAGCAACGCGTTCGTTCGGCGCATGGGTCATGCTGGCCGTCGCATCACACCGGATCCTCCGCACCACGAACCCGAACAGGGGCTCGGTCGCCGGGGTCTGGGACGACGAAGCAGCGACCGGCACCGTAGGGGGCGCTCGAGCATCAGGTCAATCGGTGGTCGATGGCGTCGCTGCGCGAACATCCTCCCCTTCGAGTCGTCGAGCGGGACGCGGTCTGCCACGAGTGCGAGGAGAGCACCGTTCGATATGGGCTCTCTAGAGGCTTTGGTCCCGCAGGGCGCCGGCTGCTGACAGCCGGTGACCTTCGGCCCTATCTGCCATCGGTTGGTCAGGGCATCGTGTCGACGATCACACGGGAGCATGACGTGTCCGAGAATCGCCGGTAGGAGTCGACAGTCGTGGAACACGGTCTCGACACGGGCACGCTCGCGGTCGTCGCCGGGTGCTTCGTGCTCTGGGCGTTGGTCTCGGCACGGCTTGAACGTCTGAACATCAGCGCGCCGATCGCGTTCGTCGTCTTGGGACTCGTCGTCGCCCACGAGCCGCTCTCGCTGATCGAGGTCCACCTCACGTCCTCGACGCTGCGCAGTGTCGCTGAGATCACACTCGCCCTGGTGCTGTTCAGTGACGCGTCACGTGTCAACGTGCGCGAGCTGCGGGCCGACATCACCGTCCCGGCCCGCCTTCTCGGGATCGGTCTGCCGCTCACCATCGCGGCCGGCGCCGCGTGTGCAGCCGTGTTGTTCGGCGGCGTCGACATCTGGGTCGCCGCGGTCATCGGGGCGATCGTTGCCCCCACCGACGCCGCGCTCGGGGCGTCGATCATGCAGGACGAGCGGGTTCCGGCCCGTGTGCGGCGCGTGCTCAACGTGGAAAGCGGGCTGAACGACGGCATCGCCACACCGTTCGTCAACCTGTTCATCGCCGGTGCCGTCGCCCAAGAGGTCGCTCACGCCCAAGGAGTCGGAGGCGCCGCGGTCGATCTCGCCATCGGTGCAGGCGTCGGCCTCGGCATCGGACTGCTCGGCGCGGCATCGTTGCACGCGACACGCCGATGGGGCTGGAGCGCACCGGCGTTCCGCGCGTTCGGCGTGCTCGGCCTCGCTCTCATGGCCTACGGGGTCGCGATCGAAGCGGGCGGGAACGGCTTTGTCGGCGCGTTCATCGGCGGGCTCGCGTTCGGCAGCATGACACCCGCCAGTGACGACCACGTCGTGAGCTTCACCGACGAGACCGGCGAGCTGCTCTCACTGCTCGTCTGGTTCCTGTTCGGTGCCGCGATGATCGTGCCCGCGTTCGAACATCTCGTGTGGCAGGACGTCGTCTTTGCGCTCCTTGCCCTCACCGTCGTGCGGATGGTGCCCGTCGCGATCGCGGTCGCCGGCACCGGGCTCGATCGTGCGACGGTCGCGTTCGTCGGTTGGTTCGGCCCTCGCGGGTTGGCGTCAGTGGTGTTCGCGCTCATCGCCTACGACAGCCTCGATCCCGCCGACGCGAACCGTGTCATCGCGGCTGTCGGGTTCACGGTCGTGTTGAGCGTGGTCGCGCACGGCATCACCGCGTCGCCGCTCGCCACCCGCTACGACCGGTACGTTGCCGGCCTCCACCCAGACCAACCGGAGCACGCGACGACCCCGGCGCTCCGGACGCGCTCGATGGCGGGCGACCGCGTGCGCACGGTCGACATCGCCCGCCAACGCCCGACCTAGCTCGCTCCGACGACCCCGGGAGATTCGGTGGCACAAGAGATCGAGATCACCAGAGCCTCGCTGCGCACGCCGCGCGCCGCCGCCATCGCGGGCATCGCCTTCGCGCTGCTCCTCGGCACGGCCCTCGTGCTTGTGCGCCTCGCCGTCCCTTCGAACCCAGCCGACGCCGCAACCTGGCTCAACGACACGGGACGCAGGCACACCGTCGCTGTCGCGCTGTATCTCGTTCCGTTCGCCGGCCTCGCGTTCTTGTGGTTCATCGGTGCAGTGCGCGATCGGATCGGCGCCGCCGAGGACCGCTTCTTCGCCACCGTGTTCCTCGGCACCGGCCTGCTGTTCGTCGCGATGCTCTTCGTCGCGGCTGCACTCGCAGGCGGATTGCTCGAGACCGAAGCGAACCGCACAGCGCAAATCTCGCCCGAAGTCTGGCGATTCGGTCGGCACACCAGCTACCAGGTGCTCGCCGTCTACGCGATGCGCATGGCCGGCGCGTTCACAATCGTCACCACAACCATCGGTCACCGGCTCGGCATCCTCCCCCGGTGGCTCACAGCGCTAGGCGGGATCGTCGGGGTCGTGCTTCTCCTGACCGTCGAATCGTTCGCCTGGGTGGAGATCCTGTTCCCCTTGTGGGTTCTGATCCTCAGCATCCACCTCCTCTTTCACCCACCCGCAGCTCGCTCCGCATCCTGATGGCCGCATCTGTGACGCGAGCCAGGCGGCGCAAACGCGGCCCTGCCCCAACGACTTCCGAAAACGGCGCGATTGGGTTGGCGGGAGGTCGAGTTATCCGTTGTCCGAGCGCTGTGCTCGACACAACGCGCGCTGGGCTCGCACGAAGTCCCAGGCAGCGCCCCTGGGAGGATTCGAACCTCCGGCCTTCGGATTAGAAGGCCTACAGCACTGAGCGCTGTGCTCAACAGGAACTTCCCACGTCACTCGCGAGCGACACGACGCGAGTTATCCGTTGTTCGTTTCGCGGGTGACTGCGTCCGTGAGAGCGAGGACTCGCACGCCGTGCACGCGAAGCCCGGCATAGGCGCGGTGGGAAGTGCTTTGAACCACAGTGAGCTGCGGCTCCGACAACCCCTGGACATCAAGATCCCAGTGCGGAGCGGCCGTGTCGGAATGCAGCGTGATGATGCCAGCGTAGTCTGGGAGGAATGAACCGGCTGGACCGGCTCTACGCGCTGGTCGAGGAGTTGCGGGCGGCCGGGTCGATGGGGCGCACCGCGGGCCGTTTGGCGGAGCGCTTCGAGGTGAGCCGCGCGGACGATTGAGCGCGACATCCTCGCCCTGCAGGAGGCCGGGGTGCCGATCTCGGCGCAGCTCGGCCGGCGCGGCGGCTACGTGCTCGATCGCTCCATGACGCTGCCGCCGCTCAACTTCACGGCCGCCGAGGCGGTGGCGATGGCGGTCGGGCTACGACGGCTCGACGACACGCCGTGGTCCCGGGACGCTCGCACCGCTCTGCTCAAGGTCCTCGCCGCGATGCCCGCGAGTGCGGCCTCCCGCGCCCGCACCCTGGCGGACGGCGTTCGACTGCTCGTGCAGCCGCTCAGCGCACCCGACCAGGCAATCGCTGATGCCGTCGTGCATGCGGTCGAGGACGCCACGCCGATCCTCATCGACTACCTCGACGTCGGCGGACAAACGACGGTCCGCGAGGTCGAGCCACACCATGTGGTGCTCGGCCCGAACGGCTCCTATGTCACCGGGTGGTGCCGGTTGCGGCAGGACGAGCGGGTCTTCCGCATGGACCGCATCCACTCGGTGCAGCCGCTGCCGGGCACATTCCAACAACCCGTCCGCGAGGTGGGCATCGAGGACTACGAGACGCGCACGCCCGCCTGGGAGTGACGAACGTCCGACCGAAACCCCGACGCAGGGTTGTCGCCACGCAGGTGCAGCGTGATGGCATGACGAACACCTTCACCCCCAACACCCTCGCCTGGTTCGAGGTCGCGACAGACGACCCCGACACGGCCACGTCGTTCTACACCGACCTCTTCGGCTGGGTCTTCAGACCCTTCGCCGATCCGGAGACCACCGGCATCGACTACCGGGTCGCCGCACTACAGGGCAGCGACACCCCGTTCGGCGGCGTCGTGGCGACAGGCGGCGCGATGCCGGGCCACGCCGTCTTCTACATCGCCGTCGCCGATGTCGCCGCCGCCTGCGAGACCGCCGAGCAGCTTGGCGGCAAGGTCGTGACCAAAGAGCTCGACCCGCCCGCCGGGCCGGCGTTCGCCTACGTGAGAGATCCCGTCGGAAGCCTGTTCGGGATCTTCACGCCGGCCGCGTGAAACTGTCGGCGTGAGCGATGCCCGCACGCTCTACGACGCGCTGACCGACGACCTGCTGTACGACCCCTCCGTCGGGCGCTCGACGATGATGGGCTACCCCTGCGTGCGGCGAGCCGGCAAGTTCTTCGCCTCCTTCGACACGGGAACCGACGCGCTGGTCGTCAAGCTGCCGCGCGACCGCGTCGCCGAGCTGATCGCCGACGGCACCGGCGAGCCGTTCTCCCCGAACGGCCGCGTGTTCCGCGAATGGACCACGATCCCCGACCCGAAGCCCCGCGTATGGACGCGGCTGCTCGCCGAGGCCCGCGACTTCGCCGCACCCGCCGCGACTCGCACCCGCGGGATACGACGAGGAGCTCGCCTCCCGGATTCGCGAGCTGCTGTCAGACCTGAACGTCGAGGATGTATGCGAGAAGAAGATGTTCGGCGGCCTCGCGTTCCTCGTCGGCGGCCACATGGTCGTCGCCGCCAGCCGCGAGGGCGGCGTGCTCGTGAGCGTCGACCGCAGCGACACCGACACCCTGCTCCACAAGCCGCACACGCGACCGATGGTCATGCGCGGCCGCGAGATGGTGGGTTGGCTGCGCGTCGACCCCGACGGCCTTCGCACGAAACGCCAGCTCGCCCCGTGGGTCAAGCGGGGCGTCGACCACGCGCGCTCGCTTCCGCCGAAGTCGCGCTAGGCAGTCTCGTCGAGTCGGGCGATCAGGCGCTTCGGGGCGATCGTGCGAAACGCATCCTCGATGATGCCAGCGATCTCGCCCCAGTCGACGCGATCGTCGCCATGAGTGTCGAGGTAGACGCCCAACCAACCCCCGAACACGCCCGACGCCGACGGCGTCGGTCGAAAAGAACCGCCGTGGCTCGCTCGCCGTCAGCTCCGCGGGGACGCCTGCTGGCGCAGGGCACCACAACGAGACACGGCCGTCGCCGCGGTGATTGTCGTGGAAGTAGCACAGCGGTCCCTTCCCCTCCACGAAGAAGCAAGGCTCACCGTGACTCATCCGTTCCGAGACGCCCGGTAACGCGAGCACGATCGCGCGCACGTGGCTGAGGCCGCTCATCGGGAGACGATTGTTGCGAGGTACGCCGAGAGCTTGTCGAACGCCATCACCCATCCTGTTGCGCCTGGCGAGTCGCTGGGAACTCCCGTGTGGGTCATCACCATTTTCGTGCGGCCTCCCAGGTCCTCGAGATCGAGGCGCACCCGAGTCGTCATCGCGTGCGCCTCGCTTGTCTCCGAGCCCGACAGCCTGTTGCCGTGCTCGTCCGACATCGACTCGGTGTACACGAGTCGCTGGTTCTCGACCACCTCCAGGTACTCGCCGGCGAACCACATCTGGATCGAGCCGCCGGGCGATGACATCTCCATGCACACGAGACGATTGCCTCCGACACGCACGTCCATGGTCGCGGACGGTATGAGCGCGCCCTGAGGCCCGTACCACGCCTTGAAGTGCTCCGGCTCGGTCCACATCTGCCAAATGAGATCTACCGGCGCGTCAAGGATGCGCTCGATCACCAGCGCATCGCGGGAGTCGTTGTCAGTCACTGTCTCGGCCTTCCTTTTGTCCGCTCTGGAGTTGGGCGAGGTACTCGTCCATTCGATCGAAGCTGGCCTCCCAGACCGACCGGTACTGCTCGGCCCACGTCGAGACCTCCCGGAGTGCCGCGCCATCAAGGGCACACGGTCGGTACTGAGCTCGGTGGCCACGCACGATCAGCCCCGCGCGCTCCAGGACCTTGATGTGCTTGGAGACCGACGGAAGCGTCATCGCGAAAGGCTCGGCGATCTCGTTCACCGTCGCTGCTCCCTTTGAGAGCCGCGCCAAGATCGCACGCCGCGTCGAGCTCGCCAGCGCGGAGAAGGTCTCTGTGAGCCGGTCCTCGTCGATCGCCGCCGCCATCACCCTTCCTACTTTCTCGATTAGTTAATTAACTTACCAGGAAAATACAGCGGCGGTCCGCCGCGGTCAACACCCGGTTGGGCCCTTTCCGGCGCCGGCGACATTCGTCTCCGGGCGACACCCGCCGTGGGTGAATGCCCCGGTCACCTATCTCGTCCCGTTCACTGTCGCTAACCTCGGAACCCTCACCGCGACTCGCCGCCGAAGGCGTAAGCATCCGCCAGCTATGTGCAACGCCCTGAGCAGTCGCCGTCTCGCCACGGAGTGGTCGCAAACGTCCTGCAGGACTTCCCGCGGCGAAACGATCCGACTACGAGGCGCGAGCATGGCGACATGAAGGCGCCGGGTCCGGTGCTGCGAATCGTGCTGAAGGCGCCGAACTTCCTTTACCGCTGCAACGTCGGGTGGTTGCTCGGACATCGGTTCGTGCAGATCGAGCACACGGGGCGACGGTCGGGAGCTCGACTATGTCGCGGTCGTCGAAGTTCTGAGCTGGGACCGCGGCTCGGGCGAGGTGATCATCATGTCGGGATGGGGTCCGACTGCCGACTGGTACCGCAACATCCACGCCGGCACTCCGACCGCGATCACATTCGCGCGGCACTCACGTCCGGTCATTCACCGCGACCTTCGCGAGGACGAGGCGATCGAGGTGTTGCGGAAGTACGAGGAGCGAAATCGATGGATGCGGCCGGTCGTTCGTCGTGTCCTCGGGCGTCTCTCGGGGAAGCCATACGACGGATCCGAGGAGAGTCGGCGAGCCGTAATCCTCGCCCTGCCGCTGATCGCCCTCATGCCCATCGCGTCGACAGCGTGACGGCGACGCCTCGCGCCGCCCCCAACCGAGCGGACGTAGTGTGGAGGGCCATGGCCGCCGTCACAGAGCTACTGCGCACGAGCGGCGCGCTGGTCCTCGTGACCATCCGCGGCGATTGGTGACCGTATTGCTGCGGCCAGCTGGTGCGGTTGGCGAACGAGTTCGGCGAGATCCAGTCGCTCGGCAGCGATGTCTGCGCGCTGTCGGTCGACTCACCGGAACGCAACGCCGCGCTTGCCCGACGTTGGCATCTGCCCTTCCCGATTCATAGCGATCCCGGCGGCGACCGGCTGTTGAAGCAGCTGGATCTCTGGAACCAGGCCGATCGCGGCGGGATCGCCTGGCCGGCCATGCTCATATTCGACGCGGAGGGTCGCGAGGTGCGCCGGTACCGCTCCCGCGATTTCGCAGACCGTCCGCCGAACGACGACGATGTGCTCTCCGATCTGCGCGCGCTCAGGCTCCCCGCGATCTCGGTGCCGACCTGGACGCCTGACGTCGAGCCCGTCGACGATCCCGGCGCGCTGCGGACCGAGACGTTCGGTCCCTACTTCCGGGGCATTCGGTTCGGGGTCCGCGGTTTGTCGGGACGTTTGCAGGACCCCGTCGATCAGCAGGAAGCGATCCGGATGAGCGACATGGCAACGAGCTTCCTCGATGCGTGGTCAACGCGGCGCAAGGCTGCCGAGGGGGACTGACCGGAGCCCACCGTGCAGGCGGCAGCTTCCCCCTCGCCCGATGCTCGAGGGGATCAGCTCGTTGCTCGGCAACGACCACCACGAGGACGTAGCCCGGGTCATTGGTGATCAGGCCGTAGTCGAGAAGCAGCGAGTCGCGTCCCTCACGCCGACTCGTCACGCCGTGAACGTCGCCGCGCTGGGCGGTGGTGCGCGTGGACGATGCCGGGTTGATCACCTCCCTGGACGAGTACGTCGACATACCAACGCTCTCGACACCCGGCTGCGGATCAAGCGGACCGCCGGCGTACGAGTTCGGATGCGGAAGGTGGAGTTATCCGTTGTCTGAGCGCTGTACTCGAAGCAGCTGCTCGCGCGAATCGCACGAAGTCCCAGGTAGCGCCCCCGGCAGGATTTGAACCTGCGACCCGCGGATTAGAAGGCCTACAGCACTGAGCGCTGTGCTCAACAGGAAGTTCCCACGTCACTCGCGAGCGACACAGCGCGAGTTATCCGTTGTCTCGACGGTCACGCGCCACAGGTCGCCAGACAAGGTGCCGACCGAGGCTCACAAACTCGCCGTCGGCCTGTTCACCCAGACGGCCTCCCGATTTGCAACCATGTGTCTCTCCAGACCCCGCTCGGCGGGCCGTGGCCACGGGGACGCTCATGACTGGGCCGCCCCGCGGAGTAGGTCGTCGATCTGCGTGCGGACGTAACATCTGGTTGTGCGGGGCGCTGTGTCCCTGTTGTTCACCGACATCGTCGGTTCGACCCGATTGTGGGCGGAGCACGAGTCAGAAATGTCGGCCGCACTCGCCCAGCACGACACGATCGTCCGCGGCGTGATCACAGCATCGGGAGGTGCGGTCTTCAAGCACACAGGCGACGGGATGGCCGCCGTATTCGACGATCCCGTGCACGCTGTTTCGGCGGCGGCCGACCTCCAGCGCGCCATCGACACGGCGCAGTGGTCCATACCCGGCGGCGTGCACGTACGAGCGGCCGTGCACTCTGGCGCTGTCCACGAGCGAGATGGCGACCTGTTCGGACCACCCTTGAATCGCGTCGCTCGGCTACTTGCCTGCTGTCCAGCCGGTGGGGTCTTGGTGTCGGAGGCGACCGCCGCGCTGGTTTCAGACCGGATGCCCAACGGATTGGGACTTGCTGATCTGGGCCGGATCCAGTTGCGGGATCTCACTCGCAGCGAGCTGGTCTACGGGCTGGAGGCGGAGCACCTCGCGCCGTTGGAAGCCACTGTGGTAGCGGGCGCGACCAGGGCCGGCGCTCCGCGGGGTTGGCTTCCGGCCATCGACGATGAACTCGTCGGACGGCGGGACGACCTCCGACGCGCGGTCGATGCGCTCGGTGCCCACCGCCTCGTGTCGCTCGTCGGCGCTGGCGGGATGGGCAAGACGCGCCTCGCCATCGAAGCGGCAACAGAGGTTGCAGATCGGTTCACCGATGGAGTCTGGTGGTGCGATCTCACCGCCGCTCTGAGCGGTGACGCAGTTGGGGCCGTGGTGTTAGCCGGACTGTCAGCTCGGCAGCTGGCAGGCCGTACGGCGCTGGCGAGTGTCACGGACCATCTCGCCAGTCGATCGGCGCTGGTGGTCCTCGACAACTGTGAGCATGTGATCGACGCAGTCCGCGAGCTGGTGACGGAGCTCCGGGACACCTGCCCGAACCTCCACCTGATGACGACGTCGCGCGAATCGCTCGGCATCCGCAGCGAGCATCTGCTGACCGTCTCATCGCTATCGGCCGACGAGGCGGCTCAGCTGTTCGTGGCGCGCGCCCGCGAGGTACGCCCCGAACTCCCGATGGATGACGAAGCGATGGCCGCTGTCCGCGACGTCTGCATGAGCCTTGATCACATCCCTCTCGCTCTTGAGCTGGCAGCAGCGCGGTGCCGGTCGATGTCCACTGCGGAGCTCGCCGTCCGCCTGAAGGACCGCTTCCGAGTGTTGCGAGGAGACCGCACTCGAGTCGAGCGGCACCGCACACTTCACGCCGCGGTCGCCTGGTCGTACGAGCTCCTGGACAACGACGAACGCGATGTGTTCGACCGGATGTCGGTCTTCGCCGGCGGGGCCATGCTCGATGCGGTTGCAGCGGTCACTGGCCGGGACGAGCTCGACGTGTTGGACATCCTCGACCACCTCACTGCTCGTTCGATGGTCGTCGTTGTCGACACGCCTTTGGGCACGCGCTACCGGGAGCTGGACACGCTTCGCCAGTTTGGTGAGGCTCGCCTCGTCGAGGAGGGGGTTCTCGACCGGGTCCGCGACGCCCACCTCGAGTGGGCCGTCACGCTCAGCGGGTGGCTCGGTCGCACCTTCCTGTCCCCGGACGAGGTGTTCGCGTTCCGCCGATACCTGGCAGAGATCGACAACCTCCGCGTCGCCGTCAGCCACGCCGCCGCCACGGGCCGAAGCGAAGCTGCGATGGACGTCATGTCCGGCGTGCTCCGGTGGGCATGGACGCGCCCGAGCTACGAAGTGCTCGACTGGATCGACGAGTCGCTCTTGGCCAACACCGATCACACATCGAGTGTGCGCACGGGTGTGTTCGCCGAGCTCGCCAAGCTCGCGCTGTACGCCGCGGACACGCCTCGAGTGGAGCGACTCCTCAGCTCAACACCCCACATGGAGCGCACGAGCAGCGCGATTGCGACAGCCGAGGAGTTGATCTGGGTGGAGGCTGACGTCGACCGCGCTGAGCACCTCTTGGGTTCGGCGCTCACCAGCGGTCCCATCGAGCAATGGGACCTGCGCGTGTCGTTGTTGCACGCCGCGTACACACGATGGAACCGGCCCTCGGCAGACGTGGACGCCGAGGCCGCCCGCAGAGTGGTTGCCGACGGTGTTGCGCTCGCAAACGACTGCCGCCAGGCCGGTGGGACAATCAGCCTCGCCGCGACGTTGGCCAACCTCGGCGACCTGCATTGTGCGCTCTGCCAGTTCGACGAGGCCCTGGCCTGCACGACGGAGGCGGCCCGATTGGCACGGGAACCCGGAGCGTGGCTCGTCGTCGACATGGCGCAGGTTGGCCGCGCCCATGCCCTCAGCCGCATTCAGCAGGCGCAACCCGAACGCCGACGAGACGCGGTCCAGCAAGTCCGCGACATCCTGGCTGACGCGGTGACACACCGGAACTACTTCTTCGTCAGCCGACTCCTCAACAACGCGGTCGATGTCACCCTCTGGTCCGTCGGCGCGCACCATGCGGCGCTCGTCGTACGACGCGTGAATGCTCGTCTGTATCCGGCCTGGGCTGACCGGCTGCCGGCCAACGCTGCACAGGTCGTCGGCCCTGCGGCAATGGCCCAGATCGAGACCGAGGCCGCGAGCGCCGACCTCTCCGCCGCCGCAGGGGTCGCCCTACGCGCCCTGGATGAAGCATTGAAAGGCATGCCGCGTGACACCGCAGGCTGCGCGTAAGGCGCAACACACGACAGACCCTCCCTCGTAGCGCCCCCGGCCGGATTTGAACCTGCGACCCGCGGATTAGAAGACCAAACGGGCTGAGCGCTGTGCTCGACAGCAAGTTCCCACGTCACTCGCGAGCGACACGGCGCGAGTTATCCGTTGTCTCGGGACGGCTGGCGGGCGTGACCCGCGACGCTGAACGAACAGATCTCGACCGACTCAACTATTCGCATCTGGACGCAGCAGGTAGAGCGCGAGCCGTGCCAGCGGATCACCGTGCTTCCCGCGGCCAGGGCCTAGGTGGTCACCCCCCGCGTGCGGGCGGCCCCGCCGGCGGGCTGGGAGGATGAGCGTGTGGAACGTCACGCGCTGCAGGTGTCGGGCACGACGATGTCACTCGCGACGGAGGCTCGGTTTGTGTCCGAGCAGCAGCTTCACGATGCCGTCGCGGAGTTTCCCGAGCTCATCCCCCACGACCGATTCGGACTGGGCCGATTGACGGTGCTCGCGGCGCGAGTTCCCGTGCGCCGCCGGCTACGTCGACTTGCTGCTGGTCGACGAGTTCGGCCGGTTGGTGGTGTGCGAGGTGAAGAAGGGCGCCGAGAATGCTGATGTCAGGCGCGTGATCGCACAGATGCTCGACTACGGGGCGGCGCTGTGGCAGACGGACATCGACGCCTTCGAAACGGCGGTCGCACATTGCGAGCCGCGCACGGGCGAGACCCTCGCGGGATCGGTCACCGCGAAGCTCGGGTCGCTCGAGGAGCCCGAGGCGTTCCGGCTCCAAGTTGCTCAGTGCCTGGCCGACGGCGATTTTGTATTCCTCTACGTCGTGCGTGACCTGGACGCGCGAACCGAGCGCGTCGTGGACTACCTGACGACGCGACCGAAGATCCCGCTGTTCGTAATGGAGGTGGACAACTACCTCACCGGCGACTCGTCGCTGCTGGTTCCGAGGGCAGTCGGAGTGCCGGCGTGGGTCACGAGCAGGCCGGCAAGCCTGGCGCCCACAGGCGACCCGAACGCCGACGAGGTCATGCGCTTGATGGATGGCCTCGCCCTGTCGCTTGGTGTAGAGACCCGCGAGTCGGCCACGGGCCGTCGGTACTACTCGACGCTGGGCGACGCCTACGTGAGCGTCCACCGATCGTCGCGAGGCACCGAAATCGGTCTCGACGGCCTCGAAAAGGCCGGGCACGCCGACGTCGCCCTAGCCGTACGGGATGCACTGAGGAAGTCCGGACTCACCGTTCGGGACGGCGTGACGTGGCCGTCGTTCCGCTGCGACGCGATTCGCGAACGATGGAACACGCTGTCGGCCACAGCGTTTCCCCTCTTCTTCGGCGTGCGCAAACCGGCCACGAACGCCGTTTCCGACAACTGAGCTCACACACTGCTCAGCTCAGGTCCCATGCCTCCACGATGAGCCACTCGCCCGGTCACGCGGCGTCGAGAACCGACATGCTGCTGCTTCGCGGTCCAATAATTCGTTGCCCGCGCGCCGTGCTCATCACAGGCACAAGCGCTATCGCACCCTTTCGCAGATCAGCGCCCTCGGCAGGATTTGAGCCTGCGACCCGCGGGCGGGGCGCGTTCGACTGGCTGAACCGCACCGTGGACGCGCTGTGCGGTCTCGCACGCGCCGTCATGCGGCGTCGCTGAGACCGCGTTGGTCAACCGGCGTACGCACGAAGACCGTCCATGTCGCGGATCGTGATCTGGCGCCGACCCGTCTCGATCAGCCCGCGCGAGCGCAACGCAGAGAGGGCTCGGACCACCGACTCCCGTGACGACGCGATGAGGCTGGCGAGCTCCTCCTGGGTCAGGGCGATGTCGAGCTCGGTCTCGCGCTGGGCGTCGGCGCGCTCGACGAGGAAGTGAGCGAGGCGGTGGGATGCGTCGAGCGCGGTGGCGTCCACCCGCCGCCGGTCTGCTGTTAGGAACTTGCGAATGGTCACGCGCAGCAACTCGAGCGCAGCGGCGGGGTGGGTGAGCAGGAACCGACGCAGGTCGTCGGCCGCAAAGACGCGACACTCGACTGGTTCGAGGGCGACATTGGACGCGCTGCGACTGACGAGCTCGGGCTCGATCGCCTCCCACTCGCCGAGCAGGTCGCCCGGACCGAGGACGGCGAGCACGACTTCGCGGCCGTCGGGCGTGTCGAGGGTGACCTTGACCCGACCCTCGAGGACGACGCAGACGATGTCGTCGCGCGCACCCTGCATAAAGAGCGTCGCACCGCGCCGATAACGGCGGACACGCCCGAGGCCCAGGAGCGCGGCGCGCGCGTCCGGGTCGAGCAGCGCAACGAAGCCGCCGAGTCTCACGCCCTCCCTCGTCGCCACCAGTTCAAAATTAGCGCCCACATGCCGCATCACTGCCCCATATGACGCACCGCGGGGGCGTCACCTGCGGTGGCAGCCTCCGCCGTCTTCCCGCATCGTCTCCCCGAGGCGCATAGCGCGCCCTGAGCACCAAGGAGGACACGATGAGCCACCGCAGACGTTTGGTCGGGTACACGGTCGGTGCGTTGATGATCGCGACGTGGGCGACAACCCTCGATGCGGGCGCCGCCCCTCGCCGTGCCACTGATGTCGGCTGCCACGGGCTGTCGCCCGCGTCAGCTCAAGACTGCACCGCTGAACAGATCCGAGCGGCGCTCGACCACCAGCCCTGACCCGCCGCCAGTGCCGCGTCAGGCGACGTTTGCGCGCTTCACACGTACACCGAATGCGTTGTCGTGGGCGTGGCGATTCCCCCAGATGATGTAGCGCCAGATCAGGCTCGCCCGCGCTTCGTACGACGGGTGACCGGTGCCATCGAACCCCGGCAGGACTTGAACTGCGACCGGCGGGCTCTCGGCTGGGGGCGGGTCAATGCGTTGCCCGCCTGGCCCAAGGCGCGGGGCGACTACTTATCCGTTGTGCGAGCGCTGTGCTCAACGCAGCGCGCGCTGTCCTCCCACGAAGTCCCAGGCAGCGCCCCTGGGAGTGAAGAACTGACAGAGGTTGTTTACAGGTCGGGGTCTCCTGTGAGAGGAGACTTGGATGGACGACCGAGAGCAGCAACGAAAAGTGCGGCATCGCTTGGCGATGCTTCGACACGCCGAAGAAGTGACAGGCAACGTCGCCGCGACCTGCCGCTACTACGGCATTAGCCGCCAAAGCTTCTACAAGTGGCAGCGCCGCTATGAGGAGCTCGGCGAGGCCGGCCTGCGAGACGGTTCGAGCGCTCCGTTGTGCTCGCCCGAACCAGACCAGCACCGAGGTAGTCGGCAAGATCATCTATCTGCGGTCGAACTACCACTTCGGGCCGCAGAAGATCGCGATGTACCTGCAAGCGCTACCACGACGTCGAGATCAGCCCGTCGGGGGTGTGGCGGATCCTCAAGCGCCTCGACATGAACCGGCTCCCGGCCTCGCAGCGCTACAAGCGCCACAAGGACCGCTGGAAGCGCTACGAGAAGCCGCTGCCTGGGCATCGTGTCCAGGTCGACGTGAAGTTCATCGAGCCCATCGGAAGCTCACGCAAGAAGCACTACCAGTTCACCGCGATCGACGACTGCACCCGCATCCGAGTGCTGCGCGTCTACCCACGTAACAACCAGAAGTCCGCGATCCAGTTCCTCGACTACGTCCTCGAGAAGCTCCCATTCGCAGTGGAGTGCGTGCAGACCGATAACGGCGCCGAGTTCCAAGGCGCCTTCCACTGGCACGTCTTGGACCGCGGGATCGGGCACGTCTACATCAAACCGCGGACCCCGAGACTCAACGGGAAAGTCGAGAGATCACACCGCATCGACGCCGAGGAGTTCTACCGGATGCTCGATGGAGTCGTCATCGACGACACCCGCCTGTTCAACACCAAGCTCCAAGAATGGGAGGACTTCTACAACTTCCACCGACCCCACGGCGGCCTCAACGGCCAAACTCCCTACGAACGGCTACGACAGAAGACCACGACCCCGGCCGTGTAAGCACCGACCGTCAGTTGCACAGCAGCGCCCCTGGGAGGATTCGAACCTCCGGCCTTCGGATTAGAAGGCCTACAGCACTGAGCGCTGTGCTCAAGAGGAAGATCGCAGGTCACTCCCGAGCGAGACGACGCGAGTTATCCGTTGTTCGCGCGCGAGTTGACGAGGTCAGGTGTGTCTGCCGGCCTCCGCAGTCAACTCCGTGCGGTTCGCGACGCCGAGCTTCGTGTAGATGTGAGAGAGGTGGGTCTTCACTGTGTCGCGACTCATCAGCAGACGCTCAGCGATCTGAGGGTTCGTGAGACCCAACCGCACCTGATCGACGACCGCGCGCTCGGTCGGGGTCAGACTCCCCCATCCGGCTGACGGCCGGGATCGCTCGCCGCGCGAACGCAAGGCGTACGCAGTGACCTCTTCGAGGTTGAGATGTCGCCCGTCCTCGTGCGCGAGGTCGAACGCTGCGTCGCCGAGCGCCTCGACGGCCGCGTCGATTGCCGCTTCGACGCGCGGTGCGATGGCAGGAAGTCGCTGACGGAAGTCGAGGTCGTCGCGAATCCGTGCGACGGAACCTTGGAGGCGGGCGACCTCGCGGTGATCGCCCTGTCGCGATGCGAGCACAGTCAACACTTCGAGCAGCTCAACTTGCTCGAGCCGGAACGTATGGGTAGAGGTGAACTCCAGCGCCTCGAGCGCGAGCGCCAATGCTTCGGGCTCGTTGTCAACGAGGGCGATCTCGGCGCGTACGGTCATCGCGAGGCCGACAGGCCATGTCAGGGCGTGGGTCCTCGCGATCTCGTCGGCGACAGCGACGCGAGAACGCGCGTCATCAAGGTCCCCGAGGGCAAGTGACGCGCGTGCGGCCCACACCGAGGGAACCGCGATCATGATCTTGCTTCCAAGGACTGCTGTTTCCTGATCCAACGAATCTCGGAGCGTGGCCAAGGCAGCCGCGGGGTCGCCCGCGGCGAGCTGGAGAATTCCGGCGGGAAGCCCAAGCATGCCTGCGGCGAGCCCCTGCCGGCGGGCGAGCTGATACGCGGCGACGGTCGCCCCTGGCGAGGGGAAGCCGCGAAGGCCGGCGATGCCGTCTCGTGCTGCGGCCACCTGGGAGGGCCAGTACGAAACGGTGGAGTAGTCGCGGTTCGGGTCTCTGCGTTCCGACAGCCATTGTTCCGCTCGATCGATGAAGGCCGTCATTCGTTTCAGGTCCCCGATGTGTTGCATCGCGACGGCCGCCCAGAGATCCGCGACCATCACCTGCCCCTCGTTCGGCAGCATGATGCGGAGACGCTCGAGGTCGTCGAGATACTGACGCGCGGCTTCGACGTCTCCTAGGAGCGAGCCTCTCAACATCAGGCCGACGAGCGCGTGCCGCAGCTCAACGAGTGGATGCGAAAACTCGCCGCTCTCGGCAGATACCGCGTCGAGAAGCGACGCTGCGCTCACGGGGTCGAAGCCCGAGTAGAACCCCACCTGGGTCTGTCTCATGATCCCGAAGACCAGTGGGTGGACGCCGTCGGCTCCCAGGTCGAGCGCCCGGTCGAGCTCGGCCGCGCACCTCGGGTCGCCCTTTTCGAGCAAGTGGGCCTCCAGTAAGAACGCGATCTCGGCCCGAAGACCTCGGTCGATCGTGTCGTCCGTTGGGATTCGGTCGAGCACGGCGATGATCCCATCGGGAGTGCCTTCGAAGAGCACATCATCAGCCCGCGCCGCGAGAAGCGCGTAGTCAGTCCACCGCGTCTGGGCGGCGGCGTGGTCGAGTGCAATCAGAACGTTGTCACGCTCCCACCACAGCGGCCATGCCCTCGCGGGATCGAGTCCGCTCATCATCATCGCCTCGAAGCTCGGGCGGAGCGCGACGAACATCTCGAGGTAGTAGGTGAAGTGGCGATCTCGGAGGGCCGTGGTCTCTCCGGCGGCGTCAAGGCGCCGTGCGGCGTACTGCCGTACGGTCTCTTGTAGCCGGTACCGGGGCGGGTGCGGCTTGTCATCGAGCGCGACGAGCGATTGGGCGACGAGTCGATCGAGAAGGTCGAGGACGGTCAGGGCCGGCACGACCTCGGCGTCGCTGCACACGCCCTCCGCCGCTTCGAGTGTGCATCCGCCGACAAAGACAGAAAGGCGGCGTAGCAGCACCTGCTCCTGCTCGGACAGCAGGTCGTAGCTCCACGTGATCGACGCCTCGAGCGTCGCCTGCCGAGGGATCACACCACGGACCGTTCCGGTGAGGAGCCGGAAGGCATCGTTGAGCCCTTCGAGGACCTGCGCTGGGGTCATGGATCGGCAACGCGCGGCGGCAAGCTCGATCGCGAGCGGCACTCCATCGAGTCGGCTGCAGATCGCGGCAATGGCAGGCGCGTTCGTTTCGTCCGCGGTGAAGGTCGGACGGACTTGTCGTGCCCTGTCCAGGAACAGTCGGACGCCGTCGAACTGCGACAGGGCGCTGACGGGGGCAGCGGCGTCGTCGGCCGCTGGGACAGGCCAATGGAGGAATCCGCCAGGCCACCTCGCCCGGCAGCTCCAGCGGTCCTCGACTCGTCGCCAAAACTCGAATCGAGGGACAACCTCGCAGGACTCGTTCGGCGACTGCCGCGACTGACTCCACGACATGTTCGCAGTTGTCGAGCACGAGGAGCATGTCCTGGTCCTCGAGCGCATGAGCGAGCGCGCTCGCTGCACCTTCGCCCATCTTTCCTCGCAGTCCGATGGCGGTGGCTACCGCCGCCACGACGTGCTCTGGGTCCCGGACATCAGCGAGCTCGAGCCACCAGGTTCCGTCCCTCGGTAGGTCCACCAGCTCCGCCGCGACTTGTAGTGCAAGTCGGGTCTTCCCAGCACCACCCGCCCCGACGACGGTGACCAGCCGATGGGCACGAACGAGGTCCGCGACGGTTGCGATCTCGGAAAGTCGGCCGACGAAGCTCGAGAGCTGGATCGGCAGGTTGTGACGGTGGGCATCGAGAGACGAGATCGGCGGGAAATCAGCGGGGAGGCCTTGCCCGCTCACCTGGTACACGTGCTCGGGACGAGCGAGGTCGCGGAGTCGATGCTCGCCCAGGTCGATGAGAGTGATCGTGTCGCCGAGATGGTCGACGACGAGATCGCGTGCAGGCTCGGACACGAGGACCTGGCCGCCGTGGCCGATCGCGCGAAGGCGCGCCGTCCGGATGATCGCCTGCCCCGCGTAGTTCCCGTCCGCCGCAGTACGCGCCTCCCCCGCGTGGACAGCCATCCGCACCTTCAACGGAACCGATGTGGGCCACGGTTCGCACGCCAGTGCCCTCTGCGCTTCGGCTGCAGCGAGGACCGCATCAGAGGCGCGCGAGAACGCGGCCACAATCGAGTCACCCTCACCCTGCGCCAGCGGTCGCACCCCTCGATGGGCAGACACCGCAGCGTCGAGAATCGCATCGTGGCGCTCCATCGCGGCAGCCATCGCCTGGGGCTCCGCCTCCCACCTTCGCGTTGACCCCTCGACGTCGGTCAGAAGGAACGCGACCGTGCCAGTCGGGAGCACGAACCCATCCACACTCTGTGCGCCCGTCACCGCCGGGTCTCCCCAACTGACCACGAGCCCCACGCTCGCCCGGTCCACAACGTGATCATCCATGCTCGCACGATCACCCGATCGCCGCGCCGCTACATCGCCGAAAGGGGTGATCCGAAGTGGGTGATGGCGGGCGGGTGCTCGTGCTCCGCGCAATGTGGCGGCGATTGGTCTTGGACTCGTCGGCAATCACGCGATGGACTCGAACGGAAGCGTGCTCGCGGCCGACTGCCGTCACCCGCCTCATTCACCCGTGTCGATGATGTTCGACGGCTAATCCGGGCGCACCCTCTCGGTGACCTGAGGAGGTCCCAATGAAGGAAGCTCCTAGCGACATCTATCCACCGACCACCATCACGGGAAGGCCACCTTCGCGGCCAGCCCGCGGTTCCGGCATCGCGGCAGTGATCGTCGTGGCGGTGGCGATCGGGGCGGTCGTCGGCTACTCGGCCGCAGGACGCGCGGCAAGCCAACCGACGCCCACCAGTGTCCAGCCACAAGCTCCGACCCGCGACGAGCAAAGCGCGAACACCAACCCGACGGAACTGGTATCAGACAAGAGGACGGCGCCCCTCACCGACGCTGAACTCACGACCGCCGCCGAGGCCCGACTTGGCATCGACCTCGACGACCTCGAACCCGCCGAGCAGATGTTCCTCATCGCTCTGTCGACCGTGGGAACCGATGTCGGAGCGGTGGGCCACGTCACTCACCCTTGACCGCGACTAGTTATCCGCTCTCCGAGCGCTGTGCGCAACCATGCGTCACTCCCCGCCACGCAAACGTCCCAGGCAGCGCCCCCGGCAGGATTTGAACCTGCGACCCGCGGATTAGAAGTCCGCCGCTCTTTCCGGACTGAGCTACAGGGGCAGCGGGTTCAGGGTACTTGCGGGCGTCGTTGCGCCTTCCCCAATGCACGCCCGAGCGCACGAGGCGAGGCCTTGGCGATGTCAGAGATCGGGGGCATCGGCTCCCGCTTCGGCTTCACCGTGTAGTTGGTCGTCAGTCGCACCACCAGCAGCACCACCGCGGAGCCGATCATCGTGATCCATACCGTGCTCGTCGCCCGATCATGAAGCACGACCGGGATCGCCACGAGTGCGGCGACGACACCAACGTCGGTCCACTTGTGCACGGGTCGACTCACGACGTGCAGGCACCCGGCCGGCGGCCCGCTGATCGCGACGTTGAGAAGCACGAGGAGACCGCCCGCGGCAAGCAACGGAGCAGCATCGCCGTGCGCGCGAGTGATCATCAGCAGCATGACGAGCCCGACGATGTACTCGGCGACCTGGTGCAGCCAGTACGGCCGCCCTTGCGCGCCCATCACGCCGAACCTGCGCGACTTTCCCGCCAACGATGGCGGGTTATCCGCGCGAGAACGCTGGGGGTCAGCAGGCTCACGACAGCGCCGTCGCGGGGTCGGTGTTCGCGCCGCACACGAGCACGCCGATGTTCTCGCCCGGCCGAGGCCGGTATGCCCCCGACAGCAGCGCTGCCATCGCGGCCGCACCACCGGGCTCGGCGAGGACCCGCACGCGATCCCACAGCGCACGCTGCGCGCGCCGGATCGCGTCGTCGGAGACGAGCACCGCATCGGCGACGTAGCGCTGCGCGATCGGGAACGCGAGGCTGCCGATCTCCTTCGTGCCGAGCGAGTCGGCCGCGAGACCGCTCACCTCGACCTCGACCGGCTTGCCCTCGGCCAACGCACGCGACATCGCGGGGATGTTCTCGGGCTCCACCGAGATCACGCGAGCCCGCCCCTCGTACCAGGCCGACACACCGGCGATGAGCCCGCCACCGCCGACCGCGACGAGCACCGAGTCGAGCTCGGGCGCCTGACGCTCGAGCTCGCGCCCGAGCGTGCCCTGACCCGCGAGTGTCTCGGGCTGGTTGAACGGATGAACGAACAACGCACCCGTCTCTTCGGCACGGCTGTGCATCGCAGATTGCGCGTCGTCGTAGTAACGACCGGCGATGACGACCTCGGCGCCGTTGGCACGGATGCGGGCGATCTTCGCCTCGGGTGTGGTCTCGGTGACGAACACCTCGGCCCGCAACCCGAGCCGGGCGGCGACGTGCGACACGGCAACGCCGTGGTTGCCACCCGACGCGGTGATGACTCCGACAGGCGGCACCTCGTTCGACAGCACGCGGTTGAAGGCTCCACGCGTCTTGAACGACCCCGCGTGCTGCGCGCATTCGAGCTTCAACGTGATCGTCGCGTCGATCTCGAGACCGAAGTCGCGTGCGTCGACGACGAGGGTCGGCGTGACCCGCACGTGCGGGCCGATGCGGTCGGCGGCGTCCTCGATGTCGCCGCGGTCGATCGCCAGGTCACTCATCAGGGTCAGCCTTGCACGCGGCACCCCGCACTACCGTCGCGGCGTGGGCGACGAACCCCAGCCGACGATCGAACCTCGGTGGCCTCTCGCCCTTGTGCTGTTCGGCTTCATCGCGCTGACGATCGTGCTGCGCGTAGTCGAGCCCGAGCGCGAGCATCTCGGGCCGCCTTGGTTCGTGCCCGGGGTCGAGATCGGGCTCCTGGTCGCCCTGCTCGCGGCCGATCCGATGCACCTCGCGCGCCGCACCAGGTGGCTGCGTCCGCTCGCCATCACGCTCATCCTGCTGCTGATGGGAATGGTGTTCGTGTCCGATGCGATCTTGCTCACCGACATCATCACGGGAAGCAAAGTGACGCAGTCGGCGACATCGATCCTGGCGTCCGGTGCGCTCGTGTGGGCCGGCAACGCCCTCGTCTTCGGGCTCCTCTACTGGGAGCTGGACAGTGGCGGACCGCTCGCGCGGTACCGCGGTGACCACCCCTATCCCGACTTCGCGTTCGCGCAGCAGCTCAGCCCAGAAATGTCGCCGCCGAACTGGCGCCCGCACTACGTCGACTACTTCATCCTCGGGATCACGACGAGCACCGCGTTCTCGCCGACCGATGTGATGCCCATGAAGGCCTGGTCGAAGCTCATGATGGCCGCTCAGTCGCTGATCTCGCTGACCGTGCTCGGCCTCGTCATCGCCCGTGCCGTGAACGCGTTCACCTGACCGATGGCCGATGCCGAACGGCGCTCGCACCGCGTCGACCTGATCGCCACGATCCTCCTCGCGTTCGCGGCGGTCGCGACCGCCTGGTCGACCTACCAGTCGACTCAATGGAGGGGTGAGCAGGCGGCGCACGCAGCCAGGTCGACGGCCGCCCGGATCGAGTCGTCGACTGCCTCCACGAAAGGTGGGCAGCTGACGCAAGTCGACATCGCGACCTTCACCCAGTGGGTCAACGCGACGGAAGCGGGCAACGCTCCGCTCGCCGACTTCTACCGCCAGCGGTTCCGGGACGAGTTCAAGCCCGCGTTCAACGCCTGGCTCGCGACCGACCCACTCACGAACCCCGACGCGCCGGGCACCCCGTTCGTGATGCCGGAGTACCAAGTCGCTGAGACCACCGAATCGACCCGCCTCGACGGGGTGGCACAGGTCGAGTCGACTGCCGCGAGCAAATCGCTCGCACGAGCTGACAACTTCATGCTGGCAGTCGTGCTCTTTGCCGTCTCTCTGTTCTTCGCGGGAATCTCGACCAAGCTCCGGGCGGTCGGTCAGCGCGAAGCGCTGCTCGTGCTCGGTGTGGCGCTGTTCCTCGGGACGTTCGTCTGGATCGCGACGTTGCCGCTCAAGTTCTTCGGCTGAGGGCCGGCACGCTACGTTCGCGGCCGATGGTCGCCGTCCAGCCCACCGGCAACCCGCTGTCGCCCTATCTCTCGTTCGACCGTGACACGTGGTCCGCCCTGCGCGCGGCAACGCCGCTCACCCTCGACGAACGAGACCTCGATGCGCTGCGGGGCATCAACGAGCGGCTCTCGCTCGAAGAAGTAACTGACATCTACCTGCCCCTGTCCCGGCTGCTGAACCTGTACGTGTCGGCGAGCCAGGACCTCTCGGCGGTCACCGACACGTTCCTCGGAAGCCTCGCACCGCGCGTTCCCTATGTAATTGGCATCGCCGGCAGCGTCGCGGTGGGCAAGAGCACGACGGCCCGCATCCTCCAAACGCTGCTGTCTCGCTGGCCGCACCACCCGAAGGTCGACCTGATCACGACCGACGGGTTCCTCTTCCCGAATGCCGTGCTCGAAGAGCGCGGGATCATGAGCCGCAAGGGCTTCCCCGAGAGCTACGACGTGCGGCGGCTCGTCCAGTTCATGGCCGAGGTGAAGTCGGGCAAGGAAGACGTCGAAGCGCCCATCTACTCGCACATCGTGTACGACATCGTGGCCGGCGAAACCCAAGTCGTGCGCAGCCCCGACATCGTGATCGTCGAGGGCCTGAACGTGCTGCAGTCCGCCAGCTCGCGAGTCGGCACCGGCGACTCTCCGCCGATCTTCGTGTCCGACTTCTTCGACTTCTCGATCTACGTCGACGCCGAGGAAGCGCACGTCGAGCAGTGGTTCCTCGAGCGGTTCCAAGCGCTGCGGGCGACGATCTTCCGTGATCCGAACTCGTACTTCCATCGCTTCTCGGCCATGAGCGACGAGCAGGCGATCGACTTCGCACACGGCATCTGGCGGGAGATCAACGGTCGCAACCTGCGGGAGAACATCCTCCCGACTCGGGAGCGCGCTCGGCTCGTGCTCGAGAAGGGCCCTGACCACAGCGTGCGCAGCGTCCGCCTCCGCCGGCTGTAGGCAAATCGGCGGTCGCGCCGCGGCGACCACGTAGCGTTGCATCCCCGTGGGCGCGATCGACGTGCAGGGCCTGGCGTGGAAGCGCCCGGGCAGCGGACATCGCCTGTTCCACGACGTCTCGTTCCGCGTCGGCAACGGCGAGCGAGTTGCACTCGTCGGCGCGAACGGTGTCGGCAAGTCGACCGTGCTGCGCGTCCTCGCCGGCGACACGAAGGCGACCGAAGGGACCGTGCGGATCGACGGCCGGGCCGGCGTCATGCGCCAGCTCGTCGGCTCGATCCGCGACGACACGACCGTGCGCGCGTTTCTCGTGGCGCTCGCGGCGCCGCCGTTGCGCGCGGCCGCGGCGAAGCTCGCCGCCGCTGAGCACGCGGTCGCCGAACGTCCAAACGACAACGACATCGCGCTGCAGTACGCGCACGCGCTGGGCACATGGGGCGACGCCGGGGGCTACGACGCGGAAGTCTTCTGGGATGTCTGCCTGACCGAGGCGTTCGGCGTCGACCTCGGCCAAGTCGGCGACCGTCCGGTCGCATCACTCTCCGGCGGCGAGCAGAAACGCCTCGCGCTGGAGGTGCTGCTGCGCGGCTCCGACGAGGTGCTGCTGCTCGATGAGCCCGACAACTTCCTCGACATCCCCGCAAAGCGCCGGCTCGAGCAGCAGCTGCGAGCGACTTCGAAGACGATCCTCTACGTGAGCCACGACCGCGAGCTCCTCGCCGGCACCGCGACGAAGATCGTGACGCTCGAAGCCAGCGGCGCGTGGACGCACGGCGCCTCGTTCGCCACGTACTACGAAGCGCGTGACGCTCGCCGGGCGCGCATCGACGATGAGCACACGCGGCACCAGCGTGAGCGCGATCGTCTCGAGGCGATCATGAAGGAGATGAAGCGGCGCGCCTCGTTCGCTGACAACTTCGCTCCCAAGGCCAAGGCGGCAGAGAGTCGCCTGCGTCACTTTGACGAGGCTGGTCCGCCGCCGGAGCGAGTGAAGGATCAGAAGATCACGATGCGGCTCGGTGGAGCGCGCACCGGCAAGCGCGCGGTCGTCCTCGAAGGCCTCGAGCTCGACGGGCTCACGGACCCGTTCGACGCCGAGCTCTGGTTCGGCGAGCGCGTCGCGGTCGTCGGGCCGAACGGCACCGGTAAGAGCCACTTCCTCCACCTGCTCGCCGGCCGCGAGATCAGCCATCACGGCGATTGGCGCCTCGGCGCGAACGTCGTCCCTGGCTTCTTCAGCCAGACCCACGACCATCCCGAGCTCGCCGGACGCTCGCTGGTCGAGATCTTGCAGAGCCGCGACCAAGCGCGCGGCCCCGCGATGAGCCGCCTCCGCCGCTACGAGCTGCAGGGCTGCGCGGACCAGACGTTCGAGACCCTGTCGGGCGGACAGCAGGCGCGCTTCCAAGTGCTGCTGCTCGAGCTCGACGGCGCCACGCTCCTCCTCCTCGACGAGCCGACCGACAACCTCGACCTCGCGTCGGCCGAAGCGCTCGAAGACGGCCTCTCCGAGTTCGAGGGCACGGTCATCGCGGTCACACACGACCGCTGGTTCATGCGCGGCTTCGACCGATTCCTCGTGTTCGGCGACGACTGCAAGGTCACCGACCACCTCGAACCCCCCGCCGAAATTCTGGTGTTTCGCCGGTGTAGAGCCGGCGAAACGACAAGAGAACCGGCGAAGGTCAGGTGGAGACGGCGACGGGTTCGGTCTCGACCGTCGGCGCCTCGGCCATCGCGAGCACGGCGAGCGCGGCGACCACGACGCCCATGCCGAGTGCCTGCACCACGTTGAGCGACTCGCCGAGGAAGACCGCGGCACCGACGGTCGCGAGCACTGGCTCGCCCAGCGTGAGCACCGACGACGTCGACACGTCGACATGCGCGTGCGCCCACGTCATCAGCCCGTGGCCCGCCGCGCCCGGGACGAGCACGAGCAACACGAGCCAGAGCCAGCCGACGCCGTGCACAGAACCGAAGTCCTGATGGGTGAGCAGCGCGATCGGCGTCACGGTGAGTGCGGCGACGAGGGTCATCGCCGACATGTACTCGAGCGTGCCGATGCCCTTTCGGGCGTGCTTCGTGACGAGGAAGAACGCGGCCCACGAGGCCAGGTTCAGGACCGCGAGCAGGTCGCCGGCCGTCGACCGATCGCCGCTCGCTCCCGCCCGCCAGCACGACGACGACCACGCCGACGATCGCGAGCGTCGAGCACACGATCGCGCGGCGCGTGACCTTCTCCCCCATGAACTTCACGGCGATGGGGAACACGATGACGGGCGTCAGCGAGCCGATGATCGCGACGTTCGCGATCGAGGTCATCCGCACCGACGTGAAGTAGAGCGCGACGTTGAGGCCGAAGCAGACGCCGCCCAACCACGAACGCTTGATCACGTCCCACGTGAGACGTCGCTTCGACACGAGCAGCGCGGCCGTGAGCAGCGCGCCGCCCATCCACAGTCGGTAGAAGCTCACGACGAGGCCCGACGCACCGATCGCCTTGCCGAGGACTCCGCCGAGTCCCCAGCACGTCGTCGCTGCGAGGACGGCAATGACCCCGAAACGGGTACCGCGCTTCGTCCACCTCAGGCAGCGACGAGCGCGGACACGAAGTCCTCGTAGACCTGCGTGTGGTGATCGATGTCCGCGTCGGTGTGCTGCACCGAGACCAGCCACTGCTCGTCGAGACCGGGCGGCAGCAAGATGCCGCGGTTGATGCCCCAGATCCAGTTCGCGTACGCGAGGTCGAAGTCGGTGGCCTTGTAGTCGCGGTAGTTGCGCACGGGCGTCGGCGGAGTAGGTGACGCAACCCTTCGCGCCCATCTCGACGGTGTGCGCGGGTAAGTCCAGCGTCGGCGACGATCTTCCCGAACGACTCGACCATGCGGTGGTTCCGAGCCTCGACCTCTGCCACCGCGGCCGGGCGTGCAGATGTCGCGCAGCACGGCGCGGGCCGCGGCCATCACGAGCGGGTTGCCGTTGTAGGTGCCGAGGTGCAGCACCGAGCCCTGGGTGATGGTCTCCATCACCTCGGCGCGGCCCCCGAACGCACCGATCGGGAGACCTCCACCGATCGACTTCGCGAGGCAGACGAGGTCGGGTTGCACACCGAACCTGCGGGTCGCGCCGCCGTAGCCGGCAGTGATGCCGGTCTTGACCTCGTCGAAGATGAGCATCGTGCCGTGGCGCTCGGTGACCTCGCGCACTGCTTGGAGGTAGCCGGGCTCGGGCAGGCAGATGCCGATGTTCTCCATCACCGGCTCGAGGATGAACGCGGCGACCTGGCCCCGATTGGCCTCGAGCACCCGCTCGAGCGCGGCGACGTTGTTGAACGGGACGACAAGCGTGTCGTGCAGCACGGCGGGCGTGAGGCCGCTCGTCGCAGGCACGCCGACAGGCGCATCCGCGGGACCGGCGAGGTCGAGCGACGGCTTCATCGAGATCATCACCTCGTCGTGATGGCCGTGATAGCCACCTTCGACTTTGATGATCTTCGAACGACCGGTGTAGCCGCGCGCGGCGCGGATCGCGTCCATCGTCGCCTCGGTGCCGCTGTTCGTGAATCGCACGAGGTCGAAACCGAACCGCTCGACGAGCAGCTCCGCGACGTCTGCGTTGCCCTCGCTCGGCGTCACGTAGAGCGTGCCGTTCTCGAGCTGCTCCTCGATGGCCTTGCGCATGACGGGATGGCCATGGCCCGCGAACAGCGCGCCGTAGCCCATGTTGAAGTCGACGTAGCGGTTGCCGTCGACGTCCTCGAGCCAGGAACCCTGGGCTCGACGGGCCACGACGGGATAGGGGTCGTAGAACTGGAACGACGAGGGAACTCCCAGGGGCAGCACCTTGGCTGCACGCGCGTTCGCGGCCTGGGATTTCGTCGTTCTCGCCGAGTACGCCTCCAGCTCCCGCTCAGTGATCTGGCGGGCACGGGCAGCAAGGGCTGCCCGGTCGCGGGTGGGCGAGGACATGGGTATCACTTCCCAACTGATGACCCGCCGGCCGGTGCGCCGGCAAGGGGCTTCAGCCTACGCGGCGAGGCCCTCTCTCGAAGGTCCAGATCCGTCCAGCGAGGCCCGGGAAAGGCGCCGGGACCCTTGGACGTCTTGTCCTGAGCAGCGGCTGGAAGGACCGCTCTGTCGCGGATCGCGGCGGCAGATGGCTGCATTCACCGTCGTGGGGGCATCATGGGCAAGACGTCGAAAGGAGGCCCCGCCGTGGCTCTCGCCCCTTCGGTCACCGAGCACCGTCACACCGAAGATCAGCCCGCCGAACATCCGGGCCTCACCGATCCCGCCTACCGCGCTCGCCGCGAGGAGATCGCGCGCATCGGTGAGACGTTCCACACCGGCGAGCCGATCCCCGTCGTCCGCTACACGGATGAGGAGGACGGCGTCTGGCGTCTGGTGTCGAGCGAGCTCGCTGCCAAACACCATCGTGACGCGTGCGACGCGTACCTCGAAGGCGCGGCGGCACTCTCGCTGCCCACCGATCGCGTTCCCCAGCTCGCCTGGGTGTCGAAGCGCCTCACGGCGCTCACGACCTTCCGCGTCGAGCCCGTGCCCGGCCTCGTGCCGACGCGCCGCTTCTACGGATCGCTCGCGGACCGCTGCTTCCTCAGCACTCAATACGTGCGCCACCCGTCGGTGCCGCTCTACACACCCGAGCCCGACGTCATCCACGAAGTCATCGGGCACACAAACCAGTTGGGGCACCCGCTGTTCGCGAACCTCTACGAGGCGATGGGGCGTGCAGTGCGGCGCGTCGAGTCTGACGAGGCCCTCGATCGACTGAGCCGAGTGTGGTGGTTCACGCTCGAGTTCGGGTTGGTGCGTGAGCGCGGCGACCTCAAGACCTACGGCGCCGGCATCCTCTCGTCGTTCGGCGAGCTCGACGCGTACCGGCATGCGGAGGTCCGCGCGTTCGACATCGAGCGCGATGGAGAGGCAGGACTACGACATCACGACGTTCCAGCCCGTGCTCTTCGCGGCCGAGGCGATGGCGCAGGTCTCCGAGGAGCTGACGCGGTACTTCGACGCGGCTCGTGGCTGACGAGGCGACACCGGTCCGGGCGCTCGACGCGACCGATCGCACGATCATCCGGCTGCTGACGGCGGACGGCCGCATGTCGGTGAACGAGCTGGCGGCCCGGGTGAGCATCTCCCGCGCCAGCGCGTACAGCCGTCTCGAGCGCCTCCGCACCGCGGGGGTGATCGAGGGCTTCACCGCCCGAGTGAACCCGAGCAAGGTGGGCCTCGAGATCGCCGCGCTGATCTTCGTCAACGCCGACCAGCACGGCTGGAAGGCGTTGCAGCACAAGCTCCTCGACCTCCCCGGACTCGAGCACCTCGCCGTCACGACCGGCACCTTCGACTTCTGCCTGCTGGTCCGTGTGCCGGACATGCAGACCCTCAGAGACGTGGTGCTCGAGCGGCTCCAAGCCATGCCCGAGGTGCGGTCGACGCAGACGGCGTTCGTTCTCGACGAGCATCGACCGCCGCCTATGTCAGACTGACAACCCCTTGGTGGCCGTAGCTCAGTTGGTTAGAGCGCCAGGTTGTGGCCCTGGAGGTCGGGGGTTCAAGTCCCCTCGGTCACCCCAAGTCACGCAGCGTCGGCCACTTCACCCCGCCGCACCAGCTGGCCGCGCACGAGTCCGTGGTTCGCGTCGACCTTCTCGGTGCGCTCCCACACGAGTCCGCGGTCGTGGCGGAACATGTTGATCCCGATGACGATCGGGACCGACCAGATCATCCAGTAGAAGATCAACGCGGGCGGCGACACGCGCAGCATGAAGTGCAGGCGGTCGCGGAGGTCGTCGAGCACCATGCCGCTGCGCACCCATGCCGTGTAGTAGTTGGTCGTCAACATGAAGCCGGCGAGGACGAGGTTCGCGAGGCACAGCGGGACGGTCCACATCGGGAAGAGCCGCCAGCCCGCGAGCAGCCCCCACAGCGACCACGAGCCGAGCACCAGTCCCAGCGGGTTGAGGAGCAACGAGAAGCACGGCACCAACGTCAGCCGCGCCCGCATGCGCTGGCGCCACGTGTAGCCCATCCGCTTCAACGGCGTGCCGACTGATTGGAGGAAGCCGCAGACCCAGCGCTTGCGCTGGGTGATGCCGCGTCCGATCGTGACCGGCACCTCTTCGACGAGCGGGTCGGGGATGACACCGAGGCGGCACCCGTTCTTCCAGAGGCGCATCCCGACTTCGGGATCCTCGATCGTGAGCCAAGGGTTGAACCCGCCCAACCGCACGAGGTCGCGCGCCTTGAAGAAGAGGCCCTTGCCCAACACCCAGAACGGGTGCTTCCCGTGCGAGGTGAAGTGGGGGTACATGTTGCCGTCCCACGACATGTGGTCCATCGAGTGCCACGACGCCGCCCACGAGTCGAGGGGGTTCCCCGAGATGTTCGTGCTCTGCAGCACGTCGTAGTGCTGCAAGCCCGCGGCTCCGGCCTTGAAGTGGTTCGAAGGCGGCACGCTGTCGGCGTCGATGTAGTCGAGCACCCAGTCGTCGCCGATGTGATCGACGAGGAAGTAGAAGGCGTAGATCAGCTGACGGGTCTTCTTCGGCGGAAGGTCGCGGCACTTGGCCCGCTTGCCCTCATGCCACCAGTAGCAGTGCTTGTTGCGCTCCCAGGCCCGCCACACCCGATGCCACGAGCGGTCGCTCGTCGGAGGGATCGGCAAGATCGTGAGGAAGTCGAACTCCTCGAACAGCCGGTCGAGCTTCTCGATGGTCTCGTGGTCGTCACTGTTCGGGATCGCGACGACCTCGAACTTCGCGTCGGGGTAGTCGAGCCGTTGCAACGACAGGAACGTCGTGCGCATCGTCTCCTCGAGCTCCTGGAGCACGGGGTACAGGAGGATGATGCGCGGCAGGTTCCGCTCGGGGATCGCGGCTGCCTCTTCCACGTCGACCCAGTCGACCGGCCGCGTCATGAAGAAGACGCTGATCGACGTGCACACCAGATAGCCGAGCTGGATCGCCACGAAGGCGACCACGAGCACGCCCATCGGCGGCGCGATGTGGAAGAGCACGTCCATCAGCGAGCGAGACCTCGACTCTGCAGCTCGTGCTGCGCGAGCTCGACGAGATCGGTCGCCGTCTCCTTCGCCACCCACTCGACGAGGTCTCCGACACCCGTGTAGAAGGGCACCTCGGCTTCGAACCCGAGCAAGTCGTAGGCGCGCTTCGGGTCGGCCCAGCAATGGCGGATGTCGCCGGCTCGGTACTGCTCGGTGACTTCGGGCTCGATGTCGAGGTCGAGTCGCGCGGCGAGAGCTCTCGCGACGTCATTGACCGTGACCGGCCGTCCGGTGCCGACGTTGATCGCGACGTTCGACACCGACTGAGCCTCCATCGCGCGCACGACCGCGCTCGCCGTGTCGGTCACATGGATGAAGTCACGCAGCTGACGGCCGTCTTCGAAGACCAGCGGCGACTTCCCGTTCAGGAGGCGGGAGGAGAAGATCGCGGCGACACCCGTGTAGGGGTTCGACAACGCCTGGCGAGGGCCGTAAGTGTTGAAGAAGCGGAGCGCGACCGTGCCGATGCCGTACGCGGCGCCGACGCTGAGGCACAGCAGCTCCTGGTCGAGCTTCGACACGGCGTAGACCGACGTCGGGTTGATCGGCTTGTCCTCGTGCGTCGGGATCGGCTCGACAACCTCGCCGCACTGCGGGCAGCGCTCCTCCCAATCTTTGAGAAGCAGCTGCTCCTCTGCGCGGGGCTTGGGATGCACCGCGCCGTGCGTCGCGCACTGGTAGAGGCCCTCGCCGTAGATCGACATCGACGACGCGACCACGAAACGGCCGACGTCGTAGCGGCCGCTCGCGAGCTGTTCGAGCAGCACGCCGGTCGCGCCGCAGTTGCCGTCGACATAGCGCGAGATCTCGTACATCGACTGCCCGACGCCTACTTCGGCCGCGAGGTGCAACACGGAGTCGACGCCCTTCAGCGCGCGGGTGAGATTGCTCTCGCTGCGCACGTCACCGATGATCAGCTCGGACTCGGGTGAGAGATGCCGAGGCACCTGACCGTGGTGCACCTGCTCGACCAACGAGTCGAGCACGCGCACCTTGTAGCCGCGAGCAAGCAGACGGTCGACCACGTGCGAACCGATGAAGCCGGCGCCGCCAGTGACGAGGACATGACCGCGAGACATCAGACCGAGACCCTTTCTCCGTGAGTGTTGGATTCGAGGTCGGCGACGGTCTGCGTGCCGACCCCTTCGTACGTGAACCCGCGGGCCCAGGCCTCCGCGGGGTCGAGGAGGTTGCGAGCATCGAGGATCGTCGGGCGCCGCATCCGTGAGCGCACCTCGTCGAGATCGAACGTCGTGAACACGTCCCACTCGGTCGCGACGAGGAGCAAGTCCGCACCTCGGCACGCGTCGTACGGGTTGCCGCACTGGATCACACCCTTGACCGACACGGTGCCGGCGGGGTCGTACGCCCGGATCTCGGCTCCCGCGGCGATCAGCCGAGAGGCGATGTCGAGGGCAGGCGACATCCGCGTGTCATCGGTGTCCGCCTTGAAGGTGACGCCCCAGAGCGTGATCCGGGTCCCGTCGAGGTCGCCACCGGCGAGCCGCGTCGCCTTGTCGACGATCCATCGAAGATGCGACTCGTTCGCTTCCATCGACGCCCGCACGAGCGTGAACGGGCGGTCGACGTCGTCTGCGATCGCGGCGAGCGCTGCGGTGTCCTTCGGGAAGCATGAGCCTCCCCATCCCGGACCGGGCTGCAGGAAGCGCTCACCGATGCGGCTGTCGCGACCGACCGAGCTGAGGACGTCGCGCACGTCGGCGCCGAGGTCCTCGCAGAGCTCGGCGATGCTGTTCGCGAAGCTGATCTTCATCGCGAGGAAGCCGTTCGACGCGTACTTGACGAGCTCGGCACTCGCCGCGTTCATCACGACCACCTCCGCGTCGACGCCGGCATACAGACCCGCGACGCGGTGCGCGGCATGCGGGTCGTCCGACCCGATCACGATCCGGTCGGGGTTGAGGAAGTCGTAGAGCGCGGACCCCTCCCTCAGGAACTCGGGGTTCGACACGACGCTCACGTCCTCACGATCGATCGCTGCGCTCACCATTGCGGCGGCGCCCACCGGCACCGTCGACTTGTTGACGACGATCGCGTGCTCGCGAAGGTGAGGCCCAATCTCTTGCGCCGCCGCGAGCACGTAGCTCATGTCCGCACGACCATCCGCACCCTGCGGTGTCGGGACGCACAGGAACACGATGTCCGCATCGAGCACGGCGGCCCTGTTGTCGGACCAGAAGGAGAGACGTCCCGTCGCGAGGCCCTCCGCCACGAGCTCGTCGAGACCGGCCTCGACGATCGGCACTGCACCCGTGCGCAGCGCGGCGACGCGTTCGCTCACGCGTTCGGCGCAGTGAACGACATGGCCGAGCCGCGC
The DNA here is from genome assembly GCA_963773315.1 of uncultured Acidimicrobiales bacterium. Classification (GTDB taxonomy): domain Bacteria; phylum Actinomycetota; class Acidimicrobiia; order Acidimicrobiales; family DATKAS01; genus DATKAS01. Next base: position 648,961 of record CAVZAF010000005.1, read on the forward strand.
AAAGCACGTGGCGGTCGTGAGTCCGACGTAGCCCGCTCCGATCACTGCGATCGGGGCGGCATCGTCGACGCGTGCAGAGAGAGAGGAATGGGACACGGGCTGCTCCTTGTATGAGGGGGCCCGGTTTCGCCATTCGCTCGCCCGACGTACTAGGCGACCAAGTCGCACGTCGGGGTCATCGCTGCCCGCCTAGCGACGCCACCCCCTGCGCCGCCGTTGTCATCTCGGTTGTCGCGATCCGTCGGCGCGATCGTTCGTCGCTTGGAGGGGCCGAACGGCCCAAATCCCTCGAGGGGGTGTCCAGACGTCTGGACACCCCGTGTGGACGGACTCGTCGACGAGGGCGGTGACCGAAACCCGCCAGAACTCGCGCTTGCGGCCGATACCGTCATCCGGATGTCCCGCCCCCGACTGCTGACGACAGCCGAGGGCACCAACACCGGTGCGTTCGCACCGCTCGACTGGGGGCTGCTCTGCACGGCGGGCGGGATCTGGGGCGCGTCGTTCCTCTTCATCGCGATCGGGCTCGACGCGTTCGATCCGTCGTTGATCACCACGCTGCGGATCACGTTCGGCTTCGGGCTGCTCGCCTTCCTGCCCGCCACTCGGCGATCGATCGCCCGCGCCGATTGGCCGCGGCTCGTGCTCGTCGGCATCACGTGGGTGGCGATCCCCCTGTCGATGTTCCCGTTGGCCGAGCGCCACGTGTCGTCAGCGGTGACAGGGATGCTCAACGGAGCGACACCGCTCTTCGCTGCCGCGGTTGCGACGTTGATGCTCCAAAAGTTCCCGCCCCGCCAGCAGCTCGTCGGCCTCGGAGTCGGGTTCGTCGGCGTGCTCCTGATCGGCCTCGCCTCGGTCGATGAGGCGTCGAGCTCGCTCGGCGGGATCATCCTGATCCTCATCGCCCTGTGCTCGTACGGCGTCGCCTACAACGTGCAGGTCCCCCTCCAGCACCGGTACGGCTCGCTCCCCGTGATCTGGAGAGCACTCGCCGTGGGATGGGTGCTCACCCTGCCCCTGGGCCTTGCGGGATTGGATGACTCATCGTTTGCGTGGCGCCCGCTGCTGGCATGCATGGCCCTCGGCGCGCTCGGCACCGGTGTGGCATATGTCGCAATGGGCACCCTGGTCGGGCGGGTCGGCAGCACCCGAGCGTCGATCACGACCTATGTAATTCCCGTGGTCGCGATCATTCTGGGGGCGGTCTTCCGCAATGATCACATTGCCCCGTTGGCGATCGTCGGCACCACAGTCGTGCTGTCGGGCGCCTGGATAACGGGACGGTCCCGAGCCAGCTGACCTCGGGAACCGCGGGCCCGGGCGGCGACGTCCAACGGCTTGGCGATGCGTCTGGAGGACGAGTAGTGCAAACCCCGCGCGGCTTCTTGATCGGAGCCGGCGTGATCGCGGCCATCGCGGCCCTCACGTCGATCGGTCATCCGCACACCGAGACGGCGGTCGAGACGACCGCGCCAATCGTCACAGACGCGATCGAAGACACGACGACGACCAACGCAACGACGACGGACTCTCAGACCTACGTCCTAGCCGAGCACGTCGAGGCTGGCATCAATGCAGGCGCGGCGGGTGCGGACGCGGCGGGAGCGGGCGCGGGCGCGTCGACAACGATCGAGCTGAGCAATGGAGATCCCGCTGCGTTGCCCGGCGACGCCATGTCGACGCCCGCGGCCGAGACCCGCCAGGACTCGGCCGCGTCGACGACGGTCGACGTGCGCCGCGGGAGATCGCTCGCAGCCGGCCGATCCCGCGGTCGACAGCGCGCCCCAAGCGACGAGCCCGGCCACCACGCTCGCGCCGACCACGACTACTGCTCCCGCGACCACCGCGCCCCCGACGACCCTGGCGCCGACCACCAGCGCTCCGGCGACGACGACCGCGTCCTCGGTCACGCGGGTCACGGTGCCGAAGTTCGACGCGCCTGCGGTGGTCGTGCCGAGCATCGACTCGAACGTCACTCCGGTGACCGTGCCGAAGGTCGTCGTCCCCGCGCCGGTAGTGCCCGCGGCGCCAACGCCTCCGAAGTGAAGTCGACGATCGCCTACGATCTCCCGGCCGCGTGAGCGGCACGCGCCTCTAGCTCAACGGCAGAGCAACGGACTCTTAATCCGCAGGTTCTGGGTTCGAATCCCAGGGGGCGCACGCTGTCCAGGGGTGGGGAATAAAGGGATGAATCAACGTCGGGCGCCAGCGCGCAAAGCGTCATGTGCTCGGTTTGGCAGCGCTCGTTCTCGCTGCCGTCGGTCTTCGTGCAGTCACCGGAGTTCTCGGCCACCAGCTCCGTCGACCTCTGCTTCGACCAAGCGTCCCTCGTCATCGTCGACGACCCGCGCCCCACGTGAGCGACGAAGGGGGCGCTGCACGCCCGCGCCCGGTGCGGGTTAGGGTCCGGTCCCGCTTCGAACCGAGGTCCACATGGCCCGTGCCGGAGCACTGAGGCAGATTCCAGCCGCACTTCTCGGATGACCGCGCGAGGCTTCCCCTACGGCTGACGACGATCCGGCAATGGTGCTGCGGCGACTGGTGGCTGGGTACTACGCGTCCCAGGCCCTCCATGTGGTCGCGACGCTCGGCATCGCGGATCTCTTGGCGGACGGTCCTCGTACGTGCGACGACCTGGCAACGGCGACGAGCACCGATCCGAGCGCGCTCTACAGGGTGTTGCGCGCACTGGCGGCGGAGGGTGTGTTCACTGAGGGCGACGACCGTCAGTTCGACCTGACGCCGGTTGGATACCACCTGCGATCAGACGCTGAGCCGTCATTGCAGGCATGGACCGCATTCTTGGGGCGTCCGTATCAGTGGAAGGCGTGGACTCGTCTCGGCGACAGCGTGCGCACTGGAGAGAACGCGTTTCGACTTGCGCACGGGATGGGTTCTTGGGACTACCGCGCCACCCATCCTGAGGAGGGCGCGATCTTCGACCGCGCGATGGTCAGTCTGACCTCGCAATTCAGCGCTGCCATCGTCGCCGCGTACGACTTCAGTCGGTTCCGTCGAGTCGTCGACGTCGGTGGCGGCCACGGCGCGCTCCTGGCTGACGTCCTGCGCGCAAACACGGAGACTCGGGGTGTGTTGTTCGACCAGCCGCACGTCGTGGCTGATGCCGCGGGGCTTCTCGCCCAGATGGGCGTGGACGATCGATGCGAGATACTCGGTGGCAGCTTCTTCGATCACGTTCCCGGTGGCGGTGACGCGTACATCCTCAAGTCCGTCGTGCACGACTGGGACGATGAGCAGTCGGTCCGCATCCTCACGGCGTGCCGTTCTGCGATGCACAGCGGTGCCGTCCTCTTGGTGATGGAGCGGCTGATCGCTCCGCCCAACCTCGGCGCCGATGACAAGCTCTCTGACCTCAACATGCTCGTCGGTCCGGGCGGCAGGGAGCGCACGATCGAGGAGTTCGAGGACCTTCTCGAGCGGGGTGGCTTCCGACTGACCCAAGTCATCCCGAGCGGCTCGGCGATGCAAGTGCTCGAGGCGGTGCCCGTCTGACCTCGCGTCTGCGCGTGCCGACCTACTTGCAGGCCTCGACCGACGCCGGCGGACCGGCGCGAATGGCGTGGTTGGCCGCGCTGCCAGACCGGGTCGCCGAGCTGTCCGCGCGCTGGCAGCTCGTCCTCGACGAACCGTTCGAGCCCGGCGGCAACTGCTCCTGGGTCGCGCCGGGAGTCGACGTCGATGGACGCGACGTGGTGCTCAAGGTGGCCTGGCAGCACACTGAGGCGCTGCACGAGGCGGAGGGGCTCGCCGCGCTCGGGGGCCAAGGCGTGGCCGAGGTGTACGCGTTCGACCATCTCGCCGATGACACCACCGCTCTGCTGCTCGAGCGATGCCGCCCCGGCACCGAGCTGCGCGGACGCCCCGAGACCGAGCAGCACGTCGTCGTGACCGACCTGCTCCGGTCAGTCTGGGCAGTCGACCTGCCGGCCGACCATCCGTTCCGTCCTCTCTCGGTGATGGCCGACGACTGGTCGGCGCGAGCCGAGGCGCGACTCGCTGCCGACGCGACACGACTCGATGCCGGGCTCGCTCGCGAAGGGCTCGCGCTGTTCCGCGAGCTCGCGCGCACCGGACCCACCGAAGTCCTGCTCTTCACCGATCTCCACGCCGGCAACGTGCTCTCCGGCCAGCGCCGCCCGTGGCTGCTCATCGACCCAAAGCCGTATGTCGGCGACCCGCACTACGACGTCCTGCAGCACCTGCTGAATTGCAACGTGTCCCTGCAGGCCAACCCGATCGAGCTGCTGACCACGGTCGCCGACCTCGCTGGTCTGGATGCCGAACGGGTCAGGCAGTGGCTCTTCGCTCGATGCGTCCAGGAGAGTCTCGGCGACGGTCCACCTTGGCCGGGGCTCGACGTCGTGCTCCAGAAGCTGGGCGGCTGAGGAGCCCGAGGGCCCGGGCGCTCACCCTCGCATGGGAACGCCCGGGCCTTCGGCGGGAACCGCGCGAGGCGCCCCGCCCGCCGTCGATCGAGCCGACAGCTTGGCGTAGCACGGGCGGGCCGCTTCGCATCGCCTACAGCGTCCGAGGTGACGCTCGCGTTACACGGCGGGGAAACAATTCCGGAACCGCTCGCCGGGCCCCCAGGCGCCCCCTAACGATCCCCTTACGGCGTGCGGTCCACTACTGGCGGCGATCTTGACGCGCGGACGCTGTCATGACGAGGGGGCAACCGTTCAACTGTGATCAGTGAAGGTTGAAGAGGAACTCGCGCCCTCCGGTGCGCCCGACGAGCCCTCGACGAACGGCTCCGCGCCCTCGATCGAGCTGCCCGAGTCGCGGGGCTACCGCATCAAGAAGAGCCTCCTCGGTCCCCCGCTGCACACAGAGCGGCTCGCGCACGAACGTCTCGGCAAGCCCACTGCGCTGGCGGTGTTCGCGAGCGACAACCTCTCGTCGTCCGCGTACGCGACCGAGGAGATCCTCCGTGTCGCGGTGCCTGCCGTCGGCGTGGCTGCGTTCAGTCTCGTCGTGCCCATCACCACGGCGCTGTTGGTGGTGCTCGGCTTCCTGATCCTCTCGTACCGCCAGACGATCAAGGCCTATCCCAGCGCGGGCGGCGCGTACATCGTCACCCGCGACAACTTCGGTCTTCTGCCGGCTCAGGTCGCGGGTGTCGCGTTGCTCACCGACTACGTGCTCACCGTGTCGGTGTCGGTGGCGGCAGGCATGGCCGCAGTCGCTTCGGCGATTCCCGCAATCGTTCCCTTCCAGCTGTGGCTCTCGATCGCGTGCGTCGTGCTCATCGCGGGGATGAACCTCAAGGGTGTCCGCGAGTCGGGGCGCATCTTCGCCGTGCCCACCTACTTCTTCATCGGCTGCATGGCCGTGCTGATCGTCGTCGGCACCGTGAAGATGTTCTTCGGCCACCTCCCGGCGCAGAGCCTCGACCATCCAGGCCTCGTGCCGGTCGGCAGTCCCAGCGCCGGCCTCTTCTACGGCGCCACGCTCTACGTGATCCTCCACGCGTTCGCGTCCGGCGGTGCCGCGGTCACCGGTGTCGAGGCAATCTCGAATGGCGTGCCCGCGTTCAAAGAGCCCGCGTGGAAGAACGCGCGGACGACGCTCGTGATCATGGGGTCGCTCCTTGGAGTGATGTTCCTCGGCCTGTCGGTGCTGGCGGCGAAGGTGCATGCCGCGCCCTACATATCGGGCACCCCGACGGTCATCTCGCAGGTCGGCGACCTCGTCTTCGGTCCGACCACCACGGGCCGCGTGCTCTATTACCTGTTACAGGTCGGCACGATGCTGATCCTGGTGCTCGCGGCGAACACCAGCTTCGCCGACTTCCCTCGTCTCGCGAGCTTCCACGCGGGCGACAACTTCATGCCCCGCCAGCTCACGAAGCGCGGGCACCGGCTCGTGTTCTCGAACGGGATCATCTCGCTCGCCATCGCGGCGATCGTCCTGTTGATCGTCACCGACGCGAAGGTCGACCGGCTCATCCCGCTCTACGCGATCGGCGTGTTCACGAGCTTCACCCTCTCGCAAGCCGGCATGGCGAAGCACCACATCCGGCTCAAGGAGGAGGGCTGGCGCTGGGGCCTCTTCGTCAACGCGACGGGCGCTCTGCTGTCATTCCTCGTCCTCGTGATCGTCGCCATCACGAAGTTCACGCACGGCGCATGGGTGATCCTGGTGCTCGTCCCGATCATGGTGTCCTTGCTCGTGAGGCTCAACCGCCAGTACGAGGGCGAGGCACGCGAGCTCGAGCATGACGCGCCGAAGGCAGTCGCCGCGCCGATCCTGCGCCGGCACGTCGTGTTCGTGTTCATCGACGACGTGAACCTCGCCGCCGCTCGAGCGCTCCAGTACGCGCGCACGCTGACTCCCGACGAGCTGCGCGTCATCCACTTCGATCTCGACCCGGTGCGCACCGAGGACCTCACTGCCGCCTGGACCCGCCTCGGCCTCGCACGGGTCTCGCTCGAGATCCACGAGCTGCCCGATCGACGGCTGAACCGCGCTGCGCTCGAGCTGGTCGCCGCCGAGCTCGGCGACCTCGACACCGAAGTCACCGTTCTGATCCCCCGCATCCAGCACACGAAGGTGTGGCACCGCCTGCTGCACGATCGCACCGCGGGAGGGATCGCCGAGGCGCTGGCCGACCTCCCCCACTGCAACGTGACGATCGTGCCGTACCACCTGAGGTCGGGCGCGCCGAAGCGCTCGGTCGACCTCGAGGCGATGTACGAGCAGCCGCACGAGCGCACGAACGGATCGGGCCTGCGACAGCCGCGAGTGACCCACGACCCCACGATCGCCCCGATAGCCGGATCACTGGCGATCGACACGGCGCCCTCACACGAGCCTGTCGCGGTCAGCGGGAGGATCGTCGCGGTGCGCGTGCAGCCGTGGGGTGGCGCGCCGACGCTCGAGGCGACGCTGCGTGACGCCAGTGGTGAGCTGACGCTCGTGTTCCTCGGACGCCGCCAGATCGGCGGCATCATCCCGGGGACGATGCTCACCGCGAACGGCGTCATCGGCTTCCACAAGAGCCGTGTCTCGATGCTGAACCCCGAGTACCGATTGCTCTCGGTCCCCCACGCGCCGACGAAGCAGCACTGACGCGCGAGGCGCTCACGACCTCCGGTGGCGGAGGAGCGCGACGCCGAGCTGATCGGCGACCGCAGCGGCCGCGTGACGACGATCGATGTCGATCGACATCCCGGCGTTGCTCCTCGGGAAGAGGACGAGGAAGTAGCCGAGATCGCGGCCGTGAGCCCGAACCGGCAGCGCGGCAACGTCGGCACCAACCGCGCTCGGGCCACTCGGCACCCGCGCGCCGTCGTGCGTGAGCACCGACACCTCACTCGGCGGCGACCCCACTCGGTACTCGACGTCGACGGCGTCGAGGAGGTCGGCCAGCTCCTCGGCGGAGCGCGCGATCAGCCGGCCAGGCGGCTCACCGGCCGCAGCGAGCTCGGCCCGGCGCTGGAAGCGCTCGATCTCACGGTCACGGTCGAGCGCGTGGGCATGACTGCGCCGAGCCCGCTCGACCAGCTCACCGCCAACCAGCCCGACCGCGGCGAGCAGCACCGTCGTCTGCACGTCGTCGCTTCGGTCGATCGTGAGCGCGCCGTACGGGACGGTGAGGAAGAAGTCGAACGCGATCGCAGTGACGATGCCCGCGGCGACGCCCGCCGCCCGGCCACCGACGACCGCGATCCCGAGCACGACGAGCACCAGGATCAGGGCGAGGTTCGCGGACGCGACATGGCTGCGCAGCGGCACGAGCGCGCAGACGGCGGCGACCGAGACCAACGCCGCGCATCCGAGACGGACCATCACTTCACGATCTACGAGCGCGCGACCGGCCGGTCAAGGCTCCTGACGAGATCCTGACGGCCCGACGCGCTTGCGGGCTTACGATGAGCGCATGAGCGCTGACGCTGGAAACGGCGATGGCCGCGCGTACGGCCTGCCCGCCGGAACGATCGACTACGACCTCACGTCGGTGGACGCGGGCACACCGGGGGGTGAGCTCCTCAGGCGGTACTGGCATCCCGTGGCGCTGTCCGAGGAAGCCACTGACCTTCCACGCGCGATCCGCGTCCTCGGTGAAGACCTCGTCTTGTTCCGCGACCGCAGTGGCAACCCCGGACTCGTCTACCCGCGCTGCGTGCACCGCGGCACGACGCTCCTCTTCGGCAGGGTCGAGGACGTCGGCATCCGCTGCTGCTACCACGGCTGGCTCTTCGACGCCGAGGGTCACTGCCTCGACCAGCCCTGCGAGCCCGACCACGGCTTGCACCGCGCCCGGTACCGCCAGCCCTGGTACCCGGTGCAGGAGCGCTACGGCATGGTCTTCGCGTACCTCGGCCCTGCCGACAAGCAACCGGTCCTCCCCCGCTACGACATCTTCGAAGACCTCGCTGCAGGCGAGCGCGTGGTGGCCAATGGCGCCAGCATCGGATCAGGCGGACCGCCACTGATGCACTGCAACTGGTTCCAGACGCACGAGAACGTGATGGACCCGTACCACGTGTTCATCCTCCACGGCACGTTCTCGGGCACGCAGTTCACCGAGATCATGAACATCTTCCCCGAGATCTCTTGGGACTTCACCGACTACGGAGTCCGTTCGTTCCAGGATCGAAAGCTCGACGACGGCTCCATCCACCACCGCGTCACCGAGCTCGTCATGCCGAACATCAGAGTCGTCGCCGATCCACGCGTCTCCTCGTTCACGAGAACCGACAATGTCGCGTGGACGCTGCCAGTCGACGACACGACGACGCGCATCTTCACGGCGTTTCGAATGGGACCGGACGCTGACACGTCGTGGCTGTCGAAGGTGAAGGATGCTCCGATGTACGGCGGCAAGTCGTGGTTTCAGCTCGACGACGAAGGCCACCAGCGCCACCCCGGCGACTACGAGGCACAAGTCGGCCAGGGGCGCATCACTCTGCACTCAGAGGAGCAGCTCGCGGCGAGCGATCGCGGCGTCGTGATGTTCCGTACGCTCTTCAAGCGCGCCATCAAGGCCGTCGCGGACGGTGACGACCCCCAGTGCGTGGCCCGCACCGACGACGACGCACTCGTGCGCCTGCAGGCCGGCAACTACCTCGTCGAACCGGAGTCTGTCACCGCTCGGTGACGACGTGCGCCTCGCCGATGATGATCAGCAGATCGTCGGCGCCCTCGTCGAACACCTCGACGCGCACGATCGCGTCGCCGTCGGCTTGCGGCATCACGAGCGGTTCCGCGCGGAACGGCCCGCCGAGCCCGGGCGCGAGGTAGCGCACGAGCGCGCTGGTCGTCTTCGCCGCGCCGAATTGGTGTGCTGCGGCACCCGCGGCCGCGTCGCCGACGAGCGAGAACGCGACACCACCGTGCAGACCACCGAAGCCGTTGATGCTCGTCGGGCCGAGGGGCAGCCACCACACCTGCTCGCCGTCCCGCTCGCCCCGACTGAGACCCAACGTGTCGTGCAGGCGACCCGGTAGCCGGCACACGCCGTCGAACTGCCTGAAGAACGCGTCGCGGAACGCCTGCATCGCCTCGAGGTCGTGCTCCTGCGCGTTCGGTGCCAGCCGCAGCTGCTGGCAGCTGTAGGCGACGCGAGTGCCGAGGTCATCGTGCACGTCGATCTGGACGACCGCCGAACGACCACCGCGCCGGGCAACCCGAGCGTCGACGAGGAGCTTCGTGCCCGTCGGCTTGTCGATGCGGTGCACGCTGATGTCCTGGTGCAGGAACGGCGAGTTCAGGCCGGCCTGTGAGCAGGCCATGTCGAAGAACACTCCGAGCACTCCGAAGTCGACGTGCCCGTCGTCGTCGAGGAGCGCTGGCGAGAGATGAAGGTGCATGCCGGAGCCGCAGGGGTCGCCAGGCTCTGTCGCATGGATGCCGATCTTGGACACCACGTTCTCGACCATCGGATGGGTGAACGTGAGATCAGGGCTCGGCTCGGCCAACTCTGCGACTCCATTTCATGTCGGAACCCTCATCCTGGCAGGCTCGCGGCATGTCGATCGCGATCACCGAAGACCACCAGTCGCTCGCCAAGACGGCCGACGACTTCCTCCACCGGCGCGACGCGCGGGGCTCGGCGCGGGCACTGCTCGAGGGGAAGGACGAGGCGCTGCCGTCCTGGTGGGGTGAGCTCATCGAGCTCGGCTGGCTCGGGCTTCATGTGCCCGAGGCGCAGGGCGGTTCGGGCTACGGGCTCGAAGAGCTTGTCGTCGTGATCGAGCAGCTCGGCAGTGCAGTCGCGCCGGGCCCGTTCGTGCCGACGGCGATCGTCAGCGCGGTGCTCACGGCCGTCGGCGGTGCGGCCGCGGACGAGCTGTTGCCCGGTCTCGCGGACGGTTCCGTGAAGGGAGCGGTCGCTCTCGCGGGCTCAGTCACCCTCTCCGGTGGCACCGCGTCGGGCAACGCCGGCAACGTCCTCGGAGGCGGGCTCGCCGACGTGTTCCTCGTCGCCGTGGGCGACGACGTCGCGCTGGTGAAGCGGGGCAACGGTGTGAAGGTCGACGTGCCACCGAACATGGACCCGACCCGCCGATCCGCGCGCGTCACGCTCGACCGTGCGCCGGCCACCGTGCTCCCGGGCGCGCGGCGCGTACTCGTCGACCTCGCTCGCGTGCTCCTGTCCGCCGAGGCCGTTGGCCTCGCGCGTGAGGCGACCGAGATGGCGGCTTCGTACGCGAAGGAGCGGCTGCAGTTCGGACGCCCGATCGCGATGTTCCAGGCCGTGAAGCACCACTGCGCAAACATGGCCGTCGCCAGTGAGCTAGCGACGAGCGCGGTGTGGGATGCAGCGAAGGCCGCGAGCACCGGCGGCGACCAGCTCACCTACGCGGCTGCAGTCGCGGCGACGCTGGCGGCTCCCGCGGCCAGCCTGTGCGCCAACCTGAGCACACAGGTCCACGGCGGAATCGCGATCACCTGGGAGCACGACGCGCACCTCTTCATGCGGCGCGCGAGCGTGCTGCTCGGGTACCTCGACGCGGAGGCCGCAGCAACAGAGCTCACGCACCTCACGCGGCGCGGCGTCGTCCGCGAGAAGACCGTCGAGCTCCCGCCCGAGGCCGAAGCCTTCCGCGACGAGGTGCGCACGCTCGCGTCGCGCATCAAGGACCTCTCGCCCGAGCAGCAGCGCGCCGAGCTCATCAAGACCGGCTACGCGATGCCCCACTGGCCCGAGCCCTACGGGCGCGAGGCCGGCGCGGTCGAGCAGCTCGTGATCGAGCAGGAGTTCGGCGCGGCCGGCGTCAAGCGGCCGCAATACGGCATCACCGGATGGGTGATCCTCACGCTCATCGAGTACGGCACCGACGACCAGGTGGCGCGTTGGGTCACTCCGGCGCTCGACCAGGAAGTGATCTGGTGCCAGCTGTTCTCCGAGCCCGACGCCGGATCCGACGCTGCGGGCATCAAGACCAAGGCCACGCGCGTCGAGGGCGGCTGGCTCGTCACCGGCCAGAAGGTCTGGACGAGCGGCGCGCACTACGCGGGCATGGGCTTCGCGACGGTGCGCACCAATCCCGACGTGCCCAAGCACGAGGGCATCACGATGATGGTCATCGACATGCACGCGGAGGGCGTCGAGGTGCGGCCGCTGAAGATGACGAGCGGCAACTCCGAGTTCAACGAGGTGTTCTTCAACGACGTCTTCGTGCCGGATGACGACGTGGTCGGCCCCGTGGACGGCGGATGGACCGTTGCTCGCGCGACGCTCGGCAACGAGAGCGTGAGCATCGGCGGCGGGCAGGGCGGCATGTCGATGCCGGGCTCGATGATGGTCACCTCGTTCGACGAGCATCCCGAACGGCTGACCGGTGGCGAAGGCCGCATCGGCCGCTACGTCGCGCAGCAGCAGGCGATGGGCTTGCTGAACCTCCGCGCCGCGCACCGAGCCGTGGCCGGAGCGGGCCCCGGCCCCGAAGGCGCGATGACCAAGCTCATCCTGAGCGAGATCGGTCACGAAGCGGCGGCGATGCTCACCGAGCTGAGCGGTCCCGACGCGGCTTTCATGGACGGCGCAGGCGGCATGAGCAACCTGCTCGTGCTGATGCACCGCGGCATGTCGATCGCGGGTGGCACGTCCGAGATCAAGCGCAACCAGATCGGCGAGCGCATCCTCGGACTGCCGCGCGACCCGCTGATCAAGTAGCGGCCCGAGGTGCGGCTCGCTCGGTGAGGTGAGCGACTGTCATCGGCGACGGTGATCGTCGTCGGCGAGTCACACGAGACGCAATAAGGCTCGAGCCAGTCGCCGGCTCGATGATGTCTACGAGGGAATGCATCAGGTCTCCTTTGCGATCCCCCGTGCAGTTCCGGTGAACAGGGTGTGAAGGTCGTCTCAGCTCCACGTGACGCGTTGCGTCTCGTGCCAGCGATCGAGCACATCGGGTCGCCCTCGCACATCGATCTCGTCGCCGCGGTTCCACAACGCGAGATACAGCGCCGCGGCGGATCCCGAGAGACGAGCGTCTGCGTCGTCCACATCCTCGTCGCCGGCATCGACGCTGAGGCGTTCGTCGATCCGGAGCACCCATCGCCGATCGACGTCGTCCGCCGCCACTACGACGACAAACGGCTTTCCGTCGAAGAGCTTCGACTTCCCGCGCGTGAAGAAGCCGCGCAGCAGCTCGTCGAGCCCGTCGGCTGCGAACGCGGACGAGATTCCCGCCTCGTCCGTCGACGGCACTCGGCCGAGCAGCGCCGATTGCACGTCGACCATGTGGATCGTCGTCTCATGCGCTTGCCGGCGGGCCCAGAACTCGCGCGGTGCGGGCGCGTCCTTCAGGAACGTCATCGCCTCGAGATCGGGCGGCGCATCGCGGAGAGCAGCGATGAGATGGCCAAGACCCTCGTCGTAGTAGAGAACGAGGTCGGGCACCGTCTCGAGCACCTGCGTCTGGGTGAGCACTGCCTCGGGCTCGTCGCCCCTCACGTGGGCGGTGGCCCACCGATGCACCATCGGTCTGGTGCGCGACGAGCTTGTCGACCGTCCACGCCGGACACGTCGGCACTCGAGCATCGAGCCCGGCCTGACGAGCGAACCCGGCGAGCTGACCGCCCGAAACCTCGACCGCCGCGAGGTGCTCGTCGAACGTGAGCGACGTGCTCACTTCGTGGCTTCGTCGATCGCGGCGAGCACCTCGGCGGGAGGCACCCACGAACCCGCTTCGACGTTGGACTTGATCTGCGCGGGCGATGTGGCACCAGCGATGACCGATGCGACTGCCGGTTGCGCGGCGAGGCCTCCCATCGCGAGATGGAGCAGCGTCACGCCTGCCTCTGCCGCGACCTTTTCGAGCGCCTCGACCTTGTCGAAGTTGCGATCGTTCAGGAACGTCGCCGCACGCGCCGCCATCGGGCTGCCGGGGCTCAGGCGCGCGCCTTCGGGCCCGTCGGCTCCGCGCTTGTACTTGCCGGTGAGGAGCCCGCTCGCGAGCGGGAAGAACGGCAGCATCCCGACTCCGAAGCGGCGGCACGCAGGGATGACGTCGTTCTCGATGCGCCGGTCGACCAGGGAGTACTGGTTCTGCGCCGAGACCATTCGAGCCCAGCCGTTCGTGCGCGAGGTCCAGTCGGCGTCTGCGATCTGCCACCCGGCGAAGTTCGAGCTGCCGACGTAGCGGACCTTCCCGGACTGCACGAGGTCGTCGAGCGCGCGCAGCGTCTCGTCGATCGGCGTGATCGGATCGGGCCGGTGCATCTGATAAAGGTCGATGTAGTCGGTGCCGAGCCGGCGGAGGCTGCCCTCGCAGGCCTCGACGATGTGATGGCGAGAGCCAGGCTGATGCTTCGTCGTCTCGAACGGCGATGGCCACTTCGTCGCGATCACGACCTCGGCACGCCGAGCTCCGAGCGCCTTGCCCAGCCGCTCCTCGCTGGCCCCATACGACGCCGCCGTGTCGAAGAGATTCAGCCCGGCGTCGAGGGCAGCAGCGACGACAGCGTTCGTCGCTGCCTCGTCGATGCGGAAGCCGAAGTTGTTGCAGCCCACCCCGACGACCGAAACGTTCAGGCCCGACGACCCGAGCTGACGGAATGACACCTCACTCATGCACGACCTCCCGGGGTGAGCGCCTGACGATACGTCACCGTCGTCGGGTGCTTCGACGTGGCCGCGGTCGACACACAGCAGACTCACACGATTCGCTCGCTCGCGAACGGGTACTCGCGAAGCGCCAGCAAAGGAGGTTCCATGCCGGGGAAGTCAGCACATGTGAAGAAGGCCGCCGGACGCAAGGGCGGCAAAGCCACCGCAGCAAAGCGATGACGGCGCTGTCGTTCACGGGCACGGCGGAGCTCACCTTTGCGGACAACGAGCACCTGCTCGTCGAGGCCGAGCGCGTGCTCGTCGCGATGAGCGACCGCGGCGTCGGCGCACTCAGCATCAGCCACGGTGGCCGACCGAACGTCGTCGATCTCGTCGCCGCGATGGAAGCGGGACCGTTCACGCTCACATATCACGGCGGGATGATGAGCTGCCGCATGCTCAACTTCGCGTGCCAAGAGCCCGAAGGCCCCGACTGGGAGCTCGTCGTCGTGTTCGACTCCGCCTAGCTTCAGCGCTCCAACACGTCACGCCTCGAACACGGTGAGGAAGCGGGACGTGACCGTGCGGAGGTGCGCGGCGTCGAGCGTGTACCGCCGCTCGCGTCCGCTGCGCTCGACGTGGACGAGACCTGCCGACACGAGCCGCTGCAGGTGGCGAGTCGTCGTGGACCATGAGTGGCTGAAGCGATCGGCGAGCTCGCCGGCAGTCATCGCTCCCCCACGCGCATGGAGCGTGACGAGGATGTGCCTGCGGTGCTCGTTGGCCAGCGCCCCGAACACGGCCTCGAGCTCGTCGACCTCACGCAGGCCGCGCGATCGTGAGCTCAGAGGATCTCCTTGGTCGTGAAGTGGGGGAAGGTCATCCCCGGGCCCATCGCGCGCTGTTCGACCAGCGCCTCCATGCGCTCCCAGATCACACCGACCCGCGGATGCTGGGCGGCACGACGCGAGCCCTCGGCTTCGAGCCACTGGAAGATCGACACGATGAGCGGGCCACTGCCGTCTTGGTCCTGGCCGACATACACGACCTCGGGCGTATCGGCGACGAGGTCGAGCTCGCGAAGCACATGGCGGTGCTCGCGGACGAGCACCATGAAGTCGTCGACGGCGTCACGCCTCGGTCGGTATTGACAGATCACGGTGTGGTCGATCATCTCTGCGTCCGGCATGAGAGTACATTTGCACATTCAGCCAAATACGCAACTGTTCCCCGGGGGAGGCGCGCGACAGCCCCTCCCTCACCGCCCTAAGGTGCGCACGTGATCCGGAGTCTCGTGGCCGCCCTGGCGTTGGCGATCGCGTACTACATCGTGTTCGTCACCCGCATCGGCCCGGTGGTGCTGATCCTGACTCGCACCCACGGCGTGCACACGGGCGACTCGCTCGCGTTCCCCTTCGTCGCCCTCGCGTCGGCGATGGTCGTTCCCTGGCGTCGGCTCCTGGAGAGCACCGCGGGCTGACGGCATATCGTGCGGCCATGCCCGCACCGCTTCCGCCCTACCGAGCCGATCACGTCGGCAGCCTGCTCCGCCCGCAGTCAGTGCTGAAGGCCCGCGACGAGGCTGCCGCGGGACGGATCACGGCCGAAGCGCTGCGCGCGATCGAGGACGATGCGATCCGCGACGTGGTGAAGATGCAGGAGGATGTCGGGCTCCAGGCCGCGACCGATGGCGAGTTCCGCCGCGGCTCCTGGCACATGGACTTCATCTACCAGCTCGGGGGCGTCGCCAAGTCCGACGAGACATTGCGCATCGAGATGCGCAACGACACCGAGGAGATCGCGTTCGAGACAGCCGCGCTCAAGATCGGCAAGCTCGGGCTGCCGAAGACGATCTTCGCCGACGACTTCACGTTCTTGAAGGACGCGACCAACCTCACTCCGAAGCTGACCGTGCCGTCGCCGAGCATGGTGCACTACCGGGGCGGGCCCGCCGCGATCGACAAGTCGGTGTACCCGACGATGGACGACTTCTGGGACGACCTCAGCGCGGCGTACGCGAAGGAGATCGCCGGCCTCGCCGAGCTCGGGTGCACCTACCTGCAGTTCGACGACACGAGCCTCGCCTACCTCAACGACCCGGCCGAGAGGGCGAAGCTCGACGCACGCGGTGACGACGCGGAGCACCAGCACCTCCGCTACATCAAGCAGATCAACGCGTCGCTCGCCGGTCGGCCAGTGACGATGCGGGTCACGACCCACATGTGCCGCGGCAACTTCCGCTCGTCGTGGGCGGCCGAAGGCAGCTACGACTTCGTCGCCGAGGCGCTCTTCAACGACCTCGCGGTCGACGGCTTCTTCCTCGAATACGACGATGCGCGCTCGGGCGGCTTCGAGCCGTTGCGGTTCGTGCCCAAGGGCAAGATGGTCGTGCTCGGCCTGGTGACGTCGAAGCGGCCCGAGCTCGAGAGCAAAGACGACCTCAAGCGGCGCATCGACGAGGCCGCGAAGTTCGTGCCTCTCGAACAGCTCTGCCTCTCGCCGCAATGCGGCTTCTCCTCGACCGTCGAGGGCAACGTGCTCACCTACGACGACGAGGTCGCCAAGCTGAGGCTCATCGTGGAAGTGGCAAACGAGGTGTGGGGCTGAGCTACCAGGCCCGTCGGAAGAACCGGCGGCGCGAGCGGCGGCGCGGGAACCTCGGGAGCTCGGGACCGCGGAACAGGGTCGGCGAGAAGCGGTCCTCGCGCGTTTCCCACGGCTCGTAGGGCCACGGTGAGTCGGCGTGCATGGGAACCTCCGGGTCGAGCTGTCTGGTCCACTCCCCCGAGGTGGTCTACGGCGATCGTCGCGCAGTTCGTTCGGTTCGACTGGCGGAATTCGGCCGACGTGACCGATGCCACGCACACCGCCACGTTCTCGCCGGACACCGGGGCCGACGTCGCCCGACCTCTTGGGTCTCTCCATACGCTGGTGCATCATCGCGACGTGACCGGCGACCCCGACGGGTACCTCAGGGCCTACGACGAAGACGTCGACGGTGCGCTTGAACTCGTCGTGCGTGACCTTGTCACGGCGGGCATCGACCGGGTCGAGGCAGAGGCCGTGGTCCGAGATAGAGCCGAGTACTTGCTCAGTTGGAACGATGTGAGGGCCGGCGGTGAGATTGCTCTCCGAGTTCTCGACGCCCTGCAGGACGACATGCTTGAGGAGCGCGACGACCACGTGTGGCCTCGCTGCCCGGAACACGGCACGCACCCGCTCTGGATCGACAGTTGGGATCCGACAGCAATGTGGACGTGCATGACGACGGGTCGAGCATTCGCTCGGCTTGGCGAGTTGGCGGGCGGGAGCGAATAACTGCCGCCGGATCTGTCGTTGACCCGAATCCCCCCTTCTTCCTGATCACTCTCACCCGACACCGCGAGCAGATCGGCAGATCTGGCGCGTCTCCTAACGGCACTTCTGGGCTACCCCAGCGAGTCCGATCTCGCGGTCTTACGAGTCACGCGGCGCCGTAGCGAGTGCCGCTGACCCACCTGCTCAAGGTCGCCGCGCCCGACGGAGGACCTGCGGCTCATGTCAGCGCGGGTTCGAGGTAGCCGCCGTCGGTCTCGAGCAAGCCGGTGAGCAGCAGGTCCGGGCGCCAATCTTCGAAGCGGTCCTCGGTCCGGTCGCGGCCGAGCCAGATCTCGAGATCGCAGAGCTGGTCGAGCACCGCGGCGCCCAGGAGGAGCGCGCGACCGTGAACTGGATCCCGTTCACGAGCTGCGATGGCGAACGCGTCGGCGCCGGCGTCGTTGTCGGACCGCTGCCCATCCTCGGACACGAGGGCCTCGGACACGAGGGCCTCGCACACCAACCGGCACAGGTCGATCTCCACCGGGCCCAGCACGGCGAACTCGAAGTCGAGGAGGGCGACCACCTCGCCGTCCCACAGCGCGTTCATCAGCGCGAGGTCGCCGTGGTTGACGACCTGCTCGACGACGGGCGCGGCTCGGTAGTAGTCGCCGATGATCTCGTGGAACCGCGACCGCTGCACATCCGGCAGACCCAACGCAGCACTGACGCGATCGGCTGCGGCCATGGCGTCGTTCGCTGTTGCCGGTATGAAGCTTGCGTGCGATCCGACGAGCAGACGGAGCGAGGGCGTGGCGTCGTGCACGACCCGCACGCGCGCCCACAGCTGGCGGATCGCTCGACGCCGCTCCTCGGGTGTCAGCGTGGGCCACGCCTCGTGCAGGTTCTGGCCTCGAACCTCCTCGGTCACGATCCAGTCATGACCCTCGATCGTGCCCGCCCCGAGGATCTTCGGGTGTCCGACCTCGGGCGGCAGCGCGCGCACGAGCGCGACCTCGGCGGCCATGCCGTCGACTGACGTGTTCGCGATCCGCACGGCGAGGCCACCACCGACCCAGGTCGCGTTCGAGATCCCGAGAGCCCGCCGCATCCCGCGGAGATCACCGCCGTGCTGGGCGACGACTTGGGCAGCCAGAGACCAGACGACGGCAGCCTCCGTCGGGTCGCGGTGCTGGTCGAGCCAGTGCGTCTCCGCCTCGGGCTCCTTCATCGCCGGGGCGACCAGCGGTGTTCCGTCACTGATCGGCACTGATTCGGGGACGCGGGCGTGATCACGACTGCGGGCTCGCGAACTGGCTCCCAGCGCGGCGGGCGATCGTAAGCACGGCGAGCAGATGTGCGGTCACTTGCCCGCCGTGGTCCTTCACGCGTTGGTGGATGCGAGCGATGAGCTCCGCGCGAGCATTCTCAGGCAACTCCTTGACTCCCGATTGCGTCGAAAGGTTGGTTGCGTAGCCGTCTGCAGTGAAGGCGATCTCGAACAATCGGCGCGTGATCGTCGGCTCCTCGAACACACCGGATGCCCGTACCGCGAGTGCAAGATCATCCGTGATGAGGTCCGGATGCATCGTCGACGGGTCGAAGCGCGCGCCAACGGCTGCCCAGTCGTCCTGCACGTCCCACCAAAACCGGTCGGCCGTCTCGGGAACCACCCACGGAGTCGCGAGGACCACGAGATGTCCGCCCCGGCGTAGCACGGCAGCCGCCTTGGCGAAACGGATGTCCGGGTCGATCCAGTGAAACGAATTGCACGCGAAGACCCCGTCGAAGCGAGCCGCGCCGGGATCCCACGACTCGAACGACGCCGTCACGACACTGACCTGCGGGAACGCCACCAGGTTCTCCCTCGCTCGTACCGCGAGGTGCGGACCCAGCTCCACCGCAACAACATCCAGTCCGCGTGCTGCAAGGTGTCGTGTCGCTTGGCCCGTCCCGGGTCCGATCTCGACGACAGTCGACCCGGCGCTCAACGACGCCCGTTGCATGACCTCGTCGAACACGTCGCCGGGTGCCACGGGTCGGGAACGGTCGTACGCCTCCGCGTCCTGATCAAACGTTGCCCGCAGCACGTCTCGCTGATCGCTCTCCCAAGGCGGTGTGACGTCGCGATCCGTCGACACATCCTCTCGCTCGTTCGCGTCCCGAATCCCGCCCATCTCCCAATGCTCTCAGCGGCACGCATCCTGCGTCTGGTCGCATCGCAGGGCGCGCGCCCCGGAACGCCAGGCTCAATGGCACACCAGAGGCCTCGCGCTCTTTCTCGTTCCGATTTCCGGCCATTCGTGGCCGGTTACTCGCGCGAGAACGGAGGGGTTGGTCAGTCGACGCGGAAGCGAGCGACGTACTGCCATCCGATGCCCGACCGGTCCGCAAGCCTCAGCCCGTGCGGCACGCGAGCTGGTCGCGAAGCGCCTCGAGCGGGATGAAGTCGCTGTCGCGGCGCGTCTCCGCGAACGTCGCATGGCCACCCGTGCGCAGCACTCGCCGGATCTCCGCGATGCAGCCCTCGCGATCGGGCACCTCGCCGAGCATCGCGCTCGACGAACACCGCGTCGAACGAACCCGAGGCGAACGGCAGCTTCGACGCGTCGGCCGCACTCGAGCCGCGTCGGCCCGCTCACCGACCAGCCGCAGCATCTCGATCTGGAGGTCGAGCACCGCGAGCTTCCCGTGCGGCACGGCTCGAGCGATGGAGGGACTGAAGAAGCCCGGTCCGCATCCCACCTCGAGGACGAGCGCGTCCTCCTGCAGCTTCATACGGGCGACGGTGCGATCGGGCGATTGGACGAGGCGTCGCAACGGGTTGAGCAGCGAGCTCGCCTTCTCCGCGGGGAAGACCTTCCCGCGACCGAGCCCGTAGTCAGGAGCCACAGGTCTCGAGCATGACGCGTACGAAGGTGGACGTCGACGGCGCTGTGTCGCCGACCCTCCACGCGACTCGGAACTCGTCGTAGAGGGCAATCGGGCGCAGAGGCTTGACGGCGACCTCGCGCCGGATGTCCTCACGTGCCGCCTGCCAGGAGTTCAGCCAGCCGATGCCGGAGCCGACGGCGACCATGTCGAGCACACGCTCGACCTGCACCGCGGCATGGTTCACCCAGACGGGCCGCGACCCGTGCGTCGTGCAGTAGGTCTCGATCTCGTCGTGGGCGGTCGGGGCGTCGAGCCGGTCGACGACGAACACGGGCTCGCCATCGAGGTCGCGCACGTCGACGAACGAGGAGGCCGCCAGCCGGTGGCCAGCCGGCACGGCCACATGGTCGACCGGGACGCGAGCGAGAGGCACCGACGCGATGCGCTCGGGCTCACCGACGGGAGCCCGCACGATGCCGACGGCGAGCGTGCCGGAGCGGAGACCGTCGAGGATCGTGAGCGAGGTGAGGCCGTCCGGACGCACCGCAACCTCGGGCTGCTCGACGAGCAGCGCGCCAATGGCCCGCATGACGCCACCCTCGCTGCCGTGGCAGTAGCCGACTCGCAACGGGGCCGTGGCCGCGGTCGCGAGCTCGGCGCCGACCGCGTCGAATCGCTCCATTGCGCGGAGCACATCGCGCGCCTCGACGAGGAGCCGCTCGCCCGCCGGAGTGAGCACCACGCGACGACTCGTCCGCTCGAAGAGCCGCACGCCGAGGTCTTCCTCGAGCTCGCGGATGCGCTGCGAGAGCGGCGGCGTCGTGACGTGGAGCCGAGCGGCCGCCCGCCCGAAGTGGCGCTCTTCGGCGACCGCGACGAAGTACCTCAAGTGCCGGACGTCGGCCTTTGGCATCGCCGCGAACGTTATCGGTTCAGACATGATCCGTGTCCGAGTCGGTCGTGGACTTTTCGACCCCGACCCGGCACGGTGGGGACGTGAAGCTCCTGTGGTTCCACCTGATGCCGTACCCGAAGCTGCCGGAGGACTTCAACAAGAACCACCGCAGCGTCTGGGTCGACATCGACCCCGCCCTGTTCGATCCGGAAGTGATCGCGGAGGCCTACGACGAGTACATCGACCAGCTCGTGTACGCCGAGGAGTGCGGGTTCGACGGCCTCGGCATCAATGAGCACCATGCCAACGGCTACGGGTTGATGCCGTCGCCGAACCTCTTCGCGTCGGTCCTCGCCTCACGCACGTCGCGCGCCGCCCTCACGATCCTGGGCAACTCGGTGGCGCTGTACAACCCGCCGGTGCGTGTCGCCGAGGAGATGGCGGTGATCGACCTCATGTCGCGTGGCCGACTGATCGCAGGCTTTCCGGTGGGCACGTCGATGGACACCGCCTACGCCTACAGCGCGAACCCAGGCACATTCCGCGCCAAGTACGCAGAGGCGATCGACCTCATCACGCGGGCGTGGACAGAGCCCGAACCGTTCGCGTTCAACGGACGGTTCACGCAGATGCGCACCGTGAACGCGATCCCGCGGCCACTGCAGAAGCCGCACCCACCGATCTGGATCCCCGGCGGCGGCTCGGTCGAGACGTACGACTTCTGCGCGAGGAACGACTACGTGTACGGCGCATTGTCGTACTACGGCCACCTGCTCGCGCAGCGAGAACGTCGGGAACTACTGGCGCCGCGTCGAGGCGAACGGCAAGGATCCGAACCCGCACCGACTCGCCTTCGTGCAGTTCATCGGAGTGGGCGACACCGACGCCGAGGCCTACAAGCTCTACAAGGAGCCGGCCGAGTACTTCTTCAACCGGTCGCTGCACGTGTACGCAGGCTACGCAGACCCGCCTGGCTACGTGACCGAGGCATCGGTGCGAGCCAGGTACAAGTCCGCGGTGCGTCAGATCGCACGCACGAAGCAGCAGAAGCACGACCTCACGTGGGACGAGATGGTCGAGAAGGGCTACGTCGTGATCGGGAGCCCCGACACGGTGCGCGAGACCCTCGAAGAGGTCGCGAAGACGTTCAACTGCGGACATCTGCTCACCGCGCTGCACTTCGGGAACATGAGCGACGAGCTCACTCGCTACAACACCAAGCTCTTCGGCGACAAGGTCGCGCCTGCACTGCGCACGATCTTCGCCGACGTGGACGACCCGTGGTGGCCCGCGAACGCGACGGCCGTCTGATGGCCGGCGAACGCGACCTCCTCTACCTGTTCGGCATCGCGGGCAATCCCGCGCCCTCCCCGATGCTCGCACAGCTCGAAGCCGCAGGGTTCAACGTCGTCGTCCCTCGCATCAAGGGCTTCGACGCGAGCTGGGACTTCGTCGCACCCGACGACTACCTCGGCTGGCTCACGGTGCTGTGGGACGCGATCGACGCGAGCGGAGTGCGGCTTCCGTGCCCCGTCGTCGGCGCGTCGGTCGGCGGCATGCTCGCCGTCGACCTCGCCGCGTATCGCCCCGAGGCCGTCACCGCGCTCGCGCTGCTCGCTCCCTTCGGCATCTTCGACGATGCGAACCAAGGCATCGACCTCTACGCCGTGCCGACACCGGATCGCATGGAGCATCTGTTCGCGAAGGGCGTGCCCGAGCCGTTCGTCGATCGGTTCAGCGAGCTCGGCCCGGACGACGGTCCCGTCGCGCGCTACCTGAGCGACGTCGCGGCAGCGAACCTGCTGTGGCCGCTCGGCGATCGCGGCCAGGCCTCACGCCTCCACCGCATCCGCTGCCCGCGGCTGTCGCTGTGGGGCGAGCAGGACGAGCTGCTGCCACCCGGCGTGTCCGCGCGTTGGGTCGAGGGCGGCGTCCCCGCTGAGGTGATCGACGGCGCCGGGCATCTCCTCGAGTGGGACGTACCCGACCAGGTCGCTGGTCGACTCCTGGAATTCCTCCGCATCTCGCTGGTGTAGACCACAACCGTCCACGACCGCACCGGGGGGTGTCATGGGTCTCGTCGACGAGACTGAGTTCCACTACTTCCACTTCTTCCCGTACACGAACCTGCCCGCGAACCACAAGGAGCGTGCGTCGCTCTGGGTCGACTTCCCGAACAGCAACTACGACCCGAAGGTCGGCAGCGAGCTGTACAACCGGTACCTCGACGAGATGGTGCTGGCCGACAAGCTCGGATACGACGGCATCGTGCTCAACGAGCACCACAACACGCAGTACACGATGAACCCGGCGCCGAACCTCACAGCAGCGGCGCTGATCCCCCAGACCAAGGGCTGGGTCAGCGTCTTCGGCACTCCCCCGAACTTCGAGTACCCGAACCGGCTCGCCGAGGAGTACGCCATGCTCGACGTCATGTCGCGAGGGCGGCTGCGCGTCGCGTTCCCGCTCGGCACGGGCATGGAGTACTGGGCGAACGCGGTGAACCCCGCGACGGCACGCGCCCGCTTCCGAGAGTCGCTCGACATCATCCTCAAGTGCTGGACGGACGACGGGCCGCAGAGCTACGCGGGTGACTTCTACAGCTATCGATACCTGAACCCGTGGCCGAAGCCGGTGCAGCAGCCCTATCCCGAGTGCTACATCGTCGGCACCGGCTCACCCGAGACGATCGAGCTCGCCGCGGAGCTCGGCTTCGGCTACTCGGTCGTGTTCATCCCGACCGAGGTGCAGCTGCGCGTGTTCGACCAGTACCGCGAGCGGCTCGCCGCGCACGGACACGCCGTGACGCCCGACAAGGTGACGATCGGGATCTTCGCCTACGTCGCCGAGAACGAGGAGCTCGCGCAGCGCGAGTTCATGCCGCACCTCATGTACTTCTTCGAGGACGCGCTGCGCACCACGCCGCGCTACCTCGTGCCCCCCGGCTACGTGACGGTGCCCGAGTTCCGCAAGCGTGTGCAGGCACCCGATGTGCACGGGTCGGCCAACTGGGACGACCTCGTCGCGATCAACCGCATCGTGGCGGGCACGCCCGAGCAGGTGGCCGACGCAGTGGGCAGCTGGATCGAGGCGGCGGGCACGAACCGAGTCAACCTGAACCTCACGATCGGCGACATGCCGAGCTGGAAGGTCGTGAAGAACACGACCCTGTTCGCCGAAGAGGTCATCCCACGCCTGCGCAAGAAGGTGGCCGCAGCGTGAGCACCGTGACCTTCGACAAGCTCACGTTCGACGTGGAGGGCACCGAGACCGTCGTCCTCACCGCCGGCAACCCCGACGCGCCGCCGCTCGTCTTCTTCCACGGTGGAGGCACGTTCCACGGATGGGCATTCGCCGAGCCGTGGACTTCCGCGTTCCGCGTCCTCATCCCGTACCACCCCGGGTTCGGCGAGTCGGCCGACATGGAAGGGCTGCGCGACGTCGGCGACATCGTCCTCCACTACGTCGAGCTCTTCGACCAGCTGGGCTTGCACGAGGGCGTGAACCTCGTGGGCTTCTCGCTCGGCGGACGCATCGGCGCGCGTTTCGCGATCGACCAGAAGCACCGCTTGCGTCGCCTCGTGCTCGTGGCTCCGGCCGGGCTCCGCGTCCCCGGCGTCGAGGTGCAGGACTTCTTCACGATCCCGCCCGAAGAGCTCGCGCCGCGGCTCGTCCACGACATGAACACGATCCTCCCGTTCCTGCCCGAGGATCCGCACGACGTCGACTTCACCGTCGACCGCTACCGCGAGACGCGCACGACGGCGATCATCACGTGGGAGCAGCCGTACGACCGGGTGCTCGCGAAGTGGCTCGGCCGCGTCGACATCCCGACCCTCATCGTGTGGGGCGAAGACGACAGGCTCCTGCCGCCCACGCTCGCACCCGGCTGGGCCGCGAAGCTGCCGAACGCGCGGGTCGAGACGTTCCCGAACGCGGGGCACCTGGTGCTCGACGAGTCGAAGGACGCACGCGAGGCCGTGGCGCGCTTCTGCGCGCCGTGACGCCGACGTACGAGGCGCTGCTGCTCGACATCGGCGACGTCATCATGAGCTCGCTGTGGCGCGGGCTCGACGCGTTCGAAGCCGCGACCGGCATCGTCGTGCCCGAGCGCGGACCGTACGACCCCGACAACGACTCGCTGTGGCAGCAACGCGTCGCCGGGGAGATCGGGTTCTACGACTACTGGGACATCGTCGCGCGGCGTGCCGGGTTCGACGACTGGCGTGCCCTCTTCCGGGAGGTCTCCGGCGTGGTGCCCGACACCCTCGTCGTGCAGGAATCGGTTGCGCTCATGCACGCCGCGAAGCAGCGCGGGGAAGCGCGTCGGTGTCCTCTCGAACGATGCCTATTCGGTCAACGGTCCCGAGTTCTTCGAGAGCAGGCCCGAGTTCCGCGATCTCGACGCCTTCGTCGACTCGACAGATGTCGGCGTGCGCAAGCCCGCACCCGAGCCCTATCTCGCCGCCGCCAAGGCGATGGGCGTCGATCCGACGCGTCGTCGTCTTCCTGGACGACACGCCCGCGTGCGTGGAAGGCGCTCGCGCGGTCGGCATGTTCGGCATCCACGTCGATCCGATGGACGTGCGGCCCGCCGTCGAGCTCGCAAGTGAGCTGCTGGGCCTCGTGCCCGAGTCGCGAGCGCGCCGGCTCGTCCGCTTGGCCGAGGAGGCGTACGGCGCGCAGGACCTCGACGCGATCATGCGCCTCTTCCACGCCGACGCGATCGTCTACTGGGACGGCGAGAGGGTGGCGAGCGGCCTCGACGAGGTGCGCCGCTTCCACGTCGAGCGATTGGGCTTCGGCGAGGTCTCTCGCCGTGACTACGAGCTGACGAAGACGCTGCGCGCTGCTCACGGAGACACCATCGCCGTCGAATGGCAGTCGCGCTACCGCACCTCCGATGGGTCGCTGCGCGCTGCCCGTGCCGCCGAGGTGTGGACGCTGCGCGGAGACCAGCTCGTGGAGTGGCACGCCTACTACCACCGGCTCGAGCCCGAGGACGCATGAGCAACCGGTTCTGCGCGCTCGTCGGCTGCCGCCTGCCGTTGCAGCAAGCGGGGATGGGCCGGGTCGCGACACCCGCGCTGGCGGCGGCGGTGTCCGAGGCCGGTGGACTGGGGATGCTCGCGTTCAGCCACCATCAACCTGCGGCGGCGACCGCCGAGATCGACGATGTCCTCACTCTCACTGCTCGCCCAGTGGGCGCGACGCTGCTCGCGCTCTTCGCTACGCCCGAGCTCGTCGACGCGGTCGCCGAGCGGGTTCCCGTCATCGAGATGTTCTGGGGAGCACCCGATGTGACGTTCGTACGAGACGGCGTGATCGTCGGGTGGCAGGTCGGCGATGTCGACGAAGCCAAGGCCGCGGTGGATGTGGGCTGCCAGTACGTGATCGCGCAGGGAGTCGAGGCCGGCGGGCACGTCCGGGGCACGATCCCCCTCTACGAGCTCATCCCCCGCGTGCGCGAGGCGATCGACGTGCCCGTGGTCGCGGCCGGCGGCATCGGCACCCGCGCCGACGTCGCGCGAGCGCTCGCGCTCGGTGCCGACGCGGTGAGAGTCGGCACTCGGTTCGTCGCCGCCGCCGAGTCCGCGGCGCACTCGCAGTACGTCGAGATGCTGAGCGCGGCGACGGCCGCTGACACCGTGATGACCGAGGCGTTCTCGCTCGGATGGCCCGACGCCCCGCACCGAGTGCTCGCGTCGTGCGTCGACGCCGTCGAGAAGCCGGGACCCGATCCTGTCGGCGCGATGACTGCAGCCGATGGTTCGCAGCGCGCGCTCGAGCGGTTCAACACCTCGCCACCCACGACGGCCACGACCGGACAGATCGAGGCGATGCCGCTCTACGCGGGCATGGGTGTCGGCGCCGTCCGCGGTCGCGTACCCGCCGCGGCGATCGTCGCCGAGCTCACCGACGGCCTGGGGCTCTCGTGACCGAACGCATCGTGATCACCGGTGCGAACCGGGGCCTCGGTCTCGAGCTCACGCGACAGCACACCGCACGGGGCGATGAGGTGTGGGCCGGGTGCCGGCGGCCCGACGGAGCGAGCGAGCTGCTTGCGCTCACGCCGTACGTGCTGGCCGTCGACATGGCGGCCGAGGCTTCGATCGCGGCGTTCGCCGATGCGCTCGGGCCCGAGCCCGTCGACGTCCTCTACAACAACGCGGGCATCGACGCGCGTGCCCTCGGCGTCGACGACGGCGCACGCGACGTGCTGCAGATCAGCGGCGACGACTTCCTCGAGGTCATGCGCGTGAATGCTGTCGGGCCGATGCTGCTGACGCGCGCAGTGCGCGATCGCCTCAACGCATCGACGCGCCCGCGAGTCGTGAACGTGTCGTCGCAAGCCGGCTCGATGGAGGTCGCGCACACGCTCGGTCGCGACGTGAGCTACACGGCGTCGAAGGCGGCGCTCAACATGATCAGCGTGCGGCAGTCGGTGCACCTGCGCGATGCCGGCATCACCGTCGTGTGCATCCATCCCGGCTTCCTCAAGACCGACATGGGCGGCTCGCGCGCCGACATGCCGGTCGAGGAAGGCGCCGCCGGCATCGTCGCGATGGTCGACGGACTCACCCTCGGCGACTCGGGCACGTTCCGGCGCTGGGACGGTTCCGTCCACCCCTGGTAGCTCGTTCGCCGTCCAGCCGTTCGCCAGGGAGGGACGCTCGGCTCAGTGTCCGGCGTCGCTACCGCGCACACTCGACTCATGGAGCACCTGCGCAACACCTGGTACGTCGCGATGTGGGACGACGACCTCTCCTCTGATCAGCTCGTCTCCCGCACGATCTGCGAGCAGCCGATCGTCTTCTATCGCAAGCGCGACGGCAGCGTCGCGGCGATCGAGGATCAGTGCGCGCATCGCTTCGCTCCTCTCAGCCAGGGCCGGCTGTGCGGCGACGAGGTGCAGTGTCCGTACCACGGCCTGCGCTACGACTCGAACGGCATGTGCGTGGTGAACCCGCATGGCACGGGCCGCATCACGCCCGCGCTGCACCTCAGCTCGTTCACCGTCGAGGTTCGCCACACACTCGTCTGGGTCTGGATCGGCAGCGAGGTCGCTGACGCGTCGCTCATCCCCGACTTCTCCTACCTCGACGAGGGGGCCCCCGGAGTGGTGAGCAAGCGCGATCACATGGTGCTCGACGTCGACTACCGGCTCATGGTGGACAACCTCCTCGACCTGAGCCACGTGAACTTTCTCCACGAGGGCCTGCTCGGCCACAGCGGCATGGTCGGCGCCAAGACCGAGATCCGCGAGGAAGGCATGACGCTCTTCGTCACCCGCACCTCATACGACGTCGCGCCGTCGAAGCTGTTCGACCTCATGTACCGCAATGACGGCGAGCCAGTCGACACCTGGGCCGAGATGCGCTGGGACGCTCCGGCCTCGCTGCGCAACCACGCGGGGGTCTGCCCTCCTGGCGCGCCCCGCGAGCAAGGCATGACGGTCATCGGCACCCACATCCTCACGCCGATCGACGCGCACCGCTGCATGTATCACATCGCCGCGGTGCAGCTCGGCGGCCTGCCACCCGAGGAGACCGAGGCAGGAGTCGCCGAGCAGCTCACCCGCCTCCGCCGCTTCGCATTCGAAGAGCAGGACCGCCCCATGGTCGAGGCCCAGCAGCGCGCCTACGACCGCGCGGGTGGCCCCGACGCCCTGCGGCCGGTGATGCTCAGCATCGACGCCGGGCCCTTGCGCGCACGTCGCACGTTGCAGCGCCTCATCGACGAGGCCGCGCCGAGTGACGAGCAGGTCGCCGTCTAGCTCTCAGCCGGCCCGCTCGAGGATCGTCACGGTCCCCTTCGACCCGTCGACTTCGATGAGATCACCGGTCTTGATGCGCGAGGTCGCCACCGAGCAGCCCACGACGCACGGGATGCCGTATTCACGGCTCACGATCGCCGCGTGGGTGAGCGACCCGCCGCCGTCGCAGACGCATGCGGCGATGATCGCGAACGCAGGAGTCCAGTTCGGCGACGTCGCCTCGCACACGAGGATCTCACCCTCCTCGAGGTCGAAGAGCTCGGTGGCCGAGATCATCACCCTGGCCTTGCCTCTGACGGTGCCGGCGGAGGCCGGGAACCCCGACAGCTGGGTCGAGGAGGGATCGCTCTTCAGCCGCTCGAAATAGTGGTCGTGCATGCCGAAGATCTCGATGAGGACCGGATCTTCGATCTTGTCGGGCAGCGTGCCGACGACCTTGGGGAGGGTGTCGCGGATCGCGTTGTAGTGGTCGTAGTACTCGTGGCGAGCAGTCGCGATCGACTGCAGGTCCTTCCACTGCTTGCGGCCCGAGCACACATCGACGAACTCGGGGAAAAACAGGAAGAGCGCGTCGTCGTACGTGTCGGCCCCGGCAGCGGCGCCGAGCGCAAGCGCTCCTCTGCGCAGCGGGATCGATGCCCGCAGATCGATGTAGTGGTTGTGGTCCTCGTTCCACCACGAGAAGTTGGCGACTTGGTTGATCGCGAGCAGCTCGTTGAACGCGCCGAGCATCTCGCCGCTCAGCTGGGAGCGGGCTGAGTCGATCGCTTCGTCCCGCTCGGCGCGAGCCGCGGCGCCCGCCTTCTCGAAGTCGTGCGGCTCGTCCATCTCGAGGAAGTTGCGGATCTGACCGAGCGGTGAGGCCGGGTTCTCGATCCAGGAAGGGATGTTCGTGTCCGCGATGCCCTCGGTGCGCCATCCGTGCACCTTCAGGAAGTCGTCGAATTGCGTGAGCCACACCGACGCGTTGCCGCCCGCACTCGCGAGGCGGTCGCGGATCTGCTCGGGCTCGGTCGCGAAGTGCTCGGTGACGCCGAGCCGCTGCGCCTCGCCCACGAGCTGCCACATCGCACGGTCGTTCTCCATGATGCGCGAGTCACGACCTTGGAAGAACTTCGCCACCTGCCCGGGATCGATCCCGTTCGTTGCGCACAGCCCGTAGAGCTGGAGGTAGATCCCGAGCAACGGGTACATCAGCTCGAAGTGGATCTCCCACGCGCGCTTGTGGAACGTGCGCGCGTCGACCATGAACTGACCGATCTCGGCGAGCGACTTGCCCGCGAAGTCGTAGCCCTCGAAGTAGCCCAACCCGAGCTCGAGCTCCCACTTGCGCGCATCCCAGATCGCGTCGAAGTTCTGCAGGAACTGGGGGATGTTGCGCTCGATGCGCTGGGCGCGGAAGCCCAGCTCCCACTCAGAGGTCGTGCTGACCTCTCCCTCATACGGGAAGGGGCCGCCCATGCGCTGCACGAGGCCCTTCGCAGGCGGGAGGGGCAGGAAGTGCGCGGCGGTCTGCGTGCCCCATGCCCCGCAGTCCGTGACGAAGAGATAGCCGATCGGCGAGAAGCCGCGTGGCCAGTGGAAGTCGACGAACCAGAAGCGGCTCTCGTCCTCCTTGGTGAACGGGCCGCTCCGCTCCGACACCCATGGGCTGTCGGTCAGCTCGGGTGTCCACCCCGGGTACCAGTCCAGGAACTGGTCGACGGGAACGATCTCAGCCACGGCAACTCCCCCCAAGGATCCAGCGTGCGGCGGATGTTATCTATGCGCCCGTGAGCTCGTCCCGAACCGTTCGCACTCCGGCCACGAGGTTCGTGATCTTGGCCCGCGCCAATGTGCGGTGCACGTACCGCAACCCGCAATCGGTCGTGAGGAAGAGCTTGTCGGCCGGCACGTGGTCGAGGCACTTGCGCACCTTCTCGGCGACATCGTCAGGGGTCTCGCACCAGTGGGTCCGGATGTCGATGATCCCGGCGCCGAGCTCGCGATCGGGCGCCCACGACTGCCACTGCTCGATCTCGGCCATCTCGCGAGTCGCGAACTCGAACACGAACTGGTCGGCTCTCGCTTCGAGCAGGTCAGGGAAGTACGGCGCGTAGGTCTTCTTGGCGTACGGCAGCTTGCGGAACGAGCCGAAGCAGATGTGCAGCGACAGGTGCACGCCCGTGATCCCCTCGACGCATGCGTTGAAGAGGCGCGCGATGTCGGCCGCGGTGTGCGGGTCGTTGGACGCGTACCCAGGCGTCGCGGGCTCGTCGAGCTGGATCCATTTGCAGCCTGCCGCCGCAAGCCGCCTGATCTCGTCGTTCAGCGCGGGCACGAACGCCTCGGCGAGGTGGGTGCGATCGCGGTAGTGCTCGACCGGCCTGATGAACGTCGTGAGCGCGAACGGCCCTGGCAGAGGCACCTTCACGTGCCGATCAGTGCGAGCGCGCACGTATTCGAACTCTTCGACGGCGCCCATCCCATGAGGTACACCGACCGGCCCTGTCGTCTCCTGCACCGAACGCATGTCGATCGACATCGGACCCATCTTCCGCGGGGCCCCGGCGTCTCGCAGACCCGTCATGCGCGCGGCGAACGCCCACACGAAGCTCGCGCGGCGCATCTCGCCGTCGCTGATGATGTCGAGGCCGGCCTCCTCTTGATCGGCGACCGCGCGGTCGACCGCGTCGTCGAACGTCTCGTCGATGTCGGTCGGGCCGAATCGATCGGCATCGATGAGCTCTCTGGCCGCGTAGAACCACGAGGGGTGCGCGTAGCTGCCGACGACGGTCGTCGGGAGCAGCGGAAGATCGTGCGTCATCGCGGCAGGCTACGGTCCGACGCATGACCGTGGGAGCAGTGCTGGACGACGGATCTGACGAGCTCATCGTCACCGAGATCGACGTCGACTCGCCGGGACCTCGCGAGGTCGCGGTGCGCACATTGGCGACGGGGCTGTGCCACAGCGACCTCCACTACCTCGACGGAGTGCTCACCCGGCCGCGGCCAGTGCTGCTCGGCCACGAGGCCGTCGGTGTGGTCGAGGCGGTGGGGCCAGGGGTCGAGTCGGTCGGGGTCGGCGACCACGTCGTCACCTGCCTCGTCGTCGGCTGCGGAACGTGCGCGCGTTGCGAGCAGGGTGAGCCGTTCGTGTGCGCGAACCCGAACGCGACGCGGCGACCCCGCGGCGAGCGGGCACGGCTCGTCACCTCCGATGGGCGCGCCATCGGGACGATGGCGAACATCGGATCGTTCACAGATCGCATGCTCGTCGACGAACGTGCGCTGGTACGGGTGCCGGCGGCGATGCCACCGACACTCGCCGCGATCGTCGGCTGCGCGGTGGTCACGGGCCTCGGGTCGGTGTTCAACGTCGCTCGCGTCCGTCCCACCGACACTGTGGCCGTCATCGGATGCGGCGGAGTCGGCCTCAACGTCATCCAGGGCGCTCGCATCGCGGGTGCTTCGCGGATCGTCGCGATCGACGTGTCGCCGTCGAAGCTCGATCTCGCGAAGAAGCTCGGGGCAACCGACACCGTCGATGCCTCACAGGTCGACCCGGTCGAGGCCGTGGGCGCGCTCACGGGCGAAGGCGTCGACCACGCCTTCGAGGTGATCGGCCGCGCCGACACCGCGCGGCAGGCATTCGAGATGGCCGCTCCCGGCCGCCGCGCCTACATCGTCGGAGTCTTCTCGGACGACGCCGAGCTGCAGCTGCCCGCACTTCCCCTCCGTCGCGCGAAGTCGCTCGTGGGCGTGTTCATGGGCGGTACCCGGCCGAGGGTCGACATCCCTCGCTACATCGGCCTGTGGGAGCGGGGCCTGCTCGACCTCGAGTCGATGGTGTCGGACGTCATCGCCATCGACCAGGTCAACGATGGCTTCGCGGCGATGAAGCGCGGCGAGGTCGCCCGCGCGGTGATCTCGTTCTGAAGCCCCGATGATCTCGTTGTGTAACCCCGCCAAGAGTGGCGGGTTATGCGCGCGAGTTCGCTGGGGGGTGGTGGGGGCTGAACCAGCTGGGGGTCACGAGGGTCGGGATGTCGATCTCGACGGCTCGCCCGCGGTAGGTGAGCGTCGCGTGCTCGCGGTCCGCGTAGACGCGGATGCGCACGTCCTCGACGTTGTGCGGCTCGCCCGGATCGTGGCCGACCGCTGACGCCGCGACTGCTCTGATCGGCGCCGAGTGACCGCAGACGAAGAGCCGCCCTCCCTCGGGAAGCCGTTCGAGCTCGTCGAGAATGGTCTGCCAGTACCGGCGCACCACGTACGCGGGCGGCTCGACGTAGTGCGTCGGGTTCGTGAGCCAGCTCGTGATCGGATCGCCGCCCGCGAACTGGATGCGGTAGATGCGATCCATCTCGACCATCCAGCCGGGCCGATCTCCACCGCCGTGCCGCTCGTAGCCCTCGAGCATGTTGGCGAACTCCTGAAACGCCGCGGTGATGTCGAGCTCGCGCCCGTTGAACCACGCCTGGAAGTTGCGGAAGCCCTCGACCGGATAGGGAGCCTCGATCGTGACGTCGTCGATCCCGTAGCGCGCGACCGCTTGGCGTAGCCCCTCGGCGAGCGCGACTGCGGTCTCCGATGCGCGCGCGGTGTCGGCGTGCACGATTCGAGCCGTCGCGCCGTCCTGCATCCCCTTGGCGAGGTCTTGGCCCTTGCGGTGCGCTTGCCACCGGCCGAGCGCAGTCAGCGCGCTGTCGGAGATGTAGCCCTGCGTCTGGCCGTGGCGGATGAGCCGCACGTCGGTCGAGCTCGCGATCGTGGGCCGCAGCGACTCCGGCCATTGCAGCTCACGCGGAGCGACGGTCTCGCGTGCGAACGCCGCCGTGCGGCCCGGCGGCGCGTCGGGCTGCGCACGCTCGAGGTCCGCCCGCTCAGTCGCCCGGGCCCGCGCTCGGGTGACGAAGCCGGGCTCATCGCCCTCGGGCGCTGCGTCGCTCTCGGCCTTCCGGGCCTCGTAGCGCGCCAGGTAGGCGGGGGTGTCATCGCGAGTGGTCGGAACGCGCGGCACGACGCGCCTCAGGTGTAGATCGACACGAACGAGTCGACGATCTTGTTCTCGTAGTAGAAGAGCGCCTTCCCGAACTGGTCCTCGGTCCAGGTGATCGTCTCCCAATCACTGTCGGTCTTGTAGCCGCCCGAGAAGACCTCGTTGCGGTTGCCGACGGGATCGAAGAAGTACACGGTGTGGCCGCGGGTGATGCCGTGACGCGTCGGGCCGACGTCGATGTCGATGCCGTTCATGCGCAGGATGTCGGCGGCACGTCCCACGTCGGACCAGCTGTCGAGCCAGAAGGCGAAGTGGTGGAGCCCACCGTTCGCGCCGCGTGTGAACGCGATGTCGTGGGGCTGATGCGAGCGCTCGAAGAAGACGATGAGCTGATGGCCCTCGTTGCTCACCATCTGCTCGGTGAGGCGGAAGCCCAACGCTTCGCCCATGAACCGAGCCATGTCGGGCACGTTCTCCGCCGTGAGCAGGCAGTGGTCGAGCCGCGGTGGCGCGATGCCCACGAGATCAGCCGGCATCGGTGGCGGGTTGAACATGGGCAGACCGTTGCCGACCTTCTCCATCCGGGCGTAGATCTCCATGACGTGGCCGCTCGGCGTGTCGAAGCGGATCGAGTCGCCGAGCGCGCGCTCCTCGTCGGGCTTCACCCGCTCGACGTCGCACCCGTAGCGCTCGAGCACGGTCTCATAGTCCTCGAGGTCGTCGACGGTGTCGGTCTTGAACGCGACGTGCTCGACGCCGTACCGCGACGCCTCGGTCAGCACGACCGAGTGGTGGTCCTGCTCGTCCCACCCCTTGAGGTAGACGTGGCCAGGGTCGCGCTCGACCTCCCTCAGCCCCAGCACCTCGGTGTAATAGGCGGCGCAGAGGTCGAGGTCGGGCGTGCGCACTTCGACGTGGCCCAGGCGGTAGATCGGCATACGTCCCATCCTCGTCAGCAGCCGCGTCGCCGGGAAGCACAACGTTCCAGATTGTGCAACGATCCGCGAATGGCATTCGACGGTGAGCAGGTTCGTCCAAGACCTGCGCGAGGAGCTCGAAGCATCGGGGCGGGGCCTCGACAAGTCGATCTGGGTCGAGAAGGTCGTGCAGGGCGAAGCGACTCCCCAAGACCTCGTCGGGTGGGCGCGACAGCACTACTGGGGCGTCACGTACCACACGCGCCGTGTGCTCTCCGCCTGGGTCACGCGCATCCCCTACGACATGACCGACGACGTGATCGAGAACCTCGCGGAGGAGGTGCTCGGCACGCAGTCGAAGACGGGTCTCAGCCACCTGCACTGGCTCTTCCACTTCACACGCGCGCTCGGTGCGCCGGACGAGGTGATCACGCAAGCGACGCCGAACGTCGACGCCGTCGCGTCCGAGAGCTTCCTCTACAACCTCGCGAACCAGCGGCCGTGGCACGAGCTGACGTTCGGCGGCATCCTCGGGATCGAGAACCAGATCCCTCCCGCGTACATCCGAGTGGTCGAAGGGTTCAAGACGCACTACGGCAACGTGCTCACACCCGACGACTACCGGTTCCACACGATCCACATCTACGTGGACGAAGAGCACGGCGGTCACGTCGGCGAGTTCGCCGAGCGCTACCTCGACACCGACGACAAGCGCCGATCGGCGCGTGCTGCCTACCTCGCGGGAGCAGAGCTCACGCGGCGCTGTTGGGACGCGATCGACGGCGCGACGTGGTGACCGCGAAGTCGAATCGAGGCTACGGCACCGTCCACAAGGCGATGGCCGTGATCTCGGCGTTCAGCTACGGCGACCCCGTGCTCGGCGTCTCCGAGCTTGCTCGCCGCCTGGACCTGGGAAAGAGCACTGTGCATCGCATCCTCACGACCCTCGCCGACGACGGGTTCGTCGAACGCACAGCGGACGAGCGCTACCGCTTGAGCATCAAGATGTACGAGGTCGGCCAGCAGGTCGCCGCCAGCATCGAGCTACGCGAGCTCGTGCACCCTGCGCTCGAACGGCTCCGCAACGAAAGCGGCGAGACCGCGCACGTCGCCGTGCTCTCTGGCACCGACGTCGTGTACGTCGACCGGCTCGAGAGCCCACACATGCTGCGCCTCCTCACGCGCGTGGGGCGGCGGCGCGTCTGCCCACGCGACATCGTCGGGGAAGTGCCTCCTCGCGTTCGGCTCGCCCTCGACCGTCGCCGCCGTCGTCGCCACGGGCCTTCCCCGGCTCGGACCGCGCACGATCACCTCGAAGTCGATGCTCGACAAGCGGCTCGCTGACGTGCGCCGCAATGGCTACGCGAAGAGCGTCGACGAAGCGGCGCCGGGGATGGCATCAGTCGCCGCGCCGATCTTCGACGGCGCGGGTGAGTGCATCGCGGCGATCTCGGTCGCGGGGCCGGTCAACCGGATGCCAGAGGAGCGCCTCGATCAGCTCGCGCGGCAGGTGCTGAGCGCAGCCGCCAGCGTGTCCGCGACGAGCGCCCGCTCAGCGTGACCTGCGCCGGAGCGCGTACTCGCCCTTGCCGATCGCGTCGCCGAGCTTCTTCGCTCCCGCCTGCAGCGTCGCCACGTGATGGGCCTCGTGCTCCCCGATGACGCGCGCCGTCGGTCCCACCATCGAGATGGCCGCGATCACCGGACCGTCCACGGCAGTCCTGACCGGCACCGCGAGTGACGACATGCCCAGCTCGGTCTCGTCGACGCTGCGCGCGAACCCCTGGGCCCGCACCTGCCTGAGCTCGGCGACCAGCACCTTGGGCACGACGATCGTGTAGCCGGTGCTCGGCGTGAGCCCGGCCTCCAGACGTGCTTCGACCATGTCGGGGTTGTAGGCGGCCAGGACCTTGCCGGCGCTCGATCGGTGAACCGGTGACCGCCGCGAGTTCGTCGTGTACCGCAGCGCGCGCTGGCCCTCGACGCGCTCGACGTAGACCACGTCCGCGCCGGCCGGCACACCGATCTGCACAGTCTCGCCCAGCGCGTTGCGCAGCTCGACGAGCAATGGGAGCCCGCGGTCCTTGACCGCGGTGCGCTCGGTGGCGATGTGGCCGTACTCGACGAACCGCAGCCCCAGCCGGTAGCCACCGGTCTCGGTGCGATCGAGCAACCCACGCTCTGCGAGCACCGCGCAGGTGCGGTGGGCCGTGCTCTTCGCGACACCGATGCGACGCGCGAGCTCACTCAGGCTGAGCTCGGGAGCATCGGAGAGTGCATCGATGATGTCGAGCGCGATCGAGACAGACTGCAACGTCGGCCGGCTCGTCTGCGCGGGAGGGCGGGTCGCAGGCATTGAGTCACGGCCATCAGCGGCCGATGAGGCCCCCGTCGAGGGAGTGGACGCATTCGAGCAGCGCTCTCCGCAGCGACCGCCGCTCCTGCGCGCTCAAGCCCTGCATCATGCGCTCCTCGAGCCCGGCAACCTCGGTCTCGCATGCCTCGAGGAGCCTGCGTCCCTTCGGCGTCACTTGAGCTTGGAGGATGCGGCCATGATCGGGATGAGCGCGCCGTCGTCACGAGCCCGCGCTGCTCGAGCCCGAGCAGGACCTCGTTCATGGACTGCGGTGACACGAGCGAGCGACGGGCGAGCTGCGCGTTCGACAGTGCCTCCCCGGCCAGCCAGGACGCTCAGCGTCGTGTACTGGTTCAACGTCACACCGTGCGCCTCGAGCACCTCGTTCATCGCCCGCCGCACGACCCGATCGGCTCGTCCGACGAGGTAGAGCATCGTTGGGCTGTCGGTGCCGCTGTCGTCGTGGGGCTGGGCGACGCTCACGCGCGCTCGAGCACGACGTCGAACGTCGTCGCGAGCTCGCCGTCGTCGTCGGGCTTGAACGTGCGGATCAGGCTGTCGCGGACGCCGAAGACCGGGTCCTCGCGCAGGAACTCGCTCTGGACGTCGAACACGTGCGTGATCAGGTCCTTGTAGCCGTCGGCGCGGACCCAGATGTGGGTGTGGCCGGGACGCATCCAGCGCCGGTTGTTCGCCTTGAGCATGTCGCCGGCCGGCCCGTCGGACGGGATCGGATAGGGCACCGGCCGCACCGTGCGGATCTCATAGGTGCCGTCGTCGTCGGTGGTGTAGATGCCGCGCAGGTTGAACTCGGACTGGATGCCAGGCTGCTGCACCGCGTAGAAGCCGTGCGTCGCGTTCTGCCAGCAGTCGAGCGTGGCCCCAGCCACCGGCTTGCCGTCGTCGTTCGTGATCGTGCCGCGGATGACGACACGGTCGCCCTCGTCGGGGTCGACGAGCATCGTCTCGCCCCTCGCTCGGTGCGGTGAGCCGGGCACGTGGAACGGCCCGAGCACTGTGTTCTCGGTCGAGCCCTCTCCCGCGTCGTAGTTGATCATCTCGACGAGCGTCGAGATGCCGAACGTGTCGGACAGCAAGATGAACTCCTGCCGCGTGTCGTCGCACATCTGACCGGCCCTCGTCAGGAACTGGATGCCGTAGAACCACTCGTCGCGGGTGAGGTTCACCTCGGACACGAACGCGTGGAGGTGACGGATCGCGGCCTCACAGATCTCGCGCGCACGGGGGTTCGGCGAGCCCTCGTAGCGCGACAAGACGTCTTCGATGAGCTCGGCTTGGGCCTTCTCGGTCATGGTGTCCCCCTCGGGGTCGACGACACGGAGTCGCACGCGGACAAGACGGTAGCGTCGGTCGAATGGCAGCAGACGAGCCCCTCGACAGCGCAACGGATTGGGTTGCCGACCACACCCGGCAGTACGTCGAGAACGACGGCGGCGAGTTCTACCTGTGGCGCGGGTTCCCGACGATCGTGCTCACGACCCGGGGCCGGAAGTCGGGTCAGCTTCGTCGCAACGCCCTGATCTACGGCCACGACGGCGACGACTTCATCCTCATCGCGTCGTACGGCGGTCGTCCGAAGCACCCGCTCTGGTACCTCAACCTCGTCGCCGACCCGCAGGTGACGATCCAGGAGAAGGCGCTCGTCGTGCATGGCATCGCGGAGACGGTCGAAGACGCCGCCGAGCGAGCCCGACTGTGGGCGCAGATGGTCGGCATCTATCCGCCTTACGCGGACTACGAGGTGAAGGCCAGCGGCGCGGGTCGCACGATCCCCGTGCGTGCGCGGTGAGCGCGCTCACTGAGGCGGCTCGATCGGGTTCTCGCCCGCCACGATGCGAGCGGCCCGCTCTGCGAACACGGCCACGCTCTCGGGGTGCGTGATGACGTAGAACCGGTTCTCCTTCACCGCCGCACACACCTGATCGGCCACGGCTGAAGGCTCGATCGCGAGCGTGTCGCGCTGCTCGCGTCGCTTCGCCTTGTACTGCCTGAGCTGCTCCATCTGCTCGGTCTCGAGCTCGTACGCGAACCGCTCGGGAAGGTTGCGGTCAGCGGTCGAGAGGTTCGTGCGCACCCAGCTCGGGCACAGCACCGACACCCCCACGTGACTTCCTTCCGCGTCGAGCTCGAACTTCAGGGTCTCGCTCAGCGCGACGATCGACGGCCTTGGTCGCGTTGTACGGCCCCATGCGTCGAAGGTGATACAGGCCCGACACCGAGGCGGTGTTCACGATGTGGCCGACGTCGTTGGCGCGCATCTGGGGCAAGAACGCTCGCAGCCCGTAGATCACGCCGAACAGGTTGACGTTGATCACCCACTCGAAGTCCCGTAACGGCAGCTCCGCGATCGGGAGGCCGCGGGACCCCACACCCGCGTTGTTGCAGAGCAGGTGGACATCGCCGAACCTCTCGAACGTCTGCGCTGCGAGCGCGTTGACGTCGTCCTCGAGACTGACGTCAGTCGGGATCGCGACCACGTCGGCGCCCGTCTCCGCGAGCTCGTTCGCAGCCTGTTCGAGGACGGGCCGCTCGATGTCGGCGAGCACCACCCGCATGCCATCCGCGGCGAACCGTTCGGCGAGCGCGCGCCCGATGCCCGACGCGGCCCCGGTGACGACCGCGACCTTGCCGGCGAGGTCTTCCACGATCAGGTGCGCAGGAGGTACGCCGAGTGGAGCCGGTCGGGGTTTTCCTTCAGCTCCTTCGCGGTGCCCTTGTAGCGGATGCGCCCACCCTCGAGCACGTACGCCGCGTTGGCGAGCCCGAGCGCGACATGCGCGAACTGCTCGATGAGCAGCACCGCGACGCCGGACTGCGCGACCGCCCCGAGCGTGGGCACGAGGCGCTTCACAACCAAGGGCGCGAGGCCGAGCGAGAGCTCGTCGACGAGCAACACAGTCGGGCGCGACACGAGCGCTTGTGCGAGCACGACCATCTGCTGCTGGCCACCGGAGAGCGATCGACCGGGCGCCTCCCAGCGGTCGCGCAGCTCGGGGAACAGCTCGAGCGCGTAGTCGATCCCCCGGCGCGCGTCCTCGGGCGTGAGCGCGTACGTCGCGACGCGGAGGTTGTCTGCGACGGTCAGCGCTGGCAGAAGCCGCCGTCCCTCGGGCACGACCGCGAGACCAGCCTGGCGGATCTTCTCCGGCCGTCGCTTGGTCAGGTCGTCGTCCCCGAGCTTGACCGTGCCCGACGTCGGCTTGATCGCGCCCGCGACCGTGAGGACGAGGGTCGACTTGCCGGCGCCGTTCGGTCCGAGCAGCGCGGTGACCTCACCGGGAGCGATGTCGATCGAGACGTCGTGAAGGACCTCGCGACCTCCCCGGGGCACGCACAGGTCGGCGATGGACAAGGTCGCGGCGGTGCGCTCGGGTGCCGCCGAAACCGCGCTCACACGTCCTCCTCGGTGCCGAGGTACGCCCGGATCACGTGCTCGTTGCGCAACACCTCTTGCGTCGGCCCCGAGGCGATGAGACGACCGAAGTCGAGCACGGCGGTCGTCTCGCAACATCCCGAGACCAGGCTCATGTCGTGGTCGACGAGGATCACTTGCGCGCCGATCTCTCCAGGGATGCTGCGGATGACGTCACCCAGTCGCAGCGTCTCCTCCTCGGGAAGACCCGCTGCAGGCTCGTCGAGCAACACCAATCGTGGCGTGCCTACGACGGCCCGCGCGACCTCGACGAGACGGCGTTGCGCGGCGCCCAACGTGCCGACGTCGCTCTGCGCGACGTCGCCGAGGCCAACGAATTCGATCGCCTTGTTCACCTGCTGACGGCGGCTGGAGCGCTCACCCTTCGTGTGCTCGAGGACGAGCAGCACGTTCTCGTAGACCGGCAGGTTCGCGATCGCCTGCTCGGTCTGGAACGTGCGGCGCACTCCCCAGCGCGCCCGGCGGAAGTCGGCCATCGAGAGCAGATCGTCGCCGAACGCACGCACGACGCCCGCGATCGGCCGCACGAAACCACTGAGGACGTTGAAGAACGTCGTCTTCCCCGCGCCATTGGGGCCGATGAGACCGCACGTGCCCGCGGAGAAGGTGATCGTCATCTGATCGAGGGGCACCACGCCGCCGAATCGAACAGTCAGACCGTCGACCTCGATCACGACGTCGGCTCCACTACCTCGACGTTCGGCACGACCGTCGGCGCGGCGACCGGCGCATCCGCCTTCGCCGCCTTGTTCTTCCCCGTGGCCGCACCGAACAGCTTCTTGCCGAGGTTGCCGAAGTCGTGCGGCACCTGCTGCGCGATGCCCCCAGGAGCAGTCAGGAGCACCTGGAGGATGCCCATGCCGGACAGGATCGTGAAGAGCTCGATGCCGATGCCCCACCGCAGGAAGAGCGCGGGCACCAGCTGGAACACGAGCCCACCGACGACGGCGCCCGCAAGGGTGTAGACGCCGCCGACGAGGGTGATGGCGTAGATCTGAATCGACTGCTGGGTCTGGAACTGGTTGATGTTCACGCCGGGCGGCGAGGCGAGCAGACCGCCGGCGACACCGGCGAAGAACGCCGCAAGCGCGAACGCCCAGAGCTTGTAGACGGTCGTGCGCACACCCGCCGACAGCGCCGTTGCTTCGCTCTGCCGGATGGCCGCCCACGCGCGCCCTGGCTTCGACTTCACGTGCCAGAACGCGATGAGGAACATGACGATGGCGACGCACACGCAGTACCGGTAGAACGCGGTGTCACCAAGAGCGATGGACGGCCGGTTGATCTGCGAGATGGGGCCGCCGCCCCTGGACCGCCCCCAGAAGCCACCGCCGCCGTTCGGGAACTGCTGCACCTTGATGAGGATGGTGAGCGCGGCGGCGGCCATCAGCGTGATGAGCGCCAGGTACAAGCCCGACAACCGCAACGCAGGAAGGCCGATCAACGTGCCGAGGAGACCGGTGACGATGCCGGCGATCAGCAGCACGGCGGGGTAGGGCAACCAGGGCCACAGCTGGTCGAAGCGAACGGCGACCCACGCACCCGCCGAGAGCAACACGAACTGGCACAGGGAGACGAGGCCGACCCGGCCGATGAGCAGGCCGAGGCCGAGCGTCACCAACGTGTAGATGACGACCGACGTGAAGACGGTGATCCAGTACGACGTCGCCGAGTGCGATGGCAGCGGCACCCATCCCTTCTGGAGGAGGAACGGGAGGCCCCACAGCGCGAACAGGATGAAGACGACGACCCATGCGATCTGGCGCATCCGCTTCGGGGAGACGCGCAGACGGCCGGGCGTGTCGGGAACGGCGTCGTCGGTCTGCTCGACAGTGCGAACCGCGCTCATGTCAGGTCTGCACCACGACTTGGCGCTTACGAGCCATCCACAAGATCGCGATGATCGCGAGCACGAACGGCGTCATCGAGCGATACGAGCCGGAGTCGACCCAGACCGTGTTCGGCGCGGCAAGGCACGACTGCACGATCCCGATCGCGAAGCCGCCGATCAACGTGCCCCAGAGCGACCTCAGCTGGCCGATCAGCGCGGCGGCGAGCGCCGCGATGACGAAGAAGGTGAGCGTGGCGATGTCGAGGCCGACGAGCTGCGAAAGCAGCAGCCCGGAGATGCCGCAGATGATGCCCGAGCCGAACCACGCCACGGCTTCGACACGCCGCACTGGCACGCCGAGCATCGAGGTGATCTCGCGGTCGTTGGCGAGCGCGCGCATCGCGGTGCCGAGCTTGCTCCTGCGCAAGAACAACGCAGTGCCTGCCGTCACGATGATCGGGAAGGCCATCCCGATGATCTGCGTATAGGTGACACGGACACCGCTGACCGTGACGTAGTGGTTCTCCGTCGGCAGCTTGAACGCGTGCGCGTTCGCGCCGTAATGCCACTGCATCCAGCCGACGAGGATGAGCAGCAACCCGAGCGTCGCGGTCGCCTTCACCAGCGGGTCACGTGGAGCGAACGGGGGCCCGAAGAACCATCCGTAGAGCAACGTGACGGCACCGGCGAAGGCGATGCACGCGAGGTAGGCGAGCCAATGCGGCCCGAGGTCGTTGTCGATCAGCTCCCAAGCGAGGAAGGCACCTGCAGCCCCGATCGCGCCATAGGCGAGGTTGAGCACGCCGGTTGCCTGGTAGAGGACCACGAGGCCCACTCCTGACATGGCGAACACCCCGCCCAGCGCGAAGCCGAGCACGATGAATGGCTTCAGCTCGTCAATGCTCGGCATCGAGGCTGCAGGCTCCCTGCTCCTGGTCGAGAGATGTGATCGGGGATCAGGAGTTCAGGCCGAGCTCCTGCTCCTTGGCCCTGATCTGAGCCAACGGGTTGGCGGGCAGCTCAGCGATCTCGAAGCAATCTTCCTTCTTCACCATCTTCCCGTCCTGCGGGGTGACGGTGATGTCGGTGTTGTTCGAGACGTTCGAGCCGACCGTGCTGCTGAAGTACCACGGCTTGCACCACAAGTCGGAGCTGAAGTTCTTCAGGTTCTTGAAGGCGTCGTTGACGCTCTGCTTCGTGATGTCGCCCTTGATGCTCAGCATCGCGTCGGTGGCGGCGCGAGCGTCGAGGTAGCCCATCTGGGCGAAGCTCGAGATCGGCACGTCCTTCGGCGCGTACTTGTCGTGCACCTCGTTCATGTGATTCTGGTCGGGCAGTCCGCTGTCGACCGTGTTGAACTCGGCGTTGATCAGGAACTTGCCGTTCCACGCCGGGCTCAGCGCCTGGGCGACCGACGGGTCGTTCGGAGGAGTCGAACTCGCCCACACGACCTTGTCGATCAGGCCCGCGGAGTCGATCGCCTGCAGCAACGGCACCACAGTCGGGCCCGTGAAGTCGAGCACCACGCCGCCACCGGGACCGGCAGTCTGCACGAGCTTCTGCGCGAGCA
This sequence comes from uncultured Acidimicrobiales bacterium, assembly GCA_963773315.1. GTDB lineage: Bacteria > Actinomycetota > Acidimicrobiia > Acidimicrobiales > DATKAS01 > DATKAS01. Next base: position 692,939 of record CAVZAF010000005.1, read on the forward strand.
CCGCCGGGTCGGCGATCGGAACGTCCTCGGTCAGGCTGACGCCCTTGAGGCCGTTCTGCTGAGCGAAGTCGGTGACACCGCTGTTGATGACGTCGATGCCCGGCTGGTTGGGCGAGATGACGACCATCGTGCCCTTCGCGCCTGCGCGCAGCGCGGCCTGTGCGCCGCCGAGGCTCGAGTAGTACGGGCCCATGTTCACTGCCGAGAAGTTGGCCGTGGTGAAGCAGGCCTGGTCGACGCCGGCGATGATCGGGAAGAAGCCGTTGTCGGCGTAGTACTTCCCGTTGACGCTGCAGTCGATGATGCTCGTGTTCCCGACGAATCCCAACACGCCATCTTGCTCAGCGAGCTTCTTCGCGAGACCGGCGATCTCGGCCGGATCGACGTGCTCGTCCTCCTCGATGTACTGGATCGGACGGCCGTTGATGCCACCGTTGTCGTTCACGCAGTCGAAGTAGGCCTTGGCCATGCTCGAGATCCACGTGAAGTCGATGCCGGGGACGTTGGTGTTGATCGAACCGATCTTGATCGGCTCCCCGGTCGCCTTCTGACCGGTGCCCAGGCCGCACTCGCCGGGCTTTTGGATGTTGGAGCTCGCCGCGGTGCCGCCCGCCGCGGTCGTTGCCGCGCCACCGCTCGCCGCGGTCGTCGCCGCACCACCGCTCGCAGCGGTGGTTGCTGCCCCCCCGCCCGCGGTCGTCGCGGTCGAAGACCCTGAGTCGTCTCCGCACGCGGCGAACAAGAGCGCGCCGGTCGCAAGTAGGACCGGCAGTAGACGCTTCATGAATGAACCCTCCCGATGTCGCGGGTGACGATGCGAGTCAGGAAGTTCGACTCACCCGCCACCGCTCCCCCACACCTCCCCCTGTCGGGTGTGGACCGGGCGCACCGTACAACGGCGCGACGCAATTGAGCAACGGTGTCAGCCTCCCTGAGATCCGGTCGCAACGCGAACGCAATGCGCACACCCCGCGAGGGGACACCCCGATTCGCATAGCGCACTGTTCACCCCTTCGTTCGTGAGCGGCGAACGCTGGGCTTGGCCCGCTTCACGCCGCGCCGGACACTGTCCTTCCCGAGTCACGGGGTCCGAGCACGGAGGTGCGCGCATGACCGCGGAAGCGACAGGCGACACGAACGGCCGTGTCGAGACCAACGGCCTGGTCACCGGCGGGGTGCTGCTCGTCGGAAGCGTCCCACTTCGAAGCGCCGACGAGGTGTTCCAGCTGGCGGCATCAGAGCTCGGTGACCGAGTCGACCGGATTCCGGACGGCGAGACCGGCCCCCGGTCCGACTGGATCGTGTGGCAGTACCCAGTGCTCAGCTCCCGGCCCGAGTTCGAGGTGTGCCCACCCGGCGCCGACTCACACCGTGCCCTGCCGCGGCTGCGCGTCAGCGACGACGAGTCGATCGACACGCTGCGCTTCGAGCAGCTCGGCTACGCGCAGGCGGCCACGAGCTCGTACCGCATCTTCGCCCGCCGCAAGCGCGACGGGCTCATCCCCTCGCAGTGCCGCTTCCAGGTATCACTGCCGACCCCGCTCGCGCCGATCGCCGCGTTCGTCGCTCCCGAAGACCAGGCTCGCATCGAACCTCTCTACGAGGCGGCGATGCTGACCGAGCTCGCGACGATCTTCGACTCGATCCCGCACGATCAGCTCGCGGTGCAGTGGGACACCAACTTCGAGTTCGCCATGCTCGACGGCGTCATGCCGACGTGGTTCACCGACCCCCGGTCGAGCATCGTCGAACGCCTCGTGCGGCTCGGTCGCAGCGTGCCGGGCGATGTGCAGCTCGGATACCACTTCTGCCACGGCCACGAGCGCCACCACACCGAGCGGCCCTTGAACGCGCAGCCGCTCGTCGAGATCGCGAACGCGCTGACGCTGAGCCTCGGTCGCTCGCTCGACTGGATCCACCTCCCCGTGCAAGGCGACCACGTCGACGTGCGCTTCTTCGAGACGCTCGGGCAGCTGCAGCTGCGTCCCGAGACACAGCTCTTCCTCGGCGTGCTGCACCTCGAGGACGGCGTCGCCGGCGCGAAGGCGCGCATCGTCGCCGCGCAGCGGTTCGTGCACGACTTCGGCGCCGCGACCGACTGCGGGTGGGGCCGTCATCGCTCCCAGGACGTCGCAGCGTTGGTCGAGCTGCACCGCGCGGTGAGCGCGCCGCTGGACGGCCGCCACGCGGCCGCGTCGTTCGCGTGGCCCCCCGGCTGGGACCGCGTGCCCGACGAGACCTGGACGCAAGATCCCGTCGACGACTTCGGCACCGCATACGACAACGTCGATCGCCACGGCTGGTACCGCAACCTCGACCCGACCGTCGAGGAGCTCGCTCACCTCTTGGGCGACGGCGACATCATGATCGACTACTCGGGCGGCACCGGCATCTTGCTCGACCGGCTGAAGCTGCGGATGTTCGACGCCCAGGTCGGCGCGATCATCGTCGACAGCTCGCCCAAGTTCCTCCGCGTCGCGGTCGAGAAGTTCCACGACGACCCGAAGGTCGGGTTCAGGCTGCTCCGCTTCCTGAAGGACGAGAAGCGGCTCGAACGGCTCGAAGACGTGCTCGGTCCCGAGATGCTCGAGCGCGGCGTCGACCTCATCGCGTCGACGAACGCCGTGCATCTCTATCCAGACCTCCCGGACACCGTCGCGTCGTGGCTCAAGGCACTGCGCCCCGACGGGCACGTGCTCATCAACTCGGGCAACATCCGCAACCCGCGCGCACGTCGCAGCGAGTGGATCCTCGACGAGACGGTCTGGGTCGTGGGCGAGATCGCCGAAGGCCTCGTCCGCACCGATCCGGCGTACGCGCAGTACGCCGCCGACCTCGACAACCCCGAGCGGATGAAGGCGCATGCGGCGTATCGAGACAAGGTCTTCTTGCTGCCGCGACCACTCGACTTCTACCTCGAGACGCTCGAGCTCGGGGGCCTGAAGGTCGAGTCCGTGCGAGAGGCGAGCGTGCAAGCCGGCGTCCAGGACTGGTACGAGTTCCTGTGCGCGTACAACGACGCGGTGCTCGGCTGGGTGGGCGGCACCGACAAGGTCGACGGAGCGAAGCCGTCTGAACAGGCCGTGAACGATCGCCTGGCGCTCATGCGCCACGCGATGGACGTGCTCTTCCACGGCCGCCCGACGTTCCAGGCATGCTGGACGTACATCACCTGTGTCAACGGCCGCTAGAGACCACGTCCCCGGGAGCCAGAAATGAAGCGAAGCACCGACCGCATCCTCACGACCCACGTGGGCAGCCTGGCCCGACCAGTCGAGCTCCTCGACACGATGAAGCTCAAGGAGAACGACCAGCCCTACGACCACGAGCTGTTCGACTTCCAGGTCACTGAAGCGGTCAAAGACCGTGTGCGGCAGCAGGTCGAGTGCGGCATCGACATCGTGACCGACGGCGAGATGAGCAAGGTCAGCTTCCTCGGCTACGTGAAGGACCGGCTCGGTGGCTTCGAGGTCGAGATGGGCCAGTCGCGCATGGCGCCGTCGTGGCAGGTCGAGGTCGACGACTTCCCCGAGTACTACGCGGAGTACTTCAAGAAGTACTCGTCAACCGTCGCTCCCCTGCGTCGCATCATCTGCCGCGGGCCGATCACCTACATCGGGCAGGAGCTCCTGCAGACCGACATCGACAACCTCAAGGCGGCCACCGCCGACTACGACGTGGCCGACGTCTTCATGCCCTCGACGGGCCCCAGCGGCTTCGGGCGCAACGAGTACTACTCGTCACACGAGGAGTACCTCCACGAGGTCGCGGAGGCCATGCGCCAGGAGTACCTGGCGATCGTCGCGGCAGGGTTCATCCTCCAGGTCGACGATCCGTTCCTGATCGACATGCTGAGCGACCCGACGATGGAGAAGAAGGAGCGCGAGCGGCTCGCGTGGGTCCACGTCGAAGCGCTGAACCACGCGCTGCGCGACATCCCGCCGGAGTCGGTGCGGCATCACACGTGCTACGGCCTCAACCACGGTCCGCGCATGAACGACATCCCGCTCACCGACGCGGTGCCGTTCATGCTGAAGATCAACGCCGGGGCGCACAGCTTCGAGGTCGCGAACCCGAGGCACTACCACGAGTGGCGCATCTGGGAAGACATCAAGCTGCCCGACGACAAGATCCTCATCCCCGGCCTGATCGGTCACGCGACGAACTACGTCGAGCACCCGGAGCTCATCGCGGACTACATCGTGAAGTACGCGGGGCTCGTCGGCCGCGAGAACGTGATCGCCGGCGCGGACTGCGGGTTCTCTTCGCGTGCGTCCTACGCGCCTGAGGTGCACCCGACCGTCGTGTGGCCGAAGTTCCGGGCACTCAGCGAAGGCGCCGCCCTCGCCACCAAGCAGCTCTGGCACTGACGTACCAGGGTCAGTCGACCTCGGCGACGAGCTCGATCTCGACCGCGATGTCGAACGGCAGCTCGGCCAGGCCGACAGCCGACCGTGCGTGCTTGCCCGCGGCCTCGCCCCAGATCTCGACGAAGAGGTCGGAGGCGCCGTTGATGATCGCGGGCGTGTTGTTGAAGCCGGGGCCGGTGTTGACCATCCCCAAGACCTTCACGATGCGCGTCACGTGGTCGAGCCCGACGGTTGCGTCCATCGTCGCGAGGATGCAGAGCGCCGTCGCGCGGGCGGCGGCGACTCCCTCGTCGACCGTCAGATCGCGCCCGACCTTGCCGCGGATGTACTTGCCGTCGCCGAGATCAGGCCCGTGGCCGCTGACAAAGAGCAGGTTCCCGACCCTGCTCGCGCCGATGTAGTTCGCGGCCGGCGGCGACACGGGAGGAAGGGTGATCCCCAGCTCTGCGATTCGCTGTGCGATGTTGGGCATGCGCCACGGTACTCAGGCACTCAGTCCGACGTCCCGGCCCACGTGAACCGCGGCGACCTCCGTTCGAGGAACGCGGCGACGCCCTCCGCGGCATCAGTGCTCGCCGCGAGCTCGGCTCCCCACCGCGCCTGCGTCGCCCGCGAGATCTGGCCGGTCCGCACGCACTCGTCGACCATCGCCTTGCTCGACTCTTGGGTGAGCAGCGACCGCTGGGTCGCGAGCAACGTCGCGAACACATCGATCCGCTCGTCGGCGGCGGCCGGCTCGTGCACCTCGTCGACGAGCCCGATGCGCAGCGCGCGCTCCCAGCCGATGAGCTCGGCGGAGAAGAGGAGGTGCTTCGTCGCCGACGGCCCGAGGAGCCGCACCGCCCGGTCGACGCCGAACGCCGGGTAGACGATGCCGAGGCGCGCGGGCGTGATGCCGAACACGGCCGAAGTGTCGGCGACACGGACGTCGCACGCGATCGCGATCTGCGTGCCTCCGCCGACACACGACCCTCTTATGAACGCGACGGTTGGCTTCGGGAACGAGCCGAGCGCGTGGTCCGCGCCCGCGTTCGCCGAGGCGTAGCTCGAGTCGCTCACCTCGAGCTCTCCGATGTCGGCCCCGGCGCAGAAGTGGTCACCGGCGCCGCGCACGACGAGCACGCGCACAGCGCGGTCGGCGGCGAGGTCGGCGCAGATCGCCGCGATCCCTTCCCACATCGCCTTCGTCACCGCGTTGCGCTTCTCGGGTCGATTGAGCCACAACGTCGCGATCGGCCCGTCGTGGGTCACGACGAGCGGCTCTGTCGAGCCTGGGTCACGTGTCAGCATTGTCAGCCTTCCTGATACCGTCCGGCGCGGTGAAGTTCGGGGTGGTCATCGCGAACCAGCGTGCCACCGTCGACCGCGTCGGCGACGAGCTCGATCGGGTCGAAGCGCTCGGCTACGACAGCGCATGGATGCCCGGCATACCGAACGGGCCGGATGTGCTCACGCTGTTCGCCGCGACGGCGCACCGCACGCGACACATCGAGGTGGGTCCGGCGATCGTGTCGGCGCACGGCCGCCATCCGGTCGCGCTCGCGAGCCAGGCCCTCACCACGAACGACGCGGTCGGCGGCAGGTTGACGCTCGGGATCGGTGTCTCCCATCAGCGGATCGTCGAAGACTTCCTCGGCCTCGACTACTCGCATCCCGCTCGGTTCATGACCGAGTACCTGCAGGTGCTCCTCCCCCTGCTCCGTGGCGAGAAGGCCGACTACGCCGGGCAACACGTGCGCACGAGCTTCCGACTCGACGTCGCGACGCCCGGTCAGCCTTCTGCGGTGTTCATCGCCGCGGTCGGACCGAAGATGCTCGACGTCGCGGGCACGTATACCGCCGGTGCGGCGACGTGGATGGTCGGTCTCCGGACCCTGGCAGAGCAGACCGTTCCCCTCGTGCGCATCGCGGCGGAGCGGGCAGGTCGGCCGGAACCTCGCATCCTTGCCAGCCTTCCGATCGCGCTCACGCACGACAACGACACAGCAGCGGCATGGGCAGCGGACGAGTTCGGCATGTACGGCCGGCTTCCCGCCTACAAGGCAGTGCTCGAACGTGAGGGGCTCGACTCTGCTGCCGGGATCGCCATCTACGGCGACGAGAGCACGTTGCGCAAGGCGGTCGACAGGGTGCGCGATGCGGGCGTCACCGACCTGCAGATCACGCCGTTCGGCGACGACGAGACCCGCCGTCGCACGGTCGAGCTCCTGATCAACCTCCGCTAGCCACGGTCCCAGTACGGGGCGCGGAGCTCGCGCTTCAGGATCTTCCCCGGTCCCGACTTGGGCAAGGGGTCGGCCTGGATCGAGATCGCCTTCGGCACCTTGAACCCTGCGATCGCCTGGCGACAGTGGTCGCGTAGCTCGTCCTCGAGCGTGTCGGTGAGCAGGGCGGGGTCGCGCACCACGACGACCGCGTGGACGGCCTCGACCCAACGCTCGTCGGGCACTCCGAAGACGGCGACCTCGAGCACGGCGGGGTGCGATCCGAGCGCATCCTCGACCTCGAGCGAGTACACGTTCTCACCGCCGGTGACGATCATGTCCTTGGCTCGATCGAGCAGGTAGAGGTAGTGCTCGTCGTCGACCATGCCGATGTCACCCGTGCGGTACCAGCCATCGACGAACGCAGCCTCGGTCGCCTCGGGGTTCTCCCAGTAACCCACCATCACGTTCGGCCCTCGCACGATGACCTCGCCGGCAACGCCCGGCGGGCACGGGTTGGCCTCCGCGTCGACGATGCGCATCTCGACACCCACGACCTGCTGGCCCACCGACCCGAGCCGTCCGCCTTCGAGGTGCCGCTCTTCGCGCGGCATTGCCGTGACGATCGACGAGGTCTCGGTCGCGCCGTAGTACTGCGCGAGCTCGGTGGTCGGGAAGGCGTCGTGCGCTCGTCGCAGAAGATCTGTGGTGATGGGCGAGCCTGCGTGACCCATGAGGCGGAGCGACGACACGCGGCGTGGCCGTGCGACCTGCTCGGCTACCAGCGCGCCGACCATCGTCGGCACGGGGATGGCGACCGACACGCGGTGTCGTTCGATCGCGTCGAGGCTCGTCGCCGGGTCGAACGCCGGGAGGATCACGAACGAACCGCCCATCCACAGCAGCCCGACGAGCGGGGCGGTGCCCGCGACGTGGAAGAACGGCGCGACCGCGAGGTAGACGTCGTCGGGCTCAAAGCGGCACGCCAGCGTCTTGTGGAACGAGTTCGCGACCAGGTTGCGATGGGTGAGCATCACGCCCTTCGGGCGGCCGGTCGTGCCGCCGGTGAAGTACAGCAACGCGAGGTCGTCCTCGGACACCTCCCACGTTCGCGACGATGGCGACGCGTGGTCGAGCAGCACGTCCCACTCCTCGAAGGTGACCACGCGCGCAACCACGTCAGCGAGAGGCCCCGGGTCGCGGTCGGTCACGAGCACCTTCGGCCGGGCCGCCTGGACGATCGAGATCAGCTCGGGCGCAGCCAGCCGCGTGTTGAGCGGAAGCAGCACCATGCCCGCGGCTGGCACACCCAGGTAGGCCTCGACGTACCGGTGGCAGTTCGCGGCGAGGATCGCAACGCGGTCGCCCGGCGCCAGGCCGAGCGACGCGAGCGCCGGACCCACGCGCTCACATCGAGATGCGAGCTGGGAGTACGTGATGTGCCGGTCCTCACACACGAGCGCGGTGCGCTCCGCGTGAGTGCGGCGAGTTCGTTCGAGCGCGGTCGCGATCGTCGGGGCACCTACATTCACGCGAGAAAGTGTGTCACCGCCCGCAGCGTCTCAGGACCGTTCTCGAGATGTGGGGAGTGGCCGCACCCCTCGAGGACGACCCGCTCGACCGGTCCCGACGCGCCGCGCTCGATCGCGTCCACCTGAGCAACGGTGCCGTACTGGTCGGCCGACCCCTGAACGACGAGGATCGGCACTGAGATCGCGGGAAGCACGTCCTCGATGTTCCAGTCCCGGAACTCCGGCGAACGCCAGGTGTCGTTCCATCGCCGGAACGTCGCCTCCGCGTCGTCATGATGCTTCGCCATCCGGTCACGCAGATCGGTGGTCGAGAACGTCTCGCGCGCCGCTTCGATCCCCGCGATCGACTGCTCCTCGACGAAGACGTGCGGAGCCAGCAGCACGAGCGCGGCGACCCGACGGCCGCTCTGCCCCGCGTAGATGAGCGCGATCGACGCGCCGTCACTGTGACCCACGAGCACGGGCTCGTCGATGTCGAGCGCGTCGAGCACGTCAGGGAGTGCCTCGAGCGCCTCGCGGTGCATGTAGTCGGGACCGTACGGCCAAGGGAACGGGTCGGACCGGCCGTAGCCGAAGCGTGAGTAGACCGTCGCGGCGCGCCGAGTGGAATCGGCCACCGACTGCGGGAAGTCGCGCCAGAGACCGATCGACCCCAGCCCTTCGTGCAGGAATACGAGCGGCGCGCGGACATCGTCCCCTTCGATGCGAACGACGTCGACCTCTCCGCCGCGCAGGGCGACGCGCACCTCTCAGAGCCGCACGTACTCGTAGTCGACAGGCTTCGCATGGATGCCTTTCGCCGGAGCGGCGATCCACGCAGCGAACGTGCCCGGCTCGGTGACCGGGTGCATGAGCGACGCGACATAGGCCTGGTCGGCGGCGGTCGGCAGCCAGTCGTCGGCACGGGCATTCCAGGCGTCGGCAGTCATGACCTCGCCCGAGGGGGACACGTGGGCGCCGGCGAAGACGCCGACCTGACGGTGGAAGGCCGCGTGAGGCAACCGCAGCTCGAAGCCGACGTCAGAGGCAAGCCGGTTCCACCGATCGACCCCTTTCTGGCAGTCGACGGCGTAGTCGTCGCGCAGGGTCTTGTTCACCGCAGTGAGCGCGGAGTGCTCGACCTCGGTGATCACACCGTCACGCAGCTCGGTCACCGTCGAGGTCAGGTCCGCCAGCACGTGGTCGTCATCGTGCGACCCTTCTTGGAAGCGGCCCTTCAAGCCCTGGGTGTAGTAGTTCGCCGCGTTCGTCGAGGTCTCCGCGCCGAACAGGTCGAGCGACACGCTGAAGTGGAAGTTCAGGTACTTCTGCAACGTGGCGAGGTCGATGCCGCCGTACGGCCGGATGTCGTCGGTGTCGTGCTCCTTCAGGAGCTCGACCGCACGTTGGACGACACGCCCGATGCCGGTGGCGCCCACGAACATGTGGTGCGCCTCTTCCTTGAGCATGAAGTCGCATGTGCGTGAGAGTGGGTCGAACGCGCTCTCCCGCAGAGAAGCGAGCTGGTACTTCCCGTCGCGGTCAGTGAAGTAGGTGAAGAGGAAGAACGAGAGCCAATCGGGCGTCGCCTCGTTGAAGGCTCCGAGGATGCGCGGGTTGTCGGGATCTCCCGAGTGGCGTTCGAGCATCGCATCGGCTTCGTCGCGTCCGTCGCGGCCGAAGAAGCGGTGCAGCAGGTACACCATCGCCCAGAGGTGCCGGCCCTCCTCGACGTTCACTTGGAAGAGGTTGCGGAGGTCGTATTGGCTCGGCGCGGTCGCGCTGAGGTGCCGTTGCTGCTCGACCGACGCAGGCTCGGTGTCGCCCTGAACGACGATGAGGCGACGGAGGTCGGCGCGGTGCTCGCCGGGCACGTCCTGCCACACAGGCTCGCCCTTGTGCGCACCGAAGCCGACGCGGCGGTCGGGCTCGGGCTCGGCGAGGAAGATCCCCCACCGGTACTCGGGCATCCGGACGTATCCGAAGTTGGCCCAACCCTCCTGGCCGACATCGACCGCGGTGCGGAGGTACACATCGCGGTCTTGGTAGCTCTCGGGACCGAGCTCGTTCCACCATTCGAGGAACCTCGGCTGCCAACCCTCGAGCGCGCGTTGCAGTCGACGATCGCTCGCCAGGTCGACATTGTTCGGGATCCGCTCGCTGTAGTCGATCATCGTGACCTCACACTCGGGTTCGGTCGTACTCAGGACGCGCTCCGGTGCCGTAGCGACGCAATGCGCCTTCGGCTCCCGACGCGTTGGGACGGTTGAAGATCCAGTTCTGCCACGCCGACAGCCGAGCGAAGATCTTCGTCTCCATCGTCTCGGGCCCGACGAAGCGCAAGTTCGCTTCCAACCCCGTGAGCGCATCGGGAGAGAAGCTCGCCCGCTCTTCGAGGAAGACCCGCACCTCGTCGTCCCAGTCGAGATCGTCCGGCGTGAACGTCACGAGGCCGGCTTCGGCGGCGGCGATCGCGCCGAGCGGATCACCGACCGTCGCCTCGGCCGCCTTTCGGTCGTCGTCGCGGCCCCAGAAGCGGGTTGCGAGTCGCGAGAGGCCGTTGGCCATGGGGTACCAACCGAGGTTCGCCTCGGTCAGCGCGACGGTCGGGCCGTCGTCGACATCGAGCATGAACGACTGGTCGGCCGCGAGCAGGAGCTCGGCGAGCGTTCCGGCAAAGCAGCTCCCCTCGTCGACGAGGGTCACGATGGTGCGCGAGGTCAGATCGAGGCGCCGCAGCACCCGCGCGAGGAAGAGACGCACCTCGCGCACGAACCAATGGTCCCCGTGCTGCGCCAGCACACCGTCGACCTCGACGACGCGGTCGGTCGAGCCTCGGGTCGAGAGCACGATCGTCGCGAGCTCGGGCTCGTTGAACCGGATGTGGAGCAACAGGTCGTCGAGCTCGCGCGCTATCGCGAGCGGCCAGAGCTGATCACCGGCGGCGAGGATGTCGTCGACCGATGCGGGGATGGGCGAGTCGGGCGCCTCGATCGTGATGCGAGCCGCCCGCACGCTGCGGTCGAGCTCGGCTCGCACGTGGCCGTACTCGATCGCGTCGTCGCCGATCGTGCGGCGGAGAGGCGAGAAGACGATGCCCGGCCCCGCCTGAGGGCGATCGCTCGGCGCGGCCAGCGCCTCGGACCTGTCGCGTACGAACTCGTCGAACTTGGTCTTGGGCATCACCGCGTCGACGAGGCCCCACTCGACAGCTTGCTCGCCTCGCATGCCCTCGGCCTTCGTGCTGAACGCGTCGGCACGATCGCGTCGCACCTTGCGCTTGTCGGTCAGTCGCGTGAGGCCACCGGTGCCGGGAAGCACGCCGAGCAACGCCACTTCGGGAAGCGACACCGCCGAGGAGCGGTCGTCGACGAGCACGATCTCCTCACATGCGAGGGCCAGCTCGTAGCCACCGCCCGACGCAGTGCCGTTCAACGCGCACAGATAGGTCTGGCGGGAGTGCCGCGACGCATCTTCGATGCCGTTGCGGGTCTCGTTCGTGAACTTGCAGAAGTTCACCTTGTGATGGTGGGTCGCTTGGGCGAGCATCGAGATGTTCGCTCCCGCACAGAACACCTTGTCGAGCGCACTCGTCAGCACGACCGCGTGGACCTCGGGATGCTCGAAGCGAAGCCGCTGCACCGCGTCGGCCAGCTCGATGTCGACCCCGAGGTCGTACGAGTTGAGCTTCAGGGTGTACCCGGACGCGAGGCCGCCCTCGGGATCGACCTTCATCTGGAGCGTGGCGATCGGGCCCTCGACAGAGAGCCGCCAGTGCCGGTAGCTGTCGGGGTGGCGTTCGAAGTCGATCATCCGGTCCACCTTCCCTATCGTGCATCACCGCCGGGGTGCTCAGGCGTCGGTGACGCTGAGCGCCTCGGCGATCTCGACCTCTTCGTCGAACAGCACGCCTTCGTTCGGCGCGCGTGCGGGCAAGAACTTCCACGTGATGAACGCGGCGGCGAGCACCACACACGCAGCGATGCCGTAGACGAGCCGCATGGACTCGATGAAGGCGTTGCGGGCGACGTCCGCGACGACTTGACCCTGCGCGCCCCCAGCTGCTGGGCGGCTTCGAGCGCCTTGCCGACCGAGTCCTTCACCTGATCGGAGATGTTCGCCGGGATGCCCGACGCACCGCTGATGACCGCGTGATACCGAAGGGCGAAGATGCTGCCGAGCACCGCGACTCCGAGCGCACCTCCCGTCTGCCGCGTCGTGTCGTTCACCGCAGAGCCGACACCCGCCTTCCCCGGCGGCAGCGAGCCCATGATCGACTCGGTTGCGGGCGCCGTCGTGAGACCCATCCCCGCGCCGAACACGATGCGCACCAGGATGCCGCCGACGACCGACGACATGATCGTGTTCGAGGCGTAGCAGCACAGCGCGCCCGCCACGATCACCGTGCCCGTCACGATCACCCGCTTCGTGCCGAACCGATCGACGAACTTCGGTGCCTGTGGGGCGAACCCCATGATCCCGATGGCGACCGGCGCGGTCATCATCCCCGCCTTGAGCGGGGAGTAGCCGAGCACGAACTGGAAGTACTGCGTCAGCAGGAACGTGGAGCCGAACAGCGCGAAGTAAGTGAGCGTGATCGTGCCCGACGCCGCCGTGAACCGCGGGTTCTGGAAGAAGCGGATGTCGAGCATCGCATGCTTGTTGTGCAGCTCCCACCAGATGAACACGCCGACGAGGGCGAGCCCCGCGGCCAGCGAAGCGACGACCTGCGGGGCGCCCCAACCGAGGTCGGGCGCCTCGATGATCCCGAACATGATCAGGGCCAACATGACGATGGAGAGACCGGCGCCGACCAGGTCGAGACGTCCCTCGTCCGGATCGCGCGAGTCGGGCACGAAGAAGAAGCCCAACACGATCGCGACCGCGGCGATGGGCACGTTCACGAGGAACACCGATCCCCATGCGAAGTGCTCGAGCAACAGGCCGCCGCCGAGCGGTCCGATCACGATGCCGAGGCCGGCGACCCCCGCCCAGATGCCGATCGCGCGCGCACGCTCGTTCCCAGAGAACGTGTTGGTCAGGATCGACAGCGTCGTCGGGAAGATGAACGCGCCACCCATCCCCATGAGCCCTCGGGCGACGATGAGCATCTCGGGTGAGGTCGAGCGCGACGCCAGCGCGGAGAACGTGCCGAACATGACGAGGCCTGCAGTGAGCGCCTTCTTGCGCCCGAAGCGGTCGCCGAGCGCGCCGGCAGTGAGGAGCATGCCGGCGAACACGATCGTGTACGAGTCGATGATCCACTGCAGCTGCGACCCCTCGGCACCGAGGTCGCGGACGATCGACGGCAGCGCGACGTTGAGGATCGTGTTGTCGACGCTGATCACGACGAGCGAGAGGCAGAGCACGGCGAGCGTCATCCAGCGCCGCTCATGGATCTGCTCGGGCGTCATCGGCATCCGATGCCTCGCTCCCAGAACGCTGTCGCCGCGGAACCGAGGGTCTCGACGACGTCGTCGAGCGGGAACGCCGTCGAGTCGATGACGAGGTGGTACAGCCGGACGTCGGCGGGATCGCGGTCGAACAACCGTTGCACGAACCGCGCCCACGACTTGTCGGTGTCTTGCTGATGCGCTTCGGCAACGTCTTCGGAGACGCCCTCGATGGCCGCGCCCTGTGCGATCCGTCGCTCGACCGGGCCGTCGACTCGCACGTGGAACGCCGAGGGATGCGCCGCGAGGACCGCCGCCGCACCCCGCCCGAGGATGAGGCCGCCGCCGGTCTCGACAACGCGCCATACGTTCTCCGCCACCTTCTGACGGAGCTCGGTGTTCGGGTCGAGGTCGCCGGCCCCGGGCACGGGGATCCCGAGCGCACCGCTGAGGTGGCTGAGGCTGACGGCCAGGCGACCCGGCGGTGTCTGGCTGCGCTCCTCGTCGGTGAGGCGCTCCTCGATCTTCTCGGCGGAGCGCGTGTCGGGCCCATGCGTGAGCCGGTCGTAGAAGGGCAGGTGCAAGCGCGCTGCCAACTTCGGCGCGATCACGCTGCCGCCGGCCCCATAGGTCGCCGACAGCGTGAGCACCTTGCTCATCAGACCCCCAGCCCAGCGAGGAACTTTGCGACCGCGGCGTCGAACTGCTCACGATGGGTGACGTTCGGTGAATGGCCTGCGCCATCGATCACGACCAGCTGCGCGTCGCTGATCTTCGCCGCCATGTAGGCAGACCCGCCTCGGAACGGCTCGTCGTTCTCGCCGACGATCACGAGCGTCGGCACGTCGATGGACGGCAGCGACTCGATCACGCGCGCGTCGTGCTGCTTGAGGATCCCCTCGGCGGTGAGCATCATCCGCGCGGCAGCCGAGTCACCATGCGCGGCCGCGAGCTCTCCGGCCCCCCGGTCGACGAACCGGTTCCATCCGGCACGCGCCTTGTCATCGCGGTACCCGGGGCCGGTGTCGATGAGCACGAGCGCCTTCACACGCTCCGGATGCGCGATGTGGAACGAGAGCGAGAGGTAGCCGCCGAGCGAGTGTCCCGCGAGGATCGCGCCGTCGGCGCCCTCGACGTCGAGCAGCGCCGCCATGTCACCCAGCGCGAGGGGGACGGTGTACGCGCTCGGGTCGTCACCCGCGTCAGTCGCGCCGTGCCCCCGCAAGTCCCACGTCACGACCCGGAAGCCGGCGTGGACGATGGCGGGGAGGTTCCCCGCGAACGCATCGCCGCTCGACGAGAACCCGTGGGTGAGGAGAACCAAGGGTCCCTCGCCGTTCGCCTCGTAGTGGATCGACGCGCCGTCTCGGTCGAGGAACGGCATCGCTACGCCCCTTTGCTTCCGTCGATGGTCTCGCGGATGAGATCGGCATGACCGGCGTGACGCGCGGTCTCCTCGATCATGTGCAGCAAGATCCAACGCAGGTTGATGCCGATGTCGGCGGGGTGCGCGCCGGCATCGGGATCGGCGGCCTCGGCCGTGATGGCCTGCGACTCGGCAATCCGCTGCACGTACAGGGCACGCACCGATTCGATGGTGTCACCCTCGCGCACCTCGAGCTCCTCCGCGGGATCCGCTGCGGGCCAGAGCCCCGGGATGTCGTGGCCTGCCACCGCGTTCTGGAACCACCGCCGCTCGACGAAGGCGAGGTGCTTCACGATCGAGAACAACGACAGCGAGCTGGCGGTCGGCACGCGCTTCGCCTGTTCGTCCGATAGCGCCTCGACCTTGCGCAGGATCGCCTCGCGCTGGCTGTCGAGGAACATCGTCAGACCCGCCATCTCGTCAGGTGGGCCGATGAACGGCGTCGGCATCCGCACAGTCCACCATGACCGACGGTCGACTTGGACCACTCGATGGACTAGTCAATGCAGCAATGGCGATGCCGGGAACGCCCACCACCTACCACCGGGTCATCGGCACCCACGCCCCGGCGCTCAACCGCCTGGTCACGGGGCTCGTGCTCGGCGCAGTCGTCGCGGCGGTGCTGGCGTTCTTCGTCGCCTGGCAGCTCGCGGTGCTGGCTGCGTGGAACACGATGGTCGCGGTCATCCTCGCCGTCATCTGGCACGAGATCTACGGCGCCGACTCGGCGCAGACACGCCTCTTGGCGACGAAGAACGACGAGACGCGCAACACGGCCCGATTGCTCGTGAACCTCGCGTGCGTCGGCAGCCTCGTCGGCGTCGGCTTCGCGCTCCACCGGGCGAACCAGGACTCCGGCCCGCGCGAGCTGTCGCTCGTTGCGGTCGCGCTGCTGACGGTGGTGCTCTCGTGGACGCTCGTGAACACGGTGTTCACGCTCCACTACGCGCACCTCTACTACACCGAGCCGCACGGCGGGGTGGAGTTCGGCGACGACGAGGGACCGCCGGACTACCGCGACTTCGCGTACCTCGCGTTCACAGTCGGCATGTGCTACCAGGTGTCGGACACGACGCTCTCGACGAGGCACATGCGGCACACTGCGTTGCGCCAGGGCATCATCGCCTACATCTTCGGCGTCGTGATCGTGGCGACGACGATCAACATCATCGCCGGCTTCTTGTGAGAGCGGCGGGCCGAAGCCCGCCGCCACACAACGATCGGATCTGTCAGACCTGAAGGATCAGGCCAGCGCCTTCGCCTTCAGGCGCTCGTACTCGGCATCGTCGATGACGCCCTTCGCCTTCAGATCGGCCAGCTTGGCGAGCTCGTCTGCCGGGCTCGCCGGGGCCACGCTCTGCACGTACTGACGCATGGCTGTGTCTTGCGCCTGCGCCGCTTCTACCGCGTGCTCCTGCATCTTGTGCCCGCGAGCGATCAGGTAGACGAACACACCGAGGTACGGCAACAGGATGATGAAGATCACCCAGATGGCCTTGGCGACGCCTGACAGGTCGTGGCTCCGGAACACGTCGCTGAACACGATGATCAGCAACCAGATCCAGATGAAGAACAGGAAGAACCAGAGCATCGACCAGAAGACCTGGCCGGTACCCCACTCTGCCGCCAACAAGTGCATCAATGCCCTCCTCGTCTACCGGGACAATCCCGGTCATCGTGAGTTTCGCGCACGCGCGAGTCATCATCCCGCAAGGATGAACCCGTCAGCTGGTACGCAGCTCGAGGCCGAAGAGCTCTCGGAACCTGTCGTAGTACGCCTCATCATCTGACGCCATCCCGAGCTCGACCCAGTCACGGTCGCTCATGCGTTCTCGACCCTCGACGATCTCGCGCGCTCCCCATGACATCGCGTACCGGAGCCTTGGCTCGTCTGCCGTGACGGCCTCGTGGATGACCCGTGCGACCTCGAATGGGTCGGTCGCTTGGGTCAGACCCGCGGCATAGAACTGGAACAACCGCCGGTACTGGTCGCCGTAGGCGCCGGTGCGGCTCGGCGCGTCCGGGCTCTTGGCGAAGATGGCCGACTTCGTGACGCCGGGCTCGATGATCACCACGCGGATGCCGAACGGTGCAAGCTCCTGGGCCAGTCCCTCACTGAGGCCTTCGAACGCCCACTTCGAGGTGACGTAGGGCGATTGCGCGAGCGCGGCGATCCGACCCGCGATCGAGCTCACGTTGACAATCGCCCCGCGTCGCCGCTCTCGCATCCCGGGCAGCACGGCCTGGATGCAGCGCACGGCTCCGCACAAGTTGATGTTCATCAGCTCGAGGTACGTCGCGGGATCGGTGTCCTCGACGACACCAGTGCCCCCGACGCCCGCGTTGTTCACGAGCACATCGACGTGCCCGGCGGCGTCGAGCACCTCCGCCATGCCTCTGCGCACCGACTCGTCATCGGTGACCTCGAGCTCGACGAGCAGCACCTCGACGCCGCGCTCCTCGGCCATCGTCAGCAGCTTCGTCGCCTTGGCCTTGTCGCGGACCGTGCCATAGACGAGGTGACCCTGCTCCGCGAGGTGCAGCGCGGTCGCAC
Organism: uncultured Acidimicrobiales bacterium; assembly: GCA_963773315.1. GTDB lineage: Bacteria > Actinomycetota > Acidimicrobiia > Acidimicrobiales > DATKAS01 > DATKAS01. Next base: position 710,397 of record CAVZAF010000005.1, read on the forward strand.
GTCCGATCCCGGAATTCGCTCCGGTGACGACTGAGACAAGGGAGGCATCCATCGCGGCCGAATGTACCGTGGCCGGGTGACGCGCCCAGGGCTGTCTGCGCTCGACCTCGCGATCGTGAGCGAGGGAAAGACGAGCGCGAGCGCACTGGCCGACACCACCACCCTCGCCCAGCGCGCCGACGAGCTCGGGCTCACGCGCTTCTGGGTCGCGGAGCACCACAACATGCGCACCGTGGCGAGCACGACTCCGTCGGTGCTGATCGCGCACCTCGCTGCTCGCACCGAGCGCATCCGCATCGGCTCCGGCGGCGTCATGCTGCCGAACCACCCGCCGCTCGTGGTCGCGGAGCAGTTCGCCATGCTCGAGGCGCTGCACCCCGGCCGCATCGACCTGGGCATCGGCCGCGCGCCCGGCACCGACCACGCCACCGCGGCCGCGCTGCGGCGCTCGCCGTCCGCCCTCGGTGCGGAGGACTTCCCGCTCCATCTGCTCGACCTCATGGGCCTGCTCGGCGACGTCCGCACCGACGCGGGGCTCTGGAGCCAGTTCGCGGCGACGCCCGTGTCGACTTCGACGCCGTGGATCGGCCTCCTCGGCTCGAGCGACTACAGCGCCGAGCTCGCCGGCTACCTCGGGTTGCCCTACTCGTACGCGCACCACTTCGACCGCGGGCCGCTCGCGGCGACCGTGCGAGCGTTCGAGCTCTACCGAAGCGCGTTCCGCCCCTCGCCCGTGCTCGACGAGCCCTACGCGATCGTCTCCGCCAACGTGCTCGTCGCGGCGACGACGGAGGAGGCGGACTGGATCGCCGGCCCCGCCCGCATCGTGCTCCTCGGGCGCCACAAGGGTCGATTCGAACAGATGCAGCCGCCGGACGTCGCGGCCGCGCATCCGTCGATGGACGAAGCACGGGCGTTGCCTTCGCACCGCATCATCGGCACGCCCGCCGACGCGGTCGAGCGCCTCGAGGAGCTCGCGTCGCTGACGCACGCCGCCGAGGTGATGGTGAGCACCGTCACATACGACGTCGCGGAACGCGTCGCCAGCCTCGAGCTGCTCGCGAACGCCTGGTTCTCGTGAGTGGCAATGTGCGCAGCATGGATCTCGGGAAGGTCGGCATCTGGAGTGGCGTGCTCCGTCGCGGCGATCCGGGTGAAGCCGCCGAAGCGGCGGTCGAGCTCGAGTCGCTCGGCTTCGGCGCGCTGTGGATCCCAGGAGGCGCTGGGGGCGATGTCCTGGGCGACTCGCTCCGGCTCATGGACGCGACGACACGCGTCGTAGTGGCGACAGGCATCCTCAACATCTGGATGCACGAGGCGGTCGACGTCGCGGCCAGCCACGCCGCGCTCACCGAGAGGCATCCGGGTCGCTTCCTTCTCGGCCTCGGCGTGAGCCATGCGCCGGCAGTCGAGCGCAGCAACCAGAGCTACGCGCGTCCCTACGGCAAGATGGTCGACTACCTCGACCAGCTCGACGCGGCCTCCCCCGCGGTGCCGCACGACGAGATGGTGCTCGCCGCGCTCGGGCCGAAGATGCTGCGACTCTCCGCTGCACGCACCGCGGGCGCGCATCCGTACTTCGTGCCGCCCGAGCACACCGCGATCGCGCGAGCTGCGCTCGGCGACGGTCCACTGCTCGCGACCGAGCAGATGGTCGTGCTCGAGACCGACGCGGCAACCGCGCGTGACATCGCCCGCACGAACATCGCCCGTTATCTCGACCTGCCGAACTACACGAACAACCTGCGCTCGCTCGGCTTCACCGACGACGACCTGACTCCCCCCGGCAGCGATCGCCTGGTCGACGCGATAGTCGGGTGGGGTGACGAGTCGGCGATCGCAGCCCGCGTGCAAGCGCATCTCGACGCCGGCGCCGACCACGTGTGCGTGCAGGTGCTGCTCGCCGACCCCGCGGCGTTCCCTCGCTCAGAGTGGCGCGCCCTCGCTCCCGCATTGCTCTCCTAGCCCCGGAGGACCTCCTCGATGAAGTACACCCACCTCGGCCGCACCGGCCTCACCGTCAGCCGGATCTGCCTCGGCACGATGAACTTCGGTCCGCAGACGGACGAAGCCGAGTCTGACCTGATCATGGATCGAGCGATCGACGAAGGCATCAACTTCTTCGACACCGCGAACGTCTACGGGTTCGGCGACCGCAAGGGCTGGACCGAAGAGATCGTCGGGCGGTGGTTCGCGCAGGGCGGGGGACGCCGAGAGAAGACGATCATCGCCACGAAGCTCTACGGCGGGATGTCCGACTGGCCGAACGACACGTTGCTCTCCGCGCGGAACATCCGGCACACGTGCGAGGCGTCGCTGCGCCGCCTGCAGACCGACTACATCGACCTGTACCAGATGCACCACATCGACCGGAAGTCGCCGTGGGACGAGATCTGGCAGGCGATGGAGACGCTCGTGCAGCAGGGGAAGATCCTGTACGCCGGTTCGTCGAACTTCGCGGGCTGGCATCTCGTGAAGGCGCAGGAGGCTGCGTACCGGCGTCACTTCACCGGCCTCGCGAGCGAGCAGTCGCTCTACAACCTCATGGTGCGCACGGTCGAGCTCGAGGTGCTCCCGGCCGCCCTCGACTACGGCATCGGCATCCTGCCGTGGTCGCCGGTGCAAGGAGGCCTCCTCGGCGGCATCCTGCGCAAGCAGGAGCTCGGCCGATCGAAGGGCGGACGCGCCGCCGCGGGTCTCGACGCGAACCGCGAGCGCATCGCGAAGTACGAGGCCTTCTGCGACGAGCTCGGCCACGAGCCTGCCGACGTCGCGGTCGCCTGGCTGCTCCATCAACCTGCGGTGACCTCGCCGATCGTCGGGCCCCGCACGATGGAGCACCTCGAGGGCGGGCTGCGATCGCTCGAGATCACGCTCGACGGCGACGCGCTGCGGCGCCTCGACGAGCTCTTCCCCGGACCGGGAGGCACCGCGCCGGAGGCGTACGCGTGGTGAAGGGCATATGAAGCTCGGCTTCTACACGCTGGCGGGGGCTCCGAAGTCGCCTCATGACCTGATCCAAGAAGTGCACGACGGTGAGCGGCTCGGCCTCGACTGGGTCTTCATCAGTGAGCGCTTCAACATCAAGGAAGCGGCCACGCTCTCCGGCGCCGTCGGCGCGGTGTCGTCGCGCATTCAGATCGCGACGGGCGCGACGAACATCAACACTCGCCACCCGATCATCACCGCGTCCTACGCGACCACGATGCACAGGCTCACCTCCGGACGCTTCACGCTCGGCCTCGGCCGCGGCATCGATCCGATGATGCGAGCACTCGGCCTGCGAGCGTCCACCACCGCGGAGCTCGAGGACTTCGCCGGGCTGATGCGCCGGCTCTGGAAGGGCGAGACGATCCTCGGGCACGACGGGCCCGCGGGCCGCTATCCGTTCCTCCGGCTCGACCCCGACTTCGACGAGGACATCCCGCTCGGCCTCATGGCGTTCGGCCCGAAGAGCCTCGCCCTCGCGGGCCGCGCGTTCGACCAGGTCGTGCTGCACACCTTCTTCACCGACGAGACGCTCGTGCGCTGCGTCGCGGCCGTGAAGGACGCCGCCGAGCGAGCGGGCCGCGACCCGGCCTCGGTCGAGGTGTGGTCGGTGCTCGCGACGATCGGCGACCATCTTCCGGACGACATCCGGCTCAAGAAGACCGTGGGCCGCCTCGCGACGTACCTGCAGGCGTACGGCGACCTGATGGTCGAGACGAACGGCTGGGATCCCGCCGTGCTCGCCCGCTTCCGTGCCGATCCCTTCGTCGCCGGCTTCCGAGGCGCGCTCGACGCGACGGCGACCACCGACGAGCTCGAGCACGTCGCGACCCTGATCCCCGACGCCTGGCTCGCACCGTCCGCGACGGGCTCACCGCAGCAGTGCGCCGCACAGGTGCAAGGCCAGATCGACCTGGGTGCCGACGGCGTCATCCTCCACGGTGCGTCACCGGCCGAGCTCGCGCCGGTCTTGGCGGCAATCGGTCGCTGAGCGCGATACAACGGCGCGTGATGACGACGGATCACGAGCGCCGCGACCTGGCCGACATCGAGGCGCTGACTGTCGAGTTCTGGTATCGCGTCGACCATCAGAACGGCATCGGCGTCGCCGACCTGTTCACCGAGGATGGCGTCTACTCGGTCGCCAATGGTCAGAGCGCCGGCCGTGCGGCCATCGCCGAGTCGTATGTGCAACGCTCCGCCCGCGGACCGAGGCTGTCGCGACACGTGCAGACGAACCTACGCGTGACCTTCGAGTCGCCGTCAGCGGCACGCGGCCTCTCGATCCTCACGCTGTGGGCTGACGACGGCGAGGCGCCGCTCGACCTCAAGATGCCGATCTCGGTCACTGACGTCGAAGACGAGTACGTGAAGGAGAGCGAGGGCGTGTGGCTCATCCGCCATCGCCATCTCAGCCAAGTCTTCCTCGGGGATCGACCCGGCGTGCTGCCGATGGGATCATCCCCGGAACCGAGACAAGGGGGACGATGATGCCCTACGACACCAATGACCCGAGGTCACAGCTCGGAGGCACGCGCACCGCCGAACGACCCTCGGGTGGGGCATATCCGCCGCAGTACTTCGAGTTCGGTGAGCTCGCGCCCGACGACCTGTCGGCCGGTGGCACGAAGTCGTGGCACGTGCGCAGCCAGACGCTGTGCGTCGTCTTCTCGGAGGTCGAGGCGGGAGACACGCTCACGCGCAGCGGCCAACCAGACGAGTACATGGTGCTGTTCACGTCGCCGGACGCGACGGCCACGGCGAAGGCCGGCGGGCAGAGCGAGGCGATCAGCGGGAAGGCCGTCGTCGTGATGCCTCCCGGCGACAGCGAGCTCGTCGTCACGTCGGGTGGGCAGGTCGTGCGCCTCTTCTCGACACAGGCCGAAGACCTCGTCGCGCGGTGTCGCAACGCCGACGCGTACGAGCGCCCCGACCCGAACGTGGCCAAGTGGCAGCCGTGGCCCGATCCGCCCGGTGGTCATCGCATCCGCGTCTATCCGCTCGACGCAATCGCGCAGGACAGCGGGCGCTTCGGCCGCCTGCTGCGGTGCAGCACGATCATGGTGAACTACTTCTATCCGGACGACGGACCGCGCGATCCGCACAAGCTCAGCCCTCACCATCACGATGACTTCGAGCAGATCTCGCTGCAGCTCGAGGGTGACTACGTGCACCACATCCGCACGCCGTGGACCGTCGACATCGACGCGTGGCGCGACGACGACCACCAGTACACCAAGAGCCCGGCCGTCACCGTGATCCCGCCCCCGACCGTGCACACCAGCCAAGGCATGCACCAGATGAGGCATCAGCTCATCGACATCTTCGCTCCGCCGCGGTTCGACTTCTCAGAACGGGCCGGCTGGGTGGTCAACGCCGACGAGTACCCGATGCCGTGAGGGAGATCCCCGACGGGCTGCGCCGACCCGGGTCCACGACGTTCGGCACCTGGGTCAAGCTCCCCAGCCTCGAGACGCTCGAGATGCTGGCCTCCGCAGGCTTCGAATTCGTCGTCATCGACATGGAGCACAGCCCGCTCACGCTCGACTTCGCTTACAGCGCGATCGTCGTCGCGCAGGCCCTCGAGATGACGGCGTTGGTGCGGGTGCCCGACCGCAGCGGCAGCCACACGCAGCGTCTGCTCGACGCCGGCGCCGACGGGCTGCTCGTGCCGCAGGTCTCCGACGCCGCGGAGGCGAAGCGGTGCGTCGACCAGATGATCCACCCACCGCAGGGGACAAGGGGCGCCGGCAGCACGTCGCGCGCCGGTCGTTGGGGGCTCACCGGCCAGGCCGACTACCTCGCACACGGTCAGAACACGATTCGAGGAGTGCAGCTCGAAGACGTCGGAGCCCTCGCCCAGATGGACGAGATCCTCGATGTCGCGAACCTCAACGCGGTGTTCCTCGGCACCGGCGACCTCTCGCTGTCGAGCGGCATGCCGGCGAGCGCGCCCGAGCTCCAAGGGCTCACCGACAAGCTGCTGGCGGCGACCGCGGCTCGCGGCTTGCCGTGCGGCACTGCGGTCGGCGACGCGGACGCCGCACGTGCGGCAGCCAACCGCGGCTTCTCGTTCGTGATGGTGAGCAACGACGCAACGATGTTCGGGCGAGCGGCTGTCGAGCTCGGCGCGGCACTCTGGCCCGGGAGCTGAGGAGGCACCACATGACGCTCATCGACTACGACCAGATCGGTCTCCGCGGCATGCCGCCGCTCTCGGCGCGGCACAAGCCCGAGCTCCCCGGTCTGCTGCGCGACCTCGAGACGTTCGGCGATGCACGAGTCGCCGAACGGTTCGTCGGCATCACCACCGACGGCGAGCTGGTGCCCGGCCTCTTCCCGATCGGCAAGACCGGAGTCGACACGGCGCCGCTCGTCGACGCGGCGCGCACGTTCCTCGACTCGCTCGACAGCGCATCGCGGTCGAAGGCATGTCTCCCGATCGGTTCAGAGCACTGGCGCACCTGGTGCAACGTCCACATCTACATGTGGCGCCACGGTGTGCTGCTCGAAGACCTGTCGGCGTCGCAGCGCGACAGCGCGCTCGCGCTCATCCGATCGAGCCTCAGCACGCGCGGGTTCTCCGATGTCCGTGACCTGATGCGGTGCAACGAGTTCCTGGCCGAGATCACGAACAGCCCGGACGAATACGGCGAGTGGGCCTACTTCCTCACGATCTTCGGCACGCCGTCGAACGACGAGCCGTGGGGATGGCAGCTCGACGGCCATCACATCAACCTCCACTGCTTCGTCCTCGGCGACCAGATGGTGCTCACCCCCGCGTTTCTCGGCGCCGAGCCCTGCCACATCAAGAGCGGGCAGTTCACCGGTCTCCGGGTGTTCGAAGCCGAAGAACGCAATGGGCTCGCGATGGTGCGATCGCTCTCGGACGATCAAGCGAAGCAGGCGATCCTGTACTCGTCGATCCTCCACGGTGACGTCCCGCCCGATCGCGACGTGCCGATCGACGGCCAGATGCAGGCAGGCGCGTTCCAAGACAACCGCCGCCTCTCGTACGAAGGCCTCCGCGCGGACGCCATGTCCGACGGGCAGCGGCGCCTCCTCACCGACCTCGTCGAGACGTACATTGGCCGGCTCCGCGACGGGCACTCTGCGCTCACGATGCGCGACATCGTGAAGCACTTCGACGAAACGCACTTCACGTGGATGGGCGGCACCGACGACGAGAGCCCCTTCTATTACAAAGTGCAGAGCCCCGTCGTGTTGATCGAGTTCGACCACGAACCCGGCGTCGTGTTCGCGAACGAGGAGCCGACGCGTCATCACGTGCACTCGATCGTCCGCACGCCGAACGGCAACGACTACGGCATCGACCTGCTGCGTCAGCACTACGAACGGCACCACCAGACGCCGCCGGTCTGACGCGCCGGCTCGTCAGCAGCGGCCGGTGTCGAGCCTGACCGCGACGCCTTCGAGGTCGGGCGCAGCCGCCGGGTAGCGCGCGAGCACGAGCGGATCGTGCCCCGGCACGATCGCGTCGTCGTGAGACGCGAGCCGTCGCAGTGTCGCCCAGCCGTCGACCATCGCGTCGACGTCGTACACGATCGGAAACGGCCGCCCCGTCTCGAAGTTCTCGTAGTAGTGCGACGAGTCGGACGCGAGCACGAGCGCGCCGTTGCCGGTCTCGACCCGCACGACCTGCATGCCGTCGGTGTGACCCCCGAGTAGGTGCAACGAGAGCCCGGGCGCGACCTCTTCATCGCCGTCGTGAAACACGACTCGGCCGGCGTGCACGTGATGCACGAGGGCGGCGACGTGGTCCGCAGTGAAGCCATGGGCTTGCGCAGGCTCGATCATCGGCCGACCGGTGGCGAACGCCATCTCGCGCTCCTGCACGTGGAAGCGAGCGCTCGGGAAGTGCTCGAGGCCGCCCGCGTGGTCGTAGTGGGCGTGCGTCAGGATCACGTTCGACACGGCATGAGCGTCGACGCCGATCGTCGCCAGGGCCTCAGCCGCGGTGCGCAGGAGGCGCCGGTTGCGGCGCGTCGCGTCGAGCGTGCCGAAGCCGGTGTCGACGACCCAGGTCTCGTCGTCGCCGACGACGGCCCACACGAAGTAGTCCATCGGCATCGGGGCGTCATGCGGGTCACCACCGAGGAAGTGCTCGCCTCGCCGGGCGTCGCGCTCCGCGTACTTCACCGCGTAGACCCGGGGCACCGCGCCGTACTGTAGGTCGCCATGGACGAGCAGCTCTTCAACGTCGGCCTCGAAGCGCGGACCCGTGTGCTCGGCGAGGAGTACGTCACGCGTGCGTTCGCGACCGCCGACAGCTTCAACATCGAGTTCCAGCAGCTGGTGACCGAGTACTGCTGGGGCGCGGTGTGGGGACGCTCGGGCCTCGACGACAGACAGCGCAGCCTCAACAACTTGTGCTTGCTCGCGGCGCTGAACCGCCCCGAGGAGTTCAAGACCCACTTCCGGGGAGCGCTCCGCAACGGGTGCACACTCGACGAGCTGCGCGACACCCTCATCCAGATCACGATCTACGCCGGCGTCCCTGCGGGAGTCGAGGCGTTCCGGCTGGCACGGCAAGTGCTCGAAGCCGAGGGCATCACCCCGGAGCCGGCGCCGTGACACCGACGGTGCTCGGGTTCGTCGGGCTGGGAAACATGGGACGGCCGATGGCGACACGGATCGCGGCCGCGGGGTTCGAGCTCGTGTGCTTCGACGCGGCCGGCACCGCAGATCGGCTGCCGACCGGCGCACACGAGGGCCGCGACGTGGCCGAGGTGGCGGCACGCGCAGACACCGCGTTCATCAGCGTTCCCGACGGCAAGGCGACGCTCGCGATCGCGCACGATTTCGCCGCGGCTACCGGCCGCCGGGTCACGACGGTCGTCGACCTCTCGACTGTGGGTCCCGCGGTCGCTGAAGAGGCCGCAGAGATGCTGGCCGCGGCCGGGATCACCTATGTCGACGGGCCCGTGTCGGGCGGCGTCGCCGGAGCGCGGGCGGGCACCATCTCGCTGATGTTCGGAGGGCCCACCGAAGTCCTCGGCGCGCACCGCGCCATCCTCGACGCGTTCGCCGGCAACGTCTTCCACGTGGGCACCCGCGCGGGCCAGGGCCAGGCGATGAAGCTGCTCAACAACTACCTGTCGGCCACCGCGCTCGCGGCGACCTCCGAAGCACTTGCCTTCGGCGCGGCGAACGGCCTCGATCTTGCGACGATGATCGACGTCCTCAACGTCTCGACCGGGCGCAACTCCGCCACCGTCGACAAGTTCCCGAACCGCGTGATGACCGGCACCTACGACGCGGGCTTCCACACCGCGCTCATGGCGAAGGACCTCCGCCTCTACGTCGAGATGGTCGAGCGCTCCGGCACGGCGAGCGAGGTCGGCACGGCGGTGTCGGCGGTGTGGCAGGCCGCCGATGCGTCGATGCCGGGCTCAGACTTCACTGAGATCTGGAAGCACGTCAGCACCGACCGCTGATTTCTTTGTCGTTTCGCCGGTGTAGAGACGGAGAGACGACAAGAGAACCGGCAAAGGGAGGGTCATGCACTTCATCACCCACTGCCTCGATCGTCCGGGCGCGCTCGACACGCGGCTCGCCCACTACGACGAGCACCGCGCGTATCTCGCGAGCCCGCCGGTGCACATGGTCGTGTCTGGCCCACTCGTCGCGGACGACGGCGAGACGATGATCGGGAGCCTCTTCCTCACCGAAGCCGACACGAAGGCCGAGGTCGAGGCGTTCAACCGCGCCGACCCCTTCTATGTGCATGGCGTGTGGGACCGGGACACGATCGAGATCCACGCGTTCCTCAAGCGCGTCGATGACCGAGCATGACGTTCCCGCACAAGACGTTCGCGGAGCGGCTCGATCCGGCGTTGCTCGAGACGTACGCGGCGTCGCCAGAGATCGACCTCGGGCGCAACATCCCGAAGCTGCGCTTCCTGATCGAGCGCTACGAGGCGCCGCTGCGGGCCGCGCTTGCTCCGATCCCCGAAGTCACCGTCACCGATCACCTCGTGCCGGGGTCGAACGGCAACCCCGACGTGCGGGTGCGCACCTACGAGCCCGATGGCAGGGCCGCGGGTTCGGCGGCGATCTTCTGGATCCACGGCGGCGGCATGGTCATCGGCACGATCGACGGCGACGACTTCATGTGCAAGACATGGGCGCGCGACTTCGGGTGCGTCGTCGCCTCGGTCGACTATCGCCTGGCGCCCGAGCATCAGTACCCCGCGCACATCAACGACTGCTACACGGGCTTGCAGTGGTTCCACACCCGCCTCGACGACTATCAAGTCGATCGTTCACGGCTCGTCATCGGTGGCGCGAGCGCGGGAGGCGGGCTCGCCGCCGGCACCACGCTCCTCGCTCGCGATCGCGGCGAGGTGCCGCTCTGCTTCCAGTACCTCGTCTACCCGATGATCGACGACCGCGACGCGACCGGATCCACGCACGAGATCACGACCACGAGGGCGTGGAGTCGGCGCTCGAACCAGATCGGATGGAGGTCGTACCTCGGCGATCGGGTCGGCGGCGACGACGTGCCGCTCTACGCGGCTCCAGCGCGAGCGACGGTCGACGACCTGCGGGGCCTGCCCCCGGCGTACATCGACGTCGGTGAGCTCGACCCGTTCCGCGACGAAGACATCGCCTACGCCACACGGCTGCTCGCCGCCGGCGTGCCGTGCGAGCTGCACGTCACGCCAGGCGCGTTCCACGGATCGGAGATGGCGGTTCCGGACGCGCCGAGCTCACGGCGAATCCGCGCCTACCGACGCGACGCCCTCAGCCGCGTGCTCGCCTGACGGCACCTCGAGCCGTCCGTCCGCGTGGCGCGCGAATCGCCCCGCGTCGCGCGGATGTACAGGATCGTCGGTCGGCCACGGCCAGCCCCCGAAGCCGGTGCGGCGATAGTCGGAGAACGCCTGCCTGATGCCGGCCTCGTCGTTCATCACGAACGGTCCGTACTGCGCGACCGGCTCGGCGATCGGGCGACCCTGCAGCACCAGCGCCTCGGCACCGTACGGCCCGCCGGTCACGACCACGGGCTCGTCGCAACGCAGCACTGCACCGGTCGACGCCTCGAGGTCGTGGTCGCCGATGCGCGCAGCCCCCTCGAAGACGTAGAGCGTGCGCACGGTCTCGTCGCTCGCCGCCGGCGGCAGCACCACCTCGGCCTTCGGCTCCGACACCACGTGCCAGATCGCGAGGTCGGACTCTGGCTTCGACGCCCAAGACGAGGGAGGCGGTGGGGGAGGAACCAGGTCGCCGAGGCGCCCGGCGATCACAGTGATCTCCGTCGCGCGCCCGGCCGCGTCGGTGAACCGCTCGCGCGGGATGTCGTTGTCCCAGAACATCGTGAAGTAGGGCTCGACCATCTTGTCGGCGGCCGGCAGGTTCAGCCAGATCTGGAAGAGCTCGCACGGGTTCGGGCCGTCGCGGTCGAGCAGCGGGAACATCTCGCAGTGGACGATGCCCTCGCCGGCCGTGAGCCACTGCACGTCGCCCCGACCGAACCGAGCTGTCGCCCCGAGCGAGTCGGAGTGGTCGATGAAGCCCTGGCGCACGAACGTCACCGTCTCGAACCCGCGGTGCGGATGCTGAGGGAAGCCGGGCACGACGCTGCCGTGGTACATGCGCCAGCCGTCCGCACCCGCGAAGTCCATGCCGAGGTCGCGAGCAGCAAGCGACGCGTTCGGGCCCATGTGCTCGTTCCCCTCGGGATACCGGTCGAGGTGGTGCACACAGAAGAGGAATGGGTCGACGGTCACCCACTGGAAGCCCAACGGGACGGACTGGAGCACCGGATCGGCCATGGGCCTCAGGCTAAGGCGCGTCTGGCAGTCTGCGGCCGTGGAACCGGGCTCCCCCTCGATCACGGCGCAGAAGGTGGCGCTGCAACGGCTGACCTTCGAACGGGTGCCCGCGCCCTACGGCGACCCCGACGCCGACATCGCTCTCGCCCGCGACGTCGCCTCGGGCTCGACCGTCGACGGCGAGAGCCAGCTCAGCTCGTACCTCGCTGCCCGCACGCTGTTCTTCGATCGAGTGATCGTGCGCACGCTCGACGCCGGGCTCACGCAAGCCGTCATCATCGGAGCAGGGTACGACGGTCGTTCGTTCCGCTACGCGAAGCCCGGCGTCCGTTGGTTCGAGGTCGACCATCCCGCAACCCAGCGCGACAAGCGCGCCCGCCTCGAACGGCTCGGCATCGACACCGGGACGATCGCCTACGTCGCGGCTGACTTCGCGAGCGACAACGTGGCCGCGTCGCTCCTCGCCGCCGGGCTCGACGCCGCCCGCGCGACTGTCTTCATCTGCGAAGGGGTCGCCGTGTACCTCGAGCGCGGCAGTGCTGGTCGCGTTGCTCCGGGCGATCCGCCAGGTCGCGGCACCGAGCTCGCGCTTCGCGGTGAGCTTCTCGATGACGCCCGACAGCGACGAAGCCGCTGCCCGCCAGGAGTGGTTTCGCCGGCGGGTCGCGGCGGTGGGCGAGCCCGAGCGCGATCGCCTCACGCGCGATGAGCTGGCCGACGTGCTCGCATCGACCGGGTGGGCGGACGAGACCACCAGCCCACGCGCTCAGCGCGCAGGACTGGTGGTCCTTCGTCCAGCGTGAAGCTCAGCCTGCGAACACCCCGGTCTTGCCTTCGATGTCGAAGGTCAGGCCGGTGTTGACCTGAGAGTGCTTCGTGGCGTCGTACTGCAACATGACGCCGTACTCAGCACCGTAGGCATCGGTGGTGCCATCCACCTTGAACGCTCCGCCGAGGTTGAGCGGGAACGTGTAGTTCGTCGCCCACGCCGCGTCCATCACGTTCGCGTGTGTCAGCCCGCCGTCCAACTTCGCCGCCCTCGTGAGGAGGTCGACCATCAGCCCGGCGACGCTGTATCCGGTGAGGATCTGTCCGTTGTTCGGGTCAGCTCCGGACGCGTACTTGGCGATGTCAGCCTTGTACGCGACGACGGCCGGATCGTTCGCGAACTGCGGGTCGCTCGGATCCTTCTGCTGGCCAATGATGTACACACCATTTCCGGCCGGATCGACCGGCTTGAAGAACGAGGCCACCGACGCGGACGTGTACGAGATGATCGTGATGCCCTTGTAGCCACCGGCCGCGAGCCCGGCCATCAGCTTGGGACAGAACGCGCCGGTCGTCTCACCGAGCACGACGTCGGGGTTCGACGCCAGGATCTTCGTGATCTGGTTGTCGATCGACGTGTCGGTGCCTTCGTGCAGCTCACTGTCGACGATCGTGAAGCCCTTGTCGGCCGCGACCTGCTTCATCGTGGTCGAGTAGACCTTGCCGAAGTCATTGTCGAAGGTGAGCTCGGCGATCTTCGCCCCTGGCTTCTGCTTGGCGATGAACTCGCCCCACATCCTCGCTTCGGCGCTGTAGGAAAGGATGCCGCCGATCGTCCACGGGTGGTGGGCCGGGTCTCCCCAGTTCGGGAAGCCCGTCGCCACGTACAGCTGAGGCGTGCAGGCATCCTCGAAGATCTTCTGGGTTGCCGCGACGTTCGGCGTGCCGACCTGGAAGACCGACGCGAGGACGTGGTCCTTCTCGACCAGCTCAGTGGCGAGCGGGGGCGTCTTGGTCGGGTCGTACGCGTCATCCTTCGCGACCAGGGTGATCTTGTGCCCGTCGATGCCGCCGGCATCGTTGACCTTGGTGAACACCGCGTTCATGCCCTGCGGGATGGCGCCGAACGCGGCCAAGGCTCCCGTCAGGGGAACCGTCATGCCGAGGACGATGTCAGCGCCGGCGGCCAACGGGGTGTTGACGTCCGACGGGCAGCTGGTCGTCGGCACCTGGAACGCCGCGGCGCTCCCGCCCGCGGCGGTCGTCGCGGCTCCACCGGCGGCGGTGGTGGCGGCCGCCGCTGCCGTCGATGCCGCGCTCGCTGAAGCAGTGGTCGCAGAACTGGAGCCACTATCGTCGCCGCAGGCTGCGGCCACGAACATCAGCGCAAGGCCCGCGCATGCAGCGCGGACCAGAGTTGCTCTCCTCATGTGGGTTCTCCCCCCTGGAGCTGATGGGTCGCTCCCGCGGGCGCAAGCTCCGCAGGAGTGGACTCGTCTCCACGGACCGTGGAGACGTCGGGCAGCTTCGGCACGAAGCGGATGAGCTTCGAGCGCATCAGCCGCACGAAGTAGGCGATGCCGCCAGGCATCACGAACACGACTGCGATGAGCAGCACGCCGTAGAGGGCGCCGGCCAGGATCGGGCCGTCGCCCTCCGAGAAGAACCAGAAGTGCCGCGGCGCGCTGGACGACGGGATGAAGAGGAAGCCCCCACCGGACATGAAGTCGGACGTGAAGTAAGGCACGAAGGTCACGACGAGCGCTCCGATGACCGACCCCGAGATCGTGCCCAGACCGCCGATGACGGCGCCGGTGAGCAGCGCGATCGCGGTGCTGAACCCGCCGGTCTCGGGCGCCGCGATCCGGGTCACGAACACGAGCATCGAGCCGCCGACCGCGCCGTAGGCGGCGCTGATGGCGAACGCACCGACCTTCCATCCGGCCGGCCACACTCCGCTGACCGCCGCGCCCACCTCGCTGTCGCGGAGCGCGACGACCGATCGGCCCGGACGGCTCTTCATCATGTTCGACGCGAGGAGGAACACGACCGCCCCGACCGCGGTGAGCACGAGGAACTGCCAGGCCTGGTTCGACAGGTTGCCGGGCGTCCAGCTCGGGTTCTTCCAGATGATCGAGTCGGCCGGCTTGCCGTTCGCCCCACCCGTGATGTCGTGGAGCGCCTGGAACTTCGCGATCACGGGGAACACCGCCGCGAGCGCGAGCGTCACGAGCGCGAGGTACAGGCCGCGGATGCGCAACGCCGGGATGCCGACGATGAACCCGATGGCGAAGCCGATTGCGGCTGACACCGGCAAGGTCAGGAGGAAGTTCCAGTGATGGTTGACGCCGAGGTACGCGGTCACATAGGCGCCGAGTCCGAAGAAGAAGCTCTGGCCGATCGAGATCTGGCCGCTGTACCCGATGATGAGCATCAGCCCGAGGATCGCGACGCTGTACGCGGCGACGTTCGCGAAGTTCAGGATCTGGTAGTTCTCCATCTTGAACGCGATCCAGAGGATCATGACCACCACGAGCGCATACCCGACGACCTGCCAGAGCCGGTGCTTCGGCGAGCCCTTCTCGACGACGATCGGCCAGCTCATACGCGCTCGATCCTCTTGGTGCCGAAGAGGCCTTCGGGCCTGATCAGGAGAACGGCCACGATCACGCCGAGCGCCACTGCGAGGCTCAGCTCAGACCCGATGAAGCTGAACAACGCGGGGATGTAGGCCTCGGCCATGCCCACGATGAGGCCCCCGACGACCGCCCCGGGGATGCTGTCGAACCCGCCGAGCGCTGCGGCCGCGAAGCCGTAGAGCAGCACCGTCGCCATGAGGTTGAAGTCGAGTGAGCTCGCCGACTGCGAGACCATGATCGCGGCGACCGTGCCGAGCACCGCCGAGATCCCCCACCCGAGCATGAGCATGCGCCCGAGCGGCACGCCGATGAGCTGGCTCGACTCCCGGTTCGATGCGACCGCCCGATAGCCCAGGCCGAGCTTGGTCTTCTGGAAGAAGAACCACAGGATCGCGACGACGAGCGCAAGCGCGGCCCAGGTGCCGATCGCGCCGTAGCGGATCGCGAAGCGGGGCGGCCCCTCAGCGATCACGAATTGATCAGTGGGCAGGTTCGGGAACGGCGTCAGCGGTGTGAGCTGCTGCGTCCCCCAGATCGCGGCATTCAGCGCGTTGATGACGAGGAAGATGCCCAGCGTCACGATGACGACCCCGAGTGCGCTGCGCCGCTCGATCGGGCGGATCAGGGTGCGCTCGATCCCCGCGCCGAGCAGGAAGGAGAACACCAGCGAAACGGGGATCGCCATCCAGTACGACCACCCGTGCTCGACGACCATCACGAAGATGATGAACGCACCGAGGGTCCCCATCTCGCCTTGGGCAAAGTTCAGGTGCCCGGTCGTCTTGTAGATGATCACGACGGTCAGCGCCATGAGCGCGTAGATCGCGCCGTTCTTCATGCCGTTCACGAACAGCTGCGCGATGAGCGTCCAGTTGAAGAAGCTGCTGTTGATGAGGAATGCGAGCGTCATCGTCAGAACCCCAGGTAGGCCTTGCGGACGTCTTCATGGTCACGGAGCTCGTCGCTCGATCCGGCGAGCACGATGTGGCCCGCCTCGAGCACGTACGCCCGCGCCGCGATCGACAGCGCCAAGCCCGCGTTCTGCTCGACGATGAACATCGTGGTCCCGAACTCGCGGTTCAGCTCGGCGAACTGCTTGAAGAGCTCCGCGGTCAGCATCGGCGCGAGTCCGAGCGACGGCTCGTCGAGGAGCAACAGCTTCGGCCGGAGCATGAGCGCACGGGCCACCGCGAGCATCTGCTGCTCTCCACCGCTCAGGCTCCCTGCGTGCACAGCGCGCCGCTCGGCGAGACGGGGGAAAACACCGAGCCATCGCTCGATGTCTTCGCGCACGACCTCACGGTCGGTGCGCACGTAGGCGCCCGCCTCGAGGTTCTCCTGCACCGTCAGCTCGGGGAAGGTGCCTCGGCCCTGCGGCACGTGCGCGACACCCTTGCGGACGATCCACTCGGTCGCCTTCCCGACGCACTCGACGCCGTCGAGCGTCACCGATCCCTTCGTGTCGACCATGCCGCACAGCGCACGCAGCGTCGTCGTCTTGCCGGCTCCGTTCGCGCCGAGGAGCACCACGACCTCGTGCTCCTTGACCTCGAAGTCCAGGCCGTGGAGGACCGGCACCTGCCCGTACGACGCCTTGAGGTCGGTCACAGCGAGCATGGTGTCGGTCACGCAGGCGCTCCCAAGTAGGCCTCGATCACCTGCGGGTCACTCGACACCTCTGCCGGCGTGCCTTCCGCGATCTTGCGCCCGAAGTTGAGGACGACGACCTTGTCGGAGATGCCCATGACCATCTGCATGTGGTGCTCGACGAGCAGGATCGTGAGCTCGTGCTCGTCGCGCAGGTACCGGATCGTCTGCGCGAGCTCGTCGACCTCGCTGTGGGTCAGGCCACTGGCGGGCTCGTCGAGGAGCAGCAGGCGGGGTCGCGCCGCCATCGCCCGCGCGATCTCGATTCGCTTCAACGTGCCGTAGGGCAGGCCGGTAGCGGGATGGAGGGCGAACCGTTCGAGCTCGAGCTCGGTCAGGATCTCCATCGCCTCTCGGCGCAGCTGCCGGTCTTCCTTCTCGGCGCCGATGCGAAAAGCGGCCGTGATCCAGTTGATCTTCGAGCGCGAGGTGGCACCGACCATGACGTTTTCGAGGATCGTCATCGTCGGATACAGCGCGAGGTTCTGGAACGTGCGTGCGACCCCGCGGCCGGCGATGCCGTAGGCCGGGACGCTCAGCAGGTCCTCGTCCTCGAACCGCACTGCGCCCCACGTCGGGTCGTAGATGCGGCTGACGACGTTGAACAGCGTCGTCTTCCCCGCGCCGTTCGGCCCGATCAGACCGCAAATCTGGCCGCGGTCGATCGTGAAGGAGAGATCGTCGAGAGCGACGATGCCTCCGAACCGCACTGATACTTCTGAAACTTCCAGCACTGGCACGTCTCGTTCCCCCAAACGATGCGTCACCGGTCGACTGGACCCTGTGGTTGGTCGGACCGTAGCAAGCGTGCGGACTTCGCACGAGGCTTCTTCAGCCCCTGTAACCAACCTGTCGTTTCGTCAAACGTTTCTCGAACCAGAAGTCCGCGTACGTCTCATTGTTGAACGGACTCACCTCGACGTAACCGGTCGCTCGATACAGCGCGATCGCCTCGGTCAAGGCCGCGTTCGTGTCGAGCCGCACCGAACGGCTTCGGGCCGCGGCGGCCCGCTCCTCGAGTGCTTCGAGGAGGCGGCGACCCACGCCGAGACCTCGCGCGTCGGGGTCGACCCACAGTCGCTTGATCTCGGGCGGCTTCGTGGCCCCGGCTTTGAGCGAACCGCATCCGATCGCTCGTTCGTCGAGGTACGCGATCAGCACGACGCCATTCGGCGGTCGCACCTCGTCCGCCTCGAACGTCCGGCTCTGGCCCACGTCGAAGCCGCGGTCGAAGCGCCGGTCGAGCTCGCGGTAGTAGGCCTCGAAGCACCCCACTGCGTCGGGATGGAGCGGGTCGATGGACACGATCGAGACGAGCGACGCCGTGAGCAGTCGCTCGACGTCACGCATCGCCACGACGAGCGACCTGCGCTCGTGCTCGCCGAGCGGCGCGAGCAACGAGCGGGCGAGCTCGTCGCTGCGGTGGTCGAGGACCTTCCACTCTCTGCGGCCCTTCGGGGTCAGCTTGGCCGTCCGCACACGTCCGTCGGCATCGTCGGCTCCGACCACCACGAGCCCGTCGTGCTCGAGCGAGCGCAGCACCCGGCTCAGGTAGCCGGAGTCGAGGTGCAGGCGGCGCCGCAGCGCGCGCACCTCTCCGCCGGACCTCCCGATCTCCCACAGCACTCGGGCCTCGCCGAGTGCCCGGCCCCGCCCGAGGTAGGCGTCATTCAGCGCCCCGACCCGTTCGGTCACGGTGCGATTGAAGCTCCGAACCTGGGCAACGGGGTCGTCTCCCATATCTCTGACTGTAGTCAGATATCGTGCCGCGATGACCGAGCGATTTCAGGTGGGAACGTTCGAGCCGGTCTACGACCCGTCGGTCGGCGAGCCCGAGCGGTGGTACATCAACGACCACACGTTCGTGAGGGACCACCAGGGAACATGGCACCTCGTCGGGATCACGCACGCCGAGCCGGCCGCGCCGTTCGACGAGCTCCACTTCGCCCACGCCACGGCCCCGACGCTGCGCGGCCCGTGGACCAAGCAGCCGTTCGCGCTGTCCACCGACCCGGAGTGGGGTGAGACCCACCTCTGGGCTCCGCACGTCGTCGAGCACGACTCGACGTTCTGGATGTACTACTGCGCGGGCGGGGCAGAGAAGACCGAGTACCGCATCCACCTCGCCACGTCGACTGACTGCGTGACATGGACGCGCCATCCCGAGAACCCGATGGTGGTGGACGGCTTCGAGGCTCGCGACCCGATGGTGCTGTGGGTCGACGGCCGCTGGGTCCTCTACTACACCGCCACGAGCGAGCCCGCGGGCGGCGCGTTCATCGTCGCCGCCGCCGAGTCACGCGACCTCGTGCATTGGAGCGGACGACACACGGTGTACCGGGACGAGCTCACGGGCACGGGTGCCGGGCCGACCGAGTCGCCGTTCGTGGTGTCGGTCGGTGGCACCTACTACTTGCTGATCGGCCCCGACTGGGAAGGCTTGGTCAGCTCACACGAGCGCACGGGGCGATACGACCCGGCCGCCGTATCGCCGCACGAGGGTGCTCGCGAGCCACGATCCCCTTCACTTCGACCTCGACGGCCTCGTGACCGTGGTCGACGCCCACGCCGCCGAGGTGATCGTCGACGAGGTGGGTGGGAGGTGGTTGAGCCATTGCGGCTGGGGCCAACGCGGCGTCTTCCTGGCGCCCCTGACGATCGGGGCCGACTGAGGCAAGACTGCCCTCGTGGCCACACTCCGAGATGTGCAGACGATCGCTCGCGGCGACAGCGGGCTCGCGATCGTGTCGACGCTGCGCGCAGACGGGACGATCCAGTCGTCGCTCGTGAACGCGGGGGTGATGAAGCATCCGCTGACAGGCTCCGAGGTCGTCGCGTTCGTGACGTATGGACGGGCGAAGCTGTCGAACCTGAGGGCGCGGCCCCAGGTCAACGTCGCGTTCAGAGCGGGCTGGCAGTGGGTTGCCGTCGAGGGCACAGCCGAGATCGTCGGGCCCGACGATCCCCATCCCGAGGTCGACGCGGACCGGTTGCGCACCGTGCTGCGCGACGTGTTCTCAGCGGCGGGTGGCACCCACAACGATTGGGAAGAGTACGACCGCGTGATGGAGCGCGAACGCCGCGCGGCGGTGTTCGTGGCACCGACCCGCGTCTACAGCAACGCGGGTCGGTGACCGTCAGGGCTCGACGACGCGAAACCACTCGGTCCTCACCCACGCGCGGTACAGGTCGGGGCCCATCATCTTGATGAGCGGCCGCGTCTGAGAGCCGTGCGCATGGAGCGCAGCAAGCTTTCGATCGAGCAGCGCGGCGTCGAGCGTGAGCGACTCACACTCGTGCTCGGGCGTGCACGGTGGCTCCGGCTGCTCGTTCCAGAGACCGATCGCTTCGTTCACCTCGGCGAACTCGCGGTGGAACTCCGGCGTCTTCGTCGCGTACCAAAGCGCAGCCTCCGGCCGCACTGCCGACCACGCGTCCGTCGTCCAGCGGCTCACGGCGCAGTGATCGGGATGCCCGGTGATGCCGTCGGGCCCGAAGGTGACGATGCGATCAGGGGCGACGTCAGCGATGTGGTCCGCGACTGTCGCGGTTCCCTCGCGCTCGTGGCAGGTGCCGTCTTCGAACCCGATGATGCGCAGCTCGTCCACGCCGACCGCGGCCAGGCTCTTGCGCAGCTCGTGGTGACGCAGCCTGCGGAGGCAAGCCGGCGGGAAGCGCTTGGCGTCGCTCGTGCCGTGGTCTCCCAGCGTGGCGGTGAGCACGACCACTCGCTCTCCGTTGCGCCTCGCCTCGGCCATGAGGCCCGCCGACAGGTAGGCCTCGTCGTCCGGATGTGCCCACACGCCGAGCAGCGTGCGCTCGCGCTTCATCTGCGCACCCTCCCTTCGACCAGGGGGTCGAGGTCGGCGATCGCCTCGACCTCGTCGGCCAGCGCGGACATCAGGATCGAGAGCAGCCGGGCGATCTCCTCCTGATCCCACTCGTGGCTCGCGATGCGGTCGACGACGTCGAACAGCGGCGCGCAGAGGCGGTCGCGCGTGGCCTGGTAGCCGGCGAGCGCGTCGCCGAACGGCTGGTCGCCGCCGACACCGGCTGCGACCGCACGAGCGAGCAGCTCCGCGTCGCGGAACGCATCGGTGAGGCCATGCACGCCGATCGGATCGGTGAAGCACCCCGCGTCGCCCACGAGCGCCCATCCGGGCCCCCACGACTGACGGATGTAGCCGCGCAGCCCCATCCAGGTGCGGGCCATCGCTCGTGGAGTCGCGCGGCGGAGGCGGTCGGCCACGTCGGGCGCGGCTTCCGCGATGACCTCCTCGATGAGGCCGACGCCGCCGATGCCGATCCGCCCGGGAGATCCGGCCGCGAAAACACACGCCTCACCGTCGCTCGTGGGGATGATGCCCGAGCACGCGTTCGGCCGGAACGTCCACTCGTAGCCGGTGGTCTCGAGGTCGGACCAGTACCCGTAGGTCATCGCGCTCAGGTTCTGTCCGACTCGCAGGGGCGCGGCCGACACCGAGCGTGCGATCGTCGAGCCGACCCCGTCGGCGCCGATCACGATCTCGGCTCTGAGCTCGCTCGACGATCCGTCGGGCGCTTCCACGCGCACGCCGGTGACTCGGTCCGCGGCCACGACCACATCGGTCACGCGGGTGCGGTAGCGCACCTCGGCCCCGGCGTCGCGCGCCGCCTGCACCAGCAGGCGATCGAGGACCGTGCGGCGTGGGGCGTAGAGCGCGTCGACGCCGGACGAGGGCCGCACGCTCACGACCGACACGTCGTCGCCGTACCGGAACGTCGATCGCTTCACCGGAGGGGTGCCGGCAGCGATCACGTCGTCGAGCAATCCCCAGCGATGCAGCTGCACCACTCCGCCGCGGAGGAGTGCGTGCGTCGCGAGCGGGTCGAAGCCCGCTGCGCCGCGATCGAGGAGAAGCGTCCGCAACCCACGTCGGGCGAGGAGCATGGCGGTCGCCGCGCCCGCAGCTCGGGCCCCGACGACGATCACATCGTGTGAGGAAGTCATGCGGGCGACGGTACGGAAGGCGCCTTCCCGGACCCTTCCTTCCACGGGCACGGGGAAGGAAGGTCAGAGGAAGATCACGAAACCTTCAAGGACGCGAAGACCGCCGGGCTTACCGTCACGAGCGATGGCGAAGATCAGCGTGACGATGCTCGGACAGTTCGGTGTGACCATCGACACGGTCCGAGTCGACGAGAGCCACTGGGCCCGACGGCACGCGGCCGCGCTTGTCAAGGTGCTCGCTCTCGCTCCGAGCCTGCGACTGCACCGGGAGCAGGTGCTCGACCTCCTCTGGCCTGACGACACCGTTGAGGAAGCCGCGCCGAAGCTGCACAAGGCCGCCCACTTCGCGCGCCGCGCCATCGACGTGCCGAACGCGGTCGTGCTCCGCGGCGACATCGTCGCTCTCGGCCCCGAGACCGAGACCGTGGTCGATGTGGTGGAGTTCGAGACCCTCGCCCGGCGGGCGCTCGCCGACGCCGACGTCACCACGGCGCGCGCCGCGCTCGCCGTGTACGCCGGGGAGCTGCTGCCCGACGACCGGTACGAGGATTGGGCGGAGGAGCGGCGCGAGCAGCTGCGCCTTCACCATCTCGACCTCTTGCGACTCGACGGCCAGTGGGAGACCGTCGTCGAGCTCGACCCGAGCGACGAGGTCGCGCATGTCGCGCTCATGCGACGGCACGCGGCCAATGGAGACCGGCACGCGGCGCTTCGGCAGTTCGAGAGGATGGATCGCGCGCTGCGCCGGGAGCTCGGCGTGGCGCCGGGGCGCGACGCGATCGCGCTGCGAGATCGGCTTCTCGGGGAGCACGACGTCATGCCGATGAGCGAGAACGACCTCATCGGCCGCGACATCGAGCTCGCCATCGCCGAGAGGGCGCTGCTCGAGGCCGCAGCCGGACGAGGACGCACGGTGATCGTGCACGGCGTCGCTGGTGTCGGCAAGAGCATGCTGATCCAGGCGATCTCGGACCGCGCCCGAGAGATGAGCTTCCGCGTGGGACATGGCGCCTCGTCTCCGGTCGAGGGCGCGTGGCCCTATGCGCCTGTCGTCGAGGCGCTCGCGGACATGTGCCGGAAGCACCCGACGCTGCTCGACGGCCTCGCGGACGTGCATCGGGAGGAGATCGATCGGGCCCTCGGGGGCACGGAGATGCCCTGGTCGGGAGGCAGCTCCCACCAGCGACTCTTCGTCGCGGTCGCCGAGCTCGTCCGGCTCGCGTCGGCGACGCACGGCCTCCTGCTCACGATCGACGACGTCCACGACGCGGACGACGCGAGCCTGCGCCTCGTCCACTACTTGGCCCGCTCGACCGCCTCGGAGCGCGTCTGCATCGTGCTCGGCCACCGGCCGGCGCCGATGAGCGCGACGCTGGTCGAGACGCGCCACAGCCTGGTCGACCGTCACGCGGCGACCGTGATCGAGCTCCAGCCTCTCGATGACGAGGGCGTGGCGCTGCTGGTCCAGCGACGGCTGCCCGGGGCCGACAGCGAACAGGTCGCGCAGATCATCGCGCTGAGCGGTGGTGTGCCGTTCGCGGTGCACGAGCTCGCCCGGCGCGCCGCCGCGGAGCCCGAGTGGGTGCAGGCGCTCGACGCGAACATGGTCACTGGCATCGAGCCCGCGACACGCGAGGTGCTCCAGCGAGTGGCGATCGCCGGCGCGAGCTTCGACACCGACGAGTTCGTCGCCCTCGCGGGCGTGCCCGAAGACGATGCGTACTCACACCTCGATCGGGCGCTCGCAGCGCGGGTCGTCGAGCCGACGAGCACCGGCTATCGCTTCCGCCACGGGCTCGTTCGCGACGCGCTGCTCGAAGACCTGCCTCCCCATCGCCGCCGGCGGATCCACCGCGACGCGGCCGAGAGGCTGATCGAGCTCGACGCGTCCGCTTCGCGGATCGCGCATCACCTGCTCGAGTCGGGTGAAGCGGGTCAGGCTGTCCCGTACCTCCTCCGTGCCGCGGAGACCGACGCCGCGGTCGGCGCGTATCGCGATGCGCTCATTCTCGTCGACGCGGTGCGCCCTCACGCGACTGGCGCGCACAGGACCGCCGCACTCTCGCTTCGCGGCGACCTGTTGAACGCGCTCGGCGATCCGATGGCCGCGGCTGCCTACCGGGAGGCCTTGGACGGCGCGGACGACGAAACGGCGCGCCGGCTCCGGGTCCGGTTGGCTCGCACCGCGCTGATGGCCGGCGATCTCGACACCGCCGCGGCCGCGCTCGACGGCGTCGACACCGACGGCGGTCCGGAGGATGCCGAGATCCTGCTGACGCGGGGGAAGTACGCGTACTTCACCTCCGACTTCGAGCTCGCGCGGATCGCAAGCGAAGAGGCGCAGTCGCTCGTGCTCGCCGGAGAGCGCAACTGGCAGGTGCTCGACTTGGTCGCGCTGCAAGGCATGCTCGCTCACAGGTCGGGGGGCTGGTTCGACCGGATGCGGCTCGAGCTGCGGCGTACGCGGGAGAACCCCGAGATCGCGAACGCGATCTTCGACGGCTACCTGTGCCCCGCCGAGTACATGCTCTACGGGCAAGCCTCGTACGGCGAGGTGATCAGCCTCGCTCGCGACCTGCAGGTCACGGCGCGGCGCAGCGGTGCGCTGCGCGCGGCTGCGTTCGCGTCGGCGCTGATCGGAGAGGCGGCGCTCCTGTCTGGCGACCTCGACCTCGCCAGCACCGAGCTGACCGAGGCGAGCGAGCTGCACCGCGACCTCGGGTCCGCAGGCGGTCAGGCGCACTCGTTGCAACGGCTCGCCGAGGTGCGCATCGCGCAGGGCGACCGGATCGAGGCGATGCAGCTCGTGCAGCAGGCGTTGCCGCTCGCTCGGTCGTCGATGATCGCGAAGCATCTGCTGCAGCGGGTCTACGGCACGATGATCACGGCCGCGCGCAGCCCTCTCGAGGCTCGCGTCATCGTGGATCGGGCAGAGTCGACCCTGGGGTGGGACGACGCCTGCGCGTTCTGTCAGATCATGCTCTCGGTGCCGGCGACGATCGCGTGCGCACGCGCGGGCGACCTCACCCATGCCGAGCGCCACCTCGGCGGCGGCGGAGCGGTCCGCGTTGCTCTGGCAGGGCACCTCGTGGGAAGCGGCGATCGCGGAGGCACGGGCGGCAGTGGCCCAGGCGAGCGGTGACCCAGTGACAGCGTGCCAGCAGCTGCACGCAGCGACCAAGCAGTTCCGTCGGGCCGGGCAGCCACTCGATGCCGAACGGGTCGAGCTCGCACTCGCCACCGGCTGCTGACGGACCGCTGCTTCCCGCTCGACAACGAGCCTCGTCGGCTGAGCGGCGGCATGCCCGTGCCGCCGCCCAGCACGACATTCGGCGCTCACTCCGGAGGAGCGAACAGCTCGAGAGCGATGTTGTCGGGGTCGCGGAACGAGAGACCCGAGCCGTAGCCCGCTTCCTTGATCTCGCCATGGCCGATGCCCAGGGAGTCGAGGCGCTTGCCCCACTCGACGAGCTCGTCGCGGCTCGCGACGCCGAAGGCGATGTGGTCGAGTCCCGGACGCCGCTCGTTGAACTGCTCGCGAGTGGTGAGCTCGGGGAACCCGTGGAGACCGAGCAGCGTCGTGCCGACCGAGTAGACGATGTGGCGGAAGGGACCCGTGTCCTCGTCGAGGACCGGGGCGACGCCGAGCACCTTGGTGTACCAGGCCTCGCTGCGGTCGAGGTCGGTCACCGTCACAGCAACGTGGGTGATCGACGGCATGGTTTCGGAGATGGCCACTGGTGTGTCCTCCTTGGAAGTGGCTCCTGATGTCGTGGCCAACGTACGAAGCGCCCCTTCTCTCGGCCTTCCGCCAGCGGGGAAAGCGCGGGAAGGCGCGGAGAAGGTCTCGTAGCCTGAGCGCATGACGATCATCCGCACGGTCGAAGAGCTCGATGCCCTCTACGACGTGCCGGTCCCGACGTCGATCATCAAAGAGGTCGACCACATCACGCCGCTTCACCGGGAGTACGTCGACGCGTCACCGTTCGTGCTCATCGCGTCGAGTGGGCCCGGTGGGCTCGATTGCTCGCCTCGCGGCGACCCGGCAGGGTTCGTGCGTGTCGTGGACGAGCACACGCTGCTCATCCCCGATCGCCGCGGCAACAACCGGCTCGACACGATCCGCAACCTCGTGGCCGACCCGCGCATCGCACTTCTGTTCCTGATCCCTGGAGTGGGCGTGACGCTGCGCGTGAACGGCACGGCCGTGATCTCGACCGATGCCGAGCTGCGCGAGTCGTTCAGGTTCCAGGGCAAGGTCCCGACGACCGTGATCGTCGTGACCGCCCAGACGGTGTACACGCAATGCCCGAAGGCGCTCATCCGGTCGAGCCTCTGGGATCCGTCGCTGTTTCGCGACGCGAGCGAGCTCCCGACGACCGGTCAGATCATGGAGCTGATCACTGAGGGTGAGTTCGACGGCAATGCGCACGACGCCGCGTACCCGCAGCGAGTGAGCGAGACGATCTACTGATCAGTCGCGAGACCTCGGCAAGAGTCGTTGCGCGTTCGCTGCGGAGCAGCTGATCAGGCTGTTCGAACGCCGACGTTTCTCGCAGCGCCGTCAGCATGCCGGCGACCGCGGGGTCAGGGGTGAACGGCCAGTCGCTGCCGTACAAGAGCCGAGACTCGTCCGCGATCCCGAGCAGCGCTCGGAGCGCGCTGTCGGATCGTGGCCCCGCGAGGTCGTAGTAGAGGCGGTTGAGATAGGCGGCCGAGGGCTCCAGGGCCTGGGAGCGCCCCGGCGTGAGCACATGGACCGCGTCGAGTCGGACGCTGAGCGCCGGGAGCGCTCCTCCGCCGTGCGGGATGATCCAGGTGATGTCGGGACAGCGATCGAGCGTGCCCGAGTGGATGAGGTTCATCACCGTGCGAGCGGTGTCGAAGATGAACTCGATCGTGGGGCGCGCGAAGTCCAAGAACGCGTCCCCGCAGCAGAGCGGGGACGTGGGATGGATGAAGACGGTTGCGGCTCGCCGGTTCAGCTCGTCGAAGACGACGTCGAGCCGGGGATCGCCGAGGTACACGTCACCGTGGTGGGTGAGCAACCCAATGCCGTCGAGATGAAGGTCGTCCAGCGCTCGCGCGATCTCGGCGATGCCGGCGTCGGTGTCAGGTAGGGGCAAGGCGGCAAATGCCCCGAACCTCCCCGAGTGGCGGTCGACGAGCTCGGCGGCGGTGTCGTTGACGCTGCGTGCGAGATCGGTGGCATCAGACCCGTCGAGCAGCACACCGGGGCTCGAGATGGAGAGGTATGCGGTCTCGATCCCCATGGCGTCGAGGAACCGAATCGCCTCTTCCTCCGACCAGTCCGGCGTGCGACCGATGCCGTCGGGCGGCCCACCGGAGCGATCCATCGCCGCCCGATAGCGATCGGGGATGAAGTGGTGGTGGACGTCGATGAGTCCGGGCTGAACCGTCACTGCAGACCAGTCACCAGAAGCGAGAAGGCCTCCTCGACCTTCGGAGCCAGCTTGGTCTTCATGTCGTCTGCGATCCACGACTCGCTCGCGACCCTCGAGCGCGGCTCCTGCGCACGCCGCGATGAGCGCGGGCCGCATGTCGTGGGCGGGATCGACAGCGAGGCGATTGGCGATGAGGGGCACGAGGGCCCCTTCGAACGCGACGAGCTGCTCCTGGCGGTGGTGCTGCAACGACGGTGTCTCGAGCAGAAGGGTCACACGCTGGCGGTCCTCGTCGGCGTCGGCTTCGTAGGCCTGCGCGAGCTGCAGGATCACGGCCCGGATCGACTCGATCACGGACTCGGATCCCGGCCGCTGTGCCAACGCGGTCCGCATCTCGTCGAGGAACTCGCGCACGTCGCGGAGGACGAGATCCTCCTTGGACGAGAAGTAGCGGTAGAAGGTGCGGTGCGACACCTCGGCCACCGCGGCAATCTCGTCGACGGTGACGGCGTCGAAGCCCTGCTCGAGGAAGAGGCGCATCGCGACGCGCTCGATCTCGGCTCGGGTGCGCTCCTTCTTCCGTTCACGCAGGCCAGTCGGCGTTGCCACGACCTGCATTCTACGGCAGAAAGAAGATACTGGCACGTGTGTCAAATGCTAGATGTGCCGTTAGGCTCGCCCCATGTCTCGGTTCCTGTATCGCCTGGGCCGCTCGAGCGCCCGCAACCGCCGCTGGGTCGTCATCGCATGGGTCCTGGTCATCGTCGGCCTCTTCGTCGGCGGCAAGGCGGCCGGGGGCGAGATGAAGGACGAGTTCTCCGTGCCGGGCGTCGAGGCCCAGCAGGCCACCGACCTGCTGAAGGCGTCGTTCCCGACCTTCGCCGGCGGCGTCCGCGCAGGTGGTGTTCCACTCCCCTGACGGCGCGCTGTCCGATCCCGCCAACGCTGCCGCGCTCGACACGAGCCTCACGGCGCTCGGCGACCTCGACCACGTCGTCGTGCCGTCGCCCGCGGCGACACTGATCAGGTCTGCGGACGACACGATCGCGCTCGCGACCGTCCGCTACGACGCGAACAGCCGAGAGCTCCCCGGTGACACCTACACCCAGCTGAAAGAGGCAGTGGGCCCCGCGCGCGACGCGGGCATCCAGGTCGAGTTCGGCGGTGAGCTCCCGCAGGCGGCGGAGCGACGGCCGCCGTCGGGTGCCGAGGGTGTGGGGCTGCTCGTCGCGATGGTGATCCTCCTGCTCGCGTTCGGGTCGGTCATCGCGATGGGCCTGCCGATCGGCACCGCGCTCGCCGGCCTCGGAGCAGGCATCGCGCTGATGACGTTCCTCTCCGCGTTCATCCACTTGCCCTCGACCACCGAGGCGCTCGCGACGATGATCGGCCTCGGCGTCGGCATCGACTACGCCCTCTTCATCATCACGCGCCACCGCGCCGGCCTTCAGCGCGGCTTGACCGTCGAAGACGCCGTCGGGCGCGCGATCGCAACCGCCGGCCAGTCCGTCGTCATCGCAGGCGGCACCGTCGTCATCGCGATCATGGGCCTGGCGGTGGCGGGCATCCCGATGGTCACCTACATGGGCCTGGGCGCGGCGCTCGTCGTGGCGATCATGGTGGTCGCAGCGCTGACGCTGCTTCCCGCGCTCATCGGGTTCGCCGGGCGCAACATCGATCGCTTCGGCATCCCGGGCATGCGGCGCGTGAGCGAGAGCCGCACCCGCGACGCCGACGGCAGGTACCACGGATGGGCGCGCTGGGCACACCATGTCTCGAAGCACCCTGTCGTGTACCTCGTCGCAGGTCTCACCATCATCCTGCTGCTCGCCGCGCCGATCTTCAGCATGCGACTCGGGCAGACCGACGCGAGTCAGAACCCGACCAGCTCCACGCTGCGTCGCAGCTACGACCTGCTCGCTGAGGGGTTCGGCCCTGGCTTCAACGGTCCCCTGATCTTGGCCGTCGACCTTCCGGATCAGCGTGGCGATGCCGCGCTCGCCGCGATCTCCGCCGCCGTGGCCGCGGACCCGAACGTCGCCGAGGTGTCACCCCCGATCACGGGCCCGACCGGCGACGTCGCCGTCATCCAGGTGACACCGAAGACCGGACCACAGGACGAAGCGACGAACAAGCTCGTCGATCGACTCCGCCACTCTGTGATCCCGACAGCGGTCGCGGGCACGGGCACGTCGGTCTACGTGGGCGGGCAGACCGCGATGTTCATCGACATGAGCGAGCGGGTGACGAGTCGGCTGCCGCTCTTCATCGGCTGCGTCGTCGGCTTGTCGTTCATCCTGCTGATGATCGTGTTCCGTTCGGTCCTCGTGCCGATCAAGGCCGCGATCATGAATCTGCTCTCGATCGGCGCGGCCTACGGCGTGGTCGTGCTCGTGTTCCAGAAGGGCGTCGGCGCGGGCCTGCTCGGCGTGCACGGATCGCTGCCCATCATCAGCTTCATCCCGATGTTCATGTTCGCAATCCTGTTCGGGCTCTCGATGGACTACGAGGTGTTCCTGCTCAGCCGCATCCGTGAGGAGTACAACCAGGGTCACGACAACACCGAGTCGGTGATCGTCGGCATCACGACGACCGCGAGGGTCATCACCTGCGCCGCACTGATCATGATCGCGGTGTTCATCAGCTTCGTGTTCGGCGGTGACCCGACCATCAAGATGATGGGCGTCGGCTTGGCGACTGCCGTGCTCGTCGACGCAACCCTCGTGCGCCTCGTCCTCGTCCCGGCGACGATGAAGCTTCTCGGCAACGCGAACTGGTGGTTCCCGAAGTGGCTCGACCGGCTCGCGCCGAACATCGACATCGAAGGCGAGCAGTGGCTGCCCGCTCCCGAGCACGAGGCCGACCTGCAGCCGCTTCCCCGAGCGCTCGAGCCGGTCTGAGCCTCTGCCCCGAAGGTCCCGGAGACTCAGCTCGTCGACGTGCGGCGGGTTCCCGCAGGCTCGGTCGCCCATGCCGCCGCCCGGCGCTCCTTGAGCGCGGCGATCCCCTCGGCGGCTTCGGGCGATCCGAAGAGGGCGGTCGAGATCGCCTCGGCCTGACGAAGCCCGTCGTCGACGCTCATCGAAGGGAGGTCGACGAGGAGACGCTTCGTCGCCGCCACCGCGTTCGGCTCCGTCTGGCGCACCGCATGCACGATCTCGGCGGTCGCTGCGTCGAGCTCGTGGGGCTCGACCACGATCGTGACGAGTCCGGCCTCGCGAGCGGTGTGGGCGTCGAACACCTCACCCGTGAGCAGGTAGCGGCCCGCTGCTCGCGGCGTCATCCTCCGCTGACACAGCACTGCGATCACCGCCGGCGCGACGCCGATGCGCACCTCGCTGAACGCGAACGAGGCGCTGGTCGGCGCGATCACGACGTCGGCTGCGGCGACGAGCCCGAAGCCACCTGCGCGCACGTGCCCGTTCAGCCGGGCGATGACGGTCTTCGGGTAGCTCCACAACGTGCTGAGGATCTCGACGAATGGCACGGCTCTCGCACCCGCTGACGTGGCGCCCGAGAGGTCCGCTCCGGAGCAGAACGTCGTGCCCGTGCCGGTCAGCACGACCGCGCGGACATCGTTGTCGTCTCTCGCGCCGCGCAATGCGTCGTCGAGCTCAGCAAGGAGCTGCTGCGACAGCGCGTTGCGGTTGTCGGGTGAATCGAGCGTGATCGTGGTGATGTGGTCGACGGCATCGACGCGTACGAGGGAAGTCACCCTCCGATGCTCTCAGACCCCACGCCGTCAGGCTCGCGCACCGGTCGCGTGAAAGGCTCACCGCATGACGACAGTGGAGAAGGGCAGCGTGGTGGCGGTGACCGGTGCAGCCGGCTTCGTCGGCGGGCACGTCGTACAAGAGGCACTCGCTCGCGGCTACGAGGTTCGAGCCTGTGTGCGCAACGTCGACGACGACACACGCGTCGGCTTCCTGAAGACGATGAACGGGTACGCCTCCGGCCGGCTGACGCTCCACGCCGCGGATCTCGATCAGCCCGGCTGCTTCGACGACATCTTCCGAGGATGCGATGCAGTCGCACACGTCTCCCACGTCAGCACCTACGACGACCCCGAGTACGTGCGCCGCACGTGTGACCACATCATCCACAGCGTCGCGTCCTCGGAATCCGTCCGCCGCGTCGTCGTGACCTCGAGCCTCGCGGCGATCATCTCCGAGGCCGACATCACCGAGCTCATCCGCCGTCCCGTCGTCGACGAGGACCGCGAGCCGGACGAATCGAACCCGAAGCGCACTCCGGAGCGCGGGCAGGGCTACTCGATGGGGAAGGTCATCGCCCAGCACGCGTTCGCGGATGCCGCGGCGGCGAGCGGCCGGTGGGACGCGATCACGGTCTGCCCGAGTGACAACGTCGGGCCCATCCTGTCCCCCCACCACAAAGACGGCGGGCCGTGGCAGCACCTGATCGAGCGGATGGTGGAAGGCCGGTGCGAGATCTTCCAGGGCACCGGCCCCTACCGCCCGTGGATGACCGTCGACGTGCGTGACGACGCGGCATGCCACATCGGCCTCCTCGAGAGCGACAAGGCCGCGAACGGCGAGCGCTACCTCGCCATGTCCACCGAGACGCGTACCTACGAGGACATCTGCGCGTCGATCGATCGCCTGCTGCCCGAGCTGCGCCACGACCCAGGGCCCATCATCGATCCGTCGCCGGAGCGCTGGAAGGAGCGGAAGGACGAGTTCCGCTCGATCTGGGCCGGGCTGCAGCTGCGCAACGATCGCATCCGCGCCGCGGTGCCGATCACATTCCGCCCGCTCGACGACTCGATCCGCGATTGCGTGGAATCGCTCCTCGCTGTCGCTCACGTTGTTCCTAATCGGCGCGCCGACTGAACCCCAGCCTCGGCACCGAGGTCAGCCGACGGCGAGGGCCTCGGCTCGTTGTCCGGCCGTGTTCGCCCTCCACCGCGCCGCGCCGTCGAATGCCATCGTCAGCGCGACCGCGGTGAGTGCGGCCAACAGGTGCTGCAAGTCGAAGAGCCGATGGAAGATCAGCAGAGCGCCGCCGAGGAAGAGGAAGATCGACCCGATTGCGATGCGGCGCCAGCGAGGGTCAGTGAGCGAGAGAGCACCCGCGGTCGCGAGCGCCCACGCCCCAGCCGACGACCCGCTATCGCGCTCGATCAAGATCTGATGGGCACCGAGGTTGCCCATCGCTGCGAACACGACCATGCATCCGTACGTCACGAGCGATGAGATCCAGTCGCACAGGAAGAAGATGGCGATCGACCGACGGCTCCCCAACCGCCACTCGGCGAACGGCAGCGACACTGACAGCAGTGCGATGTTCGCCCACCGGAAGCCGGCTTGAGTCTGGATCAGCTCGGCAGTCGGCAAGCGCCAGACCTGCAGGTGCTGGAGGTCGAGGAACGACAGCCCGAGGTGTCGCTCGAGCACGTGGTGGAACGACGGGTCGAGCCGAGTCGCAGCCATGATCCAGCACACGACCAGGCCGATCGACAGTGTGACAGGGAACCGACGCGCGAATGCCAACGCCCTCGCTCGGGCCCCACGCGGATCGGGGATCTCGCCGACTCGCGCAAGCGCTCCCGCGATGCGCGGAAGCTCGGTGTCGCTGCGGTACGCGAGGTAGCGCGCCTCCCACACGGGGTTCCACTTCTCTTTGAAGTGATGCAGGCCCTGATAGTTGAAGACCTTCGTCCCCCGGTCGTAGAGGAGTCGCAGCGCTCGATCGGGGATGCCCTCACCGTCGATGTTCGCGAGCGGCGCGAGGCCGAGCGTCATGCCCGTGCGTCCCTCGGCTCGGAACCGGTGGATGAGCGCGACGACGAGGTACTCCATCACTCCGTTCGGTGCATCGGGCCGCCGGCGCATCAAGTCGAAGTTGCCGACCGACGAGGAGTACGACGGCAGCACATTCACGAACGCCTCGATGCGATGGCTGTCGCGTTGACGCAGGACGAGCACTGTCGTCTGCCGCAGGTAGTCGGGATCGAACTGTCCGACGGTGAAGGTCCGTTCGCGATGCCCCCCTTCCGAAAGCCACGCGTCCGAGACCTCGCGGAGCTCCCGCATCGTGGCTTCGTCGATGGGTCGAGGCAGCTCGACGAGCTCACAGCCTGACCGTTCGACCCGCCGCAGGGCGGAGCGCAGCTGCTTGTAGCCGGGCGCGTCCTCACTCCAGGTCTGCACGGGGACGATGGCTTCCTCACCGATCTTGAGGCACTTCAGTCCGGCCTCCGCGAACACCTCGTCACTCCGTGAGGAGAGCTGGTGGAACGCGGGCACCCACCCGTTGAGCTCGCACAGATCGAGAAACTCAGCGACGACGTTGCTCCGGGATTGGGGTTCGCCGATCGGCTCGGCGAGGGCGACGGCCGTGATCCCCACCAGCCGGTAGCCGATGAACGCGCGCCGGTCATCGCTGATGAACCACGAGGTTCCCTCGAGCAGGTGGAAGGACGCCAGGCTGTTCGTCGCCCAGGAGTCGATGAGCCGCTCGACCAGCCGCCGATCGCTGGCGTCAGCCGCGGTTGCGAGCACTGAGGCAACGATCAGGATCAGCGCGACGACCACGACGCCGAGCCCGGCGAGACGCACCGAGTCGACGAACCAACGCCCGTCGGGATCGACGGGAGTGATTGCGTTCGCGGGAAGGAGCAGCAACAGCCTCACGGCACTGCGACCCGCGTCGATCAAGGTCGCCGAGTCCCGGAATTCCTCGTCCAGGAAGTACAGCCCCGCGGTCCCGTATGCGAACACCAGGATCTCGCCGGCGAGGAGGAGCCGAAGGCCGCGTCTTGCCATCAGTGGGTCGGAGCGAGCGCCGAACGAACCTGCGGTCAGGACGAGCAACGCGACGAGTCCGCCGGCCAGAAGAAGGCCGACGCTCATCACATCTCGATCTCGGTGCACGAACGCGAAGCACGAGGCGATCGAGAGCACGAACGCGATCCCCCATGCGGTGCGCTTGGCGTGCAGCAGCCCGAACGCGTTCAGCACGAGCGCCATGCCGGCGAGGAGCAGGAGGTAGCGCGTACCGGTCATCGTCGCGGTCGCTCGACCGAGTGCGTGCACGCGTGCCGATGCGCCGGAGTGCCTCGCGGCCCACACGAGGTCGGTGACGCCGACTGCGATCGCGGCGATTGCAACCATGCGACGAGTGCTTTGCGCCGACATCCACGCGAGCGGCCGGGACGTGATGCTCATCGCTGGGCGGGGATCGGCCGTCGGAGCCGCGTCGCTGCGAGAGCTCCGACCATGACAGGGATCAACAGCTCGACGACTCGGTACAGGACAACCGCGGCGACCGCGGTGCGAGCGGGAAGGCCATACGAGATCAACACGGCGCCCAGTGAGAGCTCGACGAAGCCGAGACCACCAGGAAGCACACCCACGATGGCGAACATCGCCGACACCGCGTACGCGACGAG
Source organism: uncultured Acidimicrobiales bacterium (assembly GCA_963773315.1). Lineage (GTDB taxonomy): Bacteria > Actinomycetota > Acidimicrobiia > Acidimicrobiales > DATKAS01 > DATKAS01. The sequence goes on from CAVZAF010000005.1 coordinate 745,043, forward strand.
CGCGAGCAGCAGGCTGTGCCCGCCCCCGACCGCCGCGATGACAGCCCACAGCTCTACGACGCCGATCGCCTCGACTGCGAGCGCGTGCGCGGCTGCGGGCAGCGATCTCATCGGCTCGCGACGGACGATGGCAAGCGCGTCGTAGAGCTCGTCGGCCGAACGGGTATCGGGCTCGGGCTCTCCCGTCCGTCTGATCGACGCCATCAAGCGGCCGGGCAGGGCGTAGATGCGCTGCAGCCGCTCTCGCGAGGTTGCGGCGACGCCGATGAGGGACACGCGCGCCGCCAGGTACAGGGTGAACACGACGCTGGCAGCGACCTCGGGCCCGGTGAGGTGACCGTCGAGCCAGGCCATCAGCAGCGCGGCGGCGAGCGCTCCGGCAAACGCGAGCTCAGTGAGCACCGCGACGAGCGCGTACGCCGCGACGACAGGGCCACGGCCGAGCCGCCGGCGGTCGCCGTCAGCGACGAGCATGGTCAGCCCCGCCATGCCGCCCGACTTTGTGACTTGGTTCATGAACGTCGCCGCGAGCGCCGGCCTCACTGCACCGAACGGGCCCGTCGGCAGCCGTGCCGCACGTTGCGCGGCGGCGTGGAACATCGCCTGGTTCGCGAGGAGCGCGACCATGGCGAGAACGGCGACACCGAGCCATTCACGATCCGCAGCTCGCACCTCGCGCCCGGCACCGACGAGCGAGCGTTGCTCGACGGCGAACGCGAGCGCGCCGACGGCGACGACGGCGAGAGCCACAGCGCGCACCACGCGGCGGTGGTTCGCAGAGGGCAGCGACTCGGCCTCTGCATCCACGGGAGAATTGTTCACCATCACTTCCCAGGATCGAGCGCGGCCGGCACGTCCGGACGCTCCGTGGGTTAGCGCAAGGCAAAACCTTCGCCCGACGGCTGACCCGCGCGATCTCGGCGCAGCACACTTCGTCCGATGGCGGGTGGGGTGGGAGTGCGGCGAGCGCTGAGAGTGCCTGCGATCACCGCGTACTTCTGGGTGATCAAGGCCCTTTCGACTGCGCTCGGCGAGTCGACCTCCGACTACATGGTCCATCGTCTCGACCCTGTGCTCGCCGTCATGATCGGGTTCGCGGGCTTCTTGGTGGCGCTCGTGCTGCAGCTCGCGATGCGGCGCTACGTCGCGTGGACGTATTGGTTCGCGGTGGTGATGGTCGGCATCTTCGGGACGATGGCCGCCGACGTGCTCCATGTCCAGTTCCACGTGCCCTACGCAGCATCGGCCATCTTCTACGGCTTCGTCCTGGCCGCCGTGTTCGGCACGTGGCAAGCCACCGAGCACACGCTCGATGTGCACACCATCGACACCTTCCGCCGCGAGCTCTTCTACTGGGCTGCGGTCGTGTCGACGTTCGCACTCGGCACCGCCGTCGGCGACGTCACCGCGATCACGCTCAACCTCGGCTACCGCGGTTCCGTGATCTTGTTCGCGGCGCTGATAGCCGTACCCGCCGTCGGCTACTGGCGATTCGACCTCAACCCGATCGTCGCGTTCTGGACGGCGTACGTCTTGACTCGTCCGCTCGGCGCGTCAGTGGCGGACTGGCTCGGCAAGCCCGCCGACGTCGGCGGTCTCGGCCTCGGCAGCCAATGGGTGAGCCTCGCGCTGGCAGCCGCGATCGCAGTGCTCGTCACGTTCTTGGCAGTGACCGGCGCCGACGTGCAGCGTGACCATCGTGGCGACCGCCTCGACTCCGCCGCGTCGGCGTGATGTCGGATCGCACTTGGAGCGGACGACGGGATTCGAACCCGCGACCCTCACCTTGGCAAGGTGATGCTCTACCAGCTGAGCCACGTCCGCGTGGCCCGTCACTCTAGCAACCCGGGGGCGCCGGTTACCGTGCCCCGGTGAGTGCGTTCCAGGCGGTCTTCCTCGGCATCGTCCAAGGCCTCACCGAATTCCTGCCGATCTCGTCAACGGCACACTTGCGGATCATCCCGGCCCTCTTCGGGTGGCCCGACCCCGGCGCTCCGTTCACCGCCGTCATCCAGCTGGGCACCATGGCCGCGGTCGTCCTCCACTTCTGGCAAGACCTGCTGCGCATCGCGACGACATGGCTGAAGTCGCTCCGCGACAAGTCGCTCCGCGGGGCGCTCGACGCGAGGCTCGGCTGGTACATCGGCCTCGGCACGATCCCGATCGTCATCGTCGGCTACGCGCTGCGCGACCAGATCGAGACGGGCGGTCGCAACCTGACGCTCATCGGCATCGCGATGATCGTCGGCGGGCTCGGGCTTTGGCTCGCCGAGCGAGTGGGGAAGCGGCGTCGTGCGCTCGCGCAGATCAATGCGACCGACGCGGCGGTGATCGGCGGCGCGCAGACGCTCGCTCTGATCCCCGGCTTCTCCCGCTCGGGCTCGACGATCGGCGCGGGCCTCTTCGTGAACTTCGACCGCGTCTCGGCGGCTCGCTACTCGTTCCTGCTGTCCGTGCCCGCCGTGGTGTTGAGCGGCCTGTTCGAGGCCCGCAAGATCGGCGACCCCGGCGGCGCCGGCGTCGGGCCGACGATCATCGCGACGATCTTCGCGTTCGTCGTCGGGTACTGGTCGATCTCGTTCCTGCTGCGCTACCTGAGCCGAGAGTCGCTCGCGATCTTCATCATCTACCGGCTCGTGATGGGCGTGGTCGTGCTCGTCCTCGTCGCCACCAACGCGATCAACTGAGCGCTACGCCGACGCGGCGATCTCGACCGCGCCGATGATGCCGCGACGTTCGATCACATGGTCGACGAGCCCGTACGCGACGGCGTCGGCTCCGCGAAGGATGTAGTCACGATCGATGTCTCTCATGATCCGCTGCTCCGTCTGTCGGGTCGCCGACGCGAGGATCGACACCATGCGTCGCCGCATCTCGACCATCTCCGCGACTGCGAGCTCGAGGTCGGTCGACTGCCCCTGAGCACCACCGTGGGGTTGGTGGATGAGGACTCGGGAGTTCGGGAGCACCGCCCGCTTGCCCGGCGCACCGGCGGCGAGCAGCACGGCGGCGGCTGACGCTGCCTGGCCGACGCAGATCGTGGCGACGTCAGGACGCAGGAACTGCATCGTGTCGTAGATCGCGAACAGCGCGGTCATGTCGCCGCCGGGAGAGTTGATGTAGAGGGAGACGTCCTGGTCGGGCTTGTCGCTCTCGAGGTGGAGCAGCTGCGCGATCACGAGGTTCGCGACCGTGTCGTCGATCGCGGTGCCCAGGAACACGATCCGCTCGGCGAGGAGGCGGGAGTAGATGTCGAACGCCCGCTCCCCTCGGTTGGTCTGTTCGATCACGGTGGGAACGAGCACGCGAGTCCTCCTATGAGCGTTATGCTGCAACCAGTTCGTTGCACATCATAAGTGCAACCTAGAAGTTGCACAACCTTGGAGGCCGACCGATGCAGATCCGACGGCAGATTGATCTCGACGCGGACCTCGCGAGGGTGTGGCACGCGCTCACCGACCGCGACGAGCTCAGCGACTGGTTGGGCGGTCCGGTCGAGCTCGAGATGTATCCCGGTGGCAACGGCACGATCGTCGACGACGAAGGCATCGTGCGACACGCCCTCATCCGAGACGTCGATCCTGAGCGGCGCCTCTCGCTGCGTTGGTGGCCAGAAGGCGGCGCCGTGTCCGAGGTGATCTTCGAGCTGTGCCCGACCGAGGGCGGCACGCGCCTCGTCGTCACCGAGACGCCGCTCGAGCCGACCTCCGCCCAAGCCAGCGTCGCCAAGGCTGCCTACTGGGAGGCGCGCCTCGACACGCTGTGGTTGCGAGTGTCTGCAGCCGCGCTCGTCCGCTGACCTCGCTCCACTCGATGCCCGAGGGTCTCGACCGGTTCGGTCTCGACGCGGTGTTCGGCGCGCTCGCGGATCCGACGCGTCGCCACATGGTCGAGCGACTGGTCGAGCGCGGCCCTGAGACGGCGACCGCGCTCGCGCGCGACTTGCCGATCTCACGGCAGGCGGTCGTGAAGCACCTGCAGTCGCTCAGCGACGCGGGACTCGTCGACGCCGCGCGCGAGGGGCGCGAGGTGAAGTACGCGATCCGGCCCGAGCCGTTCAGCGACGCGATCGAGTGGATGATGCGCGCGGGAGCGCAATGGGATCGCCGCCTCGACCGCCTGTCACACGTGCTTGGCCAGAAGGTCCGCGATGTCGCCGGGGCGAGTGAGGAACGGTGAGTGGTCGGTGTCCCACTCGACCACCTCGTCGGCGCGCCCGGCCATCGCGCGCTGCGCGCCCTCGCTGATCGCCTTGTCGTTCGTGCACACGATGTAGGTCGAGGGCACCTGCCGCCACGCGGGCTCGACGTCGACGATCCACGTGTCACCGAGCGGCATCGGCCGCAGCAGCTTCTCGATCTCGACGACGACCTCAGGGTCGCTGTCCTCGTAGAAGGCCTCGTGCAGCATCGCCGGATCGATCGTGAGCACACCACCATCGGTGCGAACCGCGGCCATCATCGGCGACGGATGCGCCTGCATGTGCTCCATCGGCTCCTCGCCCTCGTCCGTCATGAACGCGGTGAGGTACACGACGCGGCCAACTGGCAACCCACTTGCGGCGCGTGAGATCACCATCCCGCCGTACGAGTGCCCACACACGACGGCGCCCTTGCCCGCCACCTTGATCGCCTTGCGGGCCTCGGCGACGTCGTCGTCGTAGCTGGTCAGAGGGAGCTCGACGGCGTGGACGTCGACGCCTTGCGCCTCGAGCGCGTCGATGACGCCCTGCCAGCACCACGCACCGTGCCACGCGCCATGCACGAGCACGACCTTGGCCTCGCGCTTCGACTTGTTCTGCTTCTTCGGCCGTTCGGGTTCGGCGCGCTTCTTCAGCTCGTCGAGCGCCGCGCCCAGACCATCGGCGATCTCCCAGGCGTCGCGGATGAGCTCGCGACAGGTCACCACGCCAAAGTCGAGCTGGTTCATGTAGCTGACCACCGTGATGTTGAGCCCCGCACCGTCGTTGATGGGGCCCATCGGGTAGTTCGCGACCATGCGGGCGCCGGCCGAGTACAGCGGGAACGGAGGACCAGGCACATTTGAGATCGTGAGGTTGAAGATCGGTCGATGATGATCGGCAAGCCGATACCGCGCGTAGGCGCGCACGGCGCGCCCCAGCACAGCCGGAGCCGCGAACTCTGCCCAGTCCTGCAGGGTTGTTGCACCGATCGCGCTCTGCTGCTCCTTCGCCTGGCGCATGCCGGCGCTGATCGCGAGCAACCGTTCGACCGGATCGTCGATCGTCGTCGCGAGCGACGCCAGCATCGTCGCGACGCGGTTGCCTCCAGCATCGTTCCGGTCCCCGGTGCGCACTGACATGGGCACCATCGCGACCAGATCCTGTTCGAGCTTCTCGCCGCGCGCGTCGATGTACGAACGCAGCGCGCTCGCGCACATCGCCATCACGACGTCGTTGAGCGTCGTCCCGAACGCGTTCTTGACCGCCTTCGCGTCGTCGAGTGAGAGCGAGGTCATCGCGTACGAGCGGTGCGGCGAGAGCGCGTGGTTCCATGAGGCGCGCGGCGCCGAGAACGGCGCCGGCGGAGGCGCAATGTCCGGCTGGCGGTTCCGCCGAGTGACGTTCAGGAAGGCCGAACCGGTGCGGCCGAGCGAGAGAACGAACTTCGCGGGCTGTGTCGACAACGACCGCATCGCATAGGCCAGCAGCTCGGCCTCGTTCGGAACGTGCTCGGGCGCCCAGGTGTCGGGGCCGACGTCGCGGCCCTCGGGCTCGACATCGAGCATGGCGACGGTCATCTCGTTGCCCGACACGCCGTCGATCGCCGCGTGGTGGGTCTTCGTGAGCACCGCGATGAAGCCGTGCTCGAGGCCTTCGATGATCCACGACTCCCAGAGCGGCTTCCGCCGGTCGAGCGGCCGGGCGACGATCTCCTCGGCCAAGGTCGCGAGCTGGCGCGCGCCTCCCGGCTGCGGCACCGCGATGTGGTGGAGGTGGAAGTCGAGGTCGAAGTCCGGGTCTTCGATCCAGACGGGGTGGTGCACTCCGAACGGCACTTCGACGAGCCGCCGTCGGAACGGGGGCGCGAGGTGCAGCCGTGCTGCATACATGTCGCGCACCTCGTCGAACGACCACTGCACGGGTGCCGTCGCGGGATCCAAGATCATGAGCCCTGCGACGTGCATGTACGACGACGGTGTCTCGAGGTAGAGGAAGCTGGCGTCGAGGCCGGACAGTCGCTTCATGACTCCCCCTTCGATCTCGTGTCGCGCGCTGCGGCACAGCCTGTCAGATCGGCTCGGGGACATCCTCCGCGCGGTCGAGATTCCGGTGGCCGACCACGATGACCGCGAGCGCGCCGAGCACGATCGCGCCGCCGACGAGCTGGCCGACCGTCATGTTCTCGCCGAGCAGCATCCATGCCGCCACCGCCGAGACGACGGGCACGCCCAAGGTCATCAGCGAAGAGATCTTCACGTCGACGTACTTGTGCGCCCAGCCCATCACCACGTGGCCACCCCAGCCGGGCACCAGCACGATGAACAGGATCCACAGCCAATCGGTGCCGTGGATCGCACCGACCAGGTCGTTCGCTGCGAGCAACGCGTACGGCGTGAAGACGAGAGCGGCGACGAGCATGACGCCGGCCATGTACTCGATGGCGCCCACGCCTGCTTCGCGGACCCGCTTGACCTCGAGGAAGTAGATCGTCCAGAGGAAGAGGTTCCCGAACGCCAGGAGGTTCCCGAGCGGGCTCACCTCCGGCTGCCCCGACGAGGCGAGCAGCACGACCGCCACGCCGACGAATGCGACGGCCGTCCAGCCGACGTCGTGCCGGGTCACGCGCTCGCCGAACATCTTGCCGGCGACGAGCAGCACGAGCGCAGGTTGCATCGCGCTGATGAGCTGCGCGTTCACCACGCTCGTGCGCTGCACGGCCTCGAAGAAGAGCCCGATCTGCCCCGCGAAGAGCAGCCCGCCGAAGAGCGACCGCTTGAGGCCGGTGATCGTCAGCCGGCCGCCGGTCGCGTACAGGAAGAGCACCATCGATGGGGCCGCGATCCACATCCGCCAGAACGCGATCGTGACAGCGGATGCGTCGATCGACTTGACCGCGACACCGCCGAGTCCCCAGCAGAAGACCGCGAACGCGACCCCCGCGACGGGGAGCCACGGATGGTCTTCGACGCTCGCCGCCCCTGCTGCCGCCGGAACCGAAGTGGTCAGGACGACTTCCCTTCACCGCGCGCGTCTGGCGGGCGGAGGTCGATTCGCAGCACCAGGATCCCGTCGGCGATCGTGCCCTCGGCGTCGCCGATGATCGCGAAGTCCTGAAAGTCGGTCTGCGCCTGCGCGATGAAGTGCTGCCGCTCGGCGCCGGCGACGGGCGGCAACGGCCGCTGGCGCACCGCGGCCGCACGATCACGGAACCGCTGCAGCATCGCGTCGAGGTCCAACGAATCGGCCATGACCCAAAGGTACCTAGTGCCGCCGCTTGCCCTTCATGTCGTCGAGCTTCTCGAGGGCGGGATGGACGGGCTTGGTCCACCGCCAGTACCGCACGGTGATCAGGAGGATGAGGAGGACGATCGCCGCGAGCGCGAGCACGATCACCCTCACGGTCTCCTCGGCCGACACGGCGGCGATGCTAACGAAGGGTCAACACGGCTCCAGGACACGCGGGCAGCGCGTCAGACCTGGTGGAGCGGGCACGAGTACGTGGTGCGGCCGCCCACCTGGCGGCGCAGCAGGGGCGTGCCGTCCTTCGGGCAGACGCCGTCTCGTCGACGCTCGTCCTGGAGATCCCCGGTGTGCGAGCCGCCCCGTTCGCCGAGCTCGAGCAGCGTCGCCCGAAGGTGCTTGTGGAGACGGCGCACCTCGTTCGGGGTCAGTGACCGCGACTCGCGCGCCGGGTCGATGCCGGCGCGCCACAGGGCTTCGTCGACGAGCAGGTTGCCGATGCCGGCGACGACCGACTGGTCCATCAGGCGCGCCTTCACCGGCGCGCGGCTGCGAAGCAGGAGATCACGGAGCTGCGCGGGAGTGAGGTCGAGCGCGTCGGGACCGAGACGATCTTCCTCAGGATCGAGCAAGACGCCCCCGAGGCGCCGTGGATCGCGGATGCGCAGCTCTCCCCCGCCGTCGAAGCGGAAGGCGACGCGATCCCAGTCGGGGTTCTCCCGCATGCTCGAGTACTCGAGGTGCTCGATGCCGGCGGCGCCGTCGACGAGGAGCCGGCCTGTCATGCCGAAGCGCAGGCCGATCGTCGGTCCCTGGTCGTCGGTCTCACGGTCGTCGGTGTCGACGAGCAGCAGCTTGCCGCGGCGACGGAGGCCGCTGATCGTTCGGCCCTCGACCGCCTTCCGGAGCACTGGGGCGGTCAACCCTTCCTTGAGGTACCACGCGTCGGGCGCGTGCACCTTCGCGATGCGACGCCCGATGACGCGCTCCGCGGCGCGGCGGTAGGCCTCGATCTCGAGCATCTCGGGCATGGCGGCCCATCATCGCCGCCCCGGTGAGCGATGCTGTGCAGGCGTGATCAACATCTTCTGGTGGATCGTCTCCTTCGGCATCCTCATCGGCCTCTTCTGGCTGGCGAAGCGGGCCGAGCCCGATCTCCGCTCGTCCGCCGATGGGGAGCACTTCGACGTGAAGTTCAAGGACATCCCGTTCGGTCCGGAAGGGAAGCAGAGTGCGGCCGACACCGTTCGCCAGATGAAGTGGCACCGCGGCCGCGGTGAGCTCATCGACGACCGCGTGCTGGTGATCGCCGGCCCGTTCGCGAAGGTCAGCCCCTACAGCGAGCCGCTGCCGGTCATCGCCCGGAGCCCGAACCCGCCGCGCAAGACGACCGTGTACGTGGCTGGCGAGGGCAGCACCTACGTGGCAGTCGCGGTAGGCCGCAACTCCCCCGCGGACGAGCGCCTCGCGGCACTCATCCAGTAGCCCCGGTCAGCCGAGGGACGAGAGGGCCTGCGCGAAGTCGGCGAGCAGGTCGTCGGGATGCTCGAGCCCGACCGACACGCGCACGAGCCCGTCGGTGATCCCGCGATCCTCGCGTTCGGCTTGCGTGAGCCCGACGTGGGTCGACGACGCGGGATGGGTCACGAGCGTCTCGGGACCGCCGAGCGTGGATGCGAGCTGTGCGAGCTGCACGCCCTCCAAGAACTTGCGGCCGGCTTCGAGCCCGCCGGCGAGCTCGACCGCGAACATCGAGCCACCCGAGGTCATCTGCCGCTTCGCGAGCTCTCGCTGCGGATGGGAGTCGAGGCCCGGGTAGCGCACGCACGACACGGCCGGGTGGGTCTCGAGCCAACCCGCGAGTCGCAACGCGGTGTCGCTCTGGCGCGCGAAGCGTACGGGAAGTGTGCGGATGCCGCGGAGGCCGTTCATCGCGTCGAATGGTGATGCGCACGCGCCGTGCAACACCGAGTACGCCCAGATCGAGTCGAGCAGGTCCTTCGATCCGGCGACGACGCCGAGCGTCGCGTCGTTGTGCCCCGCAATCCCCTTCGTCGCGGAGTGCAGCACGAGGTCGACGCCGTGCTCGAGCGGACGCTGGCCGATCGGCGTCGCGAAGGTCGAGTCGACGACCGTGATCGGCCCCTTGATCGCACCGATCTCGTCGAGGTCGACGAGCGCCATCTGCGGGTTCGCGGGCGACTCGGTGACGACGAGCATCGTGCGCCCGGGGATGACCGCGGCTTCGAACGCCCCGGGCGTCGTGCCGTCGACGAACGTCACGTCGATGCCGAAGCGAGGGCACGCGCCCTGCAGGAACAGCTGAGTGCCCGAGTAGATGTGGCGCTGGGCGACGATGTGGTCGCCGGTCGAGCAGAGCGCCATGATCGTCGTCGCGACCGCACCCATGCCTGACGAGAACGCGAGCGCAGCCTCGGCGTGCTCGAGCGCGGCGACCGCGTCTTCGAACGACTTCACCGTCGGGTTCGAGTAGCGGGAGTAGAAGCGCTCCGAGCGCGGCACGGTCGACATCCGGCGCGCTTCGTCGAGGCTCGGCGTGATGAATGCGCTCGTCGCCCACAGCGTCGGAGCGAGCGAGGTGTTCGCTTCGTCGCGGCCCGCCCGGATCGCGATGGTGTCGGGCCGGGCGGGCTGGTCTTCAGCCGTCACTGCGAGTGCTCCTTCTGCATGTCGTCGAGGAATGGGGTCACGGCGTCGCCCACTTGGTCGAGGTCGATCAGGAACGAGTCGTGTCCGTGCTCGCTGTCGATCTCGACATACTCCCCCCGACCTCCGGTGGAGAGGAGCACGTCACGGATCTGCTTCTGCTGGTAGGTCGGGTAGAGCACGTCCGAGCGAATCCCGATCGTGCGCACTGGCACCCTGATGCGCTCCATCGCGGCCTCGAGCCCGCCGCGACCGCGCCCGATGTCCTGCAGGTCCATCGCCTTGCCGATGACCAGGTAGGAGTTCGCGTCGAAGCGGCGCACGAGCTTGTCGCCGTGGTAGTCGAGGTATCGCTCGACTTCGAAGCGCTGCCACAGCGAGAAGCCCGGCTGCACGTCCGCGATCTCGCGCCCGAAGCGGTCGGTGAACACATCGTCCGAACGGAACGTGATCTGGGCGAGCTGTCGCGCGACCGTGAGACCCTCGTGCGGCCCGTCGCCGGGTGCGGCGTCGTAGTAGTCGCCGCCTCGCCACTTCGGGTCGAGGCGGATCGCGCGGCGCCCGACGCTGCCGAGCGCGATCTGCTGCGCCGTCGCCTGCGCGCACGCGGCGATCGGGAGCAGCGACCGCACCGCGCTCGGGTAGGTGACGCCCCACTCGAGCACCTGCATGCCACCCATGGACCCGCCGATCACGCTCAGCCACTGCTCGATCCCGAGGTGGCGCGAGAGCGCGTGCTGCACCCGCACCATGTCGCGGATGGTGACGACAGGGAACCGGGAGCCGTACGGACGTCCGGTCGCAGGCTCGATCGACGACGGGCCGGTCGATCCCTGGCACCCGCCGAGCGTGTTCGGGCACACCACGAAGAAGCGCTCGGTGTCGATCGGCAGACCGGGGCCGACCATGCCCTCCCACCAACCGGGCGCGACGTGGCCGGGCATCACGGGACCGGTCACGTGGCTGTCGCCGGTCCACGCGTGACAGATCAAGATCGCGTTCGACGCGTCGTCGTCGAGCGACCCCCAGGTCTCGTACGCCACGACGATCTCGTCGAGCGAGCCGCCACCCTCGAGGATGAACGGCCGGTCCTGCGGGAGGGTGAAGAACTTCCGCCGACCAGCGGGGTCACCCGGTCTCCACGCGCCGGAGGCAGGCAGAGGCGGCAGGCTGAGCGGTCCTCCGTCTGTCATCTCTCACCTCCCTGGCGCGTGTGGTCGTCATACGCATCAGGCGTGAGCCCGGACATTTCGTTGCCGCCGGCTCATCGCCGGGTCGGCCACATCCCACAGCAAGCTGCGGATGGCACCTTGGGTTGTCCGTCCCAGGTTGCCGGACCCTCCGCCCAGAGGCAGGGCCACTCCTGATGCAGTCTGCACAGACTATCGGCGGCCGCCGCAGCCATCCAAGGTTTCAGGCGCGGTACTTCTCGTCGAGGGCGAAGTGGCCGGGGAGATCGACGATCGCGCCGAACTCCTCGAAGCCGACGAGCCGGTCGAGGTCGTCGCGCAACGTGCCCTTCGCACGCAGCAGCGCGAGCGAGTCGCGCAGCGCCTTCGTCGCGGAGAGCAGTCCCGAGAGCGGCGAGACGATGAGGTCGAAGCCGAGGTCGTGGAGCTCGCTCGGCGTGAGCAGCGGGGTCTTGCCCGTCTCGACCATGTTGGCGACGAGCACCTTGCCGGGCACCGCCGCGGCGATCGCCTCGAGCTCGTCGATCGACTCCGGGGCCTCGACGAACACTGCGTCGACGCCGACATCCGCCGCGGCCTTCGCTCGCGACAACGCCTCGTCGAGCCCGATCGCGGCGCGCGCATCGGTGCGCGCGGTCACGTGCAGGTGGGTGCGCCGCTCGACCGCGGCACGCAGCTTCGCCAGCCATTCGTCGCGGGGCACGACCTGCTTTCCGGCCATGTGCCCACACCGCTTCGGCCACACCTGATCCTCGAGGAAGATGCCGGCCGCGCCGGCCGCCTCCCAGAGCTCGACCGTGCGGGTCACGTTCAGCGGGTTGCCGTAGCCCGTGTCGCCGTCGACGACGACCATGGTCGAGGGCGAGGCCGCGCACACCCGCCGGGCGACCTCGGCCATCTCGCCTTGCGTCAGGTAGCCGAAGTCGGGAAGGCCGAGCAGCGTGCCCGACACCGCGTACCCCGAGAGGAACACGGTGTCGAAGCCGGCTTCCGCCGCGAGGCGAGCCGACAGCGCGTCCCACACGCCCGGCATCAAGACCGGTTCGCCCGTGGCGAGGCGCGCGTCGAGGTCGTCGCCGCGCATGCGGCTACTTGCCGAGGCGTTCGGCCGCGAGCGCCTTGAGGCCCTTGTAGTCGACCTTGCCGGCCGGGCTGCGTCCGATCGTGTCGACGACGACGACGTTGCGGGGAGCCTTGTACGCGGCGAGCGACCCCTTCACGTGCGCGATCACGTCGTCCGCATCGACGTCACTCCCCGACGCCGACGGCTCGACCACCGCGCAGATCGTCTCGCCGAATCGCTCGTCGGGGATTCCCACGCACACCGCGTCGCGGACGCCGGGGTGAAGCTTGAGCACCTCCTCGACCTCTTCGGGGAAGACCTTCTCGCCGCCCGTGTTGATGCACACCGAGCCGCGCCCCAGCAGGTGGAGCGTGCCGTCGGGGTTGACCTGCGCCCAGTCGCCGGGGATCGACCACCGCTTGCCCTCGAACATCTTGAAGGTCGCGTCGGACTTGGCCTGGTCCTTGTAGTAGCCGGCGGGAAGGAATCCGCTGACCGCGACCATGCCGCGCTCGTCGCTCCCGGGCTCGACGCGGCGGCCGTCTTCGGTGAACACCGCGACGCGCTCGCCGAGCATGAAGGCGGCGGTCTCGCTCGCGGCGCCCTTCGTGGAGAGCGATGCTCCCATGCCGACGGCCTCACTCGACCCGAACGAGTCGAAGAGCATCACGTTCGGGATGTGCTCGAGCAGCCGCTCCTTCACCTCGTGGCTCCACATCACACCCGACGAGCTGATCAGTGCGAGCGACGAGAGGTCCCACTTGCCGGGGTTCGCGTCGAGCGCTTGCACCATCGGTCGCGCGAACGCGTCGCCCACGATGATGAGCGAGTTCACGTGACGGTCCTGGCAGGTGCGCCACAGCTCGCCCGCGTCGAACTTGCGGTCGGGCAAGGTCACGACCGACCCGCCGAGGTTCATCGTGATGAACGACGAGAACTGCCCTGTGCCGTGCATGAGCGGGCATGCCGACATCGTCACGGGAAGCGGCGCACCCGCGCTGACGCTCGCGCGGAGCCGATCACCCGCCTCGGCGGCGGACGTGATCGGCGCGAGGCCGAGCAACGGCTGACCACCCGCGCCGAGCACGTTGAACAGATCGTCCTGCTCCCACATCACGCCCTTGGGCATGCCGGTGGTGCCGCCGGTGTAGAGGAGGAGGAGGTCGTTGCCGCTTCGTCCCCACGAACCGATCGTGCGGTCGGCACCCTTGGCCACCACCGACTCGTACGACACCGCCCAGTCGGGCCCGTCGCCCGTCTCGTCGCTCACGACGTACCAGCGCCGCACCTTCGGGAGCCGGCTCCGGATCCCCTCGAGCAGCGGTGTGAAGCTCGCGTGGAACACGACCGCCTCGGCGTCGGCGTTGTCGAAGAGGTACACGATCTCCTCGGGCCCGTACCGGTAGTTCGTGTTGACGGGAGCGAACCCGCCCTTGAACGCGCCGATGTAGGTCTCGAGGTACTCGACGCCGTTGTAGAGGTACGCGGCCATCTTCGACTGGTGGGTGAGCCCCGCGTCGATGAGGTCGGCCGCGAATGCGTTCGCCCGCCGATCGAACTCCCCCCACGTCGTGACCCGGTCGCCGTTCACCTGGCACGGCGCGTCGGGGATCGCGGCGGCGATCGCCTCGTAGATGTCGGCGAATTTCCAGTCCGTCACGTGTCCCCCCGTGCGCTCGTGTGTGGAGGGAGAAGTTACGACAGGAGGCGCCTGCGGAACGAACGCGTGCCGCTGATGCCGAGGGCCAGCGTCGCGATCGTGAGCGCGCCGTACGTGACCCACGGCGACATGTGGGGCACCTGTGGCGTGAGCGCCCCGCGCAACCCCTCGCTCACGTACACGAGCGGGTTGACGAGCACCAGGATCTGCAGCCACCGAATCGCCTCGAGCGCCTTCCATGGGTAATAGGTGCAGCCGAGGAACATCACCGGGATCACGATCAGCGAGAAGATGAGCGGCACCGTCTGGGGAGCGAACACCGTGCCCAACAGCAAGCCGAGCGATGCCGAGGCGAAGCATGCGAGCGTGAGGATGACCGCGAGCTCGAGCCAGCTGTCGACGTGCAACGACGTGACGTCTCGAGCGACGAGCCAGACGCACGGGAACACCATGAGCGCGGCCAGCAGCGCCTGCAGCGCTCCGAACACGATCTTCTGGATCGCGACGAGGCTTGTCGGCAGCGGCGCCATCGCGCGGTCCTCGATCTCCTTGCTCACGTTGAACTCGTTCACGAGCGGGAGCGCGACCGAGGACACTCCCTGGAACATGATCGCGAAGGCGATGAGCCCGGGCAGCAGGATCGTGCCGTAGCCGGCGACCCGACCCGCGTTGCCGCCAAATCCCTGACCGATGCGCGGGAACACGTACGCGAAGACGAACGCGATCAAGAACGGCTGCATCACCGTGCGGGCGAAGAACATCCAGAACTGGCGGCGCAGCACCTGGGTGTCGCGCACCATCAGCCCCCAGAACGACGCGGCATAGCCGCGCCCAGGTGATGCGGCAACGACGGGCGGGCCGGCGATCGCGGTGTCAGTCACGCAGCTCTCTCCCCGTGAGGTTGATGAAGACGGTCTCGAGCGTCGGCTCGGTGGCCGACAGGTCGCGCAGGCCGTACGGCTGCGCGACGGTCACCACGCGCGGCAACAAGCCGTCGGCGCCGCGCGTGTAGAGCGTCACGATGCCGTCGCCGCGCTCGACGCGCGTCACCCCCTCGACCTTCTCGAGCGCCGTCGCGGCCTCGGCGAGGTCACCGTCGAGGTGCACCGTCACCATCGTCTCCGCGCCGACCGACCGCTTCAAGGCGTCCGGCGTGTCGCAGACCAGCACCTTGCCGTGGTCGACGATCGCGAGCCGCGCGCAGAGCAGGTCGGCCTCTTCCATGTAGTGCGTCGTGAGCAGGATCGTCGCGCCAGCCCGGTGGAGCTCGCCGATCACCTCCCACAGCGCGAGGCGGCTCTGCGGGTCGAGACCCGCGGTTGGCTCGTCGAGGAAGAGGACGTCGGGACGATGGGCGATCGCGCGCGCGACCTGCAGCCGCTGCGCCATGCCGCCGGAGAGCGCGTACGGCGTCGCTTTGGCGCGGTCCGCGAGCTGGAACTGCTCGAGCAGCTCGAAGGCCCTGACTTTCGCCGCCCGGGCGTTCCATCCGAAGTACCGGCAGTGGTAGATGAGGTTCTCGACGACGGTGCACGAGCGGTCGAGCGTGTTGAACTGCGTCACCACTCCGATGCGCCGACGCACGGCGGGCGGGTCCTTGACGACATCGATGCCGGCGATGCGCACTCGTCCCGCGGTCGGGATGACTCGTGTGGTGCACATGCCGACCGTCGTCGTCTTTCCTGCGCCATTCGGGCCGAGCAAGCCGAAGATCTCGCCTTCGCTCACCGCGAGGTCGATGCCGTCGACCGCGCGCACCGCGGGCGGCCCTGCGTAGTCCTTGACCAACCCCTCGATGGCCACCGCGACCGGCACGGTGCCGAACGTACCCCTATCGGGCGACGCGCCTCGCGGCGCGGGGCACGGGAGCATCTGTCGGATCCCAGCCGCCGAGGTCGGGGAGCCTCGGATCGTTCGAGAGCATCTCGACGATCGGGACGTCCAGCCCGAGTCGGCGTTGCATCCGCCGCACCTCGAGCTCCTGATCCCAGAGGACCAGAGTGACGACCAGACCAGACTCCCCTGCCCGCGCGGTGCGGCCCGAGCGATGCAGATAGGTCTTCGCGTCTTCGGGCGGGTCGTAGTGGATGACGACGTCGATGTCGTCCACGTGGATGCCCCGGGCGGCGACATCGGTGGCGACGAGCACCGGCAGCTTGCCGGCGGTGAACGCGGCGAGCGACTTCTCGCGCATCGCCTGGCGGAGGTCGCCGTGGATCGCCGCCGCGCGGACCCCCTCTTTCTCGAGCTGCTCGACGAGACGGTCGGCCCCGCGCTTCGTGCGTACGAAGACGAGAGAACGAGTCACATTCTGGGTGATCGCCGCGGCGACCTTCACCTTGTCGAGCTGGTGCACGAGCACGAAGCGGTGCGCCATCTCGTCCACGGTGACCGTGGTGCTCATGACCTCGTGGAAGACCGGGTCCTTCAGGTGCCTGCGCACGACGTGATCGACGGCGCCGTCGAGCGTCGCCGAGAAGAGCAGGGTCTGATGCGGCGCGGTGATGCGACGCAAGAGCCACTCGACCTGAGGCAGGAAGCCCATGTCGGCCATGCGGTCCGCCTCGTCGAGCACGACAGACTGCACTGCGTCGAGTCGCACGGCGTCGTTGTCGATGAAGTCGATCAGGCGGCCCGGCGTGGCGACGAGCACGTCGGCACCGCTTGCGAGAGAGGCACGCTGACGTTCCATCGAGGCGCCGCCGTAGACCGCGACGACGCGGCAGCCGACGGCCTCGCCGAGCGGCGCGAGCACCTCGCTCACTTGCAGTGCGAGCTCGCGCGTCGGCACGAGCACGACTGCGTGGGGGTGGTTTGCCTCGGCTCCGCTCGCGATTGCGAGGAGCGGGAGCCCGAATGCGAGCGTCTTGCCTGAGCCGGTCTTGGCCTTGCCGCAGACGTCGCGGCCCGCGACGGCGTCGGGGATGGTGAGGGCTTGGATGGCGAATGGGGCGGTGATCCCGAGCGCGCTCGAGAGCGTCGACGAGGCGGGGGTCGACGCCGAGCGCGGCGAACGAGGTCATGTTTTCGAAGTCTCCGTTGTCATCGAGGTGGGCCTGCCTGGCACACCGTGACTGTCGGAGCTGGCCGCCGGGTGAGAGGTTGACCCGCGAGCCCGCCACCCTGGCGGCACTCGACGTGACGACTGTACCAGCGGCTTCGCGCGAAATGGCTGCATGCCGGCGCGAATACCGGTGCGAAAACGCACTGAGCCGCCGGCACGAAGCCGACGGCTCGAAAGTGCAACGAGCGAGGTTCGCTCGGACCAGATCGCTCAGACGACGCGGACGTTCTCCGCCTGATCGCCCTTGCGGCCCTGGGTGACGTCGAACTCGACGCGCTGACCCTCTTCGAGCGAACGGTAACCGTTGCCCTGGATGGCGCTGAAGTGCACGAAGACGTCCGGGCCACCATCGCGTGCGATGAACCCGTACCCCTTCTCGTTGTTGAACCACTTGACGGTGCCGGTAGCCAAGACCGAGCCCTTCTTTCTGTTTCTGCGGGTCGGTTCCAACCACCAAACCCTGTTTCCAGGAGAAAGGCTAGCCGGTCCTCGCGGAGCCTCGACACCGCGGAAAAGCGACACGATGCGCGACGCGTGGGTGACACAGAGTCATTGGTGCGCACGGCTATCGTGCCGTCGGGACGGAGGCGGGGCTTGCTCGACTGTTCGAGGCCACCACCAGTTCGCGAGGTTCTTTTCCGTGTGCGAATGCGATGACGCTCCCAGGCCGCACGGCGGCCATCTGCACCGCCGGCGCTTCCTGCAAGCTGCGGGTGCGGGCGCAGCCATGCTCATCGGGAGCCGTGCGGTCAACCCTCTCGGCGTCGCCGGCGCGGACGACGCCGGCGGTGAAGACTCGGGGGCGAAGAAGGCGAAGCCTGCGACGCGGCCTTTGCAGCGCGCGGCGATCAACGTGCCCCCGCCGATCGTCATCCCCCGCTCCGGTTGGGGCGCTGACGAGACGCTGCGCACCTCTGATCGCACGTTCGCACCGATCCAGAAGCTGATCGTGCACCACTCGGCGACGCCCCTCAGCGCCGACCCCACCGCCGACATCCGCAACATCTACAAGTTCCACATCGAGGGCCGCGACTGGGCCGACATCGCGTACAACTTCGTGATCGACCAAGGCGGCCGGATCTACGAAGGTCGCTGGGCCCGCGAATACGCGGCAGGAGAGGTTCACTCGGGCGAGTCGACCGACGGGCTCGGCGTGGTCGGCGCGCACACGTTGAACTACAACACCGGCAGCTGCGGCATCGTCCTCCTCGGCGACTTCACGAAGACGCCGCCCAGCGACGCGTCGCTGATCGCCGCGATGCGTGTGCTCGCGTGGAAAGCAGGCCAGAAGGGCATCGATGTGTCGGCCGCCGATCAGTTCACGAACTTCGCTGGGCAGACGTCGGAGTTCCCGAACATCACAGGCCACCGGGACCTCGGCGTCACCGAATGCCCCGGCACCAACTTCTACTCGCGGCTCGGCTCGATCCGCGGTGGTGTGGCCGGTCGCACGCAGCTCGGCTTGATCGGGTACCGAGTGCTGTCGACGGACGGGCACGTGCGATCGCTCGGGGGCGCGTTCGATCTCGGCGACCCGGCGCGCATCGGGGCTGCCGCGGGCATCGCGATCACCGCGGCGCAAGACGCCGACAGCTACTGGGTCGTCGCTGCCGACGGGGCGGTGTTCTCGTTCGGGAACGCGCCCTACTTCGGCTCGCCTCCCGATCAGGCTCTGCGGATCAAGGCCGCGGACATCGCTGGTCGCCCTGGCGGAGGCGGCTATTGGGTGCTGGGCACGGACGGCACCGTGTATCCGTACGGTGCTGCGGCCGCGCTCGGCGGCCTGCCTCAGGTCAACGTCCACACGACGGCTCGCAAGCTCAGGCCCACCCCTACCGGCGGCGGGTACTGGATCCTCGGCGCCGACGGCGGCATCTTCTCGTTCGGCGACGCTGCCTTCTTCGGCTCGGTGCCCGGCGTCGGAGCGAAGACCGCGGCGGTCGACATGAGCTCGACGCCCAGCGGCCAGGGCTACTGGGTGCTCGGCGAGGACGGCGGCGTCTTCTCGTTCGGCGACGCGCACTTCTTCGGATCGGTGCCGGGCCTCAAGATCAGTTGGGCGCGGCCGGCCCGGGCGATCATGGCCGCGTTCGACGGCGGCGGCTATCACGTGATGGCCAACGACGGCGGCGTGTTCTCGTTCGGCAACGTCCCGTTCTACGGCAGCCTCGTGGGCAGCGGCCGCCGCCCCGCCGGCATCGCCCCCGCCATCCAGCTCTGACCGGCGGGCGACTGGCGGCGCGACACGCGGGATTGACGACTCGGGGCACGAATACGTGCCTTCAATCATCAATCCCGGCAGAGGGTCGCTGGCGCGTACGCTCCGGCGATGGCTGACTTGCGGGTGCTCATCAGCGCGAGCGACTACGACGCGACACTCGTGTTCTACCGCGACCTCCTCGGGTTCTCGATCGCAGAGTCGTGGGACGACTCCGACGGGCGCGGCACGCTGTTCCACGCGGCGGACGGGAAGATCGAAGTGTTCGAAGGCAACGAACATCATCCGGCGCACGCGGTCGAAGGCGTGCGGGTCGCCATCGAGGTCAGCGACGCACAGGCGGTGCACGACCACGTCGCCGCGCTGGGCATCGCGATCACCGAACCCATTGATGATCGTCCGTGGAAGCACCGCAGCTTCACGATCGACGACCCGAACGGCCTCGCGCTCACCTTCTTCCACGTGATCGACTGACGAGTCAGTTAGTAGACAAGCGCGAGTCAGGCGGCAACGCTTGCACTGTGCAGATGAACCACATCGACGGAAAGGTCGCGCCTCACTCTGCGGGTGCGAAGGGTGACGGGCTCTACGCGACCGCCCCGATCAGCGCGGGCGAGACCGTGATCGCGTTCGGTGGCTACGCGATCGACCGCTCGACCCTCGACGAACTTCCCGCCGATCGCCGCATGCACTCGATCCAGATCGACGACGACCTCTTCCTCGTCGGCCCCGATCCCGCGGAGCCGGGCGACCTCGTCAACCACTCGTGCGATCCGAACTGTGGGCTCGTCGGCGCGGTGCTCGTCGTCGCGATGCGCGACATCGAGCCGGGCGAGGAGGTCACGTTCGATTACGCGATGTGCGACTCGACCGACTACGACGAGTTCGACTGCTCGTGTGACACGCCGCACTGCCGCAAGCACGTGACCGGCAACGACTGGAAGCGTCCCGACCTGCAGCAGCGCTACGCGGGATGGTTCTCGTCGTACCTCGCCCGCAAGATCGCCGCGCAGCCCGCCCAAGGCGCTGCTCGCCGCGCCTTCGCAGCCTGACCGCGTCCTGACATCACCCTGGCCCGTGCGGGGCCGTGCCTAGCGTGCGGGGATGCGCATCCTCGTCGTGGGGGCCGGCGGGGTGGGAGCAGCGATCGCTGCCATCGCGAGCCGTCGGCCCTTCTTCGACAGCTTCGTCCTCGCCGACCTCGATCCGGCGCGTGCCGAACGCGGGGTGGTGAGGCTCGGCGACCCGCGCTTCACGGCCACGACAGTCGACGCTGCCGACGCGGACGCGGTCGCCGCGCTCGCTCGGGCCCACCACAGCGACGTGATCGTGAACGTGTGCGACCCGCGCTTCAATCCGGCGATCTTCCGTGCCGCGTTCGACGCGCACTGCACGTACCTCGACATGGCGATGACCTTGTCGCACCCTCATCCCAAGGAGCCGTATGCACAGGTCGGGGTGATGCTCGGTGACGAGCAGCTCGCCGCATCTGCCGAGTGGGAGCAGGCCGGGCTCCTCGCTCTCGTCGGAATCGGAGTCGAACCAGGGCTGTCCGACGTCTTCGCTCGCTATGCCGCGGATCACCTCTTCTCGGAGATCGACGAGATCGGCGTGCGCGACGGATCGAACCTCACGATCGACGGCTACGACTTCGCTCCGACGTTCTCGATCTGGACGACCATCGAGGAGTGCCTCAACCCTCCGGTCGTCTGGGAGAAGGAGCGAGGCTGGTTCACGACCGAGCCGTTCTCCGAGCCGGAGACGTTCGTCTTCCCCGAAGGCATCGGCGCGGTCGAGTGCGTGAACGTCGAGCACGAGGAAGTCGTGCTCATCCCGCGGTGGGTCGACTGCAAGCGAGTCACCTTCAAGTACGGGCTCGGCGCTCAGTTCATCGAGGTGCTGCGCACGTTGCATCTGCTCGGCCTCGACAGCAAGGACCGAGTGCGGGTGCGCGACGTCGACGTCGCGCCGCGTGACCTGGTCGCGGCCTGCCTCCCGAACCCTGCAGAGCTGGGCGACCGCATGCACGGGAAGACGTGCGCCGGCACATGGGTACGAGGCACGGGCACCGATGGGAGACCTCGTGAGGTGTACCTGTACCACGTGGTCGACAACGCGACGACGATGGCGGAGTACGGCCATCAAGCGGTGGTGTGGCAGACCGCGATCAACCCTGTCGTCGCGATGGAGCTTCTGCAGACCGGCGCGTGGCAAGGCGTCGGGGTGCGCGGACCAGAGGCGTTCGACGCGGCGCGCTTCCTCGATCTCCTCGCGGCCTACGGCTCACCGCACGGGATGGTCGAGCTCATCTGACGACGGCGTGCTCCCGCACAACTGGCTCGCGGTACCACTCCCCCATCTCCCGGTCGACGGTCGCGATCTGCTCGTCGGTGATCGACTTCCAGAGCTCGCGGCTCTCCCACCACACCATCACCACGACCGTGCCCGGGCGATCCGAGGGCACCCAGACCTCCTTGCGCACGAAGCCGGGTTGCCGCGACAGGAACGCGGTCCACACCCGAGCATCGGCCTCGAGGAACGCCTCGAGGTCGCGCTCGTCGACCTGCAGCACGAGCTCCTCGACGATCACGGCCCGGTCACGAGGCAGAACTCGTTTCCTTCTGGATCGAGGAACTTCGCCTGCGCCGTCGGGTCGTGACAGTCGATGACGAGCTCCCACACAGGACCTATTGCCATCGGTGCAGCGTAGGAGGCATGGCTAGCGTCACCGCCCGTGAACGCGTCTGCCGTCAGCCAGCACGTCGCCGAGATCGCGTCCGACGGATGGACCATCATCCCGAATGCGATCGAGCCCTCCCTGGTCGACGCGCTGCGCAGTGATCTCGATCGCCTCGAGCACGCGCTCGACATCCGTCCCGCGGGCAACAGCTTCGAAGGCGCCGCGACATGGCGGATCTACAACCTGCTCGTGCACGGGTCGCTGTACCAGCAGATCCCGGTGCACTCGAACGTCTTGCCGGTCGTCGAAGGCACGCTCGACAGCGGATGCCTCGTCTCGTCGCTCTCGTCGATCGCGATCGGACCGGGCGAGGTCGCCCAGCCCATCCATGCCGACGACCAGCTGATCCCCATCCCCAAGCCTCACGTCGCAACCGTGTGCAACACGATGTGGGCGCTCACTGACTTCACGGCTGCGAACGGAGCGACGCGGCTCGTGCCGGGCAGCCACGCCGCTGATCACTCGCCCGTGTACGGGGAGCCGTACGACACGATCCCCGCGGAGATGGACGCGGGCAGCGTGCTGGTCTGGCACGGATCGCTGTGGCACGGCGGCGGCGCGAACACCACCGACCAGCGCCGGGTCGGCATCGCGATGAACTACTGCGCGGGATGGATCCGCCAGCAGGAGAACCAGCAGCTCGGGATCCCACGGGAGATCGCGGCCGAGTTCTCCCCGCGGCTGCGCGAGCTGTGTGGTTACGGCATCTACCGCGGGCTCATCGGGCACATCGACAAGCACGACCCGGCCGAGCTGCTCGACGTTGCCGGTGCCGAGGGCCCGATGGTGTGGGATCGCATATGACCGTCCGCGACGTGCCTCCAGGACCCGCTCGACGCGCGCTGATCCCGCTCATCCGACTCGCCGAAGACTCTGACTCACAGCTCGAGTCCTCGATCGACGACGGGACGATGTACGTCGCCGAGGAAGGCGAGGCGCCCATCGGCGTCGTGCTGGTGCTCGATCACGGCACACAGGAGCGAGAGCTGCGCTACGTCGCGATCGCAGAGTCGCATCAGCGCAAGGGGCTCGGGAAGGCCATGCTCGCCGACGTGCGCGCGGTCGAGGCAGCCCGCGGCGCGGCGCGCCTCCTCGTCGGCACCAGCTCCGCCGACACCGGCAACCTCGACTTCTACCAGCGGTGCGGCTACCGGTTGCTCTCGATCGAGCGCGACTACTTCACCCCGGCCCGCGGGTATCCGCCCGACTTCGTGCTCAACGGCTTGCCCGCTGTCGACATGGTCTGGATGGATCTCGAGCTGTGACGGGCCTCAACCCCTGATGGGCCGGCTCCGCGGCATCGCGCTCGATGTCACGCCGCTGCGCGAGTCACGCGAGTTCCGCCTGCTGTGGGCGGGCGAGGGCATCACCGCGGCCGGATCGCAATTCACCCGTGTTGCGGTGGCGTTCCAGGTGTACGAGCTGACCGGGTCGACGCTGATGGTCGGCCTGCTGGGGCTCGTCACGATGGTGCCGCTCTTCTTCGGTTCGCTCCTAGGCGGAGCCGTTGCAGATCACTTCGAGCGACGCCGGGTGATCCTGCTCACGCAGGTCGGGGGTTTGCTCTGCGCCCTCGCGCTCGCACTGAACGCCGCTGCGCCCAACCCGCAGACATGGATCATCTTCGTCGTCTTCTTCCTGGCACAGAGCGCCTACGCGATCCGTGTGCCGGCGAGCCGGTCGGCAGTGCAGATGCTCGTGCAACCGGAGCACATCCCTTCGGCGACTGCGCTCGAGGCGATGCTCGGCAGCACTGCGCTTCTGATCGGACCGGTCGTCGCCGGCATCGTCATCGCGTCGGCCGGGCTCGGCTGGACCTACGTCGTCGACATGGTGAGCTTCGTCATCTGCTTCGCGTTCATCGCCGCGATGCGCTCGATCGCGGTGACCGGCACCGACGGGATCACGCTGCGCGCCATCGGCGAGGGGCTGCGGTACCTGCGCGGCCGTGTCGTGCTGAAAGGGTCGTTCATCGCCGACCTCATCGCGATGGTCTTCGGGATGCCGGTCGCGCTGTTCCCCGCGCTCGTCGACCAGCGGTTCGACGGCGAGGCGTATGTCCTCGGCCTTCTCTACGCTGCGCCGTTTGCCGGATCGTTGATCGCGAGCGCGACGAGCGGGTGGGCTCGCCGGGTGCCGCGCCACGGGGTCGCCCTTTGCATCGCGATCGTCGGCTGGGGCGTCGCGATCACGCTCTTCGGGATCGTCGACGGCCTCGCGATCTCGTTGCTGCTCCTCGCCGTCGCGGGCGCCGCTGACATGGTCAGTGGCGTCTTCCGGCAGTCGATCCTGCGGATGGGGACGCCTCCCCCGATGCTCGGTCGCATGGAGGGGGTCGGCATGGCGGTGTGGACGACCGGCCCCGCCCTCGGCGACCTCGAAGCGGGGGCCGTCGCCGCGCTCACCACGGTCGACACCTCGATCGTCCTCGGCGGGCTCGCGTGCATCGCCGGCATCGGGCTGGTCGCCCTCGCGATGCCGGGCCTCATCGCGTACAACGCTCACCGTGATGCCGTCGTGATCCACCCCGAACCCGCTCCCGGCTGACCCGCCGGTACCTTCCAGGGACGTGTACGGGTTCCTCCGACGGCCGAAGTGGATCATCTTCACGTTCGGAGTGATCCTCCTCATCGTCCTCATGGTGAACCTCGGGTTCTGGCAGCTGCGCCGGCTCGACACCCGCAGGGCGCACAACGCGCAGATCAGTGAGCGCACCGCGTCGGCCGAGGTTCCGCTCGCCGATCTGGTGAAGCCCGACACGCCGATGGATGCCACGGCCGGTGTGCAGTGGCGCGAGGTCTCGGCGACAGGTCGCTACGACGAGAGCCAGCAGGTGCTCGTCCGCAACCGGACCTACAACGGCATCCCGGGCTACTTCGTGCTCACGCCGCTCGAGGTGCCGGGCGGCAACGTCGTGATCGTGAACCGCGGCTTCGTGCCGCTGGAGACGAGCGGCACCAAGCCGAACGTGCCGGCGGCACCTTCGGGCGTCGTCACGGTGAACGGCCGAGTGCGCTCGACACAGAAGCGCGGGCTGTTCGGTCCGCGCGATCCCGTCGAAGGCACGCTGACCGAGGTCGCGCGCGCTGATCTCGCGCGGCTGCAGCAGCAGATGCCGTACCACCTGCTTCCCGTCTACATCGAGCTCGAGACGTCCGACCCCTCCGAGGCTCGCGGCATCACGCCGGTGCCGTTGCCCGAGCTCGACGACGGACCCCACCTGAGCTACGCGATCCAGTGGTTCCTGTTCTCGGCCCTGGCCGTCGTCGGCTGGGTGCTCGTCGTGCGCAAGACCGCCAAGGGCGAGGACAACATCATCGACGACGAGATGACGGAGGACACAGCGACGGACGGCGACGATCGCGCGCCGACCGTGGTCGGCGCGGACGACACTGCCCCGTAGGCTCGCCTCATGGCTGTCACCGACGACGCATCCATCGACGAGCAGCGCTCACCAGCCCCCGACGACGTCGAGGACGTCGCGTGGGATCTCGAACCGCTCGTCGAGGGCAAGGGCGCGGCGGGAGTCGACGAGCTGATCGACCGGGCCGAGACTCTGGTGCCGTCGATGCTCGAGCACAAAGGCCGAATCGCCGAGATCGACGCGGGCACCCTCGTCGGTCTCATGCAGACCATGGCCGATCTGCAGGAGCTCGTCGGTCGGGCCGCTTCGTACGCCGGCTTGCGGTTCGCGGTCGACACCAGCGACCCCGCGAACGGCGCGCTGATGCAGCGGGTGCAAGAGCGGGCGACCGCGATCACGACGCAGCTCATCTGGTTCGAGCTCGAGTGGGCCTCGCTCGACGACGCGGCTGCCGACGCGTTGGTCGCCGACGAACGGCTGGCGCCCTACCGATACCACCTCGAGTCGGCGCGCCGATACCGGCCTCACCTGCTCACCGAGCCCGAGGAGAAGATCGACACCGAGAAGGACGTGACAGGCCGCTCGGCGTGGGTGCGCCTCTTCAGCGAGCAGACGGCCGAGATCAAGGTGACGCTCGCCGACGGCACAGTGCTGCCGCTCGAGCGCGGCCTGTCGCTGATGATGCATCCCGATCGCGACACCCGCCGCGAGGCGGCACAGGCGATCACCGAGGGCCTCGCACCCGGGCTGCGCACTCGAGCATTCATCTTCAACACGTTGCTCGCCGACAAGGCGACCGACGACCGCCTCCGGCACTACCCCACATGGATCACGAGCCGGAACCTCGCGAACCAGGCCACCGACGAGAGCGTCGAGGCACTCGTCGACGCGGTGAAGCGCCGGTACGACATCCCGCAGCGCTGGTACGAGATGAAGAAGAAGATCCTCGGCCTGCCCCGTCTGGCGGACTACGACCGCTACGCGTCCGTCGGCGCGAGCGAGACCGAGGTCGGCTGGGTCGAAGCGCGCGAGATGGTGCTCGACTCGTACGCTTCGTTCTCGCCCGAGCTCGCGACGCTTGCCCGGCGGTTCTTCGACGAGCGCTGGATCGACGCACCGGTGCGCCCCGGGAAGCGACCGGGCGCCTTCTGCTCCTACACGGTGCCGTCGCACCACCCCTACGTCTTCCTCAACTGGACGGCGAAGCGGAACGACGTGCTCACGCTCGCCCACGAGCTCGGACACGGCCTCCACGGCCACCTCGCGCGAGAGCAGGGCGTGTTCCACCAGTCGACGCCGCTCACTCTCGCCGAGACCGCATCGGTGTTCGGTGAGACCGTCACATTCGGGCGGCTGCTCGCGTCGACAGAAGATCCTCAAGATCGCCTCGCGCTGCTCGCAGAGTCGATCGAGGGCGCGATCGCGACGGTGTTCCGTCAGACCGCGATGAATCGGTTCGAGCAGGCGATGCACACGGCCCGTCGTGCGGAGGGTGAGCTGTCGGTCGATCGGCTCGGAGAGCTCTGGGCCGAGTCGCAGACCGAGATGCTCGGCGACGCGGTCGAGATCACCGACGGCTACCGCAGCTGGTGGAGCTACATCCCTCACTTCGTCGGCACGCCTGGGTACGTGTACGCATATGCCTACGGTCAGCTGCTCGCGATGTCGGTGTACCACCGCTACGAGACGCAGGGGTCCGACTTCGTGCCGCGCTACTTGCATCTCCTCCGCGCCGGAGGCTCGATGGCGCCCGAGGAGCTCGGGCGCATCGTCGGGTGTGACCTCGACGACCCCGGCTTCTGGGATGGTGGGCTCGACCTCGTCGAGAAGCAGCTCGAGCAAGCCGAAGACGCAGCGGTGGCGGCGGGCCGGCTGGCCTAGCGTTCGGCCATGAGCGGCCCGAAGCCCGAAGTCGCGGGCACAGAGATCGCCGACTCCATCCTCGACCTCATCGGCAACACGCCGATGGTCAAGCTGCCGCGGCTGTCCGAGTCACAAGGCCTCGTCGCGACGCTCGCGGTGAAGCTCGAGACGACGAACCCAGGCGGCAGCGTCAAAGACCGCCCTGCGATCGCGATGATCGACGCCGCCGAGCGCGCCGGCCTGTTGAAGCCGGGCGGCACCATCGTCGAGCCCACATCGGGCAACACGGGTGTCGGGCTCGCGATCGTTGCCGCGCAGCGCGGCTACAAGTGCGTGTTCGTCATGACCGACAAGGTCGCGCCCGAGAAGATCGCGTTCCTGCGCGCGTACGGCGCCGAAGTCGTGGTGTGCCCGGTCGCGGTCGCGCCCGAGGACCCGCAGTCGTACTACTCGACGGCCGAGCGTCTCGTCCGCGAGATCCCGGGCGCATTCCGCCCGAACCAGTACGCGAACCCTGCCAATCCACAGGCTCACGTCGAGTCGACAGGGCCCGAGATCTGGCGGCAGACCGCAGGCCGCGTGACCCATTTTGTCGCCGGACTGGGCACGGGCGGCACGATCAGCGGCATCGGCCACTACCTCAAGTCACAGAACCCGCGGGTCCAGATCATCGGAGCGGACCCCGAAGGCTCCGTGTACTCGGGCGGGTCGGGGCGGCCGTACATGGTCGAGGGCATTGGCGAAGACTTCTGGCCCGAGACCTACGACCCCTCGGTCGTCGACCGGGTGATCCCGGTGAGCGACGAGGCGTCATTTCTCATGGCCCGACGAGTGGCGCTCGAGGAGGGCCTCCTCATCGGCGGATCGGGCGGCACCGCCGTGGCGGCCGCGGTGCGCGTCGCACACGAGGCGGGCAAGGACGACATCGTCGTGGTGCTCGTCCCCGACTCCGGCCGCGGCTACCTCTCGCGGGTCTTCAACGACGAGTGGATGGCCGACTTCGGCTTCCTGCGCACGTGCGATCTGTGCGTCGCAGCCGTCCTCGACGCGCGGAGCGAGTCGCTGCCGCCGCTCATCTACGTGAACCCGAGCGACACCGTGCGAGAGGCGGTCGCGCTCATGCGCAAGCACGGCCTGTCGCAGCTGCCAGTGATCAAGAACGAACCCCCGTTCGCGGCGGCCGAGGTGCAGGGCGGGGTCGACGAGCTCGAGCTCATGGACGCCGCGTTCCACGACCCGGCCGTGCTCGACGTCGCGGTCGGCGACGTGATGGGTCCGAAGCTTCCGACAGTCGGCATCGGCCAGTCGCTCGACCTCGTCGTCCGCAAGCTCGACCAGGCACCGGCGCTGCTCGTGCTCTCCGGCGGCCGCCCGGTCGCGGTGCTGACCCGCACCGACGTCCTCACCTTCCTCTCCCCGGGGGAGGACCTGGGTGGGTGAGCTCGACCAGACGGGGTTCGACAGCGCGGCCCTCGGCTTCGAGACCCGCGCGATCCATGCCGGCCAGGAGCCCGACGCCGCGAGCGGTGCGGTCGTCCCCCCGATCTCGTTGTCGACGACGTTCGCGCAGACGGCCGTCGGTGAGCACCTCGGGTACGAGTACGCGCGCTCGGGCAACCCGACTCGCACCGCGCTCGAGACCTGCCTCGCGTCGCTCGAAGGCGCCAGGCACGGGTTCGCGTTCGCGAGCGGCCTCTCGGCGGAAGACGCGCTCCTCCGTACCCTCGTGAGGCCGGGTCAGCGCATCCTCCTCGGCAACGACGCGTACGGCGGCACCTATCGGCTCATCTCGAAGGTGCACGAACCCGCCGGCATCACGTGGAGCGCAGTCGACCTCACCGACCCACTCGCGCTCGACGCGTCGTGGCCGGACGACGCGGTGCTCGTGTGGCTCGAGACGCCGACGAATCCGCTGCTGACCTGCATCGACATCGAGGCCGTCGCGACGATCGCACATCAGCACGGCGCGCGGTGCGTCGTCGACAACACCTTCGCCACCCCGTACCTGCAGCGACCGCTCGCAGCACGGCGCCGACGCCGTCGTCCACTCGTCGACGAAGTACCTCGGCGGCCACTCCGATGTGGTGGGCGGCTTCGCGGCGGTCGATGACGAGGCGATCGCCGAGCCGATGCGCTTCATCCAGAACGCAGCCGGCGCAGTGCCGAGCCCGTTCGACTGCTACCTCGTGCTCCGGGGTCTCAAGACGCTGGCCGTCCGCATGGAGCGCCATTGCGCGAATGCGCGAGCGATCGTCGACCTCCTCGTCGGCCATCCCAAGGTCGACCGGGTGCTGTACCCCCAGCTGCCCGACCATCCGGGCCACGCAGCTGCGGCGAAGCAGATGCGCGACTTCGGCGGGATGGTGTCGTTCACCTGCGCGGGCGGCGAGGCAGCCGCGCTCGAGGTCGTGCGCCACACGCAGCTGTTCACGCTGGCCGAGTCGCTCGGAGCCGTCGAGTCGCTCATCGAGCACCCTGGCCAGATGACACACGCGTCGGCGGCGGGCTCGCCGTTGCAGGTCGACGCTGCGCTCGTGCGACTTTCGGTCGGGATCGAGTCAGAGGCAGATCTCGTCGCGGACCTTGCGCAGGCCCTCGACGCGCTCTGAGGGCCCGTGCTCGAAGTACGTGCGGAGCTCGTCGAGCAAGGCGTGCGAGGTGCGGAAGTAGGTCTCCCGACGAAGCCACGCCATCTTCTTCGTGAGGTCTTTAGGTCGTAGGTCGAGCACGACCCGCGAGCAGTACCACGGCAGCATCTCGAGCACGACGGGCACCGAGACCGGCGACGCCCACATGCGCAGGCGACCCTCGATGCGTCGCAAGGGTGGTGCGGCGGGACGCCTGGTCGCGATCGCTTCGTCCTCTGGCTCCTCGGGCAGCCGGCCGATGGTCCGCCATGTGCCCGTGCCCGCGCTCACGAGGCCGGGTGATCTGGCGAGCCACTCGTCGAGCCGCCGCTCGCCCATCTCGGGAGTCACGAGGAGGAATCTCCGCAGGATGAGGCTCGAGCGGTCGGTGCGTGGTGGCGCGAGCTCTTGGGGTGAGCTACCGGGCGCGACGGCTTCGGAGCGTTGAAACGTCTCGGCGATCAGCTCGAGCGCGTGCGTGAGCGTGTGCGCGCGCTCGCCATCGTCTTCGTCGCGCCTCTGGGGCTTGGGATCGTCCAGGACGTAGAGCGGAAGATCCACGTCTGTACTCTGAGCCGATGTCGACGGTGGAGCAAGCAGCGAACCCCTTCTGGCTGAGCGGCAACTACGCGCCGGTGCTCGACGAGATCACGGCGCTCAACCTGCCAGTGACGGGCTCGGTGCCCTCTGACCTGCAGGGCCTCTACGTGCGCAACGGCGCCAACCCGCAAAGCGGCTGGTCGAGCCATTGGTTCTTCGGCAACGGAATGCTCCACGGGGTGAGGCTCGAAGGCGGGCGCGCAGCTTGGTACCGCAATCGGTACGTGCGCACCCCGCTCTACGAGGTCGACGGCGACCGAACGGCGCCCGAGCTGGTCGTCGACCGCACGATGAGCGCGGCCAACACCCACGTCGTCGGCCACGCTGGTCGCATCTTCGCCCTCGAGGAGGGGTCGTTCCCATTCGAGGTCGACGGCGAGCTCGCGACGCTCGGCTGTGAGACGTGGGGCGGACGGCTGACCACCGCGTTCACCGCTCACCCGAAGCTGTGCCCGCTGACCGGCGAGCTCCACTTCTTCGGGTACGGCGTCTTCCCGCCGTACCTCACGTATCACGTGCTCGACGCGTCAGGTGCGCTCGTCAAGAGCGAGCCGATCACCGTGTCGGGTCCGACGATGATGCACGACTTCATGATCACGTCCGAGCACGCGATCTTCATGGACCTTCCCGTCGTGATCGACCTCGAGCTCGCGATGCGTGGCGAGCCACCGTTGCGATGGAGCGACGAC
Source organism: uncultured Acidimicrobiales bacterium (assembly GCA_963773315.1). Lineage (GTDB taxonomy): Bacteria > Actinomycetota > Acidimicrobiia > Acidimicrobiales > DATKAS01 > DATKAS01. The sequence goes on from CAVZAF010000005.1 coordinate 776,211, forward strand.
TACGGCGCGCGTGTCGGCGTGATGCCGAGAGGCGGGTCGGACGCGGACGTGCGCTGGTTCGAGGTCGAGCCTTGCTACGTCTTCCATCCCTCGAACGCGTGGACCGATGGCACCAAGGTCGTGTGCGACGTCGGCCGGCACGATTCGATGTGGCGAACGAGCATGAACGACTTCGAGCCCAACTTCCTCCACCGGTGGACGTTCGACCTCGAGACAGGCGCCGTCAGCGAAGCGCGGCTCGATGATCGCAGCCACGCGTTCCCGCGAGTCGCAGACGACAAGGTCGGGCTCGACAACCGGTATGCGTACATGGTGCAGCCTCGCGGCGGGAGCGCCGACGACGTCGCCTCGCCCGGCGTCATCACGAAGTGGGACAACAAGTCGGGGTCGGCCACCGCGCACGACCTCGGCGCGACGGCGTTCCCCGACGAGCCGGTGTTCGTTCGGGCGGGCGACGGCTCGGAGGACGAGGGCTACGTGCTGTCCTACGTGTACGACCGCAGCCGCGATTCGAGCGACCTGGTGATCCTCGACGCGGGAGACATCGCGGCTGCGCCGCTCGCGGTCGTCCACCTCCCCCGCCGCGTGCCGCACGGCTTCCACGGCAGCTTCATCCCCGACTGACCCTTTGGCGTCGGCCTTCCCGCCGACCCTCAGCCCGCGAGCGACTCGGTGCCCTCCCACGCCGGGACGTCAGGACGTTGCACGAACCGCGGCGGCGGAAGCGTCAGCCGGCCGAGCGAGAGCGTCGCCGCGACGGGATGCGCGGGTGCGAGCCGTGCGTCGCCGAACCACGCACCGTCGAACCGGTTGAGCACCGGGCGCCCACGCTCAACGCGGAGGGCATCGAGGTGAGGCTCGACCTGGATCAGCCGCTCGCCTCTTCCGTCGATCGATCCCGGGTTCAGCCCGACCACGTGCTGGATGTCGTCTGCGCCGATGGGACGCGGGTCGTCGAGGCCGGCTTCGAGCACGACCGCATCGCCGTCGGTGACCGTGACTCGCACCCGGTCGTAGTGACGGTCGACGCGCACGTCCGCGACACGAGCCGGATACGCCCATCCCTCGGCCAGCGTCGACGTCAGCCGGCCACGGGTGGCGCCGCCGACGAGCAGCGCCCGCGCTCGGAAGCCGGCCCGGCACGACACCCGGAGGTGCACCGCGTCTACGCCGTCTGCGTGCCACGCAGTGATCGTGAGCAGTGTCGGGATCGTCGCGTGAAGGCCTCTCGGCAACAGCTCCTCGCCGCGCACTCCGGCGAGCTCGTAGGAGACGATGACCACTTCGGCCTCACCGAGGTCAAGTGCCTCGCTCGCCATCGTCATCGGTTGCGGACCTTCGGGAGCACTTCGCTCGCGAACAGGCGCAAGCTGTCGAGCACGTCGGCCTGGTCGATCACCTCGGCGGTGTTCAGGATGAAGTTGATTCCGTCGATGCCGACTGACTCCCACTCGCGCACCACTTCGATGATCCGCTCGGGATCGCCGATCGCGGTGCCTTCGGGGAGCGGCCTCCGCTCGCCGGGAGCGCCGGTCTCCTTCATCGCACGTGTCGCCTGGTTGCCGAGCGACTGGTACGCGCTCGTGGGGTAGGCCTCGCGCGTCCAGAGCAGGTGCGAGTTCAAGAGGGAGAACACGCCGGCCATGCGCACGCCCCGCTCCGCGGCGACGTCGATGTCCTCGTGGCAGTACAAGAAGTTCTGGGTCGTCACGGCGTTCGTGACGATCGATCCGACGGGGTCGCAGAGCTCGATGCGCCGGTGGTACTCGGCGGTGCGCCGCGCCTGCTCGGCGAACGTGACGGCCGCGACGCCGAGGCAACCGAGCCCTCGATCCGCAGCGTCGAGCTCGGTGCCCGGAGTCGTCACCGTGACCCACATGGGCGGATGAGGATCCTGCATCGGCTTGGGAAGCACGTTGCGCTCGGGAACGTGGCACGACAGGCCGTCGAACGAGAACCGGTCCTGTGTCCACATCTGCGGGATGATCCGCACGTACTCATCCCACGTCTTCTTCGTGAGGTCGGGATCGGTGCCGAACCCGCCGAGCTCGGTCCACGTGGACGAACGCGCGGTCCCGAGCTCGAGCCGACCGCCCGAGAGGATGTCGAGGGCGGCCGCGCGCTCGGCGACCCGCACCGGATGGTTCATCTCGGGCACGCACACGACCGCCCCATGACCGACTCGGATGCGCGAGGTGCGCGCCGCGACCGCGGTCAAGAACACTTCGGGCGACGAGCAGTGCGAGTAGCCCTCGAGGAAGTGATGCTCTACCGCCCACACCCAGTCGAAGCCGAGCTCGTCCGCGAGCACAGCTTGCTCGAGCGCGTTGGCGTACGCCTGCTGCTCCGCGGCGCGCGACACCGGCGTGGGCACCGACAGCTCGAAGAAGACACCGAACTTCATCCCCTCACTCCGATGTCGACTCGTTTGAGTGCCTCCCGTCTCGAAAGCGGCGCGAGCTCGCTCCCGTGCTCGTCGAGGAACCCGAGCACCGCAAGCGTGTCGACGTGCGCGTACGAACGCAAAGCCCATCCGATCGCCTTGCGGATGAAGAAGTCGCTGTCTGATGCCCGGCGCAGGCAGTACGAGAAGAGCACGTCGGGGTCGGTGTCGGCCTTCCACCGCTCCTGGTGGAGGATCGCCGACCGGGCGAGCCACACGTCGTCACTCTCGATCCACGCGTCCATCACGACGCGCTGGCTGAGGTCGGCGTGCACGATCGCTCCGGCACCGTGGCGGCACAGCACGTCGACCGTGTCCCACCAGCTCTTGGTCGTGATCAGGAGTTGCAGGGTCTCGAGGAACGACGGGCCGCACACCTGGATGTGGCTGGCGATGTAGTCGCACGCCGCGTACTGGTACTCGCGCTCGGGCAAACGCCACAGCGCGCGGCCCATCGCGCGCACGTCGGCTCCGGTCGGAGTCGGAAAGCCTGAGAGGGCCACGCGGGCGAGCCGCCGCTGCTCGGGCGCCGACAGGCCGATGTACGCGAACTGGTCGCGCATGTACGCGGACATCGCCGCAGCGCGGGCCGGATCACGCTGCGGCGCGAACGCCCCTTCGAGCGCGCACACCACCCGGTCGGACAGAGCGGTCACCTCGTGAACGTACCGCCCGTCCCCCTACCATCGCCCGATGGCCGAGATCGCGCACCGCTTCGTCGACACCAACGGGATACGAATGCACATCGCCGAGACGGGGCCCGCGGACGGCCCGCTCGTCGTGCTCTGCCACGGCTTCCCCGAGAGCTGGTACTCGTGGCGACACCAGCTCAACGCACTCGGCGATGCGGGCTACCACGTCGTCGCGCCCGACCAACGCGGCTACGGCCAGACCGATGCGCCAGAGGCGATCGACCAGTACACGCAGCTGCACCTCGTCGGCGACATCATCGGTCTGCTCGACGCGCTCGACGCTCCCACCGCGGTGATCGCGGGCCACGACTGGGGCGCACCCGTCGCCTGGAACACCGCGCTCTGGCGACCCGACCGCATCAGCGCGGTGATCGGGCTCTCGGTGCCGTTCGGCGCGCGGGCACCGATGCGGCCGACGCAGCTGCTCGACATGGCCTTCGGCGAGACCTTCATGTACATCCTGTACTTCCAGGAGCCCGGGGTGGCCGAGGCCGACCTCGAGAAGGACGTGCACAAGACGATCCGCGGCTTCATGTACGTCGCGTCGGGCGACATCGATCCCAGCGAGATCACGTGGGGACAACGCGGCCGCGACGCGACGATGTCCGACCACTTCGTCGACCCCGCGGTGCTGCCGTCGTGGCTCACCGACACGGATGTCGACTTCTACACGGGCGAGTTCGAGCGCGCCGGCTTCCGTGGCGGCCTCAACTGGTACCGCAACATCGACCGCACATGGGAGCTGACCGCGGCGTGGGCAGGAGCAGTCGTCACGCCGCCGGCCCTCTTCATCGCCGGTGACCGTGACGGCGTCATCGCGATGAACCCAGCCGCGGTCGAGCAGCTCTCGACCGTCGTGCCGAACCTGCGCCGCACCGTCATGCTCGACGGATGCGGCCACTGGACCCAGCAGGAGCGGCCGAACGAGGTGAACGCCGCGATGCTCGAGTTCCTGTCATCCCTCCCCCCAGCCCCCCCAGCGTTCTCGCGCGCATAACCCGCCAGCGGTGGCCGGTTATCCGAACCGAAACGGAGTGACGGACTCCGCGTTGGTCCAGATCGACACGTGGCCGGGGTCGGCGCACGCAGCGGTCGTCGTGGGTCCCGAGGGTGTGCGCGACCTCCGCGGCGACGTCGACCTGCCGTTCGCGCTCGCCAGCGTCACGAAGCCGCTCGTGGCCTACGCGGTCCTGGTCGCGGTCGAGGAAGGCTCGCTCGATCTCGACGCGCGGCTGGACGTCGAGGTCGGCACGTCGCTGCGGCATCTGCTCGCGCACGCCTCGGGCATGGCTCCCGACGAGCGGACGCTCGTCGCACCACCCGCGACGCGGCGCATCTACTCGAATGCGGGCTTCGAAGTCGTCGGCGACCTTCTTGCGGAGGCGACGGGCATGACCACGGCGGAGTACCTCCGCGAAGGAGTGCTCGGGCCGCTCGCGATGGACGCGACGACCCTCGACGGCTCGCCGGCGTCGGATGCGGTCTCGAGCGCCCGCGACCTCGCCCACTTCGCGACCGAGCTGCTCACACCGACGCTGATCGCGGCGACGACGCTCGACGATGCGACCACCGTGCAGCTCCCCGGGCTCGACGGTGTCCTTCCAGGCTTCGGACGCCAGAGCCCGAACGACTGGGGTCTCGGCTTCGAGCTGCGCGACGCCAAGCGACCTCATTGGACCGCGCTCGCCGGGTCACCGAAGACGTTCGGCCACTTCGGTCGTTCAGGCACCTTCCTCTGGATCGATCCGGACGCGCGCGTCGGCTGCGTCTACCTCGGAGATGCGGACTTCGGGCCGTGGGCGATCGACGCGTGGCCGGCGTTCAACGATGCGGTTCTGGAAGCGGCGGCGCGCTGACCGGCTCGCCGTCGCGCAGGACGACGTACTGACGACCTGGATCGTCCTGCCTGCCTTCATCCGCGGCACCCGGTCCGCTCACCGCAGCCCCGTCGGGCGCGAACTGCACGATGTAGGCCTTGCGCACCGCGCCGCTCGTGTTCGGTCCCGTGAGGTGCGGCGTGAGCGACGAGAACACGACGATGTCGCCCGCGCTCGCCGGGACCGCGACGGCACCAGCAGGCTGGTCGAGGCACTCCCATCCGTAGTCGGTCATCCAGTGCTCGAGCGTGCCGAGCCGGTGCAGCCCCGGGATCACCCACGGGCAGCCGTTCTCGACGGTCGCGTCCGTGAGCGCGACCCAACACGTGAGGTACTGCTGCGGCTCGATGAAGGTGTACCCGTTGTCCTGGTGCCATGGGAACGAACGCGGCTTCTCGGGCTCCTTGTAGACCGCCTGCTCCCAGTAGAGACGCACATTGGGCCCAATGATGTCGCGCGCCAACCCGGTGAAGACCGGGTTCGCAACCCAGTCGCGCAGGAACGCGGACCGAAGCACGAGGTGGGTCGAGAAGACGAGGTTGCCTGCCTCCGCGATGAACAGCTTCTCGTTGTCACGCGTGCGGAGGAACTCGACGCTGCGTCGATGGATCGGGTCGATCTCGGCGACGACGCGCGCGACGTCGTCGGGGTCGAACGCCGACTCGAGGAGGAAGAACCCCTCCTCGTCGAACGCGTGCATCTGCGCCTCGGTGATGAACGACAGCGGGCCCTCGTGATCCGACCACTCGAAGTAGGTGTTGCGAGGATGCCGCGTGGGGATCGTCGTCACGCCCGCAAGGGTATGGCGTCAGCGGACGAGGCGGAAGAACGAACGGACGTCGTCGACGAACAGCTCGGGCTCCTCCATCGCGGCAAAGTGACCGCCTCGCGGCATCTCGGTCCACCGGACGATGTTGAAGGCCGCCTCCGCCCACGCGCGCGGCGGACGGTAGAGCTCTTTGGGGAAGATGGCCGCTCCCGTGGGGACCTCGACGTACTCGGGCGCAGGTCCGAACCGGCGCGACCGCTGTGACTCGCAGTAGAGACGCACCGACGACGCGATCGTGTTCGTCACCCAGTACGCGGTGATGTTCGTGAGGAGCTGATCCTTCGTGAAGCTCGACTCGACGTCCCCATCGCAGTCGCTCCATGTGCGGAACTTCTCGACGATCCAGCCCGCGAGCCCCGCCGGTGAGTCGGTGAGGCCGTAGCCGAGCGTCTGTGGCTTCGTGCCCTGGATGGCCTGGTATCCGGTCTCTTCCTCGCGGAAGTGGTTCATGTCAGCGAGCGCGGCGAGCTCGGTCTCGGACAGCCCCTCCATCGGGTTCACGCCTTCGGCCGTGGGCGGACCAGCCACGAGCATGTTCAGGTGGAGGCCGATCGCGTGCTCGGGATCGACGATCCCGGTCAGCGTCGTCGCGATCGCCCCCCAGTCGCCGCCCTGCGCGCCATAGCGCTCGTAGCCGAGCTCGGCCATGAGCTCGGCGTTCGTCTCGGCGACGCGCCGGATGTCCCAACCCTGTTGGTGCGTGGGCCCGGACCACCCGTAACCGGGCATCGACGGGCACACGACGTGGAATGCGTCGGCCGCGTCGCCACCGTGCGCCGGCGGGTCGGTGAGCGGCCCGAGGATGTCGAGGAACTCGACGATCGACCCGGGCCATCCGTGCGTGACGATCAACGGGAGCGCGTCGGGATGCGGCGATCGAGCGTGGATGAAGTGCAAGTGCTCACCGTCGATCTCGGTCTCGAACTGCGGCCACTCGTTGAGACGTGCTTCGGCCGCGCGCCAGTCGAACTCGTGCTCCCAGTACGCGCAGAGCTCTTGGAGATAGGTGAGCTCGGTGCCGTAGTCCCATCGGGCGTCGTCGAGCTGCGCGGGCCATCGCGTGCGCGAAAGCCGGTCTCGCAGGTCGTCGAGGACGGCATCAGGTACGTCGATGCGGAAGGGCGAAACCATGGGGCGATCGTTGCACACGCCACTAGCGTGAGCAGATGGCCAGGGTCGACTCGCGCGCCACCGCGCGCGCCCGCGCGGGCGGGGTCAGAGCCTGGCTTCCGTCTACGTCGCCACCTTCGTCATCGCCGCGGGCAACGGGGTCGTGTTCCCACTTCTCGCCGACCTGCAAGACGAGCACGGGTTGCCCACGTACGGCCTCGGCATCATCTCAGGCGTCTCGTTCATCGCCTCGCTGATCGGAATGCTCGTGCTGTCGGGCCAAGCCGACCGCGGCCGAGCGAAGCTCCTCATGGTCAGTGGCCTCGGGCTCAGCGTCGTGTCGATGGTGCTCTTCGCGCTCTCGAACGAGCTGTGGCAGTTCACCTTCGCGCGGGCGCTGTCGGGCTTGGCCTTCGGGTGCTTCGCGCCGGCGACGCGCTCGATCGTCGCCCGCCTCGATGCGGACAACGTCGGGCGAAACCTCGGACGCCTCGCCAGCACCGAGCTGGGCGGGTTCATCACGGGCCCCGTCATCGGCGCCACGTTCGCGAGCGCGTTCAACCTCGATGCGCCCTTCTGGGTGCTCGCGGTGGTCGTGGCGATCGTGCTCGCCGCCGTCGCGCGGCGGCCCTTCCCAACCGATGTCGATGGGCCCGCGGGCGCGGCGAACGACGCGACCTCGAGCGGGATCGCGCTCGACCTGCTGCGCTACCGCGAAGTGGTCGTCGCGACGCTCCTCGCACTCGCACTCATCCTCCCGGTCGGGATCTACGACTCGCTCTGGTCGCGTTACCTGCAAGACCGCGGAGCTAGCACGCTCTTCATCGGGATCACGCTGACGATGTACGGCGTGCCGTTCATCGCGCTGGCGTCACGGGGCGGCCGCCTTGCTGACCGCACAGGCCCGTTTCACGCGGCGTTCGTCTGCCTCGTGCTCGTCGCCCCGCTGATCGCGCTCTACGGCGTGATCACGATCCCGATCGTGATCGTCTCGATCGCGTTCGTCGAGGCAGTCGTCCAAGCAGTCGCTGTGCCCGCGTCCCAGGCGGCGATGGCGATGGCGTGCCCGCCACAGCGCCTCGCAGCGGGCCAAGGCCTCGCCGGCGCCGCCGGCCAGGCAGGAGCGGGCGTCGTCGCGTTGCTCGCCGCGCCGGTGTACGAGAGCGCGGGGCCGGGCTTCCTGTTCGCCGCCGCTGCGGTCGCTCACGCTCGCCCTGGGAGGCGTCGCCTGGCACCTCCACAAGGGGGGCGCCACGGCGACGAACAGTCGTTAGACTGTCTAACCAGAGATGCGCAGCCGATTTCGCCTCAAGTTCAACTCGACGTTCGGAGCCGTTCACTCGAGTCGCAACTTCCGCATCTACCTGATCGGCCAGTCGATCTCCCTGTGCGGCACGTGGATGCAGACAGTTGCGCAGGCCTGGCTGGTCCTGAAGATCACCGGCAGCGGCACCGCCCTCGGCTTCGTAGTGGCTCTGCAGTTCTTGCCGGTCTTGCTCTTCGGCGCCTTCGGTGGCGTGATCGCCGACCGCATGCCGAAACGCCGCTTGCTGCTGTGCACCCAGGTCTCGTTCGGCGTGCTGGCGCTCCTCCTCGGCATCCTCACTGCGACCGATGTGGTGACGTTGTGGATGGTCTACACGGTCGCGTTCTGCTTCGGCTGCGTGACCGCGCTCGACAACCCCGCTCGCCAGACGTTCGTGCTCGAGATGGTCGGCCGCGAGCACCTGCCGAATGCCGTCACGCTCAACACCGTCAACATCAACATGGCGAGGGTCATCGGCCCCGCGCTCGCCGGCCTGATCATCGCCGTCATCGGCATCGCGCCGTGCTTCTTCCTGAACGCCGCGTCGTACATCGCCGTGATCATCGCTCTCCTGATGATGAACAAGAGCGAGCTGAGCGCACTGCCGGCGCAGGCCCGGGCGAAGGGCCAGCTCCGAGACGGCTTCCGCTATGTGTGGTCCACGCCGAGGTTGCGCATCCCGCTCATCATGATGGCGGTCGTGGGAACGCTCGCGTATGAGTTCCAGGTGATCTTGCCGCTGGTCGCGAAGTACACGTTCGGCGGCGACGCTGCGACCTACGGGATCATGACCGGAGCGATGGGCGTCGGCGCAGTGATAGGCGGGCTCTTCACCGCGTCACGACAACGTACGGGCGACGGCCCTCTCGTCAAGGCCACGCTCGTCTTCGGCGCCCTGATCATCGCGGCAGCGGCAATGCCGAGCCTCCCGCTGATGATCGTCCTGCTCGTCGGCGTCGGTGCGGGCAGCGTGACCTTCCTTGCTCGCGCCAACTCCACCATGCAGTTGCGGGCGGACCCAGCGTTCCAAGGGAGGGTGATGGCCTTGTGGGCGGTGGCCTTCATAGGCACCACCCCGATCGGCGGCCCGATCATCGGTTGGATCGGGCAGAACATCGGCCCCCGCTGGGGGATGGTGGTCGGCGGCATCGCGACGCTGTTCGCCGGCGTGTGGGGTTGGTACGCGCTCGGCCTGCGGTCGGCACGCGCGTCGAAGACGACGACGCTCGTCGCGGCGGCGCAAGCGGCCGAGCTGCCCGCCGGTTGAGCCGCGCCGACGGTCTCGGTCAGGCGCTGATCGCGGGCCGCCGATCAGCCCACGGCATCGCCTGCTCGAGCTGCGCCGCCACGCGAAGGAGCAGGTCCTCGCGGCCGTAGGCCCCGACGAGCTGCACACCGACGGGAAGGCCGGCCTCGCTCACGTGCAGCGGCAGTGAGACCGCAGGCTGACCCGCGAAGTTCCACGGCATCGTGAACGGACCGAGGTCGATCGCGAGCCCCGAGCCGAGCTCGGGCGGCAACATCGGCAGCGTCGGAGTGAGGAGGATGTCGTTTCCCTCCGCCCACCAGCTCGCGGCCTGTCGGGACCATCGCTGCGCGAGCTCGACGAGCGCGATGAAGTCCGGTGATCCGAGCGAACGACCGATCGTCGCGAGGAACCATGTGGTCGGCTCGACATCGGCCTCGGTGATCGCGACGCCGTAGCGCTCGCCCCACCGATCCAGGTCACGTGCCACGACCGTGCCGAAGATGCCGGCCGCGGCGGGGGGAAGGGCGTCGAGCTCGGGGAACGGCGCGACCTCTACGTCGTGTCCCAACGACTCGAGCGCGGCCACCGTGCGCTCGACCGCGTTGACGCACTCGGGGTCGGGCGCGTCGCCGCCCGGCATCGCCGTACGCCACCCGATGCGCAAGCGGCCGGGATCGGCACCGATCTCGTCGGCGAACGGTCGGCTCGGCGGCGGCGCCGTGTAGGGATCACCGGGCATCGCGCCGGCAGTGCAATCGAGGATTGCGGCGCAGTCGCGCACGGTCCGCGTCACGACGTGCTCGTGGGTGAGCATCGCCCAGTACTCGCCGAACGTCGGGCCAAGCGACGTGCGGGCGCGGCTCGGCTTCAGCCCGACGAGGCCACAGGCGCTCGCGGGCACCCGGATCGAGCCGCCCATGTCGTTCGCGTGCGCGGCGGGGACCATGCCGGAGGCGACCGCAGCCGCGGAGCCGCCGCTCGAGCCGCCGGTGGACCGAGCCAGGTCCCACGGATTGTGCGTCGGGCCGTACGCGACCGGCTCGGTGAGGAAGGACGCGGCGAGCTCAGGGAGGTTCGTCTTCCCGACGAAGAGGAAGCCCGCCGCCCGCAGCTTCGCGGCGAAGTAGCTGTCGACCTCCTCGGTGTGCTCTCTCGCCTTGAGGAATGCCATGCCGCAGTGGAAGGGATCACCCGCCGTGTGCGCGACGGCGTCCTTCATCAGGAACGGGACGCCCCGAAACGGGCCGTCGGGCAGGGCGCCCGACTCCGCAGCGGCACGGGCCTTGTCGTACATCCGGTGGATCACCGCGTTCAGGTAGGGGTCGAGGCGCTCGATGCGAGCGATCGCGGCGTCCACCAGCTCGAGGGGCGACACCTCCTTCGAGCGCACCAGCTCGGCCTGCCCGACAGCGTCGATCCACCCCAAGTCGTCGATCACGGCCGGAGAGTATCTTCCGAGCGCATGGGGATCGATCAGAGCAAGGTTGATGCACTGCTGGCCCGCGCCCGGCGTGAGGTGGACGAAGGGCTGCTGCCGTCCACACAAGTGGCGCTCGCGTACCAGGGCGAGCTGGTCGCGTTCGAGGCCTACGGCGACGCGGACCTCGACACGAGGTACCCGGCGTTCTCGGCCACGAAGGCGTTCGTCGCCTCGACGGTCTGGACGCTGATCGGCGAGGGACTCGTCGACCCGTCCAAGCTCGTCATCGAGTACATCCCAGAGTTCGCCCCGAACGGCAAGGACGTCATCACCGTCGAGCAGGTGATGCTCCACACGGCGGGCTTCCCCCACGCGCCACTCGGCGCCCCGGACTGGTGGACGCGCGAGGGTCGCGTGAAGCGCTTCGGCGAGTGGCGGCTCAATTGGGAGCCCGGCACACGCTACGAGTACCACGCGACGTCCGCGCACTGGGTGCTCGCCGAGATCATCGACCGCGTGACCGGCAGCGACTTCTGCGACGAGCTCGAGCGGAGGGTCACCGGCCCGATCGGCTTGCCGCGTGTGCTCGGCATCGCCGAGGACAAGCAAGGCGACGTCGCCATGCTCGAGCCGGTCGGCGAGCTCGCCACGGCTGACGAGATCAAGGCGACCTTCGGCATCAGCGAGCTGCCCGTGACCGAGGTGACCGAAGACGCGCTGCTGGGTTTCAACAACCCCAAGGTGAAGGCGCTCGGAGTGCCGGGCGGTGGTGGTCTCATGCGCGCCGCCGACCTCGCGCTCTTCTACCAAGCCCTGCTGCACAACCCCGGAGGCGTGTGGAAGCCCGACGTCCTCGCGGACGTGACGACCAACGTGCGCAACCGGCTGCCCGATCCGCTGACGAACACGCCCGCGAACCGCAGCCTTGGCCTGATCCTCGCCGGCGACGACGGCCGCTCGCACATCCGAGGCATGGGCCGCACGGTCTCGCCGGGCACGTTCGGGCACAACGGCGCAGGCGGCCAGCTCGCGTGGGCCGATCCCGCGACCGGGCTGTCGTTCGGCTACTGCACGAACGGCCTCGACAAGAACGTCGTGCGAGAGCCGCGCCGCGGCACCGCCCTCAGCAGCCTCGCCGCGGTCTGCACCACCTAGCGCTGGTTCTTTTGTCGATTCGCCGGCGTAGGAGCCGGCGAATCGACACGAAAACCGGCGGGTCAGAGCCGCGTGACCAAGATCGCACCCCCCGCGGGTCGGTCTTGGAGGTGCCGGGGATAGGGTCCCAAAATGCTGGAGCGGATCGCTCGCACCTCTTACCGCCACCGTTGGGTCGTCCTGATCGCGTGGATCGTCACCCTTGTCGCTGCGGTCAGTGTCGGTCGCACGTTCGCGGGTGACTTCGCGACCGGCGGCAAGCTCCCGAACACCGAGAGCCGGCGCGCGTTCGACCTGCTCGAGTCGCGCTTCCCTGCCGCGCGGGTGACGGCGGCACGATCGTGTTCAAGGCCGAGCAAGGGGTGACCGACCCTCAGGTCCAGGCCGCGATGGAGGCGATGTTCGCGAAGGTCGCGCAGGTGCCAGACGTGACTGGCGTCGTGAGCCCGTACTCCAACGAGGGCCAGAACCAGATCTCGAAGGACGGCACGATCGCCTACGCGCAGGTGAACACCGTCGATCTCAACTTCAACCAGTGGGGTCCGGTCTCGGATGGCGTGAGGGCCGTCAGGGCCGAGGTGAACGTGCCCGGGCTCACCGTCGAGCTCGGCGGTGACATCTTCTCCGACGGCGTGAAGCCGCCCGCCACCGAGGCGTTCGGTCTGCTCGCTGCCGTCTTCATCCTTCTCGTGGCGTTCGGCTCGGTGCTCGCGATGGGCCTGCCCATCGTCACCGCGCTCTTCGGCATCGCCATCGGCATCGCCGTCGTCGAGCTCCTCGCGAACGTGATGCCCGTCCCCGACTTCACGACGCAGGTCGCTGCGATGATCGCGATCGGCGTCGGCATCGACTACGCGCTCTTCATCGTCACACGCTACCGCGAGTTCTTGAAGGATGGCGCGCGACCCGACGTCGCGGTCCTCCGATCGATCAACACGGCGGGACGCGCGGTCGTGTTCGCCGGCCTCACAGTCGTCATCTCGCTCCTCGGGATGTTCCTCATGGGCGTGCCCTTCGTCCGCGGCCTGGCCGTCGGCTGCAGCGCCGCGGTGCTCCTCGTGATGTTGGGCTCGATCACGCTGCTCCCCGCGCTCCTCGGCTTCGTCGGGCTCAACATCGATCGCTTCGGCCTCCCGCACCGCAAGAAGCGGGCTGCCGCGGCCGCCCAAAAGGAGTCGCTGTGGCATCGCTGGGCCCGCACCGTGCAGCGCCGCCCGTGGCCTCCGTTCGCGGGAGGCCTCCTCATCCTCGTCCTGCTGGCCGCTCCGTTCTTCTCGCTGCGCCTCGGCATGGCCGATGCGGGCAACCAGCCCACCACTGACACCACGCGCCGGGCGTACGACTTGCTCGCCCAGGGCTTCGGCCCGGGCTTCAACGGTCCGCTGCTCGTGGTGGCCGACCAGCAAGGCGGCACCAGCACGCGCGCCGACGTCGCCCGCCTCCACGACGCGCTCACCCGGGTGCCCGGCGTGGCGTTCGTGAGCCCCGCGATCCCCAACCCCGCCGGCGACACCGCCGTGATCCAGGTGTTCCCGACGTCGGCGCCCCAAGACGAAGCGACGACGCGGCTGATCCACCACCTGCGCTCCGATGTCGTCCCCGCGGCGACCAAGGGCACCGACATGACGGTGTACGTCGGAGGCTTCACCGCCGCATCGCAGGACTTCGCGGACGTGCTCTCGTCAAGGCTCCCGCTCTTCATCGGAGCGGTGCTCGGCCTGTCGTTCCTGCTCCTGCTCGTCGTCTTCCGGTCGATCGTCGTGCCGCTCAAGGCCGTGATCATGAACCTGCTGTCGATCGCCGCTGCCTACGGCGTGATCGTCGCGGTGTTCCAGTGGGGATGGCTGAGCGACGTGTTCGGCGTCGGCAAGCCCGGGCCGATCGAGGCGTGGGCGCCGATGATGCTCTTCGCGATCGTGTTCGGCCTCTCGATGGACTACGAGGTGTTCCTCCTCTCCCGCATCAAGGAGGAGTACGACCGCACGGGTGACAACGGCCAGGCCGTCGCCGACGGGCTCGCGTCGACCGCTCGCGTCATCACGGCAGCGGCCGCGATCATGATCTGTGTCTTCGGCAGCTTCGTCTTCGGCGATCAGCGCCAGATCAAGCTCATCGGCCTCGGTCTCGCCGCGGCCGTGTTCATCGATGCGACCCTCGTGCGCATGGTGCTCGTGCCGGCGACGATGGAGCTGCTCGGCGACCGCAACTGGTGGTTCCCGAAGTGGCTCGACCGCATCGTGCCTCGGGTCTCGATCGAAGCCCACGACCTCGACCGCGAGCTCGCCGAGCTGACGCAGCGCGAAGACACGAACGTCTAGCGGCCGGTGCAGCGAGCGGCCGCTCGCGCTACCAGCTGCCGCCTCCGCCACCCCCTCCACCGCCACCGGAGAAGCCGCCGCTGAACCCACTGCCGCCCGACGACGAGGGTGTGCTCGCGTACAGCGTGCCGGTTGCGGTCGTCGAGAAGTCCTCGATCGAGTCGGCGAACGCGAGTGCGGTGAACGGGTGCCCGGACATGTACCACGAGCTCGTGGACTGGGTGACCTGTGCGTCGAGCCCCTCGAACGCCTTGGCCCACTTCTTCGTGCATCCGTAGACGATCGCAAAGGGCAGGTACTCGGAGAAGATGTTCTGCCGCTCGGCGAACTGCTCGCGCACGCCTTGGCCCATGTCGAAGATCTGCTGGAAGCCCTCGATGCGGCTGTACATCGCGGTGCCCTTCGGCGTGCGGCGCGGCATCTTGCCCGCGAAGAGCATCAACAGCAGGCCGATGACGGGGATCGAGACTGCGGCGAGGCCCCACCGGTTCTTGATCGCGACGATGAGGATGCCGATGCCGGCGACGAGCACCGCGATGCCCACACCGCGCCACAGCAGCCGTACGTGATCGGGGCGTCGCGAGAACCAACCCTCGTCGATCGCGTCGTCGTAGAGCGCGTTGCGAAGCTTCGTGAGCTTCGCCGAGAACTTGTACTTGAGGTCTGAGAGCTCGACGACCGAACCGGTCTCGAAGAGCGAGTCCATCAGCATGACCTCGTAGGGACGCAGCTCGGCGCGGCTCTTGCCGAGGTCGGTGAGGCGGTAGTCGGGCTTGTGCTTGTGGCCCTCGCCCGGGACCTCCTGGATGAGGATGAAGCCGCGCACGGCGAGGTCGATGATCGTGGCGGTGACGTCGAGCAGGTTGGCCTGCTCGTCGATGAGCGTGCCGAGCTGTCCGGGTCTGATGCCATCAGGCGGCTCGAACTCGACGGGACCCTCTGTGCGTCCCCGCAAGGGCACCGGCTCTTCGGCACCGGTCACGTTGCCGAAGGCCTGGTCTGTCGGCGAGCCGACGAAGCGACGGTCTCGCCCGCGGCGGAGCAACGCGATCAGCCCGACGATGCCCACCATCAGGACGCCCGCACCCACGGCGATCTTGGCTGGAGCAGGATCGAACGCGGTCGCGAACGTCAGGCGCTCCTCGAGGACCGGCGTCGGAGTAGGCACGACCCCGACGGGGATCGCCGCGACGACGGTGAGCCCCTCGAACGGCCCGAGACCGTCCTGGGTGAATCGCGCGGTGCTGCCGTCGACGTTCGACGAGGTGCACGGCAACGACGAGCCCTGAGGACCCGAGAAGCACGTGACCTGCGTGATGCCTGCCGGTGCGGTGACGATCGTCTCGCCGTGCTCGATGGGCACGTCCCACTCGGTGCCGATCCCGTTCCAGAAGAGCTCGTCGTGGTCCTGGAAGTGGTTGAGCGCTCCCTCGACCGAGTAGGTGATGACGTAGGTGTGCTGCCCGGTGACGGTGATGTTCGGGTCGCCGATGCGGATGCGAGTGAGGTTGCCGACCTCTGAGACCTTCGTGTCGGTCGGCGTGCTCGCCGGGTCCACGGTGACCGAACGGACGGTGAGCGGGTAGACGCGATCGTGCTTCGCGTCGAACCTGAAGCGGGTCGGGATGTCGCGGAAGATGCCGTGCTTCTCGTTCGACCCGAAGTCGTACGCGATGACCTCGGTGATCTCGAGGTGCCCGTCGTCCTGGATCGCAATCGTCGTTCGGTAGTCGGTGATGCGCTCGGCTGATTGCGCCGTCGCTCGCCCGCTGCCCGACAGGAGCAAGACCAGGGTGACGGCGATGAGGGCGAGCAGTCGACGCACGGGCGACAGCCTGGCACCGGACCGGGGGTGGGTCGGCGCATCCTCCCCGATAGGTTCGTCCCGATGCCCGATCGAGTGCTCGTGGTCATGGCCCACCCCGACGATGTCGACTTCGGCGCGGCCGGCACGGTGGCCACGTGGGTCGACGAGGGCCTCGATGTCGTCTACTGCATCGTGACCGACGGCCAGGCGGGCGGCTCAGATCGGTCGGTGTCGAGAGCCGACATGGCGGCGCTCCGCCGCGAGGAGCAGACCGCGGCTGCGAAGGTGCTCGGGGTCACCGAGCTGCACTTCCTCGGCCATCCCGACGGGCGGCTGCAGCCCACGCTCGAGCTCCGCCGTGACATCTCTCGCGTGATCCGGATCGTGCAGCCGACCCGCGTGCTCACGCAGTCCCCGGAACGCAACTTCCAGCGCATCTACGCGAGCCATCCCGACCATCTGGCGGCCGGTGAAGCGACGCTGTGCGCGGTGTACCCCGACGCGCGCAACCCGTTCTCGTTTCCTGAGCTGCTCGACGAGGGCCTCGAACCCTGGTCGGTGCCCGAGGTCTGGATGATGGTCGGCTCGACGCACAACACCTGGATCGACATCACCGACACGTTCGACCGCAAGGTCGATGCGCTCCGCGCCCACGTCAGCCAGACCTCCCACATGGAGAACCTCGCCGACTTCCTGCGCGGCTGGGGCGCCGCGCAGGCCGAGGCCGGCGGGCTTCCCGCGGGACGGTTGGCAGAAGGCTTCCAAATCATCGAGACAGGTTGAAGCCGCGCTGCTGAGGGCTGGCACACTTCTGGCATGACGCTCCTGAGCGACCGGCCCGTCGACGAGATCAAGCTGTCGGACCCTGAGCTGTGGCAGCAGCCCGACCAGGTGCGGGACGCGGTGTTCGCGAAGCTGCGGGCCGAGAGCCCGATCTCGTTCCAGCCCGAGCCCGAGTACGAGCCACCGATCCCGCCCGGCCCTGGATACTGGGCGCTCACACGTCACGCCGACATCTGGGCCGCGAGCCGCAACCCAGTGCTGTTCCAGTCCGGTCGCGGATCGAACATCGGTGACATGCCGATCGAGATCGCCGAGTTCTTCGGCTCGATGATCAGCATGGACGCGCCGAAGCACACACGCTTGCGGATGATCGTGCAGAAGGCGTTCACGCCGAAGGTCGTGGCGACCATCGACGAAGACGTGCGTCGCAAGGCCAAGGCGATCGTCGACGAGCACTCCGAGAAGGGCGAGGGCGACTTCGTGCAGCTGTTCGCCTCTCCCCTTCCACTGCAGATCATCTGCGAGATGATGGGCATCGAGCGCGATCAGTGGAACACCGTGTTCGAGGCGACGAACACCATCCTCGGCATCGGTGACCCCGAGTACGTGACTGACATGGGTCAGCTGATGGCGGCCGCGATGTCGCTGTATCAGATGGCGATCGGCCTCGGCGAGCAACGCCTCGCTGATCCCAAGGACGACCTCACCACCGCGCTGATGCACGCCGAGGTCGACGGTGAGCACCTGACGACGCAAGAGCTCGGATCGTTCTTCATCCTGCTCGTCGCTGCGGGCAACGAGACGACGCGCAACTCCATCAGCCACGGCATGAAGCTGTTGACCGACCATCCCGACCAGCGCGCGCTCTGGCTCGAGGACTTCAGCGGCCGCGCTCCCGGCGCCGTCGAGGAGATCGTGCGCTACGCGACGCCCGTGATCCACTTCCGGCGAACGGCGACGCGCGACACCGAGCTCAGCGGCGTGAAGATCGCCGAGGGCGAGAAGGTCGTGCTCTGGTACACGTCGGGCAACCGCGACGAGACGGTCTTCCCCGATCCGTTCGAGTTCGACATCACACGTCCGAACCTCAAGGACCAGATGGGGTTCGGCGCGGGCGGCCCGCACTACTGCCTCGGCGCCAACCTGGCTCGCCGCGAGATGACCGTGATGTTCGACGAGCTCCTGCACCGGTTGCCCGACCTCCAGGTGACCGGGCCGCCGGCGATCCTCGAGTCGGCCTTCATCCACGGCATCAAGCGCATGCCCTGCGCCTGGACGCCCGTATAGATGCGGGGCCCCAGCGGGACCGCGAGGTTGACGGCGGTTGCGCGCGCCCTTCACCGTGAAGAGCCGCCCCCGTGGGTGCTCGACGACTTCCTCGCGCTTGGTTTGGCCGGTGAGCAGGCTCCTGCGCTCCGTGCGCAGCTGGTGCGCGAGCTGGCTCGCGAGGACCTGCTTGCGTTCAGTCGCTGGGTCTGCGTGCGGGCACGGCTCCCGGAGGACATCGTGCACTTCGGACCCGAGGAGGCACGCTCGACTTACTTCCAGGGACGCAGCGACGTGCAGTTCGGCGGCGCTCAGCGGCTGCTCGTCGCGACAGTCGCCGCCCCATAGCGGAGGCGCACCGCCGGGCGTAACGTCCGCGGATGCTCGACTGCGTGATCCGAGGTGGCGATGTCATCGACGGCACGGGGCGGCCGAGGCGCCGCGCCGACGTCGGCATCCGCGACGGGAAGGTCGTCTCGATCGGCGACGTGACCGAGGAGGCGACGCAGACGATCGATGCATCGGGCCTGGCGGTCGCGCCGGGCTTCGTCGACATCCACACGCACTACGACGCACAGGCGTTCTGGGATACGACGCTCTCTCCGTCGCCGCTTCACGGGGTCACCACCGTGATCGGTGGCAACTGCGGGTTCTCCATCGCGCCCCTTGGCCCCGAGCATGGCGACTACCTCATGCGGATGCTGGCGCGCGTCGAGGGCATGCCACTCGAGTCGCTCGCCGAGGGCGTGCCGTGGGACTGGACCACGACTGCCGAGTACCTCGACCGGCTCGACAACCGCCTCGCGGTCAACGCCGGCTTCCTCGTCGGGCACTCCGCGATCCGTCGCGTCGTGATGGGCGACAACGCGACGCGACGTCACGCGTCGCCCGGCGAGCAGTACGAGATGGAACGCCTCCTTGCGGAAGGGCTTGCCGCGGGTGGCATGGGCTTCTCTTCATCGTGGGCGACGACCCACAACGACGACGAGGGCGAGGCGGTGCCGTCTCGTCACGCGTCGATGGACGAGCTTCTGTCGCTCTGCAAAGTGGTGTCGGCGCACCCGGGCACGACGCTCGAGTTCATCCCCACGATCGGGCTGTTCGAAGAGCACGACATGGACCTGATGACGCGCATGTCGCTGGCCGCGAACCGGCCGCTCAATTGGAACGTGCTGCAGGTGAATTCACGGAGCGGTGAGATCACGGCGAACAAGCTCGCCGCGAGCGACTACGCGGCCGAGCGCGGCGCTC
Source organism: uncultured Acidimicrobiales bacterium (assembly GCA_963773315.1). Taxonomy (GTDB): domain Bacteria; phylum Actinomycetota; class Acidimicrobiia; order Acidimicrobiales; family DATKAS01; genus DATKAS01. Next base: position 795,717 of record CAVZAF010000005.1, read on the forward strand.
GGGTGCTCGCGCTGACGATCCCCGACTCAATCCGCACCCGCATCTCGTTTCGCACCGGCTTCTTGCTCGACGTGCTGAACGGCTGGGCCAAGCCGATGGCGCTGCCGCACGACGAGAAGCTCGCGCTGCTCGCGGATCCTGCTCGTCGGCGAGAGCTGAACGAGATGGCGCAACAGACCGAGGGCCCGTCTCGCGGCATCGCGTACTGGCAGGTGTTCAGTGTCTCCGAGGTGTTCACCCCCGGCCTCGAGCACTACGTCGGTCGTGAGGTCGGTGAGATCGCGGCGACCGAGGGCAAGGAGCCGTGGGACGTCGTGTGCGACATCACCGTCGCCGACAACCTGCGCACGATCTTCACTCCGCCCGACCGCGGCTCCGACGACGAGAGCTGGAAGCGGCGGGTCGAGGTCTGGCGAGATCCACGGGCGATCGTCGGCGCGTCAGACGCGGGCGCACATCTCGATTTCCTCGCGACGTTCAACTACTGCACGACGATGCTCGCCGAAGGTGTGCGCAAGCGAGGGTTGCTCGCGACCGAGGAAGCGGTCTCGCTGCTGACGAATGCGCAAGCTCGGCTCTACGGGCTGACGGGACGCGGTCGGCTGGGCGAAGGCTGGTGCGCCGACATCGTGGTGTTCGACGAGTCGACGATCGGCCCTGCCCCCGTCGTGACACGCGAGGACCTGCCGGGCGGCGCGCCGCGGCTCTACGGAGAGGCGGAAGGCATCGAGCACGTGCTCGTGAACGGCGTCGAGATCGTGCGCGGCGGTGACTTCACCGACGCGCGGCCCGGGCGTCTCTTGCGGTCAGGCCGCGACACCGAGACGGTCTCGGTGCCGGACGGCTGACCGCGTCTTCGCTCGCGCTGCGCGCGAGCTCCGGTTCGGCGCCACCGTCAGGCTCACCCACACCCTCCCTCACCGCAACGACGACGGGACCACCATGGATCCACCTTCCCGAGGTGGATCTTGTGCTCCCGAGGCCATCAGCGGCTACAGGCCCGACGGCGACGGCCAGTCAGCACGGGAAGAGCCGACCAGCGAGATACGAACCGGTTTCAGTCGGCAGAGCCGAGATCCGGTCAGTGCGCCTCGAGGACGAGGCGACCTGCGGAGCCGATCATCTGCACGACTGCATTCGTCAGGTTGGGCAACGGGTCACCTCCTCGGTGTTTGGACCGGTGCATAGTGCCACGTCGCCTGTCGGGCGGTCCACGCATTTCTCGGGGCAGACTGCGTGACATGAGTGACACCGTCGTACAAAGAGCCACGTTCACTGCGATGACCGAGGGCACGAAGCTCGACTGGCAGAAGATCGCGGAAGCGCAGCTCGGCTTCTACGCCGGGCTCCCCGACCGTGTGATCGACCACCTTCGTCTCCTCGACGGTGACTACGGCGGCTTCAACGTCGACCGCCTCACGCACTCGTTGCAAACCGCGACGCGCGCGTACCGAGACGATCGAGACGACGAGTACATCGCGTGCGCGCTGATCCATGACATCGGCGACACGCTGGCGACGTTCAATCACCCCGACATCGGCGCCGCGATCTTGAAGCCGTTCGTGAGCGAGGGCTATCACTGGATGGTCGAGAAGCACGGCGTCTTCCAGGGCTACTACTTCTTCCATCACCTCGGGCTCGACCGCAACCTGCGCGACCAGTTCATCGGGCACCCGAACTACGAGCTGTGCGCCGAGTTCTGCGCGGACTACGACCAGCCTGCCTTCGACCCCGACTACCCGACGATGGCGCTCGAGGAGTTCGATCCGCTGCTGCGCGAGCTCTTCGCCCATCCGAAGCAATCGATCTACCTCTCCGATGCGAACGGAGCGACGTCATGAAGGCCGCTGTCTTCTACGAGATCGGTGGGCCGGAGGTCTTCAAGTACGAGGACGTCGACGATCCGGTCGTGCGGCCCGGCGGACTGCTGGTCGAGGTCGCCGCGGTCGGCATCCAAGGAGGTGACCTGCTGCACCGTCAGGGCGGCGTGCTCGCCAACACACCCCACGTCGTCGGCTACCAGGCCTCCGGCGTCGTCCGCGAGGTCGGCGACGGAGTGAGCGACTTCGCGGTCGGTGATCCCGTGGTCGCCACGATGGGCTACGGCTCGCATGCTGAGCTGGTCAGTGTGCCCACCCGCGCGGCGTGGAGGGTGCCCGATGGGCTGTCCCTCGAGGAGGCCGCGGGAATCCCCATCGAGTTCGGCACCGCGGACGACTGCCTGTTCGAGTTCGGTCACCTGACGGAGGGTGAGACCGTCCTGGTGCAAGCGGGCGCCGGCGGCGTGGGCCTCGCCGCGATCCAGCTCGCGAAGGCCGCAGGCGCGACGGTGCTCGCGACCGCGTCGAGCGACGACCGGCTCGAGCGCCTCCATGAGTACGGCATGGACGAGGGCATCAACTACGCGCAGGCAGACGTGGCCAGCGAGGTACGTCGCTTGACCGATGGACGGGGCGTCGACCTCGTGGTCGATCCCGTCGGCGGCAAGACGTTGGAGGGCAGCATCGAATCGCTGGCGTATCGAGGTCGAGTCAGCTGGGTCGGTCGCGCCGGCCGAGACGAGCGCGCACCCGAGGTGTGGCCGCTCATGCAGAAGAACGGCTCGCTCACCGGCGTGTTCCTGGGCGCCGAGATGGTGGTGAACAACGACCGGTGCCACGGCATGATCCACTCGCTGATCCGGCGCTGTGCGTCAGGCGAGCTCAAGGTCGTCATCGATCGCACGTTCCCGCTCGCCGATGCCGCGGAGGCCCACCGGTACATCGAGAGCCGGCGCGCGTTCGGGCGCGTGCTGCTGATCCCCTGATCCGCCGGGCTCTCGTCCTCGGCTTCGACGCGTCGTGACGACGCTCGTGCTCATGAGCGGCCTTCCGGGCGTGGGCAAGTCGGCCATCGCCGACGCACTCGCGGTGCGGATGAATGCGGTCGTCGTGTCGGTCGACGAGCTCGAGGCGGCGATGCTCCGATCCGGCCTCGAGCGATCGTTCGAGACGGGCGTCGCTGCGTACACCGCCGGCGCCACGATCGCCGAGCACCAGCTGCGCCTCGGGACGACAGTCATCGCGGACGCCGCCAACTACCTCGAAGTCGGCAGGCAGATCTGGTGCTCCGCCGCAGAGGCCGCCGGCGCGGACCTCCGCGCGGTCGAAGTGGTGTGCAGCGACGAGAGCCTGCATCAGGCGAGGCTCGCCGCTCGCGAGCGGGGCCTCGAACCGTTCCCCGAACCTACGTGGGCAGACGTCGTCCGGCAGCGGGACGAAACAGAAGCGTGGTCGCGAGATCGTCTCGTCCTCGACAGCGTCGACAAGGTCGGGGCGAACGTCGCCGCGGGCTCTCGCCTATCTCGCGTGACGACCGAGGTAGTCGTCGCAGATCTCGACGAGGCGGTCGCGGTCGAAGCTCGCCTCGTGTCCACCGTGCACCGCGGTGACCGGAAGATCGCGCAGCCGTTCCATCGTCTTCACGTAGTCGTCGATGTTCGAGCCTTCGAGCTGATCGAGCAACGGGCCGTCGTACACCGCGTCACCCGAGAACAGGATCCCCGTGCTCGCCTCCCACAGCCCGATGCTTCCGGGCGAGTGACCCGGAAGGTGCAGCACCTCGAACGCGCGGTCGCCGGTGTCGACGACATCGCCGTCTTCGAGGATGCGCGTCGCCGGCGCGCCCGCGATCTCGCCGACCATGGCCATGCCCGCCGCCGGCACCGCGTCGACGAGGAGCTCGGGGATGTCGTATCCGGCGTCGCGGTACGGCCCGAGCACCGTCTCGCCGTAGTGCTCGGACACGAGCGTGGTCTCTTGCGCCGCTGCGAGCACGTCGGCCTCGGCGCGATGGATCGCTCGGTCTGCGAACTCGGACATGCCTCCGACGTGATCTGAGTGCACATGCGTCGCGACCGCGAGCAGCGGGTGCCCGAGCTCGTGCTCGACGAGGTGTGCGATCGGCACCAGGCCGAGCGATGTGTCGATGACCAGGTCACGGTCGCGGCCGCGGACATGCCAGACGTTGCACCGCAGCAGCGGATGGACATGCGGCTCGGTGATCAGGCGGACGCCGTCACTCACCTGACGGGTGACGAACCAAGGATCGACGACCGGCAGCTCGGGATCGCGGCACGAGGCCACTATGCCCCGACCGGCGAGGAGGCCGTCTGCTCGAACAGGTAGTACAGCGCCATCACCGCGACGATCACCAGCGTCGCCCAGGGACTGACGAACGCGATGGCAACGGCGACGAGGTAGAGGATCGATCCGAGGCCGAACCGGAGCACCGCCATCCGCTCGGCCTCCGGAGGGAGCGGGTGATGTCGCCGCCGTGGATCCCTGACCGACCAGGCGAAGATCAGCGTGAAGCTGATCCCGGCGCCTTCGAGGATCGCTGCGTAGATCGCGGCCGCGAGGTGTGAGTCACTGCCGCCTGCGGTGAGGTACGCCGCGAGCGTCGCTGTGCCGAACGGGATCGCGACGATGAACATGAGCAGCAGCAGGTTGAGGAAGAGCAGCGTGCGATCGACGAGCGCGATCGCCCCGAACAGGCTGTGGTGGTTGACCCAGGTGATCCCGACGATGAAGAAGCTCACGACGTAGGCGACGTACGACGGCCACCTGTCGCCGAGCTGATGCGCGAGCGAATCGGGACCCGGGCCACCTACGGCGAGGTCGAGGGCGAGCAGGGTGATGGCGACCGCGAACACGCCATCGCTGAACGCCTCGAGCCTCGTCTTGCTCACATGAGTGAGATCAGCTGCAGCCGCTCGTGCTGCCGCAGCTCGGGCAGGCGTAGCAGCTGCCCGCTCGGTTCATCTGGACGCCGCACTGCATGCAGATCGGGGCGTCGCTCGCCCGGGTCGGCGGCGTGACCGCGGGAGGCGGCGCCGAGGGGATGATCCGGATGGGCTCGGTCGTCGGACCCTCGGGAGCGAGGCCCAGCTCGATCTGGGTCGCCAGCTCGTTCGCAGATGGGATCGTCTTCGGGTCAGAGACCATGTCGTAGCCCTGGGTCGTCTCGACGACGGTCTCCTCGACGCCGGGCAGCGTCGGCTGCAAGCGCTCACCCACCGACATGATGCCGAGCTCGGCCCGCTCGTCGTAGGTGAGGTACTCGAGCGCGAGCCGGCGGAACAGGTAGTCCATCAGCGAGCTGGCGAACCGGATGTCGGGATCGTCGGTCATGCCCGCGGGCTCGAACCGCATGTTCGTGAACACCTCGATGAAGGCCCGCAGGGGCACGCCGTACTGCAGGCCGTGGCTGATCGAGATGGCAAAGGCGTCCATGATGCCGGCGAGCGTGGAGCCCTGCTTCGACACCCGCAGGAAGATCTCACCCGGACGGCCGTCGTCGTACTCGCCGACAGTCACGAAGCCCTTGCAGTCCGCGACGCGGAACTCGAACGTCTTCGAATGCCGAGTGCGCGGCAGCTTCTGGCGAACAGGCTCGCGGATGATCTTCTCGACGACGCGCTCGACGACGGTGGTCGGCGCCTCCGCAGCCGCGGCCGAGCCCGCGAGGATCGCGTCGCTTTCCTTCTTCGTCGTCGACAGCGGCTGCCCGACCTTGCAGTTGTCGCGGTAGATCGCGACGGCCTTCAGGCCCGCTTTCCAGGCCTCCATGTGCATGTGCTCGACCTCGTCGACGGTCGCCGACTCAGGCATGTTGATCGTCTTGCTTATTGACCCACTGATGAACGGTTGCGCGGCGGCCATCATCCGCACGTGGCCCATGTAGTGGATGACGTTGTCGCCCATCGAGCACGCGAACACCGGAAGGTGCTCGGCCTTGACGTGCGGCGCACCGACAATCGACATGTTGGCGTCGATGTAGGCGACGATGCTGTCGATCTGGAACTGCGTGTACCCGAGGCGCGTGAGGGCACGAGGGATCGTCTGGTTGACGATCGACATCGTGCCGCCACCGACGAGCTTCTTCGTCTTCACGAGGCCGAGGTCGGGCTCGATGCCGGTCGTGTCGCAATCCATCAGGAACGAGATCGTGCCAGTCGGCGCGAGGACGCTCGCCTGCGAGTTGCGCACGCCGTACTGCTCGGCCAGCTCGACGCTCTCGTCCCACGACTGCTGTGCGGCGCCGAGCAACGACGGAGGCACGAGCTCCTCGTCGATCTTCGCCGCCTCGGCGCGGTGCATGCGCAGCACGCGCAGCATGTGCTCGGCGTTCTCGGTGTAACCCGCGAACGGACCCATCCGCGCCGCGGTGCGAGCCGACGTCGCGTAGGCGTGACCGGTCATCAGAGCGGTCAGCGCGCCGGCCCAGGCGCGGCCCGTGTCGGAGTCGTACGGAAGGCCGAGCGCCATGAGGAGCGCGCCGAGGTTCGCGTAGCCGAGGCCGAGCTGGCGGAAGCGCCGGGACGTCTCCGCGATCTTCTCGGTCGGGTAGTCGGCGTTGCCGACGAGGATCTCTTGCGCGGTGAACACGACCTCGATCGCGGCCTTGTAGCCCTCGACGTCGAACTCGTCGTCGGCGCCGAGGAACGTGAGGAGGTTGAGGCTCGCGAGGTTGCACGCGCTGTTGTCGAGATGCATGTATTCGGAGCAGTTGCGGACGACGATGCCGTCGGCCACGTAGCTGTGGTTCCGCGGCTCGCTGAGGTTGTAGGTGAGCTCGATGCCCTCATCGGTGCGGTCGACCAAGCGAGCCGACGTATCGACGGCGTAGGGGCCTCGCAGCTCGCGACGAGACGATCTCAGCGAGGCGCTCGGCCTTCGCGCTCAGCCCGAACCCGATCTCAGCCGCGAAACGCTCGATCGAGCCGGAGGTGATGCGCAGGTCGTAGCTGGGACGCCGCGTGTACTCGGTGAGCGTGCGATCGCTGCCCGGGAGCAGCGACGTGCCGCCGCCGTGGACTTGGTACATGCGGCTCGAGATGCCGAACGTCGTCAGCAGTCGCTGCGCACCCCGGAGAAGCTCGACCGAGATCGAGCCGAGCCCGACGTAGCTGCCCTTGGCCGGGTTCACGACCGCGGTGCCGTCGGCATCGAACAGCCCGCGGAGGAACGCCGCGGCGATCGCCGGTGGTGCCTGCTCGATCGACCACGGCACCGTCTTGTGCTCGCCCGTCACCGACGCGACACCGAGTGCCTCGAGCCACTGCTTGAACTGACGACGCGCGAGGCGGAGCTGCGCAGTTCCGTTCGCCTGCTCGGAGAGCTTGATCGGACGATCTCCGTTGATCCAGGTGAGCAGCTCGGTGTGGGCCGGGAGGATCTCGGTGCGGTCGTCCGCCGACCCGTAGATCGTCGCGGTCGTGGTGCCAGCGGTCGATCCGTCGCCGATGAGCCATCCGAGGTAGTGACCCAGCTCCTCGCTCCACGTCGACGGCAGCCGCAGCTCGCCCGAGTGATCGCCCGTCTGGCGGTAGGCCGAGGGATCACACGAGACCGGCACTGCCCAGTCGGCATTTACGGCGGGAGTCGGGAGGTCGAGCGTGCGTACCTGATCGTCGACCGTCAGGTGTTGCGCCTCGACGTAGCCCCGGTTCGTCGTGAAGATCTTGTGGCCTGGCGTGCACCGCAGCTCCATGCCGTTGTCGAAGCGAAGCCGCACGATCGGGTTGCGGCCCGTGATCATGAACGCCTCGGGCGCGGTCACGAGCACCTGCGACGACGGGGTCGTCGGAGTTCGTGATGTCGTGCGTGTAGATCCCGAACTCTTCGCCCTTGTTCGCCCGCTCGAAGAGCTCGGCGAACCGGATGAGGCCCTTGTCGGTGTGCACGCGAGTGTCGGCCGTGAAGCAAGGGTTGCTGCCGTTGATGCGCCCGGTGTTCGCCGCGGTGTGCCAGCGGTTGATCGTCGTGTCGAACTGCATGCCGGGATCGGCGCATTCCCACGCGGCCCGTGCGATCTCACGGAACAGGTCGCGGGCCCGCACCGTCTTCAGCACCTCGCCGGTCGTGACCGCGCAGAGGTTCCAGTCGAGGTCTTGCTCGACGGCGCGCATGAAGTCGTCGGTCACCCGCACGGAGTTGTTCGCGTTCTGGTACTGGATCGAGTGGCTGTCGGTGCCGTCGAGGTCCATGTCGAAGCCCGAGTCGCGCAGCACGCGCGCCTTGCGCTCTTCGACCGCCTTGCACCAGATGAACTCCTGCACGTCCGGGTGGTCGGCGTTGAGGATGACCATCTTCGCGGCGCGCCGCGTCTTGCCACCCGACTTGATCGTGCCCGCGGATGCATCGGCCCCGCGCATGAAGCTGACCGGCCCGGACGCCGTGCCGCCGCCCTTCAGGATCTCCTTCGACGAGCGGATCTTCGAGAGGTTGATGCCCGAGCCGGAGCCGCCCTTGAAGATGTTCCCTTCCTCGACGTACCAGTTGAGGATCGAGTCCATCGTGTCGTCGACGGCGAGGATGAAACAAGCTGAGGCCTGCTGCGGCACGCCCTTCACGCCGATGTTGAACCACACCGGCGAGTTGAACGCGGCCTTCTGCTTCACGATGAGGTGCTTCAACTCGGCGCGGAAGGTCTCGGCCTCGCTGTCGTCGACGAAGTAGCCGCCCTGGATGCCCCATGCCGTGATCGTGTCGACGACCCGGTCGGCGACCTGCTTCAGCGAGGTCTCGCGCTCGGCCGTGCCGAGGGTGCCGCGGAAGTACTTCTGGCTGAGGATGTTCGTTGCGTTGACCGACCAAGTGGCCGGCACCTCGACGTTGCGCTGCTCGAACGCGACGGAGCCATCTCGATAGTCGGTGATGCGGGCGTCTCGGCGCTCCCAGTCGACCTGGTCATAGGGATCGACCCCGGGAGTGGTGAAGTGCCTGCGGATCCCGATCCCCGTCTGCTCCGGCGCCAGCGACATCGACTCTCCCTCTGTTCCAGACGTACTGCGTGGCTTCTGTGTTGCGTCTGTACTTGCGTTCCTGCTCCGACGGTACGGGCGGGTCAGACCGACCGACTCCCTGACCCAACCCACGACACAAGATGTTGTGGTGCGGAGGCGGCCCCCACCGCCGTAGCCACAAGATGTGCGGGGTATTACACCACTGTAGTTACATGGGTGTCAACGCCTCGTGGACTGGGCTTTCTTCCCGGCAGCCGGCCTGGCCAGGAGATTCCGGCCGCAGCGCGAGGAGGCAGGTCTGGAGGCGGACGCACGGTTCTCGTGCGCCCGGGAGACTCACGAAGCGAGCCTGCCCACCCCCGTGGTGCCACTCGGAGCCAGCTCTCCGAGCTCCCCACCCATCCGCCTTGCTCTCGCGCTGCGGCCTTCGATGGGCGTCAACCTAAGACGGGCGTCCTGTGGACTAAAAGAGGTACAACCCTGTGAATTCACGGTGGATTTCGTGCCGACTTTCCACAGGGTCTGACCTGCTCAACCTGAGAACTGGGCGACGACCGCATCGAGGTCGAGCGCGGCCACCGGCGGCGAGCCCTGGACCTCGCCAAGCCGATCGCGGGGCACGGCCCACATCACCTCGAACTCGTTGCCGTCCGGATCCGTCGCGTACAGCGACTTCGTGGCGCCGTGGTCGCTCTGGCCGACGAGAGCCCCCGCGCGGAGCAGCGTCTCTCGCGCATCCACGAGGTCCTCGATCCGATCGACCTCCCACGCCAGGTGGTAGAGGCCGACGGCGCCGCGGACCGGGCCCGGCGCGCCGTCGCCGATCGCAAACAGACCGAGGTCGTGATCGTTCTCGGAGCCCCGAGCGCGGAGGAAGGCGGCGCCCATCCCTTTCCAGTCGTCATGCACGGGCTCGAGACCGAGGACATCGCGGTAGAACGCGACCGACCGTTCGACATCTCGAACGTAAAGCACGGCATGATTGAGGCGGCGCACGGGGATGGACGTCATGCGGACGTCAACACCTGAGGCGGGCACCGTGTTCCACGGAGGGGCGTGCAGGGGGGAACAGAACGGGGGGTGGCGTACCAGCCCGCGCTCGACGGGCTTCGTGCGCTGGCGGTCGCGTCTGTCATCGCGTACCACCTCGGGTACGGATGGGCCAGAGGCGGCTACCTCGGCGTCGACACGTTCTTCGTCCTCTCCGGCTTCCTGATCACCAGCCTCCTCCTCGCGGAGTTTCGCCGCGAGAGCCGCATCGACCTCAGCAGCTTCTGGGCGCGCCGCGCTCGCCGTCTGCTTCCCGCACTGTTCGTCGTTCTCGCGGCCGTCGCCGCGTACGGCAAGTGGTGGATGCCGGCCGAGTCGCGGAGTGCGCTCCGCGGGGACGGGCTGGCGGCGCTCTTCTACTCCGCCAACTGGCGCTTCATCTTCGAGCACAGCTCGTACTTCAGCCTCTTCGCATCCCCGTCGATGCTCGAGCACACGTGGTCGCTCGCGATCGAGGAGCAGTTCTACTTGCTCTGGCCGCTGATCGTCGTGGGGTGCCTTGCGCTCGGCAGGGGGCGACGTGCGCCGCTCGCGGTGCTCGCCACGGCGTGCGTCGTCGCCTCGGCGTTGCTCATGGCGCACATGGCAAGCGACGACCCGAGCCGGGCGTACTTCGGCACGGACACAAGGGTGCACTCACTCCTCGTTGGTGCGTTGCTCGCGCTCGTCCTCGAACGGTGGCCCGCGAACTCCACCGGAGTCGGAGGACGGGTCCTCCGCGGCATAGGGCCGGTCGCGGCCCTCGCTGTCGTCGCGGCGTACGTCACCATCGGGGACGGCCGGTTGTTCATGTACCGCGGCGGGTTCCTCGCGTTCGCGCTCACGGTTGCGATCGTCATCGCCGCCGCGGTGCGACCCCGCGGCCCGGTGCGCGCGATTCTCTCCCTCGCCCCCCTGGTGTGGATAGGCACCATCTCGTACGGCCTGTACCTGTGGCACTGGCCGGTGCAGCTCGTCCTCACGCCGAATCGCACCCACCTCGACGGCGTCGGGCTCGACCTCGCTCGCGTGGCCGTCACCGTTGCCTGCGCGACGCTCTCGTACTTCGCCGTGGAGCTGCCGATCAGGCGCGGCGTCGCACTCCGCGGTCGCATCGCACTCCCGAGCGTCACCGCTGTCGCGGCCGGCCTCGCCGCCCTCTTGGTGATGGCGACGGCCGCGACGTCGCCCGCTCCCGCCTTCGCGACCCCCGTCGCCGGCGCCCCGATCACGATCCTCGCATCGAGACGGGTACCACCGCAGCGGACGACTGCACCAGAGCGATCCTCCGCCACAACGGTCATCTCTCACGCCCCCCAGGTGATCGGCGTCATCGGAGACTCCGTCGCGATGAGCCTCACTCCGGGTTTGGAGGTCCAGGCATCGATGCGCGGCATCTCCGTGGCCAGCGCCGCGATCCCGGGTTGTGGTGCGACGGACGCGTTCTCACTCGACAGTGCCGGCAACCCCTTTTCTTGGTCGGACGACTGCGTGACCGCGGTGCCCGAGGTGCAGAACCGGCTGATCGCCGAGTTCCGACCGGACGTGGTCCTTTGGCTGAGCTCGTGGGAGACGAGCGATCGGCTCGTTGCAGGCCGAGCTGTGCACTTCGACACCCCCGAGGGCGACGCCGCCCTTGTGCGAGGCATGACCGCGACCCTTGATCGAGTCACGGCCGGAGGCGCGCACCTGGTGATGCTCACCTTGCCGCCCAGGGGGGAGCGGCAGGACGGTCGCACCGTCCACGACGAGCCCGCGACCATCGAGCACCTCAACGAGCTGATCATGGAATTCGCGTTCGCTCATGCGGATCAGGTGCAGCTCATCGACTTCGCCAACATCGTGTGCCACGGGGGTGCGCCGTGCCCGAATGAGATCGATGGGATGTGGCTGCGTCCGGACGGGATGCACTTCACCGACGCGACGAGCGTCTGGCCGGCAGCTCGGCTGCTCGACATCCTCCTCGCTACACCGCAGTGACCGTCACGGGGATGCCGTTCAGCACCACAGTTCCCGACACTGCATCGAGCAGCTCCTCGTCGGCCAAGAGGTTGAAGTTCACCCCCGGCCGCGCCGACGCGACACGGAGCGCGACACCCTCGAGATCGTGACCCCACCCGTGCGGCATCGACACGACGCCCGGCCGGATCGTGTCAGTCACCTCGACCGGCACATCGAGCTTGCCGACACGCGACGTCACCCGGGCGAGCGCGCCATGAACGAGACCCATCGCCTCGGCATCGATGGGATGCACGAGCAGCGTGCAGCGCTCCTTGCCCTTCACGAGAACGTCGAGGTTGTGCATCCACGAATTGTTCGACCGGAGGTCGCGACGGCCGATGAGCACGACGTCGCCTTCTCGATCGCGGTCGAGCGACCCGCGCAGCCGATCCACGTCCGCCAGCAGCGCTGAGGGCGCGAGCTCGACCTTCCCCGACGGTGTGCGCAGCACGTCGGGCAGGCGGGGCTGCAGCGGGCCGAGATCGACGCCGTGCGGGTTCGCTTCGAGGAACGAGAGGCTCAGGGCCGGCTGCTCGGCGCCCTCGTGATCGACGTAGCTGTCGCGCCCGCCGAACCAATCGCCGTACGGACCCGATCGCAACATGAAGTCGAGGATGCGCTCGGGACCGCGTCGCGCCGCGAGCATCGCGAGGATCTCGTCGACGTCGCGACCGTGGAGCGGGCTCGTCGCGTCGCCGGCGGCGTGGGAGACGAGACCGTTGATGGCGACGTCGTCGGCGATGTCGGTGTCGGCACCTGCGCCCTGGCCCTGAGCGATCAGCGCGAGCTTCGCCATGATTTCCCACTCGTCGAGGCCGCCAGGCTCCGGCTCGAGGACGGGCGGCGAGTAGTTCGCGACGTTGCGGATCGCGAACTGCAAGAGCAGGAGGTCGTAGTGCGAGCGCGACAGGTTCGATGTGGGAGGCAGGATCACGTCCGCGTGCCGCGACGTCTCGTTCAGATAGATGTCGACGCTGACCATGAAGTCGAGCGAGTCGAGCGCCGCCGCGAGTCGATCACTGTTCGGTGTGGACAGCACGGGGTTGCCCGAGGTCGTGACGAGCGCGCGGATCTGCCCGGGCCCTTCGGTATCGATCTCCTCCGCCAGCGCCGCGACGGGGTACTCCCCCATCACCTCCGCGAGCCCGCGCACGCGGGTCCGTCCGCGAGCCATGCGGAAGCCGGGGCCTTTCGCCGGCACACCACGCGTCGTCGGGCTGCCTGTCGCAGGCGTGGTCCACATGATCCCGCCGGGCCGGTCGAGGTTGCCGGTGAGGACGTTCACCGCATCGATGAGCCACGACGCGGTCGTGCCGAACTCTTGCGTGCACGTGCCGACGCGGCCGTACACGGCGGCGCTCGGCGCGGTGGCGAGCTCTCGGGCGAGCCCGCGAATGACCGCGGCATCGACCCCACAGGTGACTGCCACTCGCTCGGGAGCGAAGTCGCGGGCCGCGCAGCTCAGCTCGTCGACTCCCTCCACGAGGTCTTGCGCGTCGCGCGCCGACGGCGACGAGGCCTTCTTCGAAGAGCGCGTGCACGATCGCCATCAGCAGCTGTGCGTCGGTGCCGGGGACGACCGCGATCCACTCATCGGCCTCGGCGGCGGTCTTCGTCCGACGCGGATCGACCACGACGACTTTGCCGCCGCGGGCGCGCAGCGCCTCGAGCCTGCCGGGGAAGTCGGGCGCGGTGCAGAGGCTGCCATTCGACGCGTACGGGTTGGCACCCATGATCACGAGGAAGTCGGTGCGGTCGATGTCCGGGACGGGCACGCTCGCCGGCGTGCCGAACATGTAGGCCGCCGCAACCTGCTTCGGCACCTGATCGACCGTGCCCGCCGAGAACCGCATCCGCGTGCCGATTCCCTGGGCGAGCGTGCGGGCGTAGAGCATCGACGAGAGGTTGTGGGCGCCGGGGTTCCCCCCGTAGGTCGCGATCGCCTCACGCCCGTAGCTCTCGATGATCGGCACGAGTCGCCGCTCGATCTCGCCGAACGCTTCGTCCCATGAGACCTCGACATGGGCGCCGTCGCGCTTCACCAGCGGACGGCGGAGGCGGTCGGGATCCTCGTGCAGCTGCTTGAGCGTCGAGCCCTTGGGACAGATGAACCCGTGGCTGAACACGTCGTCTCGGTCGCCGCGGATGCGCACGATCTCGTCGCCCCGCAAGGTGATCTCGAGCCCGCAGGTCGCCTCGCAGAAGGGGCACGTGCGGAACGCGGTGCGGGTCGGCGCGGCGGTCATGCCACCAGCGTGCCCCACGCGGTCACCGTGCTGCCAAGATCAGTGCGCCATGCGCCGCCTCCATCCCGACCCGTGTGACCCCGTGGACATCGCGGATGCCTACGACGACTCGACCCGAGCGCCCCACGACGGGCGACCCTGGCTCTACGCCTGCATGATCGCGAGCGCGGACGGCGCGACCGCGGTCGACGGCCGCTCGGGCGGGCTCGGCGGGCCGGGCGACCGCGCCGTGTTCGCTGCGCTCCGCGGCCAGGCCGACCTCGTGCTCGTCGGTGCGGGCACGGTGCGCGCAGAGCACTACGGCCCACCCAAGCGCGCGGACCTCCGCATCGCGATCGTCACGCGAGCGCTCGACGTCGACTGGAAGTCCGACCTCGTGCGCAGCGGGCAGGCGCTCATCGTCACGACCGAGCGCGCGGGCGATGTGCCGGCGGGTGTCGATGTGATCCGCGCGGGCGAGGAGCACGTCGACCTCACTGCCGCGCTTCGCGTGCTGCACGGCGAGGGAGTGGGGATCGTGATGGTCGAAGGCGGACCCACGCTCAACGGCCAGCTCATCGAGCGCGGCTTGGTCGACGAGCTCGCCCTGACGGTCGCGCCCGCGCTTGTGGGCGGCGACTCAGCCCGGGTCGCCCACGGCGACCGATCCGCGCTCACCGGCATGTCGCTCGTGCACGTCCTCGAGGAGGACGGCTCGCTGTTCTTGCGCTACCGGGCTCAGGCGTCGGGGTCGCGGTAGGAGCGCTTCGGTTCGGTGCTCTTGCGCAACAGGGTGAGCTCACGGGCGAAGTCGTCCGCCTCGTCGAACCCCTTGTAGACGCTGGCAAATCGCACGTACGTCACCTCGTCGAGCACCCGCAGTCGATCGAGGACCGCCAGGCCGATGCGCTCGCTCGCGACATCGCCTCCGCCTTCGAGGCGCAGGCCCTCCTCGACCTCGCCTGCGAGAGCCTCGAGCTGGTCGAGCGACACCGGACGGCCCTTCGCCGCGGCCAGGACTCCGCTGACGACCTTCGACCGCTCGAAGGGCGCGCGCTCGCCCGAGCGCTTGATGACGACGAGCGGCGCTTCCTCGAGTCGCTCGAACGTCGTGAACCGGCTGCCACACGCGAGGCACTCTCGCCGTCGCCGGATCGCCGATCCGTCGTCTGCGGTGCGCGAGTCGATCACCTTGTCATCGAGCGACGAGCAGGTGGGGCATCGCACCACCGCGAAGGTAGTGGTCAGCCGTCGATCGGCACGAGCAACCGATCGCCGGGCTGCAGCGGCGCCGGATGGTCCGCGAGCAGCGCGTCGACCAACGGCCGCACGTCGCCGTCGGGCTGCACCGCGTGGGCGATAGTCCACACAGTGTCGCCTGGTTGCACGACGACGACGCGGGCCGGGGGGCCGGTGATGTTGCCCTCGGGGGCGGAGGCAGGGACGCCCCCGAGGGTCGCCATGCCAGCGCGCATGGCGAGAACGAGCGCGACGGCGAGGGCCGCGAGGAGCACGACGGCGACGAACCGGCGCCGCCAGTACACGAGCGTGAGGTCGCGCCTCGGCGTGTCGACGTAGAGCGGGGCTGCGGTGGTCACGAACATGCGTTCGTCAGTTCAGCACGAACGTCTGTTCGCTGTCAAGAACACGTGTTCGCCCTGGTCAGCCCGACGCCCGTGGCTTGCGCAGGCCTCTGAACGGCCGCACGACGAGCTCGCCGCTCTGTCGACGGATGAGCACGTTGCGAATGGGTCGCCGGCTGGCCCCTTCGATCGCCATGCCGGCGCCGTCGTCGAGAAGGTTCCGGGCCAGGTCGATGGCGTCCTGGGGCATCGCCCCGCCCGTGCGCCACTGGGCGAGCACGACCACCGGCTCGCCCCGCTCGAGGTAGGCGCGCCCGACGATGCTCACACGCTCTGCTTAGGCCACCGCCGTGACTGCGCCCGCCGTGACCTCTGCCGGCGCGCGCTCCGGCAGGTCGAACGGGTGTTTGACCCTCCGCGCCGAACATCCGTACGATGGGTGCATGACCGACATCGTGCTCACCGACCGCCAGCGCGAGATCCTCCAGGTGATCGAGCAGCACATGCGCGATCGGGGCTATCCCCCGTCGGTCCGTGAGATCGGCGAGGCAGTCGGCCTCACGTCACCGTCGACCGTCCACTCGCACCTGAACACCCTCGAGCGGCTCGGATATCTCCGGCGCGATCCCACGAAGCCCCGCGCCATCGAGGTGCGGTGGGACTCGTCGTCCGATGCTGCGATCGAGCGCCGGCCGACGCGCCATGTGCCGCTCGTCGGCGACGTCGCCGCGGGCACCGATGTGCTCGCGCAAGAGAACGTCGAGGAGCTGCTCCCCCTCCCGGCCGACTTCACCGGCGACGGCGACCTCTTCATGCTGCGGGTGCGAGGCGACTCGATGGTCGACGCCGGAATCTTGAGTGGCGACTTCGTCGTTGCGCGACGCCAGCACGTCGCCCGCAACGGCGACATCGTGGTCGCCGGCATCCCTGGTGAGGAAGCGACCGTGAAGACCTACACCCGCAAAGACGGCCAGATCGTGCTGGTGCCCTCGAACGCGCGGCTCGCGCCGATGCCGTTCGATCCCGACGACGTCACGATCTTCGGCAAGGTCGTGACCGTGCTGCGCCGGCTCTGATCAGGCCGACAGCTTGGCGAGCGCCGCGTCGTACGAGGCCTGCCCTCGCGGCGTGCCGAGGTTCTCTGACTCGAACTCGTCGACGACCTTGCCGTCCTTGTCGATGATGAACGTAGCGCGGCTCGCGGCACCCACCATCTCGTTGAACACGCCATAGGTCTGCGCGACCTTGCCGTGCGGCCAGCTGTCGGAGAGCACGGGAAACGTGTAACCCTGCTCGTCGGCCCACTTCTTCTGGGAGAACCGGCTGTCGCAGCTGCATGCGAGCACCTGCACCCCGGCCCGCTCGTACTTCGACAGGTCGTCGCGCAGCTGGCACAGCTCGCCCTGGCAGATCCCGGTGAAGGTGAACGGGTAGAAGACGAGGGCGACGTTCTGCTTGCCGCGGAAGCTCGAGAGCGTGACGTCGTTGCCGTCTTGATCTTTGAGCGTGAAGTCGGGAGCCTCTTCGCCGATCGCGATCGCCATCTCGGTCGTCTCCTCGTGCTACTCGGTGGTCACGGGTGTGCTCGTCGAGCCTACGTCTCCGAAGAAGAAATCCGAGATGGTCGACGTCGCGTCGAACGGCCGACCAGTCGGCCACGAATGGCCCGCGCCCGTCAGGGTGACGAACTGCACCCGCGAGCCGTCACGGCATCGTGACCAGGTCTCCGTCGTCGTCTTGGCCACGGTCGCCTCGTTCGGCGTGGCCTCACAGCCGAGTGCGTCGGCCATCCAGGTGACCGACACCTCGACCGGGGTGAGCGGTGGCAGCCCGGCCGCGTCACTCTCGGGCGTCGACCCGCCCTTGTAGGGCACGACCCGATCGCCGGTGCCGTGGATCTCCATGAATGACAGGGGATGGGAGGGTTGGCACCCGGCCATGTTCGTGCCGGACACCGACGCGACCCCGAGCACCTTCGCATTGGGATCGCACGCGAGCCGGTACGCCATCATCCCGCCGTTCGAGTGGCCGACCACCACGACGCGCGCGGGATCGATCTGCGCGAAGGCGTCGAGGTGGTCGATCAGCGCCTCGAGGAACCCGACGTCGTCGTGCGCTTCCCGGACGGCGACGCCGCAGCACGCGCCGGCGTTCCAGTCGCCGCCGTCGCCTTCCGGATAGGCGATGACCATCCGGCGCTCGTCCGCGAGCGCGTTCCAGCCGCTTCCCGCTTCGATCTCCTCAGGGTCACCGCCCGCCCCGTGCAGGACGACGACGAGCGGAACCGCACCCTCGGCCGGCAGATCCGTCGGCACATGCAACAGGTAGCGCCGCTCCACACCGTCATTGGTCAGGGTCTCGACGGAGTCGCCGCTCGGTGCCCGAGGGCGCGCCGGAGGGGACGATGTCGTCGGTGGCTCCGACGACGAGACGACCACCGGCACGGTCGTCGTCACCGATGCCGATGACGTGACACTGCAAGCGGTCAGGAGCGCGACGAGCCCGAGCGCGTGCCAGATCGCGCGTCACGCGCGGCTCGCGAGCGCGGCGCGCTGTGCGCACGCTCGCGCGTGGGTACGCGCCAGCCCGCGCTCCGCAGCCAGCACGATCGCCCGGTCGAGCTGCTCGAGCGCGCGAACGCGCTCGGACACGTCGTCGGGGGTGCGACGAGCGATCGTGTCGGCCCACGCCATCCACGTCTTGCACAGACGCGGCGCGTGATCCATCGACGCCTCGAGCTGCTCGGCGGCCTCGAAGAGGGACTCGGCACGCTCGTAGTCGCGCTGCAGCGCTGCCAGAAGCGCGAGGTAGTGGTCGACGGCACCATGGAAGCCCGCACCCGAGCACGCCAGCTGTCCTGACATCCGCATGAGCCTCGTGAACAGCGGCTCTGCGTAGGTCGCGTCGTCGAGGAACCACGCCGACGCCGCGAGCGATGTCATCCCGAAGCTCCAGAGCAAGTCCTCGGAGAACGCAGGGAACCCATCTGCGGTGAGCTCGGCATAGGTCGCGCCGGGCGCGGTCGATCTCACCGATCTCGGCGAGCGTGTGGGCCAGCATCGCGCCGACCGGGGGGATGACCGTCGCTGCGGCGCTGTAGAGCGCCTCGGCCTCGTCCGACCTGCGCCCTTCCTCCCAAAGGAGGCCAACGTGCCCCGCCATCCAGACCAGCGTGTCGGGCTGCCCCGACTCGGACCCGACCTTCACCATGTCGTCGGCAAGCCGCTCGCCGTCGTCGAGACGACCCTCACCGATCGCACGAAAGGCAAGTGCGTTCGCGAGCACGAAGGCGAGCAGAGGTTGGCGGGCCCGCTCGGTGTGCTCGATCTGGCGGCCGAGCGCGGCATCGGCTTCGACGCGGTGGCCGGCCCTGCACGCGAGCACGTGCAGGCCCGACGCGGCCATCGTCGCGAGCGCCGGATCGTCGATGCGCTCCGCGACCTCGAGCGCCTCGCGAGCGAGCGCCAGCATGCCGTCGAGGTCGAACAGGTCGGCCTGCATCGCAGTCAGCATGTTCAGCGCGCGGACGAGCACCGTGTCGTCGCCCACTCGACGAGCCATCGCCACGGCCTCATGGATCAGCCGCTTCCGCTCGTCGAGCGCGTCGCCGAAGAGCAGCTCAGCGGCGAGCGTCGCCAGCAGGCTCGCGCGCTCGACCGTGTCACCTTCGCCTACCGAGTCGAGCGCCGCGCGCAACGCCTTGATGCGCCCCTCGTCGACGAGGCCCGCCGCGCTGAAGAAGCCTCGGCTCGTCGCGAGCACGGCCGCGACCTCCGTGTCGTTGTCGCCTGACGCGTGCGCCAGGTCGGCCGCGGAGAGCAGGGTCTCGCGATACGCCGGATCGCCGGCGCGGCGCTGCGCATCACCGAGGCGAGCGAGCACGGCGGCGCGCCGTTCGTCGCCGCCCTCGAGCAGGTCGAGGGCCGATGCGTAGAAGGTCACTGCCTCGTCGTTGGCGAGCTGGGCACGCGACCGATCGCCGGCCGACAGTGCGTACCGCACGGCCTGCTCGGTCGTGCCGGCGACCGCGGCTTCGCCGAAGTGGCGGGCGAGTGCAGACAGGTCCTCGGGACGCCGCTCCTCGACGATCTGCGCGACCGTGCGGTGGAGCCGCACGCGGCGGCTCGTGCCGAGCTCGTCGTACAGGGTCGAGCGCACCAGCGCATGGGAAAAGCGCCATCGGTCGATCGACACCTCGTCCACGAGGCGACCCTGCACCGCACCGGCCAGGGCGAGCAGCACGTCCTCGTCGGAGAGTCCCGACGCAGGCGCCAGCACTTCGAGGTCGAACTCGCGACCGATCACCGATGCGACGCGAAGCAGCTCGTTGGCCTCTGGGCTCAGCCGACCCAAGCGTCTCCCAACGACCTCGCGCACGCCCTCGGGCAACCCGATCACGTCGGCGGGCATCGCCGTCGTCCACCGGCCGTCCTGCTCGTACAGCACGCCGGTCTCGGCGAGGTGGCGGAGCACTTCGCCGATGAAGAACGGGTTGCCCTCCGTCTCGTCTCGAACGACGCGTGCGAGGTCGCGGCCGCGGCGCCCTGCCTTCTGCCCCGAGGTCCACTCGAAGAAGTCGACGACGTCTTCGATGGTGAGGCCGTGGAGCGAGACGCGCTCGACGCGCTCGACCCGGCGGAAGTCGGCGAGCATCTCAGTCAGAGGATCGCCGCGCTGCAGGTCGGTGTCGCGATAGGTGCCCACGATCAGCACGCGCATCGCGGGCTGGGCCGTCACGATGTGGCGCAAGAGCAGCAGCGTCGGTCGTCCCGCCCAGTGAAGGTCGTCGACGACCAGCAAGACGGGACGGTCGGCGCTCATCGCCACGAGCCACTCGGCCACGGCGTCGAAGAGCCGGTAGCGCTCGGTCTCGGGATCGGACCGGGTGGGCGGTGGGAGGTCGGGGACGCGCGCTGCGATCTCGGGCAGCAGGCGCACGAGCTCGCCGCGGTAGCGACCGAGCACGCGAGAGAGCGAGTCGACTTCGACGTGATCGATCGCGAAGCGCAGAGCCTCGACGAGAGGCTGGTACGGGACGCCGAGCTCTTCCTCGCAGCGACCGA
Organism: uncultured Acidimicrobiales bacterium; assembly: GCA_963773315.1. Classification (GTDB taxonomy): domain Bacteria; phylum Actinomycetota; class Acidimicrobiia; order Acidimicrobiales; family DATKAS01; genus DATKAS01. The sequence continues at coordinate 816,406 of CAVZAF010000005.1, forward strand.
GCAGCACCGTCGCGCCGTCGTGGTGCACTTGGCGAGCGAGCTGCGCGGCGAGCCGCGTCTTGCCGATGCCGGGCTCACCCGCGATGAGCACGACGTGCGCGTGCCCGTCGGAGCTCGACGCCTTGCGCCACAGCTCGGTGAGGTGCTCGAGCGGCTCGTCTCGGCCCACGAACGCGAACTGCTCGACCGCTCCGAACGCGGCGGGAAGCGGCAGCGGAGACGAGCTGGACGCGACCACGGGCGCCCACGTCACGACCCAGGCCTCGACCGGCTCGGACAAGCCCTTCAGCGTCACCGGACCGACCGGCTCGAACTCGTGACCCCCACGCGTGCCGGCCAGCAGCTTCACGAGCGCGGCGACCAGGATCTGGCTGCCCTCGGCCGCACTGCACAGCCGTGCCGCCTCGACGACCGGCGTGCCGAAGAGGTCGTCGCCTTCGGCTCTCGCATCGCCCGCGCTGAGCCCGACTCTCAGCACGACGCGACCGTCGCGGACTGCAGCCTGCTGGATCGCGACCGCCGCCGCGATCCCGTCGGCCGCACCGCGGAACGCCGCCATGTGGCCGTCGCCGAGTCCCTTCACGAGCACGCCTTGGTGCATGTCCACCGCCGCGGCGACCGCCCTGTCGACCACCCCGAAGAGCACGTCGGCCTCGTCGTCTCCCAGCTGCGTGCGCAGCTCGGTCGATTTGACGATGTCGGTGAACAAGACCGTCCAGGTGCCGCTCTCGATCATGCGGGCGGCGTGGTGATGAGGTCGCGCAGGGCGACGAACGTCGATTCGATCGGAGCACGCCGCACGTGCTCATCTCGCGTGTGCGCGAGGGTCGCGTCGCCGGGCCCGAAGTTCGCTGCGGGGATGCCGTGCTCGGCAAAGCGGGCGACGTCGGTCCACCCGAGCTTGGCGCGCACCTCGAGCCGGTTTCGCTCGATCAACGAGCGGAGGAGCGGGTGCGTGAGGCCTGGCGCCGCGCCCTGGGCGCAGTCGACGATCTCGAAGGAGTCGCCGTCGGACTCGAGACCGTCAGGAAGGATGAGCGAGCGCAGTGCCGCCTCGGCCTCGGCCGGAGATCGGTCGGGCGCGAATCGATGGTTCACGCGCAGCCGAGCTCGGTCGGGCACCACGTTGCCCGCGACGCCACCCTCCACGAGCACTGCTTGCACCGCCTCGCGGTATTCGCAGCCGTCGATGACAGGACGCCGCTCGACGTACGACGCGAGTCGGTCGAGCACAGGGCCGAGCCGGTGGATCGCGTTGCGACCCATCCAGGGCCGCGCGGTGTGCGCACGTTCGCCGGCGAGGACGATCTCGGCACGCATCGTGCCTTGGCAGCCTGCTTCGATCGTGCCGTCGGTCGGCTCGCCCAGGAGGGCCGCGTCACCGACGACGAGGTCGGGACGCTCGCCGAACAGGCGACGCAGGCCGTTGTGCACGGCGTCGACCTCCTCGGCCTCGTAGAAGACGTAGGTCACGTCGACGGCGGGCTCGGAAATCGTCCGGGCGAGCTCGAGCATCACCGCGAGACCAGACTTCATGTCGGAGGCGCCGCAGCCCCACAGCGTGTCGCCCTCGACGCGAGGCCGGCCGTTGTCGTTGATCGGGACGGTGTCGGTGTGTCCCGCGATGATCAACCGCAGCGGACGGCCGAGCTGCGTCCGCGCGACGAGGTTGTTGCCGAGCTGGTCCACCGTGAGCCACGGCGTCGCGCCGAGCTCGGAGCGGAGGAACCCCGTGATCGCACCCTCGTCGTGGCTTTCGGACGGGATGCCGACGAGATCAGCGGTCAGCGCGAGCAGGTCGGCCACGCGGGGCCTCGCTCACACGGTTGCGCCGTGGTCGCGCAAGATCGACTCGAGCTGGCCCTTGTCGTGACGCTCGCCCTCGTGCAGATGCTTGATGATGAGGATGCAGGGCAACCCGTACTCGTGGCTTCCGAACTTCCGCGGCCGAGTCGCAGTCACAGCGACGCTGTGCGCGGGCACGGTGCCGCGGCCGACTTCGGCGCCCGTCTGCGCGTCGATCACCGGGATCGAGCCGGTGAGGATGCAGCCCGCGCCGAGCACGCTTCCCCGACCCACCCGCGCGCCTTCGGCCACGATGCACCGGCTGCCGATGAGGCAATCGTCCTCGACGATGACGGGTGCGGCTTGGGGAGGCTCGAGCACACCACCGATGCCGACACCGCCCGACAGGTGGACGTTCGCACCGATCTGCGCGCAGGACCCAACTGTCGCCCACGTGTCGACCATCGTGTTGTGCCCGACGTGCGCGCCGATGTTCACGTAGCTCGGCATGAGGATGACGCCGCGTTCGAGAAACGACCCGTACCGCGCTGATGCGCCGGGGACAACTCGCACGCCCATCTTCTTGAAGCCGCCCTTCAGTGGCAGCTTGTCGGCGTACTCGAACGGGCCGAGCTCGATGGTCTTGATCTTCGACAGTCGGAAGAGGAGGAGGATCGCCTGCTTCAACCACGAGTGCACGACCACGCGACCGGCGACGACCTCGGCGACGCGGGCCTGGCCGGTGTCGAGGAGATCGACCGCTTCGCGCACGAGCGAGGCGACTGACTTGTCACCGGGCTCGACCTCGCTGCGATGCTCCCACAGCTCTTCGATCTGCCCCTGGAGGTCTGCCATCCGCGCAGGCTACCCGTGCGTCGCGATTGTGATCCCGCTCACGGCGCTGCGCACATCGGCGCCGCTCACGGCGCTGCGCACATCGGCGTCGCTCACGGCGCTGCGCACATCGGCGTCGCTCACGGCGCCTTGTACTCCTGCACCTCGTACACGGTGCCGTCGGACGCGACGGTGATGCCGACGCCGATCTCGGTGTAACGGGGGTCGATCATGATCGCGAAGTGCGTGGGTGACGCGACGAGCAGCGAATGGATCTGCTCGACGGAGCCGCCGTATCCCTCGTTCTCGCCGACTAGCGAGAAGGGCTTCGAGATCCCCGCGGCCAGGTCGGCGGAGTGCTCGAGCTGGCCGGTGCTGGCGAGGTGATCGGCAAGTGCCTGGGCTTTCACTGTGAGCTCTTCGGTGACGCGGAGGGGCGGCCGGCCGAGAGACTCGCGGGTCTGATTCACGCGCGTGATCGCGTCGAGCTGCATCACGGGGTTGCACGCAGTCGCGATGAATGCGAGCGGAATGACGAGCGCGAGGAATGCGAGAGGAAGCCGCCGGCGTCGCAAGGCGCCGAAATTACCCCAACGTCACCCGCCGAGCCTCTTGACCACGAGATCGATGCGGTCGTCTGGTTGCACCACCGCGATCCTCACGTGATCTGGTGCACCGTAGAACTCGCCGGGACTGACCAACGCGCCCGCGGCCTCGGCGATCGCGCGCGTGAACGCCCATCCATCGCCGTCGGGCGCCTTCACCCACAGGTAGAAGCCACCCTGCGGCAGTGAGACCGAAGCGCCCGACCAATCAGCCAGCAGCTTCGCGATCCGTTCGAGACGCGCAAGGTAGCGAGCGCGCTGCAGCTCGACGTGCGCGCTGTCGTCGAGAGCAGCGACACCGGCCGCTTGCGCGGGACCGGGCACCATCATCCCGATGTGCTTGCGCACCTCGCTGAGGTAGCTCACGAGGTCGGGATCGCCGGCATAGAACCCGACGCGCACGCCCGCGAGGTTCGATCGCTTCGAGAGCGAGTGCACTGCGACGAGCCCCTCGGTGCCGTGTTCGAGGATCGACCGCGGCTCACCGTCCCAGGTGAACTCGGCGTAGCACTCGTCGCTGAACACGGGGATGCCGCGCGCGGCCCCACGCCGCCGCCGCGCCCAAGTCGTCGAGCGCGCCGGTCGGGTTGCTCGGCGAGTTCACCCAGAGGCACAGCGCGCGCTCGGCGTCACGCTCGTCGATCGCGCTCAGGTCGAGCCGCCACGCGTCGTCGACCGGCACCGGCACCGCTCGACAACGCGCGAGCACGGCGCCCATCTCGTAGGTGGGATACGACACGGCTGGATAGAGCACCGTGTCGAGGTCGGGTCGCCGCAAGTGCAACCACTGCGGCAGAGTGCCGACGAACTCCTTCGTGCCGATGCACGCCGCGAGCGTGGGCGGCTCGTCGATGTTGAACCGCCGAGCTATCCAGCGGCTCGCGGCGGAGCGCAGCGCGGGGCTGCCGATCGACGCGGGATAGCCGCGCTCGGCGTTCGACGTGGCGAGCGCGCGCGACCACCGCGTCGGGCGGCGGGTCGCACGGCGTGCCGACCGACAGGTCGACCATCCCGCCGTCGTGGCGCTCCGCGACCGCGGCGACCTCGTCGAGACGGTCGTACGGGTAGGCGGGCGGGACGAAGGGCTCGGGAGCCGTCACGACGTGCTCGCGGCGAACTCGGCGAGGCGCCCACGCGCTGCCGGGTCGAGCCTCGCTCGCACCCGAACGCCGTCGTCGCCGTGCGACTCGGACACGACCTCTCCCTCTCGATGCAGCTCGGCAAGCACGTCGCCGCGCTCGTACGGGATCACGAGCTCGACCACCGTCGCCATCGCGCGCAGACGATCGCCGATGGTGAGGAGCAGGTCGTCGATGCCCTCCCCCGTCTTCGCCGAGATCGCGACCGACCCGGGATGCAGCTCGACGAGACGTTCCGCGTCTTTGGCGATGTCGACCTTGTTGAACACGATCAGCTCGGGAACCTGGTCGCCGTGGATCTCGCGCAGGACCACGCGCACCGCGTCGATCTGGCCGTCGGGATCGGCCGCCGACGCGTCGACGACGTGGACGAGCAGATCGGACGACGCAACCGTCTCGAGCGTCGACTTGAATGCCTCCACGAGCTGGTGGGGCAGCTTGCGCACGAACCCGACAGTGTCGGACACGAGCACCGCCTCGCCTCCAGGGAGCTGCATCCGCTTCGTGCTGGGGTCGAGCGTCGCGAACAACCGATCGTCGACGAGCACACCGGCGTCGGTGAGCCGATTGAGCAGCGTGGACTTCCCGGCGTTCGTGTAGCCGACGATCGAGATGGCGCTCATGCGGCCGCGGTTCCGCGCCTTGCGTTGCGTGTGCCTCGTCTTGCCCAGGTCCTTCAGGTCCTGCTCGAGCTTCGTGATGCGGCGCTGCAAGCGGCGCCGGTCAGTTTCGAGCTGCGTCTCGCCAGGGCCACGGGTGCCGATGCGACCCGCCTGCTGTGAGAGTCCGCCCGCACGGCCGCGGCGTAGCCGAGGCAACCGGTAGCGAAGCAGCGCGAGCTCGACTTGGGCCTTGCCTTCGAGCGTGTGGGCGTTCTGGGCGAAGATGTCGAGGATCACCGCGGTGCGGTCGATCGCCGTGCGGCCGAGCAGCTTCTCGAGGTTGAACTGCTGCGCGGGAGTGAGCTCGTTGTCGAACACGACTGTGTCGGCATCGACCTCGAGGCACAGCTCGTGCAGCTCCTCGACCTTCCCTTTGCCGAGGAACGTCGCCGGATCGGGACGATCGCGACGCGACACGATGCGGCCCGCCTCCTCGGCGCCCGCAGTGCCGACGAGCAATGACAGCTCCTCGAGGCTCGATTCGGTGTCGTCCAGGCGGGCGGGCGGCAGGGTGACTCCGACGAGCACGATGCGCTCTCGAATGGCGCGTTCGATCAGGCTCACGCGTGCACCTCGATGTCAGCGATGTGCACCGCCGGCCCTGCAAGCGTGACGGTGTCACCCTCGATCGTGACCTCGCTGTCGCCACCGAGCATGTGCACGACGACCCGGTCGCCGGTGAGCCCCCATCCACGCGCGGCCCACGCCGCTGCGCATGCGCCCGTGCCACAGGCCTCGGTGATGCCGACGCCGCGCTCGTGCACTCGCATCGTGATCGCTCCCGGTTCGGGGCCAGCCGCGATCACCTCGAGGTTCACGTCAGGGACCGCGCGACCGGCAGCCACGACATCGACCTCATCGGCGTCGTCGACGAGGACGACGGCGTGGGGGTTGCCGATCGAGAGGTGCGCCACGGGCCGCAGCAGATCGAGGTCGAGCACATGCCAGCCGTTCGGCTCGTCGATCGCGCTCATTGGGCCCATCTCGACGCTCGCCCACACCTCGTCTTCGCTCAAGACCTTCGCGTCGACACGGCGAAGACCGCCGTCGGTCGAGATCGCCAGCGTGGCTTCGGTGAGGCCGCGATCGCGCAGCACCGCCTGGGCGAGGCAGCGGATGCCGTTTCCGCTCATCTCCGCACGCGAGCCGTCGGCGTTGTAGAGCCACATCTGGAGGTCGCAGGCGATGCGACGCGCCGGCGGACCACCGATGAGCAAGCCGTCGGCGCCGATGCCCCTCGTGCGATGACAGACCCTGATCGCGAGCGCGGCAGCAGCGTCGTCCGGCATGGGGACGACGTCGTCGCGCAGCAAGACGAGGAAGTCGTTGCCGAGCCCGTGGTGCTTGCTCAGGTGCATCGTGACGAGTCTCCCAGCAGGTTCAGCAACTCCTCCAACGGATTGCCCTGTTCGGTCGCCTCGACCCAAACGATCCGCGGGTCGCGGCCGAACCAGCGCTCCTGGCGCACCGCGAACTGACGCGTGCGGGTGATCGCGAGGTCGACGGCTTCGTCGAGCCCCACATCGCCCCGCACGTGGGCGAGCAGCTCGCGGTAGCCGAGCGCCTGCGAAGCCGTGCGTGACAGGGGTTTCTCCCTGACGGCAAGCCCGGCGACCTCATCGACGAAGCCCGCGGCCAGCTGGGCGTCGAACCGAGAGCGAATCCGGGCACTGAGCGTCTCGCGTGGCATCCGCAGCCCGACCTGAGTGACTCCGGTCGCGCCGTACGTCGTGAGGCCGGGCCCGAACGACGAGAACGGCTTGCCGCTGCCCAGCGAGACCTCGAGCGCCCGCACGATCCGACGACGGTTCGTGTTCGTCATGCGGGAAGCGGCCAGCGGGTCGATCGCCTCGAGCCGAGCATGGAGAGCCGCGACGTCGGGCTCGGCTTCGAGCTCGGACCGGATCGCCGGCCACTCGCCCGGCGGCTCGAGCCGGTCGATCACGGCTCGGACGTAGAGCCCGGTGCCTCCGACCAGCACGGCTCGGTTGCCCCGCGCCTCGATCTCAGCGAGCGCTCGGTCGCAGGCCTCGCGGAACCGGACGACCGTGAAGTCCTCGGACGGGTCCGCGATGTCGACGAGGTGATGCGGCACCTCGGCGCGCTCGACGGCCGTGGGCTTCGCGGTGCCGATGTCCATCCCCCGATAGACCTGCATCGAGTCGATCGAGATCAGCTCGACGCCTGACACCGCGCGCGGCGATCGACAGCGCGAGCGCCGACTTCCCGGTCGCGGTGGGCCCGACGATGGCGAGCGGCGCCCGAGACGAACCGTTCAGTGCGCGACCACCGGGATGCGAGTGCGGTGCCGTGCCGGCTCGAGCACCTCGATGAGCTCGCCCTGAAGGTGATGCGCAGCGGCGCCGGTGACGCACACGCGCGGTAGCTGCCGGCACGGACCGGCGATGGTGGGGCGAAGTGCACGAGCTTGTTCTGCCGAGTGCGACCGGTTGTCAGGGTCGGGTTGCGCTTGCTCGGGCCCTCGACGACGACTTCTTCCTCGCGGCCGACCCTCGCCGTGTGCCGAGCGAGCGCGCTCCGCTCGACGACGACGCGCAGCCGTTCGAATCGCTCCGCGCTCACCTCGGGTGCGATGAATCGCTCGGTCATCGACGCCGCCTCCGTGCCCGGCCGCGGCGAGAAGATGAACGTGTACGCGCTGTCGTACCGCGCCTCGGCCACCACCTCGAGGGTGCGCTCGAAGTCGTCGTCGGTCTCGCCGGGGAAGCCGACGATGATGTCGGTGGTGACGGCGAGGTCGGGCACGGCCGCACGCGCCGCCGCGAGGCGTTCGAGGTAGCGAGCGGCGGTGTATCCGCGATGCATCGCCGCGAGCGTGCGATCGCTGCCTGACTGCAGCGGCAGGTGCAGGTGCTCGCACACCGCAGCCGTCGAGGCCATGGCCTCGATCGTCTCGGGGCGGAGGTCCTTGGGATGGGGGCTGGTGAACCGGACACGACGGATGCCGTCGACGGCCCCGACCGCCCGGAGCAGCTCACCGAAGAGCGGCCGCACAGCCGCGGTGCCACCTGCGCGCCGGGCTGCGAGCGTGAGGTCTCGGCCGTACGAGTTCACGTTCTGCCCGAGCAACGTCACCTCGGTGACGCCGTCGGCGGCCAGGCCCTCGACCTCGGCGACGAGCGCATCGAAGGGCCGGCTGATCTCAGGCCCGCGCACCGCGGGCACGATGCAGAACGCGGATGAATTGTCGCAACCGATCTGGATCGTGACCCACGCACTGTGGCCCTGCTCGCGCTTCGCCGGCAGCGCGGAGGGGAACGCCGCCACGTCGTCCGCGGCGGTCGCCTCGAGCACCTCGACGATCGGGCCCTCTCGGCGAGCGAGCTCGATCAAATCGGCAGCGCGATGGACGTTGTGCGTGCCGAACACCACGTCGACCCACGGGGCCTTCGCGCGGATGCCCTCGGCCTCATTTTGGGCGAGGCACCCGCTCACGACGATCTGCATGCCGGGGCGACGGTCTTTGACCGCCTTGAGCACGCCGAGGTTGCCGTAGAGCTTGTTGTCCGCGTTCTCCCTGATGCAGCAGCTGTTGAGCACCACGACGTCGGCGTGCTCGGCGTCCGGCGCCGCAGTGAGACCATCGGCCTCGAGCAGGCCCGCGATGCGCTCGGAGTCGTGCTCGTTCATCTGACACCCGAAGGTGCGGACGAAGTACGAGCGAGTCACCCGCTCAGGTTAGGCGTCGGTCAACCCGCCATCGCCCCACGAGGGGGAGGGGGCGCTTCGGAGGAGGTGTAGTCGAGGCTCGAGTCGGCGACCTCGCCGACATGGGCTCGAAGGTCGATGACATCGTGCGGCGCGATCGCCGCGGCGCCACGGTTGCGATCCTCCACGCGCAGCAGGATCGCTGTGCGCGTGGTGCCGTCGATGTCGACCTCGGTGAACGAGGGGATGCACACCGGGTCCATTCCCTCGCCCGCGACGTGATCGATCGTGATGGCGAGCGCCTTGATCGCCTGGTTCAGCGCCCCGGCGCCCACGACGGTGAGGACTGCATAACCCTCACGCCGGAGGAGCCCCGCGATCGCTCCGGCCACGGAGTTCGGATGTGATCGGGTCGAGACTTTGAGCGTTTCCATTCACCGTCGCGCTGCGTCGCCGAACCGACCGGTCTGGCCGGGTACTCCTCCTGACACACAGTCAACCATGCGCTACCCCCTCGGGGCGAGCATGCCAGACCGCGGAGCGCGGTGCGAGGACCGCGGTCAGTCCAGTGAGATGGGCTGGTCATCAGCCACGGTGAAGCCCTCCTCGGGGCTCACCACCGGTCCGCCGGCGACGGGCTGGCCGATGCCGACCTGGTCCTTCACTCGCTCGGAGATCTGGACCATGAGCTCGGGGTTCTCGGCAAGGAACTGCTTGGCATTCTCTCGACCCTGCCCGAGCTGCTCGCCGTCGAACGTGTACCAAGCCCCTGACTTCTTCACGATGCCGAGGTCGGTACCGACATCGAGCAACGAGCCCTCGCGGCTGATGCCCTTGCCGTACATGATGTCGAACTCGGCCTGCCGGAACGGCGGGGCCACCTTGTTCTTCACGACCTTCACGCGGGTGCGGCTGCCGATCACCTCGACACCGTCTTTGATCGACTCGATGCGGCGGATGTCGAGCCGCACCGATGAGTAGAACTTCAGCGCGCGGCCACCAGGTGTGGTCTCGGGTGAGCCGAACATCACACCGATCTTCTCTCGCAGCTGGTTGATGAAGAGCGCGATGGTGTCGGACTTGTTGAGGTTCGCGGTGAGCTTGCGCAGCGCCTGGCTCATGAGGCGGGCTTGCAGGCCCATGTGCGAGTCGCCCATCTCGCCCTCGATCTCGGCGCGAGGCGTGAGCGCGGCCACGGAGTCGATGACGACGATGTCGAGCGCGCCGGAGCGGATGAGCATGTCGGTGATCTCGAGGGCTTGCTCGCCGGTGTCGGGCTGCGAGATCAGCAGCTCGTCGACGTCGACACCGATCGCACGTGCGTACACGGGATCCATCGCGTGCTCGGCGTCGATGTACGCGGCAGATGCCGCCGTTGCGCTGCGCCTCGGCCACGACGTGCATGGCCAGCGTCGACTTGCCCGACGATTCAGGCCCGTACACCTCGACGACGCGACCTCTCGGGAGGCCGCCGACGCCGAGCGCGAGATCGAGTGCCAATGCGCCAGTGGGGATGGCCTCGATGTTCATCGAGCCCTTCTCCCCCATCCGCATGATCGAGCCCTTGCCGAACTGCTTGTCGATCGAAGCCAGGGCCATCTCGAGTGCTTTGTCGCGCTCCACGCGTCGTCCTTTCGTCACTGCCAACCGCCCCCCGGCGGTCGCACTTGGGCTTGGAAGGCGACCGTACAGAGGGGGTGTGACATTCCCTGCTGATGGTCGCCAGGGCTCCTGCCGAGGGGTCGCCAGGGCTCCTGCCGTTGGACGACATGACTGTAGTTTCGAACAACTGTTCGGTCAAGGACCAGAGACCGCCTAGGCATTCTCGTCACGGAAGGCCGCCACGGATGGCGGGTCATCCGCGCGAGTTGACAGCTACGAGCTGCGGCGGGGGTCCCAGCGGAAGCGGCGCACGGCCACGACGGCGCCGACGATGCCCCACGCGGCCACCACGGCGAGGTCGTTCCAGTTCCACCCATGCGCCATGCCATGGGCGAGCCGAGGGTCGAACGCGGAGAACACCGCGTTCACGAAGTGGCGCACCGGGAAGAAGTCGCCGATTGTGGTCAGGACCGAGTCGTCCTTCACCGGGAAGAAGACACCCGAGATGAACAGGATCGGGAAGAGGATCCCGTTCACGATCGCTGGGGCGGCGTCCGCGTGGGGGATGACCGCAGCCAACGCCACACCGAGTGCGCAGAACGCTGCCGTACCGACCACCAGAGACACGACGAGCGCGCCCCAGTGCCCGGGGAAGGTCACGTCGAACAACGCGACCGCGATGCTCAGCAGGATCGCGGTGAGCACCCCCGCGACGACGATCGAGTTGAGGAGCAGGCCGCCGAAGAGCGACGTCGCGGGGAGCGGCGTGCCATGGAGCCGCTTGAGCACGCCCTCGTCGCGCCGGATGCACACCGTCATCGCGAGGTTCGTGAACGAGGCACTGATCACGCCGAAGCACAAGATCCCCGCGATGTAGTACTGGTTCCACTTCAGCCCGCCGAGGAAGTCGATGGTGCTGCCCGTGTTCAGCGAGCCGAAGAGAAGCAGGAACACCACCGGGAAGGCGAACGTGAAGACGGCCGACGCGGGATTGCGCCAGTAGCTCTTCTGCTCGTAGCGGAGCTGGTGTGCGGACATCGCCACCGTGTTCATTCGGTGACCTCCGCCGACGTGAGCTCGAGGTACACGTCCTCGAGCGACGGCCGGTCGACCGTCAGCCCGACCAGGTCGACGCCTCGATCGAGGGCCCACGAAGTGAGCGCGTGCAGCACCCGCACCTCGTCGCTCGTCTCGAGCTCGTACATCCCGTGGCTGTCACGGATGGCCCCGATCGGCAACGATGCGGCGTCGACGTCGCCCGGAACCGCGAACCGAATGCGCACCGCGGCCTCTGATCGACCCCCGATGGTCTCCGGGGTGCCGGAAGCGACGATCTCGCCGCGGTTGATCACGACGACGCGGTCGGCGAGGTGCTGGGCCTCGTCCATGTAGTGGGTCGTGAGGATGATCGTCGTGCCCTCACCCCGGAGCCGGTCGACGAGCTCCCACGCGCCGCGTCGAGCGGACGGATCGAACCCAGTCGTGGGTTCATCGAGGAAGAGGAGCTCCGGTGCGCCGATGATGCCGAGAGCGACATCGAGGCGACGTTGCTGGCCCCCTGAGAGGGTCTTCGCTCGCGCATCGGCCTTCTCGACGAGTCCCACGAGCTCGAGCACCTCGTCCACGCCACGAGGTTTCGGGTAGTAGCCGGCGTTGCGCTCGAGCACCTCGCGCACCTTGAGATACGGCTCCACGACGGCACCCTGGAGCACCATCCCGATGCGCTCCCGCCACTGGCGATCCGCGTGCGCGGGATCCACATCGAGCACGCTCACGCTGCCGGTGGTCCTCTCGAGGAATCCTTCGAGGATCTCGAGCGTCGTCGTCTTGCCGGCGCCGTTGGGTCCCAGGAGCGCGAACACCTCGCCGCGCTCCACCGTGAAGTCGATGCCACGGACCGCCTCGAGCGGTCCGTATCGCTTCACGAGCCCAGTGACTTCGACGGCCGGCACTTCGGCGACGGTACCTCCCTGTTCAACTCAGGAGAACAGCAGGGCGGACGTGACACCGCGATGGGCGCAGAGTCTTTGCATGACGAAGGTGCTGAAGCTCAAGAACGTGCCCAAGGCCAAGCCGCTCGACGAGTGGCAGTCGGTTGCAGTCGAGCTGCTGGGAACGCAGACCCGCATCGTCCAGGGCAAGCACTCGTACCACCGTGTGATCGAGTGCGGCGACAGCAGTGGCGAGCCCCTGATCCTGATCCACGGCATCGGCGGCCACGCGGAGACCTACGCGCGCAGCCTCCACAACCTGGCGAACAACGGGTTCCACGTCTACGCGATCGATGCTCTGTTCCATGGCTTCAGCCAGAAGGACGGATGGGACGAGGAGCGGTGGACCGAGCTGCAGGCCGACGGGCTCGCGGACCTCATCCAGGCGCTGGGCCACGACTACGCGGACATCGAGGGCGAGTCGATGGGCGGCGCGATCACCTTCGAGTTCGGCATGCGCCATCCCGAGCTCGCGGGGAAGCTCGTCATGAACACCGGATTCGGCCCTGTCGACCTCAAGAAGACCGACTTCAAGCAGAACCCGGGCGGGGGCTCGACGCTGCAGGAGCTCTCACAGCAATCGGTCGTGAGCCCCACGTTCGAGAACGTGCGCAAGCGGATGGAGTGGCTCGTCGCGAGCCCCGAGCGCATGACGGACGAGATGGTTCAGATCCGGCTGCGCCTGTACTCGTTCCCCGAGATCTACGAGTCGATGCAGCGGGTGTACCGCATCGGCCGTCCATGGACCCGCAAGCTCCGGTTCACCGAGGACGACGTCCAGACTTTCAAGCCCGAGGCCCTCGTGTTCTGGACCGAGCACAACCCGGGCCAGGCGCCCGACTACGGCGAGTACGTCGCGGGCCTGATCCCCGGAGCGTCCTTCTACAACATGCTCGACGCCGCGCACTGGCCGCAGTGGGAGAAGCCCGAGGAGCACGACCAGGTGCTCATCGAGTTCATCAAGGGCTGAACATCTACCTGCTGACTAGAAGAACGAGCTGAGGTTCTTCGCCAGCAGCGTCGACTGATCGAGGATGATCTTGCGCCGCGCGATCTGCCAGCCATAGGCGTTGGCCGCGCGGCGCAGGCGATCGAACCGCTTGCCGACGAAGAGATCCATCTCGCGCTCGAGCCGGGTGCGGTAGAGCAGGAACGAGGTCTCGACGTCGAACTCGTTCCGATCCTCGGTCGCGGACACTCGGAGGTTCGTCACGAGGTGACGTGTGCGTGACGGAGGATCCTCTGCCCACGCCATGCCGGTCTGCAACCGGAACAGCCTTTGCGTGAGGTGCTCTTTGGTCTCGTCGAAGAACGCCGCTTCGTCTGGCGCCGAGATCTCGCGATCGAGCTCGCGTGCGAGTCGATTCGCGCGTGTCGGCATCCAGTAGTGGACGTCGTCTGTCATCAGCTCGAGCCACTCCTCGAAGCGACGCTCGTCGAGGAGGTCGGCCTCGTCGAGCATGAACTGCTCGATGTCGTAGTAGAGCTCCATGTCGACCCGGGCGCGGGTCCTCGATGCCTGCACGGCCATACCGTCGAGTGTGCGCGGCTCGTGCGGCCTGCGCACGTGAGCGGTTTCGTCCGGTGGAACCGCTTCCTTCCCTCATCGCGCACGTCGGGGCACGCTCCCGGGGTGAAGGCGACCGCCGCGATCGTCGGCTCCGGCAACATCGGCACCGATCTCCTCTACAAGCTCCTGCGCTCGGAGTGGATCGAACCCGTTGCCATGGTCGGCGTCGAGCCCGAATCGGAAGGGCTCGGGCGGGCGCGGGCCGCCGGCGTCGAGGCGTCGCACGAAGGCGTCGACTGGTTGCTTGCACGCGACAACAAACCCGATCTCGTGTTCGAGGCGACCTCTGCCTACGTGCACGTGCGCAACGCGCCCCGCTACCGGGAGGCGGGCATCCATGCGATCGACCTCACCCCGGCGGCGAGAGGCCCGTACGTGATCCCTCCGGTGAACCTCATGGAGCACATCACCGAGCCCAACGTGAACATGGTGACCTGCGGCGGCCAAGCCACGATCCCGATGGTCTACGCGGTTTCGCGGTGCGTTCCTGTCGCGTACGCGGAGATCGTGGCGACCGTGGCGTCGAAGTCCGCCGGTCCCGGCACCAGAGCCAACATCGACGAGTTCACGAGCACCACGTCGGCTGCCGTCGAGTCGATCGGGGGGCTGATCGCGGCAAGGCGATCATCATCCTCAACCCCGCAGAGCCCCCCCTGATCATGCGGGACACGATCTTCTGCTCGCTGCCCGAGGGCGTCGACGAGCAGAAGGTCGGCACATCCATCGTCGACATGGTCGCCGAGGTGCAGCAGTACGTGCCCGGGTACCGCCTCCGTTCAGAGCCTCAGTTCGATCCGCCCGGGGTGTTCGGCGAGCACGGCCGCGTGGCGATCTTCCTCGAGGTGGAAGGAGCAGGCGACTTCCTCCCCTCCTACTCTGGGAACCTCGACATCATGACGGCCGCGGCGACGAAGGTCGGTGAGGTGATCGCCCGGCACCTGCTGGAGGAGGCGCCTCGATGACGACCGCGCAAGCAGCGGCGGACCGCTTGTGGGAAGCCGAACAGTCAGGAGTCACGATCGATCCTCTGCTCGGTGAGATCAAGGACGGAGACGTCGAGGCCGCGTACGAGGTGCAGCTCATCAACACCGAGCGCGCCACGTCCCTCGGTCGCCGTCTGATCGGCCGCAAGATCGGCCTCACATCGCTCGCGGTTCAGGAGCAGTTCGGCGTGTACGAGCCCGACTTCGGCGCGCTGTTCGCCGACACTTGCTACGGCGACGCCGAGCCGATCCCCGCGCGGAAGGTGCTGCAGTCGCGCGTCGAGGGTGAGGTCGCGATCGTGCTCTCGCGCGATCTCCCCCATGCCGACACGACCATCGTCGAGATGATGTCGGCGGTCGACTATGTCGTGCCCGCAATCGAAGTGGTCGCGTCGCGGATCACCGACTGGAAGATCTCCATCGTCGACACGATCGCGGACAACGCGAGCTCCGGAGCCTTCGTGCTCGGGAACCGACCGGTGCGGCTGCGTGACGTCGACCTGCGCACCTGCAAGATGCAGATGACGATCGACGGGCAGGTCGCGTCCGAAGGCGTCGGCGAGGCCTGCCTCGGGCATCCGTTGAACGCCGCACTGTGGCTCGCTCGCACGATGGCAACGCGCGGCACGCCGATGCGCGCCGGCGACGTGATCATGAGTGGCGCGCTGGGTCGCATGGCATCGATCAGCGTGGGCCAACGCGCAGAGGTCAACATCGAAGGGCTCGGCTCCGTCCGAGCGGTGATCAGCGCAGAGGAGTCCTGATGGCCGGCCGTTCCCCCGCCTACGGCGCTCGTCGTTACTCGGACGAGCTCGACTTCCGGATGACCGACTCGAGCCTGCGCGACGGGTCGCACGCGAAGCGCCACCGGTTCACCACCGAGCACGTCCGCGACATCGTCGCCGGCCTCGACGCGGCGGGCATGCCGGTCATCGAGGTCACCCACGGCGACGGCCTCGGTGGCTCTTCCTACAACTACGGCTTCTCGCTCACCGACGAGCGCGAGCTCATGGCCACCGCGGTGAAGGCCGCGTCGCGAGCAAAGATTGCCGCGCTGATGCTTCCCGGCGTCGGCACCAAGGACGACATCAAGTTCCTCGCCGACGCGGGCGTGTCGATCGTGCGCATCGCCACGCACTGCACCGAGGCCGACATCTCGATCCAGCACTTCGGGCTCGCCCGCGAGCTCGGCCTCGAGACGGTGGGCTTCTTGATGATGGCCCACACGAGCGATCCCGACTCGCTGGCCGTGCAGGCGCGGATCATGGCCGACGCCGGCTGCGAGTGCGTCTACGTCGTCGACTCCGCGGGCGCGCTGATCCTCGACCAGGTCGGCGAGCGCGTCGCAGCGTTGGTCGCCGAGCTCGGCGACGACGCGCAGGTCGGCTTCCATGGCCACGAGAACCTCGCCCTCGGCGTCGCGAACAGCCTCGTCGCCCATCGTGCCGGCGCGGTGCAGATCGACGGCTCGACCCGTCGCTTCGGCGCCGGCGCCGGCAACACCCCCTGCGAAGCGCTCGCCGCGGTTGCCGACCGACTCGGCATCCAGACCGGCATCGACGTCCTCGCGCTCATCGACGTCGCCGAGGACGTCGTGCGACCCGCCATGGACGGCGAGTGCCTCCTCGACCGCCTCGCGCTCATCATGGGCTACGCCGGCGTGTATTCAAGCTTCTTGAAGCACGCGTACCGGGCGGCCGAGCGCTACGACGTGTCGGGCGCCGAGATCCTCCTGCGCTGCGCGGAGCGCAAGCTCGTGGGAGGGCAAGAGGATCAGATCATCGACGTAGCCGTCGAGATCGCGAACGGACACGCGCTGAGCCCATCACGCTGAGCGCCGCGGAGCCGAGAGGAGACGTCATGGGTCAGCTGGACGGTGAGGTCGCGCTGGTCACCGGGGGCGGCTCGGGCCTCGGCCGCGCCGTGGTCGAGCGGTTCATCGAGGAGGGGGCGCGCGTCGGCGTGCTCGAGAAGTCGAAGGACAAGGCTGCCGACCTGGAGTCGGCGCTCGGTGACACCGTGCATGTCTCGGTCGGTGACGTCACCGTGGCAGCCGACAACCAGCGCGCCGTAGACGAGACCGTCGCCGCGTTCGGCAAGCTCGACTGCCTCGTCGGCAACGCGGGGATCTGGGACTTCAGCGTCAACATCGCCGACGTCCCTCTCGACGCGCTCGCCACCGTGTGCGACGAGCTGCTCGGCGTGAACGTGAAGGGCTACATCCTCGCTGCCCGCGCCGCCGTGCCCGCTCTCCGAGCGACGAACGGGTCGATGATCTTCACGGTGTCGAACGCCGGCTTCTACCCGGGTGGCGGCGGAGTGCTGTACACGACGTCGAAGCACGCGGTGATGGGGATGGTGAAGCAGCTCGCGTGGGACCTCGCCCCCGACATCCGCGTGAATGGCGTCGCGCCCGGCGGCATGATCACCGACCTGCGCGGCGTGCCCGCGCTGGGCATGGCCGACATGAAGATCGGCGACGTCATGAACCCCGACATGGCGAAGGCCTTCATGCCGTTGGGGTTCATGCCTTCAGCTGAGGACTACGTCGGACACTTCGTGCTGCTCGCGAATCGCCGTGACTCCCGCACCGCGACCGGCACCGTGCACAACTGCGACGGCGGGGTCGGCATCGCGCTGAAGTCGGCGATGCAGATGATGATGGAGATGGGCCAGCGCTAGCCGCGCTGGGTCAGCTCGCTCGGAGCCGGCGTGCAGAGCCCGTCGAGGATCAGCTCCATGTAGCGCTGCCAGTTGCGGTGCGCGTAGAAGTCGTCGTGTGACGCCTCGGCGATCGTCGCGAGCAAGGGCGGCAGGTCTTCGGCGACGATGTCTCGCCGCAGCGTGCCCGCGACCTGTGCCCGATCGACGAGCCCGCACATGATCTCGACGACGCGGCGCTCGGCGGGCACCGGCCGAGGCATCGTGGTGAACGGAGTGTGCAACGCCCGCGCGAGCGTCGCAGCGTTCGCGACACGTGCGCACATCGCCTCGAAGAACTGCCGGAACGAGACCGCCGGGTCGGCGACCTTCGCTGCCTCTTCGGTCGCGATCAGCAGGTCTTCGAACCACGCGTTGACGACGGAGTAGATCAGCTCTTCCTTCGTCGAGAAGTGCCGGTAGAGCGTGCCGATGCCGACCTCTGCGCGCGCGGCGAGGTCGGTCATCTGCGCGTCGACCCCACACTCCGAGAAGACCTCGGCCGCGGCGACGAGGATGCGCTCGCGGTTGCGGCGCGCGTCAGCGCGGAGCGGCGCGGGTGCCTTGTTCAAGCGACTTCCTGGAAGTCCTGCGCGATGCCGACCGCTGCTTCGCGCACCCTGCCGGCGAACTCGTCGGGCTTGAATCGATAGGTCGGGCCGGCGAGTGACACGGCGGCGATCGCCTTGCCTCCCGGGCCGAGCACCGGCGCGGCCACGCACGTGAGGCCGATGGTCGACTCCTCACGATCGAATGCGACACCCTCGCGACGGATCGTGCCCAGCTCGTCGACGAAGTGCTGCGGCTGCACGATCGTGTAGGGCGACACGCGCTGCAGGCCACGAGACAGCACGCGGAGCACGGCTTCCTTGTCGGAGAACGCGAGCATCGCCTTGCCGAGCGCCGCGCACTCGACAGGCATGCGGCTGCCGACATAGGTCGGTGCCTTGCACGGGTTGTGGCCGTAGATCTTCTCGATGTAGAGCACGTCGGTGCCGTCGAGGACCGCGAGGTGCACGGTCTCGTGGCTCGCCTCATAGAGCCGCATCAGGTACGGGAGGGCGACGTCTCGCAGGCCACGCGGCTGGCAGTAGGGAACGAGGTTGCCTAGCTCGAAGAGGTGCTTGCCGAGGCAGTAGTCGGAGCCGGAGCGCTCGACGAGGTTCCACTGCCGAAGGATGGCGAGCAGACGGTATGCGGTCGACTTGGGCAGGTGCGCGAGACGTGCGAGCTCGGTGACGCCCATCGGACGGCACGTCGTGCGGAACGCCTCGAGGAGCGCCAGGGCCTTGCCGACCGACGTGTCGAGGTCACCTGACGGGCCGGCTTCGAGCTCGTCGACGTCGTCGACGAGCACTTCCCCGGTGCCGCGAGCGCGACGCGACCGTTGTGCGACTGACGCTGCCGTGCCTGACCCTGCCATGCCGACCCCCCGTGGCTGACACCGAGCGAAACCCCCGACATTCCGCTCTTCGGAACGGATCGTAGGCCGCCCCGAAATGGAAGACAAGGTTCCGTTTCCGATTTGTGCCAACGGTCGTTCACACTCCGGCGGCGGCAGCCTCCATCTCGCGGGTCGCCTGCAGATCGGCCAGCTCGGCCCAGCTCTTGCCGGACAGCAGGTCAGCCCAGCGCCTGTAGAGGCCCCTCGCGGCCTCCTCTCCGAACACGTAGTTGGTGCGGCCGGGGAAGTCCCCGAGATCGGAGTTCGCGTGTCCGAGTCCCATCCGAGCGTTGAGCGGGTGGCTCCGCGCCACGCGACCGCGCAGCACCTTCTGGATCTCGTTCCAGTTCTCGCCGTCGTCCTGCTCCAGGAGCCCAGACGGGCTGAAGGTGCGCAGGATGTTGATGCGCAGGGCCTCCTTGATCTCGGGCGGCGCCTCCTTCGGCACCGCGCCCCACGCCCAGACCTCGATCTCACCCGGACCACGCGGCTGCCACACGCGCATCGTCCCGTTCGACAGGTACGAGAAGTTCGGGAAGACCGTCTGATGGCCGCGCACGTAGCGCATGCGTGACACGCCGAGGCGCTCCTCGAGCATGTCTCGGTTGGCGAGCACCCAGTCGCGGACCACGGGGCCGTCCTGATCGAAGTTCTCGGTCGTGAAGAAGCCCATGCCGTGCCCGTTGGGCGACGAGAACTGACGGCCGCCCTGCATCCGCCGCTCGGCCTGCTCCTCGAAGCTCACCTGGCGCTGCGGTGCGAGCGCCATGATGGCCGAGGCGTGGCTGATCTCCGCGTGGTACATGTCGCTCGCGAACTGCTCGGCGGCGAACTTCCAGTTGCAGCTGATCACCCACTTGTGCACGCCGCCGATCACCTCGGTGCCGCCGGGCCAGCGATCCCAGAACGAGTCGAGGTACCACTTGAAACCGCCGAGGTACTCGTCGAGCGCAGGTGCGGTCGGATCCCACGTGCCGAAGATCAGGCCCTTGTAGCTCTGCACCTGCGCGACCTGGATCGGCCCCCACTCCGACTTGTCGATCTCGTCGTGGTAGCCGTCGGCCTCGTGGGGGACGTTGATCAGCCGTCCCGAGATGTCGTACGCCCAGCCGTGATACGAGCACGTGAAGTTCTTCGTCGTGCCGAGGTCGGCGCGGCAGATGCGCATGCCGCGGTGCCGGCACTGGTTGAGGAAGGCCCTCACCGATCCGTCGGCTTGACGCACGACCAGCACCGGGTCCTCGGCCATGTATGTCTGGATGAAGTCGCCGCTCGACGGGATCATCGACTCATGGGCGAGGAAGAGCCAGCACCGTCCGAAGACGTGCTCGAGCTCTGCTTCGTACAGATCGGGGTCGGTGTAGATCCTCGGGTCGAGGAGACCGTTCTCGTAGTCGACGAGCTTGGAGACGTCTGCGGACATGAAAGCTCCTCCTCAGGTGCTGATCACTCTCGGCTCACGTCCACGAGCACCTCTCCCCCTTCGACCTTCACGGGGTAGGTGACCAAGTCGCGCGTTGCCGGGAGGCTCAATGCCTTGCCAGTGCGGATCGAGAACTTCGCCATGTGCAGCGCGCACTCGACCACGTCGTCGTCGATGTAGCCATCGGCGAGCGAGTACTTGTCGTGGGTGCAGGTGTCGTCGGTGGCGTAGTACTCGCCGTCGACGTTGAAGACCGCGATCGGAGGGACGACGTCGACGACGACCGCTTCGCCGTCGCCGAGCGCGCCCTCGTCGCATGCCTTCACCCACGCCATGGCGTCAGAGTGCTGGGTGGACAGCCGTCCTCACCAGATGCTCGTTCCGCAGGACGGATCAGCCCTGGTCAACGGGCCGCGAGGGCCCGGGCGGCCACGATCACGTCGGCGGGGAGCGGGATGATCGCGTCCTCCTCAGGGCTGTTGTACGGCAGATGGCAGTCGTCGGCGGCGACCCGCACGATCGGCGCGTCGAGGTCGTAGAAGAGCTCCTCTGCGGCGAAGGCTGCGACCTCGGCGCCGAAGCCCATCGTCTTGTTCGCCTCGTGGAGCACGAGCAAACGACCCGTCTTGGAGACCGACGCTGCGACCGCCGCCTTGTCCATCGGGACGAGCGTGCGGAGGTCGACGATCTCGACGTCGATGCCTTCCTCGGCGAGGGTCGTCGCGGCCTCACGGGCGACGTGCACGCCGATGCCGTAGGTGACGATCGTGAGAGTCGTGCCAGTGCGGTCGACGCGGGCGACGCCGAGCGGAGTGACCTCGTCCCGACCGCCGACAGGTTCGGGCGCGAGGCGGTACGCCCGCTTGGGTTCGAAGAACACGACCGGGTCGTCGTCGCGGATCGCGGCCTTGAGAAGGCCTTTGCCGTCAGCCGGCGTCGCGGGCACGACGACTTTGAGGCCGGGCACGTGGCAGTACGCCGCTTCCATGCTCTGCGAGTGGTACACACCACCCCGCACACCTCCCCCGAAGGGCGCACGGAAGACCGCCGGCACACCGAAGCCTCCGACGCTGCGCCAGCGGATCGTCGCGGCCTGGTTGACGATCTGGTCGTACGCGGGATGCATGTAGTCAGCGAACTGGAACTCGGCGACCGGCCGTAGGCCCATCATCGCGGCGCCGATCGCGACACCCGCGATCGCGATCTCAGAGACCGGCGTGTCGAGCACGCGCTCCGGGCCGAACTTGTCGAGCAGGCCCTTCGAGGCGCCGAAGACGCCGCCCTTCACGCCGACGTCCTCGCCGAGGAGGACGACTGCGTCGTCGCGCGCCATCTCCTCGTGGAGGGCCTCACAGATCGCCTCGATGAGACGCAGCTCAGCCATTCTCGTCGCCCGCGTACAGATGCTCGCGGGCCCGGTGGGGGGTGGGCTCGGGTTGCGCGAATGCTCGATCTGCCGCGGCGAGCACCTCGGCCTCGATGGTCTTGCGGGCGACGTCGTCCTCCTCGGGGTCGAGCGCGTGGAGCTCGATGAGCCGGTCGCGCAGACGCGGGATCGGGTCGCGGGACGCGGCTTCTTGCTTCTGCTGTGCGTCGCGGTACGAGTCGTCGTCCTGCGAGGAGTGCGCGACGATGCGCGGCACCTGCATGTCGATGAGCGTGGGGCCTTCCTGGGAGCGGGCTCGTGCGATCGCTGTCGTCGTGGCGTCGTGGACTGCCGCGGCGTCGCACCCGTCGACGGTCGTGCCCGCGAAGCCGTACGCGTCGGCGCGCTGCGCGAGCGACGTGATCGGCATCTGTTGCGCGAGCGGCACGCTGATCGCGTAGCCGTTGTTCTCACAGATGAAGACGACAGGCATCTTGTGCACGCCAGCGAAGTTCATCGCCTCGTGCGTGCCACCCTCCGAGGCCGCGCCATCGCCGAAGTAGCAGACCGCGACGGAGTCCTCACCTTTGACGCGCGCGGCGTAGGCGGCGCCGACCGCGTGCGGGATGTGCGCGCCGACCTCGCTCGAGACCGACCCGATGCGGAGGGTGCTGCTGGAGAAGTGGGACGTCAGCTGGCGGCCGCCGCTGTGCGGATCGTCCGCCCGCGCGAGCGCGCCCAGGAAGAGCTCGTAGGGCGTGACGCCGAGCGCGAGGCCGACGCCGAGGTCGCGGTAGTAGAGCCACGCGGAGTCGTATCCAGGTTGCATCGCGAGCGCGCTCGCGATCTGAGCGATCTCGTGGCCGCGCGCGGTGAGGACGAAGCCGGCACGACCTTGGCGCGTCAGGATCCAGAGCCGCTCGTCGACCGCGCGGGTGACGAGCGCGAGGTCGTAGATGCGGCGAAGGAGCGCGGTGTCGGTGATGTCCGCATGTTCTCAGAGCGGACGACCTCGCTCACGCGACCGGTTCAGTGGTGCGGACCGAATTCCCGCTGCCACCTCGGCGCCGATTCGATATCGATTCGTTGCCAACGGGGCGCGCGAGTTCTGTGGGGTTCGTCGCCGTTGGCGCCTCGGCTGAATGTCACACCCCCCTCGTACACTTCTCTCACTTCCCTTGTTGTGTCGGTGTGATGGACGCGCGGGGAGATGGATGTGCGGGTCGACGAGGTGATCGGGCTCGTCCGGTCGGTCGGAGCAGTCGACGAGTCGAGCGACCGCGGCGAGGTCACCCGGGCGATCGCGGACCTGGCGGCGGTCCGGCGGTGGTGCGACGGACGCGAGGTCGCGCTGGCGGGCTACATGCGCCGGCACAGCCCGATCCCCGAGAAGCCGATCGCCAAGGCCGCGCGGTCGTCGCAACGCAAGGCGAAGAAGGCGTTGCAGCGCAGCGAGACAGTGGCCGAGACACCCGCCCTGGCGAACGCGCTCGAGAAGGGCGAGGTGTCGGGCGAGCACATCGACGTGGCGGGGGCGGCGCTGCGCAACGCCGACCAGTCCAAACGAGGCGAGCTGGCCAAGCGGATCGATGCCCTCGCGGGTGTCGCGGCGACCACGTCAGCCGAGGAGTTCGGGCGGCTAGTCCGCGCTGAGGCCGAGCGCCTCGCCGGCGACGGCGGCGAATCTCGGCTCGTCCGCCAGCAGCGCGCGATCCGGTTCCATCACCGGGTCGACCCGGCGTCGGGGATGATCGAGTGCTGGGGCAAGCTCGACCCGCTGCGGGGCATGGGCTTCGTCAACCGCCTGAAAGCACGCGTGAGCGAGCTGTTCGCCGACAAGACGCCCGACGGGTGCCCGGCCGATCCCGTCGAGAAGCACGCCTACCTGCAAGCCCTTGCGCTGCTCGACCTGTGCGAGCGAGGCGGCGGGCGTGCGGGACGACCCGAGGTGATCGTGGTGGTCGACACCCGGCACAGTGGCGGTGACGGGCCGAGTGTCGATTGGGGCATCCCCGTCGAGCTGCCGGTCAGCGTGCTGACCGGACTCGTGGCGAACGCCGACATCCACACGGTCGTCGTGCGTGACGGCGCGATCGTGCACGCGCCAGGCCGACTCGACCTCGGGCGCACCACCCGGCTCGCGAACGGGGCCCAACGACGAGTCCTGCGGGCGCTGTACCCGACGTGCGCGATCCCCGACTGCCCTGTCCGGTTCGACCACTGCAAGATCCACCACGTCCGATGGTGGCGACACGGCGGACGTACCGACCTCGACAACCTGCTCCCGGTGTGCGTCAGGCACCACACGGCCATCCACGACCAAGGCTGGGTCGTCGAGCTCGCGCCCGACCGCACACTCATCGTCACCCTGCCGAACGGCGAGGTCATGACCACCGGCCCGCCGCGGAGACGCGCCGCCGCGTGAGCCTCAGAAGAAGTTGCTGAGGTTCGCCGTGAGCAGCACGGTCTGCTCGAGGAGGATCGTCCGCTTGGCGATCTTCAACGCGCCGTCGACGCGGCGAAGCGTGTCCTGGCGCGAGCCGATCCAGGTGTACTCCTCCGACTTCAGGCGAGTGCGATAGAGCAGGAAGTTCGACTCGACGTCGAGCTCAGCGCCGCGGTCCTCGACGACGAGCACGTTCGTGATGATGTGTCGAGTACGCGAGGGCGGGTCCTCGGCCCACGCGGTGCCGGTCGCGAGCTTCGCGACGCGACCGGCCAGCACCATCTTGTTGTCGTCGAACCAGGCCATCTCGCCGGGCTGGGTGAACTCCTGATCGAGCTCGCGCTTCGTACGCGTGCGCCGCAGTGGCATGAAGTAGTGGACGTCGTCCGTGAAGAGCTCGAGCCACAGGTCGAACTCCTTGCGGTCGAGCAGCCGCGCCTCCCGATAGAGGAAGCGTTCCACCTCGAACTGCGTGTGCATCTCGTAGTCGAGGTCGTTGTGCACGTCTTGATCGAGGGACATCTCGGCTCCTGTCTCGGCCTAGAAGAACTCGCCGGGCGTCGTGGCGGCCTTGATCTCGTCCCAGCTGTCGCCGCGCATGTACGCGGCCCACGCCCCGTAGGTCCAGAGCTGGCCGTGCTCACTGGTCGCGCCCTCGATGCGGGCGATGCCGTCTTCCTTGATGATCTTCCCCTCGCCGAGATCCATCTTCAGGAGCTGCGGGATCTTGCTGCTCGCGTAGCCCCTCGTCTGCTTGGTGCTCTGCGTCCAGTTCTCGCCGTCTTCTTGCTCGAGGATGCCGGCGGGGCCGAACACGTGGTTCGCCATGAACACCTGCATCTGCTGCGCTTCGGGCGGGGAGTCCTTGTCGACGAAGGTGAACCACCAGATCTCGGTCTGGTTGGGGCTCAGTGGCACGCGAAGCGACAGCTGCACGCTGACCGCGATCCACGCCGTCGGGAAGATGTTGGGGTGGCCGCCGACGATCATCCCGACGGGGCCGAGCGCCTCGCGCGCCTCGGGTCGCTCACGCCAGGTGTTGTCGAACGGTCCCGGCCGGTCGGTCACCTTGGGTCCGCCGATGGCGTGGCCATACTCACCGAGCACCGTGACCGAATCCACTGCGCCGCCACCCGGGATGTCGAGCTCTTTCCCGTCCGGAGTTGCGGCGCCGTTGGCCCTGATCACCTCCGCGGGGTCGAGCATCTCGGGGTTGGCGCCGGGAAGGATGCCCGACGAGAACGCGGACATGTGGGTGATCTGCGGGTGGTACCAGTCGAAGAGGTTGTCGACGGTGAACTTCCAGTTGCAGTTGATGACGAACTTCTGGATGCCGGGCACGACCTCCATGTCGCCCCCGCGGCGATCAGCTCGATGCCGAGCCGTCCGGCCCCGCCGAGGAACTCGGGCAGCGGCGGCGCGGTCGGGTCCATCGTGGCGAAGACGAAGCCCTTGTACGAGTCGAGCTGTGCCACTTCCTTGAGGCCGTACTGCGAGCGATCGAGGTTGTTCTTGTAGAACTGCTCGAGGCCCGGCACGCCGATGAGGCTGCCGTCGAGGCCGTACGTCCAGCCGTGGTAGGTGCACATGAACACCTTGGTGTTGCCCTCTTCGGCGCGGCACACCGCGTTGCCTCGGTGCATGCACGTGTTGAGCAAGCCCTTGAGCCCGCCGTCCTTCTGGCGCACGACGAGCACGTTGTCGCGCCCCATCGGTGCCTCGAAGTAGTCGCCGGGCTTCTTCAGCTGGCTCTCGTGACAGAGGAACAGCCACGCGCGGCCGAAGATCTGCTCCATCTCGCGCTCGAAGATCGCTTCGTCCGAGAAGATGCGCCGGTCGATCTCACCTCGCTCGACCGAGACGAGGTCGTCGATCCGGTCCAAGTCGACAGACATGTCTGCTCCGATCGTTCAGCTGTTGGTGATGAACTGCTCGACGAGTCGATTGAATTCTGCCGCGTGCTCGAGCTGGGCCCAGTGACCGCACTGGTTGAACAGCACGAGTCGCGAGTTCGGGATCGCCGACACGAGTCGCAGGCCGTTCTCGAAGTGCACGGTGCGGTCGTCACGACCGTGGATGACCATCGTCGGCGCGGTGATCTCTTGCACGCGGTTGGCAAGCGCGAAGAACGCCGGCGCCGACCGCATCATCGATCCCCAGCTCGCCAGGTGCTCCGGATGCTTCGAGCGCGTTGCGCGACCGCTCGGCGGCGAGGTCGTCGGTCGCGAACGACTGATCGAACGCCATGACCGAGACGAGCTTCTTGAAGTTCTCGGGGCTCGGGTCCTCGTAGGCGGCGATGAGGATCTTGAGTCCCTCCGACATGCCACCGCCGGGAGTGAACGTGTTGATGCCGGGGCAGGGGGCGCCCATCGGGATGAGGTGCGAGATCCGATCGGGATGCTCGATCGCGAACCTGATGCCGGTCATCCCGCCCATCGAGTTGCCGACGATCGCGGCCTTCTCGATGCCGAGCTCGTCGAGCGCGAGGACGAGCGCCTCGACGTGATCACGGTCGCCGGTCGGGTCGAGCTCCTCGGTCTCGCCCCATCCCGGCATGTCGAACGCCATCACCCTGAACCCCGACGAGAGTGCGCCGATGTTGGGGCTGAAGTTGCTCCACCCTGTGGCGCCGGGGCCGCTGCCGTGGAGCATCACGATGGGACTCCCCGAGCCGGCCCCGTAGTAGTGGAGCCTGTGCAGCTTGGTGGTGACGAACTGGCTCGTGCTCTCGGGCGTGAGTGCGGTCATGGCCGGACGTTATGCCTGTGTGTCAGTGAAGTTCACGAGTCCGTGCCGTGCGTCGGAACGTGCCCGTCCTGGCGACTCAGATCGGCAGGTTCATGGGCGGCGTGCCGATCGCATCGATCTCCGCGATCTGGGCGTCGTCGAGCTCGAGGTCGAACACGCCCGCGTTCTGGGTCAGCTCGGCCGAGGTCTCGGGGCCGATGATCGCCGAGCCGACCGCGGGCCGCGAGAGCAGCCACGCGAGTGCGAGGTGGGCCGGCTTGTGGCCCCACTTCTGCGCGAGCGCGTCGAGCTCGAGCGCGGCTTGCTTCTGCTCCGGCGGGAAGTCGAAGGGCATCCCCCACCGCTTCAGCCCGGTGTACTGCCGGTCCATGACCTCGGCGCCGGCGAGGGCGCCACCGGCGAGCGGGCTGAAGCACGTGAGAGAGAGTCCGAGCTCGACCGCGGCGGGCTGGGCTTCGGCCTCGGGCCACCGGTTGACGAGGCTGTAGGGCACCTGATTCAGGATCGGTCGCGCGAGGCCGAGATGGTCGGCGGTCATCACGGCCTGCGTCGCCTGCCAGCCGTTGTAGGTCGACAGGCCGACGTACCGGACCTTGCCCTGCCGGATGAGGTCGTCGGTCGCCCGCAGCGTCTCTTCGATCGCGGTTTCGAGGTCGGGGTGATGCAGGTGGTAGATGTCGATGTGGTCGGTGTCGAGGCGACGAAGGCTCTGCTCGACCTCACGCATGATGTGGTAGCGACTGAGGCCGCCGCCCTTCCCCCCGAGCCCGCGGAGGATCATGCCGCCGTCGTTGGGGCCGGTGCCGACTGGCTCCGACACCTTCGTGCACAGCACGACCTGATCGCGGCGACCCTTGAGCGCCTTGCCGAGCAACTCCTCCGCGTGCTTGCGCTCGCTGGCCGCCGGTAGCCCCTCGCGGTCGAACGAGGCTCGGCTGCCGTAGGTGTTCGCGCAGTCGAACAGGTTGATGCCTGCGTCGAGTGCGGCTCCGATCAGGGCGTCGACGCCGTCTTCAGGGGGTGCGAGACCGAGGACGGCGGTGCCGAGCGCGAGTCTCGACACCCGCATGCCGGTGCGGCCGATGAGTGCATAGTCCACGCGCTGACCATGACCTCCCGGTCGGTCGCGCGACACCGTCTCGTTTCGCGTGACGGAACGGACCTCAGATCAGCCGACGGGCATCTCGCGCAAGCGCTTGTGACCCCAGTAGCTCGCGGCCTCGTAGTGGCCGACCGACCAGACGGAGTCATCGATCTTGCGGCCAGCAGTGCCGAACTCGCAATCGAAGCCCGACGGCGTCTGCATGTAGAACGAGATCATGTGATCGTTCGTGTGCATGCCGATCGTCGTGCTCGCCGGTGCGGCACCCGCGTCGACGATGTCGAACGCGCGGCCCACGTGATCGAGCGACTCGACCTCGACCATCATGTGCTGCACACCGCTGATGTTCATCCCCGGCACCGCCGCGAACGCGAGCGTGTGATGGCGAGGGTTGCAGTGGAGGAACTGGCCGGTGAGCCCCGGCATGATCTCGATGGTGTCGCTCTCGAGGAAGCCGAGCTGGCCGACGTAGAAGTCGAAGGCCTCCTTCTGGTCGGGCACCATCATGAAGATGTGCCCGAGGCCCATGTCGCCGGTCACGAAGCGGTGGCCCTTGGGCGACGCGAACGCATCGTGGTCAGTGCGCTGGCCGTACGACAGCTCGATCGCGTTGCCGGCCGGATCGCTCGTGCGAAGCAGAGCGACGACTTGCCGCTCCTTCGCGAGCGCTGCGTCCTCCTTGACCGCGATCCCGGCCGCCTCGAGCTCACTGCCGAGCTCGTCGAGCTGGGCTCGGGTCTTGACCTCGAAGCCGATCGCCGAGAAGCCGGGGTCGCCCTTCTCGACGAAGAGGCGATACACGCGGTCGTCCATGCGAAGCACCAGCTTGTCGTCGGTGGAAGCCGGGCTCACCTGCAGCCCGAGCACGTCGGTCGCGTACGTCTTCCACGCGTCGATGTCGGGACCGGTGATGCCGAGGTAGGCGAGGGCGTTGACTGAGGCCATGTGAGTTCCTCCAGGCTGCGGATCTGAGTTCTAGAAGAAGACGCTGAGGTTCTTGGACAAGATGGTCGACTGGTCGATCGTGATCTTCCGCCGGGCGATCTGCCACGTGCCCGGAGCGATCCGGCGGAGGAGGTCGTCGCGCCGACCGGCCCACACGTCGACCTCGGTGTCGCCGCGGTTGCGATACGTGAGGAACGCCGACTGCACGTCGTACTCCTCGGATGTCCCGGTCGGCGCGGTCTCCGTGGGGCGCACCCAGACGTTGCAGACCAGGTGGCGCGTGCGAGAAGGCGGGTCCTCGGCCCACGCCATGCCGGTGTTGATGCGGAAGACGCGCTGGCCGAGCGAGCGCTTGTCCTCGTCGAAGTTCGCCACCTCGTGGGGCCCCGCGAGCTCCTGATCGAGCTCCCGCAGCAAGCGGTTGTACCGGGTCGGCATCCAAT
Source organism: uncultured Acidimicrobiales bacterium (assembly GCA_963773315.1). GTDB lineage: Bacteria > Actinomycetota > Acidimicrobiia > Acidimicrobiales > DATKAS01 > DATKAS01. Next base: position 845,866 of record CAVZAF010000005.1, read on the forward strand.
AGTGGATGTCGTCCGCGAAGAGCAGGTACCAGTCGTCGAACTTGCGCTCGTCGAGCAGCCGCGCCTCGAGGTAGAGGAACTGCTCGATCTCGAACTGCAGGCCAGCATCCACCTCGAGCACGACCCTCGGGATCGCCGGCGCGTCCTGATCAATCGACATCGTTCGCTCCTTGTCAGGCCGAGACGCCGGCGGGCACCGCGACACGATCGGGATTCGGCGCTCGGCGCTCGGAGACGCCGGCCGCTTGGGCCGTGTCCCACGAGACCTTGCCGTCGCGGAAGAACTCGAGGAAGACCTGGTTGAAGAGGTCCGGCTGATCGGTCTGGCCCTGGTGGCCGGTCTCGTCCGGGTAGAAGAACTGCACATTGGGCAGCTTGTCCTCCTGGAGGTAGCCGGCCTCGTGCGAGATCAGCACGTCTTGGCGGCCGTACAAGTAGATGCCAGGGATCGTCATCTTGTCGAAGCGACCCTTCGTGCTCATTCGGGCTGCCTTGTTCGTGTCGGGTGTCCCGCCCGGGCCGTTCTCGGCCATCATCATCTGCATTCGCTTCGTGTATGCCTCGCGGTGGTGGTTCGCCGCGGACGTGCGCATCGCGATGAGGTCCTCGCTGATCGCGCCGGGGCGGTAGATGATCGCCTCCATCATCCGGCGCATCGACTCAGGCGTGCCGTCGAACTGCTGGATGTTCGGCCTCGCGTCAGCGGGTCGGGGATCCGCGGCCATCATCTCGGCCATCGGCACGATGTCGCCGATGCCACCCGCGATCAGCGCGTAGCTGAGGATGCGCTCAGGGTGAGCCGTCACGTAGTTGACCGCGTTCGAACATCCCATCGAGTTGCCGGAGATGTGGAACTGGTCGACGCACACCGCGTTCACGAAGTCGTGGACGAAGTCGGTGTGACCACCATCGCCGAACGCGTAGGCGTCCTCGGGATCCTCGGTGAGGCCGAACGCGGGCATGTCCGGGCAGTAGACCCGGAAGCCGTTCGCGCCGAGAAACGGGGCCATGAAGCGCCATCCCGCCGTGCCGGACGAGCCGATGATGCCGCCGTGCAACAGCACGACCGCGGGGCCGGACTCGCCGGAGGTCATGTAGTGGGCCTTGGCACCGGTCGAGAGCCGCACCCAGCGGCTCAGCATCCCGGGAACCTCGACGATGCCTTCTTCGGTCAAGGACATTGTGCTTCCCCCTGTGTCTCTTCGATCACTTCGCCATGGCTGAGAGCTCGTTCGCCACCGGTGTCTCGCTCGGCCAGACGTCGCTGTCCATCAGCTGCGCGTAGCGGCGGTAGAAGCCGCGTGAGGCCTTCTCCCCCATCACGTAGCCGAGGTCACCGGGATAGCGATCGTCGTCGCGCTTGTGGCCGAGTCCCATCTGGTAGTTGAACGCGTAGCGCTTCTGCACCGTGCCCTTCAGCACCTTCTGGATCTCGCCCCAGTTCTCACCGTCGTCCTGCTCGAGGAGCCCGGACGGCGAGAACGTGCGGATCGTTTGGAGCCGCTGCGCCTCCTTCACCTCGGGCGGCATCGACTTGTCGACGACGATCCACGCGTACACCTCCATCTCGTTCGGTCCACGCGGATGCCACACGCGCAGTGTGTTCGTGGTCGGCAAGAACGAGGTGTTCGGGAAGATCGTCGCGTGCGCGGTCACGGGGCCGTTGGCGCGGTCACGTCCGAGATGCTCGATCATGGTCGGCATCTGCGCGCGGTAGTACTCGAGAAGCTCGGACGGCAGGGTCTTCGTGAAGAAGCTGTTGAGGAAGTCCTCGACGAGGAATCCCGTGCCATGACCCTGGGGGTCGCTGTACTGCAACCCGTCGATGTGCTGGATGGCGGCCGCGGCTTCGGCCATCTCCTCGGGGGAAAGGTGCATCATCATCGCCATGAACGCGGACGCGTGGCTGATCGGCGCGTGGTAGTTGTCGGAGCAGAACTGCTCAGCGGCGAACTTCCAGTTCCCCTTGAAGACCCACTTGTGGAGTCCGCCGATGACCTCGCTGCCACCGGGCATGCGATCGCAGAACGCGTCGAAGTAGAACTTGTAGCCCCCGAGGTACTCCTCGAGCGGAGGCGTGGTCGGGTCCCAGGTCGCGAACACGAAGCCCTTGTAGCTCTCGACCTGCGTCACCGGCACGAGACCCCACTGAGCGACGTTGAGCTCGTTGTAGTACCCGTCCTCGAGGTTGGGCACCGACACGAGCGCGCCGTCGATCCCGTACGCCCACCCGTGATAGGTGCACGTGAAACCCTTCGTGTTGCCGAAGTCGGCACGGCAGACCTTCATGCCGCGGTGGCGGCACGAGTTCAGGTAGGCGCCGACGCTGCCGTCCTTCTGACGCACGACGAGGATGGGGTCTTCGCCCATGGTCGTCGAGAAGAAGTCACCGGGCTGAGGGATCTGGCTCTCGTGGGCGAGGAACAGCCAGCACCGAGCGAAGATCTGCTCGAGCTCCTGCTGGTAGATGTCCGGGTCGGAGAAGATGCGGCGGTCGATCAGGCCCTCGTCCACGCGTACCAGCGACGAGATCGTCATCCGCCCAGTATCCGCACTTTCGCACGAGCCACCCACTGCGTCAGTCCGTCAGACGGAACCTCGATGGCGCCGCACTAGCGCGCCGGTGGCTCGATCGGCTCCTCGAGGCCGGTCGTCGCGAGCGCGTCGACCTCGGCCTTCTCGGCCTCGCTGAGCTCCCAGGCGCCACCTGCCGCGTTCGCCTCGACCTGCGCGACGTTGCTCACACCCGTGATCACCGACGTCACGACGTCATTGGCGACGAGCCACGCGATCGCGAGCTCACCGACGGTGTGCCCGTGATCGGCGGCCCACGCCTCGAGGGCGCTCACGATCTCCCAGTTGCGGTCGTTGCTCATCTTCGTGACGATCGGGCTGCCGGCCGCGCCCCGCGTGCCGGGCGGAGGCGGCTCACCCTTGCGGTACTTGCCGGTCAGGAAGCCGCCCGCAAGAGGGTGATACGGGATCAGCCCGACGCCGTAGGTGCGGCACGCCGAAACGAGCTCTTGCTCGCTCTGGCGGTTCAGGAGGCTGTAGTGATTCTGCACCGTCGCGAAGCGCGGCACACCGAGCCGGTCGGCCTCGAAGCACGACTCGACGACCCGCCATGACGTGTAGTTCGAGCACCCGATCTCGCGGACTTTGCCGCTCGCAACGAGGTCGCCGAGCGTGCCGAGGATCTCGGCCGCGGGCACGGCTGGGTTGGGCATGTGGATCTGGTAGAGGTCGATGCGATCGGTCACGAGCTTCGAGAGGCTCTCGTCCACGTGCGCGCGGATGCGGTCAGCCGGCTTCTCGTCGCCGAGGCCCATCAAGTGGAACTTGGTCGCCACGACCATCTCGTCGCGACGCCCCTTCAGCGCGGCCGCGATGTACTTCTCGGACTCGCCCTGCCCGTAGACGATCGCGGTGTCGACGAAGTTGATGCCGAGGTCGAGCGCGGCACGGATGACCTCGACGGTGGCTGCCTCATCGATGCGCGGTGGGCCGAACGTGTTGCCGCCGAGCCCGACGACCGACACAGAGATGTCAGACAAGCCGAGCGATCGCCGCACCATCGTCAGGGCGCCTGGACGGTCGTGAGCGCCTTGTCTTCGAGCTCGGGTCGTTCTGGCAGCTCGCTCGGGAAGACCGCAGAGTCCATAAGCTGGGCGTAGCGACGGTAGAAGCCGCCGCGCCGCGCCCTCGCTCATCACGTAGCTCAGCCGTCCGGGATACCCCTCGACGTCCTCGCGCTCGTGGCCGAGGCCCATCTGGTAGTTGAACGCGTAGCGACGCTGCACCGTGCCCTTCAGCACCTTCTGGATCTCGCCCCAGTTCTCACCGTCGTCCTGCTCGAGCAGTCCACTCGGTGAGAACGTGCGCAGGGTGAAGAGCCGTTGCGCTTCCTTCACCTCGGGCGGCATCGACTTCTCGACGATGATCCAGGAGTACACCTCCATCTGATCCGGGCCGCGGGGGTGCCACACGCGCAAGGTGTTCGTGCCCGGTAGGTACGAGAACGACGGGAAGAGCGTTGCGTGCGCGTTCATCGGCCCCTGCACGCGCGCTTGGCCGAGTCGCTCCGCGTAGCGCGCTTGGCTGCGTACGTAGTACTCCCGCAGCGCCTTGTCCATGAACCGCACCCCGCCGTTGCGTTCCATCGGACTGATGAAGAAACCCGTTCCGTGGCCGCTCGCCGACGTGAACTGACGGCCGCCCGGCGTCCACGTGTCCGCGGCTTCCTCGGCGGTGAGGTCAGCACCGGTCGCCATCGCCATCACGGCAGACGCGTGGCTGATGGGCGCGTGGTACATGTCCGAGCAGAACTGCTCCGCGGCGAACTTCCAGTTCCCCTTGAACACCCACTTGTGGACTCCGCTGATCACCTCGGTGCCGAGGGGATCGCGGTCGAACATCGCGTCGAAGTAGAACTTGAAGTCGCCGAGGTACTCGAGCAGCGGCGGCGCCGTCGGGTCCCAGGACGCGAACACGAGGCCGAGGTAGCTGTCGACCTGGGTCACGGGTACGAGACCCCACTCGGCGACGTCGAGCTCGTTGTAGTAGCCGTCTTCGAGGTTGGGCACCGACACGAGCGCGCCATCGATGCCGTACGCCCACCCGTGATAAGTGCACGTGAAGCCCTTCGTGTTGCCGAGGTCCGCACGGCAGACCTTCATCCCGCGGTGGCGACACGAGTTGAGGAACGCGCCGATCGATCCGTCCTTCTGGCGCACGACCAGAACCGGGTCCTCGCCCATCGTCGTCGAGAAGAAGTCGCCCGGGCTCGGGATCTGGCTCTCGTGGCAGAGGAACAGCCAGCACCGAGCGAAGATCTGCTCGAGCTCCTGTTCGTAGATGTCCGGATCCGAGAAGATCCGGCGATCGATGAGACCTTCGTCAGCGCGGACCAACGACGAGATCGTCGACATCTTCGTGCTCCTCTCGGGCCGGTTCGGGGATGTCATGAGCGTCAGCCGCGGCTTCAGGAGGAGGCGGCGGTGCGACAGGGCCGCCGTGGCTGACGAGCGGGATGTAGCGCGTGACGTGGTGCAGCGCCTTCTCGACACGCGTCTCGGGCAGGTGCGGCGGCCGTCGGAGGATGCTCAGCATGCCGTCGGGCCGCGTCGCCATCAGCTGGATGATCGCGAGGCCGCCGAGGATGTCGGGCCACACCGTCGAGCCGTACTTCTGCAGGTTCAGGGCCTGAGGAATCGCGAGGAACGCGAGCGGGCCGATCAGCGGGCCGACGAGGCTGCCGACGCCGCTCGCCACGGCGTAGAGCAGGACCTGCAGCGAGAGGCCGACTCCGAATGCGGAGGGGTCGGCGATGCCGACGAGCGCGATGTAGAGCACCCCCGCGAGCGCGGCGATCGCGCCGGACAACGAGAACGCCATGATGCGCACGACGGGTGGGTTGAGCCCGAAGTGCTTCGCCATGCTCGGGGCGGTGCGCACGCCGATGAACGAGATGCCCCACTGCGACCGCCGCACGTTGAACAGCACGATCATCACGAGCACGGTCACGATCGCGAAGCCGACGAACAGGCTGCGGCCCGAGTCGAGGAACGACGGCACGAGCATGCTCACGCGCGCGGAGGGCGCGTGGAACCAGTGTGCGTACAGCAGCCACTGCGTGACGACGCCTGTGAACGCGAGCGTGACGATCGCGGTCTGCACGAACGAAAGCCGGTAGCAGATCAACCCGACCACCGAGCCCCCGAGTCCACCGACGACGAGCGCGATGAGCACCGAGAGCGCCATGGGCAAGTGGTGGTAGTCGTAGGCCTCGTTCATCGCGAGCGCGCCCAACGCCATGAACCCGCCCTGGGCCAAGCTCACCTGACCCGTCCAGCCGATGAGCGGCACGAGCGAGAACACCGCGACCGTGTAGACGAGGATCAGCGCGCCCGTCTGGCCCCAGAAGTCAGTGCGGTAGATCGCGACGATGAGCCACAGCCAGCCGGCGAGGAGCACGAACCGGGCGACCATCCATCCGGGGTTCGCTTTGGTGATCTGCGGCTTCGACCAGCCGATCTTCGAGAGCTCCGACGGCCAGTGCTTGCGCAGCAGCACGAGAGCCACGACGCCCAGGAACACGAAGAGCGTCCCGAGCCCGATCGTGCTGCTCCACACTTGCGTCACGCTGAGGATCACGCCGATCGCGAGACCGCCCACTGCGGTCAGCCACAGCGACCGCAGGCCGCCGACGAGCGTCGCCGTCAGGGCGATGAGGAAGTACTGAAGGAACACGCTGCCGGTGAACGGCTGCAGTGAGGCTGCGAGCACGCCGGCCATCCCGCCGACCATGGCGGCAAGGCCCCAGTTCAAGAGCCCGATCTGGCTCTTCGAGATCGCCATCAGCTCGGCGATCGTGTTGTCTTCGGCCATGGCCCACGTCTGGAGCCCGAGACGGGTGTAGCGAAGGAACGCGCCCATCCCGACCACCACGAGCACGACGGCACCCAGGTTCGCGAGCTGCTGCCAGCTGATGTTCGTGCCGATCACGCCGAAGCTGCCCGTCGGGAAGAGCGGCACCGCTGCCTTCACCTCGAAGCCCCAGACCTTCGCCGCGATCGCGCTGAGCAACAAGAACAGGCCGAACGTCAGGATGATGCGGTTGACCGGCGTCGCGCGATTCGCGTACCGGAACACCAAGAGCTCCGACACGATCCCCATCAGCCCGACGATCGCGATCGTGAGGAGCGCTGACCAGACAACAGGCCATCCCCACTCGTATGTGAACTGCGCATAGAGGTACGCGCCCCACAGCGTGAAGCCCGCGTGGGCGAAGTTCAGGACCCGCGTGACCGAGAAGATCTGCGTGATGCCGACCGCGACGAGCGCGTAGGTGCCACCGACGGCGATGCCGCTGACGACCGCTGCACTGTAGAGATCCATGTCCGCAGGTCCTTGGAGAGGGGAGCGGCCTGGGTGGCGGTGGTGGGGGTGCCAGCCCAGGCCGCTCGACTACGGGTGGACTACGAGAAGGCCTTGTCGGCCATCTCGGTCAGGTAGCACTCGTCGACGCCGAGCCAGTCGTTGTTCACCATCGGCTGCCCCGGGCTGGGCGCGAATGGCACCATCTTCAGTCGCTGGTTCGCGTCGTCCCACGTCCACTTGCCCCAGACCGTCGAGTCGTTGCCGGTCTTGCAGTTCGGCGCCATGCTCTTCACCGGCTCGGCGAGCCCTGGATCCCAGTTCTTCACCGTCTGCGCCCACTGGATCAGACCCTCGGGGCTGATTCCCCCAGTCAGCTGGGCGGAGCCAACGATGCCGTCGGCGAACCACGTGCCGCCCATGTAGGCGAGCTGCGGAGCCCAGTCGTTGATGTCGTGGGTCTTCGTGAAGTCGGCCTGGTACTTCGTCATCGAGTCGACGTACTCCTTCGTCGCCGGGGTCGGCGAGGTGTGCACCGGGCTGCCGTCGGCCTGAGTGGTCGGAGCCCCGGCGATGACACCGAGGTCAGCCATCGGCTTGCCGATGAACGACGAGAGGTCGAGCGAGCTGGTGCTCGGTCCGCCCTGGCCCATGGGCGGCGACCACCCGGCCTTCACCTCTGCCGGGATGCAGCTGAGGAAGTTCGTCGCGTGCATGTCCCAGTAGTCCACGTTCGCGTTCTTGTACTTCAGGACGAGCGCGTCGCACGGATCAGCAGGGCCGCCGGGCCACGGGTCCATGATCACGTTCGTCGCACCGAGCTTCGTCCACGCGTCCTTGATGAAGCTGAGCACCGGCTCCTCGAAGGGGAGGTAGGACACCGCGACGGTCTTGGGCTTCATCCCGAGCACGTTCACGACCGCGTAGTCGGCTTGCGCGTTCCATGCCGGCGTGATCGACCCGGTCGGGAAGATCGTCGGGTACTTCGACGAGAAGACGGCGGGCGGGCCACCGAGGAGGGTCGTGGCGACATTCTTTTGCGCCACGTAGTCGAGGGGCGGACCCACGATGTTGGCGACGTAGATGCCGAGCACCTTGTCCTGCTCCCAGAGCTTCTTGAAGTTCTGCAGCACCTGAGCGGGATCGCTCTTGTCGTCGTAGTAGATGATCTTGATCTGACGACCGAGGACACCGCCTTGGTCATTGAGGTAGGAGATCTTCGCGTCGAAGGCCGCCTTGATCGGACCAGCGAGGATCGCGAACGGACCGGACTGGTCCATCGTCACGCCGATCGTGATCGTCGTGTCAGTGACCCCTTGGCCGTTCTTCAGGGTTGTCGGGTCGATCGACACCGTCGTCGTCGAGCCCGTTGCACCCGTGGTGGCGGCACCGGCCGCCGTGGTCGCGGCACCCGCGGCGGTCGTGGCCGCGCCCCCGGCCGTCGTCGCCGCCGAGCCGCTGCTGCTGTCGTCGCCGCATGCGGCGGCGATCAGACCGAACGACAGCAGCACTGCCCCCAGAGCAACGCCCTTCGAAGCGCTGCGTCGTGCTGGACGTCTACGCAATGTTCCCCCCATGGTCGGGGTCAGCCGATGTACGCGCTGACCAGCTCCTTGCTTGCCTTGATGTCGCAACATGCGCCTTGATGTGCGACCCGGCCCTTTTCGAGCACGTACGCCCGGGTCGCGGTGTTGATCGCCAAGTCGACGTACTGCTCGACGAGGAGGATGCTCAGGCCTTCTTTGTTCAGCAGCACGAGGTGCTCGTACAACCTCGACACGAGGATCGGCGAGAGCCCGAGTCCCGGCTCGTCGATGAGCAGCAGCCGCGGCCTCGACACGAGCGCTCGAGCGACCGCGAGCATCTGCTGCTCGCCGCCCGACATCGTCCCCGCGCGTTGCTTCATGCGATCTTCGAGCACGGGGAAGTACGCCGCCGCTCGCTTGCTCTCGGCGAGCGCAGCTCGTCGCTTCAAGCCGTGGCCGTAGGCGGCCGAGAGCAGGTTCTCGGAGACGGTGAGGGTCGGGAACACCCCTCTGCCCTCAGGCACGTAGGCAACGCCCAGGCGAGCGATGTCGGAGACCTTCTGCTTCGCGAGCGGCTTGCCGTCGATCGAGATCTGACCGCTCTTCGGCTTCACGACGCCGGCGATGCCGTTCAGCGTCGTCGTCTTGCCCGCGCCGTTGCGGCCGAGGATCGTGACGATCTCGCCGTCGGCGACCGTGAGACAGAGGTCGTGCACGACTTCGATCGGCCCGTACGCCATCGAGAGCTCGCTGACTTCAAGCATCACGGACCTCAACCACTGGCCACCTCGAAGTCGCCGAGGTACACCTGCTTGACCTCGGCCTCGTCGAGCACGAAGGACGGCGCGCCGTGCGCGATGTCGCGGCCGGCGGAGAGCACGTACACCTGGTCTGCGGTGGCCCGCACGACCGACATGTCGTGCTCGATGAGCACGACAGTGAGGCCGAGCTCGTCACGCAGATGCAGCACGAGCGCGGCGAACTCGGCGCTCTCGTTCGGACCCATGCCCGCGGTCGGCTCGTCCAGCAACAAGATCTTCGGCGAGCTCGCGAGCGCACGGGCCACCTCGACGCGACGGCGCATGCCGTACGACAGCTCGCTGACCGAGAGCTTCGAGAGCGGCGCGATGTCGAGCTGCTCGAGCGCGGCGCGAGCGTTCTCTTTTCGCTGCCTCGTCTCCTTGAACGTCCGCGGGAGCGCGAAGGCGGCTTCGATGAGCGACGCCTTCGAGTCGGATGCGGCGCCGAGCCGTACGTTGTCCTCGACGCTCAAGTCGTCCATCAGGTCGAGGTTCTGGAACGTACGGCTCAACCCAGCACGATGCATGTTGCCGGGAGTGGCCTTCTCGATCGCCTGGCCGAGCACTGACACCCGGCCGGTGTAGAAGGGCACCGCGCCGGTGAGTGCGTTGAGGAACGTCGTCTTCCCCGAGCCGTTCGGACCGATGACCGCGGTGACAGAGCGCTCGGCGGCGACGAAGTCGAAGTCGGCGAGCGCGGTGAGTGCGCCGTAGCGCACGCTCATCCCTGTGACCTCGATCGCGTTCGAGTTCACGCGTCCCTGTCCCCCCAACGGCTATCGACCGTGTCTGTGTACCGCTGAGCGAGACGGTGGCCAATGGTCCGGTTCTGCTGTGCGGAATCGCCACCTCATCGCGACCTATGTCGAGATCAACCCAGTCAACGGGCTGTCGTCGGTCATGTGCTCGACCCACGCGCGATACACGTGCGTTGCCGCACGCTCTTGGATGTGTCGCGGGGGGACTGCGACGGGATCCCCCTCTGCAGGGCACCCGTCTGATGCTGTGGCGCGAGACTTCAGGTTCAGGACGACAGTCCGGGGACCCTCTGGTTCCAATCCGGTTTCGATCGCGACGCGCAGCGGATCGACCGCGTCACCCGACGTGGTCGGTGCAGTCGACACCCAGACCACGGTGCGATTCGGTCCCTTCGGGTGCACCGCGGTGACGAGTCCACTGTCGGGAAGCAGAGCGAACGAGGGGAAGAGGAGGGTGCCACCTTCGGCCTCGGCCATGCCTGCCAGGACTTCGACCACGATCTTCCAGTTCGCATCGAGGTCGATGGGCCTCCGCTGCCGCGCGAGGGGACCGTCGACACGCAGTGCGACGGCTGCCGCCTCGACGCGCGCGTACGTGTCGGCATCGCCGCATTCCCAAGTGGCGTCCCATGTGCCAAAGAGCAGCCCACCCCGCATGACCGTGCGGGTCACGGGCACGAGCGCGAGGCGACGTTCCTCGGCCCACCGGCCGAACTCCTCATCCCCGTCGACCACGCCCACGAGCCGCCCGTCGAGGTCGTAGGTCCAGCCGTGGTACCCGCAGGTGAGCTGGGGCGCCTGCCCCGCGAGGCCACACACCGGCAAGCCCCGGTGGCGGCACGAGTTCAAGAGCGCCTTCACGCCGCCATCGGCCTGACGCACGATCGACACCGGATCCTCGCCTGTGAACGTGCTCACGAACTGTCCCGCCTCGGGAAGCTCGTCCGGATCGCAGAGGTACGACCACGCCCGGGCGAAGACGCGCTCGAGCTCGAGCTCGTAGATCGCGTCGTCGGCGAACGCGCGTCCCGCGACTGTCCCGGCGTCGATGTCGACGAGCGAAGCGATGTCATCGGGCGCGGGAAGCGGCACGCCAACGACTCTGCCGCATGACGACCATTGCGGACGCCGCCACGTTCTGCACGCTGGCACTCCCCCATTGACCAGCGCTGGATGCCGAAGGTTGATGGTCACGATGGACGAGATCGGACTGTTCGAAGCGATCTACAGCCAGCGCGCGATCCGCAGCTTCAAGAGTGACCCGGTCCCGGACGAGCTCATCGAGAAGGTGGTCGAGGCCGCGACGAAAGCGCCGAGCGGCGGCAACAGCCAACCGTGGGCGTTCGTCGTCGTACGGGACGCGGCGACGCGCGCCGAGCTCACGGCGATCGGCAAGCGGACGTTCGACGGCATGTACCAGGCGGCGTTGGGGCGGGCACAGCCGGGCGACCCGCCGCCCTTCCCCAAGCTCAAGAAGATGATCGACCAGATCGACGACATCCCGGTCTGGATCGTGGTCTGCCTGACCATGCCGTCGAGCCCGGGCGCCTACGGCTCGATCTGGCCCGCGGTGCAGAACCTCCTGCTCGCGGCACGCGGGCTCGGGCTCGGCGCGGTGCTGACAGGGCTCTTCGGAGGCCCGAACGCCGACGCCACGAGGAAGGTCCTCGGCATCCCGGACGAGGTGGAGCCGGTGGCGTTCGTCCCCCTCGGCTATCCGGACAAGGAGCGGTACGGGCCCACGACCCGCCGGCCTCTCGCCGAGGTGCTGCACTGGGAGCGCTGGGACGACGGCAAGGAGAACACCGCGAAGATGCCGTACCGCCGCTGAGACCGTCCCACTGAGGGGAACGAGGCGCCGCACGGTCCCGGACGTCTCGTGAGATCGTCCTGGCATGGCGATCACGGAAACGTTCAGCGTCGACGGTCTCGTCTCGGTCGAGCGTGGGGAGGTCGACCGGCGGATCTTCAGCGATCCCGACATCTTCGACGCCGAGATGGAGCTCATCTTCGGCCGCGCGTGGCAGTTCCTCTGCCATGAGTCCCAGATCCCCAAGGCCGGCGACTTCGTCGAGACGCCGATGGGTCTCGACAACGTCCTCGCAGTCCGGCAAAAGGACGGAAGCATCAGGGGTCTGCTCAACACGTGCACGCACCGGGGCAACGCAGTGTGCCGTGCCGATGAAGGCAACACCAAGGCCTTCATGTGCACGTACCACGGCTGGTCGTACGACATCGGCGGCAACCTGATCGGCGTGCCCGGCATCGACCGCTTCTACAAGGGCGATCTCGACATGAGCCAGCACGGCCTCCGTCAGGTCGCGCAGCTCGAGAGCTATCACGGCTTCGTCTTCGCGACGCTCGACCCGACGGCTCCCCCGCTGACCGAGTACCTCGGCCCGACCGGCCGGCTGGGCATCGACCTCATCGCGACGCGCGGCGACATGGAGGTCATCCCGGGCATCCAGAAGTTCTTGATCGACTGCAACTGGAAGTTCGCGGTCGACAACCTCTTCGACTGGTACCACCCGCAGGTGACGCACATGTCCGCAGTCGCCTCCGGCATCATCCCGCCCGACCTCGAGACCCAAATCGACGCCGGCGGCGCGCGAAACACCCAAGGCGACGCGCTCGACATCCCTGCCGGGCTCGGTGGCTCCGGGGTCGACGAGATGACGTTCGTCGCGGAGTACGGGCACGCGATCGGTGGACCGAGCACGAAGGGTCAGGGCGACGCCGGTGGGCTCATCGACCACTCGTGGCGAGACAAGCCCGAAGTGCTCGAGGCGCTCGGACCCGTCGGCGCGATCGTGGCCGGCCATCCGAACATCTTCCCGAACAGCTGGATCGCGACCGGCACCGCGCAGCTCTCGCTGCGCATCCCGCGTTCGCCGAACCAGACCGAGATCTGGTGGTACAGCTTCACCAACAAGGACAACCCTCCCGAGCGGCGCGCCGTCGACGTGATGGTCGCCAACCACATCTTCGGCCCCGCCGGCCTGCTCGAGCAGGAGGACGGCGAGAACTGGTCGCAGAGCACCATGCAGACGCGAGGCATGGCGAGCCGACGCATCCCGCAGCTGCTCCGCATGGACCTCGGCCGAGGGAAGATCCTCCGCGACGAGCGGGGCCGATGCCGCATGGAGGGCACGACGAACGAGCACGCGCAGCTATGGACCTATGCCGCGTGGGCAGAGTGGATGAAGGGCAGCGACTGGGACACTCTCCGGGCGAACACCACTCCCGGCGACTTCATGTGAGAGAGGATCGACATGGCGATTGATCAAGAAGCGATGGTCGACCCCCGAATGCTCGCGAAGCTCGTGACCCAGTACGAGGTCGAGCAGTTCTATTACGCGGAGGCGGCGCTGCTCGACGCGCACCGATACCGCGATTGGTACGACCTGTTCACCGACGACACGCACTACTTCATGCCGATCCGGCGCACCCGCACCCGTCGCGAGATGGACAAGGAGTTCACGAAGCCCGGTGAGATGGCTTACTTCGACGACGACAAGATGCTGCTGAACGGCCGCGTGCTGAAGTTCGAGTCGGGCACCTCGTGGGCTGAGGATCCGCCTTCGCGTACGCGGCACATGGTGCACAACGTGCGCGTCGTCGACGACCGCGGTGACGAGCTCGACGTCGAGTCGAACTTCCACATCTACCGCACGCGACTGAAGTCGGAAGAGGACGCCTGGGTCGGCAGCCGTCAGGACACGCTGCGCCGCACCGGAGACGCCTTCAAGATCGCGAAGCGCGTGATCTTGCTCGAGCAGACGGTGCTGCTCGCCCGCAACCTCAGCACATTCTTCTAGGAGTCGTCTCTCGCCGCAGCCAGACCCTCGATCACCTCGACGTTCGGCAGTGACGCGAGGGTCGCGGGGGTCATCCGGAGCTTCGTAGAGCGGTCGCCTCCCCCGAGGACGATCGACGCCGGCTTCATCACCGCTGCGTCGACCCAGATGGAGATGGCGTCGGGCAGCGCGACCGGCGTGACACCGCCGATGAGCATCCCGGTGAGGTCCTTCGTCTCGTCGGCCGACGCGAACGACGCCTTCTTCACTCCGAGCCGCTGTCGCACCGCGCCGTTCACGTCGAGCCGAGTCGTCGCCAGCACCACACACGCGACATAGCGACGTGGATCGGACTTGCCGACGACGAGGATCGTGTTCGCGGACTCATCGGGAGAGATGCTGTACTTCTCGCAGAACGCGGCCGTGTCGGCGAAGTCGGGGTCGCACTCCATGACCTCGTACTCGGCGCCGCGTGCGTCGAGCGCGGCAGTGACCGACGCGTGAGGACCGCTCACGACTCGAGCGGCCACGTGGCCACGGTCTCGTAGCGGGCAGGGCCGCCTCCCAGGTGACTGCGCACGAGGGCGAACGTAGCAACCGTCCAGGTGCGGGCCTGCAGGGGGGTCAGCGGCGGCTGGGCTCGGCCCTCGACGCGGGCGAGCGTGACGTGGCCGCGGAAGCTCCGGTGGTCGGGCGAACGTCCGAGGCCGGCAGTCGCGGCGACGACTGCGGCCGCGACGTCCTCGAGACCGCGCACGTGCACGCAGAGCACGCCACGGCCGAGTCGCTGCGTGCGGGGCGCGAGCTCGACCTCGGTCGCTGCGGCGCGGACACCTCCAAGCGCGGCGCTCACGGCGTCCACCTCCGCGTCGCCCAAGAAGCGGAGCGTGACATGCCACTGCGCACGGCTCGTCCACCGAACTCCGGGAAGCGTGGGACGGGGCAATCCCTCGAGCATGTCGAGCACGTCGTCGGGAGGCCACACCGCGACGAAGAGCCGCTCGCTCAGACCGCGCCCGCCCGGTCGAGAAGCCGAAGCCGCAGCATGTTGAGCGACGAGATCACCGCGAACTGACGCATCTGGTCGCGGTCGCCCGGCAGGCGGAGATGCGCCGCCTCGGACACGCCGTCGATGCAGAGCCCGACGAACAACGTGCCGACGGGCTGCCCATCCTGTTCGGTCGGTCCGGCCACGCCGGTGAGGGCGAGCCCGACGTCCGCGTCGAGCACACGACAGGCGCCTTCGGCCATCGCGATCGCAGCCTCCTCGCTGACGACCGGCCCGTCCGGCACACCGAGGACAATCTGCTTCACCTCGGTCGCGTACGACACCACCGAGCCCTTGAAGACGTCGGACGCGCCTGGCACCGACGTGATCCGCGCGGCAACCAGCCCTCCGGTCACCGACTCGGCGAGCGCGAGCGACCGTCCCTGCCGGCGCAGGAGGTCGAGCACCGCGCTCTCCATCGTCTCGTCGTCGACACCGAACACGAGCGGCCCGAGCTCGGATCGCACCGTCTCCTCTTCGGCCGCGAGCACCTTCGCCGCGGCGTCCTCTGTCTCGGCCTTGGCGGTGAGCCGCACCTTCAACCCCTCGATGCCGCTCGCAAGGAACGCGAGCGTCGGGTTGCCGATCTCGTCCAAGCGCTCGATCAGCGGCGCGAGGGTCTCGGCCAGGCCCGACTCGCTGTCCCCCCAAGTGCGCAAGGTGCGACTGACGATCACGGCGGTCTCGCCTGACCGCTCTCGGAGGTCGGGGATGATCGCGCGCTCCAGCATCTCCTTCATCTCGTGGGGCACGCCGGGCACCGCGTAGACGACCTTGTCGCCGACCGGGCAGATGAGCCCCGGCGCGGTGCCCCTCACCTGCGAGATGACAGTGGCGCCCAGGGGCACGTCGGCCTGGCGGAGGTTGTTGTCGGCCATGCGCCGGCCTCGGCTCGCGAACATCTGCGTGATCCGGTCGGCGATGTCGTCGTGACGCACCAAGTCGACGCCCATGACCTCGGCGATGCACTCGCGGGTGATGTCGTCATGTGTCGGGCCGAGCCCACCGCACACGATCACCGCGTCGCTGCGGTCGAGCGCGAGTCGGAGCACTGAGACGATCCGGGCACGGTTGTCCCCGACCTTGGTCTGGAAGTGCGAGTCGATGCCGGCCAGTGCGAGGTGCTCACCGATCCATGACGAGTTCGTGTCGACGACCTGCCCGAGCAGCAGCTCGGTGCCAACGGCGACGACCTCACAGCGCAGGCTCACGCGAGCTGCGCGCGGGCGACTCGGCGCGAGTCGAGCAGGTACTGCGCGCCTGTGAGCAACGTGAGCACGACGGCGATCCAGAGGAAGGTGTTGAACAGCCAGCGGGCGTCAGCGGACCATGGCAGCAGCGCGAACCCGACTGCGAACTGCTGGCATACGGTCTTGACCTTCGCGCCGCGACGTGCCGGAATCGTGATGCCCTGACGGCCCGCCATGCTGCGGTACATGCTGATCGCGATCTCGCGAGCGGCGATCAGCGCGACCGGCAGCCACCAGAACACGTCCTGCTTGACCAGCGCGAGCATCGCGCCGAGGACGAGCACCTTGTCGGCGAGCGGGTCGAGGAAGGCGCCCGATCGCGTCGTGCCGTGCCGCCACGCGAGGAACCCGTCGATGCCATCGGTGGCGCAGAGGACGAACCAAAGGATGAACGCCGGCCACGAACCTTCGGTGCCGTCGATCATCACGAAGAGGAACGGCGCCGCGAGCAGACGTCCGACGGTCACGCCGTTGGCCGGAGTCGCCAGCGCCGACGGACCGAAGCTCGTCGCCATGTTCAGGCCGCTCGGTCGGCGACGAGGTCGGGCCCCATCGCCCCTGAGATCGTGACCGTCGCGAATCCACCGACGGCGAGCGACTGCGGCACCTCGATGATCCCGTCGATCTCGGGTGCCTCACGGTGGCTCCCGCGACGCCTCGAGCGTCGACCAGGACTTCGACCGTCGAGCCGATCAGCGCCTCGCGCTTGCGCGCGGTGATGTCGTCTTGCATCGATCGCAGCTCGCCGAGGCGCTCAGCGACGAGCCCGGACTCGACATGCCCATCGAGATCGGCGGCGTACGTGCCGTCCTCGCGCGAGAACGCGAAGAAGCCACACCAGTCGAGCTGGGCGCGCTCGACGAACGAGAGCAGCTGATCGTGATCGCCCTCGGTCTCACCCGGGTAGCCCACGATGAAGTTGGTGCGGAACGCGGCATCGGAACGACGTGCCCGGATGTCGTCGATCCGCCGCAGGAACCGCTCACCATCGCCCCACCGGCGCATCCGCCGGAGCAGCGGCTTCGACACGTGCTGCAGCGAGAGGTCGAAGTACGGCACCGGCCCGTTGCACATCACGTCGATCAGACCATCGGAGAGGTCAGAGGGATACAAGTAGAGGAGACGTACCCACGGGACCGCCGCGGCGACCTTCTCGACCAGCGGCACGATCGAACCCGCGCCCAGGTCAGCGACGTCCTTGCCGTACGACGCCAAGTCCTGCGCGACGAGCACGATCTCCTGCGCGCCGAGCTGGTCGACCTCGGCCAGGATCGACTCGGGGGTGCGGCTGCGCTGCGGACCACGGAAGGTGGGGATCGCGCAGAAGCCGCAGGTGCGGTCGCAGCCCTCGGCGATCTTCACGTATGCCCACGGCGCGGTCGCGGGTGGCCGGGGCAGGTTGAGGAGATCGAGCTCGGGGACTCGCGTGCCGCCGGGCTTCTTGCCGAGCGTCACCGGCACGCCGAAGCCGCTCACCGCGTCGACCTCGGGGAGCGCAGCCGCGAGCTCGTCGCCGTACCGCTCGGCCATGCATCCAGTGACCACGACCCGCGCTCCGGGCCGCTTCGCCGCCGAGAGCGTCAAGATCGTGTCGATCGACTCCTGGCGCGCCTCTTCGATGAACGCGCACGTGTTGATGACGAGGAGGTCGGCGTCAGCTGCCGAGTCGGTGGCCGTCATGCCGTCTTTGAGGAGGGTGCCCACGATCTTGTCGGAGTCGACCTGGTTCTTCGGGCAGCCCAAGGTCTCGATGTAGAACCGCTGGGCCATGCGGTCAGGCTACTTCGCGGGCTTCACCCCTGGTCTGGGCATCCCGCTCACGACGTCCAGTGCGGACCGGACGTCGGTCATCGGCAGATCGGAAAACCAGCCTCGGGCGGCTGCTGCATCGAAGGTCATGTCGATCGTGTCCATCGCGATCGCCGCGCTCGCTTGGCGGCTGAGAGGCGCCATCGCGCGGAGCAGGCTCCGCGGCACGTGACGGACCTTCGCCGGACGTCCCCGAACTGCCGCGAGGACCGCGGCGAGCTCGTTGAACGTCAGGTTCTGCGGGCCGCCGACCTCGAGGACCTGACCGCGAAGGCTCGGGTCGACAACCGCCCGTTCCACGACGTCGGCGACGTCGCCTACCGACACGAAGTTGATCGGGTTCGTGCCGCGTCCGAACACGATCGGCTTCCGCATGATCTCGGCCCAGAGCTCGACGAACGCCGTCGAGCGCACGATCGTCCAACCCACCGCGCTGGCGCGGAGGTGCATCTCCGCGTCGTGCTTGGCGCGAAAGAGCTCCATCGGATGGTCGTCGGCGGCGCCGACGGTCGACAGCAGCACGACGTCGGCTCGAGCACCAGCGGCGGCGTTCACGAGGTTCGCGTTGCCGTCTCGGTCGACCGATGCCGGCGTCACCCGACCGGGTCCTGCGAAGCCCTGAACCGCAGACACGACGACCGTGGCCCCTTCCACGGCACGCTCGAGGCTCGCCGCGTCCCGAACGTCTCCCTCGACGATGTCGATCGCCGCGTCGCCGAGGTGGCGGGCTCGGCTCGGATCGCGGGTGAGCACGCGCACCTCGAGGCCACGGTCGGCAAGCCGCTTCACAACCAGCGTTCCGAGCCGACCACTGCCGCCAGCGACGAGGATCATCAGCGGACCACCTGTTGTCTCACGGCGTCGTCGACGGTGCCGGCGTCGTCGACGACTGGTTCCAGGTAGAAGCGGGCCCAGTGCGCGACACCGTCGCCTGCACCGAACACGATGACGCCGCGCATCAGATGCGCAGTGCCGTCGCGACGCGTACCCGTCATCTCCCACTCGGTCCACGCTGTCTCGGCGTCGAACGCAGAGCGGACGACTTGGGCATGGAGGTCAGGCACGAACGCGAAGATCTGAGTCCAATTGCGGCGCACTTGCTCGCGTCCGCGAAAGCCCCGCGCGGGATGCAGTGGCGTCTCGTTCTCGTAGTCCTCCGCGAAGCACGCAGCCACGGCGTCGACATCGTGGTCGTTCGTCGCTTGTTGCAGCCGCTCGACCAACATCTGTGGTCCGTCCATGTGGGCTCCGATGCTCGACAGACTTCGTTCTAGTTCACTAGAATCAATGTCTACTATGGCCCCTCGCGCCCACGCCGTCAAGCAGAAGCGGCCATACGACGCCACTCGGCGTCAGCAGCAGGCTCGACAGAACCGCGACAAGGTCATCGACGCGGCCGAGCGGCGGTTCCTCCGTGACGGATACGGCACGACGACGATCGCGGCCATCGCCGACGACGCCGGTGTCCATGCGGACACGGTGTACAAGGCCTTCGGCGGGAAGCCCGGCCTCGTCCGTGCCATTCCGCGCGGGCGCTCGAAGGCGAAGGACCAGTGCCCGCAGAGAAGCGATCGGACGACCTTCAGGCCCGCGAGCCCGATGGCCGACGGGTCATCGAGGGCTGGGGCGCCCTGACCCTCGAGGTCGCGCCTCGTGTCGCGCCCATCCTCCTGCTCATACGGGCTGCAGCCGCGAGCGACCCCGAGGTCATGGCGTTGCTCGCAGAGATGGATGCCGACCGGCTGCGCCGTATGACCGCCAACGCCCGACGCCTTCGAGACGCCGGACACCTCCGTCCAGGCGTCACGGTCGCGCGCGCGGCTGACGTGCTGTGGACCTACAGCTCACCCGAGCTCTACGAGCTGCTCGTGCTCCGTCGTGGCTGGGCTCCCGCCCGGTTCGGTCGCTTCATCGTCGACGCGATGATCGACGCGCTCCTCTGAACACGCCGCGACACCCCTGTGCTGCCGCGCGGAACAGGGTGGTGGCCTCGAATGGGGCTGCGTTGTCAACTCGACTCATGGCTCAGAAGCTGAAGCTGTCGAAGCAGGTCAACGAGCGGCCGCTCGAGGAGTGGGCTCCGATCGCGGTCGAGTTCCTCGGCGCCGAGTCGGTGATCATCAAGGGCAAGCGGTGGAACCACCACGTCATCCACAAGGGTGACGGCCCGCCCGTGCTGATGTACCACGGCATCGGTGGGCACGCTGAGACCTACGCCCGCACCCTCCCCGCCATCGCAGCCGCGGGATACCACGTGTACGCGGTCGACGCCCTTTACCACGGCTACAGCTCGAAACCAGACCTGAAGGACCGAGCCGAGATGGCCGTGAACCAGGTCGATGGAGTCGTCGATCTGATCGAGGCACTCGGCTACGAGTGGGCCCACTTCGAGGGCGAGTCGATGGGCGCCATGATCGGCACCGAGTTCGGGCTCAAGTACCCGGAGCACGCGGGCAAGATCATCCTCAACGGGTTCGGCATGGTGAAGACCGATCGCCCGATGATGGACTTCACGCCCTCCCCCGGCCCCCCGATGCAGGACCTGTTCCCGCTGTCGGTCGCGGCGGTCACCGACCCGAGCTACGACAACGTGGCGAAGCGGCTGCACTGGCTCGTCAAGGAGCCCGACCGCATCACACCCGAGATGGTGCTGCTGCGGCAACGGCTGTACCGCGATCCCGACATCAACCGCACGATGCGTCAGGTCTTCGGCGTGGGTCAGCCACCGCCCGACTTCGTGCAGATGCTCGCTCACGCGCGACCCGAGTCAGAGGTGCGCGACAGCTGGAAGCCCGAGGCGCTCGTGCTCTGGGGCGACCACAACCCCGGGCAGGGCCCGGAGTATGGCGACTACTGCGCGGACATCATCGGCGCCAAGTTCTACGAGTTCGTCGACGCCGGCCACTGGCCCCAGTGGGAGAAGCCCGACGAGTACTCGCAGGTGATCATCGACTTCCTCAACGCCTGAGAGCGAGGGCTCAGAAGAAGCTGCTGAGGTTCTGCGAGAGCAGCAGCGTCTGCTCGAGGAAGATGTGACGCTTCGCGATGAGGAACGACGTGCCGTTGCGTCGCAGCACGTCCTTCCGTGAGCCGATCCAGGTGAGCTCTTCCGACTTCAGCCGCGTGCGATACAGGAGGAAGTTCGAACGCACGTCGAGCTCGTCGCCACGATCCTCGGTCACGACGATGTTCGTGATGACGTGACGGGTGCGCGACGGCGGGTCCTCTGCCCACGCGGTGCCCGAGAGGATCTTCTTCACGCGAGCGTCGAGCAGCATCTTCGTGTCGTCGAAGAACGCCATCTGCCCCGGCTGGGTGAACTCCTTGTCGAGCTCACGCTTCGAGCGGGTGCGACGGATGGGCATGAAGTAGTGCGTGTCGTCGGTGAAGAGCGCGACCCAGTCCTCGAACTGACGGTCGTCGAGGAGGTTGGCCTCCTGGTAGTAGAAGCGCTCGACCTCGAACTGGGTCTGCATCTGCGACTGCACGTCGGCGGTCATCTCGATCTCGTCGATGGACATGTGCACTCCCTCACATCACGTCCGGGGGCGTGGTCCGCGCCCGCAGCTCGTCCCAGGTGCACCCCGACATCCAGTGCTCCCACGCCGCGTACGTCCACAGCTGCGCGTGCTCGGTGGTGTTGCCGTCGATGTGCGCGAGACCGTGCTCCTTGAGCACCTTGCCGTTGCCGAGGTTCATCTTCAGGATCTGCGGCATCTTGCGGCTGTGGTAGCCCCTCGTCTGCATCGTGCTCTGAACCCAGTTCTCGCCGTCTTCCTGCTCGAGGAAGCCCGCGGGGCCGAACACGTGGTTCGCCATGCCGATCGCCATCGCCTGGTTCTCGGGAGGCATCTCGCGCGGCACGAGCGTGTACCACCAGATCTCGGTCTCGTTCGGGCTGCGCGGCACGCGCAACGCGAGCTGGAAGTTGGTGATCCAGGTGTTCGGGAAGATGTTCGGATGGCCGGCGACCTGGCGGCCGACCGGGCCAAGCACCTCCATCGCCTCGGGCGTGTCGCGGAAGTCCTGCGAGAAGACCGCGGCCATGGGCCCGACGAGCAGCTGCTCGATGCCGTCCCGGTTCGGGCCGCCGATCGCGTGGCCGTACTCGCCGATCACCACCATCGAGCCCATCGCGAGCGTGCGCTGGCCGGCGGCGGCATCGATGTCCTTTCCGTCGGGCGTCGTCGCGCCTCCGCTGTCGATGAACTTGCCATCCTCGGCGGGAAGGAGACCGAGGAGGCCGTTCGCAGACATGTGGGTGATCTGCGGGTGGTACCAGTCGAAGAGGTTGTCGACCGCGAACTTCCAGTTGCACGGGATCACGAACTTCTGGATGCCCGGCACGACCTCGAGATCGCCGCGCAGCGCGAGGAGATCGAGCGCGAGGCGCGAGGTCGACCCGAGGTAGTCGTGAAGCGATGGCGCTGACCGATCCATCGTGGCGAACACGAAGCCCTTGTAGGTGTCGAGCTGCGCGACCTCGCCGAGGCCGTGCTCGGAGCGGTCGAGCTGGTCGTGGTACAGCTCGGTCAGCCCGGGGACGCCGATCAGGTTGCCGGCGAGGTCGTACGTCCACCCGTGGTAGGTGCACATGAAGACCTTCGTGTTGCCTTCCTCGGCGCGGCACACCGCGTTGCCACGATGGGCACAGGTGTTGAGGAGGCCCTTGATCGAGCCGTCCTTCTGCCGCACAACCAAGACGTTGTCGCGCCCGATCGGCGCTTCGAAGAAGTCACCGGCCTTCGGGATCTGGGTCTCATGGCACATGAACTGCCACGCTCTCCCGAAGATCAGCTCCATCTCCTGCTCGAAGATGTCCGGGTCGCTGAAGATCCGGCGATCGACCTCGCCTGTCTCGATCGATACGAGCTTGCCGACCCCGTCGAGTGTCAGTGACATGGCTCGCCTCCTCGTCGTGGTTCAACGTACGACCGAGGCCCCGGCGGGATGGAGAATGGGGGTTCAGTGGACGGAACAGCCGCGCTCCCGCTCAGCGACATCAGGGTCGTCGACCTGACCATCGCGCGGGCCGGGCCCCAGTGCGTGCGACAGCTCGCGGACTGGGGCGCCGACGTCGTGCGGGTCGAGCCGCCATCTGATCCTGCGGGCGTCCGTGGGAGCGACGCCCGCAACCTCCATCGCAACAAGAGGACAGTGCAGCTCGACCTGAAGTCCGAAGGCGCGGTCGCGTCATTGCTGCGGATGACCGATCGCGCCGACGTCCTCGTCGAGAACATGCGGCCTTCGGTGAAGCACAAGCTCGGGTTCGGGTGGGACACCGTGCACGCCCGCAACCCTCGCCTCGTGTACGGCTCGATCTCAGGCTTCGGGCAAGACGGTCCCTACGCGGATCGAGGCGGCGTGGACCAGATAGCGCAAGGCATGGGCGGGCTGATGAGCGTCACCGGATTACCTCAGACCGAACCGACGCGAGTCGGCATCCCAGTGAGCGACCTCTCCGCGGGGTTGCACCTCGCGATCGGCATCCTTGTCGCGCTGCACGAGAGGGAGCGCACAGGTGTCGGCCGGTGGGTGCGGACCTCTCTCCTCGAGACGATGATCTCGATGATGGACCTCCAAGCGGTGCGGTGGACGATCGACGGTGACGTCCCTGTGCAGGAGGGCAATCACCATCCGACGCTCGTGCCGATGGGGTGCTTCCGATCGAAGGACGGATGGGTGAACATCGCTGGTCCGTCAGGTCGCCTGCTCCAGCGCTTCTGCGACGCGATCGGCCTTCCTGACTTGCCGAGCGACCCGCGGTTCGACAGCGGGGCGAAACGCTCCACCAATCGCGCCGCCCTCAACGACATCGTCGCCGAGCGGCTCGCTCAGCGCTCGACGGACGAATGGGTCGACGTGCTCAACGCCGCGGGCGTGCCGTGCGGACCCGTGTACTCGATGGATGAAGTCTTCGCGGACGCGCAGGTGCAGCACCTCCAGATGGTCGAGCTCGACGTGATCCGCAACCCGGTGAGCATGGACGGCGTCACGACTGTGCGGACGGCCGCTGGGGAGGGCGCCGTCGCCGTCGAGGACGTCATACAGGAGTGGACATGACGGAGTGGACATGACGGAGTGGACATGACCGACACCGGCACCGAGCAGCTCCTCTGCGAAGTCGACGAGGGCATCGCCCTCGTGACGTTCAACAACCCGGCCAAGCACAATGCGCTCTCCGCGCCCATCCGCGCCGCGCTGCCAACCGTGTTGCGCGCGCTACAGGCCGACGACGAGGTGAGAGTCGTCGTGCTGACCGGCGCCGGCGACAAAGCCTTCGTGTCGGGGGCCGACATCAGCGAGTTCGGATCTCACCGAACGACACCTGAGGCGAGAGCAGCGTTCGACGCCGCTCAGCTCGATGCCGGTCGTGCATGGGTCGAGCTCGAGAAGCCGATCCTCGCCATGATCCGCGGGTACTGCATCGGCGGCGGTCTGCTCACTGCCCTGCAGGCCGACATCCGCGTGTGCAGCGAGGACAGCCAGTTCGGCGTCCCTGCGGCGCGGCTCGGCTTGGGGTACGGCTTCGGCGGCGTCAACCACCTCGTGCAGCTCGTCGGGCCGTCGTGGGCCAGTGAGATCCTGTTCTCGGCGCGCCGACTGACCGCTACGGAGGCGTTGCACGTCGGACTCGTCAACCGCGTCGTCACCGTCGACTCCTTGCGCGAAGAGGTCTGGATGCTCGCCGGCGCCATCCGCGACAACGCCCCCCTGACGGTCAAAGCCCTCAAGGTGGCGATCCGCGAGGCTCGGCGCGACCCCGCCAAGAGGGACCTCGACCGAGTCGCCTCGCTCGTCGAGGCCTGCTTCCGGTCCGAGGACTACCGCGAAGGCCAAGCCGCATTCATGGAGAAGCGGCGGCCTGCGTTCCGAGGGCGCTGACTGCGGGCGGTGCTCGCTCAGTAGGCGAGCTTCAGCCCAGGCCGCGGCCACTCGGTCGAGAGCAGACGACCGCTCGACGAGCACGTGATGTACGCGGTGCGAAGGTCGTCACCACCGAAGCAGATGTTCGTCGTGAGGAAGTCACCGGTGTCGACATGCTCGATGACCTTGCCCGCGGGCGAGATCACCGTGATGCCCGCCGACTCGGCGATCGTCGCCACGCACACGTTGCCGTCGCCGTCGACCGCGAGCGAGTCGAGCAGTGAAAGACCGGGCAGCCCACACAGCAGCACCGCTCCGAAGTCGAGCGGCGCAACCGCCGCGACCTCACCGGGCTTCACGATGCGGCGCTGGAAGACGCGACCCGTGTGGGTCTCCGCGTAATAGACCATGTCGCCCGCCGGTGAGAGCCCGATGCCGTTCGGCGCGTCGGTCGGGAAGATCACCTCGGTGATCGACGAGCCGTCGGCCTTGGCGTAGTAGATGCCAGTGCGATCGCTCGACCGCTCCTCCCGCACGCCGTGGTCTGTGAACCAGAAGCCGCCCTCGGTGTCGAACACGATGTCGTTCGGGGCGCGCAGCGGATGGCCGTCGCACTCTGTGTAGAGATCGGTCACCGCGCCCGACTCGATGTCGAGCCGCTGGATGCGTCCGCCGATGTAGCGGCCCGGATCGAACGGCCCGGGCAGCATGAGCCCACCGAGGTCGATGGGGCTGAAGCACCCACCGTTGTTGCACACGTAGAGCGCGCCGTCAGGCCCGACCGCGAGGCCGTTCGGGCCGCCCGGGATCTCGGCGATCACCTCTTTGCTGCCATCGGGCTTCACCCGGCTCACCGCGGGCCCGAACATCTCGACCAGCACGACGCTGCCGTCGGGCATGGCGATCGGACCTTCGGGGAACCGGAGCCCCGTTGCGATCTCGCGCAGCTCAGCCATGACTCGCAGTGACCTCCGTCGTGATGCCGCCGCGCGGCAGCCAAGTGGTGTGAACCGTCATCCGTCGCGGCGCGAGGGCGGCGACGAGGTCATCGAGGATGCGGTTCGTCACGTCCTCGTGGAACGCGCCTTCGTCGCGATACGACCACAGGTAGAGCTTGAGCGACTTCAGCTCGACGATCGACTCGTCGGGCACGTACTCGATGCGCACCGTCGCGAAGTCGGGCTGCCCCGTCATCGGGCAGACGCACGTCAGCTCCGATGTCTCGCACGTGACCACGTAGTCGCGGCCGGGGTGCGGGTTCGGCACCGCGCACAGGTCGCGAGAAGGTGAGCTCGGCACGGAGCGGACGTTACCCGTCCGACTGCAGGATCCCGTCGAGCTCCTCGGGCGTCATGAGCACTGTCCTTGCCTTCGATCCCTCCGATGGCCCCACGACGCCGCGCTGCTCGAGCAGGTCCATGAGGCGTCCCGCCCGAGCGAAGCCGACGCGCAGCTTGCGCTGCAGCATCGACGTCGATCCGAGCTGGGAACGGACCACGAGCTCCATCGCCTGCCAAGTGAGCGCCTCGTCGTCGTCATCGTCGCCGCCGAAGGTCGCCGAGCTGCCCATCGATCCGTGCCCGTCCTCGCCCTCGATGCCAGCGACGTACGTGGGGTCGCTCGACTGCCGGCGCCAGTGAGCGACGACCTTGCGCACCTCCTCCTCGGTGACCCACGCGCCCTGCACGCGCTGGGGCACGCTCGAAGAGGCACCGAGCAGCAACATGTCGCCCTGGCCGATGAGCCGTTCGGCGCCCTGCTGATCGAGGATCACGCGGCTGTCGGCGAGGCTCGACACCGCGAACGCGAGACGCGCGGGGATGTTCGCCTTGATCACGCCGGTGATGACGTTCACCGACGGCCGCTGGGTGGCGATCACGAGATGGATGCCAACGGCACGTGCCATCTGCGCGATCCGGCAGATCGAGTCTTCGACGTCGCGCGCCGCGACCATCATGAGGTCGTTCAGCTCGTCGACGACGACGAGGATGAACGGCAACCGCTCGTACTCGATCTCGGACCCGAGGGGCGGTTCGAGCTCTCCGCGGTCGTACGCCGCGTTGTAGCCGGTGATGTCGCGGACGCCGACCTGGTGCAGCAGGTCGTAGCGACGCTCCATCTCCTTCACGGCCCACGCGAGTGCGTTGGCCGCGCGCTTCGGGTTCGTGACGACCGGCGTGAGCAGATGGGGCAAGCGGTTGTACTGGCCCATCTCGACGCGCTTGGGATCGACGAGGATCATGCGCACCTGGTCGGGCGTCGATCGCATCAGGATCGAGGTCACGATCGAGTTGATGCAGCTCGACTTGCCTGCGCCGGTCGCGCCGGCAACGAGGAGGTGCGGCATGGTCGCGAGGTTCATCAGGACTGCACGGCCCGCGATGTCACGGCCGACGCCTACCTCGAGCGGGTGCGTCGCCTTGCGCGCTTCACCCGAGCTGAGGATGTCGCCGAGAGCGACGAGATGGCGCTGTCGGTTCGGCACCTCGACCCCGATGGCCGAGCGACCGGGGATCGGGGCGAGGATGCGGACGTCGGCCGATGCCATCGCGTAGGCGATGTCCTTGTTGAGGCTCGTCACCCGTGCGACCTTCACGCCGGGAGCGAGCTCGAGCTCGTAGCGCGTCACCGTCGGGCCGACCGTCATGCCGACGAGCCGCGTCTCGACTCCGTGCGCGGCGAGCGCGGCCTCGAGCACGCGTCCCGCCTCCTCCACGAGGCGTTCATCGACCTCTTGCGCCGAGCTGCGAGCGAGGAGGTTCAGCGCCGGCAGCTTCCACGCTCTCCTGCGCGCGGCGGTGCCCAGCGGGATCTCGAGCTGCTCGACGACCTCGGGTTCTGGTTCTGCTTCGTCAGAGTCGTCGTCGTCGATCGAGACGTCGAGCTCGGTCGTCGCGTCGAGCTCCTCGTCGTCCTCGTCGGCCGCGGACTCTTCGTCCTCGTCGTCCTCGGCCTCGACGTCGTAGATGAGGGTCACGGGCTCGTTGACGGAGGTCTCGCGGACGTCGATGACCTCGTCGCCCGACGGCTTCGTGCCGAACCGCTCACCCGAGAGCGTCGACATCGAGCCGACCACCCGGCGAGCCGCTGCGTGCACCGGTCGTACGCCGTCGGCCGCGCGCACCGCGATGGCCCGCAACGTCGCGTGCGTGAGGATGAGGAGGCCTGCGACACCGAGGCCGGCGAGGACGAGCGTCGCGCCTGCGGTCGCGAGCACGCTCTGCAGAGGGAGGGCGATCACCGCGCCGAGATATCCACCCGCATCTCTGAACTCGTCGAGCGGCGCGCCCCAGTGGGACGGCCCGAGCGCGAGCTGCAGGAGCCCGGTCGCCGAGACCGTGAGGAGTGCGAACGCGAGTGAGAGGCGCAAGCGCTCGACGGGCGCGCGGCCCCGGATGAGCGCGATGCCGACAAAGACGAGGGCGATCGGCACGGCCAGGCGCACCCAGCCGACGAGCAGCCCGATGCCCTCTCGGAGCGCCTGGCCGACGACACCCGACCGGTCGGCGTAGATGCCGAGGGCGGCGACGAACGCCACGAGCAGGCAGGCGAGCCCGGCGAGGTCTCCCTCGTGCCCGTCGATCGCCTCGCGCCACCCGGGCCGTCGTGGTGCGGCCGCGCGCGAGCCCTTCGACGGCTTGGCGCTCGACTTCGACTGCTGGCGGGTGACCACAGCAGCCACAACGCTAACAGCAGCAACATCAGCAACACGGGTGTTGCCTGCGCTCCGGCTGGGAACCATCTTCAGGACATGAGATGGACGAGGGGCGCTTCCAGAGAGCACGTCCGTGACGAGCGCGGGGAATCGCCCGCGGGCGGCGGGCTCGGCGGTCTCGGGTCCGTGATCGGCGGCCTCGGCCCGCTTGGCAAGGGCGGCGGCGCGGTCGGCATCATCGTGATGCTGCTCGTCCTCTTCCTCGGGGGTCGGTCGGTGCTCGGCGGCGACGGCAGCTTCGACCCGGGAGGAGTCGGAGGCGGCGTGGCGCCCGCAGCACCCGCGGGCCAGTCGCTGAACGATCAAGCACCCGATCCCGACGCCGACCTCGTCGACTTCGTGACCTACGTCTTCGACGACGTGCAGTCGTTCTGGGGTCAGCAGCTCGGGGGCAGGTACCAGCCCGCCGACCTCGTGCTCTTCAGCGGCCAGACCCAGTCAGGGTGTGGCCTCGCAGACGCCGGGATGGGCCCCTTCTACTGCCCCGTCGACATGACCGCTCGCCTCGACCTCGACTTCTTCCGTGAGCTGCAAAGCCGCTTCGGTGCGCCCGGTGACTTCGCACAGGCGTATGTCATCGCGCACGAGATGGGGCACCACGTGCAGAACCTCGTCGGCATCAGCGACAAGGTGAGCCAAGAGGAGCAGAACAACCCCGACCGGGCCAACGAGCTGTCGGTGCGCCTCGAGCTGCAAGCGGACTGCTACGCCGGCGTCTGGGGTCACAGCGTCTTCTCCCGCGGCGACCTCGATCAAGGAGACGTCGAAGAGGCGATCGGCGCGGCGACTGCCGTCGGCGACGACACGCTGCAACGACAGGCGACCGGCACCATCAACCAGGACACCTGGACGCATGGCTCGTCGGCAGAGCGCGTGAAGTGGTTCAACACCGGCTTTCAGAGCGGTGACGCGGGTCAGTGCGACACATTTGGCTCGAGCGATCTCGGCTGACGGGCGGCGCAGTGCGCCGCCGGGTGCGCGGAGCACCGATTGTCGAGCGAAGCGAGAGGCGCCAGCCGAAGCGCAGTGGAGGATGGCGCCGAGGAGTTACGGCTAGCGGGTGGGGTGGTAGACCCCGAACTCCTCTCGCAACGCGTCGCTGACCTCGCCGAGGGTCGCTCGCTCAGCGAGCGCGACGCGCATCGGAGGCAGCAGGTTCTGCGTGCCTCGCGCCGCAGCCTTCACGTCGTCGAGCGCGTGCACGACGGCGTCTTGGTCTCGGCTGGCTCGCACTGCCTTCACGCCGTCCGCCTGCTGGCGCTGCAACGCGGGATCGATCGGGAACACCTCGGGCTCTGAGCCCTTGTCCTCGACGAAGCGGTTCACGCCGACGATCGTGCGCTCACCGTCGTCGACCGACTTCGCGTACTCGTAGGCGGCCGACTCGATCTCGTCCATCTGAAAGCCGGCCTCGATCGCTGCGACCGCGCCACCCATCGCGTCGATGCGATCGAGGTACTCGCGGGCCTTGGCCTCGACCTCGTCGGTGAGCCACTCCAAGTAGTACGAGCCGCCGAGCGGGTCGGCGGTGTCGACGACCCCCGACTCGTACCCGATGATCTGCTGCGTGCGGAGCGCGATCTTCGCGGCGCGCTCAGTCGGCAGACCGAGGGCTTCGTCGAAGCCGTTCGTGTGCAGCGACTGGGTTCCCCCCATCACCGCGGCGAGCGCCTGCAACGCGACTCGCACGACGTTGTTCTCGGGTTGCTGTGCGGTGAGCGTCGAGCCGCCGGTCTGGGTGTGGAAGCGCAACAGCTTGGACGCCTCCTTCTGGGCACCGAACCGCTCTCCCATGATCGAGTACCAGAGCCGGCGCGCCGCCCGGTACTTCGCGATCTCCTCGAGGAAGTTGTTGTGCGCGTTCCAGAAGAACGACAGCCGCGGCGCGAACTCGTCGACCTGCAGCCCTGCGTCGATCGCGGCCTGCACGTACGCGATGCCGTTCGCGATCGTGAACGCGATCTCCTGCACCGCCGTCGAGCCGGCTTCGCGGATGTGGTAGCCGGAGATCGAGATCGTGTTCCAGCGAGGGATGCGCTCGTTGCAGTAGGCGAAGATGTCGGTGATCAGGCGCATCGACGGGCGCGGCGGGTAGATGTAGGTGCCGCGCGCGATGTACTCCTTCAGAAGGTCGTTCTGGATCGTGCCGCCGCCGATGTCGGCTGCCGCGACGCCCTGCTCCTCGGCGACCAGCTCGTAGAGAAGCAGCAGGATCGCCGCCGTCGAGTTGATCGTCATCGACGTCGTGACCTTCTCGAGCGGGAGGCCCGCGAGCAGCATCCGCATGTCTTCGATCGAGTCGATCGCGACGCCGACCTTGCCGACCTCTCCCTCCGCGCGCGGATGGTCGGAGTCGTAGCCCATCTGCGTCGGCAGATCGAACGCGCACGACAGGCCGGTCTGCCCCGCGTTCAGCAGGAAGTGGAACCGCTGGTTCGTCGACTCAGCCGTGCCGAAGCCGGCGTACTGGCGCATCGTCCAGAGACGGCCACGGTGCATCGTCGGGTAGATGCCGCGCGTGTAGGGCGGCTTGCCCGGTTCGCCGAGCTGCCCCGCGGGATCCCACCCGGCGAGGTCCTCCGCCGTGTACGTGGAGCGGATCTCGATGCCCGAGTCGGTGCGGCGCTGTTCTTCGGCCATGCCGATCAGGTTAGGACCGGGCCGGGGTGAGTGTTCAGTGCACGCGGTGCGGCATGCACAGCTCGTCGTACTCGGCGATGACGATGTCGGCCGGGTCGATCGAGCATGCGGGGCAGCTCGGGTCACGCAGCACCTTGTAGGTGCGGAACGACTGCTCGAGCGCGTCGTAGGCCAGCAGACGGCCGGCGAGCGAGTCGCCGAGGCCGAGGATGAGCTTGATCGCCTCGAGCGCCTGGATCGAGCCGATGATGCCGGGCAGGACGCCGAGCACGCCGGCTTCCGCACACGACGGTGCGAGCTCAGCGGGCGGAGGCTCGGGCACCATGCAGCGGTAGCAGGGGCCGACGTACGGGTGGAAGACCGTGGCCTGGCCTTCGAAGCGGAAGATCGAACCGTGCACGACGGGGATGTTCTTCTTCAGCGACGCGTCGTTGAGCAAGTAGCGCGACGGGAAGTTGTCGGCGCCATCGACGATCACGTCGTAGCCGTCGATGATGTCGAGCACGTTGTCTGCGGCGAGGCGCGTGTCGTACGCGACGACATTGACATCCGGGTTCAGCGCGGTGAGCGTCTTCTTGGCCGAGTCGACCTTGCGGTCACCGATGCGATCCATGTTGTGGAGGATCTGGCGCTGCAGGTTCGACTCGTCGACGACATCCATGTCGACGATGCCGAGCGTGCCGACGCCCGCAGCCGCGAGGTACAGCGCGGCCGGTGAGCCGAGGCCACCCGCGCCGAGCAGCAGCACCTTCGCCGACAGCAGCTTGGCCTGACCCTCGATGCCGACCTCGGGAAGCAGGAGGTGGCGGTGATAGCGGATCTTCTGGTCGGGGCTGAGCTGCGTGGGCACGGCCCACTCGCGTCCCTCGTCCTTCCAGCGACCGAAGCCGCCCGAGACCGAGACCACGTCGGTGTATCCGAGCTCGCCGAGCGTCCTCGCAGCGAACGCGGAGCGAACGCCGCCTGCGCAGTAGACGACGAGCGGCGTGTCGTGACCGGGGATCTTGCCTTCGATCTGCGATTCGAGGTGGCCGCGCGGGATGTGCAGCGCGCCGGGGAGGGCACCCTGCTCGTACTCGTCGGGCTCGCGGACGTCGAGCAGGACGGTGCCGGGCAGGCGGCGCATGTCATCGGCGGTCGCGGTGTCGACCTCGCGGATCTCGCTCTTGGCCTTGGCCAACAGGTCGCGGAAGCTGGACATGTGAAAAGCCTACCTGCTGGGTCGGGATTGCGCTACGCCCCAATCGGCCGATTGGGCCCCAGATCAAGGGCCCACGATCTCCGGCAGGACGTCGCTGATCGAGCCCCGCAGCACGACGTCGGCGAGCATGTCCATCTCGGTGGGCTCGGCGTTCAGGATGATCACGTAGGCGCCGTTCCGCTTGGCGATCGGGACCACGTTGGCCGCTGGGTACACCCCGAGGGTGGTGCCCACGGCGAGCAGCACATCGGCCTCCTCGGCGACCGTGAAGGCCCGATCGATCACCTCGGGCACGAGCGACTGTCCGAAGGAGATCGTCGCCGACTTGAGGATGCCGCCACACGTGCGGCAAGGCGGATCCTCCTCCCCGGCCTCGACGCGCGCGAGCGCTCGCTCCATCGGCGCGGTCTCACCGCAGCTCATGCAGACGACGTGGCGCATCGTGCCGTGGACCTCGATCACGAGCCCAGGGTCAGTGCCGGCCTGCTGATGCAGCTCGTCGACGTTCTGGGTGACGACCGCGTGCAGCTTCCCGGCCCGCTCGAGCTCGACGATCGCGCGGTGACCCGCGTTCGGTTGCGCGTTCCAGGCCGGCGAGTCGCGGCGTGAGCGCCAAGCTTGCTTCCGCACCTCGGGGTCGCCCAGGTAGTGCTGCAGCGTGGCGGCCTTCTCCGCCGCGGGGTTCTTCGTCCACACGCCGTTCGGTCCTCGGAAGTCGGGGATGCCCGAGTCGGTCGAGATGCCCGCGCCAGTGAGCACCACGACTCGCCGCGCGTCGCGCACGGCTCGTTTGGCCAGGCCGATCGGGGAGGCAGGTCCCGGCATCAGTGCGTGGCCTACCACGACCCACGGATCCGGGGCTTGACAACAGGAGTAGAAATGCATGAAATACATCGACACGTGGCGGACACGTGAACCCACAAGGCGGATGAGATGGCGGACTCTCCTGTGACCCTCGAGCTCCCGGCCGACGTCGTGCGCGTCGTGCCGTGGGTCGACCCGGTCGTCGATGCGCTCGGCTTCGACGCTCGCTCCGACTACGTCGAGCTCTTCTGGCTCGGCGTGATCGGCCCGAGCACGACCTGGCTCATGCGACGACTCGCGGCAGGCCTCGACCGATCCCCCGAGGGCTTCACCCTCGACCTGATCGACACCGCGCGAGCGCTCGGCATCGGCGGCCACGGCGGGCTCGGCAGTCGCAACTCGCCGTTCGCGCGCACGCTGGTCCGCGCCTGCCAGTTCGGCCTCGCGCAGCCGAACGGCGCGCAGCTGGCGGTGAGGCGCCGGCTCCCCCCGCTGAACGCGCGCCAGCTCGAGCGGCTGCCGGCACGACTGCAAGCGCTCCACGCGACATGGCCGCTGCCGGCACGCGAGACACCTGACGCCGCTGCCCGCCGGGCTCGACACCTCGCGCTCACTCTCGTGCAGCTCGGTGAGAGCACCGACGCGGTGCAAGCTCAGCTCGGGCGGTGGCGCTTCGCTCCCGATGTCTGCCACGCCGCGGCCCGGTGGGCGGCGCGTGAGCACGCCAACCGAACGTTCACGCCCGACGCCGCGTGACGGTCGTCGGTCGGCCGCCCCCCTCCTCTGGCGGTCGACCGATGCGGTGCGACGAGCGTGCGGGCGGACGTGCGCTCGTCGACACCCCTCATCACGGCGCCGGCGCAATGCGCCGGCGGGTGCGCGAAGCACCGATTGTCGAGCGGAGCGAGCAGGAGCCGGCGGAAGCGAAGCGGACGACGGCGACGAGGACTACGCGGGCTTGCTGAAGCGGTCGAGCAGCTCGACGAGAGTGCGCACGCCGAACCCGGTGCCGCCCCGGCTCACGTAGCTGTCGTCGGCGTCAGCCATCGCGGGGCCCGCGAGGTCGATGTGCACCCAGGGCGTGTCGCCGACGAACTCCTTCAGGAAGAGGCCCGCGGTCAGCGCGCCACCGCCGCCTCCGCCCGATCCGAGGACCGAAGTGCCGCCGATGTTCTTCATGTCTGCGACCGGCGAGTCGAGGAACCGCCGGTACTCGGTCGGGAGCGGGAGCGGCCACACGTTCTCGTCCGCCCGCGCCGCAGCGCTGCGTACCTGGCCCATCCAGTCGTCGTCGTTGCCCATCACACCAGCGATGCGGTTGCCCAACGCGCCGACCACCGCGCCGGTCAGCGTCGCGAGGTCGACGATGGCATCGACCTTCTCCTCGACCGCGAGCGAAAGCCCGTCGGCGAGGACGAGCCGTCCCTCGGCGTCGGTGTTCAGCACCTCGACGGTCTTGCCGTTGCGGATCGTGATCACGTCGCCGGGCTTGAGCGCGGTGCCACTCGGCATGTTGTCCGTGCAGCAGAGGAACGCGACGACCTTCACCTTCGGCTTGGTGGTCTTGAGCACGCTCATCGTGGCAAGCACGGCGGCCGCTCCCGACATGTCGATCTTCATCGACATCATCCCCTCGCCCGACTTCAGGGACAGCCCGCCGGAGTCGAACATGATCCCCTTGCCGACCAGCGCCACCGATCCGGTCGGGTTGCGAGGTGAGTACGTCATCTTGATGAGGCGAGGCGGCTCATCCGAACCTTTGTTCACGCCGAGCATGCCGCCCATGCCCGCCTTCTCCATCGCGTCCTCGTCCATCACCTCGACCTCGAGGCCGCTCTCCTTCGCCACTTGCAACGCGACCTCAGCCATGTCGCGAGCGTTGAGCGAGCCGCCGGGTGTGTTGACGAGGTCGCGCGCCATCGCCACCGCCTGAGCGATAGCGGTGCCCCGGTCGACACCGACTTGCGTCGCCTTCACCGCGCTCTCTGGCGCGATCAGCGTGAACGATTCGACGCTCTTCTTCGGCGCGTCGGACTTGAACTTGGCGAAGCTGTACGACCCGAGCATCGCTCCCTCGACCGCCGCCTGCGCGCCGGCCCTCGGATCGACCCCCGCGGTCTCGACGATGCCCGTGGCGAGCGACCCGAGCCGCCCTGCAGCGCGAGCGAACGCCCCCGCGGCTCTGCGGACATCGGCCACTGTCGTCTCGCCCTTCTTGCCGAGACCGAGTGCGACTCGCGTCGCGCCGCTGCCCCCCGCGATCACGCACGCTTGCCCTGGCTTGCCGTCGAAGCCGAGTGCCGTGAGCCCCGCGCGATCGATGCCGAGCGCTCGACCCACCGCTCCCTCGGTGAAGACGCCGATGCCGATGGCACTCGCATCGCGAGGCGCGCTGCGTGTGACCGAGAAGTCGATGGACATGTGCACTCCGATTTCTTTGGGTCAGGTCGACCTGGCGGGAAGCGCCTCGCCCTCTTGCCAACGGGCCATGGTCCACAGCAAGTCGGAGAGGCGGTTGAGGTACGGGACCACGAGGGAAGGTGGCGGCGCGGCAGAGAGCGCGGCTCGCTCGGCGCGGCGCACGACGGTGCGGCCGAGGTCGAGGTACGCGGCGACCCTGTTCTGACCGGGGAGCACGAACTCCTTCGGCTGCTCGAACCGCGTTGTCAGGTCGTCGATGAGCGGCTCGAGCCGATCGACCATGACCTGGCTCACGCTCGACTGCCCCGGCGTGAGCTTGTCGCGGTTCTCGGGAGCAGTCGCGAGCTCGGCCATGAGCACGTACATGTCGCGCTCGAGGCTCACCAACATCTCGTCGAGCTCGCTGCCTCGTTCCGCCTCGACACGCGCGACGCCGAGGATGGCCTGCGCCTCGTCGACCACGCCGTACGCGCTCGGCTGATCGGAGTCTTTGCGCACTCGCCCGCCGTAGAAGAGCCCGGTCGTGCCGTCATCGCCCTTCTTTGTGTAGATCTTCATCCGCCGCGGAGCCTAGGCGACGTGCTGAGCAGCCCGAGAGAGCGGACGAGGCGCCGGTAGCCTGACGGGATGCCGTTCTTGGACGAGGTGCACGAGCGCGTCGTCATCTTCGACGGCGCGGTCGGCACGAACCTCCATCTCCGCGAGCCGTCGCTCGACGACTACGGCGGCCCGGCGAACGAGGGCTGTGTCGACATCCTCAGCATCACGCGTCCCGACATGGTCAGGGACTTGCACGCGTCGTTCTTCGACGTCGGCGTCGATGTCGTCGAGACGAACACCTTCGGCGCGTTCGCCACCGTGCTCACCGAGTTCGGGCTGCAAGACCGCGCGCACGAGATCTGCGTCGCGGCGGCGCGCATCGCGGCCGGCGTCCGAGACGACTACCAGGCCGACGGACGGCCTCGTTGGGTCGCGGGCTCGATGGGCCCCGGCACCAAGCTGCCGTCCCTCGGCCACGTGTCGTTCCTCACGCTTCGCGACGCGTACGAGGTGATGGCGCGTGGCCTCATCGAGGGTGGCGTCGACCTCCTCCTCATCGAGACCTGTTACGACCTCTTGCAAGCCAAGGCCGCGATGATCGGCGCTCGTCGCGCGATGGCGGCTGAGGGCAAGCGCGTCCCCATCCAGATGCAGGTGACGATGGAGACGACCGGGCGGATGCTGGTGGGCAGCGAGATCGGCGCCGCGCTCGTCTCACTGAGCGCGATGAAGCCAGACCTGTTCGGGCTGAACTGCGCGACCGGGCCACGCGAGATGGCCGAGCACCTTCGTCATCTCTCGCAGCACTCCGACCTGCCCATCTCGGTGCTCCCCAACGCCGGTCTCCCGAGCGTCGTCCACGGGCGCACGCACTACGACCTCACTCCCAGCCAGCTCGCCGACCATCTCGAGCGGTTCGTCACCGAGCTCGGGGTACGCGTCATCGGCGGCTGCTGTGGCACCACGCCCGAGCACCTCCGCGCGGTCGTCGAGCGATGCCGCGACCTGACGCCCGCGCGCCGAGCACCGTTCCTCGAGCCCGCGCTCTCGTCGCTCTACAGCCCCCAGGCGATCGAGCAGGACACCTCGTTTCTGATCATCGGCGAGCGCACGAACGCGAACGGATCGAAGGCGTTCCGCGACGCGATGCTCGCTGTCCGACTGGGACGCGAGCGTGCGCATGGCAGGGGACCAGATCCGCGAGGGCGCGCACGTGCTCGATGTCTGCGTGGACTACGTCGGCCGTGACGGCGCGGTCGACATGGACCACCTCGCGGCGCGGCTCGCCACCCAGGCAAGCGTGCCGCTCGTGCTCGACTCGACCGAGCCGCCTGTGATGGAGGCCGGGCTCCGACACATCGGCGGCCGCGCGGTTCTGAACTCCGGGAACCTCGAGGACGGCGAAGCGCCCGGCTCGCGCTTCGACCGCGTGATGAGCCTTGCCGCGGAGTACGGCGCGGCGGTCATCTGCCTGCTGATCGACGAGCGCGGCCAGGCACGTGACGTCGAATGGAAGATGGACGTCGCGCACCGCATCCACGACCTCGCTACGTCGCGCTGATGGGCTGCACGCGAGCGATCTGATCTTCGACGCCTTGACGTTCCCGCTGTCGACCGGTGACGACGCGCTGCGGGGTGACGCGGTCGCGACCATCGAGGCGATCCGGCGGATCAAGTCCGAGATCCCCGGTGCGTTCACGGTGCTCGGCGTGTCGAACGTGTCGTTCGGGCTCAGCCCCGCGGCTCGTCACGCGCTCAACTCGGTGTTCCTGCACGAGTGCGTCGAGGCCGGACTCGATGCCGCGATCGTGCACGCCGGGCGCATCGTCCCGCTGTCGCGCCTCCCCGAGGAGCAGCGGCAGGTCTGCTTCGACCTCGTCCACGATCGGCGGAGCACGGGCTACGACCCGCTGCAGCGACTCCTCGAGGTGTTCGCGGACGTGCAGACGACGGCGACCACGAAGGAGGACCGCTCCGGCTGGCCGGTCGACGAGCGCCTCAAGCACCGCATCATCGACGGCGACCGTGACGGCCTCGACCGCGACCTCGACGAGGCGCTCGCGGCAGGCACGCCCGCGCTCTCGATCGTGAACGACGTGCTGCTGAGCGGGATGAAGGTCGTCGGTGACCTCTTCGGCTCGGGCGAGATGCAGCTGCCCTTCGTGCTGCAGTCCGCGGAGACGATGAAGGCCGCGGTCGCGCATCTCGAACCCCACATGGAGCGGACGGCGGGCGAGACGAGCAAGGGCCGGATCGTGCTCGCCACCGTGAAGGGCGATGTCCACGACATCGGCAAGAACCTCGTCGACATCATCCTCACGAACAACGGCTACGAGGTCTACAACCTCGGCATCAAGTGCCCCATCGGCGACATGGTCGCGACGGCCGAGGAGATCAAGGCCGACGCGATCGGGATGAGCGGGCTCCTCGTGAAGTCGACGCTCATCATGCGCGACAACCTCGAAGAGCTGAACGGCAACGGCCTCTCCCACTATCCCGTGCTCTTGGGCGGTGCCGCGCTCGACTCGCTCGTACGTCGAGCGCGACCTGCGCGAGGTCTACGACGGCCGCTTGTTCTACGGGCGCGACGCGTTCGAAGGCCTCCGCACGATGGAGCGCCTCATGGAGATCAAGCGCAGCGGCGCGGACGATCCCGAGTTCGGGAAGGTACCCACCGGCCGAGTGCTGCCTGCTCGCCGCGGAACCGGAGGCGACGAGCCCGCGAGCTCACTCCCACGACGATCGCCGCAAGTGGCGACCGACAACGAGGTGTTCGTCCCGCCGTTCCTCGGCGCTCGCGTCGTCAAGGGCATCGGGCTGGATGACATCGCGGCCTACGTGAACGAGACCGCGCTCTTCCGTAACCAATGGCAGTTCCGGCCTGAGTCCGGTGAGAGCGACGACGCGTTCAAGGCGCGCATCCGACCGATGCTGCGCATGCAGCTCGCTGAGGCGAAGACGACGGGCGTGCTCGTGCCCCAGGTCGTCTACGGCTTCTTCGCCGTGAACGCCGACGGCAACGAGCTCATCGTCTGGCAGGACGGCAACCGGTCGATCGAGGCGATGCGCTTCGCGTTCCCGCGCCAGCACGTCGAGCCCTATCTCTGCATTGCGGACTTCTTCCGCCCCGTCGAGTCGCCCGAGCTCGACTACGTCGCGTTCCACATCGTCACGATGGGTGAAGCCGTGTCGCTCGCGACCGCGGAGCTCTTCGCCGAGAACCGGTATCAGGACTACTTGCTCTTGCACGGACTCGGCGTGGAGATGACCGAGGCGCTCGCGGAGATGTGGCACCGACGGATCAGGGAGGACTGGGGGTTCGCCGACGAGGACGGCCCCACGCTCACGGGGCTGTTTCGCCAGCAGTACCGGGGCGGCCGCTACTCGTGGGGCTACCCGGCCTGCCCCGATCTGGAGGACAACGCGAAGGTGGCCGAGCTGCTGGCCGCGGACGCGATCGGTGTGTCGGTGAGCGAAGAGACGTCGTGGCAGTACCACCCCGAGCAGACGACCTCCGCCATCATCTGCCACCATCCCCAGGCGAAGTACTTCGTCGCCCGGGCCTAGCGATCAGGCCGCGGTGTCGTGCTCGCGGGCAGCGGCGAGGGCTTCGTGGAGGATCCGACGGGCTTCGGCCACACCCTTGTGGCCGAGCGCGCGCGTGGAGTCGTCGAGCCGCCACTGATCGTCGTCGCGGGTCTCGAGCAAGGCGAGCTGTCGTGCCATGAGACCAGTATGCGGAGGGGTGTGACATTCCCAGTAGGGACGTTGGTCACGGATGTCACGCGACGAGCACGGCGGGCAGGGGTTCGGAGTGCACGAGCGACAGCTCCTGCACCGCGTGGGTCATCGCGACGTAGAGGAGTCGGGCGCCGTTGACCTCCGCGAAGATCGCGGCCGGTTCGACGACGATCACGGCGTCGAACTCGAGGCCCTTGGCACCGAGGGGGTCGAGCAGAGAGACCCCTTCGCTCGGGGGAAGCACATCGCCGAGGGCGGGCAGCATTGCCTCGGGCCCGATGACCGCGACCGAGACCCAGTCCCCCCTGAGCGCCGTGAGCTCCGCCTCCACCGCGGCGAGCAGATCGTCGGCTGCGACCCGCAACAGCGCGGGCGGCGTCCCGTGGGCGCGCACCGACCTCGACGGGCGCACGTTGGGCGCGGCGATCGGGAGCAAGCGATTGGCCATCTCGAGGATGGGGCCCGGGACGCGGTAGCCGATCTCGAGCTCGGCGACCTCCGCGTTGGGCGGGAGGCCGAGGTGGCCGAGCGCGTCCTCCCACGAGGGTTGTGACCACGCGGTCGTCGCCTGGGCGAGGTCGCCGAGGATGGTCATCGACGGACGAGGGCCGGCGCGTCGAGCGAGCACGCGCAGCGCCATGGCAGAGAGGTCCTGCGCCTCGTCGACCACGATGTGCCCGTACTTCCGCGGCAACCCGGCGATGAACGCCTCGGCCTCGTCGATGAGCGGGATGTCGGCGCTCGTCCACGGCTCGTGGGTCACCGAGCCGCTGGACTTGCGCAGGATCAGGCGCTGCTCGTCGGGCTCGAGGATGCCGTCGGCAGCGCGGGCCAACGTCGCCCGGCTCGTCAAGATCTGACGCACGATCGTGGGCGCGCTGATCGCCGGCCAGATCCGGTCGATCGCACTGCTCGCACCGCGGTCGTTGCGCACGTCTTCGGCGAGCTGCTCACGCGTCGCGAGGACGTCGGGTCGGATGCGCTCCAAGCCCTCGATCAGCAGTCCGATCAGAGAGCCTCGGAACGCGTCACGGTCGAGCTGCCAGGCGCGGCCGAGCGCGAGCGCATCGTCCATCGCGGCACCGAGCGCGTCGGGCGTCAGTCGCACCGGACCCCAACGCGTCGCGACGACGATGTCGTCCGTCGGTCGGCGGAGGCGCGCGCGGCATGCGTTCTGCACGACGTCGGCCATGCGCGCGTCGCCCTTCACCTTGGCGACCGCAGCGGGCTCGACGGCCCGCACCGGGAACGACGCTCCGCGCAGCCCCGGCACGGTCGTCTGGACGACCGACGTCTCGCCGAGCGACGGCAGCACCTGCGAGATGTAGCGGAGGAAGACGGGGTTCGGGCCGATCACGAGCACCCGCGAGTCGGTGAGCTCCTCGCGGTGCTCGTACATGAGGTACGCGGCGCGGTGGAGGCCGACCGCGGTCTTCCCCGTTCCTGGCCCTCCCTGCACCACAAGGCAGACGTCGAGACCCGCGCGCACGACGACGTCCTGCTCGGCCTGGATCGTCGCGACGATGTCGCGCATCTCGCCGGTGCGGGCCCGTTCGAGCTCGGCGAGGAGCGGGTCGGCGATGCCCCCCGCCATGCCGCTCAACATGCTGTCCGGGTCGTCGAAGACCTCGTCGAGGATGTCGAGCAGGTGATGGCCCTCGATGCTGAACCGGCGCCGGCGCTTCAGCCCGAACGGATCTTGCACGGTCGCCCGGTAGAAGGGCACCGAGACGGGAGCGCGCCAGTCGACGACGACGGGATCTCCCCTCGGAGTCTCGACATGGCGTCGGCCGACATAGAACGTGTCGAGACCCTCTTCATCGATGCGGCCGAAGCAGAGCGCGAGGCCACCGACATCGAGCTGCGCGAGCCGCTTGCCGAGATGCATCGCCTGCGCGTCCGCGTTGACGTCGCCCCGACGGGCGTCGTCGAGGGCCTTCTCGAAGACCACGCTGGTGCGGCCTTGCATCGCCGCGAGGTGGTCGTAGGCCGCGACGATGTAGGCCTGTTCGGCCTCGAGGTCCGGGTGGATGTCAGGGTGGGCGCTCACCACAGGGCCGCCCACCGTACGCGGCGGCGCGCTAGGTGGCCGACAATTTCGCCTCGGGCAAGATCGGCTCGAAGAGCTCGACGGCATTGCCCGAGGGGTCGTCGACGAGGATCTGACGCCCGCCGACGCCGGTGACGATGTCGTTGCGGAAGTGCGCGCCGGCCGCCCGAAGCGCGTCGATCAACGGCTCGAGCCCATCGACCTCGATCGCGAACCGGTTCCACCCACCCGGGGTGGGCACGGTGCCGTCGGGCATCGCGGCTCCTCCTCCGCCGGGACCGCCCGGCGCGCTGAGCGTGAGCCGAAGGTCGCCGCGGGACAGCATCGCGAAGGTCGGCGCCGGATGCATCACCTCGGTGAACCCGAGGTGCCCGCAGTAGAAGGCGATCGCCTCGTCCACGTCGTCGACGATGTAGCGGACGCTGACACTTGCCATGCGGTCATGAGATCACGCGACAGGCGCCCGTGGGTATCGTCCGGCCGTGGGCATCATCGGCTGGATCGTCGTCGGGCTGATCGCCGGCTGGCTCGCACGGATCGCGACGAAGTATCGGCGACCTCCGGGGTGCCTGTTCACGATGGTGATCGGCGTGCTCGGAGGCCTGCTCGGCGGCTTCCTGTTCACCGCGTTCGGCAGCGAGGGCATCACCGACTTCAGCTGGCGCTCCATCTTCGTCGCGTTCGTGGGCGCGGTGCTCCTCCTCATGATCCTCAACGCCGTCTCCGGGACGGGTCGAAGGAGATAGCCGCCGGTACGCTCGATCGCATGACCGAAGTCGTGATCGTCGAAGCAGTGCGCACTCCCGTCGGCCGCAGGGGCGGTGGCCTCTCCAGCGTCCATCCGGCCGACCTCCTGGCCGCCGCGCAGGCCGCGCTCGTCGAGCGCTCCGGCGTCGATCCGGCCACCGTCGGGCAAGTGGTCACCGGCTGCGTGAGCAAGGTCGGCGAGCAGGGCTTCAACATCGGGCGCACCGCGTGGCTGTCGGCCGGGCTGCCGCTGTCGGTGCCCACGACCACGGTCGACACGCAATGCGGGTCGTCGCAACAGGCGACCAACTTCGCGGCGTCACTGGTCGGCTCGGGCGTGGTCGACGTGGCCATCGGATGCGGTGTCGAGGTGATGAGCCGCGTGCCGATCGGGTCTGACAGCCGCCGCGACTTCGGGCTCGGCCGGCCGATCCCGAACTCATACTTCGCTCGCTACGAGATGACGTCGCAGTTCGAAGGAGCCGAGCGCATCGCCGACAAGTGGGGCATCACCCGCGACGACACCGACCGGTTCGGCCTCGCGTCGCAAGAGCATGCGATCCGCGCGTGGAACGAGGACCGGTTCGCGGGCTCGATCGTCGAGATCGACGCGCCCGATGTCGACGAAGAGGGCAAGCCGAAGGACACGACGCACCACGTCGCGAAGGACGAGGGCCTGCGCGAGACCACGCTCGAGAAGCTCGCGTCGCTCAAGCCGGTCGCGCGTGAAGACGGTGTGCACACCGCAGGCTCGTCGTCGCAGATCTCCGACGGCGCGGCCGCCGTGCTGCTGATGACCGCGGAGCGCGCCGACCAGCTCGGCCTGACGCCGAAGGCGCGCATCGTCGACACCTGCCTGGTCGGCGTCGACCCTGTCCTCATGCTCACCGGCCCGATCGACGCGTCGCAGCGTCTGTTCGAGCGCACGGGCCTGACGGCCGACGACATCGACACGTTCGAGATCAACGAGGCGTTCGCCTCCGTCGTGCTCGCGTGGGCCAAGGAGATCCACCCGGACATGGACAAGGTGAACCCGAACGGCGGCGCCATCGCCCTCGGCCACCCGCTCGGTGGCACCGGCGCGGTCCTCCTCACCAAGGCGCTGTACGAGCTCGAGCGCACGGGTGGGCGCTACGGCCTCGTGTCGATGTGCTGCGGTGGCGGGCTCGGCACCGGCACGATCATCGAGCGCCTCTAGCGCGAGCGGGCCTGACCCGAGCCCGGGTCGACCATCAGGCTCGAGGTGTCGACCACCTCGAAGTCAGAGCCATGCAGCTGCCCCAGCAGGTGCAGCATGTCGTTGTCCCAGTGCTCGTCGGGAACACCGCTCATGAACCACGGTGACCCGTTGTCCGCGACGATCAGCCCGTAGGTCTTCAGCGCGGTGAGGATCGTGCGCAGCTGCGGCGGGTAGCCGCTGATGTCGACGTTCGCTTTCAGCCTGAGGCGCAAGCCCATCGGTGGCAGCGATGCGTCGGTGCGGCTGCTCGCGACATGGCGCGCCGGCCAGACCGCGGCCTGCTGTGTGCGCGGCACCGTCACGCGGATCGCGTGGCCGATCGAGCCGCTCTTGACTTCGTCGTAGCGCACGAGCCCCGGGAGGATCGGGAGTCCCGCAGCATCGGCTGAGGTCCATCCGTCAGGGCGGAGCGCGTTCGACTTCAGGTCCCAGATCGCGCCCGAGCCTGCATGCCACGAACCGTCGTCCTGCGGGGTCGCGGCGTAGAGCTCGTAGAGCGTGCACGACTCCTTGTCGACGAGCAGGACGTGGCGATCGCCGTCACTCTGCGCTCCGCCCTCGATCGGGACGTCTTTGGGGATCGGGTAGGGCCCCGCGTCGCTCTCATCCGCGTAGTCGAACGACACCGCGACGCGAGGTGTGTGGCTGTCGACCACCGCGTACGGGATGCCGATCGGGCCGCCATCC
This sequence comes from uncultured Acidimicrobiales bacterium, assembly GCA_963773315.1. Classification (GTDB taxonomy): domain Bacteria; phylum Actinomycetota; class Acidimicrobiia; order Acidimicrobiales; family DATKAS01; genus DATKAS01. The sequence goes on from CAVZAF010000005.1 coordinate 890,383, forward strand.
CAGAGCCCCGACCCGAAGTCGGCCTTCAGCGGAGCCGAGTCGCCGATCGCGGCGACGTACCCGCTCGACCGCGGGTCGACCGGGAGCTTCGAGACGTCCGCGTGCCAGATGCTGTCGTCGGGGAGGACAGGGCACCCTGGCGCCTCGGGCAGCCGGGGCTGGCACGCGGCCGTGATCCCGACGAGGGCGAAAAGCACGGCGATCGAGGCAACCCTGCGCATCGTCTGGTCATCGACCGAAGAAGGGCCCGGGTTGACCCACCCCTGCGCTTCGCGCGCGGAGAACCGGCCATCCGTGGCCGGGTTGTCGCGCGCGTTCGTTGGCGCTCCGGGAATGTCACACCCCCCTGGCAAGATCATCGTGCTGGCTTCGCGGCGGCGGCCGCCGAGTGATCGAAGTGGCGGAAGGCTGCAGATGCGTCGGTTCTTGGTCATTGTCACGGTCGTGGGCACGATGGCGCTCGCGTGCGCCGCGTGCGGTGGCGGGTCGCCGGGCGATCCTGCGCCCGGCGCCGGCCAGGCCGTGGTGAAGCGCGTCGTCGACGGCGACACGATCGTGGTCCACGTCGGCGGGCGCGACGAGCGGGTCCGGCTCATCGGCATCGACACGCCCGAGACCGTCGATCCTCGCAAGCCGGTGCAGTGCTTCGGCAAGGAGGCGTCCGACCACACCAAGGCGCTGCTGCCGGCGGGCACGGTCGTGCGGCTCGAGCGCGACGCCGAGGCCCGCGATCGCTACGACCGCCTGCTCGCCTACGTCTACCGCGAGTCCGACGGTTTGTTCGTCAACCTCGAGCTCGCGCGTGACGGCTACGCGCAGCTCCTCACGATCCCACCGAACGTGACCTACGTCGACGAGCTGAGGGCCGCGGTCGCCGATGCCCGCCACGAGGGGCGTGGCCTGTGGTCGTCATGTGCCGCGTCTGGTTGAGCACCCGGTATCTTCCGAGCCGTGGCAACTCTGGCCGAACGGCTCGGCTATCGGCCCGACGACCGCATCCTGATCATCAGCTGCGACGACCTGGGCGCGTGCCACGCGTCGAATGTCGGGGTGTACGACGCACTGCGCGAGGGCGTCGCGACGAGCGCCTCACTGATGGTGCCGGCCCCGTGGGCCCGCGAGGCGGCTGCGCAGTACCGGGGTGAAGACATTGGCGTGCATCTCACGCTCAACGCCGAGCACGAGCTGTATCGATGGGGGCCGGTCACCCACGCGCCGTCGCTGCTCGACGGCGAAGGTGGGTTTCCTCGTCGCGTCGACGACCTCTGGGAGCATGCCGACCTCGACGAGGTGCGACGCGAGTGCCGCGTGCAGATCGAGCGCGCGATCCTCTGGGGCTTCGACGTCACCCATCTCGCCTCGCATCTGGGGTCGATGCAGCTGCGGCCCGAGTTCTTCGACATCTACCTCGAGCTCGCCGTCGACTTCGCGCTGCCGATCCGCCTCCCGAGCGCCGACACCGAGGCGGCGACCGGCTTTCCCTTCCGCCGTCTGGCCGCCGAGGAAGGCGTGCTCTTCCCCGACCACTTCACGCCCGCCCACCAGGCAGGCAGCCGCGCGCGCGTCGAGCGCACGCTCGCGACGCTGCAGCCGGGGGTCACCGAAGTGCACGTGCAGCCGATGATCGACACGCCCGAGGTGCGTGCGCTCTCTCCGAACTGGGAGGCGTGGGTCGACGACCACGAGCTGGTCGTGCACGACGAGGCGCTCGCGGACTCGCTCGCGCGCTCGGGTGCGCACCTGATCGGGTTCCGCCAGCTCCGCACGGCCCAGCGCGAGGGATGACCACATTGCGCCGCCTCGCCTTCCTCATCGTCGCGGCCGTGGTGGCACTCGGGCTCGCCTCGTGCAGCGACGACTCGGGCTCCACCAGCAGCAGCGCGGCGCTCAGCTCGGCTGTGCCCGTCAGCTCGGCGACCGTGAAGATCACGAACGGTGGCTTCGATCCCGATTCGGTGACCGTGCCCGCGGGCGACGCGGTGACGTTCACCAACGACGACGACCAAGATCACCGCGTCGTAGCCGACAACAGCTCGTTCGACACGGGCACGCTGCGGCCCGGAGAGTCGACCGTCGTGCTGTTCACCGACGCAGGCACTGTGAAGTACAAGGACTCGCTCGACCCGTCGCTCACGGGTCAGGTCGAGGTGGCTGCTAGTACTCCGTGACCTCGCGGACCTGGTCTTGGATCGCCTTGTACTCGGCGCTCGCGGTGAGCGGCATCAGCGACATGAGCTTCGCCATGTTGCCCGTGACCTTGATCTTCCCCTGCATGAACGCGGCGTTCGGGTCGAGCGTGCCCTCTTGCACGAGCCGGTTGTCCGCATACGACACCGTCATCGTGAACTCGGCGTCGGGGTCTTGGCCGAGCGTCGCCTCGAGCAGCTTGCCGTTGTCGATCACCCAGTAGAACCAGCAGTCGTCGGCTCCCTCGGGCATGTTCGTGATGCGGTACTGCATGTGGGCGGTCGCACCGGCCCGCTCGGGGAAGGACTGCGCAAGGCGGACGTTCTCGTCGAGCCACTCTTGCGTGAGGTACTTCGCCATCAGGCGAGCGTAGCCCTGGACGGTCAGGCGCTCTCCCGGGCCTCCGAGCGGACTCCGGCAAAGAGGTCGTGCTCGATCTCACCTTCGGCAGGTGTGCCGACGAGGCTGCGCGCGAGCACCCACTCCTCCCACGGGTACAGCTCGGCAAGCACTTCGTCGGAGAGACCGAACCAGAACGGCGACGTCGGGTCGATCTGCGTCGCGTGCGCGAGCAAGGCGTCGCGACGCACCGACAGCCACTGGCCGACTTCGATGCGGGTCGTGATGCGATCGTCCTGCCACGGCCGCTCGAACCACTTCTCGTCGTAGGGCGATTCGAGACCGAGCTCGAGCATCTTGTTGTGCACGGCTTCCATTCGGGCTCGCGACCAGATCGTGTAGTACATCTTCAGCGGCTGCCACGGCTCGCCCGCCTCGGGATACCACTCGGGATCGCCCGCTCGCTCGAACGCCGGCAGCGAGATGTCGTGCACGCGCAGGTGGTCGGGATGTGGATAGCCGCGCTGCTCGTCGCCGTAGGTGATGATCACCTGCGGGCGCTCGCGCCGCAGCACCGCGACGAGCCGGCCGACCGCCTCGTCGAAGTCCGCCTTCGCGAAGCAACGAGGATCGTTGTTCGCCTCTGAGTCGGGCATGCCCGAGTCGCGGTAGCCGAGCATCACGAGCTCGCTGTACCCGATGATCCGGGCCGACTCGGTCACCTCTGCTGCTCGGACCGCCCCGAGGTTGTCGCGCACCTCGGGCGTGTCCATCACGGGGTTGTGGATGTCGCCCTCTTCGCCACCGGTGCAGCAGACGAGCACCGTGCGGACGCCTTCGGCGGTGTAGCGAGCGACGGTCGGCGCGCCCTTCGAGGCTTCGTCGTCCGGATGGGCGTGGACGGTCAGGAGGCAGAGGGGCTCTTGCACCCAGGCCACGGTAGCGGGCGCTACCGGATTCGGAGCGCGACGGCCGGTGTGTCGATGGGCTCGGCCGGGAGCGTGACCTCGAGGTCTGCGCCGTGAGCGCGCCACGTGAGCGGCGCGTGGTGGCCGAGCATCTCGACGGTGACCGCGCCGTCGACGGGGAGGTCACGGATCGTCAACGTGCGGCGCGGCGGGCGGCCCAGCGCGATCGCGTACACCGCGTCACTCGATGCCGTGAACCGCACGTCGAGACCCTCGGTCGTCGACCCCGTCGCGCGCATCCACGGACGCGTCGCGTAGATCGCCTCGCCGTTGACCTTGAGCCACCATCCGAGGCCGAGCAGTCGCTCGGCCTGTGCATGGGGGATGCGACCGTCGGCGGCGGGCCCGACGTTCAGCAGCAGGTTCCCGTTCTTGCTGACGATGTCGACGAGGAGATGAACCAGCGCATCGACGCTCAGGAGGTCGTCGTCGGGCGCGTTGCGGTTCAACCCGAACGAGTGGCCGATGCCGCGGCACGCCTCCCACTTCGCCTCGGTGATGTCGTCCATCTGCGCGTACTCGGGCGTCGTGAAGTCCGCGTGCGCGGTGCCGCCCGCCACGCCGAGGAAGTCGAACCGGTTGTTGACCACGCCGTCGGGATACGCGTCGTAATAGTCCGCGAAGAGCTGGGGAGACCTGCCCGCGACGGGATAGCCGATGTCGTTCCACAGCACCGCGGGCTCGTAGCGCTCGATGAGCTCACGCCAGTGCGCGTCGGCGTAGCGCCCGTACTCGTCGCTCTGCGGGATCGCCTTCATCAGCGTGCGCATCGAGTCGATCCCGAGCCCGCCGAACGTCCAGTCGAGGCCTCCGGAGTAGTAGAGGCCGTAGGTGAGGCCGCGTGCTCGCACCGCGTCGGCGAGGTCGCCTACGAGGTCGCGGTCGCTCTGCCATCCGGATTTGAACGGGTTCGGTGTCGCGCTGGGCCACAAGAGGAAGCCGTCGTGGTGCTTGGTGACGAGCACGACGTAGCGAGCACCCGCGGCCGCGAACAGGTCGGCCCAGATCGTCGGATCCCATCCCGCGATGGCCTCCTTGAACTGGGGCGCGAACGCGTCGTACGAGTAGTCCGCCCCGTACGTCTCCCGATGATGCGCCTGCACGGGGCTGCCCTCGAGGGCCAGCGAGTTCAGGTACCACTCGGTGTAAGGGGTGTTGCGGAACGGGTCGGGTTGGTCGAACATCCCGCCGGTCACGGGAGCCCACGCGGGGATCGAGAACACTCCCCAATGGATGAAGATGCCGAGCTTCGCGTCGGCGAACCAGTCCGGAAGCGGATGGGCGCGCAACGACTCGAGGGTGGGCTCGTAGGGCACGGCGACAACCTAGGTGCCTTCGGATGGAGGGGCCGGGCTGTCAGACTGAGATCTCGTGCGCCCCCGTCTGTTGCTCATGCTCGGGGTCGCGGGCGCCCTCGGGATCACCGGGTGCTCGAACGACGGTCGCACGCTCGCACCCGCGAAGCCCGATCAGACCGCGAGCATCGTCACGACCTCGACGCTCGACGCGAACGCGACCTTCCAGCTCGCGACGCCGTTCGGTGAGACGACGCCGATCCAACAGCAGTACACGTGCAAGGGCGAGGACATCTCGCCGCCGATGTCGTGGGTCGCGGTCCCGACGGGGACGGCCGAGCTGGCACTCGTCGTCACCGACTCGGACGCCAACGACTTCATCCACTGGGTCATCGCGGGCATGGACCCGACGATCGTCACCGAGATCCAAGAGGGCGCGCCGCCGCCGAGCGCGGTGCAAGCGCTCAACGACTTCGGCAAGCTCGGGTGGGGTGGCCCCTGCCCGCCCGCAGGCAAGACGCACCACTACGTCTTCACGCTCTACTCGCTCAGCGAGCCGGTCAGCATCGAGAGCGGGATGCCGGGCAAGCAGGCGCTCGACCTCATCAAGGGCGCTGCGGCGGCGCACACGTCGGTCACGTCCGTCTTTCCGTAGCGTCTTTCCGTAACGTCTTGCCGTGATCCAGGTGGCTCGGTTCGCCGAGCTCTCGCCGAGCGTGCTCTACGGCATCTTGAAGCTCCGCTCGGACGTCTTCGTCGTCGAGCAGGAGTGCGTCTATCCCGACATCGACGGCCGTGACCTCGAGCCCGACGCGCTGCACCTCTGGAGCGAGGCGGACGGCACGGTGGTGGCGTACCTCCGGGTGCTCAACGGCCCGCCCGCCGGCGCGAGCCGCATCGGCCGCGTCGTGACGGCGTCGAGCGCGCGCAGCCAGGGGCTCGGCGCCGAGCTGATGCACAAGGCCTTGGCGGCGACGATGGGCCCAGTGGTGCTCGACGCGCAGAGCTACCTGGTCGACTGGTACCGCGCGCTCGGGTTCCAGGTCGTCGGGGACGAGTTCCTGGACGACGGCATCGCTCACACCCCGATGCGCCTCGAGCGCTGACCGTGGACCTGTTGCTGTGGGACTTCGGCGACACGCTTGTCGATGAACGGTGGATGCGCCGTCCTCCCGTGGACTGTCCGGACTGGGAGCAGGCCTGGATCGACTCGATGGAGGTGCTCGCGGATCGCTGGAACATCGGAGAGCTCCGCTCGGAGGACGTGTTCGCAGACCTGGCGCTTCGCACTGGCATGTCGGCCGACGCTGTCGCTGCACACGCGCGGGCGTGCTGCACCAGGCTCGACTTCCATCGGACGGCCTGGCGGGTCGCACGCGAACGCCGACGACCGCAAGCGATCGTGACGGTGAACCCAGACCTGTTCACCGAGATCATCGTGCCCGTCCACCGGCTCACCGACATCTTCGACGTCGTCGTCTGCTCCGCGTCCGAAGGCACGCTGAGCAAGACCGACCTCTGCCTGCGTGCCATCGAGCTGCTCGACCCCACGTGCAAGCGGGAGGACGCGCTGCTCATCGACAATCGACGAGATCTCGTAGACGGTTGGCGAGCGGTGGGCGGCGCGGGCTACTGGTTCCAGGGCGACGACGTGTTCTCCCGGGACCTTCCGAGCGTGCTCGGCTGAACGTCAGCTCGAGACAGCGATCGCGTCGAGCTGGTCGGCGAACTTCTCGAGCGCAGCCTTGCGACGGGTCGGCACGTGCTCGGACGGCACGTCGGCGGCCTTGTAGCGCTTCAGGGTCTGGCGAGCGACGGTCACCTTGTGCACCTCGTCGGGCCCGTCGTAGATGCGCGCGGCGCGCGCCGCTCGGTACATCGACTCGAGCGGGAGATCGGTGGTGTAGCCGAGCGACCCGTGCACCTGGATGGCGCGGTCGATCACGTTGTAGAGCACCTTCGCGCCCCAGAACTTGATGACCGCGATCTCGACGCGGGCCTTCGACGCACCGACCTGGTCCATCTTCCACGCAGCCTGCAGGGTGAGCAGACGCGCCGCCTGCATCTCGGCATACGACTCTGCGATCCAGTCCTGGATCATCTGCTTCTCGGCGAGGAGTGAGCCGTGCGTGAACCGTGACAACGATCGTTCGCAGAGCATGTCGAACGCTCGCTGCGACTGCCCGAGCCAGCGCATCGCGTGATGGATGCGGCCGGGACCGAGGCGCTTCTGCGCGAGGAGGAAGCCGTCGCCCTCGTTGCCGATCATGTTCTCGACCGGCACCCGTACGTTCTCGTAAAGGATCTCCGCGTGCCCGCCTGGCTCGCCCGTCTTGTGATCGGGCTCGCCCATCGTCGGCACGTCTCGGAGGATGTTCACGCCGGGCGCGTCCGCAGGGACGATGACCATCGAGAAGCGGCGGAAGGGCTCGACGTCGGGGTTCGTCTGGCACATGACGATCAGGAAGTCGGAGATCGACGCGTTCGACGAGAACCACTTGTGCCCGTTGATCACCCACTCGTCGCCGTCACGCACGGCGCTCGTGGTGAGCAGCGTCGGGTCGGCGCCGGCACCGGGCTCAGTCATCGAGAAGCACGAGCGCATCTCTCCCGACAGCAGCGGCTCGAGGTACCTCTCGCGCTGCCACGCGCTGTCGGGTCGTTCCTCGATGCCGACGGCGATCAGCTCGGCATTGCCCGAGTCGGGGGCGTTGTTGCCGAAGATCGAGGGCGCATACGCACAGGCGCCGAGGATCTCGTGCATGAGGCCGAGCCGGACCTGACCGAACCCTCCACCACCCATCTCGGGCGGGAGGTGGGCGGCCCACAATCCCTGGCGCTTCACCTCCTCCTTCATCGGGGCGGTGATCGACGCGAACACACGACGTCCCTCTTCGGTGCGCCAGATCTCGCCGAGCGTCTCGAGGGGCATGATCTCCTCGCGCACGAAGCCCCTCATCCAGTCGAGCTTGGCTTCGAAGTCGGGCTCAGTCGAGAAGTCCCAGGCCATTGCGATCCCCCTGACGGTGCCAGCTGTGCGCGGTCGTGCGACTCTAACTCCGGTGCTGTTGAACCTCCTCACGATCGGAGTGCTCGGGTTCGTCGGTGTTCGCCTCGTCAGCGGCGCGCGCTTCTCGCTGCGCGGCCAGGGTCGCACGTACACGTTGCTCATCGTGAGAGGCATCCGACCGCGGCACCTCCTCCTGGCACCCTGCGTCCTGCTCATGGTGCTGATCGCCGCGGGCCTGCTGATCCAGCTGCCCGTGCTGCGGTGGGGCTGGTGGACCGCGATCGGCGGCACGGGCAACCCGGTGACCGGCGGCACCGACCAGACGAAAGGCACCGCGCTCGAGTGGCTCGTGCCGATCGCGTTCATGCTCGTGCTGCTTCCCGCGATCCCGCTGTTCGCACAGACCGAGGAGCGGATGTTCCGGTTCGGGGCCGAGAGCTGGTCCGGACGGAAGCGGGTCGCGAAGTCGGTGCAGTTCGGGTTGGCGCACGCGATCATCGGCATCCCGATCGGGGTCGCCCTCGCGCTGTCGATCGGTGGTGGCTACTTCATGTGGTGCTACCTGCGGCGCTACAAGGCGACGGGCCGGCCGTACGAGGCGATGATGGAGAGCACGCGCGCTCACGCTGCCTACAACACCGAGATCGTGCTCGTGCTGCTGCTCGCGTTCGCCACGCTGGCGGTCACGGGCGGATGAACCTCACCCTCGGGACGGTCCTGGCCGATAATTGCCTGTGCTCTGGGTGATCCTCATCGGCGGCGCCGCGATGGTGGCCGGCCTCGTGAGCCTTTCCATGATGATCGGCGAGCGCAACCGCGACCGCCTGCTCGTCTCTTCGGCCAAGCGCGCCGGCCTCTCCTTCTCACCGCAGGACCCGTTCGACTGTGCCGGTCCCCCTTTCGACCTCTTCCGTGAGGGCGACGGCCGCGGCACCCAGAACGTGATGTGGCGGCCCGACGCCGAGCACCCGATCCGGGTGTTCGACTACTGGTGGTACGACGAGTACGAAGACAGCAAGGGCGTCGCGCACCGCTCGTACCACCGCCGCACGTGCGCGACGGCCGAGGTCGGATGGCTGTGGCCGCAGCTCTCGCTCACGAAGGAAGGGCTCGTCAGCAAGGCCGCGTCGGTGCTCGGCGTGCGCGACATCGAGTTCGAGTCCGAGGAGTTCAACCGGACGTTCTACGTGACGTCCGAGGATCGACGATTCGCGAACGCGTTCCTCGACGCGCAGATGATCGATCTCCTCGCCGCGACGAAGGGCTTCGTCGAGATGGAGGTCAAGAACCGCTGGATCCTGCTCTACACCGAGCGGCTCAAGGGCAACGAGCTGCCGCCGCTCTACAAGCTGACCGAGACCATCGTCGCCCGCATCCCCCGTCTCGTGTACGAGATGTGGCCCGCGCAATGAACATCGTCTGGGTCGGCTTCGCCGTCCTCGTCGCGATCGGCTTCCTGGTCGCCGTCTCGTACAACCGCTTCGCGACGCAGACAGCGCTCATGGCCAACTCGTGGGCGAACGTCGACACCGAGCTGCGGCGCCGCCACGACCTCGTGCCCAACCTCGTCGAGACCGTGCAGGGCTACGCGGGGCACGAGCAGCGAGTGCTCGTCGACGTGACCGCGGCGCGCAGCGCCGCACTCGGCGCATCCGGCACGGGTGCCGACCACAGCCGAGACGAGCGCCACCTCTCCGACGCGCTGCACTCGCTCTTTGCGCTCGCCGAGGCCTATCCCGAGCTCAAGGCCAGCACGCACTTCCTCGACCTGCAACGGCAGCTCGTGACCACCGAGGATCGCATCCAGGCCGCTCGCCGTCTCTACAACTCGGACGTGCGCGACTACAACCGCCGGGTCAGCTCGTTCCCCTCGATGTTCGTGGCGCGCCTCTCCGGCTACCGCCGCGCGGACTACTTCGAGCTCGAGCCGTCGTTGCGCGACTCGGTGCCCGGCGTCACGCCGCCCGCGCCGAACGCCTGAAGATCTTCGGCTTGGGGGGCTGCACCCCTCGGTCCGAGACCCACCGTGCCTGCGGCGCGAACACGAGGGCGGCCAGCTGGAGCAGCACAGTGTCGTAGTTGACACGCCATCCCGCGAAGTCTCTCCAGGCCTGATCGAGGTCGGCTTTGAGGGGAAGGCCGGCCGCCTGCAGCTCGACGACCACGAGGTCGAACTCGCGGCGCGTGATCGAGATCGGATCGTCGGGGCGAGGATCGTGGTCGTACTGGATGCCGAAGTAGTCGGCGAGGCGCCGCAGGCAGAGGTAGCCGGTGCGCTCCATCAGCTGGGTGGCGGCGGTGCGGGGGCGATCCACGGTCGACATCACGATCGCCGCCGTGTCGAGCACACAGCCTGCGGCGACGATCCAAGATCGCTCGGGCTGAGGGGAGCGGAAGAACACGAGCGCGGGGAACGACGTATGGCTCTCTTCGACGTCGATGAACCACGACTCCCACCGCTTGAAGAGCTCGTCGTCCAGGTTCGCCATCGCGCCGATGTTGGCGTAGCGGGTGAGCATCACGACGGCACTCGGCGGGCTGCCGGCGCGGCTCTCGAGCATGCCAACGAGCTGCTCGCGGCGAGCGAACGCCGTGTAGATCGATGGCAGGTAGCTGATGAGGAGCGCGACGAGGCCGAGGCCGATCATCGCCTCGAGGAAGACGAGCAGGTCGATCGGCAGGTTGTGCGGCGCGGCGAAGCCCAACGTGAAGATCGACGAGCCGCTCAGGATGAACGCCTGTCGCAACGGCTCCACGTGCAGCGCCCACATCATCAGCGTGAAGCCCACGATCATCAGTGAGATCCAGACGAACGGCAGGGTGACAAGGCACACCGGGCCGTACAGGGCCATGACCCGGTCGCGCGCCGCGTAGGTGCGGCGCTCGTGCGCCAGAACGTTGAAGACCTTCCGGATGCCGATGAAGACGACCCGGTTGATCATCGTGCTCGCAGCCCGCGGGAGCACCACCGTGCGAAGTGCAGCAAACCCCGTGTAGGCGACGATCGCCACGCCCGCCAGGAAGGCGAGCACGTGCACGACCGGCATCCGTCAACTCTTCCATTCCGCGTGGGTCATGATCGGGACCGATGGAGCCGGCGGCACGAGTGCGATGGGTGGTCGAGACGGCCCGGGGTGTGCTCGACGGACGGCTCGCCGCGGATCAAGCGGCGCCATCGGTGCAGCTGCAGCGGGACCAGCTCGTCGGGCTCCTCCGAGCCGACCGCCTCACGGTGACGCAGCGTGAGTGCGACACGGTGGCGACGACGCTGCGCATGCTCGCTGAGCAGGTGAGCGACCAGGCGTCGGCGCTCAGCGACAACGAGGACCACCTCGCGATCGCCGAGGCGCTGGGGTCCCTGGCTCAAGCCCTCCGGTGACCTCCCACTAGCCTTGTGTCGATGGCCGACACGCCCATTCCGTGCTTGTCGGTGGTCATGCCCTGCTTCAACGAGGCCCAGACGATCAAGGTCGTGATGGAGGCCGCGCTCGCGTCGCCCTACACCCGCGAGCTCGTGGTCGTCGACGACGGCTCGACTGACGGCACGCTCGACATCGCCCGTGCCCTCGCCGACTCACGGGTAAAGGTGTTCGCCCAAGGGGTCAACCAGGGAAAGGGAGCGGCGCTGCGGCGGGGTTTCTCCGAGGCGACGTCGGAGTATGTGATCGTGCAGGACGCGGACCTCGAGTACGACCCGCGTGAGTTCGGAGTGATGCTGCAGCCGCTGTTCGACGGCAAGGCCGACGTCGTCTTCGGCTCTCGCTTCCACAGCTCGCAGCCGCACCGCGTCTTGTACTTCTGGCATTCCGTCGGCAACAAGGTGCTGACGACCATGTCGAACATGTTCACCGATCTGAACCTCACCGACATGGAGACTTGCTACAAGGCGTTCCGGCGCGAGGTGCTCGACTCGCTCACGATCGAAGAAGACCGGTTCGGCATCGAGCCGGAGATCACCGCGAAGGTGGCGCGGGGTGGGTGGCGCGTGTACGAGGTCGGGATCTCGTACGACGGGCGCACGTACGCAGAGGGCAAGAAGATCGGCTGGAAGGACGGAGTGCGCGCGCTGTACTGCATCGTGAAGTACTCGAGCGTTCCCCTCCGTCACTCCCGGTGAGCATCACCCGACCAGACGCCGTCGAGCACCGCATCGACATCGTCCCGTCGACCGTGGCGCCGCCTCGTCAGCGACCGGCCTGGCTCAAGCCGGTCGTCCTCGGCTCGGTCTTCGTGCTCACCGTGATCGTGATGCGAGCACCGACCCCCGACCGCATCTTCCACACCCTGCCGGCGAACACCGGAGACCCTGCCCTCGTCGCGTGGATCATGTCGTGGGACGTCCACACGCTCGTCACGCACCCTCTCCACCTCTTCAACGCTCCCATCTTCTGGCCTCGCAGCTTGACGCTGGCGTACTCCGACCTGATGCTGCCCGCCGCGCCGTTCTACGGGCTCCTGCTCGCCGTCACGGGCAGCACGGTCGCTGCGCTCAACCTCATGGTCCTGCTGCTGATGGTCGGCACACAGGTCGCGACCTATCTCCTCGCGAAGCGGCTGACGGGCCGTGACGACGCGGCCGTGATCTCAGCGATCGCCTTCACCTTCAGCGGCTTCGCACTCGGACACTGGGGGCACCCCCAGCTCCAGACGTTGGGTCTGCTCCCCCTGGGTTTCTTGCTGCTCTTCCGGGTGCTCGACGTACCGACATCCGGGCAGCGCGGTGGCGTGTGGCGTCGTGACCGCCGCGCTCGCGTTGGGAGCGCAGTACTACGGGCTCCTCTTCGCCGTGTGCGCAGTCACGATCGTGACCGGCCACCTCGTGTCACAGCGACATCGCCTCAAGCCCGGGCTCTGGCGGGCACTCGCGATCTCTGCGGGCCTCGCGGGAGTGCTCGTCGCGCCGTTCGCGATCGGGTATCTCGCGGCTCCAGCGCCAGTCCGGCTTCGATCGGCCGTCCGTGCCCGCCTGGGGCTTGAAGGCCGCTGACCTGTTCACGCCGGCGCCGCGCAGCTACCTCTACGACTGGATGGCGCGCATCGGGACGGAGCGCGGCGGCGAGCACATGCACTTCCTGGGCTTCGTCGTGATGGGCCTCGCGCTGCTCGGCCTCGTCGTCGCGCTTCGCCCCCGGCGGGGACGCACGTGGCGCGACGACGTGATCGACACGGCGAGAGAGCCCGTCGAGGATCGGCGCCACCGCGAGCTGCAGGCTGCTGCTGCTCGCAGGCGCGGCGTCGCTCGTCCTCGCGATCGGGCCCCAGGTCTACGGCGTGACGATGCCCATGGGAGTGCTGCACGACCACGTGCCTGGCTTCGGCGGCATCAGGGTCTCGGCTCGCATGGCGGTCGCCGCGTGGCTCACCGTCGCCATCCTCGCTGGCGTCGGGTTCGCGACGCTGACGCGCCGGTCTCTCGCCAGGCGTGGCGAAGCGTGGCCGCGATCCTCGTCGGCATGCTGATCCTCTTCGAGCTGGCAGCGCCCTCTCCGACGGCGGCCATCTCCACCAGCGATGCCACGCTCGACGTCTACCGAGCGCTCGACGACCGAGGGAAAGAGCCGGTCGTCGAGCTGCCGATGATCCAGCCGATCCGTCCGCACAGGGATTCGCCTGGGCCACGGTCGAGGCGCCGAGGATGCTCTTCTCGACAATCGACTGGCATCCCCGCGTCAACGGCTACTCGGGCTACCTCCCCCCCGGCTACGCGGAAGACGTGCAGCTGCTCAACACGTTCCCGTCGCCCGACTCCGTCGCTCGACTCGGTGCGCTAGGGGTGCGCTACGTCGTCCTGCATCTGGGGGCGGACCAGCTACACGCCGCAACAGCTCGCGGACATCGTCGCCAAGCTCCCGCCGGGAGCCACTGCACGTCCGTACGGGGACGCCTGGCTGATCGATCTGAAGGCCCCGCCCGAGGCCACGCCCTGATCAGCAGTTCGTCGATCACTGGGGCGGGCGTGCGCGCCGGCGGACCTCGGCCTGGATCGCGTCTCGGTCGCCGTCGGGCCACGGCTCGATCGGTGTAGGTGGTGACGGCGACCCGACGACGCCGGCCGCGGCGGCCATCGCGGCAGTGAGCACGGTGTCATCGTCGACGAGGACGGTGCCCGTCGGTGCCTGCTCACCGAGGCCGCCGACCCGCGTCGCGATCACCAGCCGGCTGTAGAGCGAGGCGCGCTCCATGACACCGGACGACCAGATCTGCCGGTAGGGCAGCACGACGGCGTCGGCCGCGACGAGCCAGAGGTCGAACGCCTCGTCGCTCAGATAGGCGTCGTGAAGCGTCGCGCCTCGGGTCTGGCGGATCACTGCCGCGAGGTCGTCCCGATGCTGCAAGAACGCCGGCTCGTCGACACGCACCGATCCGACGACGTGCAGCTGCGCACCGACCGACGCGGCACCGCTCGCCGCGAACGCCGCGACCGCCCGATCGAAGCCCTTGTGGGGCTGGATGAACCCGATCGCGACGAACACGAACCGATCGAGAGGGAGGCCCAGGATCGCCCGAGCGGCAGACGCGGTCGGCGTTCGTGTGGGGCACGAAGCTGGCACCGTGCGGAACGAGCGCGGTGCGCTCAGGTGGCACCGGCCAGACCGCGAGGAACCTGTCGCGCTCGATCGCCGTGTGGAACACGAGCCGATCGACCGACCGCCACATGCGAGCGGTGAGAGCGCGGTTGCGCCGGCCATATCTGAGGGGCTCGTCATCGAACTCGTGGACGACGACCTCGCTCTCGTGCGCGAGGCGGCACGCGACCATGAGCCCTGCCGTGCTCACCGCGTGGTCGCGCGCCGACACACCGACGGGGTGGAAGACGTCAGGGTGGTACTGGATCACGAGCCGATCGAAGCGGCTCACGCGGCGGGCGAGGGCCGCTGGGCCCCTCCGATTGCGGAGGTCGAGCCACTGGTGGGCGGCGGACGGCGCGGGCGAGAGCACCTGGACCTCGTTCCCGTCGCGCCGCAACGCCTTCACCTGCTGCACCGCGTACGCGGCGATGCCGTCGCGGTAGGGGGCGTAGGGCGTGACCATCAGGATGCGACTCATGGCCGCGTCCACTCGAGCAGGGTGCTCTCGATCCCGTCGAGCACGTCGGTCGGCGCATAGTGCGCGAGCACATAGGCGCGACCAGGGACCGCGAGCTTGCGCGCCTCTTCGGGCCGCTGCGCCACGAAGTCGAGGCACGCGGCGAGCTCTTCGGGCGTCTCGTACAGGAGGCCGGCCCCCGAGCGCTCACAGTGCCAGCGCACGACCGCCGCGTCGGCGTTCGCGATCACAGGCGTGCCCGCGAGCCACGCCTCCATGATCGTGCGGGAGAAGCTCTCGAGCGCCGACGGCTGGAGGTACACGTCGGCCGCGGCGTACACGTTGGCGAGCTCGTCCTCGGGCAGGAAGCCGAGGTCGACCACGCGGCCGACGAGAGAGTCGGGGGGCTTCACTGGCCCGGTGCCCGTCGTGACGAGCGTGAACGGCAGGTTGTGGCGCGCGACTGCGTCGGCAAACGAGTCGACCAGCGCCTCCCAACCCTTCGCTCCCTCGCGGCGCCCCGCGTAGAGCACGAAGCGCCCGTCGAGGCCGTAGCGACTGCGAAAGCCCTCAGGGTCGTAGCCCGCGGGGACCGAGACGCCCGCGCCGATCGACCGCGGTGCGAGGAGGAAGCGGTTGGATGCGATCCGCGAGCGACGCTTCGGGCTCGGACAGGAACCACACACCATGAGCGCCGGAGAAGAGCGGCGCGAAGAGAGGAAGCCGGGCCTCGGGCTCGTCGTGGAGGCACGGCATGAGGATCGTGCGCTCCGGCACGACCTGCCCGCATGCGAACGTCGGCCAGAACAGGTATGGAGCGAAGACCAGCGCGCGGTACTCGTCGCCTCGATCGAGAAGGTGATGGAAGAGGTCGGGCACCCGCAGGTCGTCGTTCACCCACCGCTGCTGCTCGGTGATCGTGAGCGTCTCACCCGCGAGGATCCGCGCGTGGAGCGTCGCTCGCTCGATGCGCGGCGTGTCGACGACGGCGGTGAACCGCCGCACGGTCAACGGGCCGTCCACCGACACGCCTTCGGGGAACTCGTTGGCCCACGTGAAGTGGTCACGGGCGCACGTCGTGAGGATCTCGACCGTCCACCCCCGCTCGGCCAGCCCGCGGGCCGTTTCGGCAAGGACGGCTTCGGCGCCCCCTACGACGCCTGGCCCATAGCGGGGCGGCACGAAGCCGAGTCGACCGGTGCGCTCCACAGGCATCGCAGGGTAACCGGCACCAGCACAGCATCCGCCTACTGTGTCTCGACCGCTTATGGACATCGTTGTGTGTGGCGCCCAGGTGCCGTTCATGTACGGCGGGGCCGAGCAGCTCCTCGAGAACCTCGTCGGCGCGCTCCGGGCCGCAGGCCACCGGGCCGACCTCGTGCGCCTGCCAGCCGCGTGGGAGCGCGAGCGGGTGTTCGACGCCGCGATGGCCTGGCGGATGATCCCGATCGACGCTGACCTCGTGATCGCGACGAACTTCCCGTCGTACTTCGTTCGCCACCCTCGCAAGGTCGTCTGGCTGTTCCATCAGCACCGGGTCGCCTACGACCTCGCCGGCTCCGAGCTCAGCGACTTCGACCTCGACGACGGCGCGCTCGAGGAGCAGCGCCTCCTCGTCGAGTGGGACACCCGGGCGCTCGAGGAAGCCACGGTTCGCTACTCGCTTTCCGGCGTCGTGTCCGACCGACTCGCTCGATACAACGGGCTGTCGTCGACGCCGCTCCCCCATCCCCCGCCGTACTTCGACCGACTCCACCCAGGTCCCTCCGAGGGCGCGCTCTTCACTGCACTCCGGCTCGAGCGCAACAAGCGGCCCGGGCTGCTGATCGACGCGATGGCGGAGACGAAGTCGGACGTGGCGCTGCACATCGCCGGCACGGGCAGCCTCTACGACGAGCTACAAGCGCGCATCGAACGCCACGGCCTGACCGGTCGAGTGCAGCTGCTCGGCTGGACGAGCGAGGACGAGCTCGTACGACGCTATGCCTCGGCGCGCGCGGTGCTCTACGCGCCGTACGACGAGGACTACGGGTACATCACACTGCAGGCGTTCGCGGCCGGCAAGCCGGTCGTGACGACGAGCGATGCCGGCGCGGTGCTCGAGTGGGTCACGGACGACGAGAACGGCCTCGTTGCCGAGCCGACCGCACGGTCACTCGGAGCAGCGATCGATCGCATCGCCGCGGACGACGTGCTGACCCAGCGGTTGGGTCGCGCGGGCCGCGAGCGCGTGGCGTCGCTCTCATGGGAGCCGGTGATCGACGCGCTGCTGTCGGGAGCGATGGTGCGATGAGATCTCCCGCGCTGGGCGTCGTGTCTCACGTGCACCGGGCCGACGCAGCCGCGCCCGTGCTGCGCGCCCTGTTCGACCAATGCCATGTCGTCGCTTGGCATCCCGGGCTGCCCGTCGATGCGGTCTTCGCGACCTCGTGGCGGGCACCGCGCCTGCGGGAAGCGACCCGCGAGGCCGGCGGCCGGCTCGTGCTGTGGCATGACCCCAACGACCCCGCGCCCGCCGAATGGAGCGAGGGCGCTTTCCTCGTCGTTGCCACGCCCGATCCGGCGGTCGACGTACGGCACTACCGGGCCATCGCGCCGTTCATGCGTGAGCGCTGGCGGGGCCGATTCCGCATCGAGGTGCCCGTCGAGATTCCCGATGGCCTTTCGTGGCGGCAGCAGCGCACGTTCCTTTCGCTCTGCCCCGCCGTCGTTGCAACCGGAACGACCGCGCTCGAGGCGCTTGCGTTCGCCACTCCCCTCGTCACCGACACGCCGACCGCCCGGCTGCTGGAAGGCACCGACGGCGTCGACATGCTCGTCTGCAACGGCGATCGGGCAAGTGCGGCCTCGATGGCGAGTGCTCTCGGCGCGGACCATCGAAGCGCGGCGGCGATCGGGCACGCCGGCCGGCGGCTCGTCGAGAAGGAACGCGACCTGAGCGTCGCGGCGGCCGCGGTCGCTCTGGCGCTCGGCTGGCCGTCACCCGCGTCGCGGGTGCTCGCCCACCTCGCCGACCTCCCGACCCCTCCCCTGTCGCGAGCGATCACACGAGCCGAAGCGCGCATCGGAGAGCTGAGCCGCGGGGCGCCGAGCCCGCTGAGGAGGACGGCATGAGCAACGCCGATCCCGACCTCACCCCTGAGCACGTCGCTGACCTGCGGGCGGCGCTCGGACAGCCCCCGGTACCCGAGCCCGCGGGTCCGCCCCCACCGCCCCTCACCGAGCGGGCTCGAGCGGCAGTCGCCGCGGTCGTCGGCCCGATCGCGAGGCGAGCACTCGAGGGCATCGCCGTGCGAGTGAGCGAGCGGGTCGCCGTGCGGGTGGAGACTCGCACGACGGGCCGCGTGCAGGAGCTCGCCGCGCTCGTCGCGGCGCTGCAGCAGCAGGTCACGCAGCTGGTGCCGTCCATCCATGCGCTCGGCATCCTCGACTCGAACATCGAGCTCTTCGCGTCTGCCGACGACGCCCTGCACGAGATCCGCGTCCAGGGCGTGCAGCTCGAGCTGTTGAAGGCGCAGCTGATGGCGTTCGAGCGCACGCTGGACGACCTCGGCCGGGCGATCGCTCCCGATGCGGGCATCGCCGCTGCGCCCCATCGCTTCGCGGAGCTGCGCGACCAGATCCAGCGTCTCGACCGCGCCGTGCGGGCCCGCCCCACGGCTGAGCTCCCCGCGTCTGCATCCTCGCCGAGTGCTCCTGCGGCGGCCACGGAGCCCGTCGACTTCGACTACGTGGGCTTCGAACGCAGGTTCCGCGGCGACCCCGCCGCGGTCGCGATGACCCTCGCCGAGCGGTACGTCGAGCTCCTCGCCGAGCACGCGCCCGTCGTCGATGTCGGCTGCGGCGCGGGTGGGTTGCTCGCGGCCCTGCGCGAAGCCAAGGTCGAGAGCCGAGGGGTCGACCTCGACGCGGGCATGGTGTCCGAAGCGCGAGCGAGCGGCCTCGACGTCGTGCAAGGCGACGGGCTGTCGTACCTCGGCGCGTTGCCCGACGGGAGCGTCGGCGCGATCACCGCGATCCACGTCATCGAGCACCTCGTGTTCGCCGACCTCGTGCGCTTCTTCGACCTCGCTGCCGCGAAGCTGCGACCGGGCGGAGTGCTGGTGTGCGAGACGCCGAACCCCACCGCGCTGATCGTGCTCGGCCACTCGTACATCCTCGATCCGACGCACAAGTGGCCGTTGCACCCGTCGCTCGTCACCTTCCTCTGTGAGCGGGCCGGCTTCGCAGACGTCGAGGTCCGCTTCCACTCCCCGGCCGACTTCTTCGCCGTGCCACTGCTCGACGAGACCGCAGATGCGCCGCCCCAGGTGGCGACGATCAACGAGGCACTGCATCGCCTCAACAGCGTGCTGTTCGGGCCTCAGGAGTACGCGATCGTCGCGACGCGCGGCTGATGACGGCCCGAGAGAGCTTCGAGCGCTGGGCGCATCGCCTCCCGTTGCCCGTGAAGCGCTTCGGCCGCACAGTCGAGGCGCGCGCTGCTCACGCGTATGACCTTTCGCAGGTCGCCCGAAAGATGGGACCCGCATCGCCGGCCGTCCTCGACTGGTGGGGCCGCGAGTGCGATCCTCCGCCTCCGAGCGCCCGCAAGCGCCAGCTTCTCCACGAGACGCTGTGCTTCCACCGCCTGCAGGTCGCGATCGAGACCGGAACGTTCCTGGGCGACACCACGGCGTTCCTCGCCGACCGATGCCACAGCGTGATCACGATGGAGCTTGATCCTGGGCTGGCGGCGCGGGCCCGCGAGCGCTTCCATGACCGGGAAGAAGTCACGGTGCTCGAGGGCGACAGTGGCGAGCTGCTCAAAGGTGTGCTCGCAGGCGTGGACGAGCCGGCTCTGTTCTGGCTCGACGGCCACTTCTCCGGTGTGCACGAGGGCGTGCAGACTGCTCGCGGCGAGGCGGACACCCCACTGCGCTCCGAGCTCGAGACGATCGTCGCGTGGCCGTACGCTCCCGCGAGCGCCATCCTCATCGACGACGCGCGGATGTTCGGTCTCCCGGACTATCCCACGCTCGACGAGATCCGCGAGATGGTGCGCGTGCTCGGTGACCCGTCGGTCGCGGTCGTGTGCGACGCGGTGGTGATCCAGCCGTACCGCGTCGTGCCCGACGGCTATGTGCTGCGCTGACCGGTGCGCAACCAGAACGCGCCGCCATGGCGCTGCACCGCAGCGAGCTCGGGCGCCGCCCAGATCGGGTCGCACAGCGTGTCGAGCTCGGGGATGCTGCGGATGTAGTGCGCGGGGAGCACGACCTCGCAACCGCCACCTCCGCCCAGGAGCCACGCCGCGAGCAGGTACTGCTCGGAGTAGTAGCGGTCAGCCCACTGCGGCGGGTAGTCCGCGGGCAGGAAGATGTCGTGGATGCCAACCAGCACGCCCGCGGGGAGCGAAGGGATGACCTCGGTCAGCATCACCGTCGCGTCCGAGTTCTGGAACGCGCGGTGTGAGTTGTCGACGAAGAGGACGTCGCCCGCGCGCAATCGGTCGAAGACCGTGAGGTCGGCATCCTCGACCGGGAGGCGGACGACCTCGTCACACAGAGCGTCGACCTCCGCGCGGGGGTGGGGATCGATCGAGACGATCGTGGTGGACGGCGAGTGATCACGGATGGCTCGCTTCACGAACTTCGTCGAGTTGCCGGAGCCCACTTCCAGATAGGTCACTGGCCGCTCGTCCGCGACGAATGAGTACAGACGCGACCCCATCGAGACCCGGGATGAAGGTGTTCGACCACTGCGGATCCCCGGGCGCCGCCGGTGAGTCCAGAGTGATGGACGCGAAGTCCGCGCGATGGGCGAGAAACCCTTCGAGCACGATGCGGTAGCGGTCGACACCGGGCCGTATGAGCGCTTCGAGGCCAGGGTGGAACGGAGCCCCCCAGCCGTAGCGCGCCCGCGGCCTGACCGGGTAGTCGAGGACGAGTCCCGAGTACACGCCCCGGACTCGCATCGCGAGCCGATCGGCGGCGGTCTTCATCAGGTCTCGCCGGGATTCGCCTGGCCGGGGAGACTTCATCCCGGTGACGAATCGCTTCGCTGCGGAGTCCATCAGAAGTTCTTCCAGAACGGCTGCACGCGACTGAAGATAGAGCCACTCGGCAGCTCGGCCCCGACCCAGTACGCGGGCGCGAGCCACCCGTAGGTCTGCTGCAGCGTGCCCGTGCGGAACGCGAACGGATTCGCGGCTGGGTCGATCGGCTCGGGATCGACGCACATCACCGCGCAGTAGAGCGCGGGCGGCACTTCGAGCGTCTCGGCGACCTGCGGGTCCTCGGGCACCGTGCGGCCCCACTGTGGGCCGGGCGTGCCGAAGTCGATGCCCTTGATCGCCTCCTGCACCGCCTTGTGGTCGGGGTGCTGGTAACGGATCGACGGGCTGAACTCGTCGTTGAAGTACGCGCTGGCGACGATGTCGTCCTCCTCCGACACGGGCAGCACGCGCGTGCGCAGCGCGCGCACGGCTTCGACTCCGAGCACCACCTCGTTGAGGCTGAGGTCGCCATCCCCGAAGTCGAAGGCGAAGCGGGCCGACTTGTCTCCCACCCACAGCTGGTACTTGGTCGAAGGCACACGCTTGCCCGACGCGTCGATCTTGCTCGGCACCGCGGCGCCCTCGGGGACGTCGAGGTCGAACTGGCCGAGGAAGCCGGGCCGACCGATCGCCGACTCCACCCCACCACGCGCGTCGAGGAACGCGGACCACGCGTCGAGCCGGTCCTGCGCGCATCCCTCGGTGCCCTCACCGGTGAACGGCTGAGGCTCGGGGTAGCGCTCGGCGCGGTCGGCCTGGATCTGCGAGATGCCACTGCCGTCACAGAAGCTCGAGTGCTCGCCGCGGGTCAGCAGGATGAACACGATGTAGTGCGTCGTGTCGTTGGCGACCATCGACCACGCCTCGAACTCGTCGTCGGGGTGCGGGATGACGATGTACCGGATCTTCAGGTCTGGCGACGCGGGCGGAACCACCGCTGTCGGAGGCTCTCCCCCGGTCGCCGGGGTCACGAACTCCGGCGCGACGGGCACGCTCGATGTCGAGTTCTGGGCGATCGACGACGGCGTCACCACCTCGGCCGAGGGCGAGCCCCCGGCGACGCCCGTCGGGAGGTCGTTGGTGGGAAGCGCGGACAGTGCAGGGTCGGGCTTGTCGAGCAGGAGAGTCGTCGTCGGAGAGGACGGGTTCGTCGTCGACGCTCCGCCGCTCGCGGTCGTGGTCGTCGACGAGCCCGCCGCGGTGCTCGACGCGCCCGAGCCGCCGTCGGAAGAGCACGACGCGGCGACGAGGCACGACGCCACGAGCACCGCGCAGACGACCCATCGACGCCTCACAGCGTCACGTACCAGCGACGGGCGTGCAGCGCGCACGCGATGAGAGTCCACGCCGCGAGCATCCCGAGTGCATAGACGAAGTACGCGCCCGGTGGTGCGACCCATCGTTGCGCGACGTGCTCGATGAGCCATGTCGACGCGGTGACCGACCCGATGTGCACCCGCGACAGCCACACACCGACGACGTGCTGTCCGACGTAGACGAGCAGTGCGTTCCGTCCGAGCGCCGTCAGTGGCGTGGCGATCGTTGCCGCGACACGACTTCGATCCACCGTGAGGTGCGCGGCGAGGATCAGCCCGATCGAGATGGCTCCCGTGACGAGCACGAACGAGGGCGTCCAGAGCCGCTTGTTCACCTCGATCGTGGACTCCCACAGCAACCCGAGCACGAGCGCCACGCCTCCGAGCGCGAAGAGCTCGCCCAGCCGGCGTCGACGGAGCAGATCACCGGCCAGCCATCCGACGAGCACCGAGGCCACCGCCCCCGCGGTCGAGGGAAGGCCCTCAGGGTCGTAGCCCGCGGCCCCGTCGCGATACAGGTGCGCTGAACCGAACGTCGCCGCGTCGAGCTGCCCCGGCACCGTGCACGCCGGCACGTCGACACCTCGACACCCGTCGACGGTCGGAACCGTGAGCGTCCACCCGTAGACCACGAGCAGCGCCGCGGCCGCGATCGCAACTGTCCACCACTTGCGCAAGCCGGTCACGATCACGCCGGCGATGAGCCCGGCGAGGCCGATGCGCTGCAGCACGCCGGGGATCCGCAACGAGTCGAGGCCGCCTCCCTCGCCCCACCATCCGAACACCACGAGGCCGATCGCGATGAGTGCGAGAGAGCGCAGCACCAAGCGGCGCATCGTCGACGCCGACACAGGCGGTCGAAGCCATTGCGCCATGCCGGCGCCCACGAGCACGAGGAAGAGCGGGAACACGACGTCCGCGATGGTGAGGCCGTGCCACGCGGCGTGACGCCACCAACGGAACGACTCGAGCGGGCCCGGGAGGTTCTCGACGAGCACCATGCCGGCGACGGCGAGGCCGCGCACGACGTCGAGCGAGACGAAGCGCGTGCGCCGAGCGGTCGTTCGCTCGGGAGCACTGTCGAGCGTCAGGGCGGTCGTCATTGCGCCCAGCGTGCAGCTAGCTCGTCGGCAGCTTGGGGAGCGTGTCGCGAGCGAGCTGGACCACCTGATCGAGCGACTGATTCGGTCCGGCGGCGACGTCGAGCTCGTAGTTGCCGGCGAAGACGACCACGATCTTGATGTTGCTGCCCGGGAAGACCACGGCCCGCGCTCCGTCACCGAGGCCGTCGATCGTTTGCAGTGGCTGCCCCGCGAAGCGATTCTGCTCGAGGTCGAGCAAGTTTCCCTGCACGTTGGCGGACGACGCAGTCGGCACGAGCTTGGCGCTCACTGACACCCCGTTCTCGGCAACACCGCTGGTGTCGTTGTACGCGCACACGGCCAGGATCGTGCCGTTGTCGACCTGGCTCCCCTTCATGTTGACCGGCCCCACGTCTTTGCCGAGGAACTTCTTCGCATCATCGGCGGTGAAGAACGGACATCCGGCGAGCGGGCCCAGGTCGACGTTGCCGACGATCGGGTCGAGCGTGCTCGTCGCCCCACTCGATGCGCCGGTGGTCGCTGCACCACCCGAGGCAGTCGTGCCCGCTGACGACGAGCTGTCGTCACTGCAGGCTGCAAATGCGAGCGCCGACGCCGCTACGAGGGCGAGCAGCGAGAGGCGAAAGCTCTTCGACATGGGGTTCGAGGCTACCGGCGCGCGTCGGCGCCGAGCAGTCACGGCGGGTGCGGAGGTCAGCTCGCCGAGCCCCCGATCGCCACCTGCGCCGCGAGCCGCACCGAGTCGCTGACCGCGGTCGTGCCCCCGTAGAGGAAGCCGCCGGCGATGCCCGGCGCCTTCACCGAGAGATACGCCTGCGTCTGTGGCGAAAGCGTCGACGGGTCGGTCAGCAGCATCGGCCCCGAGAACCGGGCGACGTGCGCGCCGCCCGCGAGCGCGTCGGGGAAGTTCGTGCCCGACGCGAGCCCGACCGTGCCGGGGCCGGGGAAGAAGCGCGCGGCCACCTGCCCACCGGTGTCGTAACGATCGACGCCGACGATCGCGACCGCGGCCGGATACGCCTGAGCCGCGGGGCCGCCGATCGCGAACAGCGTGCCTCCCGCGGGACGGGAGCTGATGTACGAAGACGTGATCGCAACCGGCGACGCTCCCGCTGAGAGCAGCACCGCGCCTTGCGCCTTGGCAGCAGCCGCGCCTGCCGTCAGCGCGTCGGGGAAGTTCAGGCCGTCGGCCACCAGCAGCGTGGCGGGGTTGTTGAGGCCGTCACGCGCGATCCGCATCGCGGTGTCGAAACGGTCGATCCCGTCGAAGCGCACGACCTGGTAACCGGCCTGGGTGATGGCGGACTCGACCGAGCTCGAGAGCGCGGCGGTCCCTCCCAGCAGGAACACCGTCTTGCCAGGGGTGAGCACCCGCTGGATCTCGGCGAGCGTGCGCGAGTCGAGTGACGAAGGCCCCGTGAGCAGGAGCGGAGCGCTCTTCGCAGCCGCGAGCGGCGTGCCCGCGAGCGCGTCGGGGAAGTTGTCGGCCCGAGCGAGGACGACCGCGCTGGCAGTGCCGACTCCGGGGAAGCTCGACTGCGAGATCGCGTTCGCAGTGTCGATGCGATCAGCACCGGAGATGCGCGTGATCGTCTTGCTCGAGGGGTTGACGACGATCGGCGCCGTGACGTTCGTGCTCGGGTTCGAGAAGTAGCCGATCGTGTCGAACGTCGTGCCGCTGGCGGGGTTGCCCCCCGAGCTGCGAGTGCCGAACGGCGGCGAGTCGCAGTCGGTGAGGAAGATCTGGGCCTTGCCGGGCGTGGTGCCGGGCTGGATCTTCATGCCGGTCAGCGTGAGCGTGCTCACTACCGACGTCGGCGCGTTTTGAATCGAGACCTTCAGCCGCGAGCTCGGACCCGCCGGGCCTGTCTCGATGGTGACCCCGTTGACTCCGTCACCTCCGACGCCTCCCGTCGAAGCCGATGTCGGCACTGAGGCCCACACGATGCTGGGCGCCGAGCTGCTGCTGTTGAACGATGTGTCGAGGCAGACGTCGCTCGCTGTGCCCGCGGGACCGAACGCGTCAGCGACCGCCTCACTGATCACCAAAGGAGAGATCGTGACCGGCGGCGACGGCAAGGTGATCGGCGCGCTCACCGTGCCACCGGACAGGGAGATCGTCGTGAGCCACGCGTTCGAGGTGTTGGCCGTCGAGAGCGTGAACGGCGGGCCGACCGCGCCACCGCCCGCGACCTGCAGCTGCACCGGGCCCGTGCCCGCCGAGCCGTCGAGGCTGCCGTTGGAGCCACCGGTGTAGCGGATGTTCGTCACCGTGATCGGCCCGGGGCCACCGATGAGGACGTTGACGGTCATCACGTCGATCTGCGTGCCGCCGTCTTGGCTCGCGCACAGCGGGCTCGAACCCATGTTCACTTGCACGGTCGCGGTCGGGCCGGGGATGTGCGCGGTCGGGGTGCCCGCGAACGCGACGAAGTCGCGGAAGCCCAACCCGTTGAAGCAGTTGGCCACGGAGTCGCTGTCGTCGAGCGAGACGGTGATCGTGTCGCCGGCTTGGAACAGCGTGCTGCTCGTGCCGATCGTGAGGTCGCCGGCGACGCCGCCGCCGAAGCCCACCGGGATCTCGGGCGTCTGCACGGCCTTGAACGTGGTCGCGTCGATGAACGGCATCGCCGCGCCCGCTGGCACTGCCGCGAGACCCGCCGCCCCGAGCAAGACCCCTACCGCCATCGCGCACGTTGCGATGCCCTTCCGCCGCATAGTTGCCTCCCCTTCGGCCGACCCCCGTAGGGGGAGCGACGCTACCAGCCTCATACCCAGGGCACGCGGGCGGCAAAACGCGGAGAAGGGGCCCCGAAGGGCCCCTTCTCTCAGGTTGCCGTTGGACGGACTAGGTGGTGATACCAGCGAGTGCGCTCTGAGCGGCCGTGCAGGTTGCGTCAGAGATCGCAGCCTGGAGACCGAGGCACTTGATGGCGTTCACGCCAGGGGTCGACAGGCCGTTGGTGCCGCTGCCAACTGCAACGAGCTGAGCCTGCGTCGACGCCCCAAGGTGGGTCGGGTCGACGGTGAGGAGGATGGCCGCCTCACCTCCGTAGTTGAGCTTGTTGGGATCAGCACCGGTGCCGATGCCACCGTTGATCGACTGCACGCCGAACAGCGAACCGATGCCCTGAACCGCTGCGGTCAGCGAGTCGGGGAAGGTGTCGCCGCGGGCGAGCAGGACGGTGTTGAGGTCGGTGCGGCTAAGGCCGGGCAGGCTGGTGTTGGTCGAGTTCCGGGTCGAGAACTTCATGAGCTCGACAGCCGTAGCAAGACGATCAGCACCCGAGATGCGGGCGACGACGAGGCCCAGACCACCGTCTTGTGTGGCCTTGGTCATCTGATCGACGACCGCGGCCGAGACCGCAGCCTCGCCACCGATGACGTACACCTGCTGCGTCTGAAGGTCCTTCAGGGTGGCAACGGCCTCAGGCGAGAGCGCGGCCGGATCCGTCAGGATCATCGGGATGCCATCGGCGTAGGCACGGACGCCCGACGACAGGGCGTCGGGGAAGTTCGCACCGGACACGACGAAGGCGCTGCGGCAGAGGGTGCAGACGTTGGCCGGCGACGCCGGAGCAACCTGCTTGGTGGCGTTGAACAGAGCCGGCTGCACCTGCTGCACGACCACCGGGATCGACACGGGCAGGCCCGTGAGGATGTTCAGCAGTCGCATGGTGCCGAAGCGGGTGTCGTTGAGCGGATCCTGGATCCGGGCAACGGTCAGCTTCGTGCCGGGAGCGACCCGCGGGTCGCCATTGGTGATCGAATTCGAGATGCCACCGCACTGGGTGTCACTGGTGCAGCTCGTGTTCAGACCCTTGAGGAAGTCGACAACCGTGTCCGGGACGGCCGCGGGGCCACCAAGGACGAGGACCGTCTTCACACCAAGGTTCTGCAGGGCCAGCTGGACCTGGGCAAGCGCATCAACCGTGGGACGCACGAGCAGGATCGCTGCACCGATACGACCAGCGGCGTACGAAGCCGAGAGCGCGTCGGGGAAGTTGTCTGCCGTGGCCACAAGGGCGGTGCGGGTACCACCGCACAGCTGTCCGCGGACCTGAAGCTCGACGCCCGTGTTGAACGGACCCGGGGTGCTGCAGCTGTTCGCGAGAGCCGTGCCGAGGTTGACGCCAGCGATGCCGTACTTCTCCTGCTGGAGGATGCGGGCCGTGGCAACACGATCGTTGCCGCCGGAGCGGTCAGCCAGGAGGAGGAAGAACAGCACGACCCGGTTGAGGTCGTTCACGCTGTCGTTCGGGCCCGAGAAGTTGCCGATGGTGGCAAAGCTGGGCGTGTTGACGTCGGTCACGGGGTTGACGAAGCCGTTCGCGCTGACGAAGAAGTCGTTCACCGCGGGACCGGTGCCCCCAAGGAAGCCGCCGGGAGGACCGTCGTTGCCCGCGGGCGGACCCGCAGCTGACAGCGCACCACCGAACGCATCCTTCGCATTCACGAAGGGCGGGTTCGGAAGCGGGTTCGGCGTCGAGACCGGCGCCAGGTCAGGGGCGACCCCCGTGGCGTTCTGCCCAGCGAGCGAGCCGCCGGGACCGAAGGGATCACCGCAGTCGGTGAGGATCGCACGCACCGAGCCAACCGTGGCGGCGCTGATGTTCAGCACCAGGTTGTTCAGCGTGAGCGACGACAGCACGTTCGCCGGGTTGTTGAAGATGGTGATCGACACCCGGGTGCCTGCGCCGCCAGGGGGACCGAACCCGTCAATGGTCGTGTTCGACTCGGGCGGCAACGCGATGCGCTGCAACAGGTCCGTGGCGAGACCACTGCCGGTCACGCTCAGGCTCGGCGAGGCGCCGAACGTCGCGTTCCCAGAGGCGATGTCGATGCAGAAGGTGTTGTTGGCCGTGCCCGCAACACCGAACGCATCAGTGACGAACTCAGTGATCGTGATGCCACTGATCGTCTTGACCAGGTTCGTGCCCGTCGTCACTGCGAACGACTTGGGCGGACCCGTCATGCCGAGCGTGGTGATCCACGCGTTCGAGTCGCCAGCGCCGAGCGCGTTGTTCGCCGTGTTCAGCTTGAAGAGCGTCGTGACCGCGGTCGTGACGTTCGTGAAGAAGATGTACTGGCGGACAGGGCCGGTCGTGGTCGAGTGTGCGCGCGTGGTGGCGCCGGCGTTGTTCGAGAGACCCGTGCCGCGACCAACGTCATACTTGATGTTGTCGATCGCGATGGGGCCCGTGCCGGTCGTGGCCACGACGAAGGTGTAGATGTCGATCTTCGTGCCACCGTCCTGGCTGTTGCAGAAGCCAGGGATGGTGCCGCCGGTGCCGGCGGGCGTCGAAGAACCGGGAACGCCGGGAAGCAGCGTGAGCGTGCCACCCGCCGGGCCAGCGGCCGTCGGGGTCGCCGCGTACGCGACGAAACGCCGGTCGCCAGCGCCAGAGGCCAGCGTCGGGTCGGAGTCGGCGTCAGTGCCCAATCCGGTCGAACCGCCGTTGCAGTTCGGGTTCATCTCGGCGGCATCGGCAACAGCCGGAGGTCCGGGCGTGATCGACGGCGTGCCGACGCCAGGCTGCGTCACCTGCACAGTGATCTGGTCACCGGCATTGAAGGTGGTGGTGCTGGAACCGATGACGAGAGCACCGGCCGCGGAGCCGGCTTGGCCGACACCGATGACGGTTTGATTCGCGACCGCGATCGCCGGGGTGTTGGTCGACGCTGCTTGCGCCACCCCCGACGTCAGGATCGGTGCGAGGCCTACGGCGAGGAGGGCGGCGGTACCAGCGCCGACCAACCGCCGCAACCTGCGGGACGGTGACTTCATACAACCTCCTGGTTGTTGTCCTGTCTTGGTTGCGATCGACGCATCCGTCCAACGGAAACCGCGATCGCATGCGGGAACAGGCAGAAGCCCTGCCGCCCCTCGTAGCGAGAACCCCAGGCGTGACGACTCGTGACACCCGAAATTCGGCTGCGGGCACCCTAAGGGGGCGAAATCCGCGAGGTCAAGAACCGTCGCGGGCGCATCAGCCCAGGTCAGCCAGCCTTGAGGGCGTCGAGGCGCTTCTGGAATTCATCGGCTGCGGCGGTGTCGTTCTGCGCCTTCGCGGTGGCAACACCCTCAGTGAGCAGGCTCTGATCCTTCGGGAACCTGGTCAGACCGTTATCCACAGCAGCGCGGGCACCGGCGAGGTCGCCGGTCGCGCGCAGGGCGGTCGCCTCCGACGCCACAAAGCTCGGGTGGTAGGGGTTCGCCCGGGCGGCCCGGGTGAAGAGCTCAGCCTCGAGCTTCGGGTCACCACTTGTCGCCGAGATGTCACGCAGACGGGCGAGCAGGTTGCCGTAGGCCGCGAGGGGCACTGGGTCTCGCGGCGCCCGGTCGACCGCTGACTGCAACATCGCCTTCACCGGCGCGAGGCCGCTCACGTTGTCTGCCGTGAGCGAGTTCGTCGCGGCGAGCGCCTGGAGCACGAAGTTCGCCTCGGCGATCGGGTAGCGCGACTCTGACGTGTTGCCGCGCGACGCGTCGTGGAACTGGGTCAGCGTCGAGTTCACGATGCGTTGTTGCGCGGTTGACGAGAGCTTCTTGCCCGACGTGAGCTGCACCGTGCCGTCGATCGCAGCCTGGAACGAGCGATCGGCGCGCCACCACGTGCTCGCGAACCAGGAGAGCGCGACCACGACAACGACCCCGATCGCCAGCGGCACCGCCACGCCCGAGCGCCGTGCGACCCTGCGCGGCTGACGCACGGGTTCGGCGAGGGCGTTCTCGTCGAACGGCGTCACCCGCACGATGCGCGCCGGGCTGAGGCACGCGGGTACGCCCACCGCGAGCGCGACGACGCTCACGACACCCGCCATCGCCCACAACACGATGTTCACGCCGAGCAGCTCGACGTTGAAGGAGTTCTGCAACAGCACGCCGACGATCGCGCCGAGCGCGGCGGTCAGCATCAGCCGGTGCTCGCGCCATCCCTCGTCCGATCGTTCGCGCGCGTGCGTTGCGCCACGCGCCAACTGACCGCAGCGCGAGCCACACGAGGAAGAAGAGGAGCGCCGCGAGCCCGAGCACGCCCTTCGTCGCCAGCGTCTGGAGGAACGTGTTGTGCGCCGCGTTGATGACCTGGTCGGGACCGAACGCGTCGACGAACTTCTGCGTCTGGTACCTCGGCGCGAGGTAGCCGTACGTGTCGGGCCCCCAACCGAGCACCGGGCGGTCCTTCGCCATGTCGACAGCCGAGTGCCAGTACTGCACGCGCTGCGCCGCGGTGCTGGTGCCCGACGACCACTTCGTGATGGCGTCGAGCTTGTGCGAGATCGTGCCCTGCGCTCCGACGATCACGAAGGCGAGCGCGACGGCCACCGCCACGCCGGCGCCACACCAGAGGGCCAAACGGCGCCGGCCCTTCAGCTCCGGGATCAGCAGCACTCCGGTCAGCACCAGCGCACCGACCGAAGCGCCCAGGCCGCCGAGGCTGCTCGTCTCGACGAGGCAGACGAGAGCGCCGAGGAGCACGGCACCGGTGATCGCCCGCACGATCAGCGACCGTTCGCTGATCACGACGATGACTCCGATGGGCAGGAGGCATGCGATGAAGCCCGCGAGGTGGTTCGGGTTGCCGAACGTCGACCACACGGTGCTGGTCGGACCGAAGGACGCACCGGCGTTCACGAAGTGGATCCAGTCCCAGTGCGTGCCCAGCTCGAGGTCGGCGGTCTGGATGAGGCCATAAAGAACGACCAGCCCGCCCGCGGCGAGCACGAAAGTCGTCAAGATGCGCCGGAGGTCGCTCACTCGCCACGACTCGGCAGCGACGAGCGCGACGACGGCGAACGAGAGGAGGGCGAGCAGGCCGTCGTAGGACTGGTAGGCACCGATCAGGCTCAGGCGGGGGCTGACGCTGAGGACCGTCGCGAGCGTGCCGACTCCGACCATCGCGAGGATTGGCCAGTGCAACCCAGTGCGCAGGTCGGGCCGCTTGGTGTTCGTGATCGCGTCGACGACCCAGAGCATCGCGAGGGCGAGTGCGCCGACCATGAGCACGGTGAGCTTCGCCAGGCCGAATCGCTCTGCGGTGCCCGGGTCGAAGGCCACGGGGAGCGCGACGACGACCCACAACACGCCGATCCGCCGGGCGCTACGGAGCGGGTCGGTGGCGTCCCACAGGTGACCACTCGCATCGACGACGGCGATCGCCGCCCACGACAGCCCGACCATGAAAAGCGCGAGCCCGAACGTCGAGAGCACGCCGATGGCCCACAGCAGCAGCCACAGGACCGACAGGCCCGCGCCGATGATCAGCGGGAGGCGGACCCGAGGCTCCGGTGCCGCCTTCGTGGCCGGCTGGGGTCGGGGCTTGCCAGCCGCGGTGACCTTGGTGCTCGCCGCGGGCTGAGGGTCGATGACGATCGTCCCTTGGGAGGGCGCGGCCGGCGTCGAAGTGGGCGACTTGGTCGTGCTCGAGGGGCGCGCCGGGCGGTGCGACGTGCGCCGCGATTTGGCCATCGGGTGAGCATAGGGGCGCGCCCTCAGCCGGTCGGCTCGGCTCCGTCGTCGTCGGCGGGCACCAGCGAGAGCAGCACTCCGGACAGCACGGCAAGGATCACGACGGCGGCCGTGAGCACGTACGCGGACGTGCGGTCGATGCGGCTCACGACGAACGCGACCATGCCGAGGCAGATCCCGATCGTGTAGATGAGCACGACCGCCGCGGGAACCGGCAGCCCGGCACGGACGATGCGATGGCTCGTGTGGTCGCGTCCCCCGAGGAACGGGCTCACGCCGCGACGCAGCCGCGTGACCGTGACGAGGGTCGTGTCGAAGATCGGCACTCCCATGATCAGGATCGGCACCAGGAACGTCGTGCTCGTGGGCGCGTCGAAGCGCAGCTTCATCCCGAGGTACGCCAGCATGAACCCGAGGAAGAGCGCCCCGGCGTCTCCCATGTAGATCCGCGCCGGATGGAAGTTGTGGCGGAGGAAGCCGATCGCGCAGCCCGCGAGGCCGATCGCCAACCCGGCGACGAGGAACTGTCCGTTCTTGGACGCGATGACGAAGATCGAGCCGGCGGCAATCGCAGCGACGCCGGACGACAGCCCGTCCATGTTGTCGAGCAGGTTGAACGCGTTCGTGATGCCGACGACCCACAGCACCGTGATCGCCGCATCGGTGACGCCGGGGCCGAACAAGTCGATGCCACCTCCGACGGCCCACACGGCAAGGCCGGCGCCGGCCTCGACCACGAGTCGGACCACTGGGCTCAGGCCCGTGAGGTCGTCGAGCAGGCCGACGAACGCGAGGAGGACCGCGAGGCCGAGCACGACGAACAGCTCGCCCCGTCCCGAGACCGGCGGCCGCACGAGCGCTGCGACCACGACTGTGAGCGCGAACGCAGCGACGATCGCCAGGCCACCGAGGTACGGCACGGGGTCGGTGTGGGTCTTGTGCCCGCCGGGGAGGTCGAGCACGTTGCGGCGGAGCGCGAAGCGCAACACCAACGGGGTGAGCAGCAGCGAGAACGCCGCCGACACGAGGAAGACTGCGAGGTACTGCCAGCCGCCCCCGGTCACGACGAGCGACAGTACCGGTAGCGTCGAGACGAGTGGCGAACGAGACGCCGAAGGTGTTCGTGGTGGTGCCGGTGTTCGAACGGCTCGATGTCACACGAGCGTGCATCGAAGGTCTGCAGCGACAGACCTACCCGAGCGTCGAGATCGTCGTCATCGACGGCGGATCGCGCGACGGGAGCGTCGAACAGCTCGCAACGGTCGAGGGCATCACGTTCATCGGCGGCGTCGGCGAGCAGTGGTGGACGGGAGCGACTTGGTTCGGCATCGACCACGCGTTGCGCTGCGGCGGCGACGAGGACTTCGTTCTCCTCCTCAATGACGACACCTTCTTCGACTCGGACTTTCGTCCAGCATCTGGTCGCGGTAGTCGATCGGTCACGCGGCGGCCGTGGGCGCAACGATCGTCGACGCAGACGATCCAACGCAGGTACTGAACGCCGGGATCACGATCGACTGGCCGGTCTACCGCTTTCACGTCTGCACGGAACCCACGGAGTTCAACTCCGCGCGTCGACACGCTTGAAGGTCGCGGCCGATCGTGCCGCTAGGGATGGTGCGGCACTGCGGCAATGTCGACAACGCTCGGCTCCCTCACTACATCGGCGACTTCGAGTTCTTTGCCGACTGCGGCGGGCAGGACACCGGCTCGGGGTGACGGGACGGACTCAGCTGCGGGCGCTGCAGCTCGAGACTGGGCTCACGCCATCTGACGAGGCGGCGAGCGCGGCGGAGAATCTGGGCGGAGCTGACGTCGAGGAGGTCCATGACGAACCTCGGCGACCATCTGCGGTTCGTGCAGCTAGCAGCCCCGCCCGAGCTGCGCCGGCGCCTGCAGCTGTCCTTGACGGCCAACGCAATCCGACAGTTGGCGATCCGCACCCCAGTTGGGAGACGATTGAGGCTTGATCAGGTCGTGAGGGCGTGCAGGAGCGCGACCAGATTCGCGCTGCGCTCGTACCCGTTCCCCACCTCGATGGCCTCGGAACTCGGAGTCGACGCGGTCGGCTCGAGGCAGCAGGGTTGCTGGAGAGGTGTGGGCCGCCAGGCTGGTACGACTTCCGGGCACGTATCAATCCGCTGCAGCTGCCAAGCTGCGGACGACTGCTGTGGCTCCGCTCGTGGAACCCAGCCACGCAGCTTCGTCGTCGGAAGTCGTTCCGCGTGGAGGGAAAGGTTGGCTGTTGACGAATCCATGTCGACTGTGCGGTGGACCTGCGGCCGCGGTATTCCAGCCTCAAGGTCCTGAACCACCTCGACGTCGACTACTTCGAGTGCGAGAAATGCGGGTCTCTCGAGACGGAGACGCCGTACTGGCTCGATGAGGCATACGGACGAGGTGCGATCGCCGATCGCGACACTGGGCTGGTCATGCGAAATCTCGACAAGCAGGCCCTGGTCACCACGATCCTGCGGCTGCTCGGCCTGCCTCGAGCTTCGAGAATCCTTGACTTCGGCGGAGGCACCGGCCTGTTGTGCCGACTCCTCCGTGATGTCGGCGTCGATGCATGGGTCTACGACCCGAGGGGCGGACACGAGCTCAGTCGAGGCTTCGCGGTGGACCAGATGGCGGGCTCGTTCGACCTCGTGTGTGCATTCGAGGTCGTCGAGCACCTCGCGGAGCCCGCTGCGACGCTCCGCGAGATCGCTGGCGCGACGGACGCTCTGCTTGTCGGAACGGAGCCCTACCTCGGACAAGGCATCGACTGGTGGTACCTCATCCCCGCGATAGGTCAGCACGTCTTCTTCTTCTCGCCACGGGGATTCGAATGGCTTGCTCAGGACCTCGGCATGCATCTCGTCGATCTCGGTACCCACCAGTTGTTCACCCGGACAGCGCTGTCGTCAGCTCGCCAGCGGGCACTCCGTCTCCTCGTGCGGAAGCCCGTGCAACAGCTGGTTCGGGCGCGGCTCGCCTACGGCGCTTCGTACAAGTGGGCCGAACGCGACGCGGGCTTCTCAGCCTGACCCCCCGACCGCTTAGCGTGCCAAGACATGGCAGTGTCCGCCCCGGTCGCGCTCCTCGTCTTCAACCGACCCGACCTGACGCGCCGCGTGCTCGCCGCCGTGCGGCGAGCTGCACCATCAAAGTTGCTCGTCGTCGCCGACGGCCCACGCGATGAGGCAGAGCGTTCCCTCTGCGACGAAGCTCGGGCCGCTGTGCTGGACGGCGTTGACTGGTCGTGCGAGATCCAAACCAACTTCGCCGAGTCGAACCTCGGATGCCGGAAGCGCGTCTCTTCTGGCCTTGATTGGGTCTTCTCACACGTAGACGCGGCGATCATTCTCGAAGACGATTGTGTTCCCATCGACGCGTTCTTCTCATACTGCGACGCGCTGCTCGATCGATACGTCGACGACGAGCGGGTGATGCATGTCGGGGGAGTGAACTTGACCCGAGAGCGCTGGAGGTCGAGCGCGTCGTATCGATTCTCGTCGCACCCTCACGTGTGGGGGTGGGCAACCTGGAAGCGCGTGTGGCGTCACTACGACGTGAACATGGCCGGATGGGACGATTTCGTCGAGAGCGGCCTGCTGCGAAGCGTCGCGACGAGCCGCGGCGAGGAGGCCTACTACCGGGTGTCGTTCGACCGGGTCCGCTCAGGCGAAAACGACACCTGGGACTACCAGTGGCAGTTCGCCTGCTGGGCGCAGTCGGGCCTGGCGGTCGTTCCTCGGACGAGTCTGGTCGAGAATGTCGGATTTCGCCCAGACGCCACTCATACCGCGCTCGACCCCACGCGTGGCTTCACTACCGCCGACCTCGGTGAGCTTGTACACCCGTCTTGCGTTGTCCGGGACACAAGAGCCGATGCTGCTGCATTTCGGGAACTGTTCGCTGCCGGAACACTGAAGCAGCGGATGTTCAACCGATCGTGGCTCGCGCTCTGGACCGTGCTCCCCCACGAGTGGCGTCGCTGAGCGGGGCGGTATCGAGATGCGCGTCGCGGTCCGGCCCTGCTTCGCACCCGGCGTGTCCGGCGGCATCGAGCAGTACGTCGAGGGACTCGCCGGCGCGCTTAGTCGTCTAGAAGGATCCGACCGGTTCGACTTCGTCGGCACGCCAGTTCAAGGCGCCGCTCTGGCTCGCCGAATCGAGGGGTCAGCGGCATGGGTCACGCTGCCGTCTCCGAGCCGCGCGCTCGCCTCTCGCATCGCAGCGACGCCACTCGGTCCCCCCGCCCGTCGCGTCGTGATGTGGGCACGAGCGGGCCGAGCTCGCTACTCGGCGCTGGGCGTGCCCTCCTCACCGCCGATCGTCGAGGGAGGCGGGTACGACGTCGTGCACTTCGCGGCGCAGGCAGGCGAGCGCACCGCGCTGCCAAACCTCTATCAGCCCTGGGATCTGCAGCACGTCCACTACCCGGAGTACTTCAGACCGAGCGATGTCGAACGGCGCGACGCGATCTACCGACCGTGCTGCAGGCAGGCAACCTACGTCGTGGTTGCGTCCCACTTCGTTCGCGATGACGTCGTGAACGCCTACGAGATCGACCCTGCTCGCGGTCGCTGTCGTCGCGCCGGGTGCACCACTGCTGGTTCGGCACTCGCCGGGAACCAAGCACGAGCCGTACGCGCTCTCACCCCGCGCAACGTTGGAGCCACAAGAACCACGTCCGGCTCCTCGACGCAATCGCGGTGCTGCGGGCGCGCGGCACCGAGGTGAAGCTCGTGTGCACGGGCCAGCCCAACCCGCGTGATCGTCTCGTGCGAGACCACGCGCGCGCTCGTGGGATCGAGAACCTCGTGGACTTCCGCGGTTTTGTGCACGACGACCAGCTGGCCCTCCTCTACGCGGGAGCACGTTGCCTCGTCTTCCCGTCGCTGTTCGAGGGCTTCGGCTTTCCGGTTCTCGAAGCGTTTGCGGCGGGTCTACCCGTCGCGTGCGCCGACGCGACATCGCTTCCGGAGCTCACGGGTGACGCAGCAGTGCTATTCGAGCCAACCGACGTCGACTCGATCGCGGACGCGCTCGAGCGAGTCTGGTCCGACGATGAGCTGCGAGCGACCCTCGCCGCCCGCGGGCACAGCCGAGCCGCCGCGTACTCGTGGGACCACCTCGCCCGGTCGTGCCGGGCGCTCTACCGGGCGGCCGCTCAGCAAGATCTCGCGCCCGACGATGACGCGCTTCTCGCCGCGGCGGGAGTCACGACGTGAGGATCACGCTCGTCACGCCGACGCTGAATGCCGAGCGTTACCTGGGCGAGATGCTCGCTAGCGTCCGCTCACAAGACTGGGACGCGATCGAGCACATCGTGGTGGACGGCGGGTCCATAGACGGGACGCTCGGCATCCTGGACGAACATCCCGACCTACGTGTCGTGAGCGGTGCGGACGAAGGGCTCTACGACGCGATCAACCGTGGGATCGCGCTCGCTTCGGGGGAGATCGTGGGCTTCGTCAACGCGGACGACCTTTTGACACCCGGCGCCCTTGCGGCAGTCGAGCGCGCGTTCGCCGCCAATCCCCGCGCCGAGATGGTCGCCGGAGGCGGCGAAGTCTTTCGGGCTACCCCCTCCGGCACGGAGACACTCGTCCACGTCAACGACGAAGGCGCGAAGTCGCTCCGTGAGCGGGACGTGATCCACGGTTCGCCGATCTTGAATGCCCGTTTCTTCCGTCGCGGCCTGCTCGAGCGGATCGGCCCCTTCGACACTCGATGGCCTCGGTGCGCGGACTTCGACTTCCTCATGCGGGTGTTGGAGCTGAACCCCGAGCGCGCCATCGTCGACCAGGTCGTCTACCGCTCACGGGCGCATGCGGATTCATTGACCTTCCGCGGTGGAGTCGAGGTCGAGCTCACCGAAGAGCAGCTCGCGCTCTGCACGGCTCGTCTGGCGGAGACGGCACGGACCCCGGCGCTGCATCGTCGCTATCGCCGGTGGCACAGCTGGGAGGCCGCGTATCTCGCCTGGAGACACATGCTCGGGCGCCGATATGGCGCCGCTGCGCGCAGTCTGATGGGCGGCCTTCACGTCGATCCCCTGCTGCCTCTGGTCGTCCCGGTCCAGATCGCCCAACACGTTCGCATGCGCGCCCAACACCGATGAGCGCGCTGCGCGTCGCGCTCGTCGCGCTCACCACCTCGGGGGCAGCCGGCGACTACGTCTCAGCGCTGGGCAACTCGATGAGCGCCCGTACGACGGTCGGTGTCTGGATCCCGGACCGTCCGGCGCTCTCTCTCGCCGCCGAGACGCACCTCATCGAGAAGCCGGCCTCTCGGGCGCGCGTGGCGAGCCACGAAGCGACCGCGTGGGTGCGGCAGAGCGCGCTCGCCACGCAGATCCACGCATGGCATCCCGACGTGGTCCACATCGTGTTCGGCGAGGGCTATCCCACGTCGGCTCGCGCGGCCGCCGCCCTCGCCGCTCAAGGCGTCGCGGTCGCGGCGACGTGGCACGACCCCAAGTCTCACGGTCAGCTCTTCGACCGCGTCCAACACGCCGTCGCGGCACGCACGATGCGCTCCGCGGCGGGGGTTCACGTGCATTGTGAGGCGCTGGCGCCAGAACGAGTCGCAGCGAAGCTGCTCGTCGCCGAGCTGCCGGCATTCCCGTGCCCGTCCTGCCCGGGCCTCACGACGACGCTACCGTTGCGTGCCGAAGGCACGATCGCCATGGTCGGTCGGTTCGCGCCGTACAAGGGCATCGACGAGATGTGCGACGCGGTCACCGAGTACTGGCGCAGCGGGGGGCTACGCCGATTCGTGGTCGTCGGACAGGGACGCGTGCCCTCGTCTCTCCGCCGGCTGCACGAGCAGTGGCCGTCACTCGTGTCGATCGAGAACGCGTACGTCTCCGGTGAGCGATTGCACGATGTCCTCTCAGATGCCGCGATCTGTGTGATGCCCTACCGCAGTGGCACGCAGTCCGCACTGCCCTGGCTCGCACGCGCACACGGCGCTCACCTCATCGCATCAGACGTGGGCTGCATCGGCGAAGCAGCCCGGCACATCGGCGCTCGCACCGTCACTCCCGGCTCGACGACCGAGCTCGTCGACGCGTTGCGGGAGCGTCCGAGCAGCTGGACCGACGTCGGGCGGATGCCGATGCCGACGTTCGCTGCGCTCGCCGAACGCCTGCTCGGGTGGTACCCGTCGCTCAGCGCTTCGTGATCCGCCCGGTGTGGCCCGCCGCGACTATCGGCCCGCCGGCGACGTCAGCAGGCACGACCAGCGACGGCTCGAGCGCGACGGTCGTCCGCGACCCTCCATCCGCGACGAGTGCGAGCGAGAGCTCGTAGCTCCCGGCCGCAAGCGCGAGAGCATCGATGTCGAACCGGATCTCATACTCCCCGGGACCGAGGACTCCGCTGACCGACCCTTCCCAAACCGGGAGGGCGTCGCGCCGGATCTGCAATGTCAGCTTGGCGGCGCCCAGGCCGGCGGCCGTCTCGACCTCGATGAGGATCGAGCAGGGCGCTCCCGGCTCCATCGTGTGCTCCTCGCCCTCGGCCACCCGCCACGTCCTCGCGGCGAGCACGTTCGGGCCTTCGTCGACGATCTGCGCGACGTAAGAGTCGACGATCTCCTGCGGCGGCCCGCTCGCGGTGAGCTGCCCCGACTCGAACAGGTGCGCGACATCACATCGGCTGCGGACGGCCACCAGGTCGTGGCTCACGAGCAGGATCGCAAGGCCCTTCGCAGCGACATCTCCGATCTTCTCCAGGCAGCGCCGTTGGAACTCCTCGTCTCCGACGGCAAGCACCTCGTCCACGATCAGGATCTCCGGCTCGAGATGAGCGGCGATCGCAAACCCGAGCCGAACCTGCATGCCGCTGGAGTAGTGCTTGATCGGAGTGTCGATGAATCGCTCCACGCCGGCGAACTCGACGATCGCATCGAGCTTCCGACGCACCTCCGACCGAGTCATCCCGAGCACAGCGCCGGAGAAGAACACGTTCTCGCGTCCCGTGAGGTCGATGTGGAAGCCGGTGCCGACCTCGAGCAACGAGCCGACCCGGCCGATGATCTCGGCTCGACCTTCGGTAGGCGTGGTGATGCGCGACAGGACCTTCAGCAAGGTGCTCTTTCCCGCACCGTTGCGTCCGATGATGCCGGTCACCTGCCCGGCCATCACCTCGAGGTCGACGTGGCGCAGGGCCCAGAACGGCACCATGCTCGCCCGGTTCTCTTCGCGCCTGCGCGCACGGAGGCCGCCGCCGACGACGTCGCGGATGCGGCCGCGTCCGGCCACCCTCGCTCGATAGCGCTTCCCCAAGTCTTCGGTCGTGATGACGACGTCGCCCACGGCTCCCTACAGGATGTCGACGATGGCGCCTTCGGCGCGCCGGAAGTAGTACACCCCGCTGACCATCACCACGACGCCCGAGAGCGCCGAAAGCGCGAGGCCTCCGGTTGCAGGTCGAGGCACGTCGGCGAGCATTGCCCATCGAAACCCTTCGACGGCGCCGGCCATCGGGTTCAGGTGGTACGCCCACCGGAACCTGAAAGGGATGGTCGCCGAGGAGTACACGACCGGCGTGATGAAGAACCAGAGCTGCAGTACGAATGGCAGTGCGA
The DNA here is from genome assembly GCA_963773315.1 of uncultured Acidimicrobiales bacterium. Taxonomy (GTDB): domain Bacteria; phylum Actinomycetota; class Acidimicrobiia; order Acidimicrobiales; family DATKAS01; genus DATKAS01. Next base: position 930,717 of record CAVZAF010000005.1, read on the forward strand.
GGCGCAGATCGCGAAAGCGAGCATCGAAGGCAGCGAACCAAACGCCGAAGCCGAGCGCGGCGACGACCGCGAGGAGAACGAACAGCGGTGCGAGGACGATCGCCGCCCCGGGACCACGCTGGTAGAAGAGCATGACGATCGCGGTAGCCCCGAGAGCGAAGCCGAGGTCGACGAGGCCCCCGACGATCATCGCGAGCGGCAAGTAGATCCGGGGGAAGAACACCTTCGTCACCGTCTCGTAGTTCGTGCGACAGGCTCACTCCGGCGAGCGAGAGCGACTTCGAGAAGAACTGCCACAGCACCATCGCAGGCAGCATGAAGACCGCGTACGGCAGCCCTTGCACTGGCAGCGGCACGAGCCGACCGAGGAACAGTGCGAACACCGCCGTGAGCCCGAGTGGCTGGAGCACGGCCCAGCCAGCACCGACCACGGTCTGCTTGTACCGCAGCGTGAAGTCGCGCCACACCATCACACGAAGCAGCTCACGCGAGCGCCAGGTCTCGCCCCAGCTCGCGCCGCCCGCATTCGCTTCGATCACCGTGCGGCGCGCCGCGGGAGCTCGCGTCAGCGGCCATGTCAGCCCGGGAGCGTATCTGCGGGCACCAGCGACTCTGCGGTCGACCCAGCATGCCGTCTGCGGTCGGCGATGGTCTGCGCGGCCAGAGTTGCGAGCAAGGCCACTCCCCACGTTGCTTCGGCACGATGGCGGAACGCGGTGCCGAGGTTGCCCTCGACGCTCGAATAGACGAGGACCGAGCCCGCCGACGCGAGCACCGGAAACGCAAGGGCTCGTCGCAACGGCCATGCGCGCGTCAGGCCGTAGAGCGCGAGCGCGAGGAGTGGGTACCAGGCCAAGGCTTCGAGGCGGGCGAGGTTCAGCCCGAGCGACCCGCCTTGGTCCCATGGATACGGACGAAGAAGCGCCGTAGGCAACCCACAGGGAAGATGGCGGACGAGGCCCCCGACGTCGTTCGCGGTCTTCGCGCAGGCCACGGCGCTGGCCGCTCCGATCGTGTTGCCCTCCCGCCTGATGCTCACACCGTGGATCGAGTCGTCCAGCCACGACGCCGCGGCGACCCCGTACCCGAGGAGCGCGGGCACGAGCACGAGCACCGCGACGCCGATGGCGGCACGTTCGCGGAGCTGCTTCCCGCCCCCGAGCACGAGTGCGATCGCAAACGCCCACACCGCCACGACGAAGGTCTGGTCGCGCAGGTGGTCCATGAGGCACAGGAGCGCGACACCGACTGCCGTGACCATCACGACACGCGCGGGGGGCCCGTCGAGCTCGCACACCACGAGACCCAACCCGGCGAGCACGCACCAGACGAACGCGTCCTTCAGCGTCAGCGACGACCAAAGCACCATCGACGGAAGCAGCGCCATGACCGCGCCCGCGGCGATGGCCCACCGCGGGCGGAGGACGTGCAGCCCGATCGCAGTCGTGAGCGCAGCCGCGGCGGAGCCGGCGATCGCGACCATCAGCTGTCCGGGGAGCACGGCCGAGCCGAGCCATGCGAGGGCCGTCAACGGGAGGAGGAACGTCGCCGTCTGCCGGAAGATCGCGTGGTCGTAGTCGGCCCATTGGGCGGAGTGGCCGTTCGCCATCTCGCGCGCGAGTCGCTGGAAGTACGCGTCATCGGGGAACAGCGCGCCGTCGTGGAAGACGTAGATGCCGAGCGCGAGCACGAACCGTGCGGCGAGGGCGACCGCGAAGACGAAGAGCACGGGATGCTCGACGGCCCAGGCCCACCCGCGGACCAGGCTGGTCTTCACAGCCGCTCGTACGCCGGATGGCCTCGAGCTTCGATCGCCCCGACAGCGTCGAACACGAGCGCCGTGTCGGGCAGCGCGCGCAGCTGGGCCCACTGCGAGTGGGCGACCAGGACGACGACGAGATCGAAGCCCGCGGCCATCGCGGGGCCGATCCCGACCGCCTTGTGCCGCTCGCTGCTCACTTCGAGCTCGTCCACGAGCGGATCCGCGAACTCGACGCGCGCGCCCGCTTGCACGAGCAGCTCCATGACCCGGATCGCGCGGGAGTTGCGGATGTCGGACACACCCGCCTTGAACGCGGCGCCGAGGCAGAGCACTCGGGCACCCGCGAGCGCGACACCGTGGCGATCGGCGAACGCCCGGATCCGTCCGAGCACGTAGTCGGCCATCCCCTGGTTCGTGTCGGCCGCGAGGTCGATGAACTCAGTGCGGAAGTCGAACTCGCGCGCCTTCCACGAGAGGTACTGCGGATCGACCGGGATGCAATGGCCGCCGGGCCCGATGCCGGGCCGGAACGCCTCGAACCCGAACGGCTTCGTCGCCGCGGCGTCGATGACCTCCCAGACGTCGATGCCCATGCGGTGGCACAGCTGGGCGAGCTCGTTGACGAGCGCGATGTTGACGGCGCGGTAGGTGTTCTCGAGCAGCTTGGCCATCTCGGCGGCTGCGGGCGTCGAGACCTGGCGCACGTGGGGCGTCCGCATCAGCGACTCGAGCACGAGCGCCGCACGTCGTCCGCATTCTGGCGTGAGGCCGCCGACGACTTTCGGCGTGGTCGCCACGGTCCACTCTGCGTTGCCGGGGTCGACGCGCTCGGGCGAGAAGGCGAGATGGAAGTCGACCCCCGCCCTCAGCCCGGCCGCTTCGAGCGCCGGCGCGCACACCTCTGTCGTCGTGCCCGGATACGTCGTCGACTGGAGGATGACGAGCTCGCCGGGACGGAGCGACGCGGCGACCGAAGTCAGCGCGGCCCGCACATAGGACAGATCAGGTGTCTGGTGGCGATCGGACGGCGTCGGCACGCAGATGAACACGACATCGGCCCGGTCGAGCACGGACCGATCTGCCGATGCGACGAACCGCCCGGCCGAGACCTGCGCGGCGAGGCGCGCGTCTGCGATGTCCTCGACGTGGCTTCGGCCCGTGTTCAGCGCATCGGTGCGTTCAGCGTCGGTGTCGAAGCCGACGACCGTGAACCCCGACTCCGCGTGCGCGACTGCCAGCGGCAGCCCGACATAGCCGAGCCCCACGACGCCGACGACGAGCGATCGGGCCGCGACGCGCTGATCGAACTCCGTGTCATCCATTGGCGTCACCCATTGGCGGTGCTCCACCACTCCAACGTGCGACGCAGGCCGTCTTCGAGCGGCACCTCTGGCTCCCACCCGAGCTCGGAGCGTGCTCTGGTGATGTCGGGCCGTCTGCGCGCCGGGTCCTCGAACCGCTGGCCGAAGACCGACTCGTGGCTCACGTGCTCGATCGTCGAGGACGAGCCCGTGAGGTCGATGACCATCCGAGCGAGGTCGTTGAGCGTGGTCTCGACGTCGGTCCCGATGTTGAACACGCGACCGAGCGCATCGGGTGACCTCGCCGCGAGCAACGTGCCCCGCACCGAGTCGGCGACATAGGTGAAGCAGCGAGTCTGGCTGCCATCGCCGTGCACGGTCAGGGGTTCCCCTGCGAGCGCCTGGCCGAGGAACCGCGCCACCACCGACCCGTAGCCCCGGGGATCGAGTCGGGGGCCGTATGAGTTGAAGTACCGCACGATCGTGACCGGCAGGCCCATGTGCGCGTGCGCGAGCGCGAGATGCTCGTCGAGCGCCTTCGCCGTCGCGTACGACCAGCGCGCCACATCGGTCGAGCCGAGCACCCGGTCGTCGTCCTCGTGCCAGGGCAGAGTCGGCGACTTTCCGTACACCTCGGACGTCGAGGCCAGCAGCACCCGGCGCCGATGACGCGCACACGCGTCGAGCACGTCCTCGGTGCCCCGGGTGTTTGTGCGCAGCGAGCCGAGCGGGTCGTCGACGATGTGACGCACGCCGACCGCCGCCGCGAGATGGAAGACCTCGTCGGCCGCCTCGACCTCCTTGTCGACGAGGTCGGCATCGAGGATCGAGCCCTCGACGAGCCGGGCCCGGCCATCGAGGTTCGAGGCGCGGCCTGTCACCAGGCTGTCGAGCACCGTCACCTCTGCGCCCTCGTCGCCGAGCGCATCGACGACGTGCGATCCGATGAAGCCGGCGCCTCCCGTCACGAGCACGCGCACGACCGTCAGGGTAGGGCACCCGCCGTGCTCGCCATGGACCACGGGAGGCCGCCACTACCGTGCTGCCTCGTGCCTGACCGCATCCGCGTGCTGCGCGTCATCGCGCGGATGAACGTCGGCGGCCCGGCTCGCATCGTCGCCGACCTGATGGACGACCTCGATCCAGAGCGGTTCGAGCAGCGCCTGCTCACCGGTCGAGTCGCGGAGGACGAAGCCGACGAGCTCGAGCTACGACCCCGCGCGTTCGCACACATCCGCATCGACGGGCTCGGCCGCGCGCCCAACCCCCTCGCCGACGCCCAGGCGCTCGCAAGGGTCATCTCCGAGATCCGCGCGTTCGGCCCGGACATCGTCGAGACCCACACTGCGAAGGCGGGGCTGATCGGCCGGGTCGGCGCGTTCGCCGCGCGTGCACCCGTGACCAATCACGTGTTCCACGGCCATCTGCTGCACGGGTACTTCTCCCCCATGGTCACGCGCAGCGTGGTCACCACCGAGCGCGTGCTCGCATCGAAGACGACGAGCATCGTCGCCGTCGGCGCGCAGGTGAGAGACGAGCTGCTCGCCGCGCACATCGGGCGAGCGAGCCAGTACACGGTGATCGCGCCAGGAGTCGAGATCACGGCGCCACTCGATAGGGCCTCGGCCCGTGAACGCCTCGGCCTGCAGACGTCGGGTCTGGTGATCGCGTTCGTCGGGAGGCTCGCGAGGGTGAAGCGTCCCGACCGCTTCGCGCGCGTCGCGGCGCGTGTCGCGTCGACGCGGGAAGACGTGCACTTCGTGGTCGCCGGCGACGGTGAAGGGCTCGAGGATCTGCGCGCGGCCGCCGCAAAGCCCGCGCTCCGCGGCCGCTTGACGTTCCTCGGCTGGCGAGCCGACGTCACCGACGTCTACGCGGCCTGCGACCTCGTCCTGCTGACGTCCGACAACGAGGGCATGCCGTTGTCGCTGATCGAGGCCGCGGCCGCAGGTCGCGCCGCGGTGACCACCGACGTCGGCAGCGCGGCCGAGGTCGTGGTCGACGGCCGCACCGGCGTCGTGTGCCCGATCGACGAGGCGGCGCTGGCCGATGCCGTCGTGCGGCTCTGCGCGGACGCGGCGACCCGCGAGGAGATGGGGGTCGCCGCGCTCGAGCGGGCGCGAGAGCGCTTCAGCCGCGAGCAGATGGTCTCGGAGATGGCGACGCTCTACGAGCGCATCGCGCCGGCTGCTCGCCGCCTCAGCTGACGACGCCGTCGATGTTCCACGCGATGGTGTCGTCGCCGGTACCGGGGTTCCCGAGTGTGATGTCGGCGGTGAACCCGCCCGAGCCGGCGCTCGCGCCGATCGTGCCGTTGATGACGACCGCATTCCCACGCAGATGCCAGGCTCCGCCCGTGAGGAGCGCCTCACCGCTGACCGTGCCGTTGAGCACCCCGTTGGCCGTCGTGAGGGAGAACGCCCCCGCCAAAGTGTTGGGCGAGGTGCCCCCGGCCCCGCGGGTGACCGTGACGTTCAACGTCGCCGCCATGACGGCCTGGGGTGCACCTGCCTTCACCGTGACCGTCAGGGGCGCGAGGGGCACGCCGGAGAAGATCCACGTCGTGCCCACCGCGGGCGATGTCGAATCGGACGCCGCGCCGGACCCCGTGGGGTTCGACTGTGTGACATTCGACGAGAGCGTCATCCGTTGCAGAACCCCGTAGGAGAGCGAGGTCCTCGGGGTCGTGCGGCCCGAGAGGCTCACTCCTCCCACGGCCGAGAGGCCCTGCTGGCTGACGTTGAAGAGCACGCACACTGGCGCGCTCGCGCCGGGCGAGCGTGACACGCCATCCGCGTCGCTGACGTAACGACCGCTGGTCATCACGTCGAGCTCGCTGTCGAACTGCGTCGCGGCGCTGTCCGCGTAGACCGACAGCCAACGCACGCCGGAGAGCGCGGACCGCGGGTAGCACTGGCGCGTCGGCCCAACTCCGCCGCCCGCCGCGAAGACCGGGCTCAGGTCGAGCGAGGTCGTGAAACCGCTCGCGATCGATGGGCTGAGGTCGTCGGCGACTTGGTAGGTGCCGCCCGACACGAGCGCCGCCGCATCGAGCAGCGCACCGTCCGAGACGACGGCGCGACCACCGAACGCGACGGCGAAGCCCGGCTCCGAGCAGCCCGGAAGGATCGTCGCGCTCGAGCACCAGCTCGACGAGGGGAACAGCGCGGCGAGGAATGCCTGAGTCGACCCGGGCAGGTCTTCTGACTGCGGCGACACCAGCAGCACCGGCACCGCGTCGCGGGTGGGCCTGGCGCCCGGGGTGACGGCCGGCGACATCCCCGCCGCCGGGGGGAGAGCCCGAGCCGGCGCTCCCGGGTTCGCGGCCGAACCGTTCAGTGCCGCGCACAGCGGCCCCGCGCCGAGGGCATCCGGCCAGCCCACCGAGTCTGATCCCTGACCGCCGGACGCCGCGAGGCAGACCATCGAGCCGGCGGAGTCGGCCGCGTCGCCGGTCGGCCACCAGCCGCCCAGCCGCTCGGCCATCTCGACCACGGTCGCGTACCGGTCAGCACCCGCGATCCGCACGACCGCGGCACCGGTGAGCGACTGCGCCTCGTTGACCGTGGCGTCGGGGATCCGCGCAGGCCCTCCGAGCACGATGAGGTTGTTCACGGCGGTCGCTTGCAGCGCCGACCTAGTCGCGGCCGACAGCGTGCCGTCGCCGGTGGTGAGGAGCACCGGCACCTGCCAGAAGCTCGTCCACCATCCGGCGGCAAGTGCGTCGGCGCCCGTGCCTCCGTCGGCGAGCACGACTGTGCGACCCAGGAGCCGGCACGCGCCCGCGCTCTCGCGGAGCTCGACGACCGACGGTGCGTACCAACCCATGCGGGCCGACGAATCGCTCACATCGCTGTCGACACAGCCGCTCGTGCCGTCGGGCACGGGCTTCGTGCCGAGGGCCTGCGCGACGCGGGCGGCGGTGTCGAAGCGATCGACACCTGCGACGCGGAACACCTGCGTGTAGCCGAGGCTCAACAGGTCTGGCTCGACCGACCGGGGCACTGCTCCCGCGCCACCGACGATGACCGCGCTCCGCGCGGTCGTGCATCCGCCTTGCACCATGTCCTGCGCTGCGATCCGTGAGCTGATCGACAGCGTGGTGGCACCTTGGCGCCCGGATGTCGTGACGATGATCGGCGCGGGCCCCATGGCGACGCGAGCGAAGCCTCCGATCGGATCGAAGAGGGGATCGGCCGCGGCGACGCGCTCGAGCAGCGGACCGGCGCCCTTGCTGGTCGGGTCCGACAGCGACGTCGCCGCGAGCGCGTCCGCGAAGTTGTCGCCCGCGACGACGATGACCGCCTTCGGGCACGACCGTGCGCCCCACCAACCGTTCGCGGCTCCCAGGCTCGACGCCCCACCGCTCGTGCGATCACTCGTCGCGTACGGGAAGCTTCCCTTCCCCCGGAGCGCGAGCGTCACGGCGAGGTTCGTCTCGAAGCGATCGGCGCCGAGGAAGCGCAGCGCGTGCGCGACCCCCTCGAGCCGCGGACTCGCGCCGGGACCGGCAGGCCAGCGGCTCTGCTGCTGCGCGTTGGAACCGTCGTCGCCACGAGCACCGGTCGCGCTCGTGGTGAGCGCACCGATCACAAGCGCGATCGCGACGAGTGAGCCGGAGAGCCGGCGGGCGCGCGGCATTGGGCGGGCACCTTAGGCGAGACGTGTCGGCGCGCTGGGCGCGCCCCTCGGTCAGGAGAACAAGAGCGAGATGCTCGACGCGGCACCAGAGCCTGTGACGATCGAGCCTGTGAAGCTGCCGGTCGACGTCGCGCCAGTCGCATCAGTGAGCTCGTACCGACCGACGTTGACCACATAGGTCGCGACGCCGCTGGCATCGGTCGAAGCGACCGCACGCATGGCGAGACGCAGCGACTGCATGGAGCCATCGGGACCAATGAAGGTGAGCGTGCCGTCGAGGCGGACGGGATCATCGGTCGCCGCGCCCGGCGTGACCGCGAGCGAGCCACCGATCGACCCGTTCGAGCTCCCCAAGGTCGCGGTGCCGTTGATCGAGATCTGCGTGCCATCAGCAGAGCCGACGACGCTCGAGCTCACGAGCGCGCCGAGCGGGCCAGCGGGCGCCAGAGGGGCCAATGCGGACGGGTCGGTGGCAGCGGGCGTCGCAGTGCCGGCAGCAGGAGCTGCGGGAGTCGCTGCGGCAGCCGCAGGCGGCGCGGAGAACGTCTGCTGACCGCTCGTCGCCTGCGCGTCGGTGGGAGCCGCCGCGTCGGCGGGCATGCCCGCGGCGTCGGTCGGCGTGCCCTGCGTCGCCGGGTCGACGACCGTTGCCGTCGGGGTCTGGTCCACGACGACGACGGTGTCTTGCGGAGACGCGAGCGGCTCGGCGACTTTCGACGCGGGCGCAGCAACCACCGCAGCAGGCGGGTTGGCGAACGTGTGCTCGGCGACGTTGGACGCGACCGGGACAGCGACGGCGGTGGCCGCCGCGACGACACCGGCGACGATGCCGGCCTTCGTCGACATCGGGCCGCTCAGCTCGACGGCGAGGCGGGTGATCGTCGGCGACGACTGCGCGAACGTCGACATCGTCGAGACCGAGCTCGGGCTGTCGCCCGCGGAGAGCGCAGCCTGTGCGGCGCGCTCGCCCTTGCGGAGCGCCGGGATGAAGAGCGCCGCGAACGCATACGGCGCGCTGATCAAGCGACGCAGCGCCGCACGACCGCGGTGCACACGAGCGCGAGCGTTCTCCTCGGAGACACCAGTGACGTCGGCGACCTCACGGAACGAGAGCTGCTCGACGTAGCGGAGCTCGAGCGCCTCGCGGTAGGCCACGGGCAGCGATGCGAGCGCCGTTGCGACTTCGCGTTGTGCATAGGCGCGGTCGATGTCGAGGACCTCGTCGGCCGGAGCGCCGTCGAGCTCGGCGAGCCCCGCTGCGCGGTCGAACGCGCGGATCTCGCGGCGACGGCGATCACCCTCGTCGAAGCAGACGTTCGTGAGGATGCGGTGAAGCCAGGCCCGGAGGTGGAACTCACCCTCGAACCGAGGCATCGCCCGATAGGCCCGAAGGAACGTCTCTTGCACCGCGTCTTCGGCCGCCCTCGGCTCGCCGAGCCGCATCATCGCGTGGGCGTAGAGCGACGACGAGTACTCGTTGACGATGCTTGCGAACGCCTCGGAGTCGCCCCCGTTGTGGGCTTCGACCAGCAGACGTTCGTCGACAGTCGTCATCGCCATCTGGCGAACCAACCTTTTCCGAGTTGCATGGGGTGCATGGGTATGAAGGAGGTAACGGCACCCCCAGGTGTCCTACCTTAGCCCCGACCCCCGATAACGGTCGTCACCTTGCGGCCGCCGGTACCCTCGGACCAGGTGTCGGACGACTCGCCTCCCGCAACGCGGCCCCGATGGCCCGGCCGGCTGCTACGGGTCGGGCGATGGGTGTTCGCCCTCGCGGTCCTCGCGGCCCTCGTCAAGGTCGCGGTCGACAACGCCGACGCCCTCCGGGACGTCAACCTCGACATCCGGTGGGCGTGGCTCGTCGCTGCGCTTCCCTTCGGCCTCGCCGCGGGACTGGTGCTGCCGCTCGGGTGGCGGCGCCTGGTCGCTGCCTACGGCGTCGCGATCTCCCGCATCCACGCGGTCCGGGTCTGGTGCCTGTCGCAGACCGCGCGCTACCTGCCGACGGGGGTCGCCGGATTCGCGGCGCGGGTCGTCATGGCCGCGAAGGAGGGCGTCCCCCGCACGCTCACGAGCGCGACCCTCGCGATCGAGCTCGGGCTCCTCGCAGCATGGGCCGGCCTCTTCGCCGCGGTGTTCATCCCGTCGACCGTCGTGTCGACGCCGTGGCGGGTGCTCCTCGGGCTCGGCTCGGCGGTCGCGATCGGCGCGCTGCCCCCGCTCCTTGCGCTCGGCGGAAGGATGTTCCCCCGCGTGCCCGCGCTCGCACCACACCTCCTTGATCGCAGGCAGATGCACGAGGCGACGTTCGTCTACGGGGTCAACGCGGCGTTGAAGTCGGCTCGGTGGCTGATGATCGCGGCGGGAGTGCTCACCGTGCACGGCTCCGACATCCCGTTGCTCATCGGCGCTGAAGCGCTCGGCGTGCTCGCGGGGCTCATCGGCATCACGCCCGCGGGCATCGGCGTGCGCGAAGCGGTCATCGCCGGCGCGTTGCGAGATCGCTTCGGCTTCGCTGACGCGTTTGCACTCGCGATCATCGCTCGGGCATGGGACTTCGTGGTCGAGCTCATCTGGATCGGCGTCGCGCTCGTGATCCGGAAACGGACGCGCGCGGCGGACGCCACCCCAGATCGCGCGGCACCGGCCAGTAGCCTCGGAGACGCATGACACAGTCAGGCCCGGCGCTGTCGCCCGATGTCCCGACACTCGACGTGAGCGTGATCCTTCCCGTGCACAACGAGGCGGGCCACCTGCGCGCAGAGGTCGATCGCATCCAGGCGGCGCTCGAGGCCTCGCCGTACTCGTTCGAGATCATCGTCGTCGACGACGGCTCTACCGACGGCTCTCTCGACGAGCTGGCTGACCTCGCGGCGAGCGGCGCCATCAGGGTGATCCGGTTCGCGGAGAACCGCGGGTCGGGCTCGGCGCGAAAGGCCGGCACACGTGCAGCGAACGGCCGGGTCGTGGTCTGGACCGACGCCGACATGACGTACCCGAACGACCAGATGCCCGCCCTCGTCAAGGAGCTCGACGGCTACGACCAGGTCGTCGGCGCCCGCACGTCCGAGCAGGGCACGCACCGCGCCGCGCGTGTGCCCGCGAAGTGGTTCATCCGCAAGCTCGCCTCGTTCCTCGTCGAGCGGCCGATCCCCGATCTCAACTCGGGGTTCCGTGCGTTCCGACGCGACGTGGGTCTGCAGTATGTGTCGCAGCTCCCCCCCGGGTTCAGCTGCGTCACCACGATCACGATGACGTTTCTCGCGAATGGCTACTCGGTGAAGTACGTGCCGATCGACTACGCGCCTCGATCGGGGCGATCGAAGTTCCATTGGTGGAGCGACACGCGTCGCTACCTCACGCAGGTGATCCGCCTCGTGCTGTCGTACAACCCGCTGCGCGTGTTCTTGCCGATCGGCGTCGCGCTCTCGGTGCTCGGCATCGGCAAGCTCGTCTATGACCTCGTCGGCAAAGACTTCCGCGTCGCCACGAACACGCTGCTGATCCTGTTCGCCGCGTTCCAGGTGTTCGCGGTCGGGCTGCTCGCTGACCTGGTCGTGCGGGTGACGAAGCCCGAGGCCGAGGTCGAGCCCGCTACGAAGTAGCGATCGCGCGGGCGTACATGTCACGGTGCGCCGCGACCACCGTCCCCATCGCGTGCGCTGCGACCGCGGGCGAGTCTGCGGGCGGCGAGGGCAGCGGCAGTGCTTGCAGTGCGTGCGCAAGCGCGGCGGGATCTCCGGGAGGGACGAGCATCCCGGTGCCGGCGGTCACGACCTCAGGCAAGCCGCCTACGTGCGAGGCGATGACGGGACGTCCGAGTGCGAGCGCCTCGACGGCGACGAGCCCGAGGCCCTCTCGGCGGCTGGGAACCACCACTGCGTGTGCACTGGCCATCCGCTCGTAGAGCGCGGCCCGAGGCAACGGGCCGAGGAAGCGCACCGCGCCGGCCAGGCCGAGCTGAGCGCTGCGGGCTTCGAGCGCAGCGCGGTCGGGCCCGTCGCCGATGATGTCGAGCGTGACGTCGGCGCCGTCGCGGCGTGCGATGTGCACCGCGTCGAGCAGCACGTCGAAGCCCTTCTCGGGCGATGCGCGACCCACCGAGACGATGCGCCAGGGCGGGCCCTCTCGAGGCGCCACGGGCGGGTGCGCTGAGTCGACGGCGATGGGCATGCGCACGACGCCGCTTCGCTCCGGGTCGAGCCGGAGAGCAGCGCGTGCATCCTGCAGCAACGGATCGGACACCGCGGCGACGAACGCCGCTCGTGACGCGACCGCGTGCGAGCGCGCCTATGCCTCGGCGCTCGGCGAGCCCGACGTCGCTGCCGTGCAAGGTGATCACGATCGGCGAGCCGCGTGCCGCGAGCGCAGCCAACCCCGACGGGAGCCACCAGTGCGCGTGGATGACGTCGGGTCTCACCTCGTTGGCGACGCGGCGGGTCGTGGTCGCCAGCGCGACGACGAGACCCGGCACGAGCAACGCGGCGCTCGGATCACGCGCGGTCGCCATGAGCCCGCCGCGGTACGCGAGCCGCTCGAACCGCTCGGGGGCATAGCGCGCCCGCACGACCTCGACGTCGCCGAATCGCTCACGCAGTGGCAGCGACGCGTCGTGGGGAGCGACGACGGTGACGCGCATGCCGTCGGCGGCTTGCGCACGCGCGAGGTCGAGGAGGAACGGGGCGACGGGGTCGTCGGGGTCGCGCGGGAACGACGAGGTCACGTGGAGGACCCGGTACGACACCGGCCGGTACCATACGGCCCCGTCATGAGCCGAGCCGACGGTGCCAGCGACGCCGTCGTCGCCGGCAGCACGGTCGGTGCCGTCGACAGCCCGGTCTTCGGTGCGTTCGTGCCCCGGTGGTTCGAGCTCGCCGTCCTGTGCGGGGTCGCCTTCGTCGCCGGCTACGGGCTCTCATCACTCGTCTTCGCGGTGATCGGCGCGTTCCACGTCGTGCTCGTCATCGCGGTGAGCCTCAACGTCGGCTTGCTCTGCGCGCTCGGCGTGCTCCGGCTCCCGCCGCGCGAAGTCGAAGCGCGTGCCTCCCTCGGTGCGATCGCGGCAGTCGTGGTCACCGTGGCCGTCGTCGGCGGGATGACGGTCATGAACGGGTGGGCGCGGAGCCAGCACGTGCTGTCGACACGCGATCCGGGCATCTACCTCATCACCGGCAAGTGGCTCTCCGAGCGGAGCCAGCTCCCGATCGACGCGGCCGTCGGGCCGTTCGCGAAGTCCGACGCCGTGAACCCCGCCTCGGCACTCGGCTTCTTCCCCGAGGGCTATCCCGACAACCCCTCGCGGACGGGCGATCTGCAGCCGCAGTTCGTCCATCTGTACCCCGCGCTGCTCGGCAACGCCGACTGGCTCGGCGGCAACCGGCTCGCGGAAGCCGTGCCGGCTCTTGTCGGCGGCATGGCGTTGCTCGCGCTGTTCGTGCTCGGGAGTCGATGGCTGCCTCCCTGGGCGGCGGCCGGCGCGACGGTCGCCGTCGCGGTGTCGTTGCCGCAGGCCTTCTTCAGCCGCGACACGTTCTCAGAGGTGCCGGTGCAGCTGTTCCTCTGCGGAGGCATCGCGCTGGCGGTGTGGGCGATGACCGGCGAGCACGATCGGGCCGCCCCCGCGTTCGTCGCGGGCATCGTGCTCGGCGCGTCGGTGGCGACACGCGTCGACGCCTTGGTCGCGCTCGTCGCGCTCCCCTTGTGGATGTCAGCGCTGTGGCTCGACTCACCGCGCCGCAACGCGCGACGGCTTCTCTTCCTCGGCATCGGCACCGCGATCGGGATCGTGATCGCGACCATTGACCTCTTGTGGCGCAGCCGCCCGTACTACGAGCTGCATCGCAGCGAGATCCTGTCGCAGGTCGCGCTGTTCGGCCTCGCCGTCGTCGGCGGCGTCGTCGCCGCGCTCGTGCTTCCGCATTGGCGTTGGATGCGCGTGCATCTCACGCGCTGGCGGCGGCCCGTTGCTGCGATCGCATCGGCACTCACGGTCGCGGTCGCCGCGTTCGCCTGGTTCGCGCGTCCCCACCTCGAGACGACGACCGAGCCGCACGTCAACGACCTGGTCGAGGCCATGCAGCGCAACGAGGGCCTCGTCGTCGACTCGGTGCGCCGGTACTACGAGCACTCGATGGAGTGGCTGTCGTGGTATCTCGGCCCGGTCACGCTCGCGCTCGGCGTCATCGGCGTCGCGATCGCGGTGTGGTGGGTCATCCGCGGACGCGGGCGCCGCACCGGACTCGCGCTCGCGCTCGGCGTCTTCCTTGCCCCGACGGTCCTGTACCTCTGGCGAGCGCGCGCGGTGCCCGACCAGATGTGGGTGATGCGCCGCTTCCTCCCGGTGACGATCCCGGGCGTCGCCCTCGCATGCTTCGCCGTGCTGGCGATGATGTGGCGGACGCGCGACATCATCCTCCGTGTCGTCGCCGTGCTCGTCGGTGTCGCCGCGGTCGTAGCGCCCGCGCTCGCGCTGACAGCCGGTATGGCGCACGTCGACCCAACGCGGGGTGCAGGTCGCGACCGACGTGCTGTGCGCGTCCATCGGCCCTGACGCAGCCGTCGTCGTGCTCCAGGACGACGCCCTCGACCAGGTGCTCACACAGACGATCCGGTCGTGGTGTGGGGTGCCCGCGGCGGGGGCAACGGCCGCCTTCGACCTGCGCGCCGCGCGTGCCCTCGACGCGCAGTGGGCCAGCTCAGGACGACGGCTCGTCGTGGTCGGGAGCGACCCCGACAAGGTGAGTGCGGTCGCTCCCTCGCTCTTCATCGACATCCAAGGCACGAACCCACGCGAGCTCGAGCAGACGTTGACGCGCCGTCCGTCGCACCTCGTGACGCTGAGTTACCGCTTCGTCGCCGGCCGCGTGACTGCTCCGGGTTAGGGAATCGCGCTCCCTCAACCACAACTGGCAGCTGCTTGGCCCTCTGAGGGCCAGTGGGATGCCAGTCGCCCGCTGGCCGCCGCAGTGCACGGCCAATTGGCAGCCACGCGGCCCTCGTCAGCGCGGGATGCGATCGAGCGAGCGCTCCTCGAGGATCGCGTCGTGGAAGAGCCCGAGCCCGTTCGCGACTCGGTTCGTGTAGTTCAGGTGCGCGCACTGGTTGTTCGCGTCGAGGATCGAGAGGTCGTCGAGGCCGACCGCGCGCAGCGCGTCGACATCGGCCTCGGTCACGTCGCCGGTCCGCAGCGTGAGCGTCTCGACATAGCGGGCGATCGCCGCGTCGACCTCGTCCAGCGCGTCGTAGTCGCGCGCGTCGAGGATGCGCACGAGCTCGTCGTCGAGCTGAGCGCGCGAGAGCGACGCGCAGTGCGGTGTCGAGTTCAGGATCGATGTGAGGTACGCGATCAGCTGCTTCTGGCGAGGGGTGAGCGACGACGCGACGCCCTCGGACGCCTTGTAGAGCACGAGCCGAGCGTTCACGACCTCGGGATCGAGGCTGCCGAGCTGCGTGAACTCGGTCGGGCGTCCGAGCGCCGCCGACTGCCAGCCATAGAGCTCGGCGAGGCGGCCCGACGCGTCCTCGGGAGCGATCGTGCGGATCCAGGGCATCTCATTCAGCGTATGTGCGCATCCCGACCAGCGTGCGCAAGCCGAACTTCTGAGACCGGATGGGCGAGCTTGTCGTAACCTTTCGCTTCGATGACATCCCTTGTGATGTCACCGTGGGAGGGGTACCCATGGCAGTTGACACATCCATTTCCATTGACTCGACCGCGCCCATCGACACGTTCGACGGGCCCCTCGCTGCAAGCGATAGGTGGCGCACCTTCGTCGCGAGGAATCCGTTCGCGGCGGCAACCATCGCAGGCCTCATCGCCACTCAGATGGCGACGCTCGTCGGTTACTACTTCATCGGCATCGGGCTACCGCAGACGCCGTGGCCTCTGTTCAACGGCTTCCTGGTCGCACCGCAGACTGCGTACGGCACCGTCGCGTCGTACTTTGCAGGGCAGTCGATCCACATGGTCGACGCGGTGGTGTTCACGATCCTCTACGCGGTGCTCATCTACGGTCGGATGCCAGGGCCCAACACGGTCTGGGGCGACATCATGAAGGGGATCGTCTACGGGTTGATCCTCGGCCTCATCAGCATGGGCTTCCTGGTGCCCTACGTGTACGCACCGAAGCAGGGCTTCGGATTCTTCAGCTTCTACACCCCGAACACCTGGAAGCTGCCACTGTCGATTGCGCTGTGGCACCTGACCTACGGCTTCCTGGTGGGAACTTTGTACAGCCCGATCCGGGCAAGGCAGTCGCGAGTGTCTTGACGGTCTCAGCGGTAGACGTTGTTGGTCGTGTGATCGCCTGCGAGCCAACGCTTCAGCGTGTCGTGCGCGTCGGCGCGGCGGTCGCTCGCGATCTGATCCACGTCGTCGACGTCGACCGTGAACTCGAGGAAGAGCCCGTTCGGGTCGCGCGTGTAGAGCGAACGGCAGTAGCCGTGGTCGACGATACGCGGAGGCTGACCGGAAGCGATGAGGCGTTGCCCGATCGCGTCTTGCACCTCTCGCGTGACGTTGAGCGCGATGTGGCGAAACTGCGTCGGGATGTAGTCGGGATCGAAGCGAGCTTGATCGGCCGCGTCCGCGAATTGGAAGAACGCCAGCGCGCTGCCGTCGCCGAGCGCGAAGAACGTGTGGCAGTACTCGCTGCGCGAGTCTGACCCACCGAGCGCCTCGGCTTCCGACCACGTCGCGACGAGCGGGAGGCCGATCATCTCCTCGTAGAACGCCCGCGTCGCCTCCTGGTCCTTGGTGGGGAAGGCGTAGTGATGGAGCCGTGTGGGCCGCGCGTCCTGCATGACACGACGGTACTTCCGTCGGGAATGTCACACCCCCTCTGTACGGTCCCCCACGCAGCTTCCCCTGTGATCGACACCTGATCAGGAGAAGTGCGCATGCGAAGCCTCGAGAGCGCGCGAGACGCGCTCGACATCGTCCTGCTCTCCGCTTCAGAGCCGCCCGAGCACCAGACGATCGTGCTGCTCGGCAAGCCCCACGAGGGCGGCGGGGTGAGCGTCATCATCGACGGCGAGGTGCCGCCCACCGAGCTCGCCGGCACCTTGGGGTTGCTCGCCGGGGCGGCCGGCCCAGGCAGCCCGATCGTTGCGGCGACGGTCACTCCCGAGCCGCCCACGCTCACCGAAGACGAGCTCGCGGCCTGGCACGACCTCGACGTCGCGGTCGCCGAGCACGGCGCGGTGCTGTGCGAGTGGTTCCTCGTCGGTGCGGGCACCGCGATCGCGGTCGGCGAGTGGTCGGGCGTCGAGCCGAGATGGCCCGTCAACGGAAGTCGCGCGAGCGAATCCCGCCGCCGACGGGCATCGCCTCGAGCTTTTCGGCCACGACGTTGATCACGCCCTCGGCCTTCTCCACGCGCCCGCGGATCAGCAGCGCGGGCGCACCCCTCGCCACGCGGCGGTAGCGCGCCCAGCACCCCTTCGAGCAGATCACGTTGATGAGGCCGGTCTCGTCTTCGAGGTTGATGAACGTCGTGCCGCCCGCGGTCGACGGGCGCTGGCGGTGGGTCACGACGCCGCCGACCAGCACCCGGCTGCCGTGGTCGACGTCGACGAGCCTCGACGCGGCCACGACGCCGAGCTCGTCGAGTCGATCGCGCACGAACCGCGTCGGGTGGCCTTCGGGCGCCACTCCGGTCGCCCACAGGTCGGCGTTCGCCTCTTCCGCCGCGCTCATGCCCGGCAAGCGTGGGCGCGTCGACGCCGAGCACCACTCCCGCGAGCACGATCCGGGCGTGATTGCACGACGGCACCCGCCGACCACGACGCGGAACGGCGTGTCATCGGGCCGTCGCCCGCGACGTCGTCGAAGCAGCCGAACGCACCGGCGGTGGCGAGCGCTTCGAGCACGGGGAGCGTCGCACCCGTGCGTCGAGCGAGGTCTTCCATGCTCGAGTACGGGCGCCCTGCGGCGATGGCCTTGGCCAGGTCGGTGCCGACGTGACGCACCGAGTCGATGCCGAGCCGCACAGCCACACCGTCGTGCGACTCCTCGCACGGCTCCAACGTCGCCTGCGCGTCGCTCGCGTTGATGTCGGGCGTGCGCACCTCGACGCCGTGCCGGCGCGCGTCCTGCACGAGGGAGTGCGGCGAGTAGAAGCCCATCGGCTGCGCGTTGAGCAGCGCCGCGCAGAACGCCGCCGGGTAGTGCAGCTTGATCCACGAGCTCGCGTACACGAGGTAGGCGAAGCTCACCGAGTGGCTCTCGGGGAAGCCGAAGTTGCGCGAACGCCGCCAGCTTCTCGAAGATCTGGTCGGCGACCTCGCCGACGATGCCGCGCTCGGCCATCCCCTCGTAGAGCCGTGCGCGCGAGGCGCTCCATGCGCTCGCGGCTGCGCTTCGAGCCCATCGCCTGGCGCAGCTGGTCGGCCTCCGACGGGGTGAACCCGGCGACGTCGATCGCCATCTGCATGAGCTGCTCCTGGAACAGCGGGACGCCGAGCGTCTTGCTCGAGCGACGCTCTCGAGCAGCGGGTGCAGGTAGGTCACCGGCTCGTTGCCGTTGCGCCGCCGGATGTAGGGGTGCACCGAGCCGCCCTGGATCGGGCCGGGGCGGATGAGCGCGACCTCGACGACGAGGTCGTAGAACGTGCGCGGCTTGAGCCGCGGCAGCGTCGCCATCTGCGCGCGGCTCTCGACCTGGAACACGCCGATCGAGTCGGCGCGGCAGAGCATGTCGTAGACCGCGTCTTCCTGGGGGATCGTCGCGAGGTCGACCTCGTCGCCGTGGTGCTCGCGGACGAAGTCGAACGCGTAGTGCAGCGCCGCGAGCATCCCGAGGCCGAGCAGGTCGAACTTCACGAGCCCGACGGCGGCGCAGTCGTCCTTGTCCCACTGCAGCACGCTGCGGTCGGCCATGCGCCCCCACTCGACCGGGCACACCTCGATGACCGGTCGGTCGCAGATCACCATGCCGCCCGAGTGGATGCCGAGGTGGCGCGGGAAGTGCTCGACCTGCTCGGCGAGCTCGAGCACCGGTCGGCGGGGATGTCGTGCGACTCGGGCTGCTCGAGTCGTGGCTCGAGCGGTCCCCACGCGGTCGACCTGCTTCGACCACGCGTCCTGCTGGCCGGTCGCGTAGCCGAGCGCCTTGGCCATGTCGCGCACCGACGACTTCGGCCGGTAGCGTGATGACGTTCGCGACCTGCGCCGCGTTCTCGCGGCCGTACCGCTCGTAGACGTACTGGATCACCTCTTCGCGACGATCGCTCTCGATGTCGATGTCGATGTCGGGCGGGCCGTCGCGCTCGGGCGACAAGGAACCGCTCGAACAGCAAGCCGAGCGTCACCGCGTCGGCGTTGGTGATGCCGAGCGCGTAGCAGACCGCCGAGTTCGCGGCCGAGCCCCGCCCCTGGCAGAAGATGTCGCTGCGCCGGCAGAACTCGACGATGTCCCACACGATCAGGAAGTAGCCGGGGAAGTCCGAGCTTCTCGATCACCTCGAGCTCGTGCTCGATCTGGTCGTAGGCGCCGGGCACGCGCTCGGTGCCGCGCGGCGCCGTAGCGCCGCTCAGCGCCCTCGCCAGGTGAGCGCGCGCAGCCAGCTCATCTCGTCGTGGCGCGGCGGACATGGGAACGGCGGCAGGTTCGGCGCGACGAGCGCGAGGTCGAACGCGCACGCGCGCCCGAGCTCGGCCGCGGCTTCGACGACGCCCGGGTAGCGCGCGAACCGGCGCGCCTGCTCGGCGCCCGAGCGCAGGTGCGCGCGCCGGCGCCGCCGGGCAGCCAGCGGTCGATCTCGTCGAGCGACCGTCGCGCGCGCACCGCGGCGAGCGCGGTCGCGAGCGGACGGCGCGCGGGCGTGGCGTAGTGCACGTTGTTCGTGGCGATGCAGGTCGATCGCGTGGCGAGCGGCGAGCTCGGCGAGCGCGTCGTTGCGGGCAGAGTCGAGCGGGTCACCGTGGTCCCACAGCTCGACCGCGATGCGGTCGCGGCCGAACGCGTCGACCAGACGTTGCAGCTCACGCTCGGCTGCGGCGGGGCCGTGGTCGACGAGGGCCGCGCAGCACCGCGCCCTTGCGGCAGCCGGTGAGCACCAACCAGTCGCCCGCCGTGCATCAGCCAGAGCTGCGAGCGTACGTGCGCGGCGCGCCCTTCTCCCCCGCCATCTGCGCATGGCTGATCGCGCGGCCGAGGCCGCGCGTAGCCGTCGGGCCCGCGCGCGAGCACGAGCAGATGGGTGCCCTCGGGGTCGGCCACCCCGTTCTGCGGCGTCGTCGCCCCGAGCGTGAGCTCGGCGCCGAACACCGTCGGCATGCCGACCTCACGCGCGGCCTCCGCGAAGCGCACCACGCCGTAGAAGCCGTCGTGGTCGGTGAGCGCGAGCGCTTCGAGCCCGAGCCGGGCGGCTTCCTCGGCGAGCTCTTCGGGATGGCTCGCGCCGTCGAGGAAGCTGAAGTTCGAGTGGCAGTGCAGCTCGGCGTACGGCACCGCGTCGGCGCGCCGCTCGAGGGTCGGTGGCGGCTTGTAGGGCTGCCGCCGGCGCGACCATGCCGGGCTGTCGCCACCGGCGTTGGTCCACGGCGGCGAGCCCGGCGGACGGCCGTCGTGGCCCCGATCAGAGAGCTGGTGCTCGAGCTCGATCCACGGAACCTGCGGATTGCCGAACCCCATGAGCCGAGGGTATCGAACACTTGTTCGACCGTCCAGAGGGGCACCGTTTGCTCAATGAACGCGCGCATACGACGCCCCGGTGAGCAAACGGTCGCAGCGCGATGATCAGCGGATGCGCATCGGGCTCGTCTCCGACACCCATGACGACCTGTGCGACTGGCCGGCCGTGTGCGCTCGGGTCAGCGAGGCGCTCAGCGGCGTCGACCTCGTCGTGGTCTGCGGCGATCTCTCCACGCTCGCGGTGCTCGACGACCTCGAAGCCGCGGTGGCGCCGGTGCGTGCCACCCGCAACACAGACGATCCGTCGCCGATCCCCGGGCGACTCGACGACGGACCGATCGTCATCGACGCTGGTGGCGCGGCGATCGGCGTCACGTTCTCGGTGCCCGATCCGCGCGAGGGCGCCGACTGGGCGCAGTTCTTCGGGCGACCGGTTGACGTCGTCGTGTTCGGCGGCACGCACGCGCCGGTGATCGAAGACGACCATGGCGTGCTGCTCGTGAACCCTGGCAGCCCCTCGCTCGCGGCTGAGCTCACGGTCGGCGAGCTCGTCGTCGGCGACGGCGCACCGCGCGCCCGCATCATCGGCGTGCCTGCTCAGTCGTAGGTCGCTTCGATCCACCACCTCCGCTGCTCGAGCACGAGCAGGTGCGCGGCGCCGCTCGCGGTGACGATCTGCATGCGGGCCTGACGGCGTCGCTCCTCGGCCGCCCACCACCGCTCGTCGAACACCCACGGCCCCGACCACGCCGTCACGTCTTCGCCTCGACCGTTGCTCTCGATCGTCGCCGGAGGACAGCTGAGCAGGCCACGCCCGCTCACGACGACAGGCTCCCCGTGCCGATCGCGCACCTCGACCGGACGACGGACTGCGTGCACCGCCGCGGGCAACGGCGACGGGACTCGTCCGGGCCATGGCGCGTCGGGTGCCGGCGCCATCATCCGCCCGGGCTCGGCGAGGCCGACGGGAACGAGCGCGACATGCTCGGCCGGTGAGCGGCCGCCGCGCACCTCGGGCAGCGACACCGCGTCGACGCCGAGGAGGCCTTGCACACGCGCCAAGGCTCGTGCGGCTCGCTCGTCGGCGAGCGTGCGACCTCCCCAGAAGCCCATCTGATGCCCACGGGCCGCACCGACCTCGTCGGGCACGAGACGCAGCAACGTGATGCCGCTCGTCGGCCGTTGCGTGGAGTGCAGCCACCCGTCGAGCTGCCAGCGCGCTCGCTCGGCGACCGCGGCAGGAGTG
Source organism: uncultured Acidimicrobiales bacterium (assembly GCA_963773315.1). Classification (GTDB taxonomy): domain Bacteria; phylum Actinomycetota; class Acidimicrobiia; order Acidimicrobiales; family DATKAS01; genus DATKAS01. Next base: position 952,305 of record CAVZAF010000005.1, read on the forward strand.
AGGCCTCCTTCGTGACGCCACAACCGCACGAGATGCTCGCCGTGCTCGGTCTCGGCCTCGATCGCGATGCGCGTGCAGGCCAACCCGCGAGTGTCGAGCCGTTCTTGCAGCTCGTCGGCCAACGCCTTGGCCACGAACGCGGCGTGGTCGACACGCTCGGCGGGCGGATCGAGCTCGGCCGCGACAGCGAGGTCAGGAGGGACGGGGCGCTCGTCGAGCAGGCGTCCGTCGCGTCCGTTCGCGAGTCGATGGGCCAGGGCGCCGAGCGGACCGAAGCGCGCCGCGACATCGGACGCCGGCAGCGCGGCGAGCTTCCCGAGCGTGCGGACGCCGAGCCGCGCCAGCAGGTCGACGAGGTCGTCGAAGCCGAGCTCGGGCTCGATCACCGGGAACACGGTCGTCGGCAGCGGGGCAAGGAACTCGGCGGTGCCACCCTGCGGGATCACTCGAGCCTGAACGTCCTCAGCGCACCGAGCCGCGAGCTCGGCGGCGAACGCGCTGTCGGCCACCCCGACGACTGGCGGGCCCGCAACGTCCACTCGAGAGCCCAACACCTCGGTTGCAAGTGCAACGACCCGTTCGATCAGCGCGTCGTCTCCTCCGAAGTAGCGCGAGGGCCCATGCGTCGCGAACGCGATCGTGCCGGGACGGGTCATCTCGATGCGCGGCGTGAGCACGTCGAGCGCCACCGCGAGCGGCTCGAACGCCCGGGCATCGCGCGCCGGATCGGCGGCAACCACGTCGAGGCCCGGGCAACGCCCTTGTGCTTCACGGCGACGCAACCCCGGCGTCACTCCCTCGAACCGCGCTGCGGGCGACGATGCGATGACGCGGTTGGCGTGCACAACCGCGAGCGGCTGGTCGGGCACCGCGCCCGCGGCTACGACCGACCACTCCGGACAGCACAGCACGAGCGTGCGCACCGCTACGCCCTATCCCGCCTCGGCCCGCACGAGCGGCATCACCTCTGCGACTTCGGCGCACGTCGCGATCACGCCGTCGGGACCAGGCAGCCAGAGCGAAGTCGTGCGAGGGCGCGCCGCGCTCCCCCGCCCCGTTGCAGTGACCGTGACTCGCCGCGACTTGAGATGCCCGGCACCGTGATCGACGCCCGACCACTGCGCCTCGCTCACCGTGCAGCGCACATCGACCGTCAACGAGCTCGTCGCGCCGACGACGAGCAGCACCGCACCGCGCTCACGGGCGCGGGCGGCGAGCCGGCGGGCGTCGCCCATCGCCACCCGCTGCGGCGGGCACACGAGCACGATGTCGATCGCGTCGACGAGCGCGGCCACGACCGTCGCCCACTCACTGCGCTCAGGTGCCGACACCACTGCGAGACGATCGAGCACGACCCCGCACTCGGCCGCCGCGCCGAGCCCGAGCCATGGCACTCCGACTGCGGCCACCCACGACCCCTCTTGTGAGGCACCGGCGGCGAGCCCGAGCGCGAGCGAGGTGACCCCACCGTCGCCGTCGACCGCGACTGCCGTGCCGCGGACGAGGCCGTGCGGGAGCAGCGTCGTGAGTGGTGAGATGACGGGCAGCACCTGCTCGCGAGCGAGCGCAACGGGTCGCACTCGTTCGGTGAGCACGGGAGTGATCGCGGCGACTCCGCCTGCCATGCGTCGACTGTATCGAACAGGTGTTCGTCCGTCCAGAGCGTACCCTCCGCCGGTGATCACGGCGCTGAAGCACGACGGCGGGCACGTCGAGACGATCGACAACCCCGAGGACATCTCCGAGTTCGTCGGCACCGGTTGCCTCATCTGGGTGGACGTCGAGGGGATCACCGCGGAGGATGCCGATCGCCTCATCGACGAGTTCGACATCGAAGACCTCGCGCAGGAAGACATGCGCGACGGCGGCCGGCGCACGATCGGTGCCACTGCGCCGCGCACGAAGATCGAGAACTACGAGCACCACGCGTTCATCGCCGCGTATTCAGGCGACCTGTGCCCGGTGAACCTCCTCATCGGTCAGGACTGGGTGATCACGTTCCGCCAGCCGAACGAAGCCGGGCAGACCTGGCCGGTCGACACCCTCCTTCCCCGCTTCGAGACCGGAGACATCAGCACGCTCGGCAAGCTCGTGTGGTGCGTGCTCGATGCGCTGATCGACGACTGCCTGGTGACGGCAGGTGAGATCGAGCTGCGGATCGAGACGATCGAACAGCGCATCTTCGGGTCCGGTCCGCTCGAACGAGGAGCGACGCAACGCCTGCAACGCGAGCTCTTCGACATCCGCCGCGAGCTGGTCCGGCTCCAGCACAAGGTGCAGCCGATGGAAGAGGTCGCCGCGAAGCTGCGCGACGGCGACGTGATGTGGGTCGGCACCGAGAACGCGAAGGAGTTCGAGAACCTGCGCAACCACGTGCTGCGGGCCACCGACCAGATCGCAGGGCACCGAGAGCTCGTGTCGAGCGAGGTCGACGCGCTGCTCGCGCTCGCGTCGCAGCGCATGAACGAGGTCATGAAGACGATGACGGGCTGGGGCTCGATCCTCCTCGGCGCCACGCTCATCGCCGGCATCTACGGCATGAACTTCACCCACATGCCCGAGCTCCGCTGGTACTTCGGCTACCCGAGCGCGATCGCCCTGATGCTGATCCTGACGTTCGTGCTCTTCACCTTCCTGCGGAGGAAGGACTGGCTGTGACCACGTCGGCGGCGGCGAGCTGGCGGCGCCGCACCTGCGACACGACGATCCAGGCCGCGATCGCGAACCCGACGGAGATCACGCAGATCACCGTGTGGACGGCCTTGAACGCGCCGTTGCGGGTCTGGTCGTTCCAGATGTTCCAGATGCGGGTGACCCAGACGTAGACGGTCCAGATCGAGAACGCCCTGATGATGTTGGCCTGCGCCGCGGGTCACCCCGACACGGTACGTTGACCCGCGGGTCAACATCCACGCAGCGGGGAACCCGCAAGCGAGTAGAGGGGAACTTGCGATGCCCGACATCACGCTCGAGCAGTTCGAGGCCGAAGCGACGTCGTTCCTCGACAGCAACGCCTCGCTGAAGGCCGAGGAGAAGAAGTTCGTCTGGGGCGAGGGCTCCGACAAGGTCACCTTGTTCGACGAGAAGGCCCGCAAGAACGAGCTCGAGGAGCTCGCGAAAGCGCAGGCCTGGCGCCAGAAGAAGTTCGACGCCGGGTTCGGATGGATCACCGGCCCGTCGGCCTACGGCGGCCGCGAGCTGTCCCAGGCCTACGACCGAGCGTGGTCGGCGCTCGAGAACAAGTACGCGGTGCCGAACCAAGGCTTCTTCGGCATCGGCCTCGGCATGGTCGCACCCACGATCCTCGCCCACGCCTCAGACGAGGCGAAGGACAAGTACCTGAAGGCGCTCTGGCGCGGCGACATCGTCGCCTGCCAGCTGTTCAGCGAGCCGGGTGCGGGCAGCGACCTCGCGTCGCTGCAGACCCGCGCCGACCGTGACGGCGATGAGTGGATCATCAACGGCCAGAAGGTCTGGACTTCGGGCGCGCAGTACAGCGACATCGGCGAGATCATCACCCGCAGCGATCCCGACATGCCCAAGCACAAGGGCCTGACGGGGTTCATCGTCGACATGCACGCGCCGGGCGTCGAAGTGCGCCCGTTGAGGCAGATGACGGGGGGCGCGTCGTTCAACGAGGTCTTCTTCACCGACGTGCGCGTGCGCGACGACCACCGCCTCGGCGACGTGAACCAAGGGTGGACGGTCGCGCTCACCACGCTCATGAACGAGCGCGGCGTCGATCGGGGCGGGCGGCGCGGGTGGCAGCAGCATGGCGTCGACCACCCGGCTCATCGAGATGGTGCGCCACTACGGCCTCGACGAAGACCCGATCACGCGGCAAGCCCTCGCCGACCTCATCATCCGCACCAAGGTCGCGAGCTACACGAACCAGCGCGCGATGGACAAGATCAAGATGGGCCAGCTTCCCGGGCCCGAGATGTCGATCGCGAAGCTCGCGCTCACGCAGAACATGACCAAGACCGCCGAGTTCGTCGCGAACGTGCTCGGAGCGAGGATGGTCGCCGACTCCGGCGAGTGGGGCACCTACGCGTGGGGACAGTTCGTGATGGGCATCCCCGGCATGCGGATCGCGGGTGGCAGCGACGAGGTCATGCGCAACATCGTCGGCGAGCGCGTGCTCGGGCTCCCGAAGGATGCGGGCATCGACTCGACCACTCCCTTCCGCGACCTCAAGGTCGGCACGCAGACGAAGTCATGAAGACCCGCATCGACGATGTCGACATCTACTTCGACGTCACGGGGCTGAAGCGAGTCGCCGATGGTCTGTCGATGAAGGATCGTCCGACGCTGGTGCTGCTCCACGGCGGCCCCGGCTTCGACCACACGAGCTGGGCCGACACCATGGAGCCGCTGCTCGGAGTGGGCGCAGGTCGTCGCCTACGACCACCGTGGCAACGGCCGCAGCGATGCCGGCCCTCGCGAGAAGTGGACGCTCGAGCAGTGGGGCGACGACGTCGCCGTCGTTCTGCGACGCGCTCGACATCGAGAAGCCGGTCGTGGTGGGCAGCTCGTTCGGCGGGTTCGTGGCGATGAGCTATGCCGGCCGCCACCCCGACCATCCCTCGAAGCTCGTGCTCGACTCGACCTCGGCGAGCCTCGACATCAACCGGATGTTCCCGGTCTTCGACCGTCTCGGTGGCCCGGACGCGGTCGAAGCCGCGCGCAAGTTCTGGACCGACCCGTCCCCCGAGAACCTGGGCAACTACTCGCAGATCTGCCTCCCGCTCTACAGCCGCCGCCCCGATGCGATGCAGAAGATGGCCGAGATGGCGAGCCGAGCGCTGATGAACACGGAGGTGCTCGAGCACTTCGTCACCGTGTTGCAGCCGACTTACGACCAGCGCGACCTGCTCGCCAAGATCACCTGCCCGACGCTCGTGCTCTCGGGCGACGACGATCCGGTGACTCCCACGGCGTGCTCCGAGGAGATCGTGTCGCTTCTCGATCCGAGCATCGTGCGGTTCGAGCGCTACCCGGGCGGCCACTCGATGTTCGGCGAGATGCCTGAGAAGTCGTGCGCGCTGCTACGGGAGTTCGTCGAGTCCTGAGCCACCGTTCGCGGGGGTGACCTCTCCCAGCGCCGCATGGATGCGATCGAGCCAGTACGGCTCGAGGTTCGAGTAGACGAGCTTGGCTCCCGAGAACCGCTCGAGCTCGGTCACGAGCGCATCGCGGTCGAGGTCGGTCACGAGCAGCGCAAGCGTTGACGTGCCCGGCTGCACCTCGTCGCGGAACCACTGCACCCACTCGTCGGGCACGCCGAGGTCGACGAGCTTCGCGGCTGCTGCGCCTCCCGCCGCGCCGATCGCGCCGCCGGCCAACCAGCCGACGGGGCCGCCCAGCAGCAGGCCGAACAGGCTCGCCCACACCGCCCCGGACAGCGCGGTGCGTCCGGGCGACGGATCGACGGTCTCGCGCACGTGGGTCGTGCCGTCGTCGCGCTTGATGACGAACACGGCGTCCTTGAGGTGCATCCGCCCGTTCGCGGCAAGGCGCTGCGCGGCCGTGAGGAACTCCTGGGCGCGAAACGTGTCACCGAACGAGATGCCGACCAAGGTCTGCGGGGAGTCGTCGGCCACGACCCGATGCTAGGTTGCCGCTGCTCGGCTCCGGCCGACTGACATCAGATCTCTCTCGCACAGGGGAAGCCGGTCGAAGTCCGGCACTGACCCGCAGCCGTAGCTCGTGACGATCCGGTCGCCGCGAGAAGTCGGAATGCCTGCTCGAGAGTGCATCGGCTCACAACACCGCCGTGGTTTGCGGAACGAGAGCCCGGGGTTTCGCGCTCGCACGGGCGGTGCGCAGGCTTCGGTTGCGTTGCGCAGGCGCAACCGAAAGCGAGCAACCCGATGACATCACTTCGCCGCCGTGGCTCGGCAGCACTTGCGGTCCTTGGTCGCGGTTCTTCGTCTTCGTACTGCCGCTCTCGTCCACGCGGCCGCGGCAGACTCCGACGGACAGCGCGCTCGACTGGCTCAGCGACGAGCTCGCCGCGAACGGCCATCAGCTCCCGTTCAAGGGAGCACCATCGTTCACGGACTGGGGACTCACGATCGACGTCGTGCTCGCGCTCGCGGGCGGCGGCCGCGGCGACAGCCTCGGAGACCAAGGCGACGGTGGCCAACATCCGCGCGAACGCGGCGAGCTACGTCACCGACGGGACGCCCGGAAGCACCGAGCGCTACGCGGGACCGATGGGAAAGCTGCTGTACATGACGAAGGTGATCGGCGTGGACTGCGTCGAACCTCGGCGGCCTGAACATCGAGACCGAGCTGCGCGCGCTGATGCAGACGAGCGGAAGCACGCAGCCCGGCCGCTTCTCGGATCACAGCGCCTTCGGTGACTTCAGCAACGGCTTCGGTCAGGCGTTCGACGTCCTCGGCCTGACCCGCACGAGCGGCGGCGTGCCGGCCGGAAGCGCTCGCGTTCCTGCTCGCCCAGCAGTGTCCCGCGGGCGGCTTCCGGCTCTTCTACGACTCCGCGAACCCGTCCTGCGGGTCCGACGACGAGGCGGATCCCGATGCGACCGGTCTCGCGATCGACGCGCTCATCGGGCAGCCCGGCGCGTCGAGTGCGATCAACCGCGCCGCGAGCTGGTTCGTCGCCCAGCAAGACGCGAGTGGCGCGTTCCGCGGGTCCGGCCCGACCGCGAGCCTCAACGCGAACTCCACGGGGATCATCGCCCAGGCGCTGCGCGCGGCCGGTCAGACCGGGCCTGCGCGAACAAGGCGGGCGCGTGGATCCAGTCGTTGCAGCTCACGAGCGCGAACGCAGGAGCGGCCTCGGCCGACGTGGGCGCCATCGCCTACGACCCCGGTCAGCGCGACGACGCGATCGCCCACGGCGTGCCGTCGGAGCGTGATCCCTTCCGTCGCGCGACATCACAGGGTGTGCTCGCTCTGCCTCAGGTCGTGCTGCCGCCTGCGGGCGGAGGAGGCGGCGGCGGATCGACGTCCACGGGGATCACGATCTCGGTCGACAGCGCCAAGCCCGGCGACACGATCGCCGTCGGCGGCAATGGGTTCACGCCCGAGCGAGCCCGTGCGCGTCACGCTGTTCTCGGAGCCCGTCGTGCTCGGCACGACCACGGCCGACCAGAACGGGCTCGCGTCGCTCACGTTCGTCCTTCCCACGAGCACGCCGCCCGGCGCGCACACGATCGAGATGCTCGGCCTCGCATCGGGCAAGCAGCTCTCGGTCGCGCTGCAGGTGAACCCGTCCAGCACGACGACCACCACGACCACGACGACGGTGGCGGGCGCGACCACCACCGCGGCCGGGGGTGCAGGATCTGAGGGCGGAGACAGCGGAGGCGCGACGTCTGCGCCCTCCGACCAAGGGACGTTGCCTCGCACGGGGGACGACGCCACGCAGCGCCTTCCCCTCGCAGTGCTCCTGATCTCGCTCGGGGTCGTGCTCAGCGTCGTCGCATCGCGCCGCTTCGCTCGCGACGTGACGTGACCAAACCGCTCGTCCTCGTGCTCGTTTCGGTGCTCGCCGCGGTGTTCGCAGCGATGTCGGCTGCTCCGGTCGCAGCGACGCCGAGGCAAGCCACGGGCGCGTGCACGGGCACGAGCGGCGTCACCGTCGTCGTCGACTTCCAGGAGCTCGGTGGCGGCGTGAACGTCGTCTGCGCGTCGGGGCCCGTGTCGTCCGGTCTCGACGCGTTCGAACGCGAGCCGGCATCAGCTACCGCACCGCACAGCGCTTTCCCGGCTTCGTGTGCAGGATCGCGGACAAGCCGGCCGACCGATCCGTGCGTGAACGCGTCGCCCGCGTCCGCCTCTTGGGCGTACTGGATCGCCGCGCCGGGAGGCACGTGGTGCTACGCGACGCTCGGCGCCGGCAGCCGCCAGCCTCCGCCGGGCACGTTCGAGGGATGGTCGTTCTCGCTCGACAAGGTCGCGGCGAAGATCCCCCCTCCGAGGTTCACCCCGCCCGCGGCGACGACGTCACCGGCGCCGACCCTCAACCGCAGCGACTGCACCTCCGAGCCCCAGCCGCCCGTCGTCACGACGGCGACGACGGGGACGACGGCTCCTCCCACGACGGCACCGCCCACGGCTCCAGCGACCACCACTGCTGCGACGGTCGCGACCTCGACGACCGCAGCCACGACCACGACGGGGGTCACCACGACGTCCGCGCCGACGACAACCGTTTCACCGACCACCCTTCCTTCCACGACTGCCGTCGACTTGGGGGACGATGGTGGTGATGGAGGTCCGGTTCCGTTCGTCGCGTCGGTCGCCGTGATCGCCGTACTCGGAGCGGCGGCCCTTGTGATCGGTCGCTTGCGGGCGCGCCCGTGACCGGGCTCGAACGCCTCCCTCGCGAGCTGCACCCGGTGGCGTGGTGGATCTGGGCGCTCGGCATGGCGACCGCCGCCACGCGTACGACGAACCCGTTGCTTCTCGGCTCGATCATCGCCGTCGTCGCGTTCGTGGTGTCGGCTCGGCGTGGCGATGCGCCCTGGAGCTCGGGCTTCCACGGCTATGTGATCGCCGCGCTCGTCGTGGTCGCGCTCCGCGTCGCGCTGCGGACGCTGCTCGACGGGCAGTACGGCGCGCACGTGCTGTTCCACGTGCCCGAGCTGCCTTTGCCATCGGCGGCCGAGGGCATTCGCATCGGAGGACCGGTCTCGCTCGAGGGACTCCTCGCCGCGTTCTACGACGGGCTGCGCCTCGCGACGCTGATCCTCTGCATCGGCGCCGCGAACGTGCTCGCGAACCCGAAGCGCCTGTTGAAGTCGACGCCCGCGTCGTTGCACGAGATCGGCGTCGCGATCACGGTCGCGCTCACCGTCGCTCCGCAGCTCGTCGAGAGCGCACGTCGGGTGCGGCGGGCCCGCGCGCTGCGCGGAGGCGGACCGGCGTCGCGTCGCCACGTGCTGCGCCAAGTCGTCGTGCCCGTGATGACCGACGCACTCGACCGCTCGATCCTGCTGGCCGCCGCGATGGACGCACGGGGGCACGGTCGCACGACGGAGACGAGCGCGACACGAACGATCATGAGCGGCGCGCTCGTGCTTCTGGGGCTCTGCGGTGTGTGCGTCGGCGTGTACGGACTGCTCGACGCCACCACAGCCGCTGCACTCGGCGCGCCAACTCTCGTCCTCGGTGCCGCCGCCGCGCTGGGCGGGCTCGCGCTCGCAGCGCGCTCCGCGCGCACGACGCGCTATCGCCCGGATCCGTGGCGCGCTGCGGAGTGGGTGGTCGCGACGTCAGGGTTCGCAGTCGCCGCCGGACTCTTCCTCGCCGGGCACGTCGACCCCGACAACCTCAACCCGTCGCTGCAGCCGCTCCAATGGCCGACGCTGCAAGCCCTGCCGCTCATGGCGATCCTCATGGGCGCATTGCCCGCATGGATCGCACCGCCGCCGCGGCTCGCGTCTCCTCGCGATCCCGCGGGCAAGCGCGTGGCTGAGCCTCCCGACGTGGCCCGCGTCCGCTGCACCGGTCGAGGTCGGATCGTGATCCGGCTCGACATCCGCTCGTTCACGCATGCCGGGAGCGATCGCGCCGTCCTTCGCGACGTCGACCTCACGATCGACGAGGGCGAGCTCTGCCTCGTCATCGGCCCGACGGGATCGGGCAAGTCGACGCTCCTCGGCACGATCAACGGGCTCGTCCCGCACTTCACCGGCGGGCATCTCGTAGGTCGCGTCACGGTCGACGGGCGCGACACGCGGGAGCACAAGCCCCGCGACATGGCCGAGACCGTCGGGTACGTGGGGCAGGACCCACTCGCCGGCTTCGTCACCGACACCGTCGAGGAGGAGCTCGCCTATGCGATGGAGCAGATCGGCCTCCCGCCCGACGTGATGCGCAAGCGCGTCGAGGAGACCCTCGACCTGCTCGGCATCGCCGATCTGCCGCGCGCGTGCGTTGCGCAGCCTCTCGGGCGGCCAGCAGCAACGGGTCGCGATCGGCTCGGTGCTCACGGCGCAGCCGAGGGTGCTCGTGCTCGACGAGCCCACGTCCGCGCTCGACCCAACCGCTGCCGAAGACGTCCTGTCGGCGATGACTCGACTCGTCCACGACCTCGGCGTGACCGTCGTCGTCGCGGAGCACCGCCTCGAGCGTGTGGTCCATCACTGCGATCGCGTCGTGCTCCTGCGCGGCGACGGCACGACCCTCGATGGCGCGCCGGCCGAGGTCCTCACGCAGACGCCGCTCGCTCCGCCGGTGGTGCAGCTGGCGCTCTCGCAACGTTGGGCGCCGGTCCCGCTGTCGGTGAGGGATGCCCGAAGGCAAGCGGGTGCGCTCCGCGACGCGCTTGTCGGCGCGACCCGCACCAGCCAGAGGTCGCGTGTTGAACCGGAGAAGCGAGGCGGCCTTGACCGCCCGCGGCATCACCGTCGTCTACGGCGCGACCGTTGCGGTTCGAGAAGTCGATCTCGACCTCAACCGCGGCGAGGTCGTCGCGCTGATGGGCCGCAACGGGTCCGGCAAGTCGTCACTCCTCTGGGCAGTGCAGGGCTCGGGCCCTCGTCTGATGGGCCGGGTCGTCACCGAGAGCCGCGTCGGCCTCGTGCCTCAATCTCCCGGAGATCTGCTCTACCTCCCGACCGTCGCGGCGGAGTGCGCGCAAGCCGACATCGATGCCGGGGCGTCGTCGGGCACATGCGCCGCGGTCCTCGACCGGCTCGCGGTGGACATCGCGCCTGACGCGCACCCCCGCGACCTCTCCGAAGGTCAACGTCTGGCACTCGTCGTCGCACTGCAGCTCACCGGCGCGCCGGGCGTGCTGCTGCTCGACGAGCCCACCCGCGGACTCGACCCCACCGCCAAGGCACGGTTCACCGAGATCGTCGAAGAGCTCGCGCGCGACGGGCATGCGATCGTGATCGCGACGCACGACGTCGAGCTCGTCGCCCATGCGGCCGACCGAGTCGTCGTGCTCGCCGACGGCGAGATCGTCGCCGACGGACCGACGGCCGACATCGTGTGCGCGTCACCCGCGTTCGCCCCCCAGGTCGCGAAGATCCTGCAGCCCGAACGGTGGCTGACGGTCGACGAGATCGTCGAGGCGCTCGCATGAAGACGTCCGTGCTACGCATCGGCGCACGCTCGACGACCACGCTCGTGCTGGTCTCGATCGCGGGGCTGATGATGTTCGCTTGGCCGTTCATCGTGACGCCGCCGAGCGGCCTCGCCCATGGCCACGACGCGCCGTTCGTGTTCGTCGCCCTGCTCCCCTGCCTCATCGCGGTGCTGCTCTCCGAGATCACGGGGGGCCGCATGGACACGAAGGCGATCGCCATGCTCGGCGTGCTCTCCGCGATCGGCGCCGCTCTCAGGCCGATGGGCGCCGGCACCGCGGGTCTCGAGACCGTGTTCTTCCTGCTCGTGCTCGGAGGCCGCGTCTACGGGCCCGGGTTCGGCTTCGTCCTCGGATCGACCACGCTGTTCGCGTCCGCGATCCTCACCGGAGGCGTCGGGCCGTGGCTGCCGTTCCAGATGCTCGCAGCGTCGTGGGTAGGGCTCGGCGCCGGCTTGCTGCCTCCACGCGCGGGGTCGACGCGAGATCGCGCTTCTCGCCGCGTACGGAGCGCTGTCGGCGTTCGCGTACGGGATGCTCATGAACCTGTGGTTCTGGCCGTTCACGACCGGCACCGACAGCCAGCTCTCCTATGTCGCAGGAGCGCCGGTGCTCGAGAACCTCCACAGGTTCGTCTGGTTCACGTTGGCGACGTCCATGTGGGGATGGGACATGGGCCGTGCGATCACGAACGCGGTGGCGATCGTCGTGCTCGGGCCGGCCGTGCTGCTGACGCTTCGACGCGCGGCGCGGCGTGCGGCGTTCAGCGCGCCCGTGTCGTTCGCATAGCGGAGACCGCCCAGCGAGATGCGGCCGGGAGCGCGAAGGTTCTTCGCACAACACCTCGTCTCTCGTCCCCTGGGGAGGACTCAATGAGCGACGCAACGCGTGTCATCGGCATCCAAGCCCCGAGCCCTGGCGTCTGGGACGTAGACGCCGCCCACACCTCTGTCGAGTTCATCGGCCGCCATCTCGTCTTCACGAAGGTCCGCGGCCGCTTCACAGGTTTCTCCGGCTCGGTGACCGTCGCCGAGGATCCGAACCAGTCGTCGGTCGAAGTCACCGTCGATGTCTCCACCGTGAGCACGGGGATCGCCGACCGCGACGGACACCTCAAGTCCGCCGACTTCTTCGACGTCGAGAAGTACCCGACGATCACGTTCAAGAGCACATCGATCGAGTGGAGCGGCGTCCGTGGTCGCATGACCGGCGACCTCACCGTGCGCGACGTGACGAGACCCCTCACGCTCGACATGGCGTTCAACGGCATCGTGAGCGATCCGTGGGGCGGCCTCCGGGCGGCGTTCTCGGCAAGTGGCGAGGTCGATCGCGAGGAGTGGGGGCTCGTGTGGAACATGCCGCTCGACGCCGGCGGGGTGCTCGTGTCGAAGAGGATCGACATCGAGATCGAGACCGAGCTCGTGCAGCGGAAGTAGCGCAGCGCGCGCTGCAGCGCGCAGGGCTCGCCGTGTTGGGTGCCGTCCCGCCGTTCGCCGCGGCCACTCGCCCCAGAGCTCGATGGATCGTCACGATCTCGTCGTCTGTGAGATACGAGGAGAAGTGCGTCTCGATGGCCCGGAGATGGGCAGGGATCGCGTGACGGAGCGCGACCCGACCAGGGCGTGTGATCGACGCGTAGACGACGCGCCGATCGGCGTCGCACGGCTCGCGGGTGACGAAGCCCTGGCGCTCGAGGTCGTCGACGATCCGGCTCACTCGACTCCGCGAGAGCACGACCGCATCGCCCAGGTCCTGCATCCGAAGACGGCGCCCCGGAGCCCGCTCGAGTGTCAGCAGCACGTCGTACCAGCCGAGCGGCACGCCGCCTTCCGCCTTCGATGTCGTCCTCGAGTCGGCGGACGACGACGGCGTGGGCGCGGAGGAACGCACCGAAGGCCTCGACGCCCGGATCTTCCTTCTTCACGGCGGCACCGTACCCAACGGGAATATATGTGCGGACGCACGCATTGTATCCGTGCGTCCGCACATATCCCGCCTGCGGCACCCCACCGAAGGGACTCCTAATGAGCGCTACTCGCACCCTCGACGACATCCAAGCCCCGGCCGCCGGCATCTGGGCGATCGACCCGACCCACACGACGGTGGAGTTCATCGGCCGCCACCTCGTCTTCACGAAGGTCCGGGGTCGCTTCACCGGCGTCTCCGGCGCGGTGACGGTCGCCGACGACCCCGACGCCTCGTCAGTCGAGATCACGCTCGACGCGACGTCGATCACGACCGGTACGCCTGATCGTGACGCCCACCTGAAGTCCGCCGACTTCTTCGACGTCGACAGCTACCCGGTCATCTCGTTCAAGAGCTCGTCCGTCGAGTGGAAGGGACACGAGGGCACCGTCACCGGTGACCTCACGGTGCGCGGCGTATCCAAGCCGATCACCCTCGACGTCGAGCTCACGGGCGTCGTCACCGATCCGTGGGGCGGCGACAGGGCCGTCTTCTCGGCCAGTGGCGAGGTCGATCGCGAAGACTGGGGCCTCGTCTGGAACATGGCACTCGAGTCGGGCGGCGTGCTCGTCTCGAAGAAGATCCGCTTCGAGATCGAGACCGAGATCGTGCTGCAGAAGTAGTGAAGCTCAGGCGTCGAACAGCTGTGCCTGCTCCGGCCGGAGGACTCGCATCCCCGGCCAGGGCAGGTGATCCATGAACACCCAGGTGCGCCGATGGATCGACGTCGGCCCCCATGCTGCAAGGGCTGCCTTGTGCCGAGGGCACGGGTAGCCCTTGTTCGCGTCGAAGTCGTAGCCCGGGAAGTGTGGGGACTCGGCGCGCATCATCCGATCACGCGTCACCTTCGCGAGCACCGACGCTGTCGACACTGACAGGCACGTCGCATCTGCCTTCACGATGCGGTGCACCTTCGCAGTCGGCGCCGCGCGCGACACGAAGTCCCACTTGCCGTCGACGACGATCGCGTCGGGCACCACGCCCAGACCCTCGATTGCCCGCTGGGCCGCCAGTCGTTGCGCGTCGGCCATGCCGATCTCGTCGCACTCCGCTTGCGATGCATGACCCACGGCCCACGTGAGGCACCACGCTGCGATGCGGGAAAAGAGCTTCTCGCGCTCGGCCTCGGTGAGCGCCTTCGAGTCGCGGACCTTGTAGACGCGCCGGTCTCGCGGCAGCACCGCCGCGCCGACCGAGAGCGGCCCCGCCCAGGCACCGCGTCCGACCTCGTCGACACCGACGACGACCTCGTGGCCCTCGTCCCAGAGCTGACGCTCCATGCCGAGCGACGGAGGACGCGTGCGCATCACGGGCGCAGCGAGTCACTCCGGCGGGACCGGCGAGCACCTCACCGATCGGGGTGAACCCGGCGGCGCTCGGCATCGCCGGCTGCCTGTGGAGCGATCGCGGCGAGCAAGCCACCTGAGGTCTGCGGGATCGAAGCACAGCGCCTCGACCGCCGCGGTCACGCTCGAGTCGACTCGGCCCGCGAGATGCTCTCGGTTGCGGACATCACCACCAGTCCGCGTGCCCGCCGCCGCCGCCTCGAGCGCGCCCTCGTAGAGCGGAAGCCGCGACGTGTCGAACGCGAGACGGGTGTCCGATCGCTCGGCCATCTCCCAGCCGTGACCCATGAGACCGAACCCGGTCACGTCGGTGACTGCATGCACTGCGTCGACCCTCACGCCATTCATCGAGACGAGGGCCTCCGCCGCCGCCCGGTTCAGCACCTTCATGCGGGCGATCGCCGCCGCCTTCTGGTCGTTCGTGCCGCCCGCGAGCACGATGCCGGTGCCGAGGGGCTTCGACAGCACGAGCACGTCGCCCGGCAGCGCGCCGGCTTTGGTGAAGATGTGGTCGGGATGCACGAGGCCCTGGACCGCGAGGCCGAAGATCGGCTCCTCCGAACGGATCGTGTGGCCACCGGCGACGACGCCGCCGGCTTCGCGCACCACCTCGGCCGCGGCTGACAGGATCGCTCCGATGGCCGCGACCGGCATCCGCTCGGGAAACGCCGAGATGTTCAGCGCCATCACGACCCGGCCGCCCATGGCGAACACGTCGCTGCACGCGTTCGCCGCGGCGATCGCACCGAAGTCGGAAGGATCGTCGACGAGCGGAGGGAAGAAGTCGGTCGTCGAGACGATCGCCAGGTCGTCGCTGACCTTGTAGACCGCCGCGTCGTCGAACGGCGCCAGGCCGACGAGGAGCGCGGGATCGGCCTTCGACACCAGCTCGCGGACCAACGCGGACAGCGGCGCAGCGCCCCACTTCGCGGCGCATCCTCCGCATGAGGTCCACTCTGTGAGCCGGATGTCGGCCTCGGCGTCGAGATCTGTCACTGCACTCTCTCGATGTTCGCGAGCTCGGATGGCTCGACGTCGGTGGTCAGGAAGGCATCGACCATCTCGGTCGCGACGACCGGGGAGGTCAGCCGCAGGCCCAGAGCGAGCACGTTGGCGTCGTTCCAGCGTCGCGCGCCGGCCGCGGTCGACCGCATCGGTGCAGAGCGCCGCTCGAACGCCCGGCACCTTGTTCGCCGCGATGCTCACGCCCGTTCCCGTCCAGCAGCACACGACGCCGCGCTCGCAACGCCCAGCGCCGACCGCCTCGCCGACCAGCCGGCCCGCGTCGGGCCACGGATCGCCCAGCGCGACGACGTCGACGTCGTGGCCACGGTCGGCGAGCAGCGCAATCAGAGCGTCAGTCAGCGGGGTTTGCTCGTCAGTGCCGAACGCGACGCGCACGTCCTGCAACCTAGGGCGTCGCGCCCCGTGACGGACGCAGCCCGTCCGGCGTTATGTTGGCGAGATGGCGAGGCGAGTGGCAGTGGTCCCTCACACGCACTGGGACCGTGAGTGGTACTCCCCCTTCCAGACCTTCCGGCTGAGGCTCGTCGAGCTGCTCGACGACCTGCTCCCGAGGCTCGAGGCAGACCCGTCGTACGCGCACTTCCTGCTCGACGGCCAGATGGCGGTCGTGGACGACTACCTCGCCATCCGCCCCGAGGCCGAGGAGCGGCTCCGTCGTCTCGCCGCGAGCGGCCGCGTCGCGATGGGTCCGTGGTACGTGCTCATGGACGAGTTCCTCGTCTCGGGCGAGACGATCGTCCGCGACCTGCAGCTCGGTCTCGACCGTGCGGCGCGCTTCGGGGGCGCGATGTCGGTGGGCTACCTACCCGACATGTTCGGCCACATCGCGCAGATGCCACAGATCCTCCGTCAGTTCGGCTTCGCCGACGCGGTCGTGTGGCGCGGGGTGCCGAGCGACGTCCAGCGCACGGCGTTCTGGTGGTCGAGCCCCGACGGCAGCAGCGTGCGCGCCGAGTACCTGCCGACCGGGTATGGCAACGGCGCCGTGCTGCCCGACGACGCCAAGGGCCTGATCGAGCGACTGAACGGATGGATCGAGTCGCAGCAGTCGCTCCTCGTGTCCGACGATCCGATCCTCATCATGAACGGCTCCGACCACCTCGCACCTCAGGGATTCCTCGGTCCCGTCGTCGCCGAGGCGAACGCGCTGCAGGACGAGCTCGACATCGAGGTCACCTCGTTGGCGAGCTACCTCGCGTCCGCATCACACGTCGCACTGCCCAGGTGGCAGGGCGAGCTGCGCTCGGGAGCGCGGGCCAACCTCCTCATGGGAGTCGCCTCGAACCGAGCCGACGTGCGGCGTGTCGCGGCGGCCACCGAACGGTCGCTCGAGCGCCTCGCCGAGCCGCTGAGCGCGTTGCTGCTCCCCGCAGACGCGTGGCCCGAGCAGCTTCTCGACGAAGCGTGGCTCGAGGTCATCCGCAACGCGGCGCACGACTCGATCTGCGCGTGCTCGGTCGACGAGGTCTGCGACGCGGTGCTGCACCGGTTCGCGCAGGCACGTCAGATCGCCGAAGGCCTCACGCATCGCGCAGTGCGCACCCTTGGCAACAACCTCGCGCACTCCGGGCCCGTCGCGATCAACCCGTCGGCCCGCGTGCGAAGTGGCCTCGTGACGATCACCGTCGATGCCGACATCGCAGCCGACGCCCACGGGCAGGTGCTTCGGCAGCTCGGCGGGGCGCGGATGCTCTGGGAGATGCCTGCTGCGAACGCGGCGGCCGTGCTTCGCGACGTGATCGAGTGGACCACGGGGCTGTACCACGTGGACGTCGAGCGCCATGACGATGAGTCGGTGGACATCCGGGCGTACGCGGCCCCCGGCGCGCCCGCGGCTCGTGACGCAGCCAGTGAAGGCGCACATCGCCGAGCTCGCCGAGGCGACCCCCGACGCGACCTTCCGGTACTACCTGCACGAGCCCGCCCGCACTGTGCTCCTCGCGCGCGCCGTCGACGTGCCCGGCTACGGATGGTGCCCGGTCCGCAACGAGCCGCTCGACGTGCAGGAAGTGGTGGTGAGCGACGGCGTGCTCTCGACGCCGAGCCTCTCGAACGGGCTCGTCACCATCGAGGTCGACACGTCGACGGCGACGTTCTCGATGACGACGGCCGAAGGCCAGCAGGCGACGAACCTCGGTCGGCTCGTCGACGACGGCGACGAGGGCGACACCTACAACTACTCGCCGCCGCTCTTCGACTCGGTCGTCGACTGGCCCGACTCGTGCACCGTCATGCTCGTCGAGCCCGGCCCGTTGCGGGGCGCCCTTCTGATGACTGCGCGCTACCACTGGCCCGAGTGCATCGAAGACGCTGAGCGCATCCGCGGCCGAGACGTCACCGTCGCGACGCTGATCGAGCTGCGCGCGGGCGAGAAGTTCGTGCGGATCACAGTCGAGCTCGACAACCAGTGTCGCGACCACCGCCTGCGGGCGTGGTTCCCATTGCCCTCGCCGACCACGACGTCGAAGGCCGAGTGCGCGTTCGCAGTCGTGACGCGCGGGCTCACCGTCGAGGGAGGACCGACCGAGGTCGGCCTGCCCACGTTCCCCTCGCGTCGATTCGTCGTCGCCGGCGGGCTCACGATCGCCCATGAGGGCATCGTCGAGTACGAGCTCGTCGACCTGCACGACGGCGCCGCTCGTACGCTGGCGCTCACGCTCCTCCGCGCGACCGGCTTCCTCTCGCGTGGCCCGATGACGAACCGAGCGCTGCCCGCCGGCCCGATCATCGAGATGGAGGGCTCACAAGTGCTCGGGCGCCACTCGTGGTCGTATGCCGTCGCCGTGGGCGAGGTCGACCCTTACGCGCTGGTCGACGACGCGTTCCTCCCCTTGCAGGTTGCGGTCGGCCAGGGGCGCGGCGACTGGACGGCGGTCGGCGACATGCTGCGGGTCGCGGGAGCCGAGGTCTCCGCGGTGCGGCGAGTCGGAGGCGCGCTCGAGGTGCGCGTCTTCAACCCGACCGCGAACGAGGTGCGCGTCGACATCGGCCACCGCAGCGGATGGCTGGTGGATCTGCGCGGACAACCGCAGGCCTCCGTCGACGGGGGGTTCGATCTCGGGCCCTGGCGCATCGCCACGCTCAGGTTGCGCTGACCCCCGACAGCAGCGCCTCGCCACGCTGATCTCCGCTCTGCCACGCCGCGTCGAGCGATGGGGCACACAGCGTCACCGGCGCCTCGCACTCCCACAGCAACGCCGGGCGCTCGCCGTGCCACCGCACCGCGAACGAGACCTCACCCCAGCGCGTCGGGATCTGATGGGCGGCGACGTTCGCGCCGACCCACTCCGCCGGCCATTCGCGGAGCAGCTCGACTGCTCGCTCGCGAGCCCCGACAGCGGACGCGAGGAACGACCGTGCGGCCACCACGAGCGCGAGGTCATCGTCGACCGCGACGTCGGAAGGTGGCTCGGGCAGCCGATCGAGCACGATCCCGACGTCGACCGAAGCCCGGTGCTCACCGACGGCGTCGAGGAGGAGCTGCGCTTCGACGAGCGCGCCGTAGTCGAGCGGGCCCGGCGCCGAGCGCGCTCGATCGGCGACGCGTTGCGCAGCGCGGGCGATGACCTCCACCGGCATGTCGACGGTCTGACGCGCGAGCCGCCAGCGCGCTCCGGCCGCGAGCAGCAGCGCGTCGGGCTCGACCGACTCCGAAAGCAACAGCTGCGCTCGCGCGAGCGAGAACCGCCGCGCCAGGCCACCCGGCGCCTCGAGCCGTTCACCACGCTCCGCGAGATGACGCCATCCGGCTGACACTTGGGCCGCGGTCGGCACGCGCGCCGGCCACGCTGTCGCGCGTTCGAGAAGGGGGACCGCGACCCGAACCACCGCCTGGTGAGGGATCGGGAAGACGACTGCGTCGCCGGGAGCGCCGTCCGGGACCGCGACTGCCGGCGGGGGGCGAGCGGACACGACAGAAGGGCCGCGTCCCTCCATCGAGAACGCGACCGCGACCGGCTGAGGCGAGTCGTTCTCGACCTCGATGATCGCGAGCCCATCGGGGTCGACGATCGCGTAGACGCGCTGGCGGACATCGCCGCCGGTGACGCGCATCGCAGTCTCGAACACCGGGGTCCCGTCGACCGCCTGGTGACGCACCGACGTGTCGAGCGACGGATCGCGCCACGATCCGGTCACGTCCGCCACCATCCACTCGAGCCGCCACGCCCCGTCCGTCGACCACACCGCGCCGTGCTCGTCGACTTCGACCCGCCCGGGTCGTCCCAGCACGCCGACGACCCTGCGGTTCGGCATCCGGGGGACCATAGACTCGCCGCGGTGCGCGCCGCCGTGCTCGTGCCCGTGAAGGGCTTCCGCCACGCGAAGGTGCGCCTGGCTTCCGCGCTCGATGCCGATGAGCGGTCCGCGCTCGCCCGCCGAATGGCCGATGGTGTCGTCGCCGCGGCGCGCCCGCTTCCCGTGTTCGTGGTGTGCGACGACGACGAGGTCGCAGCGTGGGCACGCAGCGCCGGCGCCGAGGTCCTCTGGCGCCCGGGGCGCGGGCTCAACCGAGCGGTGGAGGACGGGGTCCTCGCGCTCGCTGCGCTCGATGTCGACCGCGTGGTGGTCGCCCACGCCGACCTTCCCATGGCGACCGACCTCGCGTGGCCGGCGCGGCACCTTGGCGTGACGCTGGTTCCCGACCGCCGTGACGACGGCACCAACGTGGCGTGCGTGCCGACGCGAGCCGGCTTCGAGTTCAACTATGGGCCGGCTTCGTTCCGCCGGCACGGCGCCGAGGCGCGGCGACTCGGCCTGCCGCTGCGCGTGGTGCGCGAGCCGAGCCTCGGGTGGGACGTCGACCTGCCCGCCGACCTCGACCATCCGGCCGTGAACGCCCTCCGATGAGCGACGAGCCCGGACAACCGAGCCGGCACGCGGCCCGCGGCCGCGGCCTCGACCTCCCGACGCCCTCGAGCGCGCTCGCCATCGGTGCGCATCCCGACGACGTCGAGTTCGGCGCCGGCGGCACGCTCGCGAAGTGGGCGGCCGCCGGCTGCACGATCCACCACCTCGTGTGCACCGATGGCTCGAAGGGCACGTGGGACGTCGATGCCGACACCGCCGCGCTCGTTGCACGCCGGCAGGACGAGCAGCGCGCCGCGGCCAAGGCACTCGGATCGACCGGCGAGGTCGTCTTTCTCGGATGGCGAGACGGCGAGCTCGACTCGGGCCTCGAGCAACGGTCGTTGGTCGCGCTCTGGATCCGCAGGCTGCGTCCCGACGTGGTGCTCGGCCACGACCCTTGGCGGAGGTACCGGCTGCACCCGGATCACCGACATGCGGGACTGCTCGCGTGCGAAGGGATCGTCGCGGCGCGAGATCCCCACTTCTTCCGCGAGCAGGGTGTGGCCCACCACCGGCCGTCGGGGCTGCTGCTGTGGGAGGCGGACGAGCCCGACCACGCGGAGGACGTGACGTGTTCGGTCGACGCCAAGCTCGCCGCGCTCGAGTGCCATTCGAGCCAGTTCGAGTCGACCATGCACGCGAGCGGCAAGCATCTCGACGCGGAGCTCGATGCCTTCCGATCACGGGTGCGCAACCGGCTCGCCGAGCACGGCCGGCGGGTCGGCGTCGCCTACGCCGAGGCGTTCAAGCTCATCGACTCCCTCTGAGCTGACCCGGCTCGCGGCCGCCGCCAGGCGGGCCCGCGAACGCCTGCGCGATCGCGATCCAGTCGGCGGCGAGCGGTCCCTCGACGACGAGCTTCGTGTCGTCCACATGGCGACGCTGCGTCACCACGAGGCAGAAGTCGAGCGCCTCACCGGTCACGCGGTCGGTGGCGGACTCGTTCCAGGTCCACACCTCGCCGCTCGGCGCGCGCAGCTCGACGCGTACGTCGCCCTCGGGCACCTCGCGTCCGTTGGTCACATAGCTGAACGGACGAGCACGGACTCCGATGTGCGCGACGTGCCGCAAGCGGTCGGACGCTTCACGGGTGGCTCCCAACGTGTCGACGACGTCTTGGCCGTGCGCCCACGTCTCCATGAGCCGCGCTGTCGCGAACGAGACCGCGCTCATCGGAGGTCCGTACCACGGCACTCGCGCCTTCGGATCGGTCCCTCGCAGCTCGTCGAGCAGCGTGACGCGAGCGGCTCGCCATCGTTCGAGGAGCTCCGCGCCGCGGATCGCGCGCGCCTCGCGCAAGGTCGGGTCGCCTTCGCCGAGGTGCGCGAGCAACCCCTCGACCGACGCGTTGAACGATTCGGGATCGACGAGCGCGAGCGTCGCGGTGCCGTCGAAGTACGCGAGGTGGCCGATCGAGTCTTGGATCGTCCACCCGACCGCCGGCGTGTCGCGCTTCCAGTCCGCTTCGCTCAGCGGACCGACGATCGCGTCGAGCGCGGCGTGCTCGGCAGCGAGGTCGTCACAGATCGCACCCATCGAGTCGGCCATGCGCGAAGCCTGGCACGAGACGCGCAACGAGGGGCCCTTGCGGACCCCTCGAGTGCGATCGGACCCGTTGGTGCTGGGTCGCTACTTCTTGGCCGCCGCCTTGCGCTTGGCCGGAGCCTTGCGCTTGGCCGGAGCCTTCTTCTTGGCCGGCGCCTTCTTGGCAGCCGCCTTGCGCTTGGCCGGAGCCTTTCTCTTGACGGCCTTCTTGGCCGGCGCCTTCTTCTTGGCAGCCGTCCTCTTGGCCGGGGCCTTCTTCTTGGCCGGGGCCTTTCTGGCCGGGGCCTTCTTCTTGGCAGCCTTCTTGGCCGGGGCCTTTCTGGCCGGGGCCTTCTTTGCTGCCTTCTTGGCAGGGCTCACGGGTCTCCTCTCTTAGCTAACCGTTGAGCTTCTCTTTGAGTGCCTTACTCGCCGAGAACTTCATCGCCGTCGATGCGGCGATCTGGACCGGTTCCCCGGTCTGAGGATTGCGACCAGTGCGAGCCGCACGTTGGCTTGCACTGAAGTTTCCGAAGCTCGGCCATCCCACCTTGTCGCCGCGCTTCGCTGCGTCGCCGACATAGTCGAAGAACGCGTCGAGCACTGTCTCGACGTCGACCTTCCGCATGTCGGTCGCCTTCGCAATGGCGTCGACGGTGTCGGCCTTGCTGACTGAAGCCACCGCTACCTCCTGGTCACAGCGCGTAGCGCCAGGGCAAATCAGAACCGAAGTGAGCGCGAAGGTCAAGCATTTCCGCACATCACCACTCTCGCTACGTCATCTCGATGCACTCGGATGTCGCGCTCGATCGGTCGCGACACGTCTCGAGATGTTGCGGATGCAACTAGTTGAGGAGGTCATCTCCCGAGATTCGGCGTGCTGCGACGAAGGTCAGCACGCGCTCGCCGACACGGATCTGCGACTCGGCGACGATCACCTCAGGTCGTCCGTGCACGAGGCGAGACCACTCGCGATCACCGGGACGACGCAGCCACGTGTCTGCATCGAGTGCGCGATCAGCCACGGTGACGGCCCAACCGTCGAGCACGACCTCGGCATGAGTCGCAGCGACACCATCGCGCTCCGGGAGCACCAGGGGGCGGACCTCACCGCGCGACAGCGAGATCGCGAGGTCCGGGAGGCATCCGATGAGGTAGCCCGTGTCGAGCGTGTACGACGATCCGTCGTCGAGGAGAAGGAGCCCCAGAGTCGGTTGAGGCCTTTCGACGAGGCGAGCCGTGCCGTCGAGGAGGGATCGGCCGCAGTGGGCACAGTGGCTCGCAGCCGGGTTGTTCGGATGGCCTGCCGAGCAACGCAGGGTCGGCACGAGCACCGCCCCGGGTTCGGGGACGGGGTCGTCGAGCGAGGTCGTCGCGACCGGCAGCGGGCCGTGCGCCACCGGAGCGGGGGCGCGCCACAGCGGCACCGAGACGAACCCCGCGCCGGTGTCGGTCTCGGGCATCGGGACCGAGGCGGGCGCGGAGACAGGTGCGGAGGCAGGCGCTGGGGTCGGCGTCGGCTCGCCGGGCGGCTGCCACTCGACCGCGGGCTCGGCGGTGGCCGGACGGGCACCTTCGCCGGGAAGTCGATCGCGCTGGGTGAGCCGGAGCCCGCCCCCGGGGACCACACCGTCGTGGAGGTCGAGCCGCACGTCGCTCGGCGGCTCGGCCGTGCCGAGCGGGACCGCGATCAGCCAGTCGAATCCCTCGTCCACGAGCAAGTCGACCCACGTGTCCGGGTCCGGCCCGGCGTGGCGGCTCACTTGACCTCCGCGCGCGACGGTCACCTCCACCTCTCCGCAGAGGACGACCTCGACACCTTCGGCCGATGTCGCGAGCACGCAGAACGAAGGGCTCGCAGGCATGCGTTCGCCGAGGAGCGCGTCGAGCTGGTCGACGAGGATCGCACCGGGCTCGTCGATGCGTGCATGCCCAAGGGCGCGACAGGTGGCGAGCAGCTGGTCGATCGCGGCGCCACTGCCACCCGACAGCGCGAGCAACGCGACCTCGCCGAAGCGCGCGACGAGCCCCTCACCGGGCACCACGGTGAGCTGCAGGTCGTCGAGGCGAACGGCGGGCACGGCCATGGATCAGGCCGCCAGCAGCAGCGAGCGCAATCGCGTCGCGAGCGCCTCGGCGGTGAGGGGGCGTTCGACCGGATCTTCGGCGACGCACTCGGCGATGACACGGGCCTCGGAGGGAGAAAGCGATCCGCCGAGTCGCGCCGGCGCGACGATGACGTGCCGAAGCGCCTCGGTCTCACCGACGTCGGGCACGACACCGAAGAGCGACTGGCCGGTGAGCAACCGGTGCAGCGTCGCGCCGAGCGACCACACATCGGACGCACGCGACGGCGACGCTCCGAGGAGGATCGACGGATCGGTCAGGTCGACGGAGTCGCCGGCACGGGTGCCGGCGGTCGTACGACCCGGGTCGAGCACTGCGAGGAGCGAGGGATCGGCGAGCTTCGCGCACCGCGTGCCGAGCAAGATGTTCGAGGGGGTGATGTTCGCGTGCGCGATGCCGACCTCGTGCAGCGCATGCGCCCCGAGCGCAGCGTCTGCGACCGCCTGCATCACCTCGCGCCTCGAGATCGGCTTCGCGGGTGCGTCGAGCGAGCCGCCCGCGACATGCTCGGAGACGATCCCCATCGACCGATCGACGCGCACGACGTCGAGTGGACGCGCGAGGTAGGGCGACATCACCGATGCCACGGCGGCGAGGTGGTGCGCGGCACGCGAGAAGTCGTCCTCGTTCACGTCGCGGTGAAGCACCTTGACCACGACGTACTCGTCGCTCACACCGAGGCGCAGCGGAGGCTCGGCGAGGAACGAGCGGCCGTGCGATCCCTCCCCCAGCCGTCGCACCAACAAGTAGTCGCCGAACCGCGCCATGCTCGCCTCGCCCGCCGGCCGAGTGGTGTCGAAGAAGTGTCCGCCGGCTCCCAGGCGAGGATACCGGGCGAGGGTGTGCCGGCTGGGGGCTGTGCCTGCTCGGGCTGGCGCGGGTCAGTGCAGCTGCGCGTCGAGGACGACGGCGTTGTTGCCGTCGGTCACCCAGATGCGGGCCGCCTTGCCGAGCGGCAGCGCTGCCGCCATGTGCACCGTGCCGTCGCCGCTGAACGTGCCCGCGGCGACGCGCTGGCCGTCGGCGGTGCTCAGCCAGAGCCAGTAGACGTCGCCGTCGTGGGCGAGGCCGTCGACGTCGAGCGCCACCTGCGTGCCCCACTCCGTCGGCGTGAGGTCGGCTGATGCCTCGACACCGGGCGGAGCCTGCGCGAACGCGACGTGCTGGGCGTCGGGCCCGCTCGAGTGCGTCGCGACCGCGACGATCCCGATCATCACCAAGAAGGCCGCGGCCGCAGCGAGGACGCCAACAGCCACGTTGCGCCACCGCGAGCGCTGGACAGGCTCACGCCGTACCGAGGCGACCGCGGTCACCACGTCGTTGGCAAGGGTGGCCGGGGGATGGGGCGGGTTCGAAAGACGGTCGGGATCGACGAGCCGCAGGGTCGCCGCGACCCGCTCGAGCTCGGCGAGCTCCTCACGGCAATGCACGCACCCGTCGAGATGGGCCACCAGCGCGGGGTGCTTGTCGGGATCGGGACGGCCGGCCGCCGTCGCGGCGAGCTCTCCCCTCCATTCGCGGCACGCGTCACTCATCGTCCACCCACCCCAGCTCTTCGAGCGCGAGACGCAGGGCCTTGAGCCCGTAGTACACCCGACTCTTGATCGTGCCGACCGGCACCCCCAGATCTTCCGCGACTTCGTGGTACGCGCGCCCTCGTACGTGCACTTCGACGAGCGCAAGCCGGTGCTCGTCGCTCACATGCAGCAATGCCTCTTCGACCTGCCACGAGGCCAGCGCGCGGTCGAACTCGTCGGTGGTGTCGGCGGCCTCTCGCTCGACCGTCTGCTCGGGAGCCAGCGCCGGCCGCACCGCCCGCGCCCTCGCCAGGTCGACGACGACGTTCCGGAGGATCGCGAACAGCCACGTCCGCAGCGAGGCGAGCAGCGGGTCGTAGCGATCGGCCGCGCGCCACGCCCGCACGAACACCTCTTGCACCGCTTCTTCGGCGAGCGGCGCGTCACCCAGCGACCGCACCGCGGCGCGGTAGAGCTCGGGCCCGTGCGCGCGATAGGCCGACGCGACCGCAGCCTCATCGGCGAGCACGAGTGGGGTCCGAGCCATCACAACGAGGCTACGGACGCGCGACCGGAACGGTTCAGGCAAATCGTTTGAGAACGGCCACGCCGGATCGGACACTGTGACGGTGGGCTCCCCCTACTGGCCGCTCTTCGACCTGCGAATCAGGACGCCTCGTCTCGAGCTGCGCCCGCCGACCGACGACGAGCTGTTCGCGCTGGCGAGCCTTGCCGCCGATGGGGTGCACGATCCGGACTACATGCCCTTCTCGATCCCGTGGACCGCGGGCGGTCCCGAGGCCGCGGCCCGATCCACGCTCCAGTTCAACTGGCGGATCCGGGCCGACTGGAAGCCCGAGGCGTGGCATCTGTCACTCGTCACCGTGGTCGCCGGTGAGGTCGCTGGCATGCAGGGGATCTCCGCCAGCGACTTCGCGCTGACGAAGACCGTCGAGACGGGGTCGTGGCTCGGCCTGCGCTTCCAAGGTCTGGGCATCGGCAAGGAGATGCGCGCCGCGGTGCTGCACTTCGCGTTCGAGGGGCTTGGCGCGGAGGTCGCCCAGAGCGGCGCGTGGGAGGACAACAAGCCGAGCCTCGGCGTGAGCGCGGCGATGGGCTACGAGCCGAACGGCGAGCACGTCGGCGTGCGGCAGGGACGGGGCGACCGGCTCGTGCACCTCCGCCTGCCTCGCTCGACGTGGGAAGCCCGGCGCCGCGACGACATCTGCATCGAGGGCCTCGACGCATGCCGCGCCGACTTCGGCCTCGATCTCAACCCGGAGACCTGAGCGCAGCCCGCAGCTTCTCGGCGACTTCGTCCGCTTCGCCCGGCTGATATTTCCGCCGCGGCCAGAAGAACCCGCGCAGCCCGTCGCCTCGATGGCGAGGCACGACGTGCACGTGCAGGTGCGGCACGCTCTGGCTCACCCGGTTGTTCATGGCGACGAACGAACCGTCCGCTCCGAGTTCGTGCTCGACGGCGGCGGCGACGCGCTGGACGCGCTGCATCAGCGGCCCCACATCATCGGGCGGAAGGTCGAGGAACGTCTCGACGTGGACGCGCGGCACGACGAGTACATGCCCCGGGAACACGGGACGCTGGTCGAGGAAGCCGATCGCGACGTCGTCGTCGAGCACGACCTGCGCGGGCTCTGTGCCCGCGACGATGGCGCAGAACGGACAGGGCGTGCCATCCCTCGCGGGCGCTTGGGCACGCTTCGCCGGCATCAGGGCATCATGGCGCATGCCTCGCATCGCACCGCTGCCGCTCGACCAATGGGACGAAGAGGTGCGGCCACTCGCCGCCGGCGGCATGTCCGCTCCCGATGGCGCGCCGCTCAACATCTTCGCCACGCTCGCCAACCACCCCAAGCTCATGAAGCGGTGGGTGGTGTTCGCGAACCACGTGCTCTCGAAGAGCACCCTGAGCCCGCGCGATCGCGAGCTCCTGATCTTGCGCGCGGGGTGGAGATGCCGTGCGCCGTACGAGTGGGGCCAGCACGTCGCGATCGCCCTCCGCAGCGGGATCAGCCAAGAGGAGATCGATCGCATCCCGGCCGGGCCCGACGCCCCCGGTTGGGACCCGTTCGACGCCGCCCTGCTGCGCTTCGCCGACGAGCTCCACGAGCAGGCGAACGTCAGCGACGCGACGTGGGCAGTGCTCGCGGAGCGCTACAGCATCCAGCAGCTGATGGACGCGGTCTTCGCGGTCGGTCAGTACACACTCGTCTCGTACGCGCTCAACACGTTCGGTGTCGAGCGCGAAGCGGGAGTCGTCGGCCTGCCGCCCGATCCTGCGTAGCGGGATAGCGTCGGCTCCGTGCGCGTGTCGCTGCTCGTCACTTGCCTCATCGACCTGTTCGAGCCCGATACCGGCGCTGACGTCGTGAAGGTGCTGCGCGCGGCCGGGTGCGAGGTGCAATGCCCGGAGGGTCAGACCTGCTGCGGGCAGCCCGCCTGGAACGCAGGCTTCGCGGACGAGGCGGCGAAGGTCGCGCGCGCGACTCTCGACGCGCTCGATGCGACTGGCGACGACGTCATCGCAGTGCCCGCGGGCTCGTGCGCAACGATGATCCGCGTCTTCTGGCCCGAGCTGTTCGAGGTCGTGGGTGACCACGCGGCCGCCGATCGAGCACGCGCTGTCGGTGCTCGCACGAAGGAGCTCACCGAGCTGCTCGCCGACTGCGAGCTGCCCGCGATGAAGCTGCCCGAGGAATGCCGCGTCGCGTACCACCACTCGTGTCATCTCCTCCGCGAGCTGCACGGGCACGATCAGCCGCTCGAGCTGCTCGACGAGGTCGAGGGCTGCACGACGGTGGACTGGAAGGCATCCGAGCGGTGCTGCGGCTTTGGCGGGCTCTTCAGCATGAAGCTGCCCGAGGTCTCGGTGACCATGGCGGACGACAAGCTGGCGTCGCTCGCCGATGTGCAGCCCGACGTGGTCGTCAGCGCCGACAGCTCGTGCCTGATGCACCTGCGGGGACGCGCCGCGCACGAGGGCAGCCCCATTCAGACCCGCCACATCGCACAGCTGCTCGCTGCTGCGCTCGAGGGCAAAGCGCCATGACGGACCACGGGGGGACGGACCACGGGGGGACGGACCACGGGGGGACCGGCCACACGCTCTTCGGCACCACGCTTCGCGAGCGCACCGCCGAAGCGACGACGAACGTACGTCTGCGCGGGGCACTTGCCCGGGCGACCGCGCGCTTCGGCGACCACCGCACGGCTGCGCTCGACACGCTGGAAGACGCCGACGGGCTGCGCGGCGCGGCGCGAGCGATCAAGGCCGACGTGATCTCGCACCTGCCCGAGCTCCTCGAGCAGTTCGCCGACAACCTCACCGCCCGCGGCGGCCACGTGTTCTGGGCGAGTGACGGCGCCGAGGCCAACCAGTACATCGCGTCGGTCGCGGAGCGCATCGGTGCGCGCACCGTCGTGAAGTCGAAGTCGATGGCGACCGAGGAGACCGACCTCAACGAGGCCCTCGAGGCGTTGGGATGCCACGTCGTCGAGACCGACCTCGGCGAGTGGATCATCCAGCTCGCGCACCACAAGCCGAGCCACATCATCGCTCCGGCGGTCCACCTCGACCGCTACCAGGTCGCCGAGATCCTGCAGGCCGAGGTCGACGACGACCGCCTGCTCGAAGCCGCGCCGGCGCCGTTGGCGGCGTTCGCGCGTGAGCAGCTCCGCGCCGAGTTCTTGCGCGCCGACCTCGGCATCTCGGGCTGCAACTTCGGCGTGGCCGAGACGGGGTCGGTCGTGCTCGTGACGAACGAAGGAAATGGGCGGCTCTGCACGTCGGTGCCCCGCGTGCACATCGCGGTGATGGGCATGGAGCGGCTCGTCGCGGATTGGCAGCAGCTCGATCTCTTCATCAACCTGCTCGCGCGCTCCGCGTCGGGGCAGCACCTCTCGTCGTACACGAGCATCATCACGGGTCCGCGGCGTGAGGGTGAGGCGGACGGCCCCGACGAGATGCACGTCGTGATCCTCGACAACGGTCGCAGCGACATCGTCGGCACCGAGCTGCAGGAGATCCTGTCGTGCATCCGCTGCGGCGCCTGCCTGAACGTGTGCCCCGTGTACCGCCAGATCGGCGGACACGCCTACGGATGGGTGTACAGCGGACCAGTCGGCGCGGTGCTCACGCCGCTGCTGGCGAGCCAGCACGAGGAGGCAGCCGAGCTCTCGAACGCGTCGACGCTGTGCGGTGCGTGCATGGACGCATGCCCGGTGAGCATCCCGCTCCAAGACCTGTTGCTCGCGCTCCGACGACGGCGGTCTGCGAACGCGACGCTCTCGGAGCGCGCGGCGTGGAGGGCCTGGGCCGCGGCCTGGTCGCATCCGAAGTCCTTCCGGGCGTCGATCAAGGTGGCCAGCACGGGCCGTGGCCTCGGACGGTTCGCCGACCGCGCGCCCGGCCTGTCTCGGTGGACGTCGGGGCGTGAGGCGCCGATGCCCGCGAAGCGCACGTTCCACGAGCGCTGGCGCGCGGGAGAGATCTGATGGACCAGCGGGTCTTCCTCGCGCGTGTCAAGCGCCGGCTCGCCACGCCGGTCCCTCCGAACCCGGCGCACCCGATGCCGCCGATGCCGCCGACCGTGCCCGAGGCGCGGTCGCGTCTCCTCGACCCCGACGATCTGCCCGGCTCCTTCGAGCGGGCGGCGAAGTCGGTGAGCGCGGAGGTGCATCGCGTGCACGGTGACCAGGTGCCACCCGAGCTCGTCGCCGAGCTCGTCGAGCGCTACTCGGTCCGCCGCGCCGTCGTGTCGATCGAGCCCGAAGTAGCGGCTGTTGCGGACGAGCTCCGGGCCCTCGCCGTCGAGGTCGAGCCGCTGTCGATCGACGCGGCGGCCCGTGCCGATCTCGGGGTGACCAGCGCGACCTACGGGCTGGCGACGACCGGCACCGTCGTGCAGGAGTCCGCGGTCGCCGGCGGCCGCACGGCGAGCCTCTTGCCTCCCGTGCATCTCTGCGTGCTCCCGGCCTCGCGGCTCGTGCCGTCGACGAGCGCGGTGCTGCGCACGCTCGGCGCACCCGGACGGCTCCCGAGCAACCTCGTGCTCATCACGGGCCCGAGCCGTTCCGGTGACATCGAGCAGATCATCACGCTCGGCGTGCACGGCCCCACCGCGTTGCACATCGTGTTGCTCGAGCCGTAGAGGCTGACGTCGTCAGGACGGCTCGGGTTCACGTCTATGCTCCCTGGGGTTCATTCGACCCTCAGGAGAGCTCTCAAGTGCGCAAGCTCGCAGCAGGCCTGCTGGCCTTCGTCCTCGTGTTCGCGGCCGCCGCATGCGGTGACGACAGTGGTAGTAGCAGCAGCGGCACCGGCGGTGGCAGCAGCGGCAACTTCGGCGACTGCGACATCACGGTCGCGAAGGGCTCGCTCGGTGACGTGAAGCTGACGACCGACGGCGAGCTCACGGTGGCGACGAACCTGCCGGCACCCGGGTTCTGGAACGGCAACGACCCCGAGCAGCATCAACGGCGGGCTTCGAGTACTGCATGGCGGCCGACATCGCCACGAGCCTCGGCCTCGACAAGGTGAAGGTCGTGAACGTGTCGTTCGACGCGCTGGTCGCCGGGCAGACCGCCGGCTTCGACCTCGCGCTCTCGCAGGTCACGATCACCGACGAGCGGGCCAAGGTCGTCGACTTCTCGACGCCGTACTTCAGCTCCGACCAGGGCGTGCTCGTCAACAAGGGCACGACTATCTCGAACATCGACGAGGCCAGGAAGGCGAAGTGGGGCGTGCAGGCGAGCACGACGGGTCAGACCTACCTGACCGACGTGATCAAGCCCACGAGCGAGCCGGCGGTGTTCCAGGACACGCCCTCGATGTTCACGGCGCTGCAGGCCAAGCAGATCGACGCCGTGCTGCTCGACACCTCGATCATCCTCGGACAGTCCGCCCAGAGCAACGGCGCGCAAGAAGTCGTCGCGCAGTTCAAGACCGGCGAGGAGTACGGCGCGATCTACCAGAAGGGGTCGACCAACAGCGCGGCCCTCGACAAGATCATCTCCGGCTACGCATCGGACGGAACGCTGCAGAAGCTCCAGGAGAAGTGGCTCGTCCCGGTGTTCAAGGGCGACCCGTCCAAGATCCCCTACATCACCCCGTAGCCGCGCGCGACGGGCTGAGGAGCGCGACCCTGACCAGCGTTCCCGCCAAGGTCGACCGAAGGGACCAGCACGACGTTGCCCGCGCGCAGCGCCGCATGTGCGCACCTACCTGCTGCCTTGCGTGCTGTCGGCAGTGCTCTTCTTCCCCACCGCGATCCCCGGCATCGTGCACGGGGTCAAAGCCCGGCGGCACGTCCGCGAGAAGAGCACCCGCGACGCCAGGGTCCAGGGCGAGCTGGCTCGCCAGTGGTTCTGGATGACGATCGGCATCGGGCTGACCGTCTGGTTCCTCCTGTTCGGGGTGCTCAGCATCTTCCTGAACGGCGGCGCGCTCCACAGGGTCTTCCTCAACTGGGACGTGATCAGCGAGAGCTGGCCGGGGATCCGCAAGGGCTTCTGGCTCAACATCAAGCTCTTCATGGTCGCCGAGGTCGTCGTGCTGTTCTGGGCGCTGTTCATCGCGATCCTCCGCGGGCTGCCTGGTCGTGCGGCGACGCCACTTCGCTTCCTCGCTGTCGCGTACATCGACCTCTTCCGGGCGCTTCCCGCCGTGATCGTCATCTACATGATCGTGTTCGGGCTGCCCCTGACCGGCCTGCCGGTCGTGAAGACCGCACCCGTGTTCTGGCTGGCCGTGCTCGCCCTCGTGCTCGTCTACGGCGCGTACGTCGCCGAGGTGTACCGCTCCGGCATCGAGAGCATCCACTGGAGCCAGACTGCGGGCGCCCGCTCGCTCGGCCTCTCGTACACCGAGACCATGCGCTTCGTCGTCGTGCCGCAGGCGGTGCGACGCATCATCCCTCCGCTGCTCAACGACTTCATCGGGCTCCAGAAGGACACCGCGCTCGTCGGGTTCGTCGGCGTGCTCGACGCGTTCAACCGAGCCCGCATCGTCGCGTCGAACCGGTTCAACCTCTCCGCGGTCACGGGCGTCGCGATCGCGTACATCGTCATCACCATCCCCCTCGCCGTCGTCACCGACCACCTCGTCCGACGAGACCAGCAGAAGATGCGGGCGAACGGATGACCGCGTACCTCGAGATCGAGAAGCTCGAGAAGCGGTTCGGCGACAACTGGGTGCTGCGCGGCATCGACATGACGGTCAACGAGCACGAGGTCGTATGCCTCATCGGGGCGTCCGGATCGGGCAAGTCCACGCTGCTCCGCTGCATCAACCTCCTCGAGAGCGTCGACGGCGGGTCGATCACGATCAACGGTGACCGCATCACCGACATCGGCGTCGACGTAGACGAGGTGCGCCGCGAGGTCGGCATCGTCTTCCAGAGCTTCAACCTCTTCCCGCACATGACCGTGCTCAAGAACATCACACTCGCCCCGATGCGCGTCCTCGGACAGCCGAAGAACTACGCCGAGGCAGGCGCGATGCTCCTCCTCGAGCGCATCGGGCTCGTCGACAAGAAGGACGAGTATCCCGACCGCCTCTCCGGAGGCCAGCAGCAGCGCGTGGCGATCGTGCGGGCGCTCGCGATGCAGCCGCGGGTGCTGTTGCTCGACGAGATCACCAGCGCGCTCGATCCCGAGCTCGTCGCCGAGGTGCTCAACATCGTCCGCGACCTCAAGGAGGACGGGCTGACGATGGTGCTCGCGACCCACGAGATGGGCTTCGCCCGCGAGGTCGCGAGCCGCGTGTGCTTCCTCGCCGACGGTGTGGTCGCGGAGGAGGGTCCGCCCGAGCAGATCTTCAGCCAACCCGAGACACCTCGCCTGCAGACCTTCCTTCGTCGCATCATCGAGGCCGGTCGCCTCTAATTTCCTCGCCGGCCTCCGCAAGCTTCGGCCAGCTCGGCTTGCTGCGCTCGGCAATCGGTTCTGTCGCGCAGCCCGGCGGCGCACTGCGCCGCCACGGACAGCGTCGGCGCAGGTCACGGCCCATCCCCCACTCCCGAGGCAACGGCTCGGTTCAATGCGGGCACGACCCCACGACGCCAGCCCACCTCGTGACCGACCTCCTCAGCACGCAGAGCCCAAGGGCCTGCACCTACGTGCTCGACACGTCGGTGCTCCTCGCGGACCCGGCCTCGGTCTTCCGGTTCGACGAGCACGAAGTGGTGCTTCCGCTCGTCGTCATCGCCGAGCTCGAGTCCAAGCGTGATCATCCCGACCTCGGCTGGGCCGCACGCCGCAGCCTGCGCATGCTCGAGGACCTCAGGGCGCAGTTCGGCTCGCTCGTGCGACCGATGCCGATCACACCGCTCGGTGGCACGTTGCGCGTCGAGATCAACCACATGGACGCAACCGGCCTGCCCGCCGCGTTGATCGGCGAGAACAACGACCATCGCATCCTCGCCGTGGCGAAGAACCTCGCCAACGAGGCCCACCGCGTCGTCGTGGTCACGAAGGACCTGCCGCTCCGGTTGAAGGCGAGCATCGTCGGTCTCGACGCCGAGGAGTACCGCAACGAGCTCGCGAGCGACGCGACGTGGACCGGCTTCGTCGAGCTCGACGTCGACAGCGAGAGCATCGACCAGCTCTATGCGGAGCGAGTGGTCGACTTCGCCATCGCGCGCGAGTTGCCGTGCAACACCGGCGTGGCGCTCACCTCGGGGTCACAGTCCGCGCTCGGACGCGTGCACGACGACAAGCGTGTGCACCTGGTGCGCGGCGAGCGGGCACTGTTCGACGTGCGGGGCCGCAGCGCCGAGCAGCGCAGTCGCGATCGACGTGCTCGCGGACTCCTCGATCGGGATCGTCAGCCTCGGCGGCAACGCTGGCACGGGCAAGAGCGTCCTCGCGCTCGCGGCCGGACTCGACGCCGTGCTCGAGCAGCGCACCCACAAGCGCGTGCTCGTGTTCCGTCCGCTCTTCGCGGTAGGCGGCCAAGAGCTCGGGTTCCTGCCGGGCTCCGAGACCGAGAAGATGGCGCCATGGGCCGCCGCCGTCGGCGACGCGCTCGAGTCGATCGTCGGGCCCGAGGTCATCGAAGAGGTGTTCGCCGCGGAACCTGCTCGAGGTGCTGCCGCTCACGCACATCCGAGGGCGCAGCCTCACCGACAGCTTCGTGGTCATCGACGAGGCACAGAACCTCGAGCGCGGCGTGCTGCTCACCGCGCTCAGCCGGCTCGGCGAGGGCAGCCGGGTCGTGCTCACCCACGACGTCGCCCAGCGCGACAACCTGAGGGTGGGCCGGCACGACGGCGTGGTGTCGGTGATCGACGCGCTGCGCGGGCACCCGACTGTTCGCGCACGTGACGTTGACGCGGTCCGAGCGCAGCCCGATCGCCGCGGTGATCACCCAGCTGCTCGACTCGCACCCCGAACGGGGCGACTGGCTTCAGCGGTAACGCTCGATCAGCGAGTCGTAGCGGTCGAGCACGGCGAGCACTTTGTCGGCACTCACCGGTGGCAGCGAGAGGATGACGCTCTCCGCTCCGGCCTCCTGATAGTGGTCGAGCACCTCGGCGTCAGGGCGTCCGCCGAACACCTGCAGACGGATCGTCGCCGGGTCGCGCCCGGCCGCCTCCGATGCTGCGCGGAGCTCACCGATCCGGTGCACGATGTCGGCGCGACCTGAGATCGGCATCCACCCGTCGCAGTACTCGATCACGTGGCGGAACGTGAGCGGTCCTCCCACTCCGCCCATGAGGATGAGCGGGTGCGGCTTCTGCACCGGCTTCGGCCACGACCAGCTCGGCGGGAAGCGCACGAACTCACCGTCGAACGAGGCTTCGTCCTGCGTCCAGAGCGCCTTCATCGCGAGGACCTTCTCGCGCACCACCGAGCGACGACGCTTCGGGTCGACGCCGTGATCCTCCATCTCGTCCTCGTTCCACCCGACGCCGATGCCGAAGACGAATCGACCACCGGAGATGTGGTCGAGCGTCGCCACCTGCTTCGCGAGGACGATCGGATCGTGTTGCGCGACGAGGCAGATGCCGGTGCCGAGCTTCAGTCGCTCGGTGACCGCTGCGGCGACTCCGAGCGCGACGAACGGGTCGAGGGTGTGGCTGTACTCCTGGGGCAGCTCGCCGCCGCCGGGCCACGGAGTGCGCCGGCCGACCGGGATGTGGGTGTGCTCCGGAAACCAGAGGGAGTGGTAGCCCCGACTTTCCGCTTCAGACGCCAGCTGCGCCGGGCCGATCGAATAGTCAGTGGGAAACATCATCAGGCCGAGGTCCACGCGCGCTTTCTATCGGATGCCGAGGAGGAGCGCTCGGGACGGCTGTGTAGCCTCGGCCAACACGCTTCATAACGTTCAGCCAAGACGGGCAGCGCTGCCGTGAGTGACGTCACGACCGATCTCGAACGCCAGACCTCCGGCGCCACGATGCGACTCATCGTGGAGTACGTCCGGACGCGCGCGGGCGACCGGGGGGTCCGGCGCTTGCTGCAGCTCGCGGGCGAGCAGCGCACCGAGCGGCAGGTCTGCGACGAGGGCACCTGGAGCACCTATGCGCAGAAGATCGCCCTCTTCGAGGCGGCGGCGGTGGTGCTCGACGACCCAGTCGTCGCTCGCCATGTCGGTGAGGCATCGCTCGCCCTCGGCGTCGGCGCATCGACCAGGGCGCTGCTCCGCAGCCTCGGGTCGCCCTCGATGGTGCTGCGCAACCTTCCGAGGGTGACGGGGAAGTTCTCGAGCGTCGCGATCATGGAAGCGCTCGAGATCGAGCGGTCCCGCGCGCTCATCGCCTACCACGTCCTCCCCACCGTCGAGCCCCATCGCGCCGACTGCCAGTACAACATCGGGCTGCTGTCGCAGATCGGTCCGCTCTTCGGTCTGCCGAGGTCGACTGTCGTGCAGTACGGATGCCAGGCCGAAGGCGACCGTCGATGCATCTACGAGGTCAGCTGGGTCGGGAAGGCGCCCGCTCAGCGCGGCCGCCGCCGCAAGGCGTCAGTGCTCGCCGCACAGCTCGCCGACCTCGACGCGACCTTCGACCAGGTGCTGTCGACCGCGGCCGATCTCGTCTCGGATGACGATGTCGACACTGTCCTGTCTCGCATCACCGAGCGAGCCGCGGTCGCCGCGCACGCGCCCCAGTTCGTGCTCGCGGTGCGCCCCACCGACATCGATCCGTTGCGCGTCCATCACGTCGGCCTCACCGACGACGAGGTCGCGCAGCTCGTGCCACTGCTCACCGCTCGGATGACGCCCGACGACGACCCGCAGCTGCTCGTCGTGGACGTCGTGTCGTCGCGTCGCCGGTACGGACGGCTCGCGGCTCGCTATCCCGAGGCTCACGGATTCCTCGCTGACGAGCGCCGGATGCTCGCCGTGTACGCACGCCACGCGGCCGCTGCGCTCGATGCCGCAACCGCGCTCGACGAAGTGCGCGAGCAGCGCCGACATCTCGTCGAGCTGCTCGAGCTGTCGCGCTCGCTGGCGGCGGCGAGAGAGGTGCCGCAGGTCGCCGACCAGGTCTCGGTCGCGGTGACGACGGTGGCGGCGGCCGATCGGGCCGCGGTGTTCTCAGCCGACGCGTCCGCCTCGACGTTCACGTTGCGAGCCACACACGGCTGGGCGGGTGGCGCGCGACGCGCAAGGCCGTTCCGTCTGCGCGTGCATCGACAACCCCGAGATCGCGGAGGTGCTGCGTCTCGGCGAGCCGCGCCGGATCGGCCTCGACAGCGCGAAGACGCACGGGCGGCGCCTGCTCCACGCGGCTGGTCTGCACAGCGCGGTCGCTCGCCCCGATCATCACGAGCGACCGCATCATGGGCGTCCTGCTCGCCGGCTGGATCGACGCAGGGCCGTGACGGCTCGAACGATCCCCGGCTCGTCGGATGCGCTCGCCGGCGTGGCCGACCAAGCGGGCATCGCCCTCGAGCGCGCCGAGCTCCTCGAGCAGGTGCGCCATCAGGCGCTGCACGACCCGCTGACCGACCTCCCCAATGCCTCGCTCGTGCGCGACCGCGCCGAACGGGCGCTCGCGAGCCTCAGCCGCCACCCGGGCCGGCGCACTGGTCTGCTGTTCGTCGACCTCGACCGATTCAAGTCGGTGAACGACGAACACGGACACGCTGCGGGCGACGCGGTGCTGCGCGAGGTCGCGCACCGGCTCGCCGGGTCAGTGCGCGCGGGTGACACCGTCGGGCGGCTCGGCGGCGACGAGTTCGTCGTGCTCCTGCCCGATCTCTCGGGTCCTGGCAACGCGTACGCGGTCGCGGGCAAGGTGCTCGAGCGACTGCGCACTCCGATCGAGGTCGACGGCCAGCCCACCCTCGTCACCGCGAGCGTCGGCGTCGCGGTCGCCCCCGACGACGGCATGGACTACGAGGCGCTGCTCGCACGAGCCGACGCGAGCATGTACCGAGCAAAGGAGTCGGGGCGCAACACCGTCCGCGGCACCGGCGCCGGCGCCCACGACTGACCCCACTGCTCGACCCTCCGCTCGAGATTGATGATTGGAGGACCGCATTCGGTCCCCAATTCATCAATCTCCCCGCAGGCGGGCGCGAGCGGCGGGAATGTCACACCCCCCTGCCAGGCTCTGGCCCATGACGGCGGACATGCGGAAGGTCAACCGGCTGACGCGACGACAGCGCAGCCTCATCACTCGAGCACAGGCCCTCGCCTCCGGATTCACCGACGCGCAGATCAAGGCACTGTTGCAGCAGAGGATCTGGGTCGAGATCCGTCCCAGCGTGTATGCCGTCGCGGGCGCTGCTCAGTCGTGGGAGCAAGCGGTGCTCGCCGTGCTGCTGTCCGCGGGGGAGGGCGCCTTCGCGTCACACCGCACCGCTGCATTCCTCTGCGCGACGCGGAGGGTCGAGCAGCCAGGTTCGATCGAAGTCGTCACCGCACTCGACCGCCGGGTCACGCTCGATGGGGTCGATGGCCACCGCTCGCGAGAGCTCTTCGACGCCGACGTGACCATCCGGGCCGGGATCCCGACGGTCACTCCGTCTCGGGCGCTGACCGACATCGCCGGCAGCTTCCGCCACGACGATCTCGGCAAGGCGCTCGACGACCTGCTGCGGCGACGCCTGTGCACGCTCGATGACGTGCGGCGCTGCGTCAGCCGTCTCCATCCAGGTCCTGGCCGTTCGCTTCGCGCGATGCACGACGTGCTCGCCGAGCGGTGGGCGGGCTACGACCCCGGGGATAGCGACCTCGAGACCCGCGCGCTTCGGGCGATCGCGAAGGCGGGGCTCCCGCTCCCCAAGCAGCAGCACCGCATGCACCTCGGTGGGCGCCAGGTACGCATCGACCTCGCCTATCCGGAGCTCAAGATCGCCATCGAGGTGGATTCGTGGGAGTACCACGGGAAGGTTCGATCCGCGTTCGACGTCGACCACATCCGGCGCGACGAGCTCGTCCTTCTCCAATGGATGCCGTTCACCTTCACCAGCGCAATGTCAGACGAGTACCTCGCAGACAGCACCCGCACCTTGATCGAGCACGCCTCCGCCCGTCTCGCCCGAGAGATTGATGAATCGGGGGCGGCATGACGTCCCCCAATCATCAATCTCGACAAGAAGGCGGCGGCCACGGTCGGGTCAGGCGGGGATGACTCGCTTCATCGTCTCGTTGATCTCGTCGGCGGTCGCGCCGGGCGTGAGCACCGCGGCGACGCCCGCGTCCATGAGCTTCTGCACGTCGTTCGCCGGGATGATGCCGCCCACGATCACCGGCACGTCGACGCCGGCTTCACGCAGCTTGTCGACGACCTTCGGCACGAGCGTCATGTGCGCGCCCGAGAGCATCGAGAGCCCGACCGCGTCGACGTCTTCGTCGATCGCTGCCGCCGCGACAGTCTCAGGAGTCTGAAACAGCCCGGTGTAGATGACCTCGTAGCCCGCATCGCGGAGGATGCGCGCGACGACCTTCACTCCGCGGTCGTGGCCGTCGAGGCCGACCTTCGCGACGAGCACGCGCTGGCTCATCGGCGGCTGTAGTCGTAGAAGCCACGCCCGGCTTTGCGACCGAGCAGACCGGCCTCGACCATTCGAGACAGCAGCGGTGGCGACGCGTACAGCGGCTCCTTGAACTCCGCGTACAGCGAGTCGGCGACGGCCATCGTGGTGTCGAGGCCGATGAGGTCGGCGAGGTGCAGCGGGCCCATCGGATGCGCGCAGCCCTCGACCATGCCGGTGTCGATGTCCTCAGCCGTCGCGAACCCGGACTCGAGCATGCGGATCGCCGAGAGCAGGTACGGAATCAGGAGCGCGTTCACGATGAAGCCGGCTCGGTCCTGAGAGCGGATCACTCGCTTGTCGAGCTGCTCTGACGCGAACGTCTCGGCCCGCTCCGTCGTCTCGGGCGCGGTCAGCAGCGACGTCACGACCTCGACCAGCTTGAGGACCGGCACCGGGTTGAAGAAGTGGATGCCGACGACGGCCTCGGGCCGCCGCGTCGCCATCCCGAGCTTCATGATCGGGATCGAGGAGGTGTTCGATGCGAGCACGGCGTCGTCGGCCTCGACCACCTTGTCGAGCAAGCCGAACACCTCGGCCTTCAGCTCCTCGGACTCGACCACCGCTTCGACGACGAGCTGACGGTCGGCGAGCTCGCCGTAGTCGGTCGTCATCCGCATGCGGGCGAGGGTCGCGTCGCGGTCGGCCTCGGAGAGCTTGCCGCCACGGGTCGCGCGGTCGAGCGAGCCGGTGATCCGCGCCAGGCCGGCTTCGGCGGCTTCCGGCGTCGCCTCTCGGATCACGACGTCGAGACCGGCCCGCGCGCATACCTCCGCGATGCCCGATCCCATCAGCCCACATCCGACGACGCCGACTCGCTCGATGTCCATGGCCGCAGTCTCGCATCAGCCCGCCGCCCGGTTGCGAGCTTCGCCGAGCACCCTCGCGTGCGGTCGGCCATCAGCAGGCCAATGCAGCCGGATCGGTGCCGCAGGAGTCGTGCTCATGACCTCGACGGAGTACGGACGGACGACGCCGATGGAGTCAAGCGTGCGGACGAAGCGAACGAGGTCGAACGCACCCATCGCCAGGAGCAGTCGGTGCGAGAGCGTGTCCTCGAGGTAGTCGGCTCGACCTCGGTTCGGACGCACCGTCGTTGATCTGGATCGAGACGACCTGATCGGCGGCGAGCGTGCCGAGCGACGACCCAATCGCGGGCACCCCGAAAGTGGTGCCACGTGTCGACGCAGAGGCCGACGTCGCGTTCCGGCGGCGTTCACCATCTCCATCGCGGTGGGCACGTCGGGCACGTTCGTCGGCGGGAAGAACTCGATCGCGACTCGCAACCCGTGTGCACGCCGCGGCATCCACGATCCGCCCGAGCTCGTCGACCCCGCGCGAGATCACCGGAGTACGGACCCGAGCACATGCACGTGGCTCGCACCGAACAGTCGGCCATCTGCCACATCACGTCTTCGTGACGGCGACTTCCGTCGAGACGCAGCGCTTCGATCTCGTCGACGACGAGGCCGCGGCGGTCCGCGTCTGCACGAGGCAGCGTCGGTCCACCCTTCGTCGACGCAACCGGAGGAACTCCACCGCCGCCAGACCGATGCGCGGCAAAGCCCGCGTCAGCAGCCACGCCGACACGCTCGTCGAAGTCGACGTCGCGGAGGCTGTACTGACTGAGGATGAGATCGTCGGGACCGAAGGGCATCAGGATGGCTCAGGGGATGCGACCCACGCGCAGCGCGTCAACGACCTCGGGCGAGTCGCGCAGCGTCGTTCGCGCGGACTCGTAACCGATGCGCACGAGGGTGTCGACCTGGCGGTAGTCGGTGAGCGCGAACGGATCGAGCGGCGGTGCGATCAGCAGATCGGCGCGGGCGGCGGCACGCTCACCCTCGGCGATGCTCGCGACGATCGCGGTGCGGTAGAGGATGCGGACGATGCTCGGGAACCCGGCGTCGTGACCCGGACGGGCCGCGCGGCGCACGAAGTCGAACGGCGACGTGACCTCACCGAGCGACGCGTCGACCGACAGCGCTTCGCGCGACGACACGTTGACGGCGATGACGGGCCCAGCCGATCGGGCGCGCAACGCGTCGACGGGGAGGTTGTCGAGCACACCGCCGTCGACGACGAGGTGACCGTCGCGATCGACGACCGGAGGCCAGATGCCGGGTGGCGACGCCGTCGCCGCGCGCCCACACGGCCGCGCTCCCCCGGCTGCTGCGGCACCATCTTGCAGGTCGTGAGGTCGACGGTCGTCACGAAGCACGGCAGCCAGGCGTCCTCGACGCCCGCGTCGCCGAACATCCGCTCGAACATCGGGCGCGCGGTGCGCACAGAGAGCAACGACACCATCGGGACGGTGAATCGTCCGCTGGATCGCGGCAGCACCCCACTCCTTCCGGTTGCGCGACTGCATCTCGTCGGCGGACCAACCGAACGCGAGCTGCAGACCCATCACGCCGCCCATGCTCGAGCCGCCGATGCGGTCGATCGGGATCCCCTCCTCCTGCAGCGCCGCGGATCGCTCCGATCTGCGAGAGCGCACGAGCACCGCCGCCGCCGAGCGCGAGGTGCACCGTACGCCCAGTCAGATGACGGCCGAGCCGTTCGAGATCGCCGGCGTCCCCGGCCCTGAGGTGATGATGCGAGACGAACGGCCTCTGGTCGAGCCAGCGCGCGGTGCCAGTGGGGTTCGAGCGCAGTCGGGCGGTGGACGAGCACGAGATCCTCGGACGGCGACACGTCGCCGCGGTCGAGCCGGCTGAGCACTGGGAGCACGTGATCGAGCGACGGAGGGTGCGTCGCGTCCGCGACGACCAGCACGCGGTCGGCTTGGCGGCCACACGCGACATCCCACGCGCCTGCCTCCGCGGTCCCGACGAGCACGACGAGCCCGCCGGGTTGCTCGTGACGGTCGATCGCCTCGGCGAGCGCACTCTCGGACGCATCGGGGATCGACGCCGCGCGGAGCACGGTGGTCTCGGTGCCGACAGGAAGCCGAGCCAGCACCGCATCGACGAACGCGTCGAGGTCGACACGAGGGCTCGCCGCGAGGATGGCAACGGTGCCGATCCCCGACTCGGCGCGGCCAGTCCGTCGGTCGTTCATCCGGTTCGCGACGAGACGGGCAAGAGGCAAGCGCGATGCGTGGGGTGCGCTCGACCGCGCGCTCGAACACGTCCTGTGAGAAGCGCGGCGAGCTCGGTGTCGCGGACGGCGACGACGGTCGCCGATCGCGGCGCGCCCGTCAGCAGGCCGAGCTCTCCCACGGGGTCGCCGCGCGAGAGCTCCCGGATCACGACCATCTCGCCGGCATCGTCGGTCAGGAGAGCACGCAACCTGCCCCGGACGATCACGTAGAAGCTGTCGGACACCTCGCCCTCGTGGAACAGGGCTTCGCCGCCTGGTACCTCGACCCACTCGAGCTCGTCGAGCAACGCGTCGAGCTCGGCGTCGGTGAGCCCGGCGACGACATCCATCGCCGCCACCGCCTCGCGGGCGCGAGCGGGACGTTCGATGCGGTTCATCGTTCCTGGTCAGAGGCCGTTCGGTAGTCGCCGAACGTGGAGTCGCGTGCGTCGAGCGCCGCGGTCACACCCTCGGCGAACTTGCCCATGTACTCCCGTGACGAGCCCTGATGGAAGCCGAGCGCGTTGAGGTCGGCGGTCGCCCGGATGCCGTCGCGGATGCCCATCGCCTCCATCGCTCGATGGACGACGCGCTTGTTCAGCGCCTGGAGGTCGGGCGGCACCTTCGCGACCCGTTCGGCCATGTCGAGCACCGCGTCATCGAGTCGCTCGGCCGGGAACGCTCGGTTCGCGAACCCTGCGGCCACGGCTTCGTCGCCCGACATCGAGTCGCCCGTCAGCATCGCCTCCATGGCGCGGCGCATGCCCATGAGCCACGGATGCCACGCCATGTCCGGAGGCGACATGAGGCGCACCGGCGGGTAGCCGATCTGCGCGTCGCGCGCGACGTAGACGAGGTCGCAGGCCGACGCCAGCTCGGTGCCGCCGGCGAGGCAGAAGCCGTGCACCTGTGCGATGAGCGGCGTCGACATGTCCCACATCTCGAACCAGCCCTGGACGACGTGGCGCGCCCACCCGCCGTCCGCGCGCGAGATCGCCCAGGGCAGGGGTTCGGCCGGATCCTGCGCGAGGTCGTAGCCCGCCGAGAAGCATGGGCCCGCGCCTCGGATCACGACGGCGTGGACCGATCGCGACGCGTCGGCCTCGCGCAGAGCGG
This sequence comes from uncultured Acidimicrobiales bacterium, assembly GCA_963773315.1. Taxonomy (GTDB): domain Bacteria; phylum Actinomycetota; class Acidimicrobiia; order Acidimicrobiales; family DATKAS01; genus DATKAS01. Next base: position 995,933 of record CAVZAF010000005.1, read on the forward strand.
CGAAGAGCTCGCCTCGGAGCGCGTTCGACGAGCGCGTTGCGCTTGTGCGGACGGTTCAGCGTCAACCGCCGCACCGCGGGACGAGGGTCGTCGACGACGACGAGAGGGTCGGCCACGGCGGGAGCGTACGTCGTGCCGCCGCGACCTTCACCGGAGCGCGACATGCGCGGGACTAACGTTCCACCGTTTCGCCGGAGGGCATGAGGAGCGGGCCATGTCGAGCAACGACCCCACGCAGCCAGGCATCGTGCCGACTCCACCCCCGCCGCCCGCCTCCCCCGCCGCCTCCACCTCCGCCCCCCGGACCATCGGTCACTGCTCCGGCCGACGCAGGTGGCGTGCCGGCCGCGTCGGGTGGCGTGCCGCCAACGACGCCCCCTCCTGCCTACGCGTCGACGCCGCCGTCGGGTGGCGGTGGCGGCGGCAAGAAGGTCGGGATCATCGTCGGCGCGATCGTCGCGGTGGTCGCGCTCGTGGTCGGCGGCATCGTCGTGTTCGGCGGTGGTGACGACAACAAGGGCGCGACCGGCACGAGCGTCGCGACGAACAGCACCGACGGCTCCGACACCACGCTGGCCAACGCGCGGCAAGGCGATCACCTCGGTCGACGACGCCGCGGGCGCAGTGATCCGCATCGAGACCGACGGCACGATCCGCGACCCCGAGATCGGGCAGACGAGCAACGCCGGCGCGGGCAGCGGGTTCATCATCGACCCGTCGGGAATCGCGGTCACGAACAACCACGTGGTCACGGGCGCCGCGACGATCAAGGTGTTCGTGAACGGCTCTACTCAGCCCAAGACAGCGAGGGTGCTCGGCGTGTCCGAGTGCTCGGACCTCGCGGTCATCGACATCGAGGGTGACGGCTACCCGTTCCTCAAGTGGTTCGACGGTGACATCAAGCCGGGCATCGACGTCTTCGCGGCGGGCTACCCGCTCGACGATCCCGAGTTCACGCTCACCAAGGGCATCGTCTCGAAGGCGAAGGCCGAGGACATCTCGCCGTCCTCCAACATCGACCACGTCATCGAGCACGACGCGAACATCCAGCCCGGCAACTCGGGCGGCCCGCTCATCACCAAGACGGCGCAGGTCGTGGGCGTGAACTACGCCGGGTTCGACTTCGCGGGGAAGGGCACCGAGCAGTTCTTCGCGATCGCGTCCGACACGGCGCAGCCGATCGTGACGCAGCTGCAGCAGGGCACCAACGTCGACTCGCTCGGCATCAACGGCACCGCGGTCTCCGACGACGCATCGGGCACGTTCGGCATCTGGGTCAACGGTGTCGATGCCGGGCTCGCCCGCGTCGAACCTCGGCCTCGCTCCGGGCGACATCATCACCAAGATGGCCGGCAAGGACGTCGGCACCGACGGGACGATGAAGGACTACTGCGACGTGCTGCGCACCAAGGGCGAGGACGCGGCGATCGGGGTCGAGGTCCTGCGCTTCGACACGTCCGAGGTGCTGAGGGGCGAGTTCAACGGCAAGGAGCTGACGCAGGCGTTCTCGTTCGCCGACGAGCTCGGCAGCGGCGCCACCGGCGCAGGTTCCACCTACGACAGCTTCTCGATCGTCACCGACGACTCGAACACCATCCAGGTCGAGGTGCCCGACGAGTGGACGGACGTGCGAGGCGGCACGCAAACGATCGCGGGGGTGCAAGCGCCGTCGATCCAGGCAAGTCCTGACGTCAACCAGTTCTTGAACTCGTTCGACGTGCCGGGAATGGAGTTCGTGCTCTCCGACCAGTTCACGTCCGCCGACTTCGAGACCATCCTCGACTCGGTCGGCCCGTCCGAGTTCTGTACGAGCGACGGCCGGCAGGACTACTCCGACCCGCTCTTCACGGGTCGGTTCGAGGTCTGGAAGGACTGCCAGGGCACGAGCGCGCAGTACATCGTCCTTGTCGCCTCCGCAGCCCGACTCGAACCAGGTCGCGATCGTGACAGTGCAGGCGATCGACGATCGCGACTTCGACGCGCTCGACCACATCCTCAACACGTTCAGCACGACCGACACCGTCCTCAAGCCGAGCCCAGACACGACGGGAGGCTGATCGGCGTCGATGGTGCCCATCAGCGGTCGACTGCTCGTCGCCTCGCCGATGCTGCTCGACCCCAACTTCGCTCGCACGGTCGTGCTGATGCTCGCGCACGGCGACGAAGGCGCGTTCGGGCTCGTGCTGAACCGACCGAGTGATGTGGACGTGCGGCCAGGTGCTGCCGGACGAGTGGCGCAACGCTGTCTCCTGAGCCTCGCGTGCTGTTCGTCGGAGGGCCGGTCGGCTCGGACTCGGTGATCGGGCTCGCTCGGGTGCGAGGCGAGGGCGGCGACGGCTTCGTGGCGATGACGGGGACGTCGGCACGGTCGATCTCGAGAAGGCGCCCGACGCGATCGGCGACGGTGTCGAGGTCGCACGGATCTTCGCCGGCCACGCGGGGTGGGGTCCGGGGCAGCTCGAAGGCGAGCTGGAGGTGCCGGGCTGGATCGTGATCGACGCCGAGCCGGGTGACGCATTCACGACCGATCCTGACGAGCTGTGGCGAACAGTGCTCAAGCGGCAACCAGGGCGGCTCTCGTGGCTCGCGAACTTCCCTGACTCGTTGATGGCGAACTGAATCGAGGCATCACCGACCGGGCGACGAGCCGTGGCCGGTACCTTCGACCACCGGTGCGTGTCCTCAGTGTGACTCGGGGTCGTCCTCATCGGCCTCGCGGTCGTCGACACGGTCGGCACGCTCGTCGCCGACTCGCATCCAGACGCGCAAGTGGTGGCCGACTGCGGTGCTCTATCGGTACACCTGGCCGATGTGGAGGGCGTTCGCGAAGAAGATCGACGACGAGGACCGGCGCGAGGCGGTTCCTGTCGATCTACGGGCCGGTGTCGCTCCTCACGCTGCTCGTCTTCTGGGTGACCATGCAGGTCATCGGCTGGGGGCTCGTGTGGTGGGGCTATGCGCAACGGCATCCACACGATCGAGCTCGCTGCTCGAGTCGATGTACTACGCCGGCATCGGGTTCTTCACCGTCGGGTTCGGCGACGTCGTGCCGGTCGCCAGCGCACCCCGAATCCTCGTGCTCGTCGAGGCGTTCTTCGGGCTCACGACCATGGCCCTGCTCATCGGGTTCATGCCGACGTTCTTCGCCGCGTACAGCACGCGTGAGGAGCTCGTGTCGACGCTCGATGACCTGTCCGGGCACGCGGGTCACGCCGCTCGGGATGCTCGAGGCGTACGCGCGAGACGGCGACCCGACCGCGCTGTACGAGATGTTCGATCGCTGGGAGATGTGGACGGCGAGCGTGCTCGAGAGCCACTCGAGCTACCCGATGCTGATGCTCTTCCGGTCGAAGCAGTCCGGCCAGTCGTGGATCGCGGCGAGTGTGATCGTCACCGAGACGGCCGCGCTGTGCGTCTCGATCTTCGACAGACCTCCCGACTCACGAGCGCTGCAGGCTCTGCCGCCGCACCGCGCAGACCGGCCGCCCGGTTCGAGGAAGCGATCTCGCGTGGAGGGCGCATCATCACGCACGCTCAGCCGAGGTCGTGATGCCCGAGGAGCGGCTTCGAGTGATCTACGAAGGTGGGTGAGCTCGGTACGAGCGTCGACCCTACGAGGAGACTCGTGCCCGCTCGACGCCTGGCACGACGCGTACATGCCGCACCTTTCTCGCACTCGTCTCACGGCTGCTGATCGCGGCCGAGTTCCGCCTCCCGCCCGAGGTGACGTCGCTCAGTCTTACGACTGATCCTCGTCGCCGGCTGGTTCTTTCGTCGTATCACCGGTGTAGAGGCGGTGAAACACCAAGGAACCGAGCGGTCACAGGATGTTGCGGCGATGGCGTCGCCGAGCTGCGTGAGGCTGCGCACCTCGAACACGCCGGTGCAGCTCTGCCGGTAGAGCGGGACGGCGGAGTCGTCGGTGCCCCACTCGTCGGTCGGCTCCGGGTTGAACCAGTAGACACGGCGCACGCGCTGGCAGATCTCGCGGAACGTGCCGACGCCTGCCGGCCGGTAGTTCGTGCGACCGTCGCCGGCGATGATCACCGTCGTCCCCGGGCGCAGCGCGTGGCCCTGCCCGTCGAGGAAGCGCTTGAACGCGCCCTCGTAGTCGCTGTGGCCGTCGGCCGCGATCACCCCGGGCAACGTGACGAGCAGCCGCGGGTCGAGATGCACCTCGGCAGCCTCGAGCACGCGAGTCACCTCCGCCACGCCGTCGACGAACACGAAGCTGCGGAGCCCCGACAGCTCGTTCTGCAACGCGTGAGCAGGAGCAACAGCGTGAAGTGCGCGAACTCGGCGACCGAGTCCGGAGATGTCGCAGAGCACGACGACGTCGGGCTTTCCCGGACGCCGTCGCCGGAAGGCCACGTCCATCGGCACGCCGCCATACGCGAGCGAGCGGCGAATCGTGCGGCGCATGTCGACGCCGGCCCCGTTGGTGGCGACGACGCTGCTGGCTCACCCGGCTCGCGAGCTTGCGGGCGAGCGGCCGCACGGCCTGACGCATCTGACGGAGCTCGACGGTCGATGCGGCGAGCACGTCGACGTCTTCGAGCCGTCGCGGCGCGACGAGCCCGGTGCCGCCGCACGCTCGTGGGACTTGTCGCGCAGCCGGCCCCGCATCTCCTCGGCGAGCATCCGTCGGTACTGCTCGAGACGGCGAGACGAGGTCGTCGCTGCATCCGGCGCAGCTCACCGGATCGCCGTCGATCGACGACGGCCCTCGCGTCGCCATCGCGGCGACGAGCAGGTTCGCCAGGTCGAGCGCACGCAGCACCCGGTGGATGAAGTACCGCTCGCCGCCCTTGGTGGTGTCCATGCCCGCAAAACGATCGACGGCATCGACAGCGAGGAGGCGAAGCGTGTCGACATCGGCGTCGCGGAGGGCATCGAGCAACGCACTCGCAAGGTCACCGTCAGCGACGCCGAGTCCAGGTGCCGATCCACCCGGGAGCTCGAGAGCGTCGGCCGCATCGAGAGCGTCGACCCGGTCGACCCCCCCGACCTGCAGGGCATTCGCTCGACGGCGCGGGAAGCACTCGTCGAAGAGGGCCACGAAGACCGCGAGGTCTTCGGGTCGTTTGACAGGGTGGCTTGCATCGCGGTGCGCAGGGCGTCGCGGTCGACCAGGTCGACGTGACGCATCGCCGACGCCGCGTCGAGCACCTCACCGAGCGACACGTCGACGCCGCCGTCTCTCAGTGCGGCGAACAGGCGAAGCAGCATCGCGAGGATGGCATCGCCCGCCGAGTGTCACCGCTTGCCAACCTCACGTTGATCGCGTCGACGGTCTCGAGCAGCGCCGAGAGGATCGGGCCCCGCAGCTCTTCGAGGGTCACCCGTCCGGCATGCGTCGACACGTTGATCGCGGCGATGGCCCGGCCCGACCGGTCTCGCAAGGGTGCCGCGACGGACCGCACGCCGTCTTCGAGCTCTTGGTCGACCAACGCCCAGCCCTGCGACCGCACCTGCCGGATGACCGACCCGAGGCGAACGGGGTCGATCTCGGTGTGGTCGGTGCGCTTCTCGGCACCGCCATCGCTTCGAGGCGCGTGCTGCAGCTCGTCGTCGGGCAGATCGGCGAGCAGCACCCGGCCCATCGACGTGATCGCCGCAGGAAGTCGCGACCCGAGCGACAAGCGCGATCGTCATGATGCGCTTCGTCGGCACTCGAGCGATGTAGACGACCTCGTCACCGTCGAGCACCGAGGCCGACACCGACTCGTTGCAGCGCTCGGACAGCGCCTCCATGTCGGGTTGCACGAGGTCGGGCAGCTTGCACGACGAGATGTACGCGTACCCGAGGTCGAGCACGAGCGGCGTGAGCTCGAAGAGACGGCCGTCGTTGCGCATGTACCCGAGCCGCTCGAAGGTGAGCAGGAGACGGCGCGCCGTCGCCCGGGTGAGGCCGGTGAGACGAGCGACATCGGAGAGCGTGAGCGAGGGATGGTCGGCGGAGAAGCAACGCAGCACCGAGAGACCTCGTTCGAGCGACTGCACGAAGTCGTGATCGCGCTCCACGATCACCGGCCGTCGGGGTCGGTCTCCGTTGACACCAATTTCAAGCCCCGCGTAGAGTGTTCAACCATCGCACAACGGTACGCTATCCGCACGACCCGCACAAGCGAGCGTGCGCGAACGAGGACCGCGGAATCGAAGGTCAGCGTCGACGATCGGGGGGCAGGTGTCGTACACGACTGAGTTCGGGTCGCTCGAGAGCTACCGCAAAGGGTTCATCGAGCTGATCGACGACGACGCAAAGCACTACGCGTTCTCGAACATGTTCGAGGTCGCCGAGCGCGTCGAAGCCTTACGAGAAGGTCGCGGTCGGCAAGAACATGCAGTACGTGCTCGAGGTGCTCCGGGCCGAGGGCGACGTCCGAGTGGCGCACCGCGTCACACGACGAGTTTGCACTCGTGATGGACGGCACGGTCCTCGTCGATCTCGTGAAGCTCGACAACACCGATTCGCCCCGACGGCGAGCCCGGGTCGGTCGCGGTCGGCGGCGAACCGGTCGGGAAGAAGATGGGACGCGTCACTGCGGGCCGCGGCCACATGGCATTGCTGCCCGCCGCACAGCGCGTACCGGTTCACGAGCGAACGGCCCGGCGTGATCCTGCTGCAGACGATCATCGGTCCCGACACCGTCGAGCGGTGGGCCGAGATCTGCCTTTCGTGAGCTCCGTTTCTTGAACAGCGCTTCGTGCACGAGGAGACCATCATGACGATGACCGACAAGAGCTCGTTCGAGGCCGGGGCACCGAACGACGCACGGCTACAAGACGCTTCACGATCGGCGGGTTCACCTTCGCGCGTGACGAGTTCTTCGCTCACGTCGCATGGCCGACCGGTCGCCATGTGATGAGCGTCGACATCGTTCCTGCGGGCGCTGCAACGCGACGTTGCGTGGGACTTCTTCTACGGCACGGTGAACTTCGACACCGTCTTCGGCACGGTGAACCACTACGGCAACGTCGACATGTTCGCCGGCCGCTACAACGACGCCTATCGCAAGGCTGAGCTCGACCACGTCGAGAACTTCGACTCCGTCGATGCTCCGCGATGCGTTCAAGGCCATGCTCGACGACTGGACGAACAGCGGCTACGACCCGTTCGCCAGCCCGTCCGAGACCGACAAGCCGTTCGGCGTGAAGGACGGCTCGAACACCGAGGCCGTCACCCGACGCCGCATCGCCGCGGCCCGCATGGTCGGCGTGCCGGGCGACGAGGAGATCCGCTCGGACGAGAACGGCAATCCGATCAATCGGATGTTCGCCGACGTCACCCAAGAGGAACCGATGGTCGAGGCCGAGCCCGGCTTCGAAAGCGAGGTCGCGGCGTTCAACCTGTTCGCCTACCTCTCACGCTCGCAGGTCACGTGGAACCCGTCGGTCGTGAGCGTCTGCAAGGACAGCCTCTACTGCCCGACGACCGAGGAGTACATCCTCCCGGTGATCCACGGCAACGACCGCGTCGAGTGGTTCGTGCAGCTGTCCGACGAGATCATCTGGGACGTCCAAGATCGCGACACGGGCGCGGTGCGTTCCAAGGTCGTGATGCGGGCCGGCGACGTCGCGGCGATGCCCGCCGACATCCGCCATCAGGGCTACTCCCCCAAGCGCTCGATGCTGCTCGTGTGGGAGAACAACTCCGCCGACCTGCCCGAGCTGATCGCGACAGGACGGGCTCCGCAGTACCCGATCGACTTCTGAGGTGGCCCGCGCGTCCATCGAGTCGCTGAGGGAAGCCGTCGAGAGCAACATCCACGACGGCGACACTGTCGCGTTCGAGGGGTTCACCCACCTGATCCCCCACGCCGCCGGGCACGAGGTCATCCGGCAGGGACGCCGCGACCTCACGCTCGTGCGGATGACTCCTGACGTCGTCTACGACCAGCTCATCGGTGCGGGCTGCGCCAAGAAGATGGTCTTCTCGTGGGGCGGCAACCCGGGCGTCGGGTCGCTGCACCGGTTCCGAGATGCGGTCGAGCACAGCTGGCCGCGGCCGCTCGAGATCGAGGAGCACAGCCACGCGGGCATGGCCGCGCGGTACGTCGCCGGCGCGTCGGGCCTGCCGTTCGGCGTCCTCCGGGGGTACGTCGGCACCGACCTCATGCCGCACACACCCTCGATCGCGCCCATCACCTGTCCTTTCACCGGCGAGACGCTCACCGCCGTGCGAGCGATCGAGCTCGACGTCGCCGTGATCCACGCGCAGCAAGCGGACCGTGAGGGCAACGTGCAGCTGTGGGGACTCGTCGGCGTGCAGAAGGAGGCGGTGCTCGCGGCGCGCCGTTCGATCGTGACGGTCGAAGAGATCGTGGACGAGCTCGAGCCACGTCCGAACGCAGTGGTGCTGCCGTCGTGGGTCGTGTCATCGGTGTGCCTCGTGCCGGGCGGTGCCCACCCCAGCTTCGCGATGGGCTTCTCCGAGCGCGACAACAGCTTCTACCGGGCGTGGGACGAGATCTCGCGTGACCGTGATCAGTTCACGGCCTGGATCGACACCCACGTGCGCGGCACCGCCGACTTCGAGGAGTACTGCCGCAGCGCCGGCATCGAGCTCGGAGCCACTCGTGTCTGAGCAGTGGAGCGCCGACGACCTCATGATCGTCAGCGCGGCGCGGCAGCTGTGCGACGACAGCGTGTGCTTCGTCGGCATCGGGCTGCCGTCCACGGCCGCGAACCTCGCCCGCCGCACGCACGCGAAGAAGTGCACGCTGATCTACGAGTCGGGATGCATCGGGTCGAAGCCCACGCGACTCCCGCTCTCGATCGGCGACGGCGATCTCGCCGACACTGCCGACTCCGTCGTGTCGGTGCCCGAGATCTTCGCCTACTGGCTGCAGGCGGGACGCGTCGACGTCGGCTTCCTCGGTGCCGCGCAGCTCGACCGCTTCGGCAACATCAACTCGACGGTCATCGGCGACTACAAGCACCCGACCACGCGATTGCCGGGCGCGGGGGGCGCTCCCGAGATCGCGGCGTCGGCGGGCGAGGTCATCGTCATCGTTCGGCAAGGGCCGCGAACGTTCGTCGAGCGGTGCGACTTCCGCACGTCGGTCGGCTTCGGCGACGGCAAGGGCGATCGCGAGCGCCTCGGCCTCCGCGGCCGCGGCCCCCAGATCGTCATCACCGACCTCGGCATCCTCCGGCCCGATCCCGAGACCAGCGAGCTCGTGCAGACCGCGCTCCATCCCGGCGTGACAGCCGAGCAAGCGGTTGCCGCAACCGGCTGGTCGCTCCGGCTCGCCCGCGAGCTCGAGGTCACCGATGCCCCGACGTCGAACGAGCTCGCCGCGCTTGCGGCACTGCGAGCTGCATGAGGCCGTTCACCTACGACGCGCTAGCGGGTCGCACCGTCTTCGCCGTCGGTGCACTGAGCCGGGTCGGTGACGAGCTCTCACGACTCGGGGCACGGCGGGTGTTCCTCATCGTCGATGCGCAGGCCAAGGAGTTTGGCGACTCGTTGGCCGAAGACCTCGGCTCGCTCGTCGTGAGCCAGTGGCACGACGTGGTGCAGCACGTGCCGTTCGAGCTGGCCGAGCGGGCACGAGCCGCGGTCACCGACGCGCACGCAGACGCCCTCGTCTGCCTCGGCGGCGGATCCTCGACCGGACTGGCGAAGGCGATCGCCCTCACCCACGACCTGCCGATCCTCGCCGTGCCCACCACCTACGCAGGCAGCGAGCAGACTCCGATCTTCGGGCTCACCGACGCGCGTCACAAGCAGACCGGGCGCGACCTGAAGGTCGTCCCGAAGGTCGTGATCTACGACCCGGCGCTGACCGTCGGGCTCCCGCCACAGGTCACCGGGCCGAGCGCGTTCAACGCACTGGCCCACTGCGTCGAAGCGCTCTACGCGACCGGTTGCAACCCGGTGACGAGCGCGATGGCCCTCGAAGGGGTGCGGGCGATCCGCCAGTCGCTGCCGCGTGTGATGGATGCACCTGGTGACCTCGATGCCCGCGGCGACGTCCTCTATGGCGCGTACCTCGCGGGCATCGCGCTCGGCACGACGTCGACCGGTCTGCACCACAAGCTCTGCCACGTGCTCGGCGGCATGTTCAACCTCGTGCACGCCGACACGCACTCGATCATCCTTCCTCATGCCGTCGCGTACAACGCTCCCGCGCTGCCGGACGAGATGGCGCGCCTGGAGGAGGCGTTGGGCGCGGCTCCAGGCGATGCGGCAGGCGCGCTCCACGACCTCGCACTCGAGAGCCACGTCCCGACGCGCCTTGCTGAGCTCGGGCTGACCGAAGCGGATCTCCACGAGGCGGCGGTCGCGGGTGCAGCCGAGATCACCACGAACCCCGTCCCGGTGACGGTCGACGACCTCAATCGTCTGCTCCAGCATGCCTACGAGGGCACCCGTCCCGAAAGAAGGGCCTCATGACTGACGCACTCATCCTCGATGCGGTGCGCACGCCGATCGGCAAGCTCGGCGGCGCGTTGTCGGGTGTGCGACCGGACGACCTGGCCGCGACCGCGCTGAAGGGCCTCCTCGACCGTCACCCGTCGCTCGACCCGGCCGCGATCGAGGAGGTGTACCTCGGCGACGCGAACGGCGCGGGCGAGGACAACCGCAACGTGGCCCGCATGGCCGTGCTCCTCGCCGGCCTTCCGGTGTCGATCCCCGGCGCGACGGTCAATCGGCTCTGCGGATCGGGCCTCGAGGCCGTCAGTGACGCGAGCCGAGTCGTTGCCGTCGGCGAGGCCGATCTCATCATCGCGGGCGGCGTCGAGTCGATGACCCGCGCTCCGTGGGTGCTGCCGAAGCCGTCGCGGGCGTTTCCGACGACGCACGAGCAGGTGTGGAACTCGGCGCTCGGTTGGCGCATGGTGAACCCGAAGATGCCGGCGGCCTGGACAGTCGCGCTCGGTGAGGGCGCCGAGATCCTGGCCGACGAGTTCTCGATCTCACGCGACGAGCAAGACGCATTCGCCCTCGCGTCCCACGAGCGTGCCGCGAAGGCGTGGGCGAGCGGCGGGTTCGAGGCCGAGGCGATCGAGGTGCCGGGCGTCGAGCTCGCGCGCGACGAGTGCATCCGCGAGGACAGCTCGCTCGAGTCGCTCGCCAAGCTCAAGCCCGCGTTCCGCGAGGGTGGCACCGTCACTGCCGGCAACTCGTCACCGATGAACGACGGATCGGCTGCGCTGCTGCTGGCATCGCCGGCCGGCGCCGAGCGGGCGGGCATCGAGCCGATGGCACGCGTCATCAGCCGCGCGACGAGCGGAGTCGAGCCGCAGCGCTACGGCATCGGGCCCGTGACCGCCGCGCTCACCGCGCTGCAGCGTGCTGACCTGAAGTGGGACGACATCGACTCGGTCGAGCTGAACGAGGCGTTCGCAGCGCAGAGCCTCGCCTGCCTGCGCGGATGGCCCGACCTCGACCCGGTGAAGGTGAACCCGCTCGGCGGCGCAATCGCGATCGGCCATCCCCTCGGAGCTTCGGGCGCCCGCATCCTCACGACCCTCGTGCACCACCTCGCCGCGACGGGCGGGCGCTACGGCGTTGCGTCGATGTGCATCGGCGTGGGCCAGGGCATCGCGGTCGTCGTCGAGAACCTGCGCCGCTAGGCGAGCGGCACGGTCGCGCCGCGCACGATCGCGGTGCGCACACGGTCGAGGTCGAGGTCGTAGCGCACCTCGTCGAGCTGCACCCTGAACGTGACGTCGTCACGAACCCGATGCGCATCGATCAGGTGCGTGCCTGCGGGCAGCGGGAGGTCGAGATGGCGCACGAGCCGCATCCAGCTCGGCAGCCGGAGGCCGACGTCGCCATAGCCGATCGCGACGACGCTCAGCTCGAGTCGATCGTCGTGCGCCGACGGGACGCCCGTGATCCTGACGGGTCGGTCGCGGTGGACCGCGCGCAGCTCACCCGCCGCGTCCAGACGCGGCTGCCACTCGAGCTCGGACGCCTCGGCGAACGCGAGCGCCTCGCTGAGCGCGGCTCGCCCTTCGATCTCCACCGGCGCCGCCGTGAGGGTCGACGTCAAGCCGGGGCTGATGCGCACGTCACGCGCCCTCACGACGACCTCGTCGATGCGTCGCCCGCGCCACTCGACGTCGGTGAGCATCGCGAGCGCCCGGTGGTCGCCGGCCGGCCCGGTGACGCGGAGCACGTCGAGCACGCCCGAGACCTCCTCACCGTGGACCGTGAGGGTGATGCGACGACCGCCGAACTGCGCGAACACACCGTCGATGAGCTGAGCGAGCAGCCGCTCGGGCGTCGGGACCGCCGAGGTCCACGCCGAGGTCGCGTCAGCCCACTGCTCGAACCAGCCCTGCGCGTCGCGCTGGCCGCGGGTCCACAGTCGACCCATCGATCCGACCGGATCGAACGGATCGAAGAGCGACGTCACGCGGGAGCGTCGCTCGATCCGTTGTCGACGAACGCGATGATCTCCACGAACTCGACCATGGGACGCACGCCGTAGAGGTCGGTGACCCGCTCGACGAGCTGGTCGTTGAAGAACATCCTCGCGGCCTCTTCCGAGTCCCAGACGTAGAAGTTGACCGCCCGCTCGCTGGCGACGTCCACGGTGAACGCCTTGCTGCGAAGCCCTGGCAACCCCTCGAATCGAGGCGCCGCCTCGGCAGCCACCTTCTCCACCCGCTCGCGGTCGAAATCATCCTCGTACTGGAAGGTGACGACAACGCCGATCATCGGCAATGTCTAGATGTGCAGCGTGCCGCTGTCGAGTGCGTCCGCGAATCGCGGCACACCCTGCTCGAGCGGCACCCGGGCGGCCCGGGCCACGTAGCTGATGGCGTGGTACCAACCGACCAGGAGGAAGAGATCGAGCCGTTCCGCCTCCGTGAACGCCGCGGCCAGCCGACTCGCGAGATCGTCTGACAGGTCGTTGGTCTCGCGCAGCGAGTCGACGGCCTCGATCAGCAGGCGCTCTCGTTCGAGCGTCCAACATGCATCAGCCGCGTCGCCGAACGTGAGTGATGTGATCTGCGCCGACGTGAGCGCCGCCTTCGCAGCGAAGAACGCGACGTGCACGCCCCATTCGTACTCGCAGCCACAGCGCGCGCAGGTGCGGTCGATGACGATCTCGCGCTCGCGCAGCGACAGGCTCAACGAGCGCGAAAGCTCGTAGCTGCCCCATGGACGCATCGCTCGGGTCATCGGAAGGTTCTTCGCGAACGTGCGGAACAGGGCGATCGGCGGTGCGCCCGGCGGCATCATCTGCTCGAGCTCGGTGGCGACCTCGGCTTCGAACGGTGGCTCGAGGGGTGCGATCGCTGACATCCAGCTGAGGCTATCGTTTCGATAAACGAAACGCGCAAGGAGACCCCCGGTGCCCCGCTCGCCGCTGCCCGGTCAACCAGCTCGAGGCTCGTCGACCGGACGGCCTCTCATGGCCGCCCTGGACCTCGTCGGCCGGCGCTGGACGCTGCGCATCCTGTGGGAGCTGCAGTCGGGGCCGCTCGGCGCGCGCGAGCTCGCCCGTCACTGCGACGGAATGTCGTCGAGCGTGCTGTACCAGCGACTCGACGAGCTGACCGGCGCGGAGCTGGTGAGGCAAGACGAGGAAGGGCGCTACGAGCTCAGTGACATCGGGGCAAAGCTCGGCAAGGCATTGCATCCTCTCGACCGGTGGGCGAAGGAATGGGCTGAGAGGCTGCAACAGTGAGCGAGCGGCATCGGCGCTGGCCGCTGGTCCTCGGCGGCGTCATCATCGTCCTCGTCGTCGCGTGGGCCGCGGTCGCTCGGCTCGCCGAGCCCAACGCGCCGTCGCGCTTCTACACGCCGCCCAGGCCACTGCCCAACGCGCAGGCCGGTACCGTCATCCGGACCGAGCCGCTCGCGCCGCTCTCGAACGGAGCCGCGGTGACACGCGTGCTCTACATCTCGACGGGACTCGACGAAAAGCCGATCGCAGTGTCGGGCATCGTCGTCACGCCGCCGGGCACGCCGCCCGCGGGAGGCTGGACGGTCGTCGCTTGGGCGCACGGCACCACGGGCATCGTGCCTCGGTGTGCGCCGTCGCTGGAGGGCGATGGAGGCACCGGGAAGATCCCCGAGGTCGAGCAGCTGATCGCCGAGGGCCACGTCGTCGTGGCAACCGACTACCCCGGGCTCGGCACGCCCGGCCTCCATCCCTACCTCGTCGGCGAGAGCGAAGGACGAGCGGTGCTCGACAGCATCCGGTCAGCTCGATCGCTCCTCGCCGGCAAGACGAGTACCACGGCCGCCATCTTCGGGCACTCGCAAGGCGGCCACGCGACGTTGTTCGCTGGCGCGCTCGCGCCCACCTATGCCCCTGAGCTGAAGATCGTCGGGATCGCGCCCATGTCGCCGCCGACCGCGCTCGGCGAGCTGCTCGCCCGTGACATCCACGAGCCTCCCGGCATCGTGCTGACGTCGTACGCGGTCGAGTCGTGGGCCGTCGTCTACCCCGGTCTCTCGCTCGACGACATCGTCCACGTCGGTGCGCACACCGCGACGAAGCAGCTCTCACGTCAGTGCGCGACGCCCGACGCACTTCAGGACGTCGCAGACCTTCCGGACGTACTCGCGCTGAAGGCGCGCTTCTTGTCGGCGAACCCTGAGGACGTGCCGGGCTGGAACACACATCTCGGCGAGAACTCGCCACCGCTCACCCACGCGCTCACGATGCCCGTGCTCATCTCGCAGGGCGAGATCGACACGCTGGTTCGCCCCGATGTCACGCAGAGCTACTTCGAGGCGCAATGCAAGGCGGGTTCGCAAGTCGAGCTCGACTCGTACCCGGGCATCGGGCACTTCGACATCCGCCCGGTCGCGCCGCCCCACATCCTTCCTTGGATCGAAGATCGGTTCGCCGGCAAGCCCGTTGCGGCGGGGTGCACGACCAAGACCGTGACGCCCTGAGTCAAAACGCCTCGGACGAGGGTCGGGACCGACACGGGCCTCAGTCCCGACTCTCGTCGCAGGTGTCAGGTGTCGAGTGCGCTGAAGAGGTCGTTCACGAACGCGTCGCGCGTGGGCTTGCCCGTCGTCGCATCCCTCACCGGCTTCACGTTGAAGCGACGCTCGATCGTCGCCATGATCGACGTCGTGTCGAGCTGCTGGTCGTCCACGCCCGAGTGACGGATCCCCGACGCCGAGGATCAGCGCCGGGATGCGGGTGCCAGGTCCGAACGCGTCGTGCGGTCCCCGCTGGCCGTCTGTACCTGGCGGAGACACGTGATCCCACTGCCCGCCGAACTCGTCATAGGTGACGACGATCATCGTGTCCTTGCCGTTCGGCCCGTTGAGGATCGTTTGGATCAAGTCGACGAGGTGCGCGCTCCCGTTCGGCTCGCTCGCGTAGCCCGGATGCTCGTTCTCCGCACCGATCGGCTTCACGAAGCTGACCGCAGGGAGCTTGCCCTGTTGCGCGTCGAGCACGAACTGCTTCTCGTCCTTCAGGTGGTCGACGCGGCCCTGCGTGTTGTCCGCGTAGTTCGCGAAGTAGCCGAACGGCTGATGATGGAACTGGAACAGCTTGTCCGGGCAGTTCGGGAACACCGCGCTGCTCGAGGTGTTCGGGTCCGCGCAACTGGAACCACTCCCGTTCGTCCAGCCCGGTCCGAGCGGGTGCATCGCATCCCGCCCGTTGTTGCCAGCCGCGTTGTCCCAGCCGCCGGCATACCAGGCCCAGCTCACGTGGCGCGCCGACATCTCGTCGCCGATGTTGTCGCTCGTGAGCAACGGCAGCCTTCGTCCGAGCGCCGTCCCCGGCGAGTACGGCTGGGTGAACGGCTGGATCGTGTTCACCGCATAGTCACCGCACAAGGTCCCCGCGGGTGCCGCGGCGGCCGTGCCGGCGGAATACGTGGGTGTGCACTGTCCACCCGCGCTGGCGGCCTCGGTGAGTGCGCCGTCGTTCACCGTGCCGGTCGGCTTGTAGAGCGGATAGGTGTTCGGGAAGCCATTCGGGTCGACCACTGAGTGGAGGTCGCAGTTGGCGGTGCCGGTCGAGCATCCCGTCGTGACCCCGCTCTTGTCGGCGTTGGCGAAGATCGGCGCCTGACCAGCGACGAGCACCTGGTGGTTCAGGAACGATCCACCGAAGCCGCCCTGGAAGAAGTTGTCGGCGATGACGTAGCTCGGCGCGCCTGCCGTGTGCAGGTACTGCCAGATGGGCAGCTGCGTCGTGTCGTAGTAGCCCATCGTGAGCCCCACCGCGTCGCTGCCAGTCACGTACTTGTCCTGCATCCCGTGATCGATCTGGTACTGCTCCTGGTAGAAGCGGTGGACCAGGTCCTCGGTGCACCCGCCGGGAAGTCCGGTTCCGTCCGTGCTCAGAACACCGTTCGGCGCGAAGACGCCTGGCTTCGGACAGGTCGCCGCGGTCGCTGGGATGTAGTCATCGATCTTGAACGGCAAGTTGATGAAGTGGCTGTTGCCCACTGCCGCGTTCGGGTCGATGCACTGCGTCGTGAGGGGCGACGGCGCCTTCAGGTTCACATCGTTCTGCAACAGGCACGTGTAGGACGTGCCCGCTTGACTCACCTGGACGGTGTGCCCGAGGTTCGCCTGCGCGAGGCCGTTCGGCGTGTCGCCGTTCACCGGGCCCCACATCCCGTAGAGGTTGTCGAAGCTGTGGTTCTCCTCGTAGATGACGACGATGTGGTTGACGTGACCACCGTTGCCGATGCCGACCTGGCCCCTCGGGCCTCCGTCGGCGCCGGCGTTCTGCGCGACGACGAGGCCGGCCGCGAACAACCCGACGGTGACCGCGACCGCGATCCTGCGCTTGCCCATCCTGTGTCCTCCCAAGTCCATGCGCCCGAACCGGTCGGACAGTCGCGTACCGCGTCGAGAAAAGGAACAGACATCACCGACTCGTCACGGAGAGTTTTCCGGCGCGTTTGGGCGACGACACGCGGAAGCCAGGGCGAGGCTGGGCTCGAGCCACAGATCGCTGCGATCGAGCCTCGCGAAAGGGACTGAGGACCCTGGGCGGTGGCGAGCCGGACAGGTAGACCGGCTGGTGGTAGTGATTCACGACGCATGGCGACTTTGCGAGACTTCGTGCGCCGGCTTCGTCCGGCTGGGGCACCAGGTGCGGCCGCGCCCGCGGGCGTCCCTGCTGACCGTGACGCCGAGTTGGCCGCCGAGCTCGCGCCGATCTTCGAGGCCCTGCGAGCGGTGAACGAGGAGGCGGGTGCCCTGGTCGAAGCGGCCGCCCGCGAGGCCGACCGGCGCCGCGTTGCGGCTGTCGAGGACGGCGACCGTGTGCTCGCTGCCGCCCGAGAACGTGGCAGCAGCGCGCGGGCCACAGCCGCGGCGAAGGCCGTCGAGGCTTCGGCTCGAGAGCGTGACGACTTGCTCGATGCCGCGCAGCGTGACGCTGACGAGATCGCGAGACGCGCGGCTGGTCGGCTCCCGTCGGTGACCGAAGGGCTCGTTGCCGGCATACGTGCGTTCGGAACTGATCGAGAGCTCGCGCGTTGAAGCCGGGCTGGGTGGCGGGCAGCGTCCGAGCACGCTTGCTGGCGGATCGCCGTCTCGCCGACGCGGGCGCTCGCGCGGTTGCGGCTGCCGGTGACATGAGGGCCGCGGTGGCGTTGGTGGCTGCTTCGCCGTACGGCCGCGACGTCGACGCCGGCATGGACTTGGTCGCCGCCGAACGCGGCGTCCGGGCAACGGCGTTGTGGCATCTCCGAGTCGTCGCCGGCTGGCTGCCGCCCGGCGGGAGCGATGTCGTTCGGATGCTGGCCGGCGGCCACGAGATCGCGAACGTCGAGGCGCACGTCGCCGAGCTGGCCGGGGCGCCCCCCATCGTGCCGTTCGACCTCGGGGCGCTCGGCACGGCCTGGCCGCGGGTGCGGGCCGCTCGCTCGATCAGCGAGGTCCGCGCCGCGCTCGCCCAGTCACCGTGGGGCGATCCCGGGTCGAGCGTGGCGGCGCCGTTCCGTGCGGCGTTGCGCATCGCGTGGGCACGGCGGATCACCGAACGAATCCCTGAGCTCGGTCAGTGGGCGTCGGCTGCCGCGGCGGTCGTGATCGCAGGTGAACGCTTCGGGAACGGTCAAGACCTGACCGCCACCGCGGCGATCGACGCCGGGCGACTCCTGGGTCCGCGGTGGGATGTCGGAGACCTCGGGTCCTTCATCCGGGGCGTCCCAGCCGACGTCCGCTGGGTGTTCGCCGACGTGTCGGACGACGGTGAGCTGTGGCGCGCCGAGAGTGCTTGGTGGCGCCGGCTCCGCTCGGAAGCGGCCCGTCAGACCCGGCGCGCGACGAAAGGCGAGGCCACCGTGACGTGGTCGGCGGTGGCGCTGCTCGCCGACTCCTACCACGTCTGCGCGGCGCTGGAGGCGGCGGCGTGGGGAGCGGCGGGCTTGGAGGAATTCGATGCCGTGGCGTGACCCTCCCGGCCCGATCGCGATGCGCCGAATCGCGGTCGTCGCGCCGACACGCCGATGGCGAACCGTGCTGGTCGCAGTGGCCGACAGCGGGATGGTCGAGCCCGAAGCGTCGACCCATGCTCCGGGCATCGACGGGTGGGTCATGACACCTGCGGCCGTCACGGCGCCAGGCGGAGCGGTACTCACCCCTGAGCAGCCCGACATGGACGCGCTGCGTGCGGCTGGTCGCGCAGAGCTGCTCGCGGGAGAAGCCGAGCTGCAGCGTGTGAGCGACGGCGCGTTGCAGCGAGACCAGATCACGGCACTGGCCGGATGGGCGCCGGCGGCCGCCATCGAGCCGCTGGCCGAACGGCTCGCGCCTCTGGGTGGTTCCGTGATCGAGATGCCCATCCCCACTGGGGTGGACGTGCCGACCGCCTTGCCACCCCGTCGGTCGTCCGGCGCGTTGCGCCCGTTGGTCGACACATACGCGACCGTGCCGTACCGAGACGTGGACCCGGTGTGGTTCGCGACGGTCGCGTACGTCGTCATGTTCGGGATGATGTTCGGCGACGTGGGCGACGGGCTCATTCTCGTCGTCGGCGCGCTGCTGCTCCGCCGGAGCCACAGGCCGAGCCTCGCGAGAGTGCGGCATCTGTGGCCCTTGATCGTCGCGCTGGGCGCGATGGCGGCGGTCTTCGGCCTGCTGTACGGGGAGGCGTTCGGTCCGACGGGGCTCGTGCCAACGTTGTGGATTGCACCACTCGACGAGCCCGAGACGCTTCTGCTGGCCGGAGTGTGTGTCGGCGCGGTCCTGCTCGCATGCGCGTACGCGATCGGCATCGTCAATCGTTGGCGGGAGGGCGGCGCCAGCGCAGCGTTGTGGGCACCGAGCGGCGGGGCAGGAGCCGCGCTCTTCGTCGGCGTCGCGCTCGTGGCGGCTGGCGTCCTCTGGTCTTCGCCGCCGCTGTGGGGGATGGGCATCGTGATCGGCGTCCTCGGCCTCGTGCTCGCCGCCGTCGGGCTGCGAAGCCAGGCGGGCCCGGGAGGCGCCGGAGTCGCGCAGGCGGGGGTCGAGACGTTCGACTTGACCATGCGCATCGGATCGAACCTCGTGTCCTTTGCCCGCCTGGCCGCGTTCGGTCTCATGCACGCGGCGATCGCGTTCGTCGTGTGGGACGCGACGAAGGACCTCTGGGGATCAGGCACGGCAGCGGCGGTCGCCGCCCTCGTGGTGTTCGCGCTCGGTCACGTGGTGGCCTTCGCGCTCGAGGCGCTCGTCGTGGGAGTGCAGGCGTTGCGCCTCGAGTACTACGAGCTGTTCTCCCGGATATTCATCAGCGAGGGCCGACCGTTCCGGCCGTGGCACGTTCCCGTCACTCGAGAGGAGACCCGATGCTGATCTGGCTCGTGGCAGTCCCTGCATTCGTGGCGGGGTCACTCGTCACGGCAATCGCCCTGAAGCGCGGCGCCCGGTCCACGGTTCGCGTGCTGCGCGTCCTGAACGGGATGCTGCTCGTTGGTGGCTTGGCGCTGCTGTTCGTCGCGCTCACGGGCACGGCCGGGTCGGCCGCGTCGAACACGACGAGCGTGGGTTCGACAGCCAACGACTCGGCGTTGATCGGCGCTGCGATCGCGGTCGCGGGCTCGTCATTCGGCGCAGCGATCGCCGTCGCGTACACGGGATCGGCCGCGCTCGCGGCAATCAGCGAGCGCCCCGAGATGTTCGGACGGGCGATGGTCATCGTCGGTCTCGCGGAGGGCATCGCGATCTACGGCCTGATCATCGCAATCATCCTCATCGGCAAGGCATGAGCAGGATCGCCGTGCTCGGAGAGCGCCACCGGGTCGAGGGCTTCGCGTTGGCGGGCGCGGCTGTATTCGTCGCAGATGATGCGGCTTCGATCAGGGACGCGTGGACGCGCCTGCCCGGCGACGTCGATGTCGTTGTGCTGACGCCGGCTGCAGCGAACGCACTCGAAGATGTCGGTCAGTCGCGGCCGCTGCGGGTGGTGCTGCCGGCGTGAACCTCGACGCGGTTCGCGCCGCGCTGCTCGCAGACGCGCGCGCCGACGCCGCATCGCTGCTCGCCGCGGCTGACGACGACGTCCGCGATCACATGGCCCGATGCCACCATGAGGCCGCCGCGCTGGTCGACGCCGCCCGCAGCGAAGGGGAGCGCGAGGCCGCCGAGCGACTCGCCCGCCAGCACGCTGCGACTCGCCGGGCGGCACGCGAGATCGTGCTCGCGGCGCAGCGCCGGCTGCTCGACCAGTTGCGTGAAGACGCGCACACGGCAGCGCGCGAGCTCGCGCACGACGACCGATACGAGGAGCTGTTGGAGCGTCTGCGGACAGTGGCCGCATCGCAGCTCGGCCCCGATGCAGAGATCAGTGTCCCGCCGGATGGTGAACCGGGCATCGTCGGGCGTGACGGCCACCGCCGAGTCGACTATCGGCTCGTGACGCTCGCGGACCGCGCCCTCGACGCGTTGGGCGCCGACATCGCGACGTTGTGGATGTGAAGCCTCGAGCCGAGACGACAACAGCTGGTCGCGTCGTGCGGGTCAACGGCCCGCTGCTCGACGTCGAGGGTCTGACCGGCGCGGTGGGTCGGCTCGACCTCGTGGAGGTCGGAGAAGGCTGCTTGCCGGGTGAGGTGGTCGCGCTCGTCGGGGACCGAGTGGTCGTGCAGGTCTACGAATACACGGGCGGAGTGGGCCCGGGCGCCCCGGTCGTCGGCCATCGCCGGCCGCTCTCGGCGGCGCTCGGACCGTGGCTGCTCGGCGGAGTGTTCGACGGCCTGTTGCGCCCGCTGCTCGACGGGCCTCTGTGGCTGACACCTGGTGCGCTCGGGGCGGTCGGAGGGCAGTGGATGATCGAGCCGAAGACGACCATCGGCGAAGCCGTCTCGTCCGCGTCGGTCCTCGCAGTCGCAACCGACGCCCGCGGCACACCACAGGACATACCCGTACCGGCCGGGCTCTCCGGCACGGTCGGCTGGCTCGCGCCGCCAGGCTCGTATGGGCCGGACGATCCGATCGCCACCATCGACGGCGTCACGATCACCATCACCGAGTGGTGGCCGGTCCGCCAGCCACGCCCGCACGGCAATCGCCTCGAAGCCCCGATCCCGCTCGTCACCGGTCAACGGGTCCTCGACCTCCTCGAGCCGGTCGCGAAAGGTTCGACGGCCGCGGTGCTCGGTGGCTTCGGCACCGGCAAGACCGTGCTCCTCCAGCAGATCGCGAAATGGTGTGACGCGGACGTGATCGTCTACGTGGGCTGCGGCGAGCGGGGCAACGAGCTGGCCGACGCGCT
This sequence comes from uncultured Acidimicrobiales bacterium, assembly GCA_963773315.1. Taxonomy (GTDB): domain Bacteria; phylum Actinomycetota; class Acidimicrobiia; order Acidimicrobiales; family DATKAS01; genus DATKAS01. Next base: position 1,017,595 of record CAVZAF010000005.1, read on the forward strand.
GGACGAGCTGCGCGCGCTCGAAGACCCGCGTACGGGCCGCGCATTGTCGGAACGCACGGCGATCATCGCGAACACGTCGAACATGCCCGTCATGGCGCGCGAAGCGAGCATCCACACTGCGATGACCGTCGCCGAGTACTTCCGGGATCAAGGACGCGACGTCGCGTTGATCGCCGACTCGACATCGCGGTGGGCTGAGGCGTTGCGCGAGTTCGCGTCGCGCAGCGGCGAGCTCCCGGCCGAGGAGGGCTACCCGGCAAGCCTGCCGGCCGCGCTCGCCGCCTTCTACGAACGCGCCGGACGGGTGCAGACGCTCGCCGGAGCGGAAGGATCGGTGACTGTCATCGCCGCGGTCTCGCCACCGGGAGGTGACTTCACCGAGCCCGTGTCCGCCCACACCCAACGGTTCGTGCGCACGGTCTGGACGCTCGACCGCGACCTTGCGTACGGCCGTCACTATCCGGCGGTCACGTGGCGCTCCTCTTTCTCACGCGACGCCGATGACCTCGCCGCCTGGTATGTCGCCCACGCGGACCCCAGCTGGCCCGAACATCGAGCTCGGCTGTCCGAGATCCTCGCCGAGGCGGACCGCCTTCAGCCCATCGCGGACCTGGTCGGCATCAGCGCGCTTCCTGGTCGCGAGCGCGTGATCCTGCTCACCGGTCGTCTCATCCGTGAGGCAGTCCTCCAGCAAAGCGCCTTGAGCCCCAACGACGGCTATTCGGCGCGTCCCAAACAGGCCGCCATCGCCGAGAGCGTCCTCATCGTCCATGACCGCTGCCTCGAGCTGATCTCCAAGGGTGTTCCGACGTCCCTCCTCGAGGAAGTCGACTTCTCCCCTTTGATCCGAGCGCGCGACGTCGCCGGTCCGGCCGACGTCGACACGGTGATCAAGCGTCGCGACGAAGTCCTGGCCCTACTCCCCGCCCGATGAGCAACCGAGCTCCGATCGAGTACACCGACATCCGCCGGGTCGAAGGCCCCCTCCTCGTCGCCGCTGGGATCGATGGTGTGGGGTGGGACGAGGACGCCGAGATCGTCCTCGAGGGAGACGCAGTGCGTCACGGCGTCGTTCTCGAGCGTGATCGTGATCTGGCCGTGATCCAGGTCCTCGAAGGCACCTCCGGGATCGCCACGACGGGAACAGCAGTGCGCTTCTCTGGCCATCCCATGCGCATCGGCGTCGGCGAGGCCTGGCTGGGACGGGTGTGCAGCGGCCGGGGCACCCCGCTCGACGGGGGCCCGCCGATCCTCGGCGACACGTTCGCCGATGTGAACGGCGCTCCGCTCAACCCGACCGCCCGCGACACCCCGAGCGACGCGATCCTCACCGGCATCTCGGTGATCGACGCGCTCACCACGCTCGTGCGCGGCCAGAAGCTCCCGCTCTTCTCGGTCGGCGGGCTGCCACACCTCGAGCTCGCAGCCCAGATCGCCGCGCAGGCCCACGCCAGTGGCGAACCGTTCGCAGTCGTCTTCGCCGGGATGGGGATCACACACGCGGACGCGGCCGCCGTGCGCGACACCCTCGAGGAGCGCTCGGCGTCCGGAGAGCTCACGCTGCTGCTCAACACCGCGGACGATCCCGTGATCGAACGCATCATCACCCCTCGTGTCGCGTTGACAGTCGCCGAACATCTCGCGTTCGCGACCAATCGACACGTGCTGGTCGTGATGGCCGACATGACCGCCTACTGCGAGGCCGTCCGTCAGGTGTCCGCCGCACGCGGCGAGATGCCCGGCCGGCGGGGCTACCCCGGCTACCTCTACAGCGACCTCGCCTCGATCTACGAACGTTGCGGTCGCGTCCGCGGCCGCGGCGGGTCGATCACCGAAGTTCCGGTGCTCACCATGCCCGGTGGCGATCTCACCCATCCCGTCCCCGACCTGACCGGGTACATCACCGAGGGACAGCTCCTACTCTCGGCCGAGCTGCACAGTGCCGGCATCTATCCACCGATCGAGCCGCTCGGGTCGCTGTCTCGCCTGATGCGTCGCGGCGCCGGACCTGGCCGCACCCGCGACGACCACCTCGAGCTCGCTGCCCAGCTCGTCGCCCTCCTCGCGAAGGCGCGCGACGTGCGCGAGCTCTCCGAGCTCCTCGGACCGGCCGCGCTCTCGCAGACCGATCTCGCCTACCTCCGATTCGCGGACGAGTTCAATCGCGGCTTCGTCAAGCAGGGTCTCCACGACAACCGCACCCTCGACGACACCTTGAGCCGCGCCTGGGCCGCCGCAAGCCTCCTGCCGCGACGCGAGCTCACGATGGTCTCGGCCGACACGCTCGCGCTGCATTACCGCCGCGAGTCCCTCACGGCCACCAGCATGAGGATCCGCCACCCTCCGGGTCGCTCTGGCCGACTCTGGCTCATCGAACGCCTCGCGGTCGCCGAACGAGCGGGCGGTGTCCTGCACCGCAAGCAGCAGGCCCTCCGTCAAGAGGAGCAACGCCTGGCCGCGCTCACCGAGCGGAGCACCGCCAGCTGGCACGCCGCTGTGCGAGAAGCCGAGGCATGGCAACGCCGAGCGATGGTCCTCGGCGCCCGCCCTGCCCTGCAGGCTGCCGCGACGGCGGCGAGCCCCGCCTCTGTCCACCTCGTGTGGCGTGCCGAGATGGGCGTCGAGATCCCCGCCGAAGCCGGCTGCGACCTCCCTCCGTCCCCACCGATCCCTGGCACTCCAGCGCTCGCGACCGCGGCCGCCGCCTACCGGCACGCGCTCGAAGCCGCCGTCGAGCACGCCGCCGTGACCGACGCCGCGGCGCGCGTCAGCGCCGAGCTCGTCGTCACCCAACACCGTTTGCGAGCCGTGCGAGACCGCTGGATCCCCGCGCTCGAGATCGCCCTCAGGACGCTCGAGCTGACGCTCGACGAGTACGAACGCGAAGAGCTCACCCGTACGCGCTCCCCTCACCTGACCGGACCTCTTTCCGCACCATCGACGCAGGAGCCACTATGACGATCCGCCGTGTTCTCGTCGCTGTCGACGACTCTCCTGCTGCGCTGCGCGCCGCACAGGTCGCGCTCGATCTCGCCGCCAGCTGGCACCTGCTCCTTCGACTCGTGACCGTCGCGACGGATCACTCGCTCGGCGCGCTCATCGACGTCGCGGCTCCCGACGGCGGAGCGACGGAACGGATCGATCAGGCCAGCCGCTCAGTCCTCCGCCATCTCACCGACACGGCGCTGTCCCAGGGCCTGGAGGTCGACGCCGTACCACTCACTGGCGAGCCCGCCCACCAGATCCTCGATCAGGCCCAGTCCTGGCACGCCGACCTGATCGTGATGGGACGGAGCGACCGGCGCGGCCCGTCTTCCCCCTACCTGGGCAGCGTCACGGCGCACGTGCTGGAGTTCGCGGATTGTCCCGTGCTCGTCGTTCCCCGCTCGTCGACCGCAGACCCCGAGGCGTGACGTCTTGTGGCAGCCCCAACGGGATTCGAACCCGTGCCGCCACCTTGAGAGGGTGGTGTCCTAGGCCACTAGACGATGGGGCCGTGCAAGTGGAGAGCAGATCCTATCGGCCCCCATGGCCAGGTGATCCCGACGAAACGCCTCGCCGTCACTCCAATCCGGCCGCCTCTCGCGGAGAGGCCCAGGTCGACGACCTGGGCCCGCACGGATCTTCGAATGGCTCGGGGGGGAGGACTCGAACCCCCAACGACAGGGCCAGAACCTGCTGTGTTGCCGATTACACCACCCCCGAAGGGCTCGGGCATCGTAGCCGCTGGTTCTCTTGTCGTTCCTCCGGCTCTGTGACGGTGAATCGACAAAAGAACGAGCCCACCGCCCCGTCAGCGTTCGAGGCGGAGGAGGCGGCGGTAGCCGACGATGCGGCCGAGCGCGACGGCGCCGGTCTCCTTCACCATGTGCTTCAGCTCGCTGCCGCTCGACAGTCGCGCTGGTGCGCGTCGGCGACACGTGCGCGGTGAGCCCGAGCTCGCGGGCGATCCCACCGATGCGGAGCGCGTGGTACGGGTCGCTCACCAAGATCACCTCGGACAGGCCGCGTTCGCGCAGGATGCGCGCTGCCGCCGCCAGCGACTCCCACGAGTTCGTCCCCTGCACCTCGCGCAGGATCTTGTCGTCGGGGACGCCGCGCTGCAGGAGGTAGTTCGCGCTCGCGGTCGCCTCGGTGAACCGATCGCCGGGCCGCTTGCCTCCGGTCACGACGATGATCGGCGCGAGGCCCTGCTTCCAAAGATCCAGCGCGTGGTCGAGCCGGGCGGTCAGCACGGGCGACGGCCGCCCGTTGTACTGCGCAGCGCCGAGCACCACGATCGCATCGGCAGGCTTCGCGCCGTCGTGGCGCGAGGCGAGCCACACCTGCACGAACGTGATCCCGATGTAGAGGGCGAAGAAGCCGACGATCGCGGCGATCGCGATCGCGATCCCCCGGACCCATCGCCGCCGAGGTCGAGGCTGCTCCGGGGCGGACGGGACGACCGCCGTCGGAGCGGTGATCTCAGAGGTGTCCGCGGGCAACACGCAAGCGCTCCAACGTCCGCTCGCGACCGAGCACGACGAGCGACTCGAACAGCGGCGGGCCGACAGTGCGACCGGTCACCGCGACACGGACGGGGGCTTGTGCCTTCCCGAGCTTGAGGCCCACGCGCTCCCCCACCATCTCGAGCGCGGCCTTGAGCGAGTCGGCGTCCCACGGGCGCGGCCTCGTAGGCGGCGATCGTGTCGTCGAGCACGGTCGCCGCGTCCGGCGCCTTCATCACCTTGTCCCACGACGCGGGGTCGGTCTGTGGTTCCGCGAGGAACACGAAGTCGACCATCGCGGGCACTTCGGCCAGTCGGCGTGACCCGCGTCTGCACGAGCGGCGCCATCGACTCGAACGCCGCACGATCGAAGCGCTCGGGATGCCACGGTGCGTGCGGCGCCACGAGCCACGGCTGGCACGCGATCGACGAACTCCTCGGTCGACATCGCTCGGATGTACTCGCCGTTGAACGCCTCGAGCTTCTTCACGTCGAAGAACGCGGGCGAGGAGTGCACGTCCTCGAGGCGCCACAGCTCGGCGAGCTCCTCGAACGGCATGATCTCGCGGTCGTCGGACGGGCGCCCACCCGAGCAGCATCAGGAAGTTCTGCATCGCCTCGGGCAGGTAGCCCTCGTCGCGGTAGAGCTCGAGCGCAACCGGGTCGCGGCGCTTCGACAGCTTCTGACGCTTCTCGTTCACGAGCAGCGGCACGTGCGCGAACACGGGCAGCTCGCCGCCGTCGAGCGCCCGCCACAGCAGGATCGCCTTCGGGGTGTTGGGCAGGTGCTCCTCGGCCCGGATGACGTGCGAGATGCGCATGTCGATGTCGTCGACGACGTTCGCGAGGATGAACATCGCGGTGCCGTTCGAGCGCTGCAAGCACGAAGTCTTCGATCAGCGCGTTCTCGAACACCGGCTCGCCGCGGATGAGGTCGACGACCTTCGTCGAGCCCTCGCGCGGCGTGCGGAACCGCAGCGCCCGGCCCTCGCCCGGCTCCAACCCGCGATCGCGGCAGAACCCGTCGTAGCCCGGACGCTCGTTGCCCTTCGTCCGGGCGTCGATCACTTCGCGGGTGCAGTCGCAGTAGTAGGCGTGGCCGCTCTCGTAGAGGCGCGGCCGCGGCGTCCGCATACAGCTCGGTGCGCTGGCTCTGGAAGTACGGACCCTCGTCCCACTCGACGCCGATCCACCGCAGCGCGCTCTGGATGCCGTCGATCCACTCGTCGCGGTTGCGCTCGGCGTCGGTGTCTTCGATGCGCAGGACGAACGTGCCGCCGTGCTGGCGTGCGTAGATCCAGTTGTAGAGGGCGGTCTTCGCGCCGCCCACGTGGAAGTAACCCGTCGGGGAGGGCGCGAACCGCACGCGCGGAGCGGACGCGGACGCGGTCACACGGTGAGGCTACTGGCCGCGGCTGTCGGATCTCCGGCCGCGATCACTAGCCTCGCCCGCCGTGCACCTCCTCTGGTTCGTGCCGTCGATGGGAGACGAGGCTCGGCTCGGGGACGTCTCGACGCGCATCAAGCCCACGCTCGACCATCTGGTCCACGTGGCACAGACGGCCGAGGTCGCCGGCTTCGAGGGCATGCTCGTGCCGACCGGTGAGATGTGCCTCGACGCGTGGATGGTCGCGGCGACGCTCGCCCCGCACACCGAGCGCATCAAGTTCCTCGTCGCCTTCCGTCCGGGGTTCGTGAACCCACCGGTCGCGGCCCGCATGGCAGCGACGCTCGACTCGCTCACCGGCGGACGCATCCTCCTCAACGTCGTGACGGGCGGCCACCTGCACGAGCTCGCGAAGGACGGCGACTTCGTGCGCGACGACGACGGCGAGTGGCGCGAGGTCGACCACGACAGTCGCTATCGCCGCACCGCGGAGTTCATGGACGTCGTCATGCGGTCGTGGCATGAGCGCGACTGGGACCACGCCGGCGAATTCTTCCGAGTGACGAACGGCGGTGTCGCGCAGCGGCCCGCGCAACGCCCGCATCCGCCGATCTACCTCGGCGGCGCGTCTGATGCCGCGATGGAGACGGCCGCTCGCTACGCCGACGTGTACCTGATGTGGGGCGAACCCGTCGAGCTGATGGCCGAGCGTGCGGCACGCGCGAAGCAGATGGCCGCCGACCTCGGCCGCACGATCGAGGTGGGCACGCGCTTCCAGATCGTGTGCCGCGAGACCGACGCCGAGGCACGCGTCGACGCGGAGGACATCGTGGGCAGCATCGCCGAGTCGTTCAGGGAGAAGATGCGCTCACACGCCGACCGCACCGACTCGGTCGGCCAGCAACGGCAGAACGCGCTTCGGGGCGCCGGCTCGGACGAACAAGGTGAGTGGCTCAGCGACGTGCTGTGGAACGGATTCGCCCGCGCCCGCATGGGTGCGTCGGTCGCGCTGGTCGGCAGCGGCGAGTCGATCCGCAAGGAGCTCGACCGCTTCGTCGACGCCGGCATCGACACGTTCATCCTCTCGGGGTATCGCCATGACGAAGAGGCAGCTCGCGTGGGCAGGTTCCTCATGGCGGCTCGATAGCGTGCGGCCATGACCGCCGTCCTCGTCCACGGAGTGCCCGAGACCCCAGCGCTGTGGGATCGCCTCATCGGCCATCTCTCCCGCACCGACATCGTCACCCCTGCGCTGCCGGGGTTCACGAGCGACCGGCCGAAGGGCTTCGGCGCCACGATGGACGAGTACGCCGCGTGGCTCATCGACGAGCTCGAGGCGATCGGCGAGCCCGTCGACCTCGTCGGCCACGACTGGGGCGGAGGCTTCACCGTGCGGGTCGTGAGCCTGCGACCCGACCTCGTGCGCTCGTGGGTCACCGACGCGGCGGGCCTCGCCGACGTCAACTTCGAGTGGCACGACTTCGCCAAGATCTGGCAGACGCCGGACGACGGTGAGGCCTTCTGGCAGGGGATGCTCGCGGCTCCGGCCGGTGACCGCGCCGCCGGCTTGGTCGCAGGCGGCATGCCGCACGACGACGCGCTCGTCGCGGCCGAGGCGATCAATCAGACGATGGCGTCGTGCATCCTCGACCTCTACCGGTCGGCAACGAAGGTGCAAGACGCGTGGGGCCCGGACTTCGTCGACATCGCGAAGCCAGGCATGGTGATCGTGCCGAGCGAGGACGCATTCCTCGACGGCGAAGGCGCGAGGCGATCGGCCGCGAAGTCCGGGGCTCGCGTGACCGACCTCTCGGGACTAGGCCATTGGTGGATGCTCCAAGACCCCGTCCGCAGTGCCGAGGTCCTCGAGGGGTTCTGGAAGAAGCTCTGACGGCACGGTCGGGTCGCGGCGCTCGGGAGCATCGCGTCCGGCCGCGAGGGTGAGGCCCACCGCGGGCGCCTGAAGCACGGCGCCCGTCAGCAACGCCGCCTGCAACGACACCGCGGTGCCGATCGCACCGATCGCCGGGCCTCCGACGACCTGACCGATCGCATCGGCCTGGCCCATGGCAGAGAGCGCGGTCGCGCGCACGTCGGGCTCGATCATCGGGATGATCCACGCGCCGTAGAACGGGCGCTGCAACGAACGGCTCCGCGAGTAGAGCAAGTAGCCGATCGTCGCGAAGAGGAAGCCGCCGGCGAGTCCGAACACGATGAGGCCCACGACTTGCACCGCCATCAGCGACGCCACGATGCGCGTCAACGTCCGTTCGCTCGTGATGGCCTTGACGCGCCGCCGAGCGAGCGTCGAGAGGCCGATCCCGAGCAGCAATGAGGTGACGTTGAGGATGCCGAACCAGGTGAGGTCAGACCATCCGCCGAAGGCCGGGAAGTGCACCTCTTTCAGGTACTTCGCCTGCCACAGGCGGTCGAACGGCTCGCTCGCCGCACCCGCGAGAGCCGCGGCGACGGCGAGCAGCACGAGGGCGCGGCTTCGCTTGATCGCGCCGAAGCCGTTCCGCGCCGTCGTGCGCAGTGCGGTCCAGGTCTCGCGCTGCTCGGGAGGCACGCGTGTGAATCCCGTCTCGGGCATAGTGAAGATCAGCCAGACGCCGAGCGCGATCTGCAGCAGTCCGCCGACCACGATGGGAACCCACAGGTGGATGTGCGCGAGGCCGATCGCGGCGACGATCGCGGCCAGCGCGCCGATCTGCCCGAGCTGCTGCGCTCGCAGGAACGTCGGCGTCAGCGCGTCCTCACCGACCTCACCCGCGAGCCAGGCCTCGGTCGCGCCGCTCGTGAACGTGTAGGTGATGCCCCACAGGATCTGCGCGGCGATGATCGTGCCGACGTGCGGGTAGGCGCCTTCCATGACGAAGCCGACACCCATCCCGATGTTTCCGATGATCACCGAAAGACGGCGGCTGTAGACGTCCGCGACGATGCCCGTCGGGATCTCGAAGACGAACACCGCTGCTTCCATGAACGTGCCGACGAGCACCAGCTCGAGCGGGTTCAGGCCCGCCGACTCGATGCGGTACAGCGGCGTGATCGTGAAGACAGCGGTCGCGATGAACGCGCCGCCGGCCGAGATCACCAGAAAGACGAACCGCGCCCCCGCACAATCGTCTGCCTCACGGAGGTACCTGAGAGGGCCCCGGTGACGCAAACGGTCGGAGTCAGTCGAGCTCGATGAAGATGCACTCGCCGGGGCAATCGAGGGCGGCGTGCACGACGGCGCGCTCATTGCGCGGGCCCACGAAGGCCAAGCTGCCGCCGCCACCGGGGTCGTTGCCGACCCACTCCCCCTGCTTCACGTAGGCGATGCCGTCTTCGAGCTGCACGAACACGTCAGGGCAGTGGTCGAGGCACAGGCCATCGCCCGTGCACAGGTCTTGGTCGATCCACACCCGCACGACCGCAGGCTATCGGGGCCGATCAGACGGCCGACCCCGCCCAGCTGCCGTACAGCGCGGCGTAACGGCCGCCCAGGGCGATCAGCTCGTCGTGCGAACCGAGCTCGACCAGGTCGTGGTGGTCGACGACGCCGACACGATCCGCGCGCTCGGCCGTCGACAGGCGGTGCGCGATCACGATCACTGTGCGACCGGCGAAGAGCCGGTCCATCGCCCGCTCGACCATCGCTTCGGTGCCGGGGTCGAGGCTCGACGTGGCCTCGTCGAGGACGAGCACCGCGGGATCGGCAAGCGCGGCCCGCGCGAGTGACACGAGCTGGCGTTCGCCGGCGGAGAGCCTGCTGCCGCGTTCGCGCACCTCGGTCGCGAAGCCCTCGGGCAGCAAGCCGAACCGCTCGTCCGCACCGACGACAGCCAGCGCGGCATCAACCTCGGCGTCAGTGGCATCGGCACGAGCGATGCGCACGTTGTCGCGGATCGTGCCGTTGAAGAGGAAACCCTCCTGCGGCACCACGACGATCCGCTCTCGCAGCGAACGACCCGTGGCGTCGCGCAGGTCGACGCCGCCGAACGTGATCGATCCCCGCTGCGGGTCGTAGAAGCGTGCGACGAGCTTTGCGAGCGTCGACTTCCCGGCTCCCGTCGGACCGACGAGGGCGAGCCGCTCTCCCGGAGCGATCGTCAGCGCGACGTCGCGCAGCACCCACTCCGTGTCGTCGGAAGATGGGTCGCCGGTGTAGGAGAACGAGATGTCGTCGACCTGGACCTCGCCATGGTCGGGAAGGTCGACCGCGCCCCGCTTCTCAGGCAGGTCACTCCGCGTGTCGAGCAGGCCGAAGAGCTTGTTGAGGCCAGCGGCGGCTGCCTGCACTGTGTTGAACAGCTGGCTGAGCTGCTGCACAGGCTCGAAGAGGTTCGTCAGCAGGAGCACGAACGCGACGACCGTACCTAGCGACACCTCCCCCTGGTGCACGAGCCATCCGCCGATGCCGACGACCGCCGCGGTCGTGGCGATGCCGGCGAACTCGACGAGCGGGAGGTACCACACCGAGATGCGCACCGACTCCATGTGCGCGTCGTAGAGGGAGCGGTTGCTCTCGGCGAATCGGTCACCCACTGCCTGCTCGCGGCCGAACGCCTGGATGACCCGCACGCCTGTGATGCCCTCTTGGAGTGACGAGAGGTTGTGGCCGATGCGATCGCGGATCGTGAGGTAGGCCTTGTTCGAGTCGCGCTGGAACTTGACCGACGCGATCGCCACGATCGGCACCGAGATGAAGCACACCAGGGTGAGCTTCCACGACATCACGACCAGCAAGCCCAGCGAGATCGCGAGGAGCAAGCCGTTCGAGATGAACTGCAGCAATCCGAACTGCACGAGCTCGGCCATCGAGTCGACGTCTGACGTCATGCGCGACACCAGCACGCCGGCCTTCTCACGCTCGAAGAACCCGAGCGACAGCGACTGCATGTGGTTGAACACTCGAATGCGCAAGTCGCGCAGGAAGCCCTCGCCGATGCGGCCGACGGCCATGATCTGCACTCGAGCGACCACGTAGGCAACCGCAGCGACCACCACGTAGGCGACGATGGAGCCGTTCAGTGCCTTCGAGTTGCCGTCGGACAGCCCATGATCGATCGCGAAGCGCACGATGAGGGGGCCCGCGACGACGGTCAGTGTCCAGACGACGATGAGCAAGCCCGTGCGGATGACGGCCGCTCGGTAGGGCCGCAGCATGTGGGCAACACGGGTCATCAGGCGGCGCGCCTGTTCCCGATCGAGCTTGTCTTCCTCGCTGACGGCGCCGGCGCCCCACATGGCTCAGCCCCCCGCCGCGGTGGCTGCCCACCGCTCGCTCTCGCCTGCGGCGAGCACCACTCGATACCGCTCGCTCTCAACGAGCAATGAGTCGTGGGTGCCCTCGGCCACCACGTGGCCGTCTTCGAGCAGCACGACCCGGTCGGCCAGCGCGACCGTCGCCGGACGATGCGCGATCACGATCGTGGTGCGGCCGCGCATCACCTCGGCGAGCGCGTCACGGATCTCGTGCTCCTTCGTCGGATCCACTGCGCTCGTGGCGTCGTCGAGGATCAGCACCCGCGGGTCGGCGACGATCGCACGCGCGATCGCGATGCGCTGACGCTGTCCACCCGACAACGAGAAGCCACGCTCGCCGATGAACGACGTCGTAGCCGTCGGGCATCTCCGTGATGAAGTCGTGCGCACCCGCCAAACGTGAAGCGCGGAGCACCGCTTCGTCCGACGCGTCAGGATCGGCGAACGCGATGTTCGCTCTGACGGTGTCGTTGAAGAGGAACGTGTCCTCGAAGACGATGCCGATCGCCGCGTCGCAGCTCGTGCACGCGCAGGTGGCGTACGTCGACGCCGTCGATCGAGACGCTGCCTCCGGTCACGTCGTAGAAGCGCGGGATGAGGCGAGCGATGGTCGTCTTCCCCGACCCGGTCGCGCCCACGAGCGCAACTGACGAGCCGGGCTGGACGACGAGGTCGAGGCTGTCGAGGATGCGCGGGCCCGGGTTGCTGTAGGCGAAGGTGACACCGTCGAAACGCACCTCGCCGAGGGCCTGGCTGTCGCCCTTGCCATTCACGCGAGCGGGCGTCGCCGGAAGATGCCGCGGGTGCGGATGGTCGACGATCTGCGGATCGGTCGCGAGCACCTCGGCGACACGTCCCGACGCGGCCGCCGCCCGCTGGCCTTGGGCCACGATCTGACCGAGCATGCGGAGAGGCCAGATCAACAGCGCGACATAGGTGTTGAACGCGACGAGCTCACCGATCGTCAGGTTGCCGTTGAGCACGAGGTGACCGCCGTACCCCAGCACGGCGAGCAGGCCGAGGTTCGGCAGAAGATCCATCGCGGGCATGTAGCGAGCCCGCACCCGCGTCGCCTCGATCGACATGGCGTACACGTCGTCGGCCTCGGCGCGGAGCTTCGTCGACTGCACGCTTTCTGAACCGAAGCCCTTGACGACTCGGATGCCCGAGACCGTCTCCTCGACGACCGTCGCGAGCTCGGCCGACTCTGCCTGAATGGCCATCACTGACGGGAAGAGGTTCGAGGAGAAGCGTTTGGCGAGCACGTTCACGAACGGGAGGGGCCCGAGCGCGAGCAACGCGAGCAGGGGGTTGATGCTGAACATGATCACTGCGGCCGCGAACACCGTCGCGGCGTTCGAGATCGTGATCGGGATCATGACGACGAACGCCTGCACCTGCTGCAGATCGGTGTTCGCCCGGCTCATCAGCTGACCGGTCTGCACCTCGTCGTGGAAGGCGAAGTGGAGGCGCTGGAGGTGGGCGAAGATCCTGTCGCGGAGCACCGCCTCGGACCAGCGGGCCTCACGGAACGCGAACCACCGCCTGAGCCCGCTGCAGATGCCGGCGACGACGCCGGCGACGAGGATCGCGAGCGACCACTTGAGCAGGGCGCTGTTGCTGCCGTCACCGATGCCCACGGTCGATGGCCACCGCGACGAGGGCCGGAACCGCCACCTTGGCCGCCGTCCAGGCCAGACCAGCGATGACTCCGGCGGTCAGGCCCTTCCACTGGTGTCCCAGCTGGGTGCGCATGAGGCGCCAACCCGCGCGGCTGGCCTCCGCGTCTTTCTGTGATCTTTTCTCCACGGCTTCCTGGCTCGTCGACCCGCACTTGACCGACGGGTCAGGCTAGTGCCCGAAGGACCGCTACAGCGCGCGGTTTTGCGTGCCGATGACCCCTGGGAGAGCGATCTTCAAAGGTGAGCCGTGCGCGTTGATGAACTAGTGGTCGCCAGCAGCGGGCAGGTGCTCCGCATCGGCTTCCACGACCGGATGACCGTGCTCAGCGGCTTCGATGCCGCCGAGCGGGAGGGCCTGACCGAGACGCTGCAGCGCGCCGCCGTCGGGGCCGTGCCCGGCGCTGAGCTCACCTACTTCGACGTCCTCGGCCGCAGGGTGATCATCACCCATGAGCAGGGCGGACCTCACGTGCGGGTCGACGACGCCAGCCCGTCGAGCGCCGCGCTGCCCCCGCCGGACGTCAACCAGCTGCGCCGGCCGGCGACGATCCTGCCGAACGACCTCGGGCTCGCTCCAAGGGTCAAGCCTGGCGACGAGACCCCCGAGCTCACCGAGGCCCGATCGCTCCTCGCGACCCTCGAGGAGGAGCTCACGATCGCGCGGCTGGCCGAGAAGAAGGCCGAGGCGGCCGAGACCGAGCTCGCCGAGATCGACGGAAGGCTGCGGTCTGCGGAGCAGGGTGCGGCTCGGCGTCGCTACGCGCGGGTCGTCGCTCGGCTCGAAGAGGTGCGGGCCGAAGCCGACGTGCTGCGGGGCAGTGGCGTCGGCGAGGAGAAGGACCGCCGCATCCTCACGAACGCCCCGGAGCTGCACAAGGTCGCGAACATGTGGCTCGAGGTGCGCCGGATCCGCGACGAGAGGCTCGCGGCGTTCGGCAACCGCCCCCGCCTCGACGCCGAGACCGTGCGTTGGGCTCGCACCGTGCCCGAGGAAGCACCTGCCGACTTGCAGCGGCTGGTCGAGGAGGTCGATCAGGCCGAGCAGACGCGCGACGAGCTCTCCGCTCGGCTCTTCGAGGCGTCGGCGTCGAAGCTGCCGGAGCCGAGCACTCCTGCCGTCGTCGACCTGTCCCGCCTCGACCAGCGCACGCTCTGGCACACCCACCGCGCGGTCCGCGACGCCCGGATCCGCCTCGACGCCGAGCAGCTCTCACTCGGCGGCATGGGCAGCTCGGCGGAAGTCGAGGCGATCGTCGAGCAGATCGATGCCTCGCAGATCCGAGTAGAGCAGGCCAACCGGCGCAGCAAGCGGCTGTACCTCGCAGGCCTCGCGGTTGCCGGCATCGCCTTTGTCACTGCGATCGCGAGTCGCGGGGCGTTCCCAATCCTTGCCGCCTTTGCGGTCATCACCGCGCTCGCAGCAGGCGCGGTCGCGCTCCTCCTCCCCAAGCGTCGGGTGCGCATCGCCGAAGCGGCCGCGGCGGAAGCGCTCGCGAAGGTCGACGCGACGAGCTACCTCGAGTTCCAGCTGCGCCGGCTCGACGCCGTGCTCGATCCCGGCGCGAAGAAGCGGCTCGAGGACGCGGTCGCCGATCACCGCGCTGCGTCGATGCGGTGGCACGAGATCGCCGGTGGCATCTCGCCCGAGCGGGCCGAGGAGCTCGAGGACGAAGTCACCAAGTACGCGCAGGCGCTCAGCCGGCTCGGCGGCGCGGCGAACGAGATCGAGGCGCTACGCAACGAGGTCAATGCTGCCGGCAGCCGCGCCGAGAACGCACGGCGCCGACTCATCGAGGCATGCCGTCCGTATGGCGCGGACGATCCGGGCGCGGCGATGGAGCAGGTGCGCCATCGGATCGCGACCGGACGCGCCGGGCGCATGCAATGGGATCTCGAAGAGGCCGAGCGTGCGCTCTCCGCGCTCGAGGTGCAGGCCGATCACCTGTGTGACGCGATCGGCGTGGTGCCGACGATGGACACCGGCACGCGCCTCGCCACCGCCGAGGATGAGGTCGTCTCCGCCGAGCGGCGCGACAAGGCCCGCACGACGACGCGGCCGTCTCACGAGATCGACGCCGACCTGGCTCGGCTCGAGCAAGAGGAGCGCTCGCTGCGACCCTCCGACACGAGCAACATCTCCCCCGCCGACCTCGTCGAGCCCAACGTGCCGGAGCTGATGCGGCAGCGCGAGGGGCTGGAGGCGCTCGTCGTACAGGCACGCGCGAAGGTGCCCGACATGTCGTCGCTGAACGACCGCCACCACGCGGTCGCTCGGCGGGTGGCCTCGTTGGAGGAAGGGGCGGGGCTTTCCGAGACGGTCGTGGTCGACCCTGCCGACTTGCAGGAACGCCTGCTCGCCCGGCTCGGTCGTGCCCGGCACGCGGCACCCGATGGCGGTCCGCTTCCGGCGATCCTCGACGAGCCATTTCTCAACGTGCCCGCCGGCCACAAGTGGGATCTGCTCGACATGGTGGAGCGGCTCTCCGAGGGCAGCCAGATCATCTACCTCACGGATGATCCCTACGTCGCCGCCTGGGCGAAGCGCCGCTCGGACTCCGGCGCGATCAAGCTGCTCGCCGCATCGAACGGCTGAGCCGCGGCTCAGCCGGCGAGGTCGCGCAAGCGGGCGGTCACGAGCTTGCCGTCGGCCTTGCCCTTCGTCGCCCGCATCACCTCACCCACGAAGAAGCCGGTGAGCTTGCCGCGAGCCTTGTCGTCTCCCTCGCGGTAGCGCTGCCACTCATCTGGATGCGCGGCGATGATCTCGTCCACGACTGAGTCGAGCGCTCCCGTCTCCATGGCCTCGAACCCCATCGCCTTTGCGATCGCTGACGGATCGCCGGCGCCCTTCTCGACCATCTCCGAGAGCACGGTCTTGGCCTGCGTGGCGGTCAGCGCGCCGTCGACCTCCATCCGCGTGAGCTGCGCGAGCGCGGTGGGTGCAAGCGCGGCCGCGCCGTCGACGGCGAGGTTGTGCTCGACGTGCGTGAGCACACGCGCAGGATCGCCACCCGCGGCGATGGCTGCGGCAGCGAGGCCGTCGAGATCGCGCTCGACCGCGACCGCGACCGCGCCGGTCGTCGGCGGAACTCCAGCAGCCGAGGCGAGGTCGACCCGACGATCAGCGGGAAGCCGAGGCAGCGCGGCGGCGAGCCGTGAGATCCAGGCTTCGTCGGGTGCCAGCGGCACGAGATCGGGCTCAGGGAAGTAGCGGTAGTCATCCGCCTCCTCCTTCGAACGGAGGGTGTGCGTGCGCCCTTCGTCCTCGTTCCAGTGACGGGTTTCCTGCCTGATGCGCTCCCCCGCCTCGAGCAGGTCGATCTGACGCTTCGCTTCGTACTCGATGGCACGGCCGAGGCTCCGGATCGAGTTGAGGTTCTTGATCTCGCAGCGCGTGCCGAGCGTGTCGCTGCCGACAGGGCGCATCGACACGTTCGCGTCGACGCGCATCGATCCTTCTTCCATCTTCGCGTCGCTCGCGCCGGTGGCGAGGAGGATGGCGCGCAGCTCGGTGGCGTACGAGCGCGCATCTTCAGCGGAGCGGATGTCAGGACGACTCACGATCTCGACGAGGGGGACGCCGGCGCGGTTGTAGTCGACGAGCGATGCGTCGGCGCCGTGGATGCGACCCGACGTGCCGAGGTGCGTCGACTTGCCGGTGTCTTCTTCCATGTGGGCACGCTCGATGCCGATGCGCGTGCCCGACGGAAGCTCGAGGAAGCCGTCGACGTTGATCGGCCGGTCGTACTGGCTGACCTGGTAGTCCTTCGGCATGTCCGGATAGAAGTAGTTCTTCCGGTGGAAGATCGAAGGCTCGACGCGGCAGTGCAGCGCCTGCCCGAGCGTGATCGCCAGCTCGACGGCCTGCTCGTTGATCACGGGGAGCGAGCCGGGCAGCCCGAGGCACACCGGGCAGATGTTCGTGTTGGGCTCGTCGCCGAAGTGGTTCGGGCAGCCGCAGAACAGCTTCGTGTTGGTCGCGAGCTCGACGTGCACCTCGAGCCCGACCACCATCTCCCACTCACTCACGCCGCTGCCCTCCTCACGGCAACCCCGCTTCGAGGACCGCGGCGGCGCGGAACATCGTCGCTTCGCCGAGCGCCGGAGCCATCACCTGGATGCCGACCGGCAGCCCGTCGTCGCCCGACCCGAACGGGACGCTCATCGCCGCGTTGCCCGCGAGGTTCGACGGGATCGTGCACACGTCGCTCAAGTACATGGTGAGGGGATCGGCGGTCTTCGCGCCGATCTCGAATGCAGTGGTCGGTGAGGTGGGCGATAGCAGCAGGTCGAAGCGCTCGTAGGCGGATGCGAAGTCTCGGGCGATGAGCGTGCGCACCTTCTGCGCCTTGCCGTAGTACGCGTCGTAGTAGCCGGCGGACAGCGCGTAGGTGCCGAGCATGATCCGCCGCTTCACCTCAGGGCCGAAGCCGGCGGTGCGCGTCGCCGCGTTCATCGCGGCCGCATCCGCGCCCGTGACCCGCAGCCCGTAGCGCACGCCGTCGTAACGAGCGAGGTTGCTTGACGCCTCTGCGGGAGCGATGAGGTAGTACGCGGTGAGGCCGTAGATGAACGACGGCATCGACACGACGTCGATCGTGGCGCCAGCCTTTTCGAACACGACCATCGCGGCGTCGAGCCGCGCGAGCACGTCGGGTGAGATGCCGTCGCGCAGCTCTGCGACGACGCCGATGCGAAGGCCGTCGACGCCGTCGTTCAGTGTGGCGCTCACGTTCGTCGGCGGCTCGGGGATCGACGTCGAGTCCATCGGATCGTGGCCGCTGATGATGTCGAGAGCAAGACCGGCGTCGGCAACGGTGACGCCAAACGGACCGATCTGGTCGAGGCTCGATGCGAACGCGACGAGTCCGTAGCGGGACACGCGGCCGTAGGTCGGCTTCACCCCGACGACGCCACAGAACGATGCGGGGAGGCGGATCGACCCGCCGGTATCCGATCCGAACCCGAGCGGCGCAAAGTCTGCCGCCACTGCCGCCGCGCTACCGCCCGATGAGCCACCGGCGACACGACTCGTGTCGTGCGGGTTGGCGGTCGGGCCGAACGCGGAGTTCTCGGTCGACGAGCCCATCGCGAACTCGTCGAGGTTCGTCTTCCCGATCGGAATGCCGCCGGCGGCGACGAGTCGTTCGACTGCAGTCGCGGTG
Organism: uncultured Acidimicrobiales bacterium; assembly: GCA_963773315.1. Classification (GTDB taxonomy): domain Bacteria; phylum Actinomycetota; class Acidimicrobiia; order Acidimicrobiales; family DATKAS01; genus DATKAS01. The sequence goes on from CAVZAF010000005.1 coordinate 1,035,569, forward strand.
TAGGGCGGCTTCCACCCTTCGAGGATCCGTGACGAGCATGTCGTCGGGATGCCGCGGGTGCAGAGGTTGTCCTTGAGCGCGAGCGGCACGCCCGCGAGCGGACCGGGATCCTCGCCGGCGGCGACCCGACGATCGATCTCGTCGGCGGCCCTGCGCGCCTCGTCGGCGGTCACCAGGTTGAACGCGTTGAGCTCGCCGTCGCGCTGCGCGATGCGTGCCAGGTGCTCCTCGACGACCTCGCGTGCCTTCTTCGTGCCGGCCCTGACCTCGGCCGCGATGCCGATCGCCGTCACGGCGCCTCACCCAGGATCGGCGGCACCTTGAAGCGCCCGCTCTCGGCCGCGGGAGCGGCGGCCAGCACCTCGTCACGATCGAGGCACGGGCGCACGACGTCTTCGCGCAGCACGTTCACGAGCGGCACCGGATGGGTCATCGGCTCGACGCCCTCGAGGTCGAGCGCCTCGATGTCGGCCGCGTGATCGAGGATCGCAGCGAGCTGATCGGTGTAGTGCTCGAGCTCGTCGTCGGTCAGGTCGAGCCGCGCGAGGCGCGCCACATGGGCGACCTGCTCCGTCGAGATGCGTTCAGACATGGGTGCTCATGCTAGGGGGCGGGGTCGCGAGGTTCGTCAGCGAATCTGGCACCGCGCGTTCTCGTTTCGGAAAGCCGCCACGGTTGGCGGCTCAGCCGCGCGAGTTCGGTGGGGTTGGGGTTACGGCTTGGCCCAGTCCTGCACGGGGTTGAACGCGGGCGGGCGCTTCTCGACGAAGCTCGCGACGCCTTCCTTGAAGTCGGCCTCACGGAGCGACCGGCGCATGAGCCCGTCGGCCTCGCTCGTCGCCTCGCTGATCGACTGTGTCAGCGCCTGCCAGATCTGGCGCTTCATCACCGCCATCGACGACGGCGACGAGTTCGCGGCGAGGTCGTTCGCGTAGGCGATCGTCTCGTCGAGCAGCGCCTCAGGGGCGAACACGCCGTTCACCATGCCGAGCTGTGCGGCCTCCTCGGCGAGGAACACGCGTCCCGACAGCAGCACGTCCATCGCGCGGGCCGGCCCGATGAGCCGCGGAAGCACCCAGGACACGCCGTGCTCGGCGATGAGGCCACGACGCGCGAACGCGGTCGTGAACTTCGCGCCCGCGGCTGCGAAGCGGATGTCGGCCATCATGGCGTGCACGAGCCCGATGCCCGCACACGCACCGTTGATCGCGGCGATGACGGGCTTGTTGAGCGTCGTGGCGTAGTACGGCGGGTAGTGCTTGACCGGTGCGCCACCCGCGACACCACCCGCTTCGCCGATGCCCTGCAGCATGTCCATGTCGGCGCCCGCGCAGAAGCCCTTGCCCGCGCCGGTGACGACGATGACTCGCACATCGGGATCGGCCTCGGCTTCGTCGAGCAGGGTGAAGTACCGCTGCTCGAGCGCACCCGTCCAAGCGTTGAGCCGCTCGGGACGGTTGAGCGTGAGGAGGCGCACCGCCCCACGAGATTCGGAAAGGACGACGTCGTCAGCCATGCGCCGACGCTACTGCGCGACCGCCTCGACGACCACGGTCGAGCCGGGCGCCGCGACCGGCACCACGTTGCCCTCGACCTCGCGACCGTCGACGACCAACCGGCTCACGCGGCCAGTCCCCCGCACCGTGATCTCGTAGGTCGCATCCCGGAACCGCCGCCGCGCAGTGAACCCGCTCCACGCCGCAGGCAGGCACGGGTCGACGCGCAGCCCGTCGTGGTCGGGACGGATGCCGAGGATCCACTGCGTCACCGCGACGTACGACCATGCCGCGGTGCCCGTCAGCCACGAGTTCTTCGCCTCGCCGAACGTCGGTGCCTCGCGGCCCGCGATCGTCTGCGCGTACACGTAGGGCTCGGAGCGGTGGACATCGCTGATCGCCTCACGCGCCGAGGGATTGATGCGGAGGTGGTAGTCGAGCGCGCGCTCCGCATCACCGACGACCGTCGACGCGACGATCACCCACGGGTTCGTGTGGCAGAAGACGCTGCCGTTCTCCTTGTAGCCCGGCGGATACGACGTGATCTCGCCGAGCTCGGGGTGATACCGCTGGTACGCGGGTCGCAGCAGCACGATGCCGTGCTCGGTGGCGAGGTGATCGGCGACCGAGTCGAGGGCACGAGCGGCGCGCCCGTCCTCCAGCCCGATCCCCGCCATCACGCACATGCCCTGGGGCTCGATGAAGATCTGCCCGTCCTCGCAAGTCGCCGAGCCGACCGCCGAGCCGAAGTGGTCGTAGGCACGGACGAACCACTCGCCGTCCCACCCGTGCGCGAGCACCGTGTCAGACATCGCCGCCGCTGCCTCGAGCCAACGGCCCTCACCGGTGATCGCCGCCAGCTCGCGCGCCGCGAGCACGAACAACCCCGCGATGAACACCGACTCCGCGACGCCGCCCTCGCGGTTCTCGGTCGTCTGGAACGACTCGCCCGGCTCATCGGAGAAGCAGTTGAGGTTGAGGCAGTCGTTCCAGTCGGCGCGGCCGATGAGCGGCAGGCCGTGTGGACCGAGCCGATCGAGCGTGTACTCGAGCGAGCGATGCAGGTGCTCGAGCAACGGCCGTTCACTCCCCGGCCGCGAGTCGAACGGCACGAGCTCGTCGAGGATCGACCCGTCGCCACTCTCCTTCAGATACGCGGCAACCGCGAGCACGAGCCACAGCGGATCGTCGTTGAAGCCCGAGCCGATCGCGATCGTTCCCCCGCTTCGTGAGCGGCGCGTACTGGTGATACGCGCCGCCCGACTCGAGCTGTGTCGCCGCGACGTCGAGGATGCGCTCGCGCGCCCGGGCTCGGGAGCCATCTGCACGAAGCCGAGCAGGTCCTGGCAGCAGTCCCGGAAGCCCATGCCGCGGCCGATGCCCGACTCGAAGTACGAGGCGGACCGCGAGAGGTTGAACGTGACCATGCACTGGTAGGCGTTCCAGGTGTTCACCATCCGGTCGACGTGCTCGTTCGGCGTCGACACCTGCATCTGATCCAGCACCTCGGTCCACCGCGAACGCAGCGCACCGAACGCTGCCTCGACCACCTCGGCCGTCGAGGTACCGATCGATCACCGGGCGCACGAGCCGCTGGTTCAGACGGCCGCGACCATCGAGCTTCGCGTCCCTCGGGTTCTCGAAGTACCCCAGACCGAACCGCACGTCGCGCGTCTCGCCCGGCGTCAGCGTCAGCGAGACGTGATGGGATCCCATCGGCGCCCACCCGTGTGCGACGGAACCCGTGGCGCGACCTGCCTCCACCACGACCGGACGGTCCCATCCGCGATACGGCCCGAGGAACGCGTCGCGCGACGTGTCGAAGCCGGCGATCTCCTCGGAGCAGGCGAACCAGGCGAAGTGGTCTCTCCGCTCGCGGTACTCGGTGACGTGGAAGATCGTGCTGCCGTCGACCTCGACCTCACCGGTGTTGAGGTTGCGCTGGAAGTTGGTCTGCGTCGTCCCACGCGTCCCACAAGCAGAACTCGACCGCGCTGAACAGCGACAGCGACGCGGCCGTCGACCGACGGTTCGTCACTCGCACCCGCCACACCTCGAGCGACTCGCCGAGGGGAACGAAGTAGAGCGTCTCGACCTCGACCCCGCCGCGAGACGATCCGATGACCGTGTACCCGAGCCCGTGCCGGCACCGATAGTCGTCGACATCGGCCTGCACGGGCGCCCACGACGGCGACCACACGTCTCCGCTGTTGTCGTCGCGCACGTACAGGTACCGCCCGCCGACGTCGCGCGGCACGTTGTTGTACCGGTGGCGCAGCAGTCGCCGCAGCCGGGCGTCGCGGTAGAAGGAGTAGCCGCCGGCGGTGTTCGAGATCAGCCCGAAGTACTCGTCGCGTGCCGAGGTAGTTGATCCACGGCAGCGGCGTGTCGGGCCGCGTGACGACGTACTCGCCGCGTCGTCATCGAAGTGGCCGTACGCACCCGCCACGCCACTCAGCTCTCGGACGCCTCAGCCAGCTCCCTCGCTTGCCGCCGCTCCGCGAAGTGGTCGGCGAGGCCGATGCTCGTGAACGGGAACGCAGGCACGCTGATGAGGATGATCGCGCCCGCCGCTCTCGCCAGGACGAACGTGTACACGCAGGCGAACAGCACCCCGAGCGCACGCGTCTTCCACGTGCCGACCTCGCTCGCCCGCAACGCCACGATCCCACCGGCGCCCGCAGCCGCCACCAGTCCGGTCACCGCATCCGCGGCGATCGCGGACACCGGGATGCCGATCAGCAGGAAGAGGCACATCGCCTTCACCGTCGCCATCGGCGCGGACGGGTGCCCCGACACGAACGCCAACGCGAGGAATGCGAACGGCACGAGCGCGAGCCCGAACGCGATGAACGCCGCGGGGTTGGCGACACCGTTGGCGGCGTCGTCGGACGCGACCGACACGAGCCCGATGAGCATCCCCCAGAACGCGGGCAGCAGCACGATCGTGCCGATCGTGATCGCCTTCCACTTCTGCTGCGGCGAGAGCGGGCGATGCCCGCGGAGCGCGACCGACCACGGCGGCCTGCTCATCCCTTCACCGACCCAGCCGTGAGGCCCCGCACGAAGTAGCGCTGCAGCGAGAAGAACACGAAGAGCGGGAAGCAGCATGGTGAGGAACGCGGCCGCGGTGAGCAGCTGCCAGTTCTCACCGTGCTCACCGACGAGATCGGCCAGCGCGATCGTCACGACCCGCGTGTTCGGGGTGCCGCCGAGGAACACGTACGCGACGAGCAGGTCGTTCCAGACCCAGAGGAACTGGAAGATCGCGAACGCCGCGAGCGCAGGCACGGAGAGCGGCACGATGAGCCGCCAGAAGATCGTGAAGTGGTCGGCGCCGTCGATGCGCGCGGACTCGACGATCGAAGACGGCAACGAACCGATGTAGTTGCGCAAGAGGTAGACCGCGAGCGGCAGGCCGAACGCGGTGTGCGCCAACCAGATGCCGAGGAACGTGCCGTTCAGGTTGAAGTCGGGTATCACGTGCACCCCGGCGACGACCCATCCCTGCGCGTACAGCTGCAGGATCGGGATCAGCGCGGTCTGCAACGGCACGACCAACAAGCCGACGATCAGAACGAACAGCGCGTACCGACCGCGGAACTCCATCCATGAGAACGCATAGGCCGCGAACGCGGCGATCGTGATCGGAATGACCGTCGACGGGATCGTCACCGCGAGGCTGTTCGAGCAGCGCGTTCGAGAAGCCGCCGGCGTCGAGTGCATTCCGGTAGTTGTCGAGCGTCCACACGCTCAGCGCGGAAGGGGTGACCGAACGCGGTCCACCAGCCCGTGGTGTCGACGAGGTTCTCGGGCCGGAACGACGTCACCAGCACTCCCACGGTGGGGATCAGCCAGATGACGACGATCACGATGATCGCGATGCGGACGAACCAGCCGCCCTTCTTCACCCCGACGGGCTGCTCCTTCTTCTTCGCAGCCTTCTTCGGGGCGGGCTCGAGGCCCGCGACCTCCGGCGGCGCGGGAGGCGCGGCGAGGCTCATCTGATCTTCTCCTGCTCGCGAAACTGCTTCACGTTCCACAGCAGCACGGGCACGACAGCGATGAACAGCACGACGGCGATCGCGGCACCACGTCCGTCGTGGGCCTTGATGAAGAACCAGCGGATCATCCGCTCGGCGATCACCTCGGTCTTGTTCGCCTCCGCGTTGCCCATCACGAAGACGATGTCGAAGACCTTCAGCGAGTTGATGACCATGTAGGTGGTCACGACGACGATCGTGGGCGCGATGCTCGGCACGACGATCCGCCAGAAGACCTGGAACTCGTTGGCGCCGTCGATGCGAGCCGCCTCGATGATCTCCTCCGGGATCGACTTGATCGCCGCCGACAGCACGACCATGGCGAACCCGACCTGGATCCAGATCATGATCACCATGAGGAGGAGGTTGTTCCACGGTTGCTCGGACAGCCACGGGACCGGGTTCTTGCCGAACGCCGTCACGATCCCGTTCAGCAGCCCGATGTTCGACCCGAAACCCTCCGGCCGATAGCTGTAGATCAGGCGGAACGTGACCGCCGCCCCGACGAACGAGATCGCCATCGGCAGGAAGATCAGTGCCTTCGCGACCGACTCGCCGCGGGTCAGGCGATCGGCCAGCGTCGCGAACAACAGGCCCACGCTCACTGCAACGGTCGGGACGATGATGACCCAGCCCGCAGTGTTGCGCATCGACCGGAGCATGCTGGGGTCGCTGAAGACGAACCGGTAGTTCTCGAGCCCGACCCAGTGCTGCCCACTGGCGTCCTTGAAGCTCGTGAGCAGCGTGTCGATCACGGGGTAGATGAGGAACACGGACAGCAGCACGACGGCAGGCCCGACGTAGACGTAGGGCCTCACGCCCTCGCGCCATCCCTCCGGCAGCCAGCTGACGACGCGATCCATCGCCCAGAAGAGCGCGAAGACGCCGCCGACACCGACAACGATCGCGACGAGCACGACGAAGATGCGGTTCGAGTTCGTGTCGCGAAGGAACTCGAGCGCGAACCGACCGATCAGGTAGATCGCCAGCATCCCGCCGACGAAGGCGAGCACTCGGAGTGCCAGGGCCGAGCGCGGCGAGAGGGAGCGACCCCCCTCAGGGGGCCGCTCCCTCTGCTGCTCGGCTACCTGGGTGGCCACGGTCGCCCGGTGTACCGACGGCCGACTAGGAAGTCGGCCAGCTCTTCTCGATGGTGTCCAAGACACCCTTGAGCGAGTCTGGGCCACCCTTCATGTAGTCGACCATGCCGGTCCAGAAGCTGCCCGAACCGACAGCAGCCGGCATGAGGTCCGACGCGTCGAACCGCCCGGTGCCGTCCTTCAGCGAGCCGGTGAGCACGACCGACGCGTCAGCGAGGATCGGGTTCACGTAGCAGTCCTGTCCCGACATCGACGTTCGGCGAGATGCGAGAGGAAGCGGTGAACCGCCCATCGCGCACTGGACCTCTTGCCCGAGAACTGCTTGAGGAAGTCGACGACCTCGGGCCGCGCTCCGTTCTTGCCGACGACGGTCAGCTCACCGCCGAACAGGGTGCCTTGCTTTGTCGATCGGGGGAAGCGGGAACCAGTCGTAGTCGACGCCAGGCTTGGTGCCCTCGGGGAAGAACGAGTTGATGAAGTTGGCCTGGCGGTGCAGCCAGCACTTCGGCGGGTTGTCGAACATCGGCAGCGGTGCATCACCGAACTCGACGTCAACCGTCGCAGCGGCGCCACCGAGGACGTAGCCCTTCGTGGAACATGACGTCGCCGAAGAGCTGGCCCGCGTGCTGCACGGCCGGGTCGTTGAACGGGATCTCGTGCTTCCACCACTTGTCGTAGGTGTCGGTGCCGGCGGTGCGCAGCATGATGTCTTCCATCCAGTCGGTCGCGGGCCACCCGGTCGCGCCGCCGCTCTCGAAGCCGACACACCACGGCGTGCTGCCGTCGGCGACGATCTTGTCGCTGAGCGCGAGCATCTCGTCCCACGTCTTCGGCACCGTGTAGCCCGCGGCGTCGAACGCCTTCTTCGGGTACCACACCATGCTCTTCAGGTTGATGTTCGTCGGGAGCCCGTAGTGCTTGCCCTTGTACTCGCCCAGCGCGACGAACGCCGTCGCCGAACTGCTTGTTGAGGTCGTCGATGTTGAACCCGAGGTCCTCGAGCGAGACGAGGTCTCCCTTGTCGACGAGGCCGGGGATGGCGCCGGGCTGCGGCACCGCGGCGACGTCGAGCGTGCCACCGTCGGCACGGATCTGGAACTGCGTCTTCGAAGGTCAGCCGATGACTCGACCGTCGCCTTGTAGTCGGCGTTGGAGTTGATCAGGTCGTCGAAGATCTTCTGGTACGCGGCTGCCTCTTCGGGCTCCGCTGCGCTCAGGAGGTTCACCTCACCGGTGTTCGCCTTCAGGTTCGCCGCACTGCTGCTCGCCGCCCGTGTCGTCACTGCTGCTACTCCCCCCAGAATCGTCTCCACATGCTGCTGCGGTGAGCGTCAGCGCAACGAGCACAGCCGCTGCTCGTCCCCATTTCATATTCGTGCCCCACTTCAGATGTCTCCCCTTGGTTGTCCGCTAGCTGGTCTTGCCGTAGATCGCCGAGCTGTCGTCGAGATCGAAGAAGTGCATCCGACTGCGTGTCGACGACGAGCTCGATGGGCTCGCCTTTTCGGGCCGACGTCCGCGGGTTGAGCCGCGCGACGATGTTGTGTGGCCTCCGACCGGCTCGCCCGTGATCGAGTCGCCGATGTCGACGGCGAGCTCTTTGACGTCGTCGGTCAGAGCCGGATCGGCGTTGATCGTGAAGTGCACGACCACGTCCGAGCCGAGCGCCTCGACGAGATCGATCACCGCCGCGATGCGGTGATCGGCGGGAGCGTCGGACTACAAACGCCGCGTCTTCGATCTCCTCGGGACGGATCGCCGAGCGCGACCTTGCGCCCGTCGTACGCCCGCAGCCCGGGGCGAGCGAGATACGACCGACGGGGGACGCGAGGCGGTAGCTCGCCGAACTCGGCAATGAGCGCACCACCGTCGTCCTGAGCGCAGCGTGGCCTCGAAGAGGTTCATCGCCGGCGAGCCGATGAACCCGGCGACGAACAGGTTGCGTGGGTGCTCGTAGAGCGTTGCGGCTCGTCGACCTGCTGCAGCATGCCCCTTGCGGATGACGGCGACGCGGTCGCCCATCGTCATCGCCTCGGTCTGATCGTGGGTCACGTAGATCGTGGTGACGCCGAGGTCGTTCTGGATGCGGGCGATCTCGGTCCGCATCTGCACGCGAAGCTTCGCGTCGAGGTTCGACAGCGGCTCGTCCATCAGGAACGCCTGCGGGTGGCGCACGATGGCGCGCCCCATCGCGACGCGCTGGCGCTGCCCGCCGGACAGCGCGGCGGGCTTTGCGCTTCAGCAGCTCGTCGAGACCGAGGATGCGGGCCGCCTCCTGCACGCGGGTGTTGATCTCGTGCTTCGGCACCTTCTGGAGCTTGAGACCGAACGCCATGTTGTCGAACACGCTCATGTGGGGGTAGAGGCGCGTAGTTCTGGAACACCATCGCGATGTCGCGCTCCTTCGGCGGCACGTCGTTGACGACGCGGTCACCGATGCGGACCGTGCCCTCGGACACCGACTCGAGGCCCGCGATCATCCGAAGCGCGGTCGTCTTGCCGCACCCCGAAGGTCCGACCAAGACCATGAATTCCTTGTCGTCGATCTCGAGGTCGAGCGATTGCACCGCGACGGTGCCGTCCGGATACACCTTCCAGACATCGTCGAGAATGATCTCGGCCAACACATCCCCCACTGATGACGAGCGTCGGCCCCCAGGGCCACCCATCGAGTCGAGGGCGACACTAGTGCGCTGTTGCCTCGTCGGCGCCGACCGTCGCCGAACCGTCATCTTCGGCCTCAGACGGTGCCTCGGGCTCGTGGAAGTTCATGATGACCAGGATCGCGACCGCGGCCAGGAACACGACCGCGCTCACCCACTCGTTGATCCGCAGCCCGACAGAGCCGCGACGCAAAGTCGATGCGGATGCGTTCGATGAAGAACCGCACGAACGTGTACCCGGCGACGTAGATCCAGAAGAGGCTCCCGGCCCTCAGGCGTGAGCCGAATCGCTTGCCGATCGTCGATCAGCGCGCCGCACAGGATCAGGCACCACAGCGCTTCGTAGAGGAACGTCGGGTGGAACGTGTCGTACTGCTCGAATCCCGGCGGCCGATGGGCCGGATCGATCTTCAGCGCCCACCACACTGTCGTCGGCTTGCCGAACAGCTCTTGGTTGAACCAGTTGCCGAGCCGGCCGAACGCCTGCGCCAGCGGAATCGCCGGAGCGCACGCATCGGCGAGCGGACCGAGCGGCAGGCCTCTTCGGCGCGCGACCCAGATCGCGCCGCACGCACCAAGCGCGACCGCGCCCCAGATGCCGAGGCCGCCCTGCCAGATCGCGAACGCCTTGAGCGGCTCGTCGGTGAACCGACGCCAGTCGGTCATCACGTGGTACAGCCGCGCGCCGACGACGCCCGCGGGCACTGCGACGAGCGCGATGTGCGACATGTCGTCGGGGTTGCCGCCCGCCGCGACCCATCGCTTGTTCGCAAGCCACACTGCGACGACGACGCCGATCGCGATCATCAGGCCGTAGGCGCGCAGCTGCAGCCCACCGAGGTGGATCGCGTTCGAGCTCGGGCTCGGTATGAAGGCGAGGACCGCAAGCACCGGATGCAACGCTAGATCCCGGGCCACCACCTGCCCACGCGGGTACGGTCGCCGCCCGTGGGACAGGCCATCGGGCAGATGCTGCCGTTCGCGGTCGGCATCGCCATCAGCCCGATCCCCATCGTCGCGATCGTGCTCATGCTCGGTACCGACAACGCCAAGTCCGACAGCCTGTCGTTCCTCTTCGGGTGGATCGTGGCGATGGCCGCCGCCGGAGCGATCCTGCTCGCGGTGATCGGTTCGTCCGACCCCACCGACAACGGCGCCCCTGCCGACTGGTCCAGCACGCTCAAGCTCGTGCTCGGCATCGTGCTCCTCGGGCTCGCGGTGAAGCAGTGGCGGAACCGTCCCCGGCCGGGCGAGGACGCCCCGATGCCGAAGTGGATGAGCTCGGTCGAGGGCTTCACTCCGGTGAAGTCCGCCGGGCTCGGCGTCGTCGTCAGCGTCGTGAACCCGAAGAACCTGATCCTGATCATCGGCGGCGCGACCGCGATCTCGCAGACCGATGTGGCGGGCAGCGATCAGGCGATCGTGTGGGCGATCTTCATCCTGATCGCGACGATCGGCGTCGCCGCGCCCGTCGTCATCTACTTCGCGATGGGCGACAAGGCCGCCGCGATCCTCGACGACCTGAAGGGCTGGATGGCACACAACAACGGGGCGATCATGGCGGTGATCCTGGTCTTCCTCGGGGTGAAGCTGATCGGCGACGCGATCAGCGGCTTCTCGACCTGAGCGAGGTCAGCCCGACGGTCACCTTGCGACCGAACTCGACCGCCTTCTCCTGGATGAGCTCGGCGTCGTAGTCGACGGTCGCCACGTGGTACGAGCGCTCGAGCGTCACTCGCTCGACAGGCCCACTCACCTTCGCGGCGAGCAGATCCGAAGCCGCGGGTTCGACGACATGGTCTTGCGGGCTCGTCATGATCAGCACGGGGCACGTGATGTTCCCGAGGTTGTCGCCGAGCTCCTCGACCTCGGTGACGAGCGACAGCAAGGGCGCGAGCGGCGTGCCCTCGTAGGCCGACTCGACGACGCCCGGCTTCGCGATGTCAGATCCGATGCCCGGCATCACTGTCTGCCCTTCGGCGACCATGCCCTTCAGCATCTCGACGACTTCGGGCTGCTGCGGCGCGACAGCGGCGTTGATCGCGACGATGCCGGCGATCTCGGGATGGCGCGTGGCGAGCCAGACCGTGAGCGTGCCGCCCATCGACAGGCCCGCCACCACCACCTTGCTCGCGCGCGAAGCGACGCGCTGGTACGCGGCTTCGGCTTCGCGCGACCAGTCGTCCCACGACGTCGTGAGCATGTCTTCGACGGTCGTGCCGTGGCCGGGGAGCCGCGGCAGCTCGACCGCGAACCCCGCCGCCGCGAACGCCTCGGCGACCGGACGCATCGAGGTCGGGTTGCCCGTGAAGCCGTGGATGCACAGCGCGCCGGGCGAGGTCGGGCCGGCGCCGTCGGTCGACCACGGCTCCGCGCCAGGAAGGATGTCGGGCATTCGAGGCTCCTACTTGTAGCGGTCGTTCACTTGTAGGGATCGTTCACGGAGAGCGGCTCTTCCCACCACGTGTCGGGATAGCCCGCCTGCTCCCACTCGGGGAACGGGTAGATGCAGTCAACGGGACACGCAGGGAGGCACTTGTCGCATCCCGAGCACAGCTCCGGGATGATCACGACGTCGACGCCGTGGTTGAAGATCGCACCGAACTGCGTGGGGCAGTGGCGCAGGCACGCGTCGCAGTTGATGCACTCGGACATCTCGATGCGCAGTGGATGGTTCTTCCACTTCGGGTTGCGGGTCCGCGTCTCGACTCGCTCGACCCGGCTGCCGGCTGCCACGACGCCGGACTCTACCTGCCCAGGCGCATTGACCCGCCGGTCAGGATGCTGGTTACCTTCCCGTGTGGACACGAGTTGGTCCGACGGCCGGCGCCTCACCGAACAGGGCCGAGAGCGCAAGCAGCAGCTGCTCGACCATGCCGCGGACCTGTTCTCCCGTCGCGGCTACGCGGACACTCGCGTGGTCGACATCTGCGAGGCCGCCGGCGTCGCGAAGGGCCTCTTCTATTGGTACTTCGAGAACAAGGAAGCCTTGTTCTCCGAGCTCGTCACCAGCATGCGGCTGCGGCTGCGTCGCGCGCAGTCCGAAGCGATGGATCCCGAAGCCGACCCGCTCGTGCGACTACGCCAGGGTGCCGAAGCGTCGCTCAAGTTCATGGCGGGGCACGCGCCGTTCTTCTCACTGCTCGAAGTCGAGAACCGCGACCAGACCTGGACCGAGCTGCTCCGCGCCGGCACCGAGGTGCACGCGCAAGACGTCGCGGCCCTGATCCGTGAGGGCATCGATCTCGGGCTCATCCGCGACGACGACCCCACGCTCATGGCTTACGGCGTCGTCGGCGTCGTCTCGACCTACAGCCACTTCCAGCGGACGGGGCGTCTGGGCGCAACCCCCGACGAGATCGCCGATGTCGTCGGTCGGTTCGTGGTGCGCAGCCTCGCTGCCGACGACGAGATCGCGCGACGGTCCGAGCGGCCGTCCGCCCCGATTTCCGCTACCGGCGCGCTGGGGTAGCGTGCCGCCCGCGTCACCGTCCCAACGACACCAACAAGGGAGCCAGCACAGTGGCACATGAGTTCCTGAGCGATGACTGGATCGAGGCCGCGAACGCGATCCGCGACAAGCACGCGGCCGAGGTGCCCAAGATCGCCGCGAGCATCAAGATGAACCAGATCATCACCGACGCTCCCGGCGGCGGCGAGATCAAGATGTTCATGGACACCTCGTCCGGCGAGATTGTCATGGGTAAGGGCGAGCTGCCCGACGCGGAGGTCACCATCACCCTGCCCTACGACGTGGCCAAGAAGCAGATGGTCGACCAAGACGCGGCAGCAGCGATGCAGGCGTTCATGAGCGGCAAGGTCAAGGTGCAGGGCGACATGATGAAGCTCATGAGCCTTCAGGGCATGGGCACCGACGAGGCGACGAAGAAGATCAACGACGAGATCAAAGAGATGACCGCCTAGGTCATCGACCGTCGGCACAGAGATGACCGCCTAGGTCATCGACCCTCAGTACAGATGACCGCCTAGGTCATCGACCCGGTCCGCATGGGCACGCCGACCCTCGACGTAGGGTCGGCGGATGCCCGCGGAGCACGAACGGCTCAACCGCACGTTCTGGGAGACAACGAGCGCGGAGTATCAGAGCGAGCATGCGGCTGAGCTCGAAGCTGCGCCGCTCGCGTGGGGCACATGGCGCATCCCGGAGTCAGAAGTCGGCGCGCTCGGTGACCTCGCCGGGCTCGACGTGCTCGAGCTCGGCTGCGGCGGAGGGCAGTGGTCGATCGCGCTGGCCGCTCGCGGCGTGCGAGTCGTCGGCCTCGACCTGTCCGCCGCGCAGCTCAGCGCACGCGGCCGAGCAAGAGCTCGCGTGTGCCGCTCGTGCAGGCGAGCGCGGAGGCAGTGCCGTTCGCGGGCGCGTCGTTCGACGTGGTGTTCTGCGATCACGGCGCGATGACGTTCGCCGATCCCGACTGCGAGCGTGCCCGAGGTCGCGCGACTGCTGCGACCCGGGGGCCGGCTCGTCTTCTGCATCTCGACCGCGCTCCGAGTGATGTGCCTCGACGACGAGTGGGTCGTGACGACGAAGCTCCACCGGGACGCGTTCGGCGTGAAGGCCGTCACCGATGGCGACTCCGTCGACTTCGTGCTCCCCCACGGCGAGTGGGTCCGCCTGTTCCGACGTCACGGCCTCGTCGTTGACGACCTCATCGAGCTGCAACCCGCCAACGACGCCACGACCTCGTATCCGTGGTTCGTGTCGCTCGAGTGGGCCCGTCGCTGGCCCGCCGAAGAGATCTGGATCGCCCGCAAGGCGTGACCCCGCTTTCCGGGTCTCTGCTGAAGAACGCGCCATTTCTGGCGCGCTTTTCAGGAGAGAAGCCCAGGGGCCGCATTCCGGGCCGATGCCACCGATGGCGCCGGGCAATCGGTCAGGCGGGGTCGGGGATCCAGTTGCCGTGGAAGCCGTACGGCACGCGCTGGGGAAGGTGGATCGAGGCGACGGGTTCGCCCGCGAAGTCCTGCGCGTGGAGGATGACGAGGTCGCTGCCGTTCGTCTTCTCGTCGTAGACGAACGTGATCACGTGGCCGTCGTCCTCGGCCGCGTCGTCGCTCGCCTGCACGAACACGGGCTCGGCCGCGTGGGTGCCGGGGCCGAAGTCGTGCGTCTCGCTGGTACCGGCGTGGAGGTCGTGCTTGATCAGACCGCCGCCGAGCACGTTCGGTCCGGCGGAGAGCGCGTAGCCGTAGCGGTACGGCTTGCCGATGAGGCGCTCGTCGTGGCGGGGGAACTCCTGCCCGCGATCGTCGAGACGCTCCTCGATGACCTTGCCGTTCGACAGATCGAACGTCCACCGGTCGAGCGTCGGCAATCCCTCGTTCGGCCCGTTGAGCTCCTTCGCGAACATCCGAGGATGGCGCACCGCGTCGAACACGACGCGATCACCGTCGTCGAACGTGTTCATCGGATGGAAGATGTAGCAGGGATCGATGTCAAACCACTGCACGTCGTCGTTGCTGCCGTCGCGCGGCATCACACCGATGCGCGCGGGATACGACGGGTCCCACTTGTACGGGAAGCGCCCAGCCGTCGCGAGGTCGAGGTCGAACACGCAGGGCAGGTCGAGCACGATCACGTGCCGCTCGGACAGCCCCATGTCGTGCAGCATCGGCGCGCCCGTGGTCTCGATCGGCACGACCTTGGTGACCTTGCCCGACGTGTCGACGACGATGTACTGCACCTGGTTGCCGAGGCCCCACCAGTAGCAGACCGCGTGCAGCTCGCCGGTCTTCGGGTCGCGCTTCGGATGCGCCGTGAACCCGTTCGGCAGCGTGCCCTCGAAGTCGCCGCGCCGCAACGTCTCGAGCTCGTAGCTCAGCTCGATCGGCCGCCCGCCGGCCTCGACGATCGCGAGCGTCTTGCCCGCATGGCCGATCACGTTCGTGTTCGCAGCGAAGTCCATGTCGCTGTGGATCGCGCCGCCGGGGTCGGGCACATGCAGCTCGGTGAGCACCTTGCCCGCGTGCACCCAGCGGTTGCGATACCAGTCGGCCTTGCCGTCGGCGAGGCGGACGCCATGGACCATGCCTTCGCCGCCGAACCAGTGGTACGTCGCGGGGTCGACAGCACCGATCGGGTTCGGCCCATTGCGCAGGAAGCGGCCCTGCAGCGACGCGGGGATCGTGCCCGTGACGGGAAGGTTGGTCGCAGTCACCTCTTCGGTGACGGGAGCGAAGTTGCCTTCCAGGTAGCGGTTCTCGACGACGGTCATGCGAACCTCCAGATCAACAGTCTGATTCGGAGCATCCCACTCGGACGCGCCAGGGTCAACCCCTGGGGCCGTGACTGTTGGCGCTACTCGGCGGGGCTCGAGGCGAGCTTGCTCAGCTCGGACTGCAGCCCGGCGACCGTCCAGCGCTCGTCGCGCTCGACGCCCTCGCCCATCTTCCAGGACTGGAAGCGCTTGACCTGGCCGCCCTGCACGAAGAACGTCTCGCCCGTGAACGGGCAGTCCGCAGTCGCGAGGTACGCGACGAGCGGCGAGATGTTCGCGGGATCCCAGATGTCGAACGCGGCTGCATCGTCGGGCGCCTTGATGATGTCGCCCAACCCGGGCGTCGCCTCGGTGAGACGTGTGCGCGCTGCCGGCGCGATGCAGTTCACCTTCACGCCATACCGCGACAGCTCCTTCGCCGCAATCTGCGTGAATGTCGCGATGCCCGACTTGGCCGCGCCGTAGTTCGTCTGCCCCGGATTCGACAACAAGCCGGAAGTTGATGACGTGTTCACCACGTTCGCCGTGATGGTGTTGCCGGCCTTCACCTGCTCACGCCAGTAGGCGGCGGCCCAGCGCGTGGGGACGAAGTGGCCCTTCAGGTGGACGGCGATGACCGCATCCCACTCTTCCTCAGTCATGTTCACGAGCACGCGGTCGCGCAGGATGCCCGCGTTGTTCACCAGGATGTCGAGCTTGCCGAAGGCCTCGATCGCGGAGTTGACCATGCGCTGGCCACCCTCCCAGCTCGCGACGTTGTCGCCGTTCGCGATGGCCTCGCCGCCCATCTTCTCGATCTCGTGCACCACCTCTTCGGCCGGAGTCTTGTCGCCACCGGTGCCGTCGGCGTTGCCGCCGAGGTCGTTGACGACGACCTTCGCGCCTTCCGCGGCAAAGAGCAGCGCATGCTCACGGCCGATGCCGCGCCCGGCACCCGTGATGATCGCAACGCGTCCCTCGAGAGCCCCCATGAGCCGACTCCTCTCCTGATGGTCACTGATGTCTGGAGCGCACATTCGCTCGGTGCGGGGCGCACACTAAGCGGGCAGCGCCTCCAACTCCCAACCCGGTTTAACGTGCGCCGATGCGCCCCGACTCCCTCGCCGCAGTCGTCGACTTGAAGCGCCCGATCCAGCAGTGGACGCGGGGATGGATGCTCACGAAGGCCACCGACGAGAAGGGAGTCGAGCTCGGTCTCGAATCAGGTCGGCAGTTCTGGATCTGCGGACGCGCGGGCGTCATCGGTGACGGTGACGCGTCGGTCGCGGCGGCCGCGCTCGCCTTCCTCGACCCGGTCGAGGTGCGCCGCTACTGGGAGTCGCTCCCTCCGCACCTGCCGCCGCGGGCCGTCGCCGAGGCATATGCCGAGCGCATCTTCGAGTGGGGGGAGCGCGAGCTGCCGCAGTTCGGGGAGGCGACGCTTCGCCCCCTCGAGGACTTGTCGCGCCGCGTGATCGACGCCGCCCCGTGCTCGCTCGGCGTGCTCTTTGCCGGATGGCGCGCCATGCCCAAGCCGCCGAGCCTCGGCGCGCAGGTCGCACTGAGCACGCACGTGCTGCGGGAGATGCGCGGAGCCGCGCACATCGCGGCGGTGAACGCCGTTGGCATCAGCCCGCTCCAGGCTGTGCTCGCGTCACCCGCTCCCCCGCCCCGCTCCGGTCCGGAGTGGGCTGAGCACCTTGGCTGGACCGGCCCGTTCGAAGACCCCGATGCATTGCGCGCCGCCCGCGACGAGGCCGAAGACCTGACGAACGAGATCTTGGCCCGCTACTTCGACGCGTTGTCTCCCGACGAAGTCGCCGAGCTCGCACGACTGCTTGCCGACACGCGCAACGCCATCGACATGTGAACTTTCAAGGGCGGCGCAATGCGCCGCCCGGGTGCGAGCAGCACCGATTGTGGAGCGAGGCGACCGGAGCCGGCGGAAGCGAAGCGGACGGCGGCGACGAAGACTCAGCCGAGGTAGATGTCGACTGCGCTCCCCCGCGGGACCATCGATCCCTCGCCGGGGTTCGTCGAGATCGGCCTGCCCTTCGCCGGCCCGTAGACCTGGCCGGCCTGCAGTCCCGCGGCCTCGAGGATCGCGATCGCGTCGTCGAGCTTCTTGTGGCCGATCGCGGGGATTGCGATGAGGTCGGGACCCTTCGACACGTTGACGGTCACCGTTGCGCCTCGCGGTGCGCTCGCACCCGCTGCAGGCTGCGTCGACACCACTTGTCCCGCGGGCACCGTGTCGCTGAACACCTCGACCTGCTTGGCCTTCAGCTGCACGTTGGCCAGCGCAGCCTTGGCGTCCGCGAACGAGCCGCTGATCTGCGGCACCTGCCGAGGCGCGGGGCCCTTCGAGACGACGAGGTTCACCGACGAGCCCTTGGGCAGCTCTGTGCCCTTCGGGTCCCAGCTGATGACGAAGTGCGCGGGCACGTTCTCGTCGAAGGCCTCGGTCACCGGCGCCACCGCGACGAGGCCGGCGGTCTTCAACGCCTCCCCCGCCTGGCCGTCGCTCATCCCCGTGAGGTCGGGGATCGCCACGGGCGTCGGCCCGCGCGACACCACCATCGCGAAGGTCGCGCCCTCCTTGAGCTTGGAGCCCGGGGGCGGATCCTGCCGGATGACTTGGCCGGCAGCGGTCGCGTCGTCGTACTGATCTTGGCGGTCGATCTTCCAGCCGAACGCACCGACCTGCGCGAGCGCCTGATCTGCGGTCATGCCGACGACCCCGGGCACGTCGTGCTTCGGCACCGTCGCCTGGGTCGCCGCGTAGACCGCGGCACCACCGGCGAGCAGCAGCACGACCGCGGTGATCGCCAGGAGGAGTCGCCGACGCCAGCGCTTGCGGGGCTTGTCGGCCTTGCCCTTGACCGCCTTGGGGACTTCTCCCTTCGGCGGGATCGGCGTCGGCGCACCGTCGATGTCGAACACACCCGAGTCGCGCTCGGCGCCCCGATCGGTGATCGGCGTCATCTCACTCGACGCCGCGGGCTTCATGGTCGTGAGGTCGAGCATGTCATTGGTCGACGGCGACGGCGGGACGAGCGGGAGCGGGGCCGGCCGTGGCAGACGCTCGGCGGTGCCCGCGAGCGCGCGGCCGAGCGCCGTCGCGTCGTATCGCTCCTCCGGATGCGGACGGCCCGCGCGCTCGACGACTGAGCGCAGCGGCCCGAGCGACTCGGGCACCGGCACAAGGGCGTCGATGCGAGCCATGAGCGTCGCAACGGTGGTATCGGCCGCGAACGGCACCGTGCCGGTGACGGACTCGATCATCACGAGCGCGAGTGAGTAGACGTCGGTCTTTCCGTCGACCGGCTTGCCCTGGGCCTGCTCCGGCGAGGCGTAGCGCGCCGTGCCGAGCACGACGCCGGACGGCTCGGTCCACGCGGCTTCGGCGATCGCCCGCGCGAGCCCGAAGTCTGCGATGCGGAGCCGCCCCTCCTCATCGAAGAGGAGGTTCGCGGGCTTGATGTCGCGATGCACGAAGCCCCTGCGATGCGCGTACTCGAGGCCGCGGGCCGCCTCGAGGCCGACGACCAAGGCTTGCGACGGTGTGAGCAGCCTGCCGGCGTCGAGCATCGACCGGAGGCTTCCGCCGCCGAGGTACTCGAGCACCAGGTACGGGCCGAACTCGGAGAGGTCGGCTTCTTCTCCCCAGTCGTAGACGGCCATCACGTTCGGATGGCTGAGCGCTGCCGCGGCGCGCGCCTCGGCCCGGAACCGCTTGAGGAACGTCGGATCGCCCGCGAGCGCAGGGTGCAGCAGCTTGACCGCGACCTGGCGACGGAGCTGGACGTCATCCGCGAGGTAGACCTGTGCGGACGCGCCAGCACCGACCGGTGCGATCAACCGGTAGCGCGACCCGAGCACGCGGCCGACATGGTCGGCCATGCGCGAGAGGACCATCAGGTCTCGTTCGCTCGCGGCGATCGGGCGTGCGAGAGCATCGGCCAAACGGTAACCGGTGGGTTCGCGCGGATAGTGGCACACCTCGTGACGGTGGGGTGACGGGTTGCCACCGCGATGGTGGGGCGGCAGCACTGCTCAGGCAAGATCTGTGCCGTGAAGTGGCAACGAATCGGCATCTCCGCCCTCATCGCGGCGGCTCTCATCGCGATCGTTGCCGGCTTCATGCAGGCTCAAACCGGCGACACCACGGCGAGCCTCGTCGATCCCGGCATCGAGGAGCTCTTGCCGAAGCCCGGCGAGCTCGTGCTCCGCCAGTCGCAGGTCGGCGTCGACCTCGCGCCCGGCTACGAAGGCACGATCGACGTCGACAGCATCCCGATCCCCGATGACCAGCTCACCCTGAACCCCGCGCTCAACCAGGTGTTCTTCCAACCGGGACCGGGCAAGGACTTCGAGCAGTTCGCTCCCGGGCGACACTGCGTCACCGCGCACTTCTACCAATCGGTGCAGGGCCCGGACCAGGCCCACACCTACTCCTGGTGCTTCAACGTCAGCTAAATCCTCGCGAAAGCAGAGCCGGGGGTGCGGGGGCGGAGGCTCCGCCGGAGCCCCGGCCGTCGATCGGGCGGCTTGCCGGTCGATCGACTCTGTGGTGTCGGTCGGCGAAGCCGGTTCCGACAAGCTCCGAGCGAAAGGTCCCCTTTCGCTCGGATTCCGTCACTTCAGGTGGCGGGCGAAGAAGTCGAGGATGATCTCGAAACGTTCGACTCGATGTTTGGGCGCGCCTGACCTCGAGAGCTCGTGGCCCTCGCCGGGGAAGCGCACGAACTCGACCTCACGCCCGAGCATGCGCAGCCGCGTGTAGAGGTCTTCGGCCTGCTCGATGGGACATCGCCAATCGTTCTCGCTGTGGATGATCAGCAGCGGCGTCGTGATGCGGTCCGCATAGGTGACCGGAGACATCCGCAACAGCTCGGCAGTGTCCTCCATGGGCGTGACCCCGGCGTACTCGGAGTTGAACCACCAGCCGATGTCGGACGTGTGCGTCATCGTCACCATGTTGTTGACCGCCCGCTCCGAGCAGGCCGCTGCGAAGCGATCGGTCTGCGTGACGAGCCACGAAGTGAGGTAGCCGCCGTACGAGCCGCCGAGCACGCCCGCGCGAGTCGCATCGAGGTAGGGATGAGCCTCGAGCGCGGCATCGAGCACCGACAGCACGTCTGACGCGTCGACGTCGCCCCAACCGACGCCCGGATCGACCGCGCACTTCGGGCCGCGGATCGTGCGACCCCAGGCCTCGCCGTACCCCGACGAACCTCGCGGGTTGCAGTACACGACGCCGTATCCGGCCGTCGCCTGCACCTGGAACTCGTCGAAGAAGCTGTAGCCGTACTGCGAGTAGGGGCCACCGTGGATGTTCAGCAACACGGGATAGGTGCGCGACGGATCGAGGTCGGCGGGTGGCACGAACCACGCGTCGATCTTCGTGCCGTCACTCGCGGCTGCGGCCAGCTTCTGCGGCGCGATCGTCGAGAATGGCAACCGATAGGAGGCGAGCTCGCGCTCGGCCCCCGATGTCGTATCGCGGACAAGCAGCCGGAAGGGCCCCGTGGGCAACGACTCGGTGAACGCGATCTTTCCCGCACGCACGTCGACGCCGGTGATCACGCGCTCGCCGATCAGGATCGGTTCGGCCGGATCCGCGTAGAACGCGGTCGAGCCGGCGTCTTCGATCATGAACCAGATGCGGCCGCCGTCGAACTGCACTCCCGACGGCGAGACGTGCGAGCGGCCGCGGTCGAGCCCGGGCGCGATCTCGGTAGCGGCGCCCGACGACGGATCGAGCACCATCAGCGCTCCGTTGCGCACGGGGTCGAGCGGCTCGTCGCGGTAGGCCGCGACGCGATCTCCGCTCGGAGAGACGACGGGCTGCGACCACGCGTGCTTGCCGTCGGTGAGACGCGAAGGCTGCCCGCCCTCGAGCGGAACCGACCAGAGGTCGACGACGCGATCGACGTCGGCGGTCTCGTGCCCGGGATGGGCGACGATGATCGACGCGCTGTCGGTCGTCCACGACAGAGAGCCGCCGACATCGTGCCCGCCGGTGAGCAACACACGGTGCGGGCTCATGCCGTCGGTCGCGACGACGAACAGCGACCTCGGCCGGTCGACGATCCAGCCGGCGTTGTCGTACTTCCATCCGAGGTGACGGATGCGCCGTGCGGGACGATCGGCATCGCGCGTCGGCGCGTATTGCGCTTCGTCGCGGAGGCGCCCGATGAACGCGATCGACTTGCCGTCCGGCGACCACTCGAGGGCTTCGATCTCCTCGGCGAACGTGACCAGCGTGCGCACCTCACCGCCGACCGCGACCGGAGCGACGAGCAGCTGCGAACCGCTCTCCTCGCGGTGACTCGTGAACGCGAGGAAGTGACCGTCGGGGGACCAGCGGGCGTGGCCGTCGCGGTCGGCACCGGCACTGAACGGGCGTGGTGCGCTCGGACCGTCTGTCGCGGCGATCCAGATCTGCGACTTCGACCGGTTGGTCCCGAGGTCGGGCGACGAGAGCGTGAAGGCGAGGAGCGCTCCATCTGGCGACAGGCGCGGCTCCCCGGGCGCGACGACGCGTGCGATGTCAGCAGGTTGCACGGCGGGCGACCCTACTGCGCGGGACGCGGGATGCCGAGGGCGTCGACGGCGAGTCCGAGCACGACGCCGAGCGGACGCAGCGCGGCCGCGGACTCGTCGCTGGCGCCGACGAGCGCGAAGTACATCTGGTCCTGTGACCGGCTGAGATCGAACTTCGGGTCGAGGAGCAGCGCGAGGCGCACCATCGCGATCGCGGGCTCGACCGCGGTCAGGTGGCGCTCGTCGACCGCGGTCGTCACCGCACGGAGCGTGGCCGTGCGCAGCGCCGCGACGACATCGGGGGTCATCAGGTTCAGCCCCTGCACCCGCGCCTGCTCCGCCAGCTCATGGGCCGAGCGGTACGTGAGCGCCGAGTAGCCACGGGCGAGGGCTACGAGGTCGGTCTCGAGCCTCCGCGCCCACGCCATCTGCATCGGCACCTTGAGCTCGGGCGGCAGCGGGTATCCCGCGAGCGTCAGCGCCTCGAACGTGTCGCTCGCGTCGGTGACGAGCCGTTCGAAGACGATGTCGAAGCGGTCGGCGAGGGACTGCGCAGTCGAGCGGAGCACCTGATCGGCGGCATCGGGGAGCGCAGAGTCGAGCCCGAACTCCTCGCCGCCTCGATGCGCAGGCGCAAGGTCGTCGACCATCCGGCGGACGAGCGCCGACACGCGCTCCCCCTCCCGGAACACGCGGCCGAACGCAGCCAACGGCTCGTCGTCGGCGCCGACCTCCCCTCCGGTCGGCCGCGTCGCTCCCGCGATCTCGAGCGCGCCCATCCGCAACGCCGCGTAGACGTGCTCATGACGGCGACGCGTGCGGCGGTGACGCAGCTCGACACGGCCGGAGCACATCTCCACCGACCCGCGATCGCCGTGGTCGTGACGTTGGACGATGACCTCGTAGCCGCCGAGCGACGAAGGAGGCTCACTGCGCTCGAGCAGGTCGATCATGGCGAGGTGCGCGACGACCCTCGACGCGCCCACGCGCGTCGGCTCGACGTGCCGGTGCCAGATGTCGCGTCCAGTGCCCTCCGACGGGTCGTTGCTCACGGCTGCGTCGAGGATGTTGAGGATCTGGTCGAGGTCAGGGCCCTCGCCGAGCTCGTCGAGCAGATCCGCGGCGCGCGCGGCGTAGCGCATCACCTGCACGGTCTCGAGACCCACGATGTCGTTGAAGAACCATCCGCAGGATGTGTACATGAGCATCGCGTGGCGCTGGGCCTCGAGCAGCGTCAGCGCCTCGATCGTCGCGTCGGGCGACTCGTCGCGCACCCAGCGCGACGCGAAGTCGTCGATCGACACGGCGCCGAGCACGACGTCGACGTACGCGTCGCGTGCAGCCCACGGATCGTGCAACACGTCCCACCCGCGACGATCGAAGACCTCGATGCCGTGGTCGCGGAGACGATCGAACGCGGCGCGCAACGGAGCGCGCCACTGCTGATGCCATCCCGGACCTCCGCCGGCGTGGCACCCGCAGTCCTCCTTCCAACGACCCACACCGTGCGCGCACGACCACGCGCTCTCCTTGACCTCGACCTCCCACTGCGGTGTTCGATCGAGCGCGAGATCAGCGAGGCCACCTGTGGCGAGCCCGTGCCGCGGAGCTTCGACCGCGAGCGCATACGCGACGGCCCGCTCGCCCCATCGGTGGTGATGGCCGAACGTCTCGCCGTCCGTCGCGACGCACACCACGCCGCCCTCGTCAGAGCCGGAGAGGAGGTGCTCGGCGCGCTCGACGAGCGCCGCGCTCGAGAGAGAGCCCAGCCCGAACGCGACCTCGTGGGAGAGGCGGCCTTCGTAGAACACGATCGTGACGCCGCGTCCATCGCCGCTCGGATGGCACCACCGATAGGTGCGCCGCGTGTCGATGGATGCGTCGTCGACGGATGTCCACTCCTCGTCGCCCTCTCCCATCGGGCGCACCCGAACGGCCTGTCCGGGCGCCAGGATCGTGAAGCCCACGCCTTCCTCAGCGAGCACCTCGAGCACCTCGTCGTTCACCGCGGTCTCGGGCAGCCACATCCCCTCGGCACGCCGCCCGAACCGATGCGCGAAATCGGCGAGGCCCCACCGGACTTGCGTCGTCATGTCGCGCCGCGATGCGAGCGGGAGGATCAGGTGGCTGTAGCCCTGCGCGATGGCGCCGCGGTTCTCGCGGCCGGCGCGCACGATCGCGCTGTACAGGTCATCGTGGTACGACTCGAGCCACGAGAGCAGCGTCGGTCCGACGTTGAACGACATGAGCCGGTAGTTGTCGACAAGCGCGACGAGAGAGCCGTGGTCGTCCATGATGCGTGCGTACACGTTCGGCCGATACGCCTCCTCGGTGATGCGCTCGTTCCAGTCGTGATCGGGCGCAGCTGAAGGCTCGACGGGCACCGTTTCGGTCCACGGGTTCTCACGAGGCGGTTGGTAGAAGTGCCCGTGGATGACGAGCCGGCGCTCGCTCATGGCCCAGCGGGGCGCTCGATGGGCGCCTCTTCGGGCGGCGCCTGACCCGCGAACCACACGACCGCGAGCGGCGGCAACGTGACGACCGCTGAGTCGCCGTAGCCGTGCCATGCGACTGGCTCGGTCTCGACGCCGGCGACACCGCCGTATCCAGTGCCCCAGAACCACTTCGCGTTCGTGTCGAGCAGGGTCTTCCACGAGCCCGGGTAGGGCAGGCCGAGCCGGTATCCCTCGCGCGGCACGGGCGTGAAGTTCGCGACGCACGCGACCCGCGCGACGCCCGTCCTCCGAGAACCGCACGAAGCTGTAGACGCTGTGCTCGGCATCGTCCGCGTCGAGCCAGCGGAAACCCGCAGGCTCACGGTCCATCTCCCACAACGCGGGCTCTGACACGACGGCCGCGTTGAGCTCGCGCACGAGGTCGCGCACTCCCGCGTGCGGAGGCCAGTCGAGCAGCCACCAGTCAAGGCTGCGGTCGTGGTGCCACTCACGGGTCTGGCCGATCTCGCTGCCCATGAACAGCAGCTTGCGGCCCGGGTAGGCGTACATCCATCCGTAGAGCGCGCGAAGGTTCGCGAACTTCTGCCACTCGTCGCCGGCCATCTTGTCGATGAGCGGCCCCTTGCCGTGCACCACCTCGTCGTGCGAGAGCGGCAGCACGAAGTTCTCGGTGTACGCGTACAGCAGCCCGAACGTGAGGTTGCGGTGGTGGTGCTTGCGGTGCACGGGATCGTGGCGCAGGTAGTCGAGCGTGTCGTGCATCCACCCCATGTTCCACTTGTGGGTGAACCCGAGCCCGCCGTGGTGCACGGGCGCGGTCACGGCAGGCCACGACGTCGACTCCTCCGCGATCGTGAGCACACCCGGATGCGCGCCGTGCAACGTGACGTTCAGATCTCGGATGAACTCCAGCGCGCCGAGGTTCTCGCGGCCACCACGCTCGTTCGGTACCCACTGCCCCGGCTTGCGCGAGTAGTCGAGGTACACCATCGACGCGACCGCGTCGACCCGCAGGCCGTCCACGTGGAACTCGTCGACCCAGTAGACCGCGTTCGCCACGAGGAAGTTCCGCACCTCGTTGCGCGCGTAGTTGAAGACGAACGTTCCCCAGTCCGGGTGCTCGCCGAGCCGCGGGTCGAGGTGCTCGTAGAGGGCTGTGCCGTCGAATCGGGCGAGCGCCCACTCGTCGCGGGGGAAGTGGGCGGGCACCCAGTCGACGATCACGCCGATGCCGCGCTGGTGCAGGTGGTCGACGAACCAGCGGAAGTCGTCAGGTGAGCCGTAGCGCGCGGTGGGCGCGTAGTAGCTCGACACCTGGTAGCCCCACGAGCCCCCGAACGGATGCTCGGCGACCGGGAGCAGCTCGACGTGTGTGAAGCCGAGGTCGGACACGTGATCCGCGAGCTGCACAGCGAGCTCGCGGTAGCCGAGCCCTTGCCGCCACGACCCGAGGTGCACCTCGTAGATGGTGAGCGGGCGGTTCACTGGATCGTCCCGCTCACGCCGCTCGAGCCACTCGGCGTCGTTCCACTGGTGATGTGACTCGGTGATGATGCTGGCTGTGCCGGGCGGCATCTCGGCCGACCGCGCGAGCGGATCGGCCTTGAGCGCGACGCGGCCCGTCGAGCCGTTCACCTCGAACTTGTAGTGCTGGCCGGGCGCGGCCCCGGGCACGAACAGCTCCCACACGCCCGACGAGCCCATGATGCGCATCGGGTGCGCGCGCCCGTCCCACGAGTTGAAGTCGCCGACGATGCGCACCGACTTCGCGCTCGGAGCCCAGACCGCGAACGCGGTGCCAAGGGTGCCGTCGTGTCGGCGGTGGTGCGCGCCGAGCACGGCCCACAGCCTTTGGTGCGTGCCCTCGCCGATGAGGTGGAGGTCGACGTCGCCGAGCGTCGGCCAGAAGCGATAGGGGTCGTCGGCGGTCGCGGTCCACCCGCCGGGGTAGGACACATCGACCTGATACGCGCCGGGATCGGACGCGAGATCAGCGACGAAGGACCCGGCCTCGTGCACCCGCGCCATCGAGATCCGATCCCCGCCACTGGTGCGCAACGTGCACGCGTCGGCGCCCGGCCGCCACACGCGCACGACCCATCCGCCCTCGACTCGGTGGGGCCCGAGCACGTCGTGCGGGGTGCGATGCGACCCGGCGACGACGCGCGCCAGCTCGTGCGCGACTTCAGGGCCTCGAACCACCCCCGAAGCATCCCACGGCGCCCGGGTAAGGTCGGTCGCTCATGCGCGTCGCGATGGTCAGCTGGGAGTACCCGCCGCTCGTGGTGGGTGGCCTCGCTGCCCACGTCCACGGCCTC
Source organism: uncultured Acidimicrobiales bacterium (assembly GCA_963773315.1). Taxonomy (GTDB): domain Bacteria; phylum Actinomycetota; class Acidimicrobiia; order Acidimicrobiales; family DATKAS01; genus DATKAS01. Next base: position 1,062,409 of record CAVZAF010000005.1, read on the forward strand.
GCGACCGCGATGGCCAGGGCCGGGCACGAGGTTGTCGTGCTGACGCGAGCGCATCCGTACGCTCCCGATGACTCCGAGGTCGAGGGCGTGCGCGTGCTCCGTGCACACGTCGACCTGCCGTGGGTGCCGAACGACAACCCGCTCGCCCAGGTCATCTCGGGGAACCACCAAGTCGCGCAGCTCGGCGCCCGCCTGCTCCCGTGGCAGGCCGATGTCGTGCACGCGCACGACTGGCTCGGTGCCTGGGCCGGCGACACGCTGCGGGAGTCATACGCCGCCCCGTTCGTCGCGACGGTCCACGCGACCGAGCTGGGCCGCCACCAGGGCCACCTGACGAGCACGACGTCCGAGGCCATCAATGCGTCCGAGTGGTGGCTGACCTACGAGGCGCAGCGCGTGATCTGCTGCTCGGGGTTCATGGTGGAGGAGGTCGTCCGCTCGTTCCAGCTGCCGCGCGACAAGATCACGATGGTGCCGAACGGGGTCGACCCGTCGCGGTTCCGTGCGACGGGTGTGATGCGAGCAGGTGCCGACGCGCCGCTCATCGTGTCGTGGGGGCGCCTCGAGTACGAGAAGGGCTTCCAGACGCTGATCGCCGCGGTGGCTCGACTCGTCCCTCGCTGGCCCGCGTTGCGGTGCGTGCTCGTCGGCCGCGGCACTTACTCCGAGGAGCTGCGAGGCGTCGCCCGCGGGCTGGGCGTCGAGCAGTCGGTGCAGTTCGCGGGGTTCGTCAGCGACGAAGAGCTCGTGCGTCTGCTGAACGAGGCCACGTGCGCGGTCATCCCCTCGCTGTACGAGCCGTTCGGAATCGTCGCGCTCGAGGCGCTGTCGGCCGGGGCCCCGCTCATCGCCGCCGAGAGCGGAGGTCTGCGCGAGGTGCTCACCGGCACCGATGCCGGGTTGGTCTTCCCGCCTGGAAACGCCGACGCGCTGGCGGTCGCGTTCGAGCGCATGCTCAGCGAGCCGGGGCTCATCGAGAAGTGCCAAGCCGCGGGCACGCAGCTGGTCGCGACGAAGTACTCGTGGGACGCGATCGCAGCGTCGACACTCGAGGTGTACGCCGACGCCGGCGCCCGGCCCAAGAAGAAGTCGAAGTTGAAGGGCGACAAGGCCAAGTCGTGAAAGCGCTCCGCAGCTTCACCGTTCGTGCCCGGCTGCCAGAACCGCTCGCTCCCCTCGAGACGCTCGCGCTGAACCTCAGATGGTCGTGGGACCAAGAGACCCGAGACCTCTTCCGGTGGGTCGATCCCGACCTGTGGGAGGCAACGCGGCGCGACCCGGTCGCGGTCATCGCCGCCGTCGACCCGCGGCGCTTGCAGGCCCTCACCGAAGACCCGGGCTTCATGCGGTTCCTCTCCGACACTGCGGACGAGCTCAGCCGCTACCTCACGAACGACCGTTGGTTCCAGCTGAAGGGCAGCTCCTCCCTGCAACTCGTCGGCTACTTCTCCCCCGAGTTCGGGATCAGCGAGGCGCTGCCGCAGTACTCCGGTGGCCTCGGCGTGCTCGCCGGCGATCACCTCAAAGCGGCGAGCGACCTCGGGGTGCCGCTCGTCGGCGTCGGCCTCTTCTACCGGCACGGCTACTTCCGCCAGAGCCTCTCTCACGACGGCTGGCAGCAGGAGCGCTATCCCGACCTCGACCCCTACGCGATGGCGTTGACGCTGTGCGACGGGATGCGCGTCTCAGTCGACCTCGCGGGCCGCACGTTGCACGCGCAGGTCTGGCGCGCGGACGTGGGCCGCACGCCGCTGTACCTCCTCGACGCCGACATCGACGACAACGAGCCCGACCTGCGCGAGGTCACCGACCGCCTCTACGGCGGCGACGTCGAGCACCGCCTGCAGCAGGAGATCCTCCTCGGGATGGGGGGCGTGCGCATGCTCGACGCGCTCGGCCTCGACGTGCAGGTGTTCCACACGAACGAAGGCCACGCGGGCTTCCTCGGCCTCGAGCGCATGCACCGTCTCATCACGAAGGAAGGGCTGTCGTTCGCCGAGGCCGTCGAGGCCGTGCGAGCGTCGTCGCTCTTCACGACGCACACGCCGGTGCCCGCCGGGATCGACCGGTTCCCGAAGCAGCTGATGGAGCAGTACTTCGACACCTGGGCGACCGATTGCGGCATCCCGATCGACGAGCTGCTCGCACTCGGGCACCGCTCGGACGAGACCGACGATCGATTCAACATGGCCGTCATGGGTCTGCGGCTCGCCGCCCGCTCGAACGCGGTGGCCAAGCTGCATGGCGAGGTCAGCCGGCACATGTTCGCCGGCCTCTGGCCCGATGTCCCCGTCGCCGAGACACCGATCACGTCGATCACGAACGGGGTGCACGCACCGACGTGGACCGCGCCCGAGTTCGCCGACGTGTTCACCCGGTATGTGAGCCCGGGCTGGACCGAAGCCCTCGCCGGGGAGTGGGAGCGCATCAACGACGTCAGCGACGACGAGCTCTGGCGCGCGCGTGAGCACCGCCGCAGCCGCCTCGTGCTGCACATCCGCGATCGCCTTCGCAGCGCGGGGATGGCCCGGGGACTGTCGGCCTCCGATGTCGAGTGGTGCGACAACGTGCTCGACCCGAAGGTGCTCACGATCGGCTTCGCCCGCCGCTTCGCCACGTACAAGCGCGCCACGCTGCTCCTGTCGCAACCTGCTCGGCTGCGCAACCTCTTGCTCTCTTCAGATCCGGTGCAGTTCGTGTTCGCGGGCAAGGCCCACCCGGCCGACGATCTCGGCAAGGCACTGATCCGCGACCTCATCCACTTCGCGAGCGACCCCGCGGTGCGGCATCGGTTCGTCTTCGTCGACGACTACGACATCTCACTCGCTCGGTACATGTACCAGGGCTGCGACGTCTGGCTGAACAACCCGCGGCGGCCACAGGAGGCATGTGGCACGAGTGGGATGAAGGCAGCGATGAACGGCGCGCTCAACTGCTCGATCCTCGACGGCTGGTGGGACGAGAGCTTCGACGGCACCAACGGCTGGGCGATCACGTCGGCCGAGAGCGAAGCCGACGTCATCCGCCGAGACGAGGTCGAGGCGAACAGCCTGTTCGAGCTCCTCGAGCACCAGATCGTGCCGCTCTACTACCAGCGCACCGAGGGGCCGACTCCCCGAGGGTGGGTGCGGCGGATGAAGTCGTCACTGCGCTCGCTCTGCCCGCAGGTGACGGCCGCGCGCATGGTCCGTGACTACGTGACGCAGCTGTACGAGCCCACGGCTGCACACGCGTCGCTCATCCACGCGGACGAGCATGCCGCCGCGAAGGAGCTCGTCGCGTGGAAGGCGCGGGTGAACGCGGCGTGGTCCGGCGTTCACGTGGTCGACGTCCCCACCGACACGACCGCGGCCGACCTCGGCGCGACCCGCACAGTCGAGGCGACGGTCGTGCTCGGCGACCTCTCACCTGACGACGTCACCGTCCAGCTCGTGCACGGTCCGGTCGGCCAGGGCGACGAGATCGTCGATGCGATGCTCGTCACGATGACCCTCGTCGAGACGCACGGCCATGAGACCCGCTACCGCGGCGAGCTCACGTGCGCGGCCGCCGGTCGCTACGGCTTCACCGTGCGCGTGCTGCCCTCTCATCCCGACCTTGCCCAGCCCGTCGAGATGGGCAAGGTCGCCTGGGCGTAGCGGGAATCCGGCGGAAAGGAAACCTTTCCGCCGGAGCTCGTTGTGAGCCGGCTTCGCCGGCGCCGACCCCATGCACGGATCGACCGGCAAAGCCGGATCGATCCGTCAATGCCCTGTGAATACCGCTTTGCCGGGCCCGCTCTCGAGAAACGACTTCACCCCGATCTGCGAGTCCTCCGTGCGGAAGACCTCGACGAAGCTCTCCTGCTCGAGCTGCACGCCGTCGGCGAGCGACCGGTCGAGGCCGCCGTCGATCGCCCTCTTCGCGAGCGCTTGGGCTGCGACCGCCCCGCGCGCGAGCTCGGCCGCCCGCTCGATCGCGCGGTCGTGCAACGCCTCAGGGGCAACCACCTCGTCGACGAGCCCGATCCGCAGCGCCTCCGTCGCGTCGACTTGGCGGCCAGTGAGGATGATGTCCTTCGCTCGTGACACTCCGACGAGCCTGGCGAGGCGTTGCGTGCCTCCACCGCCAGGGATGATGCCGAGGAGGATCTCGGGCTGCCCGAACCGCGCCCTCTCGGACGCGATGCGAAGGTCGCACGCCAGCGCGATCTCGCACCCGCCCCCGAGCGCGACTCCGGAGACCGCGGCGATGACCATCCGGGGGATCGTCGCGATCGCGTCGAGCGTCGCGACGAAGTGGCCACCGATCACAGCTGCCTCATGGGGCCCCCCGAACTCGGAGATGTCCGCACCCGCGGCGAAGACCCGATCGCCTCCCGTGATGACGACCGCACCAGGTGGGTCGGCGTGGAGGGCGTCGGCTACCGCCTTCAGCTGGCCGAGCAGCGCGGACGACAGCGCGTTGACCTTCGGGTTGTCGAGCGTCACGACGGCCACGCCATCATCACGCCGTTCGACGTGGACCAATTCGGTTTCGTCGGCCATGTGGCCGGAGAGTAGGCGAGTGCTCAGTCGAGCGCGTCGAGCAGCACCTCGGACGCGGCCCACGGATCGGTGCGGCGCGCGAGCACCTCGGCGTACAGCTGCGCGTAGGTCGTGCCTCGCAACAGCGCACGAGCGCGCTCCTCGAGACGGCGGACGACGATCTCCTCGAGCTCGCGTGCGAGCCGACGCTCACGGCGCTTCTCGAGCTCGCCGGTCTCGGTCAGGTGGGCTCGATGTGCGAGCACTGCGTCCCACAGGTCGCCGATGCCTTCGTTGCGCGCGGCGACCGTCGCGACGATCGGAGGCCTCCAGTCGGCCAGCGCGGAGAGATCGAGCATTTGTTCGAGGTCACGCCGCGTCTCGCCCGCTCCGGGGCGATCGGCCTTGTTGATGACGAACACATCGCCGATCTCGAGCAGACCGGCTTTGTTGGCCTGGACCGCGTCGCCCCAACCCGGGTTGACGACCACGATCGTCGTGTCGGCTGCGCCCGCGATCTCGACCTCGACCTGGCCGACGCCGACCGTCTCGACGAGCACCCACGGCTTGCCGACTGCGTCGAGCAGCCGGATCGCCTCGGGCGCCGCGAGCGCGAGGCCTCCCAGATGGCCGCGGGTCGCCATCGAGCGGATGAAGACACCGGGATCGGTCGCGTGGTCCTGCATGCGCACGCGGTCTCCGAGGATCGCGCCGCCCGAGAAGGGCGACGACGGGTCGATGGCCAGCACCGCGACCTCGGTCTCCGCGGCGCGAAGCAACGCGATGACCTGGCTCGTGAGGGTCGACTTGCCCGAGCCGGGCGCTCCGGTGAGCCCGACCGTGTATGCCTCGCCGCCGAGGGGATACGCGAGCCGTCCCACTTCGCGGGCGGGCGCGCCGCCCTGCTCGACGAACGAAAGGAGGCGAGCCAGCGCACCGCGATCGCCCGCGCGGGCGGCAGTCAGCAGCTCGGAGGGATCACGTTGACGCACGGCGCAGGCACCCTAAACGGTCGGGTGCGGCTACTCGGCGACGACGGCGGTCACACCCTCCACGCGGTCCTTCATGATCCGCTCGATGCCCGCCTTGAGGGTCGCGGTGCTCGCAGGGCAAGTGCCGCAGGCCCCGAGGAGGCTCACCGTCACGACGCCGGTCTCCTCGTCCACGTCGCGCAAGAACATGTCGCCGCCGTCGGCCTGCAACGCGGGCCGGATGGCTTCGATTGTCTGCTCGACCTGCTGTCGCACGCGCAAAGCCCTTCGTCGGTTGCGGAAGTAGCGGACGGACAGTGTGGCAAACCGCCGAACCGTCCCAGATGTTCCCTGGTCGCGCTAGGCGGTGACCCGTTCCACACGCGCCCCGACGGCCTGCAGCTTGCCCACGAAGTCCTCGTAGCCACGGTCGATGTGCTCGACGCCAGAGACCTCGGTCTCACCCTCGGCGACGAGACCAGCCACGACGAGCGCGGCGCCGGCACGGATGTCGGGCGCCCGCACTGGCGCTCCGGAAAGCCGAGCTCTCCCGCGAACGATCGCGTGGTGGGCGTCGGTGCGCACGTCCGCGCCCATCCGGGCGAGCTCGTCGACGTAGCGAAACCGGCCGGCGAAGAGGTTCTCGGTGACGATGCCGACGCCATCGGCCACGGCGAGCATCACGGTGAACAGCGGCTTGTAGTCCGTCGCCACTCCCGGGTACGGCAACGTCGAGACGTCGACCGACTTCAGGCGCTGCGGTCCGTGCACCCAGATGCCGTCGAGCGTGGACGTGACCGTCACGCCCATGTCCGCCAGCTTGCGGAGGTACATCTCCATGTGGTCAGCGCGCGCGTGGCGCAGCAGCACCTCGCCGCCCGTGATCGCGACCGCGGCGAGGAATGTCGCGGCTTCGACGCGGTCGGGGATCGTCTCGTGCTTCGCCGGGCGGAGCGACTCGACACCTTCGACCTCGATCGTCGACGTGCCCGCACCCTCGATCTGCGCGCCCATCGCGTTGAGGAGGTCGGCCAAATCGGAGATCTCGGGCTCGCGCGCCGCGTTCTCGATGACGGTCGCGCCCTTCGCCAACGCGGCAGCCATGAGGATGTTCTCGGTCGCACCGACGCTCGGGAACTCGAGCGTGACCGGAGCGCCCCTCAAGCCGTCCGCCGAGCCCCGCACGTATCCGTGCTCGAGCTCGAACGTCGCGCCGAGCGCCTCGAGCCCGGAGAGGTGCATGTCGATCGGGCGCGAACCGAAGTCGTCGCCTCCGGGAAGCGCCACTCGCGCCTCGCCGCACCGCGCGAGCAACGGACCGAGCACACCGATCGACGCGCGCATGCGCTCGACAAGGTGATAGGGCGCCTCGGGATGGAGCTCGTCCGGCGTGCGCAACGCGATGGTGGTGCCCTCGCGTTCGCACTCGACTCCGATCGCGCCGAGCAGCTCGACCATCGTCGCCACGTCAGCGATGCGAGGGACGTTCGTCAGCACGTGCTCACCGGGCGCGAGCAACGTCGCAGCCATGAGCAGCAGTGCCGAGTTCTTCGCTCCCGAGATCGCCACTTCGCCGGTGAGCGGCCCGTTGGGCCGCACCAGGAGTCGATCCATGCCGTCAGTATGCTCGACCCTCGTCGGCAGGCCCTTGCCAACGCCCCCCATGCTCAGGAGCACCGAAGCCGGTGGCCCGCATCGTCAACCGCTTCGCCGATCCACCCGCGAGCCTGCTCGAGCCGCGCGACGACGTCGTTCACGAGGTGCGCCAACAGGACGGCTCGTTCGCCGCGGACGGTGGCCCGTTCACCGCATACCACCGCATCGTCGCCACGGACGGTGGGCTCACAGTCGAGACGATCGAGTACTCGCTCGCCGTGCCGTACTTCGGCTTCCTCTTCGCGCCGCTCACGCGGCGCGCGCTGCGCAGCCATGAGACCGACGGCATGCCGTGGTGGGCGCCGCCCGAACGGCTCGACCCGCGGGGCTCGACTGCGCTCGGGGTGCTCTGCGCGGTCGCGCTGATCGTCGGATACCTCAACACCCTCCTCACCCAGACGATCGCGTTCGCCGCCGACGAATTCGGATCGAGCGACCGCGCCCAAGGCGTGTCGCTCGCGATCGTGCGGAGCGGGGTGGTGCTCGCGTTGATCATCGGAGGGATGGCCGACCGCCAGGGTCGGCGTCGCCTCATCCTCGGCCTCGCGATCGCAGGCCCCATCGTCTCCGCGACGGGAGCGCTCGCGCCCTCGCTCGCATGGCTCACGGTGTCGCAGACGGTCGCCCGTCCGCTCGCGATGGCGCTCGGGATCCTCGTGGCCGTCGTGGCCGTGGAGGAGATGCCGGCCGGCTCACGCGCGTACGCGATCAGCCTCATCGCGATGGCCACCGCGCTCGGCGCCGGGGCGTGCGTCGTCGCACTGCCGCTCTCCGACCTCGGCATCAAGGGATGGAGGCTCGTCTACGTCGTGCCGTTGCTCGGGCTGCTGCTCGTCCCCGGTGTGAGCCGCAAGCTCGAAGAGAGTCGCCGCTACGAAGCACCCCACGCGGACGCGAACTTCTCGGGCCATGCCGCCCGCTTCTGGCTGCTCGCCGGATCCGGGATGCTGCTGAACCTGTTCGTCGCGCCGGCCTCCGCGTTCCAGAACCGGTACCTGAAGAACGAGCGTGGGTTCTCGGCGAGTCGCATCTCGCTGCTCACCCTGCTCACGAACACGCCGGGAGGCATCGGGATCATCGCCGGCGGCCGCCTCGCTGACATGCGCGGGCGTCGCATCGTCGGCTCGATCGCGCTCTTCGGCGGCACGGTGTGCACCGTGTGGTTCTTCTTCGCGAGCGGCTGGACGCTCTGGGTCGCATCGACCGTCGGAGCCATCGTGGGGGCAGCGGCGATACCTGCGCTCGGCGTCTACAGCGCCGAGCTGTTCCCGACGTCGCTGCGCGGCCGCGCCAACGCGGCGATCACTGTGCTCGCGCTCGTCGGCAGTGCGGCCGGCTTGGTCGCAGCGGGTGCGATGGCCGATCGTTGGGATCGCTTCGCGCCCGGGATGGCGTTGCTCGCCGTCGGCCCGCTGATCGTGTGCATGCTCGTGCTGTCGCTCTATCCCGAGACCGCGCACCGCGAGCTCGAGGAGATCAACCCCGAGGATGCGGTCGCGTCAACGCACTGACTTCATCGACTTGATCCACTTCGCGACAAGTGCCGCAATCTCGGAGTCTTTGCCCTTCAGCTCGTGCCTTCCACCCTGGAGCCACACGTGCTCGACGCGTGCAGGGATCGTCGCGGTCGCCCGCTCGAGCTCGTCAGACGTGCCGAAGGGGTCGCTCGTACCCGAGATGAAGAGGCAAGGCACCTCGATGCGGGGCAGGTGCTCGACGCGCAGCTGCTCGGGCTTGCCGGGGGGGTGGAGCGGATACGAGATCAGCACGAGCCCGGCCGCGGGAAGTCCGTCGGCCACCGCCATCGAGCAGATGCGCCCTCCCATCGAGCGCCCGCCGAGGGCGAGCCGGTTCGCTCGGATGTGCGCGTCGGCGACGATCGCCGCGGCTTCCCGTTGCACCGTCGCGAGCAGGACGGGTGGACGGTCGGGCGCGGCGCGGCCGGCTTTGCGGTAGGGGAAGTCGGCTCGCACGACGGGAAGCGGAGCGACCGCCTTCTCGATCGCGACGAGTGACGCATGGGTGCGGCTGCTGCCCGCACCGGGGAACAGGAGAAGGGCGCCGACGCTCATCCGAGCAAGATCCTCCGTGCTTCTGTGAGATCGAGGATGCGCTGCCCGGCGTCGTCCGCCGAGCCGCCGTGGTCAGGGTGGACTTCGCGCAGCCGCGCCCGAAAGCGCGTCAGCACCTCCTGACGATCGGGATGCGGGCCGGGCAGACCGAGCACGTCGAGCGCCCACGCGAACGGATCGGCGAACGCGCGCGCCGACCACGCACGCGCGCTCCCGACACCAGACAGGTAGCTGACGAACGCCGGCCCGAGCGGTCCGTGCCATCGCATGGCTTTGTGGAGGCCGGTCGCCACGGAATGCCGCGCGGAGCTCGGCACGGTGGCCGCCGCGTACACGGCACCGAGCACCTGCTGCGCGGGCGAGCCCTTCGTGTCGAAGTCGAACTCGATGCCCTCGCCGACGCCGACCAGCCGGTGGCGACTGCTCGACAGGCCGACGCGATCGGTCTGGAAGCGATGCCGGAGTCGGGGTTGCACGATGCGGTGGCCGAGCTCGACGTCGCCGACGAGACGATGGAGGTCGGGAAGCAGATCGGGGTCGAGGTCGTCGATGTGCGCGGCGACGACCGCTCCGAGGAGGATGCCGCCGAACCCGGGCGCGGGATCGGTCGGCAGCGTGCTGTCGCCGAGAGCGACCCGCCGCGTCGGCGAGAACGGGCGCGAGTGCCAGATGACCAGCTCGGCCAGGACGGTCAACAGGTGCCGCTCACACGTAAGGACGAAGCAATGACCGCAACGCAGTCGCCCGCTCGACGACCAGCTCGTCGTCTTCCCCGCTCAGCCCCTCGCGCAGCTCGCTCGCGTGCTCGAGGACGGCCTTCCACGTCGCAGGCGCGAGCCCATAGGGAACGCTGACCTCGGACGCGACCTCGACGGCCTTGAGCAAGCCGTTCGTGCCGTCCTCGTCGGTCGGGTCGTGCATCAATCGATCGGAGGCGAGGAAGAGGTCGGAGAGCGTCTCCTGCGCGGCCTCGTCGTCACCGTCGCCCTGGCCCTCGACCGCGTCGAGCGCGTCCGGGTACTCCACCATGTCGAGGACGTGCTCGACGGCCTCCTCGTCTTCGGCCGACACGACGAGCGCGTCGGACGAGTCCCACACGAACGGCACACCGGCGGCCGTCAGCTCCTCGCCGAGGCGTTGACGGTCGACAGCGTTCCACTCGTCGAGCTCGTAGACGAGCTGATCGCCCTCGAGGCCTGCCTGCTCGGAAGTCGATGCGGCAGCGACGCCGCCCTGCTCGATCGCGTCGACCAGGGCATCGACTCTCGTCTCGTCGTCGACGTGGACGACCAGGTCAGCGGCCTCCCAGGCGTGTGCGATGCCGTCCGCGCCGAGCAGCGACTCGAGCAACGTGCGCCGCGCGGTCGACCACTCCCCCAGCTCGTACACGAGCTGGTCGTCGTCGGGGAGGTCGAGCACCGACGGCCCGGAGTCGACCAAGGCGACGCTGCAGTCCGCGCAGCGCGTCGCCCAGCCGGCGTACTGCGTGCCGCACGCGGGGCAGATGCGCGAGCTCATGCGAGCCACCTGAGCACGTGACGGCGGAGGAAGTCCTCGCTGCGCTCGAGCTCGTCGATCACGGTTTCGGGGCGGCCCCACCCATGGCCCTCACTCGCGTACATGTGGAGCTCGACGGTGCGACCGAGCGTCTGCAGCCGGTCGGCGATCATCTGCGACTGGGCGGGCGGGACGACGACGTCGGCATCGCCTTGGAGGATGAGGAGCGGCGCGGTGATCTGCTCGACGACCGACAGCGGCGAGTGCCCGCGATAGCGATCGACCGCCTCGGGCAACGGCCCGACGATCGAATCGAGATAGTGCTTCTCGAACCGGTGCGTCGTCTCGTCGAGCTCGAGCAGATCGGCAACACCGTAGAGATCGACGCCCGCAGCACACAGATCGGGATGGTGCGCGAGCACGTTGAGCACGGTGAACCCTCCTGCCGACCCGCCCATGATCACCATGCGCTTCGGATCGGCCCAGCCGCGCTCACCCGCGGCACGCAACCCCGCCGCCACGTCAGATGTGTCGAGATCACCCCAACGACCGCGCATCGCCTGCAAGTACGCGCGGCCGTGTCCCGTGCTGCCGCGATGGTCGGGCACGAGCACTGCCCACCCGCGGTCGATCCAGAACGCCCACCGCGCGTTGAACGCGACTTGGCTCTGCGAGCTCGGACCGCCGTGCACAGAGCAGATCAGCGGCGGCGGATCGGCACCGGTTGCCGACGTCGTGGGGCGGTAGAGACGACCGTGGACGGTGCCGCCGTCATCGCCGGACCACTCGACGAGCTCGGGCTCGACGAGACCAGCCGACTCGAAGCCACCGACCGCGCCGCGAGCGACGCGCACGCGTTGCCACTTCGCGTCGTAGACCACGATCTCGGTCGGCGTGCGCGCACCACTTCGAAGGGCCGCGAGGCGATCGCCCTCCCACGTGAGCGATCCGTGCACACCCTTGGCGACCTCCTCGACGGCGCCCGCGGCGACGTCGGCGACGCACAGGCGGCCGAACCCTCCCTCGTTGCGGTTGAACGCGATCCGGGAGCCATCAGGCGACCAGGCAAAGGACCGCTGGCCAGGCCCCCACCCCGGGTCGCCGTGCTCGAACGGCTCGGCGACGAGCGGCTTCGCGTTGAAGTCGGGGTCGAATGCCCAGAGGTTCAGATACCCGTCAACATCGGTCAGGAAGGCCGCCTGCCGGCCGCCCGGAGCGAAGCGGACCTGCTGGGCCTGGGCATCGGGCGCCGAGTACGCGATGAGGATGTCGCCGCTGCCGTCCGCGCGGCGCGTGGCGATCTCGCTCAGGTCCCACGACATGTCGGGCACGGACCACTGCTGCCAGGCGACCCACTGCGAGTCAGTGGTGAAGGCCGGATCGAAGCAGAAGTCGACGTCGCCCGAGAGCCGCACCGGCCATGAGCCGTCGTCGGCGAGCGACGCGACTGCCACGTAGTGGCTGTCGATCACGCAGGCGACCTTCGTGCCATCTGGCGCGACTGCAGGCGACGAGACCGGCCCCGCGGGCTGCGACGCGATCACACACCGCGCGATGCCGCCGTCGACCGGAGTCAGCCACAAGCCGCCATCGGCAGCCGCGTACACCAAGCCGCTTCCGTCGGGCAGCCAGTCGAACGCGCCACCGCCGTACGAACGCGAGGGCACCGGAGCGGGATCTGACGTGACGACGACCTCTGCGCCACCGGTCGAAGGCACGACGACGAGCTGGCCGCGACCGGACGCGGTGGTGACGAACGCGACCAGCGTGCCGTCGCGCGACAAACGGGGCTCCGCAAGCGTGCGGCCGTAGGCGCACATCGCGGCTGTCACCCGGGGTGCCACCCCGCGGACGCTACCCGGTACCTTGTCCGCTCGTGGAGGCCTCCCCGCAGACCCCTGATCGCAACCTCGCCATGGAGCTCGTCCGAGTCACAGAAGCAGCGGCGATGGCCGCCGCGCGCTGGATGGGACGTGGCGACAAGAACGGTGCCGACGGGGCTGCGGTCGCCGCCATGCGAACGGTGCTGCCCAGCGTGCCGATGGACGGCATCGTCATCATCGGTGAGGGCGAGAAGGACGAAGCACCGATGCTCTTCAACGGCGAACGCATCGGCGATGGCACTCCCCCGCTCACCGACATCGCGGTCGATCCTCTCGAAGGCACGACGCCGACCGCACAGGGGCGCGGCAACGCGCTCTCGGTCATCGGTGTCAGCGAGCGCGGCACGATGTTCGATCCGGGCCCGTGCGTGTACATGGAGAAGCTCGCAGTCGGAGCCGAGGCGGCGGCCGTCATCGATCCGCTCGCGCCGCCGAAAGCGAACCTCGAGGCGGTCGCCAAGGCGAAGGGCGAGTCGATTCGCGACGTCACCGCGGTGATCCTCGATCGCGATCGCCATGCCGACCTGATCCGCGAGGTGCGCGCGGCGGGCGCGCGGGTCCGCCTCATCCAAGATGGTGATGTCGCCGGCGCGATGTCAACTGCGTGGCCCGACACCGGAGCCGACATCCTCTTCGGGGTCGGTGGCTCTCCCGAGGGCGTCCTCGCCGCCTGCGCGCTCAAGTGCATGGGCGGCGCGCTCTACGGAAGGCTGTGGCCCCGCAACGACGGCGAGCGACGAGCCGCCCTCGACGCCGGCTACGACCTCGAAGCGATCCTGACCCTCGAAGACCTGGTCAGGGGCGACAACTGCTTCTTCGCGGCCACCGGTGTCACCGACGGTGACCTGCTCAAGGGCGTCCACTACGACGCTCGGGGGGCGACCACCCACTCACTCGTCATGCGCTCGAAGTCGGGCACGGTCCGCGAGATCAAGGCCCGCCATCAGATGGACAAGCTTCGTCAGATCGCGTCGGTCGACTACACGTAGACCCGATGGCGGCGCAATGCGCCGCCGGGCGCCCACAGCACCGATTGCCGAGCGCAGCGAGCCGAGCCGGCCGAAGCGTGCTGAGGCTGGCGAGGAAGACAGGTCAGCGCGCGGACTGCACGATGCCCGCCACGCGGCGCACGAGGCCGCGCGGCAACACGCCGGTCGTCGCGACGAAGGCCTTGTTCGCGGTTCCGGGGATCGACACCGCGCGTCCCGCGGCAGTGTCGGCGAGACCGATCGTCGCCACTTCGTCGGCGGTCATCCACGCGAAGTCGGGGAGGTCTCGGCTCTGGCCAGTCGTGTTGCTCACCGACTGGAACTCGGTGCGCGTCAATCCCGGGCACAGCACGGTCGCTGAGACGCCCGAGTCGCGCAGCTCTTCGTGCAAGCCCTCGGTGAAGCTCGTCACGAACGCCTTCGTCGCTGCGTAGACGGTGAGGTTCGGCGCGGGCTGGAACCCGACGACGGACGACACGTTGCAGATCCATCCGCGACCGCGGGCGAGCATGCCGTCGAGCACGGCACGCGTCAGCACGGCGACCGCGGTCACGTTCAGGCGGATCTCCCGTTGCATGCGCTTCATGTCCGCGTCGACGAGCGGTCCCGATGTGCCGAAGCCTGCGTTGTTCACGAGGAGGTCGACATCTCGGGCTCGCTCGGCAACCAGCGCAAGGCCCTTCTTCTTCGTGAGGTCAGCGGGCAGCACCTCGATCGAACCCCGAGGCATCCTGCCGGCGAGCGACTGCAGCCGCTCCTCTCGTCGAGCGACGGCGACCACCTCCACGCCCACGCTCGCGAGCTGACGCGCGATCGCCTCGCCGATGCCGCTCGAGGCACCGGTCACGAGCGCCGTCCTCCATCCCGTCTCGTTCACAGGTCACGCACCACCGCGTCACCCTCGTCGCGCCACCCTCGGGCGCGCAAGAAGCTCGGAAGCGACTCCGCGGTCGAGGCGACGAGCAGCGTCGCGCCCGACCTCCGGGCGAGGTCCTCGACGCATGAGAGAAGCCTGCGCCCGACGCCGATGCCCCGCTCGGTCTCGGCGACCCAAAGCCACGAGAGCCGAGCCACGCCATCGGTCGTCCAACCCCGTGCTTCTCCGACGACCGTCCCTCGGTGACGGGCCGTCAAGGTCCAGCCCGAGCCGGCAGCTTCGGTCACCTCGATCTCGATGCCACCCCGGCCTGACGCTGTGCGACCTCCGAGCGCGGCGTCCGCGATCGGTCGCCAGCGGCGGACCTCGTCCGGGTCGCGTTGCTCCTGCAGCACCTGCACGTGGGTCAGCGACACCGTCGTCGAGAACTCGGCCAGCGCGGCGACCCCGGCGTCCAGTCGCTCCTCGGAGAGGTCGGTCCCGATCGTCACGTGCGGCACGAAGGGCCACGCCGCCTCACGAGCGAGCGGCCCCACCCGCATCGCGATGCGCAGCGCGGCGAGCTCGTCGAGGTCGCCGTCCACCGCGAGGTAGAGCACCGGCGACTCCGGATGGAACGAGCGCGCGGGACCGAAGGTGAACGTGAGCGGGCCCGGCGTCGCCGCGGCAGCGTCCCGCATGATCTGCTCGACCTGGTCGAGCGACTCCTCGCGGACGTTGATCGGCTCGACGAGAGTCACGTGCGCGTCGACTCGGCCGAGCATCCCGTCGCCGCACGCGCGCCGGAGCCCGTCGATCTCGGTCGCCTCGGGCGGTGGGATCAGCAGCGCGGACGCCAGGCGCAGCTTCGGCATCACGCCAGTGTGACCTACGTCAACGTACGGGAGTGCTCGCCGCTACAGCCCTCATCGCGCCGACGGCGCACACTGCTCCTAGGCATAGCGATCAAGGTGGCGGGATCGAGAGCGGGAGGTGCGGCGGGCACCTTCCGCTCCGAACTCTTTTCCGAGCGGTTCTCTTGGTGAATTCCGCGCGCAGCGAGTGAGAAACACCAAGACATCGAGCTAGTGGTGGCCGGCGGCCGGCGGCGCTCCCGCGGCGGCGAGCCGGACGTCGGCCATCCGCAGAGCGGCCTCGGCTTCGTCATCGGGCCCAGACCGCAGGATGTTCTCGGCCTCGTCACGCATGCGCCGCACCGCGTCGACGTCGATCGTGTCTGCGAGCTCGGCCGCATCGCTCAGGATCGAGACCCGGTCGTGGTTCACCTCGACGAAGCCACCGAACACCGCGACGCGCAGCTCGCCGCCCTCCTCCTCGATGACGCGTACGACGCCGGGCACGAGCACGCCCAGGAACGGCGCGTGCCCGGTGAGGAAGGCGATGTCGCCGCCACCCGCGGTCCGCGCGACGACCATCGACGCGTCGCCGCTGTAGAGCACCTGCTCGGGCGAGACGAGCTCGACGTGCAGCGTCACGCCTGATCCTGCAGCTGCTTGGCCTTCGCCAGCACCGACTCGACGTTGCCGACGTTGAGGAACGCCTGCTCGGGGACCTCGTCGAGCTCGCCGTTGACCAGTGCCTCGAACGACTCGACGGTCTCGAGGATCGGCACGTAGATGCCCGGGATCGAGGTGAAGACCTCGGCCACGAAGAACGGCTGCGAGAGGAAGCGCTGGATCTTGCGAGCCCGGTTCACCGTCACGCGGTCTTCCTCGGACAGCTCGTCCATGCCGAGGATGGCGATGATGTCCTGCAGCTCCTTGAACCGCTGCAGCACCTCCTGCACGCGCCGGGCGACGTCGTAGTGACGGTCGCCGACGACCTCAGGACGAAGCAGCGTCGAGGACGATGCGAGCGGGTCGACCGCCGGGTAGATGCCGAGCGCCGCGATCTGACGTGAGAGCTCGGTGGTCGCGTCGAGGTGCGTGAAGGTCGTGAACGGCGCCGGGTCGGTGTAGTCGTCGGCGGGCACGTACACGGCCTGCAACGAGGTGATCGAACGACCCCGAGTCGAGGTGATGCGCTCCTGCAGCTCACCCATTTCGTCGGCGAGGGTCGGCTGGTAGCCCACCGCCGAGGGCATGCGGCCGAGGAGCGTCGACACCTCTGAGCCCGCCTGCACGAAGCGGAAGATGTTGTCGACGAAGAGCAGCACGTCCTGGTTCTTCACGTCGCGGAAGTACTCGGCCATGGTGAGCGCCGAGAGGGCGACGCGCAGGCGCACGCCCGGCGGCTCGTCCATCTGACCGAAGACGAGCGCGGTCTTGTCGATGACGCCCGACTCCGCCATCTCGAGCCGAAGGTCGGTGCCCTCACGCGTGCGCTCACCGACGCCCGCGAACACCGACACACCACCGTGCTGCTTGGCGATGCGGTTGATCATCTCGGTGATGAGCACGGTCTTGCCGACGCCCGCACCACCGAAGAGGCCGATCTTGCCGCCCTGCAGGTAGGGCGTGAGGAGGTCGATGACCTTGATGCCCGTCTCGAACATCTGCGCGCGGGGCTCGAGCTGGTCGAACGGCGGCGGGTCGCGGTGGATGTCCCAACGCTCGAGGTCTCCGAGCGTCGCGGCGTCGACGTCGAGTGGCTCGCCGAGCACGTTGAAGATGTGGCCGAGCACCTGCTCGCCGACGGGCACCGTGATGCCCCGCCCCGTGTTCGTGACCACCGCGCCGCGGGTGAGGCCGTCGGTGGGCTTCATGCAGACCGCCCGCACGCGACCGTGCCCGAGCTGCTGCGCGACCTCGGCCGTGACGACGACGGACTCGCCGGCGACGTCGATCGTCATCTCGACCGCGTGGTTGATCTCCGGGATGCCGTCGTGAGGGAACTCGATGTCGACGACCGGGCCAGCGATCGCGACGACCCGGCCCTCCTTCAGCTTGGGCTCGTTCTCGGTGAGAGTCATGTCGGCAGGCTCCTATGAGATGGGAGTCGGGACTTCGAATTCGATGTGGACGTTCGATTCTTCGCGCTCGTCGGACTTGAGCGCCTCGGCGCCACCGACGATCTCCATGATCTCAGTGGTGATCGCGTCCTGGCGGGCGCGGTTCATGATGCGCGACAGGTTGATGATGAGGTCCTCGGCGTTGTCGGTCGCGGCCTTCATCGCACGCTGCCGAGCCGCTTGCTCCGACGCTGACGCGTTGAGCAACGCGGCGTAGATGCGGGCCTCGACGTAGCGCGGCAGCAGCGTGTCGAGGATCGCGTCGGGGGACGGCTCGAACTCGTACGACGCCTGCGGGCCGGCGTGCCCGTCGACCGGCGCCGGCATCGCGTCGCCTCCCTCGACGACGGCGCGGTCGAGCGGGATGAGAGGACGCTGCAGCACCTCTTGCACACCGGCGCTGATGAACCGCGTGTAGATGATCTCGAGGCGGTCGATCTCGCCGCGCTCGTACATCCCCATGACGCTCGTTGCGATCGCCTTCGCGTCGGCGTAGGTCGGGCGCTCGGAGAAGCCCGAGAACGAAGCGTCGGTGCGATAGCCGCGGAAGCGGAAGTACGTCTCCGCCTTGCGACCGACCGAGATCAGGCCGTATTCCTTGCCCTCGAGCGCGATGCGCCTGACCTCGCCCTCCGCCGCCCGCAGGACTGAGGAGTTGTAACCGCCACACAGCCCGCGGTCGGCGACGAGCACGAGGAACGCCTCGCGGCGAACATCGGGACGGGACTCGAGCAGCGGGCTGCGCACCTCGGCGCCAGCGGCGGCAGCCAGGTCCTTCACGACCTCGGTGATCTGCTCGCTGTAGGGGACGGCTTGCCGAACCCGCTCCTGCGCCCTCGCGATCCGGCTGGCGGCGATGAGCTCCATGGCGCGCGTGATCTTCTTGGTCGCCTGGACCGTCTTGATGCGGCGCTTGAGGATGCGCTCCTGCCCACCTGCCATCTCGAATGCTCCCTACCAGTCCTCGGGGACTACTCCGTCGCCAACGTCTTGTCGGACTCGGCCTCGCCGAGCCCGTCAGCATCGGTCGCGAGCGGATCAGCGATGACGGCCTCGCGGAAGCCGGGGGCGAAGTCGCTCTTGAACGCCGCGACCGCGTCGCGCACGCCCTCGGGCAGCGTGCCCTTCGTGCGGATCTCTTCGAGCATCGCGCCGTGGCGCGTGTGGAACACCTCGAGCAGCTCTTGCTCGAAGCGCTTCACATCGGTCACAGGAAGGTCGTCGAGATAGCCGTTCGTGCCGGCGAAGATGCTGATGACCTGCTCCTCGACGGGCATCGGCGAGTTGAGGTTCTGCTTCAGCAGCTCGACGAGCCGGTAGCCACGCTCGAGCTGCGCCTTCGACACCGCGTCGAGCTCGGAACCGAACGTCGCGAACGCTTCGAGGTCACGGAACTGCGCGAGGTCGATCTTCAGCGTGCCGGCGACGGACTTCATCGCCTTGATCTGCGCGTTGCCGCCCACGCGTGACACCGAGATGCCGACGTCGACGGCAGGACGCACACCCGACTTGAAGAGGTCGTCGATCAGGTAGATCTGGCCGTCGGTGATCGAGATGACGTTGGTGGGGATGTACGCCGAGACGTCGCCACCCTTGGTCTCGATGATCGGCAGCGCAGTGAGGGAGCCAGCGCCGCGCTCGTCGTTCAGCTTCGCCGCGCGCTCGAGCAGCCGGCTGTGGAGGTAGAAGACGTCGCCGGGATAGGCCTCGCGGCCCGGCGGGCGGCGTAGGAGCAGCGACAGCTGTCGGTAGGCCTCGGCCTGCTTCGACAGGTCGTCGTACACGACGAGGGCGTGCTCGCCGTTCTCCATCCAGTGCTGCCCCATCGCACAACCGGCGTAGGGAGCGAGGTACTTGAACGGGGCCGGGTCAGACGCCGGGGCGACGACGACGGCGGTGTAGTCCATCGCGCCGCGGGCCTCGAGCGTCGCGACCGTCTGCGCCACGGTCGACCCCTTCTGCCCGATCGCGACGTAGATGCACTTCACCCCCTGGCCCTTCTGGTTGAGGATCGTGTCGATCGCGACCGTGGTCTTGCCGGTCTTGCGGTCGCCGATGATCAGCTCGCGCTGTCCACGACCGATCGGGGTCATCGCGTCGATCGCCTTGATGCCCGTCTGCATGGGCTCGTGCACGGGCTGGCGGCCCATGATCGACGGGGCCTGGATCTCGAGACGGCGGTCGATCGGGCCGACGATCGGCCCGCGGCCGTCGATCGGCTCGCCCAGCGCGTTCACGACGCGACCCAGAAGGCCGTCGCCGACCGGCACCGAGAGGATGCGACCCGTCGCCCTGACGGTCTGCCCCTCCTCCACGTCTTCGGCGGCGCCCAGCACCACGGCGCCGATCGACTCTTCGTCGAGGTTGAGGGCGAGACCGAGCGTGCCGTCCTCGAACTCGAGCAGCTCGTTCACACCCGCCTTCGGCAGCCCGGAGACATAGGCGATGCCGTCGCCGACTTCGATCACGCGCCCGACCGTCTTGGTCTCGACCGCGGGGTCGAAGCCTTCGAGGTGCTTGCGCAGCGCGGTGACGATGTCGTTGGTGTTGATCGTGAGCTCAGCCATTCGGTTCCTTCTCCGACTCTTAGAGACTCTTAGAGCAGTGACTTCAGCTGGTTGAGGCGTTCTCTGACCGTGCCGTCGATGACCGTGTCGCCGACCGAGGCGACGAGGCCACCCATCACCGACGGGTCGATCACGACGTGCAGCTGGACCTTCTTGCCCGTCGCCTTGTTGAGGGCTTCGGCCAGGCGGGCCTCTTGATCTTCGGTGAGCGGGATCGCAGAGCGCACCTCGGCGACGGCGAGCTGCTTCTCGGCCGCAGCGCGCGCGACGAGCTGGTCGATGATCGCCGGGAGGTCACGAGCGCGGCCAGCCCCGACCACGAAGCTGACCAGTGATGTCGTGACGCCCGAGGCCTTGCCGCCCAACAGCTCCTCGACGATCCCCTCGCGGCGCACCGCGGGGATGGCCTCGTCGATGAGCACGTTGCGCAGCTCGTCGCTGCCCTCGAGCGTGCGCGCGAAGCGGAAGAGCTCGTCCTCGACCTCGTCGAGGGACCCTTCCGCACGCGCGACCTCGAAGAGGGCGGTCGCGTAGCCGTCGATGCGGTCTTGCGTGCTCACGCGTTCGCTCCGACCTGACTGATGTAGTTCTCGACGAGCTGGGTCTGCGTGCTCGCGTCGAGGTTGTGCTGCACGACGACCTCGGCTGCACCGATGGCGAGGCGAGCGACCTCGGCACGGAGGTCGGCGACGGCTTGCGCCTTCGACGCCTCGATGTCGGAGGCTGCCCGCTCGCGCATGGCGGCGAGCTCGGCCTGGAGGGACGCCTCGCGCTCACGCTTCAGGGCGTCGGCCTGTTGCCGGGCCTCCTCGACGATGCGGGCGGACTCGTTCTTCGCGTCGGCGAGCTGGGCGCGGTACTGCGCGAGCTCGGTCTCGGCTTGCGCCTTGGCGTTGTCCGCATCCTCGACGCTCTTGCGGATCCGGTCGGAGCGGTCCTGCATGCCCTTTTTGATGCCCGGGTATGCGAACTTCCACATCAGGCCGAGGAGCACGACGAACGAGATCGCGCCCCAGATCAGCTCGTTGTTCGCGGGCTTGATCGGGCTCGGCGCCTTCTGGCAGTCGTCGATCGACCCACCGGCTTCCAGCTTGTCGATGCACTCCTTCTCCGCGTCGCCCTTCGGCTGGCGAGGATGGGTCGCCGCGGACGCCGAGCCGGCGAGGGCGAAGACGCCAAGGCCTGCGATGAGGACGGCGACGAGCAGCTTGCGGGTGCGCACGAAGGCCTCCTAGCCCGAGATGATGAACGCGAGGACGAAGCCGAACAGAGCGAGGGCCTCGGTGAACGCGATGCCCAAGAACATCGTGGTGCGCACCGCGCCGGACGACTCGGGCTGGCGGGCCATGGCCGTGATGGCACTCGCAACGACGAGGCCGATGCCGATGCCGGGGCCAATGGCCGCGCCGCCGTAGACGATGCCGCGGCCGATCGCGGTGAGGCCCTTCTGCAGCTCGCCCGGGTCCTGTTGCGCAAGGACGTGAAGCACGGTGTTGTCTCCTTCTTTCTGAATGTCAGTGGTCGGGGTGCATGGAACCGCCGATGTACACGGCGGTGAGGATCGTGAAGATGAACGCCTGCAGGAACGACACGAGCACCTCGAACGCTGTGAGCGCGATCAGGAGCGCGAGCGATGCGGGCCAGATCACGATCAGGAGCGACAGGCTCCAGAGCGAGGCGGTGATGATGGCGAAGCTCGTCAGCAGCAGGTGGCCGGCAAGCATGTTGGCGAAGAGTCGAACCGACTGCGACAGCGGCCGCACGATGATGATCTGCACGAGCTCGATCGGCGACACGAGGATGTAGAGCGGCCACGGCACGCCGGGCGGGAACATCGCACTCTTGAAGTAGCCGAAGAAGCCCTGCTTGACGATGCCGACGATGTTGTAGATGAACCAGACGAGGAGCGCGAGGAGCAGTGGCAGCGCGATGCGGGCGTTCACCGGCATCTGTGCGAACGGCACGATCTCCCAGATGTTCAACGCGAAGATGAACGTGAACATCGTGAACAGCAGCGGCGCGTAGCCCATGCCGTCCGGGCCGATGGTCTCGAGGATGATCCCGTTGTGGATGAAGTCGACCGCGCTCTCGGCGAAGTTCTGGATACCGACCGGAACGAGGGCCTTCTTGCGGCTGCCCGCGAACATCAGCCCGAACACCAAGATGACCGAGAGCCACATCAGGACCACGACCTTGTTGATGCCAAGGGGTCCTGACGGCCACTCGATCAGGTGACTGATCGGCGGGAAGTCGATCGCGAGGACGTGAGTCACGGGGCGAGCGTCTCCTTGATGTCAGAGGGGGGTGGGATGTCAGAAGCGGGTGGCAGGTTCAGCGAGCTCGCGACGTAGCGGCACTCCCAAGCGAGCACTGCGAGCTGCGTCGCGAGGATCGCTACCGCGAGCGTCTTGAGGTCGACCCACGGCTCGTCGCGGACGCCCCACACGACCACGGTCACGAGGATCATGCGCAGCAGGAAGCCCAGCAGTGCGACGCCCATCAGCATGTTCGCTGAGATCCGCGCCGCCCAGGTGAGCATCGTCGCCGCCAGCAGCATGTTGAGGACGACGATCGCGACTGCGAGGAGCGCCGACCAGGCGCCGTTCGCGCCGCGGATGACGGCAGCGAGGGCGACGACGACGACGGCGACCGGCACCGCGAGCTTCGCCATGTGGAAGGCGAGCTCCTTCTCCACCGGCGCGCCTGCCGCTACTGCGGGGGTGAGCGGCACGGGGTTCATCGGCACGGGGTTCATGGGCGCGGTCATGTCACCGCTCCGGGCTTGCGACCGGGGATGTTGGCTTCGTGGCGACGCATCTCAGCGTCGTAGCGCACGAACATCTTCCAGACGACGTAGCCGATCGTGAAGAGGAAGAAGATCAGCGCGAAGACTGGCCAGGTGCCGAGCCAGCGGTCGAGCAGCAGGCCGAGCCCGCCCATGATGACCGGCGTCAACGTCAGCTCGACCGCCCTGGCCATCGCATCGCCGAATCCGTTGTTGAGCTCGCGTCGCGCTCGATGCTCCACGGGTGTCTCGTCTCGTCCGGTGCCTCCGTGACGCCGATGCCTCGGCTCCGAAAGCACTTTGTGAATGTTTTCCCAATCTAACCAGGACGGAGGCGAGCGCGCAACCCACAACTGCGTCCCGGACCGGTCGGCGCACGCTAGCGGAGCGTGTCTTGGCGACGCCTACCCGGTGTTTCGGGGGCGGCGCAATGCGCCGCCGGGCGCGCGCAGCACCGATTGTCGAGCAAAGCGAGCAGGAGTCGGCCGAAGCAGGGCGGAGGACGACGACGAGGGGGACGAGGATTAACGGTCGTCGACGCGAGCTCTGCGCACCCCGGGATGGAAGAGCATGTACAGGGCCAGGCCGAGCGCGAGCACGCCGAACGGCACGATCGCATCCCCCTCGCCATTTGCGAACGTCGGGTACAGCACGAAGCCCGAGAGGATGGCCGTCCACGTCCAGAGGATGAGGACGCTGCGGCGATGGCCATGACCGAGGCGCATGAGCCGGTGGTGGAGATGGTCCTTGTCCGCGGTCGCGACCGACGCCCGTCGTGTGGCTCGGCGCACGATCGCGAACGCCGTGTCCAGGATCGGCACACCGAGGATGAAGAGCGGGATGAACAGCGGTGCGAAGAAGAAGTACGTCTGACCGCTGAACGGCTCGCTCGCGCGACCGCCGACGACGATCGTCGACGCGGCCATGAGCAGGCCGAGCAACAGCGCGCCACAGTCGCCCATGAAGATCCGCGCCGGATGGAAGTTGTGGGGTAAGAACCCGACGCACATCCCGAGCACGATCACCGACACCATCGGCGAGATCGATCCCTCGGCGAGCAGGCCCGCGTCGTTCAAGCCGCTGCGCGTACAAGAAGAACGCGCCGGCCGCGATCGCGACGGTGCCCGCCGCCAGTCCGTCGAGTCCGTCGATGAAGTTCACCGCGTTGGCCATTCCCGCGACCCACAGCACGGTGACGAGCGGAGCCAGGTCGGGTGAGAGCACGACCAGCCCGAAGAACGGGATGCGGAAGTAGAACATCGTGATGCCGAGCAGCGACATCACGCCGCCGGCGAGCACGATGCCCGAGGCCTTTGCCGGGGCGGACCACTCGTAGAGGTCGTCGAGCAACCCGACGGTGAAGATGATCGCGGCGCCGAGCACGACCCCGAGAGGCTCGGACGACGACGTGAACACCAGGTGGAACGCGTCGAGACGCCACGCCACGAACATCGCCAGCAGGAAGGCGCCGAACATGGCGACCCCGCCGAGAGTCGCCGTGGGGACGTCGTGCACGCGCCGCTCATCCGGCGACACGACCGCGCCGAACTTCAGCGACAACACGCGTACGATCGGGGTCAGCAGGAACGTCGCGACGGCGGCGACACCGCCAACGACGAAGTAGGCGCCCAGGCCTGGCATCGAATGGCCAGCCTACGTCGCGACGGCTTAGCGACCTGGGGCGCTCGCGTCAGGGTATGGAACGAACTTCGAGCACAGCGCGTTGACTTCGCCCCGCACCGCGGCTTGCTCGGTCTCGTCGTCGCGGTGGCGGAGGGCTCGAGCGATCAGCTCCGCGATCTGCGCCATCTCGGGCTCGGTCATCCCCTGCGTCGTGACCGCAGGCGTGCCGATGCGCACTCCGCTCGTCACGAAGGGCGAGCGCGGATCGTCGGGGATCGTGTTCTTGTTCAACGTGATGCCCGCGCGATCGAGCGTCTCCTGTGCGATCTTGCCGGTGAGCTCGCTGTCGAAGGTGCGGAGATCGACGAGCAGCAGGTGGTTGTCGGTGCCGCCGGACACGAGCCGGAACCCCTCAGCCGCGAGGCCCGCGGCGAGCGCTTGCGCGTTCTTCACGATCTGCGCGGCGTACACGCTGAAGCTCGGATGCGCGGCCTCGTGGAACGCGACGGCCTTCGCGGCGATCACATGCTCGAGCGGGCCACCTTGCAGACCCGGGAAGACGGCCTTGTCGATCGCCGCGGCGTGCTCGGCCTTCGAGATGATGCAGCCGCCCCGAGGGCCGCGCAGCGTCTTGTGCGTGGTGAAGGTGACGACGTCGGAGTACGGCACCGGTGAGGGGTGCACGCCGCCGGCGATGAGGCCTGCGATGTGTGCAGCGTCGAAAAGGAACAGCGCGCCCACCTCGTCGGCGATGTCGCGGAAGGGCTGGGCGTCGATGATCCGCGGGTACGCCGTGGCACCCGTGATGATCATCTTCGGCCGCTCGGCGAGCGCGAGGTCGCGGACCTGGTCGAGGTCGATGCGCTCGTCCGACGGAGTGAGGCCGTAGGCGACGAACCGGAAAAGCCGCCCGCTCGCGTTGACCGGCGAGCCGTGGGTCAGGTGGCCGCCCTGGTCGAGCCGAAGGCCCATCACGGTGTCGCCCGGCTCGAGGAGCGCCAGGTAGGCGGCGATGTTCGCGTTCGCCCCGGAGTGCGGCTGCACGTTCGCGGCGTCGGCGCCGAACAACGCCTTCACGCGCTCGCGCGCGAGGTCTTCGGCCTCGTCGATGAAGCGGTTGCCCCCGTAGTACCGCTTGCCGGGATAGCCCTCGGAGTACTTGTTCGTGAGCACCGAGCCGTTGGCGCTCAGCACCGCGGGCGAGGCGAAGTTCTCGGACGCGATCAGCTGCAGGGTGGTGTTCTGGCGCTCGACCTCGCGGTCGATGACAGAGAAGAGCTCGTCGTCGTGATCGGACAGCCAAGGCACGCGGCGAGTGTACCGACGCGTATCGTCCGACCATGGCTCCCGATCCCCGCAGCCCAGTCATCGTCGGCGTCGGCCAGCACCTGCAGCGAGCAGAGGGGCTCGACGACGCCCTGAGCCCCGTCGACCTCATCGTCGAAGCGGTGCGCGCCGCCGCGGCCGACACGGGTGCCCCGAACCTCCTCTCCCACGCCCAGTCGCTCCGCGTGGTGCAGCTGCTCTCATGGCGCTACCGCGATCCCGCCGCCCTCGTGGCGGCGCGGCTCGGGATCCGGCCCGCCGAGACGGCGTACACGACCGCGGGAGGCAACACACCCCAGACGCTCGTGAACCTCACCGCGAGCGAGATCCTCGACGGCTCCCTCGACTGCGCCGTCCTCATGGGCGGAGAGACGTGGCGCACCCGGATGCGGGCCCGCCGCGCCGATGTGGTCCTCGAGTGGGACAAGCAGCCCGACGAGATGACGCCGACGCGGCTGATCGGCTCAGAGATGCGGATGAGCCATCCCTACGAGCTCGAGCGCGGCGTCGTGATGCCGGTGCAGGTGTACCCGATGTTCGAGACCGCGCTGCGCGCCCATCGCGGCGAGTCGTTCGACTCGCATCAGGTGCGCACGTCCGAGCTGTGGGCTCGGTTCAGTGAGGTCGCTGCCGACAATCCGTACGCGTGGGTGCGCGACGCCAAGAGCGCCGAGGAGATCCGCACGCCGTCACCGTCGAACCGCATGATCGGCACGCCGTACCCGAAGCTCATGAACTCGAACAACGACGTCGACATGGCCGCAGCGGTGGTCATGTGCTCGGTCGAGAGGGCGCGCGACCTCGGCATCCCCGAGGATCGGTGGGTGTTCATCCACGCCGGTGCCGACGCGCACGACACTGACTTCGTGTCGAACCGCGCCGACCTGCGCTCCTCTCCTGCGATCCGCACCGCGGGCCGTGCCGCGATGCAGCTCGCCGGCAAAGGGCCCGACGACTTCGCACACGTCGACCTCTACTCGTGCTTCCCTTCCGCCGTCCAGATCGGCGCGGAAGAGCTGGGCTTCGGTCTCGACCGCGACCTCACGGTCACCGGCGGGCTGTGCTTCGCGGGCGGTCCTTGGAACAACTACGTGATGCACTCGATCGCGACGATGGTCGAGCGGTTGCGTGAGTCGCCCGGTGCGTTCGGTTTCGTCAGCGCGAACGGCGGCTATGTCACGAAGCACGCGTTCGGCGTCTACTCCACCACGCCGCCGGCCGAAGCGTTCCGCGCTGCCCACCCGCAAGACGAGGTCGATGCGATGCCGCGTCGCGAGCTCGCGGACGACTGGCAGGGCGACGCGGTGATCGAGGGCTACACGGTGATGCACGACCGCGACGGCGCGGCCGAGACCGCGATCGCGGCATGCCTGGTCGCGGATGGTCGCCGCACGTGGGGCTTCGGCCGCGACCGTGGCGTCGCCGCGTTGCTCACCGAGGGCGAGTGGGTCGGTCAGAAGGTGCAGATCGGCCCAGAGGCTGAGCTCACGCCTGCCTAGCTCACGCCTGCATGACCACTTCGAACTCGAGCAGCGCCGCGCCGTGCGCGACGGGCGGCTTGCCCTCGCGTGCTCCCGCTTCGGCATGCCCACGACTGAACGCGGAGCTCGACACCCACCTCTGGAAGTCCTCTTCCGACGCCCAGCGTGTGTACACGAAGTAGCGGGTCTCACCGCCGGTGGGGCGCAACAGCTCGAAGCCCTCGAACCCGGGCATCTTCTCGACCTCGCCGAGCCGGGCACCGAACCGCTTCTCGAGCTCGGCGCCCATCCCCTCCGGCACCTCGATGGCGTTGATCTTCACGACGGACATGTCGAGCAGCGTCGCGCGCCAGTAGCGTCGGAGTCCATGCGAGCGGCAACGATGCGCAACTGGACGCTGGAGGTGCGCGAGGTCCCCGACCCTGTACCCGCGTCCGGGCAAGTGCTCGCGCGCACGTTGGCCTGCGGGATCTGCGGCTCCGACCTCCACATGCTGAAGCACGGGGCCAAGATGCAGGTCCTCGGCGAGGAGCTGGCGAAGCAAGCCCCGCCTGAGCCGATCCCGCACGTGCGGATGGATCCGACGCTCGACGTCGTGATGGGTCACGAGTTCTGCGCCGAGGTCGTCGAGCTCGGTCCCGACTGCTCGAACGTGAAGGTCGGCGACACGGTCGTGTCGATGCCGGTGGCGTTCGACCCCGGGGGCTTGCACGCGGTCGGCTACTCCAACGCGTTTCCCGGCGGCTACGGCGAGCTGATGCTCCTCAGCGACCTGGTCGCGATGAAGGTGCCGAACGGCCTCGACCATCGTGACGCGGCGCTCACCGAGCCGCTCGCGGTCGGCATCCACGCTGTCGTGAGGTCGAAGATCGCGCCGGGCGACGCCGCCGTGGTGCTGGGGTGCGGACCGGTCGGCCTCGCGGTGATCGACGACCTGCGCCGCCGGGGCATCGAGCCGATCGTGGCGTCCGACTTCTCGCCGGCGCGGCGAGCGCTCGCGGCGAAGATGGGTGCGCACGAAGTCGTCGATCCCGCAGTCGAGCGACCGATGGACGCGTGGCGGCGTGTCGACGGCGTCCGACCCGTTGTGATCTTCGAGGCCGTGGGCGTGCCCGGGATGATCGACCAAGCGATGGTGATGGCGCCGCGCGGCGCGCGCATCCTCGTCGTCGGCGTGTGCATGGAAGACGACCGCATCCGGCCGATGGCGGGCATCGGGCGTGAGCTCAACCTCCAGTTCGTGCTCGGCTACGACCCGACCGAGTTCGCCGGCGCGCTCGAGGCGCTCGCCGAGGGCACGACCCGCTATCCCGAGATAGTCACGGGGACCGTCGACGTCGCCGGGGTACCGCAGGCCTTCAACGACCTCGGCAACCCCGAGGCGCACGCCAAGATCCTCGTCGAGCCGTAGAGCAGGGCGGCCCGTCGTCATGGCCGACACCTTCCCCCGTCAGTACGCACGCACTCGCCGGCTGACGCTCGGTGAGCCACGCAGCTTCGTCGTGTCGAGCGACGGGACGCGGGTCGTGTTCGCGCGGTCGGGCGCCGGCGACGATCCGGTGAACGGGCTTTGGGTGTTCGACGTCGACAGCGGCGAGGAGATCCACGTCGTCGACGCCGCCGACTTGCTCGCCGACGCCGACGCCGAGCTCCCGGCGCAAGAGCGAGCACGCAGGGAGCGCACCCGCGAGCAGGCGGGCGGCATCGTCTCGTACGCGACGAACGCCGACGCATCGATGGCCGCGTTCGCGCTCGCCGGTCGGCTGTTCACCGTGAGCCTCCTGACCGGCGCCGCACACGAGATCCACGCCGAGGGTGCGGTGTTCGACCCGCGTCCCGATCCGACGGGCACGCGGGTCGCGTACGTGTCGGGACGGTCGTTGTGCATCGCAGACCTCGACGGCACGACGCGGATCATCGAGGATCCCGATCCGAACGTGTCCTGGGGTTCCGCCGAGTTCATCGCCGCCGAGGAGATGGGGCGCTACCGCGGCTACTGGTGGGCTCCCGATGGCGACCGCGTCGCCGCGTGCCGGGTCGACATCTCGACCGTCGACCGCTTCCACCTCGCCGACCCTGCCGACCCGTCGACGCAGCCCACCGAGCTCGCGTATCCCGCGGCGGGCACGGCGAACGCGGACGTGGTGCTCGCAGTCATCGGCCTCGACGGTGACACGAAGTACTTGGGATGGGACCGCGAGACCTATCCCTATCTCGTGTCGGTGCAGTGGAACCGAGGGCAGCCGCTGACGTTCCTCGTGCAGTCGCGTGACCAGCGCTCCACACAAGTGCTCGTCGCCGACAACGCGACGCTCGCGACGCGGATCGTGTCGGAGGATCACGACGACGCGTGGGTCGAGGTCGTGCCCGGCTCGCCCGCGTGGGCAGGCGACCGTCTCGTGACCGCGGCGGACCGCGAGGGAGCACGGCGAGTGCTCGTGGACGGCGTGCCGCTGACGTCCCCCGATCTGCAGGTGCGCGAGATCGTGGCCGTCGAGGACGACGGCATCTACGTGCTCGCGAATCCCATCGACGAACCGACCGAGCAGCATGTGATGCAGATCGGGTTCGACGGCAAGGTCACCCAGATCACCGAGGAGCCGGGCGTGCACAGCGCGGTCGGTGGCGGACCAACGCTCGTCGTTCGCAGCTCGACGCTCACGACCTCGCCGCGCACCTGGGTGTCGAAGCCCGGCAAGGCCAACCGCGAGATCCGCACGAACGCTGAGCGTCCTCTCGTCGAGCCGCAGGTCGAGCTGATGTGCGTCGGGCCGCGCAAGCTCTGGACCGCGCTGCTCCTCCCCCAATACCGCGAGCCGGGTCGCAAGCTCCCCGTCGTGCTCGATCCCTATGGCGGCCCGCACCACCAGACCGTGATGAAGGCGCGCAACTCGTTCCTCACGTCGCAGTGGTTGGCCGACCAGGGGTTTGCGGTGCTCGTGACCGACGGCCGCGGCACGCCGGGCCGCGGCTCGATGTGGGAGCGTGCCGTCCACCTCGACCTCGCGGGGCCCGTGCTCGAGGACCAGGTCGACGCCTTGCAGCTCGTCGCGCACGACCATCCCGAGATGGACCTCGACGCGCGTCGCGATCCGGGGCTGGTCGTTCGGCGGGTACTTGGCCGCGCTCGCGGTGCTGCGGCGTCCCGACGTCTTCCACGCCGCGGTCGCAGGGGCGCCCGTGACCGAGTGGCGGCTGTACGACACGCACTACACCGAGCGGTACCTCGGCGATCCCGAGGAGAACGCGGACGTCTACGACCGCAGCAGCCTGCTGACGATCGCGAAGAGCCTGCGGCGGCCGCTGATGCTCATCCACGGCCTCGCCGACGACAACGTCCTCGCCGCGCACACGCTGCAGATGTCGCGCGTGCTGCTCGAGGCCGGACGCTCGCACACCGTCCTGCCGCTCTCCGGCGTCACGCACATGACACCGCAAGAGGTCGTCGCCGAGAACCTCCTCCTGCTACAAGTCGCGTTCATCCGCCAGTCCCTCGACATCGCCATCGCCTGACCCGCCTCTCGCCCTCCCTTCGCGTTCTGTGCCGACAATCCGCCAGAAATGGCGCGATTCTCCGCGGAGAAGTCAGGCGGCGGGATCTCGACCTCCGGGGCAAGATCTGCGCATGGTCGGAGGTCGACCGGCGGTGACGGCGGAGGTAGCCGGGTCGAGAGGTGCGAGTCGGCAGCCGAGGCTGGGGTCGGCGTGCGGACCGCACGGCGCCTCGGGACGAGCAGCCTGCGGATGCGCGAAGTCCGACCTCGAACACGACACGAGGAGCAGCGGCACCGGCCGGGACGTTGGCGCGGGGCCGTCCGGCGACGTCTGCGCGCAGGGCTCACGCTGCGATGTGAGGGCGCCGACCGGTTCGAGCGCGCTCGTCGAGACTCACGCACCCGATCGCCCCTGCGGGCGACGGCATCGAGCGGCCGAGCGACGGCACCTCGGGATCGCCACCCGGTCATTCCGAGCGCACGCTGCTCGAGCTCGGCGGCGACGAGCCACGGTCCGATCGTCACGGCGCCGAGCAGCGGCGATCGCGCGAGCGGCAGTCACGACGCGCACCAACTCCGACGAGGCGATGTCGCCCAGGTGGCGAGGTAGGCGACGCCGGGCGTCGGTGTGCTCGCAGGCCACTGTCTCGACGGCCGGAGCATCTCGCGGAGGCGGCTCGAAGCGACTCGCTCGCAGAGGTCGTCCTGGCCGAGGCCGTTCGCTCGAGCGGCTGTCCCACGCCGTCACCACCACCTGATCCACGTGGGTCCTGACGTGTTCGAGAAGCCGACTCGGTACCCGGAGCTCAGGCTCGCCGTCGCAGATCGACGGCTTCGGACCGCGCACCACGCCGCCGAGTTCGACGAGGACCGGCGGCGGCAGACCGCAGCAGTCGAGATCGGCTGCATGCTGTGCGTCCGGACGCCGGGCGACAGTGGCGGGTGCAGCGCCCGACCCTAAGTCGTCGAAGACACGACCGAGATCGACGGCTTCTCGCCGAGACGTGGATCAGCGGTGCGGGCCGTGAGGATGCGGTCGCGCGCGGCGAGGTCTTGGTGGACGGTGACCTCGGTGAAGCCCGCGGCCGCGCGCGAGCGCGGCGACCGCGTCGCGTTGGGTCTCGCCGATTTCGACGACGAGGACGCCGTGCGGCGCAAGCCAGCGCACGGCCTCGCGCACGATGTGCTCGATCGCCTCGAGGCCGGTCGGTCCCGCGTAGAGCGCACTCGCGGGCTCCCACTGCCGCGACATCCGGAGGAAGCACCTCGTCGTCCGCGACGTACGGCGGGTTCGACACGATGAGGTCGAACGCACGCCCGGGCGTCGGCCGGAAGCGCGGCGAACCACTCCCCCTGCACGACGCGCACGGCCGTGCCCCGGCGACCCAGCCCGGCGAGGTTCGCCCTCGCGACCGCGAGCGCGTCTTCCGACACGTCGGTTGCCCAGATCTCAGCGCGGCCCAGCGGCAGCTCGTGCGCGAGCGACAGCGCGATCGCCCCCGAGCCCGTGCCGAGGTCGGCGATGAGCAGCATGCGGCCCGAGTCGATCGAGAGCGCGCGGCGGTCAGCGCGCGCTCCACCACCTGCTCGGTCTCGGGCCTCGGGATGAGCACCCGGCCGTCGACCCACAGGTCGAGCTCGCGGAACGACCACGACCCGAGCACGTACTGCAACGGCTCGCCGGCGGCACGCCGCGTCACCATCAGCTCGAAGTGCGCAGCCGCCACCTTCGTCGGCGCCGCGTGGAGGTCGCCGCCGGACGCCTGCTCGGCGATCCACTGCGCCTCCCGTCGAGACAGCAACCGAGGCGTCGCCGAGACGATCAGGTCGAGCCACGAGGGCTGCTCAGCCAGCGGTGCCTGCCAGCTGCCTCGTGCGCTCGTCCGCCACCAGCGCGTCGATGATCTCGTCGAGCTCGCCGGCGAGCACGCGGTCGAGCTTGTAGAGCGTCAATCCGATGCGATGGTCGGTGACGCGGTTCTCCTTGAAGTTGTAGGTGCGGATCTTCTCGGAACGTCCGCCACCGCCGACCTGGCTGCGGCGAGCATCGCTCAGCTCGGCCGCCTGCTTGTCCTGCTCGAGCTTGAGCAGCCGCGCTCGCAGCACCTGCAGCGCCCGCGCTCGGTTCTGGATCTGGCTCTTCTCGTCTTGCATCGACACCACGAGACCGGTCGGCTTGTGCGTGACGCGCACCGCGGAGTCGGTCGTGTTCACTGACTGACCGCCCGGACCCGACGACCGGTACACGTCGACGACGAGGTCATTCGGGTCGATGTCGACCTCGACCTCCTCGGCTTCGGGTAGCACGGTCACCGTCGCCGACGACGTGTGGATGCGGCCCTGGCTCTCGGTGACCGGCACGCGCTGCACACGGTGCGGACCGCCCTCGTGCTTCATGCGGCTCCACACGTTGTCGCCCTTCAGCAGGAAGGTGACCTCGTTGAACCCGCCCATGTCGGATGCAGCCGCGCCGAGCACCTCGAGCTTCCATCCCATGCGCCCCGCGTAGCCCTCGTACATCCCGAAGAGATCGCGTGCGAAGAGGTTGGCCTCCTCGCCGCCCTCGGCACCGCGGATCTCGACGATGACGTTCTTCTCGTCGTTGGGATCACGCGGCAGCAGCAGCTCGCGGAGCTCATCTCCCAACCGTTCGAGGTCGGCCTCGGCCTCGGAGGCTTCGACTCGCATCGACTCGCGGTCGTCGCCTGTGGCGTCGCCGAGCATCTCGCGAGCGGCCTCGAGATCGTCTTGCCGGCGGCAGTACTCGCGGTAGCGCGACACGATCGCGCCGAGGTCCTTGTGTCGCTTCGCGGCGCGCCGAAGCCGATCGGGATCGGCGAGCACGGCAGGATCGGCCAGCTCGGCCTCGACTGCAGCGAACTCGTCCTCGAGGGCGGCGAGGCGTTCGAGCACGGAGCCCAGGCTACGGGGAGACCGCGACGATCTCCGCGGGATCGACGAGCCGCTCGGCCATCCGCCGCGTCACAGGGTGCACGTCTCGCTCGGGAAGGGCGAGCATCAACCGGGCCGCGGGATCCAAAGCGAGCCGCGCGTCGGCGGCAAAGGGCACGACGTCGAGGTCGATGCCGACCGAGCAGACGACGACCACGGATCGACCGGCCTCGTCGACGCCACTCGCCACCGCGGGACCGGGCGCGTTGCGGTCATCGGAGGCGACCGGCGGCGCCGCGCCGACGAGCTCACGCGCACCGACCAGAGACGGGTCGGCCAGCAGCCGGTGACGCAGCAACCGGGACGTGGCGATGCGGTTCAACGCGTGCGGAGCCGCGCCCACCTCGCGATGCGAGCGCACTTGGTCGACCACCGACGCGATGGCGGACACGGGCGGCACGTTGCCATAGATGAGTGCGTTCGCCTCGCGGTCGTGGGTGCCGAGACCGACCTCGAGCCTGAGCTCGCCCGTGTACGGATCGACGATCGCGCGCAGCACCTCGAGGCCCGCGACCTCACCCGTGAGCACGCCGTGCTCGACGACCGGATCCGCGCCCGCATCGAGGATGAGGTCAACGAGATCCTCGACCCCTTGAGCGAGCGGCGACGGCGCCGAGATCGGCGTCGGTACCGCGGCAACGAGATCGCGTCCATCCACGACCCACACCGACGGCGGATCGCGGAAGAGGGCAGCGCGCCGGGCGACGATCCCCGCGGCATCGCTCGGCACGATGACCGACAGCTGCGTGGCACCGCGCTGGTCAGCCCACGAGAACGCGGGCCCCAACGCGTGAGCGCCGAAATCCTCGCCGAGGAACCATGCGACGCCGTCGGCGACCGCACCCGCGCCACCGCGCAGCGGCTCTGCGGGCGCGCCGACGAGGGCGCTCAGCTTCGTGACGTACAGGAGTTCGCGCTGGTGCGCCTCCACGGCGCGGACCGCGACGACTGCTCGGGGGCTACTTCTTGGCGGTCTTGCGCTTGCCGTAGCGGCGCTCGAAGCGCTCGACCCGGCCACCGGAGTCAACGAGCTTCTGCTTGCCCGTGAAGAACGGGTGGCACTCGTTGCAGAGCTCGACGTGCAGATCCTTCACCGTCGCCCGGGTGGTGAACGTGTTGCCACACGAGCAACGCACCGTGGTGAGCTCGTACGTGGGATGGATGTCGGCCTTCATCGCGTGCTCCGTTGCTGTGCTCGGGGGACGTCCCAGTGTAGGGGCACGGGTGGCCGGAGCCACCCGCGAGATCGGTGGCCCGAGCCCCCGCTACATCGAGGGTGCTTTGGCGATCTCGGCCAGGAAGTCGTCGTTCGACTTGAACGTCTTCATGCGGTCGGTGAGGAGCTCGAGGCCCGCGCCGCCGCCGCCTTCGCCGAGGCCCGAGAGCACCCGCCGGAGCTTCCAGACCTGCTGCAGCTGGTTGCGCTGGAACAGCAGCTCCTCGTGGCGGGTGGACGAGGCATCGACGTCGATCGCGGGGTAGATCCGGCGCTCCGAGAGCTTGCGGTCGAGCCGGAGCTCCATGTTGCCGGTGCCCTTGAACTCCTCGAAGATCACCTCGTCCATGCGTGACCCCGTCTCGACGAGCGCCGTGGCGAGGATCGTGAGCGAGCCGCCCTCTTCGATGTTGCGGGCCGCACCGAAGAACTTCTTCGGCGGGTACAGCGCGCCCGTGTCGATGCCGCCGGACATGATGCGGCCGGTGGCCGGCGCCGCGAGGTTGTAGGCACGAGCGAGCCGGGTGATGCCGTCGAGGATGACGACGACGTCGCCTCCGGCTTCGACGAGCCGCTTGGCTCGCTCGATCGCGAGCTCGGCGACCATCGTGTGCTCGTCGGACGGACGGTCGAACGTCGACGCGACGACCTCGCCCTTCACCCAGCGCCGCATGTCGGTGACCTCTTCGGGTCGCTCGTCGACCTGCAGCACCATCAGGTGCACTTCGGGGTTGTTGGTCTCGATCGACCTCGCGATCTGCTTGATGATCGTCGTCTTGCCGGCCTTCGGCGGCGACACGATGAGGCCGCGCTGACCCTTCCCGATCGGGGAGATGAGGTCGATGATGCGCGCGGTCATGTTGGTCGGATCGCCCTCGGACTCGAGGCGCAGCTTCTCGTCCGGGAAGAGCGGCGTGAGGTCTTCGAACCGAGGACGCAGCCGGGCGCGCTCGGGATCTTCGCCGTTCACCGTGTCGATGCGGAGCAGAGCGGGGTTGCGCTCGTTGCGGCCGGCGGGGCGACTGGCGCCCGTGAGGTGGTCGCCCTTGCGCAGGCCGAACTGCCGCGCCTGCTTGACCGAGACGTACACGTCGTCGCGGCTCGGCAGGTAGCCGTTGATGCGAAGGAACCCGTAGCCCTCGTCGCGCAGGTCGAGCAGCCCGGCGACCTCGATCGGCTCACCGACCCACGGCTGCTCTTCGCCGCCACCTTGGCGCTCGCCACCTTGACGCTCGCCACCTTGACGGTCATTGCCTTGACGGTCATTGCCTTGACGGTCGTTGCCCTGACGATCGCCACCTTGACGGTCGCCACCTTGACGGTCGCCACCACCCTGGCGATCTCGATCACGGTCGCGGCCACGACGGCGGCGCCGGCGGTTGCCGGGCTCGCCGGGGGCTTGGGCGTCGGCGCCCTGACGATCGTTCTGGCGATCGCCACCTTGACGGTCGCGATCGCCACCCTGACGGTCGCGCTCACGGTCGCGCGTGGCCGGCGGGGCCTCGGTCGACGTGTCGGTGCTCGCAGCTGCCGCGTCGGCACCGCGATCGGACTCGAGCGCGAGCTCCCACTCGGCGCGGGGCTCCTCTTCGGGGGCCTCACCGTTCACCACAGGTTCAACCTCGGTTGTGGCGGGGGCAGCGGCCTTGGCGCCCCGACCACCACGCGACGACTTCGCAACGGGGGCCGCGGGCTCGTCGCCACCACTCGAGCCCGACGCGGCGCCGGTCTGCTCGAGGATGCGGTCGACGATCTCGGCCTTCTTCGTGCGTGAGCTGGCCTTGACCCCTAGCACCTCTGCGATTCGCAGGAGGGCGTCGCGGTCTTTGCCTTCGAGCACCGAGCGTTCGAGAGCCTCGGATGACTCCACGCTCATGGGCACCTCATTTCGGGATTTGGTCAGCATCGCCTGGGCGCAGACCGGGGAGAGTGGGGCCTCTGGAGAGGTGGTGCTGGCAAGGAACCACCCCAAACGACCTGGCACGACGGTGTCGCGAAGGCCTACCCCAAAGGCTTCGGGCGAGTTCCAACCGACCGCTCGACGCTCCGCCGAAGGAAGGGTTGAGCCGGTGAGGCTGGAGACCGGGCGAACCGGTCGACTTCCACTTTACACCCGGTCAGACGCCGACGGCTACCTAACGGAAAGACAAACGGTAAAGACGGGCGGAAGTCTCGGCAATTCGTGAGACTGCCCGTCGTGGGGCTCGTCATCCGAGCGCAGGGGCTGACGAAGTCGTTCCGGGGGACCCAAGCCGTCGCCGGGATCGACCTCGAGGTCGCGCCCGGGGACAGGGTCGCCCTGCTCGGCCCGAACGGCGCGGGCAAGACGACGACCCTCCTGATGCTCGTCGGTGTGATCAGCCCCGACACCGGCACCATCGAGCTGCTCGGCCATGCCCTCCCCCGCGAGCGGAGCGCGGCGATGCAGCACGTCGGCTTCGCCGCTGGCTATCTCCCGCTCCCCTCGCGCATGAAGGTGCACGAGGTGCTGAAGCTCTTCGCCGACTTGTACGGCATCGACGACATCGACTCCCGCATCAGCGACGGCCTCGATCGGTTCGGCATCCAGCACCTTGCGGAAGCGAAGAACGAAGAGCTCTCGTCCGGGCAACGCACGCTCGTCGGGATCGTGAAGTCGGTGCTGCATCATCCTGCGTTGCTCGTCCTCGACGAGCCCACCGCGTCGCTCGACCCGGACGTCGCGCTTCGCGTGCGCACTGGATTGCGGGAGATCTCGGAGGACGAGGGAACCGCGTTGCTCGTGACGAGTCACGACATGGTCGAGGTCGAGCGGCTCTGCGATCGCGTCGTGTTCATCGCGAAGGGAACGGTCGTCGCCGATGGCCTCGTCGACGAGGTCACCGCGGCCCATGGCCACGAGTCGCTCGAGGACATGTTCATCCACCTCGCATCGGAGCATCGAGCCACGGAGCCACGTCGATGATCGGACTCAACGTCAGGCGGATGCGCGCGATCGCGACGCGCCACGCGATCGTGTTCAAGCGCAGCCCCCACCGATGGTTCGACGTCGCCGCTCCCGCGATCGACTCGATCCTGTTCGGATCGCTCGCGGTGGTCTTGGCGAAGAGCACCCCGGGAGACAACAAGACCGTGCCCGCGGTCCTCACCGGTTTGCTGCTCTTCCACATCCTCTTCGCGTCGAACCTCGCGCTCTCGACTGGGTTCCTCGAAGAGACGTGGACGCGCAGCTTGCTGAACCTGATGGTCACGCCGCTCCGTGAGACCGAGTACCTCATCGGCACCGCCGTGTTCGGCCTCAGCAAGGTCTTCATCGGGATGGTCTTCGTCTCGTGCACCGCGCTGCTCTTCTACGCGTTCAACGTCACGACGATCGCGGTGCAGCTCATCCCCTGCGCGATCATCCTGCTCTTCATGGGCTGGGTGCTGGCCCTGTTCGTCATCGGCCTGGTGCTGCGGTTCGGCGCCGGCGCAGAGGTCCTGGCCTGGGCACTCGCGTTCCTGCTGTGGCCGCTCTCGGGCGCGTTCTATGCCGTCGGCGCGCTGCCCGCAGTGCTTCAGCCGATCGCGAGAGTGCTGCCCACGACCCACACGTTCGCGGCAGCGCGAGCCGTGGTCGCCGGCGAGCCCCTGCCGTGGGACGAGATCGCAATCGCCGCGGTCGGGGCGCTCGTGCTCGCGGCACTCTCGCTCTGGTGGGTCCGCTCGCGGCTCGAGCAGTTCCGCCAGCGGGGCTACGTCACTCGCTATTCGTGATTCCCCCGTTGGTGATCACGGCTTTCACCGCGGAGAGGTCGTTCGCGACGATGGCGTAGCGCTCGGGCCGCTCGAAGAGATCGGCGAGGTGCTCGGGCAACGCTGGCCGGGTGCCGATCGCCTTGTCCACCGCGTCAGGGAACTTCGCCGGATGCGCGGTCGCGAGCGCGACCACGGGGATGTCAACGTCACGCGGGATCGAGTGGGCGGCGCGCAACCCCACCGCGGTGTGCGGGTCGACGACGACGCCCGAGCCCGCGTACGTGCGGGCGATCTGGTCGAGTGTGCCCTGCTCGTCGACGCTCGAAGCCGTGAACGTCGACTGCAGGTCGCGCAGCTGATCTGACTCGAGCGCCATGCGGCCAGTCGTGCGGAACACACCCATCTGCTCAGTGGTGAGCCCACCATCGCGTCCGTTGAGCTCGAAGAGCACGCGCTCGAAGTTCGACGAGATCTGGATGTCCATGCTCGGGCTCATCGTCGGCACGACGTCGGCGATCTCCATCCGTCCGTGATTCACGACCCGAGTGAGGATGTCGTTGCGGTTCGACCCAATGATGAGCTGGTGGATCGGCACGCCCATCTGCTTCGCGACCCAGCCGGAGAGCACATTGCCGAAGTTGCCCGTCGGCACGGCGAACGACACGGGCTGCGCCTCGGTCGCCCCAAGTGAGATCGCGGAGGTCACGTAGTAGACGACCTGCGCGACGACGCGCGCCCAGTTGATCGAGTTCAGCGCGCCGAGGCGGTGCTCCTCTCGAAACGCAGCGTCGGCGAACAGCGCCTTCACCATGTCCTGGCAGTCGTCGAACGTGCCCTCGAGGGCGATGTTGTGCACGTTGGGCTCGACGACCGTCGTCATCTGCCGGCGTTGCACCTCGGACACTCGGCCGGCGGGGTGCAGCACGAAGATCTCGAGGTTGGCCCGGCCCCGGCACGCTTCGATGGCGGCAGAGCCAGTGTCGCCGGATGTCGCGACGACGATCGAGGTGCGCTCACCGCGGCGGCCGAGCTCGTCGTCCATCAGGCGCCCGACGAGCTGCAGGGCAACGTCCTTGAACGCGAGCGTCGGCCCGTGGAAGAGCTCGAGCAGCCACGTGTCGTCCGAGAGCTGCACGAGCGGGCACACGGCGTCATGACGGAAGGTGGCGTAGGCGTCGACGCAGGTGCTCACCAACGCATCGCGGTCGATGCCATCGACGAAGGGCCAGATCACCGCGGCTGCGGTCTCGGCGTAGGGCGCGGCCCGCCTGAGGCCCGAGGGCAGCGACGGCCACGAGTCGGGGACATACAGGCCGCCGTCGGAGGCGAGACCGCCGAGCATCGCTCCCGCGAAGTCGACGACCGGCGCCGCGCCGCGGGTGCTGACGTACTTCACGAGCCGGTGCCGACGACGCGCAAGATGCTGCCGACCTGCTTCACGACATCGAGGTGCCGGAGGTCGTGCAGCGTCGCCTGCACGTCGGCCTCGCGCGCCGTGTGTGTGATGAACACGAGGCGAGCGTCGTCGCCGAGGCCCTCCTGCTCGGCGGTGCGGATCGAGACGTCGTGCGCCGCGAACACACCGGTGACAGCGTGGAGCACGCCCGGCCGGTCGGCTACCTCGAGCGGGATGTAGTACTCGGCGCTCGTCTCGTCGATCGGCAACATGCGAGCGCGCTCGAACATCCCGATCGACGCGTGCGTGCCCTTGCGGAGGTTGCTCGCGGCGTCGATGACGTCGCCGAGCACCGCGCTCGCAGTCGGGCGCCCGCCCGCGCCGCGTCCGTAGAACATGAGCGAGCCCACTGCATCACCCTCGACGAACACGGCGTTGTAGCTGTCGCGCACGCTCGCGAGGGGATGCGAGGCCGGCACCATCGCCGGGTGCACACGCACGGCGAGCGCGCCGTCGTCGAACCGCTCGGCGATGGCGAGCAGCTTCACGACGTAACCGAGCCGCGTCGCGGCCGCGATGTCATCGGTTGTGATCTGGCTGATGCCCTCGTGGTACACGTCGCCGGCGACGACGCGGACGCCGAACGCGATCGACGTGATGATCGCCGCCTTCGCGCCTGCGTCGTAGCCCTCGACGTCAGCAGTGGGATCGCGCTCTGCGTAGCCGAGGCTCTGCGCTTCGGACAGGGCGTCGCCGTAGCTCGCACCGGCCTCGGTCATCCGAGTGAGGATGAAGTTCGTCGTGCCGTTGACGATCCCCATGATGCGGCGGACCGGCTCGCCGGCGAGCGACTCGCGCAGCGCCCGCACCAACGGGATGCCGCCGGCGACGGCGGCCTCGAACAACAGGTCGCAGCCCGCGGCGTCGGCAGCACTGAAGATCTCGGCACCGACGTTCGCGAGAAGCTCCTTGTTCGCGGTGACGACGGGCTTGCCGTGCTTGAGTGCCGTCAGGATCAGCTCGCGCGCCGGTTCGATGCCACCGATGACCTCGACGACGAGGTCGATCGTCGGATCCTCGACGACTTCCGCTGCGTCGCGGGTGAGCAGGCCCTCGGCGATCGGCACCGCGCGCTCACGCGACAGGTTGCGCACGGCGACGCGTGCGACTTGGAGGCGCAGGCCCGTGCGAGCCTCGATCGCTCGTGCGCGCTCGTCGATGAGCCCGACGAGCGGGCCGCCGACGTTGCCACAGCCGAGGATGCCGATGCGGACGGTCTCGCTCACGCCTGCTCACGGTACCGGGCGAGCGCGACCGGCCCGAGGGCTTTGCCCCCGGATGCGCAGCCTTTCGGCCGGCTCAGCGCAGATGACCCCGAAGATGGGCGATCGTGCGAGAGAAGGCGAGGTGACTCGCTGCCGCGTTGTACACCTCGGGACGTGCGTCGTTGAAGAACGCGTGGTCGGTGTCGGGGTACACGTACATCACGACGTCCTTGCCGAGGTTCTTCAGCTTGTCCTCGAGCTCGGCCACCGCCTCGGGCGACGCGAACTCGTCGTTCTGCGCGTAATGGCCCTCGACCGCGGCTTCGAGCTTGGTCCAGTCGGGTTGCGCCTCGGCCCACGGGATGACGCCGTAGAAGGGGCAGGCCGCCTTCACCTTGTCCGGACGCTGGCACGCGAGCACCAGCGTGAGCCCCCCGCCCATGCAGAAGCCGACGACTCCGACGCCCGCAGTGGAACCGCGCTTCGCGACCTCGTCCACCGCGCCGCCCATGTCCTTCGCGGCCTGCGCCATGTTGAGCGCCATCATGTACTTGCCGGCCTCGTCCGGCTCGCTCGCGGCCTTGCCGTGATAGAGGTCCGGGGCGAGCGCGACGAAGCCCTCCTTGGCGAAGCGGTCGGCGACGTCCTTGATGTGGGGGACGAGGCCCCACCACTCCTGGATGATCACCACGCCTGGGCCTGATCCCGAAGCCGGAGTGGCCAGGTAGCCCGGGCACGTGCCGCCGTTGCTCTGGAACTCGATCATCTCGCCCATCGGCGCGACCATACCCATATGCACACGACAGGGCTCCACCACGTTGCCATCAGCGTCAAGGAGCTCGAGCCCGCAGTGCGCTTCTACGCGGACGTGATGGGCTTCGAGCAGATCGACCGTCCCGACTTCGGGTTCCCTGGCGCGTGGTTCCAGGCCGGTGACCATCAGATCCACTTGATGGAGATGCCCGACGCCGCGCCTGATCCTCGTCAGCACTACGCGCTGCGCGTCGCCGACCTCGACGAGGCGGTCGCAGCGATCACAGCCGCAGGAGGAAAGGTCAGGGTCGACCCGAACGTCGTCCCGGGCGCAGGTCGTCAGGGTTTCGTGCGCGACCCGTCGGGCAACCGCATCGAGCTCAACCAACCGACCTGAGCTGGGGATGCGCGAGGAGCGCGGCAAGGAGGGCGCCGGCACGGTCGCCTGAGGCGCGGCCGACCTCGAGCACCTCTTCGTGATTCAGCGGCCCGCCGAGGCCCGCGGCCCGGTTCGTCACCAGTGAGAGGCCCAACACTTCTAGGCCGGCGGCGCGCGCCGCGATCGCCTCGAGCACCGTCGACATGCCGACGAGGTCGCCTCCAAGCACGCGGAACGCACGGATCTCGGCGGGCGTCTCGTAATTCGGTCCCCAATACCCGACGTAGACGCCCTCGGGCAGCGACGGCTCGATCGTGCGGCACACCGCGCGCAGGCGCGACGAGTAGAGATCGGTGAGGTCGACGAATTGCGATCCCTCGATCGGCGATATGCCGGTCATGTTGATGTGGTCACTGATGAGGACGATCGACCCGGGCGTCATCGTGTCGTCCATCGAGCCGCATGCGTTGGTGAGGACCACCGTCGTGCAGCCGGCAGCCGCCGCAGTGCGCACCGCGTGAGCGACCGCGCGCACGTCACGACGCTCGTACAGGTGATGACGACCGACGAACGCGAGGACGCGCCGGTCGCCGACAGGAACTGACATCACGCGACCCGCGTGCCCTTCTGCGGTCGGCGGGGCGAAGCCGGGGAGGTCGGTGACGCTCAGGTCGCGGGTCGCTGCGGGCAGACGTTCGAGTGCGGCGGCCCAGCCCGAGCCGAGCACCACCGCGACATCGTGAGGTCCGAGCGCCGCGGCGGCCGCCTCGGCGTCGGCTTGCGAGCTCAGTAGCGGCCCTCCAGCTTGCGGTGGTCCCACGACACGACCTTCTCGACGTCGATGCGCACGCCGAGCCGCTTGCCGGCTTGCGCCTCGACGAAAGGACGCGACGCCTCGGGATCCGCGCCGGTGTGGCGCTGCGAGGTGCTCAGCCCGATGGCGATGATGTCGTCGGTGTCGGTGATGACCGCGCCCCTGCCGACGAGCTCGACACCGCGCAGCTCCGCGTACTCGTCACCCGCCTCGACGAGACACGTGATGCGGGGATCGCGTTCGAGGTTCTTGATCTTCTGC
The DNA here is from genome assembly GCA_963773315.1 of uncultured Acidimicrobiales bacterium. Classification (GTDB taxonomy): domain Bacteria; phylum Actinomycetota; class Acidimicrobiia; order Acidimicrobiales; family DATKAS01; genus DATKAS01. The sequence goes on from CAVZAF010000005.1 coordinate 1,105,838, forward strand.
GACTTGCCGAACGTCCAGAACGCGGGTGCGTCACCGAGGAAGCCGTACCACATGGCAACGAGATGAGGAGTGCCGTCGCGGCCGATCGTCGCGACGTTCATCGTGTGGGTCTCGTGGAGGAACGCGTCGACTTCCTCGGGCGTCATCTTGATGAGGTCGCGGCGTGACGGCATGAGCGGCGACGCTACCGAACGGTCAGGTGCTGGGCTTGAAGAGCTCAGGCGCGATCGGGCAGTCGATGCGGCGGAGCGCGTCGGCAAGGGGGAGCGGCCCCGCGGGACCGACGAGCATGTCGCAGAGGTCAGACGGCACGACGTCGTCGTCGGCTTCCCACGGCATGTCGTCGTCGAGCCGCGCGGCGAGCGCGTCCCACATGCGAGCGGGCAAGAGGCGCCCGATGCCCGCGACCACCCACACGGGGATGCCCGCGTGGCGGGCGACAGCCGCCGCCGCACGTGACCCGGCGACGCCCACCCACCCGCCGGGACCGAAGGCCGACGCCTCGAGCAACACCAGGTCGCTGTCGGCGACCGCGGTGCCGAGGCCCGACATCGGGACGTCGATCGCGTCGACCTCGGCCCGCTGCAACCGCCGCACGAGGCCACTGCCCTCACCCAGCGCGTCGACCACGAGGACGTCGAGGTCGCCGCGGCGCGGCAGCGCATCGCCGATCTGCTCGGGCCATCCGAGGACGCAGATCGTCGCCTCGTCGGGGATCGCGTGAGCCAGCTCGTCGGGCGTCGGGTCTTCGGCGATCTCGTCAGCTGCCCGCCACGCCTCGCCGACCGGGTCGTTCGAGGTCAGCACCCGCGCCGACAGCCACCAGAGCGGACCCGACGCGGGATGGCGGTCGATGATCCGGCGGCATGCGGTGACCAGGCCCGGCGGGTCGAACCCGAGCGACGCGAGCGCGCCCGCCGTCTCTCTCACCAGCAGCCCGTGATCGGCCCCCGAAGCGCGTGCCACGTAGCGCAAGCGCTCGATGGGGTGCATCGAAGGCACGCTACCCCTCGGTGCAGGCGCTACCTTCTGCCGCCGTGGCGCACGACCCCTCCGGCGATCTCGTCCTGACGACGGTCGACGGCGAGAAGCGCACGGTCAGCGAGTGGCTCACGAACTTCCACCTGCTGCTCGTCTGCCTCGACCCGTACACGAGCGAGAGCGCGTGGGTGCTCGACGCGGGTGACCGCATCCTTTCGGTGTTCAGAGAAGCCGACTGTCGAGTTGCGTGGCTCGCCACCTCTGACGCCGAGGGCGCGCGTACGTTCCTCGGACCTTTGGCGCGACGTTTCCTCACCTACATCGATCCCGATCGCACCGCGGTGAAGGGGATGGGACTCGACAAGCTGCCCGCGCTCGTGTGGCTCAAGACCGACCTCACGATCGGCGGTGCCGCCGAGGGCTGGGAGCCTGCGGAGTGGAAGTCGATCTCCGACAACCTCGCCGAGGTCATGAGCTGGAAGGGCCCGCTCATCCCCGACCGCGGCGACCCCGCAGCGTTCGCAGGCACTCCCGCCGCCGGCTGACCGCGACGGATCGGCGACTACTTCGCCACGCCGCCTTTGGTCATCGCCATCACGTCGAGCACCTTGTCGGCCTCGGCCGCGCTGACCAGTCCCTCGTCGACGACGATGTCGCGGATCGTACGGCCCTCCTTCTGGGCCTGCTTCACGACGAGCGCGGCGGCTTCGTATCCGATGAGCGGGTTGAGCGCGGTCGCGATCGCGGGCGATGACGCGGCATATCGGTAGCACCGTTCCTCGTCCGCCTCGATGCCGTGGACGCACTTGTCGGCGAACACCCGCGACACGGCCGAGAGCAGTCGAATCGACTCCAACAAGTTTCGCGCGATGACAGGCAACATCACGTTCAGCTCGAAGTTGCCCATCGCGCCGCCCCACGCGACTGCGGCGTCGTTGCCGATCACCTGGGCCACGACCTGCTGCACGGCCTCGGCGACGACAGGGTTGACCTTGCCCGGCATGATCGATGATCCCGGCTGCAGATCGGGGATGTGGATCTCGGCGAGCCCGGCGTTCGGGCCGCTCCCCATCCATCGGAGGTCGGCCGCGATCTTGTTGAGCGAGACGGCGATCACACGACATACGCCCGACGCCTCGACCAATGCATCGCGCGCACCCTGCGCTTCGAAGTGGTCACGCGCCTCGGTGAGCGGCAGCTCCATGTCGGTGGCGATCTTGGCGACGACACGCTTCGCGAACCCACGCGGGCAGTTGATGCCGGTGCCGACCGCGGTCCCGCCGATCGGCAGCTCGCCCACCCGCGGCAGCACGGCCACGATCCGCTCGATGCCGTTCTCGATCGCCTGCGCGTAGCCACCGAACTCCTGGCCGAGCGTGACGGGCGTCGCATCCATGAGATGGGTGCGGCCCGCCTTGACGACCGATCGGAACCGGCGTTGCTGGCGGCGAAGCTCCTTCGCCAGGTGCTCCAACGCGGGGATCAGATCCTTCGACAGCTCCCGCGTCGCCGCGACGTGGATCGCCGACGGGAACACGTCGTTCGAAGACTGCGAGGCGTTCACGTCGTCGTTCGGATGCACCGGCCGGCCGAGGGCCGACGACGCCAGCCGGGCGATGACCTCGTTCATGTTCATGTTCGACGAGGTGCCCGACCCGGTCTGGAACACGTCGATCGGGAAGTGGCGGTCGTGGGCTCCCCTCGCGACCTCGGCCGCGGCATCGTGGATCGCGGCCGCCGCGTCCTTCGGGATGACCCGCAGCTCACCGTTCACGGTCGCCGAGACGCCCTTGATCGTCGCCAGCGCACCGATGAGCGCCCGCTCGATCGGCCGGCCCGAGATCGGGAAGTTCTCGATCGCGCGCTGGGTCTGCGCGCCCCACAACGCGTCGGCGGGCACCTGCACTTCGCCCATCGAGTCGTGTTCCGTGCGATAGGTCGAGGTCATGAGCCGGACGCTACGCCTGTACCTTTCAACGTGGTGACCGCGGACTTCCAGTACCAAGACATGCTCCCGATGGGCGAGCATCACGACACCCCTTTCCGGCTCCTCACGACCGACGGCGTGCGCACGGTCGAGGCCGCAGGCCGGCACTTCCTCGAGGTCGACCCCGCCGTGCTGAGCCTCCTCACGGCCGAGGCGATGCGCGACATCGCGCACTTCTTGCGGCCGGGCCACCTCGCGCAGCTGCGAGCGATCCTCGACGACCCCGAGGCCTCGCACAACGACCGCTTCGTCGCGCTCGAGCTGCTGCGGAACGCGTCGATCGCGGCGGGCGGGGTGCTGCCGTCGTGCCAAGACACCGGCACCGCGATCGTCGTGGGCAAGAAGGGCGAGCTCGTGCTCACCGGTGGCGGCGACGAAGCCGCGATCGCACGCGGTGTGTTCGACACCTACCAGACGTCGAACCTGCGCTATTCGCAGATGGCCGCGCTCGACATGTACACCGAGGTCAACACCGGCAACAACCTCCCGGCCCAGATCGAGATCTACGCGACCGAAGGCGACGAGTACCAGTTCCTCTTCATGGCGAAGGGTGGCGGCTCGGCGAACAAGAGCTACCTGTTCCAAGAGACGAAGGCGCTGCTCAACCCGGCGAGCCTCATGAAGTTCTTCGACGAGAAGCTGCGCACGCTCGGCACGTCGGCGTGCCCGCCGTACCACCTCGCGATCGTCATCGGAGGCACGTCGGCCGAGTACGCCCTCAAGGTCGCGAAGTACGCATCGGCCCGCTACCTCGATGAGCTGCCGACCGAGGGCAACGCACTGGGTGTCGGCTTCCGCGACACCGAGGTCGAACAGCAGGTGCTCGAGCTCACCCGGCAGTTCGGCATCGGCGCACAGTTCGGTGGCAAGTACTTCTGCCACGACGTGCGAGTCGTGCGGTTGCCGCGTCACGGGGCGTCCTGCCCGGTCGCGATCGCAGTCTCGTGCTCGGCCGACCGTCAGGCGCTCGGCAAGATCACGCGCGACGGCGTCTTCCTCGAAGAGCTCGAGCGCGATCCCGCGCGCTTCATGCCCGAGGTCACCGAGGACGATCTCGATGGGGAGGTCGTGCACATCGACCTCAACCGTCCGATGAGCGAGATCCGCGCCACGCTCTCGAAGTACCCCGTGAAGACACGGCTCGCGCTGACCGGGCCGATGGTCGTGGCCCGCGACATCGCCCACGCCAAGATCAAGGAGCGCCTCGACGCCGGCGACGACATGCCGCAGTACCTGCGCGACTACATGGTCTATTACGCAGGTCCCGCGAAGACGCCGGAAGGCTACGCGTCGGGCTCGTTCGGGCCCACAACCGCCGGCCGCATGGATGCGTACGTCGACTTGTTCCAGTCGCATGGCGGCAGCTTCGTGATGCTCGCCAAGGGCAACCGGTCGAAGGCGGTCACCGACGCGTGCAAGAGGTACGGCGGCTTCTACCTCGGGTCGATCGGCGGTCCCGCGGCACGACTCGCGAAGGACTGCATCACCAAGGTCGATGTGCTCGAGTACCCCGAGCTGGGGATGGAGGCGGTGTGGAAGATCGAGGTGGTCGACTTCCCGGCGTTCATCGTGGTGGACGACAAAGGCAACGACTTCTTCGAGGACGTGTCGCGGCCTGTGTCGTTGTCGCTCAAGCCCTGACCCTGCTCGCCGCGTGCGGCGACGACGCGCCCGCAGCTCCTCCCCCGAAGCGCGACTTCGTCGCGCAGGCCAACGCGGTCTGCGACGAGACCGCGAAGCTCGTCGCCGCGGCCGCCGCCGACCTCGGCGAAGCCCCGACGGACGATCAGATCATCGCCTTCGTGAAGACCACGTTCATCCCCGCGACACGGGACGAGATCACCCGCATCCGCAACATCGGCCTGCCGACCGCCGACACGAACAAGCTCAACGGCGTGCTGTTCGACATGGAGGCCGTGCTCGACGACCTCGCGGCCGATCCGAACGAGGTGCTCGATCAGGGCTCGACGGTGTTCGACGACATCAACCGTCGCCTCGACGGGTACGGGCTCACCGCGTGCGGGTCGGGCACCGACTCTTCGTCGTCCGGTTCCACCGACACGACACCGTCTACCGTCTCGTCATGACGGCGATCGAAGACCTTCCCGAGCTCGACACGTTCAGCGAGGAGTTCCAGCTGAACCCGCACGGGATGCTTCGAGACGCGCTACGGCGCGGTCCTCTGGCCCGCGGGCAGTTCGGCGTCGAGACCCTCAGCTACGAAGCCGCACAGACGGTGCTCCGCGACCGTCGCTACCTGGCTCCCGCAGGCCTCACCCTCGCCGCGCAGGGGATCACCGAGGGCGAGCTCTGGGACAAGGTCAGCAAGGGGATCCTCAGCATCGACGGCGACGAGCACGCGCGCCTTCGCCGCTTCGTCGCCCAGTCGTTCACACCCCGCACGACCGAGCGGCTGCGGGCGTCGATGCGCTCGGTGATCACCGAAGTGCTTGCCGCGGCCCCCGACGACGGCGAGCTCGATGTGGTCGAGCTCGTGAAGTGGTACCCGATCGCGGTCATCTGCGAGCTCCTCGGCACGCCCCGCGAGGACTGGGCGAGGTTCAGCGACTGGACCGACGACATCTTCAAGATCTTCCAGTTCAACGCCGTGAACGACGGGCCCGACATCCTGCGCGCCTTCGACGAGCTCGATGCCTACATCGACGCGATGGTCGAGGCCCGGCGAGCGGAGCCCCGCGACGACCTCATGACCGAGCTCGTGCAGGCCGAAGACGCGGGCGACCGGCTCACCCGGCCCGAGCTGCGGATGCTCGCGGGCGCGGTGTTGAGCGCGGGCACCGACACGACCCGCAACCAGCTCGCCGCAGCCGTCCAGCTGTTCTGCGAGCACCCCGACCAATGGGATGCGATGCCCGACAACGCAGCAGACGCGCAGGGCATGGTCGACGAGGTGATGCGCTACTCACCGGCGATCATGGGCACCGCACGCCAGACGGGCGAGCCAGTCGAGCTGCTCGATGTCTCGCTCCCGGCCAACCATCTCGTGAGCGTGAACACAGCCGCCGCGAACCGCGATCCTGCGGTGTACGACGATCCCGATCGGTTCGACATCAAGCGGGTCGGCGCGCCGCCTCATCTCACCTTCGGCGGCGGCATCCACTACTGCCTCGGCGTGCACCTCGCGAAGGCCGAGCTCGCGGAGGCGCTCGTGCAGATGAGGGCGAAGTGGCCGACGATCGAGCAGACCGGCCCCGCGCCCTGGAAGCCGGTGATCGGCATCAGCGGCCCGATCACGCTCCCCGTGCGAGTGTCCTCGAGCTGACCCGCGCCTCGGGGGTCGCCTCAGGCGAGGGCGACGAGCTCGATGAGGTCTTCGGTCCAGTAGTCGAGCTCGCCTTCGGGCATCAGCAGCACCCGGCTCGGCTCGAGCTCGGCGACGAAGTCGCGGTCATGGCTCACGATGACCATGCCGCCGGGCCACGACGCGAGTGCGGCCGCGACGGATGAACGCGACCCGGGATCGAGGTTGTTGGTCGGCTCGTCGAGCAGGAGAAGGTTGTGGCGGCCGGCGACGAGCTGCGCGAGCGCGAGCTTCGTCTTCTCCCCGCCCGAGAGGGTGCCGGCATCTTGGAACGCTTTGTCGCCCGTGAGGCCGAACATCCCGAGGAGGCTCCGGAGCTCGACGTCGGTCGTGAGCGCGTGGTCGCGCATGTGGTCGAGCAACGTGCGTCCCGAGACGATGCCTTCGTGCTCCTGGGCGTAGTAGCCGAGCGACACGCCGAGACCGAACTCGACGGTGCCGGTGTCGGCCGTGGCCTCGCCAGCGAGGATGCGCAGCAAGCTGGTCTTGCCCGCGCCGTTGAGCCCGAGGACGAGCAGCCGCTCGCCGCGCTCGAGCGCAAACGACACGTCCTCGAAGACGGGCGGCCCGTCGTAGGACTTCGCGACACCCTCGACCTCGAGCAGCACCCGTCCGGTGTGAGGAGGCGGAGGGAGCTTCACCGCGAGCGTGCGGTCCTTCGTCGGGGCTTCTACGTGCGCGGCCCGGATGCGGTCGGCGCGCTTGTCGAGGTTGTGCGCGCGGCTGGCGAGCGTCGCCTTGGCGCGGATCTTGTCGGCGAGCGTCGAGAGGCGCTTGATCTCCGCGTCCTGTTGCGACGCGATCTTCGCGAGCCGCAGCTCGTCCTTCTTCCTCGCGGCCAGGTACTGGCTGTAGGTGCCCTTGTACTCGACCATGTGGCCCGGCGACTCCTCGTTCGGCCGGTCGAGGTGCAGCACGCGGGTGATCGACTCGTCGAGCAGCTCGAGGTCGTGGCTGATGACGAGCAGCGCGCCTCGGTACCCGCGCAGGAACTTCATGAGCCACGCGCGTGCGTCGATGTCGAGATGGTTCGTCGGCTCGTCGAGGAGGAGGACGTCGCTCCCCGCGAACAGGATGCGGGACAGCTCGACCCGGCGTCGCTCTCCACCGGAGAGCACTGCGAGCGGGAGGTCGACGCGGTCGCCCTCGATGCCGAGACCCGCAACGAGCGCGCGCACCTCTGACTCGGCCGCATAGCCACCGTCGGCCCGGAACGCCTCCTCGGCACGGGAGAAGCGAGCGACGTTCGCTTCGCTGTGGTCCTCCTCCATCGCGAGGCGCAGCTTCTCGATGCGGATGGTCGCCTGGTCGAGGCCGCGTCCCGAGAGGACGTGGGTGAGTGCAGTGACGCCGTCGAGGAGGCCGGCGATGCGGGGGTCCTGCGGGAGGTAGCCGAGCGCACCCTGTCGGTGCACGACGCCTGCCGCGGCGGGAGCGGCGCCCCCCAGCACGCGGCAGGAGGCTGGTCTTGCCCGCACCGTTGCGGCCGACGAGGCCCACCTTGTCGCGGGCGCGGACCGTCAGCGAGGCGCCTTCGACGACGAGACGGCCGCCGACCTCAACCGACAGCTCGCGGGCTTGCAGCACGAGGTTCAAGGCTACGAGGACGCGGCTCGTTTCTCGGTACGGTTTGATCGTGACCCATGACCACGCTCAGGGACACAACCACGCGCATGGCAGCGCGCGGGCCGGTGCCCGCCATGCGAAGGCGCTGCGCACTGCGTTCTTCCTGATCCTCGGGTTCCTCGTCGTGCAGGTGGCGACCGGGCTCGCCACGGGATCACTGGCACTGCTGTCCGACGCCGGTCACATGGCGGCAGACGCTCTGGGGCTCGGCATGGCCCTCGCCGCGATCCACGCTGCTTCGAGGGCGCGCACCGACGGCCAGCGCACGTTCGGCCTCTACCGGTTGGAGATCCTCGCCGCGCTTGCAAACGCGGTGCTGCTGTTCGGTGTCGCAGCGTGGGTGCTCTACGAGGCGTTCGTGCGGTTGGGCGAAGACCGCGAGATCGCGTCGATGCCCGTGCTCGTCGTCGGCATCATCGGGCTCGTCGTGAACGTCATCGCGCTGATGCTGCTGCGGCCGGGTGCGAACGAGAGCCTCAACCTGCGCGGCGCGTCGGTCGAGGTGCTGTCCGACACGCTCGGCTCGATCGGCGTGATCGTCGCCGCCATCGTGTGGGGCATCACCGGATGGACGTGGGTCGACCCGATCATCGGTGCTGCCATCGGCGTGTTCATCCTTCCGAGGGCGTGGTCGCTCGGCCGCGAAGCGGTGCGGATCCTCGTGCAGGAGGCGCCCGCCCACATCGACATCTCCGCGTTGCACGCCGACCTCGCCGCGATCCCCGGAGTCGTCGACGTGCACGACCTGCACGTCTGGACGTTGACGTCGGAGATGGAGGTGGCCTCGGCACATCTGATGGTCACAGCGGGCACCGATCATCATGCAGTGCTCGACGAAGCGCGCACCGTGCTCGGTGACGGGCACGGTGTCGCGCACGCGACGCTGCAGATCGAGCCCGACGACCACAAGGGATGCGACGAGGTGGACTGGTGAACGTGCCGTTGTGCCCGTTCCACGCGGCGACCGGGCTGTACTGCCCCTTGTGCGGCAGCCTGCGCGGTGTCGGCGACCTCGCGCACGGCCATGTGATGGCAGCGCTCGGCAGCAACCTGCTGCTCGTCGTCACGCTGCCGCTGCTCGCGTGGGGCGCGGCGTCACTCGCGGGCGTCGGTGAGGTGCGCGGGCCGTGGACGGTGCCGACGCGCGTGTGGGTCGTGCTCGGCGTCGGCGCGCTCGTCTACACCGTGCTGCGAAACCTGCCGATCGGGGCCGCGCTCGCTCCTTAGCTCACGGAGTCGGAGGAGCGCCGACCACCGACGCGATCAACGCGGCCATCGCCCTCGCACCCGGCCGCGTGAGGTGCAGCCCATCGCGGCTCACGAACGCGAGGCGGTTCGGGAGCCACGTGCCGTTCCAGTCGGCGAGCTGGATGTTCGGGTAACGCTCGGCGGCCGCGAGGATCTCCTTGTTCACGTCGACGCGTGACTGCGTGAACTCCGCGACGGTGAGCCAGACCACCTTCGGCACACCCGCGAGCACTGCCATCGTCTGGTCGATCTCGTCGCGGAACTGCTGCTCGTTGCCGAGGTAGTTGTTCCCCTGCTGAATCACGACGACGCCGGCGTTGCCGATCTCAGCTCGCCGGGCCTGCAGCACCTCGATCCCCTGATTGAGGAAGCGGCTCACCTTCGCGTCGACGATGACCTGCCAGCCGGGCAGCGCAGCGGGGATCTCGTTCGCAGCACCGAGCAGCACCGAGTCGCCGAGCACGAAGACGTGGTTCTGCGTGACCTGGGGCGCGTCGTGGTCGTCGTCGGCGCAGCCGTTGTGCTCGCCGAGGTCGCCGAGGTCTGGATTGGCGAGGTCGGCGACTCGCTCGTCTGCGGAGCGGCGGTCGTCCGGGTTGCCGACACGGGAGCGATGTTCGCCGTGTTCGTGCTGTCGTCGTCCCCGAAGAACAGCGAGAGCAGGGCGATCACCGCGATCCCGAGCACGAGGGCCAGGGCGAGCCCCACGAGGCGCGGGTTGAGAGCGCTTCGGGCCGCAGGCACGGGTTGCGATGCTACCGAGGGTCAGCCGCGAAACCGGGCACCCCACTCAGCTCCCTCGTCAGTTCACGAGGCGGTCGCGTCCCTCCCAGTAGGGCGCACGGAGCTTGAACTTCTGCAGCTTCCCGGTGGCCGTGCGGGCGAGCTCGTCACGGAAGTCGATCTTCGTCGGGCACTTGAAGTGCGCCAGCTTCGAACGGCAATGATCCATGAGGTCCTGCTCGGTCGCCGACTGCCCCGGCGCGAGCACGACGAGCGCGACCACGGTCTCGCCCCACTTCTCGTCGGGGGCGCCGATGACCGCCACCTCCGCGACCGGCGGGATGCGAGAAGAGGCAGTCCTCCACCTCGATCGACGACACGTTCTCGCCGCCGCTGATGATCACGTCCTTCTTGCGGTCGGAGATGGTGACGTAGCCCTCGTCGTCGATCGAGCCGCCGTCGCCAGTGTGGAACCACCCGTCGACGATTGCGGCCGCGGTCGCTTCGGGTTGATCCCAATACCCCTCGAGGACCACGTTGCCGCGAGCGAGCACTTCGCCCTCGGCGTCGACATCCATCTCGATGCCGAGCGCAGGCGCGCCCGCCCGACTCAAGCGTGCCGCGCGCTCGCCCGGCGTCAGGTCGTCGTACTCGGCGCGCGAGCGATTCATCACGAGGAAGGGTGACGTCTCGGTGAGGCCGTAGATCTGGATGAACTCCCATCCGAGCTCGGTCTCGATGCGCTCGATCGTGCGCGTGGGCGGCGGCGCTCCGGCGACCACCATGCGCGTGCGGCCCGACCCCGGGATGGGACCATCCCACTTCGACGCGGCGTCGAGCGTCATCGCGACGACTGCCGGAGCGCCACACAGGAGCGACACACCGTGCTTGTCGACGCGGCGCAAGATCTCTGCCCCGTCGACCTTGCGCAGCACGACGTTCTGACCGCCCATGCCGGTCACCGCGTAGGGCATCCCCCATCCGTTGCAGTGGAACATCGGCAACGTGTGGAGGTAGACATCGCGATCGGTCACGCCGGTCTGCCAGCCGAAGGTCGTTGCGTTGATCCAGATGTTGCGGTGCGTGAGCTGCACGCCCTTGGGCCGTGCCGTCGTGCCGCTCGTGTAGTTGATCGTCGCGGTCGCGTCTTCGTCGGGCGTCCACGGCTCGGGCTCGGTGTCGAACACGAGCAGAGCGTCGTCGGCCTCGGCACCGATCACGTACCGGTACTTGGCCGTGACCCCCGAGAGGACTTCGTCGAGCTCGGGATCGACGAGCAGCACCGACGCCCCGGAGTGCTCGACGATGTAGCTCACCTCGTCGACGTTCAGGCGGAAGTTGATCGGGACGAGGATGCGCCCGAACCCACTGACGCCGAAGAACGATGTCATGAGCCGAGCGCTGTTCTGACTCACGATCGCGATGCGCTCGCCCTGACCGATGCCGAGCCGGTCGAGGCCCGCCGCCTGGGCTCGCGCGAGCTCGGCGACCCGCTTGTAGGTGAGGTCACCCCACGAGGGTGCGGGCTGGTCGGGCTCGTCGATCAGACCGATGCGGTCGCCGTAGACGAGCTCGGCGCGCCGGATGAAGTCGTTCACAGTCAGCGCAACCTTCATGGCGCCAACAGTACCCACGGCCCGTAGCCTCGGCCCCCGATGACTGACAACCGGTCAGAGACTCGGTTCGACCGCGACACGGCGCTGACTCCGCTGGGCGATGGCCGGTACGCGGGACGCATCGACACCGGTTGGTGGATCGAGCGAGGACCGAACGGCGGCTACATCGCTGCGATCGTCTTGCGGGGCCTCGCGCTCGCGGTCGGCGATCCCGAGCGCACCCCGCGGTCGCTGACGGTCCACTACCTCGCGCCACCCCGCGAAGGGCCGTGCGAGATGCACACTGAGATCGAGCGTGCGGGCCGGCGAGTCACGTTCGTCACGGGGCGCTTGATGCAGGGCGAGCGGCTGCTCGCCCTCGCGATGGCCGCGTTCGCGGTGAGCATGGAGGGACCGGTGTTCGCCGACATCGCGATGCCCGCCGCGTTGCCGCTCGACCAGGCCGAGCGGCTGCCCTTGACGCAGACGCCGAGCGGCGCGGTGTCGCCGATGCGCGACCGGTACGAACAACGGTGGGCGATCGGCGGCCAGCCGTTCACAAGCGCGCCCCTCGCCGCGGTCGGCGGGTACATCCGATTCGACGACGAGGTGCGCCGGCCGATCGACCACCTCGCGGTCACCGCGTTCTCCGACGCGTGGATCCCGTCGATCTTCGCCCGGTTGCCGCAGCCGATGGGCATCCCGACGGTCGACCTCACCGTGCACTTCCGCGCGCCACTTCCGCATCCGACGATGTCGGACGACGACTTCTGCCTCGTCGCGTTCCGCACGCAGGTGGCCGCCGAGGGCTTCGTCGAGGAAGACGGCGAGGTGTGGAGTCCCGACGGCATCCTCCTCGCCCACTCCCGCCAGCTCGCCGCCCTCCTCCCCGAATGACCGTTTGCTCACTCGACCGTCGTATGCGCGCGCCCAGTGAGCAAACGCTCGGCGCGGGCCGCTCCGATCACGTCGACGATCGTCTGGTCGCTCATGGTGGCGGTGAGGCGCAGGTTCATCCACCGCAGCTTCACCAACTCGACGTCGCGCCAGCGATCGTCATCGAACGCCGATCGGTTTCGATGCCACTCCCATCCGTCGAGCTCGATCGCCAGGCGGACGTCGGGGTACGCGAGATCTAGGTGGACCCCGACTCCGCCGAGCACGATCGGATACTGCTGCCGAGGGACAGGCAGGCCCGCGGCGGCGATGACACGCAAGATCCGGGTCTCGAGGTCGCTGTCGAGCGGGTCATACCCCGGAATGCGAAGCCCGAGCGCCCGATGGACCTTCCGCATGGACCGACCTGACGCGCTTCCCAACCGACCAGCGGTGCGACGCAGATCCTCGAGATCCACGATCCGTCGCCGTAGCGCATCGTCGATCGCCTGCCCCAACTGACGCTCGGTGAGCCGGCCGGACACGTCGACGAGGGTCCGGGCGACGGTTGTCGTCGGGATCGACCGATACACGGTCAGGTCCGACTCGAACAGCGCTCCCGACCGATGGCCGACGACGCCATCCAGCCGCTTGTGATGCCCGAGTGGAGAAACGATCTCGAGACCCGAGTCGTCGACGTGCTTGAGAACGCGGAGCCGGCCTGCGGTGCCATGTGACGCGGCGACACCGCCACCACCCGCGAGCACGGCGGCGAGCACCGACTGCTCCCACGTCGGCGGTGCCCCGCCGAGCGCATAGACGTTGGGCCTCACCAAGATCAGTCGTCCATCGATGAGCCAGCGCCGGCGCTGGCCTTCCGAAACACCCAAGAGGTCCAGCTGCTCGAAGGTGACCAGCCCGAGCTGACGCCGTGCCCACGCGTTGATCCGCCTCATGTCCGCCATCCGGGGATCTTGACAAGGGGGTGGGACACCGAACCGTTTGCTCAGTGGACCGTCGTATTCGCGCGCCCAGTGAGCAAACGGTCGGAGCAAACGGTCTAGAAAGAGTGGATGGGTGTGAAGCTGACGAAGGACTCGATCGACCTCGGCATCGTCGTGAGCGACCCGGAGCGGTCACTCGCGTTCTACCGCGACACCTTGGCTTCAAGGATGACGGCACGACGCCGCTCGGCGGCGGGGCGACGATGCACCGGCTGTATGTGCGGCACGAGCACGATCAAGCTCGTGCACCATCCGAAGGAGCTGCCCGCCGCCGAGCCTGGGGGCATCAACCGCGCGCTCGGCTACCGCTACTGGACGATCAGCGTCGACAACATCCAGGAGGTCGTCGACGCGTGCAACGCGGCCGGGTTCAAGATCGCGGTGCCCGTCACCGAGTTACGCCCCGGTGTCACCATCGCGATGATCGAGGACCCCGACGGCAACTGGGTCGAGCTGCTCAGCCGGGGCTGACGAGCGCGATCTCGACGCGGGCGTCGTTGAAGCAGGCGCCACCAGCGAGATCGTTCAGCGTGTCGGGCACGAGCGCGTTGGCCGTGAGGCCGCCCGGCACGTCGCGTCGCCACAGTCCCTTCGGCATCGACACGACACCCGGCCGCAGGTCTGCGTCGAGGCGCGCGACCACCTCGAGCGCCCCGAGGTCGTTCCACATCCGGACGAAGTCCCCGTCAGCCACCGCGCGCGCCGCGGCGTCGTCGGGATGGACGCGCACGCACGCCTCGGCCGCGTTGAACTCGCCGAACATCGAGTTGATCGTGCGGTGCGTCGCCGGCGTGATGAGCGCGAGCGGGAACTCGGACTCGGTCTCGAGCTGCGCGGTACGCGGGCACCGCGCCATCACGCAGGATCGGTGGCGCGAGGCGCGCCTTGCGGTCCTCGAAGTCGGGGAACGTGTCGCGGAACTGCACGGCGGTGCCCGGCGCGTGCAGCACCTCGGCATCGCCCGCAGGAGCAGGAGAGCCGCCGCCGAGGCCTTCCTTCATCAGTGCGTCGGGATCGGCGCGGTAACGCGCCATGTCGAGCCCGAGCCGTTCCGCGAGACCGGCTCCCACCTCGTCGTTCGTGCGGCTCTCGCCGACACGGCCGATGACGGCGGCGATGCGCTGGCGCGTGAACGATCCGTACGAGCCGGCGAGGTCGTCGGCCTCGAAGTGCGTCGTGGCGGGCAGCACGACGTCGGCATAGAGGGCGGTGTCGGTGAGCACCTGGTCATGCACGACGGTGAAGAGGTCGTCGCGTGCGAGGCCGTCGAGCACGAGACGCTGACGAGGGGCCGTGACCGCAGGGTTCGAGCCCTGGACGAACAGCACGCGCATCTGCGGCAGCTCGGTGCCGAGCTCGTTCATGTTGACCTTGCGCCGGCCGCCTGAGGGAGGTCCGTTGAGCGCGAAGTCGTCGGCGCCACTCAGGCTTGCCATCACGCCCGACCCGAGCACGCCGAGCTGACCAGTCAGCACGGGCAGCGCGAGCACCGCGCGATATGACGCGCCGCCGTTGCGGTTCCGCTCGAGCCCCCACCCGATGCGCACGAACGCGGGACGGATCGTCGCGAGCTCCTCGGCGAAGGCGGCGACGTCGGCCGCGTCGACACCGGTGACCTCGGCCGTGCGCGACAGCGTCCACTCGGCGGCACCGTCGATCAGCGCGTCGGCTCCGGTCGACTGTCGACGTCGACGAACGATCGGTCGATCGAGCCCGTTGCGATCGAGATGACGCACCATGCCGAGCACGAGCGCGACGTCGGTGCCGGGCTGCAAGGCGAGGTGCCGGTCGGCGCGCCGCGCCATCGCGGTGCGACGGGGATCGACGACGACAAGCCGCGCGCCCTGAGCGCGGGCCTGCTGCACGAGCGGGGGGAAGTGGATGTTCGAGATCGCGGGGTTCGCGCCCCACACGATCACGAGCTTGCTGTGCACCACGTCCAACGGATCGGCCGCGAGCATCGCCCCGAACGTCGAGCGCCAGGCCGCGCCGGCAGTCGCCGCGCAGATCGTGTGCAGCACCCGGGCCGCACCGATCTCGTCGAACATCCGCCACGTGAGACCCTCGGCCGCGAGCGATCCGGCGGACGAGTTGTACAGGTAGGGGACGACCGACGACGGGACCGTCTTCCGCGATCGCGGCCGAGACCCGCGATGCGACCAGGTCGAGCGCTTCGTCCCACGTCGCAGACCGGAAGTCACCTGACCCCTTCGCGCCGACGCGCACCAGCGGCGTGAGGACGCGCTCGGGCGCGTACACACGACGGGCGTGGTGCTTGACCTTGGCGCAGATGAAGCCCTGCGTCAGCGGGTTCGCCGGCCCGGCGTCGATCGCCACGAGGCGGCCGTCCTCGACGGTGACCTCGAGCGAGCAGGTGTCGGGACAGTCGAGAGGGCAGGCCGTGGCGAGCCGCGCCGTGACGCTCATCCCCGACATTCTCCCAGGCCGACTCTCGGTTCGTGACGGTGATCCGGCGAGACACCGACTTGCGAAAGGCCTGCGTGAGTAGCCTCGCCGTCGTGGCAGCCCTCGCGCCCGCGCAAGCGACCAGCGACGCACGGCTCGTGCAGCGGATCTCGGCGGGCGACGAGACCGCCCTCACTCGTGTCTACGACCAGCTCGCTCCGACGGTCTTCGGCGTGGCCCGCCGCGTGCTCGGCGACGCCACCGCCGCTGAGGACGTCGTGCAGGAGGTCTTCGTCTCGCTCTGGGAGCGCCCCCACGCGTTCGACTCGGCTCGAGGGACGCTCGCGGCTTGGCTCGGGATGCTCGCCCATCGCCGACGCGGTCGATCGGGTGCGTCGTGAGGAGGCCTCGCGGCGTCGAGCCGACGCGATGGCAGCGCAGCCACCGAGCGCGCCGCCCGACATCGACGAGGCCGTGAGCTCTCTCTGGATCGGTGAGCGGGTGCGCACAGCAGTGCAGGACCTGCCCGAGGAGCAACGCGCCTGCGTGAACCTCGCGTACTTCGAGGGCAAGACGCTACGTCGAGGTCGCGGCGATCCTCGGCATCCCGGAGGGAACGGCGAAGTCGCGCATGCGGCTGGCACTGCGCAAGCTGGCGGACACACTCGACGCGGAAGGCATCTCGTCATGGCGCTGAACGAAGAGTTCGAGCACGAGCTGGCCGCGCTGGCCCTCGACGCGCTCGACGCCGAAGAGCGAGCCGCCGTCGAGTCGAGGCTGGGCTCAGATCCTGCGGCCGCGGCCGAAGCGGCGCGCTTGCAGGAGGCCGCCGGGCTCTTGGGTTCGCTGGCTGCTGCGACTCCCGCGAGCGACCTTCGCGGCCGAGTGCTCGCCGCCGCGCAAGAGCACCGTCCTGCCGGCTTCGGCGTCGACCCCGATCCGGCGAAGCCGATCGATCCTCGAGAGATCTTCCGCCGCGGCATCGCGGCGAGCATCGCCGAGATCGAGCGGCTCGACCCCGCGGAGTGGCGGGCCCCGCTCCTGCGCCGTGAATGGGACGTGCACGAGATGGTCGGACACCTCATCGGCGCCGCCCGATACCTCGACGGCGCGCTCGGGCGCGAACGAGGCGATCCGCGACCTTCCTCTCGCCGAGCACGTGGCCTTCACGCAGCCGTTCATCGACACGCAGCGCAGCGCATCCCCCGCCGAATCCAGCGCGGCCTTCTTCGAGTGCGTTCGAGCGCGCTCGCGGAGCACGCCGCCACCCTCGACGGCGAGGGGCTCACCACGATCACGCAGTACTACGGGTTCGAGGTGCCGCGGGCGACGGCGCTCGTCGCCGCGAGCTTCGAGCTCTGGGCCCACGTCGACGACATCCGCCGGGCGGTGGGCCACGAGCCCTTGGTCCCGGGCGGCGACGAGCTCTCGGCGATGTGCCGCCTCGCGGGCGGGGTGCTGCCCTTCACGCTTGCCTATGTGGGCACTCCGCACCCGGGCCGCTCCGCTCGCCTGGTCCTCACCGGCCCCGGCGGCGGCACCTATGTGGTGTCGACCGCGGAGGAGCCGCCCGCTCCCGGCGACGAGGACGCGCTCGTCGTGATCGACGCGCTCGGCTTCTGCCGCATCGCGGGGCGCCATCTCGACGTGGACGAGGTCGACCTCGACATCGAGGGCGACGAGGCCTTCGCCCGCGACATGCTGGCCAGCGCGAGAGTGCTCGCGAGCTGACGTTCCCCCTAGGGTGCGCGGATGCGCATCGGGATCTTCACGGGTGATGTCGGCGAAGGAACAGTGGACGGCTACGTGGCCGCGGCACGCACTGCTCACGAGCAAGGGTTCGCGAGCTATTGGGTGCCACAGGTCTTCAGCCACGACGCGCTCGACGATCCTCGCGATCATCGGACGAGAGGTCCCTGGCATCGAGCTCGGTACGTCCGTGGTGCCCACCTACCCCCGGCATCCGATGGTCCTGGCAGGCCAAGCCCTGACGACGAACGCCGCGTCCGGCGGTCGCCTCGTGCTCGGCATCGGCCTCTCGCACCAGGTCGTGATCGAGGGGATGTGGGGCTACTCGTTCGACAAGCCGGCACGCCACATGCGTGAGTACCTCAGCGCCCTGCTGCCTCTGCTGCGCGGCGAGGCCATCTCCTATCAGGGCGAGACGTTGACCGCCCGCGGCGGCATCTCGATTGCGGGCTCGTCGCCGATGCCCGTCGTCCTCGCCGCGCTGGCCCCGCGCATGCTCGAGCTCGCGGGCGCGGTCGCCGACGGCACGCTCACGTGGTGCACCGGCCCGGCAACCCTCGAGAGCCATGTCATCCCGTCGATCAACGCGGCAGCGGAGAAGGCGGGGCGCGCGACCCCTCGGGTCATCGCCGGCATCCCCGTGTGCGTCACCGACGACAAGGAAGCCGCCCGCGACCGCATCGCGAAGTCGTTGGCGATCTACCCGACGCTCCCCTCCTACAAGGCCATGCTCGACAAGGAGGGCGTCGAGAACCCGGCCGACATCGGCCTGCTCGGCTCGGAGGACGAGGTGCTCTCCGGCATCGAGCACTTCGCGAAGATCGGCGTCACCGACTTCGCCGCTGCTGAGGCGGCGGCCACCCCCGAGGAGCGCGAGCGCACCCGCGCCGCCCTCGTGGCGGCCCTGAAAGGCTGACTAGCGGGCGGTCCAGCCGCCGTCGACGAGCAAAGTCTCCCCGGTGATGTAGCTGCCGGCGTCGCTCGCGAGCAGCAGCAATGCACCGTCGAGCTCGTGGCCTTCGCCCATGCGGGCCATCGGGCAATGCGTCTTGACGAACTGGATGGCGGCCTCGTCGCTCTCCATCCCCGCCGTCATCTCGCTCGGGAACCAGCCCGGAGCCAGCGCGTTCACGCGCACGCCCTTGCGCGCCCACTGGCAGGCCAGCTCGCGCGACATGTTGATGACCGCACCCTTGCTGGCGCTGTAGTGCGCCTGCTTCACCGGAGTCGACGCGACGACACCGAGCATCGACGCGATGTTCACGATGCTGCCGCGGCGCTGGGCGACCATCACCTCGCCCGCGAGCTTCGACAGATGCCAGATGGCGGTGACGTTCACCTCGACCGCATTGCGGAAGACGTCGAGCGTCTCGTCCTCGATGCTGACGGTGTGGCCGATGCCGGCGTTGTTGACCAGGACGTCGATCGTGCCGTGCTGCTCGACCACCTCCCGGATGAGCCGCTCGCGGTCGACGGCCTCGGACACGTCGCACGCGATCGCGGTGGTGCCCGGCAGCTCGCTCGCCAGCGCGTCGAGCCGCTCTTTGCGACGCGCCGCGACGATCACCGTCGCGCCGGCGGCGTGCAGCACGCGCGCGAAGCGATCGCCGAGACCAGATGACGCACCCGTCACCACCGCGACGCGTCCGTCCAGTGAGAACAACGCAGAAAGGTCGACTGCTGCCGTCACGCGCGGCACTCTACGGCCGTTGTCCGAAGAGGTCGGAAGAAGCGACGCGTGTCCGGTCTGAAGGTGATGCACATCACTGATACACGAGAGCGTCGGTGACGAAGATGGGGCGATGCGAGTCACGGCCGAGTTCGACACAACCCGAACCTCCGATTGGCGGTTCGTGCGCGGTGTCGCGGTCACGGCGAGCGGCCTTGCGGGCGCGCTGGGCGGCGCCCTCTACGGCTTCGCCGGTGTCTCGCCCTCGATGCTCGTCGCGGGTGCTGCCGTGACTGGCCTCGCCATCGGCTGCCACCTCCCCCCTGTGCGGTCATAGCGAGCGACGTCAGTGCCCGCGACGGTGCTCCGCACCGCGCGTCACGCAAGGTCCGGCGGGAACTGGCACGGATCTGGCCCCGGCGGGGGGCCAGATCGGTGCTCGAGGCGGACGAGGCAACAGCCGACCGCGACGAGCAGGAACCCGAGCGCGATCAGCCAGCCTGAGGTCGACCCGGTGACCGGCGTCGTGGTCGGCTCGGTGGTGGGCACCACGACCGTCGGGGAGACCGTCGGCGGGGCCGAGCTCGGGGGCGGCACCGTCGTCGTCGACGCGGGGACGCTGCCACCAGGACCGATGGTCGCAATCTGCTCCTTCGCGTATGCAGTCAGGCTCGGAGGGAGACGCGCGTAGGCGAGCGACGACGCGTTGTCGTTGTTCGCGAGCAGCAAACCAGCGAACGTGCGGAGGTTCAGGGCGGTCTGTCGGTTGGGGTTGTCCTGACGCACCAGCAGGTACGTGACGACCGAGAGTGGGTAGCCGGGTGCGGTCGTGAAGCTCGGGGTGACGGTGCCGTCGCTCTTCGGGCTCAAGGAGGCGATGGCGTCGGTGACGGCGCTCGTCTCGGGAAGCACGAAGCCATCCCTGCCCTGGACCGCGGCGACGTTGAGCCTGCGCTCCCGAGCGAAGCTGAGCTCGACATAGCCGATCATGCCGGGGTTGTCGCGCACCGCGTCCGCGACCGCGCTGCTACCGGCAACGGTGAGCAGGCCGGGAAACCCAGGCAACGGCGGCACGTCGAAGACGTCCCGCGCGCCACCCGGCCACGACTGCGAGGTCTGCGCCATGAACGTCGTGAACCAGTGCGAAGTCCCCGAGCTGTCGGACCGCGCGGCGACCCGAAGCTTCAGGTCCGGCAACGACACGCCCTCGTTCTCGGTCGCGATCTGGGGGTCGTCCCACTTGACGATCTGGCCGCTGAAGATCTTTCCGATCGTGTCGGCGCTCAGCTTCAGGTTGTAGGGCAGGCCCGAGCCGGGGTTGTACGCGATGACGATTCCGCCGCCGACGTACGCGAACTGCACGTACGCCACGCCCTTCGCGTGCAGCTGCTCGGCTTCGGCCGGGCTGACGGGGACGTCGCTGCCGGCGAAGTCGACCGCGCCTTGGATGAACGCCGCTCTCCCGCTCCCCGAGTCGAGACAGCGATACGTGACCGCGAGGTCGTCCTTCTGCGCGTCCTCGATCGCGTGCTCCATGTACCCGCACGGGAATGACGCTCCCTCGCCGTCGAGCTCGCCGCCCGGAGTGATCTGGCGACCCGCGAACCCTCGCTCGCCCGTCGCGGCGGCAGTGACACCCATCGTCGCGACCAGCACGCCGGTTGCGACAAGGGCGAACGCAACCCGCCTGAGGAGCACCCCGGCATCCTGACGAGGTCCCGGGCCGCACTCAACGACCCTCGGCTCCGTCAGGTCGGGCGACTGATCTCAGGGTGTCGTACGCGAGGGCGTCGGCCTTGTTGTCCTGGCGGACGAGAGTAGGTGACGGACAGTCAGTGGCGCGCACTCAAAGAGTGGGGGCCGAGGCGGGCGGTCGTAGCATCACGTCGATGAAGGTGCGCATCGGGTTCGGCCTCGGCACTCGGTCGCTGACGAACGACGACCGCTTCGGCCCGTTCGTCGACGACCTCGAACGGTTGCGCTTCGACAGCTTGTGGCTGTCCGAGCGGATCGGAGGCGAGTCGCCCGATCCCGTCGTCGGCATGGCCTACGCGGCCGGCCGCACCAAGAAGCTGAAGTTCGGCGCCAGCGTGATGGTGCTTCCCGGCCGCAACCCGGTGCTCGTCGCGAAGTCGATGGCAAGCCTCGACCGGATGTCAGGGGGGCGGCTGCTGCCCGCGTTCGGCCTCGGTGTCGCCGACGCGCACGAGCAGCAGGCGTTCGGCATCGAGCGAGGCGCACGCGCCGCGTGGTTCGACGAGGCGCTGCCGCTCATGCGTCGCCTCTGGACCGAGGATGCGGTCGATCACGACGGGCCGCTCTTCCACCTCGAGGGCATCGGCGTCATGCCCAAGCCGATCCAGAAGCCGCTCGACGTGTGGATGGGGGGCATCGCTCCGTCAGAGCTGCGGCGCATCGGCCGGCTGTCCGATGGGTGGCTCCCGTCGTTCATCGTGCCGGGCGAGGCCGCGGCGGCGAAGGCGGTGGTCGACGAGACCGCCGACAAGCACGACCGCGAGATCGATCCCGAGCACTTCGGCGCGCTCATCGCGTACTCGGTCGGCGAGGTACCCGACACGCTGCTCACGCTGCTGGCGAGACGGCGTCCCGACCTCGACCCGACCGACATCGTGCCCACGGGGATGGCCGAGCTGCGCGACCGCATCAACGTGTTCTGCGAGGTCGGCTTCTCGAAGTTCGTCGTGCTCCCGGTCGGTGAGCCCGAGGACTGGTCGGCCCACCTCGACGAGGTCGCCGCCGAGATCCTCCCCCTGCAAACCCGCTGACCGCACCGTTTGCTCACTCGACCGTCGTATACGCGCGTCCAGTGAGCAAACGGTCAGAAGGCGAAGCGGGTGATGAGCGCGGCGAGCTCGAGGGGCTTGTCGCCCTGGATCGAGTGGCCGGCGCCGTCGACCACGACGACTTCGGCCGTGGGCTGGCGCCGCTTCACCTCGGCGACGTCGTTGTCGTCGACGACGGGGCTGAGCGAGCCGCGGAGCAGGAGGATCGGCATCGCGAGTGACGACAGGTCGTCCCAGAGCGGGTTGGTCTCGATCGCATCGACGACGTCGCCCTCGCCCTCGCCGCCGCGGTGGCGACGGTCGTAGCGCCAGGCCCACGACCCGTCGTCGAGCTGGTGCGCGTTGTGGAGGATGCCGCGGCGAAGCGACGCCTCGGTGCGCGTCGGGTTGTGCTCGATGGTGCGCTTCATGATGTCGGCGAAGCTCGGGAACGTCTGCGGGCCGTTCACGAAGTCGAGGATCGCCTTGGCCTTGCCGCGATCGACGCCAGGCGTGACGTCGACGAGGATCAGCTTGCGCACGAGATCAGGGCGACGGGCCGCGAGCGCGATCGAGGTGAGCCCGCCGAGCGACATGCCGACGACGACCGCTGCGCTCGGAGCGAGGTGCTCGATCGCGACGGCGATGTCCTCGGCGTTGGTGACGGGTGAGTAGGCGAGGTCGTCGCGCCATCCCGAGTGCCCGTGACCCGGAAGATCGACCGCGACGCGGGACGACCGAGGGCCAGGGCGACCGTGTCCCACGTGTGCGCGTTCTGCGCGCCGCCGTGCACGAACACGATCTCGGGCGATTCGGTCCGCCACAGAGCGCGCTCACCGCGCGGCCCGACGGACGGTCGACCTCGACCGCAGTCCGTGCGACGACCGGCGGCCCAATCCACGGGATCCCGTACTCCTCCGCGTTCTCGTGGAAGAGCGCGAGCTCGTCGTACGCGATGCGCTCGGTCATCCCTGTACTCGGTTCATCGCGGTGCTCCCCACGCGTTGATGAGCGCTCGCAGCCCTGCGGATGTGACAGCCACGAACTCGTCGTCGCGAGCGGGATCGCCGACATCGAGCCAGGTGAGGACAGCGTCGTAGAGGTGATCCACGATCACGATCATCGCCCATCGGCGCAACCGTCGGTCAGCGATCAGTGATCCGACCAGCTCGTCGGCAACCTCGACGGCGGCCTCGCGGAACTGGGCCGCGTACGCCGCGAACTGGGGCTCGTGGGCGGCGTGCACCCACAGCAGGCGGAAGGCGTCGGGGTCTTCACGGGCGACTCTGAGCAGGGGTTGCACGGCGGATTGGGCACCGGCGAACTCCTCACCGAGACGGGTCGCCACCCGTTCGAGCACCGACCGGTACAGGTCTTCCTTCGAGGCGAAGTTGCGGTAGACGATCAGCCGCGTGATGCCGGAGGCGTCCGCGACGTCTTCCATCGAGGTGCCGTCGAAGCCCGCCTTCGCGAAGGCCGCAGCCGCCCCGCGCAGGATCGACTCTTGGCGTTGCTCACGGGTGAGGAGCTTGCGCGGGCTGCCTGTTGCCTTCTGTATACGCGTGAGTATACAGTTTGCACGATGACGGACCACGGGGGGACGGACCAGCTCGAATTCACCGAGACCGAGCTCCTCGAGAACCACGACTTCGCGGAGCCGTTGATCGCCGGCGGGGTGCGCTGCCACGGTGGGTTCGACGACGACGGCGGCTACGTGTCGCCGCGTACGAAGCACCGTGTCCCCGCGATCGAGGCATGGCAGGCACAGCACGCGCGGCAGTTCGCCACGCCGTTGCTCGACCTCCCGCTTGCCACGTGGCCCGAGCACTACCCGAACGTCGCGCAGTCGACCTATCTGCTCGAGGAGGGCGTGACGCAGCCGCTCATCTCGACGCTCACCCGCATCGGCACCGTCGAGGGTTTCGGGGCGATGATCCGGCACAGCGCGGTGCCCGATCTGCGTGGGCTGTTCGTCGAGGACATCGACGGCACCGCGATGGTGCACCTCGACCGCGGCCTCTACGAAGCACACGCACGCGACGAGGCCGGCTTCGAGGACGAAGGCGGCCACAAGCAGATGTGGTTCGCCGCGCGTGACATCGCGTTCGAAACGCCCGTGACCGAGGACGAGACGCAGCTCATGTTGCAGCGCATGGGCATCAACATCGGCCCCGGCGCCACTCCGCCACCGCCGCCACCGCGAGTGATGCCCGACGACGTCGACCACGCGTTCGAGCTGCTGGTCGAGCGGATGACTCGACTGCTGCTCATCGAGATCTCCGCGTTCCACACGTTCGCGTGGGCCGAGACGATGCTCGCGAAGCCCGATCTCGTCGCAGGCGACGGCCAAGGCGCCAAGCTCGTCTCGTACGTGCGCGCCGACGAGACGCCGCACGTCGAGTACCTGAAGACAGTGCTGTCAGAGATGCGCGATCGCACGATCGTGGGCGACTCGGGCAAGAAGCACGAAGGCACCGAGCTGATCGGCGCGGTGTGGGAGCGCGCGCTCGCCGAATCGCTCGGCACGCGCCGTCAGCTCGGCATCAAGCAGACCCTCGGCGAGCTCGAGCACGTGCTCACGTCGAACCCTCGACGCGCTGACATCCTCCATCGCTTCCACGAGCTCGGTCCCCAAGATCTCGACACAAGAGAGGCCCGTCCATGAAGTTCGGCATCTTCTACGAGCACCAGCACCCGCGTCCCTGGACCGACGACTCCGAGCGCGTCCTGATCCAGAACGCGCTCGAGCAGGTCGAGCTCGCGGACAAGTTGGGCATCCAGTACGTGTGGGAGGTCGAGCACCACTTCCTCGAGGAGTACTCGCACTCCTCGGCGCCCGAGGTCTTCCTCGCCGCCGCCAGCCAGCGGACGAAGAACATCCGCCTCGGTCACGGCATCATCCAGACCGCGCCGAACTACAACCACCCCGCCCGCACCGCGGAGCGGGTCGCGACGCTCGACCTCGTGTCGAACGGCCGCGTCGACTTCGGCTCGGGCGAGTCGTCGAGCGAGGCCGAGCTCGGCGGCTTCCAGATCGACCCGATCCTCAAGCGCGAGCATGTGGCTCGAGGGTCTCGAGGTCGCGATCCGGTGCATGACCGAGACTCCGTTCACCGGCGTCGACGGCAAGTACGTCCAGATGCCGCCCCGCAACGTCGTGCCGAAGCCAGCGCAGAAGCCGCACCCGCCGCTGTGGGTCGCATGCTCACGCCGCGAGACGATCCTGCTCGCGGCCGAGAAGGGCATCGGCGCGCTCACCTTCGCGTTCATCGATCCCGAGGAAGCGACGCATTGGGTGAACGACTACGAGTCGACGCTCGCCGAGAAGGGCGTGGCCGTCGGCGAGGCCGTCAACGCACAAGTCGCCTGCGTGACGCCGATGATGCTCCACCACGACGAGCACGAGGCGATCAAGCGCGGCATCGAGGGCGCCAACTTCTTCGGCTACTCGCTCGGCCACTACTACGTGTTCGGCGAGCACAAGCCCGGCGTCACCGACGTGTGGCACGAGTACAACGAGCGACGCGATCAGCTCGGCTTCTCCCCCGAGGCGGCCGCGAAGGCGCTCGAGGAGGAACGGCTCGGCGCCAAGATCGCTGCGGGCGACACGACCGGGCTGCGCGGCGCGATCGGCACGCCCGACCAGGTGCGCGAGTACCTCAAGCGCTACGAGGAGTGCGGCGTCGACCAGGTGATCTTCGTGCAGCAAGCCGGCAAGAACCGGCACGAGGACATCATGGAGTCGCTCGAGATCTTCGGGAAGGAAGTGCTGCCCGAGTTCATCGAGCGGGACGAGAAGCAGGCCGCCGACAAGGCGAAGCGCCTCGCGCCCGTCGTCGACAAGGTGCTCGCCCGCAAGGAACGCGTCGCTCGCGACCTCGACGGCTACATGTTCCCGGCGCTGCCGCGGAAGTGGGCCGACGACACCGGGTCGGAAGAGATGAAGGAGTGGTTGGCGAAGTTCGCCGAAGACCGCGCCCTCGGCAAGAGCGACAGGGAGCTCGGCCTCAACGTGTGAGCTGCCAGGTCTCCCACTTCTTGAGCTCGACCTTCCCTTGGTCGATCTCGACGTAGCTGCTGCCCCGCAGCCAGTTGCCCGAGTTCACGTACTGGCCCTCGGCGAGCTCGACGTCGCAAGGGTTGTGCGTGTGGCCGAAGATGACTGTGTCGAAGCCCCGCGCGAGAAGCATGCCCGCGGCGACTTCGTCAGGCGGATCGCCCTTGCGTCGCGCCGCGGCCCGCACCTGGACCTTCGCGTAAGCCGAGTAGATGTCGGGATGCACGAGCAGCGCGACGCCCGCGAGGCGCGTCGCTGATCTCGTAGGTGTCGCGGGCTGCGCACGAACCACGGGTCGTAGAGGTGACCGTGCTCGATGCGGATCAGCGCATCCCCCGACCGCAGGTTCAGGAACGGCGCGATCTGCGTGAAGAGCCAGTCCTCGAGAAAGTGCTCGAGCGAGATGTCGTGGTTGCCGACGAGGTAGTACACGCGGTTGCCCTCGCGCATGAGGCGACGAAGCGCGTTCAACACGGGCACCGCGTCGGACGCGAGCCGCGTGAAGCTGGTCTGGAGCATCTCGAAACCGTCGCCGTTGATGCAGATGCTCGTGCCCGTGATCCGCGCGTAGTCGAGGAACTCGACGAGTCGCGACCGAGCAGTCGACGACGGGTTGCCGAGGTGCAAGTCAGAGATGACGAAGAGTCGTTCCTCTTGAGCGTCGATGATCACAGGGTGTTCTCCCCGATCACAGGGCCCTCCGCCTCACGGTCTGCGAGGGCCTTCTCGAGGTCGGCATTCAGCGTGCGGACACGGCCGCTCAGCCGGTGCAGCATCTCGAGCGCGAACGTCGGATCGCGGCGCAGGCGTACGAGCAACGAGCCGGCATTCAAGACGAGCAGTCGCGTCTCACCGACGGCGACCGCGTCGGCATCGCGGGGCAACGACTCGAGCAGCGACATCTCACCGAAGAAGTCGCCGGGGCCGAGCTCGGACATCGTGACGTACCGGCCCGCCATCTGGCGCGAGATGCGCACCCGGCCGGACTTGATGACATACATCTCGCCGCCGTGATCGCCGGCGCGCACGATGCGCTCGCCGTCGATCGCCACCTTCTCGGTCTCCCCACTCCGCACCGGGACGCATAGTAGAAGCACCGTCAGCCTGCGCTACCTTCCTCGGGTGGGCGGGGAGGGCGAGTGATCCGGCGATGATGTGGCAGGCGACCCTGCGCGACCTGCAGTGGCGCCGGCGGAGGTTCATGATCGCGATCACCGGCACCGCGCTCGTGTTCGCGATGAGCCTCCTTATGTCGGGGCTCGCTGCCAGCTTCACCGTCGAGACCAACCGCACGCTCAAGAACCTCGGTGCCGACGTATGGCTGGTGAAGGAAGGGGCGTCGGGACCGTTCACCGCGTTCAGCCCGCTCCCCGCGACGATCGCCGACCAGGTCGCCAAAGCTCCCGGCGTCACCGGGGCCGACCCGATCATCTACCTGCATCAGACCGTCGGCCAGAAGCCGCAGGACATCAACCTCTTCGCGGTGGTCCCGGGAGGCATCGGAGAGCCGCCGGTGATCCACGGACGCACGCTGCAGGCCTCGGGCGAGGTCATCGTCGACCGTGAGCTCGGCCTCGACGTCGGCGACCAGATGGAGATGAACGGTCGCGAGTATCACGTCGTGGGTGTCACCAAGAACACCACGCTCAACGGCGCCATCCCGACGGCATTCATCACGCTCGAAGATGGCCAGGCGCTGCTGCAGGGCAACCCGGTCGCGAGCGCCATCGTCGCCAAGGGCTCGCCCACCGGCACGATCGACGGACTGCGGGTCATGACGCGCTCCGAGGCTCGGGACGACCTCCTCCGACCCCTCAAGAACGCACGGCAGTCGCTCGACTTCGTGAAGGTGCTGCTCTGGATCGTGGCCGCGTGCATCATCGGCTCGATCCTCTATCTCTCCGCGATGGAACGGACGCGTGACTTCGCGGTGTTCAAGGCGACGGGAACCTCGAACGGCTCGCTGGCCTCGGGACTCGCGCTGCAAGCCGTGATCCTGTCGATCGCCGCCGCCGCACTCGCCTCAATCCTTGCGACCGTGCTCGCGCCGTTCTTCCCCCTGCCGGTCGAGATCCCCAGCAGTGCGTACATCGCCCTGTTCGTCATCGCGATCCTTGTCGGGCTCCTGGCGAGCGTGGCCGGCCTCCGACGAGCCGTGAAGATCGAGCCCGCGCTCGCCTTCGGAGGACCGTGATGGCGACCGCAGCTGCCGGCTCCGCAGATCTTGTCGTCACTGAGCTCACCGTCGAGTACACCGCCGGCGACTACGTCGTGCGGCCGCTCGACAAGTTCAACCTCCACGCGCCTGACGGCTCGCTCGTGATCCTCCTCGGTCCCTCGGGTTGTGGAAAGACGACGCTGCTGTCGGCGCTCGCGGGAATCCTCACGCCGACATCGGGGACGATCATGCACGGCGGCCGGTCGATCTCGGGCCTCTCGGGCAAGGCGCTCACCGAGCATCGACGGCACGGTGTAGGGGTCGTCTTCCAGGCCTTCAACCTCGTGCCGAGCCTCGATGCCACCGAGAACGTGATGGCGCCGATGACCGCCGCGGGCGTCCCTGCGAAGCAAGCACGAGCTCGCGCGACCGAGCTCCTCGACCAGGTCGCGATGTCCGAGCGTGCGCACCACCATCCGGGTGACCTGTCGGGCGGGCAGCAGCAGCGCGTCGCCATCGCGCGCGCACTCGGCCTCGATCCTCCGCTGATCCTCGCGGATGAGCCGACCGCGCACCTCGACTACATCCAGGTCGAGACGGTGCTTCGCATCGTGCGCGGGCTCGCCGCGC
Organism: uncultured Acidimicrobiales bacterium; assembly: GCA_963773315.1. Classification (GTDB taxonomy): domain Bacteria; phylum Actinomycetota; class Acidimicrobiia; order Acidimicrobiales; family DATKAS01; genus DATKAS01. Next base: position 1,134,652 of record CAVZAF010000005.1, read on the forward strand.
CCGGACGCGTCGTCGTGGTCGCGACGCACGACGACCGCATGATCCCGCTCGCCGACCAGGTGGTCGAGCTCGTGCCGAGGTTCGTGAGCGACGCGCTCGGCCCGCAGACCCTCGAGCTCGCCGCGGGTGACACGGTCTTCGAGCAAGGCGACCGCGGCGATCGCATCTACATGATCGAGAAGGGCAGGATCGACGTGGTGCGTCGGCGTGGTGATGGCAGCGAAGAGCGGCTCGCCACCCTCGGCCCGGACGACTACTTCGGCGAGATGGGTCCGCTGTTCGGGCTGCCCCGCTCGGCGACCGCGAGGGCCGCCGAGCCCACGACCGTCACCGGCTACTCGGTGAAGGACTTCCGAGAAAGGCTCGGCATCGAGCGTCTCGGCGACATCGTCAGCATCGCGAAGACCCGCGCCTGATCACACAGCCACATCACATCGTGGCGAGCGGCGGCGTGAACGCGTGAAAGCCGTCCTGCACGTACACCGGCTCACCCGAGACCACGAGGCTCGGGTAGTACTTCGCGATGTGCATGGGGATGCGCACACAGCCATGCGACGCGGGCCGGTTGGGCACGCTCGGCTCGCCGTGGATCGCGATCCCCTTGTTGAAGTACACCGGGTTGTAGAGGCGGCCGAGCTCTGAAGTGCGCCAGCCACTGACCCTCCACGTGAAGTGGTAGAGGCCACCGGGCGTCGGCCATCGCGCGCTGCGGCCAGTCGAGATGTGGCTGATCAGCACGAGATTGCCGCCCTGGTAGGTGAGCAGCACCTGGCGGGGCAGGTCGACCTCGACGCGGTCGGCCTCACCGAGCGGCACGAGCGGCGCCGGGGTGAACGGCTGCTGCATCTGCGTCCAGAGGTCCGGGGTCACGACGCCGTCTGCAGGGACCCCCACGAGCTTCTGGAACGCCCACACTGCCTGCGTCATCGGCGTGTCGAAGACACCATCGGCCGCGCCCGGATCGAAGTGCATGGCGATCAAGCGCTCTTGCACGAGCTTGACCTCGTCGCCCTTCGCACCCTGCTTCAGCGGCTTCGCGAGCGGGATGAGGGGGGCAGTCGTCGTCGGCGCGACCGTGGTCGTCGGCGCTTCGGTCGTCGTGGGCGCATGGTCGTCGTGGGCGCGATGGTCGTGGTGGGCGCGATGGTCGTCGTGGGCGCGGCGACGGTCGTCTGCACCGCCGCGGTCGTCGGCGGCGTCTCGGCCTCGCTGCGGGTCTCGCACGCGGTCGCGAGCAACACGAGCGGAGAGATCGCAGCGATCGTGATCACGACGTGGCGCCTCATGTCGCTTCGATGCTCCGCAGCTCGCGCGACAGGTGCATCATCTCCTGGAGGATCTTCACGATCACTGCGGGGCTCGAGAGCGTGGAGATGCCGCGAGTCCGAGGGAAGTAGTCGACGCCGAACTGCACCATCTGCTTGCCCGACTTCACCGCCCGCACGACGAGCTCTGCGTCGATGAACGAGCCTTCGCTGGTGAGCGTCATCCCGTCGAGGACCGAACGGCGCACGAGCTTGAACGCGAAGTTGACGTCGCGGACCCGCACTCCGAAGAAGCCCCGCACGAGCAGGTTGTAGATCGCGGAGTAGATGACTCGCTGAAAGCCTTCCCCCGTGCGGTCGAAGCGATACGCGCAGATCAGATCGGCCTCGTAGATCCGCAGCAGGCGACAGGCTCGCTTCACCTCGGCCATGTCGAACGGCAGGTCAGCGTCGGTGTAGAGCACGAGGTCACCCTTGGCCTCGGTGAACCCCGTCTTGACCGAGCCGCCCAGCTTGCGATTCTTCGGGTGATGGACGACACGCACGTGCGGATCGGCGTCGGCGAGCTCGTCGGCGATGCGGGGCGTCGCGTCGGTCGACGCGTCGTCGACGATCAGGATCTCGTAGTCCGCGACCTCGCCGTCGTCGATGAGCTGTTGGCATGCCTCCCGCGCCGCGTCGACGGCGCGGTTGATGTACTCCTCCTCGTTCCACATCGGGAAGAAGACAGAGATCTTCCCGAAGCGCTCGTCGTCCACGCCCTCAGCGTGGCAGACGGAACCTCGCGATCCGTGGCATCGTGCGCACATCCATCGCTAGATCGGCCAAGAGCAGCCCGACGACAGGGGTGAACTTGAACCCGTGGCCGGAGCACGCTGACCCGATGATGAATGGACCACGTCGATCGACGACGAAGTCCTCGGTAGGCGTCGTCGTGTACAGGCATGTCACGCCGAACACTGGAACGGGCTCGACTCCCGGGAGCCACTTCTCCGCGTACCGCACGGCTTCGTCGACGCGCGAGGGGTCGAGCTCGAACGTGCGACGGTCGGGATCGGTGACGGGGCCCTCATGGTGGCCGCCGACCTTGATGCCCTCCCCCGGTGTGCGCAGCCCGTAGACGACGCCTTCGCCCATCTCGACGCGATGGTGGATGAAGCTCGGCCACTCGCCCTCGGCGCGCGGCACGAAGTGGACGATCTGCTCCTGGGTGACCTTCATCGCGGGAAGGCCGATCCCGGCAGGGGCGATCCGCTCGACCCACGACCCGGCCGTGATCACCACGGCACGTGCCACGACCTCGAGGTCGACCTGCTCGCAGCGTGCCACGACACCGTCACCCCGTTCCGACGCCGTCGTCGGGCCGACGCCGAACCGCACGAGCGCGCCGTGGGCGGCGGCCCGATCCTGCAACGCGCGCACCGTGTCGTCGGAGCGACACCGTCCGGCGTCGGGCTGGAAGAGCACCACGCGGTCGAACGCCATCTCCGGCCACCGCTCACGCGGCCGCATCAGGGGTCAGCCGTTCACTCGTCGCGCCGCGCGCCGCACCAGCGCGGCCTCCACCGCGTCGATCGTGGCGACGTCACCGTGGTCAACGCCGCCCGTCGTGTCGAGCAACGGCACACCCGCGTCCGCCTCGAGCTCACGCCACAACGGGAGCGCCCGTTGCGCCAGCGCGACGTAGTCGGGCTCGGGGTAGGCGAACCGGAAGATGCGCGACCCGCCGTGGCTGCTGCCCCGCACGTGGCCCTGATCGAACTGCTCGAGAAGCACGACGTCGACGCCCCGCCGAGCGAGCCACCACGCGGTCGACGAGCCCATCGCGCCCGCGCCGATCACGACGACATCGCACCGCATCAGTTGACGAGTGTGGCAGACCTCTCTCGTCGGGCGAGCACCGCGTCGACGCGCACGGCGGTCAGTGCGCAGACGACGCCCGACGCGCCGATCACCGCGCCTCGAGCCAGGGACGTGCGGGCGTCGGTACCAGCGGTGAGGAAGTGGACCGTGGCGAGCCCCCAGAGCGGGAACGCGAGGACGTGGGCGCGGCGCCACACCTTCTGAGAGAGGTTGCGGCGCGCGAGCGACGTCAGCTCGACCGCGGCCAGCAGGTACATGCCGACGATCCCCCAGGCCACGGCGACCGGGTGCCAGGTCGACGCGAGCGGCACGAGCACGTCGCTGAGCCCGAAGCGCGTGTACGAGTCGAGGACGATCGAGACGACGTGGACGACGACGAAGATCGAAGCGAGCCCGCCGAGGTAGCGATGGAGGTCAAGCGTCCAGGCGGGGCGCACGCGCGGGGGCCGGAGCTTGGTCGAGAGCACGAGGCCCCAGAGCACCGACGCAGTGAGCAGCGCCCACGCGACGAGCCCGCCGGCCCGGGCGCTGTACCACCAGAGCTGCCTGACCATCAGGCCGCCTGCGGCGTCGACGGTCCCGCGAGCGCGAACCGTCGCCAGCAATCGTTCTTCACCACACCGTCCTCAGACGCGACCAGTGCTGCGACTCCCAGGCGATCGAGCCACCGGGGGCCGGTCGAGGCGGATCTGCTCAGCCCGTCGAGGAAAGCGACCTTCGCGAGCACCTCGGCGCGCCAACCCTCCGACGCGACGACGCTCGCGGAGAGCACGGACGTCGACGCGCTCGTGCCCGTGAGAGGTTCGATCAGATGGTGGTGCTCGGTGCCGTCGGAGTCGACCCACCGACGTCGCGCTCGCGACGTCGTCGCCACTGCTCCATCGGTGAGGCCGAGCACGGCGAGTGGCATGCCACCGCGGGGGTCTTCGACTTCGATCCGCCAGGTGTCGCCATCGGGTGCTTCACCTCGCACGCGGAGGTCACCGCCGATGTTCACGCAGACGCCGCTCGCGCCGAGCTCGAGAAGCTCGGTCGCGACGAGATCGGCGGCGAGCCCCTTGCCGATGCCACCGGGATCGAAACCGATGCCGAACGGGAGCCGCACCGTGCCTTCGTCCTCGTCCACCTCGATGCCCTCGGGTCCGTGCACGACGGCCCCGGACGAGGGTGTGAGTGCGGGCGACGCGATCGCGCCGAAGTCGCGGTCGTAGCCGGAGGCGATGACGGCGGGCAGCACGGTCGGGTCGAACCGACCCGCCGTGAAGCGGTAACCCTCGATCGCGCGCCTCACGAGCAGTCGCGTCTCGGGTGAGACCACGCACCTGGAGCCGGGGGACGCGTTCAGCAAGCTGACTTCGCTGTCGGGGAGGAACCGGCTCCAGGCGCGTTCGAGCGCGTCGAGGCTTCGGCGCGCTCGGGCCGGAAGCGACGGGTGCCCGCCGACGACGATCACGTGCGCCGACGAGCCCATCGCGCGGAAGTGGATCTCAGCTGCCACTGGTCTGGGTGTGGGCTCGGTGATGGACCGGCGGCAGCTGTGTTTGGGGTGCGACGGTCTGCGGCGCAGAGAGGGGCGCCGCCCAGATGGGGTCGGTGGTCGACGCGCTCGGCTCGTTCGGAGCCAGATCTGGCGCCGGCGACGATGCTCGAGCGGGAGATGTGGACGCCTCCACGGCCATGCCGGTGGCCAAGCCGACGAACGCGACCCCGCTGACCACGGCGGTCACGCGCCGCGCCCGCCCGGCGGGATGCGGGCGCTTGCCACCTCGGGGAGCGGGGTTCGTCGCCATGTCAGGCCGTGGAGGTCGACGGAGATGTCGACGAAGAGCCGGTGCCCGAGTCGTCGTCGTGCTTGCCACGCCAGTCACCGCGCGGAGGCATCTGGCCGTTCACCATCGCAGTGATGTCCTCGGTGATCGCGGCGACCTTCTGATCTGCCTCGGCCTGGGTGATGTCGCCGCTCTTCACGCGATCGGCGAGCTCGCTCTTCTCGGCGGCCACGAGCGCGTCGACGACGTCTTGCGCCGTCTTCCCGTGCGCACCGGCGATCTGAGCAAGCGATTGGCCGGACTGCAGCGCGGTCCGCAGGTCGTCGGTGGAGATCCCGATCGCGGCGGCCGCAGCATCGAGCTCAGGCCCGTGGCCGAAGCCGGGACCACCGCGGGCCACCGGGTCCGCGATGCATCTCGGGCTTCGCCGCCTCGAGCGTGTTCGTGACGGCATCGGCCTGCGACTGCGAAATCGTGCCGTTCGCGACCAGCGGCGCGAGCGCATCCTGGATCCACGTGCTCTTGTCGGGCGGAGCGTGTCCGTTGGACGGCGCCGCCGTGGTGGCAGTCGTCGTGTCTGTCTGCGCACCCGAGACGCCCGGGTGCGCCATGGCGATCCCCGCGATCGCGCCGCCCGCCAGTCCGGCTGCGAGGCTCACAGCCGCAACGCGCTTCCTCATGAGAGAGCTCCTTTCCGTGGGTTGCTCCCCCAATGATCGGCTCAATCGGTAAGGAGATCCCCGCAGGAACGCGAGAAGAACGTAAGAAGTGACCGCTGAGTTCCTGGTCACAATCCTGACCTGGTCTTACGCTTCCCTTGCGGAGCGTTTGTACGGTGCGTGAGATGGCAGATTCGACGCTCGGACACGTGCTCCTCGCCGAAGACGACCGTGGCGTGCGCGAGTCGCTCGTGCGCGCCCTCACGTTCGAGGGCTACGAGGTCGAGGCGGTCACCGACGGCGCCCAGGCGCTCGAGGCGGTGACCGCACGTCAGCCGGACGTCGTCGTGCTCGACGTGATGATGCCCTACGTCGACGGCTTGACCGTGTGCCGCCAGCTGCGCGACCGCTACCGCACGCTCCCGATCCTGATGCTGACCGCACGGCACGAGGTGTCCGATCGAGTGGCAGGTCTCGACGCCGGCGCTGACGACTACGTCGTAAAGCCGTTCGCTCTCGGCGAGCTGCTCGCCCGGCTGCGCGCACTCCTGCGCCGCACCTCCCTCTCCGACACGAACGAGACGCTGAAGGTCAGCGACCTCGTGCTCGATCCCCAGTCGCGTCGGGCCGAGCGCAACGGCCGCGTGATGGATCTCACCAAGACCGAGTTCGACCTGCTCGAGCTGCTGATGCTGAACGCTGGGATCGTGTTGTCGCGCGACACGATCTACCAACGCATCTGGGGCTATGACTTCGAGACGAGCTCGCGGTCCTTGGACGTGTACGTCGGATACCTGCGCACCAAGACCGAAGCGGACGGTGAGGAGCGCCTCCTCCACACGGTGCGTGGCGTGGGCTACGTGCTGCGCGCGCCATGAGCCTCCGCTGGCGCATCGCGGTCGGCCTCGCCGTCATCGCGGGAGTCGTGTGCGCGGCCGCAGCAACGGGCGCGTACCTGTCCACCAAGCAGCAGCTGCAGAACAGCGTCGACGAATCGCTGCTCGCTCGCACGCGCGAGGTGAACAACGACCGAGGCCCGGGCGGCGGTGGCCGACCGGGACCGGGTGGTGGCCCGAGGAACGACTGCCCGCAACCCGGCGATCTGCAACCCGCATCGGCCGCGCAGATCGTCGCTCCCGACGGGACGATCACGCAGTGCATCCTCGGTGGTCCGTTGCTCCCGGTGACCGATGTCGGCTTCCAGACGACCAACATCGACGGCACGCCCTACCGGATCCTCACATCGTCATGGCACGAGGGCGGCGTCATCCAGATCGCACGCGACCTCGAGGAGTCGCAAGCCGTGCTCGCGGACATGCGCCTGCGACTCTTCTTGCTCGCGCTCGGAGGAACGGTTGCCGCCGCGGCGCTCGGCTGGTGGCTCGCGCGGCGCATAGTGCGTCCCGTCGTGAAGCTGCGCGACACGGCAGAGCAGATCGCGAGCACACAGGACCTCACGACGCCGATCCCGGCGGATGGCGACGGCGAGGTCGGCAGCCTCGCCCGCAGCTTCACGACGATGGTCGACGCCCTCGCGACCTCGCGCGCGCAGCAGCAACGGCTCATCACCGACGCGAGCCACGAGATGCGCACGCCGCTCACGAGCCTGCGTACCAACATCGAGCTGCTGGGTCGGGCCAATGGGCTTCCCGACGCGCAGCGCACCGAGGTCGTCGACGCGCTGCAGCTCGAGGTCGGCGAGCTCTCCGACCTGGTGGCCGAGCTCGTCGAGCTCGCGACCGACAGCTCGAGGTCCCAGCCGACCGAGCCGGTCGTGCTGGCCGACATCGCGGGCGATGTCGCGACGCGCGCGATCCGCCGCTACGGGCGAGAGGTCACGGTCGTGTCGGCTGACGACCTGCAACCGATCGACGGGCAGCCGGCACAGCTCGAGCGAGCGATCTCGAACCTCGTCGACAACGCGATCAAGTACAGCCCCACGGGCTCCCCGGTCGAGATCGGGGTCACCTCGACCGACGTGGTCGTACGCGACCGTGGCCCGGGGATCGCCGCCGAAGACCAGCCGCACGTGTTCGATCGCTTCTACCGATCGACGCTGGCACGCGGCGAGCCCGGCTCGGGGCTCGGCCTCGCGATCGTGCAGCAGATCGTTCAGCGCCATCACGGACGGGTTTGGGCGACGAACCGGCCCGGCGGAGGCGCCGAGGTGGGCTTTTCGTTGGCCTAGGTGATGGCGGCGCAGTGCGCCGCCGGGTGCGCGAAGAACCGATTGTCGAGCGAAGCGAGCAGGAGCCGCTCGAAGCTGCAGCGGAGACCGGCGACGAGGAGTTACGACGTACGATCCCTCGCGATGTCGCGCCCCACGGCCACGCTCGCGGTGACCGTGGCAGACGTCGAAGCGGCAGCGGCGCGGATCGCCGGATCGGTCGAGCGAACTCCGACTGCCCACTCGGTCACGCTTTCGGCGATCACAGGTGCCGACGTCTACGTGAAGTTCGAGAACTTCCAGTTCACTGCGTCCTTCAAAGACCGCGGCGCCCGCAACAAGCTCCTCAGCCTCTCGCCCGACGAGCGAGCTCGTGGCGTCGTTGCGATGTCGGCGGGCAACCACGCGCAGGCGGTCGCGCACCACGCGACCCTGCTCGGCATCCCCGCCACGATCGTGATGCCGGTCTGGACTCCACAGGTGAAGGTGCATCGCACCGCGATGCTCGGCGCTCGGGTCGTGCTCGAAGGCGACGACTTGAAGGAGGCCGCCGCGGTCGCACGCGGGCTCGAGCGTGACCAGGGGATGGTGTTCGTCTCGCCCTATGACGACGCCGCGATCATCGCCGGCGCCGGCACGGTCGCGATCGAGCTGCTCGAAGACGCGCCGCAAGTCGACACCCTCATCGTGCCCGTGGGTGGCGGGGGGCTGATCGCGGGGATGGCAGTCGTAGCGCACGCACGCCGGCCCGACATCACGATCGTCGGCGTCGAGGCCGACCGGTTCCCGTCGATGGCGAATGCCGTGCGCGGTGAGCACGCCCCGGTCGGAGGCACCACGGTCGCAGAAGGCATCGCAGTGCCGGTCGCCGGGGCGCTCACTGCCCCGATCGTCGCGGCCTTGGTCAGTGACGTCGTCACGGTGAGCGAAGAGAGCCTCGAGGCCGCGATCGACCTCTTCCTCGACATCGAGAAGGTCGTCGCCGAAGGTGCGGGAGGCGCGGGCCTCGCCGCGCTCCTTCAGCATCCGGATCGGTTCCGTGGGCACTCGATCGGCATCGTGCTCACCGGCGGCAACATCGACCCTCGGGTACTCGCGACGATCTTGCTCCGCGGCCTCGTGCGCAGCGGGCGGCTCGCGCGCCTGCGCGTCGAGATCAGCGACATGCCGGGCGCGCTCGGCAAGGTGTCGTCGATCATCGGCGACGCGGGCGGCAACATCGTGGAAGTCGCACATCAACGGCTCTTCAGCGACGTCTCGATCAAGTCCGCGATGCTCGAGCTCGCAGTAGAGACGCGAGATCGAGTCCACGCCGATGAGATCGTCGCCGCTCTGGATCGCGGCGGCTTCCGGACCGAGCTGCTGGGCGCGACCGTGCGCGACGACCCGACCGGGCACCTGGAGGCTTGACGTGCGAACCGTCATCGAGACCGCTTCGCTCGTGCGCCGAGGCGAGATGAAAGCCACGGAGGCACTCGATGAGACGCTGGCCGCGATCGACCGTCACAACCCCGAGCTGAGGTCGTTCGTCCACGTCGATGCCGACCTCGCGCGCGCCGCTGCCGAGCGGATCGACGAGCGTGTGGCGCGCGGCGAGGATCCGGGGCCGCTTGCGGGCGTGCCGTTCGGCGTGAAGGACCTCGACGACTGCGAGGGGATGCCCACCAGCCAGGGCTCGCTGTGGTTCAAGGGCGGCCCACCGGCCGCCGCGGATGCGATCCACGTCGCGCGCTTCCGCGCCGCGGGTGCCGTCCCCGTCGGCAAGACCGCGGTGCCCGAGTTCGGCACGTGGGCGTACACCGCGACCCGCGCGTGGGGTGTGACCCGCAACCCGTGGGATCCGACGCGCACGCCGGGTGGGTCGAGCGGAGGCTCAGCGAGTGCCGTCGCCTCCGGCATGGTGCCGTTCGCGACCGCGAGCGACGGAGGAGGGTCGACGCGCACCCCCGCTGGCTTCTGCGGCCTCGTCGGCCACAAGCCGTCGTTCGGTCGCATCCCGAACCCGGGGTCGAGCTCGGTAGCACAGCTCGGCGTGCTCGGGGCGCTCGCGACGACCGTGGACGACGCAGCACTGCTCCTCGACCTCGCGTCCGGGCCGGACCACCGCGATCGCCGCTCACTGCCCGCGCCGTTCGCGCAGTATGCGGAGGCGATCCACACGCTGAACGTGCGCGGTCTGCGCGTCGCGTGGTCGGTCGATCTCGGGTTCGCGATCGTCGATCCCGAGGTCGCGTCGATCACGAGGAAGGCTGCCGACGTCCTCGTCGAGGCGGGCGAGCTGGAAGAGGTCGATGCCGAGGTGTCGTTCCCCGAATCGCTCGACGTCTACTCGAAGCTCGGCGACGTCGACACCTGGATCGACCTTCCCGAGGGCCTATGGCCCGAACGCGCCGACGAGCTCGATCCCCAGCTCGTCGCGGGCTACGAGAAGGGCGATCGGCTGACGATCCGCAAGTTCGCGACGACGTTCACTCGCCGCCACGCGATCGAGCGCGAGCTCGCAGCGCTGTTCGACCAGATCGACGTCCTCATCACTCCGACTGCGGCCATCCCTGCCTTTCCGGCGGAAGGACCGATGCCGCGCGAGATCGCAGGGCAGAAGGTGCACCCGGCGATGGCCGTTCCCTTCGCGATGCTCGGCAACATCTGGGGCGGCCCCGCGATCTCGGTGCCTGCGGGGATGACCTCGGATGGCCTTCCCGTCGGGCTCCACCTCATCGGCGATCAGCACCGCGACGACACCGTCCTGCGACTCGCCCGTGTGCTGGAGGAGGCTCAGCCGTGGCCGCGCCTGTCCCCGCGAGCCCGCTGACGATCCGCGAGGCCGCGACCCCCGCCGAGTGCGGCGAGATCTCCGCGCTGTTCGCGTCGATCTGGGGAGGCCACCAGCACATCCCTCCCGAGCTCGGACGCGCGATCGTCGAGTCCGGCGGCTACGTCGTCGCTGCCCGGCGAGGTGACGTGGTCGTCGGTGCCTCGGTCGCGGTCGTCGGCGCGTCAGGCGGCCACGTGCACCTCCACTCGCACATCACCGGAGTCATCCCGAGCGAGCAACGGAACGGCGTCGGGCTCGCACTCAAGCGCCATCAGCGGACGTGGGCTCGCGAGCGAGGCATGGACCGCATCGTGTGGACGTTCGATCCTCTCGTTCGTCGCAACGCGCACTTCAACCTCGCTCGTCTCGGGGCCCGAGCGATGCGCTACGAGGTCGACTTCTACGGCCCGGTGCGCGACGCGATCAACGGCGACGACGACACCGATCGTCTCGTGGTCGAGTGGGCGACCGCGGGCGACGAGGGACCAGGACCGATCGAAGCAACGGCCGCTGATGCCGTCGTGGCGACGCCCGCGGACATCGTGGCGCTGAGATCGACCGACGCTGCCGCCGCGCGACAAGCGCGGGCCGGGGTGCGCGAGGCGGTCGGTGAGCGGATGGCAGCGGGATGGACGATCGTGGGCGTGGACGCCCAGGGCAGCTACGTGCTGCGGCTGCCCTCGTGACGGACGACCTCGACCGAGCGCGTCGCGGTCGCGAGCACGTCAGCGAGTGGCCACACACCGAGGCCTGGGCCTTTGGGCACCCGTAGCTGACCGTCCTCGAGGACGAAGGGGTCGGTGATGTCGGGGACGAAGTAGCGGTCGGAGCCCGACGTGTCGCCGGGCAAGGTGAAGCCGGGGAGCGCGGCGAGCGCGACGTTGGCGGCGCGTCCGAGGCCGGTCTCGAGCATCCCGCCGCACCACACCGCGACGCCTGCGGCCCGGCACACGTCGTGCACGCGCACGGCCTCGAGGTAGCCACCGACCCTCCCGGCCTTGATGTTGACGATCGAGCACGCGCCCCGGGCGATCGCGTCGGCGGCGGACTCGGCCGACACGATCGACTCATCGAGGCAGATCGGCGTCGAGATCTGCTGCGCGAGCACCGCGTGGCCGCCCACGTCGTCTTCGGGCAACGGCTGCTCGACGAGCAACAGATCGAACGCGTCGAGCGACTTCAGCGCCGCGACGTGCTCCTCGGCAAGTGAGTAGGCGGTGTTGGCGTCGACCTGCAACGCGATGTCGGGCCAGCGTTCGCGCACGGCGCGCACCGGCTCGTAGTCCCAACCCGGCTCGATCTTCAGCTTGATGCGCTTGTAGCCCTCGTCGAGGTAGCCGTCGACTTGCACGAGGAGCTCTTTGATCGTCGGGAAGATCCCTATCGACACCCCACAGTCGACGGCGTCGCGCACCGCACCCAGACGCTCCGAGAACGGTTGCCCCGCGGCCCGAAGCTCGGCGTCGAGCACGGCCATCTCGAGCGCGGCCTTCGCCATCGGGTGCCCTTTGACGCCGGCGAGGATCCCCTTCACCGCAGCGGCCTCGACGTCGTCGGCTGCGAAGAGACGAGGGATGAGGTGGGCGCGCATCACGTCTTGCGCACCGTCCGCGTACTCGGACGAGTAGAGCGGCTCGGCCATCGCGACGCACTCGCCCCAGCCGTCGCCGACGTCGGTGATGACCCGCACGAGCAATGCGTCGCGTTCGAGCTGCAGCCCGAACGAGGTGCGGAAGGGGGTGACGAGGGGCAGCGCGACCCGTCGGAGCTCGATCGCCTCGATCTTCACTCGCACCTCATCTGTGCCACCCCATCGGTCGAGTCTATGGTCGAGGCAATCATGGACTTCGAGCTCAGCGAAGAGCAGGAAGCGTTCCGCAAGGTGGTGCGCGAGTTCGCCGAGGCCGAGATCGCGCCGCACGTCGAGACCTGGGATCGCACCCATGAATTCCCAGTCGACACCGTCACCGCGATGGGTGACCTCGGCCTCTTCGGGCTGATCTTCCCTCCCGAGTACGGCGGCAGCGGCGCCGACTTCACCACCTTCTGCGTCGCGCTCGAGGAGCTCGGGCGCGTCGACCAGTCGATGGCGATCACGGTCGAGGCCGGAGTCGGCCTCGGCGCGAACCCGATCTTCCAGTTCGGCACCGAGGCGCAGCGACAGACGTGGCTGCCCGACCTGTGCGCCGGGCGACGCATCGGCGGCTTCGGCCTCACCGAGCCCGACGCCGGTAGCGACGCCGGCGGCACCCGAACGACAGCGACGCTCGACGACAACACGCACGAGTGGGTGATCGACGGCGAGAAGGCGTTCATCACCAACTCGGGCACCCCGATCACCTCGATCATCACGGTGACGGCGCGCACGGGGCCCGGCGAGATCTCGGCGATCATCGTCCCCGCCGGCACCGCGGGGCTCACTGTGATGCCGCCGTATCGGAAGATGGGCTGGCACGCGTCGGACACGCACGGCCTCGCGTTCAGCGGCTGCCGTGTGCCCGAGGAGAACCTCCTCGGCGAGCGAGGCCGCGGGTTCGCACAGTTCCTCGCGATCCTCGACGACGGCCGAGTCGCGATCGCGGCGCTCGCGGTCGGCGTCGTGCAGGCCTGCCTCGAGCACGCTGTCGCGTACGCGGAGAGCCGCAACGCGTTCGGCAAGCCGATCGGCGCGAACCAAGGCGTTGCGTTCCCGTGCGCCGACCTCGCGGTCATGGCTGACTCCGCTCGCTTGCTCACCTACAGAGCAGGGTGGCTGAAGGACCACGACCGGCCGTTCAAGCGCGAGGCGGCGATCGCGAAGCTCTACTCCACGGAGGCGGCCGTGACCGCGACGCGGATGGCGACGCAGATCTTCGGTGGCTACGGCTTCATGGACGAGACGCCGGTGAGTCGCTTCTACCGCGATGCGAAGGTGCTCGAGATCGGCGAGGGCACAAGCGAGATCCAGCGCCTCGTGATCGCGCGCGAGCTCGGCCTCCCAGTCACCTGACGCTCAGCGCGCCGGCGCCCGGCTACTCGGGTTGCAGGTCGAGGGCGAGCGAGTTCATGCAGTAGCGCAGGCCCGTGGGCGCCGGGCCGTCTTCGAACACGTGGCCGAGGTGGGAGCCGCACCGCTTGCATCGCACCTCGGTGCGCACCATGCCGTGAGCGCGGTCCTCGATGAGCTCGACCGCTTCCGCGACCCTGGGCTCGTAGAAGCTCGGCCATCCGCTCCCCGACTCGAACTTCGTCGAGGCGTCGAAGAGCTCGGCGCCGCACGCAGCGCAGTGGTAGGTGCCGTCGTCGTGTGTGTCGACGTACTTGCCGCTCCACGGCCGCTCTGTGCCGGCGCGCCGAAGCACCTCGAACTGCTCAGGCGTGAGGATCTCGCGCCATTCCTCGTCGGTCTTCTCGATCTCAGCCATCGCGCCACCTTCCCACAGCACGACTGGCGTTGACGACTCGGTGCCGAACACCAGGACCGACGCTGACGAGACGGCCATCCGCGGGTCACCAAGGCTTCGGTTCCGGCGAGAAGTCCTCCCATCTCGTTGCCTCGGGAGGTTCGTCGGTCGGTTCGACAGGCGGCCTGTCTTCGACCACCGGCTCCGGATCGGCGATCGCGAGCGCCGCCAACGCAGTCGTGAAGGGGACCGACAGCACGAGACCGATGCTTCCCACCAACGTGCGGATGATCTCCACGGCCACTACCTCCTGGGCAGCGACCCGTCCCCACGGGGCCCCTCCCTGCAGGAACAGCAACGTCAGAGGCAGCGAGGCACCGACATAGGCGAGCACGAGTGTGTTGACCGTCGAGGCCACGTGATCTTGTCCGATCTTCACCGCCGACCGGTACAGGCCGCCGCGTCCGAGGCCGGGGTCTGCGCGCCGCAGCTCGGCCACCACCGATGTCTGCGTCACCGTGACATCGTCGAGGACTCCGAGCGCGCCGACGACGGTTCCGGCGATGAGAAGGCCGCGGGGGTCGACAGCTTCCGCGGTGACCCGGAGGACCTGGGCCGCTTCGTCGGTCAACCCGGTGAGCCGGGAGACGTGGACGAAGAGCGTCGCGAGCGCGGCGATGACCACGAGGCTCGCCAGTGTCCCGAGCAGCGCCACCGTCGTGTTCGGGTTCACCCCGTGCGCAAGGTACAGAGCGAGGTACGCAACGAGGAACGACGCAACGAGGGCGACGGGCAGAGCCGCGTTGCCTCTCAGCAGCGACGGCAAGAGGAACAACAGCACCACGCCGAGGCTCGCGACGAGTCCGGCGAGCGCGCGCACGCCCTGCCAGCGTCCGAACGCGATCACCACCGCGGCAAAGATCACGAAGAGGGCGATGAGGGGGACGTTTCGTTGGTAGTCCGAGAACGAGTAGCGGAACTCGGGCGCGGCACTCGGGTTGTCGATCACCACGATCCGGTCGCCCACCTTCAGCGTGGGCGCGTTGAACTGACTTGTGGGGATCTGGAACGCGGCCAGGTCACCCTTGTTGGGGCCCGAGGTGACGCGTGCTGTCACCATTGGCAGTCCTCGGCGCCTGCGACTCTGCCGACCCGCAGGTGGACGTGCCAACGGTGAGCACCGTCGCATCCACGTACTCCACGGTGACGCCACCCGGCCGAAGGTCCGGGGCGCTCCCGCGCGGCCAGAACACGACCAGGCCGACGACGGTCAGCACACCGAGCGCGGCGGCGACGATCACGAGCACCCTTCGAACCTGGGCTGCGGAAGCGGTGTGGAGTGGCGTTCCCTGCATGCGGGAAGTCTGCTCCCCGCGGACCTTCAGCGAACGTCCTTGACCTGGCGAGGTTCGTAGATAGCGGTGTGCCGCACCGACGTGACCGGACGCTCCCCGACCGAGGTGAGCACATCCATCGCGACGAAGCGGTGCCCTCCCTGTTCGAACAGCTCGACGACCCGACCCCTCGTCGACACGATCTCACCGTCGGTCACGACGCTGTGATGGCGGCAGTCACTCTCGACGTGGATCCACGGGCCGAGGCGCACCGACTGCGAGAGCACGTAGTTCGCGCCGCGCAAGATCCAACCCGGATGCGCGATCGGCGGGTCGCGGTACACGTCGAGGTCGTCGGACACGATCTCGAGGTACTCGAGCGCGTGGGCTGCGTGCCAATGCCGCTCGTAGACGCCGAGCGTGATCGCGCCGAGGACTTCCGGGCTCGCGGGTGGCCGCGCGTCGGGCTCGGGCAACGGCTCGTTCGGGAAGTCCTCGATGGCGAGCGGCGGCGTCGGCGCGGTCATCGCAGCGAGCCCCGTCGCGCAGACCTCGCCCCGCTCGTTCCGGGCTTCGATCTGCAGGCAGTCACCCGCCCACTCCCCCACGACCTCGACGCGCTCGCCGTCGTAGACGGGCGACAGGAACCGGGCCGACATCGTCCCGCCTTCGAGCCACTCGCGGCCCCACGCCTTCGCCGCGGGCCAGGTCATGTACCCGAAGACAGTCACGCCGGGGACGAGGCCTCCCGAGAAGCCAAACCGCTTGGCGACGTCGTCGTCGTGGATCTTGTTCTCGGAGGTCACCGCGTCGTTGCGAGCGACCAGCGGGTGGAACAGCCGCGATTTGCTCACTGACCGCGGAGTAGTAGGCTCACCTAACACAAAGTCTCCAGTTCGCTGACCTTCCCCGGAGCCCATCATGACCGCCCCGCCGCCGTGGCGCCGACTGCTCGCCGTGCTTGTCGCCGGCGCCGCGCTCTCCGTCTTCGTGAGCGCATGCGGGGACGACAGCGGGAGCAGCAGCGCCGACTCCACCGAGAGCAGCACCGGCACCTCGCCAGAGGATGTGATCGTGCCCGACTCGGCGGTGACCGCGGGCCTCAACCAGTCGATCGCCGACATGAAGGCCCTCGCTGATGGCGTCGCGAACGGCACCGCGACCGACACGCAGTTCGAAGAGGTGCACAAGGGCTGGGAGTCGATCGAGGGCACCGTGAAGAAGAACGATGCCGAGGGCTACCTCGCCCTCGAGGACGCGCTCGCCGCGATGCAGAAGGCCATCACCGACAAGGACGCCGCCGCGGCGAAGCAAGCAGCCTCTGACTTCGAGTCCGCCGCGAACGCGTACCTCGCGGAGCATCCGTGATTCGACGCCTGCTGACGCTCGTCGCGCTCGTCGCGACGTTGGCAGGCGGAGCGATCGCGCTCGGGGCGGCACCCGCGCAGGCGGACACTCCCTCGGTGTCGCGTGCCGATGCGATCAAGAAGGTGCAAGAGGTGCGCGCGTCGATCGACCGCACCTTGGCGCTCATCAAGGCAGGCAAGTCGGACCAGGCCTTCCAAGAAGCCAAGGACGGCTACCTCAACCACTTCGAGCTCGTCGAGATCCCCCTCCGGGTCGCCGACAACTCCCTCACGATCAAGGCCGAGTCGCTGTTCGCCGAGATCCGCACGATGATCCGCAACGGCGACTCCGAAGGCGCGATCCGCGACAAGATCGTCGAGCTGCGCTCGGTGATGGACGACGTCGAGCGCAAGCTGACCTCGACGGGGCTCACCGCACCCGCGCTGGTGCTCGGCCAGTCGTTCCTCATCATCTTCCGCGAAGGCTTCGAGGTCATCCTCCTGCTGAGCGTGCTGCTCGGCTACCTCGAGGCGGCGAAGTCGCGGCAGTACATGCGGCCGATCCTCGCGGGTGTCGGCATCGCCGCGGTGGCGACCGTGCTCACGGTGATGCTGTTCCGCACGATCTTCGCCGCGCTCCCAGTCGGACAGGAGATGCTGGAAGCCATCACCGCACTCGTAGCCGTGGCGATGCTCTTCTACGTGTCGTTCTGGCTGATCGCACGACTCGAGCACAAGCGCTGGCTCGAGTTCGTGAAGGCCCGCATGTGGAGCGCAGTGTCGGTCGGATCGGCTGCGTCGCTCATGGTCGTCGGCTTCACGGCCGTGTACCGCGAGGGCTTCGAGACCGCACTCTTCTACCAAGCGCTGATCTCGTTCGGCACGGGTCTCGGCATCTACATCTTCGCCGGGCTCTTGCTCGGGCTGGCCGCCCTCGCTGTCGTTGCGTGGCTCATGTTCCGCCTCGGGCGCCGGATGCCGATCAAGACGTTCATGAACGTCGCTGTCGTGCTCGTGATGGCCACGAGCGTCGCGTTCCTCGGCAACGCCGTGCACGCGCTGCAGGCAGCAGATCGCGTGCCCTTCACCCCCCTCGCCGGATGGCCGCGACCGCCGATCTTCCTCTCCGAGGCGACCGGCTACTGGCCGACCGTGCAGACCGTCACGGCGCAGCTCGTGCTCACCGCCGTCTACGTCATGGGCGGCATCTACGTGTTCCTCGTGAAGCCCCGGCTCGCTCGCCGGGCCGTGGCACCTCGACCGATCGCGCCGACCGCCGCGCCCGCCTGAGCTCACGATGGGAGTCCGCGTCGGAGTCGACGTCGGAGGGACGTTCACGAAGGCAGTGGCCGTCGACCTCGAAGCCGGCATCGTGGCCGAGTCGGTGTTGCCGACGACCCACGGTGCCGCCGAAGGCGTCGCCGCGGGCGTCGTGCAGTGCGTGGCCGAGGTGGCAAGGAAGGTCGGCGCGGACCAGGTCGAGATGGTCACGCACTCGACGACCCAAGCGGTGAACGCGCTGCTCGAAGGTGACGTCGGCACGGTGGGCATCGTCGGGATGGGGCGGCGTCCCGAGCTCGCGAAGGCGCGCAAGCGCACCGAGCTCGCGAAGGTCGAGCTGAGCGCGGGCAAGCACCTTGTGACCGTGCCCGTGTTCCTCGACGTCACCGACGGGCTCGACGAGGGGGCCGCGGCGAGCGCGTTGCAGCACCTCCGCGATCGCGGCGTCTCCGCGATCGCGACCGCTGAGGCATTCGCACCCGACGACGCGTCGAACGAGACCCGCGTCGCGCAGATGGCGGCGGCGCTCGGCCTGCCGTCATGCGCCTCGACCGACTTGTCCGGTCTCTACGGCCTCGAGCTGCGCGCGGTCACTGCCGCGGTGAACGCCTCGATCATGCCGATCGCGCTGCGCACCGCGAGCCACGTCGAGGAGGGTGTGAACGCAGCGGGCATCGACGCCCCGATCATGGTCATGCGGGGCGACGGAGGCGCGACCGATCTCGCCGGGTTCAAGGCCGCGCCCGCGCGCACGTTGTATTCGGGCCCTGCGGCATCTGTCGCCGGAGCGCTGCGCTACACGGGCGTGCGCGACGGCATCGTCGTCGAGGTCGGCGGCACGTCGACCAACGTGGCCGGAGTGAAGCTCGGACGACCCTCGCTCTCGTACGTCACGGTGGCGTCCCACTCGACCGCGCTGCGCGCCGTCGACGTGCGCGTGATCGGTGTCGCCGGCGGGTCGATGCTTCGAGCGCGTCGAGGAAAGGTCTGGGGCGTCGGGCCCCGCTCCGCGCACATCGCCGGACTTCCCTATGCGTGCTTCACCGATGCGACGCGCTTCCAGGGCGCGCGACCGGTCGCGATCTCCCCTCGCGACGGCGACCCCGACGACTACGTCGTCCTCGAGCTGACCGACGGCACCCGGTGCGCGATCACGCTCACGTGCGCGGCGAACGCGCTGTCGATCCCCGAGCACGACGACTACTGCTGGGCCGATCCGGAGGGTGCTCGCCTCGCACTCGACCTCGCGGGGCGGCACGTCGGCCTCGACGGTGAGGAGCTCGCGAGGCGGATGCTGTGGGCCGGCGGCGAGGCGATCTGCGAGCTGGTGAACACCGTCGCCACGTCGAGCCGGATCAAGCAGGGCGTGGTCGTCGCGGTCGGCGGCGGTGCCGGCGGGCTCGGGCGGCACGTCGCGCAGATGATGGGCTACGAGTGCGTGGTGCCCGATCGCGCCGAGGTCATCTCGTCGATCGGCGACGCGCTGTCGCTCATCAGAGCCGAACGCGAGCGCACCTTGCACGAGTTCGATCCCCGTGTCGCACGGCAGCTTGCCGCGGAGGTCGAGAACGAGGTGGTCGCGGCCGGTGCGGCGCCCACGTCGGTCGAGGTCCTCATCGAGGAGCAGCCCGACAAGGGCACCGTGCGCGCGGTCGCAACGGGGGCGATCGGGCTGCAGGCGGGCGCGCGTCCAGGCCGTCCCGCAGCGACCGAGGACGAGGTCCGCGCTGCCGTCGCGCCGCTCGGAGGCGGCGACGTCCACACTGCCGGTTCGTTCTGGCTCGCCGTGCAGCCGACGAAGGTCGTCGTGCTCGACCGGTTCGGTGACCCTGCGGCCGACATCATCGGTGCGGTCGCCAGCAGGCCCGGCGACGTGGCGGCGCTCGTCGACAAGCTCACGAAGTACCGGGGGCCCGTGACCTTGAAGCCGTCGGTGTGGGTGATCGACGGCTCGCATCTGATGGAGCTCTCGTCGGGTGACGTCGTCGCTTCGGCCGAGGCCGTGGTGGACGAGTCGCGCGAGCAGACGTTCATCGTGGGGCGGAGCTGACGCGTGGCTCGCTACATCCCCATCGCCCGCCGCCGGCGGAACGCCGCGATCGTGGCGGCCGCGACCCTGTTCGTCGGCATCGTGCTCGGGTGGCTCGTCGGGAAGCAGAGCGCCCCGTCGGTCTCGTCGGCGGTGCACGATGCACAGCAACAGGCTGCCGACATCGCGGTGCAGCTCCAGCGGCTTCCGATCGAGTACCAGCAGGCGATCGACGGTGGCGGTGAAGACAGCATCCAGGCCGGCGTGATCGCACCGCTGGACGACATCCAGGCGAGCGCGACGAACGCCTTCGACGACGCGCCCTGGATCGCGCCCGCGGCTCGCGCGAACGCGCAAGATGCGATCGCCGAAGTGCGTCAGGCCGCGTCGGACAAGGTGTCAGCCGATGAGTTCGAGACCGCTGTCAACCACGCCGCCGACGCGATCCGGTCGGCGTTCGGGCTCGAGGCCAACAGTCCGTGAGCGGCGCGACCCCACGACCGAACCCCACGCGATGACGATCACCGAGGCGAGGGCGAGGTAGAGCACGGTCGAGATGGTGACCTTGATCGTGCCACCCGCCTTCTCGATCTCGGTCCTCGCGACCCGAAGCGGAAGCAGGCTCAACGCGAGCAGTGCGACGCGCACCGGCTTCCACCAGCGCCGCTCGAACACGGCGAGCGTGGCGGGGATGACCGACGCGACCATGATCGAGCCGGCTGCGCCGCTGAGGAAGATCAGCGAGATCCCACCGAGCACGCGCGTGACCCGGCGGGCCCACCGGCGCGGCGATCGCCGTCCCGCGGCGGCGCCACCGACGCCGAGGCCGAGGATCATCGCCGCGAGGAGGATGTACATCGTCCCGCCCCACGTGAACTCAGGGTTGTCCGAGATGAGTCGCATCCAAAGACGCGCGAGCACCCCCCACGTGAGGCCGAGGCCGACGCCGGCGAGGACGAGCTGAGGGCGACTGAGACGATCGGTGATGTTGTGCACGAGTTGGAGACGGACGAAGCCGACCGCGCGGGTGACACCGACGGCGGTGGCACCGGTCACAGCTCTTCTTGGTCGCGGGTCGCCGCCTCCCTCATCTGCTGGTCGAGCCGCCGATTCAACGTCAGCAGGCGACCGATGATCGGCAGGATCAACAGGTTGATCCCGTGCAGCACGCCGATGATGAGGAGGATCCCTCCGATGCGCGCCAAGCCGTACTGCACTTGCCCCGCGGTGACGGTGTCGCCCCAGTCGCGCGGCGGATCGAACTGCGCGGTGAAGAGGATGTACGCACTGAAGATGAGGTAGTACGCGACATCGGTGAGCACGATGAAGCTCTTGCCCGTGCTCGGGTTCGACCGGAACACCTCGGCGGCGTAGCTCCTTCCGAATCGCTTGATGAAGGGCCCGAGGATGACCGCGATCGCGATCAGCACCGCGGTGACGAGCACCTCGAAGATCCACCAGTCCATGTGTGCTTCTCCATTTCGATGTTCGGTCGTGAGCAAGACGAGTGCGGCGAGCACGGCGAGCACGCCGCCGGAGAGCAGAGCGATGCGGGTGCGCCAGCGTCGACGGCGTCGATCCTCGGCGACGCTGCGCTGCACGCGCGCGAAGAGGTCGGGCGCGGGCTCGACGGCTTCGGCGCCGGCCTGAAGCGCATCCCGGAGGCGATCTTCGAGCGCGCTCATCGATGGGCCTCCATTCGCTGCTCGAGCGAGGCGAGGCCACGCTGCAGATGGGTCTTCACCGAGTTCGGCGAGACGTCGAGGGTGGCGGCGATCTCGGGCACGCCGAGATCGAGGAGGTAGCGCAGGGTGAGGCAGTCACGCTGGCGGACCGGCAGCGAGCCCAGCGCCTCGAGGAGCGCACGTTGGTCCTCGCGTCCGACGAGGTGATCCTCGACCGACTTCGGATCGAGGTCGTTCGTGGGGGACTGGTGCCGCATCGACACGAGGCCTCGGCGATTGTGGTCACGGGCCAGGTTCAGCACGATCGAGCGCAGGTACGCGACGTGCTTGGTCTCGTCGCTGACCCGACCGAGCGACCGGCTGAGCCTGATGAACGCTTCCTGGACGAGGTCTTCGGCCGCGTTCCGATCCACCACGAAGAGCCTGGCCAGGCGCACGAGCTCGGTGGCGTGAGCGCGAAAAAGGCGCGCGACGACGCGATCGCCCTCCTCGGAGTCCCCACTCACTGGCACTGACCCTAAGAGACGAACGACACCCGCCCGCGGGTGACACCGGCGGCGGGTCGTGTATTCCTTTGGGGATGCATCGGGTACGACGACATGTGCCTCTCTTCCGACCTCTTGCCGCCGCACTCGTGGCCACGCTGCTTGTTCTCGCCGCGTGCGGCGACGATTCGGGCAGCAGCGCTTCCACGGGCGGCGCCGGCACGTCGGTGGCGTCGAACGGGGGTTCCAGCGACACCGGCGGCGGAGCCAGCGGCAGCGGCAGCTCAGCCAGTGGTTCGGGCGGTGGCGCGAACACAACCAGCGCGGTGACGACCGAGGCGACGACCACCACGAAGCCCAACCCGACCGTGCCCGACGCGCAGACCAACACGAGCCTCGTGCAGACCGCGGTGCAGATGAAGTTCCTCGCGGCAGCAGTCGAGAAGGGTCAGGCGACGCCCGACGCGTACCAGAAGGTCTTCGCCGACTGGGATGTCTACGACGGCACGATCCAGAAGAAGAACCCGCAGGCGTGGCAGACCCTGACCGACGCGCTCACGGCCATGCAGAACGCGGTGACGGCGAAGGACGTTGCCGCTGCCAACGCCGCTGCGTCCGCGTTCGAGGCGGCGTCGAACTCCTACCTCGGCTCAGGCTGACGTCGAGCTCGCGGCGACGACGTCGGGCTGTTGAGGCCGCAGCGTGTCGCCATCGCGGGCGACGCGCCGTGCGGTGAGCACCCCGAACGCAGCCGCGACAAGAGCCCCGATCCCGCCGATGAAGATCGGGAAGCGCGGACCGACGGAATCGGCCAGCGCGCCGAGGATCGGACCGCCGATGGGCGTCGTGCCGATCAGCAAGACCGTCTGGATCGACAGCACCCGGCCGATCATCTCTCGGCTCGTGCGGAGCTGTGCGATCGAGGTCGTCGCGGTCATGTAGGCGACGCTGGAGGCGCCGACTGCGAGGGCGACGACGACCGCGAACATGACGTTCGGAGAGGCCGAGAGCACGAGCATCGTGACACCCAGCCCCACCGCGCCCATCGCGACCGTGCGGATCACGACCGTCGATCGGCGGGCGACGAGCAGCGCGCCCATCAGACCACCCGCGCTGAAGGCCGCGTAGACATACGTGTACGCCGCCTTGTTCTCGTGCAGGCCCTTCACGACGAACAGCGGGAGGACGACGGAGAAGTTGTAGCTGATCGTCCCGATGATGAGCAGCATCGTGAACGGGATCCAAAGGTCGGGCACCGTGAGGATGTAACGCAGGCCGGCCCGGATCTGCCCGGGCGCGCGCGGCGTGATGGGCAGCTGGCGCAGCTCTGACGCTCGCATCATCGAGAGCGAGACGAGCACCGTCGTGTACGAAAGCGCGTCGATCGTGAAGCACCATCCGTAGCCGACGCTGACCACCAGCACGCCTGCGATGAGCGGACCCACGATCCGGGAGATGTTGATCATGGCGCTGTACAGCGTCACGGCGTTCGGGACATCGTCCGCCGGCACCATCTCGTTCACCATCGACCGCCGGACCGGGTTGTCGATGGCGAGGAAGCAGCCCCCAGCGATGGCAGTCAGGTAGAAGAGGATCAGCGGCGCATCGTGCATGAACGCGAGACCGGCGAGCACGAACGACTGCGCCATCTCGAGCGACTGTGTGATGTAGAGCAGCTTGCGCTTGTTGAAGCGATCGACGAGCACGCCGCCCCACGCCGAGAACAGCAGGATCGGTCCGAACTGGCAGGCCGAGAGCAGGCCCACCGCGACGCCGCTGCCGGTGCGATCGAGCACGAGCAGCACCAGCGCGACCATCGTGAGCCAGTTGCCCGAGTTCGACACGATCTGACCGAAGAAGAACAGCCGGAAGTTGCGGAAGTGCAGCGACGCGAACGTGCGCCGGAAGAAGCTCGCCTGCGGTGCGAGGACGTCGGCCTCCATCAGATCTTCCGCGCCACCCGTTCGATGAGGGGCACGGCCGCGGCGAGGCGGCGGATCTCGGCTTGCGTGAGCTCCGCGTCGAGCGCGCGGGCGATGAGCTCAGTGCGCGCGTTGCGCTTGTTCCAGAGCGCGGCGAGGCCCGCCTTTGTGGGCGCGATGACCGACTGCCGCCCGTCGTCGGGATCGGGCTTGCGCGTGACGAGACCCCGCGTCTCGAGGGCTGCGAGCGTCGCGCCCATCGACTGGGCGCTGACCTGCTCGAGCTTCGCGAGCGCGGTGACCGTGGTCGGGCCGCCTCGGTCGAGCCGGGCGAGGGCCGTGGTCTCGGGGAGCGAGAGCTCACCGTAGGCCTGCACCTGACGCAGCCGGCGCACGAAGAACCCGATGCTCACCCGCAGCTCATCGGCCAGCTGCTCGATGTCGACGTCGACGTCGGTGTCGTGCATGTGCCAAGTCTAACCTCCTAAGTCCAGACTTGGTACTTTCGGCCGCCGGTGCCCCGGTGTTCACGCTGGAGCGCGGCAGAGTGCCTAGAGCGTGAACACCCGACCGACCGGCACGCAGGCCGGTCTGGCCGGTCAGGCCGACCGCACCATCCCGGCGCCGAGGGTCGCGTTCGTGGCTTCGTCGATCAGCACAAAGCTGCCCGTGAACCGGTTCGCCGCGTAGGCGTCGACGACGAGCGGCCCAGCAGTCGCGAAGCGCACGATGCCGATGTCGTTGACCTCGAGACGATCTGCCTCGACGGCATCGAGCGTGTCGAGGTCGAGTCGGCCGACGAGCCCGCGGACCACGATCCGCTCGCTGCGGGTGCCCTGCTTCACGACGTAGCGCCCTCCCGACGTCAACACCGTGGGAGCGAACCAGCACACCATCGCCTCGAGCTCACGCACGACCTGGGGCGCACCGTCCGCTGCGGCGATCACGTCCCCGCGAGTCACGTCGACGTCGTCGGCGAGTCGCACGGTCACCGATCGGCCTGGCACGGCGACGTCGAGCGGCCCGTCGGCGGTCTCGACGGCCTCGACCGAGGTGCGGCTGCCGCCGGGCAGCACGAGCACCTCGTCACCGGGCCGCAGCGGCTCGCCCGTGACGATCCCGGCGTACCGACGAACGGGACGGCCGTCATGAGTCGTGCGAATCACGAGCTGCACCGCGAGCCGTGCGCCCGTGCCGCCGTCGTCGATCGTCGTGACCTCGACGTGCTCGAGGTGCTCGAGCAACGTCGGCCCCTCGTACCAGGCGCAGGCCGTCGACCGGTCGACCACGTTGTCGCCGAGCAGCGCCGAGAGCGGGATCGGTGTGAGGTCGTCGACGCCGAGGCGCGCGGCGTACGCGCTGACATCGGTCACGACCGAGTCGAAGATCTCTTCGGACCAGTCGACGAGGTCCATCTTGTTCACCGCGAGCACGAGGTGGCGGATGCCCAGCGTCGCCGCAACTGCGAGGTGACGGCGGGTCTGCTCGAGCAACCCGGTGCGAGCGTCGACGAGCACGACCGCGAGGTCCGCGGTGGAGGCGCCGGTCGCCATGTTGCGCGTGTACTGCGCGTGACCGGGGTTGTCGCCGATGATGAACGAGCGCGTGGGTGTCGCGAAGTAGCGGTACGCGACGTCGATCGTGATCCCCTGCTCGCGCTCGGCCCGCAAGCCGTCGGTGACGAGAGAGAGGTCGAGGCCCTCTTGCCCACGGCGCTGCGTCGTCGCCGCGACCGCGTCGACTTGGTCGTCGAACAAGCCCTTCGCGTCGTACAGGAGCCGCCCGATGAGCGTGCTCTTGCCGTCGTCGACCGATCCGATGGTCGCGAACCGCAACAGCTGGCGCGGCTCTGCGCCCACCGCAGTCATCAGAAGTAGCCCTCGCGCTTGCGATCCTCCATCGCCGCGTCGGAGAAGCGATCGTCGGCGCGAGTCGCGCCCCGTTCGGTGATGCGGCTCGCCGAGATCTCGTCGATGACCTCGGCGATGCTGCTTGCATCGGACGCGACCGCACCGGTGCAGCTCGCGTCACCCACCGTGCGGTAGCGGACCGTTCGCACCTCGGCCCGCTCGTCGCCCCGCGGCTGCACCCACTCGTTCACCGCGAAGAACATGCCGTCACGGGCCACGACCTCGCGCTCGTGAGCGAAGTAGATCGAAGGCAGATCGAGGTTCTCGCGCTGGATGTAGCGCCACACGTCGAGCTCGGTCCAGTCGCTGATCGGGAACGCACGCACGTGCTCACCCGGGCGCACCCGGCCGTTGTAGAGGTGCCAGAGCTCGGGGCGCTGGTTGCGGGGATCCCACTGCCCGAACTCGTCACGGAACGACAGGATGCGCTCCTTGGCGCGGGCCTTGTCTTCGTCGCGACGAGCGCCGCCGAAGCAGGCAGTCGAACCTCTGCTCGGCGATCGCGTCGAGCAGCGACACCGACTGCAAGCGATTGCGTGAGGCACCGGGGCCGGGATCACCGCACCGGCCGCGGTCGATCGACTCCTGCACCGACGCGACGACCAGACGCGCACCGAGCTTGCCCACAACGAGGTCGCGGAAGTCGAGGACCTCTTGGAAGTTGTGGCCCGTGTCGACGTGCATGACCGCGAACGGGAACGGCGCGGGAGCAAGTGCCTTCGCGACGAGATGGAGGACGACGACCGAGTCCTTGCCGCCCGAGAACAGCACGACCGGGTTGCGCAGCTCCGCCGCGACCTCGCGGATGATGAAGATCGCGTGCGACTCGAGCGCGTCGAGGTGGTCGAGCGCACGCACGGGGGCGATCGCCGTCGGAGAGGCCTCGGTCAGCGTCATGTGTTCAACCCACATTCGGTCTTGGACGAGCCGGCCCAACGGCCGGACCTGGCGTCTTCTCCCGACTCGACACGACGAGTGCACGGCCAGCACCCGATCGACGGATAGCCATCGAAGAGCAGCGGGTTGACCGGCACGTCGTGCTCGGCGATGTACGCGTCGACCTGCGCGTCGCTCCAGGTCGCGAGAGGGTTGATCTTCACGAGCCCGCGGCTGTCGTGCGACACGATCGCGGCGTCGCGGCGTGAGTCGCTCTCGGCCCTCCGCAGCCCACTCATCCATGCCGTGCGAGTCGCGAGATGCCTCGCCATCGGCTGCACCTTGCGCGCATCACAGCACGCGTCGGTGTCGGTGCGCCACAGATCGTCAGGATCACGATCGGGCGTGAGCACCCTGAGCTCGAGCTTGTAGCGCTTCTTCACCCGGTCGGCAGTCGCGAGCGTCTCGGGGAAGTGGTACTGCGTGTCGAGGAACACGACCTCGATGCCCGGGTGCACACGCGTCGCCACGTCGATGAGCACGGCGTCGGCCATCGATGCGGCGAGGCACAAGCCGTCACCGAAGTTGTCGACGGCCCAAGCGACGATCTCGGATGCCGGCGCCGACTCGAGGTTCGACGAGATCGCGGCGAGATCCGCGTCGGTGAGCGTCGCCGTCGTCATGACGTCCTTCCGCCGCGGGCGGAGTGCGCGAGCACCGCCACGATGCGGTCGACGCACTCGTCGAGGTCGAGATTGTCGGTGCGCAGCTCGAGGTCGGCTGCGTGCGGAGCCTCGTAGGGGTCGTCGACGCCCGTGAGACCCGTGATCTCTCCCGCGCGCTGACGGGCGTAGAGGCCCTTGACGTCACGTTCGGCGCAGACGTCCACCGGAGTCGACACCCACACCTCGACGAACCGGTCAGGTGCCTCCGGGGTGCTTTCGAGGTGCCGCGCCCGCACCTCGTCACGAGCGTCGCGGAAGGGCGAGATCACCGCACACACCACATCCACGCCGTTGCGACTGAGCAGATCGGCGACGTACCCGATGCGGCGCACGTTCTCGTCGCGCTCGGCCCGGCTGAAGCCGAGCCCGGCGGTCAGGACCTTGCGGGCCTCGTCGCCGTCGAGCACCTCGACCGGCCTGCCGGCGGCCGCGAGTCGGGCCGCCAGCGCCCGAGCCACGGTGGTCTTTCCCGCCGACGGAAGGCCGGTGAGCCACACAGTTCGGGCCGGTCCAAGGGCGCGCGCGTCGGGGAGGACCTCCCGGGACACGGTGCTTTGGGCGTTCATCTGGACGTCCCTTGATCGGCGTGGTCTAATCCCGACTTAACTGATCGGAAATATAACCTAATGTTCCGAACATGCGAAAGGCCCGCCTCCGCTGATGGCGCCTGACACTGCGATCGCCCCCGCTCCCCTGACCACGCCGGCCGCTCCCCTCAGCGCCCGCGGCGCCGCTCCGATCGCGGCGGTGCGGCTCGAGGGGGTCACCAAGGTCTACGGCTCGGGACGGGCGAGCGTCGCCGCGCTCGACGCGCTGACGCTCGACGTCGAGAAGGGCTCGTTCACCTGCATCGTCGGCGCGTCAGGGTGCGGCAAGACGACGGTCCTCAACCTCATCGCCGGGCTCGACGAACTGTCCGCAGGCACGATCGAGGTCACCGGTCGCAGCGCGCTCATGTTCCAGGAGTCCGCGCTCTTCCCGTGGCTCACGGCCGCCGGCAACGTCGAGCTCGCGCTTCGGCTCCGCGGTGTGCGCAAGTCGCAGCGTCGCGCACGCGCACTCGAGCTGCTCGACCGCGTGCACCTCGGCGGCTTCGCGAGCAAGCGCCCCCACGAGCTCTCAGGCGGCATGCGCCAGCGCGTCGCCCTTGCGCGCGCTCTCGCCCAGGACGCCGACGTCCTCTTGATGGACGAACCGTTCGGCGCGCTCGACGCGATCACGCGTGACCTCCTCCATGAGGAGCTCGAAGGGGTGTGGCAGCAGACGGGCCTCACCATCGTGTTCGTGACCCACAACGTGCGCGAGGCGGCGCGGCTCGGCGACCGCATCGTGCTGCTCGCCAGCCGGCCCGGTCGGCTCGCTGCAGACTTCGCCGTCGATCTCCCGCGTCCTCGGCGCATCGAGGACAGCGGCGTCACGACGCTCGCCACGAGCGTGACCGAGCAGCTGCGCCGGGAGGTGGCCCGCCATGGCCACGGCGCTTGAGAGCAGCCAGCTGAACGACGCTCGGCTCGCGTCCGAGCTCGCGGGACTCGACGCGCTCGAGCAGTCGACGCGTCCGGCGGCGTCGTTCGCGGTGCGAGCATGGCGCGCCAGCTGGCCCAAAGTCGCGGCGATCGCGCTCGCGCTCTTCGCATGGCAGCTCGTCGTGTGGAGCGGATGGCGACCGACCTACGTGCTGCCCGGCCCCATGACCGTGCTCTCTCGCTTCTGGTCCGACCTGGGCGAGGCCGCCACCTGGAAGGCGATCGCCACGACCATGCGGCGCGCCGCAGTCGGGTTCGCTCTCGCGGTCTTCGTCGGCGTGGTGATCGGTCTCGCGGTCTCCCGCTTCCGCTCCCTGCGCACCGCCGTTGGCTCCTTGATCACGGGGCTCCAGACGATGCCGTCGATCGCGTGGTTCCCACTCGCACTGTTGCTCTTCCGCCTGAGCGAGGGAGCGATCTTGTTCGTCGTCGTGATCGGCGCCGCGCCGTCGATCGCGAACGGACTCATCAGCGGCATCGACCAGGTGCCGCCCCTCTTCACGCGTGCCGGCCGTGTGCTCGGCGCGCGGGGCCTCACCGCCTACCGGTTCGTGATCCTTCCGGCCGCGCTGCCCTCGTTCCTCACGGGCCTCAAGCAGGGCTGGGCGTTCGCCTGGCGCAGCCTCATGGCCGGTGAGCTGCTCGTGATCATCGCCAACCAGCCGTCGATCGGCTCCCGCCTGCAGTTCGAGCGGGAGTTCGCCGACTCGGCCGGGCTCATCTCGGTGATGCTGCTCATCCTCGTGCTGGGCGTGCTCGTCGACGCGATCTTCTTCTCGAGCCTCGAGCGCCACGTGCGCCGGCGTCGGGGGCTCGGCGCGTCATGACGATGTACCCGGTGATGCTTCAGGTCGCGGGACGACGCTGCCTCGTGGTCGGCGGCGGCCGAGTGGCGCTGCGCAAGGTCGAGGGCCTCCTCGCTGCCGGCGCCGAGGTCACGGTGGTCGCCCCCCAGGTCGACCCGCGCATCGAGGCACTCGGCGGCGCGATCGCGATCGAGCGGCGCCCGTATCAAGCCGGCGACGTGATCGGCTTCCGCCTCGTCATCACGACGACCGACGACGCGGCGGTGAACGCCCGCGTGTTCGACGACGCCGAGACCTCGGGCGTCTGGGTGAACTCGGCCGACGACATCGACAACTGCTCGTTCACGCTCCCCGCCGTCCATCGCGATGGAGCGGTGACGGTCGCCGTCGCGACCGATGGAAAGAGCCCCGCCTTCGCGGCGTGGCTTCGAGATCGCGTGCGCGACGCGTTGCCGATCGGCGTCGGCGAGATAGCCGAGACGCTCGCCGCAGAACGCCATGCCCTCCACGAGGCAGGTGCCACGACCGAGGGGCTCGACTGGCGAGCGCGCATCGACGAGCTCACCGCCGACGCAGAACCGGTCGGCAGCGTGCACCTCGTCGGCGCGGGGCCGGGCGATCCCGAGCTGCTGACCCTGCGGGCGGCGCGGCTGCTCGCGGCCGCGGACGTCGTCGTCCACGATGCGCTCGCGGACACCGAGGTGCTCGCGCTCGTGCCTCGGCACGTCGAGCGCATCGACGTGGGCAAGCGACCCGGACGTCCCGTCCCTCAGGAGCTCATCAACGACCTTCTGATCCAGCTCGCTCAGAAGCACACGTGCGTCGTGCGGCTGAAGGGTGGCGACCCGTTCCTGTTCGGACGGGGCGGCGAGGAGGCCCTGGCCTTGCGGGCCGCGGGCGTGCCGTTCGAGGTGGTACCGGGCATCACCTCCGCGTTTGCCGCGCCTGCCGCCGCGGGTGTGCCCGTCACGCAACGCGGCATGTCGGCGAGCGTCACCGTCGTCACCGGCCATCGCCGCTTCGGCGACGAAGACGAGACCGACTGGGAGGCGTTGGCCCGCGTCGGAGGCACGATCGTCGTGCTCATGGGCGTGGCCGAGCGCGCCGCGATCGCGAACCGCCTCATCGCCGGCGGCCTTCGGGCCGAGACGCCGGTGACCGCGGTGCGCTTCGGCACGCGGCCCGAGCAGCAGGTCGTGCGCACGACGCTCGGCGAGCTCGGTGAGGCGGAGATCGAGGCACCGGCGGCGATCGTCATCGGCGCGGTCGCAGGGCTCGATCTCAACGACGTGGCCGACCTCGCCGCGCCGCGTGCCCGCAGGACGGACTGACAGCAAGGGCGTACGGTTGTCCCCGTGACGACCGAACCCGTGCTCGACTGGGCGAAGGACTACGACATCTTCGATCCCGACTACGTCAGAGATCCGGCGCCAGTCTGGGATGAGCTCCGTGGTGAGTGTCCCGTGGCCCACACCGAACGGTGGGGCGGCTCGTGGATGCCAACGCGTTACGAAGACGTCGTCGCCATCGCCCACGACGTCGACCGATTCTCCTCTCGCGAGATCACCGTGGCGCCCCGCGGCTACTCGGTCGGCAGCGCGGCCGCCGACATCAAGGCACCACCGATCAGCAGCGACCCACCCGAGCACCTGTGGGCGCGCCGGCTGATCCTCCCCGGCTTCTCACCCAAGTCGGTGGCGAAGTACGAGCCCTACACACGCGAGCTCTGCCGATCGCTGATCGACGGATTTCTCGCGCTGGGTCATGCCGACGCCGCCGAGGGCTACGCGCAGCAGATCCCTGTGCGAGTCATCGCGCAGATGCTGGGCATCGACGAGTCGATGTCCGATCAGTTCACGACGTGGGTGCGCGGGGTGCTCGAGCTCGGGCTGCAAGATCCCGAGCTGCGTCAGAAGTCACGCAACGAGCTGATCGGCTTCTTCGCCGCCGAGCTGGCGGACCGCAAGGCGAACCCTCGCGACGACCTCATCAGCGAGCTGCTCGCGGCCGAGGTCGAAGGCGAGCCCGTGTCGGACGTGCACATCCTCGGCACGCTCGGACTCCTCCTCATCGCTGGCATCGACACGACCTGGTCGAGCATCGGCTCGTCGTTGTGGCACCTCGCAACCAATGCGGACGACCGGCAGCGGCTCGCTCGTGAGCCCGAGCTCATCCCGACGGCGATCGAAGAGCTGCTGCCGCGCGTACTCCCCCGTCACCATGGCGCGGATCGTGAACGACGACACCCAAGTCAACGGCGCGTGCATGCACGCCGGCGAGCGGATCCTGCTCAGCTTCCCGGCCGCGAACCGTGATCCCGAGGCGTTCCCCGACGCCGACAAGGTGATCATCGACCGGGCGGTGAACCGGCACGTCGCGTTCGGTGTCGGCATCCATCGCTGTGCGGGCTCGAACCTCGCCCGCATGGAGCTGCGGGTCGCACTCGAGGAGTGGTTCGCTCGGATCCCCGACTTCCGCCTCGCCGACGGCGCCGAGGTCACGTGGGCGGGCGGTCAGGTGCGTGGTCCTCGTCAGCTCCCCGTGGTCTTCGCGTCATGAAGGTGCGTGTGATCAACGAGAAGTGCCAGGGCCACGGTCGGTGCTACTCGCTGGCCCCCGAGCTGTTCGAGTCGGACGACTACGGAAACTCGGTGGTGCTCGCCGACGGCGAGGTACCTGCGGGCCTAGAGGAGTCGGCGCGGCTCGCCGAGCTCAACTGCCCCGAGCAGGCCGTCGTCATCGAGGCCTGACCTCCTCGGCACGTTGCTCTTTCGAAGGGAGCACTGGGCAGGTCTCACGGACGGCACCATCACGCTCGCGTTTCGCCGTTGGACGCGAGCGAACGCAGTGGCCGGGCGGCGCATGCGATTCGCGGGCGGGTACCTGAAGGTCGACGACGTCCGCATCGTCGACGAGTCGAAGCTGACCAAGGCCGACGCCCACCGTGCCGGGTTCGAGTCGCTCGACATGTTGCGCGCCGAGCTGGCCAAGGGCGGTGACGGCGAGACCTACCGGATCGCGCTGCACTGGGACGGCGAAGACGAGCGGATCGCGCTGCGATCGGACGACGACCTGTCGGAAGGCGAGCTCGCGACGATCGAGGTGAAGCTCGCCGCGGCTCGACAAAGCGAGCACCCGCGGACCATGGACCCAGACCACGCTCACTCTCATCTCCGAGAACCCGGGCGTGCGCGCACCCGATCTCGCAGCATCGCTCGGCCTCGAGACGCTCGTGTTCAAGCGCGACGTCCGCAAGCTCAAGGCGCTCGGCCTCACCGAGAGCCTCACGATCGGCTACCGCATCTCTCCCCGCGGACAGGTTCTCTTGGTGAGATCGCAGCGCCGAGAGTGAGAAACACCAAGAATTCCCGCCGGGGTCAGACCGCGCCGCCGTAGAGGTCGAGGGTGCGGGCCATGCCGCCGTCGGCCGAGATCGTCTCGCCGGTGACGAAGCGCGCGGCATCGCTCGCGAGGAACACGATCACGTCGGCGATGTCGTCGGGTTGTGACCAGCGCCGCAACGGCGTCTGCGCGTCGATCGCCTCGATCACGCCGGGAATCGCCTTGTTGCGGGCCCAGAGATCGGTGTCGACGACGCCGGGCGCGACGGAGTTCACGCGGATGCCGTGCGGACCCAGCTCCATCGCGAGCGACCGCGTCGCCGCGTCGATCGCGCCCTTGGTCGCGGCGTACGCCGCGCGGCGTGGGGTGCCGACCACGCCCGAGACCGACGACAGGTTGATGATCGACCCGGAGCCGCGCTCGATCATCGCGGGGATCAGCGCGGCGACCAGCAGCAGCGGGGCGCGCACGTTCACGGCGTACATGTCGTCGATGAGTGCAGCGTCGAGGTCGGCGGTGGGCAAGCGCGCCGCTATCGCGGCGTTGTTCACGACGACGTCGATCGATCCGAACGCGTCGAGCACCGCGCTGCCGAGCGCAGTCGGCGCCTCGACTTGTGCGAGGTCGCAGGGCAGCACGATCGGGTCGTGCGCGAGCTCGCCGGCAAGTGCCGAGAGGGCGCCGGCATCGCGAGCGACGAGTGCGACACGCGCGCCCGCGCGATCGAGCGCACGTGCGGTCGCGGCGCCGATGCCCCGTGACGCGCCGGTGACGACGGCAGTGCGCCCTTCCAGCGAGAACGGGTCCATCGTGCGATGGTAGGTGGATGGACCTCGGCGTGATCTTCTCGCAGGCAGACAGCGGAACCGATCCCGATGCGATTCGAGACTGGGCTCGCACTGCCGACGAGGCGGGCTTCACGCACCTCATGGCCTACGACCACATCCTCGGCGCGACTCCCGAACGCCTCGGACCCGGTCCATTCGGCAGCTTCCCGGGGCCGCCGTACACCGTGGACCACACCTTTCACGAGATCCTCGTGCTCTTCGGCCACCTCGCCGCGGTCACGCAGCAGCTCGAGTTCGTGACGAGTGTGCTCGTGCTGCCGCAACGACCAGCGGCGCTGGCTGCGAAGCAGATCGCCACCGTGCACCTCCTGAGCGGTGGCCGTATCCGCATCGCCGTCGGCGTCGGATGGAACTTCGCCGAGTACGAGGGCCTCGGCGCCGACTACGCCCACCGCACCGACGTGCTCGACGAGCAGATCGACGTGATGCGCGCGCTGTGGACCGAGCCCGAGGTGAGCTATCACGGCCGCTTCCATCACCTCGACGGCGTCGGGATCAACCCGCGGCCGCAAGGACTGATCCCGATCTACATGGGCACCGGTGGATCTGACGCTGCGCTGCGACGCGTCGTCGCCAAGGCCGACGGGTGGATGCCCCTCGTGCTGCCAGGCCTCGATCCGATCGACCTGCGGTCGGCGGTGGTGCGCCTGCGCGAGCTCGCCCAGGACGCGGGCCGCGACCCCGAGACGCTCCCGATCCACGGCCGCGTGTACCTCGGCGAGGGCTGGCAAGGGCGTGTGGACGAGGCCCTCGAGCTCGGGTTCGCACACCTCTCGTTCGGGTTCAACCGGATGGCGAGGCGGGATGTCGACCACGCGTTCCACCTGAACTCCGTGCTCGAGGTGAAGTCCGAGATCGATCGCCTCGTGGGCTGATCCGCCCGCGTTCACAGCCACCTTCCAGCGGGTTCACAGCGAGTTCGTGGACTGGCGGCGCAGCCTGGACCGCATGCGCCCCGCGCTCCGCGCACTCGCGCTCCTCGTCTTCGTCACCCTGATCGCAGCGTGCGGCAGCGACGACCCGCAACGGCTCGTCGGCATCGGTGCGGACTTGCATGGCGTGCCCGGGCTCGCGGCCTCGGTCTACGCGCAAGGCCTGCCCAACGCGGCTGCCATGGCGTTCGACAGCCAAGGTCGCCTCTGGGTGGCGACCGCCGCGTACGACGACAGCGGGACCGACGCCGTCTACCTCGTGGACGCGGTCGGCTCGACCCCGCGGAAGGTCATCGCCGACGCGCACAGTCCGCTCGGCCTCCTCTGGATCGAGGACACCCTCTACGTCGCCGGAAGCGGAGGCGTCGACGCATACACCGGGTTCGACGGCACCACGTTCAAGGAACACCACAGCGTCGTCGCCCTTCCTGAGGGAGTCGGCGAGGTCAATGGCCTCGCCTTGTCGAACAGCGGACGCGTCAGCCTCGGCGTGTCCGCTCCGTGCGACTCGTGCACGCCGACGTCTCAGTTCTCCGCAGCGGTCCTGTCGTTCCTGCCCGACGGCACCGATCTGCGCGTCGACGCCAGCGGCATCCGTGCTCCCGTCGGGCTCGCCTACTTCCCCGACACCGACACCCTCTACGTGACCATGAACCAGCGCGACGACCTCGGCGAGGCCACCCCGGGCGACTGGCTCTCGATCGTCCACCAAGGTCAGAACTGGGACTTTCCCGGCTGCTATGGGCAGGGGGGCGAGGTCTGCGAGGGGGCACCATCTCCGATCGCAGAGCTCGACCCGCACGCAGCGGTGAGCGATGTCGCGATCGTCACCGGCCAGCTCGGCACCCGGGTCGGCACCGCGGCGATCGTCGCGGAATGGGCAAAGGGACTCGTGTTGACGGTGCCGCTCGCGTCAGATGGCTCGGAAGCGACGAGCGCGCCGAAGCCCCTGCTCACCGGCGTGAAGAACCCGGTCGCGGTCCTGGTCGCGCCCGACGGGGCGCTGCTGGTGGCCGACTGGGCGACCGGCACCGTCTATCGAATCTCGCCAAGTTCACAGCCGGCGCTTACGGCGTCCTGACATGAGCGCGGTGTGATGGCCGCACGTACCGAAGTCGTGAAGGAGGTGATGACACATGAAGCCCAAGCAGCTCATCGCAGCCGGAGCGCTCGTCGGCATCCTCGCCGTCGGTGGCGCCTCGATTGCCTCGGCCCAGGACAGTGGCTCGACCTCGACCCCAACCCCCACCACGAGTCCGTCGACCCCGCCGAGCCAATCGACGGCGCCGTATCAGATGAACAAGAACTGCCCGAACATGGGGCAGTCGCCGTCGTCGAACACCACCCCGTCAGCCGACGCCACATCGGTCTGACGGTTTCGGTGACGCGCCCGCTGTGACGGGACATCGCCCCCCTCGACCCCCCAACATGCTCCCGTCGCGCAGTGCCCGGGGATTCCGTCCCCGGGCACAGGCGCGTCAGTGACCGAGGACGACCGACAGCGTCACGACGACGATCCCGATCGTGAGCGTTGCCGCCGCGAACAGCCATTTCCTGCGCATCGGGACGTTGGCCACGCGAGCGACGAACATCCCGATGGCAAGCAGCTGCGCGACCGTGATGACGATCGCGATCGCTCGCGCCGCGCGCGGGCTCATCACGTCGAGACGACCGAGCAGCAGCACGACCGCCGGAAGGACACTCGCGACGAGGATCGGGCTCCCGTCGGCCATAGCCCGCTTGACCTCGGACCAACCGACGGGTTGCGGCGCCCTGACGTGCTCGCCGAGCACCTCGGCGAAGAGGTGCGCGATCCAGGTCGCGATACCGACACCCGCGATGAGCTCCGCACCGTGACCGACGGACACCTCGGACAACCTGATCACGCTGAGCGCCGCGAGCACGAGCGCGCTTCCGTAGGCCGCAGCGCTCACGAGCTCTGCAAGTCGCTCACGAGGGATCTTGTCGACTGCTCGGAGGAACCGGCTTCCGCCCGTCGTCGTCACGCGTCGACAACCTAGGGTCACCGCAGTGGCTGAGTCATCGACCTACGAGTCATCGGCGTACGAGGAGCGGCATCGCCGCGCGGCCGAGACCTTCGCCGTGTTCGTGCCCGAGGTCGACCCCGAACGGGTCGCCGGCTCGCTCGCGAGGCGCCTCGGCGCGCTCGGCACGTTCGCGTTCGACGTGGTCGGCGAGATGTGGGCGCGGCCCGAGCTCTCTCGCCGCGACCGGTCGCTCATCGTCGTGTCGACGCTCGCGGCACAGGCCCGAGACGAGGAGCTCGAGCTGCACACCGGGGTCGCGCTTCGCAACGGCCTCACTCGCGTCGAGATCGAAGAGATCGTCGTGACCGTGGCCGCGTACGCAGGCTTCCCTGCCGCGATGGCCGCCAGCCGTCGTGTCGATGCCGCGCTGCGCGCTGCAGAGGGTGTCGAGACGCTCGGCGATCGCCTGCCGGCCGCCGCGAAGTCGGATGCCGAACGAGACCGCGACGGTGCCGCTGTCTACAACGTCGTCTCGCGGGGCAGAGGCGGCATCGACACCACGACCGACCTCGCATACCTCTCCGATGCGCTCGGCGGCGTCGGCGTGCTCGCATACCGATGGGCGTTCGGGGAGATCTGGGCTCGCGACGAGCTCGCGCGCCGTGACCGGTCGCTCGTCGTCATCGCGATCCTCGTCGCGCTCGGCGCGTCGCCCGAGCTCGCGGTCCACGTGCCCGCCGGCCTCGGCCACGGCCTCACCAGGGAGGAGATCGAGGCGGCGATCACGCACCTCGCGCTCTATTCAGGGTTCCCACCGCGGTCGAGGCGATGCGAGCCACCCGCGACGCGTTCGCACGCCTCGATGAGCGAGCGCACGAGCACAAGACCTGAGCGCCGATCGGTGCCCGGGGCGGGGATCGAACCCGCACGCCCCCATCGGGAGCCGAGGGGTTTAAGCCCTCTGCGTCTGCCAGTTCCGCCACCCGGGCCTGCGCGCCCACGGTAGATCTGGCACGGTCTCGGCCGTGACCTTCCCGCTCCGCGAGCCGTACGACGGCGGCATGCTCGACGTCGGAGACGGCCATCAGCTCGCGTGGAGCATCGCCGGCAACCCGGAAGGCAAGCCCGCGGTCGTCCTGCACGGCGGGCCGGGGAGCGGTGCGCCGCCTGGCTTCCGGCGCTGGTTCGACCCCGATCGCTATCGGGTGGTGCTCTTCGATCAGCGCAGCTGCGGCAAGAGCACTCCGCACGCCGCTGAGCCGGTCGTCGACCTCTTCGACGAACACCACCGCACATCTCGTCGATGACATCGAGCGACTCCGGGAGCACCTCGGCGTCGACCGCTGGCTCGTGTGGGGAGGGTCGTGGGGATCGACACTCGGACTCGCCTACGCCGAGGCGCACCCGGACCGCGTGACCGAGATGATCCTCGTCAGCGTCGTGACCACCACCGCTCGCGAGGTCGAGTGGTCGCGCCGGGCTGAACTCTCGTCGTAGTCCGGCGGCCGCGCTCGGGGACTGGAGTTCTCGGCCGAGCTCCGACTCCACTGAAGCGGCTGGCATGTCGCGCGAACCAACGTCTGCGATGAATGCGTGGAGGAGCGTACCCTCGGGCGTGCCTTAGCCTCCCACCCCGGCCGGCAGTCGCATAAGTGGTGACCACGGCGAGGTCCGCATCGAAGGTGACAGGGTCTACGCAACGCCCCCCAACCTCCGCTCTTCCAGCTCTGCAACTCCGCGGACACCACCGCCGTTTTCAAGACGGGCCACGCGGAGGCGGAGACGGTGCGGTGAGGACCTCGGGCTGGACTCGGTGACGAGCGAGGCGCCGGTATGGTGCACGCTGACCACGCCGCCGGTAGCCGCGAGAGCGACCCATCAGGAGCGAACTGTGAACACAGCGCAGAGCATCGACGACGCCGCGCACAAGGCCCAGGTCGACCTCCACACGGAACATCGCGTCGCCGCTATCGATGAGCGGATCTTCTCCGGCTTCCTGGAACACATGGGTCGGGCGGTCTACCAGGGGGTGTTCGATCCCGGCAGCCCGCTAAGCGATCAGCGCGGATTCCGGCGGGACGTGATCGACACGCTCGCTCCCACTGCGCATGCCGATGGTGCGCTACCCGGGCGGGAACTTCGTGTCGAACTACGACTGGCGCAACGGTGTGGGGCCCCGCGACCGACGCCCCC
>CAVZAF010000006.1:0-155380 GCA_963773315.1 uncultured Acidimicrobiales bacterium
AGCTGATGCGGCTGTGGGTGGGGACCACGGGCGCGTCTTCTGCGCCGGTCGTACCACGCGACATTCCAAGCGCAAACACCTTCCGTGCACCGGGCCCGCTTTCAGGGCTTCCGGTCACGTCCGCCAGTCGGTCAACAGGCCTGTGAGGCCGACCAGCTCGAGGGCACGGAGCACGGAGGGCTGCGGGTTGCACAGCAACAGCAGACCGCCGTTGACGGCGCACTCGTGCTGGGCGTCGATGAATGCTGCGAGGCCTGCGGCGCCGCAGAACGCGTAGGGCGCTCAGGTCGACTTCGATCTCTGCGCAACCGACTTCGGTCGCGGCGCCGAGCGCCTGTCTGGCCTGTGGGGCCGTGTCCCGGTCGAGCTCGCCCGTGAAGGCGATCCGCACAACGCGGCTCGACACGTGGAGCACCTCGATTGAGAGGCGAGGCTCGACGCGTTCATCCGCGTCGGTGCTGGCGCGAACCAAGTCGTCGCCGAGCGGTTCGATGGCCACGGCGCTACCCCCTGTATTCCCCGCTGTCTGAGGTCTGCAGAGCGATCGCGATTTTAGATAGTGCGGGTCGTAGCCGGTCAAGCGCGGAGAGCCCCGAGCGCCGGAAGGGCGAGGCGTGCCGGCTCGCCCGCAAGATGCGAGTGAGGCAAGGAACGGACGAAGCCGGCGCCACCCCCGGGCCTCGCCCTTGCAGAGAGCGACGCCCACTGCCGGGCGACGGCGGATTCGCCCCGACGGCGGCGGACACTATCTGACAGCGGCGTCACGTGCCTATGGCACGCCGCGCCAGTCTGGCGCGAGGCTTGCACGAGTGCGGCCGTCCACTCTGGGGCTAGCGCGGCGGACCGTGCACTACTAATTCGAGCCGATGCCCATAGCCGCCTGGGAGCTCATCGTCACCGTCGAGCGGCTCATCAGCCAGCGAGGTGGTGTCGTCGCGTCGACCCCGTGCACGCGCGAGGGGTGCGTCGGGTCGAGGTTGCCGCCGCGCGAGCGCATCGCACATCAGGCGCGATGCACCCGTACTGTCCGATCGCGGGCCCGACCTCATACGGCCATCGGTGGGCTCACCCCACTGCAACGCCTCCGTCAACAACGCTGACGGGAAACACAACTAGTCGCTGGAGGCGGGTCCGCTTCGGGCGAAGATGTCGATGGAGAGCGAGCAGTTCACCTTCAGCGCCATGTCCAGGTTGCCGGTCGCGGACGCGGGGAGCGGCACCGCCACCGCCGCCCAACCGTTGCCTTCGGCGCCGGTGGCGGCAGTGCTGAGCCGGGCCAGTTGGGCAGCGAACGTCGCCCGCGCGGCCGCGGCGCTCATGGGAGGGTTCGGTTTCGCTGTCCTCGGCTTGGATCGCCTTCGCCACATCACAGAATCCGGCCTGGGTGGACGGCCCCGCCGCTGTCGTGTTGCCGCCCGACGAGCACGAGGCCATCGCCAGCAGTCCGACTGCCAACATGACCGGTGCCCGGCGCTTCCGCATCCGCGCGCACCATAGTTGTCCCACTCTCACGCTGAGCCGTCAGTGGTGCGTCAACGGATAGTCCCCCGTTGGTCGAGGCAGCCAGGTGACGCGTCACCTACCGGTGTGGGACCAACGTCTGGGCACCGACCCATACGGGCCGCGCATATAGGAACAGCGTCCCGCGTCACTGCATCTGAAAAGCGGCTGACGCCGCTGCTGGTCGTCATCGTGCACTTGTTCGATGCCGACACGCGGACCGACGGTGCGCCTACTGCCTCCGCGACACGATCGTCGTCACCGTCGAGCAGCTGCTCAGCACGCGCGGTGACGTTGTCGCGTCGACCGTGCTCGAGAAGGCGCCGTGCACCCGTGAGGGATGCGTCGGCTCGAGGATGCTGCCCCGCTGAACAGCCGCCGGTGCCGTGGGGTTTACCGTGCGCTGACCTTTGCCCCCGCAAGATCCACGCCCGTGACGTCCACCACGAACTCCATGACCCGCGCGCCCTCGACTCGTGCGTTGCTGAACAAGGTTCCCGAGGTCGTCATCTGGTTCTGGATCATCAAGGTGTTGTGCACGACTGTCGGGGAGAGCTTCGCCGACTGGATCAACGAGACGCTCGGCGTCGGGTTGCTGAAGACGTCGCTGATCTTCACCGTCGTGCTCGCGGTCGTGCTGGTCGTACAGATGCGCCTGCCGCGCTACGTGCCGTTCGCGTACTGGCTGACGGTCGTCGTGCTGAGCGTGACCGGAACGCTGTACACCGACATCCTCACCGACCACCTGAACGTGCCGCTGTCCCTCAGCACGAGCGTGTTCGCTGTGCTGCTCGCGGTCGTGTTCGGCATCTGGTACGGACGAGAGCGGACTCTGTCGATCCACAGCATCGTCACCTTCCCTCGCGAGGCGTTCTACTGGCTCGCCGTTCTGGTGACCTTCGCTCTCGGCACCGCTGCCGGCGACTGGACGCTCGAACTCACCGGTTGGTCGCCCGGCAGGTCGGTGCTCTGCTCCCGCCGGCCTGATCCTCGCGGTCGTCATCGGATGGCGGCTCGGTGCCAACGCGGTGCTGTCGTTCTGGCTGGCCTACATCCTCACCCGCCCACTCGGCGCGAACCTCGGTGACTTCCTGGCCCTCCCCAAGTCCGAAGGCGGCCTCGGCCTCGGCACCGCGTGGACCAGCATCATCTTTCTCGGAGCGATCCTTGCGACGGTCATCTACCTCTCTGTCACCCGCAGCGACGTGATCGAACTCGAAAAGCCCCACGAACCCAAGCCACGAGACCCGAAACGGGAACGGATCATGCTCGGCTACCTCGCCGCCGTAGCCATCGCTGGTGGCGCGATCCTGGCCGTTGCCCACGCTTAACCGCACGGGACCGCGGCCGCCGCCGAGGAGAGTCCGACCGCTACGACGGTTACGACGCTGACGCCCCCAGCAGGCCACGCAGAGCTTCCCGGCCCACGCCGAGTTCATCGGGTCCGTGCTCGATGGCCTCCACGAGCCGCGGTGACGTCGGCTCAGGTGAGATTGGCGTGACACTCGTCAAGGTCAGCGGCCGTCTGCGAGACGGGCTGCGTCCTCGATCTGCTCGCGGAACTTGCGCCACACCGTTGGGTCGCCGATGCGAAGGTTGTCGTGTCCATTGAGGAGTCCGGCTGAGCCGTCGATGCACTCCCGGATGATGTCGGCGTGACCAGCGTGTCGCTGGGTCTCGGAGGTGACATGGACCAGGACGTGATGCAACGTGACGGGGCTGTCACCCCACCATGGCACCCGCCCGACGGCGTCTAGCGGCAGCTCGTTGATCGTTGCGTCGGCAAGCTCCCAGGTGCTCCGGTAGAGGGCAAGGATGCCTTCCCTCGTCTCGTCAGACTTTGCCCACATGTCTGCGTTGGGCTCTGCCTCGTCAAGCATCCACGGAAGCGGTCGGTCGTGGGTGCGACCGAAGACCTCACCGAAGTACCGGAGCTGCGTGCCGGCGTTGTGCTCGACGAGACCGAGCAGGTTCGTGCCGGTCGGGGTCAGCGGCCTACGGATGTCGTACTCGCCGAGACCCTCCAGCTTCCACACCAGCGTCTCGCGGGCGCCCACCAGGTACCTGTGCAGGTCTCCCTTCACGTCCAAACTGCTCATGCCGTCGCCTCCTCGGCCACGCTCATG
The DNA here is from genome assembly GCA_963773315.1 of uncultured Acidimicrobiales bacterium. Classification (GTDB taxonomy): domain Bacteria; phylum Actinomycetota; class Acidimicrobiia; order Acidimicrobiales; family DATKAS01; genus DATKAS01. Next base: position 3,627 of record CAVZAF010000006.1, read on the forward strand.
ATTGCCCTTCGCCGACAATGATCGCCCGGCCATCACCCAAAGCCCGCTCCGAGACCCGTCGCACAGCTGGGCCGGTGGTTGCGCGTTGTGCCCTCAAGACACATCGTCGTGACACTCGCCAACCACGGCGTGCTCTTCCTCGACGAGCTCGCCGAGTTTCATCGCGTCTGTGGTGAAACCGTGGCCGCGGTGTCGGAGTCGCGGCCAGGGCTCCGGTGCATCGGTGCTCGTCTTCCCATCAGGGGCGTCGTCGTGGGGTCGGTGGCCGCGCAGTGACCGCCCAGCGGTCACGACCTCGCTCAACTCGGCGGGGACGTTCGCCTCTGGTTCGCGTCGCCGTGCTGGCCGAGCATCACGACAGGGCAGCCTGCTCAGCACTGTTGCCGGGGAGGCGCTCCGGGCGGGTCCGGGTCACCGACCAATCCCTACCTCAGTGGTTGGGTCCGGGATCCGTCGGAAACGGTGGCCGGCTCGGTCGCTTCGGGGGATCCGGCGGCCGGGCCGATCGCCGCGCGAGCGACCAGGCCTAGCGCAGTCGTGCACTTGTTCGATGCCGACCGAGATCGTCACCCGGACCGAACGGTGCGCCGACTGCGTGCGCAACACCGTCCTCGTCACCGTCGAGCAGCTCATCAGCACGCGCGGAGACGTCGTCGCGTCGACGGTGCTCGACAAGGCGCCGTGCACGCGTGAAGGATGCGTCGGAGCGCGGCTGCCGCCGCGGTGAATTCTGGGCGCCGGCCGTCGAGGCAATCTGGCCCGCCGTCGGGTGTGTGGAGGGGCTGTGAGGCGGCGGGCCAGTCGCATCATCCTGGGCGGGGAGCTCAGGGCTTCTGCGCGGTGTTACCACGCGACGACGCTCGGTAGACAGCGCGCGTCTAGGGGCGCGACGCTCGCGTGGCTTCTAGCCCTGAGCGGGGTTGGGGTGAGGAGTGGCGGGCGGCTCTCGGCCGCTGTCAGTCGACGAGGCCCATCGGTGTGGGGGGGTCGTCGGTCCGGCCGAGAGTCATCCGTCCGCGGATCGGACGCAACGCCACTCAGTCCATTGTCAGGTGAGAAAGCGCACTAAGAGGGTGTTAGGCGGCGAGCCAAGACACACCAGATCGGGCATTCGGCGCTTGCGCCGCGACTACTCCGTTCAGCCGTCACAGCGGCGAGGCCGCGTGAGCGACCGTCGTTAGAGAGCGTTTGAGTTCCAACTGGGAAACCAGGCTGCCGGTCGGGGCGGAGGTCTCTGGGCAATATTTTGATGCGATGCCTCACCGGCCGCTAGGCCGCCTACAAGAGATCCGGGCTAGGTTCCCGCCAGTGGTCTATGAGTACCGGGCCTACACGTGCCTGCCGGGACGCCTGCCAGCCCTGCTCGACCGCTTCCGCACGACCACGCTCGGCCTGTGGGAGAAGCACGGCATCCGCACGGCCGGCTTCTGGACAGTCGAAGTCGGCGAGAACAACCAGGTGCTGCACTACCTGCTGGCCTGGGAATCGCTCGCCGAGCGCGAGGAGAAGTGGCCCAGGTTCGTTGCGGACCCGGACTGGATCTCCGCCCGGGTCGCGAGCGAGACACCCGACAAGATCGTCGCGAGCATCCGAAACGAGTTCTGGCGGCCGACCGACTTCTCGACGGTGCAGTAGCGCGCTTGACAGTCGGGATAGGCGATCCCGCGGGCGCACACCCTCAAGGGTCCGATGGCTCGACCGAAGTTCGCGACGCGACGCAGACGGCCTGTCGTTACCTCAAGGCGAGTGACCGCATTTTTGCGAGACATATCGCCGTAACCCAACGAGCGCGTAGCTGCCGATCTGCTCGCCGTCTCGGGTGAGAACGTGACTGTTGAGGGGGGGAGGGGGGTCTGCCCGCGACGTGTTTCACCGCGTCCGGTGGATCGGCACACGGTGCCGGCCGTCGCTTGGCGTTCACCTGCTGGTGCCGGTACTGCTGGCGAATAGCCACCCAAGCCAACGCGGGCCGACCTGCGGAGCAGCCACTTCTACACGCCGGTCTGCGCGGTGAGCCGTCCGGAACTCACCGCCTCGACGAACGCTTCGTAGTCCCGTTCGTTCTGGTCGGCGTAGGCGACGGCGAAGTCCGCGATGGCCCGGTCGAAGTGGTCGCCGTTGCCCAGGTATGCCGCTATCGCGATCCGGTCTCCCCAACGGGCGTGCGCCCGGGCCAGGGTCGCCCCGCAGATGCGGGAGTAGAAGGTCGCCCCCGGCACCCGCAGGCTGTCCACGTCGGCGCTGCCCTTCCAGTCGTGGAGCTGGCGAACGTAATAGTCGCGGGTCACCCCGTCGAACCCCTTGATCCGCTGCCAGCCCAAGAAGATGTCCCCGGCCGCCTGCATCAGACGTTGGCCCGCCACCACTCGCTGGCCGTGATGGGAGTACTGGCTTTTGCCCAGAAACCGTTCTAGGACTGACTCCTGGGCCTCTTTCACCTGGAGGATCAGGGGGTCACGATCGTTGCGACCGACCAACAGGAGGACGTAGCAACGCGTCCCGACGCTGCCGACCCCGACCACCTTGCGGGCCGCGTGGACGTAGCGGAACTCCTCGATGGGATGATGCTCCTGCGCCAGGGTTCGCCGGTAGGAGTCGAGCAGCTTCTTGATGAAGGCCTCGGCGTGCTCCCATTCCGAGCCAGGCACGATCAGATCCTCGATGGGTACGACGAGCGGAGGGTCGGCCCGGAAACGCAGCTCGCCGCCGATCCTGGCGGCCCGCTTGGAGACCACCCGCACACTGTCGCGGGCCCTTGCCTCGGCCACGATGCGCTCCGCACCTCGCACCTCGACCTTGCCCACACGCTTGCGGCGCTGCTCGTCGCGGACCCGGTCGAGGAGCTTCCCGACCTCGAGGTGCTCGTACCAGGCGTCGAGGGTCCGCCTCCCGGCCGATCGGCGCACCCGCAGCCGATATTCCTTGACCCCCGCCATCACGATCGCCCGCCGATCGGCCGCGGCGAAACCTCGATCACGTCCTCCGACCTCGAAACTGGTCGCGAGCCGCTTGAGATCCCACTCCCACGGACCGGGAAGCGTCTCATCGAAGTCGTTGACGTCGAACACCATCTGGCGTTCGGGAGTGCCGAACACACCGAAATTCGACAGGTGAGCGTCACCGCAGAGCTGCACCGTGATCCCCGACCGCGGCGTGGCCGCCAAGTCGGCCGCCATGATCAGCGCGGCGCCCCGGTAGAACGTGAACGGCGAGACCAACATCCGCCCATGCCGGATTGGGACAAGCTCGCCGACACGGCTTTCGGCCTGCTCCTCGAGCAACGCAATCGGGTCCGGTCGATCAGCCGGGCGCTCCCACCGACCATGAGTCGACCTGGGCGTCTCCCCACGCGCCGCTTTCCCGCGGGCGACCCGCTCCTCGTCGGTGAGACGCGCACGCCGCCATGCTGATGCGAATGGCCGCGCCATCGGCCCCCCATCAGCGCGGTCCGATCCGCGGCCACTCGTCATTCCTGGGCGTCTCGTCGCACTCATCGCTCCCCGAACAACGCGGCGGCCACACGCCGGTCCGCTCCCAAACGGAGCCGACGCCCGGCCTCCGTAAGGTAGACCGCTTCACTTTGCGGCGTCCGGTTTGGCCATGCAGACCAGGCGCATACCGGGCAATCTGCATGGCTTGAACCAGTGGAACACGGTCGTCCCGAGCCGCGACGTCGGCGTGGCATTCACGCTTGTCTGCGACCGTGGCTTCGCAGCCGGTCTTTGCACTCATCGCCACGCCGCGATGGGCCATCTCGTGTGGATGGCGGAACCGTTCTTCGACGACTTTCCAACACCTGAGGGTGTGCAAGCGATCGTCGATTGGCGGTGGCCCGTGTTCTATCCACTCGGTGCCGCGCTACGTAGCAGCCTCGTCGATCGAGTCGGGCGCATCTCGATCCCCGCCGAGCTGAGCGACTTCCCCTCGATGCGCGGGGGCGGAGGTAGGCAGCCGTGGATGGAGTACCACGACGGCAGGTTCGGAGGACCTGGGCCGAGCACGACTGACCGTGACCTTCCGATCAAGATGATTGTGAACCACGAGATGCTCAAGGAGATGCTCGTGAGTGGCTGGCGTCCTGCCGACCGTTGGTAGCGCCGATCCGCCGGTCTGCTCGCGGTGTCGGGGGAGAACGTCGCGGACGTGCCCCGGCCCACGACGACCGTGCCCCGCCGCCGCCGCACGGTTCGGAGTGAACCGGCGCACCGTCCTCCGCGTCGTTGCGGGACCAGGCCGTGTAGGCGCAGTCGTCAGTCCATTGTGAGGCGCCGACGTTCGAGATGCTCAGCCCACCCGCTGCACTTCACCTTCGCCCACGCTCTCGAGCGGGCGCCGGGACGGTACAGCGAGCGCTCGAGGACCACGCCGCGGTGACTTCACAACGTAGGCGTACCGGTATGTCGCCGGGTCGCGCACCGCTTCGCGCCGTCATACGCGGTCATCTCCGGCACCGGCTGCATCTTGCACTCCGGCTACAGGACGACCTTCCAGGCGAAGTGTGTGCGCCAGGCCGACCACCTCCGCGGCGCCGGCCCGGCGCTGAGGCTCTCCGTCGGGCGAGGAGGGAGAGCCGCCAATCCTGTACCCCGTCTTCACCTCGCCGGAACCACGAACAGTGCTCAGGAGAACACAAATGACAGACAGTCGCGGTGACTTAGTCGATCGCAACTTCTCCGTTACCGGCTGATATTGCAGTCCGGCTACTGACCGGCGCGCACAAAGCGCCGGCCGGGCCACTCTGAGGAGGCTGGCTCCACGGGTGTTCCGACCGGCGCGGAAAGCCCCCACCCGGACGAGCGGGCCTGGGGTGGTGGCCGTCCATGCCGTCCCCCCGGACTGCTCGCGATTCTCGCTGAGCCCGACTGCCGGCGATCGGCTCAGCCGCCATCCCCCGACGCGACCGACACCGTGACACGCGCGTGACACAAGATGCCGAGAAACGGCCGGAATCGGCGAGCAGCGGTCGGTAGTGAATCTGCAGGTCAGGCCGTGTCTAATCGCGTTGCGCCTGGTACCCGGGGTCGCTCGGCCAGTTCGGCTGGAGCAGATGCCACTGGTCAGGCGCGATGCGGATCAGCTCCTCGAGCCGATGCGCGAGCTCCTGCGTGATTCTCGCGAGGTCTTCTGTCATCGAACCGTGACGCGTCGCGTCGAGGGGTGGACCGACCTTGCCGAGGTGGCCGCCGTCGGGTCGGAAGTACACCGCGGTCGGGAGCACCGGCGCACCGGTGCGCAGCGCGAGCGTCGCGGGGCCGGCCGGCAGTGTCGTGCGCTCACCGAAGAACTCGACCTCGATGCCTCCTCCTCCGATGTCGCGATCGCAGAGGAGGCACAGCACGCCGTTGGACTTCAGCGCCCTGATCGCGGCTGACGCTGCGCCGGGGCCCAGCGGCACGACGGTCATCCCGAGGGAACGGCGGTACTCCGCGAACCACTCGAACAGCTCGGGCGGCTCGACCGGCTCGACGATCACCGTGATCGGCAGGCCGCAGTCAGCGATCCACCGTCCCGCCCACTCCCAACCTCCGAGGTGCGGCAGAGCGAGGATGACACCGGTGCCGTCCGCGATTCCCTTGCGAAGGTGCCCGAATCCTTCGTGGGTGAAGTGCGCGGCGATCTCGACGTTCGAGAGCGCCGGGATGCGAAAGGACTCGACCCAGTAGCGCGCATACGAGTCGAACGACCGGTCAACTGCGCGACGCAGCGCGGCGCCCTTCAGCGACTCTCCGTGGACCCGGCGGAGGTGACGGGCGACGATGTCTCGCCGTCCCCGCATCGCCTGGCCGAAGCCCATGCCGGCGAGTCGCGACACGGGGCGCGACGAGCGAGTCAGGGAGGACTTGCGAGAGCTTGGCGCCGGTCCGGTAGGCGGCGACGACGGCCTGTCTGTCAGGCAAGGGTGATCAGGGCTTGGCGTTGTGACGGCGCTCGGCCCGCTTCCGCGCCCTCGCGGTGGGACGGGCGACCCTGCGGGACTGCCAGCGGGAGGGCTCACGGGCGGGACGCTCCGCGCTCGCCTGGCGCCACACCTTCACGAACCGCTGCACCGCCGTGAATGCCGTGAGGACCAACATCACCCAGAGCACGGGGACGAGCAACGAGTCGAAGAGCAGACCGAAGCAGAGGAGGATGATCCGCTCGGCGCGCTCCATGATCCCGCCGCGAGCGTCGAAGCCGAGCGACTCGGCCTTCGCCCGCTCGTAGGAGATGATCTGCGACATCGCGAGGACTGCGAGAGGCAGCATCGCCAGCGCGTCCGCCGTTGACCGTCGCGAGATACCAGGCGACACCACCGAACAGCAGGGCGTCGGTGCATCGGTCGCTGACCGAGTCGAAGAACGCGCCGCGGCGCGAAGCGGTGCCGGACGCCTTGGCGACCGCGCCGTCGAGCAAGTCGGGCACCGCCGCGAGGATGACCAGGAGAAGACCACCACGGAGAGCGCCTGCGCCGATCGCGATCGCGGCAGCGACGGCGGTGAGCAACCCGAAGGCCGTGAGGTGATCGGCGGTGATGCCGGTGCGGCGGATGTTCGCTCCGACGGGCTGCAAGCCACGCTCGAAGCTGGTCCGCCACTTTCCGTCGAACATGTGCGCTCCAGGGACGGGGACCGAGCCAGGGTACCAGCGGGTTCGGCGGATCGGGCGGACGCGAACGGCCACTACGCTGCGCCCAATCGGCTCGGGGGAGCCCGAGCAGTCAGCGCGCGAGGGGGTTCGTTGAAGACCTATCCGACGCCCAAGATCCGCAACGTGGCGCTCGTCGGCCACTCCGGGGCCGGCAAGACCACGCTGGCCGAGGCCCTGCTCCTGCGGGCCGGGGCGATCAACCGAGCCGGGCGGGTGGAAGACGGCACGACGGTGACCGACTTCGATCCCGAGGAGCAGAAGCGGAGCCTGAGCCTGTCGCTCGCGCTGGCCCCGTTCGAGTGGGAGGGCCACAAGGTCAACCTGATCGACACCCCTGGCTACGCGGACTTCATCGGCGACGTACAGGCGGCTCTTCGCGTGGCCGACCTCGCCGTTTTCGTCGTCAGTGCAGTCGACGGCGTCGAGGTGCAGACCGAGGTGATCTGGAAGATCGCTGCGGAGCTGGCCCTCCCTCGGATGATCTTCGTGAACAAGCTCGATCGTGAGCGAGCCAGCTTCCAGCGCACGCTCGAGCAGCTGCGCACCAAGTTCGGCGCGGGCATCGCCCCGCTCGAGCTCCCAATCGGTGAAGAAGCCGCCTTTCGCGGCATCGCCGACCTGCTCACCGACAAGGGCTTCTTCTACGAGGGCGGCACGCACACCGAGGGTGAGATCCCCGACGAGCTCACGGCGCTCGAGCACGAGGTGCACGACAACCTCGTCGAGGGCATCGTGGTCGCGGACGACGCGATGCTCGAGCGCTTCCTCGAAGGCGACGTCCCCTCCCCCGCCGAGCTCGAGCACACGCTCGCTGTCGGCGTCGCCGCGGCGTCGGTGTTCCCTGTCGTCTGTGGTTCGGCTGTCACGGCGGTCGCGATCGACCGGCTCGCCGACTTCATCTGCGAGATCGGACCCTCGCCCGAGGATCGTCCCGGCGTCGAGGTGATCGCAGCCGGATCCGAGCACCAAGTGGCTGCCGATGCGAACGGCCAGCCGCTCGCGTTCGTGTTCAAGACGATCGCAGACCCCTACGTCGGCCAGCTCTCGCTGTTCAAGGTGCTGTCCGGCACGGTGAAGCCCGACGACCATCTCGTGAACCCGCGGACGGGCTCCGACGAGCGGCTGCACGCGCTGTTCGCGATGCGTGGCAAGGAGCAGGACCCTGTCACGAACGTCCCCGCGGGCGACATCGCCGCGGTGGCGAAGCTGTCCGCGACCGCGACAGGCGACACGCTCGCGCCGAAGGGCACGCCGGTGCGCGTGGCCGGCATCGAGCCGCCGCCGCCGGTGCTCGCGATCGCGATCCGGGCCCGTACGCAGGCCGACGAAGACAAGCTCGGCTCCGCGCTCGCCCGCCTGCAGGAGGAAGACCCGGCGCTCGTGCTCGAGCGCAACGACGAGACGAAGCAGACGTTGCTGCGTGGCACCGGCGAGACCCACCTCACGATCGCCCTCGAGCGCCTGCACCGGAAGTTCGGCGTCGACGTCGACACGGACGAGGTGAAGGTCCCGTATCGCGAGACGATCACGCAACAGGCCGAAGCCGAAGGCAAGTACAAGAAGCAGTCAGGCGGCCACGGCCAGTTCGGCGTCGCATGGCTGCGCGTCGAGCCGCTCCCCCGCGGTGACGGGTTCGAGTACGTCGACGCCATCGTCGGCGGCGCGATCCCGCGGCAATTCATCCCCGCGGTGCAGAAGGGCATCGAGGAGACGATGGCGACCGGAGGCCTGTACGGCTTCCCTGTCGTCGACGTGAAGGTCACGTGCTTCGACGGCAAGTACCACTCGGTCGACTCGTCCGAGATGAGCTTCAAGATGGCCGGTTCGCTCGGTTTCAAGGACGCGATGGCCAAGGCCGGCGCTGTCGTCCTCGAGCCCGTCTCGCTGCTCAAGGTGACGGTGCCCGCGGAGTACCAGGGCGACGTGATGGGCGACATCAACGCGCGCCGCGGGCGGGTGCAGGGCACCGATGCGGTCGGCGGCGGCGAGCAAGAGGTGACCGCGCTCGTACCGACGTCCGAGATCATGCGCTACGCGATCGATCTGCGATCGATGACCGGCGGCCGCGGCCGCTTCACCGCCACGCACGACCACTACGACCCCATGCCGTCGCACCTTCTCGACAAGCTTCCGAAGCCGAAGGCCGAAGCGCACTGAGCGACCTCTCCCCCGCCGACGCGGTGGTCGCGGCGCGCTCGTTCGCGCGCCGCCTCAGGGAGGCGATCGAGGTCGCGCCTCCTGCGGACGACCGCTCGCCGTCGGCGATCCGAGATCTCGCGTCGCGCGTCGCCACGGTGCTCGACGACACCACACGACGCCTCGGAGGCTCGGCCGCTTCCCGCGCGGGTGGCGACCCGATCGAAGCCGTGGCCTCCGCGGCCAACGCGCTCGTCGCTGCGATCGGCACCTACGCGGCCAACGACTGGAAGGAAGATCGAGGCGGCACACCGGCGATCGACGTGCTGCGCTCAGGGGTCGCCGAAGCCGGCAGCCTCGTGCGCCAAGCGACGCGTCTCACCGAGCCGTCCGGGTAACGGAAGAATCTGCGCCGAGCTGTCGAAGTCGCGCCCCCAGCGCCGTCGTACGGTTCGAGTCGCCATCCTGGCGGCGCAGAGGAGGAACCCGATGAAGTACATGCTGCTGATCTACAGCGCTCCCGATGCAGGACCGCAGTGGGGAACGCCCGAGAGCGACCTCCAGATGAAGCGCTACTTCGAGTTCTCGAACGAGGTCAACGAGAAGGGCCTGTTCGTGGCCGGCGATCCGCTCGAGGACACCACTGCCGCCACGACGGTGCGGGTCCGCGAGGGCAAGAGGCTCACCACCGATGGTCCGTTCGCCGAGACGAAGGAAGTGCTCGGGGGGTACTACGTGCTCGACTGCGAGAACCTCGACCAGGCGCTCGAGTACGCAGCGAAGATCCCGAGCGCCGAGTTCGGTTCGATCGAGGTGCGCCCGCTGATGTCGATCCCGGGCATGTGATGTGACTCCCGCCGCGACGGCCTCGACCTCTGACGTCGCGCACGCGGTCGAGGCCGTCTACCGGCTGGAGTGGAGTCGCATCATCGGCGCGCTGGTGCGTGTCACCCACAGCCTCGAGATCGCCGAGGACGCAGTGCAGGAGGCGTTCGCGATCGCGGTGCAGTCGTGGCCGTCGACCGGGATCCCCAACCGGCCCGCAGCCTGGATCACGACCGCGGCGAGGCGGCGCGCGATCGATCGGCTGCGCGGTGCGTCGGTCTCGCAACGCACCGCGCTGCGCGCGGCGGCACTCCACGCCCTCGAAGCGCTCGACGCTGAGCCCGACGACGCGCTCGACCCGGTGTCTGACGACCAGCTGCGCCTCGTCTTCCTCTGCTGCCACCCGTCGCTCGCACTGGAAGCGCAAGTCGCCCTGACGTTGCGCGCCGTCGCCGGTCTTTCGACCGCGTCGATCGCCCGTGCGTTCCTCGTTCCGGAGTCGACCATGGGTCAGCGGCTCGTGCGGGCGAAGCGCAAGGTCGAAGCCGCCGGCATCCCGTTCACCGTGCCTCCGCCCGACCAGCTGCCCGATCGGCTCGACGCGGTGCTCGCGGTCGTCTACCTCGTGTTCAACGAGGGCTACAGCGCGACCGCGGGCGACGCGCTGGTGCGCCGTGAGCTGTGCGCCGAGGCGATCCGGTTGGGGCGGCTGCTCGACCACCTGCTGCCCACCGAGCCCGAGGTCGAGGCGCTGCTCGCGCTCATGCTCCTCCACCACTCGAGGCGAGACACACGAATCGACGCCGAGGGGCTGCTCGCTCCCCTAGAGGAGCAAGACCGCACGCGATGGGACCGCGAAGCCATCGTGGAAGGTGCGACGCTCGTCGAGTCGGCCTTGCGACGCGGCCTCCCGGGTCCGCTGCAGGTGCAGGCCTCGATCGCCGCGCTCCACGCGCAGGCCTCGACCATGGCGGACACCGACTGGTCGCAGATCGCGGCGCTGTACGACGTGCTCAACAGTCGGTGGCCGTCCCCCGTTGTCGCGCTCAACCGTGCGGTCGCAGTCGGCATGAGCGAAGGACCCGAGGTCGGGCTCGCGATGCTCGACGACCTCGGCGCGGACCTCGACGGCTACCACCTGCGCCACGCCGCGCGCGCCGACCTGCTGCGGCGCTCGGGCCGATGCGACGAGGCTGTCGTCGAGTACGAGCACGCGGTCGCGCTCGCCGGCACTGCACCCGAGCGCGCGTACCTCGAGCGCCGTCTGCGCGAGGTGCGCGGTTCGGGGTAGGAACGTCGAGTGACGTTGCAATGGACAGGTGTCTGCATCGACTGCCGGAACGGGCGCGAGCTGGCCGAGTTCTACGCGCAGCTGTTCGGCTGGGAGATCACTGCCGGCGGTGGCGAGTGGTTTCAGCTCGGTGATCCCGCCGGCGGCGTGCACCTCAACATCCAGGGCGAGGAGTGGTACGAGCCGCCTGTGTGGCCGGAACGGCCGGACGAGCAGGGGAAGATGATGCACTTCGAGATCCTGGTGGACGACCTCGATGCGGCAATCGCCGATGCGGTCGCGGCCGGTGCCCGCGTCGCCGAGCACCAACCCGCAGATCGCGATCCGAGCCTTCTACGGATCATGCTCGATCCCGCCGGCCACCCGTTCTGCCTCTTCGAGCCGGGCGGTTAGCTCGCTTCGGTCCAGTCTTCGGGGTTGTCCTCGGTGAAGTGGTCGACGACGTGGCCGTCGACCGCGTCGACGAGCACGAAGCCCCGTCGCTGCGGCGGCTCCTCCGCCGAGTAGAGGAGGATGCGCCACGTCGGACGGCTGCGCAGACCGCGCCACCCGAGCTGCGCGGACGCGTGCCCCACCGGGAAGCCCACGGCCTTCGATGCGGCGACCAGCGCGCCCTTCTCGTCGATGCCGAGATGCCAGCCCGACGTGATGCAGTACACGCCGACGAGCGCGAGGAAGATCGAGACGTACAGGAACCCGTCGTTCACGAGGACGCCGCCGTCGTGATAGCCGAGCCACAGCAGGAAGCAGCCGACGGCGACACCGAGGTAGATGAAGCCCGGGATGCGCCGCCGGCTGTTGTCAGGGAACTGGTACGGCCCGACGAACGACGAGACGTCGAGCTCGTCGGGAAGCTCGTCCCGGTGCTCGGTCTCGGACATCGGGCCGAACGCTAGCCGTGCTCCCCATCGTTCTCTGATGCGGAACGCGCCACATCTGGCGCGTTTCTCATCCGAGAACGCCGCTCGGGGTGGCGTCGGGCCAGGCGGCCGTGAGCTTGCGCCAGCTGTCGTCGAGGCTCTCCGGAAGCACCCTCGTCTCCGCGACCGACGTCATGAAATTCGTGTCGCCCTGCCACCGGGGTAGGCAGTGCACATGCAGGTGGCCCGGGATGCCTGCGCCCGCGGCCTGGCCGAGGTTCATCCCGATGTTGACGCCTTCGGGCGAGTACGCGCCCTTGATCGCGAGCACCGCGTCGCGCACCGCGGCCCACAGCTCGTCGTGCTCGGCGGGACTGAGCTCCTCGAGCGCGGCGACCTCGCGGTACGGCATCACGAGCAGGTGCCCGCTGCCGTAGGGATACGCGTTCAGGATCGAGAAGCAGCGCTCACCTCGCCACAGCACGTGGGTCTGCTCGTCGGGCGCGCCGCTCGCGAGGATGCGCGCGAACACCGAACCGCCGGCGGGCGGTCCAGGTGGGATCGCCGACACGTAGGTCGAACGCCACTCGGCCCAGAGCCGGTCGAGCGTCACAGCAGATGGGCGATGGCTTCGGCCTGCAGCCGCTCGATGAACTCATCGACCCGCACGCCGCGCTCGACCTCGCCGCCCCGCGGGTTCACGCCGACGGTGCCGTCCCTCATGTCGTCGTCACCGACCACGAGCACGTACGGGATCTTCTCGAGCTTGGCCTTGCGGATGCGTGCGCCGAGTGGTTCGTGAGCTTCGACGTAGTCAGTGCGGAAGCCCTCGGCACGGATGCGGTCGGCGAGGCGGTCCGCGTATGCGTCGTGATCAGCGCGGACGCCGAGCAGTCGCACCTGCAGCGGCGACAGCCACAACGGCAGCGCGCCCGCGTAGTGCTCGAGCAGGATCGCGAAGAAGCGCTCGACCGAGCCGAACAGCGCGCGGTGGATGACACGCGGACGGTGGCGCTGATTGTCGGGTCCGATGAACTCGAGGTCGAACCGAGTCGGGAACTGGAAGTCGACCTGCAATGTCGACATCTGCCAGCGGCGACCGATCGCGTCACGCACGTGCACGTCGATCTTCGGCGCGTAGAACGCGCCCTCGCCTTCGGCGACCGTGTAGGGGAGGCCTTCGACCTCGAGCGCGTAGCGCAGCGCCTCGGTGGCCTCCTCCCACTCCTCGAGCTCGCCGACGTACTTCTCGGGCCGGGTCGAGAGCTCGGCTTCGAAGTCGCTGAGGCCGAAGGTGCGGAGCATCCGCAACACGAACTTCAGCAGGGAGGCGAGCTCGTCGGCGAGCTGCTCGGGGGTGCAGAAGATGTGCGAGTCGTCTTGGGTGATGCCGCGCACGCGGGTGAGGCCGTGCAGCACACCGGTGCGCTCGAACCGGTAGACGGTGCCGAACTCGAACAGGCGCAGCGGGAGCTCCTTGTACGACCGCTGCTGCGACCGGTAGATGAGCATGTGACCCGGGCAGTTCATCGGCTTCGGGTAGTACGTCGCCCCCTCCATCTCCATCGGGGGGTACATGCCCTCGGCATACCAGCTGAGATGGCCCGAGATCTCGAAGAGGGTCGACTTCGCGATGTGGGGAGTCCAGACGAACGAGTAGCCCGCCTTCTCGTGCTCCGCGCGCGAGTAGTCCTCCATGAGCTTGCGGATGAGGCCGCCCTTGGGGTGGAAGACGGGCAGGCCGCCGCCGATCTCGGGCGGGAAGTGGAACAGGTCGAGCTCGACGCCGAGACGGCGGTGGTCGCGCTTCTCGGCCTCTTCGAGGCGGACGAGGTGCTCTTTCAGCGCCTGCTCTGACTCCCACGCGGTGCCGTAGATGCGCTGGAGCATCGGGTTGCGCTCGTCACCCCGCCAGTACGCGCCCGCGACGCGGGTCAGCTTGAAGTGCCCGAGGCGGCCCGTGTGCGGCACGTGCGGGCCGCGGCACACGTCGCAGAAGCGGGGCGGGTTGTCGTAGACGCGCACGAGGCCTGCGTCGGTGCCCGAGGTCGGGTCGTCGGCCTTGCCGCTGATGATCTCGAGCTTGTACTTGTGCGCGGCGAACCGCTTCGACGCGTCGGCCTCGCTGATCTCATCACGAATGAAGGGCTGCTTCTCGGAGATGATCTCGCGCATCCGCGCGTCGATGCGTTCGAGGTCGTCGGGAGAGAACGTGCGACCCTCGGGCAGATCGAAGTCGTAGTAGAAGCCGTCTTCGATCGGCGGCCCGATGGCGAAGGTCGCCCCGGGGAACAGGTCGAGCACCGCCTGCGCGAGCACGTGGGCGGTCGAGTGGCGAAGTGTGTATCGACCCCGGTCAGAGGCGGGCACGACGATCTCGACGTGGTTGCCGTCGACCAGCACCCAGTCGAGGTCTCGCTCGGCGCCATCGACCACGGCGATGACCGCGTCGCGACCGAGTCGAGGCCCGATCGCCTCGGCGAGACCTCCGGCCGTCGTGCCCGCGGCGACCTGTCGGGTCGAGCCGTCGGGAAGCACGATGTCGATGAGGTCAGCCATAGGGAACGCGAGCCTACCGGCGACCTCCCTTGGGCCCCGCGGTCATTGTCAGCCGGCGCGGGCGAGCTCGGGCTCGCGGTCGACAGGCTCGCCGAGCCGCACCTTCGCGACGTCGGCCGGCAGCGTCTCGGCCCTCTTCGTCGCGTAGCGATCGACATACTGCTGGCCGGTCAGCTCGCAGATCTCGTACATCAGCTCGTCGGTGAGCTCGCGGTAGATGAGGTGATCGCCTTCACGACGCTTGTAGCGCGTGAGGTCGATCGGCTGGCCGACCCGGATGCGGGCCGTCTTGAAGAGCTTCGGCATCTTTGCGTCCGGCGGCTGGATGTCGGCCGTGCCGATCACGCCGATTGGGAAGAGTGGGCACCCGGTGGTCAGCGCGAGGCGGGCCGCGCCGGTGTGGCCCTTGTGCAACAACCCGTCACGCGAGCGCGTGCCCTCAGGGAAGATGCCGAAGAGGTGACCCCGCTCGAGGGCGTCGGCCGCGGCAGTCAGCGCCGCCTCGCTCGACCGTCCCCCTGAGCGGTCGATCGGGATCATGCCCATCGCGGGGAACAGAAACTTCGTCTTCCACGAGTCCATGTACTCGGCCTTGCCGACGAAGCTGATGCGACGCGGCACAGTCATCATCAAGAACGCGGAGTCGAGGAACGAGATGTGGTTGGGGCAGAGGATCGCGCCACCTTGGGGCGGCAAGCGGTGCAAGCCTTCGACCTGAACCTTCCAGAGCATGCGTTGGATCGGCGCGCCGAAGGCGCGGACCAGGTCTTGCATCTTGCCGGCGCCGGCTTCAGCCATGCGCGCAGCCTAAGCCATCAGGTCAGAAACTTCGCCAAGTTCATGGCGTCTTCACAGGCTCTTCATCGCCCGTCGCGAGCTCGACACCCAGGAGCGATGCAGCGGCAGACACACCCTGACCTGCGGCTGCCGCAGCGTCGATCGCGGCCAGCGCGCGAGGGGTGTCGAGGTCGTCATCAAGCGCGTCGCGCACCTCGCTGAGCACTGGATCGTCGACGATTGGGTCACCGGGGCCGGCAGCGTCGAGCCACGCGTTCAGACGAACGGTGGCGCGGGGCATGAGGCCTTCTTCCCACTCCCACGAGTCGCGATAGTGGTGCTCGATGATCCCGAGGCGGATCGCTCTCGGATCGAACGTCTTCAGCAGGTCGCTCACGAAGACGAGGTTGCCGAGCGACTTCGACATCTTCTCGCCGTCCATCCGCACCATCGCGACGTGCATCCAGTGGCGCACGAACGGCTCACCCGTCGCCGCCTCGCTCTGCGCTCGCTCGCACTCGTGGTGCGGGAAGATGAGGTCGGCGCCGCCACCGTGCAGGTCGATCGTCGTGCCGAGCTCGCGCAGCGCCAGCGCCGAGCACTCGATGTGCCAGCCGGGTCGGCCGGGACCCCACATCGTCTCCCAGGTCGGTTCACCGTCGGCCGACGGCTGCCACAGCACGAAGTCGAGCGGGTTGCGCTTGTTCGGGTCGTCGACGTTGCCGCCGCGCTCTCGTGCGAACTCGATCATCTCGTCGCGCGAGTAGCTGCTGACCTCACCGAACCCGGGGAACGAGCTCACGTCGAAGTACACCGCTCCCCCGGCCTGATAGGCGTGGCCGCGGTCGAGCACCATGCCGATGAAGCCTCTGATGTCGGGGATCGCCGACGTCGCGCGCGGCTCGCTGTAGCACGGAAGCACGTTCAGCGCCTTCATGTCGCTGTCGAAGCGCGCCACCTCGCCCGCGGCCAGGTCGAGGTAATGCACACCGAGCTGCTTTGCCTTCGCCAGCAACGGATCGTCGACGTCGGTGATGTTCCGCACGCAATGCGTGTCGTGGCCGAGATCACGGAGGCGGCGCTGCAGCACGTCGTAGACGACGTAGACCGTCGCGTGACCGAGGTGCGTCGCGTCGTACGGGGTGATGCCGCACGTGTACATGCTGACGAGCTGACCGGGTTCGAACGGCACGACCGCCTTGCGGGCCGTGTCGTACAAGCGCATGGGCACGACTAGATCTTGATGCCCGTCAGCCTCGGCGCGACCCGAGTCTTGTAGCGCACATTGAGCTGGAGCAGGACCGCGGTGAACGCTTCGATCGCGGTCGCGTTCGACAGCTCCCCCGCGTCGAGCGGGCGACACCCCGGGATGCGGCCTGCGATGTCGGCGACAACGACGATGGCCTCAGGGAAGTCGGAGCAGATGAGCACGTCGCTCTCGATCGGCTGGCCCAGATGGCCGAGCTCGCGCGCCGGAAGATGGTGGAACGCAGCGGCCACATGGCACCCCGGTACGGCCGCCTGCACGCTCGCCGCCACCGACCCGCGCGGCGGCACAAGCGGCTGGAACTCGTGACCGACCTTCACGAGCGCGTTTGCCATCGACACGACGACCTTGCCGTTCAGCTGCTTCTCGAGCGCGTGCGCGGTCGTCGCTGCGCTGTCCCACGGCGTCGCCAGCACGACGACGTCGGCACCTGCGGCGCCCTCGTTGTCGGCCGCGTCGATGGCCAGGTCGTAGTCGGGCCAGTGGGCGAGGATGCCGTCGACCACCTCCATCGCCCGATACTTCGAGCGCGAGCCGAGCGTGACGTCGTAGCCGACGGACGCGAGACGGGCGCCGAGCGCCGTGCCTGCGGGCCCGGTGCCGCCGAGGATGCCGATCCGCATCGTCTCAGCCTTGCACACCGCGCTGCACACCCTGCTGTCCCCACCTGCTGCGCACCCCCGACCCGGCAGTAACGTCGCCGCCGCACCGACGGTCGGAGGCACCATGGGTCTTCTCGAGGGAAAGCGCATCGTCGTCACAGGCGTGCTCACTGATGCATCGCTCGCGTTCGGCGTCGCGCAGCTCGCGCAGCAAGAGGGGGCCGAGATCGTGCTCACCGGCGCGGGCCGAGGCCTTTCGCTCACCGAGCGCACGGCCCGCAAGCTTCCTGCCGCTGCGCCGGTGCTCGAGCTCGACGTCACGGTGCCCGAGCATCTCGATGTCGTGCGGAACGACCTCGCCGAGCGATGGGGCCGCGTCGACGGTGTGCTCCATGCGATCGGGTTCGCGCCCGCCGTGTGCCTCGGCGGCACGTTCATGCAGGCGCAGTGGGACGACGTCGCCGTCGCGATGCAGGTGTCCGCGTACTCGTTGAAGGCACTCGCCGACTGCTTCGTGCCGCTCATGACCGAGGGCGGCTCCCTCGTCGGCCTCGACTTCGACGCGACTGTCGCGTGGCCCGCGTACGACTGGATGGGCGTCGCGAAGGCCGCGCTCGAATCCACGTCGCGCTACCTCGCCCGCGAGCTCGGCGGCCAGCGCATCCGAGTGAACCTGATCGCGGCGGGGCCGATCCGCACGCTGGCCGCGAAGTCGATCCCCGGCTTCTCGCGCTTCGAGGACGTCTGGGCGGACCGCGCGCCGCTCGGGTGGGACATCAACGACTCGACCGCGGTGGCGAAGGCGTGCGTCGCCTTGATGTCCGACTGGTTCCCCGCCACGACCGGCGAGATGATCCACGTCGACGGTGGCTACCACGCGATAGGTGCCTGACCTAGGTTTGTCGGCTATGTCGAAGTTCGGCTCTCGCCTCGCGCTCGTCCTCGTCCTCGGTGTCGGCAGCGTCGGTCTCGCAGCGTGTGGCGGCGGCGGCGACTCGAGCTCGTCGGCGGCGACGACCGGCGGTGCAACCGCTTCGTCCGCGTCGGGCACTGGCGGCGCTGCGACTTCGGGTGGTGCTCCCACCTCGGGTGGCCCGGTCGGCGACGTCCCCATCGAGACATGGGCGGGCGGCGTGTGCGGCGCGGTCAACACGTGGCTCAGCGGCATCAACGCCAACGGGACGAAGCTCAATCAGGACGTGCAGGGCATCAGCGACCTCGGCGCGGGTCGCGACCTGCTCGTGAAGTTCATGCAGGACGCCGTCGCGCTCACCGACACGATGATCAGCTCGGTGCAAGCAGCCGGGGCTCCCGCCGTGGCGAGCGGACAGCAGCTCTCCGCCGATCTCGTACAAGCGCTCTCCCCGGTCAAGCAGACGTTCGAGGGCGCCGTCACCAAAGCGCAGCAGCTCCCGACCAACGATCCGCAGGCGTTCAGCCAGGCGGCCACTCAGCTCGGCAACGAGATCACGAACTCGCAGGGCAGCTTCACCGCGAGCTTCAACGCGCTCCAGACGAAGTACAACGACCCCGCGTTGAACACCGCGTTCAAGACGGTGCCCGCCTGCGCCAAGCTCGGCGCCTAGCGGTTCGGGTTGCCTGGCCTCTAGCAGTGCGCGCTCAGCGTCGGGTACGGGTTGATCGTGCCGTGGTGGCCGGGGTGGATCTCGAAGTGCAGGTGCGGGGTGCCGCGAGCGTTGCCGTCGTCGCCGACATAGCCGATCACCTCGCCCGCGCCCACTGAGCGGGCGCTGCCCGCGTATCCCGAGAGATGAGTGCCGAAGTACTCGTTGCCATCGACGCCCTCGAGGAAGAACGAGCGACCGCCCAGCGAGACGCTACGGAACGTGACCGTGCCCGCGACCGGGGCGACGATCGGCGTGCCCCTCGTCGCGAGGATGTCGTTGCCGGCGTGGTGGCGCCCTCCTGAGCGCGAGTCGCCGTAGTCGTTGCCGAACGTGTGCGCGCCCGCGACCGGACACAGCCACGAGCCGCCCATGATCTGCGGCGCGGCACCGCGTGAAGTCGAGGTGCGACGCGAGGCGGCTGCGGCCGAAGCCGCCGCAGCTGCCCGCTGCGCGGCTGCCGCCTGTGCGCGCTTGCGCTGCAGCTCCTGCAGATGCGCGAGCTCCTTCAGCACCGAGGTCCGCTTCGTGTTCAGCTGCTCCACTGCCGCGGCCTGCGCGGCCTTGCGGTCGGCCAGCAGAGCAGCCCCCGAGTCGAGGTCGGCCTCGAGGGCGCGGTACCGATCGATCTGGTCGAACGACCCCATCGTCACGAACCGGGCGTACGCGTTGGCGCGCACCTCGGCGTTCAGGTCGCCGCCGAGGAGGAATGGCAGATCAGAGCCGCCAGCGTGGATGTAGCTGCGGACCACGGTCTCCTGCACCGCCGAACGCAGCCCCGCCACCTCGGCCTCGGTCGCCTTCTGGTCGGCCTCGACCTTGACGATGTCGTCCTCGATCTGGGCCAGATCGGTGTTCGCCTGCGCGAGCTTCTGGGCCGCCGCGTTCGCTCGCTTCTGCGCGTTTGCGACGTCGTCCGCTGCAGCAGGGGTCACCGACAGCCCGGAGAACGCCCCGATCAGGGTGCAGGCGAGGAGGAGCCAGGAGGCTCGACGGCGCGCGATGGGCGGCAAGGGTAGGCGCGAGGCAGGACCTGCCGCCCGGCGAAGAAGTTTTGTAACCTAATGATGTGAGCATCGAACGAGCCCGAATCGCCGCCGTGGACTGGGAGAACGCGGCGCGAGCGGCGGCGCGCCTGGCCAAGCAGGTCGAGCTCGCGCTCGATGCGGTCGACCTGAGCATGCCCCAGTACCGCGTGATGGTGTTCCTGTCCGAAGGTGCCGCCGGCGCCTCGACCCTCGCGGGCACGCTGGCTGTCAGCCGGCCCACGATCACCGTCGTCGTCGACGGCCTCGTGGCGAAGGGCTACGTCGAGCGACTGGGAGACGAGAACGACCGGCGCAAGGTGCACCACCGCCTCACCCCCGCGGGCCGGCGTGCCCTCGAGCGTGCTGACGTCGTCGTGTCCGAACGGCTCACCGAGATCACCTCGCACCTCGACGCCGCGGAGGCGACCACCGCGGTGAGCGGGCTCGTCCTCTGGGGGCGGGCGTTGGCGGCCGCCCGGAGTGCGGCAGTCAGCCGCACGTGAGCGCACCGCTCGAAGACTGGTCCCCCTACGAGCCGCTCGGCGTCGTCGCGCGGTCGGGCCCGCCGAGCGCGCGGCCGAGCCCCGAGCGCCACAGCGTGTGGTGGCGGCGGATGTTGCCGCTGCTCCTCTCGGACAAGCCTGCCTTCTTCGGATCGCTCCTGGCGGCGCTCCTCTCGCTGATCGCCGCGATCCTCATCCCGCGCGTGACGATGAACGCGATCGACGACGCGCTGATCGCACGCACCTCGTCGCTCGCGCCCTACGTCTGGATCCTGCTCGGGCTCGCCGTCTTCCGCGCGATCCTCACCTACGCGTATCGCACGTCGCTCTACGGCATCGCATACCGGCTCGAGTACGACCTGCGGGTCACCGTGTTCGAGCACCTCACTCGGATGTCGTTCTCGTTCTACGACCGTGTGCAGTCGGGTCAGCTGATCTCGCGGGCGAACTCAGACATCCGATCGGTGCAGATGTTCCTGACCTTCGCGCCGCTTGTCGCGCTCAACCTCGTGAGCTTCGCCGTCGCACTGGTCTTCATGTTCACGATCCATGTCGGCCTGACTCTCGTCGCGCTCGCCACGATCCCGTTCGTGTACATCGCCGGCGTCAAGATGCGGAACCAGACGTTCCCACTCTCGTGGATCGTGCAATCGCGGATGGCCGACGTCGCGACGATCGTCGACGAGAACGTGAACGGCGTGCGCGTCGTGAGATCGTTCGCAGCCGAGCAAGCCCAGGTCGACGAGCTCGCCAACGCTGCACAGCGGGTGCGATGGGCCTCGGTGAAGACCTCGATGACCCGGGCTCGCTACGCGCCCCTCATGGAGAACCTCCCTCGTCTCGGCCTCGCGGCGGTGCTGCTGTACGGCGGGTGGCTCGCCATCGACGGAGTGATCACCGTTGGCGCGATCGTCGCGTTCAACAGCTATGTGGTGATGCTCCAGGCCCCCTTCCGCATCCTCGGGATGATCACGATGCTCGGCCAGCGTGCGGCGGCCTCGGCCGAGCGGATCTACGAGATCCTCGACGAGCCCGCAGACATCGTCGATCGGCCGGGAGCCGTCGACCTCGTCGCACCCAAGGGCGAAGTCGAGCTCCGCGACGTCACGTTCGCCTACCACCGGCCGGGAGCGGAGACTCACGAGCCCGTCCTCTCGCACTTCGACCTGCACGTGCGGGCGGGCGAGACCGTTGCGATCGTCGGGCGCACGGGCAGCGGGAAGTCGACGGTCGCCCGACTCCTCCCCCGGTTCTACGACGTCGACGGCGGCGAGGTGCTCATCGACGGGCACGACGTCCGCGACCTCACCGTGCACAGCCTGCGAGCGAACGTGGCAGTCGTGCTCGACGAGCCCTTCCTCTTCTCAGTGTCGATTCGCGACAACATCGCCTACGCCCGTCCCGACGCGTCACTCGACGACGTGCAGGCGGCCGCACGGTCGGCCCACGCCGACGAGTTCATCGACGACCTGCCCGATGGCTACGACACCATCATCGGCGAGCGCGGCTACGACCTGTCCGGAGGGCAACGTCAGCGGATCGCGATCGCCCGCACCTTGCTGGCCAACCCTCCGGTCCTGGTCCTCGACGACGCGACCAGCGCCGTCGACGTGCAGGTCGAAGAGCACATCCACGACGCGCTCAGGGCTCTGCTGTCTGGCCGCACCACGCTCGTCATCGCGCACCGGCTGTCGACGATCAGCCTCGCCGACCGCGTCGTGCTCATCGAGGGCGGCCGGGTCGTCGCCGACGGCACGCACGCCGAGCTCATGGCCAGCGAGCCGCGCTACGTCGAGGTGCTCGCTCGGGCCGAGCACGACACCGGCGCCACCGACGACACCGAGACGACGACGCTCGATCAGCTCGCGACCACCGGAGGCGACTGATGGCCTGGGGTGGCGCATCAGGGGGCTTCGGCGGCCCGAGCGCGGTCGCGTCGAGTGCTGCGGCCGGACTGCCCTTCGCGGGAGTGCCGACCGAGCTCGCGGACCGAGTCGAGGCCATCCTCGAGACCGAGCCCGAGCACCCACGCGCGCACGTCCCGTTCACGCAGGTCGAGGAGAAGACGGCGCCGTTCACGCTGCGTCGCTTCCTCGCGACCCGCAAGCCCGCGATGACTGGCGCGTTCGCGCTCGTGCTCGTCGAGACGCTGACGATGCAGGCCGGTCCGTTGCTGACCCAGCGCGCGATCGACAAGGGCATCCTCGCCAAGTCGACACAGGTGCTCGTCGTCACTGCGGTGCTGTATGCGATCAGCGTCATCATCAGCATGATCGCGAGCGGCTTTCGGGTCGCATGGACAGGCAAGGTCGGCGAGGCGCTGCTCTACGACCTCCGAGTGCGCGTCTTTGCCCACCTGCAACGGCTGTCCATGGACTTCTTCACCGGGGAGAAGGCGGGTCGAGTGATGACCCGCATGACGAGCGACATCGAAGCGCTGAGCCAGCTGTTCCAGGACGGCATCGTGAACCTCGCGGTCCAAGCGCTCACGATGGTGATCGTCACGGTCATCCTGTTCCTGCTGAATCCCGCGCTGGCCGCGATCACCGTGCTCCTTGTGGTCCCGACGATGACGATCGCGACGGTCTGGTACCGGAAGGCGTCGGACCGCGGCTACACGCGGGTGCGTGAGCGCATCGCCGAGGTGCTCGCGGACCTGCAGGAGAGCCTCTCGGGCATCCGCATCATCTCTGCGCACAACCGTCGTCGCCACAACGTGCAGCAGCACCGCAACATCGTCGGCGAGTACCGGGGCGCCAACCAGTACACGGCGCGGGTGAGCGCGGTCTACGGCCCGGCGACCGATCTGATCGGCGCCACCGGCCAGGCCGTCATCTTGCTGGTCGGCGGCAACATGGTGCTGCAGGGAACTCTCACGATCGGTCAGCTCACTGCGTTCGTGCTCTACCTCGCGGCCTTCTTCGCCCCGATCCAGCAGCTCGTGCAGCTGTACACGACGTACCAGTCCGGTCAGGCGGCCGTCGACAAGCTGCAGGAGCTCCTCGCGACCGAGCCGAGCGTGCCCGAGCGGGCCGACGCCATCGACCTGCCCCCGATCGCCGGCCACGTCGTCCTCGACCACGTGTCGTTCGGCTACACGACCGGACAGGCAGTGCTGCACGACGTCACGCTCGACATCGCGCCGGGAGAGACGTTTGCGCTCGTCGGCGCGACCGGCGCCGGCAAGTCGACGATCGCGAAGCTCGTCACCCGGTTCTACGACCCAACTGAAGGCACCGTCTCGATCGACGGACACGACCTGCGCGAGGTCACGCTCGAATCGCTGCGCCGGCAGCTGGGCGTCGTGCCGCAAGAGGCGTTCCTCTTCGCGGGCTCGGTGCGGTCGAACGTGACGTTCGCGCGTCCTGACGCCACCGACGAGGAGGTCGACGAGGCCTGCCGCGCCGTCGGCCTCGACGAGCTGATCGATCGCCTTCCCCAGGGCCTCGACACCCTCGTCCACGAGCGCGGCGCGACCCTGTCGTCGGGCGAACGACAGCTGCTCGCGTTGACGCGGGCGTTCCTCGCGCGCCCACGCGTGCTCGTGCTCGACGAGGCCACCGCGAACCTCGATCTGCGCAGCGAGGCGCAGGTCGAGCACGGTCTCGACGCGCTGCTCGAGGGCCGCACTGCGATCCTGATCGCCCACCGGCTCGCGACGGCGATGCGCGCCGACCGCATCGCGGTGGTCGACGACGGCGAGGTGATCGAGCTCGGGTCGCACGCGGAGCTGCTCGCGCAGCGCGGGCAGTACGCCGCGATGTTCGAGACCTGGCAGCGGCACATGAGCGGCCGCGGTGCGAGCACGAACGGCAACGGCAACGGTCACGGCGCGACGACGAACGGGAACGGCAGCACGAACGGGGGCGGACCCGCCCGCTGACCGACGGTTACGGTGGCGTCCGTGGCGACACGAGCGCGAGACGGACGCGAGGTGCTCCTCGAGGTGCTGCGCACCGAGGGCGTGCGACACCTCTTCGGCAATCCCGGCAGCACCGAGCTGCCGCTCATCGATGCGCTGGCGGGGCCCGGGGGCGCCGACTTCGACTACGTCCTCGCCCTGCAGGAGGCGACCGCGGTCGCGATGGCAGACGGCTACGCGCAGTCGACCGGACGCCCCGCGTTCTTGAACTTGCACACGTCCGCCGGTCTCGGCAACGCGATCGGGAACCTCACGAATGCCGTCGCGAACGGCTCTCCTCTCGTCGTGACCGCGGGGCAGCAGGATTGGCGCCACATCGTCACCGACCCGCTGCTCTCCGGTGATCTCGTGGGACTCGCTCGCCCGGTCTCGAAGTGGGTGCACGAGGTGCGCAGCGTCGACGAGCTCGGCACGATCATGCGCCGCGCCTTCCACGACGCGGCGTCGTCTCCGGCCGGCCCCGTGTTCGTCTCGCTGCCGATGTCGATGCTCGATGCCGAAGGCGACCTGACGGTGCCCGATCGGTCCGAGATCGAACGCCGCGTGGTGCCGTCGGCGATCGACGAGCTCGCCGCGTTGCTCACTGACACGCCGGTGGGGTCGCTCGCGATCGTCGCCGGCGACGAAGTCTCGGCCTCGGGAGGGGTGCCCGAGCTGGTCGCGCTCGGCCGAGGCCCTCGGCGCGCCTGTGTTCGGCGCACCGCTTCACTCGACGTCGGTGTTCCCACCCGCGCACCCGCTCTACGCCGGCATGCTCGCACCCGCGGCAGCTGCCATCAGCGCCGCGCTCGCGCCGTTCCGCCGTGTGCTCGCAGTGGGCGGGCACACGTTCATGGTCTACCCGTACACGCCGGGCCCGGCCGTGCCCGACAGCGTCGAGCTCCTGCACATCTCGCCTGACGCCTCGCGACTCGGCCGCACCTATCCGACGCGCCTCGGCGTCCTCGGCGACCCGAAGGCAACGCTCGCGGCATTGCGGCCGCTCGTGACGTCAGGTATCGATGCGCGTGCCGCCGCCGACGCCATGGCATCGAGCGGTGCGAAGCGCAACCAGGAGATCCACGCGGCTCGAGGAGACCGCGCTCTCGCGCTATTCGACGGTGCCGATGGACCCGATGGCCGCGGGGCACGCGCTCGTGCGTGCGCTGCCCCCGAACACCACGGTCGTGGACGAAGCCATCACGACCGGCTTCTACGTGCGCGGCTTCCATCACTCGACCGAGCCGGGCCACTACTTCTTCTGCAAGGGAGGCGGGCTCGGTTGGGGGATGCCCGCGGCGCTCGGCGTCTCGCTCGGTCGCGACCGAGAGCCCGTGCTCTGCGTCGTCGGTGACGGCTCGGCCATGTACTCGCCGCAGGCGCTCTGGACGGCGGCGCACGAGCAGCTGCCTGTGGTGTTTGCAGTCGTCAACAACCGCCAGTACCTGATCCTCAAGGGCTACCTGCGAGGCATGGGCCGCGACAGCGTGCAGTCCGGACGGATGGTCGCGATGGACATCGACGAACCGCCGGTCGACTTCGTTGGCCTCGCGCGCTCGATGGGTGTCGATGCCACGTTGGTCGAAAAGGCGGACGACGTCGGCGACGCGGTCGCTGCTGCGCTCGAGGCAGGACGTCCGCACCTGCTCGAGCTGCCCATCGCCGCACCGTGACCGACGCGGCAGGCGCGGCAGTCGACCTGCGGGAGATCAGCGTCGTCTTCGACGGCAAGCTCGCGCTCGATCGGCTCGAATGGCGAGTCGACGCCGGCGAACGATGGGTCGTGCTCGGGCCCAACGGATCGGGGAAGACGACCCTCGTCCGCATCGTCTCGCTGTACCTGCACCCCTCACGCGGCGAGGTGTGCGTGCTCGGCGCGGTGCTCGGGCGCGTCGACATCCGCAAGGTGCGCCCGCGCATCGGGATCGCGAGCGCGTCGATGGCTGCGATGCTGCGACGGGAGCTCGAGGTGATCGACGTGGTGATGACCGCGCGGAATGCCGCGCTCGAGCCGTGGTGGCACACCTACACCGACGACGATCGGGCTCGCGCACTCTCGATGCTCGACCGGTTCGGCATGCGCGACTTCGCGGGACGCATGTTCGGGACGCTCTCGAGTGGCGAGCAACAGAAGGTGCAGCTCGCGCGCACGCTGATGGCCGATCCGGAGCTGTTGATCCTCGACGAGCCGGCCGCGGGGCTCGACCTCGGTGCCCGCGAGGATCTCGTCGCGAGGCTCGGCGACCTGGCGGAGCACGAGGCGAGCCCGCCCATCATCCTCGTCACCCACCACGTCGACGAGATCCCGCGGGGCTTCACCCATGCGTTGCTCCTGCGTCGAGGGCGAGCCGTGGCGTCCGGACCGATCGACGAGGCACTGACCGCGTCGACGCTGTCGGAGTGCTTCGCGATGTCGCTGAGCCTCGACAAGCGCGACGACCGGTGGAGTGCCCGCGCCCTCCCCGGCTGAAGTGCTCGGGATCAGCTCGCGTCGAGGCAGGCGAGCAGGCGAGGGCGGCTCTCCTCGATCTCGTCACCGAGCATCCGCTCGAGGACCGGGCCCCACAACGATCCGCCGTAGTGGAGGTGCATGACGAGCCGGCTTCCCTCGTCGGTCGGGGTGACGGTGGCCTCGAGCACCCACGGCGAATGGGTCTTGCCGTCCGCCTCCCGCCGATCGAAGACCGCCCGGTCGTTCGTGAGCTGGGTCCGCACCATGCGGAGCCGCTTGGAACGGGCCAGCGGGCCGAGACGCCCGCGGAGGTCCACCAGCCACGCCGGGCCGGCATCGCCGTCGACTGCGGGGGCCGGTGACGCCGACGTCACGATCGCGAGCCACTGTGGGTAGCGCTCGAGGTCGTCGACCCAGGCCATGAGCTCGTCAGGCGAGCACGGAGCCGCGAGATCGGCGGTGACATCCACCTCCCCAGCATCGCAGCACTTCAACGTCACGCCAGCGGGCGGCTGGCAACACGTTCACGAGCGCATCACAATTCCCTCACAGGCACCGGCGATCATCGGAGACATCCCCCGACCCCTCGACCAGGAGATCCACCCATGATCCGCAAGCTCATCGCCGGTCTCGCCGTCGTCGGCATCCTCGCCGTCGGCAGCGCGACCGTCGTCTCGGCGGAGACGAGCTCGGGCACCACGACACCCTCGGCTCCGTCTGCGCAGCAACAGCAGCAAGTCCACGATCGCAGGTGCGCTCGGGCCAACCGCCTGCTCACCTTCCTCGAGAAGTGGCAGACCCAGCTCGATGCTCGCATCACGAAGCTGCAGGCCAAGCAGACGCAGCTCGCGCAGTCCGATCCCGACAAGGCGGCGAAGGTCGCCGACCTGATCACGCGGCTGCAGAAGCGCTCCAGCGAGCTGAAGGAGTACACCGCAAAGCTCGCCTCGGGCCTCGGCGACAAGTGCCCCGCTCCCGCTGCGGCGCCCACGACCACGTCCTGACCGGCATGTCGTGACCGGTCCCCGGATCGACGGCGTGACCCCGCTCAGGCGGAGAGGTCAAAGAGGGTCACGCCGTCGACCTGCGTCGGACTGAAGTTCTCCTCGACCCAGCTCGTGATCTCGCGGGCTTGATCGCTCCCACCGTTCTGGCGTCCGAAGCCGCCGCTCGGGATGAAGTAGTGGATCTTCCCCGCCGCGACGTACTGCTCGAACTGCGCGAGGGTCGGAGACGGGTCCGACCCGTTGAAGCCTCCGATCGGCATGACTGGCTTCTGCGTCGCGAGCTGGTAGCCCGAGGCCGGATCCGAGCCGATCGTCGCCGCGACCCACTCGTACTGGTCGCTCCCGGCGAGCAGCGTCTGCACGAGCTCGGTGCTCGGACGGGACGCGCTCAACAGGCCGCCTGTGGGAGCGCCACCGAAGCCTCCGCCGAACACCGCGCCGTTGGGGACTGGTCCGAAGGCTCCGGCTCCAGGCAACGATCCGGGCGCGGGTCGACCGCCGCCTCCCGGGAAGCCGCCTCCCGGGAAGCCCCCGTTGCGATTGAGGCCGTTGCGATTGCCGCCGGGCTGACCACCTCGATTGCCACCGGGGAACGGCACGCGGCCGAAGCCGACTCGACCACCGAGCACGCCGGGCCCAGCGATGACGATCGAGCCCGCGTGCGGTGTCGCCGCGGTCTGCACCGCCCACGCGGTCGATCCCAAGAGCGAGACGACCACGCCGCTGATCGCCGCGGCCGCGAAGACCTTCCCCCGAGCGACCCGCGGCCCGAGCAACATCGCCCCCGCCGTGATGACCGCCCCGACCGTGATGACCGGTCGCAGCCATGCGTTCCAACCGGGAGCGCGCGCGAGCAAGGCCGACGACCAGAACGCGGTGACGAGGACCGCGGCGGCGCCGACAGCGCGCGCGAAGAGCGATCGTCGGTGGTTCCACACGAGGTGCGCCCCGATGCCCACGAGCGCGGCGATCGCCGGCGCGAGAGCCACCGTGTAGTACTCGTGGAAGATCCCCTTCATCAGGCTGAACACGAGCGCGGTGACGACGAGCCACCCGCCCCACACGATGATCGAGGCACGGGTCGAGTCGGTGCGCGGCGCACGGCGAGTCATCCACAAGCCGACGACCGTGAAGAGCAACGCCGCGGGCATCAGCCACGCCACCTGACCGCCGATCACTCCGTCGAACATCCGCGTGAGACCCGTGCGGCCCCACACACTGGCGCCGACGCTGCCGGTCTCCGCACCCGTCAGCCGGCCGAAGCCGTTGTAGCCGAGCGTGAGCTCGAGGATGCTGTTGTGCTGCGAGCCCCCGATGAAGGGGCGTGAGCCGACCGGCGTGAACATCACGGCCGCGATCCACCAGCCCGCCGAGACGATCATCGACGCGAGCGCGATCAGCAAGTCGACCACGCGGCGTCCGAGCTTCGGCGGTGCCGCGATCAAGTACGCGAGGCCGAGCGGCGGTACCACGAGCAGGACCTGCAGCTGCTTGGTGAGGAATCCGAAGCCGATCAGCGCTCCTGTCGCGACGATCCATCTCCGCCGGCCGTCGTCGATCGCCGCGCAACGTCGTGTACGCGGCGAGCGTCATGAGGAGCACGAGCAGCGCGTCGGGGTTGTTGAACCTGAACATGAGCGCGGCGACTGGTGTCGTCGCCATCACGGCACCCGCAATGAGACCCGCGGCTGCAGAGAGCTTGCGACGCACTGCGGCGTACACGACGGCGACGGTCGCGACGCCCATCAGCGCTTGGGGCACGAGGATGCTCCACGAGCTGAGGCCGAACACCCGCACCGAGAGGCCCATGATCCAGAGCGACGCGGGCGGCTTGTCGACGGTGATCGAGCTCGCAGCGTCGAACGATCCGAAGAACCACGCCTTCCAGCTCTGCGACCCTGCTTGCGCGGCAGCCGAGTAGAAGGAGTTCGCCCACCCCGACGCGCCCAACCCCCACAGATAGAGGACTCCGGTCGCGACAAGGAGCACCACGAGGACGGGACGCTCCCAAGGCGCTCGTTCAGGAGGGACGCGATCGTGCGAGTCGTCTCGCGACGCGACAGAGCCGTCGTCGGCGGACGGGCGGTCGAGGGTGATCACGGCGCGACTCTCATGGCTGCGAGGGTAGGAACGTCCCGTAAGCCGGTCCGGTGCCCGTTCTTTGAAATTCCTGAGAGTTGGCTAGGCGAGGTCGCCGCCGGAGAGATCTGTCTCGGGGCCGACCCACGCTGGAGGCACGAATGCACGAGGGTCCTCATCGGCACCGAACCCCACCTCCAGCAGGACCAACCCCTCGTGTGGGCCGTGGAAGACATCGACGAGTGCGGCGCGGCCGTCGAGATCCATCCGCAAGCGCGTCTTGCGCAGCAGATGTCCGGGGAGCTGCTCGAGCATCGAATGCTCCGCTTCGGTCAGGTAGAGCGAGGTGTGCAGCACGACGAGGGGATCAGCCGGATCGGGCCGGTGCTTGTGCCCGAGCTTGTAGGTGGCCGGTTGCCCGGGAGCGCGGACGCAGCGCAGACGGAGGTGGCCACCCTCGAGGTAGCGATCGGTGATCTCGACGGGGTCGGACGCCTCGGGCGGCACCCCATCGAGCCGGAAGCGGCGCTCGATCTCGAGCTTCGCGTACTTGTCGAGGGTCACTCGGCGGGCGAGGGCCCAGGCGGCCATCGCGCGCAGCGACGCGTCGATCGGGCTCATGATCCCGACGTCGATGCCATTCGGGTCGGCCACGATCGCGTAGCGCGCGCCCCAGAACGCGTCGTAGGGCACCTGGCGCCCGTCGTACCCCTCGTCCTCGGTGAGCGTGCGGTAGAGGTGATCGACCGCGTCGCGCGACGCGACCGAGAACCCGATCACCACGCTGCTGCTGCCGCCCTCCCTCCGCCAGGCCGCGTTGTACGTCGCCGCGAGGGCGACGTTGTCGATGTGCAACGACGCGCCGTTCGGGAACTTGACGTCCGCATGCCAGATCTCGTGCTCTCCGCCGCCGCTTGCCTCGACCTTCGCTCCGAGGGCCTTGTAGAACGCGACGGTCGCTTCGAAGTCTTCGGTGACGACGTCGACGAGGTCGAGGATCGGCTTGGGATCAGTCATGCGAGCAGTCTGCTCGCTTCGTCGCGCACCTTGCCGTTGGGATCGGACTCGGCCAGCTGCCGCACGCGCGCTCGGGTCTCGGGCGAGAGGCAGATGTCTACAGTCGGCTTGCACGCCGCACAGCCGAGCGCGTGCACCGCGTTGCGCCTCACGCGCGGCACGGGATCGTCGAGCAACGGCACGATCAGGTCGATCGCCCGCTGGTCGGGCACGTGGTCGAGAAGCTGCACGCACCACCAACGCACGACCGGGTTCGGATCGGCGAGACCTCGTGCGAGCGCGCCGATCGTGGCTTCGTCGACCTGCACGCAGCGCAGCTCGGTGGCAGTCAGCCCTCCGACCAGGGCCTTGATCACGGCGTTGCGCTCGTGCTTGGAGGCAAGCTGCCGTACGAGCTCGTCGCGCGATCGCACTTCGGTCAGCACACGCTCATTCTGACCCGGGCGTGATCGCCTCCAGCCGTCGAATTCTCTGACGCAGGATCCGTCGCGATCCGAAGAAGGCGCGCGAGAGCCTCGTGTGCGGATACTGCAGCCAGAGGTGCGCGTCGTCGAGCGACGCAACCCGAACGGTGCGCGGGTCGGCGTCGATCTTTCTGAGCGCGGACAGGAGTGCCGAAGGGTTGCGGCAGTAGCGAACCGCGAGGCCGTCGCTCAGCTTGGCCCGGCTCCGCAAGACGTGGCGCCGCAAGAGCACGCCTCCGAACGCGAGTGGCGCGGTGACGATGCTCACCGGGATCAGCAGGAAGCTGTCGTGCCCGAAGCCGGCGAACGGCGCTCCCCACAGCTCGAACACGCGAGCCGTGCACGCGTAGACAGCCGTGTCGAGCGAGACCTCGAGCACCGCGATCCGGCCGATCTCGTAGGCGAGCACCGCCTCGAGCTCGTCCTTGGTCAGGCTCTCGACGAGACCGGTCGTGACGACGACCCACGCAGTCGCCGGCTTGCGCCCGATCGTGAGGCAGTTCGGGGCCGGGTCGCGCAGGACACCGCAAGACGGCGGGAGCACTCCAGCCGCGATGCTCAGTCCGTCGAGCAGCTCGCGCACGCGCTTGTGCTCCCCCACTGGCGCGCCGGGCGGCGGCAGCGCGGTCACTCGCCCGGAGAATGGGCGAGGAAACGCCTGCATCGGCGTGAGCAGCACCCGCTCGGCGTGGCGGAACATCCACACGAAGCCGACCCCGACGATCGCGAGCGCAAACAGGAACGCGACGCCGAAGCTCAACCCGACCAGCTTCCATCCGTAGCCCCACGACCCGCCGAGCAGCGTTGCGAGCGCGCCCACGGCGAGCGTGAACGGGAAGAACAGGATCGCGAGGAAGAGCGCGAGCATCACGATGCCGAGCCCGGCGACGACGACGAGCCGGCGCCGTCCCGACTCGATCAGGTCGTCGTGCACCCACCCATTGTGGCTACGAGGGACAGCCAAAGAGCATCGATGCCAGCGCGGCCTTCTCCGCCGCGGTGATCGTCAGGTGCCACTTCACCTTCACCGAGACCCAGGCCTTGGCGTAGACGCACCAGTCGCCTTGGTTCGGCGGCTTCCACTCGTCGGGGCTCCGATCGCCCTTCGACCGGTTCACCACGAAGCTCACGGCGACCAGCTCGGGGGCCTCGAGGTCGTTCGCGAACGAGATGCGCTGCTGCGACGACCACGTCGACGCGCCTGAGACCCAGGCGTCCGCGAGCGGGACGACATGATCGATGTCGAGCTCGCCGGGCGAGGTGTACGTGGTCCCTGTGTACGGATCGAGCCAGCGTCCCGACGCCACGGCACAGCCGCCGATGCGCGACACGACCGGAGGCTCGATCGACTCTGCGATGAGCACCTCCTCTCGGGTGTCGCATCCGTCGTGGTCGGCGTCGATCCAGCCGTCCCCGAACTGCGCGCGCGAGTAAGTCGCCCCACTGAGGGGCGATGCAACCGTGAGGCTTGCAAGCTCTGCGCCTTCGGACTTCGCGATGAACTCAGGAGACTCGGAGAACCCGAGCATCACCTCGCCTCTGCGCGCGCCACGGCCCAGGAAGTCGACCGATGCCTTCAGCCCGCCTGCGTCGGGATCGCGGTCGAGGACGTTGTGGTACACGAGCGTGACGAACGCGACGCTGCCGAGGGCGCCGTAGCGCTGAGTGAACTCGGGCGAGCCGGCGAACGCGTCTGAGATGTCGACGAGGCTCGAGATGTTCCGGTTGCAACGATCGACCCAGAAGGCGAGCCCCGCAGGGTCGGGTTGGCGGAGAAAGTACGCGAGGTACAGGCGCGTGACGGAGGCGGTCGGGTCGGTCACGCACGGCGCCTGGATCACCGTGACGGTGACGGTCCGAGTCGCGTGGGGAAGCGTCTCGCACGCGATGCCGTCGTGGTCGCCGTCGAGGCTCGGGTAGGACGGCAAGTCGGCCTGCGCGGCTTCCTGCGTCGCGTAGTCCGCGCATCTGCCGCGCGCGGCTGCGGGCGACGCGAAGGCAATCAGCGCGGCCCCGATCAGACCGAGCGTGACCACGACACCAACCGGCCTCTGCATGGACTCCCTCCAAGTCCAGAGATGACCGTTGTACCCCGCGCGCTCAGGCGCGCGCCGGATGCCCTACATCGCCGCGATCGCTACCACGTCGGGGAGGCAGCCCGCGAGACGTGCGCCGAGCTGGTCCCCCACCTCGTCGATGGTGGCCCCGGCTGCCGCGAGCTCGAGCAGCTCGCCGCTCCCGACAAGCTCGACGGCGAGGGCCTTCACCGACGGCAACGCCTCGTTCCAGCCGGGCACCGTCACTCCCCAGAAAGTGGTGACGTGCGTCTGCAAGAGCAGCGAGAACGCCGACCACTCGTCGACTTCGAGCTCGATGAAAGTCGGCCAGTCACGTCCGATGAACTCGTTCAGCTCGCGCGCGCGCTCGACCCCACGGAACAAGGGGTCGGGCGCGAGCGCGTGCACATGGCGCACGGGGCTCAGCCTGATCGCACCGAGGCATTGCAGGCACGGCTGCAGCGTCGTCCAGAGCTGGAGGCCCGAAGGGCTCGCACCCCAACGCAGCTTCGCGAGCGCGTTCATCTCGGCATGAGCGAGCGACGAGCCTGCGAGCACGTCGTCCCCGGGATCGTTCTCGGCGAGGCGGTTCCGGCCGGTCGCGGCGATCTCGCCGTAGAGCGTGATCACCGCGCCGATTCCGAGGCTGCCGGCGCGGAACGACTCCCACGCGAGCTCGACGGCGCGGTACATCGGCGGATCGAGTGCGCGCATGACGCGTCATCATGTCAGGGCAGGTCGGGCTCGACTGCCCCTCGCGCGAACGCCGCGGCGGCGGGGTCGACGGGTGCGTGGAGCGCGCGACGTCGGTCGTGCGAAGCAGCACGAGCGCGGCGACCCCGAGCACTGCACCGGCTACGAACGCGCCGCGATAGCCAGCGAGCGCGGCGACTACGCCGAGAAGCAGCGCACCGACGCCCTGCGACGCGTCGAAGAAGCTGCTGACGGTGCCGACGGCGGAGCCCCGCTCGTTGTCGGCGAGCCCGCTCAGCGCCAGCGTCAGCATCGCCGGATAGAGGAACGACATCCCGATGGAGAAGACGACGGTGCCCGCGTACAAGGCCGCCGGTTCGGCGACGGATGCCATGATCAACAGCCCCGCGGCCGAGGTCGCCGTCGCGATGGTGCCTGCCTTCACCGGACCGATGCGATCGGGCACCCGGGCGCCGAGCAACCGCACCGCGAGGATCAGCCCGCCGTAGAGGAGGAACACGCCGCTCGAGTTGCTCATCCCGATCTCCTTGACGTAGAGCGGGACGAACTCGGTGAACCCCGCGAGACCCATGAGCCCGAGGAACAGGACGGTGCCCGGAGCGATCGCGGCGCGGCTGATGAGCGGCGGGCGCGGCGCGTCACGCGCCGCCGGGTCGAACGTCATGACGTCGCGGGTGAAGAGCCCGATCGCGCCGGCCACGAACGCGAGCGTCGCCGAGGTCAGCCACACGCGGTCGAAGTGATCGTCACCGAGGAGGAGGTTGCCGAGCAGCGGCCCGAACGCCAGGCCCCCGTAGACGGCGATCGACCAATAGCTGATCGCTTCGCCACGTCGTGACTCGGGCGCCAGGTCGGTGATCATCGACGCGGCACCGACGAAGAACGCCGCCTCGCCGACGCCACCGAGCACGCGCACGAGCACGAGCGGAACGACGGCCGAGGCCAGCAGGTAGAGAAGGCCGGCCGAGCCGACTATCACGCCGCCGACGACGATGAGGACGCGGCGTCCCACTCGGTCGCCGAGGCGGCCGGTGAACGGCCGGATGAGCACCGCTCCGACCGCGAACGCACCCACCACCACGCCGACCGCGATGTCGTTGCCGCCGAGGTCGTGCTTGACGAACACCGGCACGACCGGCAGCAGCATGCCGAGCGCCATGAAGTAGCAGAGGCCCGCGGTCACGACGAGCGCGAAGCGAGGTGTGAAGACGCGCTGGTCGCTGGTCGACATCAGGTGACCGAGCCTACGAGGGCATCGAGTCACCACGATCCAGCCGACCCTCGAGCAGGGGTGAGACTCGACGTGTTCGCCACACGTTCAGGTCGATTTGGTTCGCGTGAAGGCCGGGCTTTCTAGTGTGTGTTTCGCAGGTTCCTCGACCGGACACCGTCCCCCGCGGTCCGGTCGAGGCACCTGACGAAGGCCTCGCTTACCGCTACCGCCCAGCGATGACCTTGACCTCGTCCTGCCACGAGAGCACGTCCTCGAGCGGCACAGCTCGCTGGGACTGAAGAACGAACGCGCCGCGCCGCGAGATCGCTTGCTGGGACTTCATCGCGGAGACCTCGTCCGGGTAGTCGGTGATCGCGAACAAGCAGTTGTCGCTCCACAGCACGTATTGCGCCTTGATCTCGCCGCCGCACTTCGAGACGATCTCATAGGTCGCGACCTGCTCGGCGAGCCTCTCGTCGTCGTCCATCGTGTCCCACTTAGGTGAGAACGTCAGCTTGGTTGCACTCAGATGGCTCATGCCATCCTCCTCTGGTTGTCTGGCCGGACCGTAGCCCTCATGGTCCCCTGCCGCCGCGAGACCTTCGACATCTCTGCGACGCGTCGACCGGCCATCTCTGACGTGCGGCCAGCGAAAGCGGCTGTGCCCGGTGTCCTTGTCCGCAAGGAGTGCCCCGCCGACGAGATGGACGAGCACCACGGGATCTGGTCGCGCACATCGGAACGTGAACGGCGCCGGCTAGGCGCCGAGCGTGGCGAGATTGTCGTGGTCAAACATGAGATTCGTGTGGACCTGGTACCAAGGACCGGCAACGATCCTGATCGACCACGGCCGCGAACTCGACGTGACGGTCGAGCTCGGCGAGGATGCACCCGAGCAAGTACGAGCGGGAACCACGAGGGTTCCCGGTCTCACGCGGTGGGCGGCAATGTCACGACGAGGGTCGAGCCGTTCACGTTGATGGCCGCGGCATCGAGCTGCGCGTGGAGGCAGGCGCCGAAGTCAACGCGAGCGACGGTGGAACCGAGCGCCTCGACGAGGCGATCGTCATCCCGTTCACGTTCCATCAGAACGGTGAGCTCGTGCCCTCGACGAAGCCGCCGTGGGCTCGGTAGCGGTGGCTTCGTGTGTCCTACTCGTGTCCTGAGCCGCGAGGGGCGACCCGACGCACGAGCTGGACAGGGCAAACACCCGAGAACGACGGTGGGCGTAACAGGACTCGAACCTGTGACCTCGCGCGTGTGAAGCGCGCGCTCTAACCAACTGAGCTATACGCCCTCGGGGTCTCACACCATACCGCAGGCTCTGGCGCCCTCAGCGGGGCAACGAGCGACTTCAGCGGGCCGAGCGGCGCCCGCGCGGGGTGCACGATGGCGCGTAGCCCCGACACCATCGCGCCGGGATGCGGGCCCACGATCGCGGCGAGCGGATCGTCCGGCTTCGTCTCGATCGCGATCCGGGCGAACCGCGCCCTCCCCCGTTGGTGACCGGGGACGATCATGCAACCGTCGCTTCGGCGTTGGAGCGCGCGCACGGGCACGAGCCACGGAAGCGGCATGCCCTTCGGCTCGCCCCGCATCGAGAACCCCCGGGATGGCCACACGAGCGCACGCGTGTGGCCGTCGACCTCCCAGCGGAGATCGGCGCGCTCGGATGGGAAGCCCCAGTTGAGACGGCCGCCGATCCGCGCGTCTTCCGCAGTGACGATCGACTCGCTGATCATCCATCCGAACCGCAACCCGAGCCGCGCCGGATGGCCGATGATCAGCTCGACGAACGCGCCGACCGGCGAGTCGGTGTAACGCGTCGCGGCGACGAGCGTCGGCCCCGGCATGCGGGTGAGCCCGACCGGGAACACCGGTGGCGCGCCCTGCCATCGCGCGAGCCCGACGATCGACTCGCCCGCGAGCGCCCAAGGAGCAAGAGGCGCGAGAGGCGAGGCGGCGCCGCTCACGTCGCTCCCTTGAGCAAGTCGCGCGCCCGCCCGAAGAGGAACGGCACCGACAGCGCGATGCGCTCCCACTCCGGGTCGTGCCGCTTGCCGGTGCGGTGCAGCATCACGTTCAGGCCGCTGATCACTCCGAACCGATACCCCGAGAGCGCCCGATACCACCCAATGTCGCCGACAGTCGTGCCCATGCCTTCCTCGTAGCGCGCCTCGAGCGCACCGAGGTCGGGGCCCCCCGCGAAGCTGCCGGCGTCGTACCAGCTCTGCGGGTCGTTCATCATGAGAAGCCAGCCGATGTCGAGCCGCTGCCCGCCGATGCCGGAGATCTCCCAATCGAGCACGGCCACGAGCACACCGTCGTCGAAGAGCAGGTTCGACGTCTGGAAGTCACCGTGGAAGAGGCCGATGGGCGCGTCGACGGGCAGGGACGCCACGAGCAGGTCGCGCACCTCCTCACCCATCGCGATCCAGCCCGGCTCGGCGGCCTTCTGGAGGATCGGGTCCCAGTACGCGACCTCGTCCGCGAGCCGGCGTGGCTGCTCCCAGTCCGCGAGGCGGGTTCGCCAGTCGAACTGGTGGATCGTGACGAGCGCGTCGACCGCCTGCTCGAAGACCGACCGCACCACCGTGGGGTCGGGCTGCACCGCAGGATCGCGGAACGCGAAGGTGCGGCCCGGTAGCCGGTCGACCATGAAGTACGGCACGTCGAACCACTGCTCGTCTTCACTCCACCAGCGCATCGGCGGCACGCGCACACCGTCGGCGTGCAGCGCCTGCAGCAATGGCACCTGGCGGATGACATCGGTGTTGCCCTTGCGACGTACGCCCTTGGGCGGCACCCGCATCACGAGCTCGTCGCGAGCCTCGCCGTGCTCGACCGTGAAGCCGAAGCTCAGCCCGGCATGACCTGGCATCGCCTCGAGCCCGGTGGCGCGCGCGTGCTCGCCGTAGTGCGCCTCAGCCCAGAGCTGAAGCCGCTCCTCGAGCCACGCGAGATCGACAGCCATGGCTCAGGCAACCGCCGCGAGCCGGTCGTCGGCGAGATGATCTTCGAGCACCGCGAGCAGTCGGAGCACGCCGACGTCGGCGTGTTGCGGCCCGATCACCTGCAGCCCGATCGGAAGTCCCGTCGCGGAGTAGCCGGCGTTGACGACGCCGGCGGGCGACCGCGTGAGGTTGAACGGATAGGTGAACCGCACCCAGTTCGCGTCGGGGTTGCCGTTGATGACACCGACCTCGCCTTGGAGCGGTGTGACCGCGGCGGTCGCCGGCGTGATCAGGAAGCTCACGCCGCGCAATGCCTCGACCAGCCTGAGGTTGAGCAGATGGCACGCGTCTTGGGCGAGCTTGAAGGCAACGGCCGTCACGTTGCTCTCGGCCCACTCGATCGACTGCGCGAGGCCGGGATCGATCCGTTCGAATGCGGGTGAGTCGCGATACGGCGCGACCGCGACGAGCGTGCCGACGTTCGCGATCGTGAGGAAGTGGCGGATCGGATCCTCGTCGAACACGACGGGGATCTCGACGATCTCGGTGCCGAGGCCTTCGAGCACCCGCACCGCCCGCTCGCACACTTCGAGCACCTGCTTGTCGACCGGCGCGTACCCGAGCGTCGGCGACCACCCGACCTTCAGCGGCGCGCCGAGGTCGCTCAGCGCGCGTGACCAGGGCAGGTCGGGCATCGGCAGCGACGAGAGGTCGGATTGGTCGGGGCCGACCACGCACTCGAGCGCGTACGCGACGTCACGAATCCGCCGAGCCATCGGACCCTTCGTCGAGAGCCCGGCCCAGCCCGGTGGCGTCGCGCCGCCGGAAGGCACGCGACCCAGCGAGGGCTTCAAGCCCGACAGGCCGTTGATCGCCGACGGGATGCGGATCGAGCCGCCGCCGTCCGATCCGGTCGCGAGCGGCACCATCCCCGCCGCGAGCGCAGCGCCCGTGCCTCCCGACGACCCACCTGCCGACCGCGACAGGTCCCACGGGTTACGGGTCGCGCCGAACACCTCGTTCTGCGTGTCGCCCTTCCATCCGAACTCGGGTGTGTTGGTCTTGCCGAGGACGACGCAGCCCTTCGCCTTCAGCCTCGCCACGAGGATGCTGTCGCCCGCGGCGGGCGCGTCGTCGGCATGCAACGGCGAGCCGTGCGTCGTGACGAACCCCTCCGCGTCCTCGAGGTCCTTGACGCCGATCGGAATGCCTGCGAGGGGACCCGGGTCCTCGCCTCGCGCGATGCGCTCGTCGATCACCGCCGCTTGGGCGAGGGCGCGCTCCCCATCGACCGCGACGAATGCGTTGACCTGAGGGTTCAGCGCATCGATGCGTGCGAGCGCGTGGCTCGTCAGCTCTCGCGACGAGATGTGCTTCGCTCGCACGCGAGCAGCGAGATCCGCGAGTGACTCGGTGCGGAAGTCCATCGCGGCCGACCCTAGTAGTGGCGCAGCTCGAGGACGTTGCCGTCCGGGTCGCGCACATAGAGGCCTTGCCCGTATCCACGCGCACCCCACAACCGGCTCGGGCCGCCGACGACATCGAACCTCCCCGACGCGGCGAGCGCGTCGAGGTCGTCCGTGTCGACGAGCAGGCAGATGTGATCGACGTTCTCCCCGACGCGAGGACCGACGATCACGTCGATGATCATCGAGTCGTTCACCCGGAGCGACGGGAACGGCGCGTCGCCCTTGCGCCACTCGTCGACGCGCAACGGTTCGAGCCCGAGGTGCCCCTCGTACCAGTCGAGCGTGCGCTCGACGTCGGCAACGGTGAGCACGATGTGATCGACACCAGTGGCTCTCATGGGTTGTGCTCCATCGCGACGCAGACCCGCGCTCGGCCGCCCGGCGCGACGTAGTACTCGGTGTTCGCCGGGCACGACAGGTCGAGGGGCACGATCGCCGCGGCGCGGCCGTCGTGAGGTTCACTGCATGGCACAGGCGCCACGGGCTCGCCGGTCGCCACGAGCACGCACGAGCCGACCTCCACGAGCCCGTTGGGTGACGTCGAGCCACTGCGCGAGTTGTGCGCGCCCCGAGCAGCGAACGCGGTGACGACGAAGATCAGCAGGAGGACGACGAGCATCGCGATGAGGGGCGCGCCTCGCATCGCCCGTGAGACGACGTCGTCGGTGTGATCGGAGAACGTTTCTTCCGGGTCGGGCATCGGCGCGCGGCGCGGCGCCGCGGCTGCCGCGGCTGCGGGCGACGCCCGCTCGACCTGGGCCCGGTCGTACTGATGGCGGCGGCTCGGATCACCGAGGACGCGCCACGCCTCGTTGACGGCGGCCATGTCGGTGGACGCCTTGCGCTGCGCGGCGGGGCTGTCTCCCCCGTGCCGGTCGGGGTGAAGCGCACGGGCGCGGCGCCGATAAGCGTCGCGGATCTCGCCCTCCGACGCTGTCGGGGCGACACCGAGTCGTTCGTAGTGGGTCAGACCCCGAACGGTACCGCCGAGGTGAGCCCCTGCCTGCCCGGCTACTTCGCCAGGAAGAGCTGGAACTCGAGCGTCGCGTTCGGCTCGACGTCGACGATGCCCGCGATGGTCGGCGCCTCCATGCCGAAGTCAGACATCGGGAAGGTGAGCGAGCCGACGACCTCGAGCTGGCTGCCGTTGATCTGAGTCTGCAGCGGGATCGTCACCGACTTCGTGACTCCGTGGATCGTCATGTCGCCGGTCGCCTGCACGGTCACCGGAGAACCCGAGAGCGCCTCGGCGGGGATGGCGACGGGCTGGGTCAGCTTGAACGTCGCGGTCGGGTACGTGCTGGTTTCGAGGCCGCGGTGCTTGATCTGCCCGTCGCGGCGATCGCTGTCGCTCACGAGGGTCGTGACGTCGACGGTGAGGTCGGCTGCGGACACGGTGAACGCGTCGCCCGCGCCGTCGATCGTCACGGTGCCCTTCACGTCGTGGGTGCGGCCGACCGCGTCACTCTTCGCAGGCAGCTGGGCGAGCTTCTCGCGGACTCGGTAGCCCGCGATCGAGCTTTCTGCTGCGGTCCACGTGCCCGCCAGGGTGCTCGCGGACACGGCCTCACCCGATGTCGCCGGCAAAGCGGTCGTGTTGCTGGCGTCACCCGACGACGGGGCCGACGAAGCATCGGACGACCCATCTGTCGCGGGAGCGCCCGCGATGGTCGTGCCCGTGCTGCTCAACGTGAGCGGCGGCGGTGAGTCGTTGTTGAAGAACGCGAGGTAGACGGCGACGAACCCGCCGACCACCACGACGAGAACGATGCCGAGGACGATCCACAGCTTGCGCATGCACCAACCTACGAAGTCGGGGCCGCCCACGTTCACGGCCGGATGTCACGATGAAGGGATTGTCGGAGCGTTCGAGAAGAAACGCCTGCCGGATGCCTGAGAGTTCCCTTTGAAGCGTTTCCGTTCCGTCACTGCGATGTCGGCGGGGAGCTTCCCCACCTGGGTCACGTCGTGACCGTGCCTCCCACGCGCCAGTACACGCCGCTCTCTCGATCGAGGAAGCCTTCGTCGACGAGGTAGCGGCGGAGGGCCGCAGTGTCCGCGTGCCACTTGCCGAGCATCAGGTTGACCATCGGCTCGCTGTAGCGCTGACCGGGCTCGAACTCCTGGGCCAGCACGTCGAGGACGACGAGACGCTTGCTGCGCGCGGTTGGGATGCTCGTCAGACGACCGTCACGTACGAACGCGCGGAGCACCTTCGCCGACTCCGGGTCGGCTGCGTCGTTGGCCGCGTCATCGGACGTGTCTGCCGAGGGCGCAGCCGCGCGGGCAGCGAGAGAGAACGCCTGCGCGAGCAACAGGTGCGCGCCGTCGTCTCCACGCTCCACGAGCCCGGTCTCGACGAACCTCGCGAGCGAGCGGCCGGCCGACTTCGCGTCGAGACCTGTCGCGCGCATGACGTCGTCCAGCGTCGAGGAGCCGAGCACGAGTGCAGCGAACACCGAGCGGCGGTCACCATCGGCCAGCAGGCCGGCGAGCGTGCCTGCGTCGAGCATCGGCTCAGTACCCGAGCGCGGGGTCCACCGGACCGATGAGAGGCTCGCCGTGGGCCCAGCGCCGCACGTTCGCCGTGATCCGCTCGGCGAGCAAGGGCTTGGCCATCTCAGGCGTGTTGCCCACGTGGGGCGTGATGATGCAGTTCGGCAGCGACCAGAGCGGATGGCCCTCGGGCAGGGGCTCGGGCTCGGTGACGTCGAGGCCCGCGCCGCCGATCTCACCGGCTTGGAGCGCCTTGACGAGGTCATCGGTGACCACGTGACGGCCTCGTGCGACGTTCACGAGCCACGCGTGAGGCTCCATGAGTCGTAGCTCGTCGCCGCTGATGATCCCTTCGGTGTCCGGGGTGAGGGCGAGCGCCACGACGACGAGGTCTGCACCCGGCAACGTGTCGTGGAGGTGCTCGCTCTCGACGACGACGTCCGCACCGTCCATCGGACGCACGTGATTGCGTACGACAGTCACGTGCGCGTCGAACGGCGCCAGCAACGACAGGAGCACCTCGGCGATGCCACCGCCGCCCAGGATCGTCACCCGCCCGCCCTGCAAGTTCATGCCTGACGGCCCCTCCCAACGCGACGCCCTCGCGTAGGTCGAGACCCCTCGCAACCCCGCCAGCGCGAGCGTGAGCGCGAGCTCGGCGACCGGCTCCGCGTACACGCCTTTGGCGCACGTCCAGATGCGGTCGTCGTCGATCACGTCGATGTAGGGCTCGATGCCGGCCCAGGGCAGCTGGATCCACTCGAGGTGGGGTGCTCGCTCGAGCACTTCGACCAGCGCGTCGGGCTTCGCGGGTGCGCCCCACACAAGTGCCTTCGCTTCGGCGAGCGGGCTCACGAGGCCGCCGCCCTCGGTGATCGCCTCCGACATCCACGCCGGAGCAGAGTCCGGCGCGAGAGCGATGCGCGGAGCGCTGCTACTTGGCATGGTCGGGCCAGGCTACCGGCTCGCTCAGTTGCCGGTGAGCGTCGCGGCGACGTCGCCGGCTGACTCTCCGCCCCTCCGGAGCACGAACGCCACCGCGCCCAGCGCGAACAGCGTGAGCAGCAGCATGAGGGTCGCCGCGGCCGCGATGTCGGGCTTGATCACCGAGCGCACGGAGGAGAAGACGTACACCGGGAGGGTCGTCGACCCCGCGGTGCTCACGAACGTCGAGACGATCGTGTTGTCGAGGCTGAACG
This sequence comes from uncultured Acidimicrobiales bacterium, assembly GCA_963773315.1. Lineage (GTDB taxonomy): Bacteria > Actinomycetota > Acidimicrobiia > Acidimicrobiales > DATKAS01 > DATKAS01. The sequence goes on from CAVZAF010000006.1 coordinate 46,749, forward strand.
TGAACGCGAGGAGGGCGCCGGCGAGGAGGGCCGGGGCCATGAGCGGCAACGTGATCTGGCGGAACGCGCGAGACGGCGTCGCGCCGAGGTCGGCTGCAGCTTCCTCCAACGACTCGTCGAGGCCCTGCAGGCGGGCGCGCACGATGAGTGTCACGACCGCGGAGCTGAACAAGGAGTGACCCACGAAGAGACGCACCAGGCCGGCGTTGAGGAACGTGAGGCCGCTCGCGAACGGCCCGCCGATCCGCACGAACCAGATGAGCAACGCGATCGCGTCGACGATCTCAGGAGTCACGAGGATGAGGAACACGATCGCCATGAACCCGGTCGCCCACTTGCCGCCACGCCGCGCGAGCGCGATGCCCGCGAACGCACCGAGCACCACGGCGATGAGGGTGCTGCCGACTGCGACCTTCAGCGAGTTGCGGATCGCCTGCAGCAACGGCTGGTTCTTGAACAGCTCGTGGTACCACTTCGTGCTGAAGCCCTGCCAGACGAGCAGTGCCTTCCCTTTGTCGAACGAGTGAGCGACGATGAACCCGATCGGAAGGAACAAGAAGATGAGGACGATCACGGTCCAGATGCCGAGACCGATCGACAGGAAGTCGATGCGGCGCCGCTTCGTGGGCGGCGGGGTCACGGCGATCGCGGTCATGCCGGTGCCACCGCGGGTGCGACGTCGATCCCTCGTGCCTTGCGCATCACCGCGCGAATGATCAATGCCACGACCGCCGCGATCGCGATCGTGCCGAGGATGACGAAGATCAGCAACACCGCCATCGCCGATCCGAGCGCCCAGTTCTGAGCGGCGAGGAACTGGGTCGCGACCAGCGCGCCGGCCATGTTGCCCTTCGCTCCGCCGAGCACGCTGGCCGTGATGTAGTCACCGGCGAGGGGGATGAAGACCAGCAGCAGGCCTGCGACGACGCCGGGCATCGCGAGAGGCAAGGTGACCTGAGTGAACGTCCTCAGCCGGTTCGCGCCGAGGTCTTTGCTCGCCTCGCGCAGCGCGCCATCGAGCCGATCGAGCGCGACGAAGAGCGGGAAGATCATCAGCGGCATGTAGTTGTAGACGACGCCCAACTGCACTGCCTCGCGCGTGTCGAGGAAGCGGATCGGCGTGTGCCGAAAGCCCATGGTCTGCAGCCAGTGCGAGAAGAACCCCTCTGGTGCGAGCACGATGCGCCACGCGATCGTGCGGATCAGAAAGCTCGTCCAGAAGGGCACGATGACGAGCCCCAGCATCAGGCCTCGCCACTTGGGCGGCACCTTCACCGCGATGAAGTACGCGACGGGGAACCCGATGAGCAAACACAGGGCTGTGCCGATGACGGCGACACGGAACGTGTTCTGGAACGTCTTGAAGAACGTGTCGGACAGCGCGTCGCGGTAGTTCTGCAGCGACAGGTGATCGGTCGCGATCGCTCCTCGTCCTGAGTTGACCGGCGGCTTGTAGCCGAAGCTGTACCAGACGATCACCATCACCGGGACGACGAAGAAGCCCAAGTACCAAACCCACGACGGCAGCGCGAGGGCGAACTTGGGCATGCGCAGACGGCGACGACGGGGCGGAGGCGCGCTGTGCTGCTCCGCCGAGACGGGCGTCGTCGACGTGGCGGTCATCGCTACGCGCCGGCCTTCGCCGTGCCCCTCACGCTCCGGCCTTCGCCTTCGCCGTGCCCATCACGCTCCGGCCTTCGCCCTCGCCGTGCCCATCACGCTCCGGCCTTCGCCTTCGCTTTGTTGTAGATGTCGACCAGGCGGTCCTGCGCCTCGTTCACCGCGCCCGCCTGCATCGTCTTGACCTCGTCCGGGGTGAAGAAGATCAGGTCCTTGAACTGCAGGTCGGCGGGGAGCAAGCCCTCGATGTCCTTCAGGCCGGTGTTGTAGCCGTGGAACTCGAGGTCGATGACCGAGTTGTCGGGCACGAGCATGAAGTCGATGAACGCGTACGCGGAGTCGAGGTTCGGTGCGTCCTTCACGATCGCGTAGTTGTCCATCCAGAGCTCGGTCGTCGGCCCGCCGAGGCCCCAGGTGTACTTGGAGGGGTCGTCGACCGCGAGAAGGCCCTGGCGCGCATCACCGTTCCACACCTGTGAGAGCACGTAGTTGCCCTGGGTCAGGTTGATGCCCGGGTACGAGTCGAACGCCTTCACGTGAGGGGCGAGAGTGTTCACGATGTAGTTCTCGCACGCGTCGAGGTCCTTCGTGTCGGTCGTCGTCCAGTCGATGCCGTTCGCCCAGAAGTAGATGCCGGTGAGGTCGGGCGCGGCGTCGAGCACCGACGTCTGTCCGCTCGCCGGACCCGTCGCGGCGTCGAGGAAGTCCTGCCAGGTCTTCAGCGGAGTCTTGATGACCGAGTTGTCGTAGATCCAACCGGTCGTGCCCCAGTCCTTCGGGATCGTGTACTTGTTGTCCGGGTCCCACGTCTGGTTGAGGTAGATGGGGTCGAGGTTGCCGACGTTCGTCAGCTTCGACTTGTCGAGCGGGATGATCAGATCGTCGGCGGCCATCTGCGGGATGTACGCACCGGTCGGGATGATCACGTCGAACCCACTCGTGCCCTTCGATGCCTGAAGCTTCGCGATCGCCTCTTCGTTCGAGTTGTAGACGGTCACGGTGACGTTGCCGAAGCGATCGAGGTTGTCTTGCGCGTGGTACTCGGCCCACGTGAAGAGGTTGAGCTTGTGGTTGCCACCACCGCCCGACCCACCGCCGCCTGTGCCGCCGGCGCTGCCGCCGCTGTCGTCGCCGCCGCACGCGGCGAGCACGCCAGGCGCGACGACCAGGCCCGCGAGCCCCGCGGCGCCCATGCTGAGGAGACGCCGGCGTGTCAGGTCGGTGCCGAGGCGATGCGCGGCCTTGGGTGGGGCGAGGATCTTGATGCGATCGTCAGCCACAGGAGTCTCCTGTCGGTTTGGTGGGCGGGTCAGACTGCCGGGTCGGCCATCACGAGGTGCGACTGGTCTCCCCCGAACACCTGCACGCGGTCGATGTCCCAACGGCACCACACGTCGGCAGCCAGATCCAGGCGGGGCGCCTCGTGGCGCGGCTGACGGCTCAGCATCTCGTGACCCGCCGCGGTGATCACCACGTACTGGATGAGGTCACCGAGATGGGAGACGCCGGCCAGCTTGCCGCGCACCGCGTTGACTGATTGATCAGGCACCTCGAGCGCGAGGCTCACTGCCTCGGGGCGTACCGCCGCGATGCCGGGGGTGCCGGGCGTCGCATCGGGAGCGGCACGGCCCGCGATCACGGTGAAACCTTCGCCCGCGAGCTCGTGGCCGTCGCCCTTCACGGTGCCGGGAAGAAAGTTCTGCTGCCCGATGAAGCCGGCGACGAACGCGGACGCCGGCTGGTCGTAGATGGTGTCGGGGTCGGCCGCCTGCTCGACGTGACCGTCGAGCATCACGACGATCCGGTCTGACATCGACAGCGCCTCTTCTTGGTCGTGCGTGACGAAGATGAATGTGATCCCGACTTGCGACTGGAGCAGCTTGAGCTCGATCTGCATCTCCTGCCTGAGCTTGCGGTCGAGGGCGCCGAGCGGTTCGTCGAGCAGGAGCACAGACGGCTTGTTGACGAGGGCGCGGGCGAGGGCGACGCGTTGCTGCTGGCCGCCGGAGAGCTGGCGAGGCTTGCGGCGCGCGAGTGGCGTCATCTTCACCATCTCGAGCGACTCGCCGACCCGTCGCTTCGTCTCGCCCTTGTCGACACCCTTCTGGCGCAGGCCGTACGCGACGTTCTCGGCGACGGTCATGTGCGGAAACAGCGCGTAGTTCTGGAACACCGTGTTCACGTCGCGCTTGTGTGGGGGCACGCCCTGCACGTACTGGCCCGAAATGCGGATGAACCCCTCGTCGGGCTGCTCGAAGCCAGCGAGCATCCGCAGCGTGGTGGTCTTGCCGCAACCGCTCGGCCCGAGCAGCGCGAGGAACTCGCCGGCCTGCACGTCGAGGTTGATGGTGTCGACCGCGATCGTGGTCCCGAACCGCTTGGTGACGTTGGTGAGCTCGACGGAGCCGCGCTCGCCGGTCACGCTGTGCTCATCTCGCTCACGCGGTGTGCACCTCCCGGCCACCGGTCCATGTGCCCATCACCGCAACGTCGGCGACCTCACGACCGGCGATCGCGCTGATGTCGGCCGACAGCGCGCAGAGGTCGGCACGCTTGCCCACGACGATCGCTCCCCCCGTGTCGTTCTCGAAGCCCTGATACGCGGTGCCGGAAGTGTAGGCAGCCAGTGCCTGCGCGATCGGGAGCCGTTCCTCCGGGAGCCATCCCGTGTCGGGCTTCCCGTCCTTGTTCTGACGAGTGACCGCGACCGCGAGGCCGTGGAGAGGGTGCATCGACGACACCGGCCAATCGCTGCCGAAGCTGATCCGCGCGCCGGTGTCCGCGATCGTCGCGATCGGGTACTGGAGCGCGGACCGCTCGGGCCCGAGCCGCGGGATCGTGAGCTCCTCCATCGTCGGATCGAGGCACGCCCACAGCGGCTCGAAGTTCGCGATCACTCCCAGCCGGGCGAAGCGCCCGCGGTCCGCGGGCTGCACGAGCTGCGTGTGCGCGATGACGGGCCGGCGGTCGCGGGGACCGTTGCGGTTCACTGCATCCTCGATCGCGTCGAGCGCCATCCGCACGCCACCGTCGCCGATCGCGTGGATGTGGATCTGGAAGCCATCCGTATCGAACGCGGCGACCGCCTCCGCGAGCTCGGCGGGTGACCAGTTGGGCAGGCCGCAGGTGTGGGGCGCGTCGCTGTAGGGCTCGACGAGGAAACCCGTGCCCATCTCGATGACCCCATCCGCGAAGAACTTCACGGTGCCGGCGCGCACGAGATCGCTCGTCTCGGGGTCGCTGGCGAGCTCGGCCCGCGACGCGACATAGCGAGGCCGATCGCGAGCCCAGCGCCGGGGCTCGGCACGAAACGCGATGTTCGTGCGTGTCGTGAGACCACCCTCGCGAGCGAGCGCGGCGTACATGCCGCGCCTCGCCCGGGCTGCTCGCCGCCTCTTGCACCCACGTGACGCCGCACCGCGCCAGCGCGGCCATCGCCCGACGGAGACCCGCATCCTGCTCGGCCGGCCCGGGCACGGGCAGCAGCTCGCGGATCATCGCGATCGCCTCCCATTCCACGAGCGTCCCCACGGGCGTGCCGTCGCCGTGACGCAGGATGCGCCCGAGCGGGGGGTCAGGGGTGCTCGCGTCGATTCTGGCCCGGCGCAAGGCCTCGGAGTTGACCCACATCGTGTGGTGGTCGCTGGCCTCGAGGGCCACGGGCCGGTCAGCCACGACGTTGTCGAGCACGGTCGCGTCGCCCACGCCGCGCGGCAGCAACCAAGGGTCGTATCCCCCGCCCTCGATCCAGTCGAGCTCGGGATGGGCTTGGGCATAGGAGCGCACGCGCTCGACCAGATCGTCCAACGACGTCGCGCCGACCAGCGGCACCTGGCCGAGCTCGATGCCGCCCCACAGCGGATGGGCGTGGCCGTCGCGGAAGCCGGGCACGAGGCACCCGCCAGCGAGGTCGAACTCGGCCGCGCCGCGTGCGCGGTGCTCGAGCGCGTCGTCGTCGAGCGCCACGATGACCCCGTCATCGATGGCGACCGCCGTCGCGACCGGGTGCCCAGGGTCTGCAGTGAGGACCGTTCCGTTGCGAAACAGCAGCGCTCGACCCATGCAGCGTCGAACCTACGCAGCCATGCCTTTCTCGGGCAAGGGATTCCACGTTGAGAGTGTGTGAAGCCGATGGAATCCCTTGCGCACCGCGCGTCAGGCACCCAAGATCGCGCGATGACGAGCAGCACGCCCCAGAACTTCATCGCCCAAAACTTCATAGGGGGTCGATGGCAGGAGTCGCGAGGTGGTGGTACCGATCCGGTGCTCGACCCCGCGACCGGCGAGGTGATCACCGACGTCGCGTCGTCGAACGCAGCCGACGTCGACTCGGCCGTGGCCGCCGCAGCCGAGGCATTCGCCGGATGGGCAGCGACCGCGCCGGGCCAACGGGCCGCCGCGCTCCAGCAGCTCGCCGATCGGCTCGAGGAGCACGCGGACGACCTCGTCGCGATCGAGAGCCGCAACGTCGGCAAGCCGATCGCCGCCGTGCCCGATGAGATCGGCTTCCTCGCCGACAACCTGCGCTACTTCGGCGCCGGTGCGCGGAGCTTCACGACCCAAGCTCCGGGCGAGTACCTCAGCGGCTACACGTCGATCCTGCGGCGCGAGCCCCTCGGCGTCGTCGCCTCGATCGCCCCGTGGAACTACCCGCTGATGATGGCGGCCTGGAAGATCGGCCCCGCCCTGGCCGCGGGCAACACCGTCGTCTTGAAGCCGTCCGAGCTCACCCCGCTCACCGCCCTGAAGATGGCCGAGCTCGCCGCCGACATCTTCCCGCCGGGCGTGCTGAACGTGATCACCGGCGACGGTGAGCACTGCGGCGCGGCGCTCGTGGCTCATCCGAACGTCGCGATCGTCTCGCTCACCGGTGAGGTCACGACCGGAAAGGCGATCATGCGCGCTGCGGCCGACACCCTGAAGCGCGTGCACCTCGAGCTCGGCGGGAAGGCTCCTGTGGTCGTGTTCGACGATGCCGACCTCGAAGCGGTCGTCGCCGGCGTGCGCCTCTTCGGGTACTTCAACGCAGGCCAGGATTGCACCGCCGCGACGCGTGTCATCACCGGCGCCGGCATCTACGACGACTTCGTGAGCGAGCTGGCCGCCGCAGCGAAAAGCCTGACCGTCGGAAGCCCGACCGACCCAGGCACCGAGCTCGGGCCGGTGATCTCTGCAGAGCAACGTGAGCGAGTGTCCGGCTTCGTGGATCGAGCCAAGGCGGGCGGCGCCACGATCGTGACGGGCGGCGCCGCGACACAGGGCGCAGGGTTCTTCTACGAGCCGAGCGTGGTCACTGATGTCGCGCAGGACTCCGAGATCATCCAACGCGAGGTGTTCGGGCCCGTCGTGACCGTGCAGAGGTTCGCCGACGAAGCCCAAGCGATCGCCTGGGCGAACGGCGTCGACTACGGGCTCGCCGCGAGCGTGTGGACTCGCGACATCGGGCGAGCGATGCGGGTGAGCAACGCGCTCCAGTTCGGCACCGTCTGGGTCAACGACCACGGCCCCCTCGTCTCCGAGATGCCGCACGGAGGCTTCAAGCAGTCAGGCGTCGGCAAGGACATGTCGGTGTACGCGATCGAGGCGTACACCGAGCTGAAGCACGTGATGATCAAGACGTCCTGACGTGGCCAGGAGCCCGCGCGCGCGGCCCGGACTCGACAAGGTCGACCGCGCCATCATCGAACAGCTGCAGGCCGATGGCCGCGCTCCGTATACGAAGCTGAGCGCCGCTGTCGGGTTGTCCGAGGCCGCGGTGCGCCAGCGCGTGCAGCGGTTGCTCGAAGCGGGCGTCATGCAGGTCGTCGCCGTCACTGACCCGCTGCGGCTCGGCTACCGGCGCATGGCGATGATCGGGGTCACCGCAGAAGGCGACCTCACGGCGCTCGCGGACAAGATCAGTGCGATCGCCGAGGTCGCGTACGTCGTGGTCACCGCCGGTTCGTTCGACCTCCTCGTCGAGGCGGTCGTCGAAGACGACGAGCGCTTGCTCGACCTCGTGAACGATCGGCTCCGAGCGCTGCCAGGAGTGCGCACGACCGAGACATTCATCTACTTGCGCATCCAGAAGCAGACCTACGCCTGGGGTGCATCGTGACAGCGTGCATCGTGACAGGGAGCCTCTTGACATGACGTTGACCGTCGGAGTGCCGAAGGAGATCAAGACTGCGGAGCACCGCGTCGCGATGACGCCCGACGGCGTGCGCGAGCTCGAGAACGCGGGCGTCGCGGTGTTCATCCAGGCCGGCGCAGGAGCGGACTCCGCCATCGCCGACGCGGACTACCGCGCCGCCGGGGCGACGATCGTCTCGAGTGCGGAGGATGCCTGGGCCCAGCAGATGGTCGTGAAGGTGAAGGAGCCTCAGGAGTCCGAGTTCGCATTCCTGCGAGACGACCTCACCCTCGTCACCTACCTCCACCTCGCGGCGTATCCCGAGGTGGCGAAAGCACTGCTCTCCGCAGGCACGACCGCGATCGCGTACGAGACCGTGCAGCTCCCGGGAGGGGCGCTGCCGTTGCTCGCGCCGATGAGCGAAGTCGCGGGACGGCTCGCGACGCAGGCGGGAGCGCACTACCTCGAACGCCAGAACGGTGGTCGTGGCGTGCTCCTCGGCGGCGCGCCGGGAGTGCGCCCCGCTCGCGTCGTCGTGCTCGGCGCCGGGAACGTCGGCTGGAACTCGGCGTGGATCGCAGCAGGCATGGAGGCCGAGGTCATGCTCCTCGACAAGAACCTCGACCGCCTTCGCTTCGTCGACCAGATCCACCGTGGCCGCATCATCACCCTTGCCTCGAACCGAGGGGCAGTCGAGCGCGCGGTGGCCGAGGCCGACCTCGTGATCGGCGCAGTGCTCGTCGCCGGGCTCCGCGCGCCGGTCGTGGTCAGCGACGCGATGGTGCGCGCGATGCGGCCCGGCGCGGTCATCGTCGACGTCGCGGTCGATCAGGGCGGGTGCATCGAGACCACGCACGAGACCACCCACAACGATCCCGTCTATGAGATGCACGGCGTCATCCACTACGCCGTCGGCAACATGCCAGGGGCCGTGCCCTACACGTCCACCTACGCGCTCACGAACGCGACGCTCCCCTACGTGCTCGAGGTCGCCCTGAGTGGCGCGCTCGAGGCGATCGAAGACCCGGCCCTCGCACATGGCCTGAACACCGCTCGCGGACAGGTGACGAACCCCGCGGTCGCAGAGTCGCTTTCGCTCCCCTACGTCGATCCCCACACCGTGCTCGCCTAGCGTGCCGCCCGTGCTCGCATAGGGCGGAGCCCGTGGCCGCATAGGGCGGAGCCCGTGGCCGCATAGCGTGCCGCCCGTGCTGCGGGCATTCGCCGACGGAACGATCTTCGGGGATGCCTATGGCGCGAACCCACCTCGAGTCCTCGCGCTGCACGGCTGGCGACGCGACCGCTCCGACTTCCGTCAGGTGCTCGATGGGCTCGACGCGGTCGCGGTCGACCTTCCCGGCTTCGGAGCATCACCGGCACCGCCGTCCGCTTGGGGCAGCGCGGAGTATGCGCGCGCCCTCGAGCCAGTCGTCGCCGAGATGGCCACCCCTGTGGTCGTCATCGGCCACTCGTTCGGTGGCCGCGTCGCGGTGCACCTCGCCCCGGCGTGGCCCGATCGGATCGCCGGGGTGGTGCTCGCAGGTGTGCCGTTGCTGCGTGTCACCGCGCCGCCCCCGCCAGCGCTCTCGTTCCGCATCGCCAAGACGCTCAACCGGATCGGGTTGCTCAGCGACGAGAGGATGGAGGAGCGGCGGCGCCAAGCCGGTTCGACCGACTACCGCGCCTCGACAGGAGTGATGCGTGACGTCTTCGTCCGGTTGGTGCACGAGACCTACGAGGAGCAGCTGAAGCAGATCGCCGCGCCCGTCGAGCTCGTGTGGGGAGACGACGACACCGCGGCGCCCCTCCTCGTCGCCCAGCGCGCGGCCGAGCTCCTCGCGCATCCGTCGATCACGATCCTTCCAGGAGCCGGCCATCTCACGCCGCTGACGGCGCCCGACGAGCTGCGGCGTGCGATCGTGCGCCTGCTCCCGGACACATGACCGCGGTCGAGGTCGTCGCGACCGCTGCCGGAGCGATCGGGTTCGCAGCTGCGCTGCTTCGCTGGCTACGGGTCGCGCAGCGCGAGCACTACCTCGCGGGGTCGGCGACGAAGTTCGCTCGCCGCTGGTGGTGCTCCACGAACGCGAACGTCGCGCTGATCTCCGTCGCTGCCTTCGCCGCGGTGACCGCGTTCATGTGGCCGGTTGCGGGACTGGTGCCCGCCGCGGTCGCTGTCGTCGCGCCGCTGGGGCTCGGCCTCCGCGGGCGCACGAGCCGGCTCGCCTGGACGAGGCGGCTCCGCACATCGGCGGCGGTCGCCGTCGCGATCGCGATCGCGCTCGTGCTCGTCGTCGGACTGCTCCTCGACCGCGTGGCCGCAGTGACGACCGCAACGGGCATCCTCGCTCCCCTTGTCGTCGACGCCGCGCTGTTGCTCGTCGCGCCGCTCGAGCAGCGGCTGGCGCGGCGGCACACCAGCCGCGCCGCGGCGATGCTCGAACGCATCAGCCCCCTCGTCGTGGCGATCACCGGCTCCTACGGCAAGACGACGACGAAGCAGTACGCCCGTCACCTGATGAGCGGCACTCGGCGCGTCGTCGCGAGCCCCGCGAGCTTCAACAACGCCCCGGGGCTTTCACGAGCGATCACCGAGCAGCTGGCGCCAGGGACCGAGGTCTTCATCGCCGAGATGGGCACATATGGCCGCGGCGAGATCGCGGCGCTCTGCGAGTGGGTGAAGCCCGCCGTCGGCGTGATCACCGCGATCGGACCTGTGCACCTCGAGCGGATGAAGTCGCTCGACGCCATCGTCGCCGCGAAGTCCGAGATCTTCGAGTGCGTCGAGACTGCGATCCTCAACGTCGACGCGTACGGGCTCCAAGCTGTCGCCGACGCGAACCGCCTCGCCGGCAAGCAGGTGCTCGCCTGCAGCGCCGAGCCCGAGTCCGCGATCGATGACGCGGTGCCGGTCGACGTGAGAGTCGTCCGCGACGAAGGCCGCTTGCTCGTCGATGCCGGGAACGGTTGCCGCGCGGCGATCGAGTCGCAGGCTCAGCCGACCAACGTCGCGTGTGCGATCGCCATCGCACTCTCGGTCGACGTGCCTTGGAGCGACATCGCATCTCGGCTCGACGACCTGCCACGTCCCGAGCATCGCCAGGAGCTCGCTGTCGCCGCCTCGGGCGTGCACGTGATCGACAACACGTTCAGCTCGAACCCCGCGAGCGCGGAGTCATCGCTGTCGCTGCTCGCCTTCACCGGCGACGTCGACGCGCGGCGTGTGGTCGTCACGCCGGGAATGGTCGAGCTGGGCCGGAGCCAGTACCACGAGAACGAACGGTTCGGCAGCCGCGCGTGCCTCGTCGCGAACGACATCGTCGTGGTGGGCCGGACGAACCGGGACGCGCTGCTCGCTGGTGCGGCCGGAGGGCTCGCGTCAGTGCACACGGTGGCGAACCGTGAGGAAGCGGTCGCGTGGGTTCGCTCCGCACTCGGGCCCGGCGATGTCGTGCTCTACGAGAACGACCTGCCCGACCACCATCCCTGATCGGCCCGCGGCCTCTGCCAGCATGTCCCCGTGACTCGACCAGCCATCTTGTTCGGGGGGCCCTCTCCCGAGCACGACATCAGCGTGCTCACCGGCCTTCAGGCGGTCGGCGCGCTGGGCAAGGACGGCGTCGACGTCATCGCTGTCTACTGGGCGCGCTCGGGCGACTTCTTCGAGGTCGACACGTCGTTGGCTCCGTCCGCGTTCGTGGAGGGTGTGCCGCGCGGCGCGCACCGACTCGACCTCGTCGCCCGTCCAGGCGGCGGCTTCGTGCCCGAAGGGGGGCGGCTCGGTCGGCGGGGCCCGCTCGACATCAGCGCGGTCGTGAACTGCTGTCATGGTGGCCCCGGCGAGGATGGCACCCTGCAGGCCGCTCTCGACCTCGCGTCGATCAGGTACACCGGCCCGAGTGCTGCAGGTGCTGCGCTCGGCATGGACAAGCTCGCGTTCGGAGGTGTCATCCAGGCCGCGGGACTCGACGCGCTTCCCCGCGTCGCGTTCGACCCCGATCGCGCACCGGCCTTCCCCGGCCCCTACATCGTGAAGCCGCGGTTTGGCGGGTCCAGCATCGGGATCGAGATCACCGATGACCTGAGCGCCGTCGGCGCGTTGGTGCGCACCTCGCCGCACTATCGATCCGGCGCCGTGATCGAGCCCTACCTCGCGGACGCAGTCGACCTCAACATCTCGGTGCTGACCCATCCCGCAACGCGGCTCTCCGCGATCGAACGACCCTTACGAGGAGACGCCCGCATCTACTCCTACGCGGACAAGTACCTCGGCGGAGAGGGGATGGCGAGCGCGAAGCGGGAGCTGCCGGCCTCGGTGCCCGAGGGCGTGGCGGCTGCGATCACCGACGCTGCGAAGCGCGTCGTCGAGGTCGCCCTGGTGCGCTCGGTGGCCCGCATCGACTTCCTTTGGGCTTCGGATCACGTCTACGTCAACGAGATCAACACGATCCCCGGCTCGCTGGCCTGGTACTTCTGGGCGAGCGAGGGGCTTGCGTTCGGCGCCTTGCTGGCGGGCATGCTCGCCGAGGCGGCGGCGGCCCCGACGGTCACCTACTCGACCGACGGCGCCGACGGCACGGCGTTGAGGGCGGCTGGGTCGATCGCATCAAAGCTCGCCTGACCCGCTGACCAGCCTCAATTCCGTCGCGCCTCGTGCCGATGGGTCGTCGGTGAACGGCGCGGACGGACGGCGGGGACCTGGATCGAGCGCGCGCGCCGCCGGTGTCGTCGGCGTCTTGGGAGTGGGAGTAGTGAGCATCTGCATCGTGTGGCTCGCAATGCCTTCCGCATCGACGCGCGACCACGTGACAGACGTGCGACTCGAGGCGCCGATCGGGCGCGCGGCCACGACGACACTCCCTCCTGCGGCTGCCGTGCTGCCGACAGCGGTCACTGACGCTGTCACCGCTCCGTCGACCTCCCACGCGAGCTCCCGCAACCAGACCTACCTCGCTGCCCCTCCGTCCGGCGCGGCGCCAACCGGCCCTCACCTGCCGGCCGTGACTGTCCCGGCCGCCACGCAGCCCGGCCTGACCGCCACCGAAGGCGCCCCGCCGACGGTCGTCCTGTCGACGTTGGGGGTCCTCCCGACGACGACGCCCCAGTCAACGACCACGGCGAAGGCGACGACGACCACCGCGAAGCCCACGACGACCACCGTCAAGGCGACCACCACGACGCGCGCCACCTCCACGACGCGCGCCACCTCCACGACGCGCGCCACCTCCACAACGCTCGCCACCACCACGACGCGCGACCACCGTTCGACGACCACTGCGCCGACGACGACCGCGCCGACGACCTCGGCGACCGTCACCCTCCCGACCACGGTGATCGGCACCGTGGCACCCCCGACCCAGGACGCCCCGCCGTCTCAGGAGATCACGCAATGAGCGCGAAGGACTGGCTCACGAACCCAGGCACCATGCTCGGTCTCAGCTTCGTGGCGTTCCTGTCCATGACAGGCGCCGTGCTGGCTGACACCGGCGGCGGCACGACCCAGGTCGTGACCGGAGCGCCGTCGTCGACGGAGGCGTCGACGTCCACCACCGAGGAAGTCACGACGACCGAAGTGACCATCCCTCAGGACAGAACGCCGCCTTCGATCTCCCTCGACGCGAGCCTCTACGACGGGATCGAGGTCGGCGTCGACCATCTCCTCGTCAGCGGCCTGACCGACCCAGGCGCGCACATGGTCATCGCCGGTGTCCCATCGACCGCGGACGCAAACGGCGCATGGGGACGTGACATCCCGCTGCAGCTCGGCCCGAATGTCATCGAGGTCACGGCGACGGACGAGGCGGGCAACGCAACCGGATTCGCGATCACGATCGTGTACAAGGTCACCGCGCCGGCACCGCCGCCGCCGTCGAAGAAGCCGCCGAAGACCATCGTCACGACGACGTCCACGGTCAAGCCGACGACGACGACCCGCGCTGCCACGACCACGAGAGCGGGCTCGCCCACGACAGCGACCACCTTCGCACCGACGACGGTGAAGGGCGTCACGACGACCACGATCCAGGGTCAAGAGCAGCAGGGTGGCGGCGGTGGCTCGTCGACCACCTCGGGCGGAGGCGCGACGACGACGCATGGGGCGACGACCACGGTCGGCACGACCACGAGCTTGGCGACGACGACCAGCCAGGCGGCCACGACCACCCAGGCGGCCACGACGACCCAGGCGCCCACGACGACCCAGGCGACAACCACCGACGCCCCCACCACCACCGACCCTCCCACCACCACCGACCCCCCGACCACCACGGATCCGGGTCCGCCGCCGACGAGCTGATGAAGATGGGCGCGCCGGGGTAGAGACACCTGGCCGCTACTGTGGACGTCCGACTCTGAAGCCGGTCTACCGGTGCGAAGCGGGCCCGGACGTTCGGCGAGGACAGGTCAATGGCGCGAGGCAGAGCGAGACGGCGACGGGTAGCGGTCACAGGCGCGCTCTCGACGTTCGCCGCCCGGGTCGAGCGCCGGTGGGCTCGGGTTCGCCTGTGGTTCCGCCGTCATGCACGCGACAACATCGTCCTCGCGGTCCTGGCGACGATCGCTGCGTTCGTGGCGAGGCCGTTCAACCGTTACCGCAAGCGCACCCGCGACAACGTGCTCTTCGGAGCGCTCGCCGTCGGGGTCCTCGCGGTGCTCTCCGTCGCCTTCCTGTTCGACCGCGGTGGACCCGGCACGCAGCTCGTGCGCGCCGGCGAGCCGCCGACCACGGGTGCAGCCGAGACGTCGCCCACGACCGAGGCCGATCGCGCGCCAACGCCCCCGCCCGACACCACACCGCCTCCGTTGCTGCTCGACCCGTCGTTGACTGACGGCCTCAAAGTGGGCACGAACCACATCGTGGTGAGCGGCGTGACCGACCCGAACGCGAAGGTGGTCATCGCCGGCATCGAGCTGACGGCGGACGGCGACGGCGCGTTCGCGGCTGACGTGCCGCTCGCGCTCGGCCCGAATCGCATCGAGATCGTCGCCACCGACCCCACGGGCAACGCAACTGGCGCCGCGTTCACCGTCCTGTACCAGGTCGACGCGCCGCCCCCGCCTCCGAAGCAGACGCCGACGCGGGTCGTCGTGACCACGACCTCGACCGTGCCGCGACCCCCGACCACGCGCGCGACCACGACGACGGCAAAGAAGGGCACGACAACCACCGGCGACAACGACGACGACGACGCTCGCGTCGACCACCACTCGGTCGACCACGGCGACGCTCGACCTTCGAACGCGGGCGGCGTCTTGTTCCCGACGGTCCCGACGACGGCGAAGTCCACGACGACGACACACGCGCCGACCACGACGCAGGCGCCCACCACGACGCAAGCGCCCACCACGACGCAAGCGCCCACCACGACGCAAGCGACGACGACCCTTGCGACGACGACCACCGAGGCGACGACAACGACCACCGAGGCGACCACGACGACCACCGAGGCGACCACGACCACTCCGACGACAGTCGCGGACACGACGCCCACGACAGTCGCGGACACGACGACCACGACAGGCGTGTGCACCGACGTCTGTTAGGCCCTCTCCGTAGTGGCGTCCCCGCGCGAGGCGGCGTCGCCGACCGGGCGCGCCGTCGAACGGATCAGCTCCCTGATGCGAGCGTGATGTGCGGGATCGAGCTTGGCGCCCTGTCATCGCCCAGGGTCGCCACAGACGAGCTGAGGAGTCACGCCGCGTCGGCGATCAAGGCGGATCTGAGGAAGCCGAGCAGCTCGCGGCGCCGCATGGCGAGCGAGCGCAACGTGGGATCGATGCCGACCGCGCGCAGCACCTCGACCTCGGTCGCGACACCGATCACTGCCGAGTACGCAGAGAGCAGCACGAGCCGCGCGTCCTGACGGCGCATCGTCCCGTTGTCCATCTCGGCTTCGAGGAAGAGACGCGCCCGTTGCACGAGCGGATCGAGTGCCTCCGTCAGCCTCGTGGCCGGCGGAGGGCCGAGCCGGCTGACCTCACGCAGCAGGCCGAGGAGCTCCGGGCGGCGGAGCGCGAGACGGAACACGGAGCGCACCACCGCCTCGACTCGCGCCCAGCCCTCCCCCGCCCTCACCAGAGCGTCCTCGAGCGCCGTCGAGAGCTCGCTCGCGCTTCGGTCGATCACAGCTTCGAGAAGCGCCTCTTTCGTCGGGAAGTAGTAGAGGATGGTCTGCTTGCGCACCCCGAGCTCTCCCGCGATCGAATCGAGCGAGCTGGCCTCGTACCCGCGGGTCCCGAACGAGCCGAGCGCCACGTCCAGGATGCGGTCGCTCGTGGCCATCAGAACGAGGCTACGGCCGCACCTGACGGCTGTCTACCACCTGGTAGACAGCCCCCTACCATTTGGTAGATACTGGTGTCGATGATCCAGCAGGCCCTCGCCGGCCGGCGCATCGCCGTCACCGGATCCACCGGGTTCCTCGGCACCGCAGTCGTCGAGCGGCTCCTGCGCGCCGTGCCCGACTGCACCCTCGTGCTCCTCGTCCGCTCGGGTCGCCGCACGTCCGCGGCGCAGCGCGTGCAGCGCGAGATCATCCGCAACGACGCGTTCGACGCGCTGCGATCGATCCTCGGTGACCGCTTCGACGAGGAGATCGCGCGCCGGGTCACAGTGATCAGCGGGGACGTGAGCACCGACGGGCTCGGGCTCGACGATGCGGGGCGGGAGGCGTTCGCCTCCTGCGAGATCGTCATCCATTCCGCGGCGACGGTGTCGTTCGACTCGGCGATCGACGACGCAGTCGAGGTGAACCTCCTCGGCCCGGTCCGCATCGTCGAGACGCTGCACGGCCTCGGCGTGCGTCCGCATCTCGTGTCGGTCTCGACCTGCTACGTCGCGGGCAACCGTCGCGGCGACGCGCCCGAGCAGCTCGTGAGCGACGGCCCATTCGACCTCGGCGTCGACTGGCGGCTGGAGGTGTCAGCCGCGCGCCGCGCACGGGCGGACGCCGACGCGGCGAGCCGCGACCCCGAACGGCTCGCGGGCTTCCGCTCGGGGGCACGAAGCGAGCTCGGCGCGGCAGGCACTCCTGCGCTCGCGGCGAAGACCGAGCAGCTACGCCAGCGTTGGGTCTCGGACCAGCTCGTGCAGGCCGGTCGTTCACGCGCGTCGTCGCTCGGTTGGCCCGACGCCTACGCGTACACGAAGGCGCTCGGCGAAGGCGCGCTCACCGAGATGAAGGGCGACGTGCCGGTGAGCATCGTGCGCCCCTCGATCATCGAGTCGGCACTCGTCGAGCCGAGGCCGGGATGGATCCGCGGGTTCCGGATGGCCGAGCCGGTGATCATCTCGTACGCGCGGGGCTTGCTGAAGGAGTTCCCTGGCGTGCCCGAAGGGACGATCGACGTGATCCCGGTCGACCTCGTCGTCGGAGCGATCTGCGCGGTCGCGGCGCTCGGCCCCGAGCTGGCGCCGCCGATCGTCCAGGTGGCGTCGGGTTCGACGAACCCGTTGCGCTACCGGGGCCTCGTCGACCTCGTGCACGAGTGGTTCAGCGACCATCCGCTCTATGACTCCGCCGGCCAGCCGATCGTCGTGGCGCCGTGGTCGTTCCCCGGGCGAGGGAAGGTGCAAGGGCAGCTCAACCGGGCCAAGCGCCTCCTCGAACGGGCCGAGAAGGCGTTCACGGTGCTTCCCTTGAGGGGCGAGGCCGCGCAGGTGCCCGCCCGGCTCGAGGAACGTCGCTCTGACATCGAGCGCGCGCTGAGCTACGTCGAGCTGTATGGCGCGTACGCCGAGTGCGAGGCGATCTACCGCGTCGACCGCCTGATGGAGGTCTGGGATCAGCTCGACGACGACGACCGCGCGACGTTCGCATTCGACCCGCGTGCGATCGACTGGACGCACTACGTCGCCGAGGTGCATCTGCCGTCGGTGGTCCAGCACGCGTGGGTGCGCACGACACCCGGAGGTCGCAGCGGCCCGTCTCGCGAGGAACGGCTGCGCGCCGCGGTCCTGTCACCCGGTCGTCACCTCGCTGCGTTCGACCTCGAGAACACGCTCATCGCGTCAAACGTCGTCGAGTCGTACGCATGGCTCGCGAGTCGTCGGCTCGACAAGGACGATCGGCTCCGTCTCATCGCGAAGACGGTCCGCGAGGCGCCGACCCTCCTCGCCCTCGACAAGAAGGATCGGGGCGACTTCCTCCGCTACTTCTACCGGCGCTACGAGGGCGCGTCGGTCGATCAGCTCGACGAGGACGCGACCGAGCTGATGAGCGCGCTGATCCTCACCAAGTCGTTCCCGGCCGCGATCAGGCGGGTGCGCGAGCACCGCGCACTGGGGCATCGCACGCTGCTGATCACCGGCGCGCTCGATCTCGTCGTCAAGCCGCTGATGCCGCTCTTCGACGACGTCGTGAGCGCGCACCTCGGCGTCACCGCCGACGGGAAGTACACCGGCGAGCTCGTCGACGTGCCGCCGACCGGCGAGGCACGCGCCCAGGTCATGGCCGACTACGCGGCCGCCGAGGGCCTCGAGCTCAGCGAGTCGGTCGCGTACGCGGACTCGTCCTCCGACCTTCCGATGCTCGAGGCAGTCGGCTTCCCGGTCGCGGTGAACCCCGAGGTGCGGCTGGCGACGATCGCGCGCAAGCGCGGATGGCTCGTCGAGCAGTGGTCGAAGTCGTCCGGCGCATCTCGGCCGCTGCTGCCGATCGGGCCTCCCCACGCGACCGTCGCGAAGCTGCGCCGTCCCCGCCCTCTGCGCGAGGCCCGCTCGTGAAGGCTCAGCCGTGAAGGCGCTGCTCTTCGAACGGAAGGTCACGCGGTACGCCGCCGCGCGCATCGCGAGCGAGGTGCTCCCCGGCGGCGGTGCTCGGGTGGGCCCGCTGCGCCTCGTCGACACCGATCCGCCCGACCTGCCCGGTCCGGGTTGGGAACGCATCCGGCCGCGTCTCTCGGGCATCTGCGGCAGCGACCTCGCGACCGTGGACGGCCGATCGACGCGGTACTTCGATCCGATTGTGTCGTTCCCGTTCGTGCCCGGTCATGAAGTCGTCGCCGACCGCGACGACAACACCCGCGTCGTCATCGAGCCGGTGCTCGGTTGCGTCGCCCGGGGCATCTCCTCCCTTTGCGAGGCGTGCGCTCGCGGTGACCTCGGCAACTGCGAGCGCATCGCGTTCGGGCACATCGAGCCGGGCCTGCAATCCGGCTTCTGCTGCGACACGGGTGGCGGCTGGTCGACGTTCATGGTCGCCCACGAGTCGCAGCTCCACGCGGTGCCGGCCGAGATGAGCGACGACGCCGCGGTCATGGTCGAGCCGACGGCGTGTGCGGTGCACGCTGTGATGGCGAACGTCGAACCTGGCGCGATAGTCGCGGTGCTCGGCGCGGGCACGCTCGGGCTCGGCGTCATCGCGGCGCTGCGGCAGCACGCAGCCCCGCGGACGCTGATCACCGGCGCGAAGCACGCGCAGCAGCGAGTGCTGGCTGCCGACCTCGGGGCCGACCTCGTCGTCGAGCCCGACGAGCTCACACGAGCGGTGCGCCGTGCGACCGGATCGCTCGCCGCGGGAGCGCAGCTCACTGGCGGCGCCGACGTCGTCCTCGACTGCGTCGGTTCCGAGAGCTCGATCGCCGACGCTCTCGGGATGGTCCGCCCTCGCGGCGCCGTGGTGCTCGTGGGGATGCCGGGCTCGGTCAAGCTCGACCTCACGACCCTCTGGCATCGAGAGACCAAGCTGGTCGGCGCGTATGCGTACGGCACCGAGACGATGCGTGACGGTAGCGAGCGGCGCACGTTCGACCTGGCCTTCGACCTCGTGCGCGCGGCGCGGCTCGAGCGCCTCGTCTCGGCCACCTATCCCCTGTCGCGCTACCGCGACGCGATCGAGCACGCCGCCACCGCTGGCCGGCGCGGCAGCGTGAAGATCGCGTTCGACATGCGCGACGAACGCGAGAGGAACCGCTGATGCCCCGCCCCGGGTTCGTCCTCGAGGTCGATCGGTCCACTCCCCCGCTGCTCTTCCACCACGGTGAGGGCCTTCAGCTCCACAAGCTGCCCGCCGGCTCACGCGCCGTCTACTCGCCGGAGCCTCTCGAGGGCCTCGATGACGTCGACGGCGCGATCCGCGACGCACTCTTGCATCCGCTCGACGCCGAGCCCCTACCGGCGCTGCTCCATCCCGGCATGAAGCTCACGATCGCGTTCGACGACATCTCGCTGCCGCTTCCGCAGATGAAGCGCCCCGACATCCGTCAGCGCGTGATCGAAGCCGTGCTCGACCTGGCCGCCGACGCGGGCGTCGACGACGTCGAGCTCATCGCTGCGCTCGCTCTCCATCGCCGAATGACCGAGGCCGAGCTGCGGCGCGCCGTGGGCGACCGCGTGTACGACGCGTTCGCTCCTTCGGGCCGCCTGTACAACCACGACGCCGAAGATCCGGCGGCGATGGCGTTCCTCGGCACCACCGACAAGGGCGAGGAGGTCGAGATCAGCAAGCGGGCCGCGGAGTCCGACCTCCTGATCTACGTGAACATCAACCTCGTCGCCATGGACGGCGGCCACAAGTCAGTCGCCACCGGGCTCGCGTCGTATCGGAGCCTTCGCCACCACCACAACGTCGACACGATGCGCCAGAGCCGCTCGTTCATGGACCATCACCGCAGCGAGCTGCACTCCTCGAACTGGCGGATGGGCCAGCTCATCGCACAAAGCGGCGTGAAGGTGTTCCAGATCGAGACGACCCTCAACACCGACACGTTCTCGAAGCCGTTCGACTTCCTGCAGAAGCGTGAGTGGGAGTGGTCGGCGCGTGATCGCGCCTTGTTCATCGGTGCCTCGAAGTCCCTCGAGCGCACGCCGCGAAAGATGGCGCGTTCGATCTTCCAGTCGCTCGAATCGCCGTACGCCCTCACCTCGGTGCAGGCGGGCGAGGTCGAGGCCGTCCACAAGCGCACGCTCGAGTTCGTGCACAAGCAGCAGATCGTGTCAGTCGAAGGCCAGAGCGACGTGCTGCTCATGGGCTTGCCGTTCCTGTGCCCGTACAACGTGAACTCGGTGATGAACCCGATCCTGGTCGCGTGCCTCGGGCTGGGGTACTTCTTCAACCTGTACCGCGGCAAGCCGCTCGTGCGTGAGGGCGGGGTCGTGATCATGGGGCATCCCACCCCGTGGGAGTTCCACCCCGTGCACCACCCGAGCTACATCGACTTCTTCGAGCAGGTGCTCGCCGACACGACCGACCTCGACGAGATCCAGGCCAAGTACGAGAAGAGCTTCGCCGAGGACGAGTGGTACCGGCATCTCTACCGCACGTCGTACGCCTACCACGGCGTGCATCCGTTCTACATGTGGTACTGGTGCGCGCACGCGTTGCAGCACCTGGGTGACGTGATCGTGATGGGCGGCGACGCGCGCGCGGTACGCCGCCTCGGCTTCCGTCCCGCATCGACGCTCGACGACGCGTTGGAGATGGCGAGTGACGTCGTCGGCCGTCACCCGTCGATCACGTACATGCACAACCCGCCGATGTTCCTCTCCGAGGTCACATGAGGCCCCCCGCTGAAATCCTTGGTGACTTCCGCTCGGTGGTGGCGAAGACCACCAAGAGAACGAGCTTCGGGTTCCCGTACCGCGCCGCCGCGGTGCCGAAGGGCGTCGCGCCCCTGCCCGAGAAGGGGCGCACCGGCGGCGACTACGAGACCGACTGGTCGCGGCGCCTGCCGGCTCGGATGGCGCGAGTGCTGATCGTCGAGGGTCCGATGCGGGGGCTCGTGCGAGCGGTCGCGCATCCGGAGCGAACGGGGTTCGACCGGCTGTCCGACCTCGACGAGGATCGCCCGGTCATCTTCGCGGCGAACCATCACAGCCATGTCGACGCCCCGCTGCTCATCACGTCGATCCCCGAGCCGTGGCGTCACAAGCTCGTCGTGGGCGCAGCCGCGGACTACTTCTTCGCGACCAGGGCGACCGGCGCGCTCTCGGCACTCGCGATGGGTGCGATCCCGATCGATCGCACGCGCGTGAACCGCAAGTCGGCCGATCTCGCCGCCGAGCTCATCGAGGACGGCTGGAGCATCCTGATCTTCCCGGAGGGAGGCCGGAGCCCCGACGGATGGGGCCAGCCGTTCCGTGGTGGTGCGGCCTACCTCTCCGTGCGCACCGAGGCGCCGGTCGTACCGATCCACCTCGAGGGCACCGGCCGGATCATGGGCAAGGGCATGAACCGCCCGCGCCCTGGACGCACGCTCGTGACGTTCGGCAAGCCGATGCGACCCCAGCCGGGCGACGACGCGCGGTCACTCGGCTCGCGGATCGAGACGGCGGTGTACGAGCTGGCCGACGAGAGCGCGACGGATTGGTGGTCGGCGCGACGTCGCGCGGCGCGACAGCTGACGCCCGTGCTCACCGGACCCGAAGGACCGTCGTGGCGCCGCGCGTGGGCGCTCGGCGATCGCAAGGGCCGGACGCGCCGGCCGAGCCGCGCCTGGCCCGATCTCGACTGAGCGCACGGCGGCAGCGAGGCGCGTACGTTTGCCGCCATGACCATCCGCCTTCGCCAAGTCGCCCTCGTCGCCCGCGACCTCGAGCCCACGGTCGACTCGTTGAGCAAGACCCTCGGTGTCGATGTCTGCTACCGCGATCCCGGCGTCGCGGAGTTCGGTCTCGTGAACGCGCTGTTCGCGATCGGCGACGCGTTCCTCGAAGTCGTGTCGCCGCAGCAGGAGGGCACGACCGCCGGCCGTCTGCTCCAGAAGCACGGCGGCGACTACGGCTACATGGTGATCATGCAGCTGTCCGATCTCGAAGAAGCGCGCGCGAGGCTCGCCGGGCTCGGCGTCCGCGTGGTCTGGAAGGCAGACCTCCGCGATGCCGCCGGAACGCACCTGCACCCGAAGGACGTGGGTGGCGCGATCCTCTCGCTCGACTGGATGGATCCGCCCGAGACCTGGAAGTGGGCCGGCCCCGAGTGGGAGCAGCACGTCGACACCGACACGGTGACCGCGCTGAGCGGAGTGATCGTTTCGGTGCCCGATCCCGAGGCGACTGCCATCAGGTGGGCCGACGTGTTCGGCGTGCCCGCATCAGGCGCACACATCGCGCTCGACCACGACACTTCCATCTCGTTCGTGAAGAGCGAACGGGCCGAGGACGAGGGCGTGTGCGGCATCGAAGTCAGGGCTGCCGACCGAGCGCGCGCCGGGGAGACGTCATCGATCTGCGGCATCGACGTGAAGTTCGTCTGATGCGCTACGGAGTGGCCATCCCCCACGCGAACCGTTTCGCGTCCGGGAGCGCACTCGATCGCATGGCCGCCGTCGTCGAGGACCTCGGCTTCGACTCGATCTGGACCAGCGACCACATCATCGTCCCCGAAGGATCGAGCTACATCCCCGAAGTCATGCTCGAGCCGCTCGCCACGCTCAGCCACCTCGCGGCGCGCACGAGTCACGTCACCCTCGGCGTGAGCGTGCTCGTCGTCCCGTACCGAGACCCGGTGTTCACCGCGAAGTACCTCTCGAGCCTCGACGTCATCAGCGGCGGCCGGCTGGTGCTCGGTGTCGGGATCGGGTGGCTCGAGCAGGAGTTCCGCGCACTCGGCGCTTCGTACGAGGAACGGGCCGCACAGACCGACGAGTACCTCGCCGTGATGCGCGACCTCTGGGAGACCGAGACCTCGTCCTACGACGGGAAGTGGAAGCGCTACGAGAGCATGCGCATGTTCCCGAAGGCCGCGCCCGAGCGACGGGGGACGATCCCGATCTGGGTTGGCGGCAACACCGCGCCCGCGCACCGCCGCGCCGCCAAGCTCGGTGACGGCTGGCATCCGATCAACATGAGCCCGTCCGAGCTCGCCGCCGGCATCGTCGCCTACAAGGCTGCGTGCGCAGATGCGGGACGCCCGCCGGGACCGGTCTGCTTGCGTCACATGCCCGGCCGTCCGGGGAGCGAGCAGCGCGCGGTTCTCACGGGCACACCGGACGAGCAGGCGGGCGACATCCGCGCCTACGCGGAGGCCGGGCTCGACGAGCTCATGCTCTCGATGCCGTGGCGCTCACTCGACGACCTCGCCACGAGTCTCCGCGCGTTCACGCGCGAGGTCGTCCCTCGGGTGTAGCTCGGGATTGATGATTGGAGGGCGACATAGCCACCGCCAATCATCAATCTCTCTGGCGATCGCTGCGTCAGCCGGGTCGCATCGTGATGCTGATGCGCGGGCCGACGAGCGTCGCGGGCGACACCTTCGGCACGCAGTGACGCCACTGGCGCTGGCAATCGCCGCCCATCACGAACAGGTCGCCCCGGCCGAGCTCGAACGTGCGTGACGGACCGCCCGCGGCGGGCTTGATGAGGAAGCGGCGGCGGTGCCCGACCGACACGATGACCACGAGGCCATCGGACCGATCGCGCAAGACCCGATCACCATGCCAAGCCACGCTGTCGTGACCGTCGCAGTAGAGGTTGCACCACACCGACCCGAACGTGACCCCGTAGTGCTCGCCGAGCGCGGCAGACATCGCGTCGACGTAGGGGAAGTCGTAGCGCGACCCGAGCGCGAACCCCGCGGTGCTGCGGGGCTGCTCGACCGTGCGGTCGTACATGTGCACTTCGGGACGGCTCCAGCTGAGACGGTCGAGCAGCTCATCGAAGACCTGGTCGGAGCCTCCGAGCCAGCTCGGAACGTGGTCGAGCCAGCAGCGCTCGTCGAGGTCGATTCGGACGAGGTGCGAGAGCGACGGATCGAACGCGGGAGTGCCTGCGTCGAGCAGTGAGCCCTGGACGAACATGTGTTCGACACTACCACTCGAACCACCGGTAGGGTCGACGAAATATGGAGCCGTGGGGATCCAGGCTGGCGCGCTGGACGCTCCTCGCCGCCGTCCTCGGCTCCGGCATGGCCTTCCTCGACAGCACCGTCGTGAACGTCGCGCTCCCGTCGATGGCGAACGACCTGCATGCGGACATCGCCGACCTCCAGTGGGTGCTCGACGCCTACCTCGTCACCCTGACTTCGCTCCTCCTGCTCGGCGGCTCGCTGGGTGATCGATACGGACGACGCCGCGTGTTGATGATCGGGGTGATCAGCTTCGCGATCGCGTCAGCGCTGTGCGGCGCTGCTCCGACGACCGGCACCCTCGTCGCCGCTCGCGCGTTGCAGGGCGCGGGGGCTGCGTTGCTGGTGCCGGGCAGCCTCGCCCTGCTCTCCGCGACGATCCGCGAAGCTGACCGGCCGCGTGCGATCGGCGCGTGGTCGGGTCTTGCCGGCGTCGCCGGAGCAGCGGGACCCTTCATCGGTGGATGGCTCGTCGACACCGCGTCCTGGCGATGGGCGTTCCTCATCAACGTGCCTCTCGGCATCGTGGTGCTCGTCGCCGCTCGCCACGTTCCCGAGAGCCTCGACCCCGACGCCCCACCTCGTCTCGACGTGCTCGGCGCCACTGCGGTCGCCGTCGGCCTCGCATCGCTCACGGCAGGTCTCATCGAGGCGGGTGGAACATGGTCTGCACCGACGATCATCGCGGTCGTCGCCGGCGTGGTGCTCCTCGTCGCGTTCGTGCTCATCGAGCGACGGACTCCCGCGCCCATGCTCCCGCTCGAGCTGTTCCGGTCGAGCCAGTTCACCGGAGCGAACCTGGTCACGCTCGCGGTCTACGCCGGCCTCGGCGGCATGTTCTTCTTCGTCGTCTTGAACCTGCAGAACGCCCTCGGGTACTCGGCCCTCGAAGCGGGGGCCGCGTTGACTCCCAGCACCGCGATGATGCTCGCGCTCTCCGCGCGCATGGGCGAGCTCTCGCAGAAGATCGGCCCTCGCATCCCGATGACGGTCGGGCCCGCGATCACAGCGTTCGGGCTGCTCCTGTTCGGCCAGGTCGACGCCGGCGACAAGTACGTCACCTCGGTGCTGCCCGCCGCGCTGGTGTTCGGCCTCGGCATGTCGATCACCGTTGCGCCGCTGACCTCCGCCGTGCTCGGCGCGGTCGACCCGGGGCACTTCGGCGTGGGGTCCGGCACGAACAACGCGGTCTCGCGGCTCGCCGGCCTGCTCGCGATCGCCGTCGTGCCGACGATCGCGGGCTTCGAGCTGACTGGTGGGAACGGTTCACTTCCCGGCTATCAGACAGCAATGCAGATCTCGGCGGGGCTCGCGCTCACCGGCGCGGCGATCGCGTTCGTCACCATCGGCCGAGGACGGCGCGTCAGATCGGTCACGCACTCGATCCTCCAGCCGTGCCAAGACCCTGCCCTCGCCGAGGTGAGCCGCCAGTAGCCTCCGCCGAGTGAGCGGCGACAAGAGCAACGAGATCCCGACGCAGAGCCCGAGCCATCATCCGCCGACCGGCCGCCTTCCTGCCGTCTTCGACCTCGCGTTCCTCACTGGCGTCGAGGACGTCACCGAGCTGATCCTCGTGCGCCACGGTGAGCAGGACATCGCCGGGTTCCCGAATGCGCCCGTCGGCGACGCGATCGATCCCCCGCTTTCCGCGCGAGGCAACAAGCAGGCCGAGGCGGTCGGCCTCCGCTTCAGCACGCAGCACATCGACGTCGTCTACTCGAGCAACCTCGAGCGAGCCCACGAGACAGGCCGCCAGATCGCGCGGCATCACGGCCTCGAGCCGATCGTGCTCGAAGACCTACGCGAGGTCGAGGTGTTCCGCGACATCCCACCCGAGCAGCTCGCCGTCGACTTCGTCGGCCGCCAGCTCCTGCTCGGCATCCGCCAGCGGATGCTCAACGAGAAGAGCTGGGACGTCTATCCCCACTCAGAGTCGAGCTTCGAGTTCCGCAAGCGCACGGTGAACGCGATCGAGGGCATCCTCGCGACCCATCCCGGCGAGCGCGTCGTGGTCGCTTGCCACGGCGGCGTCATCAACGCCTACATCGGCCACATCATCGGCGTCGACTACGACATGTTCTTCCGTCCCGCGCACACGTCGGTCAGCGTCGTGCTCGCCGCGGACACCGTGCGCGCGCTTCGGTCACTGAACGACGTGCATCACCTCGAGGCCGACGCGCTCGTCAGCCACTGACGTTCAGACGAGCGGGCGAGTCGTCGGGAGGATGGGCGCCGGCAACGTCGTGGCTCCCATCAGCCATTCGTCGACCGACGCGGCGCACGAGCGGCCTTCGGCAATGGCCCACACGATGAGGCTCTGCCCGCGGCCCATGTCACCGCACGCGAACACGCCTTCCACCGACGTCTGGAAGCCGGCGTCACGGTCGACGTTGCCGCGGGCATCGATCTCGACGCCGAGCTGATCGAGCATCGGGCCGCGCTCCGGGCCGACGAAGCCCATGGCGAGCAGCACGAGCTCACAAGGCAACTCGAAGTCAGTGCCCGCGATCTTCTCGAACCGACCATCACGCATCTCGACCTCGTGGGCGAGCAACGCGGTCACGTTGCCCGCGTCGTCACCGGCGAAGCGCTCGGTGTTCACGCTGAACACCCGCTCGCCGCCCTCCTCGTGCGCGGAGGAGGTGCGGTAGATCATCGACCACTGCGGCCACGGGTTGTTGGTTGCCCTGCTGTCGGGCGGTCGAGGCAGGATCTCGAACTGGTGCACCGACGCCGCGCCCTGGCGATGGACCGTGCCGAGGCAGTCGGCCCCGGTGTCACCGCCGCCGATGATCACGACGTTCTTGCCGTGCGCGGTGATCGGAGGCTCGTCGATGTCGCCTTCCTGCACACGGTTCGCAAGCGGGAGGAACTCCATCGCCTGGTGGATGCCGTCGAGCTCGCGACCGGGGATCGGTAGGTCGCGCCACGCAGTCGCGCCCGCGGCGAGGACGATCGCGTCGAACTCCTCGTCGAGCTCTTCGATCGTCACGTCGACGCCCACCGAGACGCCGGGTCGGAACTCGGTGCCTTCGTCGCTCATCTGCGCGATCCGGCGCTCGAGGAGTCGCTTCTCCATCTTGAACTCGGGGATGCCGTAGCGCAGGAGCCCACCGATGCGATCGGCGCGCTCGAACACGACGACGCGATGCCCCGCTCGCGTGAGCTGCTGCGCGGCGGCAAGGCCCGCGGGCCCCGATCCCACCACCGCGACGCTCTTCCCACTGAGAAACGCGGGCGGTTGCGCCTCGACCCAGCCCTCGGCCCACGCGCGGTCGACGATCTCGACCTCGACCTGCTTGATGGTCACCGGATCGCTGTTGATGCCGAGCACGCACGCGGCTTCGCACGGCGCGGGGCACAACCGACCCGTGAACTCGGGGAAGTTGTTCGTCGCGTGCAGCCGCTCGATCGCCTCGCGCCAGCTGCTGCGGTACACGAGGTCGTTCCAGTCCGGGATGAGGTTGCCCAGGGGGCAGCCGTTGTTGCAGAAGGGGATGCCGCAGTCCATGCAGCGACCCGCCTGGTGCTGCAGCTCCTCTTCGGGGAACGGCTCGTACACCTCGCGCCAGTCGCGCAGCCGCACCGGCACAGGCCGTCGCGTCGGGACCGACGCGCGACCACTTGAGGAACCCCGTGACCTCACCCATGGGACGCCGCCATCACCCGCGCCAGCCTCTCGGACTCGCTGATGTCGAGCTCCTCTGCTTCTCGCATGACGTCGAGCACCCGCTTGTAGTCCTTCGGCATGACCTTGTGGAAATGCGCGAGCGCGTCGTCCCACTCGACGAGCAACGCCTTCGCCACCGAGGAATCGGTCTCGGCTGCGTGGCGAGCCACGATCTCGGCGAGGAAGGCAGTGTCGACGTCGTCGGGCGTCTCGAGCTCGACCATCTCGTAGTTGACGAGCGACGGGAACATGCCGGTCGGGTCGTGGACGTACGCGATGCCGCCGGACATGCCGGCGCCGAAGTTGCGTCCGGTCGCGCCGAGCACCACGACGCGACCACCGGTCATGTACTCGCAGCCGTGGTCACCGACGCCTTCGACGACCGCGGTCGCGCCGGAATTTCGCACGCAGAACCGCTCGCCGACGACGCCTCGGATCAGGGCTTCGCCACTCGTCGCACCGTAGAGCGCGACGTTGCCCGCGATGATGTTCTCCTCGGCCACGAACGGCGACCGCTTGTCGGGGAACAGCACCAGCCGTCCGCCGGAGAGCCCCTTGCCGAAGTAGTCGTTCGCGTCGCCTTCGAGCCGCAGCGTGATGCCGCGAGGAACGAAGGCGCCGAAGCTCTGGCCCGCCGAGCCGACGAAGTCGACGGTGATCGTGCCGTCGGGCAGGCCCTCGCCGCCGTAGCGCCGAGTCACCTCGGAGCCGAGCATCGTGCCAACGGTGCGGTTGACGTTGCGGATGGGGAGCTCGAGGTGCACCGGCCGTGCGTCCTCGAGCGCGCCCTCGCACAGCGCGATCAGGGTCTGATCGAGCGCCCGGTCGAGACCGTGGTCTTGGGTCGTGACGCACAGCAGCGAGTCGCCGTCGGCGACTGCGGGCATCTCGAGGATCGGCGACAGGTCGAGGCTCGATGCCTTCCAGTGCTCGACGGCGCCCGTGGTGTCGAGCACCTCGGCATGACCGACCGCCTCGGCGATCGAGCGGAACCCGAGCGCCGCGAGGTGCTCGCGCACCTCCTCGGCGATGTACTCGAAGAACGTGACGACGAACTCGGGCTTTCCGCTGAACCGCTTGCGCAGCTCCGGGTTCTGCGTCGCGACGCCGACCGGACACGTGTCGAGATGGCAGACCCGCATCATCACGCAGCCCGACACGACAAGCGGTGCCGTCGCGAAGCCGAACTCCTCTGCGCCGAGCAGCGCCGCGATCACGACGTCGCGGCCGGTCTTCAGCTGGCCGTCGACCTGCACGACGATGCGGTCACGCAGGCGGTTCACGAGCAGCGTCTGCTGCGTCTCGGCGAGCCCGAGCTCCCACGGCGCACCCGCGTGCTTGAGCGACGTGAGGGGGCTCGCACCCGTGCCACCGTCGTGTCCCGAGATCAGCACGACATCCGCGTGCGCCTTCGACACGCCAGCGGCGACCGTGCCCACGCCGACCTCCGCGACGAGCTTCACGTGCACGCGCGCCTGCGGGTTTGCGTTCTTGAGATCGTGGATCAGCTGCTTCAGATCCTCGATGGAGTAGATGTCGTGGTGCGGGGGCGGTGAGATGAGGCCGACACCGGGAGTCGAGTGCCGCGTCTTCGCGATCCACGGGTACACCTTGTGCCCGGGCAGCTGGCCGCCCTCCCCTGGCTTCGCGCCCTGCGCCATCTTGATCTGCAGGTCGTCGGCGTTCACGAGGTACTCACTCGTCACGCCGAACCTCGCGGATGCCACTTGCTTGATCGCCGATCGCCGGAGATCACCGTTCTCGTCCGGCGTGTAGCGGTCGGCGTCCTCGCCGCCCTCACCGGTGTTCGACTTGCCGCCGATGCGGTTCATCGCGATCGCGAGCGTCTCGTGGGCTTCCTTCGAGATCGACCCGTACGACATGGCTCCCGTCGCGAACCGCTTCACGATCTCGCTCACTGGCTCGACCTCTTCGATCGGCACCGGAGGCCGCGCCCCCGCCTTGAACGTGAAGAGGCCGCGGAGCGTCGCGAGCCGCGTGGACTGATCGTCCACGAGCTTCGTGTACTCCTTGAAGATGTCGTACCGACGCGCCCGGCTCGCGTGCTGCAGCTTGAACACCGTCTCCGGGTTGAAGAGGTGGTACTCACCCTCGCGACGCCACTGGTACTCGCCGCCGAGGTCGAGCGTGCGATGGGCCCGCTGCGCCGGGTTCGGCGGGTACGCGGTCGCGTGCCGCGTGGCGATCTCTTCTGCCAGCACGTCGAGCCCGATGCCACCGAGCCGACTGACCGTGCCGGTGAAGTACTCGTCGACGAGCTCGCGGCCGAGGCCGATCGCCTCGAACACTTGCGCACCCGTGTACGACGCCACCGTCGAGATGCCCATCTTCGACATCACCTTCAGCACGCCCTTGCCGGCGGCCTTGATGTAGTTCTTCACGGCCTTGTGCGCGTCGATGCCAGTGAGGCGGCCCTCGATGATCAGGTCCTCGATGGCCTCGAACGCGAGGTAGGGGTTGATGGCGCCGGCGCCGTAGCCGACGAGCAAGGCCATGTGATGCACCTCGCGCGCGTCGCCCGACTCGACCACGAGCCCGACCTGCGTGCGGGTCTTCTCACGGATCAGGTGGTGGTGCACGGCCGCCGTCATCAGCAGCGACGGGATCGGCGCGAGGTCCTCGGTCGAGTCGCGGTCCGACAGCACGATGATGCGCACGCCTGACGCGATCGCGTCGCTCACCTCGTGACGCAGCCTGTCGAGTGCCTCGGCGAGCGCGGCCCCGCCTCCGGCAACGGGGTACAGGCCGTGGAGCACGATCGCCGCGAACCCCGGCATGTCGCCGTCTTCGTTGATGTGGATCAGCTTCGCGAGCTCGTCGTTGTCGATGATCGGGAACGGGAGGGCAACCTGTCGGCACGACGCCGGTGTCGGCGCGAGCAGGTTGCCCTCCGGCCCGATCGTGGACCCGAGCGATGTCACCAGCTCTTCGCGGATCGCGTCGAGCGGCGGGTTCGTCACCTGGGCGAACAGCTGTTGGAAGTAGTCGAACAGCAGGCGCGGCCGCGCGGACAACGCGGCGATGGGCGTGTCGGTGCCCATCGAGCCGAGCGCCTCGCCGCCAGTCGCAGCCATCGGACTGATGAGGATCTTGAGCTCCTCGTGCGTGTACCCGAACGTCTGCAGCCGGCGCATGACGGACTCGTGGCCGTAGATGACGTGCTCGCGGTCGGGCAGGTCCGCAAGGTGGACGAGGCCGCCGTGAAGCCATTCCTCGTAAGGAAGCTCGCCCGACAGGTTCGCCTTGATCTCGTCGTCGCCGACGATGCGACCGAGGCTCGTGTCGACGAGGAACATCCGACCCGGCTGCAAGCGTCCCTTCTTCACGACGCGAGCCGGATCGATGTCGAGGACGCCGACCTCGCTCGCCATGATCACGCGGTCGTCGTCGGTCACCCAGTAGCGACTCGGGCGCAGGCCGTTGCGATCGAGGACCGCGCCGGCGACGGTGCCGTCGGTGAACGCGATCGACGCCGGGCCGTCCCATGGCTCCATGAGCGAGGAGTGGAATCGGTAGAACGCTCGCTTCTCCGCGCTCATGGCCGCGTGGTTCTCCCACGCCTCCGGGATCATCATCAGCACGGCGTGGGGAAGTGAGCGTCCGCCGAGGTGCAGCAGCTCGAGCACCTCGTCGAAGCTCGCGGTGTCGCTGCCTCCCGGCGTGACGATGGGAAAGATGCGGCTGAGGTCGCCCGGGATGCGATCGCTCTCGAGCAGCGCCTCGCGCGCCCGCATCCAGTTGCGGTTGCCCTGGACCGTGTTGATCTCGCCGTTGTGCGCGATGTAGCGGTACGGATGCGCGAGCGGCCACGACGGGAACGTGTTCGTGCTGTACCGCGAATGGACGAGTGCGATCGCCGACTCGACCCGCTCGTCGTTGATGTCGGTGAAGAACTGCGACAGCTGCGGCGCGGTGAGCATGCCCTTGTAGATCAACGTGCGCGACGAGAGGCTCGGGAAGTACACCGACTTGCCCACCTCGTGCTCCACGCGCTTGCGCACCACGAAGGCGAGTCGCTCGAGCGTCATCCGGTCGATCGGCTGCCCTTGCGCGGCGCCGATGAACAGCTGGCGGAAGAGCGGCATGACCGCACGGGCGCCGTCTCCGATCATCGAGTCGTCGACCGGCACGTCACGCCATCCGAGGACGCGCAATCCCTCGCTGCCGACGATCTTCTCGATGTGGGAGACGACCTGCTCGGTGTCGGCCTCGGCGGTCGGCAGGAACGCCATCCCGACTGCGTATTGCCCCGCGGGCGGCAGGGCGAAGTCGACGACCGCCCGCAGGAAGCGGTCGGGGATCTGGATCGTGATGCCGGCGCCGTCGCCGGTGTTCGCCTCGGCCCCCTGCGCGCCGCGATGCTCGAGGTTGCAGAGCGCGCCGATGCCCATCGCGACGATCTCGTGGGTGGCTCGCCCCTTGATGTCGACCACGAACGAGACGCCGCAGGCGTCGTGCTCGTTGGCGGGGTCGTACAGGCCGAAGGCGCTCGGGAGGTCACCTGACCAGGGAGTGTTCAGCTCAGGGCGCGATTCGCGTGTCATCACTGTCCATCCACATCACTCGTTTGGGGTGACGCAGCATGGTGGGACAGCGCTGGCCCGGGCTGCAGTGCCTTCCAGGATAGTCAACGGTGCGGCCGCGTCGCCCGATTTGCCGGCCGGGTGCGAGGGCTGACGGTCAGTCCTCGAAGACGGGGTCGCGCTTCTCGAAGTAGGCCTTCACGGCTTCGATCTGGTTCGGGCTGCCGATGAGCGAGCGGATCGTGCGCTCCTCGGCCTTGAAGCCGTCGGCGAGGCTGACGTCGCCGGCCATGTTGAGCAGCGCTTTGGCGCCTCGGACGGCCTGGGGGCTCTTCGACGCGATCTCACGCGCGAGTGCGAGGGCGTCGACGAGCGGCGTCTCGCTCACCCGGGTCGCGACGCCGAGCCGCACCGCCTCGTGGCCGTCGATCATGCGGCCGGTGAAGGTCAGCTCCTTCGCGACGTCGAGACCGACGACCTTCGGCAGCAGCTGCGTGCCGGTCATGTCCGGGATCAGGCCCCAGCGCACCTCGAGCACCGACATCTTCACGTCCGGAGCGACGATGCGGATGTCCGCGCCCAGGGCGATCTGGAACCCGCCGCCGAGCGCGACGCCGTGCACGGCCGCGATCACCGGCGCCGGGATCTCCTGCCACACGAACGCGGCCTGCTGACCCGGGTTCGTGATCTCGCCACCTCGACGGGGCGTCACGTTCTCGAGGTTCGTCTCGCTGCCGCCCGCCATCGCCTGGAACGAGCCGAAGTCGAGCCCCGCGCAGAACGCACGACCCTCCCCCGAGAGCACCACCGCGCGGACCGCTGCGTCGGACTTCAGCGCCTCCCCCATCTCGACCAGTGCCGAGAACAACGCGCCGTCGAGCGCGTTCATCTTCTCGGGCCGGTTCATCCGCACGTCAGCGACGCCATTCTCGATGGTGCAGGTCACTCGGTCAGACATGACACGAGTCTGGCATGCTCCCGTCTCATGAGCCTCCGCCTGAACCTGACCGCGGACGAGGTGCTGACCACCACCCGTTCGGTGCGCAAGCGACTCGACTTCGATCGCCCCGTCGAGCGCGCCGTGCTCGAGGAGTGCCTCGAGATCGCGATGCAAGCGCCCACCGGATCGAACAGTCAGGGGTGGGCCTGGGTCGTCGTCGAGGATGCCGACAAGAAGAAGGCGATCGCCGACTACTACGGCAAGAACTTCGACCTCTACGCGAACAGCCCGGCCCGGGCGCAGTTCAAAGAGGACGACCTCCGAGCGACGCAGGCCGACGGCGTCCGTTCATCGGCCACGTACCTTCGCGAGAACTTCCACCGCGTGCCGTTCATGGTCATCCCGGTAATCCGCGGTCGAGTCGCCAACGACGTGCCGGGTGCGACCTCGGCCGGCTTCTGGGGATCCATCCTTCCCGCAGCGTGGTCGCTCATGCTGGCGGCGCGCGAACGCGGCCTCGGCTCCGCGTGGACGACGCTGCACCTCCCCAACGAGAAGGAGGTCGCGGAGCTGCTCGGCATCCCCTACGACAAGTGGAGCCAAGCCGGCCTCTTCCCGATCGCGTACACGATCGGCACCGACTTCAAGCCCGCGAAGCGCCTCCCCCTCGACACCTTCGTCCACTGGGACACCTGGTAGCCCCTCCCCCCGCGTTCCGGTTTCGATGACCCGCCAAAACTGGCCGGTTATGCGCGCGAGAAGGGTGGGGGGGTCGGTCGGGGTTGCCTACAGCGGGAAGATGAGGCTCGTCGGGATGAGGGCGGTGTCGTAGACGACCGTGAGCTCGGCGAAGCGGACTGCGCCGTCGTCGAGGGCGAGGCGGCCGAGGTAGCGGCCGGTCGAGAACACGCGGGTGTCGCCTTCGGGCGGCGTCTCGAACACGGCGTAGCTCGCCGTCACTGCGTTGGGCTCCGGCTCCCGGATCGCGCTCACGACGTGGCGCATCACACGCGGCGCGTACATCGAGAGCTCTTGGATCGAGCGGACGCGGTCCTCCATCATCGCCCGGCTCTCGCAGAGCATCAGCGCGAGCGGCAGGCCCCGGGTGAAGTTCTCGCGAGCGACAATGCGATAGGTCGCGTCCGACGCGAAGAACGACGGCCACTCGTCCAGGGGTCCTTCGTCGAGGACGTCCGCGTATGCCGCGAACAGGTCCGTGGGCGTCACAGGCCCATGACCTCGCGGTAGTACGAGTAGAAGGCACGGATCGCCGACTCGGTGACGATGTGGTCGGCTCGCTCGGTGTCGCGGCCGCCCATCTCGACGAACGCCTCGGCGTCGGGATCGACCTCGGCGCCGAGCTGTGCAAGCCGCATCACCTCGCTGTCGTCGATCGACACGAGCCCGGAGGGGCCCATGAGGTTCGCCTGGCGGAGCCGCCGCGTGCGCATCTCGGGTTCCTCGCCGGCGTAGCCGAAGAACGTCCACATGAGGTCGAACTCACGCGGCCCGCGCGGCACGAGCTGGCGCATCGCCAACGTGTTCGACTGCTGCTGCACGATGAGGTTCGGCCACAGCGTCTGCATGACGACCGTCGCCGAACCCGGGAACTCGCGCACCGGGTCGAGCAGCCGCGGGTCCTGCAGCTGCACGTCGCGGAACGAGCGCATCTCGCCCGTCGCCTCGCTCGAGGCCGCACCTCGTTCCGACACCAAGACGCTGTGCC
Source organism: uncultured Acidimicrobiales bacterium (assembly GCA_963773315.1). Lineage (GTDB taxonomy): Bacteria > Actinomycetota > Acidimicrobiia > Acidimicrobiales > DATKAS01 > DATKAS01. The sequence continues at coordinate 82,142 of CAVZAF010000006.1, forward strand.
GCCCGCACTCGTCCATCTCGGTGACGGACGGGTTGTCGGCCCGGAACAGGCCGAACGTCACCAGGAAGACGTGCAGCAGCGACGCGTGGTACGGATCCTTGATGTTCTCGAACATCAGCTTCCAGTTCGCGGGCACGCGCTGGCGCATGTAACCGAGCAGCTCGAGGTCGCGTCCATCGAAGACGCGATCGAACCACCCGAGCATCGTCTCGCCGAGGTACGCCTCGAGAGCCGGCGGCGAGCCCAGCGACGCGAACACCACACCGTGCCGCGTCGACACCGGCAACGACGAGAGCCCGTGATCTTCGAGCTCGAAGTCTTCGGGCATCCCGCCCATCCCCTTGACGCCCTTGCGGAAGGGCGCCGCGAGGAGGTTGCCCCCGAGGTCGTACACCCACTGGTGGTACGGGCACATGAGCTCATCCGCGTGACCGCTCGGCGCGCGACAGAACGCGACACCGCGATGCGCGCAGCGGTTCAGGAACGCGCGCACCGAGCCGTCCGGTTGGCGCACGACGACGACCGGCTGCTCCCCGATCCAGGTCGACACGAAGTCGCCCGGAGACGCGATCTCGCATTCGAGCGCGACGTAGCTCCAGAACGGTCCCCCGAACACACGCTGCTGCTCGCGCGCGTACAGCTCAGGGTCTGAGTAGACCCAGTACGGGATGCGAGTGACGCCCTCCGCGGGCCACGCGCGCATGTCCAGAGTCTGTCATTCGACCAGGCTGAGCCCCGTCGGCGACGGGAGGTCGACCACGAACTCGGTGAGGTGCGCCGGGAAGACGTGCACGCTCAGCAGCACCGGGTTGCCGTCGAGGTCCCGCGTCACACGCTCGCACCGAAGCACCGGCGAGCCGACCGGCACCTCGAGCAGCTTCGCGTCGGCGGGCTCGGCCAATGCCGCGGCGATCGTCTGAGTCGCTCCACCGATCGTCACGGGCAGCAGCTCGTAGAACGGGTGCGCTGCGACGTCCGCACGCGACAGCGACCCGCCCAGGTCGGCTGGGCACCAGACGGTCACGCGGGCGAAGGGCACCGCGTCTGCCAGGTTCAACCGCCGCACCCGAAGCACCTGCTCGACCCCGAGCACCTCCCGCACGTGCGCGTTCGCGGTCACGAAGCCGAAGTCGAGGATCTGGCGCTCGGCGACGACACCCCGCTCGGCGAGCTCGCGCTCGATCGTCGACAGCTGGGCAAGGTTCTGCCGGACACGATCCACCGCGACGAACCAGCCGAAGCCCTGCCGCGAGTCGACCAGGCCGGCCTCTCGCAGCGACTCGAGCGCGCGTCGGATCGTCACCCGCGACGCGTCGTAGGCGCGGGTGAGGTCGGCCTCGCTCGGCAGGAGTCCACCCGCAGCGAACTCACCCGACTCGACCCGGTGCGTCAGGTCTGCGGCAATCTCGCGGTAGCGGATCTCACGCACTTGTCCTATACTTGTCTACATCGCACTGAGCGTCAACCTGACGGACAACGGAGGCCCAGGATGGCTGTGACTGCCCAGACGCCGATCGATCTCGTGAGCAGCGTGTACGCCACGCTTCCCGACCGGGCGGCGGTCGGCCGCAGACGCCTCGGCCGACCGTTGACGCTCGCCGAGAAGATCCTCGTGAACCACCTCCGAGATCCCGAGGAGCAAGACCTCCAACGCGGCCACTCGTACGCCGACTTCCATCCCGATCGCGTCGCGATGCAAGACGCGACCGCGCAGATGGCGCTGCTGCAGTTCATGACCGCGGGCCTCGACACTGTCGCAGCACCGACGACGGTGCACTGCGACCACCTCATCCAGGCGAAGGAGGGCGCGGGCATCGACCTGAAGATCGCGCTCACGATGAACGACGAGGTCTACGACTTCCTCCGCACCGTGTCGGCTCGGTATGGCATCGGCTTCTGGAAGCCGGGCTCGGGGATCATCCACCAGGTCGTGCTCGAGAACTACGCGTTCCCCGGCGGGATGATGATCGGCACTGACAGCCACACGCCGAACGCGGGCGGCCTCGGGATGATCGCGATCGGCGTGGGCGGTGCCGACGCCGTCGACGTCATGACGGGCTTCCCGTTCAACGTGCGGTGGCCGAAGCTCATCGGTGTGCACCTCACGGGCGAGCTCTCGGGATGGTCGTCGCCGAAGGACGTGATCTTGAAGGTCGCCGAAGTGCTCACCGTCGAGGGCGGCACGGGCGCGATCGTCGAGTACTTCGGTCCCGGCGCGGACACGATCAGCGCGACCGGCAAGGGCACGATCTGCAACATGGGCGCCGAGATCGGCGCGACCACCTCGCTCTTCGCGTACGACCCGAACATGGCCGCGTACCTGAAGGCCACTGGTCGCGAGGCGATCGCCGACGCTGCAAACGCGGTCGCGAGCGACCTGCGGCCCGACCCGGAGATCGAGTCCGACCCGAGCCGCTTCTTCGACCGAGTGGTCGAGATCGATCTGAACACGCTCGAGCCGCTGATCAACGGACCTCACACCCCCGACCTGGCACACAAGGTGAGCGAGATCGGCGCCGACGCGAAGGCGAACGACTGGCCGCTGCAGATCTCGTCCGCGCTCGTCGGCTCGTGCACGAACTCCTCGTACGAAGACATCACGCGTGCGGCTTCGATCGCTCGCCAAGCGTCGGCGAAGGGCCTCACCGCGAAGACGCAGCTGCTCGTCACGCCGGGGTCTGAGCAAGTGCGGGCGACGATCGAACGTGACGGCCTGCTTGCCGACCTCGAGGCCATCGGCGCCACCGTCCTCGCGAACGCGTGCGGCCCGTGCATCGGCCAGTGGGACCGCACCGACATGGACCCGAACACGCGCAACACGATCGTCAACTCGTACAACCGCAACTTCCCGAAGCGAAACGACGGCAGCGCGAACACGCTCGCGTTCGTCACCTCGCCCGACACGGTCATCGCGTACGCGCTGGCCGGCACGCTCGACTTCAACCCCCTCACCGACACGCTGACGAACGACGAAGGCCAGCAGGTGAAGCTCGATCCGCCCGTCGGAGAGGTGCTGCCGGCCAAGGGCTACGACCCCGGCGAGAGCGGCTTCCTCGCGCCGCCCGAAGACGGTCCCAGCGTCCAGGTCGTCGTGAAGCCGGACTCGACGCGCCTGCAGCTGCTCGATCCCTTCCCCCGGTGGGACGGCAAGGACCTGATCGACATGCCCGTCCTGATGAAGGCCAAGGGCAAGTGCACGACCGACCACATCTCCGCCGCAGGCAAGTGGCTCACGTACCGCGGCCACCTCGAGAACATCAGCGGCAACCTGTTCCTCGGTGTCGTGAACGCGTTCACCGGCGCGACTGGCGAAGGCAAGGACCAGGTCGACGGCTCGACGCGCTCCTTCCCCGACATCGCGAAGCACTATGCCGAATCGGATGTCGCGTGGTGTGCGGTCGGCGATCAGAACTACGGCGAGGGCTCGTCACGTGAGCACGCCGCGATGGAGCCGAGGTTCCGCAACGGTCGGGCGATCTTCGCTCGCAGCTTCGCCCGCATCCACGACACCAACTTGAAGAAGCAGGGCCTGCTGCCGCTGACGTTCGCCGATCCGGCGACCTACGACGAGATCGGCGAAGACGATCGCATCTCGGTGCACGACCTCGCGTCACTTGCTCCCGACACGCCGGTGCGGTGCTCGATCAAGAAGCCCGACGGCTCGACGATCGAGTTCTTCTGCAACCACACGTTCTCGGACGAGCAGATCGAGTGGTTCAAGGCCGGGAGCGCACTCAACATCATCCGAGCGCGGCGCTAGTCCTCGTCGCCGTCCCCCGCTTCGCTTAGTCCGTGCCCGGTCTCCGCTGGGTCTCGCTCGTCGGGTCGCCCTTGTAGCCCGACGGATAGGTGAGGCGCAGCTCCTCGGCGGTCGGCTCGTGCTGCTCGCGCGCTTCGGCGGGCAGCAGCGCCATGATCGCCTCCATGATCCGCTCGGTGTCCTTGTCGATGTTCTTGTACTTGAGCTCGACGGCAGGACCGACGCGTACGCGGATCGTGGGCGGGTTCGTCACGTTCAACACGTTCGGCAGCCGCGCGCTGCGCGGCCACACCTTCTCGGTGCCCCACAGCCCGACAGGGATCACCGGCACGCGCGTGGTGTGCGCGAGGCGGGCGGCTCCCCAACGACCCTTGAGCACCGGATCGAAGAACGCCGGCCCGCGCGGGATGGTGCCCTGCGGCATGATCGCGACGAGGTCGCCCGCGTCGAGCGCGGCGACCGCCGCCTTCAACGGCTCGTCCGAGCCGGTGCCTCGATCGACGCGGATGCCACCGAACGCCTTCGCGACCTGACCCACGACGGGGACGTCGAAGACCTCTTTCTTGCCGAGGAACCGCACGGGCCGGCCCGCCTTCGAGAACAGCATCGCCATCGCGGTGATGTCGAAGTAGCTGCGGTGGTTCGCCACGATGATGGCCGGACCGCGATTGGGGATGCGCTCGACGCCGGCGATGTCGAACCGCGCGTACAGCACGAGCTCGGGCCGCGTGAACGCCATGGCCACTTGCTGCGGCTCGAAGCCGAGGAACTTCGGGACACCGTCAGGCACGTCGAGGTGAAGCGTAGGCCAGCGACGAGCCGACGCGACGAGCCGCAGCGCGGGGTCGGGATTCACCGCGAAGGGATGGCCCACCACCGAGAGGAGAGGCGTGTCGTAGACGCTGTCGGAGTAGAAGTAGCTGCCCGCAAGGTCGACGCCGCGCTCGTCGGCCCACTTGCGCACGGCAGCGAGCTTGCCGTTGGCCCACACGAAGTTGCCGACGATCGTTCCGTTGTAGGTGCCGTCATCCGCCACGCCGTAGCGGGTCGCGACCACGTCGTCGAAGCCGAGCAGATCGGCGAGCGGTTTCACAAGGTCGTAGGGCGTCGTGGTGGCGAGCACGAGCAAACGCCCTTCGCTCCGATGCTCGTCGATGACCGCCCGAGCCCACGGTTGCACGAGGTCGAGCAGCACCACCGCGGCCGACTTGGCCGCCTCGTCCACGAGCGCCTGCCGCCACCCCCTCGCGACGTTCGCGGCCTGGCGAGCAAGCGCCATGCTCGGGAGCGTCTCCCCGACGCGATTGAACAGCCCATAGAGCAACCCCTCGCCCGGGATCACGCGGCTCGACATCACCCCCGCCTCGCGGAGCGCCGCGCTGATGACCGGCCCGCTGGCTCCCGCGAGCAGGGTGCGGTCGAGGTCGAAGATCGCTGCGGTCTGGCCCACTGGTGCGCACCTTAGAGACAGGCGGGAAAACGGGAAAGGGCCGGCCCTTGGGGGGTTGGCCGGCCCTCTCAACCTGGAGCCCTGCGGTGGGGGACCGCTTCGGTGGGCTCACATCGAGGTGGATCCGAGGGGGGGCTTGGTCCACTTCGATCTTGTGACGGTCAGTATGCCGTTCGGTGACTTGATCTGTCCAATAGTTATCTCCGGTGATGCCCATCGCTTCAAGCGATGGCGGGTGGCACACTGGCGTCGTGGACGTCCGCCAGCTCCAGGCCCTCGTCGCGGTGGCCGAGCACGGCACGTTCTCTGGCGCGGCGAAGGCGTTGCACACCGTTCAGTCGAACGTCTCGGCCCATGTCGCCCACCTCGAACGCGAGCTCGACACGACCCTCGTCGACCGCCAGACCGGGCGGCTCACCGTCGAAGGCACTGCAGTCGTGGCGCGGGCCCGCAGGGTGCAGGCCGAGCTCGACTCGATCCGAGCCGACGTCGCCCGCCTCGGCACCGAGCTCAGCGGCGACGTGCGCTTCGGGGTCATCGGCACGACCGCCCGATGGCTCGTGGCCGGCCTCCTGGACGGCCTCCGCGAGAACCATCCTCGGATCCACACGGTCGTGGTCGAAGCGAGCACCACCTCGCTCTCGCTCCAGCTCCTTTCCGGGCACCTCGACCTCGCCGTCGTGAACCTGCCCGCCGACGACGTCGAGCTGACGACCGAACAGCTCTTCGAGGAAGACCTCGTGCTCGTCGCGCCGCAAGATCACCCCCTGGCTCGACGCGACCGGGTCACGCTCGCTCAGCTCGGCGAATACCCCCTGCTGCTGAGCGCTCCCGGCACCGCGCTCCGCGACGAGCTCGAGGTGCAAGCGGCCCGGGCCGGAGTGCGGCTGCAGGCCCAGGCCGAGCTCGACGGCGTGCGTCTCGCCGCGTCGCTCGCGTTCCAAGGGTTCGGGGCTGCCGTGCTACCGGCAACGGCGGTGCCGGCGTACCTCACGGGCACCTGGAAGCGGCTGCCAGTGCGGGGTCTCGCTCGCCGGAGCGTCGGCCTCGCCTATCGGCGCCGCGGCATGCTCACGCCCCAGGCCCAAGGAGTCGCTGACATCGTGCGAGGAGTCGTGCGAGCCGAGGCGACGGACCAGCCGGGCCTCCACCTCGCCCTCCCCGCACCGGGCTGACCGAAACGGTCGTAACTTCAGGTCGTGCGCGTCGCGATCCGGGCCGGAACCCGAGGCTGTGTCACCGCACGCGTCGAGGACATCGGCGGCCGTCCTACGGTCGTCGTCGAGATCGATCCCACCGATCGCAAGGGAGCGCTGAGCTCCGACGACGGCGAGTCCATCGCGATCGCAGCGCACATCGCGCTCGCCGAGCGGATCCCGCTCGTCGGCTACATCGCGTCGAGCGGCGCCGACATCGTCGAAGGCATGGCCGCCCTCCACGGCTGGGGGCTCGCAGCGCGGGCGTTCGCCGACTGCTCGGGCATCGTGCCGGTCGTGCTCGCGGTGACCGGGCCCGCGGTCTCCGGGCCCGCGCTCCTGCTCGGCCTTGCCGACCTCGTGGTGATGACCGCCGACTCGTACGCGTTCGTGAGCGGCCCGACGATGGTCACCGAGTTCACCGGCGTGCGCATCGACTCGAACGAGCTCGGGGGCGCGCACGTGCACGCCCGGCACACCGGCGCCGTGTCGATCGTCGTCGACGACGTCGAAGCAGCCCAGGCGATGATCGAACTGCTGCTCGCGTACCTCCCCGCGCACGCGGACGAGGCGCCGCCTCGCTGGCCGACGGACGATCCTCCCGACCGACTCACTCCCGAGGCCGGCGACCTGCTCCCCGATGCGTCGACCGGCAGCTACGACGTGCGGTCGGTGATCGAGGCGATCGTCGACGACGGCGATCTCGTCGAGCTGCGCGCTCGATGGGCTCCGAACCTCGTCACCGGCTTCGCGACGATCGCCGGGCGGCCCGTGGGGATCGTCGCGAACCAGCCGCTCGCGATCGCCGGCACCCTCGACATCCCCTCGTCCCAGAAGGGCGCGCGGTTTGTCGGCTTCTGCGACGCGTTCAACCTGCCGATCATCACGTTGGTGGACACCTCCGGCTTCTACCCGGGGAAGGACCTCGAGTGGCGCGGGATGATCCGCCACGGTGCGCAGCTCGCGTTCGCGTACGCGCGGGCGACCGTGCCGCGGATCTGCATCATCCTGCGAAAGTCCTACGGCGGTGCTTACATCGTCATGGACTCGAAGAAGATGGGGAACGACCTCTGCCTCGCATGGCCGACCGCCGAGCTCGCCGTCATGGGAGCAAAGGGCGCCATCGAGATCCTGCATCGACGGGCCACGCCCGAGGAGCGTGCGCCGCTCGAGGCCGACTACGAGGCGCGGATGCTCAACCCGTTCGTCGCGGCGGAGCGGGGGTACGTCGATGCTGTGATCGAGCCGAGCGACACGCGTGCGGAGATCGCACACGCGCTCGCGATGCTCGACAGCAAGCAGGAGTCACTCGTGGGCCGCAAGCACGACAACTCGCCGCTCTAGGTACGCTGGCGCTGACGACAATCAAGGGGGCTACGAGGGTGGCTGACACCATCACCATCATCGACAACCGCACCGGCAAAGAGATCACTGTCGACATCACCAACGGGGTGTTCCCGTCGTCGAAGCTTCGAGAGCTCGACCCAGACCTGCGGATGTACGACCCTGCGTTCCTCTCGACCGCGGCCTGTGCGAGTGCCATCACCTACCTCGATGGCGACGCGGGCATCCTGCGCTACCGCGGGTACCCGATCGAGCAGCTCGCCGAGAAGTCGACGTACCTCGAAGTCGCGTATCTGCTGCTGAACGGTGAGCTGCCGACGGCCGACGAGCTCGCGCTGTGGACGGCAGACGTCACGCACCACACCTTCATCCACGAGAACATGCGCAAGCGGTTCATGGACGGGTTCCACTACGACGCACACCCGATGGGGATGCTCGTCTCCGCCGTCGCTGCGCTGTCGACCTTCTACAACGACGCGAAAGACATCTTCGACCCCGAGTCTCGCGACAAGCAGATCCTGCGCCTCATAGCGAAGATGCCGACGCTCGCCGCGTGCTGCCATCGGTTCAGCTCGGGCCTCCCGTTCGTGTACCCCGACAACACGCTGAGCTTCCCGGCCAACTTCCTCAACATGATGTGGAAGATCGGCGAGTACGACCCCGATCCGGTGCTCGTGAAGGCCCTCGACCTTCTGTTCATCCTCCACGCGGAGCACGAGCAGAACTGCGGCACGACCGCGATGCGCGTCGTCGGCTCGGCCCACGCCGATCCGTACTCCGCGTGCGCGGCGGCAGCCGCGGCGCTGTACGGCCCGCTCCACGGTGGTGCCAACGAGGCCGCGGTGCGCATGCTCACCGAGATCGGCTCGGTCGAGAAGGTGCCCGCGTTCATCGAGTCGGTGAAGCAGGGCAAGGGGCGCCTGCAGGGGTTCGGGCACCGCGTCTACAAGAACTACGACCCGCGGGCCACGATCATCAAGAAGGCCGCATACCAGGTGTTCGAGGTGACGGGCATGAACCCGCTGCTCGACATCGCGCTCAAGCTCGAAGAGGTCGCGCTGAACGACGACTACTTCGTCAGCCGCAAGCTCTACCCCAACGTCGACTTCTACTCGGGCCTCATCTACCAAGCGATGGGCTTCCCCCTCGAGATGTTCACGGTGCTCTTCGCCATCCCCCGCACCGCGGGTTGGCTCGCGCACTGGGTCGAGCTGCTCGGTGACAAGGACCAGAAGATCTCGCGGCCCCGCCAGGCCTACATCGGCCCGCCGCTGCGCGACTACGTCGCAGTCGACGCCCGATAATTCATCGTCGCCGTCTCCGCTCCGCTTCGGGCGGCTCCGCTCACTAACGCTCGATGTCGAGCACGATCTTGCCGACGTTCGCGTTCGACTCCATGTAGCGGTGCGCATCGACGACCTCGTCGATCGAGAAGTGCCGGTCGATGACCGGCTTCAGCAGTCCCTGATCGAAGAGGGGCAACATCTCGCGCCCGAACTGCCGGCTGATCGCGGCCTTCTCCTCGAGCGGACGCGCCCGGAGCACGGTGCCGATGAGGCGAGCTCGCTTGTAGAGCATCTTGCCGAGCGTGAACGACGCGTTGCCGCTGCCCATCGCGCCGACCTGCACGATCGTGCCCTTCGTCGCCAGCGCGTCGAGGTTGCGCTCGAGGTACTCGCCCCCGATGACGTCGAGCACGACGTCGACGCCGCGTCCACCGGTGAACTCGAGGGCCGCGGCCACGAAGTCCTCGCTGGTGTAGTCGACGACGTGATCCGCGCCGAGGGCCCGGCAGGCCTCGACCTTCCCCGTCGATGCGGTGACCACGATCGTCGCCCCGATCGCCTTCACGATCTGGATCGCCGCGGTGCCCACTCCAGACGCGCCGGCGTGCACGAGGGCGACCCGACCTGAGGTCAAACCGCCCTGTACCACGAGCGCATCCCATGCCGTGATGAACACCTCGGGGATCGCAGCCGCGTCGCGGGTCGAGACGCTGAACGGGACAGGGAGCAGCTGACGTTCGTGCACCGCGACCCTCTCCGCGTAGCCGCCCCCGCTCACGATCGCCATTGCCGCGTCGCCGATCGCCCACTCGGCGACCCGGTCGCCTCGGTCGACGACCGTGCCGGAAAGCTCCATGCCCGGGATGTCGAACGTCTCCCCGCCGTAGACCAGCTTCGGTCCCGGGTAGAAGCCTCGTCGCTGCAACAGGTCCGCGCGATTGAGCGCAGACGCGGAGAGGGCGACGATCACCTCGTCCGGGCCGGGTGTCGGCTCAGGCACGTCCTTCACCTGAAGCACCTCGGGCTCACCGAACGACTCGAGCACGACTGCCTTCACCGCGACATCAGAGCTCCTTCACGAACGCCATCAGGAGGAACCCGGGGAACGGCTCCCAGTCGAGCGCGGGCGTGCGTTCGAACCCGCCCCGCTCGTAGATGCGATGCGCGGTCGTCATCCACTTGATGGTGTGGAGGATGATCCGCGTGCGGCCGGTCGCGCGGGCCCGGTCGACGCACCATGTCGTGAGCGCGGTGCCCGCGCCTGACCGCTGCTGGCACGGATCGACGGCGAGCATGCGGATGCCTGCGGCACCTGGATCGTCGAACTCGGCGAGCTCGTTCGTGTGGTCGGGCACGTACGTCACGCCGCCCAGAAGCACACCACCGTCGCTCACCGCGACCACGACCTCGGCTCCGACCTTCACACGTCGAGCGACATCGCGGAGCTCGTCTTCGTACCCGCCGGTGGCTTCGTGCGGGACGTCGGGGATCGCCCGATACGCCGCGACCGTGAGGTCGCCCAGCACCTCGTATTCGGCTTCGCTCACCGGGCGGACGATCACGGCGGGCAGCGTAGAGTGCCGCCATGGCCGACAAGATCACGCAGAACGCCGACGGGTCGCTCAACGTTTCCGACGAGCCGATCATCCCCTACATCGAGGGCGATGGCACCGGCGTCGACATCTGGCCCGCCTCGCAGCTCGTGCTCGACGCCGCGGCGGCGAAGTACGGCAAGAAGATCTCATGGAAAGAGGTGCTCGCCGGCGAGAAGGCGTTCAACGCGACGGGTGACTGGCTTCCCGAGGAGACGGTGCAGGCGTTCCGCGACCACTTCATCGGCATCAAGGGCCCGCTGACCACGCCGATCGGCGGCGGCATCCGATCGCTGAACGTCGCGCTGCGCCAGATCCTCGACCTCTACGTGTGCCTGCGCCCCGTGCGGTACTTCGCCGGTGTCCCCTCGCCGGTGAAGCATCCCGAGCTCGTCGACATGGTGATCTTCCGCGAGAACACCGAAGACGTGTACGCGGGGATGGAGCTGCAGGCGTTCACTCCGGAAGCGAAGAAGCTCGCCGACTTCGTGAAGAGCGAGTTCGGCTGGAACGTGCGGTCCGACTCGGGCTTCGGCTTGAAGCCGATGAGCGAATTCGGGTCGAAGCGGTTGATCCGCGCCGCGCTGCAGTACGCGGTCAACCGCGATCGCAAGTCGGTGACCATGGTCCACAAGGGCAACATCATGAAGTTCACCGAAGGCGCGTTCCGCAGCTGGGGCTACGACCTCGTGCGCGAGGAGTTCAGCGACGTCGCGGTCGGCTGGGACGACTGCGGTGGAAACCCGGGCGACAAGATCCTCGTGAAGGACGCGATCGCGGACATCACGTTGCAGCAGGTGCTCACCCGTCCGTCCGAGTTCGACGTGATCGCGACGCCGAACCTCAACGGCGACTACCTCTCCGACGCGCTCGCGGCGCAAGTGGGGGGCATCGGCATCGCGCCTGGCGGCAACATCAACTACGTCACCGGCCACGGGGTGTTCGAGGCGACGCACGGCACTGCGCCGAAGTACGCGGGACAAGACAAGGTGAACCCGGGCTCGGTGATCTTGTCGGGCGTGATGATGTTCGAGCACCTTGGCTGGCAGGGCGCCGCCGACCTCATCGTCAAGTCCATCGAAGCGACGATCGCCGACAAGGTCGTCACCTACGACTTCGCGCGCCTCATGGACGGCGCGACCGAGGTCAAGTGCTCGCAGTTCGCGCAGGCGATCGTCGACCGGATGTAGTCACCCCGGCTGCGGAGGTGGCGGCGGCAGCGGCGCTCCGGGAGGCAGGCCCGACGCTGTGCGGCCGGGCGCGCTGGAGGCGCGCAACCCGAGCACGAGGAGCAGCACCCCGATGCCGGCGAGCACGACTCCCAGCACGATGGCGCTGATGCCCGCGGGCACGGTGAACGGCACCTTCACCCCGAGCTTGCCGGTGGCTTCGACCCCTGGAGACGAGTCGACGTTCATGATCACCAGCCGGAAGGTGCCCGGCTCGACCTTCCAGTCGATGGCCGCGCCCTCAGTGCCGGAGGCAGCCGCGTGCCAGAAGCTCTCGTCGTTCGGATTGCCGGGCACTGCCTCACCGGGGACCGGGGTCGTCTCGAGCCGGTAAGGCCGCAGCTCGAAGTGAGCGATCTCGTCGATCGACGCCCCTTTGAGGAACGTGTCGACGTCGTCCGCAGGCCCGATCCCCACGAACACCTCCTTGCCGTTCGTGGGCTCGACCGCGACGCGGAGCCGCACCCCCCCACCCGCGTCGATCGGGGCCGAGTTCACGATCGCCGTCGCTTCTGACACGAGCGCTCGTCCGTTCGCCGCGACCGGGTGGCTGCCGGACTCGATCTGCCCGTCCGTGCCGAACAGCACGAGCAAGGCCACACCCCCCACCAGGATTCCGAGGCCGATCAGCGCGAGCAGCGAGCCTCCGACGATCAGGAGCGGCTTCTTCATGTGCGCCTCCCTGTTCAGTCTCCACAGGGTAAGGCGCGACGGGCGCTCGCCCTACGATCGCGGCGTGGACTTCGACTGGTCACCTGAGCTGCAGGCGCTGCGCGCCGAGGCCGAGGAGGTCGCCGACAAGGCGATCGCCGAGTATGGCGAGCACGATGACGCGTGGATCAACGGGTACTCGCGCGAGTTCTCCCGCGAGCTCGGTCGCCGCGGCTGGCTCGGCATGACCTGGCCCGTCGAGTGGGGTGGCGGCGGCCGCACGGTGCTCGAACGGTTCGTCGTGACCGAGACGCTCATCGCGAAGGGCGCGCCCATCGCGGGCTCATGGTTCGCCGATCGTCAGATGGGGCCGTCGATCCTGACCTACGGCACCGAGGAGCAGAAGAAGCAGCTCCTTCCCGGCATCATCAGCGGCGAGGCCGGGTGGTGCATCGGGATGAGCGAGCCCGACGCGGGGTCAGACCTGGCCTCGCTCCGCACGCGCGCGGTGCGCGACGGCGACGAGTTCGTCATCGACGGCCAGAAGATCTGGACGAGCTTCGGCGAGACCGCGAACTACTGCTACCTGATCTGCCGCACCTCGACCGAAGGGCCGCCCCACGCGGGCATCAGCGAGCTGATCGTGCCGCTCGACTCTCCTGGCATCACGATCAACCCGATCAAGGACATGACCACCAACCGGCACTTCTGCGAGGTGTTCTACGAGAACGTGCGGGTGCCGGCGGCGAACATCGTCGGCGAGGAGGGCGGGTCGTGGAAGCAGACGATGCGGCAGCTCGAGCACGAGCGCGGCGGCATCGACCGGCTGCTCTCGAACTTCGCGCTCTACCAGCTCGCTCGGCGCGACGCCGACACGAGCGACCCGATCATCCGTCAGAAGATCGCGACGCTCGAGTCGGGATACAAGATCGGCCGCCTCCTCGTGCTCCGTGAAGTGATGGGGCAGGCGCCGAAGTCGTTCTCCGCCGCGACGAAGACGTTCTGCACCGAGCACGAGCAAAGAGTCGCCGACTTCGTCGCGACCGTCGCGGGCCCGAACGCGATGGTGTGGGGACGGCTCGCGAAGGGTTTCAGCTACTCCCCCGCGTACACGATCATGGGCGGCACCTCGAACGTGCTGCGCAACATCATCGGGGAACGGGTGCTGGGGCTTCCCCGGGAACCCTGAGCATCCGCCGCGCTGGGTCGCCGAGGTCTGATCGCGCCGGCGCGACCCTGATCGTCAGATCGACCGCCGTCGCGGAGTCGGTCGAGATGAGCACCGGGTTCATTGCGAGCTCGACGACCTCGGGCATCAGGTCGGCCAGCAAGCCGACACGGAGCAGCAGGTCCTCGACTGCGCCGAGCGCGTAGCTGCTGTCCGCGAGGACCGACCAGGCGCGTGCCGAGCGCACCAGATCAGCGGCATCGCGGTCGGTCAGCGGCGTCACGCGAGTCGCGACGTCGTCGATGGCCTCCGCGAAGGCGCCGCCGAGGCCGAACGTCACGACGGGACCGAACGTGGCGTCGCTGTAGATGCCGACCGCGGTCTCGAGCCCGGGATCGATCATCGTCTGCACCAGCGCTTCGCGCATGCCCGCGCCCAGCGAGCGGCTCATGCGCCCGTACGCACCACGCACCGCGTCGTCGTCGTGGAGATCGAGCGCGACGCCCGCGGCCTCTGACCGTCCGAGTCGACGCATCCCTGTCGCCTTGAGTGCGATCGGGTACCCGAGCTGGTTCGCCGCGGCGACCGAAGCCTCGACGGTCGTGACCGCGAGGGCGGGAGCGACCGAGATGCCGAAGATGTCGAGCAGGTCAGCCGCGACGGACCAGGGCAGCAGGGTGCCACTTGGACGCAGGTCGAGGGCGTGGACGATGAGCGCCTCGGCCCGGCCGAGGTCGATGCCGAGCCCATCCACACCGGGCACGATCCCCTCGGGCCGGCGCTTCCAACGCGCGTGCTCGGCGACACGGCCGAGTGTGGCGGCCGCGGTCTCCGGAAACGCGAACGACGGCACGCTGTGCCCGCTGTCGTCGTGCAGGCCGCGGTCTCCGACACCGAGGACGCTGGCGATCACCGGCTTCGTCGGATGGTCGGCGTTCGCGGCGATGATGACGTCGGTGATGTCCTGGAGGCGCGCGGGCACGGCCGATGCGTAGATCACGAGCGCGAGGTCGACCGCGTCGTCGGCGAGCACGCAACGGAGTGCGCCGTCGTAGTCCGAGGGCTCGGCTGCGAACGTGAGGTCGACCGGGTTCGTGACCGACGCGCCCTCGCGCAGGATCGAAGAAAGGTGAGCGCGCGAGTCCGCGGCGAGCTCGGCCATCTGCAACCCGGCCCGAACGAGCGCGCCCTCGGCGAGGGCTCGGACCCCATGAGCGTTCGAGAGCACCACGACCCGGTCGCCGGGAGGCAACGGCTGGCTGTCGAGCACTCTGGCGACGTCGAACAGCTGCGCCACCTCGTTCACGGGGATCACGCCGGTCTGGCGGAACAGCGCGTCGACCGTGCGGTCGGAATCACCCCCACCCGTCTTCACCGCCACGATCGGCTTCGTCTTCGAGACACGCCGCGCGAGACGCGTGAACTTGCGCGGGTTGCCGAACGACGCGATGTGCAACGCCATCACTGATGTCGCCTCGTCGCCCTCCCAGTACTGGAGGAAGTCGTTCGTGCTCACGTCCGCCTTGTTCCCGAGCGCGACGAAGTGCGAGATGCCGACGCCGGCTCGATGAGCCTGCTCGAGCAGCGCCACGCCGAGAGGACCCGACTGACTGGAGAACGCGACTCTGCCTGGGATGAGGGTCACTGGGGCGTAGGTCGCGTGCATCGACACCTCGGGCACGGTGCTGATGACGCCCATGCTCGCCGGACCGAGCACGCGCATGCCGTGTCGATGGGCGATCGACACGAGCTCGCCCTCAGCGATGGCCCCGGCTTCGTCGACCTCGGCGAAGCCGGCGGCCAGGATCACCAAGCCGCGCACGCGCTTGCGCGCGCACTGCTCGACGACCTTCACGACCTCTGCCGCGGGCACGGCGAGGACTGCGAGGTCGATGTCGTCGGGGACGTCGAGCACCGACGGCCAGGCCCGCACGCTCGCGATCGCGTGTGCCGTCGGATGCACGGGGTACACCGCGCCGGTGAACCCGTGGGAGATGAGGTTCCGCAACACCTCGTGACCCACAGTGCCACGGCGCTCACCCGCGCCGACGACTGCGACGGTGCGGGGCGCGAGCAGCCGCGCGACCGAGCGCGCCTCGGCGATGTGCTCGCGCTCGTGCATCGCCTCGAGCGCCTCGTCGGTCTCGAGGATCCCCATCTCGACCTCGACGACGCCGTCCGCGAACTGGCTCTTGGCCTGGAAGCCAGCTCGCTTGAAGACCGAGAGCATCTTCCGGTTCTCGGGCAGCACCTCGGCGGTGAAGCGCGTCATGCCGTGGGAGCGCGCGATGACCGCGAGGTGCTCGAGCAAGACGGTTGCGACCCCGCGGCCTTGGTGCTCGTCGTCGACGGTGAAGGCGACCTCGGCCTCGCGCCGACCGGGCCAGCGGTCATAGCTCGCGATGCCGATCAGGTCATCGCCGAGGAGCGCGACGAGCGCCATGCGGTCGTCGTAGTCGACGGTCGTGAAGCGGGTGACGTCGTCCTGACTCAGACGAGGGCGAGGGCTGAAGAACCGGTAGTACACGCTTTGATGCGAGAGACGGCCGTGGAAGGCAACGAGGCGATCGGCGTCAGTGGGTCGCACCGGCCGCACGTGCACCGTGCCGCCGTCGCTGAGCACGACGTCGGCTTCCCACTCGGCCGGGTAGTCGCCGCTGCTCACCTCGGTGAGCGTAGTGACGACCGTGCTACACGACGACCGTGCTCGCCGACGTCCGCTAGCCGACGTCGACGACCACGCTGCGCACGACCTTGTCGTGCCACGCCTGACGGCGCTGGTCCCACAAGGGGGACAGGTAGTCGAGCAAGAGCGGGAGCACACACGCGAACGTGAACAGGTAGATCATCAACTGTCGCCCGAGCCCGCGGCCGACGCCGATCGGACCGCCGGTGTCGATGTCACGGACCTGGATCCGCATCGCCATCTTGCCGATCGTCTGGCCCTTCGAACCGCCGTTGAGGAGCGCGTAGTACAGCAAGCCCACGATGACGCCGACGAACAAGCCGCCGCCGTGCCACTGGATGCGGGTCTCTCCGTCGACAGTGGTGCGCTCGAGCCCGCCACCGGACATCGACGTGAGGATGCTGATCGGGATCGAGAGGATGATCGCGTCGAGGATCAGCGCGACGGCGCGCTTCCACCAGGGCGACGCGGTGCGACCGAACGCGGTGACGGGGCCGCCGGTAGGGCGGTATCCCGAAGCCATGCCGTAGCCCGGTGGCGGCGCCGCGTACCCCGGGGGCGGTGCGCCGTACCCCGGAGGAGGGGGCACGTAGCCAGCCGGGGGCGGTGGCGGCGGTGGCGGTTGCGCGCCGGTGGGGCCGTAGCCGCCGGTGGCGCTGTGCTGAAGGCCGAGCTGCGCCTCGAACGCGCCCAATGTCGACCACTGTGACGAGCCCGACTGCATGACCTGGGAAGCGGCACTGAGCCGCCCGACCGACGCGAGCACACGAATCGCTTCGTCGTCGACGGGACCGCGCGTCTGCCCGCTTTCGATGTAGTACCACTCGGCCACGGTGACCTCCGGGAAGTCTCAGCGCACCGTACCGGAACCCTCGCGGCGCCGAAGTGCTTCGGTGAACGCGGAGTTCCAGGTCTTCAGGTGTGGCCAGAGCTCGCTCGCTCGCGCGGTGGCCTCTGCCTCGGTCAGGCCATCACGTTGCATGAGCCACGCGCGGAGCACCAGCCCGGTGCGCGACTCGCCGGCGAAGCAGTGGACTACGACGGGCTCGCCGGCATCGATGCACGCCGTCACAGTGCTCATCACGTCGTCGATCACCGCGTCGAGCGCGATGTTGTCATCGGGGTCTTCGGAGTCGACGAGGTAGAAGCGACGCCAGTGCGGCTGCTGGGGTGGATCGCCGACACGGCTGAGCGAGATGACGTGGGCACCGGGCACCATCTCGTGCGAGCGGGCCGCGCCGTTGAGATCGGCGACCCAGAGGCCGCGGAGGTCGACGAGGTGAGGGCCACGCGCGGGCCACCCGGGCTCCTCGACGTTGTCCTCCGGCGGGAGACCGGCGAGCGCGACAGCGAGCGCGCGCAAGGAGACGACGTCGTGCCCGCTCGGCCTGCCGTCGGGCAAGTCGCCGTGCAGTGGCGAAGCCCACCGAGCAGGGATCGCGCCGATCCCGCGGCGTGCGCCGGCGAGAGCGCCGGCGATCGTCGCCCTCGCGGCGGTGTCTCCACCGTCATCGACCGCAGCGATGACGGTGTCCGAGAACGAGTCCCCGGGGCTCCCTCGGCCAGCGATCGCGTCGGCCACGTCGAGGTGCAGCGCCACGCACGCGTCCGCCACCTGCGGGTCGTCGCACGTCAGCGCGCAGAGCCGGCGGGCCACGTCGCTCGTGGCCTCAGAGCCTGCCCCCGCGGCCGCGATGGCGGCCGGGATGGTGCGCGTCAGCGGCGACCCTCCGAGGCCACGAGCCCGGAGATCGTCGGCGTCGATGCCGCCGCAGGACAGCAACGACTCGGCGACCAGCAGCGCCATCTGCGTGTGACTGGTCCACTCACCACCATCGATCATCTCGCCGGTGCCGGTCAGCACGGGCGAGGGGAACTTCGCTGTGTACGCCCCCGCCGGTGCTCCAGAGAACGGCGCGCCGAGCGCGTCGCCGACGATCGCTCCGACGAGCGTGCCCATCGCGCGCTGCCGGCGTCGCAGGGTGACGCCGCTCACACACCCGCCTTGCGCGCGCTGACCACCCACACCGCGGACGCGAGGCGAACGCCGTCACGCTCTGCGTACGGCGCGAGCGCGGCGTGGATCGACTCGGCCGCTCGCCGGCGAGTGTCGTCATCCGCGTTGCCGAGCACTGAGCGCACCGACCCCGAGTCGGCGGCGAACGCCGCGGCGCCGTCGAGATCGGAGGCGCCTCCGACGAGCAGCTGGTGCTCGACCGCCTCGAGCGCGATGTCGGCGAAGCCCGCGTCGGTGACTATGCGGCGGACGCGGTCGGGATCCGCGAACGCGAAGGGTCCCGGCGCATCGGAATCGGGCGCGGGAGGCGCCGGCACGTGCTGCAGCGCCGCGGCCATCGGGATGCCCATCCACGGGTTCAGGTTGCGGTCTTGCCAGCAGACGAAGACGAGTCGACCCCCGGGCTCGAGGCCGCGCCCGATGTTCGCCATCGCGGCCGTCGGGTCGTCGAAGAACATGACTCCGAAGCGCGAGAACGCGAGGTCGTGCGCAGGCGGCAGCTGCGCCTGCTGCGCGTCGGACCGCATCAGCTCGACGTTCGCGAGGCGGAGCTCGGCGCATCGCTCACGCGCTCGGGCGAGCATCGGCTCGGAGATGTCGACACCCAGAACGTGGCCGGACTCGCCGACGCGCCACGCGAGGGCGATCGTGGTCGCGCCGCATCCGCACCCGATGTCGATGGCGCGCTCGCCCGGGAGAGGCGACGCGGTCGCGAGTCCCCGCTCCCCCAACGGCTCGAGCATGCGGTCGAGCTGCTCTTGCCTCGCGACCCAACCGGGGCCTGCGTCGAAGTTCCAGTGGTGCGCCTGCGCCGAGTTCGCGTCCGCCATGTCGTCGACGGTATCGGCCGCTCAGCGATCGTGGACGGTGCGGAACGCGAGCAGGCCCCCGAACGCCATGACCCCGAGGCCGGCGACGACGTCCGCAGTCTGGATCGCCCTGGTGCCGATCCGGCGGCGAAGAAGCGCCATGCCGCTGGCAAGGAGCAAGAACCAGCTCAAGCTGCCGGTGCCGATGCCGGCCAGGAAGGTCGAGGTCGTCGCGACCGAGGTCGTCACGTTCGCCGCCGAGGCCGCGGCGAACAGCGCCGCCCACGACGCGATCGTCATCGGGTTCGACGCCGTCGCAAAGAGCGCGACCCGGAAGGCGCGACCGGGCGACTGCACCTCGTCGGTGGCTTCGCCGCCGTCGCGGATCCGCCGCGCCGACCAGAGCGTCTTGGCGCCGAGCACGACGAGCACCGTCGCTCCGACGAACCCGAGCACGATCCGCAGCCCTCCCACGTCGAGCAACCGTGCGGTTCCCGCGACGCCGAGCGAGGCATAGCTGACGTCGATGATCGCGGCCCCCGCCCCGATCGCGGCGCCGACCTGCCACCCGTGCCGGAGCACGCTCCGGGCGCAGAGCAGCCAGATCGGCCCGACTTGGGCGGCGATGAGAAACCCTGCGCCGAGCCCGGCCAGAAGCGCACCCCACGTCGTCGTCGAAGCCATCGGAGAAGTGTGACGAGCGCGGCGCACTCGGCTCTCATGATTTCGAACCAGCCGTGGAGCAGGGGTGGCCGAAGATGACCAGCATCGAAGCCGCCCTGTGACACCTGCGAGGCCTCGGCAAATGGCGACGCGCCGATCGGTGGGCGTCGGGAGCACGCGCCCTCGCGCAGTCCCGCTCCCGGCTACTGCGGCGTCGAGTCGAGGCCGCTCGGCGGGAAGGCGGCACTGGCCCAGTCGTCGCGCAAACGCTGGAAGTCGTCGGGTCCGAGCTGGTGACCAGCAAGTGCGAGCTGGCCGCCACGCCTGAACACCTCTTCGAACCCGCCGGGCGTGTAGATCTCCAGCACGCACGCGGGCGAGGAGCTCGCGTTCCACTGGGCGTGCGGTACGCCTCGGGGCATGAGCAGGACCGACCCGGGACAGAGCGTGTAGTCGCGGTTCCCGACGGTTGCGCCGACAGTCCCGTCGATGACCACGGTGATCTGGTCTTCGGCCTGGTGAACATGTTCGTCGACGTGCACACCCGGGGCCATGTCGACGGCAAGCACCACGAGGCGCCCGTCGGTATCCGCCGACCGGACGACCTGGCGGAACGGCGTGCCGGCGATGGACTCACCCATGCCCCACTTGAGAAAGGTGGGCGACGAGATCGACTTCATCACAACCTCCAACAGTCGATAGTGGCTATCACTAGTGATTACCACTAGTGATAGCCACTAGTAGAATCTGCTGTGATGACCGATGTCAAGGGGCAGCCGACCGGTCGGCAGGCCAAAGCCGCGCTCACGCGGGCGCGGATGCTCGACGCCGCCTACGACCTGTTCTGCGCCGAGGGATACCGGGCGACGACGATGGAAGCGATCGCGGAGCGAGCCGGCGTCGCGGTGCAGACCGTCTACTTCACCTTCCACACCAAGGACGCTCTCCTCCAGGAGGTGCACGACCGCACCGTCCTGGGCGACGATGCCGTACCGCCGCCCCTGCAGCCGTGGTACCGGGCCGCCAACGCTGAACCCGATGTGGCGCGAGCGGTGACGAGGATCGTCCGCGGCGTCGCCGAGATCCTGACGCGCGTCGCGCCGATGCTGCCGGTCTTTCACGCCGTGTCGGTTGATCCAGCGGGCGCCGTGTTCCGGCGCGCGGAGGACCTGCGCCGCCACGGCTACGACGACCTGGTCAGGATGCTGGAGAAGAAGGCGCCGCTGCGGCCCGGGCTGAACCGCGCCCACGCATCCGACCTGCTGTTCGTGCTTCTCGGTCCTGAGCTGTACCGCACGCTGGTGATCGAACGCGGATGGAGCCTGAACGACTGGGCGGAGTGGACGAGCGCGACCATCCTGCGAGACCTCTTCGGAGTCGTCTCGTAGGCCGCCCCACCCACCAGGCCAGTGCGCGTCCGCACGCGACCACCCGGGGCTAATCGGCCGTTTCGCGGTGTGTCGGCGGGCGGTCAAGGACCGCTGGTTCGGAGTCGTCGGCAAGAGCGCTGGACGCCGTCATCGACCGGGCCCACTGCCGGAGGTCACAAGGGTGGGCCGTAAGGGACTTGAACCCCTGACCCCTTGCGCGTCATGCAAGTGCTCTGCCAACTGAGCTAACGGCCCCGAAGCCGTGAGCCTACACAACCTGCTCAGCCGCCCTCCTGGAGATCACTTCATAGTCTTTCATTGCTTTTCTGATTCAGTTCGTGCTTGTATGTCGCCCCTGGCGGTCGGCGGACCCAGAGCCAGAGGGAGCGCGGCGGATGAGCGAGCAGGTGAGCGTCGAGGTCAGCGCGGGTGGACGGCCGGTGGCCGTCAAGCGAGCGACGCAGCACGACCGGCGGGAGCGACTGCGCCACGAAGCAGCGATGCTCGAGCGCGCGCGGCACCCGGGCGTGGTCGAGCTGGTCGACATCGACGATGGCGACGAAGCCACCATGTTGTCGACCGCATGGCTCGGCGGCGGCAGCCTCGCTGCCGCGGAGATGGCACCCAGGAAGCTCGCCGGCGTCGGTGCGATGCTCGCGATGACGATCGCCGACCTCCACGACCGCGCGATCGTGCATCGGCGGATCACGTCCGATCACGTGCTGCTCGACGGGCTCGGGCGAGTCGTGCTCGTCGGGTTCGGCGACGCCTCGGCGTCGCCGGGTGAGTGCGAGACCGCCGACGACGTCGCGGCGACCGGGGCCGCGCTCGAGGCGAAGCTCCCGACCGACCTCGCCGCGATCGCGAAGGTGCGCACGAGCCCGGCAGAACGCCAGGTCATCGAGCGGCTCCGGGCCGTCCTCGCCCGAGCACGCGATCCCGAGCCCTCACGGCGGCCATCGGCGCGGGCTCTGTCGGGCCTCCTGACCGAGATCGCAGGTGAGCCGGTCAGTGGTGGGCCGATCCGGCTCCCGAGACCGACGTCGGCTGACAGCGCCGCCTCAGCCGCGCCGCACCCACTCGCCCCTGCGTACGCCGCGGCTCGCGCCGCCCTCGGCGAGCTTCGGCCGAGGGTCGCTCCTCGGGCATGGGCCATCTTGTTGGCGCTCGCGGCCACGCTGATCGTCGGCTTCGGCGCACGTGCCGCGCTCGCGAGCGGAACACCGCGAGAGCACGCGAGCCCCGGCATGGCGCCCGTGGTGCCCGACACGATCGCGACGAGCGCGACCATCGCCGCACCGAGCAGCACCACCTCGCCGCGGGTGTGGCCGACCTCGGTGCCTTGCCCACAGCTCGCGCTGGCGGGTGATCGACGTGACGTCGACGGCGACGGCTGCCCAGAGTCGGTGACCATCGATGGCGCGCAGGTGGTCGTCGATGGCGCCCGCTACGACGTCGGCGCGCCCGGCGATGCAGTGGCCGTCGCCGACTGGGACTGCGACGGAAGCGACACCCCGGCGGTGGTGCGACCGAGCACGGGCGACGTCTTCGTGTTCGACGCATGGGCGACGTCCGAAGCACCGATGCCGGGGCGTTTGCTCGACCGCGTGCCGGGAGCGATCGCGCCCGCGACACCCGACGGCACGTGCGACGTCGTGCCGGTCGTCGACGTCGCGGGCGCGCGCTGCAGCCGTGGCGCTCGATGGGGAGGGTGACCGATGATCCGCGCTCGAGCCTCTGCCCGCGCCCTGATGATGCTCGTCGGCGCGCTCTCGGCAATGGCCCTGCTGCTCCGTCTCGGCAGCGCGCTGCCCTGGCCCGAGGGCCTCAGCCGCACACAGATCGACTCGTGGCTTTCCGCCGAAGGCGCAGTTCGCGCAGCGTTCGCGCTTGCGAGAGCCCTGGGCTTCGGCCTCGCCGTCTACATGGCCTTGCTCGCCGTCCTCGCGCTCGTTGCAGCGCTGTCGGGCGCGGCCGGCGCGGCGAGAGTCGCGCTGCGAGTCGCGCTGCCCTCACTGCGGCCGTTCGTGGCGCCGCTCGCCGCGATCACGCTCACGGTGAGCACCGCCGTCCCCGCTGTCGCGCAAGGACGCGATCAGCCGCCACCCGTGATGCAGATCGTGGCGTCACCCGACTCCAACCCACCGGTCATGCGACTGGTGCCGGCGGAGCCGCGGGCCGCTCCCGCTGCTTCCACGGCAGCCACGACCCACACTGTCGCATCGGGCGACACGTTCTGGTCGATCGCCGAGGACGCGGTTCGCACTGACGGGCGCGCGACGTCCGACCACGATGTCGTGTCGTACTGGCACGCGCTCATCGACCTGAACCGCGATCGGCTCCGAGTGCCCGGCGAGCCCGACCTCATCTTCCCCGGTCAGGTCTTCGAGCTGCCGCCTCTCAGCTGAGCCGCAACGCGACCTCGTTCGCGAGCAGCCGACCGCGCACGGTCAGCACGACGCGATCGCCTTTGCGTTCCACGAGGTCCTCGAGCTCCTCGGGCAGTGCGCCCTTCGGCACGCCATCGCGCGTGCGCAGAGCGAGCTGCAGCGCCTCGATGCGACGTTCGGCTTCGTCGAGACGCTCGGAAGCGGCGATCGGTGAGCGGCTCGTGGTGATCGCCTCGACGTAGCGCTCGGGAGTGCGCACGTTCCACCAGCGCACTCCGTCGCGATGCGAGTGTGCCGCGCACCCGATGCCGAGGTACTCCCCCTGCGACCAGTAGAGGAGGTTGTGCCGGCACTCGAAGCCAGGCTTCGCCCAGTTCGAGATCTCGTAGCTCGCCAGCCCCGCGTCGGCGAGCATGCGGTCGGCGACGAGGTACTTGTCGGCTTGGTCATCGTCGTCGGGATGACGTTCGGGCTCGTCAGCCAGCGGAGTGCCCGGCTCGACCGTGAGGCCGTACGCGCTGACGTGCGGGGGTTCGAGCTCGAGTGCGCGCTCGAGCGTCGAGGTCCAGTCGCCCAGTGCCTCCCCCGCCGCTCCGTAGATGAGGTCGAGGTTGAACGACTCGAACCCGGCCTCACGCGCTGCCGCGACCGACGACGTCACGTTCGCGGGATCGTGGGTGCGCCCGAGCGAAGCGAGCACGTGCGGCACCATCGACTGCACACCGAAGCTCAGACGGTTCACGCCGCCGCGGCGGTACGCGCTCAGCAGCGCCAAATCAACCGTGTCGGGGTTGCACTCGACGGTCACCTCAGCGCCGCTCGCGAGCGGGATGTGGTCGAGCACGCGCATCAGCGCCTCGGCGGGCACGAGCGAAGGCGTGCCGCCACCGAAGAACACGCTCGTCGCCTCGGGCAGCCCGACGTCGACCGCGCGGCCGATGTCGGCGACACACGCGTCGAGATAGGCATCGACGAGGTGCATGCGGTCGGTCCACGTCGCGAACGCGCAATAGTCGCACCGCTTCGCGCAGAACGGGACGTGCACGTACACGCCGAAGGTCGGCGAGTCAGACCCCACGATCAGGGCCGAGGCAGACGCAGACCGAGGTCCTCGAGGCGGCGGGTGGCTTGGTCGGCCTCGACATCCAGGATGCACGCGATGGCGCGGACGTCATCGGCGCGGACCGTGAGCACGCGACCGTTGAAGTCCTGCCGTTGCACCTGGATCATCGAGAGATAGCGGGCCAGCATCTCCGCGTCGGGTCCTCTGATCTCGTCGAGCCGAGTGAGGTCGATCGCAAGCTTGTCGGGCACCCGCTCTGCCCGTCTATCGGTGAGGTCGATGACCTGGCTGTGGTCGAAGTCAGGCCCTTCGTCGGGAGGGAGGAGCTGGTCGACCGGCACGTTGTAGAAGCGGGCAAGACGTTGGAGTCGAGGGACCGAGATCGCACGCTCGCCGCGTTCGTAGGCACCGAGCACCGATGCTTTGAACTCCTGCGCCGAGTTCGCCTCGACGTCTTGCAACGAAAGCCGCTTCTGCCGTCGAATGCTGCGCAGCCGCTCACCGACCCTGCGCCCGTACGCGGTCGAGTGTGGCTCTTCGTCCGACGGTCGTTCGTCACTCATGCGTCGCCCTTGCCTCGCCCCTGGGCTCGCCCTGCCCAGCTCCACCCCTGTCCTTCGCGTCACCATACCGATGGCGGCCACGGTGCGCAATCAATCGGGCCGGTGATCTCACCCAACGTGACCGTGCACCAGGCCGGATCGGAGCGCGGCGAGGAGCACACCGGCGGCCACCGCGGCGGTCTCGGCGCGGAGCACGCTGGGACCGAGCCCGACGCGAGGGAGGCCGGACTCGAGCTCTCGGTCGGACCAGCCACCCTCGGGTCCGACGAGGACGGTAGGTCGAGCGAGCGAAGGCGCGTCACCGCCCGGGTGAGCGAGGCAGACGCCGTCGAGCGCCAAGGCGTCAGCGAAGGTGAGAGGTGCCGCGACCTCCGGCAGGTAGCACTGCCGAGATTGCATTGCCGCTTCGCGGCTGATCCGCCGCAGCCGGTCGAGCTGATGCTCGATGCGAGCGGCCGGCCACACCACGACCGAACGCTCCGCGACGAGCGGCACGATCGTGTCGGCCCCGACCTCGGTCAGCTTCTGCACGACCCACTCGGGCCGATCGCCCTTGACGGGAGCGAAGACCACGGTGATCGCCGGCTCAGCGCGCGCGACGAACGTGATCTCCCCCGCGGGTTCGAGCGGATCAGCGAAGCGCGCCCGCGCGCCACCGGCCCGCGCCGTCCGAGACCGTGAGCGGATCACCGGGACGGACCCGAAGGACGGAGAGGTGATGTCGGTCTGGATCCGAGAGGACGAGATGATCGAGGTCGTCCACGAAGACGTGCGGACCGGCGACCCCTGAGCCGGGCCGCCCGTCAGGGATCACTTGAACGCAGAGCGGATCTTCGAGAAGAGCCCGGTCTCGGCCGGCGCGACGTCTTCTCCGCGCTCGTCCGCGAGCTGACGAAGCAGGTCTTCCTCTTCACGAGACAGGCGCGTCGGCGTCTCGACCTTCACGCGCACGAGCACATCGCCGCGGGAACGACCACCCAGGTGGGGTACGCCTCGACCCCGCAGCTTGAACACCCGGCCCGTCTGCGTGCCGGCAGGGAGCACGAGGTCTTCTGTGCCGTCGAGCGTGTCGATCGTGAGATGCGCTCCGAGCGCCGCCTGCGTGAACGCGATCGGAAGGTCGCAGACGAGGTCGACGCCATCTCGCGTGAAGCGGTCGTGCGCGCGCACCCGCACGTGGACGTAGAGGTCGCCGGCCGCGCCGCGCCTCGGGCCCACTGCGCCGCGCCCCGTCAACCGCAGCGTCGACCCGTTGTCGACGCCGGCCGGGACATCGACCTGGTACGTGCGCTCCTCGATCAGCCTCCCCTCACCTCGGCAACGCTCACACGGTGCGGCGATGACCTCGCCCATGCCTCCGCACTGCGTGCACGGTCCCGCGGTGACCATCTGCCCGAGGATCGACTGACGCACACGGCGCACCTGACCCGAGCCGTTGCACTCGTAGCAGGTGACCGGCCGCGTGCCTTCGGCCGCGCCCGACCCGTCACAGACGTCGCAGGTGACCGCGGTGCGCACGGAGATGGGCGCCTGCGCGCCGAACACCGCTTGCTCGAGGTCGAGGTCGACGACGACCTCGAGGTCTGAGCCGCGTGGCGGACCGCTCGGGCCGCGACTGCCTCCGCCGAACCCGCCGCCGAAGAACGCATCGAAGAGGTCGCCGAGCCCACCGAGGTTCGCGTCACCGGCGGTGGCACCGACCCCTTCGGGACCGAACCGGTCGTAGCGCTCACGCCGCTCGGGATTCGAGAGCACTTCGTACGCGAGCGCGACCTCCTTGAACTTCGCCTCGGCTTCGGGCGAGTCGGGGTTCGCGTCGGGATGCAGCTCGCGAGCGAGGCGGCGGAACGCCTTCTTGATGTCGTCGCTGCTCGCGTCGCGAGGGACGCCGAGCGCTTCGTAGTAGTCCGCCGGCACGAATCGAACCTAGCCCTCGCTGAGCCGTTGACCGAGGCGCCGGCTCACGATCGCCACGGATGCGAGCGCCTGCTCGTAGTTCATGCGGGTCGGGCCCACGACGCCGATCGAGCCCGCGGGCTCGCCGTCGATCTCGAACGGAGCCACGACGACGGAGCAGGCCGCGAGCTGCTCGAGCCCGAGCTCTGATCCGATCGCCACGCTCAAGCCGCGGTCGAGGATGTCGCGCACGAGCGACACGACGACGTATTGCTCCTCGAGGGTGCGGAGCACCGCGCGCACCGTCTCGACCGCGTCGAAGGCCTCGGCCATGCGCGCGACGCCGCCGACGTAGATCGGTTCCACCGCACGGGTGCCGGTGAGCGCGGCGTGAGCGGCGTCGACCAGTCCGTCGACCGAGGCATCACCTGTGGGCGGGATCACCACACGAGCGCTCGCGGTGGCACCGACCATCGCTCGCGCGAGGTGGGACGACGCGACGGCGATCTGGTCGTCCGCGAGCTCGGCGCCGAGCTCGATGGTCTGGCGCTCGACGGCGCCGTTCGAGAGCACGGTGACGGCCAGCACGACCCGCGACGACAGCCCGACGAGCTGCACGCTGCGGATGGTCGCTTGTTCGAGCGGTGCCCCGACCACCACGGCGGCGTGGTCGGTCAGGCGAGTCAGCAGCTGGCTGGTGTCGAAGAGCATCTGCTCGAGCGCGCCGTGCGCGTTCGAGAAGAACGACCTCACTTGCAGCGCGCGGCCGGAGTCGAGCGGACCCGGCCGAGCGATCGAATCGACGAAGAATCGATATCCCTTGTCGGTGGGCACGCGGCCCGCGCTCGTGTGTGGCTGGTGGAGGTAGCCCTCGGACTCGAGCACCGCCATGTCGTTGCGGACGGTCGCGGCGGACACCTCGACGCCGGCTGCTCCGAGCACATGGTTCGACCCGACCGGCTGTGCCGTGCGGATGTACTCCTGCACGATCGCCTGAAGGATCGCGGCCTTTCGCTCGTCCAACACATCACGGATGTTACCGACGTACCTCGAAGGCCCCACGGCTTCCGCTTCGTCGCCTCTTCCCCTCGCTCACCAGCCCGGTTATCGTTCCGCACGGGAAACGGGGGTGTGCCCTCTGGGACGGAGTCTCATCGAGGAGCGCGCGCGTGTCCGTAGACCAGACGACGACCAGCCGGTTGACATCGCTCGCCGACGAGCTGGCGCAAGCGCAGTCAGGCACAGGCTTCGTCTACTCGTGCCTCGCTCGCCTCGTCGAAGCCCTCGACCTCGATCAGGCGATCGCCGTCGTGGATCGAGATGGCCTCATGC
Source organism: uncultured Acidimicrobiales bacterium (assembly GCA_963773315.1). GTDB lineage: Bacteria > Actinomycetota > Acidimicrobiia > Acidimicrobiales > DATKAS01 > DATKAS01. Next base: position 110,607 of record CAVZAF010000006.1, read on the forward strand.
AGGTGTTCAACCGCGACGCTCGCCCGCTCACCGTAGGGTGGGAGCGTCACATCGCGCTGAGCCGCACGCTCGGGATCCACACCGTGCCCGACCGGCCGGCGCAGTCGGACCTGCTCGCCGAGGCCCACCACCTCTGCGCCGTCGCACTGCGCCTCGCGCAGAGCCGAGGCGATGATCTCGAGTCGATGCTCCGTGACCTCGGAGGGATCGTCGCCGTCGGCCACGAGACGAACGCCGCATCCACGACGGTCCAGGTGCTCGTCGATGCCAGCCGCGCGCCGGCCCGCGTCCGCGAGGTCGTCCGCAAGATGGCTCGCGCGGCGACCGACGGCCCCCTCGTGCTCGAAGTGATCGTGCACGAGCCGGCGCGCCTTCGCTCCGTCTAGTGCCGCGTCAGGCAACGTTTGCCCTGTCTTCCAACCGCAGATTGTGAACAGCACACTTCGTGCTGACCTCATCGCTCACGCGAACGGCACGGCGAAGTCGCAGTAGGGGGGGCTCGTCTCAGTGACCGGCTCGCTCGCGAGGTAGGTAATTCGCATGCCGAGATCCTCGGGCTTGAGGGCGAGACCTACAGGGTCGATCCCGTGCTCGACCGCCCAAGCCTCCAAAGCCTCCGACGCGAGCTGCCATTGCGCGCCTGGGTTCCCACCCGGGCCGCCCGGCAGCGCCTCGTTCGGTAGCGCGACGTACGCCTCGCGATGTGCGGGTTCGGTCCGCAAGGTCAATTCCGGGTAGTGCGATGCAAGCGCCTTCGCCGTTTCCTCAGGGACCGGCTTGCACCATTCAACGGGGCCGTCGCTGTCGGCGCTCACTTCACTCCAGTAGATGGAGAACATCGCGCCTTCTCGCCCGTTCATCTTCGGTAGCGGTCGCTCGCGCAGGATCGCGACGAACTCCTTTCCGAGCGCCCACGCGCCCTGTTCGTCGACATTGCGCTTCAGGCAGAGCAGGCTCCGCTCGGGAATCTCTCGTGTGGCGACTTCGTACATCACGGACCTCTTTCCACTCAGTCGGTTGACGAGGTACTCGGCGAGCTCTCGGCGCGCGTCGTGTGCGGAGTCGACCTCCCGCCAGTGCGCCGCTATCCGCTCTGCGGCATCAACCGGATCGCAAACGAGAAGTTCCTTGATCGCGGCGAGTGGCAATTCGAGCTGACGCAACATCGCGACAAGGCGGGCTGCTTCGAGCTGCGCGACGTCGTAGTACCGATAGCCGGAGGCTTCGTCGACACGCGCGGGAACCAGTACGCCAAGCTCGTCGTAGAGGCGGAGAGCCTTAACCGACAGACGCGACCGTCGTGCGAACTCGCCGATGCTGAGTTCTTCCACTTCTCATACTTCCTGGTCGTCGAGCCGGACAACCCGACGTATCGAGTGTGTGGCCTCCCCCAGGGGGAGAGTCAAGGCCGCGCTTCTCGCTACTCCTCCAGTCGGAGGGCGGAGATGAAGGCTTCCTGAGGCACCTCGACGCGCCCGATGTTCTTCATCCGCTTCTTGCCTTCCTTCTGCTTCTCGAGCAGCTTGCGCTTGCGCGTGATGTCGCCGCCGTAGCACTTGGCGAGCACGTCCTTGCGCTTCGCCTTGACGGTCTCGCGCGCCACGATGCGCCCGCCGATCGCGGCCTGGATCGGCACGTCGAACATCTGCCTCGGGATCAGCTCGCGGAGCTTCTCGCACATGCGTCGCCCGTAGTCGTAGGCCTTGTCGCGGTGCACGATCGTGCTGAACGCGTCGACCGGCACCGCGTTGAGCAGCACGTCGACCTTCACGAGGTTTGCGGGCTGGTAGCCCACAGGCTCGTAGTCGAGGCTGGCGTAGCCCTGCGTGCGGCTCTTCAGCTGATCGAAGAAGTCGATGACGACCTCCGCCAGCGGGATGCGGTAGACGATCTCGACCCGTTCCGGTGACAGGTACTCGAGCTTCAGCATCTCTCCGCGACGCGTCTGGCAGAGGTCCATGACCGTGCCCGTGTACGTGGACGGCGTGAGCACGGTCACCTTCAGAATCGGCTCTTCGATCGAGGCGGTGTCGATGGTCGCTGGCATCGCGCTCGGGTTGTCGACTTCGACGATCTCACCCTCGATCGTGTGGACGCGGTACTCGACCGAGGGCGCGGTCGCGATGAGGCTGAGGTCGAACTCGCGCTCGAGCCGCTCCCGCACGATCTCCATGTGGAGGAGACCCAGGAAGCCGCATCGGAACCCGAAGCCCAGCGCGCCGGACGTCTCGGGCTCGTAGGTGACGCTCGCATCGTTCAGTCGGAGCTTCTCGAGCGCCTCTCGGAGGTTCGCGTAGTCGTCGCCGTCGACGGGATAGAGACCGCAGAACACCATCGGCTTCGGGTCTTGATACCCCTCGAGCGCGTCGCCCGGCCGCGCCGCCTCGGTGACGGTCTCGCCGCTACGGGCCTCACCCACGTCCTTGATGCCGGCGATGAGGTAGCCGACCTCGCCGGGCTCGAGCACCGCGACCGGCGTCGGTGTCGGAGCGCGGAAGCCGATCTCGTCGGCGTCGTGCACCGCGTTCGTCTGCAGAAAACGCAAGCGCGCGCCGGTCGACAGGCGGCCGTTCATCACCCGCACCGAGCTGATCACGCCGCGGTACTGGTCGAAGTACGAATCGAAGATCAGGGCCTGCAACGGCGCGTCGCGGTCACCGGTCGGCGCGGGGATGCGGTCGACCACTGCGTCGAGCAGCTCGGAAACGCCCTCCCCCGTCTTGGCACTGATCCGCAAGATCTCGGTCGCAGGGATGCCGAGGACCCGCTCGATCTCCTCCGCGTACAGGTCGGGGTCGGCCGCCGGGAGATCGATCTTGTTCAGCGCGGCGACGATCTCGAGGTCGTTCTCGAGGGCGAGATAGCAGTTCGCAAGTGTCTGGGCCTCGATGCCTTGCGCGGCGTCGACGACGAGCACGACGCCCTCGCAGGCGGCCAGCGACCGCGACACCTCGTAGCCGAAGTCGACGTGACCCGGAGTGTCGATGAGGTGGAGCACGTGGTCGCGCCAGAGCACCCGCACGTTCTGGGCCTTGATCGTGATGCCTCGCTCGCGCTCGAGGTCCATCGAGTCGAGGTACTGCTCGCGCATCTCGCGGGCGTCGACGGCGCCGGTGAGCTCGAGGATCCGGTCGGAGAGCGTCGACTTCCCGTGGTCGATGTGGGCGATGATGCTGAAGTTCCGGATGCGAGCCAGCTCCATGACCAGGTCGACGCTACCAACGCGACCCCTGTTCACCGGTGCCGGCTTGGGAGGCGAAGGCCGCGCTGGTAGCCTTGTGCGGCTCACTCGAAGGGATCTCTGTGGCGAACATCAAGAGCCAGAAGAAGCGCAACATCCAGAACGCGAAGCGTGCCGAGCGGAACAAGGCGGTCCGCTCCGAGCTGAAGACCCGCGTCAAGGCCGCGGTCCGCACCTGGAGCTCCGGCGACGATGCCGATGCCGCCACCAAGCTGGCTCAGCAGCGCCTCGACAAGGCTGCCGCCAAGGGGATCATCCACAAGAACCAGGCGGCCCGGCGCAAGTCGCGCCTCATGAAGAAGCTGGCCGCCGAGCAGTCCTAGCCGCTGGCCTCCGGGCCCCGGCCGCGCCACCCCCGAGGCGCGACAACCTCGCGACGAGCACCTCGAGAAGCAGCTGGTCCGGCCATTCGACGCGTCCGCGCATGTCGAGGTCCGCGCCTGCCAGCAGCTCGTAGGCCCTCGCCACCCCCTGCGGCCCGAGCCGGCGCGCCTGATCGAGTGCCTTGCGCGCAGGAAAGGTCGAGCCCTTGAGGTTCAGCAGCGCGGCGGCCGACTTCTCGTCCGTCGCGTCGCTGCCCGACAGTCGCAGCACGCGGCTGTAGTGACCCGAGAGGGTCGCCAGGATCTGGAGCGGATGCCGTTCGCCGCCGCCGATCATCCGGCCCAGCCGATCGAGCGCAGCCGCGGTGTCGCCGCGGTCGATCGCGTCGGTGAGCTCCCACGGCGGCACTCCGCCGGCCTCGCCCAAGAAGGGCTCGACCTCGTCCTCACCGAGACGCGCTCCCGGCCCGTAGGTCGCCTCGAGGCCGTCGAGCAGCGCAGGGAGCCGGCCGAGGTCCTCACCGAGCCGATCGGTGACGAGGTCGCGCGCGGACGCGTCGAGCTTCACCCCCGCCGTGTCGAACTGCTCCTTGAGCCACTCACGTGCGGCGCGACCCGGGTCGGTGTCGGTGATCTCGCCCTTCTGCTTCTTCACCGCGTCGACGAGCGCGCGGTGCACCGTGCCTCCGGCCACCAGCACCAGCTCGGTGGTGTCGAGCGGATCGGCGACGTAGTCGATCAAGGGAGCGACGTCGTCCTGTCGTGTGAATTGCTCGATGTGGCGAGCGACGACGACTCGACGGCTCGTGAGGAAGGGCGGCGTGCGCGCCGCGTCGACGATGCGGGCGACCTCGTAGTCGTCCTCGGTGATGTCGTCGACCACGAGCGCGCGGTCCTCGTCGCCGACGAGCTCGTGGACCAGCGAGCTCACGGCATCGGCGAGGAGCGCGGGATCACCACCCCGCAGGAGGTGGACGCTCATGCAGGCTCCTCCCCATCTGTCTGCGTCTCGAGCAGCGCGGCGAGCACATCGGCGGTGCGGCGCGCTCCCTTCACGTCGTGGGCCCGCAGGATGCGACAGCCGAGCGTGATGCCGAGCGCGTGGGCGGCGATCGTCGCCTCGCGCCGCTCCCCCACTTCGAGCTCGAGCAGCACGCCGAGGAACCTCTTGTTCGACGCAGACAGCAAGACCGGGTAGCCGAGCGCGACGAGCGCTGCGGACGCGCGCAGCAGCACGAGCGACTGTGGCTCGCTCTTGCCGAGGTCGAGGCCCGCGTCGACGATAACCCGCTCTCGTGGGATGCCGGCCTGTTCGGCGCGCGCCGCACGCTCGGCGCAGAACGACACGACCGCTTCGACGACATCGTCGTACACGGGGTTCGGATCGGGCACACGCGGGGCGAGACGGATGTGGGTCGCTACGACGGACGCGCCCGCGGCCGCGGCCACCGACAGGTACTCCGGGTCGGCGAAGCCGCTGATGTCGTTGCCGACGACCGCGCCGACGCCGTACGCGGCCTTCGCGACCGATGCTCGCCAGGTGTCGACGGAGACGGGGACGTCGAACCGAGCGCAAAGCGCCTCGATCGCGGGGACGACGCGCTCGAGCTCCTCGGCCTCGCTCACCTCGTCGCCGGGGCCTGCCTTCACTCCGCCGACGTCGAGCAGGTCGGCGCCTTCGATCACGAGGTGCTCGGCCTTCCGCAGGAAGTCGTCGAACCGGTAGTAGCCGCCCTGGTCGAAGAACGAGTCAGGCGTGCGGTTCAGGATGCCCATCACGAGGGACCGGGTGGTGATGTCGAACCGACTTCCGCCGAGGTCCACCTCCACGGCGGCGAACCTAGCCGTCGCCACCGTCGGCGCACCCAGCCCGCGCCGGCCACCATCGCGAGAGCGCACGCGACGATGGCGACACGAGCGTCGATCGAAATCGACGGAAGCGCGGCAGCGAAGCGCGCGACGCCGTCGACCCAGCCGATCGCCACGCGCGTCGGCCAGTGGACAACCCGCGCGGCGCGCTCCCCGAGCAACCCAGCCGGCAGCCCGGCGACGAGGCCCCACATCATGAGCGGCCCCACCACCGGCGCGACGAGCAGGTTGGCGGGCAGCGCCGCGAGCGGGATCGAGCCGAACACCGGGATCGCGACAGGAGCGACGCCGATCTGCGCGGCGGATGTCACGCCGAGGGCTTCGGCGAACCAGCGCGGACCCGGGCAGCGACGCGTCAGCGGCCCGGAGAGCAGCAGGATGCCGAGCGACGCGCCGACCGACAGGCGGAAGCCGACCGACCAGATGAGGAACGGGTCGACGAGCACGAGGCCTGCTGTCGCGAGCGCGAGCAGGCGGAGCCCGGACGCGGGCCGTCCCGAGGCCTGCGCGACCGCGGCGAGACCGGCCATCGCGCTCGCGCGCGAGCACCGAGGGCTCGAACCGCGTGACCGTGGCGAAGAACGCGATCACGCCGATGGCCGCGAGCGCACGCCCGTGGAGGCGCAGCCGCCGCACGAGAGGCGACGCGGCCGCGAGCACGAACGCGACGTTCTCGCCCGAGACGGCAAGCAGATGGGTCAACCCCGAAGCCTGGAACCGCGCCGCGGTCTCAGGGTCGACGCCTCGCCGGTCACCGACGACGAACCCCAGGTAGAGCGCTCGCGCCCGCAGGGGGAGGACCTGTGCGCCACGGCCCAACGTGCGGTGCACCCAGTTGGCGGCGCGGTTGACCGGACTCGCGGGCGCAGATGCGACGACGCTGTCGACGGTCAGCCGGCCGACCACGTGGCGGTGCGCGTCACGCTGACGAGAACGTTCAGGCACCGGGCGCACCACCCCCGCGACCTCGACGCGCTCCCCCGCGAGGAAGTCGTCGATCGCGCGAGCCGCGTCGCCGTGAGCCCAGAGGTCGACGTGTCGGCGTCCCATCCGCACGACCACCTCGACGCCGCCGGGCGCGGGCGCAGGGTCGCCGAGCAGTGTCACCCATCCGCTGAAGCGCTGCGCACGCATGGTCGCTGCGCCGGCTTCCGCCCGCGCCGCGAGTCCCGATGCGAGCAACGCACATCCGACGACGAGCAGCAGGGGCCACCGCGCGACGAGCGCCAGCGCTGCACCGGCGGCCCCGAGCCAGAGCGGGACCGGATGGCTGATCGCGGCGCCGAGGACGGCGGCGGCCGCAAGGACGATGGTCGCGAGATCGGACACGCGCACCCCTCCACCGAGAGACGGCTGGGAGGGGAAGTGAAGGCAGGACGCTACACGTCAGGCGCGGGCGGCAAGCTGGGCAAGCGCAGGCACGAGCTGAGGCTCGCGCACGATCGCTTCGGCCTCGGCGAGCGTGAGCGGCCGAGCGAAGTAGTAGCCCTGGGCCTCGTCGCAGCCGAGGTGCGACAGCGTCGCCATCTGCTCGGCGGTCTCGACACCCTCCGCCGTGACGCGGTGACCGAGCGCATGCCCGAGGGCGATCATGGCCGCGACGACCGAGGTGTCCTCACCCGGTTCGCCGAGGTTCTTCACGAACGACTTGTCGATCTTCAGCGAGTCGAGAGGGAACTGACGCAGGTATGCGAGCGAGCTGTATCCAGTGCCGAAGTCGTCGACCGCGACGCCGACGCCAAGGTCGCGCAGCTCTTCGAGGCGCAGGACCGCGATCTCGGGGTCCTTCACGAGGAAGGTCTCGGTCAGCTCGAGCACGATCTGCTGCGCCTCGACATCGCAGGTGCGCATCAGGTCCTCGAGATGCTCCACGAGCCCCGGCTGGTTCAGCTGCCGGGCCGACACGTTGATCGACAGGCTGATCGATCTGTGATCGGAGAAGATCCGGTTCCAGCACTCGAGCTGGCGGACGGCCGAGTCGAGCACCCACCCACCGATGCTGTTGATCAGCCCAAGCGCCTCGGCGATGGGGATGAACTCCTCGGGCAGGACCGTCCGCTCGCCAGGACGCTGCCAACGCACGAGCGCCTCGAACCCGACCAGGCTGCCGGTACGAAGATCGACGCGCGGCTGGTACACGAGGAACAGCTCGCTCCTCGTCACCGTGTGCCTGAGCGCGTTCTCGAGGTCGTGGCGGCTCGCGACCCACGCGCGCATCTCCGAGTCGAAGAGCTGGCAACGGCTGCGGCCGTCCTCCTTCGCCTGGTAGAGCGCGATGTCCGCGTCGCGCAGGAGCGCGCCCGCGTCGACGTCGCTCTCGTTCGCGAGCGCGATGCCCACGCTCGCCGACACGAACGCTTCGAAGCCGTCGAGGTCGAACGGCTCGTTCAGCGTGCGGATGATGCGTTCGGCGACGTCCTCGGCCTCCGCGACGTCCTCGAGGTCTTCGCAGAGCACGACGAACTCGTCGCCGCCGAGACGAGCGACGGTGTCTCCCACGCGCACGACGGCGCGGATGCGCTCAGCCGCCTGACGCAGAAGCACGTCGCCTGCCTTGTGACCGAGGCTGTCGTTCACCATCTTGAAGTGGTCGAGATCGAGGAAAAGGACCGCGAGGGTTCCGCGCCGCCGCCCGACCAGGTCGATCGCGTGCTGCGTGCGATCCAGCAACAGCACGCGGTTCGGAAGGTCGGTGAGCGCGTCATGCGTCGCCTGGTGCGCGAGCTCGGCCTCGGCACGCGCAGACTTCTCGCGAGCTCGGTTCGCCGCGTTCAGCAGCACCGCGAGACGTGTGACCACGATGATCGTCACCACCGACGCGGCGAAGATCACCACGACTTCGTTCATGTCGTACCCGAGCGACGGACCGGTCGCCGCGAGCACCGGCGGGAACAACAGCGCGGCGGCGAGCAGCAGGAGCCGCATCGGATGGATGCCGGGCAGGGCGAGGTGCTGGGCCGGACGCGCGATGGTCTCGGCCGTGGGATGCGCGGCAGCGAGCGCGAGCATCCCGAAGCTCACGACGTACCAGGGATCGACCCACTGCGTGAAGGTGTCGCGGTTGAGCAGGCCCCCGGCGTTCTGGGCGAGGTCGGCCGCGAGCATGAGCGCGAGGCCGGTGCTGAGGAACCACACGGACGCGCACCGGCGACCGGGCATGAGCAGCAGCCAGAGCAACGCGGCGACGAGGACGACGTCGAGCAGCGGGTAGGACGCGAGCACCGCGCGCTGGAAGAGCTCGCCGTCTTCGATGAGCCCCGTGTTCACGATCAAGAACTGCCAGATAGCGAGCCCTGCCGAGATCGCGATGGCGGCGCCGTCGACGAGGCCGTCCCTCCATCCCTGCGGAGTGCGGATGACGACGAGCAACCCGATCGCACACGTGATGAGCGGGTAGGCGACGAGGTACAGCCCGTCTGCGGGCGACACCGTAGGACGGCCGCGGCCGAGGAGCGCGTAGACCTCCCAGATCGCGGCGCCGAGGACCAAGACCGACACCGCGAGCGTCAGCAGGGTCCACGGCTGGCGCGCCCGCCCCGGCGTCATCGCTGCTCGTAGGGCAAGGGCCCCGGTCGCACAGGCGCCGGCCGCCACCGTCGAGATGGCCGCTGCTTGGGTGCCCGGGCTGATGACGACGATCGCCGTGAGGGCGAGGGACGACAGCGCGAGCCACCATGGACGAGGCCGCGGAAGTCGTACCACGAAAACTCATCGGCGCCACGTTCCGCGCGATCCAGCCTTCCGTCCGTCACGGAGCGCAGTTGGGCCGAACGGCCTATCCACCACCCCCGGGGTCGAATGGGAGATGCTCCGGGAGCGTGATGATGACCGAGAAGACCCGAGTCACCACCAATCACCACGCCACCAGTGGCTCGCTCGGTCGGTCGACGGTCCGCGCCCAGCCTGCGACGCGCACGGGCTGGTGGATCCCCGTGACTGCGTTCGTGGCGTGGCTGGTCTACCGACAGGTCGACGCGGCGACCGCGGTCGAGGCGGCGCTCGTGGGCGCGGCAGTGTTCATCGCACTCCTCGGCTTCAGCGTGGTCCGCGCCGCGGCGAATCGGTGGTGGGGCGGCACTTCGCGCGCCGCCCGCACCATCGGTGACTCTCGCTGACCTCAGGCCCGCCCGGCGCGCAGGGCGTCGCGGAGATCGGTCAGCAAGCCCGTGTCGCCGGTGAGCCGACGCGAGTGAGCGGTGCTCAGGTGTCGAGCTTGTCGACCACGTCCGTGGCCTTGTCGGCGGCGGTGTCGATCTGGGCGTCCGCCTTGTGGCCGCTCATGTCCTGTGCTTTGTCCGCGGCAGTGTCGATCCCCTTGTCGACCTGCTTCTTGTTCCCTCCCACCAGGCCCTTGAGCTTGTCCATCAATCCCATCGGGACCTCCTAGGTCGGGCCAACGGGGGCCGACGACCCGCGCAAGACTGCCCCTCGGTCGAGATTGCGGCAAGTGGCGCGGACGTAGGGTCAGTAGACCCAGACGGCGATGCCCTTGGGCATCAGGTTCGCGTCCCAGATGTAGTTCATCGCCGGCACCGACACGCGGGCACAACCGTGCGAGGCCGGGAAGGCAGGCACCGAGGTCGCCCCGTGCACCGCGATGCCGCTCGACGTGAAGTACTTCGGGCGCCACAGCTGTCCGAGGTCAGACGTGCGCCATCCGTTCGGAAGCTCACGGATGATCGAGAAGCGGCCGACTGGCGTGACCGCGTTCCCCGAGGCGATGCGACCGCCGGCGACACGCTCGCGGAACGGCACGTTCGACCCGGTCGACGAATTGAACACGGCAACGGTGTGCCCACCGCGCACGACGAAGATGATCTGCCGAGGCTTGTCGATCTCGACGACGTCACCCGATGTCGTGCGGGCGACGGGCGGCGCGGCAACGCTGAGTGCGTCGACCGTTGCCTGATCGGCGACGCCTGTGCGAGGAAGACCCGTGTACTTCTGGAACGCCATGACGGCCTGGCTCATCAACGAGCCCGTCCGAGCGTCGAGGGGCCCCATCCAGTAGCCGAGCTTCGTGAGGCGATCTTGGATCGCGCGGACGTTGTCGCCCTGATCGCCGGGCAGTGCGGCGACCAATCCGTCGCTCGCCGCGACCCAGTAGCCCGCGCCGCCGAGTGCCGCGGCGATGCCCACGACATGTTGCCCAGGCGCGATCGGAGACACCGGGAGGTTCGCCGCGTCGCCGAACGTGTACACGCCACCGGCAAGGCTCGCGAGCCAGTACCCGCCGCCCGTCGGTGTGACCGCGCCCCCGACGACCTTGCCTGCGGGGGCCACCTTCGCCGATTGCAGCGAGCCGACGTCGGGTGCGCCGCCGAACGGATGCACGCCGCCCGCGTCGTCGACGATCCAGTAGCCGTCACCCTGTGGCCGCGCCAGGAGGTCGACGGCTCGCGCGTTCACGTTGATGCCGGGAAGCGACCCGAAGAACTTCGCAGAGCCGAACGTGAACACGCCGCCCTCGGCGGTGAGCAGCCAATAGCCCCCACCGTCGGTCGTCGGTGTGATCGCGACCACGCGGCTCGGGATCGGGCCACCTGCGAGCGAGCCGAAGGAGGTCGCGTCGCCAAACGGCAGGACCGACCCGTCCGAGCCCGCGAGCCAGTAGCCCCCGCCGTCGGGAGTAGGCGCGATGTCGACGATCGGTCCGCTGAGCGTCTGACCGGCCGCCGCGCCTGCAAAGCGCGCGCTGCCGAACGTGAACACGCCGCCGTCGGTCGACACCAACCAGTACCCGTTGCCCGTCGGATCGCCCGCGATCGCGACGGCCGGATGCGCGATGGAACCAGGTGAACCGAGCGCCGGAGCCGGCCCGGTGACAGACGTCTCCGCCGCGCCCGCAGTGCCCGCAAAGGCGAATGACGCCGAGCTGAGGGCGGCCACCATCACCACGACACGCACCGCCCGCTGGATCACCGGCACAGGCTAGAGGCAACGACACTCTGTTCCCCAGCGCAGGTCGCGGCGCCCGCGGTCTACGGTGCGCGCGTGGCCGACACCGATGCACGCCACCACCGCGGTGACGGCGACGACACCCCGCTCGTCCTCGATGAGCTCGGCGACAAGCTCGACGCGTTCTGGTCGCTCGCAACCGCCGACGACGCGGACGCCGACAAAGCGCTCGAGGAGTTCGGCGCTCGTGGCCGCGTCGAGGCCGACATGGCCTACCAGCTGTCGGTGCCATCGCCGCTCGCGCATCCCGAGCGGTTCGAGCAGGCCCACCGCCTCGTCATGCGAGGCCTCGAGGTGCTCGACCGCAACGGGGGACGCAAGCCGAGCACGCTTCCGAAGCTCGGCCCGCTGAAGCCCGCGGCATCGTGGTTCATCCAGCTGATCACTCGCTACATCGTCCGCAGCTACCAGGTCAGCGTCGCCGACAACCTCGCCCGCCTCTACGCGCGGCGCGAGGCGAACTGCCGCTGGGGAAGCGACGAGATGCACATGTTGAGAAGGGCACGCTTCCAGGCGGAGCGCCTCGCACCCGGATACAAGCGCAAGTCCCTCGGACTGCCGACGTTCCTCGTCGGTGGCGCCGTTCTGTCGGGCGCGGTCGGCGCGCTGCAGGCGTTCGGCAACATCCTCGCCCGCGAGAAGCTCATCTTGGTGCTGACGGCGCTTCTCCTCTTCGGCCTGTTCATCCTCACGTCGTTCGGGATCCTCTACTCGGCCGGCATCTCGCGGCGCCGCATCCGAGTGAGCATCGCCCAACCGCTCGCTGCGCTGTACGAGACCATCGGCGCGTGCGGCAACCCGCCGAAGGACCAAGCCCGCACGTTCGCGGTGTACGCGATCATCCTCACGGCAGTCGCGTGGCTCGTCATCCCGCTCGCCGTCGTGTTCGCGATCGTCACCTGACCTGCTGTCTCGGCGCCGGCCTCCGCTCAAGCTTCGGGCGGCGCCTCTCGCTTCGCTCGACAATCGGTGCTTCGCGCACCCGGCGGCGCATTTCGCCGCCTCAATCTCTAGCGTGACGGGCTGATGACCGCGCTCCCCGCAGGCTTCCGCGCTCACGTGGCGAACGTGGGCATCAAAGACGACACCGACGACTTCGTCGTCATCGCCGCGGATCGTCCGTGCGCGGCGGCAGCCGTGTTCACCAAGAGCCGTTTCTCAGGTCCGAGCGTCGTGCTCAGCCGTTGGAACGTCTCCGACGGGCAGCTCCGCGCGGTACGTCGTCATCTCGAAGAACGCGAACGTCGCCACCGGCACACAGGGCCTCGCCGATGCAGAGGAGATCGTCGCCGGCGTCGCTGCCGCGATCGGGGCCGAGCCAGACGACGTGCTCATCGCGTCGACCGGCGTCATCGGGCGGACCTATCCGATGGACAAGGTGCGCGCCCACCTCTCGCAGCTCAGCACGCCCTTCACGATCGACGAGGCAGAGCCCGCCGCCCGCGGGATCATGACGACCGACACGGTCGCGAAGGTCGCGTCGGCGAGCGCAGGCCCGGCGAGCGTCGTCGGGATCGCGAAGGGCGTCGGGATGATCGAGCCCGACATGGCGACCTTGATCGCGCTGTTCCTCACCGACGCTGCCATCGACCCTGCCGACCTCGACGCGATGTTCCGCAGAGTCATGGCCCGCACCTTGAACGCGGTGAGCGTCGACACCGACACGTCGACCAGCGACACCGCGGCGATCATGGCGAGCGGCGCGGCAGGACCAGTCGAGCCGACCGAGCTCGAGGCTGCGCTCGCGTCCGTAGCCCTCGCGCTGACCCGTCAGATCGCGCGTGACGGAGAAGGCGCCACGAAGCTGCTCACCGTCACCGTCGACGGCGCTCGCGACGAGGCTCAGGCAAAGCGAGTCGCGAAGGCGATCGTGAACTCACCGCTCGTGAAGACCGCGGTCCACGGCGCTGACCCGAACTGGGGACGGGTCGCGATGGCGATCGGGAAGTGCTCGGACGACACCGACATCGACGAGCACCGCGTCGTGATCCGGTTCGGAGCGCTGGAGCTGTACCCGCGTCCGGTCCACGACGACGACCTTGCCGCGCTGACGAAGTACCTCGCCGGCGACGACGTGACGATCCATGTGAGCCTCGGCATCGCCGACGGTCAGTTCACGGTCTACGGCTGCGACCTGAGCGCCGGATACGTGCGCATCAACGCCGACTACACGACCTGATCGCTCACCCGCTCAGTTCAGGAACGGGATCTTGTCGAAGGGCACGTTGTCGAGGAACCAGGAGATCGGCGCGTGCTTCACGACCGTCTTGAGCGCGGTCGCGGCCCAGCCCGGCAACGTGCCGCGATCGTGCGCATCGTCGATCGCCCGCACCGTGCCCGCCTTGACGGCATCATCGATCGTGGCGTGGTCCCACTTGACGTCTCCCACGCCCGAGCTCGGGTCGAGGCTGAGCACGAGCTCCTCTCGGCCGATCCCGAGCTCGCACGCCGCTCCGTTCAGTCCGCCGAGAGCGATGCGCTGCACGGCGCCATCGAGCCCATTGCCGTCATAGGGCGACGGAGGCGCGGTGCACGGGTCGACGAGCTCGGTGCGCCCGAAGTCCGAAGCACCCGCGCCGACCTCCATCGCGATCAGGCCGCCCGCGACCGCGACGAGACCGACGAGTGCCATCGCGCCACGCCGCCGGCGTGCGCTGGCAGCCGCCGCGCCTCGCAGCGCGAGCAGGCCGGGCACGAGCGCGAGCACTCCGAGGCCAGCCGCGATCATGAACGACGAGCGGAAGCCCCGCGTCAGGGTGTCTCGGATCGCCGCGGTCAGGTCGTGCTGCGCCTGGGCGAGGGCAGGCTTGCCGCCCGCGTCGCGCTTCGCGAACGCCGAGTCGAGGTCGGGCACCTGTCCATCGGGAGTCTTCACGAGGACGTTGCGGATCTCCCACGCGAGCGGCACCTTCTCGCGGACCGACAGCTGGGCATCGAGCACCGTGGCGGTGCCGGCCAAGGTGGCGCGATCGGCCGCTGACTGGAGGTTCGCAGCGAGCGTCGGCGCGATCGCGATGAGGCCGAGCACCAGACCGAGATGACGCGCGCTGACCGAAAGGTGCGCGGCCGAACCCGCGGCGCGCTCGGGGATCGACAGGGGACCCAACACGTCGGTCGCCAAGCCGAGGCCGGCGCCGAACACGGCGAGCGCCGCCCCGAGGTACCACGCGCTCGACGCGGGCAGCAGCGCGAGCGCGACGAGACCCGCGCCGATCAATGCCACTCCGCCGATGAGGAGACCCAGGGGGGGTGCCGCGCGCCCCAGCCGCCTCGCTGCGAGCGTCGCCACCGGGAGCGCGCTCACGACGAGCGCGCCAGCGAGCGGCTCGTAGCGCCACACCTCGACGACGAGGAGGACGCCGAGGAACAGGGCGCCGACAGACGCGGCGCCCACGAACGCGAGCGCGAGGTCGGCCCAGACGGCGCGCCACTCGATGCGCCCCCCGACGTGAGACGACGGATCTACTGGAGCGCGCTTGTGAGAGCGCTCCGCGAGCACCCCGACGAGCGCCAGCGCCGCGACCGGTGCTTGCAGGTAGAAGATCGCCCGCCAGTCGAAGACTTGCGTGAGAAGACCACCCACCGCGGGGCCGATCGCGGCGCCGATGACCGCGGCACCGGCCCAGAGTCGCCGGCCGGCGGCGGCCGACCCCTGCAAGGAGGTCAGCACGGGGAGAGAGGCACCGAGCATCAAGGCCGCACCGGCACCCTGCAGGCACCGGGCCACCATCAAGCTTGTGGTCTCGTGACTCGCTCCGGCCGAGAACGACGCCAACGCGAAGAGGGCGAGCCCGAAGAGGACCAGCAACCTCGGGTTCGCTCGGCGCGCGAACGGTGCGAGCAACAGCGCGCCCGCGCCGACGACGAGCGCGTACGCCGTGATGACCCACGACACGCCGACGATCGTGGTGTGGAGCTCGCCGTAGATCTGAGGGAGGGCGAGGACGACGATCGAGGCGTCGGCGAACGCGAGCCCGACTGCGACGACAAGCGCGATCGAGCCGACCGACCACCGCGCGCCCTCGCCCCGGGGTGTGGGGACGGGCGCGCCAGCGACCGATGCGGGAGGGGGCGGAGGCGGCCAGGCAAGGGCCACGGAGCCGCCGCGATCGTGGCCTTCCATCCCCGCTGAGGCTACCGGCGGCTCCGCCGGCGCCTCAGTCAGGTCAGGCGATCAGGCGTGCCAGTCGGAGGTAGCCGCGCCGATGATCGCGGATACGAGGACGCCGAGGGGCAACGCGCCCCAGTAGCTGAGTCCGGTGTGGAGGTTGCCGAGGAACAGCATCAGCATCCACGTCGCCGGGAACGTCGCGATGAAGAACGCGACGATCAACATCAACAGGCCCTTGATCATGACTCGCCCTCCCCAGGCGTTCGGACCTCGACGCGGTCGGGGTCGCGAGGCGAGTTTCGCGCCCACCTGTCGTGAATCTGGGGATGGGTGCAGCACGACCCGTCAGCGATTCGTACGCTGAGGAGCGCGACTGGCATCAAGGGGGAACGTGATGGGACAGCTGACTGCGTCGTACGACGCCGGGACCGCGGCAGCGCCGCTCGTCGGTGACACGATCGGGGTCGCCCTCGAGAAGATGGTCGTCGCGCAGCCCGACGTGGAAGCCTTGGTCTCGCGGCACCAGGGCGTGCGCCTGTCATATGGCGAGCTCGGCACCGAAGTCGAGCGGGTCGCGCGCGGCCTGCTCGCCGTCGGCACCGAGATCGGTGACCGCGTCGGCATCTGGGCACCCACCTGCGCGGAGTGGACGTTGCTGCAGTTCGCGTGCGCCCGGATCGGAGCGATCCTCGTCAACGTCAACCCGGCGTACCGGCCGAACGAGCTCGCGTTCGCGCTCCGCCACTCGGGCGTGCGGCTCCTCGTGACCGCTCGGTCGTTCAAGACCTCCGATTACTTGGCGATGCTCGCGGGCGTGCGGGCCGAGCTCCCCCAGCTCGAGATGGTCGTGACGATCGATGGCGAGGCAGCGGGCGGCGGCAAAGACCTCGAGTGGCCGGCGATGGTCGATCTGGGCAACGGGATCCCGGCCGATCAGGTGCGCTACCGCGAGCTGCAGCTCGACACCGACGACCCGATCAACATCCAGTACACGAGCGGCACGACGGGCAATCCGAAGGGCGCCACCCTCACGCATCACAACATCTTGAACAACGCCCAAGCCATGGCCCGCAACATGGGCTACGGCTCAATCGACCGGGTCTGCATCCCCGTGCCGCTGTACCACTGCTTCGGGATGGGGATCGGCAACTTGGGCTGCATCGCGTCAGGTTCGACGATGGTGTACCCGGCGGCAGGCTTCGACCCGCTGGCGACGCTCGAGGCATTGGCCGAGGAGCAGTGCACTGCCGTGTACGGCGTGCCGACGATGTTCATCGCCATGCTCGAGCACCCGCGGTTCGCGGAGTTCGACACGTCCTCGCTGCGCACGGGGATCATGGCGGGAGCGCCCTGCCCGGTCGAGGTGATGAAGCGGGTCGTCGACGAGATGCACGCACACGAGATCTGCATCGGCTACGGCATGACCGAGACGGCGCCGGTGTCGTTCGTCACTCGGCGAGAAGACGACATCGAGCGACGCGTGAGCACGGTCGGCACCGTGCTGCCCAACGTCGAGGGCAAGGTCGTCGATCCCGCAAGCGGTCATACGGTGCCGGTCGGCACGCCGGGCGAGGTGTGCACGCGCGGCTACCTCGTCATGCGCGGCTATTGGGACAATCCGGAAGCCACGGACGAGGCGATCGACGAAGCCGGCTGGATGCACACGGGCGACCTGGGAGTGATGGACGCGGCGGGCTACCTCAACATCGTCGGCCGCATCAAGGACATGGT
Organism: uncultured Acidimicrobiales bacterium; assembly: GCA_963773315.1. Taxonomy (GTDB): domain Bacteria; phylum Actinomycetota; class Acidimicrobiia; order Acidimicrobiales; family DATKAS01; genus DATKAS01. Next base: position 127,840 of record CAVZAF010000006.1, read on the forward strand.
CATCCGAGGCGGCGAGAACCTCTACCCGCGCGAGATCGAGGAGCTGCTGTTCCAACATCCCGCCGTTGCGAGCGTGCAAGTGATCGGCGTGCCCGATGCCCGCATGGGCGAAGAGCTCATGGCGTGGATCGTGCTGCGGGACGGCGCCGAGGTGACCGACGACGAGCTGCGCGCCTTCTGCCGGGAGCGAGTGGCGCACTTCAAGGTGCCGCGGTACTTCAAGGTCACGACCGACTTCCCGATGACGGTGACCGGGAAGGTGCAGAAGTTCAAGATGCGCGAGATGGCGATCGAGGAGCTCGGCTTGCAGTCGGCTGCCTCGATCACCACCGCCTGAGCGCCCGGGCATGGGGAGCGAGCTCGACGCCTGGACCGGTGTCCTCGTCGCCAACCGCGGGGAGATCGCGCTTCGAGTGATCAGAGCGGCGGCCGACCTCGGGGTCCGCTCCGTCGTGGTGCACTCCGAAGACGACGCAGACGCCCTCCCGGTGCGCCGCGCCGACGTCGCCGTCGCGTTGCGTGGACGCGGCCCCGCGGCATATCTCGACGTCGAGCAGGTCCTCGACGCGGCGGTCAGCTCGGGATGCTCGGCCGTGCATCCCGGATACGGCTTCCTCAGCGAGCAGGCGGCCTTCGCGGAGGCCTGCGCAGAGCAAGGTCTCGTCTTCGTCGGTCCCCCGCCAGGTGCGCTCGCCGCGCTCGGTGACAAGGCCGAGGCTCGCGCGATCGCGACGCGCTGCGGGGTCCCTGTCTTGCGGGGCACGCCCCACGCGTCGTCCGTCGACGAGGCTCTCGCGTTCTTCGACTCGATCGACGGCAGTGCTGCGATGATCAAGGCGATCGCGGGCGGTGGCGGCCGCGGCATGCGCATGGTGAGCGATCGCGGCGACCTGCCAGAGGCGTTCGCGCGATGCGAGTCCGAAGCGCGCGCTGCGTTCGGCGATGGGCGGCTGTACATCGAGCAGCACGTCTCCGGGGTGCGCCACGTCGAGGTGCAGGTGCTCGGCGACCACACAGGACGCGTCATGCACCTGGGTGAGCGCGATTGCAGCATCCAGCGGCGGCACCAGAAGATCATCGAGATCGCGCCCGCACCCTTCCTCGACCCGGTCGTGCGGGAGCACCTCGTCGATGACGCGGTTCGGGTCGCTCTCGAAGCGGGCTTGCAGAACGCGTCGACGATCGAGTTCCTCGTCCAGGGCGATGCGCACTGGTTCATCGAGGCGAACGCACGCCTCCAGGTCGAGCACACGATCACCGAGGAGGTGACGGGCGTCGACCTCGTCCAGGCGCAGCTCCGGCTCGCCGCGGGTGAGACGCTCTCCGACCTCGGTCTCGATCGCGACGTCGAGATGCGCGGCTTCGCTGCGCAGGCGCGGGTGAACCTCGAGACGATCGGCGCTGACGGCACCGTGCGCCCCACCGGCGGCGTGTTGAAGGTGTTCGAGCCCGCCGCCGGGCCCGGAGTGCGCACCGACACCTACGCGTCCACTGGATACCAGACGAACCCGAACTTCGACTCGTTGCTGGCGAAGGTCATCGGGCACGCGGCGACCGACGATGTCGGTGACGCGCTCGACCGGACGTCACGTGCGCTCCGCGATCTGCGAGTGGAAGGCCTCGAGACCAACGTTCCGTTCTTGCAGGCGATCCTGGCGCATCCGGACGTGCGCACCGGGCTCGCGACCACCGACTTCGTGGACCTCAACGTGGCCCGGCTCGTCGCGGTGGCGACCGCCGCGAGCACGACCCCGAGCCAGGTCGGAGCGACCGACACGACCCGACGGGCCGGCGCGGTCGTGGATGCGAGCGACCCGCTCGCCGTGCTCAGTCACGGCAAGTCGGTGTCGGCGCCTCGTGAGGCTCCCGGGCGTGTCGACGTCGACAACGCCGTGCTCGCGCCGATCCAGGGGACGATCGTCTCGGTCAGCGTCGTCGCCGGCGACGGGGTGCGGTTCGGGCAGCCGCTGCTCGTCATGGAAGCGATGAAGATGGAACACGTCATCGAGTCGACGATCAGCGGCGTGGTTCACTCGGTCACGGTCGCGATCGGTGACACGGTGTTCGAGGGTCATCCCCTCGTCGTCGTCGAGTCAGACGGCACCGAGCGAGCGGCTTCCGACGAGGCCGAGGCAGTCGACCTCGAGGTGATCCGCCCAGACCTCGCAGAGGCACTCGAACGCCAGGAGAAGACCCACGACGCGGCACGTCCCGACGCGGTGGCCCGACGAGTCGCGACGCACCAACGCACCGCCCGCGAGAACGTCGACGACCTCTGCGACGCCGGCTCGTTCGTGGAGTACGGCTCACTCGTGATCGCGGCACAGCGTCGACGCCGAACGCTCGACGATCTGATCGCGCGCACTCCCGCCGACGGCCTCGTCGCCGGCATGGGCCGGGTGAACGGCGCCCTGTTCCCCGACAGCGAGGCCCGGTGCATCGTGATGTCGTACGACTACACGGTGCTCGCCGGCACGCAAGGGCTGCAGAACCACCGCAAGAAGGACCGGCTGTTCGAGCTCGCGGAGCGCATGCGGCTTCCGGTCGTGTTCTTCACCGAGGGCGGCGGAGGCCGGCCCGGCGACACCGACGGCACCGGACTCGCCGGGCTCGACTGCATGGCGTTCAACCTGTTCGGTGCGTTGAGCGGACTCGTGCCGCTCGTCGGGATCAACTCGGGTCGCTGCTTCGCCGGCAACGCCGCGTTGCTCGGCTGCTGCGACGTCGTGATCGCGACCGCGGACTCGAGCATCGGGATGGGCGGTCCCGCGATGATCGAAGGCGGCGGTCTCGGCGTGTTCCATCCCGACGAGGTCGGGCCCATGTCCGTGCAGGTGCCGAACGGCGTCGTCGACGTCGCGGTCGACGATGAAGCCGAAGCCGTCGCGGTTGCCAAGCAGTACCTGTCGTACTTCCAAGGGCCAGTGCCCGACTGGGAGTGCGCCGACCAGCGACTCCTGCGGTTCGCCATCCCGGAGAATCGGCTGCGCGTCTACGACATCCGTAACGTGATCGAGACGATGGCCGACACGGGCTCGGTGCTCGAGCTGCGGCGAGAGTTCGGCCTCGGGATGATCACCGCGCTCATACGCATCGAGGGACGACCGCTCGGGCTCATCGCGAACAACCCGATGCACCTCGCGGGCGCGATCACGAGTGACGGCGCCGACAAGGCCGCACGCTTCATGCAGCTCTGCGACGCGTTCGACCTCCCGATCCTCTTCCTCTGCGACACGCCCGGGATGATGGTCGGGCCCGAGGTCGAGAAGACGGCGCTGGTCCGGCACTGCAGCCGGATGTTCGTCGTCGGTGGCAGCCTCACGGTCCCCTTCTTCACGATCGTGCTGCGCAAGGGCTACGGGCTCGGCGCCCAGGCAATGGCGGGTGCGAGCTTCCACGCTCCCGTCTTCACGATCGCCTGGCCCACGGGAGAGTTCGGCGGCATGGGGCTCGAAGGCGCGGTCAAGCTCGGCTACCGCAAGGAGCTCGCCGCGATCGAGGACCCCGCCGAGCGCACCGCCCTCTTCGACGAGATGGTCGCTCGCATGTACGAGCACGGGAAGGCCCTCAACACCGCCACCCACTTCGAGATCGACGACGTCATCGACCCGTTCGAGTCGCGAACCCGGGTCGTCGAGGCCCTGCGCGCCTCGCCTCCCCCGCCGCCCCGCACCGGAAAGAAGCGCCCCTGCGTTGACACCTGGTGAGATCCCGCTATATTGGCGATAGTTAGCGATATATCGAAACCTATCGGATAGATGGGGAATTGGTACGTATCGCTCGATTCGCCAACAGCGAAAGGAATCCTCATGGAAGACACACGAGACATGCGCCGAGGCTGGGGCCGAGGTGGCCCCTGGCGTGAGCACGGGCACGGCGGCGGCCGCCGGCGCCGGGGCGACATCCGCACCGCGGTGCTCGCCGCCCTCGAAGAGTCGCCGGCCCACGGCTACGAGATCATCCAGCGCTTCGAAGAGAAGACCGCCGGCATGTGGCGCCCGAGCGCCGGGTCGATCTATCCCACTCTTCAGCTGCTCGAGGACGAGGGCCTCGTCCGCTCGTACGAGCGCGACGGCAAGAAGGTCTACGAGCTGACCGACGAAGGCAGGGCCGCCGCGGCTCGGCGCGTCGAGGAAGCCGGGAGCCCCTGGGCCTCAGGGCAGATCAGCCGCAACTACAGGGACTTCGGTGATGCCATGCGCCAGCTCGCGCTCGCCTCGAAGCAAGCCGCGATGACCGGCAACCCAGACACCATGGGCAAGGTCGTCGAGATCCTCACCGACGCCCGCAAGCGCATCTACACCCTGCTCGCAGAGAGCTGAAGGCTCTCCGCTTCGCCCCGGTGCTGAAGGTCCGCCGGCTCGTCGCCCAGCAAGAAGCGCGGGCCCGTGCCGAGGCGGGCGGCCCGATCGGCGGGGTTGTAGAGCGCGCATGCCTTGAGCGACAGGCATCCACAACCGATGCAGTCGGAGAGCTGATCGCGGAGACGCTCGAGCGAGGCGATGCGCTCGTCGAGCATCGGCCGCCATCCCCTCGACAGCCGAGCCCAATCGGCCTTGTTCGGCGTGCGACCCTTCGGGAGCGAGGCGAGCATCGAGGCGATCTCGCCGAGGTCGAGCCCGACCGACTGAGCGACGCGGATGAATGCGACCCGCCGCAACACCTCGCGCGGGTACCGACGCTGGCCACCCTCAGAACGAACCGAGTCGAGCAGGCCTTCCCTCTCGTAGAAGCGCAACGCCGAGGTCGAGAGCCCCGTGCGAGCCGCCACCTCACCGATGGTCAGGAGGTCTTCGTCCACATGCGGATGGTAGCCCCTTGACTTGAAGTTCACTTCAACTTGTACCTTCAACCGATGTTCTCGATTGACGACCTCTCCGACGCCGAGCTCATCGCGGCCGTCGCCTCAGTGGTGCGCACTCCACGCGCCGATCCCGCCGACTCGTTCGTGCTCCACGCACCCCTGGAGCTCGCCGCCCGTGCGGCCTTGCTCCCCCGCGTCGCACCCGGCGAGCGCAGCAAGGCGCGTGCGCAGATCACCACGATCGCGACGGCGTACGACGCCTTCGGCCCGGCGACGCCTCCCCCGCCCGACCGCACGCTCGACTCCCTGGCTGCGGCGACGACTCGTCTCACTGACTCGATCGCGGCCGGAGATCTCGACGAGGTCGACGCAGTCGCGGCTTGGCTGGGCCGCCACGTGCGGAACGACGAGCTGGCACCACTTCTGGCCGATGCGATCGTCCCGAGCCTCGCCGCTGCGGCGCACGGCTCGATCTTCCTGTTCCAGATGCCGCGGGTCGCGCCGCGCGGCGAGCTCACGGGAGAGCTCCTCCGGCCGCTCGCCCGCGAGGTCGCCCGGAACTCGGACTGGCAGCTGCGGTGGTTCATGGAGCGCGACCCTTCGGGGCCTGCCTCTGCCGATGCGCTGTTCTCGGCGCTTCAGGCGACGCCGCGGCTCGGTGTGCCCGGCAGCGACTTCATCTACCCGTTGATGTCACAGGTGGAGCGCCAAGGTGTCGCCGCGGCGCTGCTCGGCGAAGTGACCAGGCTCGACGTCGAAGCCGCGTCACGCGTCATCCTGCGCGCCGCCGCGCTGTCGATGCTGCAGGAGCCCGGTGACCACGCACCGTATGGGTGGAGTCACTGCCTCACGACGCCGCAGGCCGTGCTCGGGGTCGCGCGTTCGTGCGCGGATCCGTCGGTCGCGATCGCCGTCGCCGCCACCTACGTGGTCGGCTTCCGCGCGGCGCTCGCCGTTCGGCCCCTCGACGCGAGGTGGGCGCCAGACGACCCTGGCATCACCGTCGCGACAGCGCTCGAGACCGATCCCGACCAGGTGGCCGCCTCGGTGTGGCACGCACCGGTCGAGCAGCTCGCTGCGATCGTCACGCTCCTGGCCACCCGCGCATCGACGCATCACGACGCCCATCTCGTGAAGTACACGCTCGCCTGCCTCGATGCGGCCAACGCGCATCCCGAAGACGCCCGGCTCTACCTCTCGGCCGCGGCGTCTCTCCACGGTTGGTGGACCGAGCACGACCTCACGACTGCTGCCGTCGCATCTGCGTGAACGAGGCTTCGACGAGCTCGCGGAGGGCCGTCGTGTCGATGTCGTCGAGTCGCTTGATGTGCAGGCACGACTTCCCCTTCGAGTGCTTGCCGAGCCGGCGCAGCAACGTCGCGCGCTGCTCGAAGCCGTCCATCAAGTAGACGGTCAACCGGTCCTTCCGAGCCGCGAACGCGATCAGGGGCCAGTCGCCCTGGCGCCCAAGCGCTTGTGCGTCGCGCCTTCGCGACTCGTCGGGGATCGCCGCGAGGTACTTGGGCACGCTTGCACACGTGGGCAGTGTCTTCGCGTCAGCCATCGCGCCAACGTAGCGACCGCATCGGATCTCAGGCTGCGTCGGGGCCTACGATAGGGCCAGGTGTGCCGGGAAGCCTGGTCGGCGTTTGTCTTCGCGCGTCCGACTCGAGGTAGCTCAGTGCCGGAAACCATCATCCCTCGGCGGGTCCTGTGAGCGGATGGCTGCCCCGTCCGTCGGCGTGGCGTCGCGACGCATTGCGCACGAACCTCTGGCTCGTCCCGACCATCGAGGTCGTGTTCGCCGTCGCGCTGTTCGTCGTGACCTACCGGATCGACCAGGCGGCCTATCACGGCCAGATAACGCTCCCGAGCTGGGTCAACAACGGCTCTGCCGACGCCGCTCGCCAGATCCTCATCGGGATCGCCGCCGCGGTGATCACCGTCGTGGGTTTGGTCTTCTCGATCACGATCGTCGCCCTCACGTTGGCGTCCACCCAGTTCGGCCCCCGAATCCTCCGGAACTTCGTCCGCGATCGCGGAACCCAGCTGACGCTCGGCACGTTCGTGGCGACATTCGTGTACGCGGTGCTGGCCCTCGGCTCCATCTCCCACGGCGCGAACGGCGACTTCGTGCCGCACTTGTCGATCACCGTCGCGCTCGCCTTGGTGCTCGCCTCTCTCGCAGTCCTCATCTACTTCATCCATCACGTTGCCAAGTCGATCCAGCTGCCCGAGGTGATCGCCTCGATCGCCGGTGACCTGGGCGCTGCGATCGAGGCCGAAGCGATCCTCTCTGGCCCCAACGGAGGCCCAGAGATAGGACCCTCCCCCGCAGAGCTCGAACGTCGTCTCGACGAGTCGGGAGCAGTCGTGCCGGCTCCGAGGAGCGGCTACCTCCAGTTCGTCGCGTACGACGACCTCGTGCGGATCGCAACCGAGGCCGGTGCTGTGATCCGGCTCTACTACCGGCCTGGGCACTTCGTCGTGCGCGGCCTTCCCCTCGCGAACGTCTGGCCGGCAGAGGCCGTCGACGAGATCGTCCGCAGCCTCGAGCGCGCCCACTTGACCGGCCCTCACCGCACCCTCGTCCAAGACTTGGCGTTCGCGATCGATCAGCTGGTCGAGATCGCGATCCGGGCCCTGTCCCCTGCCGTCAACGACACGTTCACGGCGCTGACCTGCATCGACTGGCTCACCGACGGCCTCTGCAAGGTCGCCGCCGGCTGGAACCCGAAGCTCGTGCAGCGCGACCGGCAGGGAAACGTGAGAGTGCTGGCGGCGGCGGTCACCTACAACCGCTTCGTCGAGCGCGCATTCGACAAGATCCGGCAGTCTTCGAAGGGCATGCCCGCGGTGATGATCAGACAGCTCGACGCACTGACGAGAGTGATGGCCTACACCACCACAGCCGACCAGCGGTCGGCCCTCCTCGAGCAGGGCGACATGATCATGCGCTCGTGCGAAGCGTCCGTCCCCGAGGCGAACGACCGGGCTGACGTCCGACGCCGCTACGAGGCTCTCGGCGCGATCGCGCTCGCTGCTTGCACCTAGCCTCAGGCGTGTGGGTGAGCCGGCGATCCGCACGCTCGACCTGACGAAGCGATTCGGTTCGCTTGTCGCGCTCGACCACCTCACGCTCGACGTCGAGCAGGGCGAGGTGTTCGGCTTCCTGGGGCCGAACGGCGCGGGCAAGTCCACGACGCTTCGTTTGCTGCTCGGGTTCATCCGCGCGACCTCGGGGTCGGCGACCGTGATGGGAATCGACACGCGAGATGTCGAGAGCTGCCACCGCCGCCTCGCCTACGTGCCCGGCGACGTGAGCCTGTGGCCCAAGCTCACCGGCGAGGAGTGCCTCGAGCTGCTCGGGAACCTCCACGGCGGCGTCGACACCGACTACCGCGCCGAGCTCGTCGAGCGGTTCTCACTCGAGCTGGACAAACGCTCGCGTGCGTACTCGAAGGGCAACCGGCAGAAGGTCGCGCTCGTCGCCGCATTCGCGACGAGAGCCGACGTGCTGCTCCTCGACGAACCGACGAGCGGGCTCGATCCGCTGATGGAGCAGGAGTTTCGGCGCTGCGTGGGCGAGGCCGTCGCACGGGGGCAGACGGTCTTCCTCTCGTCGCACATCCTGTCGGAGGTCGAGCAGCTCTGCGCCCGGGTCGGGATCCTGCGAGCGGGCACGTTGGTCGAGGTCGCGACCATCGACCGCCTCCGCGCCATGCGCAGCACCGAGCTCGACATCGACATCGCTGGCGAGCCCCCCGATCTCTCTCAGGTCGCCGGCGTCGCCAGTGTGTCGCGCACCCCCACTGGCGTCCGAGTCACGTTGAACGGCCCGCCCGGCCCGGTGCTGCAGGCGATCGACAGCCTCCCGCTCACTGCCGTCAGGTCGCAGGAGGCGTCGCTCGAGGAGATCTTCCTGGCGTACTACGGCGACGGAGACCGCTCGTGAGCGCGACCGCGACGGTGACTCGCCTCTCGGTTCGGCAGATGAGGACAGGAGCGATCGTGCTCGCCGTCGCGTGCGCGGCAATGGTCGCGACGACGATCAAGACACGCGAGGCAACCGAGGCGCTCACACCCGGCCTCGTCGAGGACCTCGCGTCGAACCCCGCGCTGCGCGCGCTCTACGGCACGCCATTCGACCTCGCGACCCCGGGTGGCTTCACCGTCTGGCGCCTCGGGATGTTCTTGTCCGCGGCCGCGTGCGCATGGGGGCTCCTCACCGCGACACGCCTGCTTCGAGGAGAGGAAGAGGCCGGCCGCGCCGAGCTCGTGCACACGGCTCCCATCACCCATCCGTTCATCACGAACATCACGCTCCTGGTCATCGCCGCCGCAGCACCGTTCGTCGGCGTCCTGGTCGCGTTGGCGTTCCTCGGAACCGCACAGGAAGTCGCCGGATCGATCTTGTTCAGCGCTGGGCTCACGTTGCTGATGCTCGTCTTCATCGCGACGGGTGGCCTCACCGCCCAGCTGTTCGCCACGCGGAGGCGAGCCTCAGGCGCGGGAGGGCTCGTGCTCGGCGCGCTCTTCCTGCTGCGCATGGTCGCCGACGGGTCGAGCGGGCTCGGGTGGCTGCGGTGGCTGACACCGTTCGGCTGGTTGGAGGAGCTGCGCCCGTTCGCCGACAACCGCGTGCTTCCACTGTTGCTGCTGGCCTGCCTCGCGGTCGCCGTAGGCGCGATCGCGATCGCGCTGTCGCGTCGAGCGCGACCTCGGAGACGGGATCGTGCGCGAGCGCGACACAGCGGAGATGCAAGCCGGCCTGCTGCGCGGGCCGTTCCCGTTCCAGTGGCGGCAAGGCACCGGCGCGCTGATCGGGTGGGGTGTGTCGCTCGTCGCGGCTGGCCTCGTCATCGGCGGAATCACGAGCGCGTTCACGCAATACGTCGCCGAGAACCCCGAGGTCGAGAAGTTCGTAGGGAAGTTCGGGTTCGGCAACCTCGGCTCTGTCGCCGGGTTCGTCGGCTCGATGGAGGTCTTCCCCGCGCTCGCTGTCGCGCTCTTCGCCGTGGCGGCGACGAACCGCACCTGGGAGGACGAGCAGGAGCGCCGGCTCGAGCTCGCGCTCCCCAACCCCGTGACGCGGCCGAGATGGCTCGGGGCATCCGTGCTCGCCACGTCGATCGCGGTCCTCCTCGTCAGCGCCGGCTGCGCGGTTGCGACCTGGATGGCGGTGAAGGCGGCGAACGGCGCCTTGGGGCTCGACCAAGCACTCGCCGGGATCTTGAACACCCTCCCGGCGGTGGCGGTCTTCCTCGGGACCGCGGTGCTGCTCCTCGGCGTGCGTCCCGAAGTGACGCGGGTCGGCGCGGGTGGCTTTGCCGTCGGCGCGCTGTTCGTCAGCGTGTTCGGGCCGACGATCAAGCTCCCATCTTGGGTCCTCGACCTGTCGCCGTTCCACCACCTCGCGAGCGTGCCCGCGACGCCGGTCGACTGGACGACGACTGTCGTGATGCTCGTGCTCGCCGCCGCGCTCTTCGGCGCAGGCTTCGTCGGCTACTCGCTGCGAGACCTGCGCGTCTAGAACTACACCGCCTGGAACGAGGAAGTTTCCTCACCACACCCCGGGGATGAGGCGGGCCCGGGTCGAGGCGTAGCCGCGGTACTCGTCGCCGAACGCCGCCTCGAGCACGCCTTCCTCCACCCGGATGCGGGCGACGTAGCCGACGAGGATGCACACGACCGCGCCGACCACGCTCAACAGGTTGGCCTGCGCGAGGCCGACGCCGGCGAAGACGAGCAGCACTGCCGAGTACGAGGGATGACGCACGTACCGGTATGGCCCCCGTTGCTCGACGTGCGCGCCGGCTTCCACCCCGACGACGCGCGAGAACTGCGAGCCAAGTGTCGACACCGCCCACATCCGCAGCACGATCCCCGCCCACACGATCGCGATGCCGATCGGCCACACCCATGTCGGGAGGTCCAGCGCTTCGACCCAGAACGGCGACCCGAGCGCGAGGACGAGAGCGGCGATTTGCCAGACCTGGATCCAGAGGTAGGTCCGACGGTCGGACTCGGTGCGCACCGACCGGACCTCTCCACCCCCGCGGCGCACCGCCAGCCTGTCGAGGCCGAACAAGGCGACGATGGTGAGCAGCGTCGTTGTGGCCGCAAGCTGCGTCGGTCCGCCGAGCGTCATGGCCGCGCCGCCATCGCCAGAGCATATGGACGGCACGGCCAGCGCGACGGGCTAGGCAGCGGCCTCGATGGCGGGCAGGTCGCCGAAGAACCCCGTGACCTTGCGCAGGCGCCCGTCGTCAGCGACCTCGGCAATGTCGAAGCCGGCGACGGCTACCGCGCCGTCGGGACCGACGAGCTCCCACCCGTAGCGAGCGAACTCGTGATGGACGTCGATGCCCGTGATGCGCCGAAAGGTGTGCCCGGCGTAGTGCGTGTTCACGAGATCAGCCGCCCCGCTGAGCCCGACGTATCCGTTGCCCTCGAGGGGCGGGTCGACGAGTCGGCCGTCGGGAGTCCACGCCTGCTCGATGAGCTTCATGCGCCGCTCGACGTCCGCTTCCGCATACGCCTCGAGCCACGCGTCGACCACAGTCGTCAGATCGTTCATCACTGTCTCCTTCATGGTGTCGTTGGACCTGTCGTGCTCCGTGAGGTCGACTCTGGACGACGGCCTGCCGCGCTGCGATTACCCGTTGGGTAATGGCCGACGTGACGCGACGGTCATAGGTTCGTTGACATGCCCAAAGAAGCAGTCGGCACCCTCGTGCGCGAGTGGCGAGGACGACGTCACCGCTCGCAGCTCGACCTCGCGCTCGAGATCGGGGTCTCGGCGCGCCACCTGAGCTTCGTCGAGACCGGTCGCGCGAAGCCGAGCCCCGAGCTGGTGATCGCCCTCGCCGAGGGCCTCGATGTCCCGCTCCGCGAGCGGAACACTCTGCTCCTCGCCGCCGGCTACGCGCCGCGCTACGGCGAGACGTCGCTCGCCGACCCCTCGATGGCCATGATGCACGCGGCGATCCAACGCCTGCTCGACGCGCACGACCCCTACCCGGGCCTCGTGATCGACCGGCACTGGAACGTGGTGCTCTCGAACCGGGCCGCGGGCGCGCTCGTCGCGGGTCTGCCGGTCGAGCTCCTCGGCCCTCCGTTGAACGTGTACCGCGTCTGCCTCCACCCCGAAGGGCTCGCGGCGCACACGCGGAACTTCCCCGCGTGGGCGACCTACCTGTTGCATCAGCTTCGGCGCTCCGTGGTGCTCACCAACGATCCGACGCTCATCGCGTTGCAGCAGGAGGTCGCCGCGTATCCGAACGTCGCCCAGCTCATGCCCAACGAGCGGGGCGCCGCGTGGGAGGAGCCGCCGCTGCTCGTGCCGGTGGTCGTCGAGCTCGGTGGCGCGGTGCTGTCGCTCTTCACGACGCTCACGACCTTCGGCACCCCGCGCGACATCACGCTCGACGAGGTCGCCGTCGAGCTCTTCTTCCCGGCCGACCCTCAGACCGAGGAGCTCCTTCGCAGCTAGCGGGCGGTGCGCACAGGGTGGACGTCGACCAACCAGGCCGCGAGCGTCGCGGGGCCGTTCGGTCCGTCGATCCCGATGATCCAGCCCACCGACGGTCGGTAGAAGAGCTTCGTCACGACCGAGATCTGGCACGCGGGGGTGTGATAGCAGCGCGCCTCGATCTCTTCGCCGCCGATGTCGAGCACGATGCGATTCGTGAGCTGCGTCGACCTGCTCCAGCGCACTACCACCGGCGCCTGTGCGAGTCGCGCCGCGAGCTGTTGAAGGCGATGATCTCGCACCAGCCACGCGGCTTCGCGGTCGAGCTCGTCGACATGCATGCTCCTCACGACGCGCATCAGCTCCGCGCCTGCGAGAAGCACGAACAGCAGCACCGGGATCGACCACATCGTCAACAAGCCTTCTACAAGTCGGCAGCCCTCATGCGTCAGTGAGCGCGGATGCGAGCGTTCGGCCTGCGATGCCCTGCATGACCTGGTTGTCCGCGGAGCCTGCAAGGATCGCGACAGCAAGTGCGAGCGCCCATCCTCGGGCACGTGCCCAGGTGTCGTCGTCGACGTGTCCCGCTGCTTCCCGGAACGTCACGCGCGGACCGTGGTCGAACATCATCCACGCGACCGAAAGGTCTGTTGCGGGATCACCCGACGTGATGTCGCCGAAGTCGATGACCGCTGAGATCCGACCTTCGTGCACGAGGACGTTCGCCGGGTGGAGGTCTCCGTGCAGCCACACACGGGGGCCCGTCCACGCGGGCACCGCGAGCATCTCGGACCAGAGCCCGAGGACGGCGTCGGCGTCGAGCTCGGCCGCGAGCTGTGCGACCCGCGTCTGCATCACGTCGTCGCGCGCGGCAAGCGGAACGCCACGGAACTGGTTCGCCGGCGCGTCCGGGGGCGCGGCGACGTGAAGCGCACGCAGGAACACGCCGAGCGCTTCGGCCGCAGCGTCAGGGTCACGCGGCAGGCTCACCGCGGCCGGCGCCCCCGCGAGCCACTTGCACACGCTCCACGACCAGGGGTAACCAGCACCAGGGCGACCGACATGGATCGGCGCGGGAATCGGCAGCGGGAGCAGCGGTGCGAGGTCGGGCAGCCATCGCTGCTCGCGTTCGATGAGCGGCGCCGACATCACCCGCCGCGGGAGGCGCACCGCGAGGTCGGGGCCGAGCCGGTACATCACGTTGTCCCAACCGATCACCGCATCGGTCAGCGGGAGCGTCGCGAGCTCGGGATGCTGCTCGGCGAGGAGGCGCCGGACCAGCGCCTCGTCGATGACGAGGTCGGCCGTCGGCATCGGATCCGCAGCCAACGCGCCCGTCGTCAGTACTGCACGACGTGGACGGGCTCGGCCGCCCCGTCGAGCGCCGCCGCGAGCTCGTTCACGGTCCAGCCGGGGCGACGATCGAGCACGGCCTCGTGCGGATGCGACCACAGGCCGAGCTTCGACCCGTTGAACGTGATCAGCTGGCTGCGGAGATGCGTCGCGCGGTCGCTGCACAGGTACACGACGATCGGGGCGACAGACTCGGTCGTGCCGAAGCCGAGCTCGTGTGCGGCGGGCGGAGGCTTGCCGGCGTCAGCGGCGCGCTTGGCCGCGTTGTCGAACACGACCTGGGTCATGTCGGTCTGCGCGATCGGCCACAACGCGTTCGTGCGGATGTCGAAGCGCCTCAGCTCGACGTCCCACGAGTAGAGCATCCCCATCACGCCGGCCTTCGACGCGGCGTAGTTCGTCTGGCCGACGGAGCCCACGAACGCGGCATTCGACACGACCTGCAGCAAGAGCCCGCCCGTGTCCCGCATCGCGCGGGCGGCGTGCCGACTCACCGACCACGTGCCCCGAAGGTTGACCGCGACGACCTCGTCGAACTCGTCGGGACTCATGTTCATGAGCGTGCGGTCGCGCACGATGCCGGCGTTGTTCACGACGGCATCGATGCCGCCGAACGAGTCGACGCATGTCTGCACGATCTCCTCCGCGAGGTCATCGTTTGCGACCGAGCCGACCACCTGGACCGCGCTGCCACCTGCGGAAGAGATCTCCCCCACGACGTCGCGCAGCAGCTCCTCGTTCGTGCCGTTGACGACGAGCTGCGCGCCCTCGGAGGCCAATGCCAGCGCGAACGCGTGGCCGAGACCTCGCGACGCTCCGGTGACGACGATGCGCTTGCCGTCGACTTCGCCCACGACGGGCGAGCGTAGGGGAACGAGGACCGGGCAGCCGTTACGGTCTCCGCGTGGACGCCGACCAGATCGCCGATCGCCTGCTCCAGGCCTGGGACGGTCGCGCGACCGTGCCGCTCCTGTCCGAGACGATCCCGGGCTTCGACGTCCCCCGTGCCTACGACGTGCTGTACGCGATCACCGAGCGGCGGCGAGCGCGGGGATGGACACCGCTCGGCTGGAAGATCGGATTCACGAACCGCACGCTCTGGCCCCGCTACGGCGTGTGGCAGCCGATGTGGGCTCCGGTCTGGGACCGCACCGTCCACCGGGCGCGCGACAGGCGCGCTGGGCTCGACATCACGTCGCTCGTGCAGCCCCGCATCGAGACCGAGGTCGTGTTCTGCCTCCGCGACGACCTGCCCGCGACGGACGACGCACGCACCGTGCTCGAGCACACGGCATGGGTGGCGGCGGGGTTCGAGATCGTGCAGTGCCACTTCGAGGGCTGGCGGTTCGCAGCCGCCGACTGCACGGCTGCGTTCGGTCTCCATGGCGCCCTGGTGGTGGGTGAGCCCGTCATGCTCGATGACACAGCGCGAGATCGCCTCGTCGACGAGCTCACGCGGGCCGACGTCACCCTTCGGCGTGGCGACGAGGTCGTCGACACAGGGGTGTCGTCGGTCGTCCTCGACAGTCCGGCGTGCGCGCTCGCGGCACCTCTCGCGCTGCCTCGACGATCAGGGCAGGGCCAGGCTCGTTGCCGGTGACGTGATCACGACAGGCACGATCACGGACGCGTGGCCCGTCGCGGTCGGCGAGACGTGGGCGTCCGACTACGGCGAGCTCGGCATCGACGGGTTGACCTTGACGCTTCGATGAGGGAGTCCGCGAACAGAGCGTCAGCTCTTCCGCGGCGGCGGGAACTTCGCGGCCAGACCCTTCGCTCCCACTTGGAACAAGGTCATCGGTTCAGGGAGGCCACGCAGCCGGTGGGCCCCGAGGCTGCGATAGCGGATGGTCGTCTTTGTCATCCGCAACGCCGCCTGCCGTGTCGCGTCCGACACGACGATCTGCCCACCGTGCGCCGCGGCGCATATGCGCGCAGCAGCGTGCACGTCCATGCCGATGTAGTTCGCGTCGGTGACGGTCGGCTCACCGCTGTGGATCCCGATGCGGACCCGGACCGTGAGGCCGTCGGGCCATGACCGCGCTCGTAGGTCGCGCTGGATCGCGATGGCGGCATCGAGCGCCGCGCCGGACTCGATGAACACCGCGAAGAACTCGTCGGCGCGCGTCTCGACGACGATGCCACCGCCGCCCACCGCGCTCTCGCGCAAGATCGAACGGATGCTGTCGATCAGCTCGCCATAGCCGTCGCCGAGCCGGTGCACCAAGGCAGTCGATCCCTCGATGTCGGTCATCATCATCGTGACGAACCCGGTGGGAAGCACCACAGGCTCTCTGGCCTGCTTCACGCCCCTCTCGCGCTCGGACTGGAACTGGCCGGTGATGAACCCGACGGGCACGATGCCGTGCTTCTTGGCCGCCGTGAGCAGCTTCCTGCGGGCGCGCTCGCGGGCCGGCTCGTCCTCGAACGAAACCTGCTCGAAGCGGGCGAGGGCGTTGCGGACGTGCGCGGCGTCGTTGATCGGGAGCCGCCGCTTTCCCTTCGAGTCGACGTACGCGAAGGCGCTGTCGGGCAGGTCAGCGCGCTTGGTCGAGTCGAGCTTCGCCACGTCGGGAAGTCAACCACGAGAGGGGCGCCGCACCGCACATGACGTGCGAAACTCTGGAGGTGAGCGTCACCGAATCGCCGCGGAACGCATGGCGGCAGACGACACCGGGACCAGCCGGCTGGCCTCGGTCCGCGAGGCCAGACGACCCGAAGAAGTACTTCATGGTGTCGGCCGACTGCCACGCGAACGAGCCCGCGAGCTACCTCGCCGAGCACATCGAACCCGAGTACCTGGGTCGCATCCCGCACCTCGAGGTGCACGAGGACGGCAGTCAGTACTCGGTGACCGAGGGCAACCGTCCGATGATGATCAGGCCACCCGACGCAGTGCTCGCCGAGGCGCGGGGCGAGCGCCGGCACTTCTCTCAACGCATCGAGCCCGAAGACGCCTTGCGCAACACGACCGGCCGCACCATCGACGAGCGCCTCACTGATCAGTCTGCCGACGGAGTCGACATCGAGCTGATCTTCCCCAACAAGGGGCTGCTGTGCTGGGCGACCCCCGATCCCGTGTTCGCGGATGACGATGTGCCGGGCCTGGAACCGTTGGGCGTACGACTTCCACGGTGGCGCGACCGGATGGTCCGGCGGACGCACCCGACTGCTGCGATGGCGCTCATCGCCACCGGTGACATCGACGGCGCGCTGGCCGAGGTTCGATGGGCTGCCGAGCACGACTTCGTCGGCCTGTGCCTCGGCAACGCCCCGATCTACGGGCCCAAGGTCTGGGGCCACATCGAGTACAACGATCCCGCCTTCGAGCGACTCTGGTCGCTCGTCGAAGAGACCGGCCTTCCGGTCACGTTCCATGTGTCGACCGGTCGCGACCCACGTGCGGTCGGCGGCAACGGCGGCGCGATCATCAACTACGTCTGCCACTCGATGGAGACCACGATCGAGCCGCTCGTGCAGCTCATCACCTCAGGCGTGTTCGAGCGCCACCCCCGTATGAAGGCAGGACTCGTCGAGTCGGGCATCGGGTTCGTGCCATGGCTGCTCGAGACCATGGACTACGCGTACAAGGCGCACCACTTCTGGGTGCGACCGGTGATCCCCGAGCTGCCCTCCGAGTACTTCCGGCGGCACTGCTTCGCGACGTTCCAGGAAGATCACGTCGGCGTGCAGGCAGCCGAGCACCACGGACCTGGTCGACAACTTGATGTGGGCCAACGACTACCCCCACCACGAGGGGTCGTGGCCGCACTCCGCCGCGTCGATCGAGCGCCAGATGGGTGACCTCGCCGATGAGTCGAGGGCGAAGATCCTCGGCGCCAACGCAGTCCGCGCCTTCTCCCTGTAGTGCACGGGCTGTAATGCACGGCGCGGCGGTCGTCGTCGGGGTGGGCGAGTCGGCGTACTACAAGCGCGGCGAGGCGACCGAGACCGAGTTCCAGCTGGCGTGCATCGCGATCCGCAACGCGGTCGCCGACGCCGGGCTGACGATGCGCGACGTCGACGGCGTCGTGTCGTACATGGACCGCAACGAGCCGGTGCGGCTGAGCGCCGCGCTCGGCATGGGCGACCTCGCACTTCACGGCGCAGACCTTCGGCGGCGGCGGCAACGGCGCCGGCGCCGCGGTGACGCTGGCCGACGCGGCGATCACCGCCGGCTACGCCGAGTGCGTCGTCGTCTACCGGTCGCTGGCCCAGGGCCAGTTCGACCGCTACGGCCAGTCGCGGTCGCGCCCGGCGATCGCGCGGTGGCGGGCGGCGTTCACCGCGCCCTACGGGATGCTCGTCGCCCGCGCAGATCTGCGCGATGCAGACCATGCGGTTCATGCACGACCACGGCGTGACGCAGGACAGCCTGGCCGAGGTCGTGCTCGCCTGCTACGCCCACGCGCAGCGCAACCCCCGGGCGATCCGCTACGGCACTCCCGCTGACGCGCGAGCGAGTACCACGCGTCGCGCTGGATCGCCGAGCCGTTCCACCTCTACGACTGCTGCCCGGAGAACGACGGCGCCGCCGCGATCGTGGTCACGACACGCCGAGCGAGCGCGCGACCTGGCCCAGCCGCCGGTCGCGATCGTCGCCGGCGCGCACGGCCTCGACCACCGCGACGGCGCCGGCGCGTTCAACGAGCCGAACTTCCCGACCGCGCACCACCGCCAGGTCGGGCGTCAGCTGTGGGAGCGAGCCGGGGTGAAGCCGGCCGACGTCCACGGTCGCCCAGTTCTACGAGAACTTCACCGGGCCGGTGCTGATGGCCATCACCGAGATGGGGTTCTGCGCGCCCGGCGAGCTCAACGACTTCGTCGCCGACGGCAACCTCCAGTGGCCCAACGGCCGGCTGCCGATCAACACGAGCGGCGGCAACCTCGGCGAGGCCTACATCCACGGCTTCGGCAACGTCGTCGAGGCGGTGCGCCAGGTCCGCGGCGAGTCGACCTGCCAGGTGGCGGACGTCGAGCTGAGCCTGTCCGTGTCCGGCCCGGGCTTCGCGCCGGGCAGCGCCGTGCTGTTCGGGAAGGTCTGACGTGGGCGCGCTTCCGACCGACTGGGGTGTGCCCGGCGTCACCGACACGAACCGCGACTGGTTCACGTCGGGTGCCCTCGCGGTGCAGGAGTGCGCATCGTGCTCGACACTGCAGCATCCGCCCGAGGAGGTCTGCCACGCGTGCGGCGCGATGTCGTTCGGCACTCGCGTGCTCGAGCCCGCGCGGCACCGTGCACAGCTACACGGTCGTCCACCACGCCGTGAACCGCGCGCTCGCCGACGCGGTGCCCTACACCGTCGTGCTCGTCAGCCTCGACGAGGCGCCGCACGTCCGAGTCGTCGGCAACCTCGACGGGCCTGCACACATCGGGATGGCCGTCGTGCCGTATTGGGAGGAGCGCACCGCGGACGACGGCACCGTCGTGCTCCTCCCCCAGTGGCGAGCGGCAGAGTCCGCATGAACGTCGAGCTGAGGCCGGTCGAACCGGGCGACTACGAGTACGTGATCCCTCGCCTCGACCACTGGTGGGGCGGTCGGAAGATGTCAGCCCTGCTTCCGCGGCTGTTCTTCGAGCACTTCTCCCCTACCACGGCGATCGCGATCGACGCTGGCACCCACGGCATCGTCGGCTTCGTGTGCGGGTTCGTCTCTCAGACCGATCCGAACATCGCGTACATCCACTTCGTGGGGGTCGATCCCGAGGCTCGCGGCGCAGGCATCGGCCGCACCCTCTACGAGTGGTTCTTCGCCCGAGCCATCGAATCGGGCTCCACACGCGTGAAGGGCGTGACCTCACCGCTGAACGGTGGGTCACGCTCCTTTCACGCTGCGATGGGCTTCACCGAGCATTGGGTCGAGGACTACGACGGGCAGGGCGAGCCCCGCATCGTCTTCAGCCGCGACCTCAGTTCGTAGCGGGTCGACGAAGCATCGAGATCGAAGCCGAGACGACGAACACTCCCCAGATGAGGAAGCCGGTCAGTGCCAGCCCGAACACCGGGCTGACGTCCAAGATGGCCGGAGTACAGGCGGCGCCGACTCCGAGCGCAGCGGCGCCGACGAGGCCGGCCTTCTGCCAGATCGGTCGCACCACGCCCATCTTCACGCACGCCGTGGTGAGCCCGACGAGGGTGATCGCGATGAAGATGTCGTTCACGCAGAAGACCGACATGTGCGTGAGCCAGAGCGCCGACACGACTGACGGGTCCGGCGCGCCTCGGTGCACGTAGGTCGACATCGCTGAGCTCGGTCGCGGTGACGATCGCGAACATCGCGATGAGTGCCGCGGCACTGAGCCCGCCGACGACGGCGGGAGTTCGCGCCGCTCCTCGTGCTCGAGAGACCAGGGAACCGACGAACGTCGTGATGCCTGCGGCACCGATCGGGAAGAGCACCGCGAGGGCGAGCGACACGGCCCGGTGGTCGGCGTAGTAGCTGATGATCTTCTCGGGCGACGCGTCGTTCGCGGGAGCCGAGGCCCGCAGCAGGTTCTGGGCCAGGATGCTGCCGGTGAAGACGAGTCCACCGACGCCGCCGAGGCGGGCGATGCGGGTCATGCGAGTGGAGGCCGGATCGGTGGGATCAGTGGGATCTTCTCGGGTCACGGAGGGGGCGGTGGGGGCGAATGCTGCAGTCATGGTGTTGCTCCTTTGTTCGCTTCTTGGCGCTCAGTGCTTGTATGATGTCCAAGTGACTTGATGTTTATACAACTCACTTGAACTAGGATCAAGCCTTATGACGAAGAAATCTCCGATCCACGACAAATCCCCGGCTCCGCCCCTGGGCCGGCGGGCCATGCAGGCCGAGCAGACCCGCCACGACATCCTCGCGGCGGCCCGTCGCCGCTTCGCGACCCAGGGGTACGCCGCCACGAGCCTGAAGGACGTGGCTGCTGACGCCGGGGTGTCGGTCCAGACGCTCTACGACAGCATCGGATCGAAGGCAGATCTGGTCCGTCGCCTCAACGACCTCGTCGACGTCGAAGGGAACGTCGGCGAGATCGCGGCCACGGTCGGCACCGAGCAAGATCCCCGCGTGATCGCGCGGATCCCGGCTCGCATCACTCGACGGCTCCTCGAACGTTGCGACGACATCCTGCGGGCCGCGCTCACCGGTGCCCAGGCCGAGCCTGAGCTCGCTGTCGTCGTCGACGAAGGGGGGCGGCGTCATCGAGCTGGCGCGACGGGCGTTGCAGGTCGCCTAGCCGGCCTCGGCGCGCTGCGACCGGGCTTGAGCGTCGACGACGCGGCGACCACGATCGCCGCGCTGGCCGACTACCGCATGGCCCTCGTGCTCGTGGACGACCACCACCTCACACTCGACGAGCTCGAGGACTGGATCGCGGACGTCACCGCCCGCACCGTGCTCGCGTGACAATGGCGAGAACGAAGGGAGACGACGGTGCTGGAACGGATGGAGAGCCCTGGGACGGTGTTGGCGTTTCGCGCAATCGGGCACATCGACGAGGTCGACTACGAGCGAGTGCTCGAGCCTGCAGTCCAAGAGATGCTCGACGCGCGTGGGAGAGGTGCGCTTCGTGTACGTGCTGGGCGACCAGTTCGAGGGCTACACCGCGGGCGCGACCTGGGAGGACACCAAGCTCGGCTTCGGGCACCTGCACAAGTGGAAGCGGTGCGCAGTCGTGACGAACCACGACTGGGTGCGCCATCTCATCGGTGTCTTCGCTTGGATGATGTCGGGCGAGATCAAGGTCTTCGACGTGACCGACGAGGCCGCCGCGATCGCCTGGGCCGCGGACGGATAGGCACAACGGCCTGACCCCGCTCAGCGATCAGATGAACTACTTGAGCCGGAAGCTCCGGTTCTACGAGGGCCCCGAAGCGATCCCCGCTCGAGCTCGTGGAGTGGGTCGAGCCCGAGTCCTAGTCGAAGACGTAGGGCTCGAGCGTGTCTCGCGCCTGCTGGCAGCGGTGGTTCCATCCCGAGCCGCCGTAGTAGGCGAGGCTGCCCGGGCTCGGCGTCGCCGTGGCCGTTGTAGTACGAGAGGCAGTCGCGCAGCGGCGCCGTGGCGATGTCGGCCTCGCGGCAGTGCTCGGCGTACTCCTCCTCCGGCTCCTTCTTGACGTCGACGACGTCGTGACCGCGGTCGCGCATCGTCGTCAGCATCCACACGACGTAGTCGGCGTGGGTGTCGATGGCGTCGGTGAAGTTGAAGCTGCCGCCGCCGCCCTGCGGCCCGGTGACGATGAACAGGTTCGGGAAGCCCGTGGGTGTGCAGGCCGAGGAAGGTCTTCGTGCCCTCGCTCTGCCACTTCTCGCTCAGCGTGCGGCCGCCGCGGCCGACGATCATGTTGAACGTCGAGGTGGCCATCCACTGGAAGCCGGTCGCGTAGATCAGCACGTCGAGCGGGTACTCGACGCCGTCGTGGACGACGCCGCGCTCGTTGATCTCGCGTCACGCCCATGCGGCGCGGTGTCGACGAGGTGCACGTGCGGCAGGTTGAACGTCGGCAGGTACTCGTCGTGGAACGTCGGCCGCTTGCAGCCGTACGGGTAGTACGGCTTGAGCGCCGCGGCGGTCTTCGGGTCCTCGACGATCGCGTCGACCCGGGCGCGGATCTGCTCCATGATCCGGAAGTTCGTGTCGAGCTGCTTCTCGATCAGCTCCTCGGGCGTCAGCCCGCGCTCGTGCTGCTTGCGCTCCTTGAAGTCGGCGACCTTGCCGGCGAGGTAGTCGTCGTTGGCCTTGATCGCGGTGCGCCCGGCGGAGATCTTGGCGAACCGCGCGCGCCGGGCCCGCGCCCAGCCCGGCTCGTTCGCCCAGGTGCTCGATCTCCTCCTGCGTGGTCGCGCGCTGGTCGCGCACGTCGATGGTCGACGGCGTGCGCTGGAAGACGTAGAGCTCGCCGACGACCTTGGCCAGCTCGGGGATGGCCTGCACGGC
Organism: uncultured Acidimicrobiales bacterium; assembly: GCA_963773315.1. Taxonomy (GTDB): domain Bacteria; phylum Actinomycetota; class Acidimicrobiia; order Acidimicrobiales; family DATKAS01; genus DATKAS01. Next base: position 150,382 of record CAVZAF010000006.1, read on the forward strand.
GGTGGCGCCGGTGCCGATGATGCCGACGCGCTTGCCCTCGAGATCGACGTCGTAGTTCCAGCGCGAGGTGTGGAACGACTCGCCCTCGAACGTCTCCATGCCCTCGATGCGGGCCAGCTTCGGCGTCGTGAGGATGCCGTTCGCGAGGATCACGAAGCGGGCCCGCATCGCGTCGCCGCGATCGGTGTAGACCGTCCAGCGGCCGGTCTCCTCGTCCCACTCGGTGCTGCTCGACCGTGGTGTGGAACAGGCAGTGGTCGTAGAAGCCGAACTGCTCGGCCATCGTCTGGCAGTACTCGAAGATCTCGAAGCCCGACGCGAACTTCATCGTCGGGACGTACCCCATCTCCTCCAGCAGCGGGCAGGTAGCTGTACGACTCGACGTCGCAGGCGATGCCCGGGTAGCGGTTCCAGTACCACGTGCCGCCGACGTCGCCACCCTTCTCGCAGAACCGGACGTCGACGAAGCCGGCCTCGCTGCAGCTTGTACCAGAGCAGCAGACCGGCGAAGCCGGCGCCGACGACGAGGATCTCGCACTCGTCGGTCAGCGCCTCGCGCTGGCACCGGCTCGGCCGAGTAGACGTCCTCGCAGGTACTTGGCGAACTCGCCCTCCATCGCGATGTAGTCGGCCGCGCCCCGCCGCGCCTCCTTGAACTCGCGGTACTTCGCCTGCTCCTCGGCGTCGAACACCGCGCCCGCGGTCTGGTCGGGCAGCACCTTCAACGAGGCGTCATCGGTGACCCCGTAGCCGTACCCGGTGATCTTCGTCGTCGCCGGTGCCGCACGGGTGTCGAAGGCCTTCAGGCCGGTCGCGGTATCGACACGCACGGCAGGTCGTTGTGCGTTCACGGCGCAACGTTATTTCAGGTCGTGGCAACCACGAAGTCCTCGCCACTCGAGGGCCGCAGGCCGTCGGCTCGGTTCGCGAAGTACCGATCGCCCAGCGACGAGCCAGGGACGTGCTGCACGGCGGCGAAGCCCGCGTCGCGGGCCATCGCGACGATCTCGTCGGGTCTGAAGAAGCTCGCGAAGGGCGTGCCTGACTGGCGGGCACCCTGCGCGCTGGCGTCGAGACCGGCGCGGTCGCGCTCGTCGAGGAGATCGATTGGCAACAAGAACGTCATCACGACCGTGGAGCCGGGGGCGAGCGTGGCGAGCTGTCGCAAGGTCGCTGCGGTCGTGTCCTTCGAGAGGTACATCGTCACCCCAGTCGAGGCCACGACAGCGGGACGATCGAATTCGAAGCCCGCCGCGGCGAGCCCGTCCCACCAGCGCTCTCCCACCTCGAAGTCGATCGGCACGAACGACAGCCCCACTGGCACCCCGACGCCGACCTCTTGGAGGCGCTGTCGCTTCCACGCCTGCGTCGCGCCGCGATCGACCTCGAAGATGCGAGCGGCGAGCTCGGGACGGCGCTCGGCGAGCGTGTCAAGACCCGCACCGAGGAGGACGACTTGCGAGACGCCTGAGGCAAGTTGTTCGCCGATCAGATCCTCCACGAAACGCGCTCGGGCCACCATCGACGCACGGAAACCACGAGTGAAGGCCGGATCCATGTCGGGCCGCTCGCGCCACGCAGGGTCGGGCGCGACCAGCTGCAAGCCGAGCGTGTCTTCGAGCACGTGAGGCAGAGCGTCGACCTCGACATGGAGCGCTCGCCACAGCCGCGGTACGGACGGCCGTGCTGTCGGGGACCTGGGGGTCCGGCATCATCGCTCTGCGAGCTGTGGCGCCTCATCGGTGAGGATGGGACACGGCTTGAATCCCTTGACGATGAGGTAGATGCCGAGCGACAGCTCCCAGATGAACTCCGGGATGGTCGCGATGACCTGAACGGGCGAGCCGGCGTCGATGACGTCGAACAGGACGAGGATCCCCGAGGCGCAGATGAGAGGACCTCCGATGAGCCCCAGCATGGCCATGCGTCGCGGCACCAAGCCAGACGTGTACGTCAGGTAACCCAGCAACAGGCCGTTCCCGACCCCGACGATGAAGCCCGGTCCGAGCAGGAACGTCCAATCGTGGATCGCGACAAACGACCTGCCGAGGGCGGCACTCGCTCCCAGCGCCCCGTCGTCTCGCACCGTGAGGATCGCGAGGAGGCTGACGATGCCGATGGCGATGAAGGTCGACTCGACGAGGCGGACGGCGACATAGCCCAGGGCGCCCGCTTCACTCTGTCGCTTGAGGATGGGGAAGAGCACGACGGCGGTGCCGACGTTGGCGAGGATGAGAAGCACTTCGAGGAGCGCCCCCAGAGCGACGCGGTTGTACGCGTCCGCGCCGGCACCGGTGATGTAGCTGGACTTGTCGAGCAGCGGACCGTAGAGAACGAGCTGCGCGGGGATCGAGGTGACGAAGGTCATCACGAACAGCCAGCCGGCGAGCGCCGCCGTGCTCCGATACGGGTCGACCTCGGTGCGGACGACGGGGTAGGGCGGTGCGATCATCGGCAGCCTTCGCTTGAAGGGTTAGGGCTGCCGGGGTCTCGGGCGACTTGCCGAGCACCCTATGCCTGCTGCGTACCTGCCACCGGCTCCAGCGAGGGGACTTCGACGCGCTACACGCCCGGTGCACCCACCAACTCGAAACCAGCGCTCAGGTAGGCGGCGCTCCCGAGTAGGCGAAGCGCTGCTTGCGCAGGGTCGAAGGTCTCTAGCCGGAGCGTTCTCATCGGCGCACCCTGAGGAAGTGCCGCCCGGTGACCGCGGCCCCCATCCGCGCTGGTCGGCCAGAGGGAGGACGGACATGCGCTTCCCGAAGCGGGACCTCATTGCGACCGGCCTGGTCGCCGCAGCCGGGCTGGTCTACCTACTGTGGCTCGTCGGAGGGCCCGGCATGAGCAGCACCCTCGCCGCGGGACTCGTGATTCTGGCGTGCGGCTTCGCGGCTTCGGCCAGCGCGGTAGTGCCGAGCTTCGACCAGTTGCTGCATGGCAACAAGGCCTACCTCGTGCTCACCTCGCTCATCGGCGTGCTCGCCCTCTTCGGCGGCGCAGCGGTTCTTTTCGCCTCGAGCGGAACAGGGCTCACCCTTGTCATGGCCGCGATGGTCGTCCTGTGGGCAGTCGCGACTGTCCATCATCTGCTGCTCGCCGCGCCCTCACACGCGCGCGAGACGCCTCATACGTCGAGTCCTGGACCGAAGCCAACCGCACTCAGCCACTGACAGCGAGGGGACCTGCCGTTGCTCGCCATCGGGGACCTTTGACTCTTTCGGAGCGCGGCGCTGGGGCGGGATCCTCAGCACATGAAGAAGATGCTGATTGCCGTAGCGGTGCTCACTGGCATCGCCTTCCTCGCCAAGCGGTTCGCTCAGGATCTCCCCAAGATTGACTGGGAGAAGAGGTTCGAAGCGATGCCCGACAACGCGCCGCCCAAGTGGATGTTCACGAACATCAGCGCGATCCGCGACAACACCGAGCGCGTCCTCGAGCTGCTGGAGGACAGAGGCGGACGAGCTGGAGTCGGACCGGAAGTCGTCGAAGGAACAAGACCATGAAAGTGCTCACGGTGTTCGCGCACAACGACCGACGCTCGTTCTGTGGCGGCGTCCTCGAACGCTTCTCGGCCGGTCTCGCCGACGCCGGCCACACCAACGAGGTCCTCGACCTGTACGCGATCAAGTTCGATCCCGTCTTCCGGGACCAGGACGTCGCCAGCTACACCAGCGGCAAGATCCCGACCGACATCCTCGAACTCATGGATCTCGAACGACAGGTGCTGCGGTCATGCCGCGGGCCGCTGCAACGCTTCTTGGCAGCTCGAGCGATCCGCGGAAAGTCGCAGTCTGACATCGCAGCCATGATCCGGAACCACATGCCCAAGGACGTCCTTGCTCAGCAGAAGAAGGTCGCGGACGCGGACGCGCTCGCGTTCATTGCCCCGATTCATTTCTGTAGCTTCCCGTCGATCCTCAAGGGTTGGATCGACCGCGTCTTCACGCTCGACTTCGCGTTCGGCCTCACCTCCGAAGGCTGGCGTGGCGACATCAACGGACGGATACCCCTCCTGAAGCACCAGCGTGCGCTCATCATGACGTCAACCATCTTCGACGAGCACGCGTACGACGATGGCATCCGTGACGCCATCGCCAAGGTCATCGACGACTGGGGCTTCCGCTATCCCGGCATCGCAGACGTCGAACACGTCTACTTCTACGCTGCCACCGCCGCGCCCCCCCAAACGATCAACGCGTACCTCGACCAGGCCTACCAACTCGGCAAGGACTTCGGCCTGCCCCGCGACTCGCGTGCCATGCTCACAACCAAGTCAAGGTGAGCCGGATACGGCGTCGAGGTCATCAACGACTCGGTGACGCAGATCGAGTCTCGGGATCGGTGGGCATCCGCATCGGATCCGCGGGCGTTCGGCCGTACATCTCGGCGTCGGTCCAGCGAGTGGACACGTCAACTTCGCCGATTCGTCGCAGCGCCAGCTCGATTGCCTCACGACACCCGATCGGCTCGCGCGACACAACGTCGTGGATCGTGTGGTCGTGCACCACGACCTCGTTGACGAGGCTGTCGATCAGCGGCCGCGCGAGCTCGGCGGGGTTCGGGGTGACGAGCCCGACCGAGAGGGCTTCCCGGAACGCAGCTGTGAGCGACTCCACATCGAGCACGTCGCCCGCGACGACCTCGACCTCGGCGCGCCAGGGTTCGGCGTCGAGCTTGTCCGGGGTGCGGGCCAGGCATCTCACGTGATGGCCGTTGGCGACGAGCTCGGCGACCAGCCGGCGACCGATGTAGCCCGTCGCGCCCGCCACCACGACGCGCCGATGATGGCCGTTCACGCGAGACCCGCGCGCCCGAGGTCGGCGAACGCAGCGGACCGCGTGATGGCGACCGGAGTTCTTGCGACGCAGTGACCCATCGACCCCTCGACCCTTCCCTCAGGTGAAATGGATAGTTTAGCACTAAACTTCACTCGTGAGCACTCGAATATCCGATTCGTGCGTGCCACGCCGCTCGGCATCATGGGCACCGATGTTCCTTG
>CAVZAF010000007.1:0-201238 GCA_963773315.1 uncultured Acidimicrobiales bacterium
GCCCTTCGTGAGATGCGCCGGGCGCCGTGGCGCTTCGCGCTGCTCACCGGCGCGGTCGGCCTGCTCGTGTTCTTGATCTTGTTCGTCCAGGCGCTGACCGGCGCGCTCATCGGCCAATTCATCGGGGCGCTCAAGCACCAGTCGGCCGACGTGTTGGTGTATTCGGCACAGGCTCGCAAGAACCTCGAGGGGTCCGTGGTTCCCCCGGCAACCGTCGACGCGGTGGCGACCGTGCCCGGCGTCGCGGCGAGCGGGCCGTTCGGCGAGGGGACGTTCAGCGTCCGGGCCACGAACGAGCTGCGCGACGCCGCGCTCATCGGCTACGAGCCGGGGAAGCCCGGCGCGCCGACCACGCTCACGGAGGGGCGCCTCCCCACCGCGCCGTTCGAGGTCGTCGCGAGCTCACGCAATCGGAACGAAGGCTTTGGCATCGGCGATCATGTCCAGCTCGAGAAGGGGGGCCGCACCCTCACGGTCGTCGGCCTCGCGAGTGACATCAACTACTCGGTCCTTCCCACGATGTTCACGACCTTCGACACGTACGCCACCGCGCGGCGCGACGCCAATCCCGACGCAACTGCGGTGTGGCCGTCTGCCGTCGCGGTGGCGGTCGCGCCCGGATCATCGGCCGCTGCGGTGCGGGACGAGATCAACGCGCGCATTCAGGGCGTCGAAGCATTGACGCGTGATCAAGCGGTCAGGGAATCGCCAGGAGTCGCCAGTGTCGGCGCATCACTGGGCGCAGTCGTGTTCTTGTGCTTCCTCGTCGTGGCGATCGTCGCCGGGCTCTTCTTTCTGATCCTCACCGTCCAGAAGGCGAGCGCGCTGACCCTGCTGCGTGCGATCGGGATTCGTTCCAGCGTGCTCGCCCGTTCGCTCGTGGTCCAGGTGGTGATCGTTGTGGCGGGCGGCATCGCCGTCGGCGGACTCTTGACGATCGGCGCGCTGGCCGCGAGCAGTGCCAGCCTCGGAGCAACCTTGACATCGCAACAGCTCGCACAGACAGGCGCGATCGTCTTCGTGCTCGCGATCGTCGCGTCGCTGGGCGCGATCCGCCGTGTGCTGCGCATCGAGCCGATCCGCGCCACCATCCCAGGGGGCTTGGCGTGATCCTCGCGCTGCGAGAGCTGCGTCGCACTCCCCGCCGCTTCGTCACCGCGACAATCGTGCTGACGTTGCTCGTCGTGCTGTTGCTGTTCCTGGGCGGCCTCCTCGACGGCCTGTATCTCGGATCGACCGGCGCGTTGCGGGCCCAGCGCGCGGACGTCATCGTCTACTCCGCCGACGCCAACGACTCGATCATCCGGTCGCGCATCGATCCCGCGTTGCGCGCCCGCGTCGAACGCGTGCCCGGCGTCACCGATGTGAGCGGACTCGGCATCACGCTCGTCGGCACCACCGTCCCCGGTCGGGGCAGCCTCGCCGACACCGCCGTGATCGGCTACGAAAGCGCGCCCCGCGGCGTCCCGGCCCCACCGCCCGCCGGCGAGGCCTGGGCAGACCGCCGCCTCGCCGCCTTCGGCGTGCGCGTCGGCCAGACCCTGGGCGTCGGTCCCGAGCAGGTGCCCATCCGCGTCCGCGGCTGGGTGAGCGACACGAACTACCTCCTCCAGGGCGCGCTCTGGGTCGATCCGGCAACGTGGCGCCAGGTACAGGACACGAGCCGGCCCGACGCCAGCGTCCCGCCCGGCACCTTCGCGGTCCTCGCCGTCTCGGGCCGACCGCCAGCCCGAAAGCTGGCTCACGACATCGACGCCGCAACGAACGGCGAGACCAAGTCACTCACCAGGAGCCAGGCAGTGCTGTCTTCGCCGGGCACTCGCGAACAGAAGTCGACCTTCGCCGGAATCATCGGCGTGACGTTCCTCGTCGTCGGCCTCGTCGTCGCGCTCTTCTTCGTCCTGCTGACGATCGAACGCATCTCGCTCTACGGCGTTCTGAAGGCCCTGGGCGCGTCGACGCCGCGTCTCGCGGCTGGCGTGATGACACAGGCGCTCGTCGTGGGCGTCGTCGCGTTCGGGTTCGGCGAGCTTCTCACGCTCGGACTTGCCGCACTCCTGCCCGCCCAAATCCCCTTGCTGCTCCAACCGTCGCGCGCGGTGTTCACCTTTGTCGGCGTCACTGCTGCTGCCGTCCTCGGCGGCACCGTGTCACTACGCCGCATCGCGCACGCGGATCCGATGACCGCCATCGGAGCCACGAACTGAGAACGGAGAACGATGAGCGCGCTCGAGCTCAAGAACGTCCGCAAGACCTACCGGTCCGGTGACGAGGAAGTCGTCGCCCTCGATCACGCCAACCTCACGGTCGGCGACGACGAGCTGATCGCGCTCGTTGGTCCGTCCGGTTCGGGCAAGAGCACGCTCATCTCCATCTCCGGCGGCCTCCTCACGCCCACCGAAGGCGCGGTCGTCGTCGGCGACGAGGACATCAGCGACTACTCGTCGAAGCAGCTCACACAGTTTCGCAGCGAACAGGTGGGATTCGTCTTCCAGACGGTGAACCTCGTCCCGTTTCTCACCGCACGCGAGAACCTCGTCGTCGTCGCCGAGCTGGCCGGCGCCCACGGCGCTCGCCGCAAACGCGCCCGCGCCCGCGCCGACCAGCTCCTCGATGAGCTCGGAATCGGTCATCGCAGCGGCCATCTCCCGGCCGAGCTCTCCGGCGGCGAACGCCAACGAGTTGCGATCGGTCGCGCACTGATGAACGAACCGAAGCTCGTCCTCTTCGACGAACCGACCTCCGCGCTCGACACCCAGCTCGGTGAACGCGTCATGGAACTCATCCGCGACGAAGTGAAAGGCAGAGGCACCGCCGCTGTCATCGTCACGCACGACGAGCGAATGACCCACTACTGCGACCGCGTCGTCGCTATCACCGACGGCCGACTCGCAGCCTGAATTCCTCGGAACGCGAGCGCAGACTGCCCGCAACGGCGGCACTGAGGCGGTCCGATGCGGGCGGGCCCAGGTCCGCCGAACGAGAGAGATCCGGTCATGCGACGACAGACTCGAGCGCTATCGAGCGCTCCTGGACGAAGGCGAAGCGGTCGTGTCGGAGGGGGGACTTGAACCCCCACGCCCTTGCGGGCACTAGGCCCTCAACCTAGCGCGTCTGCCTATTCCGCCACTCCGACGTGGGGCGATGACTGTAGCGAAGGGCGCGGCCGTCAGTCGACAGAACCGCTCACTTGATGAGCAGGCCGAGGCCGACGGTGCAGAAGACGAAGACCAGCGCCACCACCACGGTGATGCGGTCGAGGTTCTTCTCGACCACCGTGGAGCCCATCGCCGCGGACCCCATGCCGCCACCGAACATGTCGGACAGACCCCCACCCTTCCCGCTGTGCAGGAGCACGAGGAAGACCATCACCAGGGCGGCGGCGACGTCGATGATGGCGACGAGGGCGGTGAGCACGGTTTGCCAGGGTACCAGCCGCGCCCGGCGCCGCCGAGGTCGCGGTCAGATGATCTCGGCGGCGATCTCGGCGAAGTGGCACGCCACGGGGTGGCCCTGGCCACGGTCGACGAGCGCCGGCTCTTCGGTCGCACACAGCTCCTGCGCCTTCCAGCACCGGGTGCGGAAGCGGCAGCCGCTCGGCGGGTCGATTGGGCTCGGCACGTCGCCTTCGAGGACGATCCGCTTGCGCAGGCGCTCCCGCTTCGGGCTCGGATGGGGCACGGCCGAGAGCAGCGCCTGCGTGTACGGATGCCCGGCCTTGCTGTAGAGATCCGCGGACGAGGCCATCTCGACGATCTTCCCGAGGTACATGACCGCGACGGTGTCGGAGATGTGCTGCACCACCGAGAGGTCGTGCGCGATGAAGAGGTACGCGAGCCCGAGCCGCTCTTGCAGGTCCTCGAGCAAGTTCACGACGCCGGCCTGGATCGACACGTCGAGCGCGGAGACGGGTTCGTCGAGCACGAGGAACGAGGGGTCGAGCGCGAGCGCACGAGCGACGCCGACGCGCTGACGTTGACCACCCGAGAACTCGTGGGGGTAGCGGTTCGCGTGGTGCCGGTTCAGCCCGACGAGCGATAGCAGCTCCTCGACACGCGCGCGGTGATCGCCGGGCACCTTGTTGATGACGAGAGCTTCAGCGATCGCGGAGCCGATCGTCATGCGGGGATCGAGCGAGGCGTACGGATCCTGGAAGACGATCTGCATCTCGCGTCGCAGGCCGCGCAGCTTGCCCTTGTCGAGGGTGGTGAGCTCCGTGCCGCGGAACTTCACGGAGCCCCCGGTCGGCACGATGAGCTGCAGCACGCAGCGCCCGACGGTCGACTTGCCCGAGCCGGATTCGCCGACGAGGCCGAGCGTCTGCCCTGCGCCGATCGAGAACGACACATCCGACACGGCCTGCACCGTGCGCTTCACCGTGCGCGCTCCCTGGGTGCTGCGCACATTGAAGTTCTTCACGAGGTGCTCGACGCTGAGGACCGGCGCGTGTGCGGCGCCCTCGACTGCGGTCGACTCCTCGACGACCGCGCTCATCGGCCGAAGTCCCAGTGGCCCATGAGCTGCTCGCTGAAGTGGCACGCCGCGAGCTGATCGTGCTGGCCGACGAGCCGGAGCGCCGGCACTTGGGCCTCGCAGATCTCGGCCGAGTACGCGCACCGCGGCCGGAACGCGCAGCCGGGCGGAGGTGCGAGCATGTTCGGCGGCGACCCCGGGATCGGCCGCAGCCGGCTGCCGTCGCCGCGTGGGATCGAGGACAACAAGCCCACCGTGTACGGGTGCCCTGGGTTCTCGAAGATGTCGTCGACGTTGCCGACCTCGGCGCTGCGGCCCGCGTAGAGCACGCGCACCCGAGTCGCGAGGCGGGCGATGACACCGAGGTCGTGGGTGATGAAGACGACCGCGGACTTCGTCACCTCCTGCACCTGCTGGATGACCTCGAGGATCTGGGCCTGGATGGTCACGTCGAGCGCGGTGGTCGGCTCGTCCGCGATCAGCACTTCGGGGTCGTTGCAGATCGCCATTGCGATCATCGCCCGCTGGCGCATGCCGCCCGAGTACTCGTGCGGGTACTGGCTGGCGCGTGTGGCCGGCTGCGGGATCCCGACGAGGTCGAGCATCTCGATGGCACGAGCCTGCGCTTCGTTGCCAGAGACCTGCTGGTGTGCGCTCACGGCTTCGGCGATCTGGTCGCCGACCTTGAGCACCGGGTTCAGCGCGGTGAGCGGATCCTGGAAGATCATCGCGATCTTCGAGCCGCGGTAATGGCGGGCGTCGTTCTTGTCGAGCCCCAGCAGCTCTTCTCCGCGGAACTTCACCGAACCCGTGATCGTCGCGGTCCTCGGCAGCAGGCCCATCGCGGCGAGCATGGTCACCGACTTGCCCGAGCCCGACTCACCCACGACGCCGAGCGTCTCGCCTTCGTGCACGGCAAGGTCGACCCCGCGGACTGCGTAGACCGGTCCGTCTTCGGTCTTGAACGTGACGTGCAGGTCGTCGATCTCGAGGACAGCGCTGGTCGAGCCGCCCCGGGGCGCGCCGGTCGGCTCAGCCGCGGTGGTGCTCATCAGCCGATCTTCTGCTGTCGGGGATCGAGGGCGTCGCGCAAGCCGTCACCCATGAAGTTCACGGCGAGCACGACGAGCACGACGGTGATGCCAGGGAACCAGACGAGCCACGGCGCGATGCTGAAGTAGCCCTTGCTGTCAGCCAGCAGGTTCCCCCAGGTCGGCACGGGTGGGTTCACCCCGAAGCCGAGGAACGAGAGGGCCGACTCGGTGAGGATCGCCGCAGCGACGTTGAGCGTCACGGTGACGATGATCGGGCCCATCGAGTTCGGAAGGAGGTGACGGAAGATGATGCGCTTGTCGCTCGCGCCGAGTGCACGCGCCGCCTCGACGAACTCCTTCTCCTTCAGCGACAGCACGACGCCGCGGACGATGCGCGCGGTCGGCATCCAGAAGAACAGCGAGAGGATGACCACGGTCGCTCGCATGCTGCCGGCGTCACCCATGATGTGGCCCGCCCACGGCTGACGCGTCGGAAGGTTGCGCATCAGGATGAGGACCACCAGCAGCGGAAGCGCGATGAACAGGTCGGTGACCCGCATCATGAAGTTGTCGAGCTTGCCGCCGAAGTAGCCGGACGTGGCGCCGATGACAGTGCCGATGAACGTGGCGACGATGGCGACCGTGAAGCCGACTGCGAGCGAGATGCGACCGCCATAGATCACACGGCTGTACAGGTCACGACCGATCGCGTCGGTGCCGAACCAGTGCGCGCTCGTCGGCCCTTGGAACACGGGACCGACGCCGGTCGCCTCGTACGGGTACCGCGCGATCTCGTGGGCGAAGATCGCCGTGAGCGAGATGAAGATGAGGAAGACCGCGCTCGCCATGGCCAGCTTGTGACGGCGGAACTTGCGCCATGCCAGCCGTCCCGGCGACAGCGAGACCGGAGCGACTTGCTCGGCTTCGGCGTCGATGACCTCGTGGGGGACGACCCGTCCCACTGCGCCCTGAATCGCGGCTTGCTCACCGACGAGTGGGTTCGACTGCAGGTCAGTCAAGACGGATCCTCGGATCGAGCCACGCGTACGTGAGGTCGGCGAGGAGGTTGAAGAAGATGACCGAGAAGACCACGATCATCATCCAGGGGAGGATCTGCGTGTAGTCGCCGTTCTGGTAGGCGTTCACGAAGAAGCGGCCCATGCCGGGATACTGGAAGATCGCTTCGGTGATGACGAGGCCTCCGACGATCGCCCCGAGATCGAGGGCTGCGTAGGTCACGAGCGGAATCAGCGCGTTGCGGAAGCCGTGACGCACGATCACGCGCTTCTCGCTGATGCCCTTCGAGCGTGCGGTGCGCATGTAGTCGGAGTTCATCACCTCGAGCATCGAGGACCGCATGTAACGGCTGTAGATCGCGATGCCCTGCACGGCGACGACGATCGCCGGGAGGATCATGAACTTCAGTCGCAGCCACGGGTCGAAGCCCTCGTGCCCCGGTGGATAGAGGCCCGACACCGGCAGGAACGGCTGGTGCAGGTGGAACCACTTCGTGAGCGTGACACCGAAGAACAGCTGCAGGATCAGCGCGAACCAGAACGGCGGGATGGAGAGGCCGAAGAACGAGGCACCCGTCGCGAGGTTGTCGAACTTCGAGTACTGGCGCAGCGCCGAGATGATGCCGACGGTGACACCGACCGTGATCGTGATGAGGAAGGCGAATGCGCCGAGGATCAGCGTGTTGGCCAGCGCCCTCTGGATGTCAGGCCACACCGGGCGCCGCGAGGTCAGCGACTGCCCCCAGTTGAACGTGACGAAAGACTTCAACCAGGTGAAGTACTGCACCGGGAGAGAACGATCGAGGCCGAGGCTGTGCTTGTACTTCTCCAGCGCCGCTGGGTTCACGCGAGGGTTTCGAGCGAGGGCGGCAACCGGATCGGTCGAGGATCGGACCGCGACGAACACCAGGATGCTCGCAATGAACAAGATCGGAATGGCCCACAGCACCCGTTTGATGACGAACCTGGTCATCGTGCACCTCCCCTACCGAAAAGATAGAGGAGGCGACGCCGATCTGCCCGGCGCCGCCTCCTCTGGTCAAGCCATCTGTTGCACGTCGGTTAGCCGACGACCTTCCAGTTGTAGAGGCTGGCAGTCGGGCTGAGGTAGTTGCTCACGTCGGCGTCGATCGGGCCGGCGACCCGATCGGTGCGCCACGCGACGAGCGTCGGGAACTGGATCAGCGGGACCATGACGTAGTCGTCGGCCATGAACTTGCCGATCTGGTGGATCTCATCCACACGCTTCGTCTCGTCGAGCTCGGCGTCGGATGCATGCATGACCTTCGTGGCGTCTTGGTTGCACCAAGCCATCGTGTTCTGACCCGAGGGGTTCTCGGGCGTCGGGATGAAGTCGCACGCCAGAATCGTCGTGACGGTCGGGTCAGGGGCCGCGACGTTGATGTACATCGCGAGCTCGATGTCGAGCGCCGGCAGCTTCTGTTGGAAGTAGGTCGCTGCGTCCACGTTGTCGGGCGTGAGCTCGAAGCCCTTGGACTTCATGTCCGGGATCACCAGCGCCTGGGTGTTCTCACGACGGGTGTTGCCGGTGTTGATGGTCCACTTGAAGCTGGCCCGCTGACCACCCTTGGCCCAGATGCCGTCACTGCCCTTCGCCCAACCGTTGTCGGTCAGGAGCTTCGCTGCGGCATCGGGGTTGTAGAGGTTCTGGTTCAGGCTCTGATCGCACCATTGGCCGATCGTGGGCACCCAGACCATGCACACGTTCTGCTTCGCTTGGGGGCTGATCGGCTTGTAGATGGTGTCGATGATCTTCTGCGTGTCGACCGATTCCACGAAGGCCTGGCGCAGGATCGGGTCGGAGAACGGACCCGTCTTCTCCTGGATCCAGAGGTTCTCGTACTGGGTGCCGAGACCGTAGGTGAACTTGATGTTCGGGTCGTTCAGCCGCTGGTCGATGCCGGCGGACGGCTGCGGGAAGATCGCATCGACCTGACCCGACAGCAGCGCGTTGATCTCGGTGTCGCTGTCGGTCTCGGGCACGAAGACGACCTTGTCGACGAGCGGCGTCTTGGTCTTGTCCCAGAACGCGGTGTTCGGGACGAGCACTTCCTGCTCAGGGCTCCACGACTGGATCTTGAACGGGCCTGCCGAGAACGGGACCTTGTCCTGCATCTCGTCCTTCAGGTTGTCCGTGGTGAAAGCCGCGGCCTTGATGAGCGGGTAGAAGAGGTTCTTGTACGCGGCGTAGTTCGCCTTGAACTTCACGATCGCGGTCGCCGGGTCGGTGGTGTCGATCGAGTCGATCTGATCGAAGCCCGCGGTGCTGAGCGAGCCCTCGGTGTTGAGCGTCGCCTTCCACGTGAACTCGAAGTCCTTCGAGGTGATCGGCGAGCCGTCGTCCCAGACCGCGGCAGGGTTGATCTTGAACTTGATCGTGAACGGGTTCTGGGTGATGTCGCCGTTGTCGAGCGTCGGCTCTTCCGCGAGCAGCGCGGTCACCTTGTAGTTGCCGTCGTTGGTGGTGAACCACGGGCCGATCATCGTCGGGCTCATGATCATCCACTGCATCCACGACGAGTTGGCGCACTGGGTGAGCGGGTTGATGCAGTCCGGCCACTGCTCGGCGCCGAAGGTGATCGTGCCGCCCGTCGGCGTGCGGTCAGCCGCTGCAGCAGTCGTACCCGCGCTGCCTCCGCTGGCCGTCGTGCCGGCGCCGCCGCCAGTCGTGTTGCTGCTGCTCCCGCTGTCGTCGCCACAAGCGGCGGCGAACAGGCCGAGACCGAGCAGCAAGGCGAGGACCTTGACGCTCCTCGGGGTTCGTCTCACGTGATGGACCTCCTGGTGTGTGCGTGGGGAGATGGAGCACGCCTCCCTCTGCAGCGGAGATCCGCCTCAGAACACGTGATCCGCCCGGCAGGAACCGCCCGGTCTGGAACATCTCGGACCGGCGTTCGACCACTGGGTTTGCAGCGCACCCGTCCTACCTCCCCTTTTCCAGGACGGATGGCCGATTTGGACGATAGCAAAGGGCCAATCGCCCGAAGGGGAGGTCCACGTTACGGGTTCTTGACGACCGACTCGACGCTGACCGGCGGTCAGCGTGACGGTCAGGCAGGGCGAAGGCGGTACTGCGCGATCGCGGCGAACTCGTCCGGGTCGAGGCTCGCACCTCCGACAAGTGCCCCGTCGATGTCGGGTTCAGCCATGAGGTCCGCGATGTTGGCCGCCTTGACCGACCCGCCGTACTGGATCCGGACGTTCGCGGCCGCATCGGCCCCCGCGATCGACGCCAGGTCCGCCCGCAGCGCCCCGCACACCGCCTGCGCGTCAGCGGGGGTCGCGGTGCGGCCCGTGCCGATCGCCCAGATCGGCTCGTACGCGACGACCATCGTCGCGATGGCCGCGCGGTCGACCCTGGCCAGCCCGGCCCGGAGCTGGCCGAGCACCTTCGACTCGATTTCGCCCGCCTCACGCTCGTCGAGGGTCTCGCCGACGCACATGATCGGAGTCATGCCGCTCGCGAGCACTGCGCGGACCTTGGCATTGACCTGCTCGTCGGTCTCGCCGAAGAGCTGGCGGCGCTCGGAGTGCCCGACGATCACGTAGCGCACCTGCAGCTTGGCGAGCATCGCCGCCGAGACCTCGCCCGTGAACGCGCCCTTCTCCTCCCAATGGCAGTGCTGGGCGCCGATGATCAGCGACATGTGGTCGGACTCGATGGCGGTCTGCACCGTGCGGATGTCGGTGAACGGGGGGTGCACCGACACGTCGACGGCGTCGTAGTCCGCGCGAGTCAGCTTGTAGTGCAGCTTCTGCACGGTCTGGAGCGCCTCGAAGTGGTTGAGGTGCATCTTCCAGTTGCCGCTGATCAGCGGCTTGCGCGCCGCTCTCTGATCGCGCACGGCGTCAGTGGGCATTTGGCGCCTCACGCAGCGCAGCGAGACCGGGAAGGTCGCCGAGCTCGAGCAGCTCGAGCGATGCGCCCCCTCCGGTCGATACGTGGTCGACGCGGTCCGCGAGCCCGAACTGCGCGAGCGCAGCCGCGCTGTCGCCACCGCCGACAACCGTGAAGCCGTGCGCGTCGGCGACCGCGTGCGCGATCGCGAGCGTGCCGGAGACGAACCGCTCGTCCTCGAACACGCCCATCGGCCCGTTCCAGAAGATGGTGTTCGCATCCGCGATCACGTCCGCGAACTCAGCAGCGCTTCCCGGCCCGATGTCGTAACCCTTCCATCCGTCTGGAATGCGCGTGCCGTACGTGGCGACCTGGCCGCCGGGCGACAGGGCGACGATGTCGGACGGCAGGTGGATCGCCTTGCCACCGTCGAGCAGTCGCCGGCAGGTGTCGACTTGATCGGGCTCGAAGAGCGAGTCGCCGATCGACGCGCCACGCGCGGCGAGAAACGTGAAGCACATCGCGCCACCGACGACGAGCGAGTCGACGACCCCGAGGAGCGCGTCGATGACTCCGAGCTTGTCGCTCACCTTGGCACCACCGAGCACCGCGACGAACGGCCGTCGCGGGTGGTCACGCATGCCGAGGAGCACCTCGACTTCCTTCGCAAGCAGCCGACCTGCCGCGCTGGGCAGCGTCTTCGGCGGGCCGACGATCGAGGCGTGGGCGCGGTGCGCAGCGCCGAACGCGTCGTCGACGTAGGCGTCGTGGCCGTCGACGAGCCGCTCGACGAATGCGGGATCGTTGCCCTCCTCCCCCGGGTCGAACCGCAGGTTCTCGAGCAGCTCGACGCCGGGCGCGAGCTCCGCGAGTCGTGCGCGGACGGGCGCCATCGAGTAGCGGTCGTCGGGCTTGCCTTTCGGCCGGCCGAGGTGGCTGCACGCCGTGACGTGCGCGCCGCGCTCGACGAGCCACTGGATCGTGGGCAGCGCGGCGCGGATGCGGAGGTCGTCGACGATCTCGCCATGGTCGAGAGGCACGTTGAAGTCGGCGCGCACGAGCACGCGCTTGCCCGCGACGTCGGGCAAGTCTTCGAGGAGAGGGAGCTTCAAGTCGGTTGGCGCGTCAGTGGTTCGCAGCGCCGACGACGAGCGCGAGGTCGACGAGGCGGTTGGAGTAGCCCCACTCGTTGTCGTACCAACCGAGCACCTTGACGAGGTTGCCCATCGCCATGGTGAGCGGCGAGTCGAACGTGCACGATGCCGGCGAGCCGACGATGTCGGTCGACACGATCGGCTCGTCGGAGTAGACGAGCTTGCCGGCGAGCGGGCCACTGGCCGCGGCCTTGGCGAACGCCTCGTTGATCTCGTCGACGGTGACGTCGCGCTTCAGCACGCCGACGAAGTCGGTGATCGAGCCGTCGGGCACCGGCACCCGCAGCGCGGTGCCGTCGAGCTTGCCCTTCATCGACTCGAGGACGAGGCCCGTGGCTCGGGCCGCACCCGTCGACGCCGGGGTGATGTTGATCGCCGCGGCGCGGGCCCGGCGCAGATCCTTGTGCGGGCCATCGACGAGCATCTGGTCGCCCGTGTAGGCGTGCACCGTGGTCATCAGGCCCTTCTCGACGCCGAACGTGTCGTCGAGCACCTTGACCATCGGCACGAAGCAGTTGGTCGTGCACGACGCGTTCGACACGACGAGGTGCTTGTCCGGATCGAACGTGTCGTCGTTCACGCCCATCACGAACGTGGCGTCGGCGCCGTTGCTCGGCGCGGACACGATCACCCGCGGCGCGCCACCCTCGAGGTGGGCAGCCGCTTGCTCGCGATCGCTGAAGAAGCCGGTCGACTCGACGACCACGTCGACGTCGAGGTCGCCCCAGGGCAGCTGCTTGGGATCGCGCACGGCGAGCACCTTCAGGAGGTCGCCAGCGACGTAGATGCCGTCGTCGACCACGCGCACCTCGTCGGGAAGACGACCCATGACCGAGTCGAACTTGAGGAGATGGGCCATGGTCTCGACCGAGCCGAGGTCGTTCACCGCGACGAAGTCGATGTCGGCTCCGGAGGCCTTCGCGGCCCGGAAGAAGCCGCGACCGATGCGGCCGAAGCCGTTGATCCCCACGCGTACCGCCATGCCGGTCACACTCCCTTGTTCCGAGCCCTTGGTGCACTGCTGCGAGGGGAACGACGTTACTTGTCGATCACTTGTCGATGTCACGGTGCACGACCACTGGCTGGTAGCCGTGCTGGCGCAGCCGTCGGGCGACTTCCTCGGCCACGACGACCGAGCGGTGCTGGCCCCCGGTGCAGCCGAAGGCGAGCGAGAGGTAGCTCTTCCCCTCACGTACATAAGCCGGGAGCAGCAGCGTCAGCAACGCGTCGAGGTGCCCGAGGAACTCGACAGTCGCGTCCTGTTGCATCACGAACGCCTTGACCTCGAGGTCGAGTCCCGAAAGGGGGCGCAGGTTCTCGTCCCAATAGGGGTTCGGAAGGAAGCGGCAGTCGATCACCGTGTCGGCGTCGAGGGGCAGCCCGTGCTTGAACCCGAACGACGTGATCGTCGTCTGCATGCCCGGCGCCGGCGCCTCGCCACCGAAGATGCCCATCAAGCGGTCGCGCAGCTGGTGCACGTTCAGGTCGCCGGTGTCGACGACCACGTCCGCGTCGGCCTTCACCGGTTCGAACAGCAGCCGCTCACGCTCGATCGCCTCGGTCAGCGAGCCGGTGTCATCTGCGAGCGGGTGACGCCGGCGCGTGCTGCTGTAGCGCCGCACCAGCACGTCGGTCGGCGCGTCGAGGAAGAGGATGCGAACCCGATGGCCGCCCGCCTTCAGGTGCACCAGCGCGGGAAGGACATCGCCAGGGTTCGGACCGCGACCGACGACCAGCGCGACCCGCCCGATGGTCGAGCCCGGCGCGCTGGCGAGGTCGGCGATCGTCGGGATCAGCGTCGCCGGCAGGTTGTCGACGACGAACCACCCGAGATCCTCGAGCGTCACCGCGGCTTGCGAGCGGCCGGCGCCCGACAACCCGGTCACGACGAGAAACTCACTCACACTTCGATGGTACCGACGCGTCCTTCGTTCACCGCGTCTTCTCGAGCGCGCAAGAACAAGAGGCGAGGGATCGTGGCCGCGGCCGCGTACTCCGCGGCGCGGGCGAGGAAGCCGGGCGGCGGCGCGGGCTCGTCCATGCGGCGGACGACGAGGCCCGCGGCTGCCATTGCGTTCACGTAGCGGCTGAGCGGACGGTGGATGAACGGGATGAAGACGTCCTTCTCGACCTCCTCGATCGTGCGGTCTTCGACGAGGTAGTCGCCGATGCGCCAGTACTGCTCGGGGGGATCGAGCACCTGGTCGTCGATCCAACCGCTGTTCGGCGTCTGCAGCAGCGGATGGTTGAGGAAGAAGAGGAAGCGGCCGCCATCCACGAGCACGCGGCCGACCTCGAAGAGCGCGTCGTCGACTGCGTCGATGTGCTCGAACACGAGACAGGCGACCACCGCGTCGAAGCTCGCATCTGTGAATGGCAGCGACGACGCGCTCGCGCGCCCGTAGACCGGTCCGCCGCCCCGCTCGGCCGCGACGACGACCTGGGCGTCGGTCGGGTCGACGCCGACGACGAGCGACGCGCCGCCACCCACCGCGAGCCGCGCGACTTGGCCCTCCCCACATCCGACGTCGAGCACCCGTCGCGCACCAGCGAGGTGGGTCGCTGCGAGCGGGAGGATCTGCTCGGTGTACTCCGGGTCGGCGCCGTCCGTGAAGCCGTCCTGCCACCAGCGAGCGTGGACCTCCCAGAGCTGGTCGCCGTCGTCGGCGTTCTCGGTCACGAGCGGGCGGCCGGCACGTGGATCTTGGCGTAGACGGCATCGGCGACCGTGTCTGGGAGCCACGACAGCGCGCGCAGCGTCTCGATCTCGGCGCGCTTGACGCCCTCGACGCCGCCGAGCTCCTTCACGAGGCGCTTGCGGCGGGTGGGGCCGAGCCCGGGGATGTCGTCGAGGACGCTCTTGGTCATGCGCTTGCCCCGCAGCTCGCGGTGGAAGCCGATCGCGAAGCGATGCGCCTCGTCGCGCAGGCGCTGCAGCAGATACAGCGCCTCGCTTTGTCGTGGGATCTCGACCGGCTCGCTCTGACCCGGCACATACACCTCTTCGAACCGCTTCGCGAGCGCCGCCACCGGGATCTCGTGCTCGAGACCGAGGTCGTGCACGACCCGCTCCGCCACCCCGAGCTGACCCTTGCCTCCATCGACGAGAAGCAGCTGCGGCGGGTACGAGAACCTGCCCGGACGACCCGTCGTGGGGCGGTCGCGCTCTGCCAGATACGCGGTGAGCCTGCGGGTGAGCACCTCTTCCATCGCGGCGAAGTCGTCGTTGCCGGCGACGCCCTTCACCTTGAACCGCCGGTAGTCGCTCTTCTTCGGAAGCCCGTCTTCCATCACGACCATCGACCCGACGTAGTCGGTGCCCTGGATGTGGCTCATGTCGTAGCACTCGATCCGCAACGGAGCCTCGGGCAGGCCGAGATGGTCCTGGAGCTCGTTCAGCGCGCGGGCCCGGCTGTTGTGATCGGAGGCCCGCTTCAAGCGGTGCCGCGTGAACTCCTCCTTCGCGTTTCGGGTCACGGTCTCTTGCAGCGCGCGCTTGTCGCCACGTTGTGGCACGCGTACCACGACGCGCGACCCGCGCCCCATCGTGAGCCACTCCTCATAGAGGTCGAGCTGCTCGGGGAGGTTCGGCACGAGCACCTGCTTCGGCACGCCGAGCGCCGGCTCCTCGCCGTAGAGGCCTTCGAGGACGCGCGCGACCAGGCCCTCGGGCGAGAGGTCTTCCACCTTGTCGACGACGAAGCCCTTGCGCCCGACGACACGGCCGCGCCGCACGTAGAACACCTGCACAGCCGCTTCGAGGTCGTCGTCGGCGATGCCGACCACGTCGAGGTCTTCGTAGCGGTCGGCGACCATCTGCTGGCGTTCGATCGCCTTGGTGACGCTCGTGAGGCGGTCACGCAGTCGCGCGGCCCGCTCGAACTCGAGCCCCTCCGCGGCCTCGCGCATGTCGGCCGTCAGGCGCCGCACCGTCGCCTCGGTCTCGCCGTCGAGGAAGCCGACCAGCTCCTCGACGAGGCGGTCGTAGGCCTCGCTGTCGATCTCGCCGACACACGGGCCGCTGCACTTCTCGATGTGGAAGAGCAGGCATGGCCGACCGAGTCGCTGGTGGGTGAGCAGCTTGCTGTCGCTGCAGGTCCGGATCGGGAAGGTGCGCAGCAGCATGTCGAGGGTCTCGCGGATCGCGTAGGCGTGCGCGTACGGCCCGAAGTAGCGCACTCCCTTTCGCTTGCGGCCCCGCATCACCATCGCTCTCGGCCACTCGTCGTCGAGGGTCACCGCGAGGAACGGGTAGCTCTTGTCGTCACGCAGCCGGATGTTGAAGCGGGGCCGGTGCTGCTTGATGAGGCTGTACTCGAGCATGAGCGCCTCGACCTCGTTGCGCACCTGGATCCACTCGACGGTCTCGGCAGAGGCGACCATTTGTGCGGTGCGCGGGGCGAGGCCTCGTGGGTCCTGGAAGTAGCTCCCCACACGGCTGCGGAGGGACGCGGCCTTGCCCACATAGATGACTCGCCCCTCGCGATCTTTGAACTGATAAGAGCCGGGAGCGTCGGGGATCGTGCCTGCAAGCGGCCTTTCGACCATCGCTCTCAGCCTGCCCGACTCCGACCCGAACTGCGTACACTTGGGCTCACGCCGGCCTGGTCTCCGGCGTCATATCGAGCTCTGGGGCCGACATCCCCGTGGAGGGCGACCAGGCTGTCCCCACCGGCCGACAACCAGAGCCTTTCCCCGAAGGGCCTCAGGGTCCGAAGTGGAGGGACAACCCAGCGATGTTGCGCATCCAGAGCCCGCTGCCGGAGGGCTACACCGGTGCCGACCCCGACGACCTCGCACAGCGCATCGGCGCGGCGAAAGCGGTCCTCGGCGATCGACTCTTCATCCTCGGCCACCACTACCAGCGCGACGAAGTCATGCGTTGGGCCGACGCACGCGGTGACTCGTTTCGGCTCTCGGTGCTCGCGCAGCAGCGTGCCGACGCCGACTTCATCGTGTTCTGTGGCGTGCACTTCATGGCCGAGTCGGCCGACGTCCTCACCGGCGACCACCAGCAGGTCATCCTCCCGGACTTGAACGCCGGGTGCTCGATGGCCGACATGGCCGACATCGACTCGGTCGAAGAGGCGTGGGACGCGCTCGGCGACGTCATCGACATCGACGGCCTCGTACCGGTCACGTACATGAACTCGTCGGCCGCGCTGAAGGCCTTCGTCGGCCGCAAGGGCGGCGCGGTCTGCACGTCGACCAACGCACGTGCCGTGCTCGAGTGGGTGTTCCGGCCCCGGTCCGAAGGCGGCGCGGGCGGCAGCAAGGTGCTGTTCTTTCCCGACCAACACCTCGGGCGCAACACCGGACTCGCGATGGGCTACGCGCACGACGACATGCGGGTGTGGAACCCGCACCTCGAACGAGGTGGGCTCAGCGAGGCCGACTGCAAGGAAGCGACGTTCCTGCTGTGGCGCGGCCACTGCTCGGTGCACCAACGCTTCCGGCCGGAGCACATCGATGCGTTCCGCGACGCACATCCGGACGGCATCGTCGTCGCCCACCCCGAGTGCAGCTACGAGGTGTGCGAGAAGGCCGACCAAGTCGGGTCCACCGACTTCATCATCCGCGCGGTCGAGGCCGCTCCCGAAGGAGCGGTGCTGGGCGTCGCGACCGAGATCCACCTCGTGCAGCGCCTCGACGCCGAGACGCCGGGAAAGACGATCGTGTCGCTCGACCCGCTGGTGTGCCCGTGCTCGACGATGTTCCGGATCGACGCGGAGCATCTCTGCTGGGTGCTCGAGAACCTCGTCGAGGGCAGAGTCGTGAACCGAATCACGGTCGACTCGGCGACCGCCGACGATGCGAAGGTCGCGCTCGAGCGGATGCTCGCGATCACGTGACTCAACCCGATCGGCGAACGGCCGACGGTACGATTGGGTGCTCGCCGATCCCTCGATGACCGCGGAGGCGTTGCTTTGAGTCGCACCGTGCCAACCGACGCACCGATCTTCGTGGCCGGCCACCGTGGCCTCGTCGGCTCGGCGGTCGTCCGGCGGCTCGAAGGGGCCGGCTACACGAACATCCTCACGGCGAGCCGCGAGCAGCTCGACCTTCGCGACCAGGCAGCGGTGAACTACTGGTTCCGCGACCATCGGCCGGAGTACGTGTACCTCGTCGCCGGCACCGTCGGCGGCATCCTCGCGAACAGCACGCGACCGGCCGAGTTCATCTACGACAACATGATGATCCACGCGACCGTGGTGCACGCCAGCTACGTCCACGGTGTGCGCAAGCTGCTGTATCTCGGCAGCTCGTGCATCTACCCGCGTGACGCCCACCAGCCGATGACCGAAGAGGCGCTGCTCACGCGGTCCGCTCGAGCCCACCAACGAGGCCTACGCGATCGCGAAGATCGCGGGCATCAAGCTCTGCCAGTCGTACCGCACGCAGTACGGCGTCGAACTTCATCTCGGCGATGCCGACGAACCTCTACGGGCCCAACGACAACTTCGACCTCGAGAGCAGCCACGTGCTGCCGGCACTCATGCGCAAGTTCCACGACGCGAAGGTCTGAGCGATCGCCGAGGTCGTCGAGGTGTGGGGCACGGGTACGCCCGAAGCGTGAGCTCCTCCACGTCGACGACCTCGCGGACGCGTGCCTGTTCCTCATGGACCGCTACGAGGGCGCGCAGCACATCAACGTCGGCACCGGCGTCGATCTGACCATCCGCGAGCTCGCCGAGACGGTGCGCGACGTGGTGTACCCGGAGGCCGAGCTCGTGTTCGACACGTCGAAGCCCGACGGCGCGCCGCGCAAGCTGCTCGACGTCGGTCGCATCAACGCACTCGGGTGGAAGGCGAAGATCGGCCTGCGCGAGGGCATCGAGTCGACGTACGCGTGGTTCTTGCAGCACCACCCCGTCCCCGTGCCCACCGCCTGACCTAGGACGTCTCAGGCGCGGTGGGCTTCGACGCCCACCTTCTGAACGAGATACCCCGCGATCGCGCCGGTCCACCAGCTCAGGCTGTACGTCGCGACGCCGATCACCGAGATCGCACGAGCGCCCGCGCCCCCTTCGGGGCCCGTGCACCCGGCCGCTTCGACTCCGATCGCGGCCACCGCTGCGGCAGCAGCCGTCGCGGGCCAGCCGATCAATCGCGCCGAGACCACCGCTCCCGCGACCGCAGTGGGCGGCAAGGCGAGCAACATCACCTGCCTCGGAAGCGGGCGGCCGCCGCGCGCCCACCACGTCCCCTTCGCGACCCCAAAGGCGTAATGCTGGCGAGCGAGGAGGCGGAGCGTGGGCCGGGCGAGATAGCCCGAACGAAGACGGCTGTCGAACCAGACCACCCTCCCGGAGCCGACATAGCGCTGGCTCAGCTCGAAGTCTTCAGAGGCCGAGACATCGGGGTCCCACCCTCCGATCGCCCGCAGCTCGTCCGTGCGGAACGCTCCCATCCATACGTGCTCGGCGGGCCCCGACACGGTCGAGCGACGGTAGCGACTGAACCCGGAGGTCAACCGGTTGCGCTGGGCGCGCGCGAGCCCGATCTCACGAGAGTCCCCGGAGCGGGGCCAAGCGATCTGCGCACCACCGACCTCGCCGACTTCGGGGTGCGCCGCGAGCACATCCACGCATGTAGACACGTAGTGCGACTGGACTCGGCTGCGAGCATCGATCCGCAGGAGATACGAGCCGCGAGCCTCGCGAAGCCCGATGTTCAGGCCGTCGGACCTTCCACCCGCTGGGTTCGCGGCGACGACGAATCGCGCGAAGCCGATTCCACGTGCGGCGGACTCGGCGACTGAAACCGTCGCGTCGTCACTGCGCCCGTCGACGAGAATCACCTCGAGAGCGCTCAGCGGGTAGTCCTGCTTGGCAACCGCCTCGATGCATCCCGCGATGTCGCGAGCCTCGTTGAGCGCGGGGATGACGATCGACACCAGCGGCTGGTGCATCAACGGCCTTGTCTGCGCACGACCGATCGCAACGTGCGCCCGATGATGCGGAGGTCGAAGACCAGGCTCTGGCGCCGGAGGTAGAAGAAATCGAATTGCAGTCCCTCGAGCGCCTCGGCCTCGCTGCCCGCGTAGCCGAACTTCACCTGGCGCCACCCGGTCATGCCGGGACGCACGAGGTGACGAAGGTCGTAGAACGGGACCTTGTCGACGAGCTCGGCCACGTACGCAGGCTGCTCCGGCCGCGGACCGACGATGGAGAGGTCGCCCTTCAGGACGTTGAGGAGCTGAGGCAGCTCGTCGGCATGGGTGGACCGCAAGATGCGGCCGACGCGTGTGACAGCGCGGATCATCGTCTGAAGTCCAGTAGGTCAGTGCTCCGGGAGCATCCCGCATCGTCCGGAACTTCCAGATGGTGAAGACCTTCCCCGCCTTCCCGACGCGTTGCTGCCGGAAGAACAGCGGTCCTCGGTTGCCGAGCAGGTTCGCAACCGCGACGCACGGGATCGTGACCAACAGCACGGGCAGGCAGACGAGGGCGAGCGCGACGTCGATGAGCCGCTTCAGCCGGCTGTAGCTGTCACGGTGCACCTCACCGATGTCGAACATGAGCGAGACCCGCTCGAGCTCCCACAGCGGGATCTTGCCGAGCCACTGCTCGTAGAAGAGGGACACGGTACGCACCCGCGCACCTCGCTCGTGCAGGAGCGCGGCCTGAGCGACGATGTGCTCGTCGGCCTGCGCCTCGCGGTCGAGCACCAGCAAGGTGGCATGAGCGTCGGCGGCGGCCGCGATCAGCGGAGGGCCACTTCCGGTCGAGCGAGCCTCCGCGCACGTGAGGACCTTCGCGAGCTGCGCGGGACGCTCCGGCCGGCCGGCGAGCTCGTCGCGCAGCAGCTGTCCCTCATCCAGCCGCCCGACGAACACGAGTCGCTCCCGATCCTCGGCTCGGGACCGCGCGTGGCGCGCGAGCGTGGCGCACAGCGCGAACCACGGGACCAAGAGCACGGCGGCACCGAACACCACGAGCCGCGGGAGCAGCACGCTGTTCGTGAGGAGCTGCGCAATCGAGATGCCGAGCGCGGCGGCGGCACATGCACTGAGGCCCGCGACCCAGGCCGTCCTTCGGCTGCGGGGCAGCTCGGGCAGGCCCACCGAGTACGACGACATGGCGAGCAGCGCGACGTACGCAAAGGACCACATGAACCGGGTCGAACCCGTGTAGTCGTAGACGTGGCGGACGGCGTGGAACTTGCCGAGGCCGATGACCGCCACGAGGATCCCCAGGTACTGGAGAGGGCGGGCGAAGCGGGCCATAGCCACCTATGGACCATCGGCAGGCCACTCTGCGCAATGAGCCGGACGGCCTGTTCACGCTCCGTGGTCACCGAGAACGACGGAGCGCGTGGATCTCAGGCGGTCAGCAACCGGCTCAGGAACTGGCCCGTGTAGCTGTCTGGCGTGCCCGCGACCACCTCAGGAGGGCCCTCGACGACCACCGTGCCGCCGCCGGAGCCGCCCTCGGGCCCCAAGTCGATGATCCAGTCCGCGGTCTTGATGACGTCGAGGTTGTGCTCGATCACCAACACGGTGTTGCCCTGGTCGACCAGCCGGCTGAGCACCGTCAGGAGCTTGCGTACGTCCTCGAAGTGAAGTCCCGTGGTCGGCTCGTCGAGGATGTAGATCGTGTGCCCGGTCGACCGCTTCGCGAGCTCAGACGACAGCTTGACCCGCTGCGCCTCGCCGCCCGACAGGGTCGGCGCCGGCTGCCCGAGCCGGACGTACCCGAGCCCGACGTCGACAAGGGTCTGCATGTGCCGGGCGATGACCGGCTGGTTCGCGAAGAAGTCGACCGCCTCCTCGCACGAGAGGTCGAGCACCTCGGCGATGTTCTTCCCCTTGAACGTGATGTCGAGCGTGTCGCGGTTGTAGCGAGCGCCCTTGCAGACCTCGCACGGCACGTAGACGTCGGGCAGGAAGTGCATCTCGATCTTGATGGTGCCGTCGCCAGCGCACCCCTCGCACCGGCCGCCACTCACGTTGAACGAGAACCGCCCCGGGAGGTAGCCGCGCACCTTCGCCTCTTGGGTCTGGCTGAAGAGCCGTCGGATGTGGTCGAACACACCCGTGTAGGTCGCGGGGTTCGACCGTGGCGTGCGCCCGATCGGCGACTGGTCGATGTCGATGACCTTGTCGAGCGCCTCCAGCCCTTCGATCTTCTTGTGACGACCCGGCGGCAGCTTCGACTTGTAGATCTTCTGCATCAACGACTTCAGCAGGATCTCGCCGACGAGCGTGGACTTGCCCGAGCCCGACACCCCGGTGACAGTGACGAAGCAGCCGAGCGGGATCTCGACGTCGATGTCTCGGAGGTTGTGCTCCTTCGCGCCGCGGATGACGAGCCAGTCGTCTCCCGGCACCCGACGCTTCGCCGGCACCGGGATCGATCGCTTGCCGGCGAGGTACTGCCCGGTGATCGAGTCCTTCGTGCGCAGGAGGCCCTTCACCGTGCCCGAGAACACGACCTCGCCACCGTGCTCGCCTGCACCCGGCCCGATGTCGACGACATGGTCTGCGACGCGGATCGTCTCCTCGTCGTGCTCGACGACGAGCACGGTGTTCCCGAGGTCGCGAAGTCGTACGAGCGTGTCGATCAACCGGCGGTTGTCGCGCTGGTGCAGCCCGATCGAGGGCTCGTCGAGCACGTAGAGCACGCCGACGAGGCCGCTGCCGATCTGGCTGGCGAGCCGGATGCGTTGCGCCTCGCCACCCGCGAGAGTGCCGGCCGAGCGAGACAACGAGAGGTAGTCGAGCCCGACGTCGAGCAGGAAGCTCATGCGGGCATTCACCTCCTTCACGACTCGCTCGGCGATCATGCGGTCACGCTCGCTCAGCTCGAGTCGACGCGAGCGCCTTCGCCGACTCGCCGATGCTGAGGCTGCAGAGGTCGTTGATGTTGCGCCCGTCGATCGTGACGGCAAGTGACGCAGGCCGCAGACGCGCACCGCCGCACGCAGGGCAGGGCACTTCGCGGATGTACCCCTCGACCTGCTCGCGCGCCCAATCGCTCTCTGCGTCGGTGTGGCGACGACGCAGGAACGGGATGATGCCCTCGTAGCTCGTCTGGAACGAGCGCTGCCGGCCGTAGCGGTTCTTGTAGCGCACCTGCACGGAGCCCGACTTCGAGCCGTGCAGGATCACGTTCTGCTGCGCCTTCGTGAGCTTCGACCACGGCACGTCCATGTCGATGCCTTGCTCGTCGGCCACCGCGGCGACGAGCCTCGTGAAGTACTGCGTGCGCTGGCTCGCCCACGGGGCGATCGCGCCCTCGTTCAGCGACAGGTCGGGGTTCGGGACCACGAGCTCGGGATCGACTTCGAACGTCGTGCCGAGCCCGTCGCACGTCTCGCACGCGCCGTACGGCGAGTTGAACGAGAAGTTGCGGGGCGCGAGCTCGTCGAACGACGTGCCGCACTTCGGGCAGGCGAGATGCTGGCTGAAGGTCAGGATCTCCGCGTCGGACTCTTCGCCCGCCTTCGGCATGATCTGCACCTCGGCGACGCCCTCGGCGAGCCGCAACGCTGTCTCGAGCGAGTCGGTGAGCCGGCGCTCGATGCCGTCGCGCCGCGACGAGCCGGTCGACGACAACCTCGATGGTGTGCTGCTCGTACCGCGCCAACCGCGGCGCGCCGTCACCGATCACCTCGCTGAGCTCGCGCACCTCGCCGTCGATGCGGGCACGGACGTAACCCTGAGCGGACAGGTCGACGAGCAGTGACTCGTACTCTCCTTTGCGACCCCGCACGACCGGAGCAAGCACCTGGAAGCGCGTGCCGTCGGGCAGGTGCAGCACACGGTCGACGATCTGCTGCGGCGTCTGGCGCTCGACGCGCGTGCCGTCGTTCGGGCAATGCGGCACCCCGATGCGGGCGTAGAGGAGGCGGAGGTAGTCGTACACCTCGGTGATCGTGCCCACGGTCGACCGAGGGTTTCGCGACGCGGACTTCTGGTCGATCGAGATCGCGGGCGACAAGCCCTCGATGAAGTCGACGTCGGGCTTGTCCATCTGGCCGAGGAACTGCCGCGCGTACGACGACAGCGACTCGACGTAGCGGCGCTGCCCCTCGGCGTAGATCGTGTCGAACGCGAGCGAGGACTTGCCCGAACCCGACAGCCCGGTGAAGACGATCAGTCGATCACGTGGGAGCTCGATCGAGATGTTCTTCAGGTTGTGCTCTCGGGCGCCCCGCACGACAAGCGTGTCGGCCATCTGCGCGATCGTATCGCCCGCGTGGCCGTTCCGAACAGATGTACGGTCAGACCGCGACGTACCTGCGGATCACCACGTCTTCCCAGAGGAACTGGGTGGTCCGCACCCCTTCGAACCGGAACCCCGGGTATGTGGGGTTGGTGCCGACGCGATCGAGCGGGTGGTCCTGGGAGTCCACGACGTCGATCTGGGCGGCGCCGGCGTGCTGCGCGACGGCGACCGTCGCTGCAACGTCCTCCGCGCTGGCTTCGTGGTTTATGTCGTCACCCCCGGAGGTCAGCCAGCGCCGATCGCCATACCAGCTTCCGATCTCACTCCCCATCCAGGGCTGGTCGCTGACGATCACCACGTCGCCGGGCACGTCGAGCACTTCGTCAGCGAACTGACTCAGCTCGCGAGTGCGCTCGATGTGCCACACGACTCCGATGACGCTCATCGCGGCGCCGAGCCCCAGGAGCGCGAGCACGAGGGGGCGCGGTCCGAGGGCCCGGACTTGAGCGGCAGCGAGGACGACGAGAAGCGCGGTCGGCAGAAGGAGATACCGGCCACCCCACTGAGGGGCATGGCCACCCACCCACTCGGTCGCCCAGACGGTGGGGATCGCAATCGCGACTCCGACGAAGAGCACCTGCTCGCGACGAGTGCGCTCGCCGAAGAATCCGAGCGCGGCCACCGGTGCGGCGCAAAGGAACCCGGGCACGGTCGAGATACCCAACGCGGCGAAGCGCCAGATCATGCCGCCCCAGGCGACGACCGCGCCCACGACACCCGACATGGAGGACGACCCTGAACGATCGGCGGCACCCGCAGCCATGAGCAGGATGCCGATGCCGATGACCGCACCGATCACGAGCGCGAGCCAGTACTCGTTCGCCAACACACCAACGGACGTGATCACTGCGTCGCGGAGACGACCGCCGATCGTGCTGGAAACCTGCGCGGCGCGACCGGTGGCGCGGGCCGAGCCTGTGCCGGGGGCCAGCACCCGGTGTTCGACCACCAAGTTGACGAACAGCACCCCGGCTAGGGCGACGCAGCCCACGGCGAGCTCCCGCCAACGCGCCAGCGACCGCTTGCGCTCCTCGGGCACGACGAGCGCGGCGATGCCGAGGGCGACGAACGTGACCAACATGTCGTTGCGCAGGACCGCCGCGAGTCCCGCGATCAGGCCGCCGAGCAACACCCGGCGCGCGCCGCCTTCCAGGACCAATGCGACCGCGAACAGGCCCAGCGCGAGCGCGGGCGCGTGTTCCCAGAAGTCAGCGCCGTAGAAGAGGATCGGAGAGAGCAACCCGACGAACCACATCGCGAGCCATCCATCGCCCCCAGACGCCCACCTCGACACGCGGCGCGCGGCGTAGGCCGCGAGCACGACGCTGAGCACTGGGATCAGGACGGCAGCGCGCGCACCGCCGAGCTGCCAGAGAGGACGGCCTGCGACCACGAGCGGGAGAGCGTTCACGGCCACCCAGTCGTCGCCGCGCGGATAAGCGAAGAGAATGGGATGGTGAAGACCCGTCGGGTCGACCCCAGTGGCCCAGTACCCGAGGTCGGGGGTCCACGTGTGGTTCTCGGCCATCGTCTTCACCGTCGCGAGACGTCCTCCCGCATCAGAGAACGAAGCGGCGCGGGGGTCACCGATCCATGCGACACCGAGCGCGACGATGCCGATGAAGAGCAGGGCGAGCGCGAGCGCGCCCCGGCCGTGTGAGCGCGTCGGCTCGGCAACCTCGACGCCCTCGCGCATCGGAGCGACCCTACTCATCGGGCTTCTATCGGCAGAGGCACCGAGAAATTCGCTCATTCTTCGTCCGTCGCCGACGAGCGCCGGCCCTCGGACGCTGCCGCCTACACCCAGTAACGCTGAGGCAGTAGGCGAGTGACGGAACGGGCGACGTACCTGACCTTGAGCTTCCACCGTCCCCGGTCAGGACCAGCAAGATCGATGAACGTGAACTGGGTCGCGTAGCTCCGGTAGGAGCGCTTGCTCGTCGCCTCGAACCAGAGTCGCTTCAGCGACGTCGGCCCGTCGTACTTGCGGAGCGCCGTCTCGTCGAGACGCACCCGCACCGTGGTTCGGTTCGTCATCAAGAGACGAAAGCCGTGACGCTTCAGTCTCTGACTGAACTCGTAGTCCGCTGCATAGTGCGGCAGGTGCTCCCTGTCCACGTTGCCGGCAGCGCGGATCATGTGCATCGGGACGAGCGTGCCGCGCCCTTCGAACAAGTCGGTGGGCCAGGTGGCCGGCTCGGTCGGCGCCGTCTTGCGATGCATCATCCGGAAACGTCGCCAATCGACGGTCGTGCCGGCAGCGACGACTGTTCCGTCGCCGGTCGTCGACCACGATCGGTGCCACCGCAGCGTCGTGTTCCCGCGACTCACGCACGAGCACGTCGATCATCTCGGGGCCGAACGTGGTGTCGTTGTTGAGCAAGAGCACGAAGTCTTCGGCCCCGCCAGCGCGGAGCGCATGGTCGATGCCGAGCCATGTCGCGCCGGTCCACCACTGCTCGCCGACGTCCGTGATCAGGGTGACATCGGAGACGGCCCCCGACGACGGCGGCGGTGTCGTCAGTCGATCCCCCGTCGACCACCACGATGCGGACGTGCGGATAGCTCTGCACCGCGAGCGCTGTCGATGCACGACAACGTTGCCGGCAGCCGGTTGAACACCGGGATCACGACGAACACCGATCCCGCAGCAGTGGACATGCGCCGACTTGCTACACGACTTCGCGCAGCTCGCGCTTCAGATCGTGGATCTCGTCGCGGAGCCGGGCGGCGTACTCGAACCGCAGATCGGCCGACGCCTCCCGCATCTCCTCCTCGAGGGTGCGGATCAGCCGCGCGAGCTCGTCGTGCGGGAGCTCGGAGAGGTCGGACCGGGCGCGGTCATGCATACGCGAGACCGCCGGTCGCGGCCCGGGCACCGGCGTCGGACTCGCCGTGCCGCGCAGGTGGGCGAGGATGTCGGTGACTGCCTTGCGGATCGTCTGCGGGTCGATGCCGTGCTCTTCGTTGTAGATCTGCTGCAGCTGGCGGCGGCGGTTCACCTCTGACATCGCCCGCGTCATCGAGTCGGTGACCGTGTCGGCGTACATGATCACCTGACCGTCGACGTTGCGTGCGGCGCGGCCCATCGTCTGGATGAGGGACGTCTGGCTGCGGAGGAAGCCCTCCTTGTCGGCGTCGAGGATCGCGACGAGGGAGACCTCAGGGAGGTCGAGGCCCTCGCGGAGCAGGTTGATGCCGACGAGCACGTCGAACTCGCCGAGCCGGAGGTCGCGCAGGATCTCGATGCGCTGCACGGTGTCGACCTCACTATGCAGGTAGCGGACTCGCACGCCGAGCTCGAGCAGGTAGTCGGTGAGGTCCTCGGCCATCTTCTTCGTGAGCGTCGTGACGAGCACCCGCGCGCCGGCGATGACTCGTTGGTTGATCTGCTCGAGGAGGTCGTCGATCTGGCCCTTGGTCGGCTTGATGATGACCTCGGGATCGACGAGGCCGGTCGGGCGCACGATCTGCTCGACGATCTGCGTCGACGCCTCGAGCTCGTAGCGCGCCGGCGTGGCCGACAGGAACACGACTTGGTTGAGCCGCTCCATGACCTCCTCGAACCGGAGCGGACGGTTGTCGCGTGCGCTCGGCAGCCGGAAGCCGTGGTCGACCAGGGTGTCTTTGCGGCTCCGGTCGCCTTCGTACTGGGCGTGCAGCTGCGGCACCGCCACGTGGCTCTCGTCGATGACGAGGAGGAAGTCGTTCGGGAAGTAGTCGAGCAGCGTGTACGGCGGCTCGCCGTAGTGCCGGCCGTCGATGTGCATCGAGTAGTTCTCGATGCCGTTGCAGTACCCCACCTCCTGGATCATCTCGAGGTCGTACTGGGTGCGCATCCGGAGGCGCTGCGCCTCGAGCAGCTTGCCGTTGGCTTCGAACCAGGCCAGGCGCTCTTGCAGCTCGGCTTCGATGCCCACCACCGCCTTGCGCATGACCTCGTCACCGGCGACGTAGTGCGTGGCGGGGAACACGATGAGCTCGGTGAGCTCGGTGATCTGCTCACCGGTGAGCGGATCGACGATCGTGATGCGTTCGATCTCGTCGCCGAAGAGCTCGATGCGCGTGACCGTCTCTTCGTACGCGGGATACAGCTCGATCGTGTCGCCCCGCACGCGGAACTTGCCTCGGCCGAGCGCCGCGTCGTTGCGCTCGTACTGCATGTCGACGAGCTGCCGGAGGATGGACCGCTGGTCGCGCTCTTCGCCCACGTTGGCCACGAAGAGCTTGCCCTGATACTCAGCGGGGTTGCCCATGCCGTAGATGCACGACACCGACGCCACGACGATGACGTCGCGTCGCGTGAGCAGCGCCGAGGTCGCCGCGTGGCGGAGCCGATCGATCTCGTCGTTGATCGAGCTGTCCTTCTCGATGTAGGTGTCGCTCGACGGGATGTAGGCCTCGGGCTGGTAGTAGTCGTAGTACGAGACGAAGTACTCGACTCGGTTCTTCGGGAAGAACTCGCGGAACTCGTTCGCGAGCTGCGCGGCGAGCGACTTGTTGGGTGCGAGCACGAGCGTCGGTCGCTGCACCTTCTCGATCGTCCACACGATCGTCGCGCTCTTGCCGCTGCCGGTGATGCCGAGAAGGGTCTGGAACCGGTCGCCACGCTCGATGCCATCCGCGAGCTGCTCGATGGCGTGAGGCTGGTCGCCAGCGGGTTCGAAGTCGGAGACGACCGTGAACGGAGGCACCGATCGATGCTACCGAGGGGGTGTGACACTCCCGCCCGATGAAGCCTCCTCCGTAGCTTGCGGGAGGGCGCGGATCTGCTCCCACACCTCGGCGACTCGCGGCTCGAGCGCGTGTCGATCCCCGGAGTTGTCGATCACGATGTCCGCTTTCGCGAGCCGGTCCTCGCGTGAGGCCTGCACTGCGACACGGCCCCGCGCGTCCGACTCTGACATGCCTCGTTGCGAGACGAGACGCTCGACCGCGACGTCCGTCGGCACGTCCACGACGATGACCGCGGCGAGCCCGCGACGACCGGTTTCCACGAGCAGAGGGACATCGAGGACGACGACGTGGTCGGTGTCGTACTCGGCCGCGATCCGCCGGGCGGTCTCGGCACCCACCGCGGGATGCACGATCTCGTTGAGCGCCTTCAACGCCTTCGGGTCGTTGAACACGATCGCCGCGAGCCCCGGCCGGTTCAGGCGGCCGTCGCCGTCAAGGACGGCCGAGCCGAACCGCTCGACGATGGCCGCGAGCACTGGCTGACCGGGCTCCTGCAGCTGCCGTGTGATCGCGTCGGCGTCGATCACCACCGCCCCATGGCCCGCGAGCAGGCTCGAGACGGTCGACTTGCCCGATCCGATGCCTCCGGTGAGGCCGACCAAGATCATGCGGGCCTTTGCTACCACCTCGCCCCCCCGACCGGGCACCCAAGACGTTGCCGGTACGAGAGAATCGGGACTGAATCACGCGCCGGAACGAGCCGACCATTTACCCTGAGATGGCGACGCGGTGGCGCCGCCCAAGCGCGCTGGTCGTCGGTTGACACGATCGACATGATCGAAGAGGTAGGGAGGTGAAGATGGCGTTGCGTGCCCGCTCGGACCGCAGCGACCCATCCGCTCCCGAGCCGCCTGCAGACAAGGCGCCTGCAGACAAGGCGCCTGAAGACCCGAAGCCGAACGTGAGCGAGAACCCGAGCATGGTCGACGTCGATGCGGCCATGACCTGGGCGTCGACTGACCGCCAAGCGTCGGGTCGCCCCGAGCAACGGCGCCGCCTGCCCGACCTCCGGGTCGCAGCCCTCACGCCTCCGGTCATCGCGATCCGGTGGGGAGCGCTCGCGGTCGGCTTCGCCCTGGCGTCGGCCGACGTGGCCGACGGCGACGTCCGGGTCCTGGTCTTCGGCGGCATCATCCTCGCCTACGCGGTCTTCCGCACCCTCCGACCGATCAGGTACGAGGACGGACCGGGCACCGTGTGGAGTGTCCTCGCCGAGCTGGCCCTGTGTGTCGTGGTGGTCTGCGCGACGGGCTACTGGGAGTCGCCGTTCGTCTTCTCTTTGATGACCGCGGTGATCGCCGCCGGCTTCGCCCGCGGGTTCACGTTCGCCATCAACTCCGCCCTCGGAAGCGCCGCCGCCGTCGCGGTCCCCTACATGTTGGGGGCCAGCGAGAACGACCAAGCGCTCCGGAGGTCGGCCCAGTGGGCCTTCCTCCTGCTCCTCGTGGCGATGGTGGCGGGCTATGCCCGACGCATCTTCACCGAGTCAGAGCGCCAGCAGTCGCTGGCCCTCGACCGACTCGGACGGCTCGTCGAGGCCAACGAGCTGCTGGAGTCCCTTCACCGAGTCGCTCAGTCCCTGCCGGCGTCGCTGGACCTCGACGACGTCCTCGACTCGACGATGATTCGCCTCCACGACCTGATGGAGTTCGACTCGGCCGTGCTGCTGGTCCTGGACGAGACCGACGCGACCTGGGTGGCCGCTCGCCGCGACGGCCCGAAGGTGCCCAGCCCCGTACCCACGCACCGACTGCCGCCCCCGCTGCGGCGAGCCATGACCGTGACGGGCGCCGTGAGCGAGCCGAACCTCCTCGAGAGTGGTGGCCCTGGCCTGTCCCCCAGCGCGGGCGCCGGCATCTACGCCTCGATGCGGGCTCGGGGCGCGCTCATCGGGCTGATCTCGGTCGAGCGGACTGCGGAAGCCACCTTCACGGCCCGCGACCTCGAGCTGCTCAACCGGTTCGCCGAGCCCGCCGCGCTCGCGGTTGACAACGCCCGGTGGTTCAACCGCCTCCGCACGATCGGCGCCGACGAAGAGCGCACCCGCATCGCCCGTGACCTGCACGATCGCATCGGCCAGTCGCTTGCGTACCTCGCCTTCGAGCTCGACCGCATCGTCCGGGCCGCGGACAAGGGCGAGAACGTCCGGGATCCCCTCGACCACCTGCGCCACGACGTGCGCGGAGTGATCGGCGAGGTCCGCGACACGCTCTATGACCTGCGCACGGACGTGACCGAGGTGCAAGACATGACCTCCACGCTCAAGCAGTTCCTCGAGCGCGTGTCCGAGCGCAGCGGCCTACGGGTCACCCTGCGCACCGAGGAGCGGGGGCGGCTCCCGCTGCTGCAGGAGCGGGAGATCTGGCGGATCACGAAAGAGGCGGTGGCCAACGTCGAGAAGCACGCGAGAGCTTCACAGCTCGCCATCACCTGGCGGTGCGACGGTCACCGCGCCGAGCTCGTCGTCTCGGACGACGGGGTCGGGCTCGGGAAGGGCCAGCCGGCCCGACTCGACTCGTACGGCATCATCGGCATGCGCGAGCGTGCCGCGAGCATCGGCGCCCGCCTCGACTTCGACACGAACCCCGGCGGGGGCACCGCGGTGCGGGTCTGGCTCGACCCCAAGTAGGCCAGAGACAGGAAGGGCACCCACGTGACGGATCACGACAGCAGCGAGGGCATCCGGTTGATGCTCGTCGACGACCACAAGATGCTTCGCGAGGCCCTGCGCCGCTCGATGATCGAGGAGGGCTTCGACGTGGTCGGCGAGGCCGCCGACGGCGAGGAGGCGATCCGTCTCTTCGACGAGCTGAAGCCGGATGTGGTGTTGATGGACGTCTCGATGCCGCAGATCGATGGGGTCGAGGCGACGAGGCGGATCCGCAACGAACATGCCGACGCACGGATCGTGATGCTTACGATGCACGCCGATCACTCGGTGCTCACCGACGCGATCAGGGCCGGTGCGGTCGGCTACCTGGTCAAGGACTGCTCGGTCGACGAGGTCGCATTGACCGTGCGCCAGGCCGCGACAGGCGAGACGGCGCTCTCACAGGACCTCGCAGCCTCGATGCTCGACGAGGTCCACAAGATCGACACGCCGGCGACCCGGGAGGAAGACCGTCTCATCACCAAGCGGGAGGAAGAGGTGCTGCAGCTGATTGCGGACGGCTGCTCCACTCCCGAGGTCGCGGGAAGGCTCTACATCAGCCAGAAGACCGTGAAAAACCACCTGGCGTCCATCTACGAGAAGCTCGATGCGAGGGATCGCACCCAAGCGGTGCTGCAAGCCGTCCGGATGGGGATCGTTCACCTGCGGTAGTCCATCGGCCCCACTCCGTGAATTTGGGCCGTACGTCCTATTCATGGACAGCGTCTGCCGACCGATACTTGAAGCACAGGAAGCGCCAGCATCCTGGCTCAATACAGCCCAAATCCCGACGGGAGAGAAATCAAATGGACCTGAAGACCCAGTGGGACTTCTTCGCCTCGTGGATGCGTGCCCGCTTCGCTGACAGCGATCGTGGTGCGACGATGGTGGAGTACGCCCTGATGGTTGCCCTCATCGCAGTGGTGTGCATCGCCGCTGTGTCGCTCATCGGCACCAACGCCAACAACAAGTTCAGCACGGTCGGCAACTCGATCGGCGGCGCGAGCTGAGCGATTGCTCAGACGCAGGAACTGCTGAGAGGGCGGGCCTGTTGGCCCGCCCTCTGCACTCCCCCCCACGACCCTCGCATCAGACAGGTGGATCGACATGAACGCCCAACACCAGCGCCTCGCAGGTGACGACGGCGCAACGATGGTTGAGTACGCCCTGATGGTCGCTCTCATCGCCGTCGTCTGCATCGCCGCAGTGACGCTGATCGGCACGAACGCCAAGACCAAGTTCAGCACGGTCGGAAACTCCATCGGCAGTGCGAGCTGAGTGTCAGCCCTACCAATGACCGGAGCACGCCTTCACGGCGATGACGGAGCGACGATGGTGGAGTACGCGCTTGTCGTCGCTCTTATCGCCGTGGTGTGCATCGCCTCCATCGGCCTGCTCGGCAACGCCGCGAAGGCCAAGATTCAGCACCATCGGCAGCAACATCGGCGCCGTCCAGTAGACGGCCCTCGGCGGGAGAACATGCAGATGAGATCACAGCCCAAGAAGAGGCTCAACGGTGATGACGGCGCCACCATGGTGGAGTACTGCCTGATGGTCGCCTTGATCGCCCTCGTGTGCTTCGCTGCCGTCACGTTCCTCGGTGGCTCCACGAACAGCAGCTACACCCGCTTCAACGCCTCGCTCACCGCAGCCAGCTAGCCGCACGACCTTCGGGGCTCGCGAGCTCCCGACGGCCACCCCCATCTCTGCCGCGCCTGAGGCGCCGGGGGAACTGTCTCAGGCGCCGGTCGCCGAGGTGCGGCGGGTCGCCACGATCCATAGCGGATCGGTGTAGCGGATCTGCCAGTCGGGTGACTCGGCCAGCACGACCGCCAATGGCATGTTCCGCTGCCAGACGATCACGTCGATGTCGTAGCGCTCGAGCGTCTGGGACCACGTGGGCTGGAGCCCGAGCAAGGCGACGTAGTCCTCCTCCACCTGCTTTCCCACGACTTCGGCCCGATCGTCGACGAACACGTCGCCTCGGGGCCCGTCGAGATACTCCCGGAGGTTCCCCACGTAGTCCTGTGTGAGCAGCCGCCCCTGGCTGCCGTCCGCACGCGGGAGCAGGCCCTCTGCGTCGACGTAGGCGAGCGCCTGGACGGGGTAGCCGATCAGCTCGACCGCCGGCTTCTGGGCGGCCGACACGACCGTCATGACTGCGACCGCGGCGAAGGTGAGCGCCCCCGCCCAGGCGAGCGGCGCCGAGGACAGCCGGGCGTGCGCCTTGAGCTCACCCATCCCCTTGAGCGCGGGTGCCATCGTCGCCGTGAGCACCAGGCTCGCCACGAGGAGATTCCGAGAGCTGTACAGCGCCGCGGGCACGAACACCGCGAACGGAAGGGCGAGGCGCCAGCTCGGCCGCTTCGCGAGCACGAGGATCGCGAGGGCAATCTGAACGAGGAAGAACTTCTCCCAGAGCGAGTTGTAGCTCGGGGCCTGCCATTCGACGATGTGGCGCAACACGTCGCTGCGGTGCAACAGGAACAGCGGGAAGACCAGGAGCTTCGGCCCGTACGGGTTCAGGACCGAGAGCGCGGTGCCGAGGGCCGCCCACTTGAGGCAGCGCCACTCGGTCGTGGCGTCTTCGCGGTCGAGGCGCCTGCCCACCCAGAGCAGTACGAGCGCGAGCATGCCGAGCGGGAACGAGCCGTGCATGTTGACCCACAGGTACATGACCGGCACGAGCCAGCGAGGGTCGAGACCGTCGTCCGCCGCGATCAACGTGATCGACAAGAAGATCAGCCCGAACATGAAGGGCCGCTCCGCCCACGCGCCGGCACCGACGGCGAGCGTCACGAGCACGAGGAGGGCCCGGGCGATGAAGCCGTCGGCGGGCCGTGCCAGCCGCACGACGAGCAACGCGAGCACGGCGGTCAGCGCGCCCGTGAGGGTCAGCAGCCCGGCGAACCCCCAGACGCGCACGATCGCCCAATAGACGACCGACGCAAGCCAGCTCTGCACGACCCACGACGACTCGTGCGGCGTGAACAGGTAGGGGTCGGCGTGGGGGAAGCCGGTCTGGAAGATGATCCGGCCCGTCGCCACATGGGTGAAGAGGCTGTTGTCGTCGAGCGGCTTCAGCCCGATCCAGAGACCCCAGATGAGCGCGAACAGCGAGATGAGGGTCGCGGGTGTCGGCTGCCACCGACGAGGAGTCACCGACTCGCTGCTGATCGCGGGCGCGGCCGGTTCGAGATCGGTGGCCATGGCAGAGCCGGCCTCAGAACGAGTGGACGATGTTGATGACCGCAGGAGCGAGCACCACGATGAAGAGCGACGGGAAGATGCAGAGCACCATCGGCACCAGCATCTTCACCGGTGCCTTCATCGCCTTCTCCTGAGCTATCTGGCGGCGCTTCACCCGCATCTCGTCGGCCTGCGTACGCAGGACCCGGCCGATCGAGACACCAAAGGTGTCGGCTTGCAAGATCGCGAGCACGAACGACCGCATCTCGGGCACGTCGCAACGGCGCTCGAGCGCACGCAGCGACTCGGCGCGCGAGCGCGCCGGCGCGGATCTCGCCGAGCATGCGGGTGAACTCCTGTGCGAGCGGGCCCGGCACCGCGTGGGTGGTGCGGTCGAGCGCTTGCTCGAAGCCGAGGCCGGCCTCGACGCTGATCACGAGAAGGTCGAGCATGTCCGGAAGCTTCGTGCGGATCTGCCACTGCCGATCGGCGACGCGGCGGTTCAGCATCGCGTCGGGTCCGAGCACGAGGAAGAGCGACACGAGGCCGATGACCGCGAGGCGCATCAAACCCTGGAGAGGAGCGAACTTGTAGATCAAGATGATCGCGATCGGGATCAGCGCGATCGTCACCACGCGCACAGCGAGGAACCGATCGACGTCGTCGTCGCCGCGGGTGCCGAGTGTCGAGAACTTCTGCCGCACGTTCTCGAGGTAGCCCTGAGGCGTGAAGCGGCGACCGACCGCCGTGAGCCCCGCCACCACGGGAGTGACCGCACGGTCCTTCAGTGGGTTCAGGAGCTCCTTGTCGCGGACGTTCTCGACTTCGTAGTCGTCGAGCTGCCGCAGGGAGCTGCGGACGACCGCGCGCTCTTGCGCCTGCGAGAGGAGGGCGTAAGCGACGAGCGCGATGCCCGTACCGATGCCGATGACTGCCAAGGTGAGCATCGCTAGACCTCGATCTTGATGACCTTCTTCATCCAGAAGAAGCCAACGAGCGCGAGCACGATGCCTCCCAGGATGAGGAGCTGGCCCACTGTGGTGTTGAAAAGAGTCTTCATGTAGTTCGGGTTGATGATGTACATCGCGACGCCGAGGATCGGCGGCAACAGGGCAAGCACGATGGCGCTCATGCGACCTTCGGCGGTGAGGGCCTTCACGTCGCGGCGCAGACGCTCGCGCTGCAGCATGGTCTCGGAGACGATCATGAGGAGCTCGGCAAGGTTGCCGCCGACCTCACGCTGAATGCGGATCGCCATGACGGCCCACTCGAAGTCAGGGCTACCCATGCGGGCGGCCGCGTCGTCGAGTGCCGTCTCGAGCGGGCGGCCGAGGCGGGCCTCGACCATGACTCGGCGGAGCTCGCGGCCCATCGGGTCTTCGACCTCCTGCGAGACCGCTTCGACCCCCTGCTGCAGCGAGTAGCCAGCGCGGAGCGATCCAGACAGCAGCTGCAACGTGTCGGGCAGCTGGCTGAGGAAAGCCGCCTGCCGCTTACGCGCTTTGTAGTTCAGGAACATCGGCGGGGCGACGACGAGCAGCGCCAGCACCAGTGCCGTGACGATCAGGTTCTGGCTCAGCACGAGCACCAGGGCAGTGACCACGACGCTGAGCGCGACGTAGAAGAAGATTGCCTCCGCCGCCCGCAAGGGCAGGTCGGCTCGCTCCAACGCCTCCTCGACGCGCCCGAGGAAGCCTCGGTTGGCAGCGAACTGTCCCGTGAGCTCGACGGCGCGCTGGAGCACCTTGGTCTGAGCGAGCGCGCCGCTGTTCGGGTCGTCGTCCTCGTCTGACTCTGAGACATAGCCGTCGGCGTACGGCAGCAGCGCGTTGTCGAGCTGGCTGCGGTCACGGAAGAAGATGAGACCGATGCCGTAGGCGAGCAGGATGAGCGCGGCGAGGGCGAGCAGTCCGCCGAGGTACTTGCCACTCGTGCCGGAGAGGAAGCTCGGCCCACCCGCGAGCGGCGGGTTGTAGACCGAAGGCGAGAGGGCGTCGCCGAAGGTGATGCTGCCCGGGTTGTAGGTCGCCGTAGTCGACTGGTCGCCGGCCGAGACCACGAGATCGACGGTCGTCGCCGCGGGATCGCTGGTGTACGAAAGCATCACTTGGGCGTTGATCGTGCCGTTCATCAACGCCGAGGTGTCGGGCACCTTGCTCATGTCGTCGAGCTGCGCGTAGACGCCGCGGGTGGCCGACACCTGGTCCTGCAGGCTGCCCGCCGACAGGTCGCCGGTCTGGAGGGCCACGCCGAACACCATCACGTCCGAGTCGAGGAGATCTCCTTGCACCTCCCCGTCCGTACTCACCGACACGTCGTCGCCGCCGGCCTGGAAGACGATGACGTTGCCTTGAAGGCTCGTCTCGTCGAGAAGGCTGAGCGCAGTGCGCATGCCGTCGCGCTCGACCGACTCAGGCCGCTCGAGGGAGGGCCGGAGGGAGGCGATGGCGCCGGTCAACGTGGCCGCGTCGGTCGTGAAGTTCGACACGACCCGGGCCGTGACGCCGAAGCTCACGATGGCGATCTTCTGGTTCGGAGCGCGCTTCGCGACAGCGTCGGTCAGCGCCGCCTTCACCTTGTCCATGGCCTCTTCTTTGCCCATGGCATTGCTGGTGTCGACCATGTAGACGGTGCCGACCGGGACGCCGACGTCAGTGAGCGCCGCGGCCTTCACGCCCGAGACCGGCACGCCATTCTGCTGCACCTCGTAGCTCGACAGCGACGGCGCCGGCCCGACGGGCAGCACGGTGACATGAGTGTCGGGGTACTTCAACGCGTCGACCGAGCGGATCACGAGGCGCTTGTCGTCGCCGGCGCGCGCGATGCCCGACAGCCCCGCGAGCAGCGAGACGACGAGGACGACGACAGCGGCGAGGCGGAGGTCTCGGAACCGGAACGGCGAGCGCATCAGACTGCCGAGGCCCTTCGAGCGAAGACCTCGGGCTGGAAGACCTCGGGGCCGAGGCGGATGCCGAGGTCGGCGAGCTTCTCCGCGAACTTGGGACGCACACCGGTCGCCTTGAGGTGGCCGCGGAAGCGGCCGTCCTCGTCGACGCCCATGCCGTAGTCGAACAGGAAGATGTCCTGCAGGGTGATGACGTCACCCTCCATGCCCTGCACCTCGGTGACGTGCGTGATGCGTCGGGTGCCGTCACGGAGGCGGCTCAGGTGCACGATGAGGTCGAGCGCGGACGCCATCTGCTCGCGGATCGCCCGGATCGGGAGATCGAACCCCGACATGAGGGTCATGGTCTCGATGCGGGCGAGGGTGTCGCGTGGGCTGTTCGAGTGGACCGTGGTGATCGAGCCGTCGTGGCCGGTGTTCATGGCCTGGAGCATGTCGAGGGCCTCACCCGAGCGGCACTCGCCGACGACGATGCGGTCGGGGCGCATGCGGAGGCAGTTGCGGACGAGGTCGCGGATCGTGACCTCGCCGCGACCCTCGATGTTCGGTGGGCGCGCCTCGAGCGTGAGCACGTGCTCCTGGTGAAGCTGCAGCTCCTTCGAGTCCTCGACGGTGACGATGCGCTCGTCGGAGGGGATGAAGGACGACAGCACGTTGAGCGTCGTCGTCTTGCCGGTGCCGGTGCCGCCCGAGACGATCACGTTCAGGCGCCCGACGACGCATGCCTGGAGGAAGCGCGCGGCGTGCGCGTTGAGCGTGCCGAAGCGGATCAGGTCGTCGATCTGGTACGGGTCGGTCGAGAACTTTCGGATGGTCAGGTATGGACCACCGATCGCGAGCGGGTGGATGATCGCGTTGACTCGGGAACCGTCGGGGAGGCGCGCGTCGACCATCGGCGTCGCCTCGTCGATGCGCCGGCCGACCTGGCCGACGATCTTGTCGATGATGCGGCGAAGGTGCGTCTCGTCGACGAACGATGCGTTCGACTTCTCGATGCGTCCCGCACGCTCGATGAACACGGTGTCGGGACCGTTCACCATGACCTCGGTGATGTCTTCGTCCTTCAGAAGGCGATCGATTGGCCCATAGCCGAGGATGTCGTCAGAGACATCCTGGATGAGCTGTGCCTTGTCGGCGGCCGACAGCGGGGCGCGCTCTTGAGCGAGTGCGGCCTGCAGCTGCTCGTGGACGCGGCGCCGCAGATCGTCCTCGGAGAGCCGACGGTCGTAGAGGACCGGGCCCAACGAGTCGATCAGATGGTGGTGGATCTTCTGCCTGAGCTCGTCGAGGATCGGGTCACGGCGCGAGCTCGTCGCACCGGTCGTGGCCTGCACCTCGTGGAGCCGCTTGTAGAGCGACATCGCGCTCCTC
Source organism: uncultured Acidimicrobiales bacterium (assembly GCA_963773315.1). Classification (GTDB taxonomy): domain Bacteria; phylum Actinomycetota; class Acidimicrobiia; order Acidimicrobiales; family DATKAS01; genus DATKAS01. Next base: position 38,622 of record CAVZAF010000007.1, read on the forward strand.
CTGAAAGTTCGATGTGGTCCCCTGGACTCATCGGCCGGGGGGTCCAGGACTGAAGCGGCTAACGCCTGCGCTTCGGGTCCGCCGTCAAGAACAGGTCAGCGAGGCCCTCGAGTGACTTGGCCACGCCCGACTTCGGAGCGTCGAGCACGACCGGCGTGCCCCGGTTCACCGACTGGGGGACGACGACGTCGCTCGGCACGAGGATGTCGGCCTTGATGCCCAACGTCCGCTCGACCTCACCGACGTCCAGCTTCACCTTGCTGTTGGCGCGGTTGAGGATCAGCTTCAGCTTCGAGAGCGGGATGTTGAGCAGCCGAAGCGTCTGCAGCCCGATCTTGACGTTCTTGATGTTCGGGATGTCCATGCCTGCAACGAGAAGGACGTCGTCGCTCGCTTCGATGAGCCCGAGGACGACATCGTTGAAGTAGGCCGGCGCATCGACGATCACGAAAGCCGACGTCTGGCGCAGCAGCTCGATGATGCGGAGCATCTGCGACGAGCCGATCTGATCCGCGAACGCGGGCTCGAGCGGCGCGGGCATCACGAGAAGGCCCGAAGGGTCGTGCCGCGCGAGCAGGCTCTGCAAGAGGGGACCGTCGAGCTTGTCGATCGCGTTGACCGCGTCGACGATCGTGTGCTGCGGGGCGAGCTTGAGCATCACCGCGACGTCGCCGAACTGCAGGTCGGCGTCGACGAGGACGACCGGACGCTCAGAGCGCCGAGCGAGAGTGACAGCGAGGTTGACGGCGATGACCGACTTGCCCGCGCCACCCTTGGTCGAGAAGATCGTGACGAGGCGGCCGTAGCCGGCGGGGGCAGGAGACTCTGCGAGCGCCGTGGGCGCAGCGGGGGCGAGCGAGCCGCCGACACGCTCGACCGCCAAAGCGAGCTCGCCTGCCTCGACGGGCGCGGCGAGCACGTCCTTCACGCCCGCCCGCAGCGCACGCTGCAGGACGTCGGTGGAGAGCGCCTCGACCATCAGCACGGTGCCGACCTCGGGACGAGACCGTGTGAGCCGCTCGACCGCGATCAGCCCCGCTGAACCAGCGCACGACGGACCGAGCAGAGCGACGACGGGGACACCGGGCTCGAGCCGCTCTTCGAGCGACTCGATCGTCGGGAATGCTGCGGCCCGAACACGCTCGCCGAGATCGGCGATCATCTGGGACCGGAGGGCGGGATCACTCTCGATGACGGCCACGTTGAAATCGGCCATCGGCACCTCGTTGCCCGAAAGGGCATCGTTCAGGGTCGTGGGGGACTGCTCCACGCTAGGCCATCTCCTCTTCGATCAACCGCCAGCCGGGTAGGGCGAGAGCACACCAGGCTGGAAGAGGTTGGAGAAGTTGACAGGCGGCACATCGACGGGCTGGAAGTCCTTCGGCGCCAACGTCATGTAGAGGTTGTTGCCGGCAAGTGCGATGCGCTGCGCGGCATCCGGCGGCACGTTGAACGTGATGAGCCCGCTGCCGGGGTTCGTCGGCGCTTCGGTCGCACCGACATCAGCGGCGGCAGTCTGTCCGATCGCGAGCACCTCGACGTTCTGATACAGGTATCGGACCGTGTTGGCGCCGTCCTGTGCATTTCCCGTCGCGGGAGCCGGTGGCGCACCCGGCGTGCCGCCGGTGAGCGCTGCGAGCTGCGGGTCGAGCACGACCATCAGGTTCACTTTGTCGCCCGGCACGAGCAGGCCGGCGACGCCGTGCACCTGGTCGACCGACACGGTCACCGCGACTTGGTCGACGGGGATCCGCTCGGAGAAGGTGACGAACGCGGTGGCCTGATCGACGAACATGCCGTCGACGACGACCTGACCGGGCACGAGGTTCGTCAGCGCGACCTTGCCATTGAGCACCGCTGTGTCGGTGATGGCCGTCGCGGGACGGAACTCCTGCGGGATCTGACCCGCCTGGACGAGCTTGTCGCCGACAGCTTGGTCGCCGGGCGTGCCCTTGGCGATCGGCTGCTTGACGACGAACACCTGCACGCGCTTCGCGTTCTGATAGGCGCGGTCTTCGACGCCATTCACATAGTTGTAGAGCGCGTACGCAGCGATCGCTCCGATGAGCACCGCTGCAATCAAGATCACCGTGCGCCGAGAGCCCACAAATACCTCACTCGTCTCGCCGACCGAAGCGTGGCTTCGCTCGGTCCCGTGTTCGCTCGCGAGATGGATCTCGCACTGCCGCTACTTGGTCGGCAGTGGTCTCGCGATCGTGAGCGCTTCGGGTGCGAATGAGGCCCCGCCGGCCCCGGGAATGTGTCGGCGCTCGTCCGTCAGCATGACAGAGGCACCTAAGAAGAAAAGGGGATGGCGGCGAAATGATCCGAATGACCCACCGCCGCGCATAGGTCTTTTGACCTATGCGCGCGCGTGCCCCGCGCTACTCGGATTCTTCGACTTCGACGGGCGCAGCGACGTCGGCATCTGGCTGATCGTCGGGTGACGCTGCGTTGTCTCCGGGCGCCCCTCCGTACTCGTTGTAGTACTCCGCCCACGCGGCTTCGCGATCGGCGTCGTCCGCAGTGATCGGAGTGCCGATGTAGTTGCCCTGCGCGTCGTAGGCGTGCTCGCCGAAGTGCTCGCGGTACTCCTCCGCGACTTCGCCGCCCTCGGCCGCCTGCTTGATCGACAGGCTGATGCGGCGACGCTGGAGGTCGAGGTCGATGATCTTCACCCAGAGCTCTTCGCCCGGTGTGACCACCTGCTCGGGGAGGTCGACGTGGTGCGCTGACATCTCGGAGATGTGGACCAGGCCCTCGATCCCCTCCCCCACCTGCACGAACGCGCCGAAAGGCACGAGCTTGGTGACCCGGCCGTAGACGAGCTCGCCGACGCGGTGCGTCGAGGCGAACTCCTGCCACGGGTCTTGCTGGGTCGCCTTGAGCGAGAGGCTGATGCGCTCGCGCTCGCGGTCGACCTCGAGCACCTGCACCGTGATCTCGTCGCCGACCTGCACTACCGAGCCGGGGTGGTCGACGTGCTTCCACGACAGCTCGCTCACGTGCACGAGGCCGTCCATGCCGCCGAGGTCGACGAACGCGCCGAAGCTCACGACCGACGACACGACGCCCTTGCGGATCTCGCCCGGCTTCAGGTTGTCGAGGAAGTCTTCGCGCTGCTCCTTCTGCGTCTCCTCGAGCCACGCGCGACGCGACAGCACGACGTTGTTGCGGTTCTTGTCGAGCTCGATGATCTTCGCCTGCAGCGAGCGGCCGACGTAGGGCTGCAAGTCGCGCACACGGCGCAGCTCGACCAACGATGCGGGAAGGAAGCCGCGGAGGCCGATGTCGAGGATGAGACCGCCCTTGACGACCTCGATCACGGGGCCTTCGACGACGCCGTCGGCCTCCTTGATCTGCTCGATGTTGCCCCAGGCGCGCTCGTACTGCGCGCGCTTCTTCGACAGGACCAGACGGCCCTCTTTGTCTTCCTTCTGGAGGACGAGGGCCTCGAGGTCTTCGCCGAGTGACACCACCTGGGCAGGGTCGACGTCGTTGCGGATCGAGAGCTCACGCGACGGGATGACGCCTTCAGACTTGTAGCCGATGTCGAGAAGGACCTCGTCCTTGTCGATCTTGACGACCCGACCGTGCACGATCTGGCCGTCCTCGACCTCGACCATCGTCGACGCGACCGCCTCGTCGAAGGAGACCCCGAGATCGTCGGCCACCACCTGCCGCGGGGTGTAGACGCCCTCCTCGTTGAAGGTGCCAGGGGCACCGGCCTCGTTGAAGGTGCCAGGGGCACCCGCCTCGCTCGACGTGCCGGGAACACCGGCTTCGTCGGAGGCGCCCATGCCAGCGCCACCGGAAGGGGCTGCTGCGGGAGCGAGGTCGGTCGAGACGGGCTCGGAGGGGACGGGGGTCTGCTGGTCGGACACGGATTCGCTTTCGGGTCTTGCCTGAGTGGGCTGGAAGTGGGAAGGGTGGTTGCGCTGGAGAAACCGGTGCGCTGAGGCGCGCCGCGGAGGCGCTCAGCGCCCGGAGAGGGTACCACCGGGCTTCGTGGCGATCACCAGGAACTCCGCGAGGTCCAGCCCAGGTGGCGTCTGCCCGTACCGGCCGGGCTCGACAGACCAGAGCGCGTCGACGCGGGCACCCGCGGCGGCGACCATCAGTCGGAGCTCGCGGGGCGTGAAGCACGTCGTCCACAGCTCGACGGACGCGGGCTCGCCGGCGGGGTCGCGCACTTCGGTGTGCTCGTGCTGCACGCCACGCCCGGCGTCGAACGACGACGGGTCGTCGAGGTGGCGCACCTGGAAGTAGGCGGAGAACGCCGACACGACCACTCGCCCGCCGGGCCGCACCGCGTCGACCATCTCGCGGAGCGCCAGCACGTCCTCGTCGACGGCGCTGCCCGGCCCCCCGAGCAGACCGAACCCGCCCTGGCACAGCGAGAGCGCGACGTCGAAGCTGCCCGGCTCGACCGGGAGCCGGCGCGCGTCGGCGTGCACGAAGGCGCCACCCGACGCCGCAGCGAGTGCGACAAATGTCCACGAGAGGTCGATCCCCACGACGTCGCAACCCGCCTCGGCGAACGCTCGGGCGTGACGGCCGGGCCCACAGCCGACGTCGAGCACGCGCGTGCCAGGAGTCAGGCCGAGGACGTCGGTCAAGAACGCGACCTCCTGGGCGGTGCCCTTCGTGAACGAGTAACGGAGGTAGGCCGACCCGAGATGGTCGGCCACCGGCTCGAACCAATGGGGCTCGCGGCCGCTCACGGGGCTCCGCTCACTAGCCGGGCTGGAAGACCTGCTTGCACTCCCACTTCGGGGGGAGGAACGACCACTCCTTCCGACCATTGCTCACGTTGTCGCACTTGTCGGCGGTCGCGGTCGCGACCGCGATGGAGATCAGGGCGTAGACGACGACGGCCGCGAGCAGCATTGGCAGCCAAAAGCTGCTGCGACCGTGGGCCATGGTCCATTGTGGACCAAGCATGACCGCCGCGACCAGGACCGTTCGGCCTGATTACCGCGAGTCGCGGTCGAATCAGCTCTTCGCTTCAGCCCACGACGGACCGAACGCGAGGTGCACTTCCAACGGAACGCGCAGCTCGACAGCGCCCTTCATGACACCCTGAGTCAGGTCGGTGACCTCTTCGTGCTCCGCGGGGTCGACCTCGAGGATGACCTCGTCGTGCACCTGGAGGATGAGCCGGCTCGCGAGCCCGCGCGCCTCCAGCTCGTGGTCGAGCCGCACGAGCGCGACCTTGAAGATGTCGGCCGCGAGGCCTTGGATGCCCACGTTCATCGCCTGGCGCTCGCCGGCCTGTCGGATGCGGAAGTTCGGAGACGAGAGCTCGGGGATGGGGCGACGCCGGCCGAACAGCGTCTCGGTGTAGCCGCGCTGGCGGGCTTCGTTGACGGTGCGCTCCATGTACTGCTTCACAGACGGAAATGCCACGAAGTACGCGTCGAGGATCTCGGCCGCCTCCTCGGTCGGGATGTTGAGGCGCTGGCCGAGGCCGTAGGCCTCCATCCCGTAGGCGAGCCCGTAGGAGACCATCTTCGCCTTGGCCCGTTGCTCGCCGGTCACCTTCTTCTTGTCGACCCCGAACACGCGCGACGCGGTCTCGGTGTGGATGTCGGTGCCGGCGTCGAACGCGGCGATCAGCCCGGGGTCCTCGGCCAGGTGCGCGATGCACCGCAGCTCGATCTGGTTGTAGTCCGCGACCAGCATCTCGAAGCCCTCGGCGGGCACGAAGGCCTTGCGGAACTGCCGGCCCTCGTCGCTGCGCACGGGGATGTTGTGCAGGTTGGGCTGGTCGGAGGAGAGCCGCCCGGTCCTCGCGACCGTCTGGTTGAACGATGCGTGGATGCGCCCGTCGGGCGCGACCTCGTTGAGCAGGCCTTCGCCATACGTGGAGCGAAGCTTCTCGAACTCGCGGTACGAGAGCAGCATCTCGATGATCGGATGCTGGTCACGCAGACGCTCGAGCGAGGCCGCGTCAGTCGAGTACCCGGTCTTGGTCTTCTTCTGCGGCGCGAGGCCCAGCTTGTCGAACAGGACCTCGCGCAGCTGATGCGTCGAGTTGACGTTGAACTCGATGCCGGCCTCGATCTGGATGAGCTCGTCGAGCCGCTTGCACTCGCTGACGAGGCGGTCGTTCAGCGCGCGCAGCTCGGTGACGTCGACGCCGACACCTACGCGCTCCATCCGCGCGAGCACCCGGACGAGCGGGTTCTCGATCGTGTCGTAGAGCGTGCGCATGCCTTGATGCTCGAGCGCCTGCTCGAGCGCAGGAGCGAGCCGTGCCGTCGCGACCGCGTCGAGCGCGCCGATCATCGGGTCGTCGATGCCACTGCCGTCGAGGTCGAGCTGCAGCTTGTTCGACTCGCGAGTGCCGAGCTCGAGCCCCGTGTAGCGAGCGAGCAGGTCTCCGATCGCGTAACGCGACTCCGCCGGGTCGAGCAGGTAGGCAGCGATGCTCGTGTCGAGCTCGAGGTCTTCGATGTCGAGGCCGACCTCGAAGAGCGTGCGCATGAGCGACTTCGCGTGGTGCACGCGCACGCCGGGGCTGCCCGACGCGAAGACGTTCACCACTGCTTGCTTCACGGCGTCGTCGGCGAGCAATGCTGCCGGCACCCACACCGCCGTCTCCTCTCCGGTCGCGAACGCGAGACCGAGCAAGTCGCTGCGACCCGGCGCGCCGACCCAAAGCGGACCGATGGAGATCGGCTCATCTCCTGCAGCCAACGCGGTGAGCGTCTCGACGGCGCCGTTCGCGTCGACCTCGGCCACTTTCGCGGTCAGCCGCCCTTCGGTCGGGTGGCTCTCGACGATGGGCGCGTCGAGCACCTCAGCGAGGCGCTCGAACAGCGAGCGAAACTCCAAGAACTCGAAGAGGTGCTTCACCTCGCCCAGGTCAGGAGGCTGCACGCCGAGCGCGGCGATGTTGCCGAGGTCGACGTCGATCGGGGCGTCGCGACGCAGCACCATGACCTCGGCGTTCTTGCGCACGCGGGTCTCGTTCGCCGCGAGGCTCTCCCGGAGCTTGGGCGTCTGCTTGTCGAGGTTGGCGAAGATGCCGTCGAGGCCCCCGTAGCTGGCGATGAGCTTCGCCGCGGTCTTCTCCCCCACCCCGGGCACGCCGGCGAGGTTGTCGGACGGGTCGCCGCGCAACGCGGCGTACTCCGGGTATTGCGTCGGCGTCACGCCACACCGCTCGAAGATCCCCGCCTCGTCGTAGAGCGCGTAGTCCGACACGCCGCGCCGGTTGTAGAGCACCGCGATGTGCGGGTCTTCGACGAGCTGGTAGGTGTCGCGATCGCCGGTGACGATGACGATGTCGAGCCCGAGGTCTCGACCACGCGTCGCGAGCGTCGCGATCAGGTCGTCGGCCTCGTAGCCCTCGAGGTCGGACACCTCGATCCCCAACGCGTTCACGATCTGGCGCACGAGCCCCATCTGCTGGCGGAGGATGTCGGGAGCGGCCTCGCGCTGTGCCTTGTACTCGGGCACGGCATCGTGCCGGAAGGTCGGCTCGGGACGGTCGAACAGCACGACGACGCCATCGGGACGTTGGTCGCGCAGCAGGTTGATCAGCATCGACGTGAAGCCGAACACCGCGTTCGTCACCTGACCCGAAGACGTCGCCATGTCGGTCGGCAACGCGAAGAACGCCCGGTACGTCAGGGAGTTGCCGTCGAGCAGCAGGAGCTTGGCCACGGGTCGAGCGTACGCCCGCGCCCCCCGCCGACAACTCAGGGGACGAGGCTCCCCTCGAGCACCTGCGTGGCGATTGCCGCCATCGTGCTGCGTGTGCGCATCGCGGTCTGCTGGATGAACGCGAAGGCCGCGGCCTCGCTGAGCTCGTGCTGGTCCATCAGCACGCCCTTCGCCCGGTCGATCACCTTGCGGGCCTCGAGCCGACCGGTGGCGTCGATCGCCTGGCGCTCGAGCGCGACCGCCTCGCGGTGGCGAGCAAGGGCGAGCTCGACGGCCGGCATCAGCTCGGCGCGCTGGAACGGCTTCACGAGATACGCCTGAGCCCCGGCGTCACGTGCCTGCTCGACGAGGTCGCGCTGGCTGAACGCCGTGAGGATGACCACCGCGGTCGTGCGCCGATCGTGGATGCGTCGGGCGGCCTCGATGCCGTCGAGTCCGGGCATCTTGATGTCGAGGATCGCGACGTCGGGCTCGAGCCGCTCGACGAGTGCCACGGCCTCGTCGCCCCGCGCGGTCTGGCCGACCACCTCGTACCCCTCCTCCTGCAGCGACTCGAGCAGATCGAGGCGGATGATGCTCTCGTCTTCCGCGACGACGACCCGCACCGTCACGGCTGCTCTGCTCGACGGCAGTCGTTCACGACTGCTCTGCGAACAGGCGGTCGAGCAGGCTGTCCTGGTCCGCCTCGAGGCGAGCAATCGTCGCGACGACGTCGGCGCGCTGACGCGCCATCGCGTCGGCGTGACGCTGGGCCTCGCGATGCTCATGGTCCGCGAGGGGCGTCTCGGACACAAGTGCCTTCAGGTGCGCGTCATCTGCGGCCCCGCTGAGGTGCTCGAGCTGCTCGTCGACGACCGCGAGCTCTTTGCGAAGCTCCTTGAGGCGCCCGCCGAGCTCGGTGAGGCGCCGCTCGATCAGCGAGCGCGACATGAGGTCGAGTGTAGAAGCCGACTCGCGCAGTGGGAGACTTCCCCGATGTCGGTCGACGCCTGGGGCATCACCGACGGCTACTGGAGCTGGGACAACGACCGCTTCGACACGTCCACCGAGACGCGCGAGGCGCTCCTGGCAGCGATGGACGCAGGCGATCATCCCGACGGTCCGCCCGAGCCGTCCCCGCCGATGTGGATCGTCACACAGGGCGCCACTGACTCGCTCTGGAACGCCGTCGACCTCCACCTCGAGGACGGCACCGTCGTGCCCGACGTGCGTTCGCTGCCACCGGACCTCCCTCTCGGCTATCACGAGCTCGTGCCCCGCGACGGCTGGCCGCCCTCGCGGCTGGTGGTCACTCCGGCCCGCGCGCATCCCGTGAGGCAGCGGATGTGGGGATGGGCGGTGCAGCTGTACGCGGCTCGGTCGCGCGCGAGCTGGGGCATCGGCGACCTCGACGACCTCGCTCGCCTCGCGACGTGGTCGTCGTCGTTGGGCGCCGAGATGCTCGTCCTGAACCCGTTGCACACGGTGGCCCCCGTGCATCCTCAGCAGCCGAGCCCGTACTTCCCGGCCAGCCGCCTCTGGCGGAACCCGCTCGCGCTTCACGTCGAGTCGATGCCCGGCGCGCCTGTTCTCGGCGAAGAGCTCAACCGGTTGGCGAACGCGGGACGCGCACTCGACGAACGCAGGTTGATCGACCGCGACGCCGTGTTCCGTCTCAAGCGCGCGGCGTTCGATCGGCTCTTCTCGTGGTGGACCGCGCACGCGGAAGAGGACAGCCGCGCCGCGTTCAGCGCGTTCTGCGCCGAGCACGGCACGGACCTTCGCCTGTTCGCCGTCTACTGCGCGCTCGCCGAGCGGCACGGCGGCGGTTGGCAGGCGTGGCCACCCAGCTACCACTCCCCGACCTCGGGCCGTGTCGCGCGCTTCGCTCGTGAGCACGATCCCCGCGTGCAGCTGCACATGTGGCTCCAGTGGCAGCTCGAGGTGCAGCTCGCACGCGGCAGGCCGTCGCGGCTGCGACCTCGTCGGTGACCTCGCCGTCGGCTTCGACTCCGGTGGCGCGGATGCGTGGATGTGGCAGCACTTGCTCGCGCTCGATGCGCGTGTCGGGGCTCCTCCGGACGGGTTCAACGAGGACGGGCAGGACTGGGGGCTTCCCCCGTTCGTGCCGTGGAAGCTGCGCGCCGCCCACTTCGAGCCGTTCATCAAGACCGTTCGGGCCGCGATGCGAGGCGTCCGCGGGCTGCGCGTCGACCACGTCATGGGCCTGTACCGCCTCTTCTGGATCCCGCCCGGCGGCTCGCCGAAGACCGGGGCCTACGTGCACCTTCCCGCACGCGAGCTGCTCGACCTGCTCGCCCTCGAGAGCGAGCGCGCCGAGGCGTTCGTCATCGGCGAAGACCTCGGCACGGTCGAAGACGAGGTGCGCGAGGACCTCGCCGCGCGGGGTCCTGAGCTACCGGCTGATCTGGTTCGAGGACCGCGAACCCGAGCGGTTCCCTGTTCAGGCGCTGGCCGCGGTGACGACGCACGACCTGCCGACGCTCGCCGGAGCGTGGACGGGTTCAGACCTCGAAGACCAGAGGCGCATCGGAAAGACCGTGAGCGAATCGGGCGCGACCTGGTTCAAGTCGCAGCTCGAACGCGTGACAGGTTTCGGTCCCGACGCGGACCTCGACCGCGTCACCATCGCCGCGCACCGCGCGCTCGCGGACGCGCCGTCAGTCGTCGTCGCGGGCACCCTCGACGACGCGCTCGAGGTCAAGGAGCGGCCCAACATGCCGGGCACGGTCGACGAGTGGCCGAACTGGTCCCTCGCCCTGCCCAAGCCGCTCGACGAGATCGAGCGCGATCCGGTCGTGCTCGCCGTCGCGGCTGCGCTCGACGAGGGCCGCCGCCGCGCTGTCGGCGACGGGCGAGGCGACGACAGTTAGGGTCGAGACGTGCTCATCGAAGGACTTCCGCTCTGGCTCGCGCAGACGAACGCGTGGATCGTGTCCGCGCAGGGCCCCGGCAGAGAGTGCGTGCTGATCGACGCGCCACCCGACCCGAGCGCGATCGTGCAGCGACTCGCGCATCACGGGCTCCGTCTCGTCGCGCTCTTCAACACGCACGGTCACATCGATCACATCGGTGGGGTCGGCACGTTGGTGCACGACTCGGATCCTGCGCTCGTCGCGAAGGACCTCGAGGTCCGCATCCACGACGCGGACAAGCACATGCTGCTCGACCCGCTCGGCACGAGCGGGATGTTCGGGTCGTATCTCGAGGGGCTCGATCTCCGTCCGCCGGAGGTGATCTACAGCCTCGACGACGGCCAGCGCATCAGCGGTGCGGGCATGACGTTCACGACGATCCACACACCTGGCCACACGCAGGGCTCGGTGTGCTTCCGGCTCGACATCGAAGGCGAGGCCCCGATCCTGTTCTCCGGCGACCATCTCTTCCAGGGATCGATCGGTCGCACCGATCTCCCCGGTGGCAGCTACGAGCAGCTGATGGCGTCGATGGCCGAGAAGATCCTGCCGCTGCCCGACGACACGCACGTCCTGCCGGGACACGGCGGCACGACGACGATCGGATGGGAGCGCAAGACCAACCCGTTCCTGGTCGAGCTGCAGTCCTGAGCCGTCGTCGCGCTCACCCGTCGCGCTCACCGGTCGCGGTGCCCGAGGCGGGACTTGAACCCGCACGCCCTTGCGGGCAAAGGCTTTTGAGGCCTCCGTGTCTGCCATTCCACCACTCGGGCGCGTGTGCGGCCGCGTGCTCGGACGCGACGCGCCGCAGCGTATCCGCGGCTACCCGCAGGTAACCCATGAGTCTGAGAAACTTCCCTCGCCTCGGAGAGGTCACACACACCGTCACGTAAACCCCAGCGAAGCTCCCGCCCGCTTCCGACACCCACTGGAGTCCTGCCACTGATGCTCGCGTTCACGTTCCCCGGGCAAGGGTCGCAACGACCAGGGATGGGGAGGCCGTGGGCCGGTGAGGAGTCGTGGGAGCTCGTGGGCGAGGCGAGCGAGATCGCGGAACGAGACCTCGGGCGGCTCCTGCTCGACGCCGACGCGGACGAGCTGAAGGACACGCGCAACGCACAGCTGTGCACGTTCGTCTCGAGCCTCGTCGTGCTCGACGCGATCGAGCGCACCGGCCTCGACGCGATGTTCTGTGCGGGCCACAGCCTCGGCGAGTACACCGCGCTCGTGGCGACCGGCGCCCTGTCGTTCGACGAAGGGGTGCAGCTCGTGGCCGAGCGCGCCGAGGCGATGCACGCGGCAGGTCAGGATCAGCCCGGGACGATGTCCGCGGTGCTCGGCCTCGACGACGACGACGTCGAGATCGCGTGTCGCCGCGCAGACAGCGACGTGTGGGTCGCGAACTTCAACGCGCCGGGCCAGGTCGTCATCGCAGGCTCGCCCGAAGGTGTCGCCTCCGCGGCCGCCCATGCGAAGGAGCTCGGCGCGAAGAAGGTCATGCCGCTTCCGGTGAGCGGCGCGTTCCACACGCCGTTCATGGCGCCCGCGCGCGACCGCTTGCGCAAGGCGATCGCCGACGCGAAGCCTCGTGACACCGATGTCCCGGTCATCTCGAACGTCGACGCGCTGGCGCACGACAAAGGCGACGACTGGGCGAGCCTCCTCTCCGCCCAGCTGTGCAGCCCCGTGCGGTGGCGTCAGTGCTTGCTGGCGCTCGCCGATGCCGGCGTCACGACGCTCGTCGAGCTCGGGCCCGGCGGCGTGCTGACGGGAATGGCGAAGCGCACGATCCCGAACGTCACCGCAATCTCGGTGAGCACCCCGGACGAAGTCGATTCGCTCCTCGAGCGCATCGCGAGCAGCACTCCCACCCCGCATCTCAGCGGGCACGAGGGCGAGCACCTGTTCGCGACCGAGCGCTTGGTCGTCAGCCCCGCGGCCGGCGTGTTCACGCCCGATCCGACGATCGCCCCCGGCGACCTCATCCAGGCCGGCACGTTGGTCGGCCGCGTCGGCGACCACGAGGTGCGGTCCCCCTTCGGCGGCTCGGTCATGGGTCTCATCGCCGTCGACGGTGAGCGCGTCACGGTGAGCCAACCCATCGCCTGGCTGCGCACGGCATGACATCCGCGTCGAGCCTCGAGCGCCTGCGGGGTGCGCGGATCGTGGGTTGGGGCACGGCGTTGCCCGACAAGACGGTCACCAACGAAGACCTCTCCGCCACCATGGACACGAGCGACGAGTGGATCACCGAGCGCACGGGCATCAAGGAGCGCCGGATCGGAGGCACGACCTGCGGGCTCGCGACCGAAGCGGGGCGAGCGGCGCTGAAGAGCGCGGGCGTCGATCCCAGCGAGATCGATCTGCTGATCCTCGCCACGACCACGCCTGACAAGACGGTGCCCGCCACGGCATCGTCGGTGCAGCACGAGCTCGGCGTGCAGTGTGGCGCCTTCGACTTGAACGCCGCGTGCTCGGGCTTCGTCTACGGGCTCGTCGCCGCACACGGGTTCATCGGTGCCGGCGCGAACAAGGTGCTGGTGATCGGCGCGGAGACCCTCTCGCGCATCGTCGACTGGGAGGACCGCGGCACTGCGATCCTCTTCGCCGACGGGGCCGGCGCTGTCGTGCTCGAGGCCGTCGAGGGCCGAGGTCAGCTGCTCGGCTGGGACCTCTCGTCAGATGGCTCGCTCGAACCGCTGCTCTACGCGGACGTCGGCGGCTACATGAAGATGGACGGACGCGAGGTCTTCCGGCGCGCCGTGCGCGTGATGGTCGACTCGGCCCAGAAGTCATTGACCCAAGCCGGCGTCACGGTCGACGACCTCGCGTTGGTCGTGCCGCACCAGGCGAACATTCGCATCATCGAAGCCGCGGCGACTCGTCTCGGCGTGTCGATGGACAGAATCGTGACGGTGCTCCACCGCACGGGGAACACGTCGTCGGCTTCGATCCCGCTTGCCCTCGTCGATGCCATCGACGCGGGACGGGTGCACGACGGCGACCTGCTGCTGCTCGTCGGCTTCGGCGCGGGGATGACGTCGGCGAGTGCGGTCATCAGGTGGGGCGCCCGATGATCTGCCGGGGCATGCGGTGACGGAGGGCGGCGAGCCGAGAACGGTCTTGGTCACCGGCGGCTCGCGGGGCATCGGCCTCGCCTGCGCGAGGGCCTTCGAGACGAACGGCGATCGTGTCGCCGTCACCTACGCGACGAAGCCACCGCCCGACGACCTGTTCGCGCTGAAGTGCGACGTGACCAGTGCCTCCGACGTCGACGCGACGTTCACCGCGGTCGAGGAGCGGTACGGCCCGGTCGAGGTGCTCGTGGCGAACGCCGGGATCAACCACGACGGGTTGCTCCTGCGCATGAGCGAGGAGCAGTTCACCAGCGTGATCGACACCAACCTCGGCGGCACATACCGCGTGGCCAAGCGGGCGGCATCGGGGATGGTGCGAGCTCGCCGCGGGCGGATGATCTTCATGTCTTCGGTCGTCGGGCTGCTCGGCTCCGCGGGCCAAGCGAACTACGCCGCCTCGAAGGCGGGGCTGATCGGCCTCGCGCGGTCGCTCGCCCGCGAGCTCGCCTCGCGGTCGATCACCGTGAACGTCGTCGCTCCTGGGCCTGTTGCGACCGACATGATCGCTGCCCTGCCCGAGGCGCGTCAGGCCGAGCTCACCTCCGCCGTGCCACTTGGCCGCCTGGCGACAGCCGAGGAGATCGCTGCGGTGGTGAGCTTCCTCGCTTCTGACGCCGCGGGCTACATCACCGGCGCCGTCATCCCCGTCGATGGCGGCCTCGGGATGGGGCATTAGGTTTTCTGCAACGCACTTCGGTCAACTCGAGAGAAAAGAGCCTGAGCAGTGGCCAACGATGAGAAGTTCGATCGGTTCAAGAAGTGCGTCGTCGACGTGCTCTCCGTCGAGCCCGAGAAGGTGACGATGGAAGCCAAGTTCGGCGACGACCTCGACGCCGACAGCCTCGATCTCGTCGAGCTCGTCATGGCACTCGAGGAGGAGTTCGGCGTCGAGGTACCCGAAGAGGAGCTCGACGGCATCCAGACGGTGGGCGAGGCCTACCAGCTCATCACCTCGAAGTAGCAGGGCGGTCAGACATGCAGGGCAGACGCGTGGCGGTCACCGGCATCGGCGTCGTCGCGCCGTGCGGCATCGGCAAGGACGCGTTCTGGAACGGCCTGTGCGGACCTGCCCCTGAAGGGGAGCACCGCGTCTTCGACTTCGAGCCCGAGCCGTGGTTCGCCAACCCCAAAGAGGCGCGTCGCACCGACCGCTTCTCGCAGTTCGCGCTCGCGGCGGCGACGATGGCGCTCGACGACTCCGGCGAGCCCGGAGCCGACCCGAGCCGGGCGGGCGTGATCATCGCGACCGGCGTCGGCGGCCTCGCCACGATCGAGGAGCAGGTCCGCGTCTACGACGGCAAGGGCCCGCGGCGAGTCTCGCCCTTCCTCGTGCCGATGATGATGGCCAACGCGGCCGCCGCTGGCGTGTCGATGCGGTTCGGATGGCAGGGCCCGTGCGAGAACGTGGTGACCGCGTGCGCCGCGAGCACCCACGCGATCGCGAACGCAGCGCGCCTGATCGCCTACGGCCGCTGCGACGCGGTGCTCGCCGGAGGGTCAGAGGCCGCGATGACCAAGGTCGGCATCCAAGGCTTCATCAACATGACTGCGATCTCGTCGCTCGGCATCTCGAGGCCGTTCGACGTCGAGCGCGACGGGTTCGTGATCGCCGAGGGCGCAGCGGTGCTCGTCCTCGAAGAGTGGGACGCGGCGCACGCGCGGGGCGCACACATCTACGGCGAGATCTTGGGCGGCGCGAGCACGGCCGACGCGCATCACATCACCGCGCCGTCGCCGGGCGGCACAGGTGCGATCGCCTGCATCGACTTGGCGCTCGCCGAAGCAGGCGTCGCTCCGGGCGACATCAAGCAGATCAATGCCCACGGCACCTCGACCCCGCTGAACGACGCCGCCGAGGCGGAGGCGATCGAGAAGGTCTTCGGCACCCCTGGCCCTCCCGTCACCTCGACGAAGGGCGTCACCGGCCACGCGCTCGGCGCGGCAGGCGCGCTCGAAGCGGCCGCGGTCCTCCTGTCGATGGAGCGCAAGCTGATCCCGCCGACCGCAGGGTTCGCGAAGGCCGACCCCGACATGCACATCGACATCGTCCACGGCGAGCCGCGCGCGTGGGAGCCCGGACCGACGCTGTCGAACTCGTTCGGCTTCGGCGGCCACAACGGCGTCCTGGTGATCGGCACCGCGTAGGGGCCGTCAGGCCGCGAGCAGCCGTTCGAGGTAGACGCTCAACCCGAAGTCGGTGAGGCGTTCGCCGCCTCCGGTGGAGGTGGGTGTGCGAGGGCCCATCCATGGTGGCGGCGCCGGGACCCCGTCGATCACCGGCAACGTCGCGACATCGGGTGGTCGGCCACCGGTGGCGTCGCCACGCACGGTCGTGCCCAGGCATCGTTCCCCCCGCCAGAAGCTGAACCGCTGCGCGTCGTCGCTCGTGATCATGCAGGTCTTGTCGTGGATCTGCCGGTGGTGGTAGCCGCAGAGCAGGACCAGGTTGTCGAGGTCGGTCGGGCCGCCATTGCTGACCCACCGCACGTGGTGCGCGTCGACGAAGCGAGTCTGCGTGCAGCCGGGGAACTCGCAGCCCTTCACGCCGGCTCGGAAGGTGAGCGCTCGACGCTGATGGCGAGTCGCGGTGCGCACCTCGTTGCCGAGCCAGAGCGGCATGCCGTCGTGATGCAAGAGCAGCTGGAGCGTCGAGTCGCACAGGATCGCGCTGAGCTCGGAATCGGTGAGGCGCTTGCCCGTCGCGGGAATGAACGCGTGCGAGCCGAGCCCGACGGGCGTCAGCGGATCGAAGGCGTACCCCAGCAGCCGTGCGAGCGTCGCGAGGTCGGTGGAGATCTGCACGCAGTACCGCTCTCCCCCACCCGTGGTCATGCCCGCGCCGTTCGCCGCGTCGACCATCGTCTGCGCGAGCCGGAACGCGATCTCGTTCGCATTCAGACGACGACGCTGCTCGAGGTCGATCGGGTCGACGTCGCGCTCACCCGAGGCACGCGCGGCTTCCCACGCCTGCTCGAGCAAGGCGCTCGTGGGGCCGTCGAGCGCGAGGTTCCACCGCTCGCGGCCGAGGTCATCGCGCCAGTGCTTCTTCCAGTAGTCGACCTCGGGCTCGGGCTCGCAACCGCCGTTTTCACCGTTGCAGTCGCGGTACTTGGCGAAGACCCGCGCCGCCTGGCTCGGCGTGGCGTCGCGCAGGATCTGCATGATCGTCTCGATGGTCTCGGGCGTGGCGACGCGCGCCGCCATCGCCATCACCCCGACGGAGTGCTTCCCCATTGCCGCGTTGGCGACGATCGGCTGCATCGTGTCGAGCCGCGTCGCGACCATCTCGTACTGCTTCGCCTCGGTCATCGTGAAGCTGCCGCGAATGGAGAGCCAGTGCGCCAGGGATCGGTAGCCATCGCCCTGCCAGCCGTCGAGCTCGTGGAGCTCGGCCAGGCACTCCACGATCTCGGCGCCGATCGCGTGCTGTTGCGCGATGAGCACGCCGAGACGGTCGTTCAGCACATCCGCGGTTGGCGACTGCCTGGCTTGCATGGGCCGACTCTATCGAACAGATGTTCGAGAATCAAGCCCCCTTTCGATCTTTTTCGATCATATCTATTGCGCGGCGTCGACCACCACGAACAGCAGCTGGGCCTCGCACGCGACCTGGCCGTTGACGCTTGCCTTCCCTCTGCCGCGTCCCGCGCGTCCCGACAACCGGTCCAGCTCGACCTCGAGATCGAGCGTGTCGCCCGGCACGACCTGACGGCGGAACCTCGCCGAGTCGAGCCCGCCGAAGAGCGGCAGCTTGCCCGTGAACCGTTCGTCGGTGAGCACGGCGACCGCACCGAGCTGCGCGATCGACTCGGCCATGAGCACGCCGGGCAGCGTCGGCCTTCCCGGGAAGTGGCCGGGGAAGAACCACTCGTCCCCCGTGAGCCGCCACACGCCCCGAGCCGACTGCCCGGGCACGAGCGCGGTGACTTCGTCGACGAACAAGAAGGGCGGGCGGTGCGGAAGGACGTCGATCGGCCTCGGCAGCGCGTTGCTCACTTGCCGAGTGCCTGGAGGAGGTTCGCGGGCGTGTCCTTCGGGCTGATGGCGTACCACGCTTCCGCGACCTTGCCCTTCTCGTCGATGAGAAACGCCGAGCGAAGGATGCCCATGTACTTCTTGCCGTACATCGACTTCTCGCGCCACACGTCGAACGCCTCGGCGACCTCGTGCTCGGTGTCCGCGAGCAACGGAAAGCCGAGGCCGTACTTGTCGTCGAACTTCTTCTGCTTCGCGGGCTTGTCGGGGCTGATGCCGATCACGGCGGTGTCACCGATCTTCGGAAGGATGTCGCGTAGGCCACACGACTGCGCCGTGCAGCCGGGCGTGTCGGCCTTCGGGTAGAAGTAGACGAGCACCTTGCGGCCTTTGTAGCCGGACAGCTTCACGGTCTTCTCGTCCTGATCCTGAAGCGAGATCGCGGGCGCCTTGTCACCGGTCTTGAGCTCAGCCATGCGAGCGACGTTACGCGTTCGCGGCCCCGTCCGAACGAGTCAGGAGAGGCCGGTGAAGCTCTTGTCGGCGATGCAGAACTCGTTGCCCTCGGGATCCTGCAGCACGGTCCACCGATGGCTGCCGCCGGGCACCTCGTGCTCGCCGGTCACCGTCGCGGCCAGGCGGAGTAAGTCGTCCACCGTGGTGGGCTCACCCGACACGAGGTCGAGGTGCACCCGGTCCTTCGCTCACTTCGACTCTGGCACCTTGGCGAAGTACAGGCTGGCTGCGCCCGGTCGGGATCCGTTGTGCCGATCGACGCGAACTGCGCGCCGCTCCAGTCGTCGAGCGGCCGACCCAGCGCCGCCGACCAGAACGTGGCGACCCTCATCACGTCGTCGCAGTCGAACGAGATGTTGCCGAGCTTCAGCCCTTCCATCCCGCGGACGTCAACGCGCCGCATCTGGCAAGGGAACTGCCCGCAGAGGGCCATCGGCCTGCAAGTTGGACGCCGTGCGGCCCGAGAGGCGGCATCTGACAGCCGAGTCGCCCCGGCCACACCTCCGCGACCGGTGAGGATTGCCGAGATGGAGCGCCAAGACGACGAGGAGGTGCTGCGAGGCGGGGCGGTGAACCCGTCCGTGGTGCGCATCGGCGACACCGTGCGGCGCACGCCGAGCGAAGCGACGCCAGCAGTGCACGACCTTCTCCACCACCTCGAGATGAAGGGCTTCGACGGCGCGCCCCGGGCACTCGGCTTCGACGAGCATGGCCGCGAGGTGCTCACCTACATCGATGGCCACGTGTCGCTCGACGACGCATGGCCCGACGTGTTGCGCGAAGACAGCGGTCTCGTCGCAGTCGTCCATCTCCTCATGCGGTTCCACGACGCCATCGCGGACTACGCGCCGCCCGACCTCGCACCAGAACACATCGCGTGCCATGGCGATCCCGGGCCGTGGAACATCGTGTGGCGCGGTGACGACCCGGTCGCGTTCATCGACTGGGACTTCACGACGCACGCAATCCCGCTCTACGACCTGTCGTACGTCGCGTTCGAGATGGTGCCGATGCGAGACGACGATCGCTGCCGGGAGGTCGGCTTCAGCACGCCGCCCGATCGCGCCCGACGTCTGCGGCTCGTGTGCGAGACGTACGGCAGGGGCGCGACGCCCGACGCGCTGATCGATCTCGCCGAGCGGCACCAGCAAGCCGACATCGACGAGATCGAGGAGCGAGGACCCTTGGGCGTCGAGCCCGAGAAGACCTTTTGGGAGCAAGGCCTCCACGAGGACGCCCGCCGCATGCTCGAGTGGCTACGGCTCCACCGCGAGCTGCTGCTCGGCTGAGCGCCGGCGCCGACGCCACGGCGCCGTGATGCCCCACACGCCCCACCCGACGAGGGCGAGCAACGCGAGCGGCACTGCGTAGCCGAGGATCACGACCATGCCTCCGAGGACGTTGAGCGCACCGCCGGTCGCGTCGTCCCACGCCTTGGACAGGATCGACGGCTCGGTCGCGGGAGCGGGCGTGAACGCCACACCCGGCTCGTACATGGAGATGGTGATCGTCGAGAACGTCGCCTGGTCGTCGAGGCTCGCCTGCTGGGCCTGCAACTCTTCGATCTGGGTGCGGACGTTGAACAGCTGATCTTGGATCTGGAGCACGTCGCCGATCGCGGTCGCCTTGCCGAGCAGCGTTTGGAACGCCTGCTCCTCGGCCTTCAGGCTCGTGATGCGCGCACCGAGGTCGATGAGCTGGCTGCTCACGTCCTGCCCGTTGATCGACTCGTTGTCGACGTCACCGAGACCGGAGAGCGCCGCCCGCGTCGCATCGAACCTCGCCGCCGGCACGCGGATCGTGAGCTGACCGGCGCGAGCGCGACTGTCGGAAGTCGGTGCCTGCTGCGCGCTCGTGTCGTCGAGAGGGACGGGGCCGCCGGGCGGGAAGCCGGTCGTGGACGTCGATGAGCTCACGACGAACCCTCCGTTCGCCGTCGCGATGCGCGAGGCCTCCGCGAACGCGCCCGTGAACTTGCCCTTCGCGATCGACAGGGTCAGGTCGGCGGTCTTCACGATCTTGGCGCCGCCGTCCGCCGGTACCTGCCCCGGCGACTGAGTCGCGGCGTCGGAACCCCCACTGCCGGCGCCGGCTGCCGGAGCAGGCGCCGGACCGGCAGCAACCATGGCTGCGCCGCTCGCCACGGTCTCTGTCTTGCCGGCGTTCGAGAAGGCGGCCACCGTGGTCGGCGCGCCCCCGGGCACGTCCCCGGCGCGGTCGGCCGTTGCCACCGAGTCGCTCGGCGTCGAGTCGAACGCACCCGACGCGGCGACCGCCACACCTCCCAGCACGAGTGCCGCGAGGCCCACCATCGTGACGTTTCGGACGTTCCTGCGCATGATGCCCCCTGGGTTCAGGTCGTTCCGTTGCCCATGGGACGTGCAACCAGGCTCGCTGGTTCCGTGTCAGTTCCGTGAACTAGGCGGGCATGGGGAAGATCATCGGCTCGTCCGCGACCGCAGCGATCGTTTCGTCCATCTCGGTGACGCTCATCGGGACGAAGTCATCGATCGTCCGCAGCACCTCGGTGAGCACCGCGATGTCGCCGGGAGTGCACAGCGCGTCGACTCCCTCGACGGAGAGCGTGAACCGCACACCCCGTTCGATCGAGGCCGCGTCGGTGTACGGCTCGTACCAGGTGGTGGAGGTGCGCTCGCCTCCGACGCGCCACGGCCGCGCCGCGGCCGTCTTGATCGCCATCACTCCGACATCGCGCTCTTCGCAGACCGCGAGCAACGCCTCGGCGTCTCGGCGGAAGTCAGCGTCGCCCCAAAGACGCGCGTTCACTGGGAACATGACGGTGTCGAGGTCGTACCTGCGCACTGCCTCGGCATGGGCAGCGGGCGCCCCGAAGTCGTGGCCGGTGATGCCGACGTAGCGGCAGAGCCCTTCGTCGCGCGCCTTCAGCAACGCGTCGACTGCACCTTGGCGGGTGTCGAGCTCGTCGAGCGATGTGACGCCGTGGAGCTGGTGGAGATCGAACGAGTCACAGCCCAGGAGCGAGAGCGACTCCTCCATCTGAGCGCGGAAGCCGTCGCCGTTTCGGCGCGTGCTCTTGCACCCGATGAACAGGCGATCGCGGACCGCGGGCACCAGCGGACCTATGAGGCGTTGCGCGTCGCCGTATCTGGGCGCGATGTCGAGGTGGTTGATGCCCGCCTCGAGCGCGGCGTGGAACGACGCAGCGGCCTGTTCGGGCGTCGACCGCGCGTATGCCGCGGCGCCGAGCACCGCGACCGAGGACTGATGGCCAGTTCGACCCAAGCGGCGTGTCAGCACGACCGGACGCTACCCTCCACGGAAAACTCGAGGCCGACGGCTGCATCCAGGAGGCAAGGGTGGCGAGGAACGACCCCAGGCTCGGCATGCTTGGTGCCGTCGAGCTGTTCAGCGAGTGCTCGAAGAAGGAGCTCGGTCAGATCCTCGCGGTGGCGAAGGAGATCGACTTCGACGCCGGTCAGAACATCTGCGTGCAGGGCGAGCCCTCGGGCCGCTTCTACTTGATCCTCGAGGGATCGGTCGCGGTGAAGCGCAACGGCCGCACCCGGGCAACCCTCGGCGTCGGCGACTACTTCGGAGAGATCGCGCTGATCGACGGCGAGCCCCGCACGGCGACGTGCACCGCGGTGACTCCCGTGAACACGCTCGCGATCGCCCAGTTCAACTTCGTGCCGCTCATGCGCGAGCACGCCGGCCTCTCGCACAAGCTGCTCATGTACCTGTGCAGCCGCTTGCGGGCGGCCGAGGCTCAGCTCACGGACTAGTGAACTGCGACAGGCCGGTGTTGATCATCGCGGTCGCGGCCTGATCGAAGTAGTCGAGCATCGCGGCCTCGATCTCCGGAGCCGCTTCCATCGAGCGCACCGCTGCCGCCATGTGGTCGAACCACGCATCGCGCTCTGCGCGGCCGATCGCGAACGGCGCGTGGCGCAGCCGCAGGCGGGGGTGCCCGCGCTCCTCGCTGTAGGTCACCGGCCCGCCCCAGTACTGGACGAGGAACCCGGCCAGGTGCGCCCGGCTCGGTTCGAGACTCTCGGGATACAGCGGGCGCAACACCGGATCTGTCTCGACGCCGTCGTAGAACCGGTCGACGAGCGTCGTGAAGAACTCTGTGCCGACGTGGTCGTAGACAGACACCGCGACCGAGTGTGCCAGAGTCTCGCTCGTGCCCTCTCCGATCGATCCCACCACCGCGCGCAAGGTCTGGCGCACGCTCGAGCCGTACCACGGGATGATCTACTTCGTCCCCGAGGCCGCAGAGGCGTATGCAGGAATCGGCATCACGGGACGCCACGGCTACTTCGCCTCGCGTGCCGCGCCGATGGGCGCCGTCTCCGCGGAGGTCGTGGTG
Organism: uncultured Acidimicrobiales bacterium; assembly: GCA_963773315.1. Taxonomy (GTDB): domain Bacteria; phylum Actinomycetota; class Acidimicrobiia; order Acidimicrobiales; family DATKAS01; genus DATKAS01. The sequence goes on from CAVZAF010000007.1 coordinate 61,190, forward strand.
TCGACGTTCTTCAACTTCAACCCTGAGGTCGTGCACGCCGCGATCCCCACGTCGTGGGACCTCGCCACGCCCTCGGCGATCGTCGATGCGCGGTTCGCGGCCGCCGACGCGGCACTTCGACGCGTGCTCGGCGACGCGGTCGAGAGCCCCGAGATGAGCGAGGCAGCGGCGCTCGCGCGCGCGGCCGCCAGCGCGGCGTGCTGCGACGGCCGTCCACTCGCCGCCGCCCACGCAGCGCTTCCCTGGCCCCACGACGACCACCTCGTCCTTTGGCATGCGACGAGCGTCCTCCGTGAGCACCGAGGCGACGGGCACATCGCGGCGCTCACCCTCGCGGGCGCGTCGGGCATCCAAGCATTGGTCATGCACGCGGCGAGTGGGGAGGTGCCGCGCGCCATCCTCCAGTCCACCCGCGCGTGGTCGGACGACGCGTGGGACGAGGCACTCGACGACCTCGTGTCGCGGGGATGGACCGAGCGCGACGGCTCGTTCACCGCGGAGGGTCGCGTCGCGCGCGCCGAGATCGAAGCGAGCACCGACCGTGCTGCCGCGGCGCCGTGGGCTGCGATCGGCGACGACGGCATCGCCCGGCTCCGCGAGCTCGCCCGCCCTTGGTCGAAGGCGCTGGTAGGAGTCCTGTGAGCAACGCGGGCACCGGGTACCTCGTCGCCCCGACGACGGGCCGAGGTCCCGGCGTGCTCGTGCTCCACTCGTGGTGGGGTCTGACCCCGTTCTTCCGAGAGACCTGCGATCGTCTCGCTGACGAGGGCTTCGTCGCGCTCGCTCCCGACCTGCACGGCGGGCGCACCGCGGACAAGCCGGACGAAGCCGAAGCCCTGCTCGCTGCGATCGACCCGAACCCCGCCGCCGCGCTCGTCCTCTCGTCGGCTGCGACGTTGCGGGGACTCGCCGTCACGCCCGACGCACCGATCGGCGTCGTCGGCTTTTCGATGGGCGCGTCGTGGGCGCTGTGGCTCTCGGCACGCGCGATCGACACGGTCGGCGCCGTCGTCGCCTTCTACGGATCGCAGGACATCGACTTCAAGGGCTCGCAGTCGGCCTACCTCGCGCACTTCGCGGAGCACGACGAGTTCGTCGAGGACGACGCGATCGCGTTCCTCGAAGCGACGCTCCGACTCGAGGGCCGCCCAGTCGAGTTCCACCGATACCCCGGCACGGGGCACTGGTTCTTCGAGTCCGACCGTCCGCCTGCATACGACGCCGCTGCCGCCGAGCTCGCCTGGCAGCGGACGATCGAGTTCCTACGTCGCCACCTCGCCGCCTGACCTCCGCGCGCGGCGAGCGCCGACGAAGATCAGCACCAGCCCGGCGCCACCCGCGACGACGCCGAGCACGACGAGCACCGTCGGCACGGTCTTCTTGGCGAGCTCGATCTTGTCCTTCTGGTCCTTCACCTGGCCCGCGATGTCCTTGATCGACGCGTCGGTCTGCGAGAACTCGTTGCGGAAGAGCGGGATCGGGTTGGTCGCGAGCGCGTTGAGGCCCTCGAGCGCTGCCTTCGCCTCTGGCACCTGCGGATACCGCGTGAGCACATCGATGATGGGCTGTGACGCCTCGGGCGCGGCCGTCGCCGACACCGTCTCGACAACGTTGCGCACGACGACGATCGCACCCGTCGTCGGCTCGACGGCGTCGCCGCCGCTGAACGTGTCGAGATACTGCAGCGCGATCGGTTGCGACGCGAGCTTGGTGAGCGTCGTGAGGTCTTCTGGCGTGATCACGGGTTGCAGCGCGGTGAGCGTGCCGGGCACGTCGATCCCGGCCTGTAGCAACAACGGAGTCAGCTGTGTGATCGTCAACGTCTTCGGCAACGGCACGGACTGCGAGAGCAGCGCGATGTACGCGGGGCTGATCGGCGTCGGCTTCGACGCCGCCGCGAACGCCACGAGGTGCAGCCCGTCCACCTCGAGCTTCGGCTCGACCGGATCCGGCCGGGCGGTGTAGGTCGACGCGGTCTCGTTCTTGTAGATCAGGTACTCGCCGTTCGCATCGGTGTCGAGGGGGAAGTTCAGGCGGAACGCGGGTGAGCGATCGACGACGTTGTCAGAGGTGAACGCGTACGCGTCGTTGCTCTGCACGTTCTTCATGGAACGGCGGTCCATCACGTACTGGTTGTCCTGCTTCTGGCTGAACTGCCCGCCCGCGTCGAAATCGATCTTCTCCGACACGACGACCTTCGAGTAGCTGCTCTTGCTTCCGAGGGCGTCGATGTGACGGGTCACCTTCAGCGGGAGCACCTGAGGCGTGTCGAGCGGAGCGAACGTGTTCGCGTCGACGAAGAGCGTGAACTTGCCCTCGTAGATCGGCGTCGCGTCGATGTCCAGCGGGTAGCGGACCAGCGCGGGCACGGCAAACACCAACCAGAGCAGCGACATCACGAGGAAGCCGACTCCGACACCGGTCAGCCACTTGCCCCCTCGCAGCATCGAACGACCTTACGTGGAAGAGGACGTCGCCGCTTGGGCCACCACTGCATCGGCCTCGGGGTCGTCGGTGCCGATCGCTCCGGCGAGCGCCATCACGAACACACCGATCGCGGTGCCGAAGAGCGCTCCCCCGATGCCGTACACGTCGTATCCGAGCAAGAACACCACCGTGATGAGCGCGGGGCCGACGTACATCACCCTGCCCCGCAAGCGTCTCTGCACGACGATCTGCCCGACTTGCATCGCGACGAACACCGCAAGCAACACCCCGGCCGCGGCGAACGATCGGAAGCCCGCGGTGAGCAGCAGCGCGGGGATCGAACCGAGCACGATGCCGAGGTACGGCATGAGGCTGGTCATGCCGATGATCAACCCGAGCGGCGCCGGCGCAGGGACGTCCGCGAAGCGACAGACGAGCCAGGTCACGAGACCGACGAGGAACCCCTGTCCGATCGCGACCAGCAAGTAGTTGCGCCCGTTGCGGATCGCCGCGACCCCGATCTCGTCGAGGCGCGTGCGACGCGCCTCATCCGAGATCTGCCGCGAGGGCACCTTGCCCCATCCGCGGTCCCCACGACAGGAGGAAGAGCATGAGGATGCCGCCCACCGTGTAGGTGGCGACGCGGCGCGCCGCCTTCTGCGCCTGCTTCGTGGTGTTCTGATGGAGGCTGTCGACCGCCTCGGTCACCCGCTCCTGGAGCCGGAACTCGCGCGCCGCCTTGCCGAACCGCTGGCTCTGCTCGATCTGCGCGGCGGCTTTCGGTGCGGCGTCCTGGAGGCGATCGATCTGAAGGTTGACGTCGCCGAGCACGCCCCACGCGACGAGGCCGAGGACTCCGACGAGCAGGACGACGGCGACGCCGACCGCGACGACGCGGCGCATCCGGCGCTGAAACAGCTCGACGAGAGGCGCGAGAAGGACCGCGCTGATGCCGGCCGCGACGAAGAGCGCCAGTGTGTGACGGGCTTCGGAGAGCACGTGCCGCACCGCGTAGGTGATGACGATGACCAGCAGGAGCCCGACGACGCTCGAGAACGCGATGGCGACACGCAGCGAACGAGACAAGTCGCGGATGCCCGAGGGCTGGCCGCGCTGGTCCCCCGTGGGGGCTGCCATGGCCTCGTACAGTACCGAGGGTGGCTGCCGAGGTCGGCGAACCCCTCTCCGACGAGCCGCGCGGGCCAAGCGAGCCCGTCGCCGCGGAAGCATCTGAGACGCCGATCGCGCCACCGCTTCCCGAGTCTGTCGAGCGTGCTCGCGCGCGGGTGACGCTCGAGCTCGACTGGGTGTCGCTGCTCGCGGTCGGCGGGGCGCTGCTCGCGGTGCTCCTCGTGGTCGGCCTCGTGAGCAGCGGCGCCGACGCGTTGCTCCGCATCGGGACGGGCATCGTGCTCGCGCTCGCGCTCGACCCTGTGGTCGGCATGGTCCGCCGTCGCGTGCACTGCCGGCGCACCATCGCCGTCGTCTTGGTCGGCCTCGGCCTCCTGGTCGCGTTCTCGCTGTTGCTGCTCGTGATGGGCCCCGCCGCGGTACGGCAGGCGCAGCGGTTCAGCAGCGAGCTGCCTGACACGGTGCGCGACATGTACACATTCCCGATCGTGGGTCCGCGCCTCGAGCGGGCGAACGCGGCGGACCGGGTCGAGCAGTGGGCTCAGGAGCTGCCCGCGCACATCGACACCAACACGATCACGAACCTCACGAGCGCGCTCGTCAGCGGCGCTGCGACGCTCTTCACCGTCGCAATCGTGGCCTTCGTGGTGCTGCTCGACGGCGAGTTCCTCGTCGCGCGCGTCCGGCGCCTCGTGCCCGCTCGACACAGACCGCAGGCCGACTGGATCGGCCGCACGTTCTACAAGGTGCTGGCGAAGTACTTCGCGGGCTCACTCCTCGTCGCGGTGCTCGCCGGCGTCTACATCCTCGCGATCGGCCTGATCTTCCGCGTGCCGCTCGCACCACTGGCTGCCGTTTGGATGATGGTGACCGACCTCATCCCGCAGGTCGGTGGCTTCCTCGGCGGCGCGATGTTCGTGCTGCTCGGCGTCACCGCGAGCCCGCTCACGGGCGTGATCTGCCTCGTGCTCTACGTCCTGTACATGAACTTCGAGAACCACATCTTGCAGCCCGCGATCGTCGGCGACGCGGTGAACCTGTCACCTCCGACGACGATGCTCGCTGCGCTCGTCGGTGCAGCCGCGCTCGGCGTGCCAGGAGCGATCGTGGGCACGCCGATCGCCGGCACGGCGAAGGGCCTCTACATGGAGTTTCGCTACGGGCGGGTCAACCCGGCGGATCCTGATCCCGACGCTTGAGGCCGTGGCCGAAGAACCCGCCACGCGGCCGCGCGTGCGCGTGGTAGTGGTCGGGGATGTTGCGCATGTGGTCGTCGACGTAGTGCTCGAACTCGAAATGCTGCGTCACGACCACGGCAAGGCGGTCGTGGAGCGCGGCCTTGACGTCATCGGGCGGCGACGCGTCGTGCTCGCGCCACACGACCATCGGTACGGCGCAGATCTCGCATTCGGCGATCCAGCAGAGGTCATCCTCGTAGAACCACTCGGTGATCTTCGCCGCCTCACACAGCTCGCATGCCATGGCGCTCACGGTAGGCGCCTCAGCCGCGGTCGATCGCGGCACGCACCTCGGCAGCGAACGCTCCCGCCTCGTCGGGTCCCCCGCCGTCGAGGATCAGCCGCATGATCGCGGAGGCCATGACGATGCCGTCCGCCTCGGTGCAGGCCTCGACCGCTTGCTCGGCACTCGAGATCCCGATGCCCGCGATCACAGGCCGATCGGTGACCGCCTTGAGCCGCTTCGCCATGACCGTCGTCGACGCGGCGAGCGTGGACCGTTCCCCCGTCACACCGACGAGTCCGACGGCGTAGACGAACCCCCGCGACCGGTCGCAGATGCGCGGCAGGCGCTCGTCCGGGGCGGTCGGCGCGGCGAGCAACACCGTCGCGACATCGGCGGCGTCGGCAGCGGTGCACCACGGGCCCGTTTCCTCGAGCGGAAGGTCAGGGAGGATGCAGCCACCGACACCGCTGTCGGCGAGCTGATGGGCGAACCGCTCGTGCCCCGCGTGGAACGCGATGTTGTAGTACGTCATCACGACGAGCGGCACCGAGACGTCGAGGTCGGCGAGGTCGTGCAAGACGCTGACCGGCGTCGCCCCCGCGCGAAGCGCGCGCTCTGACGCCTCTTGGATCGTCGGGCCGTCCATCACCGGGTCGGAGAACGGGATGCCGATCTCGATCGCATCGGCACCCGCGGCCGCGTAGGCCCGCACCACGTCGAGCCAGTCGCCACCGAGTCCTCCCGTCATGTACGGGACGAACAGCTTGCGGCCCGCGTCGCGGGCCGCGCGCAGGGTCGGCTCGAGCGGAGGCCGCTGCGTCGTCACCCGAGCAGGTCCATCATCTGCGCGACGTCCTTGTCGCCTCGACCCGACAGGTTCACGAGAACCGTGGCGCCCTGCATCTCGGGAGCGGCACGCAGCACCCACGCGATGGCATGCGCAGGCTCGAGCGCCGGGATGATGCCCTCCGCGTGAGAGAGGACTCGGAACGCCTCGATGACCTCGGCATCGGTGACGGGCTCGTAGCGCGCCCGGCCGATCGTCGCGAGGTGGGAGTGCTCGGGTCCGACGCCCGGGTAGTCGAGCCCGGCCGAGATCGACTCGGCCTCGAGCACCTGCCCGTGCTCGGACTGCATCAGGTACGACTTCATCCCGTGCACGACACCGGGCACGCCGTGGCCGATCGCCGCGCCGCCGGCCGGCTCCGCGCCCACGAGCACCGCCTGCGAGTCGACGAAGCCGGAGAAGATGCCCGCAGCATTCGACCCGCCGCCGACGCACGCGACCACGACGTCGGGAGCACCGCCCAGCAGCGCTTCGCACTGCGCGCGCGCCTCGTCACCGATGACGCGTTGGAACTCGCGCACCATCCACGGGTACGGATGCGGGCCCATCACCGAGCCGAGGCAGTAGTGCGTCGACTCGACTGAAGCGACCCAGTCGCGCATCGCCTCGTTCACTGCGTCCTTGAGCGTGCGACTGCCGGACGTCACCGCGGTCACCTCGGCACCGAGCAGCCGCATGCGGAACACGTTGAGGGCCTGACGGGCGACGTCGACCTCGCCCATGTAGACGCGGCACTCCATCCCGAGCAGCGCGGCCGCGGTCGCGGTGGCGACGCCGTGCTGACCCGCGCCCGTCTCGGCGACGAGGCGCGCCTTGCCCATCCGGCGCGCGAGCAACGCCTGCCCGAGGACGTTGTTGATCTTGTGCGAGCCCGTGTGGTTCAGGTCCTCGCGCTTCAGGAGCAGCCGGATGCCGAGGCGGGCGCCGAGGTTCTTGCACTCCGTGAGCGGCGACGGGCGGCCTGCGTAGTCGCGCAGCAAGTCGTCGAGCTCGGTGCGGAACGACGCGTCGACCCACGCATCGCGGAACGCGGCCTCGAGCTCTTGGCACGCGGGGACCAGAGTCTCGGGGACGAAGCGCCCGCCGAACTCGCCGAACCGTCCCTCGGCGTCAGGCTCCCCCATGAGCGAAGTCATCGGACTCTGCTCATTCGTCCCATGCTCATTCGTCCCGTGCTCATTCGTCTTGCCAGTCGTAGGGGAGCTCGTCGGCGCCGCGGTAAGGCGCCTGCGAGGACGAGCGGGCCGCCTCCATGAACGCCTTCAGCTTGCGCGGATCCTTGCGGCCCGGGCTCGCCTCGACGCCAGTCGACACGTCGACGCCCCACGGACGTACGGCTTCGATCGCGGATCGCGACGTTGTCGGGCGTGAGACCACCGGCGAGCATGACGCGCATGCCGAGTGGCGCGCCTTCTGCGAGTGCCCAGTCGAACACTTCGCCTGACCCCGGAGCGGGCGAGTCGACGAGGATCGCGTTGGCACCGTAAGACGCCGCCCGTTCGAGCCACGGGTCGCCCGCAGAGAACGCCTGGATCACGAACGGGACTCGCGCAGCGACGTAGCGAGTCGTCTCAGGCGTCTCGTGCCCGTGCAGCTGCGCGGCGCGCAGGCCCGCCGTGTGCACGAGCTCGACCACCCGTTCCGCCGTCTCGTCGCGAAAGACGCCGACCGTCATCACCTCGGGCGGCAACCGGCGCGCGATGTCGCGCGCGACGACAGGCGCGATCTGTCGCCTCGACGGAGCGAAGACGAACCCGACGGCATCGGCGCCGAGCGCTACTGCGAGGAGCGCGTCGTCCTCGTTGGTGATGCCGCAGATCTTGACGAACATCGAGTGGGCAGTTCTAGGCGTCGATGAGACGGCCGTGGTTGAAGTCGTCGTAGGCGGAGAGGTCGAGCAAGCCATGGCCGCAGTAGTTGAACAGGATCACCCGCTCGGACCCCTCCTCTTTTGCAGCCAGCGCCTCGTCGATCGCGGCCCGGATGCCGTGGCCGCACTCGGGCGCCGGCACCCGCCCCTCGACGCGCGCGAACAGCTTCGAGGCCTCGAACACCTTTCCCTGCGGGTACGCGAGCGCCTCCATTCGCCCCGTGCGCACGAGGTGGGAGATGATCGGCGAGTCGCCGTGGTAACGCAGCCCACCCGCGTGGATCGGCGGCGGCATGAAGTCGTGGCCGAGCGTGTACATCGGGAGCAGGGGCGTCATGCCTGCCGTGTCGCCGAAGTCATAGTCGAAGCGCCCTTCGGTCAGCGTCGGGCACGACGCCGGCTCGACGGCGACCAGGCGCACCGAGCGGTCCTCGACGAAGGGCAGCGAGAGGCCGCCGAGGTTCGATCCGCCTCCGCACGGCGCGATGACGACGTCGGGCCGCGTCTCGCCGGCAAGGGCGAGCTGCTCCTTGGCCTCGAGGCCGATGACCGTCTGGTGCAACAGCACGTGGTTGAGCACCGAGCCGAGCGAGTAGTGGGTGTCGGCGCGGCTCGCCGCGTCGCGGACCGCGTCGGAGATCGCGAGCCCGAGCGAACCGGGCGAGTCCGGGTCATCGACCGGTGAGGGCACGCACTCCGCACCCCACAGCTCCATCATGATCTTGCGGTACGGCTTCTGGTTGTACGACGCGCGGACCATGTACACCTTGCACTCGAGGTCGTACTGGGTGCACGCGAACGCGAGCGCCGTGCCCCACTGCCCTGCGCCCGTCTCGGTCGTGAGTCGTGCGATGCCCTCGGCCTTGTTGAAGAACGCCTGCGGCACTGCGGTGTTCGGCTTGTGCGAGCCCGCCGGCGAGACCGACTCGTCCTTGAAGTAGATCCGCGCAGGCGTGCCGAGCTCGCGCTCGAGCCGTTCGGCGCGCACGAGAGGCGTCGGCCGCCACAGCCGGAGGATGTCGAGCACCTCACCGGGGATGTCGATCCACGGCTCACCGGAGACCTCTTGGCCGATCAACGCCATCGGGAACAGGGGCGCGAGGTCGTCGGGGCCGATCGGCTCTCGCGTGCCGGGATGCAGGGGCGGGGGCACCGGCTCGTCGAGCCGCGGCATGACGTTGAACCATGCGGTCGGCATCTTGTCCGGGGGCAGGTGGAATCGCATCGGTCGCCTCACTCTCCTCGCAGGAGCCGGATCGCCGCAGATGGATCGGTTGAAGTCACGAGGTGCTCGCCGACGAGCACCGCGTCGTAGCCCGCCTCGGCGAGCGAGCGAGCGTCGTCGCTCCCCCTCACCCCGGACTCGGCGACCTTCACCACGTCCGCGGGGATCGCCGCGGCCATGCGCACGGCGCGCTCATGGTCGACCTCGAACGTGACCAGGTCTCGTTGGTTCACCCCGACCAACGTCGCGCCGATCGCGAGGGCCCGCTCGAGCTCGGGCTCGTCGTGCACCTCGACGAGCACGTCGACACCGACCTCGTGCGCGAGCGCGTGGAAGCGGGCGAGCTCGGAGTCCGAGAGGGCGGCCGCGATGAGAAGCACCGCGTCAGCGCCCATCGAGCGCGCGTCGCAGACATCGCGGGCGTCGATCGTGAAGTCCTTGCGGAGCACCGGGAGGTCGGTCGCGGCGCGAGCCCTGGCGAGGTCGTCTGGCGACCCGCCGAACGACTTCGCATCGGTGAGCACTGAGAGGCAAGCGGCGCCGCCCTGCGCGTAGGCCTTTGCGAGGAGCGCGGGATCGAGGTCGCCGGGCGCGAGCGCTCCCTTCGACGGGGACCGCCGCTTCACCTCCGCGATGACGGACAGCCCCGGCGCTCGGAGCGCTCGCGCGAACCCGCGTGCCGGCCCACAGGCGCGTGCAGCCTCGACGACCGAGGCGAGGTCACGATCGTCGCGAGCGGCTTCGGCGCGGTGCCGGGCGAGGATGTCGTCGAGGTACGTCGCCCGCGCGGCCATGGCCGCACACTACCGACGGGCGTTGTCGGCCAAGGCGTGGAGGATCGTCTTGACCTGGAACGGGGTCGCGTCGGGGTGCTGCCCCATGATGCGAGCCACCATCCCGGCGATGTGCGGCGCGGCGAAGCTGTTGCCGGTCACCTCCAGCGTGCCGCCGCCGGACCACGCGACTTCCACGTCGATGCCGGGTGCGCCGAACTCGGCCGGGCCGTCAGGGTTGTACTCGAACCGCTCGGAGTTCGTGCCCGAATGCGCGGCGACCGACACGACCGACGCGAACTCTGATGGGAACGTCGGCATCCGCAGGTTGTTCATCGCCGACACGACGACACAGCGCCTGAAGTACGCGAGGTCGACCAGCTCGTGGAACGTGCCGTACCACTCGCCTCGTGACGTCGACAGCGAGAGGTTCACGACGTCCATGTCGTGCTCGATCGCCCATCGCAGGCCCGCCGCGAAGACGCTCGCGCGACCCGTGAGCTCGGCTCCGAGCACTCGCACGCTGTACAGCTCGGCCTCGGGCGCGATGGTGTGGACGATCCCGGCGCACACGGTGCCGTGGCCGTACAGGTCCTCGTGCGGACCTTCGACGAACCTCAGGCCATCACCGTCGACGTCATCGGGGTCGAGCTCGATCGCGACCGCGCCGGCGATCTTGCCGACCATCGGGTGGCCGTCCTCGATGCCGGAGTCGACGATCCCCACCTTCACACCCGCGCCGAGGCCGTCACCGAACGCCCACTCCCGTGTGATGGCGCCTTCGGTTCGCAACGGATGCGCGTCGCCCAACCGCCCTCGATCGAAGGCCGCGGCCCACGCGGGTCTCATCGCCTGCGCGCTTGTCGGCACGCGTACGCCGCGAACTCCTCGAGGATCGCGAGCGCCGCGCGGCGCTCGACCGACCCGAGCTCGGCGATCTCCCTGAAGCACGCGGCGATGTCGGCGAGCTCCGCGGTGGGACCGTCGACACGATCGGCGGCGAGGCGCAACGACCGAGCGATGTCGGGATCTTCCGACTTCGACGCCTGCCCGGCTGCGAGGAGGACCATCCGGCCCATGTTCGAGAACAGCTCGGCCTGCTGGAGCGCGAGGCCCGCCTGCCTGGCGAACTTCGCGGCGAGCTCGAGTCCTTCTTCGCCGACTCGCTCGTCGCTCCAGTCGAGGACTTCCATCACGCCCGACACCTCGTCGGTGGTCTCGATGGGGACCGCGAGGATCGACTTGGGCAGATAGCCGGTTGCTTCGGCCGTCTCCCGATCGAACCTCGGATCGCGCTCGACGTCGTGCACGGCGATCGCCTGACCGGACGCCACCACGTAGCCCGCGATGCCCCGCTTCACGGACAGTCGCATCCCGACGACGCTCGCCCCCGCCGTGCCGGTGGCCGCTTCGAACACGAGCTCGGCAGATTCGGGATCGAACACTGCGATCGAGCACGCCCGGGCCCCAAACGCCACTTGCGCTGCTTCGCAGATGGCTTCGAGGACGTCGGCGTGGTCGATGGGTGAGAGCGCGATGCCGAGGTCTGAGCCCAGTCGGCCGAGACCCTTCAGGACGTCGCGCGGCTTGGTCACAAGGCCAGCATCGCATCACTCCGAGCCGGCCGACGGCAAGTGACACCTCCTCGGCCCGCCCCTCCGGGGGCCGAGGAGGTGCCGGACATGCCGGGGAACTACGGCTACCGAACGTGGTTGCTGGGGTCCGCGCCCTTGCGAGTGTTGTTGCGGGCGACGACATGGCCCTGCACGTCTGACTGGTCGCCCTTCTTGCTGCCCTGCTTCTTGTGGTCGTGACCCTGCACGTCTGACTGGTCGCCCTTCTTGGAGCTGGTCTTCTTGGAGCTCGTCTTCTTGCCAACCTCGGCCATCTGGGCCCTCCCTGTGTCGGTAGCGGCCGCTCGCCGCACGTTCCCCTCGATGAAGACAATGCACCGGATGGTGCCTCCGCCTCTGTAGACAGCGTGACACGCTTCGTGTGCCATGGGGCACACCATCCAAACCAGCGCATCGCTGCGTTCTCCGCTGCGGCACCGGGGATACCGCGTCCTTCTCGTCGGGTCGACGATCTCCCAGAGCGGCGACTGGCTCTACAACGTCGCCCTCGCGGTGTACGTGTTCGACCGCACCGGGTCGGCCGGATGGGTTGCCGCGGCCACCGTGCTGCGACTCGTCCCCTATGTCGTGCTCGCACCGATCGGCGGCGTCATCGCCGATCGATTCGACCGTCGGATGGTCATGATCTGGTCCGACGTCCTGCGCGCGATCGCGATGGCCGCGCTGGCCCTGACCGCAGCGGCGAACGGTCCGGTCCTGCTCGTGACGCTCCTGGCGTTCACGACAACCGCGTTCGGCACCGCGTATGTGCCCTCGATGATGGCGATCACCCCGACCCTGGTCGGTGAGGACGACCTCGCCGCCGCGAACGCCCTGAACACGCTCGTCGCGAACCTCACGATCGTGATCGGGCCCGCCGTCGGAGCAGCGCTGCTGGCAGTGACCTCTCCGGTGTTCGCGTTCTCGGTGAACTCGCTGACGTTCCTCGCCCCTGCACTGCTGCTCACCTTTGGGCTCCGGGGCGTCCACGAGCGACGGACGGACGACGGGCGCGAGCAGGGAGCCCGGGGCCTTCGTGGCCCCCTTCCTCGAAGGGGTCCGCGAGATCAGCCGATCGGCCGGCGCCCGGTTGCTCGCGGCTTTCCTGCTCGCCGTGGCGTTCATCTACGGCGCGCAGACGGTGGCGCTTGTGCTCGTCTCGGACGAGCGGCTCGGCACCGGGGCCCGCGGCTACGGCTACCTGCTCGGCGCGCTCGGCGCGGGCGGGGTGATCGCGGCGCCCCTGGTCAACCGCTTGGCGTCCGGGCGCCGTCTCGCTCCCACCTTGCTCACCGGCATCGGCCTCGCCGCGCTCCCGATGGCCGTGCTCTGCCTGGTGCACAGCCCTGTCGTCGCAGCAGCGTTGATGGTCGTCTCCGGGGCGGGGGCGACCGCGGTCGATGTGCTCACCGTGACGCTGCTGCAGCGGGCGCTGCCCGACGAGCTGCGGGGTCGCGTCTTCGGACTGCTCGACTCGGGCATCGTGCTCGCGATCCTGGCGGGCGCGCTGATCGTCTCGCCTCTCGTCTCGCTCTTCGGCCTTTCGGGGATGCTCATCGCCCTCGGGTTGGGTGTGAGCGCGCTCGCGGTGGTCGGAGTGCACCGCACGCTGTTGCTCGATCGGGCCGGCGCAGCCGAGCTCGATGCGCTCACGCCCATCGTCGAGCTGCTGGCGAACCTTCCGATCCTCGAGCTCGCGACCCGGCCGGCCGTCGAGCAGCTCGCCCAAGCGGCGACCGTCGAGGAGGTGGACGCAGGGCGCGTGGTGATCGCGCAGGGCGACCCCGCCGACGACCTGTACGCGGTCTTCTCCGGGGATCTGGAGGTCGACAAAGCAGCCCCCGGAGGCGCTCGGGAGAGGGTCGCCACCGTCGGTCCCGGGGGCTACTTCGGCGAGATCGGCCTCATCCACGCGGTACCCCGCACCGCGACGGTCTCGACCATCACGGCCGCGCGGCTGGTTCGGGTGCCCGGCGCGGCGTTCCTCGATGCCTTGTCGTCGTCGCCCGCGGCATGGGCCCGTGCCCTCGAAGGGGCGACGACGCGCCTCGGGCGCCAACCCGTGCCGTCGGCTGACGTGAGCTAGGCGCCCTTCCCGCCGATGGGGGTCACGAGGTGCATCTCCGGCCGCGCTGCGAGCAGCCCCGCGAGCGACGGACCCAGGGCCTTCATCGTGTCGCTCCCGCTGTGCGCACTCAACGCGTCATTGTCGGTGTACAGCTCATAGAACCACAACACATCCTCCTCACCATTGTCGCTGTGGAGGATGTAGATGAGCGTGCCAGCCTCGGACTCGACGTGGTCGAGCATCGTCTTGAACGCCGCCGAGAGCTCGTCGCGCTTGCCCGGCTGCGCGGTGAGCTTCACGATCGCACTGACCTTCGACATGGGACCCCCTGCCCGAGAGCATCAGAAGATTCGGAGACGGCGGACGATAACGTCCTTCGGCGGATGACACGAGATCAGACGATCGTCGTCGTCGAAGACGATCCGCACATCGCCGATCTGCTCGATCTCTATCTCCGCGATGCGGGGTTCCGTGTGATCCAGGCCGCAGACGGCGAGCGAGGCCTCGAGCTCATCCGTGACCAGCAGCCGATGCTCGCGATCCTCGACGTCGGGCTGCCGGGCGCGATCGACGGCATGGAGGTGTGCCGCCGGGTTCGGAGCGGCCCCAACCCCGACCTCCCGGTCCTCATCCTCACGGCGCGAGCCGGCGAGATCGACCGCGTGCTCGGCCTCGAGCTCGGCGCCGACGACTACGTGACGAAGCCGTTCTCGCCCCGCGAGCTCGTCGCTCGCGTGCGCGCGATCCTCCGGCGCGTCGAGGACCGGGGCAAGCCCGTTGCCACGGTCTTTCACACCGGTGGCGTCGACGTCGACCTCGGACGACGCGAAGCGCGTGTCGACGGCGCCGTCGTCGCGCTCGCCACCCGTGAGTTCGATCTGCTCGCGTTCATGGCCGAGAACGAAGGGCTCGTGCTGTCACGCCAGCAGCTGCTCGACAACGTGTGGGGCCACGGCTGGTACGGCGACGAGCGCACTGTCGACGTGCACGTTCGCCAGCTGCGCAAGAAGCTCGGTGACGCGCTGCCGCTGGCGACAGTGTGGGGCGTCGGGTACCGGCTCGGCTGATCGCCTTCGTTGAAGCGCCGCCTCACGTTCGCGATCATCGGCACCGTCGTCGTGACGCTCGTCCTCGCGGGCCTCATGACTCTCGCTTTCGCGGCGTTCGAAGCGCGCCGTTCGACCGAGCGCGACCTGCGCGGGCAAGTGACCGACGTGGCGGACGGGCTGCGCGAGCTCTCGTCGTCGGCAAGCGACAACGCCGGTCCCGTGCTCGCAGCTGCTCGGCAGCAAGCGGTGCTCCGCGCCCTCCGGCGCACACTGCGCCTCGAGGGAGCCGCGCTGATGGTCTTCGGCCCCGGCGGCAACACGACCGACACGCCGCCTGTCGGCGTGTCGACCGCCGATCTCGACCTCGCTCGACTGCGAGACGAACCCGGCCTCGTCGTGAGCGGCAACCACGGATCGCTCGTCTACGCAGCGACCTCGGTCGTCGACGCACGGCGGGGCTCGGCGGTGCTGGTGCTCACGGAGAGCTCGAGCCTCGACCTCGGGCCCACCGTGCGGTGGTTCCTGCTCGCGTCGGCGGCCACGGTCCTGCTCGGCGCGTTGGTCGCCGCCCGGTTGAGCAAGCGGCTCACACAGCCACTGCGAGAGGCGGACGTCGCCACCCAGCGGATCGCTTCGGGCGACCTGACCGCACGCGTGCCGGTGCCCCAGGGGGACGACGAGGTCGCCGACCTCGCCCGGTCCATCAACTCGATGGCGGGCGCGCTCGAACGGTCGAAGGGCCTCGAGCAGCAGTTCCTGCTGTCGGTCTCGCACGACCTGCGCACCCCGCTCACCTCGATCCGTGGCTACGCAGAGGCGATCGCGGACGGCACGGCGCGCGACCCGGCGGCCGCGGGCGAGGTGATCCTCACTGAGTCGCGCCGGCTCGAACGCCTGGTCCGTGACCTTCTCGACCTCGCCCGGCTCGAGTCGAGGCAGTTCACGCTCGATCAGCGGCCAGTCGACCTCGTGGACGTCGCCACCGCCACCGCCGATGGCTTTCGGCCCGACGCTGAGACGAACCAACTCACGCTCACCGTGTCAGGCACCACCGAGGCCATCCTCGTGCAGGCCGACCCCGATCGGCTCGCTCAGGTCGTCGCGAACCTCGTCGACAACGCGCTCAAGTTCGCCCGCACCTCCGTGGTCGTCGGGGCTTCACGATCGGGCAGCGACGCGCTGCTCGTCGTCGACGACGACGGCCCGGGCATCGCGACGGAGGATCTCCCCCACGTCTTCGAGCGGCTCTACGTGTCGCGCCACGAACCCGTGCGCAGAGAGACCGGATCGGGGCTCGGCCTCGCGATCGTCCGTGAGCTCGTCGAGGCGATGGGCGGCTCGGTCGCCGCGCAGCGCGCGCCGAGTGGCGGCGCCCGGATGATGGTTCGGTTGCCGACGGCCTGACCCGCCCTTACCGGGTGGGCCTACTGGGGCGCCGCGGTCACGTGGGCGACGAGCTCGGCGTGGTCTGCCCGCACGACGACGGCGGCCGGAGGCTCGACCGACCGGGCGAGGATCGCGAGCGCGATCGTGCCGCTGTCGTCGGTCACCGCACTCGTGAGCGACCCGACCTCGCGGCCGTCGTGCTCGACTGGCGCCCCGACGGGCGCGTCGCCGTCGATCCGCACCAGCCGGAGATGTCGGGGGACGTTGCCACCCCGCGAGTCGACCCTCGCCACGAGCTCCTGGCCGGTGTAGCAACCCTTCGTGAAGCTCACCGACCGATCGTTCACGCCGAGCTCGCCCGGCATGGTGGAGGTGGTGATCTCACCGCCCATCGCTGGCACGCCGGCCCTGATTCGCGCCCGCTCGTAGTCATCGCGCGAGCCCGCGTGTCCGAAGTCGACCGCGGGCTCGGGGCCGACGACGTCGACCCCTTCGATGCCCGGCCACTCCGCAGCGAGGCCGTCGACGGCAGCCGCGCCGTCACCGCGGACAGCGACGCACTGCCACTCGAGCGGGGCGATGTCGACCTTCACTCTCAGCTTGAAGCGGTTGAGCCGTGCGATCACGGCCTCGCCGAAGCCGCTTTCGACGTCGAGCACGTAGTCATCGTCGCCTTGCGTCGACACGCGCACCCACGCATCGACCTTGCCCTGTGGTTGCAACAGGAACGACCATGCGGAACCTCGGGCGCGCACGGCCTCGATGTCCTGGCTGATCTGACCCTGCAGGAACGTCGCTGCATCGGGCCCGGAGACCCGAACGAAGTCGCGCGGCACGTGCACCCAGAACAGGTCAACCATCGCGGTGGCTCATCCGCCGAGCGGCCGGAACGGCTGCGAGGAGCGCCTTCGCCTTGTTCCAGCACTCCTCGTCCTCCGCCGCGGGATCGCTGTCGGCCACGATGCCCGCGCCCGCCTGCACCGACGCGCCGTTCGGGCCGACGAACATCGTGCGAATCGCGATCGCGGTGTCGAGGTTGCCCGAGAAGTCGAGGTAGCCGATCACGCCCGCATAGCCACAGCGCTTGCTGGGCTCGAGCTCGTCGATGATCTCCATGGCCCGGACCTTCGGCGCGCCTGAGACTGTGCCCGCGGGCAACGTCGCCCGCAGCACGTCGACGGGTCCGAGGCCGTCACGCAGCTCGCCCGACACCTGCGAGGTGAGGTGCATCACGTGGCTGTAGCGCTCGAGCACCATCATCTCGTCCACCTGCTCGGTGCCGAAGCGCACCACGCGGCCCACGTCGTTGCGAGCGAGGTCGACGAGCATCACGTGCTCCGCGATCTCCTTCGGGTGCTCGCGGAGCTCGGCCCCGAGCCGCCGATCGTCGTCGTCGGTCTCGCCGCGGCGCCGTGTGCCCGCGATCGGCCGCGAGATGACACGGCCGCCGAGGAGCTGCACCATCGGCTCGGGCGAGGACCCGACGATCGTCACCTCGGGATGGCGCACGAAGTACATGTACGGGCTGGGGTTCACCTGCCTGAGCACGCGGTAGACGTCGAACGGGTCGGCCTTCAGGTCGAGGTCGAAGCGCTGTGCGAGGACCACTTGGAAGATGTCCCCCGCGAGGATGTGCTCCTTCGCGACCTCGACCGCGCGCTGGTAGCTGTCGTGGCCCATCGTCGACGTCACCGTCGGCAGAGGGTCGGACGGATCGGGAGGCGGCACAGGCGTGTACGCGAGCGGCGATCCGAGGTCGCGCGCTGCTTCGTGGATGCGCGTGATCGCCGCGTCGTACGCGGCGTCGATCTCGGCGGCCGACTTCGAGTCGCCCACCGGCACGCTCTCGACCAACGAGACGCGCTGTCTCCAGTGGTCGAACGCGGCGAGGCTGCCGATGACCGACAGCACCGCGTCGGGATGGCCGAGGTCGTCACGCGGCACGCACGGCAGGTGCTCGACCTCTCGCACGACGTCGTACCCGAGGTAGCCGACGAGCCCGCCGTGCAACGGTGGCAGGTCGGGCATCCGGGGCGACCGGTAGGCGGCGAGCACTCCCTCGATCGCGCGGAGCACGCCCTCGTCGCGAGGCACTTCGGCAGCGAGGTCGCCCGTCACCTCGATGTGGCCGTCTCGTGCGACAAGCGTCGCCGTCGGCCGTCTGCCGACGAACGAGAACCGGCTCCAGCGCTCGGCGTGCTCGACCGACTCGAGCACGAAGCCCGGCCCGTCGCCGACCAGCTTCGCGAACGCGGCAACCGGCGTCTCGAGGTCGGCGAGCAGCTCGGTCCAGACCGGAACGACGGTGTAGTCGCGCGCGAGCCGGTGGAACTCGGCGCGGTCGGGACGGATGTTCACCCGAACGAGCGGTAGAAGCAGGAGCGTTCACCGGTGTGACACGCGCCCGTGCCCTCTTGCTCGACCACGAAGAGCAGCGTGTCGCCGTCGCAGTCGTAGTACGCCTCGCGCACCCACTGGCGGTCGCCCGACGTGTCGCCCTTGCGCCAGCGCTCTTGCCGCGAGCGGCTGTAGAACACCGTTCGGCCCGATTCGAGCGTCTCCTGCACGGTCTCTGCGTTCATCCACCCCATCATCAGCACCTGATGCGACGCCGCGTCTTGGATGATCGCGGGCACGAGGCCGTCGGCGTTGTACCGGACAGTCGCGAGCTGCTCGTCAGTGGGGTCGATGCGGGTGCCGGTGGGCATGCCCACATCGTAGGGGTCACACGAAGTGAGACGTCACAGATAGAGACCCGTGCTGCTGATATCGAGCCGTGATGCCGCGACTGCGTGGATGTCTCGCTCGCGGAGGATCAAGTAGTCGTCACCGCGCACCTCGACCTCGTAGCGGTCCTCGGGACTGAAGAGCACCTGGTCGCCGATCTCGATCGTGCGCACGTTCGCGCCGGCAGCCACCACCTCGGCCCAGACGAGCCGCTTCGCGACCTGCGCGGTCGCGGGGATGAGAATGCCACCCGAGCTGCGACGCTCACCTTCCTCGGTGGGGATCTTCACCAGCACGCGGTCGTTCAGCATCTTGATCGGGAGCTTCGCGTCACCCGGGACCGCAGTCATCACGAGGACGGTACCGTCTCGCGTCATGGCCCGCGAAACGACGATGCTCGACACCGCGGACGCGATCACGCTCGAAGCGGAGATCGACGTGCCCCTCGATCGCTGGGCAGGCGTCGTGCTGGCGCATCCCCACCCGACGTTCGGTGGCAACATGCATGCGACCGTCACAGAGGCGCTGTTCGAGGCCTTGCCGAGGCACGGCATCGCGACGGTGCGGTTCAACTTTCGAGGCGTCGGTGCCTCAGGCGGTGAGCACGACGACGGCTTGGGCGAGCGGCTCGACATCGTCGCCGCGATCGAGCTGCTCGCGATGTTCGTGGACGAGCCGATCGTCCTCGCGGGCTACTCGTTCGGTGCCGACGTCTCGCTGTGCGTCGCCGACACGCGCCTCGCCGGCTGGTACGCGGTCGCGCCGCCCCTGCGCATCGTGGACGTCCGCGACTTCGTCGCCGCGAACGACCCCCGACCGAAGCGCCTCGCGGTCGCGGAGCACGATCAGTTCAACCCACCGGACAGCGCGCGAGCCACGACAGCAGACTGGCGCAACACCGAGCTCACGGTGATCCCTGGCGGCGATCACTTCCTCGGCGGGCGGCTCGCGCTCGTCGCCGAGGGCTGCGTCGAGTTCGTGCGGGCCTTCAGCTGACGGTGACCTGCGTCGTGAAGTCCGGCGGATACGGCGCGGTCACGGTGCGGGCGGTCAGCGTGTAGTCACCCGGTGGGACCGTCAACGGATTGGTCTCCGCGAGCTGGATCGTGAACACCTCGCCGGCGTTGAGTGTCTGGCACCGGAGCACCTGCGTGAACGCACGGCTCGCCTGCCAGTCGTAGACCTGCTTGTCACCCTGGCTCAGCAAGACGTCCGCCTGCTGGCTCGAGGCGAAGACGAGCGGCACGGGGCCTTCGGTGACATTGGTGATCGTGATCTTGAACGTCGCCGGCTTGCCCGACACGAGCGAACCGACGGGCTCGGCGTCGACCTTCAGCGACGAGGGGTCGATCGTCGCGATGTTCGGCGGCGGGCAGTTGAGGTCTCCCGGCACCTGGCCGACCGCCGGGCCTCCGTTGGGGGCCGGCGCGGCGTTGCTCGAGTCGTCCCCTCCGCACGCAGCAGCGGTCAGTGCCACCGCGGCCACGACCCCGAGCAGCGCCGCCCGCCGCAGCCCGCTCATGCCGCCACCGGCCGCACCGTGATTCCCCGCGACGCGAGCACCTGCTTGGCCTCCGCGATCGTGTGCTCGCCGAAGTGGAAGATCGACGCGGCGAGCACCGCGTCGGCACCGCCCTCGAGCACACCGTCGACGAGGTCGTCGAGCGTGCCGACCCCACCGCTCGCGATGACAGGCACGTTCACCGCGTCGCTCACCGCACGCGTGAGCGCGAGGTCGAAGCCCTCGCGGGTGCCGTCTCGATCCATCGACGTGAGCATGATCTCACCGGCGCCGCGGCGCACCACCTCCTCCACCCATGCGACTGCGTCGAGGCCGGTCGGAGTGCGACCGCCGTGCACGTAGACCTCCCACGAGCCGTGCTGGTCTTCACGCGCTCGGGCGTCCACCGCACACACGACGCACTGCGCGCCGAACTCGGTCGCGATCGCGGTGATCAGGTCGGGCTGCTCGACCGCCGCAGTGTTCACCGAGACCTTGTCCGCGCCCGCTCGCAGGAGCCTCCGAGCGTCGTCCACCGACCGCACGCCGCCCCCGACGGTGAAGGGGATGAACACAGTCTCGGCGGTGCGCCGAGCGACCTCGATCATCGTCTCGCGTCCATCGGACGAAGCGGTGATGTCGAGGAAGATGATCTCGTCCGCGCCTTCTCGGTCGTAGCGAGCAGCGAGCTCGACGGGATCACCGGCGTCGCGGAAGCCCACGAAGTTCACGCCCTTCACCACACGGCCGGCGTCGACGTCGAGGCACGGGATCACCCTGGTCGTCCGCATCGGCGAGTGAACCTACAGGCCGGCTGCGGCCGCCAAGGCGTCACCCAAGGCGACACGACCCTCGTAGAGCGCGTGGCCGACGATCGCGCCCGCGAGCCGTCGCCCGTTGACCTCGAGACGCGCGAGCTGGGTGAGATCAGCCGCGTCGCCTACCCCTCCCGACGCGATCACGGCGAGCGTGGTCCGGTCGAGCACCTGTGCGAGCCCCTCGAGATCGGGACCGGCGAACGTGCCGTCACGGGAGATGTCGGTGACGATCACAGCTTCGACGCCGACGTCGGCGAACCGTGGGAGCACGTCGAGCAACCCTTCGCCCGAGCCTTCGAGCCACCCCCGCAACGCCACCTCGCCCTGCCGCGCGTCGAGGCCCACCGCGACGGGTTGGCGCGCCGCGACCCGCGTCACGAGTGCGGGGTCCTCGAGCGCAGCGGTGCCGATGACGACACGGGCGGCGCCCGCGTCCGCGAGCGCTGCTGCCGCGTCGTCGGTGCGCACTCCGCCGCTGGCCTGGATCCGCGTTCGGCCCGACACCGCCTCGGCGATCGCGCTGACCACGGAACGGTTCACCGGCTCGCCGCTGCGGGCCGCATCGAGGTCGACGACGTGGATCCAGCGGGCGCCCGCGTCGGCGAACCTGGTCGCCGCGGTGACCGCGTCGACCTCGTACACGGTCTCGCGCTCATAGTCACCTTGGTAGAGCCGCACCACCTGGCCCGCCCGCAGATCGATGGACGGATAGAGGTCCATCGCGTCGCCTACCCCCGTGCCCGCTCGACGAAGTTCGAGAGGAGGCGGAGGCCCGCGGTGCTCGACTTCTCGGGGTGGAACTGGGTCGCGAAGACGTTGCGAGATTCGACGGCAGCGACGACGGCGCCGCCGTAGTCGCATGTGGCGACGACCGCGTCGGGGTCGTCAGGCGTCGGCACGTACGAGTGCACGAAATACACCCACGCCTTGTCTTCGAGGCCCTCGAGCATCGGGGTGTGGCGCACGACGTCGAGCACGTTCCACTGCATCTGCGGACGCTTGACCCCGTCTGGCAGCGCGTGGATCGCACCGGGGACGATGCCGAGGCCCCGCGCGGCGGGGTCTTCGTCCGAGCAGTCGAACAGCAGCTGCATCCCGACGCAGATCCCGAGGAACGGCCGGCCCGAGGCGGCGGCATCGATCGCCGCGGGCTCGAGCTTCGAGCTCCGCAGCGCCTCCATGCAGCGACCGAACGCGCCGACGCCCGGAAGCACGACGGCGTCGGCTCTGTCGATGAGCGCTCGATCGTCCGTGAGCCGCGCGTCGGCACCGACCCGCTCGAGGCCCTTCTGGGCGGAGCGGAGGTTGCCGATGCCGTAGTCGAGGACGGCGATCAACGGGCGGTCGCTCACAGGGCGCCCCGTTCGTCGTCGGGCGCCCTCACAGGGCGCCCCGTTCGTCGTCGGGCGCCCTCACAGGGCGCCCTTTGTAGAAGGGATCGCGTCGCCCTCGACCCGCACCGCGTCGCGCAGGCAACGAGCCACTCCCTTGAACGTCGCCTCGACGATGTGGTGCGTGTTGCGGCCGGCTCGCTTCTGCACGTGCAGCGTGATGGCCGCTGCCGTCGCGAACGACTGGAAGAAGTGCTCGGCGAGCTCAGGGTTGAACGGCGGGTCTCCGAGCGGAAGCACTTCACCGAACGGCACGTCGTACACGACGAACGGCCGGCCCGACAGATCGAGCGCGACTTCGACGAGCGCCTCGTCGAGTGGATACAGGCCGCTCGCGAACCGGCGCACTCCGACCTTGTCGCCCAGCGCGTCGCGCAAGGCCTCGCCGACCGTGATGGCGACGTCCTCGACGGTGTGATGGCTGTCGACGTCGAGGTCACCGGTCGCCTGCACCGTGAGGTCGAAGCCGCCGTGACGACCCAGCTGATCGAGCATGTGGTCGAAGAACGGGAGGCCCGTGCTCACCTCGGTGCGGCCGGTGCCGTCGACGTCGAGCTCGACCGCGATCGACGTCTCGCGCGTCTGGCGCGAGCGTGCGGCCTGTCGGGTGTGAGCCGTTGTCACGCCACCACCTCCGCGAGCGCCTTCAGGAAGCGATCGTTCTCGTCCGCGGTGCCGACCGTGACTCGGAGGCAGTCGTCGAGACGGGGCCACGACGCGGAATTGCGGATGAGCACCGACCGGTCGAGCAGCCCTTGCCAGATCGCGTCGCCCGAGAGCGCCTCGCCGAGGCGCTCGAACCGGAACAGGACGAAGTTCGCGCCTGACGGCCACACGTGCGCGCCGAGATCGCACAGCCCTTCGACGATGCGCTCGCGCTCGGCAACGACGCGGGCGATGCGATCCTCCATCTCGTCCACGAACGTCAGTGCGAGCACGCCGGCGATCTGCTTCGCCGTGTCGAGGTGATACGGCAGCACGACCTTCTCGAGCTCGGCCACGAGCCACGACGGCCCGATGAGGTAGCCGAGCCGAGCGGCCGCCATCGACCACGTCTTCGAGAACGTGCGGGTGACGACCAGCGGCATGTCCTCATCCACGAGCGTCAACGCGGACCACGGCGCGAACTGACCGTAGGCCTCGTCCACCACGACCAGTCCTGGCGCCCACGACGCCACGGCGCGCACCGTCGCTTCGGTCTCGACCATCCCCGTCGGGTTGTTCGGGGAGCACAGGAACGTGATTGCCGGGCGCGCGTGCGCGATCGCCTGTTCCGCGGTGTCGAGATCGAGCTCGAACTCGGAAGTGCGCTCGGACTCGACGACCCCTGTCGCGGTCAGGCGCGCGATGTGCGAGTGCAGCTGGTAGGTGGGCTCGAACGTGAGCACCACGCGTCCCGGCCCGCCGTAGGCGAGGAGCAGGGTCTGTAGCACCTCGTTCGACCCGTTGGCCGCGAAGACCTGATCGGGGGCGACCGAGTGAAGGTCGGCGATGGCAGCCCGCAGCGCGCTGGCGGCGCGGTCGGGGTAGCGATGCCAGTCGACGCGGCTGAGCTCGGCCGCGAACGCGTCTCTCCACGCGGGAGGCGGCGGTTCGGGCGACTCGTTCGTGTTGAGGCGCACCTCGACGTCGACTTGGGGCGAGTGGTAGCCCTCGAGCGCGCGGAGGTCGTCTCTCACGCGGGGCCGGCTCATCGCGGCACCGTCATCTCGGCGCCTCGGTCGTGCGGATGCGCACCGACGCCGCGTGCGCAGCGAGGCCCTCGGCCTCGGCGAGCGCGGCGATGTGGGGCGCGACCTTGCCGAGCGCAGCCTCGTCGAGCGAGACGACATGCACCTGCTTGGTGAAGTCCGCGACGGTCAGCGCCTGACCGAACCGTGCGGAGCCGAACGTGGGCAGCACGTGACTTGGGCCGGCGATGTAGTCACCGACCGAAGCGGGAGCCCAAGGGCCACAGAACACCGCACCCGCGTGGCGCACCCACGGCACGAGCGAGTCGGGATCGGCGCACATCAGCTCGAGGTGCTCGGGTGCGATCGCGTTCGCGACCGCCATCGCCTGCTCGGGGCCGTCGACGAGCACGACGTAGCCGCCTTCGGCGAGCGTCGCCTCGATGTCGTCGCGGCGGGGCGCACGCTCGACGAGGCGGTCGATCGCTGCGTTGATGGCGTGTGCGGCCGCATCTGACCAGGTGACGAGCCATGCGAGGCCGTGCGGGCCGTGCTCGGCCTGCACCACGACGTCGATCGCGGCGCTCTCGACCGGGGTGGTGTCGTCCGCCACGACCACGACCTCGGACGGCCCTGCGAACGCTGAGGGAATGCCGACGAGGCCCTCCCCCGCGAGCTCACGCTTCGCGACCGCGACGTAGATGTTCCCCGGCCCGACGATGACGTCGACCGGCGCGATCGTCTGTGTGCCGTACGCCATCGCGGCGACTGCTTGCGCGCCACCGATCGCGTAGACCTCATCGACTTCCGCGATCGCCGCCGCGGCGAGCGTCGCCTGGGGCACCTTGCCCGTCGCGCGATCGGGTGGCACGCACAAAGCGACCGACTGCACTCCCGCGACGCGCGCGGGGATCGCTGTCATCAGCACCGTCGACGGATAGATCGCGCGCCCGCCTGGCACATAGCAACCCGCGCGATCGACCGGCACCGGGATCGTGCGCACGACGATGCCGTCGCGCTCGTAGATCGCCTCGCTGCGCCGTTCGCTCGCGTGGAAGTCCGCGATGCCCTCGGCCGCGCGCTCGAGCGCGTCTCGTAACGGCGCGGGCACACCTTTGCGCGGCAGCGCGCAGCTCGTCGCTCGGCACCCGCAGTTCGTCGAGCACGACCCCGTCGAATCGCTCGGTCAGCTCTCGCAGCGCGACGTCACCGCGACGCTTGACGTCCGCGAGGATCGCCCTCACCTCGTCGACCGGAGGGTCGCCGGCGATCGTCGGCCGTGGCAGCCGCGCGCGAAGGTCGCCGGTGAAGCCGCGGAGGTCGAGAACGGAGAGCATGGCTGCTCATCAGGGTACTGGCGGCCTCCCGAGGTCCCGAGACGAGATTCCGTGCGGAGTTCCGCGAGACTCACCGCGTGTCTCCTGACGCGAGCGCCGATCGTGCCGAGCTCTCTGCCCTGACGACCGCTGTCGAGGAGCTGACCAAGCGCATCACGCTGATCCTCGAGCGGTACTCCACCGGTGCGCGCGACGACGTGCTCGCCGCGCTCGAGGGCGCCGAGCGCGCGCTCGTCCAAGCGTCTCGGAGGCTCGACGTCGCGACCCGCGCGCTCGAGCGCTGAGCACACTCGGCCCAAAATGCGGAGACGGCCCCCGAAGGGGCCGTCTCACGCAGCGACGCCAGGCGGCGGATCCCGGCATCGCCACTAACCAGGTGGCGGGAACCTGGTTGAGACTTTGACACTACTGGATTGCCCCGATCCCGCAACCCCTCCCCCGCGGACGCGCGCAGTGACGCGACCGGCATCTGTGCTGCTCAGCGGGACACTTTCACGGAAGAGGCGGGGCAGAAGTCGTTGAGCACACAATCGGCGCATCGGGGGTTGCGCGCGATGCACACAGCCCGGCCGTGGAGGATCAGTCGGAGGCTGAACGGGCCTCGCTTCGCCGGGGGGATCATCGCGTTGAGCTCGCGCTCGACCTTGACCGGATCGCTCTGGGTGGTGAGGCCGAGCCGACGGGACAGACGGAGCACATGCGTGTCGACGGGGAGGCCCGGCAAGTCGAGCGCCACGCTCCGCACGACGTTCGCTGTCTTGCGGCCGACGCCCGGGACCGTCACGAGGTCCTCCATCGCTCCTGGCACCTCGCCGTCGAAACGCTCGACGAGGGCCGACGCCATCCCCATGAGGCTCTTGGCCTTGTTGTGGAAGAAGCCCGTCGGTCGGATGATCTCCTCGAGCTCGGCCGGGTCGGCGACCGCGAGCGCCTCCGGCGTCGGGTAGCGGCGGAACAGGCCGGGCGTGACCATGTTCACCCGTTGATCTGTGCATTGCGCGGACAAGATCGTCGCCGCGAGCAGTTCGAAGGGGCTGTCGAAGTCGAGCGCGCACACCGCGTCGGGATACTCCTCGGCGAGGCGCCGCTCGGTCTCGAGCGCTCTTCCCTTCGGAGTTCGGGGCCGGCTCATCGCGGACGAGGGTATCGACGCCATAGCCTCGAACCGTGAGGTCGATCGACATCCAGCGGCGTGTCGATGGCGAAGACGCGTTGGTGGTGTGCGCGCAAGATGACGTCGGCAACCTCCTCGCGGCAGGCGCACGCGGAGCGAGGCAACGACACGTGGAGCGTGAGGGTCGATTTCGAGCCCGGGGTGCACGACCGCCGAGCGGTCCTTTCGACCGTGGTCGCGGCGGCGCTCGACATGACCGAGTCGCACGGCGGTGGCGCTGTCCACTGGTGGTCCGACGATGCCGGCGCGGCCGAGCGTGCGGTCGCCGCCGAACACGGCCTCCGCGAGGAACGCCAGCTGTTCCAGATGCGTCGTCCGCTCCCGGTCGAGCCCGAGCTCGCAGTCGCCGCCGGCGGGCTCGCGCTGCGCACATTCGTCGTCGGCCAGGACGAGGACGCGTGGCTTCGCGTGAACAACCGGGCGTTCGACACCCACCCTGAGCAAGGTGCGTGGACCCGGGGCGACATCGCCGCACGCGAGGCCGAGCCCTGGTTCGACCCGAAGGGCTTCCTGCTCCACGACATCGACGGGGCGCTCGCGGCGTTCTGCTGGACCAAGGTGCACCCCGACCACGCCCCTCCGATGGGCGAGATCTTCGTGATCGCAGTCGACCCGGCGTTCCACGGCCGAGGCCTCGGCCGGGCCATGACGGTGGCGGGCCTCCAGTCGCTCCACCAGCGTGGGATCGAGCTCGGGATGCTGTACGTCGACGCTGCGAATGTCGCGGCGGTGAGCCTGTACTACGACCTCGGGTTCACCCTGCACCACGTGCAGCGCGCGTTCGTGCTCGACCCCGCTCCCTGAGCCCGTCAGGTCCCGAGCGCCACGCCGATGCCGTAGGTGACGCCTGCCGCGACCGTCGCGATCGCGACCTGCCGCGTGGCCGAGAAAAGGATCGATCTGCCGGTGAACCGAGCGAGGAGGCCCCCGACGATCGCGGCGGCAATGGCGGCAAGGACGACCGAGGCGATCTTCGCGTGCATCCCTGAGCCGAAGAGCCAGGGCACGAGTGGGATGAACGCGCCGAGACAGAAGGCCAGGAACGACGATCCCGCTGCAGCCCATGGCGACCCGAGCGAGCCGGGGTCGATGCCGAGCTCGTCACGAGCGTGGGCCTCGAGCGCCCTCTCTGGATCCTTCATCAGCTCCGCGGCGACCTCGCGAGCGGTGTCGGGAGCGACGCCCCGCGCCATGTAGATGTGGGCGAGCTCGACCGTCTCGGCGTGGGGGTGCCGGGCGAGCTCGCGGCGTTCGACGGCGAGCTCGCGCTCGAGCAGCTCACGTTGCGCCTTCATCGACACGTACTCGCCGGCGGCCATCGAGAACGCCCCGGCGACGAGCCCGGCGACCCCCGCGGTCCGGACGATTGCAGCCGTCGTGCCCGCACCGGCGACACCGAGGATGAGCGACACGTTCGACACGAGGCCATCGCTGACGCCGAACACGGTGGCCCGAGCGACGCCCCCGGTGACGCTGCGATGGTCGTGCTCGACGGGAGGCGCCAGCTCTGACGGCGTCGGCGGACCTGGACTCGGCACGTCAGTCACGAACCGACCGTACCCCCGTAGCCTCGGGGACGTGTCCAGTCGTTACGACGTCACGCGGTCCGCACTTGCGACGCAACTGGAGGGCGAGCCCCGCTACCGCGTCGATCAGGTGTGGGCCGCCCTCTACGACCAGATGGTGGATCCGGTCGAGATGACGACGTTGCCCAAGGCACTACGCGCACGGCTCGACCGCGAGCTCCCGTCCGCGCTCGAGCTCCTCGCGGAGTCCGTGAGCGACAAGGGCGCGACCATCAAGTGGCTGTGGGGGCTCGAGGGCGGTGCGCGCGTCGAGACGGTGCTGATGCTCTACCCCGACCGCGCCACGGTGTGCGTGTCGAGCCAAGCGGGCTGCGCGATGGCGTGCGGGTTCTGCGCGACGGGGCAAGCCGGGTTCGAGCGGCACCTCACAACCGGCGAGATCGTCGAGCAGGTCGTGCGGGCGACGCAGCGGGCGCGGGCGACCGGTCGCCGGGTCACGAACGTCGTGTTCATGGGGATGGGTGAGCCGTTCGCGAACTACGACCGCACGTGGCAGTCCGTCGAACGCATGCACGACGACCTCGGCCTCTCGGCCCGCCACCTCACCGTTTCGACCGTGGGGGTCACTCCGGGCATCCGCCGCCTCGCGGGCGAGAGGCTGCCGGTGAACTTGGCCGTGTCGCTCCACGCCGCGAACGACGAGCTGCGTAACGAGCTGGTGCCCATCAACCGCCGCTATCCCCTCGACGAAGTCGTGGCCGCCTGTCGCGTGTGGATCGCGGCGAACAACCGCCGCCTCTCGTTCGAGTGGGCGCTGATCGACGGGGTGAACGACCGCACTCGCGACGCAAGCGAGCTCGCGCTGATCGCTCGCCCGCTCCGCGCACACGTGAACCTGATCCCGCTGAACCCGACGCCGGGCTGGCCGACCCGCGGCACACCGAGGGCGAAGGTAGTGGCGTTCCGCGATCAGCTGAGGGCGCTCGGAGTGAACGCGACGGTGCGCGCCAACCGCGGCACCGACATCGACGCCGCGTGCGGCCAGCTCGCCGCGTCGGTGCCGGGGCTCAGCCGACCTGTGACGCTCGTCCGGCCCAGTACGGCGCGCGCAGCTCGCGCTTGAGGATCTTGCCGGAGCCCGTGCGGGGCAGCTCTTCCATGAACGACACGCTGCGGGGCACCTTGTAGTTGGCGAGATGCTCACGCGCATGCGCCATCACGTCGGCGTCGTTGAGCGAGTCGGCCGGATGCACGACGACGACGGCGTGCACCGACTCTCCCCATTCTTCTGAGGGGACGCCGAACACCGCCGCGTCGTAGATGTTCGGGTGCTGCTCGAGCGCCGCTTCGATCTCCGCGGGGTAGATGTTCATCCCACCCGAGATGATCATGTCCTTCTTGCGGTCGCAGATGTAGAAGTACCCTTCGTCGTCGCGGTACGCGACGTCGCCGACCGTGTGGTACTCGCCTCGCATGTCGTCTTGGTACTTGTCGTGCTGCTTGTAGTAGTCGGCGAACACGGCGGCAGACCGCAGGTAGAGCTCGCCGGGATGGTCAGGACCGGTGCCCGTGACCGGGTTGCCGTCGTCGTCGAAGAGCACGATCTCGACGCCCGGCGCGGCCTTGCCGCACGAGCCCGGCTTGCGCAGCTGGTCCTTGGGCTCGAGCACGGTGTTCACCCCGAGCTCGGTCGATCCGTACACCTCGAACAGCGAGTCTGACGGGAACTCCTCGAGGTACATCTGCTTCAGCGCGAACGACCAGGGCGCCGCGTTGGCGATCATGACGCGCATCGAGCTGTGGTCGTACTTCGCCTTCGCGTCGGCGGGCAGGCTGCAGATCATCCGGATGGGCGTCGGCGCGGAGAAGGTCGACGTCACCCTGTAGGTGTCGACGAGGCGCAGCCAATCGACCGGATCGAACTTGCGCTGGACGATGACGGTGTTCCCGAGCGTCTGCGCGACCCCCATGAAGCCGCCGGGACCCGAGTGGTAGAGAGGCCCCGTCGTGAGGTACACGTCGTCCGGGCGGTAGCCGATCAGCCCGAGCAGCGCGGCGCCCTGCTGCGGGTCACCGGCGCTGGTGCGCAACGCCCCCTTCGGCTTGCCTGTCGTCCCCGACGTGTAGATCATCGTCGCGCCCGGCTCGCCGGTGTCGGGCGGGACCGGATCAGTCGTCGGCGCGGCGTCGATCAACGGATCGACCGCGGTCATCCCGTCGAGCGCGGGACCGTCGAACACCAGGACGTGCTGGACCTTGGGGATCTCCGAGCGGATCTGCTCGAAGAGCGGCGCGAACTCCGCATCGACGTACACGATCGTCGCGTCACAGTGGTCGGTGACGTACGCAGCCTCTTCGGGTGACAGCCGGTAGTTCAGCGGCACCGCGGTCGCGCCGACCTTGCGGGCCGCGTTCACCATGACGACGATGCCGGGCGAGTTCTGCCCGCACCAGACCACCTTGCGGCCGGGGCCGGCGCCCAACCCGA
Source organism: uncultured Acidimicrobiales bacterium (assembly GCA_963773315.1). Lineage (GTDB taxonomy): Bacteria > Actinomycetota > Acidimicrobiia > Acidimicrobiales > DATKAS01 > DATKAS01. The sequence continues at coordinate 91,675 of CAVZAF010000007.1, forward strand.
CGAGCACGTTCCCGAGCTGGTTGGCCCGCGCCTCGAGCTCCGCGAACGTCCACTTCAGGATCGTGCCGTCGGGCCGGTCGTCGACGACGGCGAGCTTGTCGGGAGTGGCTTGTGCGTAGAGGCTGAGGAAGTCGGGCATGGCCGCGCAGTCTGTCAGAACTCGCCCGCGCCACCGTCAGCGGATGAGGACGGTCACTCGGTCGGTCGCGCGGATGGCCGAGACGAGGCGCTGCCCTGCGGCGACCGTGGTGCCGGGCCAGAGGACGCTGCGCTCGACCGTGCCCTCGACCGTCGCGCCCGCGCCGATCACGGACGCTCCCCCGCTGACCCACAGGTTCGCGGCGAGGTATGACCGGGCCGTTCCGCAGTCGAACCACGCGACGGCGCCGAGATCGACGACCTCGAGGTCGCCCGATGCCGCGGCCGGCTGCCACGACGTGCGGTACAGGCCGCTCGGCGTGTCGTCCAACGCTCGGATCGCCGCCCACGGCATGAGCGCGCCACAGAGCCGCATGGTCGGGTCGAGCGTCGCGCTGCCCGCGGCGAGCAGGCGCACGCGCCCGCGGTCCCATGAGGCCACCGCCGCCCCGAGCGCAGCGTCGGTGACCAGGTCGGCGTTGACCACGATGGCGTCGCGCCCGTCGAGCCAGCCCCGCAGGCGGCCGAGCGCACCCGCGGTGCCGAGGAGCAGGTCTTCGACCGAGACGTGCACGCGACCCGCGAGGTGGTCCTCGAGCTGCTCCCGGCCGTGGTGCACGTTCACTGCGGTCTCGGCAGCGAGGCTCCGAAGGGTGTCGATCGCCCGGTCGACGAGGGCGATCCCCCCCACCGGACAGAGGGCCTTGGGACGCAGCCGGGTGAGCGGAGCAAGTCGGGTGCCGCCACCCGCAGCGAGGACAATCCCTGCCAAACTGTCAGGCATGGAGACGCGCCGCTGGGTGAATCCGTCGCAGCCACAGACTCTTCAGATCGCCGTGTTCCTCCTCTACATCAACGCGTTCTTCAGCGTGCTCGGCGGGTTCCTCGGTTGGATCCCCTGGGGCCTCGTCCTCCTCGCCTGCATGGTCGGTGGTGGCTTCGGCATCGCGAACGAGCAGAAGTGGGGCTACGGCCTCGGGCTCGCCGCCGCGTTCTCCCCCTTCCTGCTGCGCTGGCTGTTCCTCGGGCCGAGCCATGTGTTCGGCGTGAACATCATCAACTTGATGTTCGAGGTCGCGCTCGTCGCGCTGCTCCTCCATCCGATGAGCCGCGACTACGAACGCATCTGGTTCAAGTAGCCCCGAGCCTCGTCGGTCGGCAATGATCCGGCCATGACGACGATCATCGATGGCATCGACGGGCTGAAGGCCAAGGTCGGAGAGCACCTCGGCTACAGCGAGTACGTCGAGATCACGCAGGAACAGGTCAACCAGTTCGCCGACGCGACCGGTGACCACCAGTGGATCCACATCGACGTCGAGCGCGCCAAGGCCGGACCGTTCGGAGGTCCCATCGCGCACGGGTACCTGACGCTCTCGCTCGGCCCCGCGCTCTCGCCTCAGATCATGGCGGTGACCGGCGTCGCGATGGGCGTGAACTACGGATGCAACAAGGTGCGCTTCCCGTCGCCCGTCCCGGTTGGCTCGAAGCTCCGCCTCGGAGCGAAGCTGCTCGAGGTCGAAGACGTCGCTGGCGGAGCGCAAGTGACGATGGAGTTCACATTCGAGATCGAGGGCGCGCCGAAGCCGTCGTGCGTGGCCGAGGTCGTCTTCCGCTACTACTCCTGAGCCGGGGTGCACTGCACGCTCAGCGGAACTGCGGGATGACCTTCTGAGCGAGCAGGGTGAGCGTCTCGGTGTCGGGATAGTCGGAGCACCACGGCACGAAGCCCGAGCACCCGAGCTCGCGATAGACGTTGATGCGCTCCGCGACTTGGTCGGGCGTGCCGACGAGGTTGCCGGCAGTCCACGACTCGACCGGCTCACCCCAGAACGACCGCGAGCCCGCCGCCTTCACCTCGGCTTCGGTCTCGCGTACGAACACCTCTGGTGACCACGTCTTGCGAATCTCGTCGTAGTCGCGCCCGACGTCCTTGCAGTGACCCTTCAGAAGCTCGCACTTCGCCGCGAACTCGTCGGGCTTGCCACCGAAATTCGCGCTGGTCGGCGTGACGCGCGACGACGCGCAGCGTGAGCTTGGGCCCGCCACCCCCGATCCAGATCGGAGGATGCGGCTGCTGCACCGGCTTCGGATCGCACTGCGCGCGCGACAACGAGTAGTACTTCCCGTCGTAGCTCGTCTCGGGCTCTGACCACATCGACTTCACGATCTCGACGCACTCGCGCAGCATCCCGATGCGCACCTTCGGCTCGGGGAACTCGAAGCCGTAGCCCTTGTACTCGTTCTCGTACCAGCCGGCACCGATGCCCCAATCGAGGCGACCACCGCTGATGACGTCGATCGTCGAGGTGATCTTGGCGAGCACGCTCGGCTGGCGGTACGAGTTGCAGCCGACCATCTGCCCGAGGCGGATGCGACTCGTGCGCTGGCTTATCGCCGCCAGGGTCGTCCAGCACTCGAACACTGCCTCGTGCGCGGGCCGTGGCACGTTGTGGAAGTGGTCGTACACCCAGATCGAGTCGTAGCCGAGCTCCTCGGCGAGCACCGCGATCTCCACCGCCTTCGCCCACTTCGCTTCCGCGCCGTCGATCGAAGACAGCTCCATCTTCCAGCCCTGCGGAAGGAACGCACCGAAGATCAGCTCGTCGCTCATGGGCGCACCATACGCCGGGCGCGAGTGAGGCTCAGACGGGCAGGAACCGACCCGGATCGTGATCGTCGATCGCGGTGAAGAGGCGCACCACCGCGGCGTCGAAGAGCCGCACCCCCCGTTCGTTTCCGGGGTCCATGCTCGAACCGACCACGGGGATCGACAGCTGTGCGAGCAGGCTCAACCTGTAGTCGTCATACAGCTGATCGAACGAGTACTCGGTGACTCCGCCGGCGATGAGACCTGCGTGATAGCGCTCGAGCAGCGCCTGTTCGTGCGCGCGACGATCGTCGGTCGCGACGCTCTCAGCGATGAAGTAGCTCACATCGAGCGCACCCATTCCGCGCACCGAGAGCTGCCAGTCGATGATGGTGACCGGCGATCCGTCCGGATGAGCGAAGAACAGGTTGTCGAGGCGAAGGTCGGTGTGCGCGATCGTCGTGGGCTGGGTGTCGATGGTCCAATCGAAGAGATCGGCGCCGAAGTCGGGGAACCGTGACGCTAGGTCGAGCGAGCTGGCGGACACGCGCCCGCGGTACCGCTCGACGAAGCCCGGCCACACGGCCGCGTACTGCTGGACAACCGACTTGTAGGCGTCGTTGTTGACCGGACGCAACCACGTGAGCTCGTCGAGCCTGGGGCTGTTCCACCAGAACGAGTGGAGCGCTGCGACGGCGTCCATCACGTGTGCGGCGTCCTCGGGAGGGCACCCCGAAACCTGATCCACGAGGCGGGCGACAGCGAGGTCCTCGAGGAGCAGGGCGAACGCTGTGCCATCGTCGTTGATGTCGGTGTAGTAGGCCGCAGGCACCCTCAGCCCCGGCGTCGTCGAGCACTCCCGGTAGAACTGCACCTCGTTCAGGTAGAAGCCGTAATGAACGGCGACCCCAACCGTCTCTGGGTTCGGCGACGCGATCTTGGCGATCATCGTGCGCGGCGCGCCGTCCGAGGTGAGATGCAAGCGCGCGAGCAGACCCAGAATGCCGACCCCCTGACCGACCGGTTCGATCTCGACGGCGGCGATCTTCTCGCCCAGTGCCTCGCTGACCCAGTCAGGAGTGAACTGGTCGAGCGAAGTCGGAATGGTTTCCCCCATGGCGGCGCACCGTACTGCTCGATTCGTGCCGTCGGGGGGAGCCGTTTAGGTTCCCACGGATGGACCTCAACCTCGCGACGGCGCACGAGGCGATTGCGGCCGCGATCCCAGATCGAGAGTGCATCGTGTTCCGCGACAAGCGGTTCACGTGGGCCGAGGTCACTGATCGCACCCGGCGACTCGCGAACGCACTGCTCACCCGCGGCCTCGGCGCCGTCGTCGAACGCGAGGGGCTCGCCGGCCACGAGTCGGGGCAGGACCACCTCGCGATCTACCTCTACAACGGCAACGAGTACCTCGAGGCCATGCTCGGCGCGTTCAAGGCGCGGCTGGCACCGTTCAACGTCAACTACCGCTACGTGGCGGAGGAGCTGCAGTACCTGCTCGCCGACTCCGGAGCGAAGGCGATCGTCTACCAGTCCGCGTTTGCGCCGACGCTTGCCGAGGTGCGCGACTCGTTGCCAACGCTGAGCACCCTCATCCAAGTCGCAGACGAATCCGGCAACGACCTGCTCCCCGGAGCCGAGTGGTACGAGGACGTGCTCGCTGCGGCCTCTGCGGAGGCGCCTCCGGTCACCCCGTCGCCCGACGACCTCTACATCCTCTACACAGGTGGCACGACCGGCATGCCGAAGGGCGTGCTCTGGCGGCAGGCCGACATCTTCGTCGAGGCGCTCGGCGGCCGCCGCAACGACGGCGCCCCCTTCGAGGACTACGAGACGTTGGTTGCCGGCGCGTCGGGCGCGGAGGGCGGGCTGCGCGCGGTGCTCGCGCCGCCGTTCATGCACGGCGCCGGCCACTGGATGAGCTTCCTCACGTTCCACCGAGGCGGCACCGTCTTCATCCAGAGCCATCCCGAGCGCCTCGATCCTGTCGACATCTGGTCGCTCATCGAGCGCGAGAAGGTCGCGTTCCTCTTGATCGTCGGTGACGCCTTCGCGCGGCCGCTGCTCGACGAGCTCGACCGCAACACCTACGACCTCTCGTCGCTCACCGTGCTGCTCTCGGGTGGCGCGCCGCTGTCGGCGCCACTGAAGCAAGAGTTCCTCTGCCCATCTGCCGGCGCTCATCGTCGTCGACGGCCTCGGCTCTTCCGAAGCGGGCGGGCAGATGCAGCACGTGTCCGCGGGCGGCGCTGCGTCGACCGGCACGTTCATGCTCTCGCCGGGCAACCATGTGCTGTCCGCCGACCTCACGCGTGAGCTCGGCGAGGACGACGAAGAGATCGGCTGGCTCGCGAAGTCGGGACGGCTGGCGCTCGGCTACCTCGGCGACGCGGAGAAGACCGCCCGCACCTACCCGACGGTGAACGGCGTGCGGTACGCCGTGCCCGGCGACCGGGCGCGGGTGCGGCCCGGCATGATCGTCGAGCTGCACGGCCGCGACTCGGTGACGATCAACTCCGGGGGCGAGAAGATCTTCGCCGAGGAGGTCGAGCACGCACTCCGTCACCATCCCGCCGTGTACGACGTCGTGGTCGCCCCTCGACCGTCTGACCGGTGGGGCCAGGAGGTCGTCGCCATCGTCCGCCTTCGGGGCGGCTTCGAGGCATCCGACGCACTCGAGGCCGAGCTCCTCGACGAGAGCGAGAAGCACATCGCCCGGTACAAGCTGCCGAAGGCGTTCGTCTTCGTGGACGAGGTCGTGCGCTCCCCCTCCGGCAAGGCCGACTACCGCTGGGCCCGCACCACCGCCTCCCCCTGAGATTGATGATTGAAGGGCGATATCCGTGCCTTCAATCATCAATCCCGAGGCGGGCGGGCAGACTGAAGCCGTGGATCACCTGGTGCGCGACCTGCTCGAGGTCGCGATCCTCGTCGCGGTCATCGGGATGCTCGTGTCCGCCGTGCGCCGACTGCGCCGCGGGCAGATCACGGTCGTGCGATGCCAGGAGTGCGGCCGACCGACGTCGCGGGCCTACCCGCGGTGCAAGCACTGCGGAGCGGTGCGGGCCGAGCCGTGAACGCGACGCTTCCCCAAGGACTACCCGAGGGCGAGGAGAAGACCCGCGCGGTGCGCGCGATGTTCGACGCGATCGCGCCTCGCTACGACCTCGTCAACCGCATCATGACGTTTCGGATGGACGTCGGTTGGCGGAAGCGCACGGTCACCGACCTCGCCCTGCCGGCCGGCGCGATCGTGCTCGACCTCGCGTCCGGCACCGGAGACCTCTCCCGTGAGCTGCGCGGTCGCGACATCGAGCCGATCAGCGTCGACCTGTCCGAGGGCATGCTGCGGGCAGATCGAAGCGGCGAGCCCCGCGTGCTCGCCGACGTGCTCTGCCTCCCGATCAGCGACGGCGACGTGGACGGCGCGACCTGCGGGTTCGCCCTGCGAAACCTGCGCGAGCTCCCGGCGTTCTTCGCCGAGCTCGCGCGAGTCGTGCGGGTGGGCGGCCGGGTCGCGCTCCTCGAGGTCGCCACGCCCGACAACTCGCTCATGCGCTGGGGTCACAGCATCTACTTCGGAAAGGTCGTGCCGGTCATCGGTGGTCTGCTGTCGAACGGCGACGCGTATCGCTACCTTCCGCGCTCGGTGGCCTACCTCCCGGAGCCCGACGAGCTCGTCGCGATGTTTCGCTGTGCGGGGTTTCCCGACGCGCAGCGCACGTTGCTCTCCGGTGGCATAGCCCAGCTCCTCACCGGCACGCGGCGATGATCGCCCGCACCGTCAGGCTCGATGCCGACGTCGACCTCCTCGCGGTCGCTGGTTCCGACGGCTTCCTCTTCGAACAGCACGGCGCCGGCCTCGCGGGGCGCGGCGTCGCCGCACGGCTCTCACTCGGAGAGGCGCCCGAGGTGCTCGCGGCGATCCGTTCCGAAGATGAGGTCGGCCTCCCGGGCTGCGGCCCGGTCGCGTTCGGCGCGCTCCCCTTCTCGCGCGCGAAGCCGGGCGAGGTCGTCGTGCCCTCCCTCGTCGTGGGCCGCACGGCCGAGGGCGCGCGGTGGGTCACGACCGTCGGTCCGCTCGGCGCGCCCACACCGTCGATCGAGACGACCGCTCCCACGCCACGCGCGTGGATGGGCAGCCGACCTGCGGATCACGTCGAGCCGACCGCCGGCGGAGTGGCAGCACGCGGTGGCCACCGCACGCGACCGGATCCGCGCCGGCGCTCTCGACAAGGTCGTGCTCGCACGCGAGCTGGTGGTCGAGATGAGCGAGCAGATCGACGTGGTCGGCGTGCTCGCTCGCTTGCGCGGGTCGTTCCCGTCGAGCTTCGTCTACTCGGTGGACGGGCTGATCGGCGCGAGCCCCGAGCTCCTCGTGTCGCGCACCGGCGATGTCGTGCGGTCACATCCGCTCGCGGGAACGGCGCCCCGCAGCGGCGACCCTGCAATCGACGCTCGCATCGCGAGCGCGCTCGTCGCGTCGACGAAGGATCAGCTGGAGCACCGCCTCACGATCGACATGGTGCACGACACGCTGCTGCCGTGGTGCTCGTACCTCGACGAGGAGGCTGAGCCGTCGATCGTCGCGGTTGCCAACGTGCAGCACCTCGGCACGCTCGTCGAAGGACGCCTGTCCAAGCCGCTGCCATCGGTGCTCGACCTCGTGCGCGCGTTGCACCCCACTCCTGCAGTGGGCGGGCACCCCCGCGCGATCGCGCTCGACATGATCGACGAGCTCGAAGGCCTCGACCGGGCGAGGTACGCGGGGCCGGTCGGGTGGATGGACGCCGAGGGGAACGGCCGGTGGGCAGTCGCGTTGCGGTGTGCGGAGCTCGACGGCGCGACGGCGCGGCTCTACGCGGGAGTCGGTGTCGTCCGTGAGTCCGATGTCGATGCGGAGCTCGCGGAGACGCAGGCGAAGCTCGCCGCGATGCTCGGCGCGCTTCTGCGCCCCTGATTCCTCGTCGCCGTCGTCCGCTGCGCTTCCGCCGGCTCCTACTCACTTCGTTCGACAATCGGTGCTGCACACACCCGGGCGGCGCACTGCGCCGCCCCCATCACCCCAGGGCCGCGATCACCGCTCGGTTGATGCGATCGTGCTCGGTGACGTTGGCCGATCGGTCCGTGCGCACCCGCACCATCCGCACGCCACTTCCTTCGCCGAGCGACGTGACGTCGGGGATGCCGTGCACCGCAGCGAGCCCGATGAGGTCGACGCCGTGGGGAGTGCCGAAGAGCCGCTCGAAGATGTCGGGCGCGAGGGAGGTGGCCTGAGGAAGGAACGAGAAGATGCCGCCCCCGTCATTGTCGATGACGACGATCGTGAGATCGATGGCGCGTGAGGACGCCATGAGCATGCCGTTCGTGTCGTGCAGCAGCGCGACATCTCCGACGAGCAGCGCGGTTGGACGCCGAGTGCCGAGGGCGACGCCCACCGCCGTCGACACGACCCCGTCGATGCCGTTCGCGCCGCGATTCGAGAACACTTCGACGCCCGAACGCGGCGCGGCGAACCACTCGACGTCACGCACGGGCATCGACGACGAGAGCACGAGGCTCGAGCCTTCGGGCAGGGTGGCCATGAGATCACGGGCCACACCCGGCTCGGTCAGGTCGCTCGACTCGCCGAGCGCGGCGTCGATGGCGCGCTGCGCCAGTTCCTCGGCGTGTGCCCACCGCGCGAGCCACGGCGTCGCGGACGCTCCCGAGCCCGCGAGCCGCTTCGCGAGCGCCGCGATCACCGACGATGGATCCGCGGCAACCACGAGGTCCGCGGTCCGATCGGGATCGATCCACGCACCCCGTCGGTGCACGATGACCTCGCGAGCACCCGACGCGGCCAACCACTGCGCCAACACCTTCGACGCGGGTTGCTCGCCGACACGAAGCACCACCTCGGGGCGGTGGTCGGCCGCGAAGCGGGGATGGCGCAACATCGAGTCGAACGCAGCGACAGTCGTGCGGGCCGGGACACGCGCGCCCGAGCGGGGGTCGGCGAGCACGGGCCATCCGAGCTTCTCGGCGAGAGCATGCACTCCCGCACCACCAGCGCCGCGTCCCGCGACGATCACGCCCCGCACCGCGTCGAGCGCTTCGGTCAACGAGTCGATCGCCGCGTCGTCGAGATCGGCATTGTCGAAGCCCATGCGGTCGTCGACGACGGTGTGCCAGGAGCGACCGTGGCCCCTTCCTGCCGGGAGCGGACCGGCCTCGCCGACGAGCGGATCGCGGAACGGCAGGTTCACGTGCACCGGCCCCGGTCCGCGTCCTCCCGCGCCGAGCGCCTCTGCCACTGAGCGCGCCCCGAGCGACCGCCACGCGCCGCGGGTCTCTTCCGACGGCACGCCCGCATCGACGAACCACCGAACCGATCTGCCGTAGAGGTGCTGCTGATCGATCGTCTGCGGCGCGGCGACGCCCTGCAGCTCGGGGGGACGATCGGCGGTCGCCGCGATGAGCGGGACCGCGCTCTGGTGCGCCTCGACGATCGCGGGATGGAGCTCGACGGCCGCAGTGCCGCTGCTCGTGACCACGACTGCGGGCCGACCAGTCGCGAGCCCGATCCCGAGCGCCATGAACGCGCCGCTGCGCTCGTCGTGGTGCACGTGCACGGCGATGCGGGAGTCGGATGCCAGTGCGACCGCGAGCGGAGTCGACCTCGATCCGGGGCACACGACCACATCGGTGACACCCGCGCGCGCCGACTCGTCGACGAGGGTCGCGCAGAACGTGGCTGCAGTCGTGATCGCCATGCGCTCCTATCCTGCCCTGGTGGCGCCCCTCGTCCTCGTCCACGGCTTCACGCAGAACCGGAAGTGCTGGGGATCGATCGTCGCCACGCTCACCCCGGGGCACGAGGTGATCGCCGTCGACGCGCCCGGCCACGGCACCGCGTCCGCAGTGCGCGCCGACCTCTGGCAGACCGCCGACCTGCTGGCGGACACCGCCGGGGGCACGTACGTCGGCTATTCGATGGGCGCCCGGATGGTCCTCCATGTCGCCCTCGCCCACCCGGATCGAGTCGAGCGACTGGTCCTCGTCAGTGGCACAGCCGGGATCGAGGACAAGGCCGAGCGAGCGGCACGCGTCGAGCGAGACGACGAGCTCGCGCGGTCACTCGAGCGCGACGGCCTCGACGCGTTCCTCGATCGATGGCTCGCGCAGCCTCTCTTCGCGACCCTCCCTGTCACTGCGCGGGACGACGACGAGCGACACGAGAACACCGTCGAAGGGCTCGCGTCGAGCCTCCGGCTCGCCGGCACCGGTACGCAGGACTCGCTCTGGGACCGCTTGCCCACCCTCGACATGCCCGTCCTCATCGTGGCCGGAGCGCTCGACGAACGGTTCACTGCCACCGCGAACCGGATGGCCGACGCGATCGGCGCGAATGCAAGCCTGTGCGTGATGCCCGACGCGGGACACGCCTGCCACCGCGAGCGCGAGCCCGAGTTCTCGACGATCGTCCTCGACTGGTTGGCTCAGGGCACGTAACAGAGGCCGACCGCGAGCAGGACCCCGAAGACGATGATCAACCGACCGGTGGCACCGAGCACAGGGATCAGCGCCGGTCCCTTCGCGCCCTCGAGCACGACCTGCACTGGGCGTCGCGCGACCACGACTCCGATGAACGCGAGCGCGGCGAGGGGGCGCCCGAGCGCACCGAAGACGGGCAGCACCAGGAACGAGATCAGGATCAGCAGGCAGTACAGCCAGCGTGTGCGGTGATCGCCGAGCCGCACCGCGAGTGTGCGTTTCCCCGCGGGACCATCGGTCGGGATGTCGCGCAGGTTGTTCGCGACGAGCAACGCAGTGATCAGCAGGCCGACGGGGATCGCGGCGACGACCGCGACCGCAGTGATCTTCTCGATCTGCACGTACGCAGACCCGATCGTGGCGACGAGCCCGAAGAACACGAACACGAAGACCTCGCCGAGCCCGAGGTATCCGTAAGGCTTCGGCCCGCCGGTGTAGAAGTACCCGGCGAGGAATGACAGCGCGCCGACGAGCAGCAGCCACGGGCTCACCGCGATCGCGAGCGCGAGCCCGGCAGCCGCGGCGACCAACATCGACGCCAGCGCGGCCTTGCGCACCGCCGACGGCGTCGCCAGGCCCGACGCGACGAGGCGGACGGGACCGACCCGCTGCGTGTCGGTGCCGCGGACGCCGTCCGCGTAGTCGTTCTGGTAGTTCGTGCCGACTTGGATCGCGAGCGCGACGACCATCGCCGCGACTGCTCGCCACACGATGACCCCGCCCTCGCCTACGGCGCAGGCAGTGCCGACGGCAACGGGGACGACCGAGGCTGGCAGCGTGCGCGGCCGGGCCCCGAGGACCCACTTGTTCACTGCGCTACGGCCGGCGTGGGAACTTCGAGAAGTCGGGCTGGCGCTTCTCGACGTAAGAGTCGCGGCCCTCTTGGGCTTCGTCGCTCATGTAGAAGAGCATCGTCGCGTCACCCGCGAGCTGTTGGATGCCCGCGAGCCCGTCGTCGGCTGCGTTCATCGACGCCTTGATCATCCGCAAGGCGATCGGCGAGAGCTTCAACATCTTGCGGCACCACGCGACAGTCTCGCGTTCGAGATCGGCGAGCGGCACGACGGTGTTCACGAGACCCATGTCGAGGGCCTGCTGCGCGTCGTACTGGTCGCACAGGAACCAGATCTCGCGGGCCTTCTTCTGCCCGACGATGCGAGCAAGGAGGCCCGAGCCGTAGCCGCCGTCGAACGACCCGACCTTCGGGCCGGTCTGGCCGAAGCGCGCGTTGTCCGCGGCGATCGTGAGGTCACACACGACGTGAAGCACGTGGCCGCCGCCGATCGCGTAGCCGGCGACCATCGCGACGACTGGCTTCGGCGTGCGCCGGATCTGGATCTGCAGGTCGAGGACGTTGAGGCGGCCGATGCCGTGCTTGGCCACGTCGTCGTCGCCGATGTAGCCGTCGTCGCCGCGGATGCGCTGATCGCCGCCAGAGCAGAACGCCATGTCGCCCTGGCCGGTGAGCACGATCACGCCGACCTCGGGATGATCGCGCGCTTCGTTGAACGTGTGCGACAGCTCGAACAGGGTTTGGGGACGAAACGCGTTGCGCACTTCAGGTCGGCAGATCGTGATCTTCGCGATGCCTTCGGCCGTGTCGTACGCGATGTCGCTGTAATCGCCGGAGCGCTGCCACTCGATGGGTGCGTAGAGCGCATCGTCGGTCGTGTCGCGGGTGCTGGTCATCGAGGTCTCAGCATGGCAGCCCGATAGGTTCGGGCGCATGCCCGAGCTCGTCGCGCTACCCGTGCCGAGCGCTCGCTTCATCGAGGACCTGACGCGCGCCTGGGATCACGGCGACGCGGTGTTCCCGCTCGACTTGCGCTTGGCTGCTCCCGCCCGTGAAGCGGTGCTGCAGGCGATGGCGCCCAGGTGGCTCTGGGACGAGCAGGGCGAGCGGCAGCAGCTCGCTCACGCCCGGCCCGTCGAAGCGGGTGACGCCCTGGTGATCGCGACGAGCGGCACGACCGGCGCGCCGAGAGGTGTCGTGCTCACCCACGATGCCGTGCGCGCGTCGGCGATCGCGACGAGCGAGAGGATCGGGGTCGATCGCGAAGCCGATCGCTGGCTCGCGTGCTTGCCTCTCTCCCATGTCGGCGGGCTGTCGGTCGTGACGCGAGCCCTGGCTACGGGCGCGCGGTGCGAGCTCCTCCCCGCGTTCGAGCCCGCCGCGGTCGAGCGCTCAGCCCGTGGGGGCGCCACCCTCGTGTCTCTCGTGCCCACGGCGCTGCGTCGGATCGACCCCGACCTCTTCCGGGTGATCGTGCTCGGCGGCGCGGCTCCGCCCGAGACCCTCTCGCCGAACGTCTTGACGACCTACGGCATGACCGAGACAGGCAGCGGCGTGGTCTACGACGGTGTGCCGCTCGACGGCGTCGAGGTCGCGGTGGACGAGGACGACGGCAGCATCATGCTGCGCGGGCCGATGCTCCTCCGGTGCTACCGCGACGGCGCTGACCCGAAGCACTCGGGGGGATGGCTCACGACCGGCGACGTCGGCGAGCTCGACGCCGACGGCCGGCTCGTCGTGCACGGCCGCCGTGGCGACCTCATCATCACTGGCGGCGAGAACGTGTGGCCCGACCCCGTCGAGCAGGTGCTGCGCACGGTGCGCGGCGTCGCCGACGTCGCGATCGCGGGACGGGACGACGACGAGTGGGGGCAGCGGGTCGTCGCGTTCGTGGTGGCCGGTGCCGACGGGCCCCCGAGCCTCGACGAGCTCAGAGGCGCCGTGAAGCACGCCCTCGCTGCGCACGCGGCACCCCGCGAGCTGGTGCTCGTCGACGAGATCCCCCGCACCGCGCTCGGCAAAGTGCGCCGCGGCGCACTCGGGGACTCCGTCCGTCGCGGCGGCCTCCCGTCTCCTCTGTAGCCTCCGGCGCATGACAGGTCGCATCGCAGGAAAGGTCGCAGTGATCACGGGAGGCGCGTCGGGCATCGGGCTCGGCATCGCGCGGCGCTTCGTTGCCGAGGGCGCCTCGGTGGTGCTCGGCGACGTCAACGACGCGGGCCTCGAGATGGCGACAAAGGAGCTCGGTGACGCGTCCTCCGGGTTGCACGCCGACGTCATGGACGAGGACAGCGTCGCGGCACTGTGCGCGCACGCCGTCGAACAGCACGGACGGCTCGACATCGGCGTGAACGCCGCCGGCCTCGGTGCGTACTCCCCCGTCGTGGATCAAGACACCGCGACGTGGGACATCGTGATGGGCGTGAACCTCCGCGGCGTCATGCTGTCGATGAAGCACGAGGCCCGAGCGATGGTCGCAGCTGGGAACGGCGGGTCGATCATCAACCTCGCGTCGCTCAACGCGATCCAGCCGGCCGAGGGCATGGGCCTCTACTGCGCGACCAAGGCCGCGGTCGACATGTACACGAAGTGCGCCGCGATGGAGCTGGGACCGCACGGCATCAGGATCAACTCGATCGGCCCTGGCCTCGTCGACACGCCGCTCGCGGCGCTCCTGAACCAGACGCCGGCGATCAAGGCCTCGTTCGTCGAGAACGCGCCGCTGGGTCGCACCGGCACCCCGGACGACGTCGCCGGTGTCGCCCTCTTCCTGGCATCAGACGATGCCTCGTTGATCACAGGCGACCTGCTGCGCGTCGATGGAGGCGCGCACACGAAGCGCTACCCCGAGCTCGCGAAGATCCTGTCGGCCGAAGTCTGAGGGTCAGCCTGAGTCAGTCGGCCCGAGGCGGCGCGTTGCGGTTGTGCGACACGCCGGCGCCGCCGTCGATCACGTAGGTCTCCCCGGTGATCCACGACGCGAGGTCACTCGCGAGGAACGTCGCGAGATGCGCGATGTCTTCGGGCTCACCGAGCCGCCGGGTCGGCATCGAACGGGCGAGGGTCTCGCCGAAGTTGTCGACCAGCATCTGCGCGAAGTCGGTCTTCACGAGCCCGGGAGCGATCCCGACGACCCTCACCTTGGGACCGAGCTCGCCGCCGAGCTGTCGAGTGAGGTGGATGAGCGCGGCCTTGGTGAGGTTGTAGATGCCCAGCAGCCCTTCGGATCGGAGCCCGCCGACAGAGGCGATGTTCATGATGACGCCGCCGTTGTCCTTCATCCATTTCCGCCAGGCGGCCTGCGACCAGAAGATCGGGCCCTTCACGTTCACCTGGAACGTCTTGTCGTAGCGGCCCTCGTCGACCTCCATGATCGGGCCCGCGTACGGGTTCGTCGCGGCGTTGTTGACGAGGATGTCGAGCCGACCGAACCGCTCGATCGTGGCGTCGACGCACTGCTCGGCCGCCTCGACGTCGCCGACGTTGGCGACGAACACGTGCGTGTCGCCGTCGATGCTCGACGCTGCGGCGACGAGCTGGTCGAGCTTGCGCGACGAGAGCATCACCTTGGCGCCCGACTCGGCGAAGCTCTTCGCGATCGCGAAGCCGATGCCTTTGGACGCGCCGGTGACGAGTGCGACCTTGCCTTCGAGACTGACCTGCATGGCTGAGGAGAATAAGTCTTCGTCGCCGTCGTCCGCTCCGCTTCCGCCGGCTCCTGCTCGCTGGCGCTCGACAATCCGTACTTGGCGCACCCGGCGGCGCATTGCGCCGCCCTCTCATGCTCGTCGCTAGCCTGCGCGCGTGAACCGGCTCGCCGACGAGACGTCGCCGTACCTCCGCCAGCATCGAGAGAACCCGGTCGACTGGTGGGCGTGGGGTCCCGAGGCATTGCAGGCCGCGGCAGACGGAGACAAGCCGATCCTCCTCTCGGTGGGTTACTCCGCGTGCCACTGGTGCCACGTGATGGCGCACGAGTCGTTCGAAGACGACGAAGTCGCAGCAGTGATGAACGACGGGTTCGTCTGCATCAAGGTCGACCGCGAAGAGCGTCCCGACATCGACGCGATCTACATGGAGGCGGTGCAAGCGATCTCAGGCCACGGCGGCTGGCCGATGACAGTCTTCATGACCTCAGACGGTCAGCCGTTCTTCGGCGGCACCTACTACCCGAAGGACCAGTTCCTCCACCTGCTCTCGGCGATCACCGACACATGGCGTGAGAGGCGCGCCGAGCTGCTCGAGCAGGCGGGGCAGATCACGCAGTCCCTCAACCGCATGGCGACCATGACGACGCCCGAGGGCCAGACCTTGCCGGGCACCGACGTGCTCAACAACGCGCTGCAGCAGATCGGGGCGCAGTTCGACCCCGAATGGGGAGGGTTCGGGAAGGCACCGAAGTTCCCGCAGGCGATGACGCTCGAGCTCTGCCTGCGCGCCCACGCGCACAACGGGGGTGACGGGGCTCGCACTGTCGTGACCACCTCGCTCGACGCGATGGCGTCGGGCGGCATGTACGACCACCTCGGCGGGGGGTTCGCGCGCTACTCGGTCGACGCGTTCTGGATGGTCCCCCACTTCGAGAAGATGCTCTACGACCAGGCGCTCCTCGCCCGCACCTACCTGCACGCGTGGCAGCAGGTCGGTGAGGCGCGCTGGAGGCAGGTGCTCGACGAGACGATCACCTATGTGCTGCGCGATCTGCGCCAGCCCGAGGGCGGCTTCTCGTCGGCCGAGGACGCCGACTCCGAGGGCGAGGAGGGCCGCTTCTACGTATGGCGAATCGAGGAGATCGAAGACGTGCTCGGCTCCGACCTCGCGGCCAGGGCGATCGAGTGGTACGGCGTCACGAAGTCGGGCAACTTCGAGGGTTCGAACATCCTCCACCGTCCGGTGCGCGGTGATCTCGAGCGGCCTCCCGAGATCGAGGAGGCGCGGCGGCGCCTCTTCGAGGCGCGTGAGCGTCGCGTCCGGCCCGGCCTCGACGACAAGGTGCTGACCGAGTGGAACGGCTTGATGCTCGACGCGCTTCGCGCGAGCCGCGGCTGCGACCGGCCGAACCGATTGGCTCGATGCCGCGATCGCCAACGCCGACTTCCTGCTCGCGAACGTCCGCAGAGACGACGGTCGCTGGCTGCGGTCGTGGCAGCGAGACGGCGGCGCCCGTCACCTCGCGTTCGCGGCCGACCATGCGGCGCTCGTGCAGGCGTTCGTGTCGCTCGCCGAGGCCACCGGGCAGCGGCGGTGGATCGACGACGCGATCGCGACCGCGGACGGTTTGCTCGACCTCTTCTGGGACCCCGAAGCCGGCGGGGTGTTCACCACCGGGTTCGACGGCGAAGCGCTGGTCACCCGACCCAAGGACTTGCTCGACAACGCGACGCCCTCTGCGAACAGCCTCGCCGCACTCGGCCTGCTCAGGCTCGCCGCCCTCACCGGCGAGCGGCGCTACCTGAACCACGCCGAGCAGATCCTCGCGTTGGTCGGCTCGCTCGCGGCGACACATCCACTCGCGTTCCCCGAGCTGCTCAGCGCCGTCGACTTCCACCGCTCGGGTGCGACCGAGATCGCGATCGTGGGTGACCGCGGCGACCTCGTCGAAGCGGTGCACTCGCGCTATCTGCCGAACGCCGTGATGGCGTGGGGTGAGCCCTACGACTCGCCGCTCTGGGAGTCGCGCCGTGACGGCTTCGCGTACGTGTGTCGCGACTACGCGTGCCTGGCGCCGGTCGACACCGTCGATGCGCTCGTCGACCAGCTCGTCGCTGCGGCTGAGCCTCAGGTCTGAGGAGGGACCTCGGGCGTGCCACCAGTCCCCGTGTCTCGCTGACGCTGGCGGGCTTCGCGCAGGTCGATGACGCGGCGGACCGTGACCGCGGGACGATCCTGCGGCGTCTCGACCGCCGGTGCGCGGCTCGCCTCGAGCGCAGCCGCGACGAGCTCGGCCGCGGCGGCCATCGCCTCCTCCTCGCTCGGGAGCAGCGGGAGTGGGCGGGTGCGCAGCGCGTCGACCGTCGCAATGACGTAGCCCCCGGCGTCGACGACTGGCCACGAGCTCCACGCCCGCACTCCGGCCGCCGCGAGGCCGGGCAAGCGCGCGGGCGCAGGTGACGCGCTGACGTCGGCGAGCACCACCGGCTCGTTGCGCGCCGCGGCGCGCGAGCACGGAGCGCCCGAGGGATCAACAGGCACCGATCGCAGAGTGCCGGCGAGCAGGGGCGGCACACGGTCGCCCGCCGCGAGCTCGAGCACCCCGGCCCGCACGCGCATGACGACGCCGAGGGCCCAGTCCAGCTGGCCCTCGACGAGCCGGCACACCTCCTCGAGCGTGCCGTTCAACGGCTGGCCCTGATCGATCCGGTCGCGGATGGCGACGCGCCCCTTCTCGAGGCCCTCGCGACGCGCCTCGTGGGTCGTGTCGCGGAGCTGCAGCGAGAAGAACTGCGGCTCGTCCGCGGTCTCAGCAACGAGCACCATGTCGGCGGCGACGTGGGTGGTCGTGCCGTCGGGACGCACGAGGCGCAGCGAGCGGGCGCGCACAGGACCCGCTCCGTCGAGCATGCCGTCGGCGTCGGTCTGGAAGGTCGGGAGGTCGTCGGGGTGAAGCAACGCGTCGAACGGGAGGCCGACCAACGCTCGTGGCCCACGCGCCACCAGATCACCGAGTGCCGCGTTCGCCCGAGTGATGCGACCGTCGCGAGCGATGATCGCCATGCCCACGGGACTCAGCTCGAAGCCCATGCGCAGCTGGTGCTCGCTCTCGACGAGCGCCTCCTCCGCAGCGTGGCGATCGGTGACGTCACGAGCGACCGCGAGTCCGGCCCTGCGTCCTTCGAACTCGATCGACTGCGCCGACACCTCGACCCAGAGCTGCGCGCCGCGCTTGGTGCGATGGAGCCACTCCCCCGGCAACGACGGCCCTGGCCCTGGACGACGGAACCGTGCGAGCAGCACCGGCACGTCAGCCGGGTCGAGAAGGTCAGCGACGCTCATCGTGCGGAACTCGGCCTCCGACCACCCGTACTTCGTGACCGCCTCGTCGTTCACTGCGAGGAACGAGAGCGTGTCGAAGTCGTAGACCCACATCGGATCGGGTGAGGCCTCGAAGAGCTCGCGGTAGCGGCTCAGCGACGCGAGCAGCTCGACTTGGGATGCGGCGAGGCGCGCCACGTACCTACGGAGCACGAGGTACAGCAGGCCGCTCGAGACGACGACGAACACCGCGAGCCCGCCGAGCGCGCTCCACTGGATGCTGTCGGTCCCGACGATCGCGAGGTACAGCGCCGCCAACGCGACCGTTGCACCGAGGGCGTACAAGAGCGCGAAGCGCGCAGGCCGAAGCCCGTGTCCGCCCGCCGCCTCGCTCGTCACCCGATCACCGGCCTAGACGGCCGCCTCCTCCAGGATGCGCATTGCTACGCACTGGGGCGGAACGCTACCCCCGGGTGATGGAGATCTGCCCCGAGCCCGTCGTCGCGGTGATCGTGCGGCTCGCGTCGGCGCTCTGGGTGACGTCGACCTGCGCATCTCCCGACGCGGACTTCGCGTCGACCTGGTACGCCAGATCGGGGACGACGAGCGTGATGTCACCCGAGCTCGACCCGGCACCGATGCGGTCGGCGGAGCCAGTGACGTTCAGGGACGTGTCGCCGCTCGAGGTGCCGGTCTGGATGGCAGCGCTCGTGATCGACGACCCCGTGATCGCGCCGCTGTCGGTGGCGAGGTCGAGCTTGCCAGCGATCGAACCCAAGGACACATCACCGGACGTGGTGCGCACCTTGACGTCCGAAGTCAGGTTCGTAAGCGCGACGTCACCGCTCGAGGTCTGCACGTCGACCTTGCCGCCGATGCCGTCGATCTGCACGTTCCCCGCTCCACCGAGGACACGCACCGACACCGTGCTCGGCACCGACACGCGGTACTGCACGTCGCAGATGAACGACGGGCCGACGCAGTCGGCTTTCACCACGAGCGATCCGCCTTCGACCTTGACGCTCATATCGGGCTTGAAGAGCGTCCACTTCGCGCGCCGGCTCACCTGCACCTGGTTGCCGTCCGCGGGCACGACGATGACGAGCCCCGCACCGCTGTCGATGACGACGTCCGTGGGCGACCCCTGGAAGGACACGACGTCGTTCTCATGCCGGCGCAGGACGAGGAACAGGGCGAGGATCACCGCGAGAACCGCGAGCACCGCTGCCACGGTGACCGGCCACCGAGACGTCCCCTTGTGGACATCGCGCTTGCGCGCATCCGCCTTCTTGACCGCCGTGCTCACCACACCATGGTGACATCACCAGCCGCCACGGTGGATGACCTCTTCGAAGGGACGGCGTTTTCGGTTCGCAGCTGAGCCCGTCGGAAGGAGATCGGCGGGATGTCCGATGACGACGACGCCGATCGGTTCGTGCGCAGCAGGGATCGAGAGGCGATCGAGGACATCGGCTTGCGTCGAAGGGTGCAGCCCGAAGAAGAGCGCGCCGAGGCCAGCGTCGACGGCAGCGAGCAGCAACGTCATCGTCGCCATCGCGGTGTCGGTGAGCCAGTACGGCACCGGCCACGCCGCGGCCTCCTGCATCCCCGCGTCGGCCTTGTCGGGTTCGGAGTACCGGCGCAGGTAGGTGCCGGCATCGGCGAGGGGGATCACCACGACGGGCGCATCGACGACCGTTGGGAAGCGACGCTCCCAGTGCTGACGTGCACCACGAGCGCCCCAGAAGCGCTCGGTCTCGCCGGCGCCGATGAGCACGATGAAGTCGACGCCCTGGCTGTTGCCCGCGCTCGGACCTCGCCTCGCGAGGTCGAGCATGGCGTAGACCACGTGCTCGTCGATCGGATCGGGAAGGAACCGACGCACCATGCGGCGGCGGCGAACGACCTCGTCGAGCTGCATCCCGCTCGTTCCCCCATTGTCACGGTACGTTCAGATCATGGACGCGGCGGAGCGTACCCACGGCGCTGCACACGACACACACGGCGCAGTGCGCGCGCCCTCGGCCCTCCTCCTCGCCGCCGAGCAGCGTGCGGTCCTCGAGCTCGGCGCCTTCTTCGCGGCGTCGCCGCTGCTGCGCATGGCGGGTCGAGGCGACCGTCATCCCGTGCTCGTGCTGCCCGGGTTCACCGCCGGCGATCGCTCGACCGCACCGTTGCGCTGGTTCCTGCGTAGCCAAGGTTGGTGGGCGCACGGATGGCACCTCGGTCCGAACTTCGGTCCGACTCGCCGCGTCGTGAACGGCATCCAAGAGCGGCTCGACGAGCTCCACGGGCTGCACGGCCGCGCGGTGTCGATCGTCGGGTGGAGCCTCGGCGGCATCTACGCCCGCGAGCTCGCGCGGCGCAAGCCGACGATGGTGCGTCAGGTCATCACCTTGGGGAGTCCCTTCCGCATGGTCGACGGAGACCGGAGCTGGGCCTCGGGTGCGTACGAGTCGCTCGCGCCCGCGCATCGCGCGGAGCTGCTGCGCATCGCCGCGAAGGAGGAGGACCGGGAGCCCGTCCCGGTGCCGACCACAGCGATCTACTCGCGCACCGACGGCATCGTGCGCTGGCACACGTGCATCGACACCGTCTCGCCGCGCCACGAGAACGTCGAGGTGCGCGGCAGCCACAGTGGCCTCGGGGTCAACCCAACGGTGCTCGCGGTCATCGCGGACCGACTGGCCCAGCCCGAAGGGCGATGGCGGCCGTTCAAGCCCGCGCCCTGGGCCGCGGTCTGGTACCCGAAGCCGGCGGACTGGGCGCCGACGGAGTCTTAGGCGAGCTTGGCGAGATCTTCGGCCATGACCCAGCCGAAGGCCACGAGGCAGTCGCCCCGGTTCGCCTTGAAGCCCTTGAAGAAGGCGGCGACATCAGCCGGGATGGCCTCAGGCTTCAGTGACTCGTGGTCGAGCACCCGGGCGACCGCGCCATTGCCCTTCACCGCGAACCCGTGCTCGTCGTAGGTGCCCTCGACCGCGAAGCGCTTCGCGAGACGCCGACCCCACGCCCGCTCCTCGCCGTTGGCCTTGTGGCCGGGACGAGGGTTGATGTCCTTCATCGTCTTGAACGCCTCGAAGCCCGAAGGCGATGCGAAGCGCGTGCCGACAAGGACGTCCTCGTCGGGGAACGCCAGCACGGCGCGGCGGAACTGGTCGTGCATGACCGCCTTGAGCACGGCGTCGCGCTTGGACGTCCGCTTCACGGACGCGAGCCCGATGAGGACGCTCGGCGTGCCGCCGATGCGCTCGAGAGTGCAGAACGAGAAACCGTGGAGCTTGCCCTCAGAGCGGGCCAGGGTGATCAACACCCACTCCTCCCGCTGCTTGGAGAGCAGCCCGAAGTCGAAACCAGCGGACCCACCCGTGCAGATGTCACCCATCTCACCGAGCTCGGCGTCGCTCAGTGCCGTGCAGTCCTTCGTCTCGACATCGATCGCCATTGGTCAGCCTGCCCCTGATCGTCGCTGGTGCAGGTTCCATTCTGCCATCCCGACGCCCGGACGCGCCCATCGACGGCGCCGTGCGGGGACCCCGGACGCCGATCAGGCCACGATGGCGTCGGGCCCCAGCAGCACCCTGATCTCCCCCGCAAGCCCGTTTCCGGCGTCGACGGAGAAGTGTGCGGGCAGCCGAAGCACCTGCCGTTCCCCGAGATGCAGCATCACCGGCGTGTCGCCCGGGTGCTCCGTGAGGATCCGCTTGAGGTGCTCGATGACCTGCTCGCTCGCGCTCGTCGGATTGACCCTGATCCGTAATGGAGCGGACGCGTCGCCGACCGCCTCGATGACGGTGACGTCGAGGCACATCAGCTTCGCGACGTCCTCGCGGCCGTCGACGCGGCCTCGAACGAGCACCAGGGCGTCGTCGGCGAGCTTGAACCCCTGCTCGCTCATGACCTTCGGGAAGACCATGACCTCGATCGCCCCACCGAGATCCTCGAGGTTGAACACCGCCATCAGGTCGCCCTTCTTCGTGTACTTCCGGGCGAGGTTCGTGATGACGCCACCGACGGTCAGCGACTCGCCGTCCTGTCGCTCCGCGACGTCCGCGACGCTGCAGTCGCTGCGACGCCTCAGCATGCCCTCAGCGCCCATGAGGGGGTGGTCGCTCACGTAGAGACCGAGCATCTCCTTCTCGAACTTGAGGCGTTGGGCCTTGTCGAACTCGAGGTCTGGGATCGAGACCTTCTCGGAGTACGCCTCGGCGCCCGGCCCCCCCTCTCCGAACAAGCTCATGACGCCCTGGTCCCGCTCGCGGCGGCGGGCCAGCGTGATGTCGACGACCTGCTCGTACACCGAAAGCAGCCCCCGGCGCGGGTGACCGAGCGAATCGAAAGCCCCGGCCTTGATCAACGACTCGATGGCCCGCTTGTTCAGCACCGACGGGTCGACGCGCTCGCAGAAGTCGTAGAAGTCGCGGAAGTCACCGCCCTTCTCCCGCTCCTGCAGGATCTGGCGCACGAGGTTCTCGCCCACGTTGCGGACTGCAGACAGGCCGAACGGGATGAGGCCGACGGTGCCCGCCGGCAGCTCGGTGCCCGCTGGTGCTTCGTCGGCACCGAGCGCGGCAAAGTCGAGCGAGGACACGTTCACGTCGGGCACCAGGACCTTGATGCCGATCTGGCGGCACTCCGCGAGGTAGACGGCCGCTTTGTCCTGGCTCGCCTTGACGCTCGTGAGGAGCGCCGCGAGGTACTCGATCGGGTGGTGCGCCTTCAGCCAAGCGGTCTGGTACGCGACGAGCCCGTAGCCGTACGAGTGGCTCTTCGGGAATGCGTAGTCCGCGAACGGCTCGATGATGTCGAACAGCTGGTTGCCGACCTTCTCGCCGTAGCCCGTCGCCTCGCACCCGGCGACAAACTTCTCGCGCTCGCGCGCCATGAGCTCGCGGATCTTCTTGCCGCACGCCTTGCGGAGGTTGTCCGCTTCGGAGAGCGAGTAGCCGGCGAAGCGCTGAGCGACGCGCATGACCGACTCCTGGTAGATCATGAGCCCGTAGGTGTCGCCGAGCAGGTCCTCCATGTCGGGGTGCGTGTAGGTGATCGGCTTGCGGCCGTTCTTGCGGTCGGCGAAGTCGGTGTGCATGTTCGCCGCCATCGGGCCTGGCCGGTAGAGCGCGACGAGCGCCGCGACGTCATCGAAGCTCGTCGGTGCGAGCGACCTCATGAGCGATCGCATCGGGCCGCCTTCGAGCTGGAACACGCCGATCGAGTCACCCCGCCGCAGCATCGCGAGCGCCACGTCGTCGTCGAGCGGGATGCGGTCGATGTCCACGTGATCGCCCGTGCGCTCACGGATGAGCTCGACCGTCTCGTCGATGACCGACAGGTTGCGCAGCCCGAGGAAGTCCATCTTCAGCAAGCCGAGGTCTTCGACCCCGTGCATCTCGTACTGCGTGACGATCGGCGCCTGTTCGGGGTCTTGACCGTTCTCCGGCCTCCGTTGCAAGGGCAGGTAGTCGGTGAGCTCGTTGCGGGTGATGACCACCGCCGACGCGTGGATGCCAGCTTGTCGACGCAGGCCCTCGAGCCCGCGAGCGACGTCGACGACCTTCTTGACGTCGGGATCGGCGGCGTACATCTCGCGGAGCTCGGACGCTGCCTTGAACCCGTCTTCGTGCTTCGGGTCGAGCTCGAAGCACGCGTTCAGGGGCGTGTCGCGGCCCATGATGAGCGGCGGCATCGCCTTGGCGACCTTGTCGCCGACGGCATAGGGGTAGCCGAGCACGCGTGCGGCGTCGCGCACCGCAGCCCGAGCCTTGATCTTCGAGAACGTGACGATCTGGGCGACGTGGTCGCGGCCGTATCGGTCTGCCGCGTAGCGGATCATCTCGTCGCGGTAGCGGTCGTCGAAGTCCATGTCGATGTCGGGCATCTGGACGCGACCGGGGTTGAGGAAGCGCTCGAACAGCAGGTCGTACTTGATCGGGTCGAGGTCGGTGATGCGCAGGCAGTACGCGACCGCGCACCCCGCCGCGCTGCCCCGTCCGGGGCCGACCCTGATGCCGCGCTCACGCGCGTAGCGGATCAGGTCCCACACGATCAGGAAGTACGCAGCGAACCCCATGTCGGTGATGACCTGGAGCTCGTACGCGATGCGCTCGGCGATCGTCGGGTGCAGGTGCTCGCCCCACCGATCGTGCGCGCCCTCCATCGCGAGGTGGCGGAGGTAGTCGGCGTCGTCGGCGAACCCTTCGGGGATCGGGAACTCGGGGAGCTGAGGCTTGCCGAACTCGATCTGCACGTCGGCGCGCTCCGCGACCCAGAGGGTGTTGTCGCACGCGTCGGGACGCTCGCGGAACAGCGAGCGCATCTCGGCCGCCGTCTTGAGGTAGTGCTCCTGCCCGTCGAACTTGAACCGCTTCGGGTCGTCGATGGTGGTGCCGGTTTGCACACACAGCAGCGCATCGTGCGCGATCGAGTCGTCGCGATGCACGTAGTGGCTGTCGTTGGTCGCGAGGACAGGCGAGCCGAGCTTCGTCGCGATGTCGAGCAGCCCGCTCATCGTCTGTCTCTGCGCGGGGATGCCGTGGTCTTGCAGCTCGACGAAGAGATGGTCAGGCCCGAAGATGTCGCGCAGCCGTGCGGCAGAGCGCAGCGCGCCGTCGCCATCGCCCGCGAGCAGCGACTGCAGCACGTGGCCCCCCAGGCAGCCGGTCGTCGCGATGAGGCCTTCGTGATGGCGCTCGAGCAGCTCCCAATCGACGCGGGGCTGGTAGTAGTAGCCCTCGAGGAACGCGAGGCTCGCGAGCTTGATGAGGTTCTTGTAGCCGGTCTGGTTCTCGGCGAGCAGGGTCAGGTGGTAGTAGAGCTTCTTGCCGCCCTCGGTCTCGCCGCCCGAGTCGTCCATGCGACCTCGGCGCGGCGGTCGCTCGAAGCGAGACTCGCCGGCCATGTAGGCCTCCATGCCGATGATCGGCTTCACGCCGCGTTCGCGAGAGGCCTTGTAGAAGTCGAGGACTCCGTACATGTTGCCGTGGTCGGTGATGCCGACCGCAGGTTGCTCGTCAGCAACCGCGGCTTCGATCACGTCGTCGACGCGGGCCGCACCGTCGAGCATCGAGAACTCGGTGTGCAAGTGGAGGTGGACGAACGAGTCCCCCAAGGCCGTGTCCCTTCTCGTCCCGCTCCGGCCCGTTCCGGCCGCCTGGGGACAGACTTACACGCGTGTGATTTGCACCGTAGCAGGACTGCTAGAGGTACGTACCGGGCCGCTCGACCCCTGGCGGCGGCCCCTGCCCCTGCCCGGGCGGCAGCTGGCCGCGGATCTGGTCGAGCTGCTGCCGGGCGGCCATCTGCTGCGCAAAGAGCGTCGCCTGGATGCCATGGAAGAGGCCTTCGAGCCAGCCCACGAGCTGCGCCTTGGCCACTCGGAGCTCGGCCTCGCTCGGGGTGTCGCTCGAGAAGGGCGGGGCCAGCCGTGCGAGCTCATCGCGGAGGTCGGGCGACAGCGCCGCCGCCAGCTCGTGCACCGACGTCTCGTAGATGTCACGGAGCCGCTCGCGGCTGGGCTCGTCGAGGGGGGTCGCGCGCACCTCGTCGAGCAGCTGCTTGATCATCGAGCCGATCCGCATCACCTTCGCGGGCTGCTCGATCGTCTCGGTGTCGACCTGGGATGCGTCGGGCGCACCCGAGACGTCGGGCGTGATCACCTCGGTCGGATGGAGCGTCTCATCGCTCATCCTCGGCACACTAGGCCCACCTCAACGCGCTGCCGCCACGAGCGGCACGAGCATCTCCTCTGCTGTGAGCGAACCGTGGCGCGCGATGAGCTTGAACGGACCGCTGTCGGCCGGATCGTCGAACGCGACGTCGCCCCGTGCGGCGAGCACCACGTCGCCGAGTCGGTCGATCGAGGCCGCGGAGACCCGCGGGCCGAGCCATCCCTCGTCGAGGATCTGGTCACGGCTCGCGACCCACGCGTCGCCGCCGTACCTGGCCTTCGCGGCGGCGAGCAGATCGTCGGCGCTCCCAGGCCGCGCGTGGAGCCAGCGTGCGCGCGCTTCTCCGGACTGGCTGTCGAGGAACGGCAGAAGGAGGGAGTCGAGTGGCCACACGTTGTCGCCGACATCGACCTCACCATGGTCGGCGGTGATGAGCAGCACCGCGCCCGGAGGCATCACCTCGAGAAGGTCGCCGACGAGCCGGTCGACCCACACGAGCTCGGCCTCGTAGTGCGCACTCAGCCCGTACTCGTGTGCGACCTTGTCGATGCCGTCGTAGTACGCGTACACGAACGGCTCGCCGGCGCCGAGCAGCGACCGCACCTCGGTGATCAACGTGGAGGGGACACGCCAGCCGCGCCACTGCACATCCCGCAGGTGCGCGGACGAGAACCCCGAGCCGAGGAACTCGGCCTTCGTGACGACGGGAGGCCGGCGCCCGAGAAAAGCCTCGAACGGCTGCATCGACTCGGGCGGGATCGCCCTGCGCGCGTCACCGCGCTGGGTGGACCACCGCAGCACGTTCAGCACGTCGCCGTGCACGTCGATGCGGTAGCCGACCACCCCGTGCTCACCGGGCGGCAAGCCCGTCGTGATCGACGTGAGCGCCGTCGCGGTCGTCGACGGGAAGACCGAGGTGATCGGCCCGCCCTGCATGCTCGCCACGAGCGGCATGAGCGCACGGTTGCGCTCGAGCTGCTGCCAGCCCAAGCCGTCGAGCACGAGCAGGAGCACCTGCGGGGCCTCGAGCGCCACCAACGGGAACCACCCGGGCGGCTCGTCGCGACGGGGCCCCAGGAGCGTGGGGACGATGTTGGAGAGGCAGGCGCCCGCGTAGTCCGGCAGGACCGGTCCGTCAGCCACGGGGATCGTCACAGCGCGCGTTCGTCACAGAGGGCCATAGCGAAGCAGACCTCAGGTCCTACAGTGAGGTCGTGCGGGTGTCGACTCGTGGTGACTATGCGAGCAGAGCGCTCTTGTCTCTCGCGCTCCACGCCGACGAGTCGGGGCCGACGTCGGTCAGGGACATCGCCGAGCGCACGGGCCTCCCCCAGCCCTATCTGGAGCAGATCCTCCTGGCACTGAAGGGCGCTGGCCTCGTGCGATCGAAGCGCGGTGTGGGTGGCGGCTATGTGCTGGCGCGGCCGCCCTCCGAGATCTCGCTGTCCGAGATCGTCAGCGCGGTCGACGGGCCGATCGTCCTCGGCGACTTCGGGCAGCCGCACACCGACGGCGCCTGCGACCACGAGGGCCAATGCGTGCTGCTCGCGATCTGGAACGTGGTCGGTGACCAGATGCGCACCGAGCTCGACTCGTACACCCTGGCCGACATCGCGGCGCAGGCCCGTGGCGAGCGGCCGTGGCCCACAGCGGACGTTGGATAGCGCGTTCACTCGCTCAGACCCGCCAGCACGGCTGCGAAGTCAGCGGGCATCGGTGACTCGAGCTCGATTCGCTCGCCGGTCACTGGGTGCCGGAAGGCCAGCGCTCGCGCGTGCAGCATCGGCCGGGGTGCGCGGATGGCCTCGCGAGCGCCGCGGTACTGGGTGTCGCCGACGACCGGATGATGGATGGCGGCGAAGTGCACGCGCACCTGGTGAGTGCGGCCGGTCTCGAGCTGGCACTCGACCAGGCTGACGACCGCCGGCTCGCGATACGTCGTCTGGACGCGGTAGTGCGTGCGCGCGTCACGACCCCGCGCGCTCACGGTCATCCGTGTGCGGTCGCGGCTCGACCGACCCACCGGCGCGTCGATGACTCCAACGGCCGGCTCGGGGCGACCCCACACCAGCGCGGCGTAGCTGCGGCCCACTGTGCGGGCTGACAGCTGCCCGACGAGGGACTCGTAAGCCTGGGGCGACCGGGCGACGACGAGCAGTCCGGAGGTGCCCTTGTCGAGCCGATGGACGATGCCTGGTCGCGCGGGATCACCGACGTCCGCGATCTCGGGGAAGCGAGCGAGGAGCCCGTTGACGAGGGTGTTCGTCTGGTTGCCCGCGCCCGGGTGCACGACGAGCCCCGCTGGCTTGTCGACCACCACGACGTCGTCGTCGGCGTAGACGACTGTGACCGCGACGCTCGCATCGGGCTGCACTCCGTGCGACTCGTCCGCGGGGAGCTCCACGCGCAGCTCGGCGCCCTCCTCGACGCGGACCTTGACGGACCGCTCCACCTGCCCGTCGAGCTCGACTGCGCCGCCGTCGACGAGTGACGCGGCGACGGCGCGACTCACCCCCGTGACCATCGCGACGACGCGATCGAGGCGCTCTCCGGCGAGCGCGGCGGGAACTTCGACGACCTCGCTCACCGGATCTTCTTCACGCGGGGCCCGATGTCACCCTCTGCGGCGCGCTCCAGAGCCCGACCACGACGAGGAGGATGCCACCGATCACGACGCACGCGTCGGCGAAGTTGAAGATCGGGTACCACTGCGCGTCGACGAAGTCGACGACTCTTCCACCGAGGAACCCGCTGCCCTCACGGAAGATGCGGTCGAGCAGGTTGCTGATCGCCCCGCCGACCACCAGGCCACCGGCGACCGCTGCGACCTTGGTCGGGGCGCGCGAGGTGCCGAGCACGAGTCCCGCGACGAGGCAGATGCCGACGACTGCGATGATCGGGCCGAAGCCCCGCCCTCGTCCGAACGCCATGCCACTGTTGAACGTGAGGTTCAGCTGCAAGGTCCAGAACAGGTGGATGTTGCGATCTCGGAGGTGGTTGACCGCCCACGTCTTCGTGAGCTGGTCGAGGACGATGACGAGCGCCGCGACGCCGAGCGCGATGGTCAGGGCACTTCGCCGGCTTGTCACGTCACCGCCCCGTCACGTCACCGCGAGGTGGTGCCCAGCCCGCCCACCTTCTCCTCCACGCGCTCGGCCGCCCACGGGATCGCCCGCAAGCGCTCCTTGGGGATCGGCTGACCGGAGATGATCGAGAGCCCGTACACGCCGTCGGCGATGCGGCCGAGGGCGGCGTCGATGTCGGCGACCGCCTGCAGGGCCTGGGCGCTCATCGCCAGGTCGCGCTCGCGCTCGACCACGATCGTGTCGCCCTCACCCGACTCCTCGTCGAACTGGACGTCGCCGGGCTCCATGTCCTCGACGAGCGCGGCCGCCTCGGACGCGAGGCGGTTGGCAGAGCGCGTGTAGCGAGCGCGCTCTTCGAGAAGCAGTTCGCGCTGCGCGTCGAGGAACTTCGCGTCGTAGGGGCTGACGAGCTTCACGGGCTTCGGGGGCGGCGTGGGCTTCGCGGGAGCAGCCTTCTTCGCGACGGGAGCCTCGGTCTTCGCCGGCGCGGCCTTCTTGGCGGGAGCTTCCTTCTTGGCGGCGGGCGCAGCCTTCTTCGCCGCGGGCGCTGGCTTCTTCACTGCGTCCTTCTTCGCGGGCGCAGCCTTCTTCGCGGGCGCAGCCTTCTTCGCCGCGGGAGCGGCCTTACCGCCGCCCGCCGACTTCGCGGCCGTCTGCTTCGCGGCCGGGGCCTTTGCGGGTGCCTTCTTCGCCGGTGGTGCGGCCTTGGCCCCCGTCGCCTTCCCGGCCGTCGCCTTCGTGCCCGTCGACTTCGCGGCGGGCGCAGCCTTCTTCGCCGTCGACTTCGCGGCCGGGGCCGCCTTCTTCGGTGTTGCCTTCGCCATGCGTGTGGTCCTCTCCTGCCCCGAAGGGGTCCGGAACTGTACGCCGCGCCGTCGCGTGACTCAACCAGCGCGACCGGGACGACGGTCGACCCCGTCACCCGCGGCGGCCAGGATGCGATCGAGCAACAAGTCGACGCGTTCGAGCTCGAGACCCTCGATGCGGAACCGCTTCGCGCGGCTCGACTCACCACCCACCAGGCTCACCTGCGCGTCCTTCACTCCGAACTCGTGCGCGAGGAGCGTGACCAGCGCCCCGTTCGCCCGGCCGCCCTGGGGTGGAGCGGCGACCTTGACCTTCAGCGCGTCGCCGTAGCGCCCGACGATCGCCGACCGTCCCGCACCGGGCTGCGCGTGCACTCTCAGGACGATGGCGTCCTCGCCGGCGCTGTCATAGAGGTCAGGGTGCATGGAGCCCATACCGTACGGCGCAACTGGCCCGGGAACGGTGCAGGGGCTCCCCTACCATGGCTCCATGCCGTTCGGCCCGGTCGATCCCAACCTCGACCTCGTCGCGCTCGAGCAACGAGTGCTGGAGAGGTGGCGGGCGCGCGAGGTCGTCGACGAGGCCAAGCGGCTGCGCAAGGGGGCCGAGCCGTGGATCTTCTACGAAGGCCCGCCGACCGCGAACGGCCGCCCGGGTCTCCATCACGTATGGGCCCGCGTCTTCAAAGACCTCTACCCGCGCTTCCAGACGATGCGAGGCCACGACGTCCCCCGCAAGGGCGGCTGGGACTGCCACGGGCTTCCCGTCGAGATCGAGGTCGAGAAGGAGCTCGGGCTCACCAACAAGCACGAGATCGAGGCGTTCGGTGTCGCGGAGTTCACGCAACGCTGCCGCGACTCTGTCTCGCGCTACGTCGAGGACTGGGCTGCGCTCACCGAGCGATCAGGAGTCTGGATCGACACCAAGGACGCGTACTGGACGCTGTCCAACGAGTACATCGAATCGGTGTGGTGGATCATCCGCCAGATGTGGGACAAGGGCCTCATCTACGAAGGCCACCGCGTCACCCCGTACTGCCCGCGCTGCGGCACGGCGCTCGCGAGCCACGAGGTCGCGGAGGGCTATCAAGACGTCGTCGACCCCTCTGCATACGTGCGCTTCCCGGTCACCTCCGGAGGCCCGACCGAAGTCGACCTCCTGGTGTGGACCACGACGCCGTGGACGCTCGTCTCGAACGTCGCGGTCGCCGCCGGTCCCGACATCGTCTACGTGCAGCTGCGCGGCGCGGCGCCCGGGCGCGACCTCGTGCTCGCGGAAGCGGCCGTCGACCGCCACTTCGGCGAGGGTGGGGGCGAGGTCGTCGCCCGCTTCACCGGTCGCGACCTGGTCGGGTGGCACTACGAGCGACCCTTCACCGATCTGCCGCTCGACGAAGCCGCAGCGAGGGTCGTCGTCGCGGACTACGTCACCACCACTGACGGCACCGGCCTCGTGCACACCGCTCCCGCATTCGGCGAGGACGATGCCAACACCGGGCGCGCCGAGGGCCTCCCCGTGCTCAACCCGGTCGACGCGGACGGCGCGTTCGACCACACGGTGCCGCGCCTCACCGGCGTCTTCGTGAAGGACGCCGACCGCACGCTCCTCGACGACCTCGCGTCACGCGGGCTGCTCGAGCGGGAGACGCCCTACGAGCACAGCTACCCACACTGCTGGCGCTGCGGCACGCCTCTCATCTACTGGGCCAAGACGTCGTGGTTCGTGCGCACCTCGGAGCAGCGCGAAGCCATGGTGCGCGAGAACGAGCGCGTCGGCTGGCATCCGGAGCACATCAAGCACGGCCGCTTCGGCAACTGGCTCGAGACGAACGTCGACTGGGCGCTCTCACGCGATCGCTATTGGGGCACTCCGTGGCCCGTGTGGCGATGCTCGTCGCGTCACGACACGTGCATCGGCGGCGTCGCCGAGCTGTCGCAGCTCGCGGGCGCGACCTCGCCGGCCTCGACCTCCACCGCCCGCACGTCGACGAGGTCACGTTCCCGTGTCCGGTCGACGGATGCGACAAGACGGCCCGCCGACTGCTCCCAGTGATCGATACATGGTTCGACTCGGGCTCCATGCCCGCGGCGCAGCACCACTACCCATTCGCGGGTCGCGAGCAGTTCGAGAGCTCGTTCCCAGCCGACTTCATCTGCGAGGCGATCGACCAGACCCGCGGCTGGTTCTACTCCCTGCTCGCCATCAACACGCTCGTCTTCGACTCGACGCCCTTCATGAACGTCGTATGCCTCGGCTTGCTCGTCGACGAGGACGGCCAGAAGATGTCGAAGTCCAAGGGAAACGTCATCGACCCATGGATGATGATCGCGACCCACGGCGCCGATGCGCTGCGGTGGAACTTCCTCTCCGCCGGCCAGCCGTGGACGACGCGCCGCGTGTCGGACGAAGGCATCCGAGAGGGTGCCCGCAAGACGCTCTTCACCCTCTGGAACGTCTTCTCGTTCTTCGCGACCTATGCCGACCTCGACGGATGGACTTCCGATGCCAACGCCGACGCCAAACCCGAGCACCTGCTCGACCGGTGGATCCTCGGCGAGCTCGCCGACGCGGTGCAGGTCGTCACCGACGCGCTCGACTCGTTCGACGCGCTCACCGCTGCGACGCGCATCGCCACGTTCGTCGACGACCTCTCGAACTGGTACGTGCGCCGTAGCCGGGCCCGCTTCTGGAAGAGCTCCGATCCGCAGGCCCACGCGACCCTGCATCGATGCCTCGTCACGAGCGCGCAGCTGCTCGCGCCGCTCTGCCCGTTCCTCTCGGACGAGATCTACGTCGCGCTCACGGGCGAGCTGTCGGTCCACACCTCCGACTGGCCGAGCGCGGGTTCGAACGATCCTGCCCTCGCTGCCGAGATGCAGGCCGTGCGCCGTCTCGTGACCATTGGACGCGCGGCCCGCGCCGAGGCGAAGGTGAAGGTCCGCCAACCACTCCGGCGCGCGCTGCTCCTCCATCCGGGTGCCCAGCTCTCCGACGAGGGGCGCGCTGAGATCGCCGACGAGCTGAACGTGAAGGCGCTCGACGACATCGACAGCCTGTCTGGGCTCGTGAGCTGGACGGTGGTGCCGAATTTCCGCGCGCTCGGGCCGCGCCTGGGAGCAAAGGTCAACGATGTGAAGGCCGCGCTCGCGGCAGCCGACGGCGGCGAGCTGCAAGCCGCGCTCGAGCGCGATGGCTTCGTCGAGCTCGCCGGTGAGCGCATCACCGCCGACGAGGTCGAGGTGCGCGCCGACCGCCATCAGGACTTCGCACTCGCGCAAGACGGCTCATGGGCGGTCGCACTCGACCTCGAGCTCGACGACGACCTGCGACAGGAGGGCACCGCACGCGAGGTCGTGCGCGCCGTGAACGACCTGCGCAAGGCCGTCGGCCTCGAGCTCTCCGATCGCATCGACCTCGTGCTCGGCGGCGCCGACGTCGTGACCGAGGCCGTGGGCCGGCATCAGGCCTGGATCGCGACCGAGGTGCTCGCGGTGTCACTGAACCTCGGCGACACCGGCACCGGCCCCGAGGTGCACTCCGTCGACATCGACGGCGACGTCGTGAGCGTCCGGATGACCAAGGCCTAGGTGATGGCGGTCTCTCCCCCCAAGGCACCGCCCCGCGCCACCACGGTCGTGAGCGCCCCACCCGCGCCGAAGCCTCGCCCCGAGCCGTTGCCCGACGGGCTCGCCGCGACCCGTGAGCGTGTACGGCGCCGCGGTTGGCTCGCCGGTCTGCTGGTCCCGGTCATCGTCATCGGGCTCGCGGCAATCGTGCTGCAGATCCCGTCGACCGGACACATCTCGAACATCCTCGGCATCACGGGCTCGCTGCTCGCTCTCTGCGCAGTGCCGACAGCGGTCGCCTTCGGCATCCCGGTCGAGGTGGGCCCAGTCCGCGCGGTGCTCGCGGTCGTCACGAGCCTGTTGATGTGGGCGCTGCTCGGGTGGTGGGCAGGACGGCGCGTCTCGCAGCAGGTCGTCGGCGGATGGCGCGAGTGGGCCGTCGAGTTCGGATGGGTTGCGGTGTGCCTCTGGGCCGGCGTGCTCACCGGCGTCGGCGTCCTCCTCCACCTCGCCAGCTGACCGGCGCGAGGGTCAGACCCGCACCAGGTCGGCGAGCTGATCGAGCTTCGCGGGGCCAATGCCACGCACCTCGAGCAGCTGATCGACGGACGTGAAGGGCCCGTGGCTCTCGCGGTAGGCGACGATCGCCTTCGCTGTCGCGGGCCCGATGCCGGGAAGCGCATCGAGCGCGGCTTCGTCGGCTGTGTTGAGATCGATCGGCCCCGAGTCCGCGGCGGCACCCGACGGTGCGGCCGGCAGCGCCTCGCCGACCGCTGGCACGTACACGCGCTCGCCGTCACTCACCTTCGCGGCGAGCGACAAGCGGTTCGGGTCGGCGCCGGGAGCGAGTCCTCCCGCGGCGTCGATCACATCGACGACTCGGGGGTCGCCGCTGAGCCGGTAGACGCCGGGGCTCACGACCGCGCCTGCGGCTTGCACCAACATCGACTCGCCGTCGTCGGCGGCGGCGGGAACGCTCGACGGCGCGGTCGCCCGCGGGATGACCGACTCGCTCGTGGGCGGCGTGCGCATGACCCACACCACGATCGCGGTGCCGGCGCCCAGGATGACGAGTGCCGCGACGGCGAGCGAGACGAGATGTGCGGTGCGCAGCGGGCCTCGGCCGAGCAGCGCCTCCACGCGGGCGCGCCAACCGAGAGGCGGCGGAACGGGCAAGAGGTCGGGCATGGCTTCTCCGGACGGCACGACACCGGCTGCAGGGGGAAGCTCAGCTCGACGCTACCTCCAAGCGGCGGGCCACCCAGTCGGCCTCGACTTCGAACGGGATGCGCCGGTAGGCCGCCTTGTGCGGATAGCCATGCAGACGCCCGCGGAGGTACGAGCCGACGTACCGACGCGCGAAGCCGAGG
Source organism: uncultured Acidimicrobiales bacterium (assembly GCA_963773315.1). Lineage (GTDB taxonomy): Bacteria > Actinomycetota > Acidimicrobiia > Acidimicrobiales > DATKAS01 > DATKAS01. Next base: position 126,203 of record CAVZAF010000007.1, read on the forward strand.
TAGCCGAGATCGCTCCACTGCACGACGTGGACGACCTCGTGGCGGACGAGGCGCGGACGATCAGCAGAGCGCGCGCGGACGCACACGGTCGACCCGATCGTGATGCCTTCGGCACCGCGGGGCACGGGCCCCCCGATCCAGAGGCGATACCCGGACCGCCGCTCTATCGGCACGCGTCAGAAGAGCCGAGCGGTGAGCGCCTTGCGGTAGCCCGCGGTACGAGGGTCGTCGGCGCCCATCACCTCGAGCAGGTCGACGTACTCCTGCCGTGCGGCGTCGTCGTCCTTCACGCGCTCGAGCAGCGCTTGCAGCTTCTCGTCGAGATCGTCGGTGGCGGGCGCGTCGTCACCCAATCGGGCGAGCGCGGCGACTCGCCGCGTCTCCGCGTTTTCGGGGATGCGGGCGAGCAGGTTGAGCGCCTCGTCAGGCTCCCCCTTCTCGACCATCAGCTCGGCCAGCGCGATGACCGCGCCCTCGTGGCCGGGCTCGAGCTCGAGGGCCTCACGAAGAGACGATTCGTCGCCGGCCGCGATCAGCGCGTCCATCGCGGACTCCTGCTCGCTCGGGAGCAGACCCAGCACGAAGTCACGCACTGCGGCCTCGGGTTGCGCGCCGAGGAACCCATCGACTGGTTGCCCGTCCTTCACCGCGACGACCAGCGGGATCGACTGCACCTGGAAGGCCCGCGAGATCTGCGGGTTCTCGTCGACGTTCACCTTGACCAGCACGACCTCGCCGTCGGTCTCGTCGATGACCTGCTCGATGATCGGCCCGAGCGTGCGGCAGGGACCGCACCACGGCGCCCACAGATCGATGACGACGGGGACGCTCGACGAGCGTTCGACGACTTCGGTCTGGAAGGTGGCATCGGTGACGTCGACGTACATGGATCTCAGGCTATCGGCGGCCGCTCGAACCCCGGTGAGCGACAGCCCCGGTCTCGTCATGGTGTACAGACGGCCCATGCGATTCGCGATCAGCGCCCCGAACGTGGGCGAGCCCGGTGCGCTCATCGAGCTGGCCGAGCTCGCCGAGTCGAGTGGCTGGCACGGCTTCTTCCTGTGGGATCACCTGCACCTCCGACGAGATCTCCACCTCGACGTCGACGACCCATGGGTGGTGCTCGGAGGTTGCGCGGCACGCACGACCTCGCTGCATCTGGGCACGCTCGTCACACCACTCGCGCGGCGCCGTCCCCACGTCGTCGCGAAGCAGGTGACGACGCTCGATCACATGACCAGCGGCAAGGCGATCCTCGGTGTCGGCCTCGGCGTGCCCGCCGAGGAGGAGTACGGAGCGTTCGGCGAGCCGATCGACGCGAAGGTGCACGCGGCGATGCTCGACGAAGCGCTGGAGGTGATCGCTGCTCTTTGGTCGGGTGAGCCACGCAGCTTCGCTGGTGAGCACTACCGCGTCGACAGCGCGCACTTCCTCCCCCGACCCGTGCAGCAGCCCCGGCCGCCCGTGTGGGTCGCGGCTCTCTGGCCCAATCGCCGTCCGTTGCGCCGGGCCGCGCGCTGGGACGGCGTCGTGCCGCTGAACCCGACGGGCGAGCCGTTGACCCCCGAGATCGTGCAACAGGTCGTCGGCGTGATCGCGGAGATACGGTCGCTCGACGAGTTCGACGTCGTCGTGACCGCGTCAGAGGGAGTCGACGCGTCGGAGTACGCCGAGGCCGGTGCCACGTGGGTCATCGAGAGCATCTGGCCGCATCCGAGCGGCTGGTACGACGAGCTGCGGGCAAAGTGCGCGGCCGGGCCGCCGCGGTGAGCCCGCGCACTACGGTGTCGGCGTGCGCGTCGACGGACCCGAGGGCATAGACACCGAGCGCGTCGGCAAGTGGCTGGTCGACCACGTCGAGGGTGCCGAGCCACCGTTCACCTACGACCTGATCGCGGGTGGCCACTCGAACCTCACGTTTCGAGTCACTGATGCGCAGGGCACGCGCCGCGTGCTCAGACGGCCGCCTCTCGGCCATGTGCTGGCCACCGCGCACGACATGGGCCGCGAGCACCGCATCATCGCGGCGCTCGGGCCGACCGACGTGCCGGTCGCTCCGGCGCTCGGCTTCTGTGACGACGTCGACGTGAACGGCGCGCCGTTCTACGTGATGGGCTTCGTCGACGGCTACATCCTTCGCGACGCGAACACCGTGCGCGACGCGCTCGACGCCGACGCGCGCCGACGCGCCGGCGAAGACCTCGTCGACGTGCTCGCGACGATCCACGATGTCGACCCTGACACCGTGGGCCTCGGCGAGCTCGGCCGGAAGGAGGGCTATATCGAGCGGCAGATGAAGCGGTGGTACTCGCAGTGGGAGAAGTCGAAGACCCGCGAGCTCCCCCAGATCGACGAGGTGTACCAGCACCTCATGGCGCGGATCCCGCCTCAGCAGGGCGCCTCCATCGTCCACGGCGACTACCGGCTCGACAACTGCATGGTCTCGGGCGAGGGCCGCATCGCGGCCGTGCTCGACTGGGAGATCTGCACGCTCGGCGACCCTCTCGCCGACCTCGGCCTGCTCATGGTCTATTGGACGGGCCCCGACGACTGGGAGGGCGGCCTCGCGACCTCGGCGACCGCGGTCGAGGGCTTCCCGAACCGGGCCGACCTTCTCGAGCGCTACACGAAGACCTCGGGCCGCGACGCGAGCGACATCGACTTCTACACCTCGTTCGCGTTCTGGAAGCTCGCGTGCATCGTCGAGGGCGTGTACGCCCGGTACCTGGCCGGAGCGATGGGCTCTGGCCGAGAGGGCTTCGAGATGTTCAAGGTGCAGGTCGAGCGTTCCGCCGCAACGGCGGCTGAGATCGCGCAGCGGGTGTCGTGAGCGACCCCGACCCGGCCCTCCTCTACACCCTGCACGACCGTCCCGATCTCGACTCGCCTGTCCTCGTCGTCGCGCTCGAAGGCTGGATCGATGCCGGCCTCGGCGCGGCCGCGGCGGCCCAGGCGCTCGTCGCAGACCTGCGCCCGACGTCGATCGCGACGTTCGACTCCGATCGGCTCCTCGACTACCGGGCTCGCCGTCCGGTCATGCACCTGCGCGACGGCGTCAACACTGCCCTCACGTGGCCCGGCATCGAGCTCTACGCGGCGAAGGACCACTCTGCCCGCGACGTGCTGTTGCTTCTCGGACACGAGCCCGACTCGCTGTGGAAGCAATTCACCGGACAAGTCGTCGCGCTCGCAGTCGAGTTCGGCACGCGCCTTGTCGTCGGGCTGGGCGCGTATCCGTTCGCGGCTCCGCACACGCGGCCTTCACGTCTGTCGACGACGGCGAACTCGACGGAGCTCGCGGAGCGGCTCGGCTTCCTGCGCAACTCGGTCGACGTGCCTGCGGGCGTCGAGGCCGCGATCGAACGGCGATGCGCCGAGATCGGTCTCCCCGCGGTCGGTCTGTGGGCCCAGGTGCCGCACTACGCCGCATCGATGCCCTATCCCCCGGCCTCGATCGCGTTGATCGACGGGCTGGGGCAGACCGCCGGACTCTCCTTGCGGGCCGGCTCGCTGCGCCAGGCGGCGAGCGAGCACGTGGTGCGGCTCGACGAGCTGGTCGCGCAGAGCGACGAGCACCGGGAGATGCTCCACCAGCTCGAGGCGCAGGCCGACGCGGAGACCGCGCAGAACGCGGACAACGCGACATTGGCGCCGATCAACCCGAGTGATCTCCCGACCGGCGACGACCTGGCTGCCGAGCTCGAGCGCTACCTCCGCGAACAGGGCTGAGCAGTCAGCCCGCGAGCAGATCGGCGGTGAGAGCGGTGTCTTCGGAGCCGCGGTAGCGGCAGACCTTGCCGTCCCGGAACTGCCACCAGTGGTGCAGCTCCATCTCGCCCGACTTCCCCGTCGCCTTCGACTTCATCCCGAACCGGATCGTGACCATCACGTCCGTGTCGTTCGCCGCGATCGAGAGGGGCGTGAACTCGAGCACGTCGACGGCTGCGCCGAGCGCGGTGAAGAAGTCGGGCACCTCGCCCTTGCCCTTGTGCACCCCGTACCACGGTGCTGCCGTCGAGCTGGCCTCGGAGGCCCAGTCGACGTCATCGGTCAGCTGCTCGACGATCGCTGCGACATCGCCCCGACCGAACGCCTCGTAGATCTTCTGGACGGTCTGGATCTTGGGATCGCTCATGGCCCTCATTCGCTGGCTCGGCTTCGGTCGGATCACCGCGACGGCGCTAACGTCCGCGGCCATGAAGGTTGACGGAGGCATCGGGTTCGATCTCAGCAAGGCCGCAAGCGCCGCGAAGGAGGCCGAAGAGGCCGGCTACAGCGGCATCTGGTCCGCGGAGACCAGTCACGATCCGTTCTTCCCGCTGCTCCTCGCGGCACAGCACACGAAGGACATCGAGCTCGGCACCGGCATCGCTGTCGCGTTCGCGCGGAACCCGATGCTGCTGGCAAACATCGCATACGACTTGCAGGCCGCGTCCGAGGGTCGGTTCATCCTCGGGCTCGGCAGCCAGATCAAGCCGCACATCACGAAGCGTTTCTCGATGCCGTGGAGCCATCCGGCCGCACGCATGCGCGAGATGATCCTCGCCATCCGGGCGATCTGGGACTGCTGGAACAACGGCACCAAGCTCGACTTCCGCGGCGACTTCTACAGCCACACGCTGATGACGCCGTTCTTCAACCCGGGGCCGAACCCGCACGGCGACGCACGCATCTTCCTCGCCGGCGTCGGTGCGCTCATGACCGAGGTCGCGGGCGAGGTCTGCGATGGGTTCATCTGCCACGGCTTCACGACCGAGCGGTACTTCCGTGAGGTCACGCTCCCGGCGCTCGAGCGCGGTCGCGCCAAGGCGGGCAAGACGATGGAGGGCTTCGAGATCTCTGGGCCGTCGTTCGTCGTCACCGGCACGAACGAGAAGGAGCTCGAGGCCGCGGCTTCGGGCACGCGTCAGCAGATCGCGTTCTACGGTTCGACGCCGGCGTATCGCCCGGTGCTCGAGCTGCACGGCTGGGGCGACCTGCAAGACGAGCTCAACGCGCTCTCGAAGCAAGGCGAGTGGGTGAAGATGGGCACGCTCGTCGACGACGAGATCCTCAACACGTTCGCAGTTGTCGGCGAGCCCGAGCAGATCGCTCCCGAGCTCCACAAGCGCTACGGCGACGCGATCAACCGCATCTCGTTCTACGCGCCGTACCGCACGGACCCCGACCGCTGGCGCGGCGTGCTCGAAGCCCTCAAGGCCGCCTAGGCGGGGCTTGACATGTCAACTCAGTCGTGTCCTGATATATCGGATGCCGATTGAGTCAGAGAGCTCGCGACCCCTCCAGCCCGCCGCGCTGCACATCCTCCTCGCCCTCGGGCGGGGTGAGCGCCACGGCTACGCACTGATCGGCGACGTCGATGCCCTCAGCGAGGGCGTCATCCGGCTGGGCCCCGGCACGCTCTACGGCACCATCAAGCGGCTGCTGGCCGAGGGCCTCATCGAGGAGGCAGAGGAGCGTCCCGATCCCGCGCTCGACGACCAACGTCGCCGCTACTACCGGCTCACGCCCGCGGGAGCGGCCGCCGCGACGGCCGAGCTCGACCGCCTCGCGTCGCTGGTGAAGCGCGGTCGCGCCGCGTTCGCCCCCGCGCCGAAGCGAGCCTGATGGGCGTGTACCGCCACCTCCTGCGCTTCTACCCGAAGTCGGTGCGCGCCGACTTCGGCGAGGCGATGGAACAGGTGCACCGCGACCTGCGCGTGCACGGCGGCATGCGCGGACCGCGGCTGTTCTTGACAACAACGCGCGATCTCATTCGTTCCGCTCCCCGACTCCGAGTGGAGGAAGGCATGGCCACACATCCTGGACGCACCCGCGCCGTCGTGACGATCCTCGCCGCCGCCGCGCTCGTCGGGCTCGTCGCTCTCGGTCCGCTGCTCGGGATCCCAGCACTCGTCGCGCTGGTGATCTACATGGCGCGACACGCCGACGATCTCGACGGCGCCAAGCACTCGCGGGCACTGTGGCTCGGCCTTCCGATCGCCGGCGGCGTCCTGTGCCTCGTTGGCCTCACCGTCGACACACTCGGTGCAGGCGATAGCCCGTGGTGGCCGCTCGCCGTCGGTCCCTCCATCATCGGCGGACCGATGCTCGTGATCGCGCTCGTGCTCAACGCGTGTCACGAGGTCGGCGTTCGCTTCGGCCACCGGCCCGAGCAAGTGCCCGGCCGGGTTCGGGCAGAGTCAGCCGGGATCGCGGCGGGGTTCCTGATGCTCGCCCTCGTGGTGATGGGCGAGGAGCGAGGCTGGGCGATCTTCATGATCACGGTCCTGTCGCTCATCACGCTCGCAGCGCTCGCGTGCTACGCCCTGCTGCTCCACCTCATGCGCCCGCGCCGCGCGACGGCGTGAGTCAGGCGAGCTGCAGGTCTTCGTCCAGATAGCGCTGCTTGCACAGGCTGCGCTGCAGCTTGCCGGACGATGTCTTCGGCATCGTGCCGGCCACCACGAGCATCACGTCGCGCGGCGGCACGCCTGCGACCTCGAGCACACGCTGATGCACCGCCTTGCGCACCGCTTCGACGTCGTCGGCACGCGTCTCGGCGACGACCACCACCGACTCCTTGCCCTTGTAGCCGTCCACGCCGAAGGCGATCACGTTGCCGGCCCGCACACCGTCCATCGTGCCGATCGCCCGCTCGATGTCCTCGGGGAAGAGGTTGCGGCCGCCGATGATGATCACGTCCTTGATGCGGCCACAGAGCACCAGCTCGCCGTCGAGCGTGTACGCGAGGTCGCCGGTGCGCAGCCACCCGTCGCGGAAGAGCTCGGCCGTCGCGTCGGGGCGCTTGTAGTAACCGGGAGTGACCGACGTGCCCGAGATCTCGAGCTCGCCCACCTCGCGCTCGCCGAGCACTGCGCCGGTCTTCTGATCGCAGATGCGGATCTCGAGGCCGGGAACGGGCTTGCCGAGCAGTGGCAGGCGCCGCGCACCGTCATCCTCCGCGTCGACCGGCTTCGCGATGTGCTCGGTCTCGAGCATGCGACGATCGACGACGTCGCAGATCATCCCGCGCATCGGCGGCGGAAACGTGCCCGCGATCGCCACCTCGGCCATCCCGAACGCGCAGAACTCCGCGCCCGGTCTGAACCCATGTGGCTCGGCCGCGGCGACGAACGCCTCGACCGCGTCGGGATCGATGGGCTCGGCACCGTTCAGCGCGATGCGCATCGACGAGAGGTCGAGCCCACTCATCCGCTTCAGCGCGCGCGTCGCGAGCACCCACGAGAAGTTCGGCCCCGCGGTCGCCGTGCCGCGGTAGGTCGAGATCCACTCCATCCACGCGCCGGGATGCGCGAGGAAGTCCTGCGGCGCTGCGAGCACGAGCCCCGCGCCGGTCGTCATCGGCGTCGTCATGCACCCGACGAGTCCCATGTCGTGGTACAGGGGAAGCCACGACACCAGCACGTCCTCGTCGACGTCGAGGGATGTCGCCTCCTCGATCGCATCGAGGTTCGAGCAAAGCACGCGTTGCGGGAGCATCACGCCCTTCGGCTCGCTCGTCGACCCGCTCGTGAACTGCAAGATCGCGAGCCGCTCGAGGTCGTCCTCGATTCGCTCGAACGCGTCAGGCTTCGGCCGTCCCCGCCCAGGCATCAGGTCGGGCAGCAGCACCGAGGGCGGGTCACCCTCAGCCGGCTCGTAGAACGGAGCGAGGTCGGGATCGATGAGCAGCAGAGCGGCATCGGCGTTGCGGATGCGCGTGCGGGTCTGCTCGACGAACTCCTCGAGCGATCCCATCCGCATCGGGAGCGGGAGCACCACGGCGCACGCACCCGAGATCCAGCAAGCCTGGATCGCAGTCACGAGCGGACGGCTGGTCGGGCCCAGGATCGCAACGTGGTCGCCGGGCTGGATGCCGCGCGCCTGCAGGCCGGCACCGACGACACGCGCGTCGTCGTGCAGCTGCGACCACGGCACGAGGACGCGATCGTCCTTCGAGATGAACGTCGCTCCGTGGCCCCGATCGGCGGCGCGCTCGATACGAGCGATCAGAGGAGTGGGCGCCACGGTCATAAGACTTGCGCACGGCAGGGCCGGTTACGAATCACTCCAGCCGAATCAAGCCCAGGGCCAGCAGGGGTCGGCCGGTATCCTCGGCCTTCATGTCCGCCCGTCCCGACGTCCGTCCCGATGTTCCGGCGCACCGGTACGACGGCCGCGTCGCGGACGAGATCGAGACCCGCTGGCAGGCCAAGTGGGACGCCGACGGCACCTACCACGCCCCCAACCCCAGCGGCCCCCTGGCCGACGGGTTCGAGGCGATGCGGGGCAAGCCGAAGACCTTCGTGCTCGACATGTTCCCCTACCCGAGCGGCGACGGGCTGCACGTCGGGCACCCGCTGGGCTTCATCGGCACCGACGTCTACGCCCGCTACTTGCGCATGACCGGTCACAACGTGCTGCACACCATGGGGTTCGATGCCTTCGGCCTTCCTGCTGAGCAGTACGCAGTGCAGACCGGCCAGCACCCGCGCATCACCACCGAGGCGAACGTCGCGAACTACCGGCGTCAGCTCCACCGCCTGGGCCTCGGCCACGATCCGCGCCGCTCAATCTCGACGACCGACGTCACCTACTACCGCTGGACGCAATGGATCTTCGTGAAGATCTTCAACAGCTGGTACGACGCCGAGGCGAAGAAGGCCCGCCCGATCGACGAGCTCGTAGCGAGCTTCGAGTCCGGCGCGCGCGCCGTTCCCGATGGTCGCGACTGGGAGAAGCTCGACTGGGTGCAGCGACGAGAGGTCGTCGACTCGTTCCGTCTCGCGTACCTCGACGAAGCGCCGGTGAACTGGTGCCCCGGTTTGGGCACAGTGCTCGCGAACGAAGAGGTGACGTCAGAAGGCCGCAGCGATCGCGGCAACTTCCCCGTCTTCAAGCGTCCGCTGAAGCAGTGGAAGATGCGGATCACCGCGTACGCCGACCGTTTGATCGACGACCTCGACGTGTTGGACTGGCCCGAGCCGATCAAGCTGATGCAGCGCAACTGGATCGGCCGCAGCGACGGCGCGCTCATCCACTTCCCCGCGCCGTCCATCCGCGAGCCGATCACCGTGTTCACGACGCGACCCGACACCATGTTCGGCGCGACGTACATGGTGCTTGCGCCCGAGCATCCGCTCGTCGACGAGCTCGTGCCGTCGACGTGGCCTGAGGGCACGCCCCCGAAGTGGACTGGGGGCGCCGCCACGCCGTTCGACGCGGTCGCGAGCTACCTCCGCACCGCGGGGTCGCTCACGGATGTCGAGCGTCAAGTCGAGTCGCGCCAGAAGACCGGCGTGTTCACCGGCGCGTACGCGACGAACCCCGCGACGGGCGCGTCGATCCCGGTGTTCGTCGCCGACTACGTGCTGATGGGCTACGGCACCGGGGCGATCATGGCGGTGCCCGGTCAGGACGAGCGCGACTGGGAGTTCGCCGAGGTGTTCGACCTGCCGATCGTGCGCACCGTGCAGCCGCCTGACGGCTGGGAGGGCGACGCCTATGTCGGCGAGGGGCCCGCGATCAACAGCGACTTCCTCGACGGGCTCGGCGTCGCCGACGCGAAGCACAAGATCATCGAGTGGCTCGAGCAGAACGGCTCAGGAGAGGGCACGGTCACGTACCGGCTCCGCGACTGGCTGTTCAGCCGGCAGCGCTACTGGGGCGAGCCGTTCCCGATCATCTACGACGACACCGGTCTGCCGATCGCCGTCCCTGAGTCGATGCTGCCCGTGCTGCTCCCCGAGATCGACGACTTCAGCCCGCGGACGTTCGCCGACGACGACGAGACATCGATGCCCGAGCCGCCGCTGGCACGCGCGCACGACTGGGTCGAGGTCACACTCGATCTCGGTGACGGCCCGCGCACGTACTGGCGCGAGACGAACACGATGCCGCAGTGGGCGGGCTCGTGCTGGTACGAGCTGCGCTACCTCGACCCAACGAACGAGAACGCGTTCGTCGACCCGGAAGTCGAGCGTTATTGGATGGGCCCGAAAGGCCCCGGTGATCCCGGAGGCGTCGACCTCTACGTCGGGGGTGTCGAGCACGCGGTGCTGCACCTGCTCTACGCGCGGTTCTGGCACAAGATCCTGTTCGACCTCGGGCACACGTCGTCGTTCGAGCCGTACCGCCGTCTGTACAACCAGGGCTACATCCTCGCTGCGGCCTATCAAGACCCGCGTGGCATGTACGTCGACGCGTTCGCGGTCGAGGAGCGCGGCGGCCACTACTTCCTCGGCGACGTCGAGGTGCGGCGCGAGATGGGGAAGATGGGCAAGAGCCTGAAGAACGGCATCTCGCCCGACGAGTACTACACGACCTACGGCGCCGACACGCTGCGGTTGTATGAGATGTTCACCGGTCCGCTCGATCAGGAGCGACCGTGGGAGACGCGCGCGATCGTCGGAGTCCATCGCTTCCTGCAGCGGCTGTGGCGTTTGGTCATCGACGAGGAGACCGGAGAGCTGCGCGTCGACGACGCTCCCGCGGACGACGAGACGCGCCGCGTGCTCCACCGCACCATCGACTCGGTGCGCACCGACATGGCGAACCTGCGGTTCAACACCGCGATCGCGAAGCTGACCGAGCTGAACAACCACGTGACTGCGAAGGGCGCAGCGACGACGCCGCGCGAAGTCGCCGAGCCGTTGGCGCTGATGGTCGCGCCGCTCGCGCCACACATCGCAGAGGAGCTGTGGCATCGATTGGGCCACACCGACTCGGTCGTCTACGCGGCGTTCCCCGAGGCCGACGCCGCGCTGCTGGTCGAAGACACCGTCGAGATCCCGGTACAGGTGAAGGGAAAGGTGCGCGCCCACGTCACCGTTGCCGCCGACGCCGACGCCGCTGCGATCGAGGCCCTGGCGCTGGCCGATCCCAACGTCGCGAAGGCGATCGGCGATGCCCCCGTGAAGCGGGTCGTGGTCGTCCCGGGTCGCATGGTGAACGTGGTGACCTGACTGGTACCGTCCAATGACCGATTGGCGAAAGGCCGCGGGGCTATAGCTCAGTTGGTAGAGCGCTTGCATGGCATGCAAGAGGTCACGGGTTCGAATCCCGTTAGCTCCACAGACGGCGTGCCTCCCCCGCGGCATGCTCGAGCTGGTCGCGATAGGCGGCCCACCAGTCCTGCTCAGCAGGCGGAAGGTTGCTGTTGCCGGCCGAGAGGCCGGCCGCCCCGTCGATCAGCTCGCGGATGATGTCGGCGTGCCCTGCGTGGCGGTCGATGTCCGCGATGACGTGTACCAGGATCCGGTGCAACGTGACCTCGCGTCTCTCCTCCGGCCACCAGGAGACCGAACCGATCGCGTCGAGAGGCAGCGCGTCGATGGTGGCGTCGGCGTAGGTCCACGTCCGGCGGTACAACCCGACGATGTCGTCGCGCGACTCCTCGGGAGTCGCCCACATGTCTGCGTTGGGCTCGGCATCCTCGTCGAGCCACGGCATCGGTTCGTCGCTCGGCCTTCCGAAGACCTCGCCGAAGTAGCCGAGCTCGACTCCTGCGGCGTGCTTGACGAGTCCAAGCAGGTTCGTGCCCGTCGGGGTCATCGGCCGACGGATGTCGTACTCGGAAAGCCCTTCCAGCTTCCAGACGAGCGCTTCCCGCGCAACCTGCAGGTAGCGATGGAGGTCTGCCTTCGGATCGGATGCCGCCACGTCAGGCAGTCTGACCCGAGCGCGCCGCCCATCACAGAGGCTCCACTACCCTCACCGCCGTGGGTCAGCCGATCGCCGTCACCGAGAAGCCATCGAGCCATCCCGGCATCGTCCGGTTCGAGACGAACCGCAGCTTCACCGGCATGGGACATGAGCACTTCGCTTCGCTCGCCGGGATCACCGGGCATCGTCCGACTGACGAGCTCGCACGCCGGCTGCTCGACACCGGCAAGGTCGACGGCGTGCACGTCTACATGAACATGATCACGGTCGACGTCAAGAAGGGCTTCGAGCCCGACGGCCTCAAAGAGGTCATCGAGGGGCTCTACACCTACTGGCAGCCCGGCATGGTGCCGCCGTCGTTCGAGGACGTCGCCGCCGACGAGCCCGCGGCCGCCGCGCCTGCCGCGTCGAGCGGCGGTGCTGCCGCGGACGACGCGATGTCAGAGGCCGCGAAGAAGGTGCCTGCCGCGCTGCTCGAGCGCAGCCGGCTTGCTCGCGAGAAGGCAAAGGCAAAGGCCGCCGCCGGCGAGTAGCCGTCCCCTCGGGCGAGCGGGATCAGGGGTCAGGGCACGGAGAGCGGGTCGGCCCAGGCGACGCGTGGCACATCACTCCACAGGCGCTCGAGCTCGTAGTAGTGACGCGTCTCGTCGAGAAAGACGTGCACGACGAGGTCGCCGTAGTCGATGAGCACCCACGTGAGATCGTTGAGGCCCTCGACGCTCAGCGGCTTGGGCCCGCCGTCGCGCCCGAGCTCCTCCTCGACCGCGTCCGCGATCGTGCGCACCTGCCGGCTGTTCGCGCCGCTGACGATGACGAAGTAGTCGGTGATCGCGAGGACGCCACCTACGAAGAGCACCACCGGATCGTCGGCCTTCTTGTCCACCGCCGCTCGGGCCACGCGCTTGGCCCATTCCTCGACGGTGCTCTCGGTCACCTTCTCAGCCAGTGGTGCTCGTCTCCTGAGTCGTCGTCGACGTCGAGGGCGTCGCGGCCTCGTGCTTCGCGACCTGCGCCTCGAAGTCCTTTCCCAGCACGACCGTGAGGTCGATGCCGTCGACGACCGTAGCGTCCTGGGCGACCGTTCCCACGCCGAGCGACTTCGCGACGAATTCGGCCGCTCCCTTGAAGCCAGGCGTCGCGTAGAGCACCTGGGTGCCCGACACCAGGCTGTCGTCGCTCGCGATGACGAGGTTCGCCTGGAGCAGCAGGATCAGGTCGGCTGCGGTGAGCATCGCCGCCGGGTCGCCGGTCGTGTTCACGAGGCGAACGCGGGCACTGTTCGTCGGCGGAGAGACCGCGCCGGGCATCGCCTCGGCGACAAGCAGGCGCATCGGGCCTTCGTCGGACGTGTACGCCTCGGGCTCGCCCGGCAGGGCGTTCACGGGCAGCACCTGCACCTGGTACGCGCCGGCGGCCAGCGAGGCCATGAACTGCTCGACCGGCAAGGGCGGCGGCGCGACCTGCGCATCACCGGTCGGCACGGTGGTCGTGGTGGCCGGCGGAGGCGGGGTCGTCGCCGCGATCGAGGTGATCACTCCGTCCCACAGGCTCTGGTACCGCACCAAGCGTGCGGCCTCGGTCTCGTCGGCGGCGTGCGCGCCGAACGCGGTCGGCAAGTCAGCGGCGGTCAACGTCGCGGGCCCCGCGGGGAAGAGCACGTCGAGCCGCCCGTCAGGACCAGGTGTGCCGACAGGGTCGTCGAACGACACCGTCACGTTGCCTGCGACCACCTTCGGCCACGTCGACGCGTCGAGCACCGAGACCTGCTCGAGCCGCACGTCGAGCAGGCTCTCGACGGTCTGGCGCAGCAACGGAGCGCCGCCCGCCGCGAACGCGCTGCCGAGCGGGGCGTCACCGACTCCGGGCACGTTCACGTGCAGGAGCGTCGGCATGAGGATGAGGAAGCCGCCGCGCCCGCCTGGGCTGAGCGACGCGACCGCGATCGACTGAGGTGCACCCGCCGCGTCGAGGCTCACGAGCAGCTGCGCAGGAGTCGGCGGAAGCACGATGTCCGCCGCGCGACCTTCCCTCTTCACGAGGCGCCCTTCGCGGCTGTCCACGATGGTCTTCGCCGCGACGCCGCCCAGCGTGGGGATCGCAACCGCGATGAGCAGCATCACCATCCAGATCGCCGCGGTGCGCCACGGTCGCGTGTGGACGCGGTGCAGCTTGCGCCTCGGGCCGCGCGGCGGTGGCGACGACGGCGTCTCGATCGCGACTGGCGGGGGCGCGACAGGAGGCATGCCTGGCGACGTGTTGCGGATCGTGTCGCGCGCACTGGGCTCTGTCGCGGCGGCGTCGGGTGCTTCGGTCTCGTCAGGGACGACGGTCACGTCGGCGACGGTCGTCGTGGCGGCCTCGGGATCGTCGATCACGACTGCATCACGGTCGCGTAGAGCCCTCGCGTGCGGATGCACGTGATGACGTCGGGGGGCAAGAGGAAGTCGAGTGGCCGGCCGTCGGCGACGCGTGCCCTGAGGTCAGTGCTGGACACGTCGAGGCGCGGCACCTCTACACGCTCCCACCGCCAGCCGGGTGGTGGCTGCTCACCCTCGGCACCGGGGCGATCGACCACGACGACGGTGCACTGCTCGCGCACCTCGTCGACGCGCTCCCAAGTGGTCAGCCCACCCGCAGCGTCGCTGCCCACGACGAGGAACAGCTCGGCTCCGGGGTGGGTTCGGCGAAGCTCCGCGAGGGTGTCGGCCGTGTACGAGGGCCCGCCCCGGTCGATCTCGAGCCGGCTCACCTCGAGCCCGGCGACCCCCCAGGCGGCCGCCTCGACCATCGCGAGACGGTCCTCGGCCGGGCTGACGGTGCGTTCACCGACCTTCTGCCAGGGCACGTTCGCGACCACGAGGAGGACCCGGTCGAGCGCGAGGGCGTGGCGGACGTTGACCGCGGTCACCAAGTGGCCGACGTGCGGCGGATCGAAGGTCCCACCGAACACGCCCAGTCGCACGGAGGCGAAGGCTATCGGCCCCTCCAACGGGGTAAATGTCCAGCGCGGGGTGGCCGATGACCGTGAAAGTGGGGCGTGTGGCATGTGACACGCCTCGCGCGTAGTGGAAAGGGAATGACAAGCGGGTAATTCACGTTGCAGATTCCGCCATGAGTGACGCTGTTGGTCTGTACCTCAATGAGATTGGTCAAGTCTCTCTCCTCAACGCAGAAGAGGAGCGGGAGCTTTCCCGCGCGATCGAGGCCGGTCGCGCCGCACAAGATCGAATCGACGCCGGCAACAACGACCCCGAGCTCGAAGGGCTCGTACGGGTGGCCCATGCCGCGAAGGATCGGTTCATCCGGGCGAACCTCCGTCTGGTCGTGAGCATCGCCCGCCGCTACCCCCTCCCCCCGGGCATGGATCTGCTCGACCTCGTGCAGGAGGGCAACTTGGGCCTCGAGCACGCGGTCGACAAGTTCGACTGGCGCCGGGGCTTCAAGTTCTCCACCTACGCGACCTTCTGGATCCGCCAGGCGATCGGTCGGGCCCTCGACCAGAAGGCCAGCCTCGTCCGACTTCCCGGTGACCGTTCGGCGAGCCTCCGGGCCGCGCTCCGACAGGTGTCCGGCGACGGCGACGAGCTCGACGACGAGAACGCCCGCCTCCACCGTCTTTCGACGCCCGTGTCGCTCGACCGTTCGATCGGCGACGACGGCGACAGCACTCTCGGCGACCTCGTCCCGAGCGACACGATCGGCCCCGAGCAGGCCGTGATCGCCGAGGCCGAGGGAGCCATGCTCGACGAGCTGCTCGGCACTCTCGACACACGCGCCCGTTACGCGGTCGAGCGGCGCTTCGGGCTCGTCGACGGTAGGAAGTGCAGCTATCGCGAGGTCGGCGAAGAGCTCGGTGTCACCGCCGAAGCCGCGCGGCGCCTCGTCAAGCGAGCAGTCACGGGTCTCCGTGACGACGCTGCTCGCATCCTCGCCGCCTGATTCCCCCGTCAGGCTGGCGTCATGGCCCGCCTCCGAGCGCAGACCCCCCACGCGCTCGCGAGGCGGGCCATCTCACGCCTGGTCGTCGTCGCCATCCTCGCTTCGCTTCGGCTGGCTCCTGCTCGCTTCGCTCGACAATGCGTGCTT
This sequence comes from uncultured Acidimicrobiales bacterium, assembly GCA_963773315.1. Classification (GTDB taxonomy): domain Bacteria; phylum Actinomycetota; class Acidimicrobiia; order Acidimicrobiales; family DATKAS01; genus DATKAS01. Next base: position 141,935 of record CAVZAF010000007.1, read on the forward strand.
CGCGCACCCGGCGGCGCATTGCGCCGCCCCAAGCTCCCGATACTGCGTTGCGCGACACCACCCTGAACGGCCACGCTTGCTCCGTGCACTCTGAGCGCTGGTCGCCGTCGTCCTGGCGCGGGTTCCCGGCCGACCAACAGCCCGACTGGCCCGACGAGGGGGCGCTCGACCGAGCGCTGAAGCAGATCCACGGGTTCCCCCCGCTCGTCTTCGCAGGCGAGGCGCGGGGCCTCACCGAGGCCCTCGCCGACGTGGCCGCGGGTCGGGCCTTCCTGCTTCAAGCCGGTGACTGCGCTGAGTCGTTCGACGACTTCTCGGCGGTGAGCATCCGCGAGAAGCTGCGCGTCGTCCTCCAGATGGCGGTCGTGCTGACCTACTCCTCTGGGGTCCCGGTCGTGAAGGTGGGCCGCATCGCGGGCCAGTTCGCCAAGCCGAGGTCGGCACCCACCGAGCGCATCGACGACGTCGACCTGCCGTCGTTCCGCGGGCACATGGTCAACGACATCGCACCCACGGCCGCCGCGCGCACCCCCGACGCGGAGCGGCTCGTGCAGGCGTACCACCAGTCGGCGTCGACGCTGAACCTCGTACGAGCGTTCACCAAGGGCGGATTTGCCGACCTCTCTCGGGTCGCAGCATGGAACCAGGAGTTCGTCGCGTCGAGCCGTGAAGGCCAGCGGTACCAGTCGATCGCGTCAGAGATCGAGCGCGCGCTGCGCTTCATGGCCGCGTGTGGCATCGACCTCGCCCGCAGCCCCCAGCTCCACGAGGTCGACTTCTACACGAGCCACGAGGCCCTCATCCTCGGCTACGAGGAGGCACTGACCCGCACCGACTCGCTCACGGGCGAGTGGTACGACTGCTCGGCGCACATGCTCTGGATCGGCGAGCGCACGCGGCGGCTCGACGGCGCGCACGTCGAGTTCCTGCGCGGCGTCGGCAACCCGATCGGCTGCAAGATCGGGCCGAGCGCGACTCCGAGCGAGGTGATCACGCTCTGCGACCGACTGAACCCCGACCGTGTGCCCGGGCGTCTCACCCTGATCACGCGCATGGGCGCGGCGAACGCCGAAGAGCAGCTACGGCCGTTGCTGCGCGCGGTCACCGACGCAGAGCATCCGGTCGTGTGGACCTGCGACCCAATGCACGGCAACACGTTCACGAGCTCGTCCGGCCGCAAGACGCGGCACTTCGACGACGTGCTCGCGGAGATCAGCGCCTTCTTTCGGGCGCACGCCGCGGAGGGCACGTGGCCCGGCGGAGTGCACGTCGAGCTGACCGGCGACGACGTCACCGAGTGCCTGGGCGGCGCCGAGGAGATCCTCGATCATCAGCTCGACGACCGATACGAGACGATGTGCGACCCGCGCCTGAACGCTCGCCAGTCGCTCGATCTCGCCTACCGCATCGCGGAGATGCTCAGGCGCTAAGAGCCGATCTGGATCGGCGGCGGCGTCACGAACGTCGTCGTCTTGGGAGGCGGAGGCGGGGGAGGCGGCGGCGGCACAGTCGTCGTCGGCCTTGGTCGCCGCCGCGTGGGCGCCGGCGCGGCCGCAGTGGTCAGAACCGGAAGCTGCGCGGGCACCGGGGTCGTCTGCACGGCCCCTGGTGTGGTCGGGGTCGTCGGCGTCGTCGCGGTCGTGTCACCGCCAGAGGCGGGCACGGTCACCGTGGTGTCGCCGTTCGCGGCCGATGTCTCGGGCGCCACGACCGTCGTGCCGGTGTCGACGTTGGTCTTGTTGTCGTCACCCCCGCTGGTCGCCTTCACCGAGAAGCCGACCACGAGTCCGAGCGCGACACCACCGGCGATCGAGCCCGTCAGCCACTTGCGGGGATAGCTCACCGTCCGAAATTACTCGCTGACCGTGCCCGTCGAAGGATCATGTTGGCGACGAGGCCCGTCCATCCCGTTTGGTGCGACGCACCGAGCCCCTTGCCGTTGTCGCCGTGGAAGTACTCGTGGAACAGCAAGTGATCGCGCCACGAGGCGTCGGTCTGCATCTTCTCGACGTCGCCGAAGCACGGACGGCGACCGCGCGAGTCGAGCAGGAACAGTGAGACGAGCCGATCTGTCAGCTCGTCCGCGACCGCGCCGAGGGTCACGTGGTTGCCCGAGCCGGTGGGCAGCTCGATCGTGAAGTCGTCGCCGAGGTACCGCTGATAGCGGCGGAGGCAGTCGACGAGCATGTAGTTCACGGGTATCCAGACCGGCCCGCGCCAATTCGAGTTGCCGCCGAACGACCCCGATTGCGACTCCGCGGGTTCGTAGTCGACCCGTGCCTCGACCCCCCCGATGGTCACCTCGAGGGGATGCTCGAGATGGAAGCGGCTGAGGCTGCGGATGCCGTGAGGCGACAGGAACTCGTGCTCGTCGAGCGTCGCTTCGAGGATGCGCCGGAGTCGGGTCGGCCCGACGATCGACAGCAGACGGCGCGACTCGCGCCCCGCGACCTGGGTGTGGGCGATGACCTCGGCGTACTCGGGCTTGTTGCGCTCGAACCACGACATCCGGAACGCGAAGTCGGGAAGCCTCGAGCGAACCTCGTCCTCGAGGACCATCGCCGCAGTGATCGGGATCAGGCCGACCATCGAGCGGCACTTGAGAGGCAACGAGGTGCCGTCCGGAGTGCGCAGCACGTCGTAGTAGAAGCCGTCCTTCTCGTCCCAGAGGCCCTGGTCGTTCATCGCGGTCGCGATGTAGGTGAAGTGCTCGAAGAACTTCGTCGCGACGTCCTCGTAGGCGCGGTCGTGCATCGCGAGTGTGATGGCGATCTCGAGCAGATCGAGGCAGTAGCGCGCCATCCAGGCCGAGCCGTCGCTCTGTTCGAGGATCTCGCCCGGCGGCATCGCGGCGGACCGGTCCATCGGCCCGACGTTGTCGAGACCGAGGAACCCGCCCTCGAAGACGTTGTTGCCGGCCTCATCCTGCTTGTTGACCCACCAGGTGAAGTTGATGAGCAGCTTGTGGAACACCCGCTTCAGGAAGCCGAAGTCGCGCTGCCCATCGATGCGGAACACCTGGAACGCGGCCCAGGCGTGCACCGGCGGATTGGCGTCGCTGAACGCCCACTCATACGCGGGCAGCTCGCCGTTCGGGTGTTGGTACCACTCGCGCAGAAGGAGGAGGAGCTGTCGCTTGGCGAAGTCGGCATCGACATGCGCCAGCGCGACGCAGTGGAACGCGAGGTCCCACGACGCGAACCACGGGTACTCCCATGTGTCGGGCATCGAGAGCACGTCGAGGCTGTCGAGGTGGCGCCAGTCCTTGTTGCGCCCGTTGAGCCGTTCGCGTGGTGGCCGCGGCATCGACGGGTCTCCGTCGAGCCAGCGCTCGACGTCGTAGTGGTAGAACTGCTTCGACCAGAGCATCCCCGCGAAGGCTTGCCGGAGCACCCGTGCTTCGTCCTCTGTCGCTCCCGCCGGCGTGATGCGCGCGTAGAACGCGTCGGCCTCGGCGCGCCGAGCGGTCATGATCTCGTCGAACGTGTCCTCTTCGCGGTTCGACGCGGGCCCGAGCTGGAAGCACACCTCCGCGCTGCCGCCGGCTTCCACAGTGACCCGATAGCGAGCAGCCACCTTGGTGCCGACGCGGTCGGGGTTGACGGTCGCGGTGCCGTGGACGATGTGGTCGTTGACACCATCTTTCGGGAATGGCGGCGACGGGATCCCGAACAGTCGCTGTGCGTTCGTCTCGTTGTCGCAGAAAAGGAGGTCCGGATCGCCTTCGAGCTCGAGGACGTACCGACCCAGCTCGTGGTGCTCGGCGATGACGTATCCGGCCTCGACAGAGATCGACGGCCTACGCGGGTCGATCCCCCACGCCCAGGTGTTGCGGAACCACAGGGTCGGCAGCACATCGATCGTCGCGGAGTCGGGCCCGGCGTTCGTGAGCGTCACCTTCACGTACACATGGTCGGGCGTCGCCTTCGCGAACTCGGCCTCGATCGCCCAGTAGCGATCGTCGGCGAACACCCCGGTGTCGATGAGCTCGTACTCCGGATCGAGCTTGGTGCGTCGTCCGTTCTCCGCGACCAGGTCGCCGTACGGGAACTCTGCCTGCGGGTAGTGGTACCTCCAGCGCAGGTACGAGTGCGTCGGCGTCGAGTCGACGAACCACCAGTACTCCTTCGCGTCCTCGGAGTGGTTCCCCTCGTTCCCCGTGAGCCCGAAGATGCGCTCCTTCAAGATCGGGTCGCGCCCGTTCCAGAACGCGAGCGCGAGGCAGAGCGTCTGACGGTCGTCGCACCAGCCGGCCAAGCCGTCCTCGTTCCAGCGGTAGGCGCGGGACCGAGCGTGGTCGTGAGGGAAGAACTCCCAGGCAGTGCCGTACGGGCTGTAGTCCTCCCTCACGGTGCCCCACGCCCGCTCCGCGAGGTACGGACCCCAGCGCTTCCAGGGCACCAGGCCGTGCTCGGCCTCTTGCAGACGAAGCCGCTCGGCGCCGCCCGTCGAACCGTCCGATGCCATGGCTCTGCTTCCTCGACGGCGCTTTCCCTTCGGCGCCTCGGGGGGCGATGATGGCACGAGGAGGACGCCCGATGATCATCGAGTTCGGCCGACAGGTCTGTGGCTCTCTCGACGAGGCGGCGACCCGCGAGTGGCTGGTCACCGACGGGCTCGGCGGCTACGCGATGGGCACTGTCGCGGGGCTCCGCACGCGCCGCTACCACGGGCTGCTCATGGTCGCCGGCAGCGCCGCCAACGGCACCGGCGATGCAGGAGTGAGCCGCCGCATGCTCGGGCTCGCCGCGCTCGACGCGACGCTCGTCGTCGGCGACCGTCACATCCGCCTCGCCACCGACGAATGGGCCGGTGGCGTGGTCGACCCGGCCGGCTACCGCGACATCGAGTCGTTCTCACTCGCTGATGGCGTGCCGCGCTGGCGCTGGGTGATCGGGGACGTCGTGCTCGAGCGCGAGATCGCGATGATGCACGGTCGCCCCGCGGTCGCCGTGCGGCATCGACTCGTGCGTGCGTCGTCGCCCGTACGCATCGAGATCACGCCGCTGTGCACGTGGCGCGACGGACACAGCGATCGCCGTGCCGGAGCCGATCCCACGGTCGAGACGACGTCGGATGGCTTCGTGTTCGAACACGCCTATCGACTGCGCGGTCCCGAGTGGGCGCCCGGCGGATCGTGGTACCGGGATGTGCGCGCGCGAGCGGAAGCCGAGCGCGGCCTCGCCGACACCGAGGACCTGTGGGCGGCGGGGACGTTCGTGACGACGCTCTCGCCCGGAGGCTGCGCCGACGTGGTCGCCTGGGCGGGCGATCTCAACCAGGCACCGCCGGGTGCCGCGGAGATCGTCACGAGTGCGCGAGCGCGCGCTGGCCGCATCGAGGCGACCACGCGCGCGAGCGACGACGTCGACGCGATCCTCGCTCGCGCCGCAGATCAGTTCATCGTCTCGACAGCGACCGGGCCCTCGGTCGTCGCCGGCTACCCATGGTTCGGCGAGTGGTCGCGCGACACGATGACCTCGTACGAGGGGCTGTTCCTCGCGACGGGCCGTCACGAAGAAGGCCGCGACCTGCTGCTGCGGTCGGCGGCGACGCTGTCGGAAGGCATGCTCGCGAACACGGCCGATGCGGGTGGCCTCGAGTACAACACCGCGGACGGCACGCTCTGGTTCATCCACGCGGTCGGGCGGCACGTGGCGATCACCGGCGACCTCGACATCCTCGCGAAGCTGAACGGCTCGCTCGACGGGATCATCGACGCGCACTCGCACGGCACGCGGTTCGGCATCAAGGTCGACCCGAGCGATGGCCTGCTCCAGCAGGGCGCGCCTGGATGGGCGCTCACGTGGATGGACGCGCGGGTCGACGGGCAACCCGTCACCCAACGCGCCGGCAAGGCCGTCGAGATCAACGCGCTCTGGATCAACGCGTTGGGCACGATCAGCGACCTGGGTCGGCGGCTCGGCCGTCACACGGGCCGCTGGCAGTCGCTCCACGACTTCGCCCGAGGGTCCTTCGTCAAGCGCTTCGCCCGGGGCGACCACTTGCTCGATGTCGTGGGCACCCTCGGCCCCGACGACGGCGCGATCCGGCCCAACCAGCTGCTCGCGATCTCGCTGCCCTATGGGCCGTTCAACTCGACCGTCACGGCCGAGAATCAGGTCGCCGAAGCCGTGGTGCGTCGGTGCCGCGCCGAGCTCGTCACGTCACTCGGCCTCCGCTCGCTGTCTCCGAACGACCCCGCGTACATCGGGCAGCATCGCGGCGGTCCCAGCGGAACGCGACCACGCATACCACGAGGGCACTGTCTGGCCGTGGCTGATCGGCCCGTTCGTCGACGCCGCGATCGCGACGGGCGACGCGTCCCCGTCGATCGACGGGCTCGTCGCGCACCTGGGCGAGTGGGGTCTCGGCTCGGTCTCCGAGACCGCGGACGGCGACGCGCCCCACGGCGCGACGGGCTGCCCGTTCCAGGCGTGGTCGGTGGCCGAGCTGGTACGAGCCCGGCGCGCGCTCAGGCGATAGCGGTGAGCGCGGCGCCGACGATGCCCGCTTCGTTCTGAAGCTCCGCGGCGACGACCTCACAGCGCGGGGTGAGCAGGGGGATGAACTTCTCGCCTTTCTTGCTCACGCCGCCGCCAATGATGATCAGGTCGGGCCACAGCACCGCCTCGAGGTGGTCGAGGTACTCGTCGACCCGCTTCGCGAACTGCTTCCAGTCGAGCTTCTTGGCCTCGCGGACGCTGTCGGCCGCCCGGCGTTCGGCGTCTTTGCCTCGCAGCTCCATGTGGCCGAGCTCGGTGTTCGGGAGCAACACGCCGTTGTGGAACACGGCGGTGCCGATGCCGGTGCCAAGGGTCACGATGATCACGACACCCTGACGGCCGGCACCTGCCCCGAACTTCATCTCGGCCACACCCGCGCAGTCGGCATCGTTGGTGACAGTGAACGTGCATCCGGTCGCATCTTCGAAGAGCACCCTGGCGTTGGTGCCGATCCACGACTTGTCGACGTTCGACGCGGTCTCGATGGCCCCGTGCTTGACGACTGCGGGGAACGTGCATCCGACCGTGCCCTTGTAGTCGAAGTGCTTCACGACCTCCGCGACGATCTCGGAGACCGCCTTCGGCGTCGCGGGCTTCGGAGTGAGCAGCCTGAAGCGACCTGTGGTGAGCTCGCCTGTCTCGACGTTCACCGGGGCACCCTTGATGCCCGTGCCGCCTATGTCGATGCCGAGCTTGACGTCGTTGTCCATCGCCGCAGCGTAGGTGGTCACGGTCGACCCGCGCCCCGGACGTCGACGCGCACCGTCTCGACTCGGCCAGGCGGCTCCGCGACGAGACGATCGACGTTGCCGGTGAGCTGACCGGTGATGAGATGCAACGTCCGCCCATCGGGGCCGCCGAGCATGCACGCGAAGCAGCCCTGCGAGGTCGGGATGCGATCGGTGACCTCTCCCCCTTCGACGACACGGACGCACTGGGAGTTCGTCGGATCCGCGACCCAGATGCCGCCGGCCTCGTCGAGGCAGATGCCGTCGGGCGTCACGTCGCCGAGCTCGGCCCACACGCGGCGGTTCGCGAGCGTGCCGTCGGAGGCGACGTCGAACGCGGTGAGCCGGCGCCCCATCGTCTCGCCGAGGATCAGCGTGGAGTCATCGGGGGTGATGACAGTGCCGTTCGGGGAACGCGAGCTCCGTGGCAGCGGCTGTGACTTCGCCATCGGGGCTCACGAGCGCGAGCGTGGCCAGCTGGAGCGCAGCGCCACCCGCGAAGTCGTAGCCGAAGTTGCCCACGTAGGCGCGGCCGTGCTGGTCGACGACCATGTCGTTGCAGTCTCCGGTCGCGATGCCACCGAGATCGGCGTGCACCACGAGACCGCTCGCATCGAGTCGCATCAGCTTGCGGTCGGTCATCGAGACGACGAGCAGCCGGCCGTCGGGAAGCCACCCGAGGCCCGATGGCCGATTGGGCACCTCGACGATCGTCTCGCCCTCGCCGGCGTCGTCGATGGCGAGCACGCGGTGGGTGTGGAAGTCGGACACCCAGAGGCGTCCGTCGTGCCAGCGGGGCCCTTCGCCGAACGACAAGCCCTCGAAAAGGATCTGGGTTTCCGTCATCCGGTGAACAGTACGGCTGCGGTGTCGTTCGGGTTGATGGCGCCCGCGCGCCGCAAGGCCTCGAGCCCGGCGAGCCCCGCCGTCCCTGTCGTGCTCGCCTCGATGCCCGTCGCCGCTCGAGCCCGTTCGTTCGCCGCACGCAGCTCGCCCTCGGTGACGGTGATCGCGGTGCCACCTGTGCGCTCGAGCGCGTCGAGGACCGCAGCCCAGTCGTAGGCCTCGTCGTCGAGGATGCCGGTCGCGACGCTGGTTCCCGGCGGCTCCCACGGCCACATCACGTCGTGTCGGTGGTGTCGAGCATCGGGACGCCGGTGCTGCCACGCCCGCACCATCGGCGCGTGCACCTCGGCTTGCACGACGTGGATCGTCGGCATCGATGCGATGGCGCCGAGCGCGACCGCGTCGGCCAGCCCTTGCGCGACGCTCGACGCGAGCGCGCCGCCTCCGACCTGCACGACGAGGTGGTCCAGCGGAGCTCCCGCATCGGCGAGCTCGTAGCCGAGCGTGCGCCCGCCGTCGATGGTGAGGCCGTTGTCGGGACCTTGACAGGAGAAGGGGATCGCGCCCGCGGCTACGGCCTCGCGCAGCCGGAACACACAGGGGTCGCCCGGAGGGTCGTCGTCGCCGCGAAGGCACACCTCGATCTGCGCATCGAGCTCGCGCAGACGCGCGACCACCGAGTCGTCCGCCCATGTCGGCACGAACACGCGCAGCGGACGTCTCAACGCGCGTGCGATGACCGCGGCGGCCAGCGCGGCGTTGCCGCAGCTCGCGACGGCGAGCTCACGCGACCGCTCGATCCCGACAACCTCGAGCCAGATCGCGATGCCCATGAGGTGGCGTCCTTTGTGGGAGCCGCCTGGAGTGGCGGTCTCGTCCTTCACCCACGCGCCGAGATCGTCGTTGCGATCGAACGAAGTGGTCACGAAGCCGCGGCCGGCGACGCCTGCGACTGCGTCGTCGAGCCGCTCTATGACGTCGACGAGCTGAGAGTCGTCGCTCGCCCGGTCGTACGCGGAGAGCAGGGTGCGGTAGCGCAGGAAGGGGTTGCGCTCGCCGCTCGCCGGCCACAGCGCTCCGGCAGGGAGCCGGCGGACGAGCACGTGATCGACGTCATCATCGGCCCGACCCGACCGTGGACACCGAAACGGCGTGTCGGAGCGAGGGGATGCGGGCCAGCCACAGCCCGCGCACGAGATCACCACGAACTGAGGACGCCCGTCCGGTCGTTGAACTCGTCGATCGCGGCGTCCCACTTCGGCAGGAGGGCGAGCAGGGCGGCCCAGAACGCCTGCGACCGCCGCGCCTCGAAGTCGGCAAGGGCGACGCCCTGCTGCTCGACCCACGTGAAGTAGCCGAGGTTGAAGATGCGGTTGCGGTCCTCGGTGGCGCACTCGAGCAGATGGTCATCGGAGATGCCTGCGAGGTGCTCGGCGAAAACCTCCGCCGCGGCGCGTGCGTCGAAGCCGTCTGGCCACAGCCGAGCTGTCGTCTTCGCCCGCTCTGATCCATAGAGGGCCGCGCCGTCGGTCGCGACCGAGAGCACCAGGTCGCCCTCGCCGAGCCCCAGCCGCTTCGCGACCTTGATCGAGGCGACGAGGTTGCAGACCGACGACAGGCCGAGGTGCCGAAGCGAGTCGACCACGTCGTCGGCGACACCGCGGCGAGCGAGCTCGCGTCGGCCTTCGTCGGTGTTGAAGAGCACGTCGAGCGCGTCGGTCGAGCGATCAGAGACCGCAGTGACGATGTCAGTCGACATGACGTTGTGGATGTAGGGGATGTGCTTGTCGCCGATGCCCTGGATGTTGTGCTCGCCGAAGCCGTTGCGCAGGAGGGTGGGGCACTCGAGCGCCTCGACGGCGACGGTCAGCGAGCCGTGTTGTTCCTTCAACGTGTCGCCGGCGGCGAGCGTGCCTGCCGATCCCGATGCGGAGACGAACGCTCGAACGCGCAGCTCGGGATGTGCGGCGGCGATCGCCTCCATCGCATGACCTGTCGCGAGACGGTGCGCGAGGTGGTTGCCGAATTCGCAGAACTGGTTGAGGACCACGTTGGCCGAGTCACGAGCGAGCTCGGCGCACGCGTCGTAGATCTCCTTGACGTTGCTCTCGGACCCGGGCGTGCGGATGATGTCGGCCGCATCGGTCACCCAGGCGTCGAGCCACTCGAACCGTTCACGGCTCATGTTCTCGGGAAGCACTGCCACGCCTCGGCAACCCATGATGCGGGAGATCGCGACTCCCCCACGTGCGTAGTTTCCGGTCGACGGCCAGATGGCGCGATGCGCGGTCGGGTCGAACTGGCCCGTGACGACGCGCGGCGCGAGACAGGCGTACGCGGCCTGCACCTTGTGAGCGCCGATCATCGGGAACCGGTCGCCGAACGCGAGCACGATCGTCGCGTCGACACCGGTGAGGGCCGACGGCACCACCAGATGGCCGGGGACCTCCGCACGAGAGGTGCGATCGATCCCGTTGAACCAGTGGACGCGGAAGAGATTCGCCGCGTCGGCATCGTCCGGACCGACCCCTGCGAGCCGGGTGGCCACCGACGCCGGCGCAGCACGCGGGTCGGCCAGCTGCGCGAACGTCGGAAGGGCGATGCCTGCGGATCGAAATCGCTCGACCGCACGATCTCGGGCAGCGCGATCGACGACGTCGGTCTCGAGACCGAACGAGGTCATAGATCTTTGGCGGCGAGCTCGTCGATCAACAGGGTCGCATCGTCGCGGACATGCGACGCCGGAATGCTCGGGTCGCGCGCGACAAGACGCTTCACCATCTCGCGCTTTCCGTCTCCGGCGGCGAGGAACATCACGTCGCGGGCCCTGTTCACCGCGGGCACGGTGAGCGTCATCCGCACCCGGCCTCGGTAGGGCTGTGTGATCGAGACGTCGAGGTCACGCACGTGGATGACGGGATCGCCGGGCGGCCACGACGCGGTGTGCCCGTCGTCGCCCAGACCGAGGTGCACGACGTCGAGCACGCCGTCGCCAGTGACCTTCTCGATCTCCTCCGCATAGCGCAGGCTCGCCGCGACGAGGTCGCTCGCGGTCACATCCATGAGATGGGGTACGACGGGCACGAGGTCGAGGAGGTTCGCCTTCAGGTCGCCGAGGTTGCGATCGGGATCGGCATCGGGCGCCACTCGCTCGTCGACCTGGAACACGTGGATCTGACTCCAGGGCAGATCGAGCGCCGCGAACGCCGCGAACATCGCGGCGGGCGTCGATCCGCCACTGACCGCGAGCGTGAAACGCCCTCGCTCGGCGATCGCCGGCTCGGCCCGCGCCGCGATCCAGCCTGCCGACGCGGTGGGCAGCTCTTTCGGGGCGAAGGTCTCGACATCCATCACTCACCATCTCCCATCGAGGGGAGCGCACCCGCGACCGAGTCGCAGATGTCGTTCCACCGTTGGAACACCCGGTTCTCCCGCTCGAACCCCAGCACGGAGAGCGTCGCGGGCGACAAGGCGAAGAGTCTGCCCGCCGTGGGCTCAAGGTCGAGCCACCTTGCGCCGAGGACTCTCAGGAGATGCCCATGGGCGAAGAGCAAGACGTCCCCAGGTGCGGCCAACGCGCGCGCGATCACCTCGTCGGCGCGCGCCCCTACCTCGCTGGCGGTCTCGCCCCCTGGGACGCCGTCTGCCCAGAGCGTCCATCCCGGACGGTCGACCCTGATGTCGACGGTGCGCCTGCCCTCGTAGTCGCCGTAGTCCCACTCGAGAAGGTCGTCGGTGGTCTCGGACTGCTCACCGAACCCGGCGAGCCGGCACGTCTCGGCTGCGCGCGAGAGCGGGCTGGTGAGCACGAGAGCGAACTCGCGGCCGATCAGGCGGCGACCGGCGAGCTCCGCCTGTGCGCGGCCCTCATCGGTGAGAGGGATGTCGGTGCGGCCCGTGTGACGCCCGAGCTTGGCCCACTCGGTCTCACCATGACGAACGAGAACGACCTCGTTGGAGGGCATGCCCCGAGCCTGCCACGCGCGCAGGGAAGACTTCTTCCCATGAGTCGAAGACTGCTCCCATGCGCATGAAGCGCGCGGTCGCGGCAGTCGCCGCCGTGATGGTCGTGGCGCTGTCCGCCGCCCCCGCCCTCGCGGCCACCGCGCCTCCACCGCCGGGACCTCTCAACGTCAATCCGAGCGAGGGCCTTGCGGGATCGTCCTTCACGGCGTCGCAAGACGTCTCGCCCGACAGGTTCTGTCCCGTTTGGTCGGTCACGTTCTTCGGCGTCCCGGAGGGCGTCGACGACGCAACTTCTCCGCATCAACACGAAGCGTGAGCGCCCAGGTACCGCTGAACGCTCCTCCAGGCAGCTACGACGTCCTGTCGTTCTGCGGCGATGCCAGCGACAGGACGGCAACGACAGGTCGGAGCCGCCAAGTTCCTCGTCATCTCACCCACGACCACAACCGCGACGACGACTACGACGACGTCGACGACTACCACCACGATCGCGACCACGACGACCGCTCCTCCGACGACCACGACCACCGTGAAGCCGACGACCACGACGGCGAAGGCCACCACGACGACCGCCAAGGGCACGACGACCACCGCCAAGGCGACCACGACGACCACGACGATCGCCACGACCACGACGGCGGCGACCACCACGACGACCACGCTGCCGCCGAGCACAACGGCGCCGACGACGACGCTGGCCGAGGTGCGCGACCTGGTGCTCGACAAGCCGTCGGTGACGCCAGGCGGCGACGTCACCGCGACCGGCAAGGGGTGCGACCCCGGCGCGACCGTCACCCTCGAGATCGACGGCAAGCAAGTCGGCGAGACGACCGCGAAGTCCGACGGCACCTTCTCGACCCCGATCGACGTGCCCGATGTCGATCCGGGCCGGCTCGAGGTCGTCGCGCACTGCGGCCCGGTCATCACGACGCAGCTCGACGTCGTGCTGGCATCGACGGTGAGCAACAACTCGTCGATGCTCGTCCTCGCGTTCTTCGTGATCGTGCTCGCCGCGCTGCTCTGGTACGGCTGGCAGGCCCGGCGAGGCCTCTGACCGCATCAGTCCGGCCGGGTACAGTTCGGTCGTGGCGAGGACGACCGTTCCGATCCCGACCAGAGTCCTCGTCACCGGCATGCGCCACGACGACGGTGAGATCGTGGCGTCAGAGCTGTACGCGGTCGCCGAGGCGTGCGGGCAGTCGTCTGAGCAGGTGCGGTCGTGCCTGCGGCGGCTGGTGAAGGAAGGCCTCTACATCCAGCACGGCAAGGGTCGCAGCGCTCGCTACGAGGCGACCGAGGCGGGCATGGCGCAGCTCGAGACCGGCTGGGCGCGCACGCGTACCGCCTATCAGCAGGACGCCGCGGGCCGAGGCTGGGACCGCATGTGGCATCTCGTCGCCTTCGCCGTGCCCGAAGACCGCAGAGCCGCGCGCGATCAGCTGCGTGATCGCATCGTCGCCCTCGGGGGCGCCGCGTTGCAGGGAGGCGTCTACGTGTCACCCCATCCGTGGCACGACGCGGTGAGGCAGGAAGCGAAGCGCCTGGGCGTCGAAGAGCACCTCTGGCTCGCGACGACCGACGAGCTCGAGGTCGGCGGCGTGCGTGACCCGCGCCAGCTCGCCCGGACGTTGTGGCCGCTCGACGACGTCGCGGCCGCCTACGAGACGTTCATCGAGCAGCACAAGCACGTGCCTGAGCAGCTCGAGGACATGCGTCGCCGCAAGGAGCGGTTCAACGACGACCACTTCCTGCCGTTCGCGTTCGTGATGGCCGTCGCGATGTCCGAGTGCACGCGCAACGACCCGTTCCTGCCCCCCGAGCTGCTGCCACGGCCCTGGCCGGGACGCAGCGCGCGTGACCTCGTGCAGCGCAGCCGGCGACTCGCGCTCATGGTGCGGGAAGCGCACGATCGCCCCGCGCTCTTCCACCTCTACGACTTGATGATCGAAGGGCTGAGCTGACCTGACGGTTCAGCGCACGACGGCGAGATGCGAGGCGTCGTTGTAGCGCACGAGCCGCCACCGCCGCTGGGGTCGACGTTCGGTCGCTGGGACGAGCACGAGCTCGGTCAGCGACGTGTTCTCGGTGTACAGGTCGAACCCGCCGACCATGCCGAGGCCGAGCAACGTGCGCAGGCCCACGTCGACGACCCCGCCGTGGCAGGCGATCACAACGGTCTGCTCGGGGTGCGCCGTCGCGATGCGGATCAAGGCAACGCCGACGCGTTGGTGAAACGCCGCGATGCTCTCCCCGCCCGGCGACAGCTCGAGGTCGGGATCGGCCTCCATGTCGCGCCAGCCGTACTTCGCGACGTAGTCGTCGTAGGCCAGGCCGTCCGCCTCGCCAGGGTGGATCTCGCACACGTCTTCGTCCTCGATGACCGGCAGGTTCCCGATCGCAGGAGAGATGATCTCCGCGGTCTCGCGGGCGCGCGGCAACGTGCTCGCGATCAGCACGTCGACCCGGTCGAGCTCGTGGGTCGAGGCCAGACGGTCTCGCAGCGCGGCCGCTTGGCGGCGGCCGAGATCGGAGAGGCCATTGCACGTCGCCAGACCCCCTACGAGGCCGTCCACGTACACCTGAGACTCGCCGTGGCGGATCAGGAGGAGGCGGGTCACGTGCGGGTGCTCAGGCGAGGTTCTCGACGAACCGCTCGAGCTGCCGCAGGTTGCGGCACTCGAAGACACCGTCGGTGTGGACGCCGTACTCACCGATGATCGAGTCGCCGGTGTCCCAGTAAGAGCGGGGCTCAGGGTTGAGCCAGTACACGTGGCGAGCGCGGTGACGCATCTCCTTGAGCACCCACGACTGAGCGGCGTGGTAGTTGTTCCGCGCGTCGCCGAGGAGGATCACCGTCGTCTTGGGTCCGACCTCACGACCCCACTTCTCCCAGAAGACCTCGAGCGCGTGGCCGTAGTCGCTGTGACCGTCGACCCACACGACGTCGGCTTCGGTGTTCACGCGATGCACGGCCTCGGTGATGTCCTCGACGCCTTCGAAGTAGCTCGTGACCTCGTCGATGCCGTCGATGAAGACGAACGCGCGCACCTTCGAGAACTGGCCGCTGATCGCATAGACGAGGTGGAGGGTGAAGCGGGCGAACGCCGCGACCGAACCGGAGATGTCGGCGACGACCATGATCTCGGGCTTCGCTGGGCGCGGGTACCGGAACTTCGGCTCGGCCGGCACACCGCCGTAAGACAGCGAATGGCGAACCGTGTTGCGGAAGTCGAGCGGGCCCTTGCGCCCGTGGCGACGCTTGCGGGCGAGGCGCACCGCGAGCTTGCGGGTGAGGGGGTAGAGCGCACGGCGCAGCGCGGCCATCTCGTCGCGCGAGGCATGCATGAAGTCGACGTCCTCGGGCAACGGCTTGCGCAGCGTCTTGGCCATCGCTTCGACACCGCGGTCGGCCACCAGCCGCCGACGGATCTCGGCTTCGATCTCCTTCTTCAGCTGCTCGATGCGCGTCTCGAACTCGTCGCGCTCGAGGCGCTCCTCGAGGGCCGTCATGTCGCCGCCGACCTCTTGGCGAGCCGACTCCATCAGCTTCTCGAGCATGCCGTCGAGGTCGAGGTTCCGAAGCGTGCGGTAGAGGTAGTAGGTGCCCCCCACCGGACGCCCGGGCTCCATCCCTGCGTACCGGCTCACGGCCTGCCGGGCGAGCGCCCGCATCATCGCCTCGTCCGCGTTCAGCAAGGCCCGGTAGAGCATCTCGGCGAGCTGTTCGGGGGTGAGCTGCTCCATGGCGCCGCCCGGGCCGCCTTGCTGCTGCTTGCCCGGCTGCATCTCGCCCCACTGGTCGCCGTCGCCCTCGCCGTCGACCTGGAACTCGGGGCCCCGCAACGAGAAGTACACCTCGAAGACGGTCTCGAATGCGCGCCAGTGCGCGTTGTTCTTCACGAGCGTGGCGGCGAGCGCGTACTTGAACGCGTCGCGATCCTCGATCGGGATGTGCTTCACCGCCTCCATGGCGTCGAGGTTCTCGGTGAGCGAGACGGGCAGTCCCGCCGCCCGCAGCTCTTGGATGAACCCGCCGAGCAGCTCGAGCACCGCGCGACTCAGCCCTGACCGCGGATGACCGGCATCGACGTCAGGCGCGTCGTGTTCCAGTCATACATCGACCAACCGATCGCGCCCTGCTCCTGTGCGCCCTGCACCATCCCCCTGATCTCGTCGTCAGTCGAGGTGTCGGCGATGCCGCCGATCGGATGCACGATCGCGCTGGGGTTGTTGATGTGCTGGCGAAGCAGCGTGATGTTGTCGACGGTGTAGCGATACCCGTCGTGATAGCCCGACGCTTGCGTGCGGCCGGTCCAGTAATCCATCGGCATCCACACGTTGTAGTAAGGCGCGAGGCTCGCCCACGGGAAGCCTGGCCAGAAGTTCACGTTGATGACGTCCATCACCACGGGCGGCACCACGATCGCGGACAGCACGGAAGTGCCGGTTTGAGCCCGAAGTCGCTGCGAGAGGCTGACGAGCCGGTTGTTGCGATCGTTCACGTCGGTGACGACACGCGACTCGATGTCGACGCCGATGCCGTCGAGCGTCTGGCCGTTCACCTGGAAGTTGAACATGGCCATGAGGTGCTGGAGGTCACGGTCCGGGTTCGTCAGCGTGGGCAGGTACCAGCCGACGACGCTCATCCCGAGGCTGTGCGCGGTGGTGACCCATTGGCCGAGCAGGTTCGGGTCGATGAGGTCGCCGGGTGAGCGGGGATCCTCCTTGGCCGCCTGCAGGTAGATCGTCTTCACGCCCTGCTGAGCCATGCTCGTCAGCACGTCGGTGTGGAGCGGTGCGGGCTTGCCTGTCGTCTGGTAGCCGTCGACGTAGTCGTACGCGTCAGCCCAGGTGCCCACGCCCTGATACGGGAGGTAGTCAGGGTGCCAGGCGCCGTTCGCGTCGGGCCTGATGCCCGGCGGCGGAAGGCAGGCGCTGACGAAGAGAGCGACGCCGACGACCAGCGCGAGGAGGCCGAGACGCAGCCGGGTGCTGTGCCGCACCGGCCGTTCAGCTCTTGCCCGCATCGACCGAGAGCTCCTTTGCCGCCTTCGCGATGTCTGTCTGGTACTTGAGCAAGATGTGCAACGTCTCCTTCGCTTGCTGAGCGTCGATCGAGTCGATGCCGAGCAGCACGAGGGTGCGCGCCCAATCCAAGGTCTCCGAGACGGACGGGGCCTTCTTCAGCTCGAGCTGGCGGATCGACCGCACGATGCGGGCGACCTGGTCGGCCAGGTTCTCGCTGATGTCTGGCACCTTCGTGAGCACGATCTCTTTCTCACGCTCGAGGTCGGGGTAGTCGACATGCAGGTACAGGCAGCGCCGCTTCAGCGCTTCGGACAGCTCACGGGTGTTGTTGGAGGTCAGGAAGACGAGGGGGATCTGCGTGGCGCTCACCGTGCCGAGCTCGGGGATCGAGACCTGGTAGTCGGAGAGGATCTCGAGCAGCAGCGCTTCGGTCTCGATCTCGACGCGGTCGACCTCGTCGACGAGCAGCACGACCGGCTCGCTCGCGCGGATCGCCTCGAGCAGGGGGCGAGTGAGCAGGAACTCCTCGCTGAAGATGTCGTCGTGGAGGTCGTTCCATCCGTCTGACTGCCGGTCGGCCTGGATGCGGAGCAGCTGCTTCTTGTAGTTCCACTCGTAGAGCGCCTTGCTCTCGTCGAGGCCCTCGTAGCACTGCAGGCGGATCAGGCGAGCGCCGGTGAACTCGGCGACCGATTTGGCGAGCTGGGTCTTGCCGGTGCCGGCGGGCCCCTCGATCAGGACGGGCTTCTGCAGACGATCGGCGAGGTACACGACACCGGCGATGCCATCGTCGGCCAGGTAGTGCACGTCGCGAAGGCCTTGACGCACGTCGGGGACCGAGTCGAAGCGATAGTCAGCACCGGTAGACATTCCTGGAAGCGTACCGGCCCGCTTGACCGCAGGGTCAATCACCATGGTCTGATCAGGCATGACCGCGCCCACCAGCCGCCGCCAGCCCCAGGCTGCGCGCTTCGCGGTCGCTGCCGTGTTCTTCGCGAACGGGGCGCTCTTCGCGAACGTGATCCCGCGGTATCCCGAGATCCGCAACGATCTCGGGCTCAGCAACGCCGGGCTCGGGTCGGCGCTCGCGGCCTTTCCCCTGGGCGCGCTCGTCGCGGGCGTCTTCGCGGCGGCCCTCATCCAGCGGTTCGGCTCGGCGAGGGTCGCGACCGTCGGGATCGTCGGCTTGGCGGGCGCGCTCGTGCTCGTCGGCCTCGCCCCGAGCTGGGCCGTGCTCGCGGCGATCCTCTTCGTGGCGGGCGGGATCGATGCCGTCACCGACGTCGGCCAGAACGCGGACGGCTTGCGCGTGCAGCGCGCCGACGGACGCTCGATCGTCAACTCGTTCCATGGGATCTGGAGCATCGGCGCGGTCTTCGGTGGCCTCATGGGCGCGGCGACGATCGCACTCGGCGTGTCGCTCGAGGTCGCGCTCGTCGCGGCGTCGCTCATCTTTGCCGTCGTCGCGCTCGTGAGCTACCGCTTCCTCCTTCGAGGACCGGACGACACCGAGCGCGCCCACCACGCGTGGTCGAGGGTGACTCGGTCGACCTTGCGCGCGCTCGCTGCGCTTGGTGTGCTCGCGGCGTGTGGCGCGGTCGTCGAAGACGCCGGCGCGTCGTGGGGCGCGATCTACCTGAAGGACGACCTCGGGACAGCCGCCGCGGTCGCCGGGCTCGCCTTCGTCGCGTTGCAGACCGCGATGACGGTCGGTCGCCTGACCGGCGACCGAGTCGTCGATCGCTTCGGCCAGCGCACCGTCGTGCGCGTGGGAGGAGTCGTGACCGCGGTGGGCATGGGATGCGCGCTGGCGATCCCATCGCCCGGGTCGGCGCTGATCGGGTTCGCGCTTGCAGGCCTGGGCGTGGCCACGCTCGTGCCGGCGGCCATGCACACCGGCGACGAGCTGCCGGGGTTGCCGGCGGGCGTGGGGCTGACAGTCGTGAGCGTGCTGCTCCGAGTGGGGTTCCTCGCGTCGCCGCCGCTCGTCGGGCTCACTGCGGACACGATCAGCCTGCGCGTCGGGCTCCTCGGCGTCGTGATCGCAGGGACCGTCGTCGTCTTCTTCAGCCGGGTGCTGTTGCAGCACAACGTGGCCGCCGCCGCGCCGAACGCGCCCGGCACTGCGCCGACCCGGGCGTGATCGCGCCCGCCGACGCAGCGTTCAGCTGCGGACGTGCCCGTCGCCTTCGATCACCCATTTCAAGGTGGTCAGCTCACGCAGGCCCATGGGACCGCGAGCGTGCAGCTTTTGGGTCGAGATGCCGATCTCCGCGCCGAAACCGAGCTCCTCACCATCGACGAACCGGGTCGACGCGTTCACGAGCACCGCGGCGGCGTCGACCTCGCGGGTGAACCGCGTCGCGGCGTCGACCGACCCGGTGAGGATCGCTTCGGAATGTCCCGAGCCGAAACGCGTGATGTGCTCGATCGCTTCGTCGAGCGAGTCGACCACCTTCACCGCGAGCTTCAGCGCGAGGAACTCGGTCGCGTAGTCCTCATCGGTCGCGACGCCGACGCGGTCGGCACCGAGGATCGAGCGGGTCTCGTCGTCTCCGACCAGCTCCACACCGTCGAGCCCTCGGGAGACGCGCTTGAGGAACGGCGCCGCGATCGTGCGATGCACGAGCAACGACTCGGCCGCGTTGCACACGGACGGCCGCTGGACCTTCGCGTTGATGACGACCTCGGCTGCCTTCGGGAGGTTCGCAGTTGCATCGACGTACACATGACAGTTGCCGTCGCCATCGATCACGTAGGGCACGGTCGCGTGCTCGAGCACACTGGCGATGAGCGACGGCCCTCCACGCGGGATCAAGCAGTCGATGACGCCGCGCAACCGCATGAACTCGACTGCGGCCTCATGGCTGGTGTCCTCGACCAGGACGACGCTGTCGTATGGCAACCCTGCCTTCACGAACCCGTCTCGCAAGGCCCCCGCGACCGCGATGTTCGACGAGATCGCTCCCGATGAGCCCCGCAGGAACGCCGCGTTGCCGGACTTCACGCACAGGCCCGCCGCGTCGCTCGTCACGTTCGGCCTGTTCTCGTACACGATCGCCACGACGCCGAGCGGCACGCGCACCCGTCGCACTCGCAAGCCGTTCGGGCGGACCCATCCGTCGGCGACCTCCCCCACGGGGTCGGGCAGCGACGCGACCTTGCGGAGGCCGGCGGCCATCGCGTCGACGTGTGCCGGCGTGAGGCGCAGCCGGTCGACGATCGCCGCAGACGAGCCCGCGGCCTCGGCCGCGAGACATCCAGCCGGTTCGCGTCGAGCAGCTCGTCGGCCCGCTCGACGAGGAGGTCGGCCGCGGCGTGGAGGCCGGCATCCTTCGCGGCGCTCGACATGCCTGCGAGCACCCGTGCCGCCGCCTTCGCACGGGCGCCGAGTTCGTGCATGGGTGACATCCGCTGAAGGCTACGCGGCAATAGGGTCGCTCTGATGAAGCGGCGGTGGTTCGTGCTCGGCGCGGTCGGAGCAACGACGATCTTCTTTGCTTCGTGCAGCGACGACGCGGCGGTCACGGTCTCGTCGAGCATCGGCGGAGACACCGCGCCCGCCGCGAGCACGACCGCGGCCAGTGGGTCCGCAGGGACGAGTGCCGTCTCGGCAACCGACGGGGCGGCCAGCACGGCAGCGGTCGACCCGGTGAAGGGCAACCCGATCGATCCGTGCGCGTTGCTCACCGCGGCCGAGGTGAGCAGCGCGTTGCAGGTGCCGGTCGGGGACCCGACACCAGGCCCGCAGGCCAACCTCCCGAACCCCCTCGGCCAGCGCACGTGCACCTGGTCGACGACCGAGTCGCCGCCGCGGTCGGTGGCCGTCTCTGTCGTCACGACGCAGAGCGCCTCTCTCGGCGGTGCGTCGGGAGGCGACTACACAGCCCGCAAGCTCTTCGAGGACACAAAGCCCCTGGCCGAAGGGGTCGAGCCGATCACCGGCCTCGGCGACGACGCGTTCTTCGGCGCGGTCGCCGGCATGCAGGTCTCGGTCGTGAAGGGCGACGTCTACCTCTCGGTCACCGTTCCGTTCGGCACGACTGATGCAGATGCGACCACCGTGCGTACGCTCGCGCCGCTCGCCGTCGGCCGCCTGCCCTGACCTTTCCTAGGCCTCGTCGATCAATCCGACGTCACCGTCGCTTCGGCGGTACACGACGGCGGCCTTGCCGGTCTGAGCGTTCGAGAAGAAGAAGAACGAGTGGCCGAGCAGCTCCATCTGCAACACCGCCTCGTCGGGAGGCATCGGCTTCATCGCGAACCTCTTCACCTTCACGATGCTGACGTCGCCCTGCGACTCGGACGCGTCAGAGTCGACGGGCTCCTTGCCGTTGACACCCGGACGGGTGCCATGGCTGCGCCGCACGAGCTTCGTCTTCAGCCGTGACAGCTGGTGCTCGAGCTTCGCGACGGCGAGATCGACCGCGGCGAATTGATCAGGAGCCGCGACCTTGGCTCGGACATGGTGGCCGTGACCGTCGAGGGTCACCTCGCACACCTCACGCGCGGAGATGCGGGGGTTGCGCTCCTCGCTGAAGTGCACGTCCGCGTGCTCCATCCCGTCGAGGAACCGGTCGAGACGACCGATCTTCTCGGTGACCGCCTGCCGCAGCGCGGGTGAGACGTCGGCGTGACGGCTGCTCACGGTGATGTCCACGGGCCGCTCCTCGTTGCCGGGGAGAGGCCGAGTGTACGTGGAGTGGCCGCGGCCGCGACTCCGAACACCCGGCCGGCGCCGGCCCCGCGCAGCGCGCGACCCGCGGCCGACATCGTCGAGCCGGTCGTCACCACGTCATCGACGAGCAAGACATCGCTGGCCCGGACGGGCATGACGGCGCTGAGCAGCGGCCCCGCCTGTCGCTCGCTCAAAGAGCGGCCGGTCTGCGGCGGCCCGCCCTCACGGCGGAGCAGCCGGCGGCAGGGCAGGCGGAGCCGAGCCGCGACCTCGCGGGCGAGCAACGCCGCCTGATCGAAGCCACGCTCGCGTCGCGCGGCCTGCGCTCGTCGGCACCCAGGTGACGACATCGACATCAGGAGCCGATGCCACCACGAGCGCGGCCATCGCGGCCGACAGCGACCTGAGCCCGCCGCGAGCGTTGCGGTACTTCAGGCCCGCGACGATGGCGCGCGCTCCCCCCTCGTACGACAGCACGGCTTCGAGGCTGTCGACGCCGTGCGGCACCTGGAGCGGACGTGTCGGCGGCACGAGATCCGCGGCACAACGCGCACAGACGCCCCTATCGGGGCGTCTGCACACAGGACAACGAGCAGTCAAGAGCACGCGCGGCCCTTAACGGGCCGCCGTGACGTCAGGCTGCGATCAGGGAGTGGTGTCGGTGGTGCTGATGCCGCACACCTGCGAGAAGTACGCCTCGATGCGCGTGCTCGCGTCCTGGACCTCTTGGCCGCTGAAGCTCTCGAGCTTCGCGAGCGCCGCGGGATCCTGCGCAAGCTTGGTGAAGTCGTAGTTCGCCGACTCGAACACCGCGATGAGCGAGGTGAACGCGTCAGACACGGTCTTGACGTCGGCCTTGATCTCGTCGGGAGCGCTCTTCTCGAGCGTCTTCAGCGCATCCTGCGCCTTCGCGAAGTTGTCCTTCAGCTGTGCAGGGTCACTGCTCTGACCGAAGTCGCTGGAGCCGAGCGTCTGATCGAAGCCCTGCGCCTGTGCGCAGAACTCCTTGCTGCCCGAGCCGGAGAAATTGGGCGCCGCCGTCGTGCCGGCCGAACCCGAGCTGGTATCGGCGGCGCCGGAGCTCGCGGCGGGCGCCTGGGAGCCGGAGCTCCCAGAGGTTGTGGCGGTCGCGCTGCCACTGTCGTCGCCGCAGGCGGCGAGAGCAAAGACGAATCCGACGGCGACCAGGAGGGCAAGAGGCTTTCGAAGCATGAGGTCAGACGCTACTTGTCGCAGTTGTCGATTCTGTGTCACTCGCCGAATCGGCCCGGCCGAGGGTTGGTGCCGGCGACGATGTCATCGGCACGCTCCGAGATCGGCTTGAGGAACTCGGGGTGCGTCATCACCCAGAACCGATCTTCGACCACGGCGTCGTGCACCATCCCTGCGACCTCGGCGGGGTCCATCGCGATGTCGAGCACGCGCTTGAGCACGTCGTTGCGAACGCGCGCGTCACCAGCCGCCCGAGCCGGGTTGCGGAGGGTCTCAGGCCGGTTCCGCTGGCTCTCGAAGATGTTCGTGCGCACGTATCCGGGGCAGAGCACCGACACGCCGACGCCGGCATCTGCCATGTCGAGCTCCTTGCGAAGCGTCTCGCTGATCGCGACGACCGCTGACTTGCTCGCGTTGTAAGGGCCGATGCCCGCGCCCGCGAGGAGGCCGGCGACCGAGGCGGTGTTGACCACATGACCCCCGTCGGAGTTCGCGAGCAGCATCGGCAGGAACGAGTGCAGGCCGTAGATCACGCCCCACAGGTTCACGCCGAGCACCCACTCCCAGTCCGCAAGGGTCTGGTCCGCGATGAGGCCACCGCCGCCGACACCGGCGTTGTTGCACAGCAGATGCGCGGTGCCGAACCGCCCCCGCACCTCGTCCGCAAGGGCCTGCACCGAGGCAGCATCGCTGACGTCGGTGCGCACGCCCAGAACTGAGATCTCGTCCGCAGTCGCCTGGAGCGCGCCCGCCTCGATGTCCGCGATCACGACGTGCATGCCCGCATCGCGGAATCGAGTCGCGAGGGCCTTGCCGATGCCGCTCGCGCCGCCCGTGACGACCGCGACCTTGGCCGAGAGCTCTCGCATGCGCGCTCCTAGTAGCGGTACTGCTCGGCCTTGTAAGGGCCACCCGGCGGCACGCCCAGGTACTCGGCCTGCTCGTCGTCGAGCTTGGTGAGCCGCACACCGAGCGCATCGAGATGGAGCCGAGCGACCTTCTCGTCGAGCTGCTTGGGCAGCACGTACACCCCGACGGGATAGCTCTCGGTGTAGTTGAAGAGCTCGATCTGGGCGAGCACCTGGTTCGAGAACGAGCACGACATCACGAAGCTCGGGTGCCCGGTCGCGCAACCGAGGTTCACGAGGCGACCTTCGGCGAGGACGATGATCGAGTGACCGTCGGGGAACGTCCAGAGGTCGACCTGAGGCTTGATCTCCACCCGGTCGACTCCGGGAAAGCGCGCGAGGCCGGCCATGTCGATCTCGTTGTCGAAGTGGCCGATGTTGCACACGATCGCGTTGTGCTTCATCAGTGCCATGTGATCGACGTGGATGACGTCGACGTTTCCGGTCGCGGTGACGAAGATGTCTGCGGTCGACACGACGTCATCGAGGACTGTGACCTGGTACCCCTCCATCGCGGCCTGCAACGCGTTGATCGGATCGATCTCGGTGATGATGACGCGGGCACCTTGACCGCGAAGTGACTGCGCGCACCCCTTGCCGACATCGCCGAACCCACAGACGACGGCGGTCTTGCCGCCGATCATCACGTCGGTGGCGCGGGCGATGCCGTCGATCAGCGAGTGGCGGCAGCCGTAGAGGTTGTCGAACTTCGACTTCGTCACGGAGTCGTTGACGTTGATCGCGGGCCAGAGAAGCGAGCCCTGCTGGTGCATCTGGTAGAGGCGGTGCACGCCGGTCGTGGTCTCTTCGGTGACGCCGCGGATGCCGGCGGCCATGCGCGTCCACTTCGTCGGGTCTTCTCGCAGCGTCTTGCGCAGCAGCGAGAGCACGACGCCGAACTCGACCGACCCTGCGTGCTCGGGCTCGGGCACCTCACCGAGCTTCTCGAACTCGGCGCCCTTGTGCACGGCCATCGTGGCGTCGCCGCCGTCGTCGAGGATCATGTTCGGGCCGTCACCGTCGGGCCACGAGAGCATCTGCTCGGTGCACCACCAGTACTCCTCGAGCGACTCGCCCTTCCAGGCGAAGACGGGGACGCCTTGGGGGTCGTCCGCAGTGCCGTTCGGTCCGATGGCAACTGCCGCAGCGGCGTGGTCTTGGGTCGAGAAGATGTTGCACGACGCCCACCGCACCTCGGCCCCGAGCTCGACGAGCGTCTCGATGAGCACCGCGGTCTGGATGGTCATGTGGAGCGAGCCCGAGATGCGAGCCCCGGCGAGCGGCTTGCTCGGGCCGAACTCGGCGCGGAGCGCACGGAGGCCGGGCATCTCGTGCTCGGCGAGGTGGATCTCCTTGCGGCCGAACGGCGCAAGTGAGACATCCGCGACGCGAAAGTCGCGCCGCGCGGGGGGAGCGTCAGTGGTGGTCACGGCGCCGGAGTCTACGGGCGCGCGAGCGACTGCTTGATGAAGTCGAGCGCGGCGATCGGGCCGGGGTCGACGCCGGCGTGGTCGGCCATTGCGAGCGACATCACGTCTCCGAAGAGGATGAGGTCGAAGAGCTGCGCGAGCGGCCCCTCGCCTTCGGCGTGCACCTCTTCGATGGCAGCGACGACTTCCTCCTCCAACGAGCTCATGAGCTCGAACCGACGGGCCAGGTGGGGGTGCTCGTGGTCGTGGCGGAGGTTGACGATCGTGAGCACCTGCCGCGTCACGTCGCCGTGCTGGCCCCACCCCGCCACCTCGTTGTGGCACAGCTCGGGCACCCGGTTGTAGAACGCGGGTGCCTTGGCGTTCTCGTTGACGTCGTACTTCCACCGCATCGCGGCTACGCCGCCGATGGGGCCGGCGCCATAGACGAGCGGGACCGTGCGTCCGATGCGGCGGGCAAGCGCATCGGCGGGGTTGCGCGCGGCTGCGAGCTGGTCGCGGCGACGCGAGAGCTGCTCGATCGCGGCCTGCACCCACCCGCGCGCACCGGGGAACAGCCCGATGTGCTCGAGCGCGAGGAGGGGTGGGACTGCGAGCGCGCCGAGACCCGCTCGTGGCATCGGGATGCCGGGTGGGATCGGCAGCACCGGTCGACCCAAGTCCGCCGCCAGTGCCGCGAGCTCGCCACCCTCGCAGACCATCACGACGTGCGCGCCGAGCGCGGCCGCTTCGGTGACGCCCTGGACGACCTCTTCGGAGTTGCCCGAGAACGAGAGCGCGAAGACCAGCGTGCGCTCGCCCACGAACCCCGGCAGCTCGTAGTCCTTCGAAACCGTGATCGGCACCGGGACGAACGGGCCCGCGACGACCGACAGCACGTCGCCGGCGATGCCGCTGCCTCCCATGCCGATGGCCAGGATGTTGCTGACGCGCTCGCGCTCGGGAAGTCCGTCGATGCCCTGCTCGAAGGTCTCGGCCGCCCGGGCCACCTGCTCTGGGAGTGCGAGTGCCGCGTCCCACATCCCGAGCGAGTCGAGCATCACGAAGAGAACGTTGCCTGGAGACCCTCGGAGGAAACCTTGGCCATCAGTCGATCGTGCTCGGCGTCGGTGACGGTCTCAGCCTCGTCGATGAGCATGATCGGGATGTCTTCGCGCACCGAGTACCGACGCTTGAGGCGCGGGTTGTACAGCGAGTCCTCGTCCTCGAAGTAGTAGAGCGGGCCCTTGTCTTCGGGGCAGGCGAGGATCTCGAGCAACAGCGGATCGAGGGCCATGGCCAGCAGTGTGTCAGCCGTCTGTGATCAGTGCCAACACTTCAGCGACGTGGGTGTCGCACTCGTCTCGGGTCGCGGCCTCGAGGTTCAGGCGCAGAAGCGGCTCTGTGTTCGACGGGCGGAGGTTGAACCACCACTCGCCGAAGTCGACGGTCAGGCCGTCGAGCCGATCCTGTTGGGCACCCTCGTATTGGGCGGCGACGCGTTCGATCGTCGCGTGCGCGTCGGGCACCTCGGTGTTGATCTCGCCGGAGTCTGCATAGCGCTCGAACGGCACGCGGATCTCTGAGAGCGGCGTCCCCAGGAGCGACATCTGCTCGAGCACGAACATGGAGGCGATGATCCCCGAGTCGGCTCGGTAGTTGTCCCGGAAGTAGTAGTGCGCCGAGTGCTCGCCTCCGAAGATGGCGCCGGTCTCGGCCATGACCTGCTTGATGAACGAGTGCCCTACGCGAGTGCGGATCGGCTCGCCGCCGTGCTCACGGATCACCTCGGGCACGGCCTTCGAGCAGATCAGGTTGTAGATGATCTTCGCGCCAGGGTGCTTGGCGAGGATGCCCACCGCGAGCAGGGCGGTCGTGGTCGAGCCCGACAGCCCGCGGCTCTGCTCGTCGACGAGGAACACGCGGTCCGCATCGCCGTCGAACGCGAGGCCGACGTCGGCCCCGAGCTCCGCGACGCGCTTGCGCAGGTCGGTCTGGTTCGCGGGCTGGATCGGGTCGGCGGGGTGGTTCGGGAACGTGCCATCGAGCTCGGGGAAGAGCACGTCGAGATCGATCGGCAGCTTCTCGAAGACCCGGGGCACGATCAGGCCGCCCATCCCGTTCGCGGTGTCGGCCACGACCTTCATCGGTCGCAGCGCGCTCACGTCGATGAACGAGTGCACATGGGCGACGAACTCGTCGAGCAGGTCGACGGTCGACTCGGCGCCACGCGCAGGCCGCGAGTCTCCGTCGCGCAGCAGGGCTGCGGTCGTCTGCTTGATCTCGTCGAGACCACTCTCGACGCCGACCGGCCGCGCTCCCGAGAGGCACAGCTTGATGCCGTTGTAGGCCGCGGGGTTGTGCGACGCGGTGAGCATCGCTCCCGGGGCATCGAGCTTGCCGGCGGCGAAGTAGATCATGTCGGTCGACGCGAGCCCGAGGAGGACTGCGTCGACCCCCTCGCGACGCACACCTTCGGAGAACGCAGCGGCGAGCTCGGGCCCCGACTCACGCATGTCGTGCGCGATCAGCACACGGGGCGCCGCGGCGAAGCGCGCGAACGCGGTACCGATCGCACGGACGATCGTGGCGTCGATCTGGTCAGGGACGGTGCCCCGGATGTCGTAGGCCTTGAAGATCGTGTCGAGCTGCTCGGGCGTCATCACCGGTTACGAGGATCGCGCATGCCCGACGCGCGCCATGGGGCCGTCTCGTCGTCGACCCAGTACGCGTCTCGCCCGAACGAAGACTCCGCAGGCCCAGGCGCCGACTGCGGCTCGTAGCTCCACTCCTCCTCGGGTGGCGTGTCGGGCTCCCATCCATCGGAGCCGTTCCACTCTTCCCAGGTGTCCCACTCGACCGGCCGAGCGCTCGTAGGGTCGAGCGGCTCCTCCGGCTGCGGGGGCGCCGGGAAGACGAGCGGCGGACGGCGAGCGAGCCACACGACGCCGGCGATGCCGAGCAACGTGAGGAACATCGCGATGAGGTCGACCGGCGTGCGGCCGTAGTGCAGCGAGACGTGCGTGCTCGTCGGGATGACGACCATCAGGTTCGGTGCGACTCGAAATGGCCCCTGCGCGCCGGACACCTGCCAGTTCGGGAAGTACGACGCCTTCACGAGCACGGGCACGCCGACCTTGTCGACGTCGAAGCTGATCCGGTCGTCGCCCGTGGTGATGTTCGACACGGCGACGGGGGGCACCGCGGTCTGCGGAGGAGTCTGCCCGGTCTCGATCCGCGCCCAGTCCTTCGGGCCGCTCGCGGCGAGCTCGACGTTCCACTGCGACGGGTCGAGGAAGAAGTTCTCGGACATGTGCAGCCATGACTTCGCGTCTTTGTCGGCGCCTTTCACGACGACGGGCTCGTTCGTGAGCGGCGAGACGATGTCGGAGTCGGCGACCTGGAAGATCACCCACGGCCCCGAGGTGGCGATCTCCGTGAGGTTCTTCTGCTGACGCGCTTCCTTCACCGCTGCGGGCGAGAACGCCATGTAGTACTTCACGCCGAGAAGCTGCATGTACTGCGTGCCCTTCTCGACGTCCAGCGGGTCGTACCGCAGGTTGCGCACCGGACGTGACGGCGCGGCCGAGAGCGCCGAGCTGGTGAGGAAGTGGTACGGCGTCGTCGCCGAGGACTCGAAGAACAAGCCCTCCATCGAGTCGATGCAGCCGTCGGTCCAGAACGGGAGCAGCATCATCGCCATCGGCGTGCCGTACTGGTTGAGCTGCGCGTCGTACTCCCACTCGGCACGGCCGCACCCACGGGTGTCGCCGATGTTCTGCATCGTCTCCATGACCCCGCGGTACTCGCCGTACGCCGGCTTGCCCTCGTACCCGGAGTAGTTCCACTTGGCCCAGTCGTCGACGAACGCGGCGTGCGTGCTCGTGAGCCCGAGCCAGCTGTATGCGGCGACGCTGCCCGTCGAGGTCTGCTTCTGGACGATGCGGCCGCCGGGCAGGATGCGCAGGCTCATGCCGAGGATCACGATGCAGATTGCCGCGCCGATGACCGGTGTGAGCGCAGTCACGAACCGCTTGGCCCGTGGGGTGAAGGCGCTCGCGCATGTGGAGGCCAACCAGAGCCCGATCTCGGCGACGCCGATCGCGGCGAGCAGGTAGCGGCAGATGTAATAGAACGGCGTGAGCCGCGCGTTCCAGAACATGCTCTGCGGCCACACGATGATCCAGACGCCGTAGATGAGCGTCATGAGTCCCAGCCACACGCCGGTGCGGCGCCGCTTCATGATCGACGCAATCAAGCCGAGCGCGCCGAGCGCGAACAGCACCGCGTCCCACTTCCACGTGAACGGGAACAGCATGTTCACGTAGTCGGTGCGCCGCTCGTAACCCATGTCGGTGAGGTAGTGGCGACGCATGAAGAACGGCACGACCCAGAACGCGGTGAGCAACGCGCCGACTGGCACCATCGTCGCGAGCCACTTCAAGCGGCGACGGTCGAGGTAGAGCAGGAACCAGACGACGGTGCCCGTCGCCGCGAAGATCGCGACGATCAGGTGGCAGAGCACGCACAGCGCCAGCAGCACGGCCGCGAGCGCGCGGTGCTTTCCCGTGCGCAGCCCGCGGGCGAGCACACCGAAGTACACGAACGCGAGCGACAGCGCGATCGAGAACGAGAACTCGCCCGCCATCGTCGATGCGATGTTGCCGCCGTAGATCGTGAAGCTCTCGTCGAAGAGGAAGATCACCGACATCGCCGAGAACATCGCCGGCAGCGGGAAGCGCAGACCGCTCAACTTGCCGAAGGCCCACACTGCGATCGGGAGCGAAAGCACGCCGGAGATCGAGACCAGCTTCAGTGCGAGCCCGTAGGGCAGCAGGATGTTGACCAGCACCACAGCCAGCGCTGGGATGACCATGTAGAACTGGTACATCGGGAAGCCGGCGTACCAATCGGGCGCCCATCCCGACAGCCGCCAGTGCGGGAGGATGTGGTCGCGGCAGGTAGGCCGGGCCCCAGACGTGCGCCCCCATGTCGCCGCCGGTGGGAGTGGTGTTCGAGAACAGCAGGTTGGGATGCAGCTGGGCGAGGGTGAAGATGACCGACCCCACGACGATCACGAAGGTGATCCAGCCCTCGATCGAGACCGAGCTGAGGCGTCCCGCGAGCTTGTCGATCCAGCCGGGGGACTCGACATCGGGCGTGCCGGGGCGCGGACCTTCAGGCGCGCGCGCTGGCTCGGGAGGGGTCTGCTCGAGGACGTCGGTCATGGGTGTCCTGACATGCTTGCATCCCACCATCGGCCGCGAGCAGTCAAGGCTGGAGTCAACTGCCTCTCACCGCTGGGCGAGCAACACCGCGATCGTCACGGCGTTGAACCCCATGTGGGCGAAGATCGACGGCCCGAGCCGGTCGTAGCGCTGCACGAGATACCCCGCGACGAGCCCGAACAGCACGAGGGCGAAGGTCTGGAGTGGCTCGAAGTGGCCGGCTCCGAACAGCAGGGCCGAGATCCAGAGAGCCCACGCCTTGCCGGTCGTGCGCTCGAGTGCTCCCATGAGAAACCCCCGGAAGAACAGCTCCTCGACGATCGGGGCCCCGATCACGACGAGCAGGATCAGCAGCACCACCCCGGCACCGTTGGCCTTGTTGGTGAGGTCCTTCGCGTCCTGCGAGAGGTCGCGGTGGCCGAAGATCCAGAAGATCGGCACGTAGAGCAACGGCACGAGCACGAGCTGCGTGAGCACGCCGGTCGGGACGCCGACGACGGCGTCGCGGGGCTCGACGCGCAACCTCATGTCCACCGCGAGGTCACCTGTGCCCTTGCGCCGCGAGAAGAACACCGTGCCGCCGACGAGGACGGCCCAAAACGGCACCTGGAGGGAGGCGGTCAGCCAGAGCGGCGGGCCCGGCTCGTGCGGCCCGAGGTGACCCGTGGCACCGAGCACGATGCCACCCAAGATGTTGCTGACCACGAACGCGAGGAACCACGTGATCAGGGCGTCTCGGACGCCGGGCGCGGTGACGGTTTCGTCGGCCATGCGGCCTGCGATTCAGACTGCGAGGGCGATGGCGCGCACTCGGCGATCGTCGAGTGCCCAGCCCTGGGGCGGTCGCAGCCGCTCGGCGTGACGAGCGCACATGTCGTAGGAGTGCGGGTCGCGCTCGGCGCTCAGCGGATCGAGCCACGCCGCCTGCGTGCCGTAGTGGTACGTGACCGTCGCCACCGCTGGTTCAGCACATGCCGGCCGGCAGCACTGGCGTCGCATCGGGGCGACGATACTTGCCGTCACCGGCGTCCTTGCGGACGCTGTGTTCGGCGGCGTCCTTGCGGACGCTGTGTTCGGCGGCGTCCTTGCGGACGCTGTGTTCGGCGGCGTCCTTGCGGACGCTGTGTTCGGCGGCGTCCTTGCGGACGCCTCGGGCCCTAGCATGGTCGCATGAGCCAGCTCCCCCCGCCTCCGCCGTCGACCAATGGTCGCGGCAATGGCGATCGCCGCCCCGGCGACGGCCCTGGCAACGGCCCTAGCGGAGGACGCCCGACCAAGAGCTCGGGCATCCCGAAATGGGCGATCTGGGTCTTCCTCGGGCTCCTGGCAGGCGCACTTCTGATCCCCATGCTGCTCTCGAAGAAGAGCGGCGAGGACATCACGTACACGCAGTTCCGCACCGAGGTGCAAAACGGCACTGTCGACGCGATCACCGTCAACAACAACACCGGCGCCATCAGCGGCACGCTCAACAGCGGCAAGTCGTTCCACACGACCGGCCAGATGCCGTTGCCCGACGCCGACCTCGCGCTGCTGAACCAGAAGAACGTCGACGTCCAGTTCAAGTCGCCGCAGAGCAGCTTCCTCGCAGGCCTCATCCCGTTGCTGCTACCCGTGCTCCTCATCATCGGGTTCTTCGTCTGGATGCAGCGCCGCGCCAGCGGCGCGATGGGCAACGTGATGCAGATCGGGCGATCGCGCGCGAAGACCTACTCCGCCGACAAGCCCAGCACGACGTTCGCCGACGTCGCTGGCTACGAAGGCGTGAAGCAGGAGATCCGAGAGGTCGTCGACTTCCTGAAGATGCCCGAGCGATTCCGCGACATCGGTGCGCGCATCCCCAAGGGCGTGCTGCTCGTCGGACCTCCGGGCACGGGCAAGACGCTGATCGCGAGGGCCGTAGCGGGCGAGGCAGGCGTGCCGTTCCTGTCGGTCACCGGCTCCGACTTCATGGAGATGTTCGTGGGCGTCGGCGCATCGCGGGTGCGCGACCTCTTCCAGAACGCGCGGAAGCTCGGCCGGGCGATCATCTTCGTCGACGAGATCGACTCGATCGGACGCAAGCGCGGCGCGGGCCTCGGCGGTGGCCACGACGAGCGCGAGCAGACCCTCAACCAGATGCTCTCCGAGATGGATGGCTTCGAGGCGACCGAGGGCATCGTGATGATGGCGGCGACGAACCGCCCCGACATCCTCGACCCAGCGCTGCTGCGCCCGGGCCGCTTCGACCGTCAGGTCGTGGTGCCGCTCCCCGAGTTCGAAGAGCGCCTCGCGATCTTGAAGGTGCACGCACGCGACAAGAAGCTCGGTCCTGACGTCGACCTCGAGGTCATGGCCCGTGGCACGCCCGGCATGAGCGGCGCCGACCTCGCGAACCTCGTCAACGAGGCCGCCCTCTTCGCGGTGCGCCGCGGGGCGAAGGTGATCGAGCGCCTCGACTTCGAGTCGGCGCGTGACCGCGTGATGATGGGCGCCCGTCGCGAGTCGATGGTGCTCTCGCTCGAGGAGAAGAAGGCGGTCGCGTATCACGAGGGCGGGCACGCGGTGCTCGCCGCCGTGCTCCCGAACGCCGATCCCCTCCACAAGGTCACGATCCTCCCGACCGGCATGGCCCTCGGCGTCACCCAGCAGATGCCCGAGGAACGCCACCTGCACAGCCAGGCCTACATCGAGGACTCGCTGTGCATGCGCCTCGGTGGGCGCATGTCCGAAGACCTCGTATTCGGAATGGTGTCGACCGGTGCACAGAACGACCTCGTCGTCAACACCGAGCTCGCCCGCCGCATGGTCCGCGAGTGGGGCATGAGCGACCGCATCGGCCCGATGGCATGGGGCTCGCAGGGACAGGTGTTCCTCGGCGACGACCTCATGCACACGCGTGACTACTCAGATGAGACCGCACGGGTCATCGACGAAGAGGTCGAGCGCATCTTGCGGGTGCAAGAAGACCGCGCCCGCGAGCTGCTCACCAAGCACCGGCGGGGCCTCGATCTCGTCGCACAGGCGCTGCTCGACCGCGAGACGATCGAAGGCGCAGAGGTGTCGCGCCTCGTGCAACAGGGCCTCGAAGAGGTGCACGGCGCGACGCCCGACCCCTCCGAGCCCGCAACGACAACCGTCTCGTCCGACTGACGCTTCCCGCCTAAATCAACTGGCCGACGCCGGTTACGGTCTCGGCCGTGCCCGTGGGTGCGAGGCGCAGCGTCCTGCAAGGGGTTGCAGGCACACCGACTGAGCGCGGCGCGAGCACGAGGTGGCGTTGGGGCGTCGCCGCCGCCGCGCTCCTGTCCGTCCTCCTGAGGCTCCGCTTCGTCTGGACGCCGATCACCTCGGACGAGGGTGGCTACCTCGCGATCGCGAGAGCGTGGCGCCACGGCGCCGTCCTGTACCGCGACGTGTGGGTGGACCGGCCGCTGGGGCTGATCGTCCTGAACCGCTTGTGGGACACCCTCGGCCTGGGGTCTCCGGCGGGGATCCGCACGCTCGCGATCGTCGCGGGCGTGGTTGGTGTCCTCGCGTGCGCTTCGATCGCGAAGACCCTGTTCGGCCCTACTGCCGCGGTGCTCGCCGCGCTGTTCGTCGCCGTCCTGTCGAGCGCGCCGGACTACGAGGGGTTCATCGCCGACGGCGAGCTGCTGAGTGGCGCCGTCGGTGCCGCGGGCCTCGCGGTCGCGCTGACGGCCACCACGCCGATGAACCCGAGGCGCCTCTATGCCGCCGGCCTCATCGGGGGTGCTGCGATCTCGCTCAAGCAGAGCGGCTTCGACGCGATCCTCACCGCGGTCGTCGTGGTTGCTGCGACGGCGGTTCTCCGACGCGACAGCCTCCGGGGGCTCGCCGCGATCCTCGGCGGCATCGTGACCGTGCTCGGCGCGATGGCGGTCTACGGCGCCCTCACCAGCTGGGACCGCTTCTGGTACGCGTTCGTCGGCTACCGCATCGCGGAGCGCAGCATCGCGACGAACGCGAACTTCGACCGGTTCGGGATGACGTGGGCGATCGCGGCGCCGATCATCGTTCCGGCGATCGTCGCGACCATCGCGTGCTTGATGGCGACCTGGCGCGGCGCGCTCTCGGCTCGTGTGCTCACGCTCGTCGTGTGGACCGCGTTCGCCACGGTGGCGTT
The DNA here is from genome assembly GCA_963773315.1 of uncultured Acidimicrobiales bacterium. Lineage (GTDB taxonomy): Bacteria > Actinomycetota > Acidimicrobiia > Acidimicrobiales > DATKAS01 > DATKAS01. Next base: position 176,570 of record CAVZAF010000007.1, read on the forward strand.
CGCGGCAGGCGGGCAATTCCACCGTCACTACTGGGTGATCTTGGCGTTTCCACTCGGCACGGTCGCAGCAGCCGCGATCTCCCTGCAGCCGCGGAAGTGGGTGCAGCTCAGCGTCGCCTCGCTGGTGGTCGCGGTCCCGCTCGTGCACGCCGAGCGCGACGCTCGGCTCTCACGCGACGAGGTCGCTGTCCGCTTGGACTCGGACGCCCGACTCACCCGCGACGAGGCGGTCGCCCGCTGGTATCGCGACGTTCGGGCGCCCGGCGACTCGATGTACGTGCTGTGTGCCAGCGTGGGCTTCTACGCAGACGCGCACGTCGATCCCCCTTATCCCTACCTCTGGTACGACAACGTGCTGCAGGTGCGCGGCGCGCAAGATCGGCTCGACGCGCTCTTCACGTCTCCCCAACGGCCGACCTACGTAGCCGTGTACCCGGGCCAGGACGGGTGCAACCCTTCGGGCACGGTCGCCGAGGTGCTGAGAGCCGACTACGCGCTGCTCGAGCGCGTCGACGGCATCGACATCTACCGGGCCGGCAGCTGATCGATCGCGGCGCCGAGGTCGTCGGCACTGATCGATCCTGCGAACGACGCTCGAACCACACCGTCGCGGTCGACGACGACCGCGATCGGCACCGCGTCGATGTGGTACCTGCCGTGCACGTCGGCCCGAGCCGTTGCTTCGGCTTCTTCGACGACGACCGAATCACTCGCGAAGCGGCGCGCCGTCGACAGCATCGCCGCGCAGGTGACGCAGGTCGCCGACGTGAAGACCGCGACGAGCACAGGCGCGTCGGGCCGCGCGAAGTCGGTGCGGTCGACGTGGGTGGGCACGTGATGATCGACGACGGCGGTTGTTCGGGGCTTCCTGCGATTGATGATCCAGGCGGCGCCGAGAGCGACGGCTCCGAGGACGACTGCGATCAGGACGTTGGTCACGAGAGCGGCACGCCGAGCTGACGCGATGTGCCGACCTCGCCCTTGAACACGAGGCCGCGCTCGACGACGATCGGCTTGTCGCTCTCGGCGAGGATCGTGAGCGGCGTTCGGTCGATGAGGTCGTTGACCCTCACCTGCACGAAGCTCCCGCCGGGCACGGTGAGGGGCTCGCCGAGAGCCTTGGTGCCGTCGGGCTCGAGCGTCGAGAGCTTCACCGTCGCGTCGGCGTCGTTGTCGTTCAGGATCGTGACCTCTTCGACGACGGTGTCGGAGGTGCCGCCTGTGGCGAGCAACCAGCGGTTCGCGGTGACGCGCGAGCCGAGCATCGAGCTGACTCCCCGCGTGCCGGACTTGGCGACGAGGTTGGTCACCCGCTCGACGACGATCGGCGTGTCATTCGCGGACGACACCACGATGCTGTGCACGCCGTCGGCCACCGTCGCGTCACCCGTGACGTCATAGGCGGTCGCCGAGAACGGCGAGAGGCTGAGCGACTGCAGCGTCGCGAGGTCGGGGTTGTCGTCCTTCGAGCTGTTGGGCGGCCGCACCTCGATGTCGACTTCGGCGGAGGTGGGGCCGGGGTTGTAGACGACGACGCGCTCGGAGACGTTGGGCACGCGGCGCCCGTCGGGGAACCACCACACCTTCTGCGGGCTCGGCGCCGCGACCCCGGAGGTGAACCCGTTCGGCCCGCCGGACCCGTCGTAGGTCTGCAGCCGGCCGAGCACGACTCGTCCCGACCGAGCGGTGACCGTGCCCGCGACCGCGGTCCGCCTGCGGACCTGGTCGGTGACATTGATGACCTTCACGGTCCCGCCCCGCACGACGAGGCCTTGCAACGGCTGCGGGGCGAACCGGCCTTCGTTCGTCGCGAAGTCCATGTCGACGATCGCGTCGTCCGGGTAGGGGTTGTAGACGAAGTACGTGAGCGTTGCGTCGCGCGTAGTCACCCCGTTGGCGACGTACCACGTCGACGCGGTCGCCGTTGCGCATGCGCTCGGGTCTCGGAGCTCGCCCTTCGCGACGCTCTGCTCGACGACCACGCCGCCGCCCTGCACATCGACCTGTGCGGCGGCGAAGGGCGCAGAGACGACCTCAGCGACGTTCACCGACGTCGTCGTATGCGCAGCCAGCACGACGCCGCGCTTCGCGGGGCTACCTTCGCTCGGCACCACGGTGAGCGTCGCGGTGACGTCCTTGTCGGTGGGGTTGGACATCGTCACGAAGCCGGCCATGGAGCCGTCCGGCGGGGCCGGCATGCCGGGGCAGAACCACGTCGTTGTCTCGGCAGACGGCGGGCTTGCGACGGGTTGCACGGGCGCGGTCGCCGTGCCGAACGTGACGTCTGCCGGCGCCGGGCGGCTGCGGTCGACGACGAGCCCGGCCGCGAGCAGCCCACCGAAGATGAGGAGGATCGGGACGCGGCGGGTCATGCGCTCGGGGCTCCTGATGTCTCCAGCTCGGCCGACACGTGCACTGGTCCCTCGCCGTTGCCATCGACCGGCATGACGGTCACCGCGGGACGTCGCCTCGGGCGTCGCCAGGGCGTCGACGTGCGCCACCGCAGCAGCAGGAGGATCGTGAGGATCCACAAGGCGCCTTGGCCTGCGATCGCAGCGGTGCGCTTCCACGACGTGTCGAACGAAAACGACGCCGACCCGGCCGTGTTGACCTCGTACGAGCTCGAGATGTCGTCCTCGCCGGTGCGGGGCACGCTCTCGCCGCCGACCGTGAGGTTCCACCCGTCGTTCGGCGCCTCGGCCACCCTGAACGCGCCGACGCCGAGGTTGCCGTCGAACGTGAACACACCGCTCTGATCGAGGAGTGCCGGCTGCGCGGGGCCGTCACCCGAGAAGCTCGCGCGGACCGGCGTCCACAGCGTGTTCTCGTACACGTGGAGCGCGTCGTCGACGTCGAGCTGGCGAAGGTCGAGCTGTGAGTCGAGCGCGGTCGTGAGCGCGGCCGGGGCGGGCACGAGTGGCGTGTTGTTCAGGCTCGGCGCGAGGCGTTCGGGCACGACGATGTAGCGGATGCCCATCGGGCCGAGCAGCGAACCGAGCCGATCAGTGCGGCCATCCGCCGCGAGGGTGACGCTCTCGGCGATTCGCTGCGTCGACGTGGGAGCAGTACCGCCCCAGAGGTCGGTGATGTCCGGCGGCCCGTTGTCGGAGGTGCCGTAGCCGACACCTTCCGCGAGCTGCCAGGCCGAGAGTGGGACGACGCTGGGCTGCCCGAGCCACAGGACGCGGAAGGCGCCGGCCTGCGGGTCCTTCTCCATGAACTTCAGCGATGCCGCGAAGTCGCTGCGCGGCGCCCGCCACCGACCCCCGGACGCGGCGATGAGCGCGGGGACGACACCGACGGCGAGTGCCGCGGCGGCGATCAGCGATGCGAGCTGGCGCCATCCGAATCGGTAGCCGCGCAGGTCGATCTCGAACGCGGCGATGCCGAGGCCGGCCGCGAGCGCGAGGCCGACTGCGGCGGGCGCGAGCAGCGCGTCGGCCGAGGGCAGCCCGACGTCGATCCATCCGCGCGCGGCGACCCATGTCGAGCGCGAAGGGCACCGCTGCGATCGTCCACGCGCGCGCTGCCCATCCCAAGCGCCATCCCCGGCCGATGACGAGAGCGAGCGCGCCGACGACGAGGAAGGCCCATCCGAGCGGTGCCGCGCCGATCGACCCGGTCTCGAAGCGCAGGATCTGCCCGAGCGAGAGCGTGCCCGGACCAGCGGGGGCGATGCCCGCGAACCCCGACCAGTCGGCACCAGGTCGGGCCACACCGAGCGCCCACGGCACGTTGAGCACGAACGCGACGATCACCCCAGCGACCGCGACGCCAAGCGCTCGGAACGACCCGCGTACGCCACCGGCAAGGATGCTCGCGACGACGATGCAGAGCGCAACGCCGAGCACGAGCGCGGCGACGAACGGTGTGAACGCCATCGCGATCGCGAGCACGAGGCCCAGCCCGAGCACCTCGCCCTTCCATCCCGCCCGTTCAGAACGGGCGAACGGAGCCAGCCCGCTCGCACGCGCCAACCTGCCGATCACCCACGGCATGACGGCATACGCGACGAGGCCGTCGAGGCGCCCGTTGCTCAGCGCGTTGTACGGCAGCGGGATCGCGGCGTACGCGACGAGCGACGCGATGCGCGGCCGCACCGACGCGAGTGGCTCGGTGAGCCGCCACATGCCCATCAGACCGATGAGGAGGGGCAGCAGTGCGAGCAGCGTGTGCAGCAGCGCCATGTGGCCGAGCGCCGGGACGGCACCGAGTGAGATGAGCGCGAACGCGGTGGGCGCTGCCGCGGTCGTGCCCATGCCGACCATGCGCCACCCCGAGCCGAAGGTCCGCATCAGGTCGGTCGCCGACGACGGCAACGGCGCGAGCTGCCCGATCGCCGGCACGCCGTCTGCGAGCAGCTGGCGACTGCCGATGAGCAGGAACGCCACCGCGACGACCCAGGCCATCAAGGCGGTGCGACGCGGCCCTGGCGCGAGCGTGTCCGCGACGGTGCGTCCGACCGCGGCCGCGGCCGCGAACCGCTCCTCGGACGCCGGCCGTCGCATCGCGGCTCGCACCTGCGCGCTCCCCGCGTCTGCAGGTTGCGAACCTCGTTGTCGGGCACGAGCCGGATGCGATCGAGATAGCGGCTGCGACGCCGGATGCTGCTGTAGTGCGCGACGTTCCACGACCACGCGCCAAGCGCGCTCTTCGCGCGACCCGGGTGTCCGGTGAGGAGCGATGAGATCGTTGTCGCCATTGTGAGGATCGCGATCTGCGGGAGGACCCGGATCAGGTTGAGCAGCCCGTAGCAGGTGAGCACCGTGCGCAGTCGATTCCGAGCGAGCAGTCGCGCTCGATCGTCGTCGCGCACGCCCTGCTCTTCGGTCTCCGCGTGGCGCACCCGCGTGTCGGGGTTGACCATGACCCGAGCGCCGACGACGTGCGCGCGCCAGCACAAGTCGAGTGCGTGGCCGTACTTCGGGATGTCGGGGTCGAAGCCGTCGAGGGCATCGAACAAGTCGACGCGCACGAGCATGCATGCCGACGGCACGACGAACACGTCGCGCACCGCGTCGTGCTGCTCCTGATCGAGCTCGCCGGGCTCGACGAGCGAGACGAGCACACCGGCCTTGTCGGCGCCCATTCCGACCGCCAGCAGGCGGCGGGGGTCGTCCCACTCGACCAGCTTCGGCCCGACGATGCCGGCGTTCGAGCGGAACGCCTCTTCGACGAGCGCGCGGATCGTCGTCGGCTCGACCGCCACGTCGTCGTGGAGGAAGCAGAAGAAGCCGGCGCCCTCGACCAACCGCAGCGCCTCATTGGCAGCCGGACCGAACCCAGGGTCGGTCTCGAGCCGGCGCACGTACGCGGCGGGGAGGTGGGCCGCGACCCTGGCGGCCAGGTTCTCGTCGGTGGCGACGTCGATCACCAGGACCGAGAGGTTCGGGTAGTCCTGGCCCGCGAGAGAGGTCAGGAGCTCGTCGAAATAGGGCCCCGGCTGCTGCGCCACCACCACCGCGACGACCGGCGGCGCCGCCTGCGGTTGGACCTCCACAATGGCCCGAGGCTAGCGGCCGGGTCCCCTCCGACCGGGGCACTCCCCCCATGTGCCATTGTTCACGAATGCTTGCAACTGTTTAACGCCCGCGGTAGTGTGGCAAGCACAGCCGTTCCCCCCAACGGCCCGAGGAGGACCCAGAGATGGATACCACCACTGCCCCGAAGACCGCGTCGTTCGAGGCTGTCGTCAAGCCGGCCAAGGAAGTGTTCTACGTGACCGTCGGTCTCGGCGTGAAGGCCTACGAGCAGCTGAAGTCGAACCGAGGCGAGCTGTGCGGTTGGTTCGAGAACCAGGTTGCCGACGGCAAGGCGCAATTCGAGACCCAGGCGACGCAGATCGAAGAGCGCGTCGGCGCGCTGCTCGAGAACGTGCAGGACAAGTTGCCCGAGCAGGCTGCCGAGCTGATGAAGCAAGCCCGCGACGCGGCGAAGACCGCCCGCGACCAGCTCAAGGACTTCGTCAACCGCGGCACGCAGAGCGCCGCAGCCTGAGCTCCGAGCGACGCTACGAAGCGTCGCCTGCGTCGATGGTCGACCCGTCGGCACGCACCAACCGGTACCCCCCACCGCTCGCCGTCGCGGAGATCCCAACCACCGCGGCGGCAGCGGGGGTCACCGGCGCTCCCCCTCCGATCGAAGCCGCGGCCCCGAACCCCGTGACCGTGCCGTCCGCCGCGACGAGCCAGTAGCCGTCACCCTGCGGGCGCACCGCCATCCCGACGATTGGTGACGGCGATCCCTTGACCCCACCTAGGTCGACTGCGTCGCCGAACGGGTACACGGAGCCGTCTACGCCGAGCACGTAGTAGCCACCGCCCGTCGGCGTCGGGGCCATCGAGATCACGGGGGCCGGCACCTTGCGGTTGCCGGTCGACCCGAAGAACGGTGCGGCACCGAAGCTGAAGATGCCGCCGTCGGCCGCGACGAACCAGTAGCCATCACCCTGCGGACGCACCGCGAGGCCGACGACCGGCTTGTTGAGCTTCATGTTCCCGGTCGAGCCGTAGAAGGGCGCGTTGAACGCGAACACGCCACCGTCCTTCGCGAGCAGCCAGTAGCCCTGCCCGTCGGCCGTCGCCGTGATCGCGACCACTGGCGCGTTGAGCTTCGTGCCGAACATCGAGCCGGGATCGGGCGCGCCTTGCAGCGCGAACACCGCACCTTCGCCTGTGGCGAGCCAATAGCCGTCGTCCGTGCCGTTCGCGACCGCGACTGCAGGTGACTTCGCGAAGTCCGCGACCTGGAAGAGGTCGGACTTCAGGCCGAACGCAGCGCGGAAGTCGTTCCCGCTCAGGGAGACCGTCGACGCGGTGCCCGTGAGTGCGATCTTCGTGACGCGCCCGCCGAAAGGCCCGAGGCCGTTGCGCGCGACCACGCTGATGCTGACGAGGCTCCCGAGCTGCGGGTAGGCCTTCAGGACGGCGTCGCCGCTGACCGACGCGACCCAGTTCGCGTTGGGGTTTTGCGCGATCGAGTCGCCGTCGTCGGGCACCGGGGGGAACACGCCACCCGCGGTGTAGCCACCGGTCGACGACGAGAACTCAGTGCGGGCAACTGCGCCTTTGCTGTCGAGGCGCACCTGGCCCGCGGTCTCGGTGACGGCACGATCGGTGCGTGGGTCCTCGAGTGACGACAGCACACCGCTCGGGTTGCGGACGGCTGTGCCGCTGTACACCTGGCAAGGCGATCCGTCGCACGTCTTCGCGTATGAGTAGCGAGCCTCACTCGACGCGTACGAGCGCGCCGCGACGGCCTGCGCCTTCAAGGCCTGGAAGCCCGCTCCCGCGCCTTGGTCACCCCAGGCCGCCGAGACCTCGCGAGGGACCACGCCTCGCACGTAGGTGTCGAGCGGCACGACGTTGACCGCGCGTGATGCGCCGTTCGCGTCGCGGACTGCGAGGAGGCTTCCTCGGTAGTAGCGCATCGTGCCACCGGCCTCGCACACCGCGAGCAACGTCGTGACGTCGGTGGTCGTGATCGACGACGGATCGCCACGGAAGTCGACCGAGGGTGCGGTGGTGAGCGGCGTCCACGGGCCAGCGCATCCCGGTCCCGATTGGACGAGATAGGTGCCGTCGGGCTGCGGCTGGGCGCGGAGCGCGGTGAACGCGCCGGGCACGACGCTGCTGGTGAGCGCGTTGTGCTCTGACACGACGATCACGTCGACGTCGTCCTCACGCAGCAGCCGCACGCGCAGCTCGCCGTTCGGGTCGACCGTGCTCATCGTCGTGCCGCCGTAGTAGTGGTCGAGGATCTGGTTGCTGGTCCATCCCTGGAGCGCGTAGCCGAGCGCGCCCCACTGGCCCATTCCGCGGCCGTGGCCCCATCCCTTGCCTTGCACGAGGAAGGTGACGGGCGAGGGCGGCGCGGGCTGCGCGCTCACGTCTGCCATCGGAGTCAGCAGCGCGAGCACAGCGGCGAACGACGCCGCGACGAAGCAGGCGCGAATCAAGCGTGTGATCACATCGACGGTACTGGCGACAGGCGCGACGACGGTGCATCCCCTTTGAGCAGGAAGCGCGCTCGTAGCCTTGTGATGGTGCTGCGACGGCGCGCATACGGCGCGAGCTACTACGGGCGCGGTCGTGACCCTTCGTCACGTGGCGGCCTGTCGGGCTACGAGCAGTACACGCGCGCGACGTCGAACGCTGATGTCGCCGCATATCTGCTGTGGCGCTTCTTCCCCGCGAGCCGAGTGCTCGACGCCGGGTGCGCGTGCGGGTTCGTGGTCGAGGCGCTCCGCGAGCTCGATGTCGATGCCGAGGGCGTCGACGCGAGTCGATGGGCGGTCGCGCATGCGCCGCATGGCGTCGTGCCCTACGTGCGCCGTGCCGACCTGACGAAGCGGCTGCCGTTCCCGAGCGAAGCTTTCGACGTCGTGACGCTGCTCGAGACCCTCGAGCACGTGCCGGCGGCGCTGGTGCCGCGGGCAATCGAGAACCTGCGGCGGGTCTGCCGAGGATGGGTCGTCGCGACGATCCCGTCGTTCGGTCCGAACTCGGGCGGGCCACCCGGATGGCTCGAGGGCAAGGTGCGCGAGCACCGGGTCGCTGAGCTCTACGCGCTCGGCCCCGACTTCGACGGCCCGATCGACGAAGCCGACCTCGAGCGCGACGCGAGGGGCGACTTGGTCGAAGGGCACGTGACCATCGCGTCGTACCGGTGGTGGACGCAGCAGTTCGAAGCCGCCGGGTTCGTGCGATGCGAGGCCGTCGAGCGGCGCCTGCACCCACACATCGCCCGGTTCGGTCTCACGACGGCGTGGTGCCTCTACGTGTTCCGACTTCCGGGCACGCGGCTTCCGCCGATCGACCTTCGTGACCCTGAGGTGTTCGCCGCGCGTGAGCGGGCGTGGGGGCTCGACCAGCGACACGCGTCGACCGCGGACCTCGAGCTGCTTCGTCTCGGTCTCGGCGACGCAGCCCTGTCCTAGCGCGGCAGCGAGGGGTCGAGACGCTCCTCGATCAGCTCGCGGATCATCGAGACGAACTCGGGATCGGTTCCCGGTGTCGCGGCCCGGCTGAACGCGACGCCCACTTCCGCGGCCCGCGCGGCGGCGAGCACGTCGATGTCGTAGACGACCTCCAGGTGGTCTGAGATGAAGCCGATCGGTACCACGACCACCGCGGGCACATGCTGCGCCGCGAGCGCCTCGATGTGCGCGCCGATGTCGGGCTCGAGCCACGGCTGAGTCGGCGCGCCGCTGCGGCTCTGGTACACGACGGCGTACGGGTGATCGGGCGCGCCGCGCTCGGCGACGAGGCGCGCGGTCTCCTGCAGCTGCGCGACGTAGTCACACGTGTCGGCCATCGAGATCGGGATGCTGTGCGCGGTGAAGGCGACATGCGCGCCTGGACGCGTGTCCGCCGGGAGCGCGTCGAGGGCGACCGCGAGGTTGCGCGCGAATGGCCCGACGTAGCCCGGGTGGTCGTAGAACTGCCGGAGCTTGTCGATGACCGGTGCGCCGGGACCGACGGCTTCGCGCGCGGCTTCGATGTTCTCGAGGTACTGGCCGCACGACGAGTACGAGCTGTATCCGGACGTGACGAACGCGAGCGCTCGCTCGACACCGTCGTCTCGCATCTGGCGGACGGTGTCGGCCAGATACGGATGCCAGTTGCGGTTGCCCCAGTAGACGGGGAGCGAGCGGCCGGCCCCCACGAGCTCGGCGTCAAGGGCAGCGACGAGGGCTCGATTCTGCGAGTTGATCGGGCTCACTCCCCCGAACCGCTCGTACTGCTTGGCCACGGTCTGCAGTCGCTCGGGCGGGACGTTGCGCCCGCGGGTCACGTTCTCGAGGAAGGGGAGGACGTCCTCTGGGCCCTCTGGCCCACCGAACGACACCACGATCACGGCGTCGTAGGACTCGGTCACGGCCTCAGTGTCGCAGACGGGTTCTCACGTCATGCCACGTGATGCCGACGGAAACGAGCATGGCTCGTATGCTTCACGCCGGCCCAGAAACCCAGGAGCGCACCATCTCAGCTCGCCGCCCGCCGAGCCGACTTGCCGCATTGCGAGCCAACCCGCTGCCCGAGGGAACCATCACCGTCGGCACGGGCCTCGTGATCGCCGGCATCGCGTCGTACCTCTTCCTCGCCATCTCTGCGCGCGCCCTCGGTCCGGATGCGTTCGCCCCGTTGTCGGTCATGTGGGTCATCACGTTCCTCGCGGGGCCAGGGTTCTTCCTCCCCGTCGAGCAAGAGGTGACCCGTGCGCTCGCCCACCGCCGCGCCGAGGGAATGGGCGGCGGTCCGGTCATCGTGCGCGCCGCCAAGCTCGGGGGCATCCTCGCCGCGGTCCTCGTCGTCCTGGCGCTGATCTTCAGCCCGGTGATCGTCAAGCACCTGTTCGACGGCAACTGGTGGCTGTTCGTCGGGTTCCTTCTCGGCCTCGTCGGTTACTACGCCGGTCACCTCGGGCGGGGCACGTTCTCGGGCCGGGGTCGCTTCGGCGCCTACGGCCTGTACATGGGCGGCGAGGGCGTCATCCGCATGGCCTTGTGCGTCGCGCTCGCTTCGGTCGGCGTGCATGCGGTCGGCCTCTACGGCCTCGCCGTCGGCATCCCTCCCCTGATCGCGGTGTCGATCGCAGTTCGACGCGAGAAGGGCCTCTACGAGCCCGGCCCCGAGGCGCCATGGAGCGAGCTGACCTCGAACCTCGGTTGGCTGCTCGGCGGATCGGTGCTCGCCGCGTTCATGGTCAACGCGGGACCGATCGCGGTCACGTTGCTCGCGACGCCCGACCAGAAGTCGCTCGCCGGCAAGTTCACGACCAGCACAGTGATCGCCCGCGTGCCGCTGTTCCTCTTCCAAGCCGTGCAGGCATCGCTTCTGCCGAAGCTGGCCCTGCTGGTGGGCGCCGGGCGGTTCCACGACTTCCGCGCCGGGCTGCGCCGACTGCTCAGTGCTGTCGCGGGTCTCGGCGTCGTTGCGGTCGTGGGCGCATTCCTCGTCGGACCGCTCGTGGTGCGCATCCTGTTCGGTCCCGACTACGACCTCGGTCGCCGCAACCTCACGATGCTCGCGGCGTCGGCCGCGCTCTACATGGTCGCGATCACGATGTCGCAGGCGATCATCGCGTTGCACGGCCACGCACGTGTGGCGATCGGTTGGGCCATCGGCGTCGTCGTGTTCGTCGTCGTCACCGCACTCGGCAACGACTTGCTGCTGCGGGTCGAGATGGGCTTGGTGGTCGGATCGGCGGCGTCGGTGCTCGCGCTGTGGCTGCTGCTGCGGTCGCTGACAAAGCGGGGCGGCGTGCCCGACGAAGAGTCGCTCACCGAGGCGTTCCAGGATCTTCCGCTCGAGCCCTGAGGGTCGGGGCGGTCGCCCATGCGCGACCGGCCAAGCCGGGGCGCCCGAGACCTCGCCCCTGCGATCAGAGAATTCTTTCCACTGCCACATCGGCAACGAATCGATATCGAATCGGTGCCAAGAGGGCAGTCGAAAAAGCTGCGGGGCTTCCCGAGGACCACATCGCCGAGGAACTGTTGGCGTTTCGGTGCCGAAATGGTTCACCTCACGCCACAGTGCCCGAGATCGCTCACGGCGCTCAGCGGGTCAGCCCGCCTCCGAGGCCGGCGTCGCCCGATGAACGCGGCTCACGCACACGCACCGCGCGCACACATCGCGGGCGGCCGGGGCGCCCTCTCGGCACGGGGCCGGCCGCCGGGTTACCGGCGCTCGGCCTTGCGGGTCTCGACCGCGAGGTCGTGGGCGAGCATGCGCTGCACAAGGCCGCGGAAGTCGACCTCCGGGTGCCAGCCGAGCTTCTCGTGCGCCTTCGTCGCATCGCCGACGAGCAGATCGACCTCGGCCGGACGGAAGAAGCGCGGATCTTGCTTCACGTACTTCTGCCAGTCGTCGAGCCCGGCCTCTTCGAACGCCGCCTCGACGAACTCGCGCACCTTGTGCGTCTGGCCCGTGGCGACCACGAAGTCGTCGGGCTCGTCCTGCTGCAGCATGAGCCACATCGCCTTGACGTAGTCGCCGGCATAGCCCCAATCGCGCTTGGGCTCGAGGTCGCCGAGCACGAGGTCTTCCTGCAACCCGAGCTTGATGCGCGCCACCGCGTTCGTGATCTTGCGGCTGACGAACTCGATGCCGCGACGCTCGCCCTCGTGGTTGAAGAGGATGCCGCTGCACGCGAACAAGCCGTAGGAGTCGCGGTAGTTGACCATGATGTCGTGGCCGAAGACCTTCGCGCAGCCGTACGGCGACCGCGGGTAGAACGGCGTCTTCTCGTTCTGCGGCGTCTCGCGCACCTTGCCAAACATCTCGGACGACGACGCTTGATAGAAGCGGATCGGGTTGTTCTCGGAACCGCCGATCATCCGGATCGCCTCGAGCATGCGGAGCACGCCCAGACCCGTGATGTTCGCGGTGAGCTCAGCCTGCTTGAACGACAACGCCACGAACGAGATCGCAGCGAGGTTGTAGACCTCATGGGGCTGCGTGTACTCGAGCGTCGCGACGAGTGACGGAAGATCGGCGAGGTCGCCGCTCACGAGCTCGACGTACGGGAACTCCTGACTGACGAGCTCGGCCTTCGGGTTGTTCTGACCCTTGACGAGTCCGAAGACCTCGTATCCCTTCGAGTGAAGGAATTCGGCCAGGTGCTGGCCGTCCTGGCCGGTGATGCCAGTGATCAGGGCGCGGGGCATCGACTACCTCTGTGCGTGGGGGGACCCGAAAGAGACTACCGCCTGGTCCAGCAGCGACTCGTGACGGGCGAGCACGTCCGGCCACCGAAAGTGGGCCTGCACGTACGCACGGCCCGCCTCACCGAGGCGCTGTCGCAACGCGGGTTGCGACACCAGGAGGTCGAGCACCTCGCCGAGCTCCTCCTCGTTGCGATAGGGCAACGCACCACCGCTGCGCCGCGCGTGTCCGGCGAGCACAGGGCTGAGTGCTTGCACCGCCGCCGCCTTGCCTGCAGCCCACGCCTCCATCAGCACGATCGAGAAGCTCTCGTAGTGCGACGGCTGCACGAACGCGAGCGAGTGCTCGATGATCGCCTGCTTCGTCGGCTCGTCGACGATGCCGGTGAGGAACACGTCGGGATGGGGCGCGACCTCGTTCGCACGGTCGCCGACGAGCACGAGCGCAATCGGCCCGGGATGCGCGTCCTTGTAGCGACCGAACCACTCGACGAGCTCGAGCGTGCCCTTGCCGGGATCGATGCGCCCGACGCAGACGAGATACGGCCGCTCGCCGACACCGTCGATGTGCGGCGGCGGCGCGTGCGGGATGTCGACCTCGACTCCGATGCCCGTGACCGCTGAGGGTCGTTCGATGCGGAACCGGCGGCGCACGAGCGCGGCCTCCTCCTCGGTGAAGAAGCCGAGCGCGTCGGAGAGGCGGAAGAGCCGCTCGTATGCCGGGAGGCGGAGAGGCGGTTCGTCGTGCGCACACGGGTGGAACACGATCGGCACCCGACCGGCGAGGGTCGTGATCGCGGTGAACGCGGGCAGGTACAGGTAGGGCAGCACGACGGCGACGTCGGCCGACTTGGACCGGTCGCGCAGCACCTCCTCCAAGCCGTCGAGGCGAGGGCCCTGCTCGTCGAGCCAGGCGTGCTGCACGTGCGACGGCGCGACGAGACGGCCGGTGAGAGCGCGGATCGAGATCGCCGAGAACCGCCCGAGGTCGCGGGGAGCGACGACTGGCAGCCGATGCACCGTGACGCCGTCCTCGGTGGCCGTGCCCGCGGGCAAGGCGTTGTCCCACTCGAGGTAGCTCACCGCGCGCGACGTGACGACCTCGACATCGTGCCCACTCGCTGCCATGCGCGTCGCGAACGAGCGGCACGCGCCCTCGGCGCCTCCCGCGGCCTGCGGGCCGTACCGGGGGACGACATAGACGATGTGCATCGTCAGACCACGGGCCACGCCGGACCGAGGTCGCGGAGGGCAGCGCGCTCGGCCGGCGACGGGTCGGGGTGGAACCGCAAACCGAAGAGCTTCAGCTCGTCGCGGTACCGCACGAGCTTCGCGAGATGGCGAGCGTCAGGTGCGGGGCCGGCCATCACGAGCTCGGCCGAAGGGTCGTCGTAGGTGCACACGAGGTCGAACGCTGCGATCACTCGCTCGGCACCACCGCGGGGCCCGAGCGACCCGATCCAGACGAGCGGCACGCGTTCTCGATGCTCGGTCACTCCGATTCGCGCAGCCCGTTGAGCTGGCGCTGCAGCGAGGCGAGCTGGTCGGCGACGTCGTCGAGGCGGCTCTGCACCTCGGGCGGGGCAGGATCGTCGAGCGCGTCGACGATCGCGACCAGCGCGCGATGGACGGACCGTGCGAAGTCGTCGAGCTGCGCGCAGAGATCGGTGAGGTGGCGGGTGACGGTCTTGCCGACGACTGTGTGGACCGCGCCCCCGCCCGGCACCTTTGACGACGCAGGCACCTCGGGGATGTGGAAGTGGGCGCGCTCCGCGACAGCGTCGAGGGGGGCGGCGAGCGCGGCCGAGTAGCTGCCTCGCTGCTGGACGCGCTGCCACTGTTCGGCGAGATCGCGCTCCAGGTCGCCGTCAGCGGGCTCGACGTCAGACATCGGCGGGCAGCGTAGATGCGAGTCGCTCGGCGAACCCGCGGTAGCGGTCGATGACTGCGGGCCATCGGTACTGCTCGGCGTAGCGGGCGCCCCCCGCGGCCAGCGACTGGCGCAGCCGATCGTCGACCAGCAGGCGGTCGAGCTCGGCCTCGAACACTGCGTAATTGTCGAACGCGAGCCCTCCGCCCGAGCGCATGACGTGCTCGACCGTCGCGCTGCACCTCGCGTTCACGAGCACGGGCACACCCGCCTCCCACGACTCGAAGAGCACGAGCGAGAACGACTCGAAGGCGGACGGCGAGACGAGCAGCTTCGCACCGCGCAGCAGAGCCCACTTCGTCGCGTCGTCGACCTCGCCGACCTCGACGATGTCGGGATGCACGGGCACCGGACGTTGCACTGGCCCGACGACGGCAAGCGCGAGCGGCCCGGGGTTGCGCGCCTTGTAGCGAGCGAAGAGCGACGCGAGCAGATGCGTTCCCTTGCTGTGGTCGACGCGGCCGAGGCAGAGCAGGAACGGGCGCGACTCGAGCGCGCGCACGCCGTGCGGCGTGGTCGTCGGTGGTGCCGCGTCGATGCCCAGGCCCACGACCACTTGCGGCTTGGCCACCGTCGACGGGAAGCGCTCCTCGGCGATGGCTCGCTCCCCCTCCGTGTAGAAGGCAAGGCCGCGCGCCGCCTCGAAGACATCGTCGAAGAGGGGCAGGCGGATCGCGGGCTCGTCGTGCGCGGCGGGATGCAGGACCGCGCGGTCGCTCACGAGGGGCAAGCCGACGACAGTCGGGTGGTACAGGTACGGCGTGAACGCGAGCAGGTCGTGATCGCTCGCACGGATCGCGTCGATGAGCTCGGGCGCGATCGGACCCTGCTTGTCGATCCAGTCGTCGCCGTCAGCCTCGCTGACCTTCTCGGGTCGCGCGAGCAAGTGCAACGTCAGACGACGGAAGTCCGCATCGCGCTCCTTGGCGTTTGCGAAGCGGTGCACCGTCACGCCGTTCTCGACCGTCGTGCCGGGCTCGTACTCGTTCGCCCACGTCCACGCGTCACGTGCGCACGTCGTGAGGGCCTCGACCGACCAGCCGTCGAGCGCAGCGAGGTGCTCCGCGAGCATCCGCGCGCCCATCTCGGCGCCGCCGAAGACGTCGGAGCCATACCGCGGCGTCACGAAGGCGAGCTTCACGACAGCACCGGGGCCATCGCCTCGAGGAAGCGGGCGCGTGTGCGCTCGAGCGTGAAGTCCTGCAGACGACGGGTGCCCGCGGCGAGCAGCTGCGAGCGGAGCGCCGTATCGGTGAACACCCGATCGACGGCCGCAGCGACAAGCGCCGGAGACTTGTCGGGCAGGCAGACCCCCGCGTCGGCGAGGGTCTCGGGTACGGCGGTGACCCCGAACGCGACGATCGGCACGCCGAAGTGCATGCACTCGAGCAGAGGCACGCAGAAGCCCTCGTGCTCGGAGAGGCACACGTACACGTCCGCGGCGCGGTAGTGGGCGGCGAGCGCTCCCGGAGACACAGGCCCGGTCATCGACACGCACTCGTTGAGGCCGAGCTTGCGCACGAACGCCCGCAGCGCCGCCGCGTAAGGCTCAGACGCCACGCCACCGACGATGTGGAGCCGGGCCCTTGGATCGTGGAACCGCCGATGTGCCGCGAACGCCTTCACCACGTCGTGCTGGCACTTGTTCGGAGTGACGCGCCCGACGAAGAGCCAGTCGGCTCCGCCGTCGTCCTTCGCCCGCTGCAGGCTCGCGAGCTCGGCTTCGTCCACCTCGCGATCGAACGACTCCAGGTCGAGGAGGATCGGCGCGACTGCCGTCGGTCGATAGCCGTTCGCAGCGAGCTCAGCTCGGTTGAATTCGGAGTCGGCGATGCCGAGCCGGCATCGCGTCGAGAGCGCGATCATCTGCGCTCGGCCCCACTCGACCGCATGCAGGATCGGCGGATCCCACTCGTCGAAGAACTTCGCCGGTGTGATGTTGTGGTAGTCGACGACGAGCGGCTCGGGTCGCGAGAGCAAGAGGTCGGCGAGCACCGACCCCACGGCGAGGTGGTAGAGCACCGCGACGTCGGGGCCACCGGTGAACTTCTGGAATGACTGCGCACGTCCGACCATCGAGTGGTGCACGGTCTGGGTGTAGACCTCGCTCTCGAGGCCCAGACCGCGCAGCAAGCGCTGCGCCTCGAGCGTGTGGTTCCCGACCGCGTCACCGGGGTCGAGCGTTGGAAGGAACTGGTGGATCGCTCTCATGCGGCGACACCCACGACGGAAGCGATCGTCTGCGTGAAGATCGCGCTCGTGCGGACGAGGTCGAAGTCGCGAAGCCGAGCATCCGCGGCGCGAGCGAGCTGCGCGCGCAACGCTGGGTCGGTCAACACGACCGAGACCGCCTCGGCGACGGCCGCCGGCGTCTTGTCGGGGAGGCAGAGCCCGGCGGCACCGAGCGTCTCGGGCACTGCGGACGACGCGAACGCCACGATCGGCACCCGGTGGTGCATGGCCTCGAGGAGTGGGACGCAGAACCCTTCGTGGTCCGAGAGGCAGACGAACACGTCGGCTGCCCGGTAGTGGGCGGCCAGCGCGGAGTCGGAGACCGAGCCCGGCATCTTCACGGCGTCGCGCAAGCCCAAGGCATCGACGGTCTCACCCAGCGCACGCGAATAGCGCAGCGACGACGACCCTCCGACGAGTGACAGCGTCGCGTGCGGGTCGTAGCAACGGCGATAGAGCGCGAACGCGCGCAGCACGTCGTGCTGAGCCTTGTTCGGAGCGACGCGCCCTACGAACAGCCACTCGCTCCCCCGCTTCTCCGCGGTGAGGGCATCGAGTGCTCGGCGATCCACCTTGCGGTCGAACGCCCGCACGTCGACGAGCACGGGAGCGACCGCGGTCGCCTGGTAGCCCATCCGGTCGAGCTCGGCCTGGTTGAACGCCGAGTCGGCCATGCCGAGCGCCGCACGCTCGCCGAGCCGCGTGACTTGCTCTCTTCCCTCCTCGAGCTCGCGCGCGATGCGCGGCTCCCAGGCCTCGAAGAGTCGAGCCGGCGTGATGTTGTGGTAGTCGACGAGCAGCGGGCCGTCCCGATCGGCGAGCACGTCGGCAACAGGCGCGCCGGTCGAGCACTGGTAGAGCACCCAGACATCGGCGCCGCTCGGCAACGACCGCACGTCGCGCACGAGATGACGCAGGCGGCGCGGCACGGACGCCGTGTAGATGTGCGAGTCGAAGCCCATCGACCGCAGCAGACGTTGTGCGACCAGGGCGTGGTTGCCGATCGCGTCGCGACGAGCAAACGTCGGGACGACCTGATGCACGGCAAGTGCGGCGCGGGCCACGGGCGAGCTCAGCGTCGACGAGCGACGACGGCGTAGCCGGGCACCTCGGGCGCAGCCGCGACCTCGACGACTGCCGTCACCTCGAAGCCCTTGCCTCCGAGCACCGAGGCCCACGTCTCGGCGTGCAGCGGTCGGCCGGGCGCGAGGTCGGCGATCACCACCGGCACCGCTGCCGCCCACGCTTCGGGCTGGCTGCCGAGGACGACGAGGCTCCCGCCCGGCTCGATCGCGCGGGCCGCGAGGTCGGCGAGATGCACCTGCGCGCCCGTCGGCTTCGTGTCGAGTCCCGACAGCACGAGCGCACCGAGCGCCGCAGGAGCGATGGAGGTGAGGTGATCGGTAGCCGTGTCGGGCCGGATCTCGAGTCCCTCGCGCAGCGCAGGCGCGAGCAGCCGGCGGCGAGGCTCCGCGCCGTACACGTCGAGGCCCGCACGGGACAGGGCGCCGACGAGCTCACCTGCGCCGCACTCGGTGTGCAGCACACGGCCTTTCACGCCCTTGAGGTGGTCGGCCACGACCTCGGCCGTGGGCGCGGGCACTGGCGTCGGGTCCATCGCCTCGAGCGCGCTCGCGACGGCGCGGCTGGCACCCGGTGTCGCCTGCTCGACGATCGAGACGCGGCGATCGAGCATCCGCAGCGCGCGCACCGTCGCGCTGCCGAACGAGCTCACCTGGTTCGCGAGGTACTGCATGTACCAGAACGTGAGCTTGCGCACGCCCTTCTTCACCTGACCCGCCGGGAACTTGCCGGCGGTGGGCGCGTCGACGTCGATCGTCACTGCCTTGTCGGCCTGGCTCAACACGCCCGAAAGCGAGTCGCCGGTGACCGCACTCGGCGCGTAGTTGGCGAACTCGGCGTCGAGCTCGGCCTCGAGGTCGGCGGGAAGCTCGCCACTTGCGCGGCGCTGCGCGACGGCGTCGTAGATCTCGGCGATCACGACGTCGAGATCGACCTCGCGCGCCGCGTCCGGGTCGCTCAACCGGTCACCTTGACCTTCACCGGCAGCGCGACCGTGCCCGTCGTCTTCTCCGGGTTCATGACCTCGAACCAGTGCCGCTGCTCACTCCAGTCGTAGACGATGCCGTCGTCGTGGCTGTGGATGCCGAGCGTGATCGGGTACGTGCCGTCGAGCAGTGGCACCGAGGCGATGTCGAACACGACCTCTCCCGCGCCGTCGACGAACGGGATCGGCGCGCCGAGCATCTCGGTGTTCGCGCCGTAGAGGTGGCGGCCGTCGGCGAGGTCGTAGACGGCGATGCCGAACACGACGTCCTCGATGCGCTTCTGCGACTCGTAGCTGACGCGCACCGTCAGCGGCTCGCCGGGCAGCAGATACGGGCGGACGGCGCGGCCAGGATGATCAATCTCGACCGACGTGATGCGGATCTCGAGGCTGCGGCGCTCCTCCTGCGTGAAGCCGTGGGCAGTGTGATCGTCCCCCGCGAGGCCACGATTCTCCAGCCGCTCTCTGCGCTCGACCTCCACCGCGTGGAGCCGCGCGCGGAACGTGCGGATGGCCTCGCCCGCCGGGCCGAGCGCGACGAGGTCGCCGTGGTCGAGCACCCCGACGCGCGTGCAGATGCGCCGCATCAGGTCGGCAGAGTGTGAGACGACCACGATGGTGCGGCCCTCGTCCTGGAATTGATGCACGCGGTCGAGGCACTTGCGTTGGAACGTCTCGTCGCCGACGGCGAGCACCTCGTCGACGAGCAGCACGTCGGGATCGACGTTCACGGCTACCGCGAAGCCGAGGCGCACGTACATGCCCGACGAGTAGTGCTTCACCTGCTGGTCGATGAACCGCTCCAGCTCGGCGAACTCGACGATGTCGTCGAACCGCGCATCGATGTCGGCGCGTTTGAGCCCGAGCACCGCGGCGTTCATGTACACGTTCTCGCGACCGGTGAGCTCGGGATGGAAGCCCGCGCCGAGCTCGAGCAGCGACGCCAAGCGGCCCCGCACCCGGATCATCCCGGTCGTCGGCTTCATGATGCCCCCGACGAGCTTGAGCAGCGTCGACTTGCCCGACCCGTTGTGGCCCAGGAGGCCGATCGTCTCACCTTCGTCGATTTCGAACGAGATGTCTCGAAGAGCCCAGAAGTCCTCGACCT
Organism: uncultured Acidimicrobiales bacterium; assembly: GCA_963773315.1. GTDB lineage: Bacteria > Actinomycetota > Acidimicrobiia > Acidimicrobiales > DATKAS01 > DATKAS01. Next base: position 196,575 of record CAVZAF010000007.1, read on the forward strand.
TCTGCCGGCCGGGGTGGATCACCCGCTCCTTCACCGAGCGCGGCTTGCCGCTGCTGAGCCGGAACCGCTTCGAGACACCGTCGATGCTGACGGCGACCGACGCCATTCAGATCTCCTCCGCGAACGACCCCTCGAGGCGGTCGAAGACGCGGACCGCGACCACCAGCAGGACCGATGCGACGACGAGCACGATCAGCACGTTGCGCAGATACCACCACTGCGACATGTCCGGAAGGATCGCCTGGCGCGTGCCGTTGGATTGCACCGGTCCGTACACCTTGCCGTAGATGCCACGCTGGAAGCAGAGCACGATCGGCGTCATCGGGTTCAACAACGCCAGCCAGCTGTTCGAACCCAGCTTCCCCGCCACGAGCTCGTACGGGTACACGATCGGCGTCATCCAGAACCAGGCGAGCAGCACGAGCTCGAGCAGGTGACGGATGTCGCGGGCGTAGACGCTGACTGCGCTGAGCAACACGCCGAGAGCTGCCGTGAGCACGAGCAGCGTGACCAGACCAGGCACGATCAGCCAGACGTATCCCCATGGAAGCGGGTAGCGCACGATCGCGATCGCCGCGAACAGCACGAGGGACTGCAGGAAGAAGTGGACCAGCGCCGCGCCCACCGACGCGAGCGGAAGGATCTCGCGTGGGAACCACACCTTCTTGACCAGCGACCCGTTGTCGATGATCGAGCCCGTCGCCGCGGGAAGCGACCCGACGAACAGGTTCCACACGAGCAGGCCCGACAGCAGGAAGATCGGGAACGACGGGATGCCGCTGCCGAGGAACACCTGGAAGACGAAGTAGAAGACGACGAGATAGAGCAGAGGGTTGAGAAGCGACCACACGAACCCGAGGATGCTGCCCTTGTACCGGACCTTGAGCTCCCGGCGCACCAGCCCGACCTGCAGCTCGCGGTACCGCCAGATGTCGCGGAAGTGCTCGCCGACGCGGCGGCGCGGGGTGACCTCGAGCAGTGCGGCATCAGCGGACATGAGCGCTTCAAGGCTACCCGGCAGCCTTCGCCGCTCCTGGTCTGGTGCCACGTCCGCCCAGGTAGCGTCGCATCGATGCGGGTTGCCATCGACGCCACCCCCCTCGTCGGGCCCCGCACCGGCGTAGGGCGGTTCGTCGAGGCACTGCTCCCGGCATTGGCTGCGCGCGGCGACGTGGTCGTCGAGCCGTACGTGCTGAGCCGCAGGGCCCGAGATCTCCCGGCGGGCACGAAGCGGGTCATCGTGCCCGCGGCCTTGGCGCTGCGATCGTGGGGCCGCGGTGGGCCGTCGCTCGCGCAGCTGTTCCCGAGCGCCGAGGTGATCCACGGCACGAACCAGATCGCTCCGCCGACCGCACACACGGTCGTCACGGTCAACGATTGCTCGTTCGTGACCGCGCGCGAGCTCTGCTCGCCAACCGTCGTCTCGTTCGGTCCGGTGGTGCGGCGTGTTGCCGCGAGCGGCGGGTGGATCCACGCCCTCTCCGAGCACGTCGCGGTGCAGGCCCGAGCGCTGTTCGAGACCGACCGGGTCGTCGCGGTGCCACTCGGGCCGCCCCTTCCCCACCGACCTCCGATCGCCGACTCGACGGGCGCCACACAGCGAGCTCTGTCGATCGTCGCGATCGGCACGCTCGAGCCGCGCAAGAACTTCCCGAGGTTGGTGCACACGTTCAGGGTGGTGGCGGCCCATGATCCCGAGGTGACGCTGACGATCGCCGGCGCCGACGGGCCCGACTCCGAGCACGTGCGCAGTGCCATCGCGTCGCTCGACTCGAAGGTGCGGACGCGAGTGCGGCTCACCGGGTGGATCGACGACGACGAACGCGACCGGCTGCTCGCGGAAGCGAGTGTGCTCGCGTATCCGTCCCTCGACGAGGGGTTCGGGTTTCCGATGCTCGAGGCATGGCAGTGCGGGGTGCCCGTCGTCGCCGCGCGCGGGCGCACTGCCCGAGGTCGCCGGCGACGCCGCGCTGCTCGTCGATCCGCTCGACGTCGACGCACTTGCGGACGCGCTCCGGCGAGCGCTCGACGACGAGGCGGAACGCGCCGCGCTCGTCGACCACGGACGCGCGCGCCTCGCGACGTTCTCTTGGGAGGCGACCGCCGAGGGCATCGCCGCGATCTACCGTCGAGCGATGGAAGACAAGCCGCGATGATCACCGTGCTGGCCGGTGGCGTGGGCGCCGCGCGCTTCCTGTCGGGCCTCATCCAGGTGACACCGCCGGCCGAGATCACCGCGATCGTGAACACCGGCGACGACGTCGTGCTCCACGGCCTCCACATCAGCCCCGACCTCGACACTGTGACCTACACGCTCGCCGGAGCCATCAACCCCGAGACGGGTTGGGGGCTGGCCGGCGAGACCTGGCAGGCGATGGACGCATTGCAGCGCTATGGCGACGTGCGACCGCTCGCCTCGAACGCGGGCGCGACATGGTTCCGCCTCGGTGACCGCGACCTTGCGACGCACCTGTATCGCACACATCGGCTCGACGAGGGAGCATCGCTGTCGGGGGTGACGGCTGAGATCGCATCGGCATGGGGGCTCGGGTTGCGCATCCTTCCCATGAGCGACGACCGGGTGGAGACGCGCGTCGTCGTCGCTGGCGAGGGCGAAGTCGGCTTCCAGGAGTACTTCGTCGGACGCCAGCACAGCGTCGCTGTCGAGGCCATCCGCCTCGACGGCATCGAGCGAGCGAAGCCCGCACCTGGTGTCCTCGACGCGTTGGGGTCGGCCAACACGGTCGTGATCGCGCCGTCGAACCCGATGGTGTCGATCGGGCCGATCCTCGCGGTGCCGGGCGTGCGTGACGCGGTCGCGGCGCGTCGTGAGCACGTCGTTGCTGTCTCCCCGATCGTCGCCGGCGCGGCGTTGAAGGGACCTGCGGACCGCATGCTCACCGAGCTCGGCCACGAGTCATCGGTCACCGGCATCGCTCGCCTCTATGCCGACATCTCGGGCACACTCGTCATCGACTCCGCAGACCGCGCGCTCGCCGAAGCGGTCGAAGCCGAAGGCGTGCGGTGCATCGTTGCCGAGACCGTGATGAGCTCCCCGGCGATCGCCGGCGCGCTCGCCGAGACCGTCGTCGCTGCCGGAGCCTGAGGAGGCCGCGTGTCACGCATGGAGATGTGGGGCGTCGAGGGCATCGGCGAGGTGCATCCCGGTGACGTGCTCGCCGACCTCATCAGCGACGCGATCTCCGCGATGGCTGCGAGCGATCCGTCCACGGCGGTACGAGACGGCGACGTGCTCGTCGTCACGCAGAAGATCGTGTCGAAGGCCGAAGGCCGGGTCGTCGCCATCGACCCCGACGACCCGCTGTCGCACAAGCACCTCGTCGAGGAGGAAGCGGTGCGAGTAATGCGGCGCCGCGGCGACCTCATCGTCACCGAGACCAAGCACGGCTTCGTGTGCGCGAACGCCGGCATCGACCTCTCGAACATGGAACGGGGATGGGCCGCGCTCTTGCCGCTCGACTCCGACCGATCCGCTCGGCGGATCCGCGACGGCGTGCGCGCCCGCACGGGATGCACGGTCGGCGTCGTCATCTCTGACACATTCGGGCGCACCTGGCGACGCGGGCTCACCGACGTCGCGATCGGTTGCGCGGGCGTTGCGGGCGTGCTCGACCTGCGCGGCACGCCCGACGCTCTCGGCCGAACGATGCAGGTGACCGAGGTGTGCATAGCCGACGAGCTCGCGGGCGCAGCCGAGATGGTGATGGGCAAGTCGAACGGCATCCCCGTCGCCGTCGTTCGTGGCGTCGACCCGACGTGGCTCAGGGAGAGCTCGGTCCGAGACGAGATCGTGCGCAGCCCCCAGGAAGACCTGTTCCGCTGAGTCTTCCTCGTCGGCCTCCGCAAGCTTCGGCCGGCTCGGGTCGCTTCGCTCCGCAATCGGTGCTTCGCGCACCCGGGCAGCGCACTGCGCCGCCCGGCTCCGTCAGCCGCGGAGCCAGTCGAGCACAGCGGCAGTGCCCTGCTGGAGGGTGGTCCAGGGCTTCCACCCGAGGTGGATCTCGGCGCGGCCCGGATCGAGGTACGGATCGGGAGAGGTCGCCGGCCTCGGGGCGGAGCGTGGACCGGCGGATCCGTCGACACCGGCCGCGGGCGCCATGGTCTCGTAGAGCGTGTTCACCGACGTCTCGCGGCCGCTACCGATGTTGAGGAGCAGGCCGCCATCCTTCGACCCGGCACGCACGAACGCGTCGACCACGTCGTCGACGAACACGTAGTCGCGAGTGTCGTCGCCGTCGCCGAAGATGGTGCAGGGCTGGCCGGAGAGCATGCGTCCGGCGAAGATCGACACGACACCCGCCTCGCCGTGGGGGTTCTGACGGGGCCCGTACACGTTGGCGAGGGCGAGCGCGGTGAACTCGAGTTGGTGAAGCTCGCGGTATGCGGTGAGGTAGTCGCCGCACGACCTTCTTTGCGACGCCGTAGGGCGAAAGCGGCACCTGCGGTGGCTCTCCTTGATCGGGAGGTCGCGCCCATCGACGTCGCCGTAGATCGTGCCGCCGCTCGACGCGAAGACGACCTTGCGGCTGCCCGCAGCGCGGGCCGCCTCGAGCACGTTCAGGCTGCCCAGGATGTTGACCTCGGCGTCGAAGAGGGGCTTGGCGACCGACACCCGCACATCGACCTGCGCGGCGAGGTGGAAG
>CAVZAF010000008.1:0-12837 GCA_963773315.1 uncultured Acidimicrobiales bacterium
CCGGGCCCATGAGCACATCTGACGTCGCGCTGAACCGTGCCTCGTCGCGCCCTGCGGCGGATGCGCCGTCGAGGTCGCGCGGCACCGTCGTGCTCCGCGGTGGGTTCGCGCTCAGCCTCCACCGCGGCCTCGCGCTCGGCGTCGGCCTCCTCATGGTGCCGCTCGCCGCGGATACGCTGCCGCGCCCGAGTTCGGTGTCTGGCTGCTGCTCAGCACGATTCCGGCTCTGCTCGGGTTCCTCGACCTGGGCCTCGCGAACGGTCTCGTCACGTTGATCGCGACGGAGTCAGCACAGGGGCTGGCAGGACGGCCGCGATCCGGCGCTACGTCTCCTCGGCGGTGTTCCTGCTCAGCGCGCTCGGAGCGATGATCGCAGTCACGCTCGGCATCGCCGTGAGCGTCCTCGACCTGCGGGCAGTGATGGGCTCATCGAGCGCCGTGTCTCACGACGAGCTGAGCGCCGGGCTCATCGTGCTCGTGGTGTCAACGGCGTTCCTGATCCCTGTGTCCGTCGGCCAGCGCGTCGCGCAGGGCCTGCAGCGGATGGAGGTCGTCGGCGTTTGCGGTGCGATCGGGGCGTTCGTGCAGCTCACGTTCGCAGGGTTCTGTGCGATCACCGGCGCAGGGTTCACGTGGTGGGTGGTCGCGTCGTGCTCCAGCGCCGTGATATCGGCGGGCCTCGTCTACGTGGTCGTGTTCTACCGTCTCGCCCCGGACCTCAGGCCCTCGAGGGCACTCGTCGACCGCACGGCAGCGCGCATCGTGCTCCGCCGGGGCGGCCTGTTCCTCGTGCTCGGCATCGCCGCCGCGGTCGGGTTCCAGACGGACGCGCTCGTGATCTCGAACCGGCTTGGCGTCGACGAGGTCGCGAAGTACGCGGCGCCGTACCGGCTGTTCTCGCTCGTGCCAGCCGCGATCACGCTGTTCGCCCTACCGCTATGGGCGGCCCACGCCGACGCGTTCGCCCGCGGCGAGCTCGGGTGGACGCGCCGCATGCTCCGGCGCTCGACGCTGCTCGCTAGCGTCGTCGTGGTCGTGGTGCAGCGCGGTGCTCGTGCTGATCACTCGCGGTGCTCTCGGGGACGCTCGGTGACGCCGACCCGCACCCCTCCATCGGACTGCTCCTGGCGCTGGGCGTCACTGCGATCGTGCTGAGCCTCAGCCAGCCACTCGCGATGCTCCTCAACGCTGCAAACGTCGTGCGCTTCCAGGTCGTCATCGCGGTCCTCATGTGCGTGACGAACCTGGTGCTGTCGATCGTGCTCGTGGAGACGGTCGGGGTCGCGGGTCCTGCGCTCGGCACCGCGATCGCGCAGACGGTGTGCGTGCTCATCCCCTCGGCCGTGTACATCAGGCGCCTGGAAGGCATGCATGAGCAAGCTTCAGCCTGACCGGCTCGGCCAAATGGTGCTCGGACGAGTCACCAACACCGTTGCAGGACACCGGGGGCGCGCCATGCGGCGCGTCGCCCTCGAGATGCGCCGAGCGCTCGTCGCTGTGCGAGACCCAATCGTTCAGTACGACGTGCTCGGTCACGAGCTCCGTCTCCACCTGTCGCACGACCTGCCGCTCTACCGCGGTGAATTCCCCGGCTACTCCGACAACCTGCGCAGAGTCGCGGCCGCGGTCCACGCGAAGCACCCGGGCACGGTGGCGATCGATGTCGGCGCGAACGTCGGCGACTCCGTCGCATTCCTCCGAGCAGCTGGATACGAGCGGATAATCGTGGTGGAGCCGGCGGAGGAGTTCGTGAATCTCCTCCGTGAGAACACTCGAGGCATGGACGGCGTCGTGGTCGAGGAGGTCGCGCTCGCGGCGACGGCCGGAGAGCTCGACGGCACGATCGTCACCCGGAAGGGCACGGGCCGAATGGTGCACGGAGGCAAAACGCTCCACACGACGACCGTCGACGCGGTCGTCGATTCGCACGTGGATCTCGGCCGAGTTTCACTCATCAAGACGGATACCGACGGGCTCGACCTCGACATCATCCGCGGCGCCGAGACAACGCTGGCCTCGAACCCGGCGGTGTTCTTCGAGCACGATCCGAAGCGCTTCGGCCTCGACCCCGCGACCTGCGCCGCGTTCTTCTGGTGGCTCGCGGCACACGGCTACGGACCCACCCTCGTCTACGACCGGTTCGGAACCCTCGTCGCAGCCACCGACCTCACGGAAAGGCACCGGGTCGAGGAGCTCGACCACTACGCGAGGACGACGGACACGCCCTACTACTACTTCGACATCGCCATCTTCGGTCGAGATGACGTGGACGTCGCCGACGCAATTCGACAAGACGAGCTGGGCAGAGGACGAGATGGCGACCGGACCTGAGATCACCATCTTCTCGGCTCCCAAGGCCTTCGTCGGCGCCGCTGAGACGAGCCAGCGCAACGCCGTCTGGAGCTGGACGCAGCTCGGCCCGGATGTCGAGGTGCTCCTCATCGGCGACGAGGACGGCATCGAGGGCGCGAGCCGTGAGCTCGGGACGCGGCATGTGCCGTCCGTGCGGCGCAGCCCCGCCGGCGTCCCGCTGCTGGACGACGTGTTCCGCGTCGGCCAGGAGCACGCGAGGGCAAGCTGCTGCGTGTTCGTCAACGCCGACATCGTGTTCGGTCCAGACCTCGTGCACGCGATCGCGGTCGCACGCGACTGGTCGGATCGATTCCTCATGGTCGGCCAGCGCTGGGACACTCCTATCGGCCACGGCCTCGACGAGCTCGGCGACGACTGGTGGCGACACACTCGTACGCGGGCGCTCTCGGCAGGCAAGCTCGATTCACCGCTGTGGATCGACTACTTCGTGTTCCCGACAGGCCAGTACACGGACCTCCCTCCTTTCGTGATCGGACGCCCGGGCTACGACAATTGGCTGGTCTGGCACACCCGCTCACGCGGGATCCCCGTCGTCGACGCGTCGAAGTCCGTCGTCGCCCTGCACCAACGACACACCTACTCGCAGTACGGCGGGAGCAAGAAACACGTGTGGACCGAGGACGCGCAGACGAACTCCGACCTGATCGGCGATCGGCGGAAGCTTTTCACCATCGGGCATGCGACGGACCAGCTCACCGGACGCGGAATCGAACCAGCTCGCGGCTCGAAGTATGTGGTGGCGCGCCTTTCCACTCTGGCGCGTCCTGTGATCGACGCGACGGCGTCGGCGCGCCGAAAGCTCGGCTTCGACGCCGAGCTGGCTCAACGCCTCGTCACACCGCTGCGTCGGCGGCAGCAGGAGGGGTAGGTCGATCGCCGCGATGGGCCGACCGATCGCTCGCGGCGGCTCGGCTGAGTGCGGAAGTTCGATCCGTGTCCTGGCCCAGCCTTTCGACCTCGAGGAACTCGATGCCGCTGACGGGCACTTCCGGTCTCGTTCGCCGTCGGCCTCGCCGAGTGCCATTTGTTGCTTCTTCTCGACGTGCTTCGGCGGTCGAACAGCTCGATGACCATACGGCGGCACCGTCCCGATGCCTGACCCCTCATGCCGGGCTGCGAGCACCGCCCACCATTGGCGCGGGGACCCGAGAACTGAGGAAGCGTCCGCGAGGGATGCTTGTGTTGCGACTGGCGGCGAACCCGATCTCGTCCTGGGTGACCTTCAGACGGTGGGGCCGACGGGCCCGCTGGGTTCGTCGCCAGTCCTCGTCGCCTTGCTTCGACACATCTAGCCTCAGTCCGATGTCAGACGCTGAGAAGTTGAGCGAGCAGAGCCTGTACGACAAGGCGCGAATGGCAGTGGCGCTCGGGCGCGGGTACCTGACTCGCAAGACGCTCGACGATGAATTCCTCTCGTGGCTGATGTACGCGAACGCGGGGATGCAGAACCCCGGCAACCTCTATCTCATGGATTTGGCGATCCAGCGAGCTCCCATCGACGAACCCAATCGTGGAGATAGGGAGCTTCTGTGGCCTCTCGACGAACGCGATCAGGTACCTGCTCCGCAAGCACGAACGATCGAACCAGATCTTCGCCGTCGACCCATGGATGTTCGAGCGATCGCTCACCTCGCCAACACTTGGCGCGTCGACGATCACGATGGAGGAGTACACGGCGTTCGTCATCGACACCTTCCGCCGGAACGTCGCGTTCTTCTCGAAGGACGCGCCGCCCACGGCGATTCGGATGACGTCCGACCAATTCTTCCAGCACTGGGGAGACCGCTCGGTGGCCACCACCCTCGACGATCGGCAAGTCGAGCTCGGCGGATCGATCAGCTTTGCCTATATCGACGGCAACCATACGTACGACTACTGCCGTCGCGACTTTGAGAACACTGACCGCTACTTGGACGTCGGTGGCCTGATCTTGTTCGACGACAGCGCCGACTCAGACCCGTTCGGGCTGTCCCGGCTGATGAAGGAGATCCGCGTGCTCCCTCGGTACGAGCTCGTGCTGAAGAACCCGAACTACCTGTTCCGCAAGACAGCTTCGACCTGAGATTCGGTGTCGGGTGGCTGCTCGGGTGTGCCTAGCCGTGGCGATGCGAGATGCCGACCTTCTCGCCGGTGAACCCGGCCATGGTCCCGACCCACCAGCTGACGCCGTACGTCGCGATGCCACCGACGGCGACGAGCCGGTCGCGGAACCCTCCCGGAGGACCGGGACATCCGGCCGCCTCGACTCCCACCGCACACGCGGCTCCGAGCACCACCGCGGGTACGACTCCGAACCGGCGGGTGATGGCGATGCCGGCGAGCAGCCCGGCCGGGGGCAGCGCGAGAAGCGCCACATGGCGAGCCAGCGGCCGTCGGCCCCTCGCCCACCAGGTTCCCTTCACGCGCCCGAAGTAGAAGTGCTGCCGCGCCAGCGCGGGGAACGCGGCGCGTGGGAGATACCCGGACTGCAGGCGCGCGTCGAACCACACGAGCTGTCCCGATGCGATGTACCGCTGGCTCAGCTCGAAGTCTTCGTTCAGGGCTGTGGCGTCGTCCCAGCCGCCGATCTCGCGGAGCTCGTCGGCACGAAAGGCACCCATCCACACATGCTCGGCGCCGGCCGACAGTGTTGATCGGCGATAGCGGGAAAACCCACTCGTGAGTCGGTTGCGCTGCGCCCTAGCCAGCCCGACATCGAGCGGGCGATCAGACCGCGGCGTCGCGATCTGGGCACCGCCGACCTCGCCGACCTCAGGACGGTCTCGTAGAACGTCCACGCACGTGCGGACATAGTGCGGCTCGACGCGGCCGCGTGCATCGACGCGCACGACGATCTCGCCCTGTGCGTTCGGCAACGCGACGTTCAAGGCGCAGGAGGTGCGGCGACGGGGGTTTGTGAACACACGGAAGTCCCGGAAAGCGAAGTCGGCAGCGGCGCGTTTTGTCACCTCGATCGTGCCGTCCTCGCTGTCGCCGTCGACCAGGAGCACCTCGATCGACCCCGTCGGGTAGTCCTGCGCGCCGATCGCCTCGATGCATCCTGCGATGTCGGCGGCCTCGTTCAGCGCGGGGATGATGACGGAGACGAGCGGCGTATCCATCAGCGGCCCTGCCTGCGAACGATGCTGCGCAGCGTGCGCCCGATGATGCGGAGGTCGAACGTCAGGCTTTGGCGCCGCAGGTAGAAGAAGTCGAATTGCAGGCCTTCGAGTGCCTCGGCCTCGCTCCCGGCGTAGCCGAACTTCACCTGGCGCCACCCGGTCATGCCCGGGCGAACGAGATGACGGAGGTCGTAGAAGGGGATCTTGCCGACGAGCTCCTCGACGTACGACGGTTGCTCAGGTCGTGGTCCCACGATCGACAGGTCTCCCCGCAGCACGTTGATCAGCTGCGGCAGCTCGTCCAGGTGTGTCGAACGCAACGCCCGGCCCACGGGCGTGATGCGCGGGTCATCATCCGCGGTCCAGTACGTGTCGCCGCCCGGCAGCTCGCGCATCGTCCGGAACTTCCACATCGTGAAGACCTTGCGTGACTTCCCCACGCGCTGCTGCCGATAAAACACCGGCCCTCGGTTGCCGAAGAGGTTGGCGACGGCGACAAAGGGGATCGTCACCAGGAGAACTGGGAGCAGCACGACGGCAAGCCCCACATCGATGAGCCGCTTCAGCCGGCTGTAGCCCCCCCGGTGGATCTCGCCGATGTCGAACATGAGCGATACCCGCTCGAGCTCCCACAGCGGGATCTTCCCGAGCCACTGCTCGTAGAAGAGCGAGACCGTGCGCACCCGGCGCTCCTCGCTCGTGGAGCAGCGCGGCTTGGGCGACGATGTGCTCGTCCGCCTGCGCCTCACGGTCGAGCACGAGCAGCGTCGCGCTCGCCTCCTCCGCCGCGGCGACCAGCGGCAAGCGCTCACCGGTCGAGCGAGCTTCGTCACATGTCAGGACGGTCACGAGCTGCGCGGGGCGTTCCGGCCGTCCGGCCAGCTCGTCGCGCAGCAACTCGCCTTCATCGCGGCGACCGACGAACACCAGCCGTTCACGGTCCTCCGCCCGGCTGCGCGTGTGGCGAGCAAGGGTCGCGCAGAACACGAACCAGGGCACCAGCAACGCCGCCGAACCGAACACCACCAGGCGAGGCAAGAGCACGCTGTTCTGGACGAGCTGCGCGATGGAGATGCCCAGGGCAGCCGCGCCGCATGCGCTCAGCGCCGCCGCCCACGAAGCCCGGCGGGTGCGCATCAGCTCGGGCAGCCCGACGCTGTAGGAGGCCATCGCGAGCAGCGCCACGTACGCGAACGACCAGACGAACCGGGTGGACCCCGTGTAGTCGTACACATGGCGCACGGCATGGAGCTTGCCGAGGCCGAGGACCGCGAGGACGATCCCTGCGTACTGCAGTGGGCGCGCGAACCTGGCCATGGCCATCTATCCACCATCGGCAGGGCACGCACCGCAATGAGCCGGACGGCCTGTTCACTCTCCGTGGCACGCGGGGCGCCCACAAAGTGAGGATCAGGCCGAAGAGGAGACGGCCCAGGAACTGGCCGGTGTAGCTCTCGGGCGTGGCCGCGACCACCTCGGGGGGCCCTTCGACCACGACCGTGCCTCCGCCGGCGCCGCCTTCGGGACCGAGGTCGATGATCCAGTCGGCGGTCTTGATCACGTCGAGGTTGTGTTCGATCACGAGCACGGTGTTGCCCTGGTCGACGAGACGGCTGAGCACGGTGAGCAGCTTGCGTACGTCCTCGAAGTGGAGGCCGGTCGTCGGCTCGTCGAGGATGTAGATGGTGTGACCGGTCGAGCGCTTGGCGAGCTCGGAGGACAGCTTCACGCGCCGCGCCTCCCCACCCGAGAGCGTCGGTGCCGGCTGGCCGAGCCGGACGTAGCCGAGGCCGACGTCGACGAGCGTCTGCATGTGCCGGGCGATGACCGGCTGGTTCGCGAAGAAGTCGACCGCCTCCTCGCACGAGAGGTCGAGCACCTCGGCGATGTTCTTCCCCTTGAACGTGATGTCGAGCGTGTCGCGGTTGTAGCGAGCGCCCTTGCAGACCTCGCACGGCACGTAGACGTCGGGCAGGAAGTGCATCTCGATCTTGATGGTGCCGTCGCCCGCGTAGCCCTCGCACCGGCCGCCACTCACGTTGAACGAGAACCGCCCCGGGAGGTAGCCGCGGACCTTCGCCTCTTGGGTCTGGCTGAAGAGCCGTCGGATGTGGTCGAACACACCCGTGTAGGTCGCGGGGTTCGACCGTGGCGTGCGCCCGATCGGTGACTGGTCGATGTCGATGACCTTGTCGAGCGCCTCGAGCCCTTCGATCTTCTTGTGACGACCCGGCGGCAGCTTCGACTTGTAGATCTTCTGCATCAACGACTTCAGCAGGATCTCGCCGACGAGCGTGGACTTGCCCGAGCCCGACACCCCGGTGACAGTGACGAAGCAGCCGAGCGGGATCTCGACGTCGATGTCCCGGAGGTTGTGCTCCTTCGCGCCGCGGATGACGAGCCAGTCGTCTCCCGGCACCCGACGCTTCGCCGGCACCGGGATCGATCGCTTGCCGGCGAGGTACTGCCCGGTGATCGAGTCCTTCGTGCGCAGGAGGCCCTTCACCGTGCCCGAGAACACGACCTCGCCACCGTGCTCGCCTGCACCCGGCCCGATGTCGACGACATGGTCCGCGACGCGGATCGTCTCCTCGTCGTGCTCGACGACGAGCACGGTGTTCCCGAGGTCGCGAAGTCGTATGAGCGTGTCGATCAACCGGCGGTTGTCGCGCTGGTGCAGCCCGATCGAAGGCTCGTCGAGCACGTAGAGCACGCCGACGAGGCCGCTGCCGATCTGACTGGCGAGCCGGATGCGTTGCGCCTCGCCACCCGCGAGCGTGCCGGCCGAGCGAGACAACGAGAGGTAGTCGAGCCCGACGTCGAGCAGGAAGCTCATGCGGGCGTTGACCTCCTTCACGACTCGCTCGGCGATCATGCGGTCACGCTCGCTCAGCTCGAGCGACGCGAGCGCCTTCGCCGACTCGCCGATGCTGAGGCTGCAGAGGTCGTTGATGTTGCGCCCGTCGATCGTGACGGCGAGTGACGCAGGTCGCAGACGCGCACCGCCGCACGCAGGGCAGGGCACTTCGCGGATGTACCCCTCGACCTGCTCGCGCGCCCAATCGCTCTCTGCGTCGGTGTGGCGACGGCGCAGGAACGGGATGATGCCCTCGTAGCTCGTCTGGAACGAGCGCTGCCGGCCGTAGCGGTTCTTGTAGCGCACCTGCACGGTGCCCGACTTCGAGCCGTGCAGGATCACGTTCTGCTGCGCCTTCGTGAGCTTCGACCACGGCACGTCCATGTCGATGCCTTGCTCGTCGGCCACAGCGGCGACGAGCCTCGTGAAGTACTGCGTGCGCTGGCTCGCCCACGGGGCAATCGCGCCCTCGTTCAGCGACAGGTCGGGGTTCGGGACCACGAGCTCGGGATCGACTTCGAACGTCGTGCCGAGCCCGTCGCACGTCTCGCACGTGCCGTACGGCGAGTTGAACGAGAAGTTGCGGGGCGCGAGCTCGTCGAACGACGTGCCGCACTTCGGGCAGGCGAGATGCTGGCTGAAGGTCAGGATCTCCGCGTCGGACTCTTCGCCCGCCCTCGGCATGATCTGCACCTCGGCGACGCCCTCGGCGAGCCGCAACGCTGTCTCGAGCGAGTCGGTGAGCCGGCGCTCGATGCCGTCGCGCCGCACGAGCCGGTCGACGACGACCTCGATGGTGTGCTGCTCGTACCGCGCAACCGCGGCGTGCCGTCACCGATCACCTCGCTGAGCTCGCGTACCTCGCCGTCGATGCGGGCACGGACATAACCCTGAGCGGACAGGTCGACGAGCAGTGACTCGTACTCCCCTTTGCGTCCCCTCACGACCGGAGCAAGCACCTGGAAGCGTGTGCCGTCGGGCAGGTGCAGCACACGGTCGACGATCTGCTGCGGCGTCTGGCGCTCGACGCGGGTGCCGTCGTTCGGGCAGTGCGGCACCCCGATGCGGGCGTAGAGGAGGCGGAGGTAGTCGTACACCTCGGTGATCGTGCCGACGGTCGACCTCGGGTTGCGCGAGGCCGACTTCTGGTCGATCGAGATCGCCGGCGACAAGCCCTCGATGAAGTCGACGTCGGGCTTGTCCATCTGGCCGAGGAACTGCCGCGGTGTACGACGACAGCGACTCGACGTAGCGGCGCTGCCCCTCGGCGTAGATCGTGTCGAACGCGAGCGAGGACTTGCCCGAACCCGACAGCCCGGTGAACACGATCAAGCGATCGCGAGGGAGCTCGATCGAAACGTTCTGCAGGTTGTGCTCACGGGCGCCGCGGACCACGAGCGTGTCGGCCATCTCGTCGATCGTACCGCCCTCGCGGCGGATCCGAACAGATGTACGGTCAGTCCGCGACGTACCTGCGGATCACGACGTCGGTCCAGAGGAACTTCGTCGTCCGCACGCTCTCGAACCGGAACCCGTCGTACGTCGGGTTGTCGTCGATGCGGTCGAGAGCATGGGAGTCCGAGTCGATCACGTCGATCTCGGTCACGCCGGCCTTGCGTGCCAGGCCGACCACGGTGTCGACGTCCTGCGGTTCCGCCTCGTTCGGGTCCGCGTCCTCGGAGCGAGCGCTGAGCCAGCGGCGGTCGCCGTACCACGTGCCGACCTCGCTGCCCATCCAGGGCTGGTCGCCGATGATGACGACGTCCTGGGGCACCGCCATGACGGCCTGCGCGAACCGTGTCACCGCACGTGTGCGCTCGATGTGCCACACGACCCCGATGACGCTCATCGCAACGCTCAAGCCGAGCAGCACGATCACGAGCGGGCGGGCCCCCAGTCTCGCGACCTGCGAAGCAGCGAGGACGACGAGCAGGGTCGTGGGCAGCAAGAGGTAGCGGCCGCCCCACTGAGGCGTGTGGCCTCCGACCCACTCCGTCATCCAGATCGTCGGGATCGCGATGAGCGTGCCGACGAACAGCACCTGCTCGTGCTCGGGTGCGGTCGCCGAAGAAGCCGAGAGCGGCAACCGGCGCCGCGGACAGGAAGCCGGGGACGGTCGAGATGCCGAACGTCGCGAAGCGCCACGCCATGCCGCCGCAGGCGACGACCGCGCCCACGACGCCCGGCATCGATGCCTCGCCGGACCGGTTCGCGGCCCCGGCCGCGAGCAGCAAGATGCCGAGCCCGATGACGGCCCCGATCGCCAGCGCCAGCCAGTAGTCGTTCGCGAGCACGCCGACCGACGTGATCAGCGTGTCGCGCAGACGGTCGGCAAGCTGGGCGCCGAGGATGCTGGCACGTCCGGAAGCCCGCGTGGATCCGGCGCCGGGAGCGAGCACGAAGTGCTCGATCACGCTGTTGACGAACAGCACGCCGATGAGCGCACCACAGCCGGCCGCGGCTCGCGCCAGCGCAGGCGACACCGGCGCCGCTCTTCGGGGACGACCAGCGCGGCGACCCCGAGCGCGGCAAACGTGGCCAACATGTCATTGCGCATCGCCGCGGCGAGGCCCGCGATCGCTCCGGCGATCACGACCTTGCGCACGCCACCCTCGAGCACGAGGGTCACGGCGAGCAGGCCGAGCGCCAGCGCCGGCGCGTGCTCCCAGAAGTCGGCGCCGTAGAACAGCACGGGCGAGAGCAGCCCGACGAACCAGAACGCGAGCCAGCCGTCGCCGCCCGACGCCCACCGCGTACAGCCGCCGCGCCGCGGAAGCGGCGAGCACCACGCTGAGCACGGGGATGAGCACCGTGGCACGGGCGCCGCCGAGCTGCCAGAGGGGCCGGCCCGCCTCCACGAGTGGGAGCGCGTTCACCGCGACCCAGTGATCGCCCCGCGGTTGGGCGAACAGGATCGCGCGATGCGCGCCGGTGGGATCGACCGACGCGGCCCAGTAGCCGATGTCCGGCGACCAGGCGCCTTTCTCGGCCATGACCTTGACGGTGGCGATCCGTCCGCCCGCATCGGAAAAGGAGGCGGAACGTGGGTCACCCAGCCAGGCGACACCGAGGGCGACGATGCCCACCACGACGAGGGCCACAGCCAGCCGGCGTCGCTCCCGGGGACGGGCTCGCTCCGCGAGCTTCTGGTCGTCCCGCACCACAGCGACGCTACTCACCCACTTTCAATCGGCCGACGCATCGGAGATTCGACCTACGCGGGAACACCGGCCCGTTCGAGCAGCGTGTGATCACCGACGTCGCGTGGTACGTCGGCGGCGACTCTGTAGAGCGCCCGGCACGAGCGGGCGAGGTTGTCCCACGTGTAGTACGACGCGCGCTGGCGGCCCATCGCGACGAGCTCGGCTCGACGCCGGTCGTCCTCCCATACCTCGCGGAACGCCTCGGCGATCGCATCGACATCGGTCCCGTCGAACTGCACTGCGGCAGGGCCAGCGAGCTCGGCGAGGGAGGTCGCCGACGCGGAGGCAACAGGCAGGCCGGCCACGAACGCCTCGAGGACCGGGAACCCGAAACCCTCGAACAACGACGGGAACACGAGGCAGCGCGCCCGCTCGTACAGCCCCGCGAGCTGCGCCCCGGGCAGGTAGCCCGGAAAAGTGACGAGTCCGTCGACCCCCACGTTCGCGGCGTGCCGGCGGACCTCGCGCAGGCGCGGGTTGGGCTGGCCGGGGCAGACGACGGACACGACGACACCGCGGTCGCGGAACAAGGCGACTGCGTCGAGCAGCCGGAAGTGGTTCTTGTGCTCCCACGCCTGTGCGGGGTAAAGCGCGAACGGGACGGAGGGCACGGCGTCGTACTCGGGCGTATGTGCGTGCAGCGCAGTCGGAGCTCCGGGTGGCACGACCGCCACGCGAGACGGATCGATGCCAAACGCGTTGACGACGTCGTCGCGGACGAAGTGCGACGCGACGAGGACGAACCGCGCACGCTCGCAGCACGGTCGGTAGAGCGCCGAGCGCGTCTGAAGCTCCTCCATGCTGAAGAAACCCGGGTAGTGGAGATGCTGGAGGTCCCAGGGTTGGTAGATGCTCGGGTGCCGCGTCGCCTCGCCCCGCTGCGAGGGAAAGTGCACGACGTCATAGCGATCGGAGTCGATCGCATCGGGCACGAGCGCAGGTCCGGCGACCGGCCGGACGCGCCTCCGCAAGCGCAGAGCCACCTGTCCTGGACGAGTGCGCGTCACCCGCAACAGCATCCCCGACGACTGCGCCAGGCTCGATCGCACTGACACGAACGACGCTGGCCCGGACAGAGAAGAGCGCAGCGAGGCGTTGTGCGGTGCCGCACAGACGAAGTCGTAGCGGTCGTCACCGGCCAGCCCGCTCAGGCCTGCGGCCAGACCCTGGACGTACTGCTCGACGCCTCCGCTCACTCCCGGCCAATAGGTCGGACGAACCGCGACTCGCACGGGTCGCCATTCTCGCCGACGCGAGTGGTCGCGCTGGAGGCTTTCGAGTCGAGAGTCCCGGACGCCCGTCT
>CAVZAF010000009.1:0-177565 GCA_963773315.1 uncultured Acidimicrobiales bacterium
CCGACGGCGAGGTGTGGGTGCGCGGCCCGCAGGTGATGAAGGGCTACTTGAACAACGCGGCGGCCACCGCCGCGACGATCGACGATGACGGGTGGCTGCACACGGGCGACATCGGCCGTTTCGACGAAGACGGCCACCTGTCGATCGTCGATCGCCTCAAGGAGCTCATCAAGTACAAAGGGTTTCAAGTGCCGCCGGCCGAGCTCGAGGCGCTGCTGCTCACGCACCCCGCCGTCGCCGACGCCGCCGTCATCGGCATCCCCGACGACGAAGCGGGAGAGATCCCGGCGGCATACGTGGTGCTCAAGGCGGGCGCCGACGTCAGCCCCGCCGACCTTCAGACGTTCGTCGCGGACCGCGCGGCGCACTACAAGCAGATCCGACGTCTCGAGCTCGTCGACGCGATTCCCAAGTCGCCGTCGGGGAAGATCCTGCGCCGCGTGCTTCGGGAGCGCGCGAGTGCCCCGCAGTGATCGACCGCTCACGGGTAGCGTGACGAAGATGGCCGTGCCGCAAGTCGCTGATCCCGTCGACTTGCCCCGGATCCAGACGGGCGCGAACCCGCAACATCTGATCGTCACTCTGCTCGGTGACTACTGGTTCGGGCGCAAGGAGCACCTGCCGTCGGCCGCGCTGGTCGCGCTCGCCAACGAGTTCGACATCACGTCGACGAGCGCCCGCGCTGCGTTGAGCAGGCTGGCGCGCCGCGGCCTCCTCGACTCGTCACGCGACGGCCGCCGCACCTTCTACGGGCTCACCGCGCGCGCCGAGCGGGTGCTCAACGACGGCTTCGCACGCATCATCCAATTCGGGCTCGACGACCGTCCGTGGGACGGCTCGTGGTCGGTGGTCATCTTCTCGGTGCCGGAAGATCAACGTGACGTGCGCCATGTGCTGAGAACGAGGCTTCGCTGGCTCGGATTCGCTCCTTTGTACGACGGTGCGTGGGTGTCACCCAGGGCCGACGGTGACGACACGACGGCGCTGCTCGAGGAGCTCGGCGTCGCGAGCGCGACGGTGTTCGTCGGGCGCGTGGAGCACGCGATCAACGGAGGCGATCCGCTGAGCGCCTGGGACCTCGGAGAGCTGCGAGCGAGCTATGAGGCGTTCATCGACGAGTTCGGCCCGCTGCTCGAACGCGTCGACGAGGGCGACGTCGGCGCGGCAGAGGCGATGGTCGCCCGCACGCGCGTGATGGACGTCTGGCGGCAGTTCCCGAACCTCGATCCCGAGCTGCCTGAGGACGTGCTGCCCCCGGGCTGGCCGCGCCGCGACGCGCAGGCGATCTTCGCTCGCGTCTACGACGCCCTCGGTCCGCTCGCCGAGATGCGGTTCCAGCAGATCCTCGCCGAGCACGAGCCCGCACTCGCGAAGCAGGCGCACTACCTCACGACGAGGGCTGCGTCCACGCCCACTCGTCGCCGCTGACCCACCTGCAGGCCGCGTGTTCACGCTGGAGCGCGACATAGTGCGCCGAGCGTGAACACTCGGGACCCGGTCAGTAGGAGCCCGTCTCGGTCTTGTGGTCGGCGGCGCGCGGGCCGAAGGGTGAGGAGTCGAGCCACGTGCCCGCGGCGATGCCGCGCTTCGCGATCGCAGCCTTGATCCGACGCTCGAGCCGGATCCGCCATCCGTTCGCCTGCATGTGCTGGAGCGCGAGGCTCGACGCCTCGCGGTTGTAGAGCGCAGCCTCGCGGCGGGTCGACGCGAAGTGGTCGATCGCGGCAGGCGTGCCCTCGGCGATCGCGCGAGCGGCGACGAGTGCATCGGGGATGCCCGAATTCAGGCCGCGCGCGCCGAACGGCGCGAAGAGGTGCGCGGCCTCGCCGACGAGGGCGA
The DNA here is from genome assembly GCA_963773315.1 of uncultured Acidimicrobiales bacterium. Classification (GTDB taxonomy): domain Bacteria; phylum Actinomycetota; class Acidimicrobiia; order Acidimicrobiales; family DATKAS01; genus DATKAS01. Next base: position 1,840 of record CAVZAF010000009.1, read on the forward strand.
TCCGTCGGTGTTCGTCGGTGAACGCCGACGCGACGACTTGGTAGAAGCGGTAGGTCGAGACCCACGCGACGCGGTCGGCGTACTTCGGGGGCAGCACCTGCGCGATCCAGCGCTTCACGCCCTCGGGATCGTTGAACTGCTCGGGGTCGTCGTCGGGGCGCAGCTGCAGGTCGGCGCGGATGCCACCGGCGAAAGGAACGAGCAGCACGTTGCGGCCGTGCACCGCAGGGTGCTCGTAGTAGAAGACGCGCTCGGGCAGCATCGGCGACGACTCGTCCTCGGCCACGTCGACGATCACGAACGAGTCTTCGATGCGAGGTCCTTCGAGCGCGATGCCGGCGGACGATCGCACGATCGACCGCGCGCCATCGGCCCCCACGACGTAGGGCGCGCGCCACTCGTCGCCGCCCGCGGTGCGCAGCACCACGCCGTCGGGCGACGTCGTCGACGACGTGAGCTCTTGGTTCCACCGGATGTCGACGCCGGCGCGCTTGCACGCGTCGAGCAGCAGCTGCTCGATCACGACCTGGGAGAGGTTCGTCGAGTGGGGAAGCCGGGTCGGGTCGGGCGGAGGATAGGTGCGCTCGTAGACGAGGCTCTCGCCGTAGTACGTCTTCTTCGTCGTCCAGACGATGCCGTGGCGCGCGATCTCCCAGCCGAGCCCGTCGCTCACCGACTCGAGGTGCTCGAGCGACTCCCGGTGGATGAAGATCGCCCGACTTCCGGGGCGCGTGCGGTCCTCGCCCTCGGCTTCGAGGATGGTGACCGGCACGCCCTTCGCCCGCAGCGCAAGCGCTGCGGTCATGCCGACCGGACCTGCGCCGACGACGATGACCCGATCGCTGGCGGTCACGCCAGCTCCTCTGCGGTCGAGGCGAGGTACGCGTCCGAGATCGTCAGCGCGATCTCGTCAGGGCTGCCGACAGTCACGAGCCGGCCGTGGAGCATGACGCCCGCCTTGGTCGCGACGCCCAACACGTCGTGGGCGAACTGCTCGATGATGAGGATCGCGATCGACTCGCTCTCGGCGACCTCGGCGACGATCTCGTACAGGCGCTCGACGATGATGGGCGCGAGGCCCATTGACAGCTCGTCGATCAGGAGCACCGCGGGATCGACGACGAGCGCTCGGGCGAGCGCGAGCATCTGCTGCTCGCCGCCCGAGAGCGTGCCCGCGAGCTGCTTGCGACGCTCGGCGAGCCGGGGGAACTGGGTGAAGGCGCGCTCTCGGATGTCGGCGAGCGACGCGCCGGTGTACGTCGACATCCGCAGGTTGTCGTCGACGCTGAGGTTCGGGAAGACGCCGCGGCCTTCAGGGATCGTGCAGAGGCCGGCGCGCGCGAGTGCGTCGACCGACACGCCGAGCACCGACTGCCCGCACAGCAGCACGTCACCGCTCGACGGCTGCACCTCGCCGTTCAGCACCTTGAGCGTCGTCGACTTGCCCGCGCCGTTCGGGCCGAGCAGCGCGAAGACCTCCCCCGGCGAGATCGCCAACGACACGCCGTGCAACACGTCGATGGTGCCGTATCCCGCGTGGATGTCGCGCAGCTCGACGACCGGCGGGCGGGGCTGGGCTGCTTCGAGTTCGCGCAGGTGCGCGACGGCACGGGTGCGGGGAGCCGCTTCGTCCTTCTCCTCACCGAGGTAGGCGACGCGCACCTCGGCGTTCCCCTGGATCTCGGCCGGCGTGCCTTCCGCGATCTTCACGCCGAGGTTGAGCACATGGATCACGTCGCACGTGCCCATGACGAACGACATGTCGTGCTCGACCAGCAGCACGGCAACACCTTCGGCGGCGACACGTCGGATGACGTCGCCGACTACGTGCGTCTCTTCGTCCGTGAGGCCCGACGAGCACTCGTCGCACAGCAGCACCTTCGGCTGCGTCGCGACCGCGCGGCACAGCTCGACGAGCCGCGCCATGCCGGTGGGCAGCGTGTCGACGGGTGCATCCACGACAGCGCCGAGCCCGACGAGGTCGATGACGCGATCGATGTCGCGGACGTCGCCACTCGACTCTGCGGCCACCTGGATGTTCTCGCGGACAGTCAGTGAATCGAAGACTTCGAGCCGTTGGAACGTGCGGGCCAGGCCGAGGCGAGCTCGCTTGTACGCGGAGGTGTTGGTGATGTCGCGGCCGTCGACCACGATCCGACCGCTCTGTGGCAGTTGCAGTCCGGTGATGACGTTGAACAACGTCGTCTTGCCGGCGCCGTTCGGCCCGATGAGCCCGGTGATCTGACCGGCTTCGGCCGTCATGGTGACGTCGTTGAGGGCCATCAGCCCGCCGAAGCGAACCGTGACACCACCGACGTCGAGGACCGCCATCAGCCGGTCGTCGCGAAGCTCGGCCGGAAGGGCGAGGCGGTCGTCGATGCGGCGGAGCTCACCCTCGGTGAACGGCTCGTCGATGCCGAGGAGGACCGGATCGACGCCGTGCTTCTTGCGCGACTCGGCCGCGGCCGCGGCACTCGCGTCGGCGCGCCACGGCAGCGACTGAGAGAACCCCTTGCCCATCTCGCCCGCGATCCCGTTGGGGTTCTGGCTGACGCCACTCGCCAGGCCGGCGGGGCCGACCCGGGTGATCGCAGTGAAGATGCCACCGGTCCATGCGGCGCCGAACCATGCGAAGGCGAAGTTCGCCCACCCGGCGAACAGCGCCCCCGCGAGCAGCGTGACGCCGCCCATCACGAGGAACAGCACGAGCGCGATGCCGGGGAACATCCCGAAGTCGGTCGACGGACGGAGTGCCGCGCTGCATCGCGAGCAGGCACCCGGCGACGGCTCCGAGCGCGGCCGACAGGCAGAAGACTTCGAGCTTCAGCCTTCGCACGTCGAGGCCGATCGTCGTGCACGCCGCCGAGCTGTCGCGCATGGCGACGAGGCGCCTGCCGTGCTTCGAACGCCGGTAGGCGACCAAGGCGACCACCATCATCGCGACGAAGATGGCGCACAGCACGAGGAACGCGAGCGGCGACTTGAAGGAGATGCCGAAGATCGTCGGCCGCTGCACGACCTCGAACCGGCTGCCCAGCACGTCCGGCTGCGCGAAGAAGATGAGCTCCATGCCGCGGGCGAACGCGATCGTCGCGAGCGCGAAGTAGAGGCCCTGCAATCGGAGCGCGGGCAGCGCGATGAGCGCGCCGACCGGCACGGCAAGCAGCGCCGCGACGATGAGCGCGAGGGGGTTGCCGCTGGGGGAGTGGGCCACCATGTAGTACGCGCCGATGCCGGCGAACGTGAGCGGCGCGAGCGCGACCTGTCCACTCCATCCGATCAAGGGCACGAGTGGGATCAGCACGAGGACCACGAGCAGGCCGCTGGTCAATCGGTTCTGGGTGATCACGCTGAACCGAGATGCCGCGACGCCTACCGCGAGCACGAGCACGAACGCGCCGAGCGCCGCCTCCCATACCTGAGGAACGCGCGCGTGCAGGCGAGCAGCCTTGCGGCCGATCGTGATAGGTGCCGAAGGCAGCGCGAGCAGCGCGACGAACAGCACGAGCATGGGGATCGCTTGCGGCACGCCCGACCATCGGCCGCTGAAGTCGAGGAACGTCAGCGAGAACGCCGAGAGCAAGCCGATGAAGCAGACCGCCCGCGATCGTGAGCGGAAGGCTTCGCAATCGGCCGATGATCGCGGCAGCGAACGCGTTCACGATGAGCAAGCGTCAGGCCCTCGATGCTCATCAGCACCTCGGGCGCGAGGAGGATGCCGGCGAGCGCCGCCAGCGACGAGCCCATCGCCCACGCGAGCGACGAGGCCCGTGCGGGCTTCGCTCCGTGCAAGGCCGCGAGCGCGGGACTGTCGACTACGGCGCGCATCGCGAGGCCGACGCGCGAACGCTTGAGGAATTGACGGAGCCCGACCGCGATCGCGATGCCCAGGACGATCGTGAGGAAGCGGTGCCAAAGCACGACCGTGTCGCCGACGTGAAACCCTCGGTTGCCGAACAGGTAGGGGACCGACCGCGACTCGTTCTGGTTCCAGATCCATGCCGCGAGGCCCATCAGAAAGAGCGTCAGGGCAACGGTGGCCATCAGCTGCACGACGAGGCTGCTGCGCGCGGCCCGGCTCATCGCGAACCGATCGAGCAGCACGCCCGACGCGGGCGCGATCACGAGGACGACGAGCAGGAGCGCAGGGATCTCGGCGAGTCCCCAGCCGCTGGGTGAGCTGCCAGTAGATGAACGCCATGAACATGCCGATGGCGCCCTGCGCGAAGTTGAAGATGCCGCTGGTCGTGTACGTGACCACGAGCCCGGTGGCGGCGAGCGCGTAGATGGCTCCCAGCGCGACGCCGGCGACGATCGCGCCGAGGACATTCGACCATGTGACCGGTGTGCCGGCCCAGAGGCTGACGCCGATGTAGAAGGCGAACGCGGTCGCCCCGAAGGCGACCGCGAAGCCTCGAAAGCGTTGCCGGGCGGTCCGGCTAGCTCGCCATCAGCCGTTGAAGTTCCCGGTGACTTGCACGATGGCGGCCGGGTCGCAGGTGAACTTGCCGACGCCCTCAGGGTCGACGCGGACGAACTTGCCGCTCTGCACCTGCACCGTGACCCAGCACGGCGAGGGCTGACCGAGCACCTCGCTGGCGTCGAGGATGCCCTTGCGTGTCGACCGTCGGATGCGTGTTCAGCAGGTCGAGGAGCGACTGACGGGTGAGCCCGTTGACGCCGTCCTTCGTGACGATCTTGTTCACGAGGTCCTCGAAGGCCAGCGCCGCGGCGTACGCGGTCTCACCGTTGGCCGAGACGTCCTGATCGTTGGTGACGCCTTCGCGGTAGAGCTTCACGCCTGGGACGTCGGTCTCGTCGAACGGCGTGAGCAGCTGCGAGACGTAGAGCCCTTCGATCGCCGCGGCGTTCTGCGACGCGAACGACGGCGTCTGGCACTGCGACGTGCAGCTCCACAGCACCTTCGACATGTCGAGGCCCTGCACGCGAGCTTCGGCCATGAGCTTGGCCACCGCGATCGACGTGCTCGCGACCCAGGTCACGCCGTCGGTCTTGATCTTCTGGATGATCGGTGTTGCTTCGGACTGCGGGGCGGCGTCGGGGTACACGACCTTGCCGTCGAACGTGCCGCCCGCCTCAGTGAGCGCTTGACCGGCGGCGAGGATGCCGGGACCGATGCCCGGAACTCCCGGGTCGATGCCGATCTGCTTTGTCGCCGCAACTCCACCGATCTTGCCGAAGTAGTACTGCCAGCCGTACTCCGTCACGGTGAACGTGGGCTGCGCGGCGGTGAAGTCCTGACCGGCCTGGATGATGCCGAAGCTCGACTTCGAGGTCGCTGAGCCGGCGCTGATCGTCAGTGCCGCAACGTCAGGCAGACCGATCGCGTTGCCGCTCTTGTCCTTGCACGTCTGGATCGGGTCGGGGTTCAGCAGCACGAAGGCACCTGACCCGACTGTTGCGAACTCGTTCTGGCACGCCTGCGTGTACGCGTTCACTGCTTCGTCAGGGTTGAGCTTCGAGTCGTAGAAGGTCACGACGACCTTGCGACCGGCGAGGCCGCCGTTCGCGTTTACCTGATCGCCCCATGCCTTCACCGCCGCGACCAGCGGCTGGCTCAGGCCGGGCGAGAGCGGGGTGTCGACGTCGGCGACGACGCCGATGTGGATCTCGGTCGCGGTGATGCCGACGTCGGTCGCCTGCGGCGGCTCGCCGGCGGTCGTCGGTGCGGCCGCGGCCGTCGTCGCACTCGACGCGCCCGTCGTCGCACTTCCTGCCGTGGTCGCGCTCGAGGAGCTGTCGTCGCGGCCGCCACACCCTGCGGCGATGAGTGCGGCGACGGTCATGAAGGCGAAAAACCCGGTGGTGCGCTTCATCCAACCCCCCGTTGTGATGCGCTGCCAGACGCTCTGGCATCCCGGCGGGACTGTAGACACTCGGTCTGTCGCCCGTCAACAAAAGGTGTTAAGGTCCCGCGACATCTCCGACCCACCAGGGGGGTACATGAAGGTCGAGATCTTCGTGCCGGTCAGCTATTACGGCCCGGTCGACAAGGCGTGGCCCACACCGCCTCGTTGCTACGACCCGCAGATCGGCATGAAGTCGATGGAGTGCGGCATGCAGCAGTGCGAGGCGGCCTTCAAGGCGGGCTTCGACTCGCTCAACTTCGCCGAGCACCACTACTCGGTGAACCAGCTCAGCCCGAGCCCGATCTTCTACGCAGGTCTGCTCGGTCAGCGGCTGCCCGACGCCCACATCGGCGTGCTCGGCTCCGACCTCCCGCTGCACAACCCGGTGCAGCTGGCGGAGGAGTACTCGATGCTCGACAACCTCCTCGCTGGGAGACTCACGATCGGCCTGCTTCGGGGCACGCCGAACGAGTACATGACGTACGGCACGAACCCCTGGGACTCGAAGGAGGCGTTCAAGGAGGGCGTGCGGCTCTTCGTCCGCGCGCTCACCGAGCCCGAGCCGTTCGGCTGGGAGGGTCGCTACTACCGCCATCGCAATGTGTCGATCTGGCCGCAGCCGTTGCAGCGTCCGCACCCACGGATCCTCCTCTCGGGGAACAGCCCCGACTCGGCGCGGTTCGCCGGCGAGATGCACTGCGATCTCGGCTTCAGCTTCATGCCCGCCGAGAAGTGCGCGGAGAACCTCGAGCACTACCGCGCGGGCGCCGCTGACGCGGGGTGGGAGCCGACGGCCGACAACGTCCTCTACCGCCAGTTCTGCTTCGTGCACGAAGACGAGGCCGAGGCGCACAAGGCCGTCGCCGACCTCGGCGGTCTCTTCGCCGGCGGGTCCATGGACATGATGATGACGATGGGGATGATCGGCGCCGCGATGAACGGCGTGCCGAAGGGTGTGCAGATCGATCCGTCGAAGGCGCCCGGGATGTCGTTCTCACCCGGCTGGTACGGCACGCCTGAGCAAGCCCTCGCGGGAATCGAAGCGATCCACTCGGTCGTCGGCATGGGCCGCGTCGAGCTCATCGTCGGAGGCACGCCGAAGACACCGCACGAGGCGGTGGTCGAGTCGCTTCAGCTGATGGGCGAGACGATGGTTCCGGCACTGCACGCCGATCGCTTCTCGTTGGCGGCCGTCTGATGGCCGGGGAGAAGCTCGTCGAGAAGAGCGTCGAGGCCGATGCGTTCACGATCCGCTATTACGAGGAAGGCGAGGGCGATCCGGTTGTCGTGCTGCACGGCGCTGGTGGCCCGGTGCCGTCGGTTGCGCTCGACCTGCTGTCGGCGCAGAACCGCATCCTTCTGTTCGAGCTGCCAGGTTGGGGTGAGCAGCCGAACGACCGCAGCCAGTCCCTCTCCGATCTCGGGAACACCGTCGTCGCGGCGATGGATGCGCTCGGCCTCGAGCGCGCGCATGTCATGGGCACGTCTCTTGGTGGTGCAGTTGCGCTGCACCTCGCGCTCGACCATCCCGAGCGGGTCATCTCGATGGTGCTCGAGTCCCCGGCCGCGTTCCGAGTCGGATCGATCCCTCCGCCGAGCCTGTCGCCCGAGCAGATGACGAAGGCGTTCCGGCGTCATCCCGATCGTGAGCCCGCGTGGACCGGGCCCGATCCGGCGCGGATGCAGAAGGTGTGGCCCATCGTCGAGCGGGTGCTCGTGTCGACGCCTGAGTACGACGAAGGCGTTGACGGCGCGGATGGCCGAGTCAGACGTACGGACGCTCGTGCTCTTTGGCGAGTTCGACGGCGTGATCCCGCCCGAGAACGGGCGCACCTATCGGCGGTTCATGAGGAACTCGTCGTTGCAGTACGTGCACGACGCAGCCCATGACATCCAGGGCGATCGCGCCGAGGCCTTCGCTGATGTCGTCGGCGACTTCCTGCAAGCGGGGCATGGCGTTCCTGGTGCCCGACGAAGACACGCTCATCAACCCGTAGCCGTGCGAGCGCTCGACGGCATCCGCGTCGTCGACTTCGGCCAGCACCTCGGCGCCCTCGCTGGCGGCGATGATCCTCGCGGACCACGGTGCGGACGTGGTGCGCGTCGACCCGCCGTCAGGTCCTCGGTGGAGCACCGACGCGCACGCGCGTGCTGCAGCGCGGCAAGCGCAGCATCGCACTCGACCTGAAGCGCGCCGACGATCTGGCGGTTGCCCGGCGACTGGTCGAGCGCGCCGATGTCGTGATCGAGGGGTTTCGCCCCGGAGTCATGGCGCGGCTCGGGCTGACGCCGGTCGACCGCAACGTCTGGTGCTCGATCCCAGGGTTCGCAAGCGACGACCCGCGTGCGGGCCTGGCTGCGTGGGAGGGCATCGTCGGCGCTGCGACCGGTCACTACACGCGCAGCCCCCGCGAGGGCGGTGAGGGGCCTGCGTTCTCGGCGGTGCCGCTGGCGTCGTCGTTCGCGTCGCTCGTCGCCGTCAACTCGATCGTTGCTTCGCTCATCGCGCGCGAACGTTCGGGACACGGCCAGACGATCGAGGTGCCGCTGTTCGGTGCGATGTTCGAGGCGATCGGCAGCATGGGCCAGCGCCTGCCGGTGGCGCCGGTGGTGCCATTCACTCCCTGCTCCGACATCGACGCTCAGGGGAGCGATGGGCGCTGGATCCACCTCGTGATGATCTCGCCGAGGCACTACGAGTGGTTCCGCGATGCGTTCCTGCCCGATCTCGGGCCACCTGATCTCGAATCGCGTCAGCGCATCGTCGATCTCATCTCGACCGCGCCCGCCGCGAGCTGGGACGAGCGGATCAACGCAGTCGGGGTCCCCTGCACGATCGTGCGCACGACCGAGGAGTTCCTTCGCGAGGACGACCACGCACGCGCGACGCGAGCGGTCATCGACCTCGACGATCCGCAGCTCGGGCCGACCTCGCAGCTCGGGTTCGGCGTGACGATGAGCCGCACTCCACCTTCCGCGTCTCCGCGCCATCCACTCGACGCTGACCGAGCGTCGATCCTGCGCGATCTCGAGGCACAGCCTGAGCCGCTCTCACCGGGCCCCGCCCTCACATCGGCCCTCGAAGGCGTCAGGGTCGTCGACCTCACCATGGTCCTCGCCGGCCCGTCTGCGGGTCGCATCCTTGCCGAGTTCGGTGCCGAGGTGATCAAGATCAACCGGCCGGCGTACTGGATCATCGGCCACTGCCACACGAACAGCGGCAAGCGCAGCGTGCTGCTCGACGTGCGCGATCCCGCCGGTCGGGACGCCCTGTGGTCGCTCGTTCGCGGCGCAGATGCGTTTCTGCAGAACATCCCCGAGGGCGGTGCCGAGGTCATCGGGATAGGCGAGGACGATGTCCGCGCCGTGCAGCCCGACATCGTCTACTCGTCGGTGAGCGCGTACGGCCACGGCGGCACGCGCGGTGCCTTCCGCGGCTGGGAGCCGATCGGCCAGGCGTCAACGGGCCTGATGATGCGGTACGGCGGTGGGGAACCGCGCTTCGCGAGGTTCCCGGTGTGCGACTACGGAACGGGGCACCTCTCGGCGATGGCGGTCCTGCTCGGGCTGTTCCACAAAGTGCGAACGGGGGAGGGGCAACACGTCGCCACCTCGTTGATGCAAGCGGGAGCGCACCACCAGGCCATGTTCATGCTCGCCTACGAGGGAAAGCAGTGGGATGAGCCGGCGGGATACGACGCGCTCGGATGGAACGACACGGACCGCCTGTTCGAGGCGACGGATGGCTGGCTGTACGCGGTCGGCGACGACGTGCCCGACGAGGACACCTTCCGCAGAGACACGGTCGAGGCGTGGACCGAGAAGCTCGACTGCGCCCACCCGCTCGTGGAGATCGAAGACCTGATGGAAGACGAGTACGTGCGCTCGCACGGTTTGAGCGTCGTCCGTGACCACCCAGGGTTCGGGGCAGTGCGGCTCGTAGGCCCTTCGCCGCGGCTGAGTCGCACTCCGGTACGAGTCACACGAGCCCGCGCCCGCGCCTGGCTGGGACAGCAGAGCGGTTCTCGGTGTTCGATACGACGAGCTCGCCGCGCGCGGCATCGCGGCCGACTCACTCCCCGATGACGTGATGGTTGTCTGGTAGGCACCCCGAGAAAGCGAGATCCGATGAAGCACATCCGACCGATTGACTGGGATCAGGGCACCGACGCGGGCATCCCGGGGTATCGCGGGCAGATCCTCTACGCGGGCGAGAGCTGCTACGTGATCGCGACGAAGGTGCCGCCCGGCGTCGAAGGTCCGGCCCGGCACACGCACGCGAGCGACCAGATCTACGCGGTGCTCGAGGGCACGACGACGGTCGAGCTCGGCGCAGAGGAGCGGCCAGGTGAGCCGGTTCGGGAGCGTGTTCATCCCGGCTGGCGTGCCGCATCACAACCGCAACGACGGCGACGTCGACGAGGTGCACATCGAGGTCATCGCGCCGGGTGGCTTCTTGCAGCCGATCGCCACGCCGACCGACTCCACCGACGCGAAGGGCCTCCCGTACTTCACGAAGGACTTCGCCGCGTCGGGCAACGGCAACGGCATGTCGGTGTCGTACCTGGCGAACCGCGAGAGCGGCTCGGTGCACGCGTCGGTCTACCTCGCCGAGATGGCGCCGGGCGCGCAAGGTCCGCCGTTGCACACGCACGAGTTCGATCAGCTCTACTTCGTGATCGAGGGTGCGCTCGAGGTGCAGATCGGCTTCGACACGCAGGTCGTCGGCCCCGAACACCCTCGTCGTCCTCCCCGCCGGCGTGCCGCACAAGCAACGCAACGCCAGCGATGGAGAGATCGAACGGCACTTCACGATCCTCGTGCCCGAGCCGCCGATGCCGCACTCGCCCGAGCACCCGTGGGACACCGCGGTCGAGCTCACAGCCACCGGCGTGCACATCTGATCTCATCTGTGTCGTGAAGATCACCGATGTCCGGGTGCTCGAGCACGAGCGCGCGATGCCGCCCGGCATGGGGCCGCCGACGGCACGAGTCAACGTCGTGACGGTCGCCACCGATGAGGGCCTCGACGGCCACGTCTTCGTCACGGGGCCTGGCGTCGACGTCACGCCCCAGCTCCTCGGCGGTGCCAAGCAGCTGCTCGTGGGGCGCGACCCCCTCGACATCGGCGCGATCTGGCATGACTTCCGGGTGCGGGCCCGGATGTTCGACCCGACCGTTCAGGGCTACGTCGACATCGCGCTCTGGGACATCGCCGGAAAGGCGGCCGGCCTGCCGGTGCATCGGCTGCTCGGTTCCGCGCGCGCCGAGGTGCCGTCGTACGCGTCGTCATGGGTGCACGCGGACAATGCGACGTACGTCGAAGAGGCGCTCGCGTATCGAGAGCGGGGGTTCGTCGGGTACAAGCTGCATCCCCCGACGCAGCGGCGCCGCATGCCCGTCGGTGGACCGCCGGGGCCGGTTTCCCTCCGCGAGGACATCGACACGTGCGCAGCGGTGCGCAACGCGGTCGTCGACGACTACTGCCTCATGCTCGACTCGGCGTGGGCGTACTCGTACAAAGAAGCGCTCGACGTCGGCTTCGCCATCGAGGACCTCGGGTACCACTGGTACGAGGACCCGCTCGGCGCGGAGGACCTAGACGGATACGTGCGGCTCAAGCAGCACCTCTCGATCCCGATCGTCGCGACCGAGATCACGAGCGGCGGCGTCTACGCGCTGCCGCGATGGATCGCTGCTCGTGCCACCGATGCGCTCCGGGGTGATGTCGTCATCAAGGGCGGCATCACCGGGATGATGAAGATCGCGGCGCTGGCCGAGGCGAACCACCTGCCGTGCGAAGTGCACGACGCCTACAACGCGATCGGCAACCTCGCGACCGTGCACGTCGTCATGGCGGTGCCGCACTGCTCGATGTACGAGGTGCTGGTGCCCCACGCGCCCCGCTCGTACGACCTCGGTCACCTCTCGTATGGGTTGGCCGAGCCGATCACGATCGACGCCGAAGGCAGTGTGCATGCTCCCGCGCGACCGGGGCTCGGGATCGACCCCGACTGGGATCTCCTGCGCAGCTCGTAGCGTGAGGCGTCACGCCACGCGGACGTACTCGAAGTCGACCGGCTTGCCGTTGATGCCGACCGACGGCGGTGCCACCCAGCCCGCCATCTTCCCGGGCTCGGTCACCGGGTGCATCAGCGAGCGCACAAACGCCTCGTCGTCCCGAGTCGGCAGCCACGAGCCGTGGCTCGACTTCCACTCGGCTTCGGTCACGATCTGGCCGTCAGGGCTCACATTGACGTCGCGGAACGCGCCGACCGCACGATTGAACGCGCGATGCGGCAGGCGCAGCTCGAGCCCCACTTCTGCAAGCGTCCGGTTCCAGCGGTCGACGCCCTTCGCACAGTCGGCGATGTAGTCGTCTTGCAGGGTCGCGTTCAGTGCTGACAGCGCGGGCACCTCGCGCTCGGAGATCGCGTCGTGCTCCATGGATGGCACCGCACGCGTCGCGTCGTGCAGACGATGGTCGTCGTCGCGTCGCTCCTCCTGGAAGCGGCCCTTGAGCCCGGATGCGAAGTAGTTCGCCGCGTTGGTCGAGGTCTCGGCGCCGAACAGATCGAGTGACACGCTGTAGTGGAAGTTCAGGTACCGCTGCAGCGTCGCGGCGTCGATCCCACCGAACGCTCGGATGTCGTCGGTGTCGTGCCGCTTCATGAGCTCGACCGTGCGCTGCACGACCCGGCCGACTCCGGTCGCGCCCACGAACATGTGATGCGCTTCCTCCTTCAGCATGAAGTCACACGTGCGTGACAGCGGATCGAACGCGCTCTCGCGCAGCGACGCGAGCTGGAACTTGCCATCGCGATCGGTGAAGTAGGTGAAGAAGTAGAACGAGAGCCAGTCGGGCGTGGGCTCGTTGAAGGCTCCCAGGATGCGCGGGTTGTCCGGATCGCCGGAGTGCCGTTCGAGCAGGTCGTCCGCTTCGTCCCTGCCGTCACGACCGAAGTAGCGGTGCAGGAGGTACACCATCGCCCACAGGTGACGGCCCTCCTCGACGTTCACCTGGAAGAGGTTGCGCATGTCGTAGAGGCTCGGCGCGGTGCGACAGAGGTGGCGCTGCTGCTCGACCGACGCCGGCTCGGTGTCACCCTGGACGACGAGGAGGCGGCGAAGCTCGCCGCGGTGCTCGCCCGGGACCTCCTGCCACACCGGCTCGCCCTTCCGATCACCAAAGGCGATCTGCCGATCGGGTTCCGCGTCGGCGAGGAAGATGCCCCACCGGTACTCGGGCATCCGCACGTAGTCGAAGTTTGCCCAGCCCTCCCGGCCGACCGAGATCGCCGTGCGCAGGAACACGTCGTCGCCTTGATGCTCGACCGGGCCGAGCGTGCGCCACCAGTCGATGTACTTGGGCAACCAGCCCTCGAGTGCGCGTTGCAAGCGGAGGTCGTCGGACAGGCCGACGTTGTTCGGGATCTTGGTGTCGAGATCGACGATTGTCATCGCACGCGCTCCCTGTCGTATGCCGCACGGAGACCGGTGCCAGCACGCGCCCATCGTACCTCCGAACACTCGGCCATAGCATTGACGGGCGACAGGGAGTGTGTCTAGGGTCGTTGGGTGGATCTGGGGATCGGGGGGCGCTCGGCCATCGTCTGCGCGTCGAGCCAAGGGCTCGGCCGAGCGTGCGCCGAGGCGCTGGCGGCCGAAGGCGTCAACGTCGTCGTCAACGGTCGCGACCGCGAGAAGCTCGAGAAGGCCGTCGCAGAGATCGCCGCGAGCGCGAGCGGCGACGTCATCGGCATCGCCGCCGACATCACCGAACCCGCGGGGCGCGAGGCGCTGCTCGCTGCCTGCCCCGAGCCCGACGTCCTCGTGCTCAACAACCGGGGCCCGAAGCCGGGTCCGTTGGCCGAGGTCACGGATGAAGACTTCGAGGTGGCGCTCGACCTTCACTACCGCGCGCCGATCGCCCTCGTGCGAGCCGTGCTACCGGGGATGCGAGCGCGCAAGTGGGGCCGCATCGTCGCGATCACCTCGGCCATGGTGACGTCACCGAACGAGCACATGGTCACGTCGGTGGGCGCCCGTGCGGGCCTGACCGGCGTGCTCAAGTCGCTCTCGTTCGCCGCCGCGGCCGACGGCGTCACGATCAACCAGCTCCTCCCGGAGCGGTTCGCGACGCAACGGCAGATCGACAACGCGAACCGCGCGGTCGAGCGCACGGGCGTGACGTTCGAGGATGCGTGGGCCGCACAGGCCGCGTCGATCGCCGCGAAGCGTCACGGCGACCCGAGCGAGCTCGGAGCGATGTGCGCGTTCCTCTGCAGCGCGAAGGCAGGGTTCGTCTCGGGCATGAACGTCCACCTCGACGGTGGGAGCTACAGGGGGATCGTCTGATGCACACGACGTACGAAGCGCCGCAGACCATCGGGCGAATGATGCTGCTCAGCCAGTCCTTCCTCTACTCGCTCACCGCAGAGCAGCGCCGGGCGTGCGAGTACCCGATGGATCATCCCGGCCGCCTCGACTGGGACTTCATCCCGAAGTCAGACCGCACAGGCATCCCGCTGTGGCAGCTGAACTTCCACCAGCGCACGCTCGTCCACACGCTGCTGAAGACCGCGCTCAGCATGCGCGGCTACACGCAGGCGCTCGAGATCATGGCGATGGAGAACATCTTGCGCGAGCTCGAGGTCGATCGGTTCGGTGTCTCGACCGGCGACTTCCGCTCGCAGGATCTGTACTACGTGAGCTTCTTCGGCCGTCCGAGCTTCGAGGACACATGGGCCTGGCGGTTCCTTGGCCACCACCTGTCACTGAGCTACACGATCGTCGGGCAGCGCTGGCTCTCGGTCACTCCCTGCAACATGGGCGCGCAGCCCGCGGAGATGGGCGTGCTCAGCCCGCTGCGGGCCGACGAAGACCTGGGGTTCGAGATCTTGCACGGTCTGGGTGACGCCCAGCGCAAGCAGGCGATCATCCATCACGTCGCGCCCGCCGACTACACGACGAGGCAGGTGCCGCGCGTCGGCAAGGTGGAGTACCCCGACTACCTCGACCTCGGGATCAGCTGGTACCAGATCAACGACCAAGACCGCGAGGCGCTGAAGTTCGAGAAGGACAACCCGCGCGGCGTCGCCGGATCGGACATGCCCGCCGATCAGGCGCGCAACCTCGTCGACCTCGTCGAGTCGTTCGTGGGCCGGCTCCCTGAAGAGGTCAGCGACCCGCTACATGGACCGCATCAAGAGCGATGGCCTCGAGAAGCTCTGGTTCTGCTGGGCGGGTGGCCAGGAGAGCGGGACGCCGCACTACTACCGCATCCAAGGCGCCGACATCCTCATCGAGTTCGACAACGCGATCGACAACGGCAACCACATCCACTCGGTGTGGCGTGACTATCGAGCCGACCTCGGTCATCAGCTGCTGCTCGACCACTACGAGCACGAGCGTCACCATGGTCATCATCTCGACACGCGGCTGAAGTCATCCGTACCCGAAGATGAGTGAGGGCGCTCCGGTCACTCTTCTGCCCGCAGTCGATCGCCGTCGTCGGCGCGAGCGCTGACTCCGGGCAAGGCCGGCAACGCGATGGTTCGTTCGTTGCTCGGGTTCCCGGGTGACCTCCATCTCGTGAACCCGACCGGACGCCCGAGATCGAGGGACGCGCCCGTCGCTCGCTCGGTGCGCGCGATCGGCGCGGCGGTCGACCTCGCGGTGCTCGTCGTGCCGGCCGAGGCGGTGCCGTCCGCGCTCGAGGACTGCGGTGCTGGTGGTGTGAAGGCCGCGGTGGTGTGCGCCGGCGGATTCGCCGAGACGGCTGGCGGACGCAGTCCTCCAGGCCGCGGTCGAGGCGATCGCTCACTCGGTACGGCATGCGCGCTGCTCGGACCCAACACCTCGGGGTTCATGAACCCGGTGGACGGCGTGATGGCCAACTTCGTGCCCTACGTGACCCGACTCGAGCCCGGGCCAGCCTCGATCGTGGCGAGCAGTGGAGGCATGAACCTGGCGGTGAGCTTTCTCGCCAGCGGTGAGGGGCTGGGATTGCGGCTCGGCGTGGGGCTGGGGAACACGGTGGACGTGGGCTTCGCCGAGATCCTCGACTTCCTCGCCGACGACGACGCAACCAGGGTGATCGGCCTTCACATCGAGGGGGTGGACGACGGCCGAGGGCTGTACGAGGCGGTCGGTCGAGTGTCGAAGCGCGAAGCCTGTCGTGGCGTTGAAGGTCGGGCGATCCGACGTGGCCGAGTTCGCGCTGTCGCACACCGGGCGTCTGCTCGGCGACTTCGAGGTGTCACCTGCGCCGCGCTCGCCCAGGCCGGCGCAGTCGTGGTCGACGACGTCGGTCAGCTGGTCGATGCGATGCGAGCGCTGGTCGTGTGCCGCATGCCGCCGTCGCTCGTCGCCGGGCATCGGCGTCGTGACGGGGCAAGCCGGACCGGGCCTGTTCATCACCGATGTGCTGCGCAGCCGAGGCGTCTCGGTTCCGACGCTCTCCGAATCGACGGTGAAGGGCCTCGCAGCGTCTGCTTGCCTCCGCTGACCTTGCTCACGAACCCCGTCGACACTGGCCGTCCGAGCGAGACATTCGGGCAGGTGCTCGCGCTCGTGGCCGCCGACGACGCGATCGACGCGATGGTGGTGTACGCGCTCAAGGAGAGCGACGTGATCAACCCGGAGGTCGCGTTTCGCACGCCGGGGGTCGCGAGGCGAGCGTGCCCGTCGTGTTCGGCACGAGCGGCCCCCGCGAGATGCTCGACTTGGTCCGCGCGTGCTCGACGCGATCGGCGTCCCGCAGTACCGCGACGCCCGAGCAGGCGGCCCGCGCCGTGTGCGCGCTCGTCGAGGACGCGGTGGCAAGAGCTCGGCGAGATCGACGACGGTGCCGCCGTGACCCCGACCGCACCGCCGTTGCCCGACGAGCTCGCTCGATGAGCATCTGAGCAAGGCGCTGCTCGAAGCACTGGGTGTCGCCACGCCGCAGCGTCGCGCGTGTCGCCGACCGCGAGGCGGCTCGTGACGCGCTCGCGACGCTCGGCGTCCCGGTCGTCGTGAAGGTCCTCGACCCTGGTGTCGCCCACAAAGCCGAGCTCGGTGGCGTGCACGTCGGCATCACCTCGGCCGCCGATCTCGAGGTCGCCCTCGACTCGATCGATCGCGATCGCGACCCGTTCTTCACGCGGGTACCTCGTCGAGGCGCAGGTCGCCGGACGGCACCGAGCTGCTCGTCGGGGGAGTGCGCGATCCGGTGTGGGGTCCGGTCATCGCATTCGGCCGAGGAGGTCGAGACGCGGAGCATCATCGGCCGCGAGTGGCGGGTCGCGCCGATGACGGATCTCGATGTCGCGGACGCTCGTCGCCGACGTCGATCCGACGCTCGATCCCGACGTCGTCGCGCCGGTGCTCCGCGCGGTCGAAGCGCTGCTGCTCGCGCATCCGGAGATCATCGAGAGTCGATGTGAACCCCGTGCGGCTCATCCCCGCGGGGGCGGTCGCGCTCGACGCGTTGATCGTGTGCGGAAGGACAGGAGGAGTGATGACAACAGCAGGGCGCACTCGACGGGTTGAAGGTCGTCGACTTCGGTCACTACATCGCCGGGCCCGTTGCTCGCGATGTTGCTCGCCGACGCAGGTGCTGAAGTCATTCACGTCGACCCGCCCGGCGGACCTCGGTGGGACGACCCCGCGAACGCGGTGCTGCAGCGCGGCAAGCGCAGCATCGAGCTCGATCTGAAGACTGCTGCTGGGGTCGAGTCCGCTGCTCGACCTGGTGCGTCGACGCCGACGTGCTCGTCGAGAACTTCCGGCCCGGCGTCATGGATCGGCTCGGGCTCGGATACGACGCGATGCAGGCCGCGAACCCTCGCCTCGTCTACTGCTCGATCCCCGGGTTCAGCGGTGACGACCGCGCGTGCGTCGATGCGAGCGTGGGAGGGCATCGTCTCCGCGGCGACATCGATCTACCGCCCTCCCCGCCGCTTCGGTCCCGCGGGGCCGATCACCGACACCGACCCGTCGTTCAGCGGCGACGCCGCTGCTGTCGACCTACGCAGCCGCGATCGCCGCGCATGCCGTCGTGGCCGCGCTGCTCGCCCGCGATCGATCGGGGCGAGGCCAGCGTGTCGAGGTGTCGCTGTTCGACGCGGCGTACGAGGTGTTCGGCCACGAGCTGCAGATGGCGCACAACATGGCCTCGGGTGCGTTCAAGCCGCCGCCTCGGCCGGGTCTCGGGCACTACAAGTGCAAGGACGGCCGCTGGCTTCACCTCTGCCTCTTCGAGGACCGGCACATGCGGTGGTTCGCGCAGGAGTTCGTCCCCGAGTGGCTCGCCGAAGGCGTCGCTGAGCCCGATCGGCTCCGGGCCGAGCCCGAGCTGCAAGTCGAGCTGATCAAGCGATTCACCGAGCTGTTCCGCACACGGGACGCGGCCGAGTGGGAGCACGACATCAACGAGCGCACCGGGGCACCGTGCGCGGTCTGCCAGACGACTGACGATTGGTTGCGAGTCGACGAGGGTGGTCGCGACAGCCATGCGGTCGTGGACGTGGTCGATCCCGTGCTCGGGTCGACGGCGCAGCTCGGTCAGCCCGTCGTGCTGAGTCGCACGCCGCTCACTCCGCGGCCGCGTGTGATCGGCGAGCGCGGCGACGTTCACCTCTGCGACCGCCGACGGCAGACGTCGACCGGCGAGGCGGCCGCACCACTCGACGGGCGTACGCGTGGTCGACTTCACGCACGTGCTCGCGGGCCCGACCGCCGGTCGCGTGCTCGCCGAGTACGGCGCCGACGTGATCAAGGTCAACAAGACCGAGGACGTCGCGATCCCGTGGCACATGTGGATCAACGCGGGCAAGCGGTCGATGCTGCTCGACCTGAAGGCCGCGGAGGTCGACGGACATCATCGCTCGCCTGCTCGCCGACACCGACGTGGTGAGCCAGAACTTCGCGCTCGGCGTCGCCGATCGGCTCGGCATCGGTGAGGCCGACGCGCGCGCGGCGACACCGGGCGTCGTGTACTCGTCGATCAGCGCGTTCGGCTACAGGGGAAGCGCGGCACGTGGCGAGGCCGCGAGGAGCTCGGCCAGGCCGTCGCCGGCCTGCAGGATCGATGGCACAACGAGGAGGGCGAGCCGGCGATGATGTCGTTCCCGGTGAGCGACGTCGGCAGCGGCCACCTCGCGGCGTTCGGCATCCTGCTCTCGCTCTACCACCGCAACCGCACCGGTGAAGGCCAGTCGGTGAGCGCGTCGCTCGCGCACACCGCGTCGTTCATCCAAGCGCCGTTCATGCTCGCCTACGACGGCAAGGTCTGGGACCTGCCGCACGGGTTCGACGCACGCGGGTGGAACGCCGCGGCATCGCCTCTACAAGGCGAGGCGACGATCGATGGTTCTTCGTCGGTCGTCGACTCGTTCGACGGGATCGAGGGTCTCGACGGAGTGACGGACGAAGCCGACCGCGAGGCGCGATTCGAGACCGAGGCCGCGCAGGTGTGGGTCGACCGCATCAACGCCGCCGGTGGCGCAGCCCACTGTCGGTGACCGGAGACGAGGCCGCGGCCGATCCCGTCGCCCGGGCGCGCGGCATCGTCGTCGAGGTCGAGGAAGGCCGACTGACCGTTGGGCCAGGCCCTCGTCTCTCCGAGCACGCAGGTCGCGTTCGGCCCACCCGGCACCGTCCCCGGCATCGACGGCGAGCAGATCGTCGAAGAGCTCGGGATGTCCGACCGGTGGGAGGCGCTCGTCGCCGAAGGTGTGGTGGCTGCGCCCACGTGATACCGAGGATGACCGAGACGATCCAGACGACCGACGCCCGCGTCCAGTCGGGCATCACCGTGCCGATGCTGCTGGTGCTCGGCGGTCTCAGCGCGGTGCCGCCGCTGTCGTTCGACATGTACCTGCCCGCGCTCCCGCAGGTCGCCGACAGCCTCGGCGTGCCCTGAGGCGCAGATCCAGCTCACGCTGTCGGCCTGCTTGCTCGGCCTCGCGTTCGGCCAGCTGTTCGGCGGCCCGGTCAGCGACTCGCTCGGTCGGCGCCGTCCGCTGCTCGTCGGGGTCGGCGGCTACGCAGCTTGCAGCCTCGCGTGCGCGTTCGCGCCGACCGCGCCTGCCCTCGTCGTTCTTCGCTTCGCGCAGGGCCTGCTCGGTGGCGTCGCGGTCGTCATCGCCCGTGCGATCGTTCGCGATCGAGAGGAGGGCGCGGCCGCGGCGCGCGTGTTCTCGCTCCTGATGTTGGTCAGCGGCATCGCGCCGATCGCTGCGCCCCTCTTCGGCGGTCTGCTGATCAACGTGACGTCCTGGCGCGGCATCTTCGTCGTGCTGTCACTGCTCGGAGCGGCAGGGCTTGCTCGCTGTCACCGTCATCCTGCCCGAGACGCTCGCGGCCGAGGATGCGCCACTCGGGCGGCGTCGGCCAGACCATCACCGTGGCCAAGCGGGTCGTACGACATCGCCCCTCATGGGCTACACGCTCACCGCCGCCTTCTCGTCGGGGGCGCTCTTCTTCTACATCTCGAGCTCGTCGTTCGTCTTCCAGGACATCTACGGGCTGACTCGTCGACGCAGTACAGCCTGGTGTTCGCGGTGAACGCGGTGGGCCTCATGGCGGTCGGCTGGCTGAACGCCACCTCGTGCGGCGGCACGACCCGCCGTCTTGCTGCTCCGCTGGGGCGTCGCGCAGGGAGTCGCAGGATGCGTTCGCGCTGTGCATCGTGCTCTGGCTCGGACTCGGGCTGCCAGCGGTGCTGCCGGCGCTGATGGTCACCGTGCTGAGCCTGCCGTTCATCGTCCCGAACGCCACCGCTCTGGCGTTCAGCCCCTACGGCCGAGAGGCGGGCACGGTGTCCGCGCTGATCGGTGTGCTGCAGTTCGCGGTCGGCGCGATTGCGTCGCCGTCTCGCGAGCGTCGCGGGAGAGGTGACCGCCTTCTCGATGGCGTTCGGCATGCTCGATCATGGCGCGTCACCGCGCTGGTCACACGCAGGGTGCTGGTGCCGGCATGACGATGCGACTCGGGTGTGACGTCCCGTACTTCGCAGGAGCCCGACGACATCCGGACGTTCGCGCAAAGCGGCGGAGGAGATCGGCTTCGATCACATCGGCTTCTCCGAGCACGTCGCGTCGAGCACGGCTGACGGAGTACCCGGCCGTCTTCTCGTACGACGATCCCTGGCACGAGTCGTTCACGATGCTCGTCGTTCCTGGCTGCGGTCACGACCACGATCGAGCTGTCGAGCGCGATGGCGTTGATCACGCTTCGCGATCCGGTGCTGGTGGCCAAGCAGGCCGCCGAGGTCGATCTGCTGCTCGCGACGGCCGGCTGCGGCTCGCGGTCAGCGTCGGTTGGAACCGAGAGGAGCAGCGAGCGCCTCGGGGTCGATCCCGCGACCCGTGGACGGCGCATCGAGGAGATGGTGCCGCTGGTGCGCCGGCTCTGTGGGCGAAGACTCGGTCACCCACCATGGTGAGTCGTTCACCCTCGACGAGGTCGGCATCCATCCGAGACCGACGCGCCCGATCCCGATCTGGATGGGTGGCGGCGGCTTCGAGTCGCAGGGGCACCCGGGCGAGGTCTCGATGCGACGGGCGGCACGGCTGGCCGACGGCTTCAAGCTGATGGCGCCGACGGGAGCCGACGTCGAGCACGCGATCGCCACCGCCCGACGTCTGCACGAGCTGGCAGCCGAAGAGGGACGCACGCTCGCAGGTCGAGGCGCGGCTCCTCACCCAGCTCACGCCTCCGGACGAGTGGGCGTCGGTCGTCGCGCCAGTATCGCGACTGCCGGCGTCTTCACCCACATCGGGCTCGGCAACCGCATCGTTGGCGGCACCGTCGACGATCAGATCGCGCTCATCCGCGAGGTCGAGCGCCGCGTTCGATCGGAGCTCTGAATGCCAGACCAGGTCCAGCGAGCCCATCACGTCGGGTCGCTGCTGCGTCCCGCCGCGCTCCGGGAGGCGTGGCGGAACGCCGATCCCGACGGATTGCAGGCCGCGCAAGACGGTGCGATCCGTGACGTCGTCGCGATGCAGGAGGGCCTGGGCCTCGCGGTCGTCACCGACGGCGAGTTCCGCCGCCTCTCGTACTGGAACCGCTTCGTCGAGCAGGTGGACGGGCTCGAGGTGGGCGAGGCGCGGTTCTCGTTCACCGACGAGTCGGGCGATCGGCTCGCGTTCACGGCGCCCCACGTCACCGGGAAGGTGGCGCGGACCGCGCCGATCTCGGGTCACGAGGTCGAGTTCGTGCGCTCGATCACCGATCGCGACATCAAGATCACCTTGCCGTCGCCGTCGACGATGCAGTTCTGGTTCGGCCCGCTGTCCGGTGCCTACGAGTCGTCGGGCGCCTTCTTCGGTGACCTCGCTCGCGTCTACCAGCAGGAGATCGCGGACCTCGCCGCGCGAGGAGCCGACCTCGTGCAGCTCGACGAGGTCGCGCTCGCGATGCTCTGTGACGCCGAGGCCCGTGAGGTCGTCGCGAGCTGAAGGCGAAGACCCGGAGCAGCTCGTCGACGACTACGTCGCCGCGATCGCCGGGGCGCTCGCAAGATGCGCCTGCGAGCGTGACGACCGCGATGCACGTCTGTCGGGGCAACTACAAGGGTCACTGGATGGCGAGCGGCGGCTACGAGCCCGTGGCCGAGAAGGTGTTCGGGCACAGCGGTGTCGGGATGCTCTTCCTCGAGTTCGATTCCGAGCGGTCGGGGGACTTCGCGCCGCTCCGCCACGTTCCCGCCGGCACGACGGTCGTGCTCGGGTTGGTCAGCTCGAAGTCACCGGTGCTCGAGTCCCGCGACGACCTGCTCCGCCGCATCGACGAGGCGTCGAAGGTGGTGCCGGTCGAGCGGCTCGGCGCTGTCACCGCAGTGCGGCTTCGCGTCGACCGTCGGCGGCAATCCCGTCACTGAAGACGACGAGAAGCGCAAGCTCGCGAGGATCGTCGAAGTGTGTGAGGAAGTCTGGGGGACCGCATGAGCAGCCATACTGGATCCGTGACGACGACCGAGCACGAGGTCGCGCTCGACCAGCTCTACGCCGACTTCGCGGCGCACAGCCTGATGCCGCTCTGGACGGTGCGCGGCGACCTCATGCCTCACTCGCCGAGCCCGCGCGCGGTGCCGCAGGTGTGGCGGTGGGCCGACGTGCTGCCCATCGCGGAGCGTGCCGGACAGCTCGTGCCCGTGGGGCGCGGCGGTGAGCGCCGGGCGATCGCGTACGCGAACGACGGTCTGAAGCCCGAGCCCTACGCAACGCCGACGCTGTGGGCCGCCGCTGCAGTACCTCGGCCCGAAGGAGGTCGCGCCCGCGCATCGCCATTCGCAGAGCGCGTTCCGCTTCGTCCTCGAAGGCGAGGGCGTCTGGACAGTCGTCGATGGTGATCCGGTCGCGATGCGACGCGGCGACCTGCTGCTCACGGCCGGATGGCGATGGCACGAGCATCACAACGTCGCCGACACGCCGATGGTGTGGCTCGACGGGCTCGACATCCCGCTCGTCTCCGGTCTCGATGCGGGCTTCTTCGAGTTCGGTCCCGACGACATCAGCGATCGCTCGACGCCGCAGTCGTCGCGCAGCGAGCGGCTTGTGGGCTCATCCCGGGCTGCGGCCGGTGTCGGCGCGGCCGCGGCGAAGACCTCGCCGCTGATGGCATACCGGTGGGAGCACACCGACGCAGCCCTCGTCGCGCGCAGCTCGAGCTCGAAGCCGAGGGACGCGAGGGCGTGCTCGCACCCGGGCACGCTGCGGTGCGGTTCACGAACCCGACGAACGGCGGCGACGCGCTCGTGACCATCCGGATCGAGATGCATCGCCTCGCGCGCCGGGTCGTCATCAGCGCTGCCGCGGCGCGTCGGCTCGTCGGTGTGGCAGGTGTTCGACGGCGAGGGCGTCATCGAGCTCGCCGGGCAGGACCATGAGGTGTCGAAAGGTGACGTCATCGCGGTGCCCTCGTGGTGCCCGATGCGCGTCTCCTCGATCGGCGGCCTCGACGCGTTCATGTTCTCTGACGCGCCGGTCTACGAAGCGCTCGATCTCGCCGACCCGCAGTGATGCAGGCCTCCGAACGAGAGGTCACGTCGAGCAAGGAGACAACGATGACCCGGTCAATGGAAGTGATGCCACCGTCAACACGCCCGTGGAGGACCTCGATTTCGACGTCGACTCGAGCGCGAGCTACCAGCAGCTCCGTGAGCTCTGGACGACGATGCCGCGCGTGCCCAAGCTGATCGACGCGACGACGGCGCCGGTCATCCTCTCGGGCGGCGGCCAGACGATCCGTCTTCTGCTCAAGGGTGAGGAGAGCGCGGGTTCGCTCATGGTCGCCTATGTCTCGATGGAGCCTGGCGCCGGGGGCGTCTCCAGACCACCATCAGCCGTTCGAGGACGAGCTTTGGTTCGCGATCGAGGGCGATTGGGAGTGGAAGATCGGCACGGAGACACGGCGCGTCGGGCCCGGGGCGTTTGCCTATGCGCCGAGGGACACGACCCACGCGTTCGCGAACGTGGGTGACACCACGGCGATCATGCTCACGGTCAACACCCCCGCCGGACACGAGCGTGGCTTTCAGGGTGCGAGCAAGCTCAACAGCGAAGGTGCATCGGTCGACGCGCTCGAGCGGCACTTCGCGAATCACGACTTCATCTTCCACGAGGCGCTTCCCGGGATCTGACGGCAGACGTTCGGGCGACCATGGGGACGATCGTCGGCGCGTTCGGCGTGCCGCACATGCCGACGTCACCGGGCGACTGCGCGGCCAACCCGGAGTCCCTCGTGGCCCGCGCGTTCGCGAGCCGTTCGTGCACATGTCGACGACATCGATCCCGATGTGCTGCTCGTCTTCGACACCGATCACTTCCACCACTGGTTCTACGACCGTCTGCCCGCGTTCGCGATCGGAGTGGCCGTCCGCACAGACGGGCCCGGCGACCGACGACTGGCCCGGCGAGGCTCGCTTCGACCGAGATCTCCGTCGACGAGGCGCTCGCGAGGCACGTCTACGCGTGGGGACTCGGGGCGGCGTTCGACCTCGCCCTGAGCGAGGAGTTCCAGGTCGACCACTCGATCACTGTGCCGGTCCACTTCCTCGCCGCGACCGACGGCGTCGTCGAACGGCCGATCGTGCCGCTCTGGATCAACGGGATCGCCCCGCCCTTCCCGCTCGCGTCGCGCTGTCGCGATCTGGGCGCGATGGTGTCCGCCGCCGTCGCCGCGTACCCCGACCGACACCCGGGTGGGTCTGGTGGCCAGCGGAGCGATCAGCGGTGACATCGGCGGGGCGCACGCGCGACCCGGCTCGCCCATGGCGCCGCCGGACGAGGCGTGGCTCGCCGACGTCGAGCGCTGGCTGCGCGAAGAGCGGCTCGACGAGCTTCGTCGCCGCGGCCACGCCCGATCGGCTCCGCGCCGCGGGCAACGTGAGCGGCGAGTGCCTCAACTGGATCGCGCTCCTCGGCGCCGTCGGAGGGCGCCGCCCGACATTCCTCGAGATGGACACCTTCGGCGGGAACGCGTTCGCCGCATGGGACCTGCGATGAGCATCTACGCGGTGCACAAGCTCCTGCATCGAGCGCAGGTCGACCTCGACTTCCGCGAGCGGCTGCGCTCGGACCCGGCGCACCGCGCTCGTCGACTTGGCCGTTCACCGACGAGGAACGCAACGCGCTGCTCGCGTGGTGATGTCGCCACCCTCGCTCGCGAGCGGAGTGCACACGTTTCTCCTGTCGCCGCATCCCTCGCTTCGGGCTCTTCGGCCTCGATCGCGACGAGTACATCCGCCGGATCCGCGTCCTCATCGTCTAGATGAGAGCCGGGCGGCGATCGAACCAGGGCGCTGCGGTCTCGAGTTGTGAGCCCACGCGGATCAGCACGTCATCGCGGCCGTAGGCGGCGACGAGCTGCACGCCGCGGGGCATGCCGTCGTCGGGCCATCCGAGGGGGAGCGACAGCGCGGGCTGCCCGGTCGCGTTGAACACGCGGGTGAACGCGCTGCCCCGCGCCGGGGCGAACCCCTGCTTGTACGCGCCGAGCGGCGGGCCGGGCTCCGCGGTCGTCGGGGTGAGCAGCAGGTCGAAGCCATGCCACCAGATTCCGGATGTCGCGCGTCAGCTCCTCTTGCCGCTGGAGCGCACGCATCACTTCTGCGCCTGAGAGCGCCCGTCCCGTCAAGACCAGCTTCCACGTGGTCGGCTCGACGTCGTCTTCGCCGAGCTCGCGGCCGAGGGCGGCCGACCACTCGTCGAGTGCGACGGCGCCTTCGCGCGGCGGCCAATCTCGTGGCGCCACCAAGGAGGTCGGGGTCGTACAGCGCAGCGGGCCATGCCTCCTCGACGTGGTGGCCGAGGTCTTCCATCAGGAGCGCGGCGTCGCGAGCCGCGCGCACGCAGCCCTCGTCGGGCTCGACGCCGGTGAACGGCCGGGTGCACAGACCCACGCGGAGATGCCCCGGATCACGGCCGATCTCGTCGAGCAGGCGGTCGGGGAACGCCGCGTCGGTGACACCGTCGAGCACCGCGGCGGTGTCGCGCATCGTGCGCGTGATCACGCCCTCGCTGAGCATCGTCACGGCCGCGTCGCCGCCGACGGTTCGGGCAGCACGCGTCCACGGGACGGCTTCAGCCCGACGACACCGCACTGCGCGGCGGGGATGCGGATCGAGCCGGCGATGTCGTTCGCGTGCGCGACTGGCACGTAACCCCGCAGCGACCGCAGCGCCCGATCCGCCCGACGACCCCCCGGGGGACCGATCGAGGTTCCACGGGTTGTGCGTCGGTCCGTAGGCCTCGGGCTCGGTGGTGCCCATCAGCGCGAGCTCCGGAGTGTTCGTCCGCCCGAGCGGGATGAAGCCGAGCGATCGGAAGCGCGACGCGAGCGGACTGTCGACACGCGCCCTCCAACCCGCGTCGCGCAGCACGCGCATCCCCTGGTGATGCGGTTCACCCACCTCCTGTGCTCCGTAGTCCTTGAAGAGGATTGGCACGCCTCGGAACGGGCCATCGGGGAGGTGACCCGTCGGCCTCGCGCCGGGCCCGGTCGAACTGGCGATGGATGACTGCGTTCAAGAGCGGGTCGAAGGTCTCGATGCGCGCGATCGACGCCTCGACGAGCTCGACCGGGGATGCACGTCGCCGTGTGCGACGAGGTCGGCGAGGCCGGTGGCGTCGTAGTCGTCGAGGAGATCTCCCACGTCAGACGCCCATCAGTTCGGTATGCGGCCGCCGTTGACGATGATCGTCTGGCCCGACACGAACGCGGAGTCGTCGGAGAGGAAGTAGCAGAACGTGCCGAGCAGGTCGTCAGGTCGCATCAAGCGGCCGAGCGGTGTGCGGCTGATGTCGTACTCACCGAGCACCTCGGAGCCAGGGGTCGTAGTGCGCCCCGGAGCGATGCAGTTCACCCGGATGTTCTTCTTGCCCATCTCGTTCGCGAGCGCCCGAGTGAGCGAGATGACCGCCCCCTTCGACGCGACGTAGTGAGCGAAGCCGTGCGAGCCGGTGAACGCGGTCTCGGAGGCGACGTTCACGATGCTGCCGCCGCGGTCGCCCATCGACGCGCCCAGCGGCACGCGCACACAGGAACGTTCCCCGCACGTTCACCGCGAGCATGCGGTCGAACTCGTCGAGCGGGATCTCGTCGTAGGCACGCCGGTTGACGAGCAGCGCGGCGCAGTTGACGAGCCCGTCGACGCGGCCGACTCTCCGGAAGAAGCGCGGCGACCTGGTCCTCGTCGCTGACGTCGCACACCTCGTCGGCGCCGGCGAGGTCGACACCGACGACCGTCGGCGCCTCGAGACCCGCAGCTCGGCCGTCAGCTCGGCGCCGATGCCCCGACCCGCGCCCGTGACCACGACCCGCTTGCCCGACACCGTCATGCCCGGTCTCCCGTCCTCTGCAGCAGTGCCGCCAGCTCTTCGTGGATGTGCGCGTTCGTCGCCAGCACGTTCGCGAAGCCGGGGTCGAGGTTGAGCGGCACCGCCGTCGAGGTCCTCGATGCGGCCACCCGCCTCGGTGATCATGAGGCCTCCGGCGCCGACGTCCCACGCATAGGTGGCGTCGCGCTCGAGAAAGGCGTCGATGCGGCCCGCCGCGATGTACGCGAGGCACAGCGCGGGAGAGCCGAGGCCCCGAACGGCGCGGCAATGGACGTTGAGCTCGACGATGCGACGTCCGTACGCCTCGATCGCGTCACGGTCGTCCGCCTGGATGCCGGTGCACACCATGGCCCGGTCGAGCGTCACGACCTCGGAGACAGCGAGCCGCTCGTCACCGAGCCATGCCCCACCATCGCGCGACGCGGTGAAGAGCTCGCCCCGGAAGGGCTCGAAGATGGCGCCTGCGGCCAGCCCCTCGGCGTCGCGCACGGCGACGGATGTGCACGCGAACGGGATGCCGTGCGCGTAGTTCGACGTGCCGTCGAGCGGGTCGACGAGCCACGTGCACGGGCCCTCGGCCTGACCTGCGAGGCCCTCCTCGCCGAGGATGGCGTGGTCGGGAAACGCGGCCGTGACGATATCGACGATCTTGTCCTGCGCGGTGACGTCAGCCCACGTGACGATCGACGTGCGTTCGCTCTTGAGCTGGACCTCCGCCGGCCGAGCGAGGCCTTCCACCAGCACTGCCCCGCCAGCTCGAGCGGCAGCGACGGCAACCTCGAGCAGCGCGTCGACGGAAGGCGCGCCCGGCGTTGCCATCTTGCGATGTGGCTCAGGTACGGCCGGCGGCGAGCATCGCCTCGACGAGCGCCTTCGGGCGGTCGTGGTCGGCGTAGACCATGTGGGCGCCCGTGCGATTCGTCCGCGCGGACGCGAGGTAGTTGCGCTCATAGAGGTCGTTGCGCGACCCGAGGTTCGATCCGACGAAGTCCCACGCGAGGCGGAACAGCGCGGCGCGGTCCTCGGCGTCGATGTCGTTGGCTCCGTGGAGGAACTCGTCGATGAGCGGCCGCAGGTGAGGATCGGCGAGCATCGCCCGGCTGGGCGTGGCCAGGAGGTTGTGGCTGCCGATCGTGATGAGGATGTCGTTGACCCGCGGGAACCACGTGGCGAGCATCGCCCGCATCGGGTGCAGCGGACGACCATCCGGGAACACCACGCCCTCGCCGCGGTCGTACGCGTGCTCCTCGGCGAGCAGGACCGCGCTCCGCGTGATCTCGACGTAGCCGCTGAGCTCGCCGAGCATCTCGATGGTGTGCGGCGATGACGTCGTTCACCGCTTCGGCCATGCGCGTCGCGAGCCCGTACGCGAACTCGAGCTTCGTGAGGGCGCGCAGCGTGGTCTGCTGCATGATGTTCGCCCACCACGCAGTCGGAAGCATGACCGAGCTGTAGATGTCGGGCTGACCGTCGATGAAGACGCGGTCGCGGGGCACCTCGACGTCGTCGAAGATGACGAACGCGTCCTGTTCGTCGAAGCGCATCGACAGCGGATGGTCGAAGAGGTTCGTCTCGGGTCGCGACGCGCTGTCGCGGCACAGGAAGATCAGGCCGGGCGTGTCCATCGGGATCGAGAAGCTCAGCGCGTACTCGGGCGGGACGTCCGGGCGGCAGCGGGTGACCGGGATAGACGGCGATCTCGTCGGCGAACGGCGCCAGCGTCGCGAGGATGCGTCCGCCGCGTACGACGATGCCGTGCTCGGTGTCGCCGACCTTGTGCAACGGCACGGGGTTGCCGTCGAACACGTTGTCGGTCGCGCTGGTCGATCGTCGGGTGCACGAGCGTGTGCGTCAGCGAGAGGTCTTCACGGGCGAGCTGCTTCTGGAACGCGATGAGGTTGTCGTGGCCCTCTTCGTTGCGCGCCGTCCGCGCCCAGCCACGCGGCTCGCTCGCCTGCGAACCCGGCGAAGGTGACGTTCATGTAGTCCGGCGTGCGCCCCATGAGCCCGACTGACGCCTCGGCGATGCGCACGAGTCCGTTGTGCCGACGCTTCAGATCCTCGACCGACCTCGGGATCATGTGGCTGACGTTGATCGAGCTCGCCCGTCTCGGGGTCGGGCATCAGGCAGTCGTCGGGGTACTCGTGCTGCCGATCGAACACCGACGCCAGCTGATGCGCGGCACCCGCTGAAGGCCGGGTGGTCGACGACGTCGTCGACCCGCTCGTCGCCGAGCCACACCTCGCGCTTGCGAGCCTTCAGACCCTTGAGGAACTCCTCACCCGTGCGTGCGCCCATCCGGAGCTCTCAGTGCGATTCGCGGGTGACGATGCGACCGGGCACGCCGACGGGCTCTGGCTCGTTCGGCCCGAACTTCTGGTAGTCGGTCGTGTCGTCGAGCTCCTCGTCGGGAGGCAGGTACTCGAAGTAGTTGAGCGCGGCGTCGACGTCTCCCGACCACACTTCTTCGGGAAGGTCGTACAGCACCTCGATGCCGTAGCCGTCGGGGTCGGCGATGTAGGCGGAGTGCGTCATGCCGTGGTTGCCGCGCACGATGAACTCGACGCCGTTCGCCTTCAAGTGCGCGAGCTCGTTCAGCCACGCCTCGCGATCCGGGTAGCCGATTGCGATGTGATTGACGCCGACTCGCCGCGGCTCCATCGTCCACTGCTCGGGGGGCCCGGCCGAATCAGGATCGGCAACCTGGACGAGGGCGAAGTCGTGGTGGTGTGACTCGTCGCCGCGGTAGAAGCGCATGGTCATCGTGTGCGTGAGCTCTGCGCACTGGTCGAAGCCGAGCAGCTCTGTGTAGAAGTGATGCGACGCCTCGATGTCGCGGACGTTGAGCACGAGATGGCTGACACTGCCGCCCTTCGACGGCTTGGTGGACGATTGCGTCGACACGTCGACCTCCCCCTGTCGGGTTTCGAGCGGAGCGTATCCCAGGCCGTTCTCAGCTCGTCCGGCTGAGCGTCGCTCCAGATGCGCTCGGGCGTGAGGGGCGTCTCGAGGTGGCGGACGCCGAGGTGCGAGAGCGCGTCGATCACCGCGTTGTAGACCGCCGGAATCGCGCCGATCGTGCCCGACTCGCCGACACCCTTTGCGCCGAGCGGGTTCGCGAACGTGGGCGTCTCCATGTGCACGACCTCGAAGGAGGGGAGCTCGGTCGCGGAGATCACGAGGTAGTCGGTGAAGTTCGTCGTCTGGGGCTGCCCGTCGTCCGAATAGCGCACGGCTTCGAACAGCGCCTGGGCGACGCCCTGTGCGATCCCTCCGTGCACCTGCCCCTCGGCGAGGAGCGGGTTCAGGATCTTGCCGGCATCGTCCAGCGCCACGAGGCGCCGTCAGCCGAGTGTGGCCCGTCTCGGTGTCGACCTCGACGACGGCGAGGTGCGCGCCGAAGGGGAAGGTGGGCATCACCGGCGTGAAGTCGCACTCTGCTTGCAGCGCTTCACCGTCGGCCCCCGCCAGCTGTGCCCAGTCGACGACCTTGGCGGGTGTGCCCGCGACGTGGAACACGCCGCGCTCGGTATCGAGCACCACGTCGTCGGCCGCGCACTCGAGCACGTCGGCCGCGCGCATGCGAGCGAGGTCGACGAGCGTTCCCGTCGCGGTGTCGATCGCCGCGCCCCCGATCTGCACCGACCGCGATCCGACGGTGAGGCCGCCCGAACGCACCTGGTCGGTGTCGCCGTGGACGACCTCGATGTGCTCGATCGGCACACCGGTGCGCTCTGACACCACCATCGCCCAGGTGGTGTCGTGGCCCTGACCGAACGGCGTCGAACCGCTGCGCACGCGGATGCGCCCTCCGTCGAGCAGCTCGACGGCGCCGAATTCGCTGCCCGGCGCGCCTGCCGTGATCTCGACGTACACCGCGATCCCGATGCCGAGCGCGACGGGATCGTTCGCGGCCCGGCGTCGCGCCTGCTCTGCTCGCAGCGCGTCGTAGTCCGCCGCGGCCAGGACGCGCGCGAGCGCCTCTGGGTAGTCGCCGACGTCGTAGACGGTCCCGATGCCCGTCGTGTACCGGTCGGTGAACCGCGGGACCATGTTGCGGCGCCGCACCTCCGCTGGGTCCATCCCGATCTCCGCCGCGAAGCGATCGACCATTCGCTCGATCGCGACGGCGGCCTCGGGCCGGCCGGCCCCGCGGTAGGCAGTCGTCGACACCGTGTTCGTCACCACGCTGACGCCTTCGAACGACACGTTCGAGATCTCGTAGACGCCGGTGGCCATCCGCATCGTCATCATCGGCAGCACGGCGCCGATGAGCGGGAAGGCCCCGGCATCGGCGACGACGTCGAGGTGGTAGGCGGTGATGCTGACCGTCGCGGGTGCCGCCGAGCTTTGCTCGTTGCACCTGACCGCGACCGTGCGGCATCGCGACCATGTTCTCGGAGCGGGTCTCGGTCCACTTCACCGGGCGCCCGATGGCACGCGGGTAGAAGCCGATCACGAGCTCTTCCGGATAGGTGCGCGACTTCGCGCCGAACCCCCCGCCGACGTCGGGCACGACGACGCGTACGTTGCGAGGGATCGAGCCCGTAGATGCCAGTGAGCAGGTCCCTGGTCGGGTGCGCACCCTGGCAGGCGGAGTAGTGGACGAGGCGGCCCTCGCCGGTCCAGTACGCAGCGCCCGACCGCGGCTCAATCGGCGCCGCGGTGAGGCGCTGGTTGACGATGCGCTCCTCGACGACGACCTCGCACTCGCTGAAGTCAGCCTGCTTGCTTGGCAGGCCACCGCTGCACGACGTTCGTGCCGGCATCGGGGAAGAGCAGCATCTCGTCGCGGAGGCTCTCCTCTGGATCGATGACGACAGGAAGCGGGGTCGTACTCGACGACCACGAGCTCGGCCGCGTCGGCGGCCTGGTAGCGGTCTTCGGCGACGACGGCGACCACGGGCTGGCCCGACGTAGCGCACCGTGCCGATCGCGACGAAAGGCCGGCGCATCGCCTCGGAGAAGCTCGGATTGACGTTCGGTGCGAGCCCGAGCTCGGCGAGGTCATCGCCGACGAACACTGCGACCACGCCCGGAGCTGACTTCGCGTCGTCGACGTCGATCGAGACGATCCGAGCGTGCGCTTCGGTCGACCGGACGTAGGTGAGCCACGCCGCGTGCTCGAGCTGGAGGTCATCGACGTACGTGCCTCCGACGGTCAGCATCCGTGCGTCTTCGACCCGTTGCACGCGGTTGCCGAGGATGCTCGTGCCCAACGGTGTCCCTCCGCGGTCTTCCGTGGTTGACTACTGCCCGCCACTATGACAGCGAACCTGACACTCCCGCGCGCCCGATGACCGACTCTTCCTCGACCAACGCGGAGCACCCCCGCCCCGTCGTCCTCACCGACGAGCTCAAGGCGCAGCTGAACAAGGTCTCGACCGCGACGCTCACGCAGCAGCTGCAGGGTCGAGGCATCCGCAATGCGTACCTGAGCGGCCTCAAGCCGGTCGTCGAGGGACAACGCATGGTGGGATACGCCCACACCCTTCGGTACGTGCCGGCTCGCGAGGACCTCACTGAGCTCACGAGAGGGCAGAACGCCCAGCGGCGCGCGATCGAGAGCCTCACTGAGGACGAGGTGCTGATCATGGATGCGCGTGGCGAACCCCACGCCGGCACGATCGGCGACATCTTCGTCATGCGATCGAAGCTCCTCGGCGCCGCCGGCGTGGTCACTGACGGAGCGCTGCGCGACACGCCGGCCATCCGCACGATCGGCTTGCCCGTCTACCACCAGTCGTCGCACGCGGCGACGTGGGGTCGCATGCACGTGCCGCTCGATCACCAGATCCCGATCGCATGCGCCGGCGTCACCGTCTTCCCCGGCGACATCCTCGTGGGCGACGGGGAGGGCGTCGTGGTGCTGCCCGCCGCGCTCGTCGAGGAGATCGCCGCCGCGTCGGTGAAGCAAGAGGTCGAGGAGGAATGGGCCCTCGAACGGGTGGCTGCGGGCGAGAGCACGATCGGCACGTTCCCGATCGGGAAGGATCGCCGCGCCGAGTTCGAAGCGTGGGCTGCCCAGCGCGAACACTGATTCCAGAGAGGGGTGCGTCATGCCGCGACGTTCGATCGAGGCGAACAGCGTCCATCACGTCAACCCGATCCCCACCGCGTCGAGGGTCGGCCCGCTGCTCATGTCGAGCATCATCCCGCCCCGCAATCCCGGCGCCGACGACATGCCGGAGGAGCCGGAGGCGCAGCTCGCCAACCTGTTCCACCATGTCGGTGAGATGCTCGAGGTCGGGGGAGCGGGCTGGGAGCACATCGTGAAGATGACGTTCTTCGTGCCCGACCTGAAGCTCCGAGACGTGATCAACGCGCCGTGGGTCGAGCACTTCCCCGACGCGAACGCGCGCCCGGCCCGGCACACGCAGCTCGCGGCGGGAGGCGGCAAGTTCATCAGCTGCGACTTCGTGGCGTACGTCGAGTGACGGTCGACGCCGCGGCTGACCAGGCGGCCCTGGCCGCTGTGCGCGAGCGCACCGGCGGCGAGCTCGTCGTCGAAGGGCTGCGGCGCTGGGGCGTCGACGTCGTCTTCGGGCTGCCCGGCGTGCAGCTCGACGGCATGTACGAGGGGTTCGCACTCGAGCCGTCGATCCGCGTGATCCACACGCGCCACGAGCAGGCGACGAGCTACATGGCCGACGGCTACTCGCGCGTGACCGGGCGCGTCGGCGTGTGCGCGGTCGTGCCGGGGCCCGGCGTGCTGAACGCCGCTGCCGGGCTGGCGACCGCGTACGTGTGCGGCAGCCGCGTGCTCTGCGTCGTCGGGCAGGTGTCGACGGCCGACCTCGGCCGTGGCCGTGGCGTGCTTCATGAGATCCCAGACCAGCAGGCGATGCTGCGCGGCGTCATCGGGCGCTCCGAATACGCCACATGCCCCGAGGACATCCCTGGTCTCGTCGACGCGGTGTTCGCTGCGCTCGAGGGCAACGAGCGCCCGCGGCCACATGCACTCGAGGTGGGCTGGGACACCATGCTCCGTCGTGCACCGGCGACCTGGGCAGACAAGCCCGATCTGCCCGGCCCGAAGCAGCCCGACCTCGCGCTGGTCGACGAAGCGGCCGGTGTGCTCACGAGCGCGAACCGCCCCGTGATCCTCGCGGGCGGTGGCGCGCTCGGCGGGGCGGCGACTCTCGTTGCGTTGGCGGAGCGCCTCGGTGCCCCTGTCGTCATGACGACCGAGGGCAAGGGCGCGATCCCCGCGAGCCATCCGCTCGCGCTGCCGCTGCTCGCGGTTCCGCCGTTGTTCGACGAGGCCGACGTCGTGCTGATCCTCGGCTCACGAGCGCATCTGTCGCGGGGACCGCTCGCGGTGCCGCCAAACGTCGCCGTGATCCGCATCGACATCGATCCGGGCGAGCTCGACCAGAGCGTGAAGCCCTCGATCGCGATCGAGGCCGACGCGCACGAGGCAGCGGTCGCGCTGCTCGAAGCCCTAGAGGCGGGCACGCCACCCGCGGCGGGCGTGGTGGCGGCACGTACGGATGCGACACGAGCGCTCGGCGCACGGCTCCGTGACGGCCTCGCGGCGCGGTTCCCAGACCTCGCATCGTGCTGTGAGCAGCTGCGCGCCGCGATCCCGGAAGACGGCGTGCTCGTCGACGAGATGACTCAGGTCGGGTACTACGCGCGGAACGGCTATCCCGTCGAGGGGCCCGGCCAGTACCTCGGCTCGGGGTACCAGGGCACGCTCGGCTTCGGGTTCCCCACCGGGCTCGGTGCCAAGGTCGGCGTCGGGCGACCGCGTGGTCGTCTCGATCAGTGGCGACGGCGGCTTCCTTTACGGCTCGGGTGACCTCGCGACGGCGACACAACACGACATCGCTCTCGTCGCGGTCGTGTTCCGCGACGACGCGTACGGCAACGTGCTGCGCATGCAGCAGGAGAGCACGGGCCATGAGATCGCTTCCCGGTTGAAGAACCCCGATCTCGTGAAGCTCGCCGAGAGCTTCGGCGTCGCGGGCCACCTGCGTCGACGATCTCGGCGATCTCCGAGCAGACCATCGAGCGCGCGATCGAGGCCGGCGGTCCCGCCCTCGTCGACGTGCCCATCGGCCCGCAGCCGGACCTCTGGGGGCTGCTGACACTCCGCGAGAGGTTGGTGTGATGCAGTCGTTGAAGACCATCTGGGCCGAGGGTCGTACCGCGCTCGGGGCGTGGCTCTCGCTGCGCGACCCGCTCGTCGCCGAGGTCGCCGGGTCGGCGGGGTTCGACTACGTCTGCATCGACATGCAGCACGGCTTGTCCGACCTCGCGCAGACGATGGTCGCGTTGCACGCGATGGCGGGCGGCCCGGCAGTGCCGGTGGTGCGCGTGCCGTGGAACGAACCGGGGATCATCGGGAGGGTGCTCGATGCGGGCGCGCTCGGCGTGATCATCCCGATGGTCAACACCCCGGACGACGCGAGGCGCGCGGTCGAGGCCTGCCGCTACGCGCCGGCGGGTGCTCGGAGCTTCGGGCCTCTCACTGCCGGTGCCCGCTACGGCGGCGGCTACGCAACCGCCGCGAACGACACCGTCGCGTGCATCCCCATGATCGAGACCCGCGGCGCGGTCGAGAGCGTCGACGACATCCTCGACGGTGCCGGGCATCGACGCGGTCTACATCGGTCCCGCCGACCTGTCGCTCACCTACGGGCTTCCGCCCGGGCTCGACAACCCGGCCGATGACTTCCAGACCGCGTTGAAGACGATGGTCGCCGCCTGCGACGCGTCACGGCGTCGTGCCGGGCATCCACTCGCACGCGTCGCTCGCCGGTCTTCGCCACGGCGGGCGGATTCCGCATGATCACGGTCTCGTCCGACTCGACGGTCGTCATGCAGGGCCTGCGTGGTGAGGTGAAGGCGGCGCGAGCAGCGACCTCCTAGCCATCACCTCGCGCCACCTGATCGCGGCGGCGAGGTGCTCGGCCGGGGTCTCGTAGCCGCCACCGGCGGTCATCACCCGCAGGTGCGTCGCGCCGAGCGCTTCGTACTCCGTGCGCGAGGTCGACCCACTTCTGCGGATCGTCGTCGCGCTGCACACGGATCGCGCAATCGATGCTGATCGACGCCGGATCGCGTCCGGCTTCGGTCGCGTACCCGTGCAGCCGCGCGATCGCATCGGCGAGATCGGGACCGGGTGGGTACTGCGGCAGCCACCCGTCGGCCATGCGCCCGGTGCGTCGCAGCACCTTCTCGACGATCTTGCCGAACCACGCGCCCATCCAGATCGGGATCGGCCGTTGCACGGGCATCGGGTTGAGGCCCATGCGATCGAGGTGGTGCCACTCGCCCGTCGAACGTGACGAGCTCCTCGGTCCAGAGCCGCCGCAGCACCTCGATCTGCTCCTCGACTCGGGCGCCGCGGTTCGTGAAGTCCTCGTTGAGGGCCTCGTACTCCATCCAGTTGCGGCCGACGCCGACGCCGAGGACGAAGACGTCCGCCGGTGAGCAGGTCGAGCTCGGCGCACTGCTTGGCGACGAGGACGGTCTGACGCTGCGGGAGGATGAGGATGCCGGTGATCAGCTCGATGCGTTCGGTGACCGCGCCCAGGTACCCGAACAAGCACGAAGGGCTCGTGGTACCGCACGTCGTAGGTGTGCACCTTCTCGCCGGTCAGACGATCGGGATGGCCGCCGATGACGTGCTCGGCGGCGACGAGGTGGTCGAAGCCGGCGCCTTCGATCGACTGCGCGAAGTCCTTGAAGAACCCCGGGTCGTCGCCCGATGTCGGGATGGCTGAACGTGACGCCGTAGCGCATCGTCTCGGCGCTCCTACTCCGCCTTGAAGGTGACCTCGCCCAATGTGTCGAAGAGCGCCGACGACCGAGTCGCCGGGGTTGAACGGGATCGCCTTGATGAACGAACCCGACAGCAGCACGTGCCCGGCTTCGAGCTCGACGCCGTATTCGTGGAGCTTGTTCGCGAGCCATGCGATCGCGTTGATGGGATTGCCCATCACGGCCGACGCGACGCCGCTCTCCTCGATGGTCCCGTTGATCGAGAGTGAGGCGCCGATGCGTCGGATGTCGACGTCGGTGCAAGCTTCATCGGGCGGCCACCGAGCACGACGAGCCCGCACGCGGCGGCATCGGAGATGCTGTCGACGAGGGGCGTCGGCCCCCGACCCTGCTGGCGCGTGTCGACGATCTCGATGCACGGCAGCACGAAGTCGGTGGCCCGGATGACGTCGGCTGCCGTCGCGCTCGGCCCGGTCAGCGCCGTCGCGAGCACGAACGCGATCTCGACCTCGACGAGCGGGCGGTTCATTCGGCTGCGGGGCACGGTGCTGCCCTCGTACACGAACCAGTTGTCGAACATGGTGCCGTAGTCGGGCTCGGTGGCACCGAGGATCGATCGCATCGCCTTCGACGTGAGACCGATCTTGTGGCCCTTGATCGTGCGACCGGCCTTGAGCTTGAGGTCGGTGACGGCCTGCGAGATCCGGTAGGCGTCTTCGACGTCGGCGTCGGGAAACTTCTCGGACGTCGGCGCGGTCGGCTCGTTCGAGAGCTCGGCGTCGTACAGCGCCTTGGCGGCCTGGTTCACCTGCTTGGCTGTGAGCACCGCCGTACTGTGGCAGCCCATGCTCGATCTCGACAAGGCCATCGTGTTCGCAGAGCGAGAAGGCTTCCGCGCGCTCGAGCTCGACCTCTACCGCGACTTGGGGTCGAGCGCGGCCTCTGCACCGCTGATCGTGTTCGTGCACGGGGGCGGGTGGCGGGTCGGGCACCGTCGAGCGCCGCGCGAGACCCGGGACTGGAGCGACGGCTTCTTCGAGCGGCTCTGCGCCGCCGGTTTCGTCGTCGCGGCAGTGAGCTACCGCTTCAGTGGTGAGGCGAAGTTCCCGGCGCAGCTCGACGACGTGGTCGACGCGGTGCGTTGGTTGCACGACCACGCAGCCGAGGTCGGCATCGACCCCGAGCGGACGTACCTCTGGGGAGCATCGGCGGGCGGCACGCTCGCGGCGCTTGCCGCGCTCGTGCCGATGGCGCCTCGCGTGCGCGCCGCCGTCATCTGGTACGCGGTGAGCGACTTCCTCGCGCTCGACCTCGAGGCGACCGACAGCTTCGAGGCGCACCTCTTCGGAGGTCCGATCGGCGAGCACGTCGAACTCGCCCGCACCGCGAGCGCCGTCTCGCACGTGCGACCGGACGCGCCACCGATCCTCATCCAGCACGGCGAAGCCGACACGTGGGTGCCGTTCGACCAGGCACTGCGCTTGGAGAAGGCGATCTGCAAGGTGCCGGCGCTCCGGTCGAGCTCGATGCGATCCCGGGTGCCGACCACTTCTTCGGCGGCGCTTCCGACGTAGAGCTGATCTTCGAGCGGGCGCTCGCGTTCCTGCGACGCGCAGATTCCGAGCTCGCATGAGCTGGGAGCCCGAGCTCGACGAGCTGCGTCGCCGCACCGAGATGGCGCAAGGCGATGGGCGGTCCCGAGAAGGTCGCCCGCCAGCACGAGTTCGGCAAGCTCACGGTGCGCGAGCGCGTCGAGCGCATCGTCGACGCCGGCATCGTTCGACGAGATCGGCACGGTCGCCGGGGTCGGCCAGTACGACGAGGCGGGGGAGCTGCATCGGCTTCACGCCGTCCAACTTCGTGTTCGGCGTCGGCGGCGGTCGACGGCCGGCCGGTCATCGTCTCGGGCGACGACTTCACCGTGCGCGGCGGCTCGGCCGACGCGTCGATCGGCGCCAAGCGCAACCATGCCGAGGGCCTCGCGCTCGAGCTGCGGCTGCCCCACATCCGCCTCGTCGACGGCATGGGCGGTGGCGGTTCGGTGAAGACGATCGAGCAGATCGGACGCACGCCGATCTCGCAGATGCGGGGCTGGGACGTCGTCCTCGCGCACCTCGCGGTCGCCCCGTCGGTGTCGCTCGCACTCGGCTCGGTGGCGGGCATCGGCGCCGCCCGCGTCGCGACGAGCCACTACTCGGTGATCGTGAAGGACACCGCGCAGATGATGATCGCCGGGCCCTGCCCTGGTCGACTTCGCGATGCCGGGGCCGCACCACGACAAGAACGAGCTCGGCGGCAGCCACGTGCACGTCACGAACGGCGCCATCGACGACGAGGCCGAGTCCGAGGACGAAGCGTTCGCGCATGGCTCGCCGCTTCCTCTCGTACCTGCCGACGCTCGGTTGACGAGCTGCCGCCCCGTGCAGACAGCGACGACGATCCCCAGCGCAGGGAAGACGCGCTGCTGTCGATCGTGCCGCGCAACCCGCGCCACGTCTACAAGATGCGCGTCGATCATCGATGCGGTCGTCGATCGCGACGCCGACGGCACGTCGTCGTTCTTCGAGATCGGGCGGCAGTGGGGCAAGTCGATCATCGGCGGCCTCGCCCGCTTCGACGGCTGGCCCGTCGCCCTGTTCGCCGAGGACCCGTACATCTACGGCGGCGCGTGGACGGCGTCGTCGTCGCAGAAGGTCACGCGCCTCATCGACCTCGCGAGCACGTTCCACCTGCCCGCTCGTCCACCTCGTCGACTGCCCGGGCTTCCTCATCGGGCTGCAGGCCGAGCAAGAGGGCACGATCCGTCACGGGTCGCGGGCGCTGGCCGCGCTCGGCGAGAGCCCGTCGCCCGTACTGCTCGGTGGTCATCCGCAAGGCGTTCGGCGTCGCGGGCGCTGCGAACTGGCGGCCCGGCAGCTTCCACTACCGGTGTGCGTGGCCGTCGGGCGACTGGGGCTCGCTGCCGATCGAGGGCGGCATCGAGGTGGCCTACAAGGCCGAGCTCGCCGAGGCCGAAGACCGCGACGCGCATCTCGCGGCGATCCGGGCTCGCCTCGACCGAGTGCGCTCACCGTTCCGAAGCGCCGAGGCGTTCGACATCGAGGACATCATCGACCCGCGTGACACCCGCCCGCTGCTGTGCCGGTGGGCCGACCTCGTCGCGCGCGTTCGGCGACCAGGACCGGGCCCGGTTCGCTTCCGCCCGTGACGAGCGCGTAGTCAGCGGGCGAGGACGAGCTCGTCGAGGTCGACTCCGCAGAGCACCTCGCCGTCGTAGCCGCGCGCACCCGCGACTCCCATTCGTCGTCCGAGAACTCGAAGTCGCCGGGCACGAGGTGCGAGAGCACGACTTGACGCACGCCCGCGGCCTTGGCGTGCGCGGCGACCTGCTCCGCCGAGGAGTGCGAGCTCGCGAGGTGGTTCAGCACCTGCTCACCGTTCGGCTGGCGCATGATGCGCTCGGTGAGTGGTCCGATGTCGAGGATCTCGTGGACGAGCACGTCGGCGTCGCGCGCGAGCCGAGCGATGTTCGGGCACTCACCCGTGTCGCCCGAGAAGGCGACGGAGCCGGCGGGCGTGTCGAAGCGGTAGCCGAGCGCCGGGAACACCGGCGCGTGCTGCACGAGGATGGCGCTCACTGTCACACCGTGCTCGTCCTCGGGGTAGATGACGACCGGCTCCATGTCGGGAGACGCGGCCTGCTTGCTCGACGCGTCGGCGACGACTCCGAGGTCGATGTCGGGCACGAAGCCATCGCAGCGCACGCCGATCTCGTGCACGCGCACCGATTGCGTGACGTCCTTCCGGCCCTCGTCGAGCACCCTGAGGTTCACGTTGTACGCGAACGCGCGGAGCATGTGGTCGAGCGCCGCGCGAGTGCCCGGCGTGGGCTCATCCGGGTAGATCATCGGCGCGACGAGATCGGGAGGGAACCTCGGGATCGGGAGACCCGCGGGGGCGGGGCCGTACACGTCGACGGGATTCGGAGGCCAGCTGCCCATGAAGAAGTTGGGCAGATCGACGATGTGGTCGCCGTGCAGGTGGGTGAGGAAGATCGCCTTGACCTGCGGCCGAGACCGGTCGAAGTTCGGGTTCAGCCCGATGCCGGCTCTCCACATCTGGCGGTGCGCGCCCTCACCACAGTCGATGATGTAGGCGGCATCCCCGACGACGACCGCGTTCGAGTAGCCGCACCGCGTCGACTTCGGGTTGCTGCCCCCGGCGGTGCCGAGCAGCACCGCCCGGATCGCGGAGTCGGCGACGAGAGGCGCGCGACGAGCTGCGAGAGCGGTTCGCCACGCATGTCGCGGCAGGGGTTCGTTCGCTTCGCGCACAGCCTTCAGCGCGTCGGATGCGGTGCACACGGCGGGCTCACGCTAGTTGGGCGTTTGGTATGTTCCGCGCGTCGCACTCACACCACTCGGGGGGTTGCGAGGTGTCGACGACTGACGTTGTCTTTCCTGGACCAGATGAGATCGAGGGATTCTGGAACCTCGACCGCATGCACGCGCCGCGGCCGATCACCCCGCTGTCGTTCGACTTGGTGATCGAGACGCTGGCGGCCGGGTTCACCAAGGCCCAGGCCGAGTACGACTGCCCGATCATGGTGACTCCGAAGGAGATCAACCATTACGTCTACGTGAGCTTCCATCCCGTGGACGACGAGGCCGTGATCGCGGATCGCATGAGCCGCTACCAAGCGACGTTGGCGGCCAAGGTTCCGAAGGTCGGCAAGCTGTGGGACGAGGAGTGGAAGCCCGTCGTCATCGCGAAGAACGAGCCCGCGAAGACAGCCGACTACGCGTCGCTGTCCGACGCCGAGATGGTCACCAAGCTCGAAGAGTTCGTCGAGCACATGACCTACCAGTGGTGGATCCACGGGCACATCAACTTCGTCCTGCTCTCGAGCAGCGCGTTCTGCGACATGTACGACGAGATCATGCAGCCCGACGAGAAGACCGAGGCGTACCAGACGCTGCAGGGCTTCCACACGCGTTCCGTCGACGTCAGCCGGGCCATGTGGAAGCTGAGCCGCGACGTGAAGAAGAGCCCGACGCTCGCAAAGCTGTTCGAGGCCAAGTCGTCGAGCGAGATCGTCGGCGAGCTCGACAAGACCGAAGACGGGCGTGCGTTCCACGCCAAGCTCCGCGACTTCCTCGAGGAGTTCGGGTGGCGCAGCGACGCGGTGTACGACCTCGCCGACATCCCGTGGCGCGAGGACGAGTCGGTGGCGCTGTCGAGCATCGCCGGCTTCGTCGGCCTCGACGACAGCGAGGATCCCGAGCGGCTCTACCAGAAGGCGGTGAAGCAGCGTGAGGAGCTGCTCGCCAAGGCAAGGGCCAAGCTCGCCAGTGATCCAGCGCAGCTCGCCAAGTTCGACGAGCTCTACGAGGCCGCCCGCTACAGCTTCCCCGTCACCGAGGATCACGCGTTCTACATCGACCAGCTCGGCGTCGGCGTGTTCCGCCGGTTCGCGCTCGCCGTCGGCGACCGCCTCGCGCAGAAGGGTGTCATCGACAAAGCCGACGACGTGTTCTTCCTCCGTGGCGCCGAGGTGCCCGACGCGCTGCGGAACGGCGGCGATCGCCGCGCCGACGTCGCGTCGCGTCGAGCGACGTTCGAGGCCGCCGGCAAGGTCGTCGCCCCTGGTGCCGTCGGCACGCCGCCCGAGATCCCCGCCGACGCGCCGCCCGACCCGTTCATGGACGCGCTGGTCTTCCGCCTCCTCGGGATGGTCCCGCCCGACGACAACCCCGACCCGAACATCATCAGGGCGGTGGCCGGCTCACCGGGCGTCGTCACTGCGAAGGCTCGCGTCGTTCGGTCGCTCGCCGAGGCCCAGGACACGCTCGAGGAGGGCGAAGTCATGGTCTGCGAGATGACCCTCCCGCCGTGGGTGCCGCTCTTCTCGATTGCTGGTGCAGTGGTCGCCGATGTCGGCGGCGTGCTGTCGCACTGCGCGATCGTCGCCCGCGAGTTCGGCGTGCCTGCCGTCGTGGGCGCGGTGACCGGCACGACCGCGATCAAGTCCGGTCAGGTCATCACCGTCGACGGCAACAACGGCCTCGTCTACCTCGACGGCCGCTCGCTCGACTGAGTCCCCTCGGGCGTTCTCGCGCGGATAACCCGCCACGGATGGCGGGAAGGTCGTACAGGAACGCCGGGGCTCAGCGGGAATGTCCCACCCTCGTGTCACGATCCGCGCCCATGGCGGACAAGACGGACGTGTACTTCGCGAGGCAGCTCGGGCTCGTCACGTTCGAGCAGACGATCCAGTGCGGGATGAGCCAGCGGACGCGCGAAAGGCGGTGCGCGGCAGGGTTGTGGCAACGAGTGCACCAGCGGGTGTACCGGTCGCTCGCGTACCCCTCCTCGCACGAGCAACGGCTTCTTGCGGCAGTGCTCGCCGCCGGCGCGACGGCGGCTGGCCTTCGAGGCCAGCGACGCCGATGCCGAGGTCTTGCTCGCAGAGGCTCTGCAGGCGATCGGCGCGCCACCACCCGTGTACCACTTCCTCATCCCGACCGGCCTCGGCCAGACGTACGAGATCGACTTCGCATACCTTGAGGCGATGCTGTTGATCGAGGTCGACGGCTATTCGACGCACACGACTCCCGAGGCGTTCGAGTCTGATCGCATCCGTGACAACGTCCTCATCGATCGGGGCTTCATGGTGCGCCGCTACACGCGCAAGCGCGTGCTTCGTCAAGCTCACGTGGTCGCGGCGGAGATCGACGAGCTGCGCAGGAAGCGCCTGGCGGCCGCCTCCTGAGGTTCCGGTTTCGGGAACCCGTCAAGGATGGCGGGTTATGCGCGCGAGTTCGCTTGGGGGTAGGGGGGTTGGATCGTCCCGGTCGCGTCGCCGAAGCCGATCCGCGGGCGTCCGTCGCCGCCCGCCCAGCCGCGGAGCGTCACGGTGTCGCCGTCTTCGAGGAACGTGCGGGACGATCCGTCGGCGAGCGCGAGTGGGTCGCGGCCTCGCCACGTCATCTCGATGAGGCTGCCGCGCTCACCTTCGTTCGGGCCCGACACGGTGCCTGATCCGATGAGGTCGCCCATGCGCGCCGATGCACCGTTGACTGTCATGTGGGCGAGCT
This sequence comes from uncultured Acidimicrobiales bacterium, assembly GCA_963773315.1. Lineage (GTDB taxonomy): Bacteria > Actinomycetota > Acidimicrobiia > Acidimicrobiales > DATKAS01 > DATKAS01. Next base: position 46,373 of record CAVZAF010000009.1, read on the forward strand.
GCTGCGCGAACGTCCAGTACATGTCGGCGAAGCCGGTGCGGCACACGCGGGTGCCGTTGAGCCACACCTCGAGCGAGAGGTCGAGCCCCCACGGCCGCGCTGCCCGCAGGTACGGATCCACCGGAGGGTCTTGTGGCGGTGGCTCGACGAGGAACGGCCGCAGCGCGTCCAGAGTCACGACCCACGGAGAGATCGTCGTCGCGAAGCTCTTGCCGAGGTTCGGCCCGAGCGGCTGGTACTCGTAGGCCTGGATGTCGCGGGCCGACCAGTCGTTCAGCAGCACGAACCCGAAGACGTGCGCGTCACTGTCGTCGGGTGCGATGCGCGTGCCGCCGCGGCCGACCACGGTGCCGACCTCGAGCTCGATGTCGAGAGATCGGCTCGGCCCTGACGCGGGCGCGCCCTCGCCGGGGAGCATGCCGATCGGACGAGGCACCGGCGTGCCCGACACGACGACCGATCCCGCGCGCCCGTGGTACGCGACCGGGATCCGCCGCCAGTTCGGCATGAGGGGCTCGCTGTCAGGTCGCAGGATCCTCCCCAGGTTCGTCGCATGGTGGATCGACGAGTACGAGTCGACGTAATCCGCGACCTCGAACGGCAGCAGCACCTCGCACTCTTCGACTGGATGCAGCAGGTCCTCTCGTGGTGGACCTACAAGCAGATCTCCGACCTCGGAGCGCACGTCACGGCCCGAAGCCATGAGCGCGTTGAGGGTGGGCTGCCCGGTGAGCTCGACGGCGATGCCGGCGGCAACCAGGTCGACGACGTGATCCCCGATGCGGACGACCACGCGCCGCCCGTCGCCCCCGATGCGCGCGACGCCGAACGGAAGGTTCTCGAGTGGGAAGTCGGACCCGTCGGGGACCGGCGCCCACGTGTCAGGCACGGCGTGCCCACGACCAGGGGTAAGTGGGATCGCTGACCGACCGCGCGGCGTCGGTGAGCCCGAGCGGCTTGAACGTGTCCATCATCACCGCAAGCTCCTCGGTGCGGTCCTTGTCTTCGCTGCGCTCGCGCGAGCCGGGCTGCGGCCCGTGCACGAACCCCGCGGGATGCAGGCTGATCGAGCCCTTCCCGATGCCCGACCCGGCGCGGCTCATGAAGTCGCCGCCCGAGTAGAAGAGCACCTCGTCGGAGTCGACGTTCGAGTGGTGGTACGGCACCTTGACAGCGTCGGGATCGAAGTCGTAGAGCCGCGGCACGAAGCTGCAGATGACGATGCCCGGGCCCGTGAACGTCTGGTGCACCGGCGGTGGCTGGTGCACGCGGCCGACGATCGGCTCGAAGTCGTGGATCGAGAGCGCGAACGGGTAGTTGCAGCCGTCCCATCCGACGACGTCGAACGGATGGTTCGCGTGCACGTGGCGGCTGAGGCCGTTGCGCGTGCGCACGAGCACCGGCACGTCCTCACTCTCGACGACGAGCGGCTCACCGTCGGGGCCACGCAGGTCGCGCTCGCTGAACGGCGCGCCCTCGAGCAGCTGCCCACGCTCGGTGAGGTACTTGCGGGGGAAGTCGACGTGGCCGCGCGCCTCGAAGATCAGGAGCTCGACCGGGCCCGGCAACAACCACTGGTGCGTAGTGCTGCTCGGCACGACGACGTAGTCGCCTTCGTGGACGGCCATGCGCCCGAACACCGACTCGAGCACGAGCTCGCCGCTGTGCACGTAGATCAGCTCGTCGCCTGTGGCGTTTCGGTAGAGCGGCGATGACTCCGACGCAGCGGCGAACGCCATCGCGACCTGATCGTTGCCCAGCAGGTAGCGCCGTCCGAGCACTGGGTCCTGCGACGCGCCCGGGCCGAGGTCGCCGGTACGGAGGTGATACGGCTGCAGCGGCGAGTTCGCGGTGAACGCGGGCTCCGGTGCCTCGATGCTCTCGATCGGAGTGGAGTGCCGAGGGGGAATGGCGGTGGTAGAGCAGCGACGAGGCTGCTGAGAAGCCCTCCTCACCCATCAGCTCTTCCGCCACGACCTTGCCGTCTACGCGATGCAGCGTGTGGCGTTTGCGGGGGATGTCGCCGACGCGCCGATACGGAGGCATGGCTAGAGGTTCCCTCGCCGGGCCTGGTCGCGCTCGATCGCCTCGAACAGCGCCTTGAAGTTCCCCTCACCGAAGCCCTTCGCTCCCTCGCGTTCGATGATCTCGAAGAACACCGCGGGACGGTCGGTGATCGTCTCGGTGAAGATCTGCAGCAGGTGACCGTCGTGATCGCGGTCGACGAGGATGTTCAGGCGCTCGATCTCGTCCCACGGCAGGTCGACGCCCGAGAGCCGTTCATCGAGCCTCGACGTAGTACTCGGACGGCACCCGCATGAACCGCACGCCGCGGTCACGCAGCGCTTGGACCGTCGCGATGATGTCGTCGGTGCGCATCGCGATGTGCTGCACGCCTGGACCGTCGTAGTGCTCGATGTACTCCTGGATCTGGCTCTTCTTGAGCCCGTCTGCAGGCTCGTTGATCGGCATCACGATCTTCGAGCCGTCCCACACGACCGTCGACATCAGCGCGGAGTACTCGGTCGAGATCTGGTCGTCGTCGAAGTGCTGCAGCTGGCTGAACCCGATCACCTCGGCGTAGAAGCGCACCCAGTCGTCGAGCCGACCCTGCTCGACGTTGCCGACCACATGGTCGATGCGGGTGAGGCCCACCGGCGGACCGACGGTCGGGTTCGGGAGGTTGTCATCGTGGTAGCCGGGCTCGAGCAGCTCACTGCGATAGCGGCTGCGGTCGACGAACGTGTGCACGGTGTCCCCGTAGGCCGCGACCTGGCCGAGTCTCAGCTCGCCGTGATCGTCATGCTCGGACCAGGGCTCACGCACCGGTCGAGCGCCGCGCGACACCGCAGCCGCGAACGCGGCATCGGCGTCGTTCACCAGCCACGCGAGATCGTGCACACCGTCGCCGTGCTTGCGGACATGGTCAGCGATCGGCGAGTCGGCATTGAGCGCGCCCGAGACGACGAGGCGGATGTCGCCCTGCTCGAGCACGTAGCTCGCCTTCTCGCGCACGCCGGACTCAGGCCCCGCGTACGCCGTGCAGTGGAACCCGAACGCCGACATCAGGAAGCCCGCCGTCGTGCGGGCGTTGCCTACCCAGAACTCGATGCAGTCCCAGCCGAGCAGGTGTGCAGCGGGGCTCTCGGTCATCGTCATGCTTCGATCAAACCCCGGGACTGGTGCCGTCGCAACCACCCGCCCGCTGGTTCTCTTGTCGTTTCACCGGCGTAGAGACGGCGAAACGACAAGAAATCAAGTGCAGCCGCCGGGGCGGACGAGGCCGCTTTCGTACGCGACGATTCGTGGGCGCGACCAGCCCCGGAGTCACCGTGTCCGTCGAGCAGCACTTCGACCCGGGCACCTACGTCATCGCCTGCTTGATGCCTGACATGCAGAAGGAGGGAGCTCCCCACGCCATGGAGGGGATGATCACGAGCTTCACGGTCAGCTGATGGCTCCCGATCAGCCGGTTCTCTTGGTGCGATCCCGTACTAGACAGTACGAAGCACCAAGAGAACCAGCCAGGGGGAGCCGATGAAGCAGCTGTCAGGGCTCGATGCGTCGTTCCTCTACATGGAGACCGGGTCGCAGTTCGGCCACGTCTCGAGCGTCTCGATCTACGAGAGGCCGGACGATCCGAGCTACGACCCGTACACCGCGTGGCGAGACCAGATCGAGCGACGTCTCCACCTTCTCGAGCCGCTGCGACGGCGTTTGCGCGTGGTGCCCTTCGCCCTCGACCATCCGTTCTGGATCGAAGATCCCGCGTTCGACCTCGACTTCCACGTGCGCCACAACGCGCTGCCGCCGCCCGGCTCTGACGAGCAGCTCGCCGAGCTCGTGTCGCGCATCATCGGTCGGGGGATGGACCGCGACCGCCCGCTGTGGGAGTCGTATGTCATCGAGGGTCTCCCGGGCGACCGGTTCGCGATCCTCACGAAGGTGCATCACGCCACGATCGACGGGGCGTCGGGTGCCGAGCTGCTCACTTTGATGCTCGACAGCGATCCCGAGGGAGATTGGATCGATCCGCCGACGTCCGCTTGGCACGGCGATCGGATGCCGAGCGACGGCGAGATGATCGTGCGAGCGTCGATGTCGCTCGCGCGCAAGCCGGGACGGGCCGTGTTGCTGACCACCCGCACGGTGCGCGAGCTCGGCAAGGCAACGCGCAATCCCGCGCTCGTAAGTGCTGCGAACCAGGCAAGGGCGAACCTTCGCGGTCCGCTCGGCGCGGTGATGAACGCGGGCCGAGCGAGGGTGCCCGAGGGTGAGCAGCTCGGCACGGCGCCGTCGCTCGTCGCGCCGAAGACGCCGTTCAACGCGCCGATCACGTCGCATCGGCGCTTCGCGTTCCGGTCGGTGCCGCTCGACGCGATCAAGGCGATAAAGACGTCGCTCGGAGCAACCGTGAACGACGTCGTCATGGCGGTCTGCGCGGGCGGGCTGCGCACCTGGCTCGAGCGCCACGACGCCCTCCCCGACGCGCCGCTCATCGCGATGGTTCCGGTCTCGATCCGCACGGGTGCGGAGACCGAGAAGTGGACGAACCGTGTCTCGGCGATCTTCGCGGCGATCCCGACGAACGAGCCGGACACGGTCAAGCGGGTCACGAAGGTGCACGACGCGATGGCCGATGCGAAGCAGCTCTTCGACGCTGTGCCGGCGGACATGCTCACCGACTTCGCGTCGTTCCCACCGCCCGCGGTCTTCGCGCAGGCGATGCGCACGGCGACACGCCTCAGCGGACGGTTCGCGACGCCGGTGAACCTGGTCATCTCGAATGTGCCCGGTCCGCGCGAGCCCCTCTACACCGCGGGGGCCAAGCTGCAGCACTACTACCCGGTCTCGACGATCGTCGACGGCCAAGGCCTGAACATCACCGTGCAGAGCTACCTCAACACGCTGGACTTCGGGCTCGTGAGCTGTCGCGAGCTCGTCCCCGACCTGTGGGACCTGCTCGACGACATCATCGACGACATCGTCGCGCTGGGGAAGGCGGCGGGAGTCGACGTCGTGCTTCCCGATGCCTGACCAGACCGTCCTCACTACGGGCGCGAACTCGGGCATCGGGCTCGCAACGGTCATCGAGGTAGCGAAGCGCGGCTTCCACTCCGTCGGCTCCGTGCGTTCGGCGCAGAAGGCGAAGGTCGTCCACCAGACCGCCCGAGCCGCGGGGGTGGAAGTCGACACCGTGCTGCTCGATGTCACCGACGCGGCCGCGTGCGAGCACGTGATGGCCGACCTCGACCTCTACGGCCTCGTCAACAACGCCGGCTACGGGGTGACGGGTGCAGTCGAGGACGTCGGCGACGACGAGGCGCGCGCCTTGTTCGAGACGATGGTTCACGCACCGATGCGCCTCGCTCGGCTCGCCCTGCCGTCGATGCGCGCGAATGGCGGCGGCCGCATCGTCAACATCTCGTCGATCGCCGGCCTCGCGACGATGCCGTTCGCGGGTCATTACACCGGCGCCAAGCATGCCCTCGAAGCGCTGTCCGACGCGTTGCGAGTCGAGGTCGCGGGCGACGGCGTGAAGGTCGTTCTCGTCGAGCCCGGCGGCTTCAAGACCGGCATCTGGGAGGAGCTGCAGCGCAACATCGACCAGCGCGAGGCCGATGGCACCCGGCACGGTTCCGCGTACCGCCGGTCGTTGCAGGGCCAGCGGATGATGGAGCCGCTCATGGGCGACCCGCAGGCCTGCGCGCGCGTGATCGCGACGGCGCTCACCGCCCGGTCGCCGCGCAGCCGCTACCTGGTCGGACTCGACGCGCAGGCGATCCTGCTCGCCGAGCGATTCACGCCCACGTTCGTGAAGGACCGAGTGCTGCGAATGGGTCTCGGTCTGTAACGAGCCTGTCGCGCGGTCGGTGCCGAGCCGTCGGCCCCGCTATCTTCACCGACACCATCGATCGGGGGGTCGAGCAGGGATATGGGGGATCGCGCCCGGTGACAGCCGGAGCCGTGGGGGGTTCGTGGCCGCGGTAGCCGCGGAAGCTCGGGAGCAGACGCGGCCGCGCTCGCGGCCCCGATTCGACCTCGACCGCGCGACGCCCTATCTGACCGCGCTGGGCATCCTCGTCATCCAACAGGTCTTCTTCGGTGTCCCGCTCGGCATCTTCGTCCGCGGGGTCCTGATCGGCCTCCTCACGGCGCTGATCGCGCTCGGCATGGCGCTGACCTACCGGTCGAACCGCTTCATCAACTTCGCGCAGGCCGACATGGGGACCATCCCCGTCGTGCTGATCGTGATGCTGATGACTGCGTGGGGATGGCCCTACCTCGTCGCTGTGCCCGTCGGGATCCTCGCCGCGCTCGCGGTCGGCGCGATCGTCGAGCTCGCCGTCATCCGCCGCTTCTTCAAGGCGCCGCGGCTGCTGATCACGGTCGCGTCGCTCGGCCTCTCGCAGCTGCTCACCGCGATCGCGATCCTGCTGCCGCGGCTCTGGGGCGCCGACTTCCCTTTGCTCGGCCAACGGCTCCCAGCGCCGTTCCACCTCGAGTTCTCGATCGGCACCGTCATCTTCGACGCGAACGACCTCATCGCGATGATCGTTGCGCCCCTCGCGCTCATCGGCCTCGCGATGTTCCTCCGGCTGAGCAGCGTCGGAGTCGCGATCCGGGCCAGCGCGGACAGCGCGGACCGGGCGTCGTTGCTCGGCGTTCCCGTCAAGCGTCTGCAGACGCTGGTCTGGTCCGTCGCTTCGCTGCTCGCCTTCACCGCCATCTTTCTGCGGGCGGGCATCCTCGGCTTGCCGGTGTTCGGGGCGCTCACCGTTGGCGTGCTGCTCCGCGCGCTTGCCGCTCTCGTGCTCGGCCGCATGACCAACCTGCTTGCGATCGGCGTCAACGCCGTTGCTCTCGGCATCCTCGAGGTCTCGATCGGCTTCGCTGCGTCGAGCCCGCTGCTGATCGACCCCATCCTCGCGGTGATCATCATCCTGGCGCTCGCACTCTCACGGCGAGGGTCGACGCGCGTCGACGAGGCCGAGTCGTCGACGTGGCGGAGTGCGGATGATGTGCGCCCGATCCCCGACGAAGTCGCCCGCATCCCGGTCGTGCAGCTCGTGAAGTGGGCCACGTTCGCCCTGATCGGTGCGGCCATCTTGATCCTGCCGCAGATCCTCTCCGTCGACCGCACTTACAAGCTCTCGATGGTCGGGATCTACGCGGTGCTCGGACTGTCGGTCGTCGTGCTCACGGGCTGGGCCGGACAGGTGTCGCTCGGCCAGATCGCGTTCTTCGCCATCGGCGCGACAGTCGGCGCCAAGGCGACGCTCGACTGGCATCTCGACCTCAGCCTCGCGTTCGTCGTCAGCTTCGTCGTGGGAGGAGCGGTCGCCGCGCTCGTCGGGCTGCCTGCACTCAGACGCAGGGGCTTCTACCTCGCGGTCGCCACGCTCGCGTTCTCGTTGGCCACGACGTCGTACTTCCTGAACAAGAGGTACTTCGGCTGGGTGCCCGACGGGCGCATCCCTCGACCGCCGCTCTTCGGCCGCATCGACATCACGTCGACGGCGTCCTTCTACTACGTGGTGTATGCGGTGCTCGCGGCGTCGCTCTTCATCGTCAAGGGCATCCGCGACAGCCGCACCGGACGGGCGTTCATGGCTCTCCGCGACAACGAGCGCGCGGCAGAGGCCTACGGGTTGCACGCCACCCGTGTCCGCCTTGTCGCGTTCGCGCTCTCGGGCGCACTCGCGGGCTTGGCCGGGTGCCTCTGGGCGCATCAGATCCAGGGCCTCGATCCTGACCCGCTCGCGCCCTTCCAGAACCTGCTGATCCTGACCTACGTGATCATCGGCGGGGTGACGACTCCGCTCGGGGCGATCATCGGCGCCGCGTACTGGATCGGCCTCGGCAACCTGCTCCCCGTGAAGTGGCAGGTCCTCGCGAGCGGCCTCGGCGTGCTCATCGTGCTGCTCGTGCTCCCGAGCGGGATCGGCGGCCTCTTCTATCGCCTGCGCGATCGCTGGCTCGCTCGAGTCGCGCGCCAGCACGACATCGTGGCGCCCGGTCTTGCCACCACCGGACCTGAGGCCCCGCTGGGCTCGCCCGAGTCACCCGTGCCCGAGCCCGAGCCGATCCCGACCGTGGCGGTGGACTGATGAAGCTGAAGAAGCCGCCGACCATCCGAGCGTGGCTGTTGGGCATCACGGGTGGTGCCGCGATCTACCCGATCCTCGTGCTCTTCGGCCTCAACGCGGTCGACGAGCTCGACCGCACCGCGTTCGGTGTGCTGGTGCCGAACATCCGCGATGCGTTCGGGCTCAACCTCACCGGCCTCCTCGCCCTCGTCGGCGCGGTGAGCGTGGTGGCGCTCGCTCTGCAGATTCCGATCGCGTCGCTCTCCGACCGGCACAACCGCGTGGTGATCACCTGGGTCGGCGCGCTGGCATGGGCGTTCTTCAGCCTGCTCACCGGGCTCGCGTGGTCGGTCATCGTGCTCGGCATCGCGCGTGGCCGGCTCCGGCATCGGCAAGGCCGTCGTCGATCCGACCCACAACTCGCTGATCGCCGACTACTACGACATCCCCAGCCGGCCGCGCGTGTACTCGTTCCACCGGGCCGCGAACGCGGTCGGCGCGATCATCGGCCCTCTCTCGGCAGGGATCATCGCCTACAGGTGGGGCTGGCGCTGGCCCTTCATCATCTTCACGTTCCCGACGCTGATCTTCGTGGTGCTCGCGTGGCGACTGCGCGAGCCGAAGCGCGGGGTCTTCGAGCGGCGAGCAGCTGGAGCGTCCGAAGCGGCGGCGCAGACCGAAGAAGCGCGGCCGAGCTTCGCGGAGTCGTGGCGCATCGTGTGGAAGATCGACAGCCTCCGCCGCATCTGGTATGCGCTGCCGTTCCTCGCGGTCTCGCTCATCGGGTTCTCGGTGCTCGCCGCTCTCCTCTACGAGCAGATCTTCCACCTGGACGAGCGGGCCAGAGGCATCATCGCCGCCTGCGTCGAGCCGGCCCAGCTCATCGGCCTGATCGTCGGCGCTCGCATCGCGACCCGCGTGATGGCGAAGGGTGGAGCGGAGGCGATCCTCGGGTTCCTGTCGAAGGTCGCGTTCGTCATCTGCGTCGGGCTCATCGTCTTCGCCCTCGCGCCCTACCTGTGGGTCACGATCGTCGTGAACTTCGTGATCACGGGGATGGGCGCGATCCTCGCTCCCGGGATCTTCGCCGCGCTCAGCCTCGCGATCCCACCTCGCGCGCGGTCGATGGGGTTCTCGGTGGCGTCGCTGTGGATCATTCCCGGTCTCATCATCCTGCCGATCATCGGCTACATCGGCGACCACGCGGGGCTGCGCACGGGGATGCTTCTCATGACGCCGCTCTTCCTCATCGGCGGGCTCATCCTCGGCACGACGAAGAACACCATCAACTCCGACATCGCCGACGTCTGGCGCGCGACGGCGGCTCGTTCCGAGGTCGCGTACGAACGCGCGCAGGGCCGAGCGAAGTTGCTCCTCGTCCGTGGCCTGCAGGTGTCGTACGGCAGCGTGCAGGTGCTGTTCGACGTCGACATCGAGGTCGAGGAGGGCACGTGCGTCGCGCTGCTCGGCACCAACGGGGCCGGCAAGTCGACCTTGCTCAAGGCGATCTCAGGCGTCGTCGAAGCGGATCACGGGACGGTCATCTTCGACGGCCGCGAGATGACCCACGCGCCGCCGAACGAGATCGCCGCGTTCGGCATCCGGCAGGTGCCCGGCGGGCAGGGCGTGTTCCTCAACCTGACCGTGGAAGAGAACCTCCACTGCGCGTCATGGCTGCACCGCCACGACAAGGAGGCGATGGAGGAGGGCATCGAGCGCGTGCTCGCACTCTTCCCCGTGCTCGCCGACCGGATCGACGACCCCGCCGGCAACCTCTCGGGTGGTCAGCAGCAGATGCTCGCCCTCGGGATGGCGTTCTTGAGCAAGCCACGGCTGCTGATGATCGACGAGCTGTCGCTCGGCCTCGCGCCCGTCGTCGTCGCGCAGCTGCTCCCGCTCATCGACCGGCTGCGCGAGAGCGGCACCACCATCATCCTCGTCGAGCAGTCGGTGAACCTCGCGCTTACCGTCGCCGACACGGCGTACTTCATGGAGCGCGGCCAGATCCGCTTCCACGGGCCGACGGCCGAGCTCCTGAACCGCCCCGACCTCGTGCGATCCGTGTTCATCGAGGGTGCCTCGAGCAAGCTCGACGCCCACGCCGCGACACCGAACGGCGACGACGAGCTCGTCGAGACCACGCGTGAGATCGACCGCACGGTCCCCCCGGTGCTCTCCACCTCAGGGCTCTCGATCTCGTTCGGTGGCAACCGCGCGGTCCACAACGTGAGCATTGACGTGTACCCGGGCGAGGTGGTCGGGATCATCGGGCCGAACGGCGCGGGGAAGACCACGCTCTTCGACATCATCTCGGGTTACCTGCGGTCCGACGGCGGCGCGGTGCGCTTGAACGGTCGAGACGTGACGTCGATGGGTCCGGCCGGTCGAGCCGAACATGGGCTCGGGCGTTCGTTCCAAGACGCCGCGCTCTTCTCGTCGATGACGGTCGAGCAGACGATCGCAGTCGCATGCGAACGGTGGGTCAAGGTGCGCGATCCGTTCTCCGCCGCGCTGCACCTTCCGAACGCCTACGACTCGGAGCGCGCGGTCGAGGCGCGGGTCCGCGAGCTCGTCGACTTGCTCGGCCTCGGGATCCACCGCACGAAGTTCACCCGCGAGCTGTCGACCGGCACCAAGCGCGTCGTCGGGCTCGCGTGCCTGCTCGCTCACCGGCCGTCGGTGATCCTGCTGGACGAGCCGTCGAGCGGCATCGCCCAGAAGGAGGTCGAGGCGCTCGTGCCGGTGTTGCTGCGCATCCGAGACGAGACGGGTGCGAGCCTCGTCGTGATCGAGCACGACATGCCACTTCTCCGGTCGGTCTCCGACCGGATGGTCGCGATGGATCAGGGGGCCGTCATCGCGACCGGTGACCCGACGGAGGTGCTCACCGCACCCGACGTCGTGGAGTCCTACCTCGGCACCACCACCGACGCCATCGAGCGTTCCGGAGCCGTGGGCTCCGGCACGTGAGAGACACGAGAAAGGTCGACGTGCATGCAACCGAGTAGCGGGGACGCTCCGTCCAAGACAAGCAATCCTTGGCGGCGCTGGGGGCCGGTCATCGCGATCGTCGCGGTCATCGCGATCATCGCGGGCATCTTGATCTTCGCCAGTGGCGGGAACGACAACGGCGGGTCGGCGGCGACGACTGGCGCGGCCAGCGCCGGCACCACCGCCGCGGGATCGGCCGCGACCACAGGCGCAGGCGCGGGAACGACGGCCGGGGGGTCCGCCAGCACGACCGGCGCGATCACGTTCAACGAGGCGAAGAAGGCCGGCCGCACCGACCTGACGTTCGGCGACTCGTGTGACACGACGACCGGCCGGCTGAAGATCCCGGACTTCTATGCGCCCGAGTGCTACGCGAACGTCGCTGACAACGGGGGCGCCACCGCGCCGGGAGTCACGAAGGACACGATCACGGTCGTCGTCTACGTCGCTCCCGACACCGATCCGGTGCTCGACTTCATCACCGCGGCGATCAAGAACGACGACACCGGCGCGCAGGTCAAGCAGACGTACCAGGACTACACCGACATGATGAACGCGCTGTACCAGACCTACGGGCGCAAGGTCGTGCTGAAGTTCCTCGACGCGTCGGGCACGTCCGAGAACGGCACCGCGGCGCGCGCTGATGCGGTGAAGGCCGTGGAGGAGCTGGGCGCGTTCGCGGTGTGGGGTGGTCCCGCGCTGTCGCCGGCGTGGACCGAGGAGATCAAGGCTCGCGGCGTCATCTGCCTCGGATGCCCGGCGGTCCCCGATCCGGCACCGGTCGTCTTCCCGATCACGCCGAGTGGCCAGCAGGGGCGGGAGCAGCTCGGCGAGTACATCACGAAGAAGCTGAAGGACGGCAACGCGCAGTTCGCCGGCGACCCGGCGTTCCAGTCGAAGCCGCGAGTCTTCGGTCAGGTCTACATCGACACGCCGGGGAGCCCCGCAGAGCAGGACGCGGCAGACCTCAAGAAGCAGCTCGCCGACGGGGGCGTCGACCTCTCACAGCAGATCCCGTACACGCTCGATCCGGCCACGCTGCAAGAGCAGGCCTCGGGCGTCATCCAGAAGCTCAAGGCCGCGGGCGTGACCACGGTGATCGTGAGCACCGACCCGATCGCACCCAAGATCTTCACCGAGGAAGCGACGAAGCAGAACTACTTCCCCGAGTGGATCTACGGGGCGGGCATCTTGATCGACACCAACGCGTTCGGCCGTACCTACGACCAGAAGCAGTGGGCGCACGCGTTCGGCATCAGCGACCTCACCGCACGCGTGTCACCTGCGCTCGTCAAGCAGTACGACCTGCACACCTGGTACTTCGGCGACCTCGCTCCGGCGAACGACTCGTATGGCGTTCTCTACCCGCAGCCGGCGCTGTTCTTCGCCGGTCTGCAGGCTGCAGGGCCCAAGCTCACTGCCGAGACGTTCAGGGAGGGGCTCTTCGCGGGCGGGCCACCGGCCAAGCAGTCGGTCACCGGGGTGGCGATCACCTACGGCGACCACGGCCTCTGGCCCGAGAAGCCCGACTACTACGGCATCGACGACTTCACCGAGATCTGGTGGGATCCGACTGCCCAGGGCGAGGACGAGATCCGCAAGCAGGGCAGCGGCATGATCCGCTTCGTCGATGGTGGCAAGCGCTACTACCTCGGCGCGTGGACGAGCGATCTGAACGTCTTCAAGACCGAGGGCTCGGTCGTCACCTACGACCAGCTGCCGCCGAGCGAGGCGCCACCGAGCTATCCACCGCCGCCCGGCTCACCGGCCGCGGGAGGCTCGACCGGGTCGGCTCCCGCGACATCAGCGGGGAGCTAGCCGGCAGTCACCACACCCAACGGGTCGCCCGCTGCGCGAATTCGTCCTCACGTTCGATGACGGCGAAGGCGCGCTGCGGGACGACCTCCCACATCGAGTGGCTCGTCACGAAGGTCACCATCTCGGCCTGCTTCACCGGGTCGGGCTCGTACTTCGCGGCGTAGGTCTCGGCCGCCTTCTGCTGCCGGTCGGTCGGCAGCTCGTGAGCGGTGCCCTCGACCGAGACGCACTCGACGGTGTCGTCGATCGCGAACGCGACCTGTGGGTTCGCGCGGATGTTGCGCGCCTTCGCGCGCGTTCGGCGAGCACGAGAATGCGAACGTCGACCACTCGGGCATCCAGACACCCCATACCGGCAGGGCGTGCGGACGGCCCTTCGCTGACGCCGTGATCACCCAGAAGTTCTTGTTCCGCAGCAGCCGCTCCTCGGCCCACGACCACGGCAGCACGTCGGCGAGGTCGGAGGGCACGCCGTAGTCGCTCATGTCGGGCCGCTCGGCTCGGGGCGTGGTCATGACGCGCTCCTCTTCTCGGCCTGCCGCACGAGCTCGTCGAACAGGGCCTGCTGAAGCTCGTCGTCGGCGGCGGTGTCTTCGGGATGCCACTGGACCCCTACGAGCCAGCCGTGACCGTCGTCGCGTCCTTCGAGCTGGACGGCTTCGATCGTGCCGTCGTCGGCCCAACCGGTCTCGACGAGACCCGGAGCGAGGCGATCGATCGCCTGGTGGTGGAACGACGAGCACATGGGCCGGGTCGTGCCCATCGCGTCGGCGACGAGCGTTCCGGGCTTCAGGTCGACCTCGTGCATCACCCCGTTGCGATGCTCGTGACGGCCTTCGATGTCGGGGAGGTGCTGGATCAGCGTGCCGCCCAACGCGACGTTCAGCACCTGCACGCCTCTGCAGATCGCGAGGGTCGGCGTGCCGTTGCGGACCGCGGCACGCTGCGAGGGCGATGTCGAACGCATCGACGTCGTGCTGCACGCCGTAGGTGTCGGCGTGTGCGGTCTGGCCGTAGCGCGCCGGGTCGACGTCGGCACCGCCGATCAGCACGAGCCCGTCGAACCGCCGGACGATCTCGTCGGCCTCTTCGTCGGTGATCGGCACCTCGAGCAGTGCCGCCTCCTGGCCTCCTGCGCGCTTGACGGCGTCGAGGTAGCGGCGGGAGCAGACGAGCGCATCGGCGCGGGTGCCTTGTTGCTGGTCACGAGCGACGAGGCGGGTCGTGACGGCGATCAGCGGACGCATCGTCCTTGTTTACAGGCGTTCGAACCCTCTGCGGCGCTCCCAATCGGTGACGTGTTGGTTGAAGTGCACCCACTCCTGCTTCGCCGTGTTCAGCAGGTGCTCGTGCACCTCCTCACCGAACGCCTCCTTCGCGAGGGGCGAGCCTTCGAACAGCTCGATCGCCTCGACGAGGGTGTGCGGCACTCGGGGCAGGTCGCCGGCCGTGTAGCCGTTGCCCACGAAGGGATCACCCGGCTCGATCTCGTGCTCGATGCCGTGCAGGCCGCTCGCGATCGTCGCCGCGAACGCGTAGTAGGGGTTCGCATCGGCGCCGGGGATGCGGCATTCGACGCGGCGGCCATCACCGTGGCCGACGACGCGGAAGCCCAGGGTGCGGTTGTCGAGGCCCCACGCGATCGCAGTCGGGGCCCACGACGCGGGTTGGTACCGCTTGTAGCTGTTGACGTACGGAGCGAAGCACCACGCGAGCTCGCGCGCACCGGCCATCAGCCCGCCGAGCCACCACCGCGCGGTGTCGCTCATGCCGTGCGGGCCGCTGGCGTCGGGCATCGCCGATCCGTCGCCGCTCGTGGGCCACAGCGACGAGTGGATGTGGCACGACGAGCCCACGCGGTCGATGTCGTACTTCGCCATGAACGAGACCGACTGCCCGTGGAGCGCGGCGATCTCCTTCACTCCGTTCTTGTAGACCACATGGCGGTCGGCCATCGTCAGCGCGTCGGCGTAACGGAGGTTGATCTCGTGCTGCCCGGCCTCGGCCTCGCCTTTCGAGAACTCGACCGGGATGCCGGCCGCGTCCATGCCGTTGCGGATCGAGCGGATCAGGTACTCGTCCTTCGTCGTCTGGAGGATGTGGTAGTCGAGCACGTAGTCGTTCTGCGGCGTGAGGTCGCGGTAGCCGCGCGCGGCCGCCTCGTCGTAGCTCTCGCGGAACACGAAGAACTCGAGCTCTGACGCGGTCATGACGTCGAAGCCCGCATCGTGTGCGCGCTCGATCTGTCGTTGGAGGATCCGGCGCGGTGCGACCTCGACGGGCGTTCCCGACTCGAGGTCGAACAGGTCGCACACGACGAGCGCAGTGCCTTCGAGCCACGGCACGAGGCGGAGGGTCGTGAGGTCGGGCCGGCAGGCCACGTCGCCGTAGCCCGTGTCCCAGTTCGCGAACCGGTAGCCGGGCAGCACGTGCATGTCGACATCCACCGTCAGGAGGTAGTTGCAGCACTCGATGCCGCCGTCGACGACCTCGTCGAGGAAGTGATGACCCGTCACCCGCTTGCCCACCAGCCGACCCTGCTGGTCGGGGAACACGACGAGGACGGTGTCGATCTCGTGGGCGTCGACCATCCGGGTCAGGGTCGGGAGGTCGAGCATGCCTCTGAGCACGCCGGAAGACTACGGACGATCGGGGTGCAAGGATGACCCTTCCCCCCGCGTGAAGGAGGATCGCACCATGAACTCCGACGAGGCGAAGGCTCGGGCCGACGAGGCCTTCAAGAAGATCAAGGAGATCGCCGAGGCCGCGTGGGAGCGCGGGGTCGAGATCAGCAAGGACCTGGCGGCGAAGGCCAACGCGAAGGCCAAGGAGCTGGCCGCCAAGTCGAAGGAGCAAGGCGGGCGACGTCGCCGACGACGCGGCCGACAAGAGCAAGGACCTCGCCGAGAAGGCGAAGGACACCGCGGACGACGCCGTCGACAAGGCGAAGGACACGGCCGGTGACGCCGTCGACAAGGCGCAACAGGTCGCTGCGAAGGCCGACGACAAGGCGATCGACCTGTCGGAGAAAGACGACGGCGTCGTGGGCGCCGCGGCCGGGTCTGCGCACAAGGTGATCGACAAGGTCGACGGCGACTGAGCTCGTCCCCGACCCTCCGGCGGGATTGGGCGCTCGGCGTCGTACGTCGCGCCCAAGTGCCCAATCTCGGGGGCTGCGAGATTCTGGAACCTGCCGATCTCCCGGGCCGTTGGCCAGATAGGTTGACCAGCGGCTCGAGCGCCGCCCGACGGCCCGAGAGAAGCACGAGACGCTGACATGACGATCACCGACGACGGCAGCATCGACACGGGCGGCACCGACGGCGTCGACATCGACGACGACGTCGACGAGGAGATCGACGAGCGTCCTCGGTTCGAGTGGACGTGGGCGAAGGTCATCGCCGTCGTGGTGGCGTTCTCGTTCCTCGCCGCGTCAGCCACCTACCTCGTGACGAAGCGCACCACCGACGCGCAGCCGAATGCGGTCGACATCGGGTTCTTGCAGGACATGATCGACCACCACGACCAGGCGGTCACGATGGCGATGGACGTGATCGGTCGGCCGTCCGACCCGACCACGCAAAGCTTCGCCCGCGAGGTCGTGATCTACCAACGGTGGGAGATCGGCGTGATGGACACGCTCCTCGCCGGCTGGGGTGACGGCCGCGGCGACGTGTCGCGAACTGTCATGGAGTGGATGGGCATGCCATCCCCGCTGGGAGCGATGCCCGGCATGCAGTCGCCAGAGGCGCTCCAACAGCTCACTGTGCTCACCGGCAAGGACCTCGACAGGGCGTTCTTCACGATGATGCGCGCTCACCACCTCGGCGGCGTCCACATGGCCCTCTACGCCGCCCAGCACGCGAACACGAAGCAGGTCCGCGAGCTCGCCGCCCGGATCGCGCAATATCAACAGGTGGAAGCGAACGAGTACACGCAAGCACTGAAGCGACTCGGCCTCGAGAGTTGATGAGCGACGTCGTCCTCGAGGGCGACGGCCTCTCCATCGACGACATCGTGGCCGTGGCCCGCGGTGGTGCGCGGGCGGTGCTCGGAGATGAGGCCAGGGCCGCGATGCAGGCGTCGCGCGACATCGTCGAGGAGCTGGCGGCGTCGGGGAAGCCCGTCTACGGCGTCTCGACCGGCTTCGGCTCGCTCGCCGATGTGTATGTCGAGCCCGCGAGCAGAGCCCGCCTGCAGGCTGCGCTGATCCGATCCCATGCAGCCGGTGTGGGCGACGCGGTCGAGCCCGAGGTCGTGCGGGCGATGATCCTGCTCCGCGCCCGCACCCTCGCGATGGGCCGCAGTGGGGCCCGGCCGGTGCTGGCCGACCGGCTGCTCGACCTGCTCGCGGCCGGCATCACGCCTCGGGTCCCCGAGCACGGCTCGCTCGGTTGCAGTGGTGATCTCGCGCCGCTCGCGCACGTCGCGCTCGTGCTGCTCGGCGAGGGCGAGGTGGTCGAGGGCCGCGACTGCGTCGATGCTGCGGGGGCACTCGGGGCCGCGGGCATCGACCCGATCGTCCTCGAGGCGAAGGAAGGCCTCGCGCTCGTCAACGGCACCGACGGCATGCTCGGGATGCTTGCGCTCGCGTGTCACGACGTGCGGGGCTTGCTCGCGGTCGCCGACATAGTCGCCGCCATGAGCGTCGAGGCTCTGCTCGGCACCGACGCGGTGTTCGCGCCCGAGATCGTCGCGTTGCGCCCGCACCCTGGTCAGGCGGCGAGCGCCGAGAACATGCGACGCGTGCTCGAAGGCTCGCCGATCGTCGCGTCACACCGTGTCGGCGACTCGCGGGTGCAGGACGCGTACTCGCTGCGGTGCGCCCCTCAGGTGCACGGTGCGGTGCGGGACGCGCTCGGGTTCGTGGAGGGCGTGGTGAGGCGAGAGCTCGACTCCGCGATCGACAACCCAGTGGTGCTCCAAGACGGCCGGGTCACCTCGAACGGGAACTTTCACGGCGCGCCCTTGGCTCACGCCGCCGACTTCCTTGCGATCGTGCTCGCCGATCTCGGGTCGATGTCCGAGCGGCGCGTCGACCGGCTGCTCGACCCGGCGCGGTCGCACGGCCTGCCCGCGTTCCTCGCGGACGAGCCCGGTGTCGACTCGGGGCTGATGATCGCCCAGTACACGGCGGCAGCGTTGGTGGACGAGAACCGCCGTCTCGCCACTCCCGCGAGCGTCGCGTCGATCCCGACGTCGGCCATGCAGGAAGACCACGTGTCGATGGGCTGGGCGGCAGCACGCAAGCTCCGGGTCGTCGTCTTGAATCTCACGCGACTGCTCGCGATCGAGCTCGTGAGTGCCGCGAGGGGAGTCGAGCTGCGCGCACCCTTGCGGCCCGCCGTGGCGACGGGCGCTGCGATCGAAGTGCTCCGTCAGGTCGTGCCAGGGCCCGGCCCCGATCGGTGGCTCACACCCGAGCTCGAGGCCGCGGCAGAGCTCGTCGCGGCGGGCGTGCTGCGGTCGGCAGTCGAGTCGGTGACGGGAGCATTGCAGTGACCGAGGGAGCGCGGCCGGTGCGGGCGCCGCGCGGCACGACGCTCACCTGCAAGGCGTGGCCGCAGGAAGCCGCGATGCGGATGCTGATGAACAACCTCGACCCCGAGGTCGCGGAGCGGCCGGACGACCTCGTCGTGTACGGCGGCACCGGGCACGCGGCGCGTTCGTGGGCGGCATTCGACGCGCTCGTCGCGACGCTCCGCTCACTCGAGGGCGACGAGACGATGCTCGTGCAATCGGGCAAGCCGGTCGGCGTGTTCCGCACTCACGAGTGGGCGCCACGGGTGCTGATCGCGAACTCGAACCTCGTGCCCGACTGGGCGACCTGGGAGGAGTTCCGCCGGCTCGAAGCGCTCGGCCTCACGATGTACGGGCAGATGACCGCCGGGTCGTGGATCTACATCGGCACGCAGGGGATCTTGCAGGGGACGTATGAGTGCTTCGCCGAGATCGCGCGCCGTCGGTTCGGGGGCTCGCTGCGCGGCACGATCACGTTGACCGCCGGGCTCGGCGGGATGGGAGGCGCGCAGCCGCTCGCGATCACAATGAACGACGGCGTTGCGCTGTGCGTCGAGGTCGATCCGCATCGCATCGAGCGCCGCCTCGAGACTCGCTACCTCGACGAAGCGGTCACATCTCTCGACGACGCGATCGCACGCTGTCGCGACGCGAAGGCCGCGGGCCGCACGCTGTCGATGGGGCTGCTCGGCAACGCGGCTGATGTCGTGCCGAAGCTGCTCGACCTCGGCTTCGACGCGGACATCGTCACGGATCAGACGAGCGCGCACGATCCGCTGAGCTACGTGCCGAACGACCTGAGCCCCGAAGCCGCGGAGGAGCTCCGCGCCCACGATCCCGACGAGTACGTGCGGCGCTCGCGACAGGCGATGGCGACGCACTGCGAGGCGATGGTCGGGTTCCTCGACGCGGGCGCCGAGGTCTTCGACTACGGCAACAGCCTGCGGGCAGAGGCGAGGTTGGGCGGCTTCGAGCGGGCGTTCGACTACCCCGGCTTCCTCCCCGCGTACATCCGCCCGCTGTTCTGCGAGGGAAAGGGCCCGTTCCGCTGGGTCGCGCTCTCGGGCGATCCCGCGGACATCGCGGCGACCGATCGCGCCGTCCGCGAGGAGCTGCCCGACGATGTCCATCTCGCTCGGTGGCTCGATCTCGCAGAGGAGCGGGTTGCGTTCCAGGGGCTGCCAGCCCGCATCTGCTGGCTCGGCTACGGCGAGCGGGCGCGAGTCGGGCACCGCTTCAACGAGATGGTGCGGTCCGGTGAGGTCTCGGCTCCGATCGTGATCGGCCGCGATCATCTCGACTCGGGGTCGGTCGCCTCGCCTTATCGAGAGACCGAGGCGATGGCCGACGGCAGCGACGCGATCGCGGACTGGCCGCTGCTCAACGCGCTCGTGAACACCGCCTCCGGCGCGTCGTGGGTGAGCATCCATCACGGCGGCGGCGTCGGCATCGGCCGGTCGATCCATGCGGGGATGGTGTGCGTCGCCGACGGCAGCGAGCTCGCGGCCGAAAAGCTCGAACGGGTGCTCACGTGCGACCCGGGGATGGGCGTGATCCGGCATGCCGACGCCGGCTACGACCGCGCCGTCGAGGTCGCGGACGAGCGCGGGGTGCGAATGCCGATCCGCGAGCCATGACGTGACGCGTTGGCTCTGGTGCGAGCGCGCGTGGCTCGGCGGCGACGACGTCGAGCCCGGAGTCGAGTCCGGCGTGGTGCTCGAGATCGAGCACCACTCGGTTTCGTCGGTGACGACCGGCGTGTCGTCGTGCCCTCCAGACGCCATCAGACGCGCGGGCGTGACGGTTCCGGGCCTCGTGAACGCGCACTCGCACGTGTTCCACCGTGCGTTGCGCGGGCGAACTCGAGCGCGGCGTGGGCTCGTTCTGGACGTGGCGGGCGCAGATGTACGACCTCGCGTCGCGGCTCGATCCCGACTCGCTCCACGCACTCGCTCGGGCGACATACGCGGAGATGGCCCTCGCGGGCATCACGACGGTGACCGAGTTCCACTACCTCCACCACGACACCGGAGGCAGGCGGTACGGCGATCCGAACACGATGGGTCATGCGGTGATCGCGGCTGCGGAAGAGGTCGGTGTGCGACTTCTTCTCCTCGACGCGTGCTACCTCGAGGGAGGGATCGGGCGCCCGCTCGAGGGCGTGCAGCTGCGGTTCGGCGACGGCACCGCGCAAGCGTGGGCCGACCGGGTCGACGCGATCGATGCGCGCGGGCATGCGCGGGTGGGAGCTGCGATCCACAGCGTGCGTGCGGTCGCTCCGGGCGACATGGAGCAGGTCGTCGAGTGGGCGGGATCCCACGTCGCGCCGCTTCACGCCCACGTCAGCGAGCAGCCGGCTGAGAACGCGGCGTGCTTCGACGCGTACGGCATGAGTCCCACGCGGGTCCTGCACGAGGCGGGCGCCCTGGGCAGTCGGTTCACGGCCGTGCACGCGATCCACGTGGAGGACGAAGACATCCGGCTCCTCCGCGGGTCGACGGTCTGCGTGTGCCCGACGACCGAGCGCGACCTCGCGGACGGCATCGCGCCGAGCGGGCGGTTGCGCGACGGGGGAGTGCACCTCGCCGTCGGCTCGGACTCCAACGCTGTCGTCGATCTTCTCGAGGAGGCGCGGGCGATCGAGCTCGACACACGTCTCGCGAGCGGTGAGCGCGGCACGCACTCTGCCCTCGAGCTGCTGCCGCGCCGCGACAGGCGGCGGGGGGATCACCGCAGGCGCGCCCGCCGACCTCGTCACGATCGGCACCGACTCGCCACGACTCGCGGGCGCACCGAGCGATCTCGTCGCCTCGATCGTCTTCAGCGCGTCAGCCGCGGATGTGACCGACGTGATGGTGGCAGGCCGCGATGTCGTGTGCGAGAGATCCCACTCGTCGATCGACGTCGCCTATGAGCTCGATCGTGCCGTGCGCCGGGCGTGGGACACGCGATGACGCTCGTCATCGACGACATCGGGCTGCTCGTCACGTGCGACCCGACCCGCGGCGAGGGACCTCTCGGCCTCGTACGTCGCGCCGCGTTGATCGTCGAAGACGGCCGAGTGCGCACGATCGAGAAGGCGGGCGCTGCCGCCGACACTCGGATCAGTGCCGAGGGTCGGTGCGTGATGCCGGGCTTCGTCGACAGCCACACGCATCTCGTCTTCGCGGGCGACCGCAGCGACGAGTTCGCGTCACGGATGGCGGGAACGCCGTACTCGGCCGGCGGGATCATGACGACCGTCGAAGCGACACGTGCCGCTTCGATGGAAGACCTCGGCGCGCTCGCGGTCGAGCGGCGGTATGCGGCACTTGTCTCGGGCACGACGCACGTCGAGGTCAAGTCGGGCTACGGGCTCGACGTCGAGCACGAGCAGCGGCTCTGCCAGATCGCCGCGGGGCTCACCGACGACGTCACGTTCCTCGGCGCCCACACCGTCCCCGCCGAGTACGCCGGGCGCGTCGACGCGTACGTCGACCTGGTGTGCGGGGAGATGCTGACGGCGTGCGCACCCTTCGCACGCTGGATCGACGTCTTCTGCGAGGTCGGCGCGTTCGACGTCGATCAATCCCGTGCCGTGCTCCGCGCCGGCCGTGCCGCCGGACTCGAGCTGCGGGTGCATGCCAACCAGCTCGGCTTCGGTCCCGGCGTGCAGCTCGCGGTCGAAGAGGGCGCGGCCTCGGCGGACCACTGCACCTACCTCAACGACGGTGATCTCGAGGCGCTCGCGGCGAGCAACACGGTGGCGACCTTCCTCCCCGCGAGCGACTTCTCGACTCGCCAGCCCTATCCCGACGCTCGGCGAGTCATCGATGCCGGTGTGACCGTGGCGATCGCGAGCAACTGCAACCCAGGGTCGAGCTACACGAGCTCGATGGCGTTCTGCCTCGCGCTCGCTGTGCGCGACATGCACATGACGGTCGAGGAGGCCGTGCGCGCCGCGACGATCGGGGGAGCGAAGGCGTTGCGGCGAGTTGACGTCGGGTGGCTCGGTCCCGGTTCGCGCGCTGACGCGGTGATCCTCGACGCGCCGACCTACGTCCACCTCGCGTCGAGACCGGGCATGGCGCTCGCGCAGGACGTCATCAGCGCGGGCGAGCCGATCGTCCGCTGAGCGTTTCCCATCCGCGGATGGAATGCTCTCGCCGTGGCATTCGACCCTCTCGAGCCCTACGGCCCGCTCATCGACACGCGCGCCCGCGTCGTGACGTGGAACGTCTGGGCGAACTCCGGGCCGTGGGAGCTTCGCTACGCGCGCATCGAACAGCTCCTCCGTGGCATGGACGCGGACATCGTCGGCATGCAGGAGGTCTTCCGCGCGGTCGGGTACGAGCCCGTCGCCGAGATCGCCCAGAGGCTCGGGCTCACGTACACGCCCTGCATCGAGTGGTTCGAGCCCGCGCAGCTCGAAAGTGGCACCGCCGTGCTCTCGCGGTGGCCGGTCAGCGACACTGGCAGTCTCAAGCTCGCCGGGTTCGACGGGGGAGACGGTGGGCTCGCGCAGTTCGCCCGCGTCAACGGTCCACGCGGGCAGATCGACGTGTTCGTGGTCATGCTCGACTGGCGTCCCGACCTCAGCCATGTCCGCCAGGCGCAGGTGCACGAGCTCGCGGCATATGTGAACGACACCGGCAGCGCCGCGCACCCGGTGCTCATCCTCGGCGACTTCAACGCCGGCCCCGACTCCGACGAGATGCGGATGCTCGTCGGCCAGTCAAAGACGGCCGCGCCGGGCCTCGTCTTCTACGACGCGTGGGATGTCGCCTCGGAGGGTGGACCTGGGCACACGTTCTCGCGCCGCAACCGGCACGCGGCGGCAGCCCTGCTGCCGGATCGCCGCATCGACTACGTGCTGTCGGCCTGGCCGCGCGCGGGGAGCGGGTCATCCCGTGCGTTGCGAGGTGCTCGGCACCGCCGGTCTCGATGGCGTCGACCCCTCCGACCACTTCGCGGTGATGGCCGAGTTCCGCTACTGACCGCAGAGCGGATAGACGCATGTCGTGGGAGATGTGGGAGTGGGACGAGACCCTGTTCGAGGGGTGCGCGCCGTATTACGAACAGGGACGGCCGCCCTACGCCCCCGGACTCGCTGACGCCCTGCGTGATGCGCTCGGGCTCGACGGTCGCGGTCGACTGCTCGACGTCGGTTGCGGTCCGGGGAAGGTCGCGCTGCTCGTCGCCCCTCTCTTCGAGGAGGTCGTGGGCCTGGATCCCGACGGGGGGATGATCGCCGAGGGCGAGCGGCTCGCGGCAGCCCGCGGAGTCACGAACGCTCGCTTCGTGCAGGAGCGAGCGGAGTCACTGCCCGCCGGGCTCGGCACCTTTCGCGTCGCGACGTTCGCCGCGTCCTTCCATTGGATGGATCGCCCGAAGGTCGCGAGCGCGGTGCGCGACATGCTCGAGCCCGGCGGTGCCGCCGTCCAGATCGACACTCAGGCATACCGATCACCCGTGGAGGACCCGGTCGACGCGTTGCGCGTCCGCTACCTCGGGTCCGACAAGCGAGCGGGCCAGTCGATCCGCAACAACTCACCGTCTGGCGAGGACGACGTGTTCCAAGCCGCGGGCTTTCGTCCGATGGACGTCGTGACGGTTCCCGACGGTCGGGTTCTCGAACGATCGGTCGACGACCTCATCGCCCAGCACCTCTCGTCGTCGTCGACGGCGCCACACCTCTTCGGTGACCGGCTCGACGAGTTCGTCTCGGACGTGCGTGGCGCACTCCTGGCCGCGAACCCGTCGGGGGCGTTCACCGTGACCCTGCCCGACAACCAGCTGCGGATCTGGCGACCGCGCTAGACGTCCTTCAGCAGCTGCGCGCACGTCGTGTCCGCGAGCCACTTCTCGTAGCGGTCTGCCGTCCACCCGCGGGCGCCCACCAGGAGATGCCAGACGTCGGGGTGGATCAGCGTCCAGAGGATGTCAGTGGCGCGGTCGACG
The DNA here is from genome assembly GCA_963773315.1 of uncultured Acidimicrobiales bacterium. Lineage (GTDB taxonomy): Bacteria > Actinomycetota > Acidimicrobiia > Acidimicrobiales > DATKAS01 > DATKAS01. The sequence goes on from CAVZAF010000009.1 coordinate 70,732, forward strand.
TCCAGCCCGCGGCGCAAGGCCCTCTTCCTCTGTAGGGACCTCACGATCTCGCGCTGGTTCGCGTAGAAGTCGGTGTTGATGAGCTGCCACAGCGCATCGACATCGGGATCGCTCGGCGCGCCGTCGCGCAACACGCGCAGCAGGTTCGCAACGCGCTTCTTCACCGCAGTCGAGTTGCGCGCGTTCAGCTGCAGCTGACGAGCGGGATCGGGCTCGTCGAGCACCTCGCGATACCAGGGCTGCTGCGCGACGGCGATGTCGGCCTCCCCGCGCAGCAACGTGTCCCAGAGCGCGCGGACGAGGCCGCTCTTCGTGTCGAACCCGAGGTACACGGTCTTCAGGGACACGCCTGCCTCGTCCGCGACCGCGGCCATCGTCGTGGAGGCGTATCCGTGCGTCTCGAAGAGTCGCTGCGCGGCTTCGAGGATCTGGCGCCGCGTGGCGGCTGCCTGCGCTTCGCGGCGGGGTGACTCATATCTCCTTCGCTCGGGGTTGACGCGGCCGGGCATTCCGCTACTCTAACCGAGTATTCAATACTCGAATGGAGTAACGAAATGAGCAATCAAGCGACGGACGTCCGGTCCCACATGCACGGCATGTGGTCCGCCGTCTCTGAGTCCTGGGCCGAGCACGCCCACTTCGTCGACGCGCGTGGCGAGAAGGTCACCGAGTGGATGGTCAGGGCTACGGCGCCGACGCCCGGCGACCGCGTCCTCGAGCTCGCATGCGGTCCCGGCGCGGTGACGATCGCGGTGGCGCCGCTCGTCGAACCCGGTGAGGTCGTCGCATCGGACGTCGCTCTCGAGATGGTCGACGTCGCCGTCGGGCGCGCTCACTCCCACGGCTTCTACAACGTGCACGGTCGTCGCCTCGACCTCGAAGACATCGCCGAGCCCGACGCTGTGTTCGACGTCGTGTACTGCCGTGACGGCCTGCAGTTCGCCCTCGACCCGCAACGCGCCACCCATGAGATCGCGCGAAGTGCTGCGTCCCTCCGGGCGGGCGAGCATCGCCTTGTGGGGGGAGCGCGAGCGCAACCCGTGGCTCGGCCTCGTGCTCGACGCTGTCAGCGCGCACTTCGGTCAGCCGATGCCGCCTCCCGGCGTGCCAGGCCCATTCGCGCTCGGCGATGCAGCCCGCGCCAGGCAGCTCTTCGTCACGGCGGGGTTCAACGATGTCGTCCTCGAGGAGGTGCCAGTTCCGCTGCACGCGCCGTCGTTCGACGGCTGGTGGCGGATGACGACGTCGCTCGCAGGTCCGCTCGCGCTGATCCTGGGCGGGCTCGACTCCGAGTCGGTGGACACGCTCCGTGCCCAGGCCCGCGAAGCCGCCGAGCCCTTCACGAACGCGGACGGTGCTCTCGACATCCCGGGCATGGCCCTTCTGATCTCTGCTCGCCGTTGACCCCATGAGAGTGGCCGGGAAACGGAGTCGACCCAGGGGTTGTACCGTTTGCCGGTGACTGAGCGTTTGAGCTCCATCGAGGCGATCATGTGGCGTACAGGCCATGACGCCACCCTTCGCATGGCCGTCGGCACGCTGATGATCCTCGATCATCTGCCCGAGCGCGAGGCGGTGATCGCCCGGCTCGACGCCGCAGCGCAACAAGCGCCTCGCTTGCGGTGGCGCCTCGATGACCCAACCGGCACTCGCACGCGCCCCGGCTGGGTCGAGGTCGCCGACTTCAGCGCCGCGCGGCACCTCCGCACGATGGCGGTCGGTTCCCCTGGCGATCGCAGGCAGCTGCTCGAGCTCGTCGGGCTGCTCGAGCCCGCCCCGTTCGATCCCGACCGCGGCCCGTGGGACGTCACGCTCATCGAGGGGCTCGAGGGCGGGAAGGCGGCCCTCTACATGCGGGCGCACCACGTGCTCACCGACGGCCAAGGGGGCCTGTCGATGATCGGGCTCGTGGTCGACGAGTCGATGCCGCCGCCACCGGCGGAGGTCGCGGCAGACGAGGTCGAGGCACAGGCAGTGGCGTCGGTGCCCGGCGTGCCGGAGACCGAAGGGCAGCGGAAGCGCAAGCCCGGCACGGTCAGCATCAACATCGACCTCACGAGCGCGGCGGCCCCCGTCGCGCAAGGCGTGGCCGCCGGTGTGTCCTTCGCGAAGACGATCAACCCGATCGACGTCCTCGTGCGGAGCGTGCAGTGGGGGCTCGACATGGCGAGCTCGGTGTCGCATCAGGTCGTGGTGACCGGCGGACGCTTGTCTCCGATCCCCCCTTCCGGCGCGATGACGAGCCGCTTCGAGGTGCTGACCATTCCCGACGCACGCGAGGCTGCACGCGCACTCGGCGGCAGTCGCAACGACCTGCTGATCGCCGCGGCGAGTGCCGGACTCGGCCTGTATCACGAGAAGGTCGGTGCGCCCTGCTACGAGCTACGCCTCGCGTTGCCCACCACACAGCACCGCAACATGGGTGCCTACGGTGGCAACTGGGTCGCTCCCACTCGCGTCGAGGTGCCGACCTCCGCGGAACATCCCGGCCCCCACTTCGGCATCGTCGCGGAGCGCATCGCGAAGGCGCGCCGTGAGCCCGTGATGCGCGTCGCGAGCGGCGTCGCGTCGGTCGTGGGTCGGCTGCCCACCCGCGTGCTGACGCCTGCGCTCCACGCGCAGGCGAACTCCGTCGACTTCGTCGCGACAGCCATGCCGGGCTTCCGCACGGACCGACACGTCGGTGGCGCGCTCATCGAGGAGTGCTTCCCGTTCGGACCGAGGCTCGGCTGCCTTGCGAACATCAGCGCGCTCGCCAACGGCGACCGTCTCGACATCGGCATCGCCGTCGACCCTCATGCGATCCCGGACTCCGACCTGCTCGTCGAGTGCTTGGCGCAGGCGTTTCGTGCCTATGCACCAGAACCGGACGTCGCGCCGGAGCGACGGCGACCCAGCCGGACGTCCTCCTGATCGATCGCTCCACGCCGAGGCTCCATGGCGATTGATCCCAACTCCCAGCTGTCGGTGAGGCGGACGCGACGTGCCGCGCTCCTCGACACGCTGAAGGACGACGCCGCCGCGGTCCTCCAGTCGGTCGTGAACGAGGTGGCGCCGACCGTGGTCAACGCGATCGACGTCGGGGAGGTGGTCGACCGCGTCGACATCCAGGCGGTGATCGACAGAGTCGACCTCAACTCGGTGTTGGCGAGGGTCGACGTCGAGCAGCTCGTCGACCGGGTCGACGTCGTGCGGGTGCTGATCCGCCTCGACCCGGTTGTGCTCGCGGCGATCGTCAATGGGGTGGTCATGAAGCTCGACCTCAACCCTGTGATCGCCAACCTGGACCTCGATCAGATCGTCGCCAAGCTCGACATCGATCAGATCGTCGCCAAGCTCGACATCGATGCGCTGCTCGAGCGAGTCGACGTGAACCGGCTCATGGAGCGAACCGACCTCGGGCCGATCGTCGCGAGCGCCAGCTCGGGCGTGGCCAGCGAAGCGGTTGACACGGTCCGCAGTGCCGGGGTGGGGCTCGACTCGTTCGTGCACCGCCTTGTCGACCGCGTGTTCCGCCGACCCGTCGGGGAAGCGCTCGGGCCGCCACTGCTTATGCGGGCACACGAGCAGGCCCTGCCGTGAGCGTGGCCGATCCCAGGCGCGATGTCGCGCTGCAAGGCACCTACGCCGGCATCGTCACCCGGCTCTCGGGCTTCGCGATCGATGCCCTCGTGGTGCTCGGGCTCTTCGCCGTGGCCGGCCAGGGGTTCGACTACCTCATGTCTGCGGTCTTCGGAGCGGACGTGAAGCTGCGCGACGCGACGTGGATTTCCGGCCTCGTGTTGGCCGCGTGGGCGTTCTTCTACTGCGCGTACTCGCTCGCCGCGGGCGGCCGCACCCTCGGCATGTCGATCGTCGGTCTACGGGCGGTGAACCGGGACGGCAGCGATCTGACCGGCAGCCAGGCAGTCGTCCGCGTGCTCGTCACGCCGCTCAGCTTCCTGGTCTTCTTCGCCGGCATCTGGCTGATCCTGTTCCGCCGAGACCGCCGAGCTCTTCACGACCTCATCGCCGGCACCGCCGTCGTGTACGGCTGGGATGCGCGCGCGGCGCGGCTCCGCTTCCTCGCGAAGCAACCACCGCCGACCGCAGACGGTCGGGCCGCTCAGGCCCCGTAGCGGAGGTTTTTGTGGCAGGAGAGATCCCCTGCATAAGAGGTCCGGGTCGTCGTCGAGGGTCTGGGGATCGTCGAGTCGCCGCGCTGGCACGACGGCCGGCTCTGGTTCTCGCACTGGGGTGCAACGTCGGCTGGCTCGACGCGCTCGATGGGGAGAAGAACGTCATGATGGTCGGTCTCCGCCGTCGTCGAGGACGCCCCGACCGAATACCGCGGCGGGCGCCGAGTCCCTTCTACCCGTCGTAGAAGTAAGGGTCCACAGAAGCGCCTTAGCCTCGTGACCTGCGGGAACCTGCGCGGTCAGCGTGCGTCGGTCCTCAATGAGTCCTCAGCGGCTTTGAACGCCTCGCCAATGGCGGACCTCGAGCGGTCGTCATCACTGGGCATGAGGTGTCCGTAGACGTCGAGCGTGAGTGCCGCCGACCCGTGACCGAGGTGCGACTGGACGGCTTTGATCGACACACCGGCAGACAGCAGCGTCGACGCGTAGAAGTGCCTCAGGTCGTGGAACCGCACGCCAGCAACTTCCGCGGCTCGGCACGTCGAGCGCCAGAGCTGACCGGCGCGGTTGTGATCGATCGCCTCGCCTCGTTCCTGGAACACGAGCTCGCTCGACGGCTGCCGGCGCAGGTGCTCGGAGAGCTCGAGTACGTCCGTCGCCAGCAAGGAGTTCGCCTTGGCCGTCCGCCTTCGCTACCACGCGAAGTCGTCAAGGCCATTCGTGACCGCCGGGTGGAAGGACAGGGCTGGTCGGAGATCGCTCGGGGGTTGAATGAGGCGGCAGTTCCGACCGCGCACGGCGCTCGCACCTGGTATCCGGCGACTGTACGGAGTGTCTTCCTGGCGAATGCTCCGGGCTCGTAGTACATGGTGACGCGGGCTTACGTCGGCGGACTACCTGCGCTTCGCGCTCGGCGACCCGTGCGAGCTGCTCCTTCAGCGGAGCGAGCGTCTCTCGAACGACCGCTCGCAGCCAGAGGTGCTCAGGGCCGTCGTGCTGGACCGGAACCCAAAACATCCCGGTGTCGATCCGGTCGTACTCGCCGCTCAGCTGCACGACCGAGATAGGAAGGATCGTGCTGAGATACTCGGCGAGCGTCGCTGGCGCCCGAGCAACAGTCGGCGACTCCACTGCGAGCAATACGGCGTCACTGAACTGGCCCACGACGATCTGGGACGCATAGTCCAAGCTGGGCACGCCCGTCGGTGGCCTGGTCTCCCGCCTCGAGGAGATGCCGCTCGTGAACATGTTGACGCCCGGGTACTTCACGAGATCGGCCGAACGGACGCGGGATCGCTTGGCGAGAGGATGGTCGTTCGCGACGACGGCGACCACGCGCTCGTAGAACAACGACTCGTATTCGACGTTCGGCCAGATGTGGAAGTTGCCCGCGACTCCGAGGTCGATCGTGGAGTCACGAAGCAGCTCATGGAGGTTCAGCGGGGGATCCACGAAGCGGATCCGGACTCCCGGCGCCTCGTCGCGTAGCCGCACCAGAAGCGCCTTGCTGAGCAAGAACGCGAGGTAGTCCGGAGCCGCAACCACGAAAGCGATGTCCGCCGTGCCGGGGTCGAACGCCTCCGGCTCGAAGAGGTGCTCGATCTCAGAGCAGATGTGCTCGACGCGCAGCTTCATCTTCTCGGCGCGCGGCGTGAGACGCATCGACCGTCCGACGCGGACGAGAAGCGGGTCGTCGAGCACCTCGCGCAGTCGAGCGAGTGCGCCGCTGACCGCAGGTTGCGAGAGCGATACCTGCCTCGCCGCACCCACCACACTCTCCTCGCGGAGCAGTGCCCGCAGGATCGGGATCAGGTTGAGATTCGTCGATTCGATCGACACGGTCCGGGACAGTACATCGGCGAGGCTGATGGATCACCTCGGACATATCGACTTGTCCGATGCTCGGGAAGGGCACATCCTGCAGGAGGGTGAAGGAACAGGGGGTCCTCGTGCCGCGTCTTCTGCACATCCAGTCCAGCCCGCGGATGGGTCAGTCGGTGAGCCGGATTCTCTCGGACAAGTTCGTGGAGACCTGGACAGCGAGCCACGCCAACGTTGAGGTGGACCATCTCGACCTGGTCACTGACCCGTTGCCTCACCAGGGCCCCGAGTGGCTCGACGGGCTCGTCTGCGCCCCGAACGAGCGGACGCCCGAGATGGTCGCGGCACTCGCGATCTCTGATCGGCTGATCGACCAACTCGAGGCGGCCGACATCGTGGTGATCGGCGCTCCGATGATCAACTTCACGCTTTGTACTCAGTTGAAGTCGTGGGTCGACTACGTGACGGTCGCAGGACGCACGTTTGAGTACTTCGCCCCCGGGCAAGCGCGGGGCCGGCTCTTTGGCAAGAAGGTTTTCGTGATCGCCGCGCGGGGCGGCGACTATTCGGAGCCCCCGGTCAGCGCGTTCGACTTCCAGGAGCCGCTCCTGCGCATCCTCCTTGGATTCCTCGGGCTGTACGACGTGACGTTCATCCGCGCGGAGGGCATGCGACAGCGGGTTGACCAGATCGACGAGATCACCCGAGCCGCCGAGGCGATCATCGCTCGACTGGCAGCCTGAGGAGGCGGGATGGTCGACACGATCACGCGGTCCACGAACGACCAACGGAACGCCTCGCAGGAATCCTTGTCCGATCGCATTCGCCCGCACCTCGACTCGATCGCAGCGCGCGCCACGGAAACGGAAGCTGGTCGGTCAGTTCCCCGCGAGAACATCGACCTCATCCGGGACGCCGGCTTCGTCCGCGCCTTTGTACCGGTCGACCGGGGCGGCGACGAGCGCGACCTGTGGGACTTCTGTGACGGCGTCCGCGCCGTTACCAAGGCCTGTCCCTCGACCGGCTGGGTCACGGGAGTGCTCAACGTCCATCAGGCCGCGATCTGCCAGTGGGATCGGTCTGTCCAGGATGAGGTCTTCGCGAGCGGCGCGGACACGGTCATCTGCTCGTCTGGCTCACCGGTGATGAAGGCGACGCTCGTCGACGGAGGAATGGTCGTCTCCGGCCGAGGTCGCTGGTCGAGCGGCTGTGAGCACGCCGAGTGGGCGATGGTCGGCGCCAAGGTTCCAGATGTCAGCGACAAGCAGTTCCCTGAGCGGAACTATCGGTCGTTCCTCTTCATGGTGCACCGAAGCGAATACGAGATCGACGACACGTGGCGTGCCTCATGCATGGCAGGGTCCGGATCGCACGACCTCGTCTTCGACAACGTCTTCGTGCCCACTCGGCGCGCGGAGGAAGTCATCGCGATGAACTTCAACCGAGGCCGGGGCGCAGGGTCGGTGGACAACTGGATCAGTCGCATTCCGTTCTCGTTGCTGTTCTCGATCTTCTTTCCGGCCGTGGCGCTCGGATGCGCCGACGGGATGGTCGAGGAGTACGTCACCCGCCAGCGCAGCCGCAAGACAGTGATGACCGGCGCACCGGGGATCTTGAACTCTGCGAGTCACATGTGGCTCGCAGAGTCAGTTCATGAGCTGGAGTCGCTGACCGCCTACTACCACCAGCTTCTCGACTCCATGCAGGAGTTCGGCTCGTCCGAAGAAACCCTCACCGAGCGGAAGTTCAACGAGATGTTGCACCCTCTTCCGTTCATCACAAGCCGGGCAGTCCGCATCGTCGAGCGCCTCTTCGAGGCTGCGGGAGCGAGCGCCATCCTCACCTCGAATCCGATGCAGCGGTATTGGCGCGATGTGCACGCGTGTCGGCTCCATTTCGGCCAGGACTACGACACCAGCCGACTTCTCCACGGCCGGTACCTCATGGGTCTCTCGCCCACACCGGACCTCTAGTGCTTCTCCGAAGGGACTGACATCGCGATGACGCATCTTCATCCGCGAGGCGTCAACCACCTGGCGCTCTCGACCACCGACATGAAGCACCAGCTCGAGTTCTGGTGCGACGTGCTTGGCCTCCCCCTGAAGGCGCTCTACTGGATGCACGGCGTGAAGGGCGCATATCACGGCTTCGTCGAGCTCGCCCCCGACAGCTACGTGGCCTTCGTGCAGATGCCGGAGAACACCAAGGAAATGGAGTACGGGACGAGCCACGCGAACGGTCCCGGCGGTCCGATTCGCGGCGGAACGATGCAACACGTCGCGTTTCATGTCGACACGCTCGCCGACGTGCTCGGGATGCGCGATCGCCTTCGGTCGCGAGGTGTCCAGGTGGTCGGTCCGATCGATCACGGGTTCATCAAGTCGATCTACTTCGATGGCCCCGAGGGCTTGAACTTGGAGATCTGCTGCGGCACGAACATCAACGGCGAAGCGTGGATCGACCCCGAGGTGGTCGGGTTGTGCGGCATCACCGAAGCCGAGCTGGAGGCGCTGAAAGAGCCGGCAGGGTTCGAACGCGCTGCGCACCCGGTCCCGCAGCCGAGCACTCCACACGCGAGCAGCGTGCAGGACGACGAACAGCCTGCGTGGTACTCCCGAGTGATCGCCCTCACCGATGACGAAGTGTGGGAACGGATGAGCGAGCCAACGCCTCCGGTCCGGACGGAGGACTGATCGTGGAGTTCGGGGTCTTCGACCACATCGAGGGCATCCCTGGCGCTTCGATGCGCCAGGTTCTCCGCGACCGCATCGAGCTCGTCAAGCTGCTCGACGCCAACGGTTTCAGCGGGTACCACGTCGCCGAACATCACGGCACCGACCTATGCCTCGCACCGAACCAAGAGATCTTCCTCGCCGCGGCTGCAGAGGCGACGACCCGGATTCGCGTCGGGCCGATGGTGAAGCTCCTGCCTCTCCACCATCCGCTACGCGTCATCGAGGACATCTGTGTGCTCGATCAGCTCACCGGGGGACGAGTCGACTACGGCGTCGGGCGCGGCATTGCGCCAATCGAGCATTTCTGGTTCGACGGGGACTGGTTCAACTCTCATGATCGATTCGACGAAGCGTTCGCGTTGATCGTGCAGGGATTGCGAACGGGCAGAGTCGACCCCGAGGGAGGGAAGCACTACAGCTTTCCTCCGATCGACGTATCCATGACCCCTTACCAGCAGCCGAACCCGCCGTTCTGGTACCCGGGCAACCCGGTCACTGCCGGCCGGCTCGGGCTGAACCTGATCTGGCCCGGGCCGATCCCGCAAGAGGCCTACGACCTCTATGTCCAGAACTGGAACGAGTTTGCTGGCGCCCCCGTGCGGGCTGATCGACCCGGCAGCACGCCCCGCGTCGGGGTCGTCGACCTGATGGTCGTCTCTCACGACGAATCCGAGGCCAAGGAGATCGCCGCCCGGGGCTGGAAGGGTCTCTTCCGCCGGCTCGTGCACGTGCACGAACTGGATCGCTTGGCGCTCACCGAGGAGGAGGCCCGAGCTGCTTTGAACCCGCAGGCACAGGCGGCGTTCGCGCTGGTCGGACCAGGCGGGGACAAGCTGCTCCCTCAGTTCACGGCTTCCTCAGGCACACCAGCCCAGGCGAGGGCGCGCATCGAGCAGTACGTCGCGGACGGGCGATGCGATTACCTCGTGCTGCAGTTACCCACGGGCGACATCACGATGGAGGAAGCCAGGGCAAGCATTCAGCTGTTCATCGATGAGGTGATGCCCGACTTCGTATGACGACGCTGAGTCGGCGTCGCTGATGTGACGAGATGCTCCCGAACGGTCGAGCATCGACAGCTCGATGTACAACATTGAATTGACGACAGTCACTAAAATGACATACTCTCCCGCTCACTACGACAGCCCTTTGGGCGTGGAGTGGTTCGTTCGACAGCAACGCAGTGAGGGTGTTCATCGAACAGGGGGGAATCACGGATGAAGCAAGCAAGAAAGTCGTACGCGCGGATTGCCGCAGCCGCGCTCGTCGGGGCTCTCGCCCTCGCCGCATGCGGCGACGACTCAGGCAGTACCGCCGCAACGACAGCAGCGAGCTCCGGCACCACTGCTGCGAGCTCCGGCACCACTGCTGCTAGCTCCGGCACCACTGCGGCTGCGGGTCCCGACCGCACGGGCCAGACCATCAAGGTCGGGGTCGTGAACCAGGACTCCGGGCCGGTGCCCTTCCCAGATTTTCTGGCTGGCGCACAGGTTGCCATCCAGAACATCAACGACACCGGAGGAATCAACGGCGCGAAGCTCGAGGTCGTGTCGTGCAGCACCAGTCTCTCGCCCGAGTCGTCGATCAACTGCGCCAACAAGATGATCGAGGCCAACGTCGTCGTGGCGTACACCGGGGCCGACTTCACCGCTGAGGCTGCACTGCCCGCGTACACCGAAGCCGGCCTTCCGTGTGTGACGACGGTCGGCTGGGGGCCGTCGTTGGAGACATCGAAGGACGTCTTCATCATGGGCAGCGCCAACGCGGCGACGGCGGTGGGTGCGCTCGCGTTGATGCAGCAGCTCAAGCTGACCAAGGTCGCCCTGGCCTATGACGCCGTTCCGGCCGCCCAGAACTTCGCTCTCAACACTGTGCCCGGCATCGCCAAGAGCATGGGCATCGAGGTGCAGCCGATTCCTGTCGACCCCGCCGCTCCCGACTTCGCGGCGATCGTGGCGACGGCCCAGTCGGGCGGAGCTCAGGCCTTCTGGGGCATCCAAGCCGAGCCCGGATGCACAGCGATGGTCAATGCGGCGCTCGCGGCGAACTTCAAGGGGCCGATCATCGCCGGCTCCTGCACCGACTTCATCAATGCAATCGGTGACAAGACCGTGGGTGTCTACTCGACGCTTGCGCAGCTCCCGCCCGACACGGGCGGTGGCACGTCCGACGTCATCAAGAAGCACCTCGTCGACTACGAGGCGCTGATGGCCGCTGCCGGCCAGGAGAAGAATTCCACCAGCAACTCGATCGCCGCCTTCGGCGCCTGGGAGGAACTGGCGTCGGTGTTGAAGGGGATGGACGGCGACATCACTGCCGAGTCGGTCGAGTGCGGCGTTGGCCGCAGACGCCGACATCCCGGGGTGGTTCGCACCAGACCTCAACTGCGGCGCCAAGCCGTGGCCCGACTTCCCGTCCTATTGCAGCGCGCAGATGTCGGTGTGGCAGGTCGCGAAGAAGGCCGACGGCACGCTCGGTCGAGATCTCGTCATCGACTGGTTCGACGCCTACACGCGGTCCACGCAAGGCGGCTGAGCTGACGACCAGAGGTACAGGGACCGGCTTCGGTCCCTGTACCTGACTGGCATCCGACCATGGCTCAATACCTGTCGTTCGCCATCATCGGGTTGGCATTCGGCTGTCTGTACGCGGCGATCGGCATGGGCGTCGTCGTGACGTATCGCGGCGCCGGCGTGATCAATTTCGCCACCGGGGCCATTGCGATGTGGGGCGCGTACGTGTACGCAGAGCTACGCGAGAAGGGCGATCTCGTTCTGCCGGTCGCCGTGATACCGCACCGGATCTCGCTCGGGGACCACGTGGGCTTTCTGCCGTCGTTTGCCCTCGGCGTACTCGATCTGCGCGGTGCTCGGTCTTCTTGCGCATGTGCTCGTCTTCCGACCGCTCAGGGCGGCGCCCGTCCTCGCGAAGGTGGTCGCATCGGTCGGCATCCTGTTGTTCTTGCAGGCACTCGCCGCGCTGCAGTTCGGCTCGGCGTCGAGGATCCTCAGCCCCATCTTCGGCAGGAAGACGTTCGACATCGGCGGTACCGAGTTCCCGCGTGACCGAATCTGGCTCGCGGTGTGCGCCATCGGTGTCGCCATCGTGCTGGCCGCGTACTTCCGTTGGGCTCGGTACGGTCTGGCCACGAGCGCGGCTGCCGAGAACGAACGCGCCACCGCCCTCGCGGGCTACTCGCCGCAGCTGCTGGCCGGGAGCACCTGGATCCTTGCGAGCGTCGTGGCCGGTGGTCTCGGCATCCTGGTGTCACCGGTGACTCCGCTCACCCCGGGTACCTACTCGCTGGCCGTCATCCCAGCGCTTGCGGCCGCGCTCATCGGCCGACTCCGATCGATCCCGATCACCGCTGCCGCAGGCCTTTGCTTGGGCGCATTCCAATCCGTGGTGACGTTTCAGACCGGCAAGCCGTGGTGGCCGAAGTGGGCGATCACTGGGCTCAGCGACGCGGTGCCATTCATCCTGATCATCGTCGGGTTGTTCCTCTGGGGTGACCGTCTGCCCACTCGCGGCGAGCTCCAGGCTCCCCGACTCCCCGCAGTGCCGCGGCAGGTCCCTCGAGCCAGCGTGGTGGCGCTTGTGACGGCCGTTGGCGCGGTCGCGATCCTCGTCACCTCGGGTGGCTACCGGTTCGGAGTCATCACCAGCATGGTGATGACCGTCGTCATGCTGTCGTTCGTGGTCCTGACGGGATTCGTCGGACAGATCTCCCTCGCGCAGGCGGCGATCGCCGGTGTCGGCGGCTTTGTGCTCTCGAAGATCACGGTCGACCTCGGCGTGCCGTTTCCGTTGTCACTGGTGATGTCCAGCCTCGTCGCTGCCGCGTTCGGAGTCGTGATCGGCATTCCCGCGCTGCGAGTTCGTGGTGCCAATCTCGCGGTGGTGACGTTGGCGGCTGCCGTCGCACTCGAGCGGTTCGTGTTCCGCAACCCCGAGCTGACGAAGCCGGCAGGCAATCCGATCAGCAAGCCGGTGTTCTTCGGTCTGAGCCTCGCGATCCAAAGCGGACGAAACGTCGCCCGATGGCAATTTGGAATGGCCGTGCTCGTCGTCGTGGTGCTCGCGGGGCTGGCTGTTGGCAACCTGGCACGAAGCGCGTCCGGTCGCCGGTTCCTCGCAATACGGTCCAACGAACGCGCCGCGGCCGCCGCGGGCGTCGACGTCGCCGCGAACAAGCTTCTTGCGTTCGCGATGTCGTCGTTTCTCGCGGGTCTCGGCGGGTCGCTGATCGGTTACAGCCGCGGACAGCTCTCGGCGGATAGCTTCACGGCCGCGGTCGGGTTGGGCTTCCTGGCGTTCGCGTACTTGGGCGGCATCACGTCAGTGAAGGGAGCGATCGTCGCCGGAACGTTGGCACCCCTCGGAGTCGGATACGTCGTACTCGATCGTTGGCTCAATCTCGGGAACAGCTATGGCGTGATTGCCGGGCTCAGTCTGATCGTCACCGCCTTGATCAACCAGGAAGGAATCGCGGGAGCGACTCGCAAGTCCCGTCGGAGTCGCGGCGCGCCGAGCTTCCGGCGCCGTCACCGAAGGCGACGCCTCGGAGGCAACTCCGGAGCAACCATCGACGGCGACGAATCGCCCGACAGGTCGAACCGAGATCTCTGAGGTCGCACTGCGAGCGGACGGCGTCCGTGTGCGGTATGGCGGTGTCATTGCCAACGACGACGTCTCGTTGGAAGTCCGCGCAGGGCAGATCGTCGGCCTGATCGGCCCAAACGGTGCGGGGAAGACGACGTTCATCGACGCCGTGAGTGGCTTCACTCCGTTCACCGGTTCGCTCCATCTCGCCGGACAGGACATCGGGGCCTTGTCTCCACACGCTCGGGCGCGAGCGGGCCTGAGTCGCACGTGGCAGTCCATCGAGCTGTTCTCCGACCTCACGGTGGCTGAGAACCTTCAGGTCACGACCGATCGCCTGACGGCCCGATCGGTCATGTGGGACGTCATTGCGCCCAGCAGGGGAAGCGTCGTCGATGTCACCTGGCCACTCGATCTGCTCGGCCTCGCCGACCAAGCAGCGGATGGACCCGACCACCTTGCCGTACGGCAAGCAGAAGCTCGTCGGCGTGAGCCGCGCGCTCGCGAGCAACCCGCGTGTGCTTCTGCTCGATGAGCCCGCTGCCGGCCTCGATACAGAAGAAAGCCGAGCGCTCGGCTGTCGGCTTTCGGCAATCGCAGAACGGGGCATCGCCGTGCTGCTCGTCGATCACGACATGGGACTCGTGCTCGAGGTGTGTGACTTTGTCTATGTGCTGGATTTCGGTCGTGTGATCGCGCAGGGGCGACCGTCAGAGGTTCGTGCCAGCCCGCTCGTCATCGACGCGTACCTCGGCACGGGCGGAACGTGACGGTGAGCGTCATCAGCGTCAGCGATCTGACCGCCGGATACGGAGGACTTCCGGTGGTGCGCAATCTCAACCTGCGGGTCGACGCCGGCGAGGTCGTCGCACTCCTCGGGCCGAACGGCGCCGGGAAGACCACCACCCTTCTCACGATCGGCGGTGTCCTCCCCGCGATTCGCGGTTCGATAGAGGTGGCGGGCGAGTCGACGATCGGAGTCCCGATACACCGCATCGCTCGTCGAGGACTGGCACTCCTGCCTGCCGACCGGGGAATCATCTTCCAGTTGACGGTCGGGGAAAACCTCAGGTTGCATCGCCGCAGGAAGGCGAGATCAGGTGACGACCCTGCCCTCGATTACTTCCCGCAGCTGGCTGGGCTCATGAACCGCCGTGCCGGCCTGCTTTCCGGTGGGGAGCAGCAGATGCTCGCCCTTGCGTGCAAGCTGACGTCGCAGCCGATCGCACTGATGGTCGATGAGCTGAGCATGGGGCTCGCGCCGCTCGTCGTTGAACGACTGCTCACCATGGTTCGTCGCATCGCGTCCGAGACCGGTGTCGCGGTGCTGCTCGTCGAGCAGCACGTCTCAGCTGCACTTCGGGTGTGCGAGCGGGGATATGTGCTCCGCCACGGCGAGCTCGTTGCCGAAGGAACGGCGGACGAGCTGGCCAACGACCGCCAGCTTTTGACGAGCAGCTATCTCGGCGAGGCGAACCCGGACGATTAGCTCGGCTGCTCGCGGCGCGTCGCTCCCCCCAAATATGACACATACGATTGACGGCCGTCGTCGTCCTTTAGTATGTTAGACCTCTCGCAGGGCGCTCGGGCGGCGCACCCATGTGACTCGGTCGCAGAAGGAGCCCACACCATGTCGATCGGATTCGGGATCTTCGACCACGTCGAAGCGTCCGAAGACAGGCCCGCCGAGGAGATCTACGAGCACCGCATCGCGCTGCTGAAGCGCGCGGAGGCCGGTGGCTTCTCCGCATTTCACCTCGCCGAGCACCATGGTCATCGCCTGTCGTTAGCCCCAACGGCCGCGGTGTTTCTGGCTGCGCTGGCCCGTGAAACCACTCAGCTGAAGCTCATCCCGACGGTCGTCTGTCTGCCATTGCATGATCCGGTGCGGTTGTTCGAGGACCTCGCGATGGTGGATGTGCTCTCGCACGGACGGCTCGAGATCGGAGTCGGCAAGGGCATCACGCCATTCGAGCATCTGCAGTTCGGACACGATCCCGACGAGGCCAGTGCTCGCGCGGCCGACATCCTCGCCATGCTGGTGCGTGCCTGGGAGACCGGCATCATGTCGAGCGAAGGCTCCGCCTTCTATGACTTCGTCGAGCTGAAGCTGCCGTGGACACTCCAGCAGAAGCCGCACCCACCGTTGTGGACCGCCGGCAACCTGGAAGCAGCCGGAGCTCGGGGTCACAACTTCGTTGCTCCGTTCACGATCACCGAGGCGGTTCGCGCTCGCTACGACGAGCTGCGGGCAGCCAGTCGCTTGGAGCCGGGTCACCACAACCCGCACGTTGCGGAGCCCACGGTCGCGCAGTGCCAGGGCGTCATCATCGGAGCCACGAACGAAGAGGCCGAGGCTGCGGCACGCCGGGTTTGGAGCGGCTATGCGCAGCAGCTCCTGCGAGCACACGGCACAGTGCCGCCGCATCTGCAGACCGGCATCCCAGACTCGCCCGATACGCATCTTGCGGCGTCGCAGCTACTCCGAGACCCCGTTGACGACAGGTGTTGTGGTGTGCGGCGATGTCGAGCGCGTTCGTGACTACTACCTCGCGAGAGCTAGGGAAGGCTTCGCCAACCACTTCATCGCAATGCTTCCGTTCGGCACGATGACCAGCCGAGGAGACCGAGCGGACGATGGACGGCTTCATCGACGTGATCATCCCCGCCGTGCGCGAGATGGAACGCGAGCGCGCCGCGGTCCTCACCGGCTCCGTCATCACGTGACCCACGAGCCGCAGATCGACATGTCGCTCGCAAGTCGAGAGATCGTTGTTCAGGCGCAACCCGTTGAAGTGCTCGAGGCCGGACAAGGTGAGCCACTCGTGTTCCTCCATGGCGGTGGCGTGATCGAGGGCGTTGACTTCCTCGCGGCCTTGACGGACCGGTTCCACGTCTGCGCTCCCTTGTTCCCCGGCTACGGCCGTAGCGAGCCGAACGTTTCGCTCACCAGCCGCGAGGCGGTCTCCGACCACCTCCGCGATGTTCTCGACGCTCTCGGTGTCGGCACGGTGCACCTCGTCGGTCACTCACTCGGGGGCTGGAGAGCCGCCAACTTTGCGGCGCGCTACCCCGGACGCGTGGACCGCCTCGTGCTCGCCTCGCCGTTCGGGCTGAACGTGCCCGACCACCCGATCTTCAACATGATGGCGGCAACCCCGGAGGAGCGCCGCGAGGTGCTCACTTCTGACGCCGACGGTTTGGGTCGGCCGAATTCCGACCGGCCCCGACCCCGCATTCGACGAGGCGCGGGCCAAGGAGCAACAGGCGATGGGCCGCTTCTCTCCCGGGCCGGCGGACGCGGCGCTGCCGGCAACATTGGCCACGATCTCCGCCGAGACGCTGGTGCTCTGGGGCGAGGGTGACCGCCTGATCCCCGTTGCGCAGGCGGCGGAGTGGGTGAAGTTGCTTCCTTCGGCAACCTTGCGCACCTTCGAAGGAGCCGGGCACCTGTTGTTTCACGAGCGCCCCGACGCTGTCGAGGCAATAGCGGACTTCCTGCAGTCGCCAACCGAGCATCGATAGACAAGGAGATTTCTGCGATGGCGTTTCTGCGCAATCAGTGGTACGCCGCGGCATGGGCCGATGAGGTCCAGACCGCGCCAATCGGTCGCAAGATCCTTGGAGAGGACATCGCCCTCTACCGAACCGCGAGCGGCAAAGCCGCGGCGATCGGTTCGGTGTGCCCACACCGGTTTGCTCCGTTGGAGTACGGGGTCGTCATCGGCGAGAACCTCAAGTGCAAGTACCACGGTCTGCAGTTCGGTCCCGACGGCCGCTGCAATGTGATCCCCGCCGGTGTCAGCTCACCGAACATGCGCACGTCGAGCTACCCGGTGGCCGAACGCGAATCGATGATCTGGGTCTGGATCGGTGACGACGATCGAGTAGTCGACCCGCCCGCCACGTTGGACGTCGGCGATCAGTACGGCGCCACCGTGCGCGGGTACCTCCACGTCGACGCCCACTATCAGCTCATCACCGACAACTTGATGGACGACGCGCACGCCACCCACCTCCACACCGCATTTGAGACCGAGGGCCACCTGCTCGCTCCGAAGCCCGACGTCCGCGCTCGAGGGCGACAAGGTGTTCGCGGACACCTTCATCCCGGACACGTCGCTCATCCCGGCGTTCCGCGCCTTCTACGACAAGCCGGGCAAGGTCGACCAATGGCTGAGCTTCATGTGGGACGTGCCGTCGAGCATCACGATCACGGCCGGGGTGATGCCGCCCGGACATCCACGCGAAGACGGGATCTCCACGGCGTCGGTCCACATGATCACGCCGGAGACGGAGACCAGCTCGCACTACTTCTGGACGTTCGCCCGCGACTGCAAGCAACACGACGACGAGTTGAGTGAGACGATGCGAGCCACGCTGTCCCGGGTGTTCCACACCGAGGACAAGTGGATGCTCGAAGGTCAGCAGCGCATGATGCGGGACACGAGCTTCTGGGACGGCAAGCCGATCATGCTTCCGCAGGACAAGGCCGCCATCGCCATCCGCCGACACCTCGATTCGCTCGTGGCCGCTCAGGAAGGCTGCTGACCCGACGTGCCTGGGTTGCAGGTAGGGGGCCGATCATGAAGGTCAACTACCTCCAACAGATCACCTACCGGCATCTTCCTTCGGACTTTCGCGATCGCCACGCGGAATCAGTGGTCACCAACCCCTATTGGGAACTGGTCGACCCCGACCGGATGAGTGCAGCGTTTCGCGACGGACTCGACGAGATGATGCACGCGGCTCGCGCCGGATTCGACGGCGTCGGAGTGACCGAACACGCTCAGGCCAACTACGACGTCAGCCCGAACCCGGATCTGATCGCCTCGGCGTTCGCCTATGCCACGGAAGCCGAGCGGCTCGAGGTCGCGCGTCAACGTGCTCGGTCGAACGCTCGGTAAGACGCGCGAGCCGCTTCGAGTGGCCGAAGAGTACGCGGTCATCGACCACATCAGCGGTGGGCGACTCGTCGCTGGCTTCCCGCTCGGCCTCGCCTACGACGCCGGCTTCAACAATGGTGTACCGCCCATCGAGTCGAGGGCTCGGTTCGACGAGAACCTCGCCCTCATCCTCGCGGCGTGGACCAAACATGAGGCCTTTCCGTGGAACGGGAAGTACTCCCAATACCCCAACGTGAACATCTGGCCGCGCCCCTTGCAGTCTACCGAACCCGCCGATCGTGTTGACGTCCGTCGGAACTCCTCGCACCGCTCGTCTGGCCCTCGAACGCGACTTCGGACTCAACTTCGTGGGCTTCAGCGGCGATCCGCTGGATGCGGCGAAGCCCGCCTTCGATGCACTGTGGCGTGCGGCGGCCGAGATGGGCAAAGACGACAACCCTTATCGAGCATCGTTCGCCCAGTTCGCCGCCGTCGCCGACTCCGACGCCGAAGCCGAGCGGTTGTACAAACCCCACGTCGAGTACTGCTTCGGCAATGGAATCGGTCACATCCCGATGAACCGGCTGATGATGCCCGGCGGGGTCCCCAAGGAGAGCAGTCCGAGCGATGTTGGCCGCGTCGGCGCCCTCGCGCGGCGACGCGCCGACCTACAAGGAACTCGTCTCCACGGGCGCCGTCGTCGTCGGGCGCCACGACACCGTCGCCGAGCGCCTCGAACTGCTGGCGAAGACCTTCCGGATCGGAAACCTCTCGCTGTTCATGCAGATCGGCTCGATGCCCAAGGAGCTGACAAAGCACAACATCGACTTGTTCGCCCGCACTGTCTTGCCTCGGCTGCAATCGCAATGGTCGGAGTACGACGCCGACAACCGCTGGTGGCCCGTTCGTCTCGGTGGGCGGCCGGCGTCGCCGAACCAGATCGAAGCAGGAGCGGTCCGATGACGGGCACAGGCGTCGTGGAGCTGCTCTCGGTCGCCGTGGGTCACGGCAGGGGGAACATCCCTGTGCGTGTGTCGGGGGAGGGACCTCCAGTTCTCTATCTGCACTCCGAGATCGGGCTCACTTGGGACGATCTCCTCGCTGACATCGCCGCGAACCACACGGTGTACGCACCCGAGTTTCCCGGCACAGCCGATGGGCGACGCAGACGCGATCTCACCAGTACGACGACCTGCTCGACGTTGTTCTCGCGTATGAGGAGGTCGTGCGGGCCCTCGGACTCGAAGGGGCGGTCGTCATCGGGCATTCCTTCGGGGGCATGCTCGCTGCGGAGCTGGCCGCGGTGTTCCCCGACTTGTTCTCCGGCGTGGTGCTGATCGGTGCCTTCGGGCTGTGGTCGAACACCGACCCCACATCCTCCGATCTCATGGCTGGCCCCTACGAGCGTCTCCCGGAGGTGCTCTTCCACGATCCGCATTGCCCGGCGGCACAATCGATGCAGATCCCGTCTGTCGACGCGGCCGACGCGCTTGATCGGGCGGCGGCATGCATCTGGGCGGTCGGCTGTGCCGCCAAGTTCCTCTGGCCGATTCCCGAGCGAGGACTCGCCAAACGCCTTCACCGAATCACTGCGCCCACGCTGATCCTGTGGGGAGCGCAGGACGCCGTTGTACCCGCGCGTTACGCATTCCGGTTCGCCGATCACATTGCGCAGAGCCGGATTCAGATCATCGACAACTGCGGTCACATCCCACAGCTCGAACAAGAAGTTCAGACCATCTCGGCCTTGCGAGAGTTCCTGGCCGAGACCGTGCGAGTACCCGATCCCCTGAAAGCGGGAGGCTGAAATGGACAATCCAAATGGTGTGCATCATCTCGCAATCGCGACGACGAGAATGCGTGACCAACTCGAGTTCTTCACCGACGTGCTCGGTGCGGAGCTGAAGGCTCTGTATTGGATGCACGGCTTCGTGGGCACGTTCCACGGTTTCGTGAAGCTCAACGACTTCTGCTCGATCGCGTTCGTCCAGGGTCCGAAGGTGTCGGACGCCTCGCCGAATCGCAATGCGGGCGGAGCCATGAACCACCTTGCCTTCAACGTCAAGTCCTACGACGATCTCCTCGGCATGCGCGACCGCATCCGCGACCGGGGCATCAACGTCTTCGGGCCGGTCGATCATGGCTTCTGCAGGTCGATCTACTTCGCGGGTCTCGAGGGGATGATGCTCGAGGTCGCCACGTCGGAAGAGGCAATCGACGAGCGGGCCTGGATTGATCCGGAAGTGGTCGAGCTCGTCGGCATCGACGCGGAGATGTTGGAGCGGATGAAGTCGCCGGCATCGTTCGAGTCGCAGGGAGGGGCGATCATCAACCCCCCTGTCGACTGGAGCCGCCCGCAGATTCCGTACATGTCGAAGGAAGAAGTCGAGGAGCTGATGGCCAAACCCGACGCGCAGGTGATGGCCGAGATGGCCCAACCGGATCCGCCGGTGAAGGTCCCCCCGCGCGAGGAGCCCGCGTAGTCATGACGGATGCCCAAGTGACTCCGGGGACCCCTCCGAACTGCATCAGGGTGCCCTATGTGGTCGGCTTCACCGACAACCCGACAGTCTCGAGCGAGGTGTATGCGGGTAGCGGCGCGTTGATTGGTTTGGACTGCCACCTGATCAAGCCCATCGGGTCGGAGTCTGACGTCTTGATTGTCTTCATGCACCCCGTTGGTGGGGGCATGTACCTTCCGATCGTTCGCGGTCTGGCGGCCGCGGGCCACCATGTCCTGTGGGCGAACTCGCGCTACCGCGGTGTCGACGCAGCGCTCGTCATGGAGCGTGTCGCCTGCGACCTCGGCGAGGCGATCTTGGATGCGAAGACTCGACTTGGCTACTCCAAGATCGTGCTCGCCGGCATGTCGGGCGGAGGATCGGTGGCGATGTGGTATCAGGCTCTCGCCGAGGCAGGGGAGGGGATCTCCGATACTGCGGCCGGCGATGTGTATGTCGTGGACCCGGCGAGACTGCCTCCCGCCGACGCCATAGTGATGCTCGTCACCCATGTCGGCCGCCACACGCTGATCACCGAGTGGATGGACGCGTCCATTCGAGATGAGGCTCGGCCCGACGATCGCGACCCCGGACTCAATCTCTACGACCCGGCGAACCCGAACAAGCCGCCGTATTCGGCTGATTTCCTGGCGACGTACACGGCTGCTCAGCTGGAGCGCAATCGTCGGATCACCACGTGGGCGAAGTCGAAGCTCGAAGCAATCCTGGACTCGGATGACCCACATCGCGAGTTTGCGTTCGTCGTCCACGGGACGGCCGCGGACCCGCGTTGGTTGGACGCAACCGTCGATCCGAGCGATCGCGTCCCCGGCACCTACTACCTCGGCGATCCCCGCCTGGTGAACGACGGCCCCGTTGGGCTTGCTCGGTACTGCACTCTGCGCAGCTGGATCAGCCAATGGAGCTACGACGACGCCCGCGCCGATGCAGAGGTCGCGGGTGCGAACGTCTCGGTCCCGGTCCTTGTGCTCGGCGCCACCGCCGACAACTGCTGCGCCCCGAGCCATTCGGCGCGCATCTACGCCGGCGTGGGCCACCAACGCAAGCAGCTCCACATGGTGAGCGGGGCCCTACACTTCTTCAACAACCCCGAATCAACGCGCTATCTCGACGAGGCGGTCAGCGTCATCGGCGACTTCATCGACACTTCACTCGACCAACCGGCTCGCACTGTCAGCGCGTGAGACGAGGTCCCTACTCGGGCGCCAAGGGCCAGTCCACGGCGAGATCCCTGATCTTCGACATCCTCGGTGACTTCGTCCGGATCGGGGGCCAGGAGATCCGCCTGAAGACGTTGGTGAGTCTCGGCGAGCTGATGGGCGTGGCCCCTCCGAACATGCGTGTCTTGGTTCCTCGGATGCGCGACGAGGGCTGGTTCGACGTGCGTCGTGAGGGCCGCGAGTCGATCTACACCCTCACGCCGCGCACCCGCGCGGTGATCGAGGAAGGACGCCAGCGCATCTTTCACTCGGAAACGACGGGGTGGAACGGATCTTGGTCGCTGGTCATCTACACGGTGCCCGAAACGGACCGGCCGACGCGCGAACAGCTGCGGCGCGACTTGTCTTGGATCGGGTTCGGCATCCTTGCGCCGGCTACTTGGGTGTCACCCCACCCGTTGCTCGATCGAGTTGCGCAGCTCGGCTCGGCGTTGCCCAACGCCAAGCTCGACCTCCTCACCATGCGGTCGAGTGGCTTGGCAGCCGATCGCTCGATCGCGACGCGAAGCTGGGATCTCGAATCGCTGAACGAGCAGTACTCAAAGTTCATTCACGACGTCCATCTCGACATGATGGATGCGGATTGGGACCGCACTGATCCGACAGCGGCCTTCGCTCGGCGAATGAGTCTGGTCCATACCTATCGACGCTTCCCGTACCGCGACCCTGGACTTCCCATCGAGCTGCAGCCACCCGGTTGGCTGGGCGATCAAGCTCGCGACTTGTTCATCGAAGCCCATGAGCTGCTCGCGGTGGGAGCCGCCGAGCTTTACGAGACGCTCGGTGTCCAATCATCAGTGAGTCCATCCCAGGCGTAGCAGCGGCCCCGGAAACCTGCGACACTCCGGCGTATGCCGTCCGTCTGGTGTAGTAGTTTCGGCGGAGCCAGCAGAAGCGCGGCACCGAGATGGGGGTTCGATCGATGGGCGGCCGACTCGACGGCAAGGTTTCGCTGATCACGGGCACGGCCAGCGGCATGGGGCGGGCCGCGGCGCTGAAGTTTGCACAAGAGGGAGCGCTCGTCATCGGGTGCGACGTCAACGAAGCGGGCAACGACGAAACCAGTCGCATGGTCGAGGCCGCTGGCTACGCGATGACGGGAATGGCACCCGTAGATCTGAGCGACCCCGATGCCGCGGAGTCGTGGGTGGAAGAGTCCGCCGGGATCCACGGCCGGATCGACGTTGTGTTCAACAATGCGTCGGCGCCGAGGTTCGCGCCGTTGCCCGACATGAGCGTCGACATGTGGCAGTTCAACACGCGCAATGAGCTCGACCTCGTCTTCTACGTCACGAAGTTCGCCTGGCCATATCTCGCCGAGCGGGGTGGAGTGTTCGTCAACACCGGCTCGATCTCCGCTTGGGAGAGCACACCGAACGCCGGGATGGCCGCCCACTGTGCGGCGAAAGGCGGCGTGGTGGCGTTCACCCGAGCTGTCGCAGTCGATGGCGCGGCCGTCGGCATCCGCGCCGTCAGCATCAGCCCCGGGCCGATCAGAACTCCCGAAACCGAGAGGAACTACTTCTCGAAGGTTCCCAACGCCGAGGCTCTCCTCCTGCAGCAGCTGCTCTCGAAGCGGATCGGGCTGCCGGAAGACGTTGCTTCCTTGGCGGCCTTCGTTGCTTCGGACGAGGCGGCGTACATGACTGGCTGCGACGTCATCATCGATGGTGGTTTGACGTGCTTCTGAGCGGAGTGTGACCACCTTGCGGCGGGTCCGGGTCGGCCAGATCGTGCCGAGCTCGAACATCACCATGGAAACAGAGATCCCTGAGCTTTTGCGACGCCACGCGGCAGCGCACGGCGGCGTCGAATTCACCTTCCACTCGTCGCGGATGCGGATGAAGACGGTGAGCAAAGAGGAGTTGGCTGCGATGGACGCGGACTCCGACCGCTGTGCACTCGAACTCTCGGATGCTCGGGTTGATGTGTTGGGTTACGCCTGCCTCGTCGCAATCATGGCCACTGGACCGGGGTACCACTGTTCCGCGAAGGATCGACTGGAGCGGGTGACGGCGTCGAATGGGGCTCCGGCTCCGGTCGTTACGAGCGCAGGGGCGTTGATCGACGGGCTTCACCACCTCGGAGCGAAGCGGATCGGGTTGATCGCGCCGTACATGAAACCCCTCACCGAGGTGGTTGTGGCGTACATCGAGGCGGAGGGAGTCACGGTGCGCGACTACCTCGCGCTCGAAATCGCCGACAATCTCGTTGTGGGCCAGCAGGACCCCATGGCACTCGTCGAGCACGTCAAGCGCGTCGACACCAGCGGCGTCGATGCGATCGTCCTGTCTGCATGCGTGCAGATGCCGTCGCTCGCGGCGATACAGATCGTGGAGGACGCCCTGGGCGTGCCGGTCATCAGCTCCGCTGTGGCTACCGCGTGGCAGATGCTCAAGGCGCTCGATTTGGAACCCATCGTGCCCGACGCCGGCGCGCTGTTGTCGGGCACTTACTAGGACCGGCAGTGATTCGCCGGGATCACTTCAGCAAAGAGATGGGATCGCTTGCTGGACATTCGGCCATGTCATCACTTCGAAGGATCTGGTGGCTCGCTACGAGTCCCGCTGCCAGCGCCGCTGCAGCGTCGCTGTGGACGGCCTGTCCAATGTGCCTACTGGATGCATGTGCGCGCTCTTGCACCTCGGAGCGCAGCCGAGACAACGGATAACTCGCTCGGCGACAAGGGCAACCCGAAGACGTTCCTCGACATCGGTGCCGTCCTGTCGGCAGTGATCTACTTCATCGTGTTCATGGGGGTCCTGTACTTCCTCATTGTTGTCCCGTACAAGGCGATGATGGCCCGTCGCGGTGAGATCGTTTTTGGTGACCCAGCGCCGGTCAAGACCTGCCCTGCTTGCTTGTCCGAGGATCTCCCTGCTCTGGCGTCCAAATGCAAGTACTGCGGAACCGAGCAGCCCACGATGGCCGCAGCTTGAACATGCCCGAGGTGGTTTCGGGTACGGGCACGCATAGTCCGATCATGCCGCGATCGGGAACGCGCGAGCCGGACACTGCCATGTCGTGGTGCCGCGGATCACCGATCCCTTGGCTGCCCAGCGCGGCCAAGGGTCTGGCCCGCATCATCAAGTACCTCGCCGCGATCGACGAGGACGGCGCTTGGTACGACGAGCAGGAGCTCGATGACATCGCTGCGCTCGTCGGTGATCGCCCGGAGTCCCTTGCGACTGGCCGGGCTGTGGTTGCTTCCGCGGCACAGTCCGGCGCTCTGCCCGCTCGCGACTACCTCTTGTATCTGTGGCGTCGTGCCGCCCGGGACAACGAGCTGATGCGTGAGGCCTCGGGCGTGATGGCAGAGCGCCATTGGCCGCCACTGCGCTGAGACGCTTCTCGTGCTTAGCGGAACGAAGAACGGATAACTCGCGCTCTGTCGCTCAGGAGCGACCTGCGAACTTCCTGTTGAGCACAGCGCGTAGTGCTGTCGGCCTTCTAATCCGAAGGCCGGAGGTTCGAATCCTCCCAGGAGGGACTGTGGTGTCGCGAGACATCCCGGACGGATGTCGCGTGACATCCCGGACGACGTCAGGCGTGTTGTCCGGGCCGTTTCTGTGTTTGGTAGGTCTTTGTGGGGTCGATGGTGAACTCGGCGAGTAGCTCGCCGTCGCTGCCCTCAAGAACGTCGGAGATTCCCTGGCCGGGGCCGTTGACAATCGACTCCCTCCGGTTTAGTTTGGGTTCAAATGATTTGAGTTCAAACAGTCGGGGGTGGGAAATGACCTCATTGATCCGAACACCCGATCAGCGGTTGCGTGTCTTCGTGAGCTCGACGTTGCAGGAGCTCGGGGAGGAGCGTGCGGTCACCAGGGATGCGATCCAGCGCATCCGCCTCACGCCGGTGATGTTCGAGACGAGTGCTCGCCCTCACCCGCCGCGCGACCTCTACCGCGCGTACCTCGCGCAGAGCGATGTCTTCATCGGCATCTACTGGCAGCGTTACGGGTGGATCGCTCCGAACGAAGCCGTCTCGGGTCTCGAGGACGAGTACCTGCTCGCTCAAGAGCTGCCGAAGCTCATCTACATCAAGCGAGCGGACACGCGTGAAGACCTGCTGAACGATCTGATCCACCGCATCCGCGACGAGGACAAGGTCAGCTACCGCCCCTTCTCCGATGCGGAAGAACTCAAGGACCTCGTCGAAAACGACCTCGCACTCATGCTCACAGAGCGCTTCACCGAGACGCGCACCGGTCCAACGACCGATTCGCCTCCCCGTGCCTTGCTTGATGCTCCGCCACGCAGCCTTGCTCCCGTGGAGCGCGGGGAACTCATCGGCCGGGCCCACGAGGTGAAGCTCGTCACTGAGCTGTTGCGACGCACGGACACCGGCCTGCTCACGCTCACCGGCCCTGGGGGTACCGGCAAGACGCGCCTCGCGATCCATCTGGCTCACACCCTCGGCGCCTCGTTCGGCGACGGAGTCTTCTACGTGCCCCTCGCCGGCGTGCGCAACGCGCCCGACGTGGTGTCAACCATCGTGTCCACTCTCGAGATCGCCTCGCCACCCACCGGCGCAGATCCGGAGAAGCTGCTGCTCGGATTCCTGCGGGCTCGGCACGCGCTCCTCGTCCTCGACAATCTCGAGCAAGTGCTCGAGTCCGCCGCCGACGTCGCGAAGTTGCTAGGGGCCTGTCCGAATCTGAAGATCCTCGCCACGAGCCGCGAGCCGTTGCACATCCGCGGCGAGCGAGAGGTCCCTGTTCCGCCGCTGCCGCATGACTTCCAGACCCGCGAGGACATGACGCCAGCCATGAGCCTTTTCGAGGAGCGAGCGCGCGAGGTGCGGCCGGACTTCACCATCGACGACGACAACCGCGGAGCGGTGGCCGAGCTGTGCCGGCTCCTCGACGCGTTGCCCCTCGCCATCGAGCTTGCCGCCGCGCGAGTGCGCTTGCTGTCGCCGCAGGCCATGGTCCCGCGCCTCCACGAGTCGCTCTCGCTGCTCAGCGGGGCCACGCGGGATCTCCCGGAGCGACACCAGACGTTACGCGCCACCCTCGAATGGAGCCTCGACCTGCTCCGTCCCGAGGAGCGCGTCTTCTTCCGCCGCCTCGGCATCTTCGCGGGCAGCTTCTCCGAGGACGCGGCCGCCGCGGTTGTCGCCGACGCGGGGCTCGACGTCTTCCAAGGCCTCACTTCGCTCGTCGAGAAGAACCTGCTCGTTCGTTCCGAAATGCTCAGCGAGGCGCGCTTTCACATGCTCGAGACCGTGCGCGAGTTCGCCCGTGAGCGCGTCGCCGAGGCCGGTGAAGAGCGCGCGGCACGGCTCCGCCACGGCGAGTGGGTCGTGAAGTTCCTGGCCGGCGAGCACAACAACCTCATGAACACCCAGACACGCCAGGGCGCCCACGAGCGCATCGCGTCGGAAGAGGCGGGGACTCGGCTCGCGTTGCGCTTTGCCGCGAGCGCGGATGGCGATCCTGAGCTTGCGTGGCAGCTGTTCATTCGATTCGGCGTCGCGCTGATGATCAGCTACGCCCAGACGGCCGAAGTGCTCGCGACCTATGAGTGCTTGAAGACGCTCCGTCGGTCTGCCGATCCGCTGCGCGCGGCGCTGGCACTGGGGGTCCGGTCCTGGGCGCGCGCGTGCATGTTCGACCTCGCGGCGGCCGCGGATCTCGAGGCCGCCTGCGCCGTGCTCGAGGACGCCGGCGAGCGAGACCTTCTGATGAGCTTCCAAACTGCGTGGGGAATGCTGCTTACGCCTAGCTCCCTGCCGCGTGCCCTCGTGATCCTCGATCGTGCGCTGAAACTCGCTCGCGACGCGGGCCAGTCCGCCGTCGAGAACTGGGCGCTGATGACGATCTGCTACGGACACCTCCATGGCGGCGGCGTCGACGAGGCAGAGCGCTACGCAGACGAGCTCGCAAGCATCGGGCGGCGGCGAGGCGACGACGAGGCCGTGGCCTATGCGCTCGCGGTCAGCCGCGCGCGTCAAGCTGATGCGCGGAGATCTCGCCGGTGCGCGGAGCCTGTTCGCCGATGCCGCCGCGCTGGCGCGCGCTCGCTCCGCGGCCTGGGCCCGCGCCATCGCGCTTTGCGGTCTCGCGAGCGTGACGCTCGGTGCCGGCGACCAGGTGGGCGCGCGAGAGATCCTCGAGGAGGCACTCGTCGTCTCAGGTGGCGTGAAGTACGTAGGCATCGATAGCTTGTGCGGCGCCCTTGCCATGCTCCTCGTCAAAGCCGGCGAGGGAGACCGAGCGCTACGCGTCTTCGACGCCGTCGCGGCAGGAGCCGAGAACGAATCCGGCTTCACCGCGACGTCGACGGATCCGAGCGGTGCCCTGCGAAAGGCGACACGTGAGGCCCGGGTGCTGCTCGGCGACCCTCACCCTCGTGACTCTGCCCTCGTGGACCTCGACGACGTGCTGCAGGCCGCCCTCGGAAGCGGCCGTCAGCTCGTCGGAGCCGATCGATAGGCGCAGCGCGCGCGCACCTCCCGTCGGCGCGACCCCAACAGGCTGAGGCTCTTAAGACTTCGTTTCGCTTATCTCGAATAGATGACCGTCTAAGTCACGGAAAAAGCAGCGGATCTCCCACTCGTACTCGACGGGAGGGGTCAGAAACTCGGCTCCTCGCCCCACCAGCGTCCGATACGCCTGCCAGCAGTCCGGCACCTTGATCGTGAGCTCATGACTCACCAAATCCGGATCAGCAGGGGCTTGGAACGAGATCGTGGGCTTGTCGGGAGTGGGTCCGCCGCCGGTCACGAGCAGCAACCAGGTGCCCTGAAACCGCAAGACCGCGGAGGTGCCGCCATATTCACGGACCTCGGTCGCCCCCAGGACATCGCGATAGAAGGCTCGTCCGCGGTTGATGTCGTTGACGACGAGGAGAACGCTCATCTCGACGCCGTCCACCGGGAAACCCTGATCGCTCATGCGAGTCGTCCTCTCAGCGGGCCCCGAGGAGAAAGCCAAGTTCCGCCGGCGAGGACCGCAACGGATTGTTGATACCGGACGCACTCCGTGTCTACCGGCAGATGGGCGTTCGCGATGGTGTTCCACCGGTGATCGTGGTCTTGACAATCGACGCGACCTCATATAGTTTGAGTTCTAATAATTTGGTCTCAAATCTAAAAGGGGGACATCATGGTTGGTCCGATCGATGCCGTACTCGCGATTCACAATGCGTTCCGAGCGGACATGGCTGCCATCGACGCCGCAGCGCTCGCCGCGGCCCGCGGCACGCCGGGGCTCGAGGCGACGGTGGAGCGGTTCCGGTTCTTCAACGAGGTACTCGAGTGGCACGCCCATGGGGAGGAACTTGCCGTGTTTCCCGCCCTGGAAGCGGTCGCACCGTTGGTCGCCGAGGCGTACGAGATGGATCACCGAGGCCTCGACCGCGCGTTCGACGCCTTGAGCGATGCAGTCTCGGTGCACGACGCGCTGCAGACGGCACGTGCGACGGCCGCGTTCAAGTTCCATCTCGACATTCACCTCGCCAAAGAAGACGCGCACCTGTATCGCATCATCAGGGAGCGGGTGTCGCTACCCGATCAGGGCAAGGCGGTCGGTGTCATGGCGGGCGCAGTGCCCCCCGACCGCAACCCGGAGTTGATCGCGTGGATGTTCCCGCTGCTCGTCGACGACGACCGCGAGAACATGACCCGCGTCTGGCAGATGGTGATGCCGCCCGAAGTCTTCGTGGGCTCGATGGAGCTCGTGCACCAGGCGATCGGCGACGACTTTGTGGAGCTGAATCGGCGCATCCCCGAGCTGGTGGCGTGACCTTGACATCACCGAACGCAGTGCGCAGGGACGGTTCCGGCCGTCCCCCCGCACCGGCCCCCGAACCGTTGAGCACGCGTCGGGGACGACTTTGAAGACGAATACCCCGGCGCGAGCGCTCTCGCGACCGAATGCTTCGCCAACCTGTTCCATGCCGGGAACCTGTTGATGGAGTTGCACGACCGCCACACCCGTGACGAGTACCAGCTTTCTCCGAGCGCTCGTCAGGTCCTCGCCGTCGTCGAGGGCGCCGGCGAACCGCTGGAACCCTCGGTGATCGCAGCGCGTGTCCTCATCACGAGGGGCTCAATGACCTCGATTCTCGACACTCTCGAAAAGCGTGGGCTCATCGAACGAGTGGCCCACCCCGACGACCGCCGCCGAATTCTCGTGGAAGTCACCAAAGACGCCCAGGCAATCATCGACGAGCTGCTGCCGTCACTGCACGCGCGCGAACGCCAGGTGATCTCGAGCGCGCTTTCCACCAGCGAGCAACGGGAGCTCCTGCGACTCATCGCGAAGGTCCAACACGCCGCGCTCGAGGCGCAGGCGACGCCCACCCCGCACGCCGCCGCCCGCCAACGAGCGAAGCGTCCCAAGCGCGCGACGACGAAGGGATCGCGGGTATGACCGGCACTGTGCCCCCGACTATCGAAACGACCACACCCCGATGGCGAGGAATCAACCATCTCGCGCTCATCACGACGGACATGGACGCGACCCTTCGCTTCTACCACGGGACGCTCGGAGCCCGACTCGTTGCCACGATCGCCACTCCCGAACTGCGCCACTACTTCTTCGAGTTCGGACCGCAGTGCACCATCGCGTTCTTCGAATACGCCGACGCCACCATCAAACCGTTCACGAAGCCGGCCGGCGTGCCCGACTCGCGTGCCGCCCAGTTCGACCACGTCGCACTGAACCTCCCCGACGAAGACGCCCTTCACGATCTTCGCCAACGCCTCACGAGCGCCGGTTGCGAAGTCAGCGACATCGTCGACCACGACGTCGTCCGCTCCGTTTACTTCACCGACCCCAACGGCATCGCGCTCGAAGCCTCGTGGTGGGTCCACGACTCCACCGGCCGCCAAGCCAACTACCACGACCGCCGCTACTTCGCCGACCCCAATCCCGTCGCCGCGCTCCGAGAGCTCCAAGCCACAGGCAACCTGACGACTGTCCCCAGCACCCGCCTCGCCTGACCGCCCCTGCAACGACAGCAAAGGGCATCTGACGCGGCCGACGACCGAGGTCGTGGGATGCCAGACATTCAGCACCCGCTGAACAACGGATAACTCGCGCCGTGTCGCTCAGGAGTGACCTGCGAACTTCCTGTTGAGCACAGCGCTCACGCCAGTAGGCCTTCTAATCCGCGGGTCGCAGGTTCAAATCCTGCCGGGGGCGCGACCAGGGCAAACGTTCGCGTCGCGTCGAGCACAGCGCTCGAAGCAGCGGATAAGTAGGTGTTGCCGTAGCCCGGCGTGACGGCGCCGCCAATTGTTCCGGGGAGATGGCACCTTTCCACGCAGCGTGTTCTTCGCCCTCGGTTCGCACCGAGGCGGATAGAGATGAGGCAGCGCCGGACGGCGGGAGCGTCGAGCGGGATGAGCTCGTCGTCGGCCGCGACCGGGCTGCGTGACCAGTCCGTGATCACGTGGCCCTCAATCGGCCGTGTTCGCCGCGGGTAGGGGTGCGCCTGTGGGGCTTCGTACTGCCGGGGCCCGGTCCTCAATCAGTCCTCAGCACGCCGAGAAACGGTGCGAACTGATGAAAGACAGTGAGGACTATATGACCAGGTCAGAGCCAAGATCAGCTCAAAGCTCCAGGCCACGGAACCCCTGCTACCCGTCGTAGAAATAGGGATGGTGCAGGCCGACGAGGTCACGCTGGCGTTGCGTCTGAGCTCGCTCGATCGCCTCGGGGGAGAGATGGTTCACCTCGGCCGTCGTGCGGATGCGCTGGGCGATGTCGCGCCGGCCGTAGTGACACTGCAGGAAGAGCCGACCGTCGCCGCCGCTCGCCGGCGTGCCGCGATGCCACACGTCCGACACGAACAGCGCCACGTCTCCCGCGTTGGCCTCGAGCAGCACGGCAGGGCGGCCGTCATAAGTGAGGTCGGGGTCGGTGAGCCGATCGAACGGCGCGAGGCGACCGCTGCGATGTGACCCGGGGATCACCGCGGTCGGGCCGCACGACACCGGGCAGTCCTTCAGCAGCAAGTGCGCGCCGATCGCGAAGACCGGATAGGGGATGCGGTCGTCCCACTCGACGCCCTCCGGTCGCGGCACATGCGGACCGGCGTCGCAGTGCCACGGCCCGCCGCCGAACTCGGGCGGATTGCGCCACGCCGTGTTCGCGATCACATGGCAGTCGTTGCCGAGCAGTGGCTCGATGACCTCCAGGATGCGGTCGTGCCCAATTGCCGCCTGTGACGCGGCCCCGCGGTTGAGCATCTCGTAGCGAAACTCGTCTTTGTCCTCGCGGCCGCGCTCCGCGGGGTAGCGCTCGAACGCGTCGTCGATCTCGGCCGCGATCGCGTCGATGTCTTCCCGACTCAGCACGTCGCTCAGCACCGTGTAGCCGTCGCGCTCGAGCTGCACGCTCGCGGACGGCACCTCGGCCGTCAGCACCGAGAGGTTCTTGCCGACTCGTTTGATCATCGTCCCCCCTGACCGCGCTGGGGCGTCTCGCCGCCGATGAACGTCATGTCCTGATAGCGCTCACCAGACACGGCTTCCGGCGACATGATCGCATCGAGCGCGGCGAGGTCGT
This sequence comes from uncultured Acidimicrobiales bacterium, assembly GCA_963773315.1. GTDB lineage: Bacteria > Actinomycetota > Acidimicrobiia > Acidimicrobiales > DATKAS01 > DATKAS01. The sequence goes on from CAVZAF010000009.1 coordinate 103,156, forward strand.
CGGCACTGAGCTCGACGTCGGCCGAGGCGGCGTTCTCTTCGAGATAGACGCGTCGCTTGGTGCCCGGGATCGGCGCGACATCGTCGCCCTGGGCGAGCACCCACGCGAGAGCGAGCTGCCCTGCAGTCACGCCGCGCGCCATGGCGAGGTCTTTGACCTTCTCGACGAGCTCGAGGTTCTTGTCGAAGCTCTCGCCCTGGAAGCGCGGGAGGCCGCGCCGGAAGTCGTCCTTGTCGAAGTCGTCGGGCGACTTGAGCTGGCCGGTGAGGAATCCGCGGCCGAGCGGGCTGTAGGGCACGATCCCGATGCCGAGCTCGCGCGCGACGGGAAGCGCACCACTCTCGAGGCTGCGCTCCCACAGCGACCACTCGTTCTGCAGCGCGCTGATCGGATGCGTGGCGTGCGCGCGCCGCACGGTGTCAGGACCGGGCTCGGAGAGGCCGAGGAACCGCACCTTCCCGGCCGCGACCAGCTCGGCCATCGCCCCGACGGTGTCTTCGATCGGCACTGTCCGGTCGACCCGGTGCTGGTAGTACAGGTCGATGTGGTCGACGCCGAGGCGGCGGAGGGATGCCTCGCACGCGCTGCGCACGTAGTCCGGGTGTCCGTTGATCGTGCGCTTGCTCGGGTCGTGCGTGTCGCGGCCGATGCCGAACTTCGTCGCGAGCACGACCTCGTCGCGGCGGCCGCTGATCGCCTCGCCGACGAGCTCCTCGTTCGTGTGCGGGCCGTAGACGTCGGCCGTGTCGAGGAACGTGACGCCGAGCTCGAGCGCACGGTGGATCGTGGCGATCGATTCGTCGCGGTCGCCCGCTCCGTAGGCGAAGCTCATCCCCATGCAGCCGAGGCCGAGCTCGGAGACCTGCAAGCCCTGTGTGCCGAGTGCGCGAGTCGAGATGGTCATGCGGAGCCTCCGTCGACGCGGAAGATCGCGCCTGTCGTGAAGCTGGATGCGTTGCTCGCAAAGTACAGCGCCGCGCCGACGACCTCGTCGGGCTCGCCTCCACGCTGCAGCGGCATCGTGAGCTTGGCGCGCGCGTTGAAGGCTTCGAGGTCCCACGCCTTCGAGATGTCGGTGAGGAACGGACCCGCCTCGATGCAGTTGACCCTCACCTTCGGGCCGAACGCCTTCGCGAACCCGATCGTCATCGCTTCGAGGCCGGCCTTCGCTGCGGAGTAGGGGATCACGTCAGGCGTTGGCCTGATCGCAGCGACGCTGGAAACGCTGATGATCGAGCCGCCGTCACCCTCCGCCATGCGGGTGCCGATGAGCGCAGTGAGCCGGAACGGCCCCTTCAGGTTGACGTCGAGCACCTTGTCGTAGAGCGGCTCGGTGACGTTGACGACCGCGTCGTAGAGCGGCGACATGCCTGCGTTGTTGACGAGCACATCGACCTTGCCGAAGCGGTCGTACGCAGCGTCGGCGAGCGTGTCGAGCTGGCCCCACTCGCCGACATGGCACGCGAACGGCAGGGCGGCGCGACCGGTCGTCTTCTCGACCTCGGCCGCGAGCTCCTCACACGACTCGATCTTGCGGCTCGCGATGACGACGTCGGCGCCGCACGCGGCGAACGCGAGGACCATCGATCGTCCGAGGCCCCGGCTGCCGCCGGTAACGAGGGCGACCTTGCCCGACAGGTCGAAGAGCTCGAGAGGCTGTGTCATGGCCGCAAGGTGTAGCGCGTTCGCGGTGTCGTGCGTTCAACGAGCAGCGACGACGGTGACCTCCATCAGCCATTGCGGACGGGCCAGGGCCGGCACGAACACGAGCGTCGACGCGGCGCGGTGACCACCGAGCACCTCGTCGCGTGCGCCCATCACGAGGTTCATGTTCGCCCCGGCGACGACGTAGGTGGTCATCGACACGATGTCGGTGATCGCGAAGCCGGCCTCTTCGAGGATTGCTCGGATGTTGGCCCACACGACGCGTGCTTGGTCGGCGAGGCCTTCGGGCACCTTGCCGTCGGGCGCGATCGGCACCACGCCAGCGGTGTGCAGCATCTGCGTCGTGCCTTCGGACACCACGGCGTGGGCATACGCTGCCGCGGGCGGCGCGATGGAGGCGGGCTTGACCTCGCGGTTCACGATGACACCGCCACGCGCGTGGCGACGGCCGTCATTCGGTCGACGCCCGCCCTGAGCTCGTCGTCCCCGATCCGCTCGAAGTGTCCCGTGTAGAGGTAGTCGCTCACGGTGAGCACCGTAAGCGCGGACACCTTCCGGAGCGCGGCGATCGTGTAGAGCACGGCCGCTTCCATCTCGACCGCGAGGTTGCCGCGCTCGGCCCACCTCGCGTGACGCGTGGTGTCGCGGTCGTAGAAGACGTCGCTCGACACGATCGGTCCGACGTGGAAGCGGAGGTCATTGTCTCCTCTGGCCTCCGCCACAGCCTTCTCGACGAGCCGCCAGTCTGCGGTCGGCGCGTGTGGCTCGCCTCCGACGTAGGAGGTCGCGGTGTGATCTTGCGGAGTTGCCGACAGCGCGATCACGAGATCGGCCATTCCCATGTCCGGCTGAAGCGCGCCGGTCGTCCCGACCCGGATCAGTCGTTCGGCGCCGAGCATGATCAGCTCCTCGTAGACGATCGCGGCGCTCGGGCAGCCCATGCCGCTTGCCTGCACGGAGATCGGCTGGCCCTCGAACGTCCCCGTGAACCCGAGCATGCCGCGCTCGTCATTCACGAGTCGCGGCGAGTCGAAGAAGGTCTTTGCGATGTGTTCGGCGCGCCGTGGGTCGCCCGGCACGAGCACGGCGGGGGCGTATTCACCGGGCTGCGCGCGGAGGTGGATCGGTGTCGGCATGGGGAGCATCATTGTCTCGGACCGTGGTCACGCGGCAAGGTAGTGAGATGCCCGGGCTCGAAAGCACTGAGTGGCCGGCCTCGGGCACGACGATCCGGGTGCTCGTGCGGGACGATCCGACCGAGTACCCGTCGCGCGTGCACGAGGGCGACGGACCGACGTTGCTCGTCGCCGCGCCGCGCAAGCTGGTGGCGTCGCAGCCCAGCCCGGGCGACACGATCCACCTGTCATGGGGCGCCAAGTACGGCGCCCGGATGTGCCGCACGCGGCTCGTGGGCATCGAGGTCCGTCCGACCCCAGGGTGGCGACTCGAAGCGATCGAGACGCCGGTCGAGGTGCAACGGCGGCGCCACGCCCGCATCCCTGTCGACCGCGAGGTCGTGATCAGGTTCGGCGGCCGGTCGGTACCGGCCCGCATGGTCGACCGCAGCCTCCACGGGGCCCGCTGCTTCGTGTCTGTCTCGACGCGTCTCGACGTCGGCGACCTCGTCGACATCGAGATCGAGGCCGACGACGTGGTCCACGGCGCGACAGTGCTGCGCGCCGATGCAGTCGAGGGTCAGCTGCAGATCGCGTTCAACTGGTGACGGCGGCCGGTGAGGCGGCCGGTGGCACCAGTCCGATCGTCGCGAGCACCTGCGTCGCTTCCGGCGAGAACAGGTACGCGATGAAGGCGTCCGCGGCGTCCGGGTTCGTCGTCGCCGCGAGCTTGACTGCGATCGCAGGCACCTCAGCCTCGAGGTCGACGCCGAGGTCGACGAAGCTGACCGATGCGGTGACGTCTGTGCGGTAAGCGAGGCCGGCGGACGCGCGCGTCCGGTGGTGACTGCCTGCACCACCGCGGCTCCGTCGGTCGCCACGACGTCGGGGCTCGAGGTGATCCCCGCTTTCATCAGCGCGGCGTCGGTCGCTTGGCCGCACGCGCTGTCGAGGCTGCACAGCGCGATCGTGCGGTCGGGGTTCGCGAGGTCGTCGATCCCCTTGAGTCCCTCCGGGTTGCCGGGAGGAACGATCAGCACCAGGGGGTCGCGCGCGAACACGAACGGTTGCACCGCCAGATGACCGTCGATCGCGAGGTCGTCGACGGCGGGGCTGCCCACGCTCGCGAACACGTCGCCGGCGAGGCCTCCAGAGATCTGGTTGACGAGCCCGTTGGCGCTGCCGTCGGTGATCGTGATCTCGACCCCGGGATGCGCGGCGGTGAAGTGCTCGCCGAGGATGTGGACCGTCGGCGCGATCGGCGTCGCCGCGAGCACGACGATCCGACCTGCCGGGTTCGGCGTGATGGTCGTGGTCGTCGAAGGAGGAGCGGCCACGGGAACGATCTGGTCGCTCGCGCACGCCGTGAGGCACCCGAGCGCCGCAACAAGGACTGCGGCGACGCCGAACCTCATGGCTCGTAGAGAGCGAGGAGCGTGCGAGCCGCTTCGGCCCGGCGAGCGTCGAGCTCGGGTTCGAGCCACTCGGCTTCGGGGCCGAGTCGCAGGAGCAGGTAATCGAGCCGCTCCTCACCGAGCACCCCGATCCGCACCTCGATGCGCCCGCGGTCGAGCTCACGGAGCTCGTCGATGCTGTAGTCGTCCGCGAGGAGGTTGCGGAGCCGTTCTGGCACTCGCACGGTGACGTGTCGCAGAAGGTGGTCGATCGGCATCCGGTCGGGCACGTCGACGTCCTCAGGAGGATCGAAGCGCGGGAGCTTCGTCATCTCGGCGTCCAACATGCGATCGACCCTGAAGTACTTGATGGTGTCGCTTCCCAGCTCCTTGCCCGACACGTACCACGAGCCGAGCTGGCGAAACACCTTGTAGGGCTCGATGACGCGGTTGCTCACCGCGGTTGCGGACTTCGCGTAGGTGAAGCGGAGCGGTGTCTCCTCCTCGACGCAGTCGCGGACGACCTCGAGGAACGGCGGCTCCGGGATGAAGACGACGAGGTCGCCGCTCAACGCCTCGAGCTTGTCGAGCGCGGCGTCGAGCGCGGGATCGGGTCGCGACGACGTGCCCTTCACGACGAGACCGGCGAGCACGAGCCGCTGTGCAGTCGCGGGGCTCGGAGGCAGTGAGCGCATGTCGCGAAGCCAGTGGGCCTGGTCGACAGAGAGCCGATCGGTGTCGTCGTCGAGCTCGAACGCGTAGGTCGTGTCGATGAGCTCGTCGTTGGTCTGCGCGCGGAACGAGATGTGGAGCATCGGCGACAAGATCGACAGCAGCGCCTCGCGGCCGATGCCGAGCTCGGCGGCCGCATCAGAGAGAGCGACCCCGTCTTGCTCCTCGGCCATCGCGAGGACGGCCTTCAGGATCTCGAACCGGTCGTGGGAGCGAAGGGCCATCAGCGCTCCGCCATCGCGCGCACGAACGCCAAGACCTCGGCAACGACCTCGGGCGGATCGACGACCCGAGCGCGAGGCCCGAGCTCGAGCACCCGGTCAATCAGCGCCTCGCGGTTCGCCGACTCGGCTTCGATGATCGCCTTCGGGTGCGCGTGAGAGATCACCTCACCGCCGATCGCGTCGGCGAGCCGGTCTGCGAACTCGGTGTCGACCTCGATCCGCACACTGACCCGTGGGTCGTCGCCCCAAGCGTTCGGGTCCATGTCGAACGCGGCGTCGCTGTCGAAGTCGGGCGGCACCTCGAAGTGACCATCGGTCACCGCGAGGTCGGTGATCCGGTCGATTCGGAACCGCCGGCTTGGCCCGGCCTCGACCTCGTTCCCCACGACGTACCAGTGCCGGCGCCACGTGCCTACGGCCCAGGGCTCGAGCACCCGGGCCTTGCCGCGGTAGGTGAACGTGACGGGGGAGCCCGCACGCTGAGCCTTCAAGAGAGTGAGGGCGTCGGGGGTCACGGTGAGGAAGACCTCGGCGCGGTCGTCGTCGACCGCCGAACCCAGGACTTCAGGGTCCGCGTCGGCCTCTCCCTCGAGGGTGATGACGACGGCGCCGGCGGCGGCGATCAGCGCGCGGCGCTCGCTCGGCGTGAAGAACGGGGGTCGCAGCTCGTAGTGCGCGGCCTCGGAGTCGTAGGGAGCCTCGATGCCGAACTCGGCGCGCAGGATCTCGAGGTCGCGCCGGAACCGGCTGCGCAGGGCGTCATAGCCCTTCGCGTCCGAGCGAAGTGAGCCGTCCGGGTTTCGGGCGGCCTCGCCATAGCCTTCGACGTCGATCGTCGCCTTGTCGAGGGTGAACACCCGCTCGTGCGCGATGTACGCGGCCAGCCGGAGGACGCGGTCGGTGACCTGCTCGCTCGACGACTTGGGCATGCGGGCGAGACGGTAGTCAGGCCGTGGCATCGTCCCGCGGAGCGGGAGTGTGGTGCGGTGCCGCGGAGCGCCCGAACGGGTCAGCGCGGGCGGGTCAGCGCTGCGCGAAGTCCATCGTGACCCAGACCCGACCGTCTGAGCCGACGACGATGCCGACACCCACCCGGTTGAAGCTGCCGTCGACGATGTTGGCGTAGTGCGGCGGGGAGTTGAGGAGCGCCTGGAACGCCTGGTCGATCGACCCCGCGTAGGCGACGTTCTCGCCCATCTTGTGCGGGTTGCCGGTGACACCGTCACGCAGGGTGGTGTGGTAGAGGTTGCCTTGGGTCGCCATCTCCTGGCTGTGCGCCTGTGCCTTGGCGACGAGCTCGCTGTCGGGGATGAGCGCCGGCTGTCCGACCTTGGCCCGCTCGTCGTTGATCCGATTGAAGACGCTCGACTCCTCGGTCGACATGCAGGCCGTCAGAGACAGCACCAGCAAGGCCCCCGTGACGAGGGCGATGAGCTTGCGAGTCACCGGCCTGGGACGACCGAGACCGCGAGAAGAGTCCGCGCGCTGCACTGTGTGCCGGTCGGCGCGGCACGCCAGGTCTTGAGGGCCATCGGACGAGATTGGTCGATCGGCCCACTCAGAGTGGTGGATCCTCCGGAAACTTCCTGCTCCGGGAATGTCCCACCCCCTTCGTATGGTGCTCACGTTCCCCCTCGTTGCCTTCCCCCTGTCATCCGCAAGTCATTGCGGTGTGCGCATGTCGCACATCAGGGAGGCCACCGTGCTCGCCACCGTCCCCGCCGCGACGCTCCTCGGAGTCGAGGGCCGTGCGATCCGCGTCGAAGTCCATGTGTCCAATGGGCTCCCAGGCTTCACCATCGTCGGGTTACCCGATGCCTCCTGTCGTGAGTCGCGAGACCGGGTCCGGAGTGCAGTCATGTCCAGCGGCCTCGGGTGGCCGCTGAAGCGGATCACAGTCAACCTGGCCCCGTCGGGCCTCCGCAAAGGGGGCTCGGGTCTCGACCTGGCGATCGCGGTTGGGGTGCTCGTGGCCGATGGCCAGCTCGACGCCCCCGCGGTCGAGGGTCTGTCGTTCCTCGCCGAGCTCGGGCTCGACGGCAGCCTCCGGCGGGTGCCCGGCATGGTGCCCCTCTCCGCGGTGATGCCGAGCGGTGGGCTCGTCGTGCCGCCCGACTGTGCGGTCGAAGCCGGTGTCGCTCACCGCGGTCAGGTTCGGGTCGCCCCCACGCTCGGCGAGCTCGTGCGGGTGCTGCGCGGGCAAGAGCCGTGGCCCGACCCGCCAGTGCGGGTCGCGGCCACGAGCTGCGCGCCCGGGCCCGACCTCCGCGACGTGCGCGGGCACGAGCTCGGTCGCCTCGCGGTCGAGGTCGCCGCCGCGGGTGCGCACCACCTCCTGATGGTGGGCCCGCCCGGGTCGGGCAAAACGATGCTCGCGACGCGGCTCGCGAGCCTCTTGCCACCGCTCGCCTCGAGCGACGCGCTCGAGGTCACGATCGTGCACTCCGCCGCCGGGGTCGCGCTGCCGCCGGGCGGTCTCGTCACGCACCCTCCGTTCCGAGCTCCTCACCACAGCTCGTCGATGGTCTCGCTCGTCGGCGGGGGTGGCGCGGCCATGCGTCCGGGCGAGATGAGCCTCGCGAATCACGGCGTGCTGTTCTTGGACGAGCTCGCCGAGTTCATCGCACCGGTGCTCGACGGCCTCCGTCAGCCGCTCGAAGAAGGGGTCGTGCGGGTGAGTCGCGCAAAGGCGAGTGTCGCGTTCCCTGCGAAGGTGCTGCTCGTCGCGGCGATGAACCCGTGTCCGTGCGGCGAGGGTGGTCCTCCGGGCGCGTGCCCTTGCAGCGAGGCGTCACGGCACCGGTATGTCCGCCGCGTCTCGGGCCCGCTCGTCGATCGATTCGACTTGCGGGTGCCGATCATGCGACCGAGTGTCGACGAGCTCATGGGGCCGCCGGTCGGGGAGTGCTCGGCGACGGTCGCGGCGAGGGTCGCGGACGCGCGCGCTCTCGCGCAGTCCCGCGGCGTCGAGGCGAACTCCGCGATCGACGGGTCGCGGCTCGACGAGTTGGCGCCCCTGAGTCGCAATGCGGCCGCCCTCCTTCGTCGCGAGCTCGAGGCGGGCCGCTTGTCAGGCCGCGGGCTGCACCGAGTACGCCGAGTCGCCCGCACTCTCGCCGACCTACACGGCGGGGACGACGTGATCTCCGATGGGCACGTCGCCGTCGCGCTGCAGCTGCGTGTCGAACCGGTCGCGCACGACGGGGCGCTCCGATGAGCCATGACACCGAGACCGACACCGCGACCGCGACCGACACCGCGACCGACGCCGCGTACGCGGTCGCTCTGGCGTCGCTTCCGATGATGGGTCCGGGCCGATTGCGCGCGTTGCTCACACGATGGCCCCCGCGCGTCGCGTGGAGGGTCGTGCAGCGCGACACCGCGTGCGACGAACCGCGTGTCGCAGCTGCGTGCGGCAGCGAAGCCGCGAAGGTTCGAGCGCAGTGGGCGCGCGCGTCGGCGCGGATCGATCCTGCGAGAGCGTTGGCAAACGCCACCCAGCAGGGCATGGCGGTGCACCTGCTCGGCCAGCCCGGCTATCCCGCCGAGCTCGCCGCCGACCATGAAGCACCGTCAGTGTGCTTCGTGCTCGGCGATGCCGCCAGGCTCTCCAGTCCCGTGAGGGTCGCTGTGATCGGCACTCGGTCCGCGACTGCGCCTGGCCTCGCGATGGCGAAGCGGCTCGGTCACGATCTCGCCGAGGCTGGGGTGTCGGTGGTGTCGGGCCTCGCGCGCGGCATCGATGGCGCAGCGCACTTGGGCGCGCTGCACGCGAACGGCGCGCCGCCGATCGGCGTCGTAGGCAGCGGCCTGGACGTCCCGTACCCGAAGGTGAACGCGGGGCTTTGGTCTGCCGTCGCCACCCAGGGCGTCCTGCTGTCAGAGGCGCCGCCGGGTGCGCCTCCGTCGGCGTGGCGCTTCCCAGCGCGCAATCGCATGATCGCCGCGCTCGCCGATGTCGTGGTCGTGATCGAGTCGCGAGCCGCTGGTGGCTCGATGCTCACGGTGCGCGAGGCCGCCGCGCGTGGCCGTCAGGTGATGGCGGTGCCCGGCTCGGTCGCGAGCCCGGCGTCCGAGGGCACCAACCAGCTCATCTACGACGGCTGCTGTCCCGTCCGCGACGCACTCGACGTGCTGATCGCATTGGGCCTGAGCAGCGCGGAGCGAGGGCGCGCGGGTGCCCGACGTCGACGCCCCACCGGCGACGACGGCCGGTTGTTCGCTCTGTTCGACGGAGGCGACTCCCTCGACATCGAGACGGTGGTGCACAGCTCGGGCCGCGCGCTCGGCGAGGTGGCACTCGCGCTCGGTCGCCTCGAAGACGCGGGCTTCCTCGAGCGCAACGGCGCGTGGTGGCACGCAACATGACCCCTGGCGCGCGCAGTGAGGCCGGTACCGTGCGGTCATGTCGGCGCCGCGCACGTGGGACACCGAGGGGTTCGAGCGGTCGCTCACCTCTGTGTCGCCTGCGACTCGCGAGGCCTACGGCCGCGACATCGCGTCGTTCATCGAGTGGGCCGAGCGCGCCTCGCTCACCGGGCCTGAGCGGGTCGAGCGCACCACGCTGCGTCGCTACCTCGCATACCTCGCGACGCGCCGCTACGCGGCCCGCACGATCTCGCGGCGCGCCTCGGCGCTGCGTCGGTACTTCGCGTGGCTCGCGCGCACCGGTCGCATCGAGGCTGATCCTGCATCGGGCCTGCACGCGCCCAAGGGCGAGTCCCGGCTGCCGCGGGTGCTGCGCCGTGACGAGCTCGAGGTGCTGCTCGACGAGCCGCCCGCAGTGGTCGACGGCGACGACGAGGCCATCCGCCTCCGCGACGACGCGGTGCTCGAGCTGCTCTACGGCAGTGGCCTCCGGGTGGCCGAGCTGTGCGGGCTCGGGCCGAGCGACCTCGACACGCGCACGGGCACCGTCACCGTCTGGGGCAAGGGCTCGAAGCAACGCAAGGTCCCGATGAGCGAGCCGGCCGTCGAGGCGGTCACGGGCTGGCTGCAGCGGGGCCGCGAGCACCTGGTCAGCGACGTGAGCCCGGCTGATGCCGTGTTCCTGAACCGGCGGGGTGCACGGCTCAGCCCCCGCGATGTGCGGCGCATCATCGACCGGCGGGCGGCAGCGCCCACGCACCCTCACGCGCTGCGCCACAGCTTCGCGACTCATCTTCTGGACGGTGGTGCCGATCTAAGAGCGGTCCAAGAGCTGCTCGGCCACGCCAACCTCGCGACCACACAGAGATACACGCATGTCTCAAAAGAGCGCCTCCGTGTTGTTCACGGAGCCACCCATCCCCGAGCCTGAGTCGGCCGTTGCAGCGCCGACTGAGATCGATCGGTTGTGGGTGGAGTTCAAGCGCACAAGCGACCGCGGGCTGCGCGATCGGCTGATCCTGCACTACTCGCCGCTCGCGAAGTACGTCGCTGCCCGCGTCGCGGCCGGCCTCCCTCAGAGCGTCGACCAATCCGATCTCGTGAGCTACGGCATCTTCGGGCTCATCGACGCGATCGAGAAGTTCGACGTCGAGCGGGGCTACAAGTTCGAGACGTACGCGATCGCGCGGATCAAGGGCGCGATCCTCGACGAGCTGCGGTCGATCGACTGGGTGCCTCGCTCCGTGCGGGCGAAGGCCCGCGCGCTCGAGAAGGCGTTCATGAAGCTCGAGGGCGTGCTGCACCGCAGCCCTACCGACGACGAGCTCGCGGCCGAGATGCGAGTCACGCCCGAGCAGCTGCAGGCCACCCTCTCGCAGATCTCCTCGCTCGGCATCGTCGCTCTCGACGAGACCCTGTCGGTCGGCGACCGCAGCGAAGCGGCGACGCTCGGCGACACGATCCCCGATCGCGGAGATGGCCCCGTCGCGACCTACGAGGTCGAGGAGATGCGTCACATCCTCGCGACCGCGATCAACACGATGCCCGAGCGCGAGAAGATCGTCCTCACCCTCTACTACTACGAGGGCCTCACGCTCGCCGAGATCGGCCTCGTGCTCGGTGTCACCGAGAGCCGTGTGTGCCAGATCCACACGAAGGCAGTGCTCCACTTGCGGGCCCGGCTCTCTGCCGGCGACCGCGACGCCTGCTGATACGTTCTCCACTTCCTACCCCCCTGCCACTCGCTTCCCCTGCGAATGACCTTCGCCATGGGGGAAGCCCGTGCTCAGAGCGGTGCTCGTCTCTTTCCTGCTCGTCCCGTTGTTCGCCGCGCCGGCGCTGCCCGCCGCCGCTGACGACGCAACATCAACCTTGGACTACCAACCTCCGGTCGACGCGCCGATCATCGACCACTTCCGTCCGCCGCCCGCGAAGTGGGCGGCAGGAAATCGCGGCATCGACTATGGCACCGTGCCTGGCACGCCAGTGCACGCGGCCGAACAGGGTCTCGTCGAGTTCGCAGGCCAGGTCGGCGGCACGCTTCACGTTGTCGTCCGCCATCCCGACGGCCTGCGCACGAGCTACTCGTTCCTCGCGTCGATCGCGGTCGTCGAAGGCCAGCAGGTCGCGCGCGGCACCATCGTCGGCACGGCCGACACGTCGCTGCACTACGGCGTGCGGTCGGGTGACACCTACATCGATCCCGAGCTCGTGCTGCGCGGCGCGGCGTTCAGCGTGCACCTCGTCCCGTCGGAGGGTCAGACCGAGGCGCAGCGTCGGTTGGGCGAGATGATCCGCGACGCGTTCGACGATGAGCTCGTCACACCCGAAGGTGGAGGCGTCGGAGCGTCAGTGTCCGCGTGGCTGCGATCCACCGCGGACCCTGCCGAGATCGTGCGCCTCGCCGTGCACTACTCCGCTGCGATGTCGGTGCCCGTCCATCTCGCCGGCGTCGCGGACGCGACGTGGAAGTGGTACCGCGGCACAGGGGCACTGCACGCGGTCCTCGGCGGTGAGCGCAGTGCTGCGGGCCGACACCAGCAGCCATCTCGTGATCCTCGTCGCGGGGTTCGGCTCGGCGAGCACGCCCGGCTCGGGAATCGACTCGGTCGACGTCGCGAGCGCGGGCATCTCGGCCGACCATGTGATGCGGTTCTCGTATCGAGGCGGCAAGACACCGGCGTCGACAGGGGCAGTGTTCGCGAGCCTCGACACCACGACATACACGTCGCTCGACAGCCAGGCGTCGCTCGAAGACGTCTCGAGCAGGCTGGCCGACGCGATCGCCGCGGTCGCGGCCGCCAATCCCGGCGCGCCGATCGACGTGATCGGGCACTCGCAGGGAGGTGTCGTCGCGCTGCGCGGCGTCCAGATCGCCCACGACCGCGGCCAGCTGCCCGAGGGCGTGCACCTCGTCACGATCGCCTCGCCGCACCAGGGCGACACCATCGCGACAGGTGCCGACTTGCTGTCCCGCGATCCGCTGAAGGAGCTCGGGCTCGACGGCGCCGAGCGAGGGCTCGACCAGTTCGCCGACGACGTCCACGACGACGGCGCGGCGCGCGACCTCTCGCTCGCGTCCCCGTTCATGGACAGATACCGGGAGGAGGGCGTGCCCGACGGGATCTTCGCCCTGTCGATCGGCGGTCGGTGGGACCCGGTCGTGCCCGCTCGCGACACGTGGCTTCCTGGCGCCGCGCACATCACGGTCGACGCCGGCGGTCTCGGCGCGCACGGCACGCTGCCAGGCGCCCCGCTCGTCACGACCCAGGTCGCGCTGGCGATCCGCAGCGCCCCGCCGACGTGCGAGGGGCTCGCCGACGCCGTCACCGACCACGTCGCGAGCGATCTCGTGGCGACGAGCGAGGACCTCGCGGCGCTCGCTCTGTAGGCGTCCCGCTACACTGGCCCGGCTTCGGCGCCCGCCGTGGCGCCAGCAGTCCGTGCCCTCGGGCACCCACCACACCATCACCCGTGCCCACCCGCGGTCGCCTTCGGGCGAGGGGTGCGGGCTTCGTCGAACCGCCGGGAGGAGATCACGATGAGCACGACGGCGCCTGTCGTCACCATGAAGCAGCTGCTCGAGGCCGGTGTCCACTTCGGTCACCAGACCCGGCGCTGGAACCCCAAGATGCAGCGCTTCATCTTCGGTGAGCGCAATGGCATCTACATCATCGATCTGCAGCAGACGCTGACGCGGATCGAGACCGCCTACTCCTTCGTCCGCGACCTCGTGGCCGACGGTGGCTCGGTTCTCTTCATCGGCACCAAGAAGCAGGCGCAAGATCCGATCCAGTCCTACGCCGAGCGCTGCGGGATGCCGTACGTGAACGAACGGTGGCTGGGCGGCATGCTGACCAACTTCGAGACGATCGCGAAGCGCGTCGAGAAGATGCAGGAGTACGAGCGCATGCGGGCCACGGGCGAGTTCGACGCCATGCCCAAGAAGGAAGCGCTCATCCTCGGCCGCGAGCTCGAGAAGCTGCAGCGCAACCTCGGTGGCCTGCGCCGCATGACGAAGCTGCCCGAGGCAGTCTTCATCCTCGACACGAAGAAGGAGCACATCGGCGTCACCGAGGCCAACAAGCTTCACATCCCGATCGTCGCGGTCGTCGACACCAACTGCGATCCCGACGTCATCCAGTTCGTGATCCCAGGCAACGACGACGCGATCCGGTCGGGCACGTTGATGTGCCGCATCATCGCCGACGCGGTCGACGAGGGCCGCTTCATCGCCGCTCGTCGCAACCCGCGTGTCGCTGCGGGCGGACCGCCTCCGCGTGACGCCGCCGACGACGCGCGCATCGCGGCCGAGCAGGCCGAGGCCCGCAAGCAGGCGGCGGCCGCCGCGGCCGACCGCGAAGCGCGTGTGCTCGCGGCCCGTCAGCGCGCACTCGAGGAAGAGGAAGCCGCCGCCGAGACTGCGGCGCCCGAAGCCGAGGCCGAAGCCGCGCCTGACGTCGCGGCCCCGGCCGAATCGATCGAAGCACCCCCTGTCACCGCTGAAGCAACCCCCGTAGCAACTGAGGAGTGAAAGACCCCAATGGCTGAGTTCACCGCCAAGGACGTGCAAGAGGTCCGTCAGGCGACCGGCGCCGGAATGCTCGACTGCAAGAAGGCGCTCGAAGAGGCGAACGGCGACAAGGAAGCCGCGAAGCAGCTGCTGCGCGAGAGGGGCCTTGCCGCGTCTGCGAAGCGCTCCGACCGCGAGAACACCCAAGGTGCGGTCGCGCTCGTCATCAACGGCGACGCCGCTGCGATGGTCGAGCTGAAGTGCGAGACCGACTTCGTCGCCAAGTCCGACCAGTTCAACGCCGTCGCGAAGGACCTTGCCCAATCCGTCTTTGCGGGCGGACCTGACGCCGCGAGCCAGCGTTCCGGCGACCTCGACGAGCTGAAGATCACGCTCAAGGAGAACATCGAGCTGGGGCGCGTCGTCCAGTTCGTCAAGGGCGCAGGCAACCTGCTCGACAGCTACTTGCACGTGCAGAGCGAGCGCGGCGTCAACGGCGTGCTCGTCGAGACGTCGGGAACGTCGCAAGAGGTCGCGCACGACATCGCCGTCCACATCGCGTTCGCCCGTCCGAAGTACCTCTCGCGTGACGAGGTGCCCGCTGCCGACGTCGAGAAGGAGCGCACGACGCTCGAGGCGATCACCCGCAACGAGGGCAAGCCCGAGCAGGCCATCCCGAAGATCGTCGAGGGTCGCCTCAACGGCTTCTTCAAGGACATCTGCCTGCTCGATCAGCCGTTCGCGAAGGACGACAAGAAGTCGGTCAGCGAAGTGCTCGGCGGCGGTTCGATCGTGCGGTTCTCGCAGATCGAGATCGGGGCCTGAGAGGCGCACGGTGAGCGACGGCACGGTGAGCGACGGCACGGTGCCGGAGGTGAAGCCCCGCTGGAAGCGGGTCGTCCTGAAGCTCTCCGGTGAGGCGTTCGCCGAGCCGAGCGGCTACGGCATCGACGGCAACGTCGTCGAACAGGTCGCGAGCGAGATCGTCGACGTCCGCAACAACCTCGGCGTCGACATCGCGGTCGTGGTGGGCGGCGGCAACATCTGGCGCGGCATGCGCGGCGCCGGCAGCGGCATGGACCGCGCGCAGTCCGACTACATGGGCATGCTCGCCACGCTCATCAACTCCCTCGCGCTCCAAGATGCGCTCGAACGTCTCGAGCAGGCGACGCGCGTGCAGACGGCGATCGAGATGGCGAAGGTCGCGGAGCCGTACATCCGCCGGCGCGCGGTCCGCCACCTCGAGAAGGGACGGGTCGTGATCTTCGCGGGAGGCACCGGCAACCCGTACTTCACAACCGACACGACGGCCGCCCTGCGCGCCGCGGAGATCGAGGCCGAAGCGATCCTGAAGGGGACTCACTCGGGAGTCGACGGCGTGTACACCGCGGACCCGAAGCTCGACCCCACCGCGACGCGATTCGACCACGTGTCGTACATCGAAGTGCTGAACCGAGGCCTCAAAGTCATGGACTCGACGGCCATCACGTTCTGCATGGACAACAAGCTTCCGATCGTCGTGTTCGACCTCATGGCGCCGGGCAACATCAGAGCCGTCCTCGAGGGCCGCACCATCGGTACGCTGGTCTCTTCCTGACGCCAGCGTCCCCATCCCCGGGATGTGACGGCGTAGGGTCGTTGCCATGATCGACGAGACGCTGCTCGACACGATGGACAAGATGGCGAAGGCCGTCGAGCACTCGCGCAGCCAATTCTCGACCGTGCGCACCGGCCGCGCGTCCCCTGCGCTCGTCGAGAAGCTGCCGGTCTCGTACTACGGCTCCGAAGTCCCTCTGCAGCAGCTCGCCGGCTTCAGCGTCCCCGAAGCGCGGCTGCTCGTCGTGCAGCCGTACGACAAGGGCAAGGACGTGATGGCCGCGATCGAGAAGGCGATCCGCAACTCCGATCTCGGCATCAACCCGAGCAACGACGGCGTGGTCATCAGGCTCGCGTTCCCACCCCTGACCGAAGAGCGGCGGCGCGACTACGTGAAGGTCGTGAAGCACATGGCCGAGGAAGGTCGGGTCGCGGTGCGCAACATCCGTCGGGACGCGCGCAAGCACCTCGAGGCGGCAGAGAAGCAAGGAGAGATCTCGGCTGATGAGCTCGATCGCGCGGAGAAGGAGCTCGAGAAGCTCACGCACGAGCACATCGACGACATCGACAAGGCACTGACGCACAAGGAGCACGAGCTGCTCGAAGTCTGAACGGAGCACGAGCTACTCGAGGTCTGAGCGGCTCACCGGCTCGCGCCAGCGCGACGCCGACGGAAGGGAGAGGCAGCGCAATGAGCGATCACAGCGGGTTCAAACCTCCGGACGACGACCCAGGGCACGACGACGTGCACGACGACGCCGAAGGCATCCGCGTCGTCGGCCCGTCGAACCCGATGCCGCACTGGACCGAGCCGGCGACGGGCGAGATGCCGCGCCTCCTCTTCGACGAGGAGCCTGCCGCGCCCGACGAGGACCTCGAGGCGTGGTCATCGTTCGCGGCGACCCCACGTTGGCGTAGCTCTGCCGACGACTGGGACGACGACACCGACATCGCAGAGTTCGGCGACTCCGAGACGCGCGTCGGGGCGCTCGACTCGGGCTCCGAAGAGAGCTCGGGCGTGTTCGTGTTCGGCGACACGACCGAGCCGCCCACCGACCCCGCGCCCGCAGTGACGCCCATTCGCACGGGCACGCGCAGCGCGCCTGCGCCAACGCCGGCCCCCGCGGCAGCCGCGGCGGGAGCAGCCGGGGCAAGGTCGACGACGGCACGCAAGCAGCCCGCGCCCACGAACCGCCCGGGCGGCGGAGGGCCGGCGAGTCCCGGCGGTCCTGCCGCCGATCGTGACCTTCCCGTCGCGATCGGCGTCGGCGTCGCTCTCGCGGTGGTCGCGCTCGTGCTGTTCTCGATCGGGCCGGGCGCGGCGATGGGCCTCGTCACACTCGTGATCGCTGCCGCGGCAGCAGAGTTCTACGCGGCGATGCAGAAGGTCGCGTATCGCCCGGCGACGTTGCTCGGCATCGTCGCCTGCGCGGGCATGCCGCTCGCGGCGTACTGGCGAGGCGAGGGCGCGATCCCGTTGGTGCTCGTGCTCAGCGTCGTCTTCGGCCTGCTGTGGTTCCTGCTCGCCGCTGAGGACGTGCGGCCCGTGCCGAACCTCGCCGTCACGCTCCTCGGCGTGGTGTACGTCGGTCTGCTCGGCTCCTTCGCCGCGCTGATCCTCCAGTTCCCGAACGGGGTCGGGATGTTGCTCGGCGCGATCATCGCAACGGTCGCGTACGACGTCGGAGGCCTGTTCGTCGGCTCCAGCGCCGGACGTTCACATCTCGCGCCCGCGGTCAGCCCGAACAAGACGTACGAGGGCCTCATCGGCGGCATGCTCATGGCGGTCCTCGCTGCAGTGGTGATCTGCGGTCGGTTCGTGCCGTGGGACCACCTCGGCGACTCGATCAAGCTCGGCATCGTCGTGGCGATCGCCGCTCCGCTCGGCGACCTCTGCGAGTCGATGATCAAGCGCGACCTGAGCATCAAGGACATGGGGACGATCCTCCCCGGCCACGGCGGCATCCTCGACCGCTTCGACGCACTGCTCTTCGTGCTGCCGGCCGTCTACTACCTCGCCCGCGTCGCCAACATCTTCTAGCGGCCGGTTCCTTTGTCGATTCACCGGCAGAGAGCCGGCAATTCGACAAGAAATCCAGCGGCGTAGCCTGGGTCGGTGACCACGCGTGTCGCCGTCGCCGGCTCGACAGGCTCGATCGGGGTGCAGACCCTCGACGTCGTGGCCGCGGAGGCCGACCGGTTCGAGGTGGTCGCGCTCGGCGCGTCGTCGTCTGTTGATCGGCTGATCGAGCAGGCGCGGGCGGTGCGCCCGAAGGTCGTCGCCATCGCGGACGCCGCGCACGAGGCGAGGCTGAGGGACGCGCTGCCCGAGTGCGAGGTGCGCGGTGGGCCCGACGCGCTCGCGTCGCTCGCCGAGGATGCCGACGTGGTCGTGAACGGTGTGGTCGGGTTCGCGGGGCTGCCGGTCACTCTGGCGACGCTGAACGGCGGCAAGCGGCTCGCGCTCGCGAACAAGGAGTCGCTGATCGCGGCGGGGCCGGTGGTGCAGGTCGCGCGCGCGACGCCCGGCGCCGAGCTCGTGCCGGTCGACTCCGAGCACTGCGCGGTGCACCAGTGCCTCCGGGCCAGCAAGACCGGTGGCCGGGCCGACCTCGCTCGGATCGTGCTGACCGCGAGCGGCGGCCCGTTCCGGGGCCGCACGCGCGCCGACCTCGAGCAGGTGACGATCGACGACGCGCTGACGCATCCGACCTGGAGCATGGGGCCGAAGATCACCGTGGACTCGTCCACGCTGATGAACAAGGGGCTCGAGGTCATCGAGGCCCACGAGCTGTTCGGCGCGGGCTACGACCAGATCGAGGTCGTCGTGCATCCGCAGTCGATCGTGCACTCGATGGTCGAGTTCACCGACGGGGCGATGATCGCCCAGCTCTCATTGCCGGACATGCGCCTGCCGATCGGATACGCCTTGGCCTACCCAGATCGCATCGGCACCCCGTTCGGGCGCTTGGACTGGGCCGCGACCGGCCGCCTCGACTTCGAGGCCCCTGACATCGAGACGTTCACCTGCCTGCGTCTCGCTTACGAGGCCGGGCGTGTCGGCGGCACGGCTCCTGCCTGGTTGAACGCCGCGAACGAGGTCGCCGTCGCCTCGTTCCTGGCCGGCGAGATCCCGTGGACAGCGATCCCCGACGTCCTCTCCGAGGTGCTTTCCCGGCATGATGGGAACTCGGCGGACTCGGTGGACGCTGTGATCGCAGCCGACCGCACGGCCAGGGCCGTCGCGGATCGGGTGATCCGGCAGCGGCAAGCCGTCAGAGCGCCGTAGGCGCACTGCGGAATAGAGGAGCAAACTGCAGCGATGACCGACATCCAGGAGCCGGGCGCCGAGACATCGGGAGCAACCGCACCTGGGTCGCGCATCGGCTTGATCCTGCTGATCGCGGGCATCCTCGCACTCGGCGTGCTCGGGTCGGTGTCCGCTGTCATCGTCGTGGTCGCGCTGCTCGTGATGATCTTCATGCACGAGCTCGGCCACTACCTCACCGCGAAGTCGGCGGGGATGAAGGTCACCGAGTTCTTCCTCGGCTTCGGTCCCCGCATCTGGTCATTCCACAAGGGCGAGACCGAGTACGGACTGAAGGCAATCCCCGCGGGCGCCTACGTTCGCATCATCGGGATGCACAACCTCGACCCAGTCGCTCCCGAGGACGAGCCGCGCGCCTACAAGAACAAGCCCTACTGGCGGAAGATGAGCGTCGCTTCGGCCGGCTCGATGATGCACTTCATCATGGCGGTCGTCCTGCTGTTCTGTCTGTTCGCCTTCTACGGGCAGCAGCAGAACAGCGTGTGGACCGTCGGCTCACTCTCGCGCCTCGGCGACACGCAGACGAGCCCCGCGATCGCAGCCGGGCTGAAGGTCGGCGACAAGATCGTCTCGGTCGACGGCATCCCCGTGAGCGACTTCGATCATGCGGTCGAGCTGATCCAGGCCCGTCCCGGCCAGACGATCGCGATCGAGTACGCGCGCGGCGGGCAGACGTTCGAGACGACTGCGACGCTCGAGGACCACAACCCCGAGGGCAAGCCGGTCGGCTTCCTCGGCGTCGGTGCCCACTACCCCTACGTGCACCAGGGAGTGTTCTCCGCCGCACAAGACGCAGTCACGACGTTCCGCGTGCTGACGTGGGAGTCGATCAAGGCGCTCGGAGCCTTCTTCTCGCCGAGCGGTCTGTCGCACTATGTCGACACGTTGCTCGGCAGGCCCCCGTCCAGCGCGGACTCCTCGGGGTCGGGCAGCGGCAGCAGTGCGCCTTCACAGGGTGATCGCCCGCTGTCGCCCGTCGGCGCAGTCCGCCTCGCCTCCCAGGCGGCCCAGTCCGGCGTGCCCGAGCTGCTGCGGTTCCTCATCGCCATCAACATCTTCGTGGGCATCTTCAACCTGGTGCCGTTGCTCCCGCTCGACGGTGGGCACATCGCCATCGGCACCTACGAGAAGATCCGCTCTCGCAAGGGCAGGCGCTACCAGGTCGACGTCGCGAAGCTGATGCCGCTCACGTACGCCGTCGTGCTGCTGATGGGTCTCGTGTTCGTCTCCTCGCTGTGGCTCGACCTCTCCGACCCGCTGCGCAACCCCTTCGGGCAGTGAGCGAGCGGTACGACCGTCGCCGTACCCGTCAGATCCAGGTCGGCAAGGTCGCGGTCGGAGGCGATGCCCCGATCAGCATCCAGTCGATGACGACGACCAAGACGGCCGACGTCGAGGGCACGCTCGGGCAGATCTACGCGCTCGCTGGCGCGGGATGTGACATCGTCCGTTGCACTTGCAACGAGACCGAGGCGGCCGAGGGCCTGGCCCGCATCGTCCCTCGCTCGCCCCTGCCCGTCGTGGCCGACATCCACTTCCAGCACAAGCTCGCGCTCGCCGCGCTCGATGCCGGCGTGCACCAGCTCCGCCTCAACCCGGGCAACATCCGCAAGCCGGAGCACATCAAGCTGGTCGCTTCCGAAGCGCGTGACCGCGGCATCTCGTGTCGCATCGGCGTCAACGCGGGTTCGCTCGATCCCGAGCTCTACGAGCAGTTCGGCGGCCCGACGGCCGAGGCGATGGTCGAGTCGGCGAAGAAGGAGATCGGCTACTTCGAGGACGTCGGCTACGACCTCATCGAGATCTCGGTGAAGTCGTCGAACGTCGCTGTGATGATCGACGCGTATCGCCGCCTCGCTGACGTCACCGACCATCCGTTGCACCTCGGCGTCACCGAAGCTGGCCCGATGCCGCAAGGCATCGTGAAGGCCACTGCGGGGATCGCCACATTGCTCGCCGAGGGAATCGGCGACACGATCCGCTACTCCCTGACCGCAGACCCGGTCGAGGAGGCGAAGGCGGGCCGGGTGCTGCTCGAGTCGATGGGCCTTCGCGAGCGCCGCGGGCTCGACCTGATCGCGTGCCCCTCGTGCGGCCGCGCTGAGATCGACGTCATCGCCGTGGCCGAGGCTGCACAGCGCGCGCTCGAGGGGATGAGCCTCCCGATCCAGGTCGCCGTGATGGGTTGCGTGGTGAACGGGCCGGGCGAGGCGCGCTCGGCTGACATCGGCATCGCCGCCGGACGCCACCGCGGTCACCTCTTCATCAAGGGTGAGGTCGTGCGCGTCGTGCCCGAGTCGGCGATGGTCGACGAGCTCGTCCGCCTCGCCGAGGTGTACGTGAAGGAAGGGCCCGAGGCCGCGCTCGCGCAGGCCGATCCGAACGCAGCGGCCGAGGCCGAGGCCGATCGGGCCGCGTTGCTCGAAGATCGCGGCGCGGACGCGAACTCGAGCGAAGAGCGCGTCGAGCTCATCCGCAAGCGCGTTCGTTAGTTCAAACGAACCAGCGGGGGGCGGCAACTAGCCTCACCAGATGGCCAAGGGCAGTGTGCTCACCGCTCAATCCGAGGACTTCCCTCGGTGGTACCAGGACGTCGTCGCGAAGGCGGAGCTCGCGGACAACGGGCCGGTGCGCGGCACGATGGTCATCCGCCCCTACGGCTTCGCGTTGTGGGAGCGCATGCAGGCCGAGATGGACGCCCGCATCAAGGCCGCGGGCGCGGCGAACGCGTACTTCCCGCTGTTCATCCCCGAGAGCTACCTGAAGCGTGAGGCCGACCACGTCGAGGGCTTCGCACCCGAGCTCGCGGTCGTGACCCATGCCGGGGGAGAGGAGCTCGCCGAGCCGGTCGTCGTGCGGCCCACGAGCGAGACCATCGTCAACACCTACTTCTCCAAGTGGGTGCAGAGCTATCGCGACCTTCCTCTGCTCGTGAACCAGTGGGCGAACGTCGTGCGCTGGGAGCTACGGCCGCGCATCTTCCTCCGCACGACCGAGTTCCTCTGGCAAGAGGGCCACACCTGCCACGCGACGCAGGAAGAAGCGGCCGCCTATGCCGCGAAGATCCTCTACGACGTCTACGCGGACTTCATGGTGAACGTGCTCGCGATCCCGGTGCTGCCCGGTCGCAAGACCGCCCGTGAGCGGTTCCCCGGTGCGATCAACACGTTGACCGTCGAGGCGATGATGGGTGACGGCAAGGCGCTGCAGATGGGCACCAGTCACGAGCTCGGCCAGAACTTCGCCAAGGTGTTCGACACGCAGTACTCGTCCGAGTCCGGCTCACTCGAGTACGTGTGGCAGACGTCGTGGGGCTCGTCGACCCGGATGGTCGGCGGCCTGATCATGTGCCACGGCGACGACGCGGGGCTGCGCGTCCCTCCCCGTCTCGCTCCCATCCAGGTCGTGGTGCTGCTCATCCGTGGCGACGACGGCGCGGGCGAGGCCGCCGAACGACTCGCCCGCGAGCTCAAAGGCGTCGACGTGCGCACCCAGATCGACACCCGCACCGACGTGTCGTTCGGTCGCCGGGTCGTGGACTGGGAGCTGAAGGGCGTGCCGGTCAGGGTCGAGGTCGGGCCCCGCGACCTCGCGTCGGGGGTCGTCACACTCGCCCGGCGAGACTCGGGCGCCAAGGACACGGTCCCAGTCGCCGAGGCCGCGCCGCGCGTGCTCTCGCTCCTCGAGCACATCCAGGGCGAGCTGCTCGCGGAGGCCACGGGGCGGCTCGAGGGTCGCACCACCTCGGTCGACACCGTCGACGAGGCCGTCGAAGCCGCGGCGGACGGCTTCGCTCGCCTGCCGTGGTCCGTGGTCGGTGCCGAGGGCGAGGAACGGATGAGAGCCGACGGCGTGACCGTGCGCTGCCTGCGCCGAGAGGACGGCTCATTGCCCCTCGACGATGCAGAACCGGGCCTCTTGGCCACCGTAGGCCGGGCCTACTGAGCCGCCCCCCGGTATACTTTCGGCAGTTCGTTTCAGTCTGATCATGCGTCGACTGAAGGCGTGGGCGCTGCCCACGCCTTCTGTTTCGTCGGCGCACAGTCAGTCCGGAAGTGAAGTCCGGGTAAGGTGAACAGGTGAAGAGGAGGTGAGCGGTCGATGACCACGGCAACCCAGAAGCTGCAGACGATTGTCGCGACGCCGCTCGCCGACCTCGGCATCGAGGTGTCCGACATCGAGCTCGCGGGCGGCCTGCTTCGGGTCACCGTCGAGCGGGCCGATGGCACGTCCATCGACATCGACGCGATCACCGAGGCGACCCGCATCGTCTCGCGTGAGCTCGACGTCCACGACCCGATCTCGGGCCACTACACCCTCGAGGTGTCGAGCCCTGGGCTCGAGCGGCCGTTGCGCACTCCGGCCCACTTCCTCCGCGCCGTCGGCCAGCAGGTCGCAGTGCGCACACAACCCGGAGTGGAAGGCGAGCGTCGCGTCACCGGTCTGCTGACGTCCGCCGACGACTCGGGCATCGTCATCACCACGTCCACGAAGGACGGACCGGTCACCCGCGCCCTCGGCTACGCGGACGTCGAGCGGGCGCGCACAGTGTTCGAGTGGGGTCCGCCGCCCAAGACGCCGAAACCGAAGAGCAGTGGGCCGAAGGCGCCCAAGGGCGCGCCGCGGCGCAAGTCCGAATCTGCGAAGGAGGCCGCGCGGTGAGCACCGGCAACCCCGACATGATGGACGCCCTCAAGCTCCTCGCCGCCGAGAAGGGGATCTCGGTCGACGTGCTGCTCCAGGCTCTCGCCGACGCGCTCGCGTCGGCCTACAAGCGCATGCCCGGAGCGGGCGACGAGGCCGAGGTCGAGATCGACGCCTTCACCGGCGACATCAAGGTGATGGCCTACGACATCGACGAGGAAGGCAACTGGGTCAACCCGCGCGACGACACGCCCGCCGACTTCGGGCGCATCGCCGCGCAGACGGCCAAGCAGGTCATGGGCCAGCGCATCCGCGAGGCCGAGCGCGAGCGCAAGTACGAGGAGTACGCGGGCCGCGAGGGCGACATCGTCACCGGCATCATCCAGCAGAGCGACCAGCGCTACACGCTGCTCGACCTCGGCAAGGTCGAGGCGTTGCTGCCGCAGGCCGAGCAGGTGCCGTACGAGCGACCCGAGCCCGGCACGCGCCTCAAGGCCTACATCGTCGAGGTGCGCCGCACGTCGAAGGGTCCGCAGATCGTCGTGAGCCGCACCCATCCCGGTCTCATCAAGCGTCTGTTCGAGCTGGAAGTGCCCGAGATCGCGGACGGCGTCGTCGAGATCAAGGCCTGCGCTCGTGAGCCAGGCCATCGCACGAAGATCGCGGTCTGGTCGAACGACCACAACGTCGACCCCGTCGGTGCGTGCGTTGGTGCGCGGGGCGCTCGCGTCCGCATGGTCGTGAACGAGCTGCGCGGCGAGAAGATCGACATCGTCCCCTTCTCTGACGACCCGGCCGACTTCGTCGCGAAGGCGCTGTCGCCGGCGAAGGTGAAGGAGGTCCGCATCCACGAGGACGCGGGCAATGCCGAGGTCATCGTGCCCGACTACCAGCTGTCGCTGGCGATCGGGAAGGAAGGCCAGAACGCGCGCCTCGCCGCGCGCCTCACCGGGTGGCGCGTCGACATCAAGAGCGAGACCCAGCTCGCCGACGAGGAGCGCTACCAGAGCGACGAGTGGGCGCAGGGCCAATGGATCGAGAACCCTGAGACCGGCGAGATGGAGTGGCACGACGCGGAGGGCGGCGAGGCCGTGTCTGCCGGCTCCTGGCAGGATGGCACTGCGACCGACGAGACGTTGACCACCGTGATCGAGACCGAGACGACCGACCTGGGCGAGGCAGAGGTGCTCGCCGAAGCGGCCGTCGACGCGTCGGCACCCGAGGTGGCGACCGACGAAGGCTGACGCCGGCCCGATCCGCACCTGCGTCGGCTGTCGCCGGCGCCGCAGCCCCGAGGTGTTGGTGAGGGTCGTCGCGGACGGTGCGGGTGGCGTCGCGATCGGGCGCACGCTGCCCGGGAGGGGCGCGTGGCTCTGCGCGGATGACCTGGGCTGCATCGACCGAGCCGCCCGAAAAGACAGCCTGGGCAGGGCGTTGCGGCACCCCCTCGGCCCCGGCGCCTACGCTCGACTGCGCACGTTGGTCGAGCGATGGGCGGATTTCCGCCCGGACATGCGAGAATGACCTGCCGCGCTCGACAGCCGCATCGGCTGGCGCGCACGAGAACCGATTCACATCTCCCATCCGAAAGGCTGACCGCACCCTTGCCCGCAAAGATCCGCCTCCACGAGCTGGCCAAAGAGCTCGGGATGACCAACAAGGAGACGCTCGACCTGGCTGTCGCGCTCGGCATCGGCGTGAAGAGTCATTCGTCGAGCATCGAAGAGGCGCAGGCGGATCGTGTACGGCGGCGGGCCGAGCGTGAAGGGCTGATCCGGGCCGAGCAGCCGGTCGAGGAGAAGCCTGCGAAGCCTGCGAAGGCCGCGGCGAAGACGACGAAGAAGGCCGGGGCCACGTCGGTCGACGAGCCCGCGGCTGTCGCCGTGGCCGAGCCCGAGATCGAGCTGCCGGCCGCCGTCGAGCCCTCGCCGGCGCCCGTGGTGCCCGCCGTGCCCGCGCCGGTGGCACCCGCTCCCGCTCCTGAGCCCGTCGCTCCCATCGTGGAGGAGCCTGAAGTCGTCGTGCCTGCGGCAGCCGCCCCGGTGGAGGCCCCGACGCCCGAGCACCGCGTCGTGCGAAGCCGGCCGCTCGAGCCCGACACGTACAACCAGCCGCTCACCCCCGCGGCCCGACAGACGTCGTCGACCGTGACCGAGCGCCCGGCTCCGCGTCCGGCGCCGAGCGCGCCGGTCCCGTCG
This sequence comes from uncultured Acidimicrobiales bacterium, assembly GCA_963773315.1. GTDB lineage: Bacteria > Actinomycetota > Acidimicrobiia > Acidimicrobiales > DATKAS01 > DATKAS01. Next base: position 128,933 of record CAVZAF010000009.1, read on the forward strand.
GCGCCAGCCCCGTCGGCGCCGTCCCCGAGGCCCGCAGCGCCGCCGATCGTGCAGACCCCGCCCGCGGCACCCGCCCCCGTGCAGGCGCCCGCGCCCGCCGCCGCGTCGGTGAGCGCCCCCGCGCCGAGCTCGACTGCACCCAGCGCGACTGCACCCATCGCGGCTTCGGCCAGTGCGGCTGCGCCCAGTGCGCCGCCTCGCTCGTCGAGTGGCAAGCCGATCCCCCCGCCGCCCGGGCCCCCGCGGTCGCAGAGCGGCAAGCCGATCCCGCCGCCCCCCGGCATGGGCGGTCGCGGTCCCGCGCCCGCGCGCACGCCAAGTGGAGGCGGCGGGGGAGCCGGCGGTCGGGGTCCGTACCCCGCGCGTCCGGGTGGCCCGCCGCGCACGGGAACGACTGGTGGACCAGGCGGCGGACCTGGTGGAGGAGGGGGGCGACCCGGCGGCTTCAGTCGCCCGGGTGGCGGTCCAGGCGGACCCGGTGGACCGGGCGGTCCCGGTGGCCCCGGTCAGGGCCGAGGCTCGGGTCAGCGCCGTCAGTCGCGTCCCAAGCGCCGTCGTCGTCGGAACATGGAGGAGCTGCAGCCGCAGTCGTCACCGACGTATTCGGCGACCGACGCGCCGGTGCCCGAGGGCACCATCGTGATCGAGCGCGGCGCGAGTGCCCAGGAGCTCGCTCCCAAGCTGAATCGCACTGCAGCCGACGTCGTGCGCTACCTGTTGCAGCAAGGGGCGATGGTCACCGCGACCATGTCGCTCACCGACGAGCAGATGGAGCTGTTCGCGCTCGAGATCGGCGCGGACCTCCTGCTCATCGAACCCGGACAACAAGAGGAGTTCGAGCTCCAGCAGCTGTTCAACGACGACGATGACGACGATCCCGACGCGCAGCGCGCACGCCCGCCGGTCATCACCGTGATGGGCCATGTCGACCACGGCAAGACGCTGCTGCTCGACCGCATCCGCTCGGCGAACGTCGTCGCGGGCGAGGCCGGCGGCATCACACAGCACATCGGCGCCTACCAGACCGAGAGGGACGGGCGCCTGATCACGTTCATCGACACGCCCGGCCACGAGGCGTTCACCAAGATGCGAGCTCGCGGGGCCGAGGTCACCGACATCGTCGTGCTCGTCGTCGCGGCCGACGACGGCGTGATGCCCCAGACCGTCGAGGCGATCAACCACGCCAGGGCGGCCGACGTGCCGATCGTCGTTGCGGTCAACAAGATCGACCGCAACAACGCCGATCCCGCACGCGTCATGCAGCAGCTCTCCGAGCAAGGGCTCGTGCCCGAGGCGTGGGGCGGCGACACGATCGTCGTCGAGATGTCGGCGCTGCAAGACCTCGGCATCGACGATCTGCTCGAGCAGCTCATCGTCGTCGCCGATGTCGAGGAGCTCACCGCGAACCCCGAGGGTCGTGCGAAGGGCGTCGTCCTCGAAGCGAACCTCGACGTCGGCCGTGGGCCGGTCGCCACCGTGCTCGTCGACAAGGGAACGCTCAAGGTCGGCGATCCGATCGTGGCGGGCGCGGCCTGGGGAAGCGTGCGGGCGCTGATCGACGACCTCGGCGAGCAGGTCAAGGAGGCGTTTCCTTCGACGCCGGTGCAGGTGCTCGGCCTGTCGACGGTGCCGGGCGCAGGCGACGAGTTCCGGGTCGCCCCCGACCTCAAGACCGCGAAGACCGTCGCCGAGGCACGTGAGCAGCGCCAGCGGCTCAAGAACCAGCGCGGCATGGCTGCGGTCACCCATCGCGGCGTGAAGCTCGAGGACATCTTCGATCAGATCCAGAAGGGTGAGGCGGCGACGCTGAACCTGATCGTGAAGGCCGACGTGCAAGGGTCGCTCGAGGCGCTCACCGAGAGCCTCCGCAAGCTCGAGCGCGACGAGGTGAAGCTCGCATTCGTGCACCGCGGTGTCGGTGGCATCACCGAGAACGACATCACCCTCGCATCGGCGACGAACGCGACGATCATCGGCTTCAACGTGCGGCCCGATCGCAAGGCTCGTGAGCTTGCCGACACCGAAGACGTCGAGATCCGGACGTACGAGATCATCTACCAGGTGCTCGAGGACATCGAGAACGCCATGGTCGGCATGCTCGCTCCCGAGTTCGAAGAGATCGTCACCGGCGAGGCCGAGGTCCGCGAGGTCTTCCGTGTTCCCCGCATCGGTGGCATCGCCGGCTGCTACGTGCTCAGCGGCACGATCACACGCGGCTCGAAGGTGCGCTTCCTCCGCGAGGGCACGATCATCTGGAAGGGCGCGATCCAGTCGCTGCGGCGCTTCAAGGACGACGTCCGCGAGGTGAACGCCGGCTTCGAGTGCGGCATCGGCCTCTCCGACTTCCAGGATCTCAAGCAGGGCGACATCATCGAGACGTTCGAGGAGCGCGAGATCCCGCGCAGCTGAGCCGCGGGAGCCGAGCCGTGCACGTGCTGACTCTCACCGTCGATTTGCATCTCAACGAGGCGCGATCTCTGAAGATGAAGCGCAGCGTGGTGAAGAGCATCGTCGAAGGGGCTCGTCGGCGGTTCGCCGTCGCGGCGGCCGAGGTCGACCATCACGACCAGTGGCAGCGCGCCGAGCTCGGGTTCGCAGTCGTGTCGGGCACGGCGCAACACGCTTCAGATGTGATCGACGAGGTCGAGCGGTTCGTGTGGTCGCGCCCCGAGGTCGAGGTGCTGAACGCCGAGAGGAGGTGGCTCGAGTGAGGAAGCCGAGGCGACCGCGTGCGCAGCCGACGCGCCAGTACCCCCGCACGTTGAGGGTGAACGAGCTCGTACGGGAGATCGCGGCCGAGGAGATCGAGCGCCTCGACGACGAGCGACTCGAGCTCGTGGCCATCACCTCGGTCGAAGTCGATCCCGATCTTCGCCGCGCCGTGGTGTGGTTCGACAGCCTCCTCGGGGAGGCGAAGGACGACGAGGTGCTCGAGGCCCTCGGCGATGCCCGTGTCGCGATCCAGGCGGCGATCGGCCGGCAAGCGCGCCTGAAGAGGACGCCGATGCTCACGTTCAAGCCGGACACCGGCGTGCGCACGGGCGAGCGGGTCGACGAGATCCTCCGCGAGCTGCCCCCACTCGACGAGGCTCGCGACGACGACCCCGGCGACGGAAGACGATGCCTGACGGGTTCTCGGTGGTCGACAAGCAAGCCGGCTGGACCTCGCACGACGTCGTCGCCCGGGCTCGAAAGGTGTTGGGTGAGCGGCGCGTCGGGCACGCGGGCACGCTCGATCCCGACGCGACCGGGGTGCTGTTGCTGGGTGTGGGCAGGGCAACTCGCCTGCTGCGATTCCTCACCGCGCTGCCGAAGACCTACACCGGCGAGGTGGTGTTCGGTCGGGAGACCTCGACGCTCGACTCGTCGGGCGAGACGACCGCGACGCACGAGATGACCCTGGTGACGGGTGAGGTTGCCGCGGCCGCCGCGACGCTGACCGGCCCGATCATGCAGGTGCCGCCGATGGTGTCGGCGCTGAAGGTCGACGGCCGGCGATTGCACGAGCTCGCCCGCGAGGGCATCGAGGTGGAGCGCGACGCGCGGCCCGTGACCGTCTACCGATTCGAGGTCGAATCGTCGCCCGATCCGCTCGTGTACCGCGTCGAGGTCGAGTGCTCTTCTGGCACTTATGTGCGGTCACTGGCGGCCGATCTCGGGCATGCGCTCGGTGGCGGTGCGCATCTGCGCGCCCTCCGCCGCACGCGCATCGGGTCGTTCGGTGAGGACGAAGCACACGAAGTCGACACGCTCGTGCTGCAGCCCGCCGCTGTCGCGCTGCGCGACATGTCGTCGACGTCCGTCGATGCGGCGATTGCTGCTGCCGTCGCGCACGGGAAGGTGCTCACGCGCGACGTGCTGCGGATCCAGGGCGACGGGCCGTGGGCCGTGCTGGACGAGGCGGGGACGCTGCTCGCGGTCTACGAGTCCACTGACAAGGCCGACGCGGTGAAGCCCGCCGTCGTCCTCGCGGCGGCGACGTGACGTTAGGGTCCGGGCTGTGGAGGTGATCCGCGACGGCGACCCGTGTCCGCGCCCCGCGGAAGGGAGCGTGATCACGATCGGTGCGTACGACGGCGTCCACCTGGGTCACCGTGCGGTGATCGCCGAGGTGAAGCTGCGGGCGGCCGAGCTCGGCGCGCGCTCCGCCGTCGTGACGTTCGATCGTCATCCGGCCGCAGTTGTGCGACCCGAGTCCGCTCCGATGCTCCTCACCGATCTCGAGCAACGCTTGTCGCGCATCAAGGCGACTGGCGTCGACTACACGGTGGTGCTCACGTTCGACGAGCGCCGTGCGGCCGAGCCGGCGGAGGACTTCGTCGAGCAGGTGCTCGTCGAGTGCCTGCACGCGCGGGGTGTCGTCATCGGCGAGGACTTCCACTTCGGGAACAAACGTCGCGGCAACGTCGAGCTGCTCCGCTCGATGGGAGCCATCCACGGCTTCGAGGTCGAGCCCCTCGGCTTGGTGACCACGACGGGCGACCGAGAGGCGGTGTCGTCGACGGCGATCCGCCAGGCGCTCGGCCGGGGTGACCTGGACACCGCGACCGCCATGCTCGGTCGCCACCACGAGGTCTGGGGACCGGTCGTCGAGGGCGATCGGCGCGGTCGCCAGCTCGGCTTCCCGACCGCGAATGTGGCCGTGCCGCCGGGCATCGCCCTCCCCGCCGACGGCATCTATGCCGGGTGGTACGAGCGTCCGGATGGTTCGGTGCATCCTGCCGCCCTCTCGCTCGGCCGCCGGCCGACGTTCTACTCCGACCAGCCGTACTCCCTGCTCGAGGCCTATCTGCTGGGGTTCGATGGCGATCTCTACGGTGAGCTGGCCAAGGTGCGGTTCGTGGCCAAGCTCCGAGACGAGGTGCGGTTCGACTCGGTGGAGGCTCTCGTCGAGCAGATGCGAGCTGACGTGGCCGCGGCCAGGGCGGTCCTGGTAGCCTGACCGGGTCCATCGCGGCATCTCCGCTGCGATGTGATGCGCCTCCGTGGTCGAGACAGTCGATCACCCCCGGCGCGTCTTCCTCGCCACCGTGGCGCCGAAGCAGAAAGCGAGCACATGCCCGAGAAGTCCACGACGATTGCCGCGCACCGCCTCCACGACACCGACACGGGGTCGCCCGAGGTGCAGATCGCGCTCCTGACCGACCGCATCAACCAGCTCACCGAGCATCTGAAGGTCCACAAGAAGGACCACCACAGCCGCCGGGGGCTCCTCATGCTGGTCGGTCGCCGCCGTCGCCTCCTCGACTACGTCCGTGCGAACGACGTCGAGCGCTACCGCGCAGTCATCGCGAAGCTCGGCCTGCGCCGCTAAGACAACGCAACAAAGAAGCACGAGCGGCTCCGAGGTCAGCTGCCAGTCGCCGATCTCCCGAACCCACGCCTGAGAATCAGCCGGGGTTGGGAGGTTGCCGACTGGGAACTGGCCACCGCCGCTCCAGAACGGGGCCGCCAAGGGGCGAGCACCCGAGAGGAGGTCCGCGTGGCGGACATCACATCCGTATCGGCGCCGATCAGCGGCACCGACAAGACACTTACGTTCGAGACCGGCCGGCTGGCACAACAGAGCCAGGGCGCGGTCGTCGGACAGATCGGCGAGACCGTCGCCCTGGTCACCGCGAACGCCGCGAAGGGCGTTCGTGAGGGCATCGACTTCTTTCCTTTGACCGTCGACGTCGAAGAGCGCGCGTATGCCGCGGGGAAGATCCCCGGGTCGTTCTTCCGCCGCGAGGGTCGGCCTAGCGACCTCGCGATCCTCACCTGCCGTCTGATCGACCGGCCGCTGCGACCGTCGTTCCCCGACGGCTACCGCAACGAGACCCAGGTTGTCGTCACGGTGCTCGGAGCGGATCAGGAGAACCCGCACGACGTGCTCGCGATCAACGCGGCGTCGGCGTCACTCATGATCTCGGGCATCCCGTTCGACGGGCCGATCGGCGCAGTACGCGTCGCATACAGCACCGACGGCGAGTGGATCGCCCATCCCACCTACGAAGAAGGTGACGCCAGCACGTTCGAGCTCGTCGTCGCCGGCCGTCAGCTCCCTGACGGCGACGTCGCGATCATGATGGTCGAGGCGGGCGGCACCGAGCGGGCCTGGCAGTACTACGAGGACGGCGCTCCGAAGGTCAGCGAGGACGTCATCGCCGCGGGCCTCGAGGCCTCGAAGGTGTGGATCAAGGAGTCGATCGCACTGCAGCGCGACCTCGTGAAGGCCGCGGGCACCCGCGAGCCGCTCGAGTACACGCCGGTCCTCGACTACGGCGACGACGTGTTCGAGCGCGTGAGCGCGGTCGGCGCGTCGAAGCTCGAGCCTGCGACTCGCCTCGTCATCAAGGCCGAGCGCAACGAGGCCATCGACAAGGCCGGAGCCGAGATCGCCGCCGAGCTCAGCGGCGAGTTCGAAGGCCGCGAGAAGGAGATCAAGGAGGCGGTCCGCTCGCTCACGAAGAAGCTCGTGCGCAAGCGCATCGTCGAGGACGGTCAGCGCATCGACGGCCGTGGTCCGACGGACATCCGCGCCTTGTCAGCCGAGGTCGGCATCGTGCCCACTGCGCACGGCTCGGGCCTGTTCCAGCGCGGCGAGACGCAGGTGCTCAACGTCTGCACGCTCGGCATGCCCCGCATGAACCAGCTGCTCGACACGATCGGTCCCGACACCAACAAGCGCTACATGCACCACTACAACATGCCCCCGTCGGCGAACGGCGAGGTCGGTCGGGTGGGGTCGCCCAAGCGTCGCGAGATCGGCCACGGGCTGCTCGCGGAGCGCGCGCTGCTGCCAGTCGTGCCGAGCCAGGAGGAGTTCTCCTACACCCTGCGCCTCGTCAGCGAAGTGCTCGCTTCGAACGGCTCGACGTCGATGGCGTCGGTCTGCTCGTCCACGCTGTCGCTCATGGACGCAGGCGTCCCGATCAAGGCACCGGTCGCGGGCATCGCCATGGGCCTCGTGTTCGCCGAAGGCAAGTACACGACGCTCACTGACATCCTCGGAGCGGAAGACGCGTTCGGCGACATGGACTTCAAGGTCGCCGGTACCGCCGACTTCATCACGGCGCTGCAGCTCGACACGAAGATCGACGGCATCCCCGCCGATGTGCTCGCGGCCGCGTTGCAGCAGGCTCGCGACGCCCGCATGCAGATCCTCGAGGTCATGCACGCGGCCATCGCCGAGCCGCGGCCGGAGGTCAACGAGACCGCGCCCAAGATCATCAGCTTCAACATCCCGATGGACAAGATCGGCGAGGTGATCGGGCCCAAGGGCAAGGTCATCAACACGATCCAGCAGGAGACGGGCGCGGACATCGCGGTCGACGACGATGGCCAGGTCGGCATCGTCACGATCGGCTCGGTCGACGGTGGCGCGGTCGCCGAGGCCCGCCGTCAGATCGACCTCATCATCAACCCGCCGAGCGCATCGGTCGGCGAGATCTACCCGGGCAAGGTCGTGAACATCACCAAGTTCGGTGCGTTCGTGAACATCCTCCCGGGCCGCGACGGTCTCGTGCACATCTCCAAGCTCGGGCGCGGCAAGCGCATCGAGCGGGTCGAGGACGTGCTCGAGCTGGGCGACGAGATCATGGTGCGGGTCGACGACATCGACCCGAACGGCAAGGTCTCGCTCACGCCGATCGTCGAGGGCGATGAGGGAGAAGCGCCCGTCGAGGGCGGCGGCGACGGTGGAGCCAGCCGGGCACCCCGGTTCTCCGGCGGAAGCTCGTCGTCGAGCGCAGCCAGCGGCGCATCCGTCTCGTTCGAGGACTCGTTCGAGGCGGAGGCTCGTGAGCAGTTCGGCGACCTCGGCCCCGCTGCGGCGTCCGCGCCTTCGGGTAGTGGCTCACGCAGCAGCAGCAGTGGCGACCGCGGCCGCGGGCCGTGTCGCAGCGGCGGCAACAGCGGCGGCCGCCGTCGCTGAGGGCTCGCGCATCGAGTGCACGCAGCTGGCTTCGGGTGTTCGTGTCATCAGTGAGCGAATGCCCGAGGCCCACTCGGCGTGCGTCGGCGTCTGGGTAGGCGTCGGCGCACGTGACGAGCCCGACTCGCTGAGCGGGGTCTCGCACTTCCTCGAACACCTGCTCTTCAAGGGCAGCGACACTCGCAGCGCCCGTGACATCGCGCAGGCCGTCGACCGGGTCGGTGGCGACATGAACGCGTTCACGGCCAAGGAGTACACGGCGTACGTCACGCGCCTGCCGAGCAAGCACGTCGCCCTCGGTGTCGAGCTGCTCGCGGACGTGCTCACGCGTCCGTCGCTGCGTGACGACGACATCGACGCGGAGCGTCAGGTCATCCTCGAAGAGCTCCACATGGACGAGGACACGCCCGACGATCGAGTTCACACCCTCGTGTTCGAATCGCTCTTCCCGAAGCACCCGCTCGGTCGGGAGACAGCGGGGAGCGCAGACACGGTCGAGGCGATCGCTCCCGAAGACATCCGTTCTTTCTTCGGCGCGCACTACGGACCCTCGGCGTTCGTCGTCGCCGCAGCCGGGCTGATCGACCACGAGGAGGTCGTCGCCGACGTCGAGGCGCACTTCGGACCCGCGCGGGCCACCTCGGCCGTGCCCCGCAGCAAGCCCACGTTGCCCAGCCGGCCGCTCGCGGTCTTGAAGCGGTCGATCGAGCAGGCCCACCTCGCGATCGGCTTCCGGGGGCTGACTCGCACCGATCCCGATCGGGAGGCCCTCGAGGTGCTGAACCATGTGATCGGCGGGGGCATGTCGAGCCGCCTGCTCCAGACCATCCGCGAGGACCGCGGCCTCGCGTACGCCGTGTACTCCGCGCACACCGAGTTCTGCGACGCGGGCGCACTGACGATCTACGCGGCGACGACCCCTGCGCGGGTGGACGAAGTGCTCGACCTCGTCGACGCGGAGATCGACCAGCTCGGCACCGACGGCATCACACACGACGAGCTCGACGTCGCACTCGGGTACCTCGAGGGCTCGCTCGTGCTCGGGCTCGAGGACTCGGGCAGCCGCATGGCGCGGCTCGGCGGATCGCTCACGGTGCGCGGGCATGTGCGCACCATCGACGAGCAGCTCGATCGCTATCGGGCGGTCACCCGTGATGACGTGCAGCGTGTCGCGCAGCAGGTGCTCTCGGGGCCGCGGTCGCTCGCGGTCGTCGGGCCGATGGCCAAACGCACGCTCACCGAGCGCCTCGCCCGCTGGGATTGATGATTGGCGGGCGGCATTCGGTCCCCCAATCATCAATCTCCCGCCCGTTCGCTGGCGGTCAGACGATCGTCGTCGTTTTCCCCATGTAGCGATCCCGCAGGATCCGCTTGTAGAGCTTTCCCGTCGGCAGGCGCGGCAGCTCGGCCTCGAAGTCGATCGACCGCGGCACCTTGAACCCTGCAAGCCGCTCTCGCGCGTACGCGGTGATCTCTCGCGCAAGGTCGTCTGATGGCTCGACACCGTCGATCGTTTGCACGACCGCCTTCACCTGCTCGCCGAAGTCGTCGTCGGGGATGCCGAACACGGCGACGTCCGCGACCTTCGGGTGGGTGACGAGCACATCCTCGATCTCGCGCGGGTAGATGTTCACGCCACCCGAGATGATCATGTACGCCTTGCGGTCGGTCAGGAACAGGTAGCCGTCGTCGTCGACGTAGCCGACATCGCCGAGCGTCGAGCGCCCACCCGAGAGGCGCGAGCCTTCGGTCTTCTCGGGCGCGTTGTGGTACTCGAACTTCCCGGCACCGGAGAAGTAGATCGTTCCCTCGGTGTTGGGCGGGAGGTCGTTGCCTTCCTCGTCGACGATGTGGAGCTTGCCGATCGCGACGCGGCCCACCGAGCCGGGATGCTGCAGCCAGTCCTCGCTGGCGATGAACGTGGCGCCGTTGCCCTCGGTGCCCGCGTAGTACTCGAGGAGGATCGGGCCCCACCACTCGATCATCCGACGCTTGACCTCGACGGGGCACGGCGCGGCCGCGTGGATCGCGACGCGGTGGCTCGACAGGTCGTGCGGCAGCCGCACCTCGTCGGGCAGCTTGAGCATGCGGACGAACATCGTCGGCACCCACTGCGAGTGAGTGATGCGGTATCGCTCGATGAGCTCGATCGCTTCGGCCGCGTCGAAGTGCTCCATGATCACGACGGTGCCGCCGAACCGCTGCACGTTCACCGAGAACGCGAGCGGCGCGGCGTGGTACATCGGCGCGGGGGACAGGTAGATCGTGTCTTCGCCCCAGCCGTACACGACCTTGCCGCCGAGGACGGCCGGATCGGGATCGCTCGGCGTGTAGCTCGGGAGCGGGCGCTTCACGCCTTTCGGCCGACCGGTCGTGCCCGACGAGTAGAGCATCGCGGCGCCCATGGTCTCGTCGTCAAGAGGCTCGGCCGACGTCGCTGCGAGCGCGTCTTCGTAGCTGTCGAACCCGGGGATCGTGCCGTCGACCATCAGGCGCACGTGCACGTTCGGGATGTCGTTCTCGCCCGTGAGGCCGCCCGCGATCTCGGCCTTCGCCGCCGACGTGACGAGCACCTTGGCCTCGCAGTCGTTGGCGATGTATGCGACCTCGGGGACGGTGAGGTAGCTGTTGATCGTCGTGATGTAGAACCCCGACCGGAGCGCGGCCCAGACGACTTCCAGGAACCGCGGCTGGTTTTCCATGAAGAGCGCGACGTGGTCGCCGCGCTGCAACCCGGCGTCGCGGAAGAGGCGCGCGAGGCGGATCGAGCGCTCGTTCAGCTCGCGGTAGGTGACGATGGCGCCCGAGCGGCCCATGATCACTGCGGGTCGGTCGGGAGCGGTGGCTGCGTAGGTGCCCGGATACATCGCCTCCTCCTATGTCGAACGGTGACCGTAGCGCCGGTGGGTAACGTGCGGCGCGTGGCGACCAGGGTCGGGGTGTTCGGTGCGGGAGGACGCATGGGCGCGACGGTGTGCGAAGCCGTCGCATCAGATCCCACCCTCGAGCTCGTCGCAGCCGTCGACCCGTTTCACCCCGGTGATCTCGTTGCGCCCGGCATCACGATCGCCGAGGCGCCTCGCGCGCTCGCCGACGCGAACGCCGAGGTCGCGGTCGACTTCACGACGCCCGACGCGGCGATGGGCAACCTTCGCTGGTGTGCGATGCATCAGGTGCACGCGGTCGTGGGAACGACCGGACTCGGCGAAGTCGAGCTCGACGAGCTCCGACACCTGTTCACTGCGAGCAACTGCGTCGTCGCGCCCAACTTCGCGATCGGCGCGGTGCTGATGATGCGGTTCGCCGAGCTCGCCGCCCCGTTCTTCGAGACCGCCGAGATCATCGAGCTGCACCACAACCAGAAGGTCGACGCGCCGTCCGGCACCGCCATGATGACGGCCCGGCGCATGGCCGACGCGTCGTCCGAGTGGTCGGCCGACCCGACTCGGGTCGAGGTCACCCCCGGCGCGCGGGGCGGCGTCGGCCCGGGCGACATCCACGTGCACTCAGTGCGGTTGCGCGGGCTCGTCGCGCACCAAGAGGTGCTGCTCGGCACGACGGGTCAGTCGCTCACCATCCGCCACGACTCCTACGACCGCAGCTCGTTCATGCCCGGCGTGCTCCTCGCGGTGAAGGCAGTCGCGGATTCGCCGGGTCTCACGGTCGGGCTCGACGCAGTGCTCGGCCTTTGACGTCTCGGCGCCGTCCTCCGCTGCACTTCGGGCGGCGCCTCTCGCTTCGCTCGACAATCGATGCTTCGCGCACTCGGTGGCGCATTGCGCCGCCGGCGCGGTTAGCCGTGATGGTGGCGGCAGTGCGGTGACGTGCTGTACCGCGCCTGCAGCTCGCGCTTGAGGCCGTGGGGCGAGTCGAACGACGCGATGCGGTGAGCGTCGAGGAGCGCACGTTGCGCCGCGACGTCGCCGCCGAACGCCTTCGCTGCGAGCTCGGGTTCGAGGTTGGCGGCAGCGAGGATCGCACCCGTGCAGCCGAGCGCGCCCGCGTAGAGCGCCATCGCCGCGGAGCCGCTGTAGACAGGGCCGTCGTACACCGCGAGCTGCTCGAGCATGCGGGTCGGATCGCCGGTCGAGTCCTTCAGCCCCGCGATGGGGAGCAGGGGGAGCACGTCGATGGCGATGCCGTCGTTCATCGAGACCTTGGGGTAGTGGTACGCGATCACCGGAAACGTTCCCGCGGCAGATGCGATGTCCTCGTAGTACTCCCGCACGTCCCCGTGGTGGGGCGACAGAGCGACAGCCGCATCGGCACCGTGGTCGATCGAACGCTTGGTGAGCTCGGCCGAGCTCACGCCGGGCGGCAGGGCACCGGTGCCGATGATCACGGGCACCTCGGAAGGCACCGCAGCACGCACGGCGTCGAGCAGCGTGAGCCGTTCCTTCATCGACAGATGGGATGCCTCGCCCGTGGTGCCGGCGACCACGATCGCGTTGACTCCACGCTCGGCGAGGTGCGACGCGTGGCGAGCGGTGGATGCGGCGTCGACGCTGCCGTGCTCGTCGAAGAACGTGACGATGGCGGCGGCGACGCCGGTGAAGACGGGATCGGGCATGGTGCTCCCTTCTGTTCGGTACGGCTTGTCAGGTACGGCGGTGGAACATGCGGGCATTGGCTTGGTCGCGCGGCATCAGCACGATCTGGTCGATGTTCACATGTGAAGGTCGGGTCACTGCGAACGCGACACACTCGGCGACGTCGTCCGCGGTCAATGGTGTGAGGCCCTCGTAGACCTTCGCGGCGCGAGCCGCATCGCCACCGAAGCGCACGAGTGAGAACTCGGTCTCGCAGGCGCCCGGGTCGATCTCTGTGACGCGGATCGGCCGCCCGAGCAGCTCCATCCGCAACACCTGATGCAGGGCGTGCACTGCGAACTTCGCGGCGTTGTAGCCGGCACCGCCGATGTAGCCCTCGAGACCTGCGACCGATCCCATGAGCACGATGTGCCCGTCGCCGCTCGCCTCGAGCTTGGGCAGAAGCGCCTTCGTCATCCGCACCGTGCCGAGGACGTTCGCGTCGAACATCCACTGCCAGTCATCGAGGTCGGACTTCTCGACCGCGTCGAGCCCGAGCGCGCCGCCTGCGTTGTTCACGAGCACGCGGCACTCGTCGATCGCTGCGCAGAAGTCGTCGACGGACGCGTCGTCCTCGACGTCGAGGGGCATCGCCCGCGCGCCAGTCGCGTCCGCAACCTCTCGAAGCCGATCGACGCGCCGCGTGCCGATGACGACATCGAAGCCTTCTTTCGCGAGCTGCCTCGCGGTCGCCGCGCCGATGCCGCTGCTGGCGCCTGTGACGACCGCGACCCCCCGGTGCAAGGCCCCGACCCTACCGGACGTCGTTGTTCTCGTCGTCTGCGACTCTGTTCTCGTCGTCTGCGATCGTGCCTGCCTCGGTCTGCTCCGCGGTGTCGGCGGACGGCTCGGCTGCCGCGATGGTGAGCGCCTCGATCTCGTCCTCGATCGCCGAGATCGGCTCGATCTCGCCTCGGCCCTGGGAGCGGAACGCCTGCACCATGACGATGCCGACGGAGAGTGCGAGCAGTGGCCACTGGTAGCGCTGGACCCAGTCGAGGAACCTCGTGAGCGGGTCGTGCAACGCCTTGCCGAGGTACCAGAAGAACACGAGCCGGCCGATGGTGCCGAGCACGTTGAGCGTCCAGAACGTGCGAGGCCGCATGCCCGAGGATCCGGCGAAGAGGCAGATCGCGTTGTTGGGCATGATCGCGACCAGCGGATAGCCATAGCGCGCGAACTTGCGCTCGATCCACCGCAGCTGCTTCGTCGCGCCCTTCCCCGCCTTGGCTTCGAGCCACTGCATCGCGGGTTCGCCATACCAACGTCCGAGGAGGAAGAACAGCGGGTCGGAGATGAGCAGCCTGAAGAACCCGATCGCGAAGAACGGGACCGCGCCGATGCCCGCAGCGACGACGAGCAAGAGGTGGCGATTGCGGGCGTCGAGCGTGATCAGCAGCGCCGGATGGTGGTTGACGAGCGTCGGCGCCAACGCGGTGCCGATGTTGGCCATGACGACGAGCGCGCCTATGGGGACGAGCAGCAGCGTGAGGCGGCCACGGTCGAAGCGGAAGGGCTCGGCGGCCTGATCGGCGGACGACACGGCGCTCCGGAGCGTACTGGCCGCGGGCCGGCGCAATGCTTCGGACCTAGTCTGGGGTCACTGTCCGTTCGAGCTTCCGGGGGAACGCTCATGCAGGGCCTGATGCAGGACTACCCGCTCACGATCCCGCACCTGTTCGGCCGGGCCGAGCAGCTGTTCTCCGACAAGGAGGTCGTCACGGCGACGGCGACGGGGATCGAGCGCCTCACGTACGGGGCCTGGGCCGAACGCACGCGCCGCCTGGGCGGAGTGCTCGACGACCTCGGCATCTCCGACGACGGGCGGGTCGCGACCTTCGCGTGGAACACGGCGCGCCACCTCGAGCTGTACTTCGCGGCGCCGTGCACGGGGCGCGTGCTCCACACGCTGAACATCCGCCTGTTCCCCGAGCAGCTCACCTACATCGCGAACCACGCCGAGGATGAGGTGATCTTCGTCGACCGCTCGCTGACCCCGCTGCTGTGGCCGCTGCTCAAGACGTTCGAGACAGTCCGCCACCTCGTCGTGATGGACGACGGCAAGGGCACCGTCCCGAACGAAGGCGCCGACGGGTTCGAGATCCATGACTACGAGGAGCTGTTGGCCGCGGCCTCACCAGTCACGTTCGGCGTCGACGACGAGAACCGGGCCGCGTCGATGTGCTACACGAGCGGCACGACCGGCAACCCGAAGGGTGTCGTCTACTCCCACCGCTCGACATTCCTCCACACGATGGGTGCGACGACGACGGGATCGCTCGGGGCTCGCGAATCTGACGTGATCCTGCCGGTGGTGCCGATGTTCCACGCGAACGCATGGGGCCTCGCCCACGCCGCCGTCGCGTGCGGCGCGACCCTCGTGATGCCCGGCCCGGACCTCTCGGGCAAGGCGATCGCAGACCTCATCGTGAACGAGCGAGTGACGATCGCCGCGGGCGTGCCGACGATCTGGATGCAGGTGCTTCCCGAGCTGAAGGGTCGCGACACGTCGAGCCTCCGGACGATCCCGTGCGGCGGCTCCGCGGTGCCGCGGGCTCTCTCAGAGGCGTACCGCGTGCAGCTCGGCCTCCCGATCCTCCAGGCATGGGGGATGACCGAGACGAGCCCCATCGCGTCGGTCGGGCGCATCAAGTCGACCCTCGTGACCGACTCCGACGACGAGATGGCCGACCTGCGCACGACTGTCGGCACCGTCGTGCTCGGTGTCGAGCAGCGCGTCGTCGAGCCCGGATCGATCGACCCGCTCCCGTGGGACGGCGAGTCGAGCGGCGAGCTGCAGGTGCGGGGCCCGTGGATCGCGAAGGCGTATTACAACGACGAGCGGTCGGGTGAGTCGTTCACCGAGGACGGGTGGCTCAAGACCGGCGACGTCGCCACGATCGACGAGCACGGCTACATCCGGCTCGTCGACCGCACGAAGGACCTCATCAAGTCCGGCGGCGAGTGGATCAGCTCGGTCGAGATCGAGAACGAGCTCATGGCCCATCCCAAGATCGCCGAGGCCGCGGTCATCGGGGTCCCCCATCCGAAGTGGGCCGAGCGCCCGCTCGCCTGCGTCGTGCTGAAGCCAGGGGAGGAGCTCACGAAGGCCGAGGTCATCGACTTCCTGGCGCCGAAGCTGGCGAAGTGGCAGCTGCCCGACGACGTGGTCTTCATCGAGGAGGTGCCGAAGACCTCCGTCGGCAAGTTCTCGAAGAAGGACCTGCGCTCCCGCTTCGCCGACTACTCGCTGCCCAGTTGAATCTCTTGTCGTTTCGCCGGCTCAGAGCCGGCGAACTGACAAAAGAACCAGCCAGGACAGTGTGACCAACGGCCCATAGACGGTGAGACGGTTTTGGTCTTATCGTCTCACATGTGACGGACACGGGGGTCGTCGTCGACCTCACGCTCGAAGATCGCGTGCTCGACGCCGTGAAGGCGTGCTGCGAGCGCTGGGGGATGGCCAAGGTCACGATCGACGACATCGCCAGTGAGGCGGGCTGCTCGCGAGCGACCGTCTACCGGCTCTTCCCGGGCGGCAAGGACAACATCTACGAGACGTTGCGCCAGCGTGAGAACCGTGAGTTCTTCGCCGAGCTGAACGGTCACCTCGCAGAGGCGAACGGCTACGAAGACCTGTTGGTGCGCGGCGTCGTCGCCGCGACCCAGGCACTCAGGGCCGACGAGCACCTCAAGCTGATGCTCGCGTCGCAGCCCGGTGAGCTGCTGGCCGACATGACGATGGACGGCCTGCCCCGCATCTTCGACTCCGCGACCATCGTCCTCACGCCGTGGTTCGCGCCGTACATCGGCGCGGGCCGTTCCGCCGAGCTCGCCGAGTGGCTCGCCCGCGTCGTTCTCTCCTACTTCTTCTCTCCCTCTCGCTTCGTCGACCTCGGCGATCCCGACTCGGCCAAGCGCTTCATCGACCAGTTCGTCCTCCCTGCGTTCCCCGCTCTCTCGAACCGAGGCACAGCATGAGCACTGAGATCTCCGACATGATCGGCCGCGAAGACGTCAACGACGTCGCGGCCATCCTCGCCGTCACGAACACCGACGTCGACTCGATCGCCCATGCGGTGAAGGACAACGCCGACGCGCTGTTCACTTGGGACTACGACCTGACGCGTCCCGCGCTGCGCAAGCTCTACGAGAAGGCCAAGACCGGCCAGTGGAACGGCGAGACGGATCTGCCTTGGGAGACCGAGGTCGACCAAGAGGCAGTCGTCATCGCGAACGCGGCGGCAGCGCAAGGCGGCGTCGGCACGAACCCCGACCATTACATCGGCTCACCGGTCGAGAAGTGGGGTGACGCCGAGTGGCTCGAGTTCGGCATCGAGAGCCAGAACTGGACGCTGAGCCAATTCATGCACGGCGAGCAGGGCGCGTTGATCTGCACGGCGAAGATCGTCGAGACCGTCCCGTGGTACGACGCGAAGCTCTACGCGTCGACGCAGGTCGTCGACGAGGCCCGTCACGTCGAAGTGTTCGCCAAGTACCTCGACACCAAGCTCTCGGGCCACTACCCGATCAACGCCCATCTGCGGATGCTGCTCGACGACATCGTGAACGACAGCCGTTGGGACATGACCTACCTCGGCATGCAGATCATGGTCGAGGGCCTCGCGCTCGCCGCATTCGGCTTCATGCACCAGATGACCACCGAGCCGCTCCTGAAGCAGCTGCTCCGCTACGTCATGAGCGACGAGGCTCGCCACGTCGCGTTCGGCGTCCTCAGCCTGCAGGAGGTCTACGCGGGCATGGAGGCCAGTGAGATCCGCGAGCGGCAGGAGTTCGCGTTCGAGGCGTCGGTCCGCATGCGCGACCGGTTCCTCCAGCAGGAGGTCTGGGAGCGCATGGGCATCTCGCCGAAGGTGATGATCCCCTACATCTTGAGCGACGACACCCGCGGCCTCTTCCAGCAGATGCTGTTCTCCAAGATCGTGCCGAACTGCAAGAAGCTCGGCCTTCTCGATGCCGCCGACGGCTGGCTGCGTCACCGCTTCGAGGAGCTCGGCGTGATCCAGTTCGAGGACTGGGTCGACACCGGCGCCGAGTACGGCGAGTTCGCGCTGCCCGAGGGTGCTGTCGCGTAACCGCAAGTTCAACGGGTCGGGCAGGGCCCGCTGGTAGGTTCGCGCCGGATGGCGCATCAATCCGACCCGCACCTGCTCGTCGTACATGCCCTTCATGTGAAGGGCTTCGGCACCGTCGAGGACATCGCTCGGCTCACGGGCCTCGCCGACCCGAAGGTCGAGTCGCAGCTGATCCCGATGCTCGAGCAGGGGCTCGCGCAATTCCGTGAAGCCCGCGGGCTCTGGATGCCGACCGCCGAAGGCAAGCAGGTGGCCGCTGACCTCGTCGCCCGCGAGCTGAAGGACGCCGGCGTCGACGAGGGGATGCGCGAGGCGTATCCCGCGTTCCTCGCGCTCAACGAGAAGTTCAAGGAGCTCTGCGGCGACTGGCAGCTGTTCCCGGGTGAGGGCGACCACCGTGCCCCGAACGACCACTCCGACGCCGAGTACGACAAGGCAGTCGTCGAACGGCTCGTCGCGCTCGACCGCAATGCGCAAGGCGTGTGCGTCGCGTTCTCCGACCAGCTTTCGCGCTACGCGCCCTACGCCCCCAGGCTCACGACCGCGCTCGAGAAGGTGAGGGCGGGCGACCAGAAGCAGTTCACCGGGGTGATGTGCGGCTCGTACCACGACGTGTGGATGGAGCTGCACCAAGACCTCTTGCTGACGCTCGGCATCGACCGAGCCGAAGAAGGGAGCTTCTAGATGGCAGGACGGTTTGGATCGGTCCTCACCGCGATGGTGACGCCGTTCGACGCGGAGGGCGCGCTCGACCTCGATGCCGCGGTCGCGCTCGCGCGTTGGCTGCAGGCCAACGGCAACGACGGCCTCGTCATCGCGGGCACGACCGGTGAGGCGCCCACCCTCACCGACGCGGAGCACCTCGACCTGCTCGCGGCCGTGAGCGAGGCGGTGACGATCCCGGTCGTCGCGGGCACGGGCTCGAACGACACCCATCACGCGATCGAGATGACGGCGAAGGCGTCTGCGCTCGGCATCGCGGGGTGCCTCGTCGTGACGCCGTACTACAACCGACCCTCGCAGGCCGGCCTCGAGGCGCACTTCAAGGCCGTCGCCGCCGCGACCGCGCTGCCGGTGATCGTCTACGACATCCCGATTCGCACCGGTCGCAAGGTGTCGACCGACCTCCTGCTCCGCCTCGCGCGCGATGTCACGAACATCGTCGCGGTCAAGGACGCGGCAGGGAACCCGTCCGAGTCAGCGGTGCTGCTGGCCCGCGCCCCGAGCAGCCTCGAGCTCTACAGCGGCGACGACTCGTTCACGTTGCCGCTGCTCGCGATCGGCGCCGTCGGTGTGATCGGGGTCGCGACGCACTGGTCGGGCGTCGAGCACGGCGAGATGATCTCGTCGTTCGAGAAGGGCGACGTCGTCGCGGCGCGCGAGACGAACGCCCGCCTGCTCGAGTCGTACACGTTCGAGACCAGCGACGACACCCCGAACCCGATCCCGACCAAGGCGATGATGCGCGTGCTCGGCCACGCAGTCGGTCAGTGCCGTCCCCCGCTCGGCCCTGCGCCCGCGGGTACCGAGGAGCGCGCGCGGCAGGTCATCGACAACCTGCGTCGGGTGTGACGAGCCGAGCCGAGGGCTCACCAAACCGTGGCTGATCCGGTCCGCATCGTCTTCCTCGGGGGACTCGGCGAGATCGGACGCAACTGCGCCTGCATCGAGGTCGACGGACGGATCATGCTCCTCGACGTCGGTCTCATGTTCCCCGAGGCCGACATGCCGGGCATCGACCTGGTGCTCCCCGACTTCACCTACCTCAGGGAGAACGCGCACCGCATCGACGGCTGCGTCGCGACGCACGGTCACGAGGATCACGTCGGCGGGCTCTCGTTCCTGCTGCGCGATGTGTCGTTCCCGATCTACGGCTCCCCCCTCACGCTCGGCCTCGCTCGGAGCCGCATCGAGGAGGCCGGGCTGCTCGGTCGCACCGAGCTCATCCCCGTCGCGGACGGCGAACGCCGCAAGGTGGGTCCGTTCGATCTCGAGTTCATCCCGGTCACCCACTCGGTGCCTTACGCGTTCGCGACCGCGTTCCACACGCCGCAGGGCGTGATCCTGCACTCGGGTGACTTCAAGCTCGACCTGACTCCGGTCGACAACCGGCGCACCGACCTGTCTCGCATCGGCGCGATCGGGTCGAGCGAAGGCGTACGGCTGCTGCTGAGCGACTCGACGAACGCAGAGGAGTCGGGGCACGCGCCGTCCGAGCGAGACGTCGGTCGTGTGCTGATCAACCTCTTCCGCGAGCACGACGGCCGACGCATCATCACGGCGTCGTTTGCGAGCCACATCCACCGCATCCAGCAGATCGCCGACGCCGCGATCTCGTGCGGCCGGGTGGTCGCCACGCTCGGTCTGTCGGTGAAGCGCAACGTGCGGATGGCTCGCGAGCTCGGGCTGCTGCACATCCCCGACGCGTCGCTCGTCGACATCGAGGACCTCGCCGACCTGGCTCCGGGGAAGGTGTGCGTCGTGTCGACTGGCTCGCAGGGCGAGCCGATGTCGGCGTTGGCGCTCCTCGCGTCCGGCGACAACCGCTGGTTGAAGCTCACGAGCGACGACACCGTCATCCTGAGCTCCCACGCGATCCCCGGCAACGAGCACAACGTGAACAAGGTGATCGACGGGTTGTTGAGACTCGGCGCCGAGGTGGTGCACTCGGGCGTCGCCGACGTGCACGCGACGGGCCACGCACAAGCCGAAGAGCTCAAGATGTTCATGTCGATCGCCAAGCCTCAGCTCTTCATCCCGGTGCACGGCGAGTTCAGGCACCTCACGGCCCACGCCCGCCTCGCGAACCAGATGGGGATCCCCGACACGAACATCCTGCTGTGTGAGGACGGAGATGTGGTCATGCTCTCCGACGGGGGCATCGACTTCGCCGGGCGCGTGCCCGCGGGCTACCTCTACGTCGACGGCATCGTCGGCGACGTCGGGCACGGGGTGTTGCGCGACCGGCGGGTGCTCGCCGAGGAGGGCGTGGTCGTCGTCATCCTCACGATCGACGGCTCGACCGGCAATGTGATCACCGGCCCCGAGATCATCACCCGCGGGTGGGTCTACGTGCCGGAGGCCGAAGATCTCATCGACGAGGCAACCGATCATGTACGGCGCGCCGTCGAGCACGCGTTCGCGTCGGGGACCCACGACATCGAGTCGCTGCAGAAGACCGTTCGTCAGGCGGTCGGCCGCTTCGTGAGCGAGCGCACGCGCCGCAAGCCGATGATCGTGCCAGTCGTGATGGAGGCCTAGCGGCGGCTCACCCGAGGGTGCGGGTGTAGGCGACGATCGCCGCGACCTCTTCCGCGCTGAGCTGTCCGCCGAACCCGGGCATCGACCCCTGCCCGCTCTTGATGATCGAGGTCTCCTGGTCTTCGGAGAGGCTGTTCTGGATCCCCTTGAGCGATGGCCCGAACCCCCCGCCACCGGTCTTCCCGTGGCAGGTCGCGCAGTTGGTCTCGTAGAGCGCCTTGCCATCGGCGGTGCTGGCCGCCGCGGAAGTTGTGGCTCCGCCGGCCGCGGTCGTGGCCGCGCCTCCGCCGGCAGCAGTGGTTCCGGCGGACACGACGGTGGTGTTCGCCGCCGCCTGACCGCCGTTGTTGTCGCTCTTCCACGGCGGGAACTGCGAGGTGAACAGGCACACGATGAAGAACGCGGCGAGCAAGACCGCGATGATCTGGATCACGTTCGTCAGGCGCTTCACGGCTGCTTCCTCATCAGAACGACGGGAACCCGAACTTGAACCACCACCACACTGACGTCGTCGCCCACGCGATCATCAGCGCGGCGAAGACGACACCACCCGCGACGGGGAGACCCCAGCGCGGCAGCTTGCGGTTGCGCACGCACAGCACCTTCGTGACGAACGCGCCGAACACGACACAGCCGGCGATGGAGTGCACCGCCCACCACGGGTTCACGATCTTGTGGAACCCGATCGCCCACAGGCACTGGTAGGCGACCGGCAGGGCCACGATGAACGCGAGCGTGCCGGCGAGTCGGTGCGCCTGAGGCATCCATGGCTTGCGTCTTCCCTGCGCGTGCTTGCCGTAGAGACGACGCCCGACCCACTCCTGGAACAGGGCCAGCGCGGCCGCGATCGTGGCGACCCACACCTTGAGCTCGGGCTGTCCGCTGAAGATCCACACGAACGGCGTCTTGCCCGTCGGGTCGTGCACCTTCGCGTATGCACCGAGCGCGACCGAGACCGCTCCGCCGATCGCCGCGAAGATGATCATGCGACGCAGCCGGTCCGGTGGCGTCTTGCCCGTGCCCCGCGGACGCGCCGGGGGCTCCGCTGTCGCGACCGCGGCTGCCGGCGCGACGGCGACGGGCTCAGCGGCGACGGGCTCTGCGGCGGCCGCCTCCGCCAACGGCTCGGTGACCGGCTCGGCTACGACCGGCTCGGCTACGAACGAGACGGTGGGCTGCGACGGAGGCGTGAGGGGAGGCGGAGGGACCGTCGTCCCATGGGGCGGTGGCTTCGGGGGCACGTGCGTGTGGCCCGGGTGCTCCTCATCCGCCACGGCTTCCCCCTTCTCCGAATCCCCGACTCGTGGACGCTAGCCCGCGCGACCTCGCCGGTACCCTGGGGCAGTGGCAGTGCGATTCGTGATCATCGGCGGTGGACCGGCCGGCAACCAGGCGGCCACCTATGCCGCACGTCTCGGCGCCGAGGTGGTGCTCGTCGAGCGTGACATCGTCGGAGGCGCTGCCCACCTCTGGGACTGCATCCCTTCGAAGACGATGATCGCCACCGGCGGCGCCATGTTGTTCTTCCGTCGGGCCGAGGGCATGGGCCTCGACGTCGACGCCGTTCTCGACCGTGACAGCCTCCGCTCGCGAGTCGAGCGCATCGAAGCCCGCCTGCACGGCTCGATCGTCCAGCTCCTCACGAGTCAGAACGTGCGGATCATCAAGGGCACCGCGCGGTTGAAGGGTCCGCACCAGGTCGTCGTCGACACCGAGACCGGCGTCGAAGAGCTCGAGGCCGACGCGATCCAGCTGTCGACCGGCTCCCGGCCGCGCGTGCCCGAGTGGTGCACGCCCGATGGCGTCCGCATCCTCACGACGCGCGACTGCTACCCGCCGCCACAGATCCCCGAGCACGCGGTGGTGATCGGTTCCGGCGTCACCGGTGTCGAGTTCGTGCACATGCTCTCGTCGCTCGGTTCGAAGGTGACGCTCATCGTGAGCCGTCAACAAGTGCTGCCGACGAAAGACCCCGAGGTCGCGGCTGCGCTCGAAGCCGACTTCCTCGCGCGCGGGGTCGTGCTCCTCAAAGGTGCGCGCGCAGTGGGCATCGATGTCGACGACGGCGTGATCGTCCGTTGCGACGACGGGCGCCGCGTGCAGGGCTCACACGCGATCTTGGCGATCGGCTCGGTGCCGAACATCGAGGGCCTCGGGCTCGAGGCCGCGGGCGTCGAGACCGACGAAGCCGGTTATGTCCGCATCAACCACCACTGCGTGTCGAACGTGCCGCACATCTACGCGGCGGGGGATCTCTCGGGCAAGCTGCCGTTGTCGTCGGTCGCCGCGATGCAGGGGCGCAAGATCGCGGAGCACGTCATGGGGCTGCACACACGCGAGCACCGGCACCTCGACTACGACAAGGCTGCCTCGGCCATCTTCACCGAGCCCGAGATCGCCGACGTCGGCCTCGCCGAGGCCGAAGCGTTCGCCGAGGGGCGCAAGATACGCGTGACCAAGGTGCCGTTCTCTGCGAGTGCCAAGGCACTGATCAACAACGACCCGCGCGGGTTCGTGAAGATCATCTCTGATCCCGCGACGGGCGTCGTGCTCGGCGGTTCGATCGTCGGACGGCACGCGGCCGAGCTCATCTCCGTTCTTGCACTTGCCGTCACCGCCAATTTGAAGGTGAGCGACATCTACGAGAGCCTGCTCGTGCATCCTGCGCTGTCAGAGGCACTTGCTGACGCCGCGGAGTAGGGTCGCGCCGCCAGGCGAACTCGAAAATCCCACGTCGCACGGCGCCTTGCTACGTTGACGCCTCGCGAGGCAGTGGTAATCCCGAGACCACGGAGGTTTCTACATGGCACGTCGACATCGGCGATCGCTCGCGGCAGTGGTGGCATTCGCCGTCGTGGGAGCGCTTGCTCTCGTGGCGCCAGCCGCTCAGGCCGCGGTCAACGTCAACTGGGTCGGTAGCGCTGACCCACTCTGGAGCACCGCCACGAACTGGACAGGCGGCGTTGCTCCCGCTGCCGGTGACACGGCCGTGTTCCCGGCCGGGACGGTGGCTGCCTCAACGAATGATCTTTCGGCCTCCGTCGCCCTCGGCGGCGTGCTGTTCAACGGTGCCGGGTTCGTGGTCGGCGGTCTCCCGATCAATGCCGCCGCGATCACGCAGACCGCCGTTGGCACGAACGTGATCGCCGGCATCGCGGTGAGCGTGCCGATCAGCTCGGTTCCCGTCACGATCGCCGGCGGCGGCATCCTGAACGCGGGTCCGATCGTTGGCAGCTTCCAGCTCACCAAGCTCGGCGACGGCAAACTCGTGCTGCTCGGTGCCAACACCAACTTCACGGGCGCGACCGCGATCAATGGCGGTGCGCTGATCGTCAACGGGAGCAGCGCCAGCAGCCCGCACAACCTCACGGCCGGCGTGCTGGGTGGCAGCGGCACGGTCGGACCCGTGACCGCAACCGGAGGCGCGATCGCGCCCGGTGACGCGACACCTGGCCTGCTGACGGTGAACGGTTCGCTCACGATGAGCGCGACGTCGGCGTACTCGTGGGCGATCGCCAACACCACACCCGGCACCGGGTTCGATGTGCTGCGCGTGTCGTCGACGGTGAACCTGGGCGGAGCGGTGCTCAGCGTCTCGGGCACCGGTACCGGTGCGATCAACCAGCAGTTCCTGATCCTCGACAACCAGAGCGCGACGCCGATCCAGGGAACGTTCAACGGCCTCGCTGAGGGCGCGACGTTCACGGGGAGCAACGGCCAGACCTACAAGATCAGCTACGTCGGTGGCACCGGAAACGACGTCGTCCTCACGCAGCTCAGCGCGTCCGGCGGCAAGGCCATCGTGCTCGGCGGTCCTGATCGCATCGACACGGCCATCCTCATCTCGAAGAACTCGTTCCCGACGGCAGGCTCGGCCAACGCGGTCGTGCTCGCCCGGGCCGATCTCTTCCCGGATGCGCTTGCCGGCGCCCCGCTCGCAGTCGCGAAGGGCGGACCTCTCGAGCTGACCAGCCTGAGCGGCCCCTCGTTCATCGACCCGCGGACCGTCACCGAGATCCAGCGTGTGCTGAGCACTGGAAAGACCATCTTCGTGCTCGGCGGCACCGCCGCAATCGCCGACAACGTCGTGGCGCAGCTGCAGGGGCTCGGCTACCAGGTGATCCGCCTCGGTGGCACCGACCGGTTCCAGACGGCCGTGCTGATCGCACAGAGCGGCCTCAACAACCCGGCGAACCTGTTCCTGGCGAACGGCATCAACTTCCCCGATGCCCTCTCGGCTGGTCCTTCGGCTGCCAAGGTCGGGGGTGCGATCCTGCTGACGAACAACAACGTCATGCCGGCGTTCACCCAGCAGTACCTCGCGAGCCGAACCGGAGTGACGGTGTACGCGATGGGTGGTCCTGCCGCTGGGGCAGCGCCTCAGGCGATCCCGATCGTCGGCGCTGACCGGTACATCACCGCGGTGATGGCGGCGCAGCGCTTCTTCACCAACCCAACTGCTGTCGGCATCGCAAGCGGGGTCGCCTTCCCCGACGGCCTCACGGGCGGCGCGCACATCGGCAAGCTCGGTGGCCCGCTGCTCCTCACCGACCCGAACGCTCTGCCGGGCAACGTGCAGACGTACCTGACGAGCATCAAGGCCACGCTGACGCAGCTGTTCGTCTACGGCGGCAGCGCGGCAGTCGCGACACCTGTGGTCACGCAGATCAACACTGCAGTCGCCTGAGAGCAGCAACCCTCAGGCTGATCGTCGTTGCCGTCGCCGGCGCGGCAGGGCTCATCGCCCTGCCCGCCGGCCCGGCGGCAGCTGACAGCGCGGTCCGGCTCGGTGGCGAGGACCGCATCGACACCTCCGTCGCGATCTCTCAAGCGTCGTACCCGAAGGCCGGCTCCGCCCAGGCGGTGGTGATCGCCCGAGCCGACGACTTCGCCGATGCGCTCGCCGGCACTCCGTTCGCGGTGCACGTAGGCGGCCCGCTCCTGATCACGGGCAAAGCTGAGCTCGACGTCCGCGTCCGCGAGGAGATCCAGCGAGTGCTCGCGCCGACCGGGCAGGTGTACTTGCTCGGCGGCTCGAATGCCCTCTCGCCGGTCGTCGTCGACGGACTCACCCCGCTCGGTTTCAACCCGATTCGCATCGCGGGCGTCGACCGGTTCGACACCGCGATGCTCATCGCCGAGCGCTTCGGTCCGCCGGTCAAGGTGATGCTGTGCTCGGGTCTGTCGTTCCCCGACGCGCTGTCGGCAGGCGCGGCCGCCGCGGCAGCGGGCGGCTTCCTGCTGCTCACGAACGGCTCGACGCTGCCGCCTGCGGTGGCGCAGTACCTCCTCGACCATCCGGGCGCCCAGTACGTCGCGATCGGCGGACCGGCGGCGCAGGCTGCGCCGACCGCGACGCCCATCGTCGGTGCCGACCGGTTCGACACCGCGGTGCGGGTCGCAGAGAGCCTCTTCAGCGCTCCCACCGTCGTGGGTGCGGCGAGCGGCGAGACGTTTCCGGACGGGTTGTCCGGGGGAGCGATGATCGGCAAGGCCGGAGGCCCGCTACTCCTCGTCACTGGATCAGTCGGCATCCCGCCGATCGTCGAGGCCTACCTCCAAGCGCACGCGTCGACGGTCAACACCGTGCAGGTCTTCGGAGGTCCGGGAGCGGTCAGCGACGCGATCGTGCGCGACCTGACGACCGCGATGCTGTGACGCACTTTCCTCGTCGCCGTCGCCGCTTCACTTCGACGGCTCCTGCTCGCATCGCTCGACAATCCGTGCTCCGCGCACCCAGCGGCGCACTGCGCCGCCAGCACTCGTTCAGCTGATCACGACGACGACGTCGCCGGCACCCACGGTGTCGCCTGCGGCGACCTTCACCTCGCTCACGGAGCCTGACCGCTCCGCAGTGATGTTGTTCTCCATCTTCATCGCTTCGAGCACGCACACGGCGTCGCCCGCCTCGACGGCGTCGCCGACCGCGACGAGCACCTTCACGATCGTGCCCTGCATCGGCACCGTGACCTGCCCGCTTCCGCCGACGGCGGCCGAGGCCGCTGCCGCAGCACGGCCCGGCCGAGCCCGCGCCGGGCTCGCCCCCTGCGACCGGCGCGGCTGCGCTCTCGGGAACCCACACCTTGACGGTGAAGCGCTTGCCGTTGACCTCGACGTCGACGTCGCGGCGCACTCTCGGCGTGCTGTCGCTTTCGGCGGGCGGGGCCGCGGCAGGCGCCGCGACGCCCGTCAGGTCGAGACGCTCCTCGACCCACTTCGTCGAGTGGGCGGCGGAGATGAAGTCGGGATGCGACAGGATCGCGACGTCCGCGGGGATCGTGGTCGCGACTCCTTCGACCTGCATCTCTTTCAGTGCCCGCAACATGCGCATGCGCGCGGTCTCGCGGTCAGCACCCCACGTGACGAGCTTGCCGATGAGGTTGTCGTAGTACTGGCTCACCTCGTCACCCGTCGCGTAGCCGGCGTCGAAGCGAGTGCCGAAGCCGTCTGGCACGACGAGCTTCGTGATGCGCCCGGGCGACGGCAAGAATCGACCGCCGGCTGGGTTCTCCGCGTTGATGCGGACCTCGATCGCGTGGCCGCGCCGCACGATGGACTCTTGCTCGAACGACAGCGCCATGCCTGACGCCACGCGGATCTGCTCGGCCACGAGGTCGATGCCAGTGACCATCTCGGTGACCGGGTGCTCGACCTGCAGCCGGGTGTTCATCTCGAGGAAGAAGAACTGACCGTCTGCGTAAAGGAACTCGACGGTGCCCGCGTTGTAGTAGCCGACCGATCGAGCGACTGCGACCGATGCTTCACCCATCGCGCGACGGGTCGCGTCAGACAGCAGCGGCGCGGGGCTTTCCTCGACGAGCTTCTGGTGGCGGCGCTGCGCGGAGCAGTCGCGCTCACCGACCCACACCATGTTGCCGTGCGTGTCGCCGATGATCTGCACCTCGACGTGCCGCGGCCACGTCAGGTAGCGCTCGACGTAGATCTCGGGGCGACCGAAGTACGCCTGCGCTTCGCGTTGGGCCGACTCCATCGCCGACTCGACCGCGTCCGGGCCGGCCACCACCTTCATGCCGCGACCGCCGCCGCCGTAGGCAGCCTTCACCGCGACCGGCCACCCGTGCTCCGCGCCGAACGCGCGCACGGTGTCGGGCGAGGTGAGCGGCTCGCTGATCCCGGGCACCCCGGCGACGCCGGCGCGATCGGCCGCGTGACGTGCCGAGATCTTGTCGCCCATCGCCTCGATCGCCTCGGGCGGAGGGCCGATGAACGCCACCCCTTCGGACGTGATCGCCCGCGCGAAGTCGGTGTTCTCGGAGAAGAAGCCGTAGCCGGGATGTACGCCGTCGGCGCCACTCGAGCGGATCGCGGCGAGGATCGCCTCGGTGTTGAGGTACGACTCCGCGGCCGTCTGCCCGCCGAGCGTGTAGGCCTCGTCGGCCAGCCGCACGTGCATCGCGTCACGGTCGAGGTCTGAGTACACCGCAACAGACGCGATGCCGAGCTCCTTGCACGCGCGGATCACGCGCACGGCGATCTCCCCGCGGTTGGCGATGAGGATCTTGGTGAGCATGCGGCGCATATGTTGGCAGCCCGTGGCCTGGATCGTGCAGTGGGTGGACGAGACAGGCTCGACGAACGCGGATCTCCTCGCAGCGGCCCGTGCCGGCGCGCCCGCCGGAACGGTCCTCGCCGCCGACCACCAGACCGCGGGACGGGGTCGCCTGGGTCGACGCTGGGAGGCCCCGCCGGGCAGCTCGCTGCTCGTCTCCGTGCTCTTCCACGCCGCCGCGCCGGAGGGCCTGCACCGGTACACACAGGCAGCCGGGCTCGCCGCGGTCGACGCGTCTCATGCGGTGGCTGGGGTCGAGGCCTCGTTGAAGTGGCCCAACGACGTCATGGTCGGAGCTCGCAAGCTCGCAGGCATCCTCGCCGAGACCGCGCCGATCTCCCGAGGCATCGCCGTGGTCGTCGGCATCGGGATGAACGTGACCTGGCCGCGTGCGATCCCGGAGGATCTCGCCGACACGATGACCGCGCTGAACCTCGAGTGCGGGGAGCCCGTCGACAGGGAGGCTGTGCTCGCCGCGATGCTCGCGGCCCTTGACTCGACCGACTGGACCCTCGTCCACGATCGCTATCGGGCCTGCCTCTCGACGCTCGGCCGCCCTGTGCGAGTCGAGCAGGTAGGGGACGTGGTCGAGGGCGTCGCGGTCGATGTCAGGACCGATGGAAGGCTGGTTGTGCAGACGAAATCGGGCGAGCGTGAGATCACCACAGGTGACGTTGTGCACCTGCGTTGATCGGGAGGCGCTGATCGAGTGGCGGTGACGGAAGCCGCCGCGAGGGCTCCTGTAGCGTGACCTGCTGTGTCGGCCCGCCGTAGCAAGAAAGCAGCGGCGCTGCCCAAGCCGAGGAAGCTGCGGCGCACGTGGCCGCAGCGCCTGCTGATCGGCTTCAACGTCTTCCTGGTCGGCGTCTGCCTCGTCACCGCAGGCGGCATCTTCTACACGTTCAATCGGTTCGGCGATCTTCCTCGGGTCGAGCTCGCTCACGTGCTGTCACCCGAGCCCCAGAGCCAAGCACCCGACAAGGCACAGAACTTCTTGCTCGTCGGCTCCGACAGCCGGGCCAGCATCGACCCGAGCGACCCGAACATCGGCGCGTTCGGCAGCGAGTCCGACGTCGGCGGTCAGCGCTCGGACACGATCATGGTGCTGCGCATCGACCCGGCCTCTGAGCGCGCCGCGATCCTCTCGTTCCCTCGTGACCTCTGGGTCGACATCGCAGGCACGGGCGGCAAGCAACGCATCAACACGGCGTTCTCGCGCGGCCCCGACGTGCTCGTCGCGACGCTGCAGCAGAACTTCGGAATCCCGATTCAACACTTCGTCGAGGTCGACTTCAGGGGGTTCAAGGGCCTCGTCGACGCCGTCGGCGGCGTGCCGGTCTACTTCGAGAACCCGGCACGCGACAAGAACACGGGCCTCAACATCCCCGTCGCGGGCTGCGTCACGTTGAACGGCGACCAGGCCCTCGCGTACGCGCGTTCGCGTCACTACGAGTACAAGGTCGGCAACAAGTGGCGCACCGACGGCACCGGCGACCTCGGGCGCATCAGCCGCCAGCAGGACTTCATCCGACGGTCGATGAAGAAGGCAGTCGCCAAGGGGATCCGCAACCCGATCGTGCTCAACCAGCTGATCGACGTCGGTGTCTCGAACGTCACGGTCGACAGCAGCCTGTCGGCCCGTGACCTGATCCGCCTCGGCAACCGCTTCCGCTCCCTCGATCCGTCGAAGATCGACATGTACACCGTGCCGGTCACGCCGACGACGATCAACGGCGCGGCAGTGCTTCTGCTGCAAGAGCAGGCCGCGCAGCCCGTGCTCGACGTGTTCCGCAGCACGACGTCTTCGCCTACCGGCACGACGGGCGGCCCGACGGCGACGGCGCCGCTCACCACGGTCGACCCGTCGACGGTGCAGGTCGAGGTGCTCAACGGTGCCGGCGTGCGGGGCCTTGCCGCCCAGACCAAGCAGGCGCTCACCGGTCTCTCGTTCCAGGTCACGGGCACGGGCGATGCCGACAGCAGCCAATACGACCACACGGTCATCCGCTACTCGGCTGGCCACGAGGACGCCGCTCGCACGCTGGCGACCTTCATCAAGCCCGGCGCCGAGCTGCAGCCGGTCACCTCGGCCGGCACGGGCGACGTGCAGCTCGTCCTCGGCCGTGACTTCACGAGCGTGAGCTCGACGCCTTCCACCTCCGCGCCTGCCTCGGCGGGTGCGGTCACGACGACGCCGGCGCCCACGTCGACCGTCGTCGGCGTGACGCCTCCGGCGGAAGCAGCCTGCGGGTAGCCCTCGCCCTCGAGCAGTGCTGGCACCGGGTGCCAGGAGGCACTGCGGTCGCCGCACTCGGCTTGGCGCGCGGTCTCGACGCGCTCGACGACGTCGAGGTGGTCGGCGTGTCGGCCCGTCATCGCCGCACTCCGTCGTCGCCGTGGACGCCGCCGGTCCCGGTCGCGTCGCTCCCCATGACGCGCGCCGCCATGTACGAGGCCTGGCACAGCGCGCGGTGGCCGCAGGTCGAGATGGCGACGGGGCCTGTCGACGTCGTGCACGCGACGAGCCTGATCATCCCGCCGTCGCGAGCGCCGCTCGTCGTGACGGTGCACGACCTCGCGTTTCTCGACGACCCCGCGCGGCTCACGAGCAGAGGCAACCGGTTCATGCGGCGGGGCGTCGCCTTGGCGAAGGCCCACGCGCAGCTCGTGGTCTGCTCGTCCGAGGCGACCAAGAGCGACTGCATCGCCGCAGGATTCGAGGAGGATCGTCTGCGGGTCGTCCTCCTCGGGTCGGACGAGCAACCCGCGTCGCTCGACGACATCGCGGCGACGAAGACCGAGCTGCGACTCAGGCGCCCGTACTTCGCATGGGTCGGCACAGTCGAGCCGCGGAAGAACCTGCCCGCGTTGCTCGAGGCGTTCGGGCTCGTGGCGACGGCTGATCGAGACGTCGAGCTCGTGCTCATCGGGCCGGAAGGATGGGGGCCGCAGCTCGACGCGCTCGTCGGGCCGCTCGATGAGAAGGCACGGGCGAGAGTGCGCGCGCTCGGCTTCGTCACCGACGACCAGCGTCGCGCCGTCGTGGCGGGCGCAGCCGCGTTCTGCTACCCGAGCACGAAAGAAGGGTTCGGACTTCCGGTGCTCGAGGCGATGATCCAGGGCACGCCGGTTGTGACCTCGGCAGGCACCTCGACCGAGGAGGTCGCGGCAGGCGCAGCACTGCTCGTCAACTCGTCTTCGCCGCGTGCGATCGCCGATGCGCTGCGAGATGTGCTCAGCGACGCGAGCCTCGCCGACCGCCTCTCGTCGGCTGGACGCGCGCGTGCAGCAGAGCTCACGTGGGCGCGCTCCGCGGAGCAGACGCGCGCGTTGTACACGGAGCTCGCGGCGGAACGGTCGCGATGAGTGACCTCCATGTCGGGGTCAACCTCCTCTGGCTCGTGCCCGGTGGGGTCGGTGGCTCCGAGGAGTACGTGTGCCGGCTCCTCGAAGGCTTCGACGAGATCTCGCAGCGCGAGGTCGAGCTGACGCTGTTCGTGAACCGGCGGTTCTGGGGCGCGCACCCGGCGCTCGCGAACGCCCACCGGCTCGAGGTCGCCGCGATCTCGGGGCGGTCGCGTTCGGCCCGTGTCGTCGCGGAGTCGACGTGGCTGCACACGCGGACGAACACGCTCGGCGTCGACCTCGTGCACCATCCCGGTGGCACGGTGCCAGTGCGCACGCGCACGCCGGTGCTCCTTTCGTTGCACGACCTGCAGTACCTCGATCATCCCGAGTTCTTCTCGAGCGTGAAGCGGCGCTACTTGCACACCGCGATGCCGCGGTCGACCGCACAAGCTGCCTACATCTCTGCTCCGACCGAGTTCGTGCGGGGCACGGTGATCGAGCAGCTCGGGGTCGATCCCGACCGGGTGCTCGTCGTGCCCCACGGCATCCCTGCCTCGGAGCCAGGGTGGGGCACGCCCGCCGACGTCGTGCGGGCGCGCTACGACCTCTCCGGTCCCTTCCTGCTCTATCCCGCGGTGACCTGGCCTCACAAGAACCACGTCACCGCCGTGCGGGCGCTCGCGGAGCTCCGCGCCAGCCATCCCGACCTGGTGCTGGTGCTCACGGGCGCCCCCGGCCCAGCGGAGGAGATCGTCGCCGACGAGATCACCCGACTCGGGCTGACCGACGCGGTGCGGCGCACGGGCCGGATCCCCGCGGTCGACATCAACGGCCTCTACGACGAGGCGGCGATGACGGTGATCCCGTCGCGGTACGAGGGGTTCGGCATCCCGGCCCTCGAAGCGATGCGGCGGGGATGCCCGGTCGTCGCGGCCCGCGCGACTGCGCTGCCTGAGGTGATCGGCGACGGCGGTGAGCTCGTCGACCCCGACGACGTGGACGGCTGGATCGCAGCGATCGACCTGATCCTCACCGATGCCCAACGTCGCGAAGCGCTCATCACCGCGGGACGGTCACGGGCCGCTCACTTCAGTGGCGAGCGGGCAGCGCTCGCGTTGCTGGCCGCCTACCGTCTGTCGGCGGAGGTGAGTCACAGGTGAAGCTCGTCGTCGTGACCCCTCACTTCGCGCCGGATGTCGCGCCCACGGGTGAGGTGATCACCAGGATCGTCGAGCAGCTCGCGGCTCGCGGCCATCGCATCGAGGTGATCACGTCGCTGCCGTGGTACGAGCATCACGCCGTCGAGCCTGAGTTCCGCGGCAAGTCGATCCGGTCAGAGGCGATGTCGTGGGGGAAGGTGACGCGGGTCAACCCGTTCCCGACCGACAAGCGCGACATCCCACGGCGAGCGCTCGCCTTTGGCGGGTTCAGCGCCCTCGTGGGTGGGGTCGGCCTGGTGGGCGGGAAGGTCGACGGAGTCCTCGCGCTCTCGCCGCCGCTCACCCTCGGGCTGACCGGATGGAGCATCGCGATCGCGGACGCGCTCCGCTCGTGTTCAACATCCACGACGTCTTCCCGGACGTGGCGATCGAGCTCGGTGTGCTCAAGGGTGAGCGGGTGATCGCCGCGGCGAAGTGGCTCGAGCGAGTGAGCTACGCACGCGCCGATGCGGTGACCGTGCTCGCCGAGGACATGCGCGAGAACGTGGCCGCAAAGGTGGCGGCCGGCCAGGCGAGCAAGGTCAGGGTGATCCCGAACTTCGTGGACACCGCGTGGATCACGCCCCAGCCGCGAGAGAACCCCTATCGGCGCGAGCTCGGGCTCGAAGGCAAGACGGTCGTGATGTATGCGGGGAACATCGGGATGTCGCAGTCGCTCGAGCTCATGCTCGCCGCGGCGACGGCGCTCGCGCACGATCCCGAGGTCGCGTTCGTGATCAACGGTGGTGGCGCGGCGCGTCCGGGGCTCGAGGTCGCCGCCCGAGGGCTGCCGAACGTGCAGTTCGTCGACCTGCAACCCCGCGCCCGGCTGCCCGAGGTGCTCGCCGCGGCCGACATCCACATCGTCCCGCTGAAGCGCGGTCTCGGCCGCTCGAGCGTGCCCTCGAAGACGTACTCGATCCTGGCCGCGGGCCGGGCGGTGCTCGCGAGCGTCGACCGCGGCACCGAGGTCGAGCGCATCGTCGAGCGGTCCGGCGCGGGCGTGTCGGTGCCCCCAGACGACCCCGAGGCGTTCACGAAGGCGCTCACCCGGCTCGTCGCCGCGCCGGATGAGCTCGCTCGCATGGGCGCCGCGGGCCGCCGGTTCGTCGAGGGGTGGGCGTCTCCTGAGGCGGTGGCCGAGCAGTACGAGCAGCTGTTCGCCGAGCTTCGCGAGCATCGTCGCTGAGGTGGTCGCGGCCCGCTGGTGACTTCGGGTCGGCGGGCGGCACGGCTAGCGTTCGATCCCTATGGGCAAAGCCTCGTCGGCCAAGAAGGTCGCACGCGCGAGCCGCGCCGGCGGCCATGGCAAGGTCTCCAACCAGCGCAGCCTCACCTTCCCGGTCACGATCGCCGCGGTGTTGGTGCTCGGCCTCGCGTTGGTGCTCTTCGCGAGCCGCAACAACAAGGCCACAGCTGACACCACCGCGCCTGTCGCGAACGTCGACCACTGGCACACCGCGTACGGCATCTATGCCTGCGACGCGTTCCTCGACCCGCTCCAGGTGCAGACCGACCCCGAAGGCATCCACAGCCACGCTGACGGCGTGATCCACGTTCACCCGTACCTCTCCAGCTCCGCCGGCAAGAACGCGACGTTGCAGGTCTTCGCGGATGCAACCGGTCTGAAGCTGAGCGACACGAAGATCGACGTCCCGGGCGTCGGCTCGTTCAAGAACGGTGACGACTGCAACGGCAAGCCCGCGACGTGGAAGGTCGCCGTGTGGCAGACCGAGAACGCGACGTCACCGCGGATCGTGACGCAGGACTTCGGCAAGATCCACTTCGACAACGACCGCATGCTGATGACGCTCGCGTTCGTGCCCGATGGCACCGAGATCCAGAAGCCGCCGAGCGTCAGCCAGCTCGACAAGCTGAACGACGTCGCCCAGCCGGCGGGGACACCGCTGGTCAACTCGACCGCGGTGCCTCCGGCTTCGTCGCCGGCCACCACCGCGGCGGGCGGCACCGCGCCGGCCACCTCCGCTCCGGCCACGTCAGCGAGCAACGCCGCGGCGACCACCGGTTCGTGAGGGCGGTCGTCCTCGTCGGGGGCTTCGGCACCCGGCTGCGACCGCTGACGCTCACGACCCCGAAGCAGATGTTGCCGCTCGGCCATCGGCCGATGATCGAGTGGGTCGTGGGCCACCTCGGCCGGCACGGCGTCGACGAAGCGGTGCTCTCGCTCGGGTATCTGCCTGATGCGTTCATCGACGCGTTCCCCGACGAGATGTGCAACGGGGTGCGGCTGCGCTACGCGGTCGAGCCCGAGCCGCTCGACACCGCAGGAGCGATCAGGTTTGCGGCGCGCGAGGGCGGCATCGACGACACGTTCATCGTCGTGAACGGCGACGTGCTCACCGATCTCGATGTCGACGCGCTTGTGAAGTTCCATCGCGACTCGGGTGCCGAGGCGACGATCCACCTCACGCCGGTCGACGATCCGTCGATGTTCGGCGTGGTGCCCACCGACGACGAGGGCCGCGTGATCGCGTTCATCGAGAAGCCACCGCGGGACGAGGCGCCCACGAACCGCATCAACGCGGGCACCTATGTGCTCGAGCCATCGGTGCTCGAGCGGATCGCCGGTGACCGGAAGGTGTCGCTCGAGCGCGAGGTGTTCCCTGCGATGGCGGCCGAGGGCCGGCTCTACGCGATGTCGACCGACGACTACTGGCTCGACACCGGCACGCCCCTGCAGTACCTGCGGGCGAACCTCGACCTGCTCGGCGGCCGCGTCCATCAGGTCGAGGGCATCGCTCCCGACGCCGAGATCGACGCGTCAGCGGTGGTCGAGCGCTCGCTCGTCGGGCCCGGGTCTCATGTCGGGTCCGGCGCTGAGGTGCATGATTCGGTGCTCATGGCGGGAGTCCGCGTCGAGAAAGGGGCACGCATCGTGTCGTCAGTGTTGGGTCGGGGAGCAGCGGTGGGTGCTGGCGCGACGCTCGAAGGAGTCGTCGTCGGCGACGAGCAGGTGATCGAGCCGGGCGCGGCGCTGCTCGACGTGAGTGTCCCGGAGCCCGACTGATGCGCGCGCTCGTCACGGGTGGCGCTGGTTTCATCGGGTCGAACCTCGTCGACCGTTTGCTCGCCGAGGGTCACCATGTCGACGTCGTTGACGACCTCGCCTCAGGCAGCCTCACGAACCTTGCCGATGCCCGTCGTTCGGCCGGTCACGACGCTCACGATCCACAACCTCGACATCCGTGCACCCCAGCTCGTCGCCCTCGCGGAGCGTCAGAAGCCCGAGGTGATCCGTAGGTCAAGGTCGGCTCCGGCCACGGCCACGGAGCGTCGTCGTCGAGGGCTTGCAGCATGTGGCCCGCAGCCGCGGCAGCGCCCGCGCCTCGCGATGTTCGGGCTTCGCCGCCGGTAGCTCCGCGGCGCCGACGGCAGCGAAAGCCATCGCCCGCGGCCACGGCGAGCGCCGGCGCGCGGTGCGCTCGAACTGGGCGACGGCGACCTGGCGGACCCGGTCGTCGTCCGAGTGCGCAGCGGCGGTGCCCAAGGCCCAGACGCTGCGCCCCCAGCAGTCCTCGAGTGTCGGCCGGTCCTCCCAGCGTCCGCGGTCGCTCATCCGGTTGCGGTAGCCGCCGTCGAGGCCCTGTGCATCACCCAGGAAGCGCAGGCTGAGCTCGACGAGGTCCCGGATCGCACGGCCGGGGTGCGGCTCGCGTGTCGACACGACGAGGACGCGGGCCATGTCGTCGGTGCAGTAGCCGTGCTCCGGTCGCGGTTCGGTGAACTCGGCGTGTTCGAACGTCCCGCGCGTCGGTCATGTGCAGCAGGTGGTCGAATCGTGGTCGCGGCGCCGCGCTCACACCGTGCTGCTCGGTCGAGCAGCAGCCGCCCTGCCAACTCGAGGTACGCGGCGGCCACGACCGACCATCCGAGACTCGGCGCGAGTCGACTCGCTTCTGCCGCCATCCTCGACGCTCGAACCGGGTCGGTGAGCAACTGGGTGAGCGCGTCCACCATGGCGTCCGGGTCGTCGTGGTCCACGATGATCCCCGCTCCGCTGGCGAGCATCTCGACGGCGTGTGGAAAGGCAGTGGCGATCACGGGTCGTCCGGCGGCGATGGCGTCGACCAGCACACCCGATGTGGCCTGATCGCGTGAGTCGTAGGGGAGGACGACGGCGGCGCAGGACTGGATCAATGCCGTGAGCGTCGGTACGTCGCGGTAGTCCGCGTCGAACTCGACGGAGGCGGCGACGCCCGTTCGCCATGCCTGCTCGATGCGAGCGTTGCGGTAGGACTCTCCGTCGGCGGCGAGCACCTTCGGATGGGTGCTGCCGGCGACGAGGTAGCGAGGACAGCGCCGGGAGCTTCTGGAGACGTGGCATCGCGTCGATCACCCGCTCGATCCCCTTGCCGGGGCCGACCAATCCCCAGGTGAGCAAGGTCGGCCGCCGCTGGTGGGAGCTGCTGACCCGCGGCGGGGGACGACGGCGCCGTGGGGGATGCTGTCGAGCTTCTCGGGGTCGACGTCGAAGCCGGCGCGGAGCTGGTCTCGTGCGGCGCCGGACATGACGACCACACGGTCGGCGAGCGACGCGACCTCGACGAGCACCGCCCGCTGGCGTGCTGTCGGCTCGGACAGGACGGTGTGGGCGATCACGATCGACGGAACGCGAAGGGAGCCGAGGATCGCGATCACCTCGTCGCCATCGACACCGCCGTACAGCCCGTACTCGTGCTGGACGATGGCGACGTCACATTGGTTCAGCAGATCGGCGGCATTGGCGACGGAGGCTGACCGTCCGTTCGTCGAGCTCCCCGACGACGAGGGGAGACGCCGACGGCGATCCATCCGACACCCGAACAACGCGCACGTACGGCGCCTTGAGCTGCCAGCCCGTCGGCGAGCGCGGCACTGAAGGTCGCCAGCCCGCACAGGGTCGGGGGGTAGGTGCTGAGGATGCCGACCGTGAGCGGTGACGAGGCACCGAGATCCCACGGGCTCGCGGCAGGTTCTAGGGACACTGAACTCCTTCGAGGTCGCTCGGTCGAGGCGTCGGACCTGCACGGAGCGACAACGGGGCGAGACGGCCGTCCTGCCCAAGCGAGGCGACTCTCCCAAGGAGATGTACGACCACCCTACCGATCGGAGGACGAACTGGGTCGGTCACGACCGACGAGATCGTCGCCGCTGGACTCAGGGCGTCACCGCAGCGGTGTAGATGTCGAGTTGGTGGAGCGCGCCGTCGGGGTTGGTGCCGGTGCTGTTGGAGTTGTCGGACCACGCCGGGTGGGCGACGCCGGCGACGAAGGACAGCCCGCTGTAGTCCCCGTAGTCGATGCCGTTGCCGGAGGCGTGCGAGTTCGAGGTGCCGGCGCTGATCTGGAGGTTGGTGGTGAACGACGCACCGTCCGTTGGTGCTGAACGCACCCCAGAACTGCGCGTCGTCGTTCGCGACGCCGTCGGTGTCGCCGGGCCCGCCGGTGCCGAGATCGGTCCGGGAGTCGTACCAGACGACCGCGAGGTTGCCCGGTCGTCTGATCGAGCGAGATCTTGGGCAGGAACTGGCTGTTCGCGCGTGTGGTCGTCGTTCACCCGAACGCCGGCGCTCCAGGTGGCACCGGCGTCGTCGGAGTAGCGCACGTAGATGTCGGTGTCGTCGCTCTCGTTCTGCTGCTCGTTCGTGTAGACGAGGTACACGCGGCCGGCGTGCGGGCCGCCGGTCCGATCCCACGCCGAGCCCCGGCTCGGCGTCGACCGACCGATCGGGCTGGGCCGGGATGAAGTCGAAGCCGCCGACGTGCGTCGCTGCGACGAAGACCCGGCCACCGAACCCGGCCGGTCCGAGGCCGTCGGGGTCGACGTTGACGAACAGCTTGCCGCCGCCCTGCCCGCTCTCGGTCAGCGTGCAGACCTGCATCACCTGCCCGGCGGGGCCGATCGCGATGTCGCCGTAGGTGCAGTTGTTGGTCCCCGGAACGACCTCACCCGGCGAGAACGCGACCGACCTGACCGAGGCCCGTGACGGCGGCGCCGGTGGCGAACATCGGTCCGCCGGCGTTGAAGACGACCCACACCTCGCCGTCGCCGGCGGTGATCGTCGGCTGGTCGACGAATCGGAACAGTCCTCGGACGTCGCCGGCCGGCCGTGGTCGCCGTCGTCTTGCGGAGGCGCGGCGATGTTGGCGATCGACGTTGAACGTCAGCCCGCCGTCGGTGCTGAGCGCGATCGGCACCTCGTTCTCGACCTGGTACAGGTAGGTCATGAACAGGTTGCCGTACTCGTCGAACGACGAGGCTCGGGATCGCAGCACGACGTCGCCGAGGTTGTCGCCGTTGCCGACGCAGGCGCGTGGCCCACGTCGTGCCCGCCGTCGAAGCTGACCGCCAGCGAACATGCCGGCGGCCAGTCCTGCCTCTGTGGCCGACGTTGGTGAACACGACGATGTTGTTCGGGTTCGTCGGGTTGACGGCGATCGCCTCCTCCGACTCGTTCAGGTGGCGCTGGCTGACGTCGACGTTCTGCGGCGTGCCGGCCGCCTCTGCTCGGCGAGTGGGTGAGGCCGCCATTCCCGCAACGGCGCAACGCGAGCACGACCATGTACACCTGAAGCTTGTGCATCATCTGACTCCCTCGCTCGCTCGGATCGGCATGGGAGCCGCCGAAGATGTCGCTGTTGCCGAACGTCGCCGGGCAGGATGCCGGCCTCGACCGGCGCGCCCTGTTGGGAGCCGGCTCCGATCGAACGCGCTCGAAGTCAACGGCCATCACGACCTCCCCACCGTCCCCACTCATCTGTTGCCGCCCCGCTCGAACAGCGTGCACCCCCGCCACGGCGACGTCAACCGTCACCGAAGGCGCCTCTTGCGTGGGAAACGCCGCGGACTCGGCGGGCGCACGAGACCCTGGACTCGACGCCGGCTCGACACGCCGCCGGGTTACGGCTTGCCCGACCGCCAGGTGGGCACGCTCGGGGCCGATGGTTCGAGCGAGCGCAGATAGGTGGCGACCTGGCGGATCTGCTCGTCTGTCAGGGTCCCGGCGAACGCGAGGCTCCACGGCTGCATCTCCGTGCCAGGGACACCGCTCGCGATGAGGTTCGTGATCTGGGTGTCGGTGGTGTTCTTCAGGAACTCCTGCGAGTTGAGCACTGGTGCGCTGCCGCCGGTTGCGTTCTTGCCCGTGACAGCCAGAGCAGTTGGTGTCGAACAGCTGGGTGCCGATCGACTTGTACGACGCCAGCTGCGAGGCCCGCGCGTCTTTGCGGAGACTGGGCTCGCGCACCCGGTAGGCGGCGAACCCGGCGATGAGCACGACCATGAAGACCAGTCCGAGGGCGAGGTAGCGGTTGAGGCTGCGCTCGAGCACGGCCGGTTCGAATGGCGGCGGGGTCGGTCGTTCCTTGGGCATCTCGTCAGCCCTTCGGCACGCAGGACGGGCCCTTGGCCGGCGTGAGGAACCGCTTGGCGCCCCTCGGGGGTCCGGTGATGACCTTCGAGGTGTCGGCCACGAGGCTGCCGCTCACGAGCTTGAGGTCGAAGCGGTCCATCCCCCGCGGTGCGGGGCCCTCGATCCACTCACCGCCAAGGTCGTACTTCGACCCATGGCACGGGCACTCGAACCAGCCTGACGAGTCGCAGAACGGGACGCGGCAGCCGAGGTGCGGGCACTTCTGCGACAGGGCGTAGATGACGGTGCCGGTGTTGGCGACGAACAGGCGCCCCTGGGGGATGTACGTCGCGCTCTCGGCGGGGTACCGGCTCGGATCACCCAACGACGAGCGCGCCGCCGGCGCCCGACGCGCTGGCGAGGGGCCGCAGCGACTCGTACACCGTCCAACCGGCCGCGGCCGCGAGGAGGGCTCCGCCGAGCTTCCATCCTCGCAGGAGGAGGTCTCGTCGACTCGTGGTCATGAACATGCCTCCTAGAGCTCTACGTACCAGTGGGTCCACGGGGCGACGAACCGCCACCCGGGGCCGCGGAAGAACGTTCCGATGATCGTCAGCGCGACGGCGACGGCGAGGAGGCCCGAGAAGATGACGATGGCGACCTTGCGCCGGCGCGCCTCCGTCGAGGGGTTCCGATCGATGTACGGAAGCAGAACGAGCGTCACGATCGCGCCGATCGGCACGAGGATCCCGGCGACGAGGGGATCGAAGTGCGACAGGAGCTCCTGCAGGCCGGCGAAGTACCACGGCGCCTTTGCCGGTTCGGGTGTCAAGTTGGGGTTGGCGAGGTTACGGAGGGGGGCGGCGAAGGCGACGCCGAGGGTGAGGACCGTCGCCGCGACGCCGAGGGCGAAAACGACGTGGCGGACGAGCAGGTGCGGCCACGTGAAGACGGTGTCGTCGACCGGTCGCTCCTCGGCGGTCACCGACTGGCGGTCGACGACGCCGAGCACCCGGATCCTCTCGCCGTACAGGGTCTCCGGTGCGCCGGGCAGGACGGCGCGGTCCGGCGGCGCGGTCGCCTCCTCGTCGAACGTACCGGTGGGCCGAGCGGCGGCGGACCGTTCGACGGCGAAGCCGTCCTTTCGGACCCGCCAGATGTGCAGGCAGATCGTGACGACGACGAGCGCTCGGCAACACTGCGACGTGGAGTGCGTAGAAGCGCTCCAGCGTGCTCTGCCCCACCTGTTCGCCGCCGATCAGGAAGTTCTGCATCGACCCGCCGATCAACGGGAGGTAGTGCACGAGGTTCGTGCCGACGGTGACCGCCCAGTAGCTCAACTGGTCCCACGGGAGGAGGTATCCGGTGAACGACAGGCCCAACGTCAGCACCAGCAACACGACACCGATCACCCAGTTGAACTCCCGCGGCTTCTTGTACGCACCGGCATAGAACGTGCGAGCCATGTGCAGGAGGACAGCGAGCACCATCAGATGGGCCGACCACCGGTGGACGTTGCGCACGAGCTGACCGAAGCCGACGCCGGTGCGGAGCTGCTGCATGTCTCCGTACGCGGTGCCCACCGTCGGCGTGTAGAAGAACATGAGGTAGACACCCGTGACCACCAAGATGCTGAACAGCACCGTGATGATGAAGCCGAGACGGAACGAGTAACGGATCCGCAACACCCGCGCCGGGATCTTGACCGGGTACAGGTGCAGGAAGAAGTTCGAGAACGACTGGAGCGCACGACCTCTCGGCGTGTCGAGCGTCGGGTGGCGGAACATGGAGCGCCACACGTAGCCGCGCTCGATGCGGGCGATGAGCCCGGATCGGGGGGCGTAGGAGACCCCGGGCTCGAGTCCGTCCCGGGTGGCTTCATCGCCCACCTCATCGCCGGCAGGGGTGCCCGGCCGCTCGACATCAGTCACGAGGGCGCTCCTTCGCGTGGACCATCGACAGTGCGCCTGGTGGGCACCGGTTGACGCACAGCCCGCAGCGGATGCAGAGGTCCTCGTCGAGGAGCAGCACGCTCTGGGACGCGTCCCCGAGGCCGACGGTGTCGGCCCGGGCGATCGTGATGCAGTTCGGCGGGCAGACGTCGACGCACAGGCCGCACAAGATGCACAGCTCCGGTTCGAGCATCACGTTGTCGAAGCAGCGCAGGCAGCGGAGGGACTCGAGCCAGGCGTCCTGGTCGTCGTAGCCGGCCTCGACCTCGGCGAAGCCGACGCGCCGGTTCGTGGGGGTGGCCGGCACCGGGCGACGGGCGATGGCGTCGTAGCCGGTCGAGAGGCGACGGAAGCCGGAGCGGCGGCTCAGCTCCACGTGGACCGCACCGTCGGACGGGGCGCCGCCGGATCGGTTGTGGATGGCCGCCGCGGCGCGCTGACCGTCGGCGATGGCGTCGATCAGGTTGCGGGGTCCGTGGGCCACATCGCCGCCGGCCCAGATCCGAGCGTTCGAGGTGCGCAGCGTCGTCGGGTCGGTGGCGATCCCTCCGCGGGCCAGCTCCAGATCGCCGTCGGCCAGGCCGTCGAGATCGGCCGCCTGCCCGACGGCCAGGATCACCGTGTCGGCGGCGAGGACCTTCTCCGTGCCGGGGAGGAAGGTCGGGTTGAACCGGTGGTTGGCGTCGAACACCGACTCCACGTCGATCGTCTCGAGCCCGGTGATGCGTCCGTGCTCGCCGA
This sequence comes from uncultured Acidimicrobiales bacterium, assembly GCA_963773315.1. GTDB lineage: Bacteria > Actinomycetota > Acidimicrobiia > Acidimicrobiales > DATKAS01 > DATKAS01. Next base: position 171,955 of record CAVZAF010000009.1, read on the forward strand.
CGAAGCGGTGTGGTCCGGTCCGGTACAGGATCGTGATGCCTTCCGCTTCTGCTTCGGCGATCTCGTCCGGTTCAGCGGGGATCTCCTCGGGCGACTCGAGCGCGATGACCGTCACGTCGAGCACACCGGCGCGCACCGCCGCGCTGCTGACGTCGAGCGTCGTGACCATCCCCCGCCGGGCGTCGTCCTGCGTGCCGGCCGTCGCGCCATCGTCACCCGGTCCGCGGGGCAGGGCGGGCTCGCCGGACGCGGCCCGCAAGGCGGTGCGGGCGGCGTCGAACGCCACGTTCCCGCCGCCGACGACGACGACGCGGCGGCCGAGGTCGACCTTGAAGCCGCAATTGACGTTGAGCAGGAACTCGACGGCGCGCAGCACGCCGTCGAGCTCGTGACCGGGCAGATCCAGCCCCCGGCCCCGGCCCGCGCCGACGGCGAGGAACAGCGACTCGTGGCGCGACAGCAGGTCCGTCAGGGTCACGTCGGGACCGACGCGGCACGAGAGCTGCACGTCGATGCCGAGCTCGACGATGGCGTCGATCTCGCGCGTGATGATCCCGCGTGCCAGCCGGTACTCCGGGATGCCGAGCACCATCATCCCCCCGAGACGGTCGGCCGCCTCGTAGATCGTCACGGGATGGCCGGCCAGGCGCAGCTCGTAGGCCGCCGAGAGGCCTGCCGGTCCACCTCCGACCACGCCGACGGACGCCAGCGTCGCGGGCGGAACGGGGCCGTGCGCCTCGTGCCAGATCGTGTTCGCCGCGAAGCTCTCGACGCCGAAGCGCTCGGTGACGTAGCGCTTGAGGGCGCGTATCGCCACCGGCGCGTCGACCGTGCCTCGCCGGCACGCCGACTCGCAGGGCGCGGCGCACACACGCCCGCAGATCGATGCGAACGGATTGGGGGCCCGGGCGATGAGGTAGGCGTCGCGGAAGCGCCCCTCGGCGATGGCGGTGACGTAGGCGCCGGCGTCGGTGTGGACTGGGCAGGCGGCCCGGCACGGCTCGTTGTCCCACAACCAACGGGCGTCGGGGACGGCGGGCGCCGCCACTAGATCAGCTTCCGATGCTGCAGCCATCGCAACGCGACGGCCAGGATGGTGATGACGGCGAAGAACAGGGCAGTTGCCAGCCACTCCCGAGCGGTGCGCGTCAGCGCCAGCGATTTGGTGAGGATGGCGTTCGGCCCCAGGATCGTGCCGACGAACCCGACGATGATCACCGCCAGCCCGGTGAGGATCGCTCTCGACCACCCGATCGTTGCCGGTCGTGCGTGGTCGGGACGGCACCCGGCTCAGCCGGCCCGTCGGCGGTGACCCGCGCGTCGCTGTTCGGCTCGGAGTCGGTCATTGGACCGTGAAGGGGGCGCGCATGCCCATCTGGTAGTGGCCGGCGAGGTTGCACAACAGCACGTACTTGCCGGGGTCGAGCTTGACGGTGAAGGTGCGGGTCTCGCCGGGTTGGAGGTTGGGGTCGCCGGTTTCGCCGACGTTGTTCGCTTCGTCGACCTTGTTGGCGCCGGTCGTCACCGGGGCCGGCGGGTCGCCGGCGTCGTTGACGGGCAGCTTGTCGAACGGTGTGTCGGTCTTCAGGATGATCATCTCGTGCTCGACCGTCCCGACGTTCTTGACGGTGAAGGTGATCTCACCGGCGGCGCCGACGTTGGATGACGGCGTGAGGGTCATGGCGCTGTGGGCGCCGGTGTCGCCGAGTTGCACGCTCACGGTGCTGGGTGGTGTCGACGCAGGCTGGGCCGCGGCGGCGGTGACGGTGAAGGGGGCGCGCATGCCCATCTGGTAGTGGCCGGCGAGGTTGCACAACAGCACGTACTTGCCGGGGTCGAGCTTGACGGTGAAGGTGCGGGTCTCGCCGGGTTGGAGGTTGGGGTCGCCGGTTTCGCCGACGTTGTTCGCTTCGTCGACCTTGTTGGCGCCGGTCGTCACCGGGGCCGGCGGGTCGCCGGCGTCGTTGACGGGCAGCTGTCGAACGGGGTGTCGGTCTTCAGGATGATCATCTCGTGCTCGACCGTCCCGACGTTCTTGACGGTGAAGGTGATCTCACCGGCGGCGCCGACGTTGGATGACGGGGTGAGGGTCATGGCGCTGTGGGCGCCGGTGTCGCCGAGTTGCACGCTCACGGTGCTGGGTGGTGTCGCCGCAGGCTGGGCCGCGGCGGCGGTGACGGTGAAGGGGGCGCGCATGCCCATCTGGTAGTGGCCGGCGAGGTTGCACAACAGCACGTACTTGCCGGGGTCGAGCTTGACGGTGAAGGTGCGGGTCTCGCCGGGTTGGAGGTTGGGGTCGCCGGTTTCGCCGACGTTGTTCGCTTCGTCGACCTTGTTGGCGCCGGTCGTCACCGGGGCCGGCGGGTCGCCGGCGTCGTTGACGGGCAGCTTGTCGAACGGTGTGTCGGTCTTCAGGATGATCATCTCGTGCTCGACCGTCCCGAGGTTCTTGACCCGAAACGTGATGTTGCCTGCCGGCGCAGAGTTGTCGAATGGCACCAACGTCATCGGGCCCTTCGGACCTGAATCGCCGAGCACCACATCGATCGGAGCTGCAGCGTTGACGACCACGGTCTCGGTGGCGCCCGCCGACACACCGCCGTCACCCGCGCCCGGAGCCGCCGTCGGTGGCGCACACCCCGCGACCACCGTGAGAGCGGCCACGCCCGCCACGGACACGAGACAGCTGAACGAACGACGCGTCCAAACCCGACGGCGCCCCCTGTCCTTCATCTCGATACGTCCTTCTCCACGGCCCCCCCTGTCGCTTGCCATCACAACCCTCCTCCGGCGCGCCGATGCAGTCCAGGGAAAAAGGTCCCGCCCACCTCGGAACATCCGCGAAGGAACGCCGTAGGCACCGGGACGTCGTGGGCGGGCAGCGACCCCGGCGACCAGGGCGGCACACCGCACCACGGTCGGCGGGTCACCCCGATGGGGTGATCGCTCGCCTCGCTTGCGTGTGAGCCTGACCGGCGCAGGCGCGCCGCTCGCTGACCGCGCTTCGCCCGATGACCTGTGCGACCCGGGAGAGCGAGTGGCCTCGGCCCGCGGAGCGACCGCCCCGTGCTCGAGGTTCGGCTGCTCCCCGGAGAGCTGGACCGCCGTGCGCGAACCACCCCATGAGTACGAGGCGGCGACGAGACGCCGCTCGTACCGTGGCCGACATCGATCGCGGTGGTGCATCGCGACAGAGCTGAGGAGCGAACATGAACAAGAACACGCCTGTGGTGCTCGCCGCCGCCACCTACTCGAACAGGTACGACGCCGTCAACGACTTCGATTTGGTGATGAGCGCGAAGCGAGATGGTGAGTTCGATCACATCGCCGCCGCGGTCCTGACCAAGGACGCCTCCGGTAGTCTGCAGGTCGAGCGGCATGACAGCACGGCCAAGCATCTGGCGTGGGGCGGTGCCCTGACAGGCGCGGCTCTCCTGGTCGCCGCTCCGGTCGCCGCTCCGGTCATCATCGCCGGCGGTACGGGCGTCGCCGCGTCCGCTGGGCTTGGCGGCGGCGCGAGCTGGGTGGGCGCCGCGGCTGGGACAGGAGCACTTGCCGGGCACTTCTGGCACAACATCCCCAAGGACAAGGTCCGTGAGATGGGCGACCTGCTCGAATCGGGCGAGTCGGGTCTGCTGATCGTGGCGGTGAACAAGAGCGCCACGGACATCACTCCGCTCCTCCGAAACGCGACGAAGGTCGTGGTCGACGACTCGACCAAGGGTGATCTCGAAGGGCTCTACGACGCTGCCATGCAAGAGGCGACCGCGAACGCCTGACGCCCTCACCGCGGCTGACCAGGCGGGCTCCGTGCCCGGTGCCCGCCTGTGCCGGCTCCGCGATGGCGCACGTGTACTTGCCGACGGTTCTCACGGTGACCGACGACCTCGCCGCCTCCACGTCCGCCCTGCTACAAAGCGGCATCTCGACGGTGCCGCCGGTGAGCGTGTGGTCATACGGACGACGAGCGACCAACACGTTCCTCACCGTCTACGCCATGCGGATGGCCGCGGTTTTCACCCTCTCCACCACGTCGATCTTTGCCCGTCTCGGCTCGCACCGCGTTGGCTCGCCTTACTTGGTTACGCCACGGGCGCGGTGCTCCTCGCCTCCGCTGGCCTGGTGCCGTGGCTCGAGGTCATCTTCCCGGCCTGGGTCCTGGTTCTCAGCATCCACATCCTCGTCGCCGCCCGTCCAAGTCCTGGCTGACCGCGACGAATGGGGCACCGTTTCCCCACGGCGTTCGTGCGATCGGGGTGATGCTGCGGGCCGGTGGTGCCAGATGATGGCACCCACAGCGTCGCGAGATCGGAGCCGACATGTTGGCGATCTACGGGTGGGCCTGGTTCGGCCTGGGACTTCTGGGTTTGATCGTCCACGGGCCGGTGCGTTCTGGCGCGATGGTCGAAGCCGAGCTCGCCGTCCACGGACATCAATCATTGAACAGCAGAGGAGACCCGACGTGATTGCGATCGAACACTCGAGCGTTGAAGAGCGAACGGCCCGAGGAAAGGCGGCGCGTGAGCGGGTGGCGCCGTCCGGGCACAGCGGCTGGGTGCCGGCAGCCGGTCGGCCCGATCCGGTCGCCTTGCTCGAGGAGCAGAACGCCACCAGGGAGGCCGACCTGGTGCCGGTCCGTCACGGCCGCATGTTGGTGTCGCCGTTCACCTTCTACCGAGGTGCGGCGAAGATCATGGCGTCCGATCTGAAGGGCACGCCGACGGCGGGCCTGGACGTGCAGCTGTGCGGTGACGCACATCTCTCGAACTTCGGTCTGTTCGCATCGCCTGAGCGGGCTTTGGTCTTCGACCTGAACGACTTCGACGAGACGCTGCCCGGGCCGTTCGAGTACGACGTGAAGCGCATGGCCGCGAGCTTCGCGATTGCCGCGCGCAACAACGGGTTCGCGAAGTCGGATGCCCACGCCAGCACGGTGGCGTCGGTGACCGCCTACCGGGAAGCGATGGCCGCGTTCGCTGGAATGCGCACGCTCGACACCTGGTACGCGCACCTGTCGGAGGAAGAGCTGTTGAAGGCGATCAAGCACGCGACCAGCGCGATGGGCAAGGCGGGCAAGTCCGACCGGAAGCGAGCCGAGAAGCTGGCTGAGAAGGCGCGCACCCGGGACAGCTTGCAGGCACTGTCGAAGTTGGCAGAAGTCGTGGACGGCCGACATCGCATCGTCAGTCAGCCGCCGATCGTGGTCCCACTACGCGACTTGGCCCCGAGCACGGGGCGCTCGGTGGAGGAGATGGAGGGTCTGATCCACGAGCAGTTCCGCGCTTATCGCAGAACGTTGCCGGACGACCGCCGCAAGCTCCTCGAACGCTTCGAAATGGTCGACATGGCCCGGAAGGTCGTCGGCGTCGGCAGCGTGGGAGCGCGGGCGTTCATCGTGCTGCTTCAAGGACGCGACCAGGGCGACCCGCTGTTCTTGCAGGTCAAGGAGGCGACGGCGTCGGTCCTCGAAGACCACCTGCCGAAGAGCCGCTACCGCCAGCCCGGCGAACGTGTCGTGCAGGGCCAGCGGATGATGCAGGCGGCGAGCGACATCTTCCTGGGTTGGACGAAGGGTGCCGACGCCGATCGCTACCTCTACTGGCGCCAGCTT
>CAVZAF010000010.1:0-286200 GCA_963773315.1 uncultured Acidimicrobiales bacterium
CGACAATTGCGGCGATAACGACTAGCCGAACTCCATCGCAATACGCATTGCGGCGCGGCCGGGCATCCTTGCGCGGCCGTTCGCTTTTCAGCGAGCGCGCGAGATCTGACTATTGCGGCGGCGCTGCGCAGCTGCCGTCGTCCTGCCGCACCGTGGCGTCCGGACAAGTGGCCGGCTCGGCCGGTGGCGCAGCCTCGGCAGCCGGAGGTGGTGGCGGCGGCGGTGGCGCAACCTCAGCCGGTGGCGGTGGCGGAGGAGCCGCTGCCTCGGGCGGCGGTGGCGGTGGCGGTGGCGCAACCTCAGGCGCAGGTGGTGGCGGCGGTGGCGGAGGCGCTGCCTCAGCCGGTGGCGGTGGCGAGGGTGGTGGCGGTGGCGCTGCCTCTGGCGGCGGAGGTGGTGGCGCTGCCTCAGCCGGTGGCGGTGGCGGGGCTGGTGGCGGAGGCGCTGCCTCAGCCGAGGGCGGTGGCGGGGGTGGTGGCGGCGGCGGTGGCGCAAGCTCAGGCGCGGCCGGCGGTGGCGGCGGTGCCACCTCGGGTGCAGGCGGGGGCGGAGGCGCGACCCCTCGCGGAGCTGGAGGCGGGGGCGGTGGAGGCGGAGGCGCGGCCTGTTCGCTGGCGGCCGGCGAAGGCGTCGCGGCACTGGCCGGCGGTGGCGGAGGTGGTGGCGGCGCGGGCGGCGTGGCCGCGACAGCCTCAGGCGTCTTGATCTCGGGCGGCAACAGTAGGCCTTCTGTGCCCTGCCCGGCGCCGGCTTGGCCCTTGGTCTTGCTCTCCGCGGCGACCTCTTCGATCTTCTTCGGCTTGGGCGGCGCGGCGACAACAGGCTTCTGCTCGGGCGCGGGCTGGAAGACCTCGACCGAGGCGCCTTCGACCTTGCCGGCGGTGGCGGCGTCTTTGGCCCGCTCGACCTTGTGAACCACGACCGGCTCTTGCGTCTTCTGCTCGACGAATTGCGGCGTGATGGCGTTGTTTACCACCACGGTGTTGTTGACCGTGACATTGGCGAGCGGGCGCGTCGTCTCGAGCACAGGCTTCATCTGCGCCTGGTCGCGCACGATCCTGCGTGGCAGGTCCTCGGCGAGGAACTGATTGGAGGGCACCGCCTGCCAATAATATGACGGCACGTTGCGTGGCGTCGCCTCGACCCTCAGGCCTTCATCGTAAGCCGGCGGCAGCGGCGCCCAGGCGACATAATCGTCGGACTGCCGCCACGACACCCAGGCCGGCGCCCAGCGGCTGCCCGGCACCCAGAACCAGCCGATCCGCTTGGAGAAGCCCCACCGGCCATAGTGATACGTCGCCCAGCCGAACGGCTCGTTGGATGCCCACATCCAGCCGTAGCGGTCGGTAAAGACCCACCGCCCGAGCGTGTAGGGACGCCAGAAGCGATCGACATTGCTCGGCACGAACACATATTGCCCCTCGAGCCATACCCACTGCCCGAACGGCGCGAGCCGGTCGTAGAACACGGCGCGCTCGGTCCATCCCTCCTGGCGCGGCGCGGTCCAGCGCGCCTGCTGCCCATAGAAGGCGTTGCCGCGGTAATAAGCGTTCCAATAGGCGCGGATATCGAAGGTGACGACGGGATAGCGGAGCTGCGGCGCGTAATCGCGCAAAGGGTAGTAATAGCCCTGATACCAGCCGGCGAGGTAGATCGAGCGCATCCACCCGCGCGACCTCTGGACCAGCACATCGCACCAGCCGTAATCGGCGAGGCAGCCGAGAATGGCGATCGGCGTGCGGCCCGGCACGGTGACGACGACCGGAAAGTCGGTGCCGGGTCCGGCCCGCAAATTGACGTTCGTGACGGGATAGCCGTTAGGACGCGGCGGCACCGCCTCTGCCTGAAGCGGCGCCAGCGCGGCGCAAGCCGCGATCGCGGCGGCAAGCGCGAGGCCCACGCGGCGGAAGCTCGTCGCTGCAAGACACATCATGGCCGCGTTCCCATTTCCCTGTCGCGACGCCCCGAGCGGTTTCGCGCCATTGTCTTAGGCGCATCCGCTTGAACCGGCTGTGGCGGAAGCATTCAGCGCCCATTCACGCGACTGCCTTCATTCGGACCTTAGCCGCCTGTGGCCGATGCCCTGCCATCCAATCGTGTCGAAAATCTGCTTTTTTGGGCTTAGCCTGCGTCTGGACAATTCTACCTAGGCCAGCCGGTTGCGATGTCCCCGCCCTTCGCTGGGAGACGCCTCTCGATGCGCCTGCCGAACGCGACCGTTGTGCGATGGCGCCTGCGAGCTCGGAGAAGCGATGAAAGGACGCGTCATCTCGGGCTGCGCGAGCAGCAGCATCGCTTATTGTTCCATCGAACTCACATGGCGTTCAGGAGCGCCAGCGGGTCGAGTGATCCCATTGCCTGCGGCAGGCCCCGTCTCGCGCCGGCCCTTATTTCTGCAATGATGCAAGATAAAGGGCGCGAGGGACCAGCTCGCATAAATAGGGGCCACTTGGGCTGGACGGAAGCGCCATGCCGCCAAAAATATTCTGCTTATTGAGGCGTGAGGGGTGGGGCTCGACGCGCATCGAAGTGCTGACTGCGGAGGTCCGCTGCATTCGGTCAAGCCGTGGAGGCAGACCGGTGCTAGCAGAAGAGCTTGGGGACTAGGGATAAGCCTCTTCGCGGAAAGCGCCCGAGCGCGAGCAACCCTATTCCCACGGGCGAAAGGGGCGGATAATCCAGCGCAGCCCCCACTCATTAATATATGCGAGCAGCCATGCGAAGGGGATCAGGATTAGGCAGAAAACAGGACCGATCAGCAGCGTGCTCCGCCGCTTCTCGGGCTGATCCGCCGCTCTTGATCTCTGGTATCGCACGCGCTCGGCAGCGTTGCCGACTTGAAACGCAGTCGGCGTAGATCGGTCCGAGTTTTTCCCACTGGTAGTCCCAGCCTGCCAAGCGTATGCCGCAGCGCCTAAAGCCCACGCGATCGAAAACACGAGCCCGTAAAGCTGCCAATCATTGAGAGAGAGCCGGCGCATGGTTCACCCTACCACGCGTTGCGTTCCCAACGGAATTTGGCCGCACCGGAGTCTGCGGTTGGCCCGGCGCGGCGCCCCCGCCATCGCGAAGGCTCCGTGTATTTCGACATGCCGCCGATGGGGCTTGCCTCGCGCCGGGTCCTTCTGTCTGGGATGATGCCGTCGTGCGCGCGGCAGTTGGCGAGTAACGTAGGAAGCGAAGCATGCCAACGAGGAAACTTTGGCTGGATATCGGAACAGCGATTTTGCTCGTATTCATCGCTGTAGCATTCGGCTTGGTAATCAGACTATTCGCAGGTACCTAAGCGGCTTGATGCACTCTTGGATCGCAGCTGCAGTTCGATCTGTCGGTCGGCTCGGGAGGAGACGAACTTTCGATGGCTTTGTATCGAGATGCCAGTCACCTTCTGAAAGCGGAGGCTCACGGGTGCTTCGAATGCATCTATGAGCCTGGCGAGAACGCGCCCAATTCCGCCATCTATCGCTGCAGAACCTGTGGTGAGGAGGTGGCTTGCCATGAAGACGAACCCCTCCCTTCGCAGGATGCGCACAATCACCCGAGCTTCACACCGGTCGGCTGGCGCTTGTTAGTTATCGCGCAGCGGTAGATGTTGGCGGGGACATCTGGCCCGGCTCGCGCCGGGCCCGCTTTTTGCCCTGAAGGTCGATTGTTGTTCGCGTCGAAAAGTCTTGGCTTTATCGTGGGGGAGTTCAACACCACCAGGCGAAGGGGGGGCGCGCATGATTCTCGATGAGGCGAAGCATGCCGTTATCAAAGTGGGCGCGGGCCGCGGCTTCGTCGTCGAAAGCAAGCGCGGGCGGCTAGTTGTCACGGCCGCTCACTGCCTGCCCAGATTCCCACGCCGCGCCTCTGTCTCCCATTCCGCGGAGCGAACCTACAACGCGCTGCTCGGCCCACTCGGAAAAGAGGCCTCAGTCTCAACGGAATGCTTGTTTGCGGATCCCATTGGTGACATAGCGGTTCTGGGTGGCCCCGACAGTCAACAGTTGCCCGAGCAGGCCGAACATTATGATGCTCTCATGGCGATGGTAACGGCGTTGCCGATCTCGGACACAGCGAAGCGCGCCGCTGGATGGCTCCTTTCGCTCGATGGCCGATGGAATCGCTGCGAAGTGCGCCACAACGATGGTCCCTTGTGGTTATTCCACGTTAGAGAGGGGATCGTGAGTGGAATGTCGGGCTCTCCGATTTTGTCAGAGGACCGGGCGGCGATCGGCGTCGTATGTGGGGGTGGCGGGACTCCTGGTGAAACGCACACCGACGGTGGTCCAAATGCGCGGCTCGTCTACAACCTGCCGACTTGGGTGTTGAAGTGAAATCAATTCTCGCCCAACTTGGCGAGAAATTGCTGATCCATCACGAAGCGCAGACGCTTGCCGAAGATCAGCTCAAGAAGGATAGTTTGGCAGGCGAGGCGAGAAACGTCAAAGCCGTGTTCTAGGAATGTGGAGGGCTCTCCCCGATGACCCGCTCACCGCTCGCGAGGAGTTCGCCGCCGAGGCTATGCGCACGCCGGGTGCTTCTGCCCGCGATGCAGGGTGATAAGCCTCTGGCAGATCGACTAGCTTCCTAAAATCTCGATGGGGCCCACGCCCGCTCAGTTCTAGACTAGGCTGTGCTGGTTCGGTGAGGCAAAGAGGACAGCATGAGAGTTATCTACATTGCCGGCCTGAGCCACAGCGGCTCAACCCTGCTTAGTCTCATGCTAAACGCGCACCCCGAAATCATATCCGTTGGAGAGTTGAAACACCTCAGAAAAGCGGGCGAAGGCATCCCGTGTGGCTGCGGCGCAGCCTCGCTGGAGCAATGCGAGTTCTGGTCGTCGGTCGAGAAAACCCTCCGGAAACGGACGGGAAAGTCGCTGGCGGAGCTCGATTGTTTTGGTGCCTATGGTAGTGAGCGTGAAGGCTTGGCGGAAAACATATCTTTGTTTCAAGCGGTTTCCGAAGCTACCGGGAAGAAGTTTGTGGTCGATTCCTCAAAGCGACCCGGTCGGCTTAAGTACCTCCTGCGCTTGCAGGAGCTTGACATCTATCCCGTTCATTTGATCAGGGACGCACGGGGTCAGGTTCTTTCGATGCTAAGGAGGCAAGGTGGCTTTGCCAAGCATATCGTACGGTATCGGGTCGTAAATTCGTTGATCCGCCGCGCAATTAAATCAGTCCCTCATACCAGCATCCGTTACGAAGATCTGGTGCGAGAGCCTCAGCGCAGTCTCAGCCGTCTGCTTGAGCCACTCGGACTTTCGTTCTCCCCAAAGCAAATGGCGTGGGCGGACCAGGAACGGCATTTGATCGCTGGTAACAAGATGCGCTGGGAACCGGAGAGCCTAGTTCTAGACGAGCGCTGGAAGGAAAGCTTGAGTCGGTTTCAGCAGGCCACAATCCTGTCTCTCACGTCGTGGGGATGAGGGCTGGCTGCGATGAAGCGCATGCCGGGCGCGCCTCCGACAGAGGACTGTTATGAGCGACGATCGCGCCGCCGTGGCCCGGGCAATGCCGTCTTGCACTTTGAGCCAGACACTTACGGCAAGCGAGTCTTCAGTGAAGACGCTTCCGATGCTTTGGTTTCCGCATCCGAGAGAGCAAATTATCTTAAGCCCACGGTCTCTCTCGCGGAACCCAGACGCGCACGGATAGCATCCGCCGCGCGAAGCTTGCCGACAGACCAGAGTCTGTGCCGTGCTCGCTTCCCCAGACAGCCCGCGCTCAGCTACCGCGTTTGATCAAGTGAGCTATGGAACCGTGCGGGTTCTCCCAATAATTGAAGCCCATAAAGGGTGGGAGTAGAACGTGCGCCTCTTGATGCGCGATGATGAAATCAGTGATCGCGTCCTGGACTTCGGGTCTTGCCGCATCGTGGAACAGCAGATGTCCATTTGTAGCAAGACCGCCATACCAATTAGCGATGTCAGCTGAGCAGCCCTTGTGGCTGTGGTCCCCATCGATAAACAACACATCGTATGGGCCGACCGCAGGGAATTTGTCTTGCTGGCTGTCTCCAACGAGCAGGCGGACGTTGGTGCCTTCGCCGCTCTCGACAAATATTTGCTCGAGTCGCTCATCGTTCTGTGGCGCAAGATCTATGGAGTAAATGGGAACATCAGGTGCGGCGCAAGTTATAAGGAAAGTGCTTCCGCCGTTGAAACGACCAATCTCGACTATCCCGAGTTTCGCACTCCGAACCACGGAGAACAGGTACGCGCCTTCCCACGGGCAGAGCCTTATAAAATCGGTGGGCAATTCCGAGAGAGCTGGTAGGTGGACCTTCCTATAGGTCCTGCGACGGATTAGCCATTTGAGCCACCCGTGCTGCGGTTTGACATTTTTGGTTCGGTATGACGCGCCGTACCTCCGAAAGAACTCCTTATAGGTCATATGGAGACCGCCCGTTATCGCACAGTCGGTTTTTCCCCAGCCAGTGACCGCCTTCGGGAATGGCTTTAGCGGTTGCGGGCGAAAGCGACTTGGGCAAATGCCGCCGCCTCAGCGCTTGGTTTTTCAGCCGTCTGTTCTGGCATTGCAATCAGCCTGAACATGTAGGTGCGCGTACTCCCTATTCGGATCAGCGGCTGCGCACATACGCCGCACAAAAGTGCTTGATTCTCGCGAATGGGGCGAGCCTTAGGCGTGACTTCATAGGTTGCACCACAGGAGCACCTTCTAAGCATGTGCATCTCGCACTCTCAAGCCGCGCGAGCGGGAATACCCTCGCTGCGCGATGCGCTCGACCGTAAGTTCGACGAATCCCCTCACCCCGACGACAAGCATTAGAACAACACTTAGTCCATCGTCAACGTTTATGCGGCAGCGTATCCAGGTGCACGCAATTTGCGCGACTTCGTTCGAGGCCGATGCGCATTGAGCCAGTTCTGAGCCGCATAGCGCAAGCCGCTGCCGGGAAGCAATGACAGTTCGGGATCGTATCCAACAGCGCGCGCACGGTTGACAATGAGGGCGCGAACTTCGCTGCGATAAGAGTTCCGCATGAGCTCGTATTTGATGAAGGAATAATCCCGAATTCGATTTTCGGGCAGGTTTAGTGCTTGCTCAGGTGCACTTGTCATTCCGGCGCGACTATAAAGATCACCAATTACGCGCCTGGGGTTTGCCACAAGGTCTTCATACCTAACCACCACCCAATTGTGATCGCGCTCGCGGTTCAAGATGTCGATGGATTCTGCCCAACTCGCTGCGGCGCGGAGGACGAGATTGTTCGCCAGACTGTTCACGAATTCCGTGTGAAGCAGATACGCCGAGCTACCCTTTATGGTCGCTGCTTGAATGGTCGGCCACGGCGCGCGCAAAGAAAACACAAAGAGAGCTTCGGGGAACATAGCTTTGAGCATGTCTACGCGGGCGAGGCCCAGCGGATTTTTGATGACAAGGCGCTTCGCACCCGCCATCTCAACATAACGAGTTCGCATGCTCTCAATCTTGGCGCGGTCAAAGATCGGGCGCTCGCAGACCGGGCGGGCCCTCTTAACATCCCACGCGTGGAATTCGAAATGTCCTCGCCACAGGTCCGAGTCGCTTAATCCCGACTCATCCTCAGGACAGAAGCGCTCCTTCAAACGAGGCGCAATTTCCGTCAAAAGGAAAATCTCCGGGCTCGATCCAAAGATACGGGCAAGCAGGGTAGTGCCCGACCGCGCAGTCCCGAGAATGATGATTGGACGTGCCATATTCGGTCTCCGGTACTCAATTTATTAACGTAAATTGGTATTCCTTGATTGCTTAAAGGGGGGTTAAACTCGTCGACATGGCCGCGAGCCGCATCGATCTCAATCACGGGATCCCTCGAATCTGGGGATGCGCGCTTAACGCTCTTCGCTTTTGAGATATTGTCGTGCTGACTGCTAAGCACTCTCAAAATCAGTTCGCCTGCGCTGCCTGCCTAGTTCGTCTGGGCTTAGCGGCGGCAGATGGTCCTTGAAATGGTCGCCCTGGTTCGCCTAGCTTGAACGGGCCTCAATCCTTTGGAGACTTAAGTTATGGGGGAATCGGTTCGGGTCTACGTGGGAAGTGACGAGCGCGGCGGGAGGGGCGAGGCGATCATTAAATATGGCCTCGATAAATATGCGAGCTGTCCCCTGCAGGTCATTATCATGGAGCCGAACACGGTCGACCCGCCGCATTGGGGCGGAGCCTGGAACAGAAACAGGGACCACATGCGGCCCTATGCCGGAGGTCACGGTACAAATTTCACGGTGTTTCGCTGGACGGTGCCAGAAGCAGCGGGATACGCCGGCCGAGCGATCTACTTGGACGCGGATATCACGGTCCATGGAGATATTTGGGAGCTGTATTCCTTCGATTTGAAGGGGGCGCCATGTTCGATCAGAGAGGGAGTGATTCTCTTTGACTGCGAGCACTCGTTCTGGCGGTCGGCCGCATGGCCGAAGATCGAAAAAATGCGGTCGAGCGGCTGGGGAAAGAGGGACTATCTCGGATGGATCAAGCAGCATAACGAAGAGCTGCCGCTGTTTCCCATCGAGTGGGACGTGTTGGATGGAAGGGAGTTGGATCCCAATAAGGCCAAGCTGAACCACTATACGAGAATGCCAAAGCAACCTTACCATCCATTTCCCGACAGGTTCGCCTATCCGTCATGGCATCCGCTGATCAGCTGCGACAGGATCTGGTGGGAAAACTATCTGCAACTTCGCTGCGTCGAAGCACGCGTTCCATTCCGGCGTACCCGGAAATTAGGCGACACAATTTTGAAAGCATTGGAGCTGGAAGCGGACGCAGGCCTCAATGGGTTTGGTCGGCCGGCTGGCTACAAATACCATTTTACTGATTTCGACGAATTCCATCGCGAAGCCGCACGAGTGAACCCACTCGGGTACCGCTATAACCTAGAGACTTATGTCGTTCTCTCGCCTAAGAAGCGACGCAAGAGCGAGCTCGAGGCCACGGTTATCGGGGGGTTGCGCCGCATCAAGCGGACGTGCCTTAGTCACCTCGAGCGTTTTGCACGAATTACGACGAGCCACTAGGCTTCGCGGGCTGGCGATTCCGCCGATGCGACGTGCCTCCAATATCTCTATGGGAATCGGTGGTGAGTCGGGCGACTAGGTTCCTGCAAAGGTGCCGTAAGCTCCTCGAACATGACCCTTTCACGCGCCCACGGATGTTTAAAGGAAGGGCGGGCATTTCTGAAATAATGCGCGGAGGTCGCGTGCTTGCCCACTTGGTCCACGAATGAGAAGCCAAAACAGCTGTCGCGTGACAGCTCCCCGCGGGTTGCTTTGACAAGAGCACAAAAGGTAATCCCGCCACTGGGTTCCCCCCGAAGGGCCTGATAGAGGGGCTGGTGGAAGCCAACCGGCAGCGCCGCCAGATTCGCGCCGGCTAAAAACATGTCCAAGACATTGTCCCAGTTTCGTTGGCGGTAAATCAGATCTGGCCGATTGATCACGATCCAATCGGTGGCAAGCGATGTTTGATTGGAATAGGCAATTTCAGGATGCCTGACGTGAATGTTGCACTTTCGTCCATAGTCGCACGCAAATCGCTCGTCGACGGAAAAGAGATTAAAGCGGGCAACAAAATCATGCGAATCCACCAAAGGTCCTTTCCCAGATCCAAGCTCGCAAGCGGAATTGCCTACGATCGCGATCGAGCGGGTCTTGTCACGCAGTAGGCTTACGAGAGCCGTCGTTCCCGCGTTCAGTTGCGCGTAAAGTTCGGCGAATTTCGAGATGCGTGCGCGTTCGGGATCTGAGGTTGGGCCCGCGTCATTTGCAATGAGATAAGAGGCGAGAGGCAGAACGAGATGATAGCTCCCGGATATCTCGGGGTCCGAAGCCAGCAGTGTTTTCACTGAAGCTGCGTCGTTGAGTAGGAATGCGAGCGCCAACACCTCTCGCAACAGAACCTCGCGTTTTTTTCTCACCTTGCCCGCAAAAAGCAGGACGTCCCTGAGGAGGTCGTGACTCGGCCCCTCGTACAGCCAGCGGCTCCTTACCCACGCCTTCATAAGTTGGCTGAGGGGTACGTTGGGAACCTGCACGAGCCGTTCAATAATCTGCCGGTTCTTTTCGGCGGCTCCGCCATGGCCGAGCGTTAGGAGCACTCGTTCCAGCTCCGCATCTGTCTCGTCTTCTGTATCCCTCCGCTCAAGTAGCAACCGATCCGTCAAGGAAAGAAGATCATGGGCGAACAGTGCGCGCGCGGCGAGAACTATGCGTGCAGCGCCGCGTTGGAGCGGATCGTGCAATCCGTCGATCATTCCTCGCGCAGTTTCTTCCGCTGCCCGGATGTCGGCCGCGGCGGCCGCTGAATCAAATCGGTCAAGCGACGAAAGTCCCGGAAGTCGAGTATCGCCGCTCCAGACATCCTCCCTCACAACCAACTCGCCAAACACCCGTCTCAGCCAAATGGGTCGCTGCTCCGATCGATATTGTCGATAGGCCCAAAGACTGTTCCTCCACAGAAGCGGCAGGAAGCGTCGTCGAAGGACCCAAAAGGGTTCGCTCAATTTTTCCATCTTCAGCGAAGGACCAACGGACGCCATCTTAACAATTAAATCATGTCGGCAATGGTGCGTGTCTTCTGGTCGACCACGTAATCCGTAGGTGAACTAACATCGAGCGCGATAGCGTAGAAGGGGTTGTCGTTGCCCGAACGGCGGCTTTCTAAGTTTGATAACGAAAGCCACCGGCGCTCTGAATCTTTGGTGATTGGCCTTTCGGCGATGCCCGCGTCAATTCTTCGAACATTTCCTTTTCTAACGTCCAGCGATGCTTAAACGAGGGACGGGCGTGCTCAAAGTAATGCGCTGAACTAGCGGCTTGTCCGATTTGGTCGACAAAAGAAAACCCAAAACAGCTTTCACGTGGAAGAAAGCCGCGCAGGTCCTTAACGAGCGCGCAGAATATTATGCCGGCACTCGGTTCTCCGCGCAGCCGTTGATAAAGGTGCTGATGAAATCCTACAGGTAACGGAGAGATTTTGACTCCTGCGGAACTCAGCGCAAGGACGTTTGTCCACTTTCTTTCCCGATAAATCAAATCGGGCCGATCAATCACCGTCCAATCAGATGCACTGGAATCGGCATTGATCTCTACGTCTTGAGAATGTCTCACATGGATGGTGCATTTGCGGCCATAGTCACGCGCGAATTCGTCCTCAACCGAGAAGCGATTGAAGCGTGCTACCATATCGTGTCCATCTATCAAGGGGCCCTTGCCGGACCCGAGCTCGCAAGGCGAGTTTCCCACGATCGCCATCGATCGAACTTGGTCTCTTAGTAGAGCCGTCAGTGAATGGGTGCCTTCATTGAGTTCGTTATACAGCCTGGTGAACTCGATAATTTCCACACGCTTGTCAGCCAGCGTGGAACTGAAGCCCCTTGATGCAAGGTAGTTGGCGAGAGGCAGGACACTCATATAGCTATGTTCGAGCTGGGGATGATCCGTCAGTAGCCGCTTTACGACTGACAAATCGTCCAGGAGGAAGGCCAGAGCCAAAGGCTCTCTCAGCAGCAGCTGCTGATCCTTCGGCTCCTTATAGCTCTCAGCACAAAAGAGCATTTCCTCAAGCACCGCGGTATTGGCGCCGTCATACAGCCAACATCTTCTCACCCATTCTCGCATAACGAGCAGAGGCGCTTTTCCGGAAGCAAGGAGTTGTTCGATGAGATGGCGATTTAACTCAGCAGCTTCGTCGGAGAATTGCGTCAGCAGCACACGCTCGACCCGCGCGCGAGCGGGATCTTCCTCTTCGCTGAGCTCCAAGAGAATGCGATCGCAGATGCCGAGATTGTCGTGAACCAGCAGTGCCCTTGCAGCCATGATCGTTCGCCAAGTCTGGCGCTGAAGCGAGTCCCCCAATCCACCAAGGATCGATTGCGCTAAGTTCTTGGCGCCGGCTTCGTCGCCAGCAGCCGCAGCAGCATCAAAGAGAGGAATGGAAGTAAGCCCCTGAAGGCTGGTTTCGCCACTCCAAACATCCTCTCGACAAATTATTTCAGCGTAGATGTGACGGTGCCAAGCCGATCTGGGAAGGAGCCGATATCGGCGGCAAGCCTCGAGACTATCGCTGAGCAACTTACGCTCGCGACGAAAGCGATCTCGTACGGAGGCCGGCAGATAGCGCCGCGCGGGCTTATAGTCGTATAGCTTTCGAAAGACGTACGCCGGCGCGCGCATGATGATTCGCTCACTAGAGTTGCTATCGCCACGCGGCAAACGGCCGCGTGTTGGATCCTTATACACAAAGCGGCTATTAATCGCGAGATTCGGCGAAACAACGAGCCTGGAGCATCAGAAAATTGCCGGCGCCTACCATCGCACCAGCTGTCGCCTGCCCTTCGCAGAGGGGCTATGGCCGCACCTCGCAAGCGCCAATTGGGTTTCTCTACAACCCGGACGCTCTAACGCAGGGGAACGCGCGACGAGGCGGATCGTGGCCGTCGATGTATTTTTTGTTATCAAGCGCTAGCTGGAGGGCGCAAGTGACCACTCTCGACGTCCAAGACATCTGGGCTGATGACGGGATACGCTATCTCGCCCGAACAACGCAGAGCCTTCCTCCCGCGATATGCGCAGACGAACCGTGAGCTTGCAGAGCAATATTTCCCCGAGCTTCCGGGTGAACTCTTCGCGCTGGCCGAGAACGAGGACAGAGATTGGTTCCCGGTGTCTTTGCCCTCAGAGGAGGAGTGCGAAAGTGTTATCCGCAGCCTTTGGAGCGATTATTCTCGTACACACCCAAAGCGCGCCCCTAAGGTCTAGACATGCACGGTTCGCAAAGCTAAGAGCGGTTTTCCCAAAGTCAGCCGCCTAGTTTGTTCGCTCAGCAGGAAAGAGATGCACCCGCCTATCCTTTCAGAAGTTCGCATCGGCGTCATCGGACTTGGCTATGTTGGTCTGCCGCTCGCCATCTATCTCGCGCCCCATTTTCCCGTCGTGGGATTCGACATCGACGCCGGCCGCGTTAATGAATTGGCGCGCGGCATCGATCGTACGCGCGAGGTGACCGAGGGTGAGTTCGCGGCTGCCGCACGCATCGCCTACGCCGCCGACATTCAGTCCTTGCGCGAGTCGAATTTCTATATCGTCACCGTCCCGACGCCGGTCGACCACGCCAAGCGCCCCGATCTCGGCGCGCTGGTCGCGGCGAGCCGCACCGTCGGCCAGGTGCTCTCGCCCGGCGACGTGGTGGTCTACGAATTGACCGTCTATCCCGGCGCGACCGAGGAGGTCTGCGTGCCCGAGCTGGAGCGGGCCTCGGGGCTCGTCTTCAACCGCGATTTCTTCGCCGGCTACTCTCCCGAGCGCATCAACCCGGGCGACAAGACGCACCGGCTCCCCGACATCGTCAAGGTCACCTCGGGCTCGACCCCCGCGGCGGCCGATCTGATCAACGCCGTGTATGGCACGGTCATCACCGCAGGCACCCATCGCGCGAGCTCGATCCGCGTCGCCGAGGCCGCCAAGGTCATCGAGAACATCCAGCGCGACGTGAATATCGCGCTGATCAACGAGCTCGCCATGCTGTTCAAGAAAATGGGGCTGGAGACGCGCGAGGTGCTCGAGGCTGCCGGCACCAAATGGAACTTCCAGCCGTTCCGCCCGGGCCTGGTCGGCGGCCACTGCATCGGCGTCGATCCCTATTATCTGACCTACAAGGCCGAATCGATCGGCTTCCATCCGCAGATGATCCTCGCCGGCCGCCGCATCAATGACGGCATGGCGGCGTTCGTCGCCAACGACGTGATCAAGACCATGCTCAAGCGGAAACAGAGCATCGACGGCGCGCGCGTGCTGGTGATGGGCTTCACCTTCAAGGAGAACGTGCCCGACACGCGCAACACCAAGGTGGTTGATCTCGTGCGCACGCTCAGCGATTTCGTCGCGGAGGTGGTGATCTACGATCCGATGGCCGATCGCGAGCTCGCCAAGCATGAATACGACCTCGACATCGTGAACGAGCTGCCCAAAGGGCCGTTCGATGCGGTGATCCTTGCGGTCAAGCACGAGCCGATCGCCAAGATGGGAGAGGCCGGCATCAAGGCGCTGCTCGCTCCCGGCGGGCTGATCTACGATCTCAAATCGATCCTGCCGCCGGGCGTGAGTCACGCCCGCATCTAGGCTCCAGTTGCGACTGCCTATTCGGTATTCCGGTGAACCACGTTATTGTCGCTTGGTTCAGCGCCGTGGAAGCGCGGGAACCGCGGCGGTAAGAATGCGTTAATCGTCGGGATTAAAGATGGGCCATCGGGGGATTCGCCCATGACTTTCAAAGCCGAAATCCTGCTCATCGGCGCGGCTATCGCTGCGAGCCTCGTGCTCGCCCATGTGCTCGAAGGGGCAAGGCTCGCGGCCGTCATCCAATAGGCGCGCGAAGCATCAGCTTTGGCTGAGTGAGCCATACTTTAGCGCCAGCGGAGCGACCAGGCGCCTCCGCGCAGCGCCGTGGACCTAGGCAGGCGTCGCAGGTACGTCCTCTTGAGGACGCAGTCGAAGAGAGGAAGTTCAGGATGCGCGAGCTCGAGCCAGAGTCATGCGTCCACTATTGCCGCGGCATGATGTGCTCATACCTCAAGCTGCGCGCGCTCAAGACTCACCTGGATCTATCGCGGCCTGCTACGCGCCGCTCATGCCTTCCTCGGCACGCGCTGATCCCTGACGCGCTCGATCGCGCCTTCGCGGCTTGCGACAACCGCGCCGTGCCCTCGTTCGGCCGCGACTATGTCCAGCGCAATCGCGCCGAGCTTGCTGGAATGATCAGGCTCGCTCAAGGATCCAAGGCGCTCGCGGGGTTCCAGCGCTTCGGCGCCTATGAGCGGCTGAAATCGGTTTACGTGCAGAGATGGGCGCTCAAACGCCGCTTCGCCGCTGCTGCCGACTGATTTTGAACAAAACAACCCCATGCAAAGTAGACCACGGGGGCGGTCCAGCTCACCCCATCGAAGCCTCAAACTACCACTGCGGGTGACTTTAGAACTTCTCGACAATTAGAGCTCTTCGTCAAGAATTTTCCGCGGAAAATCAGATGCTTCGTTGGTGAGAATTAGAGGGTGCCAAACCCTGTGATATTGTGGTCTTTGCGTTTGGCTCGGAGCCGACAGACCAGTCGGTTGTGCCAGGCGAAGCAGATCGCAAAACCAGCGATCGGCTTTTGTCGTGGCACCGTGCAAACGCCGGGCGATGCGCTTGGCCGACCAGATAGACCAATCTGGTGGTTTAGGCGCTGAAGCCAAGATACGTGGGCGACCCGCTCCGAACTCATGGAGTTCAGGAGTGGGCTCACCCATTCGGGACGCAGGTGACAATGCACCGGCGTTCCATCCCGACATAGACGTGTCGGAGTGCTCTTGCATTCCGCCGCGAGGATCGAAGTTCCGCTCGCTGAGCGGGGCTAACGTCTTCGCGTGTCCCAACCAAAGAAGGAACGAATTCCGATGAAGTCCCTTAAAAAGTCCAAAGCTAAGACCCGCGACGCCACAAAGACTGAACCGACCAAAGCCAATGGGGCGGACAACACGCCTGCGCTCGGATCTCGGAGACGTGCGTCGTCCAAATCAGAAAAACCTCGCGCAGTCCCCGATCAAGCCCAATGCGGGGAAGCCAGCGGTAAGCGAGCAGACGATGATGCCTCGGCCACCAGTCGCCGTGACCAGCAAGCGGAACTCGTTTTCAACTTAAAGACTGACCGCTCAAGGGACCGTTTACGAGGTCATCGCCCGCTGGCCCAGTTAGCGGCAAAGGAGGCCGAGCTCAGCGAGACTTCGACTGCTCGCGCTCATTTGCTCGCAGTGGACCACAAAGCCGTGGATCCAACCCTGCTTGCGTTTCAAATCTCTGCCTCGGTCAATACGCAGCACACAAGCCGGCATCTAGCCAAACAAATGCAATCGGATGCTCGCCGTCTATACGCGGCACTCGAGTCAGGAGACCCCGTCGAATCGATTATCGACCGACTGCTCGTTGCCTCAACAAACGCTGCGTTGAGCTGTTATCAGCGCGCGGCCGGCCCCGAGACCAAAGTCCGCCAGGTCGAACTCCGTTCGGCCATGCAGGGTACTGGAGTGGTGGGCAATCTCATCAAGCTCCGAGATGGACGTCGTGGCACCGGGCATCAGAACGTAACGGTTGGAAGCCTCAAGGTGGAGTCGGGCGGCCAGGCCATCGTTGGGAATGTAAACGCCAAAAAAACAGAAGATGAGGGGTAAGGCCCAAATGTCCCAGGCGCCGCGGCGGAGCTCAACCGTCTTTGTGGATTGGCTAGGAGGAATGCAACGTGGCAGTAGGTACGCATACGCGGAACACCACTCCGATGTTGAACAGCCTTCGCTGCGGGGCGAAAACCCGCACCGGAGGCAGGTGTCGCTCGCCCGCCGTGCGGGAAAAAAGACGCTGTCGGATGCATGGCGGATCGAAGGGATCTGGCGCGCCGAAAGGAAATCAGAACGCCCTGAAACACGGGTCATTTACGCAAGACGCGTTGCAAGAAAGAGCGGTGATACGCGAGCTCTCTCGAAAAACTAAAGAGATGCTCAAAGCGGCCGGTCTCGTTGATTAGCAGCGGCGGCTACCCAGCAACGAAGGACCTCAATATGCCCTCACGAGCAAAAACTCGCGTTCACGAAGACCCTAAAATGGAGGCCGATCGAGTTATTCGTGAGCTTGTCAAGATTGCATTCGCCAACATGGCTGATTTCGTAACTCTTGGCAGTCATGGCGAGATAATTGATATCGACTTCGAGAAGGCGCGCGAGGTCGGTGCGACTGTCTCAGTGGTTACCAGCAAGGTCGGTCGGGGGAAAAACGCAAGGACCGTTGAGACAACGACAATCAAAATGCCGGACAAGGTCAAAGCTTTAATCCAACTCGGCAAGCATATAGGGCTGTTCCCGCACCGGCGGACGTGATGACAACGGATCGCAGTCTTGAGTCCGCCCTTAGGTGCTCGAGCGAGCCTTAGCGACCTCTCGGCACGCGAGCGACCCTAACACCAAGTCCTCCCGTCGCGTCCTCCTGCACGAAGACAATTCCCGCCTCGGCAAATGCCCGCCCGATCTGGACGAGCGTTTCCACGCGCGCGCCATGGCCGTTTTCAAAACGGCTTACGGTGTTAGGCGCGAGCCCCGCTTTCTTCGCGAGGTCACGGACCCCCCATCCTAAGGCGGCCCTAGCCATGCGCACTTGAACCGGCGTGAGCACGTTCGCTCTCCGAAAATAGGTCTTGACCAGACTCTGGTATATTGGTACACTGTACCCCTAACATGGTACAATGCACCAATTAGGAGGTTGCAATGAACATATCAGCTCTTCGTTCGGAAGTTCAGCGCTACACCCTCCTCCGTGAGAAATTGCTTCAGGCCTTCCCTGACGTGGATGAGGACACAATTCGTGACACGCTTGAAGGCATCAGCACGCTGGACGAGCTGATCGCCGAAATCGTGCGCTCCGCCCTGGTCGACCAGGCGCTGCAGACGGGTCTCCGCGGGCGGCTGGAAGACATGAGAGAGCGCCTTGGACGACTTGAGCTTCGTGAAACAAAGAAGCGCGAGCTTGTCCTGGACGCGATGAACGACGTGGGCTTGAGGCGCATCGAGGCGCCCGACTTTACCGTCTCGGCGCGGAGCGGCGCCCCGGGTTTGATCATCACCGCCGAGAAAGAAATTCCCGAATCTTTCTGGCTGCCGCAGCCGCCGAAGCTCGATCGGCAGGCGCTCCTTGGCGCTCTCAAAAGCGGGGTTGCCGTCGGTGGCGTCGAACTCAGCAATCCCAAACCCGTGCTCAGCGTGAGGAAAAGATAATGTCCTTCTCGGATACGCAAACGCGACAGCTGAAAGCCAAGCTCGACGCGCAACACGTCAAGACCCGCAAAGTCGACAATGCCACGCTGCATTATGTTGAGGGCTGGCATGCGATCGCCGAGGCCAATCGTATTTTCGGCTACGACGCCTGGGATCGGAGAACACTCAGTGCGCGCTGCGTCTGGACCAACACGACCGGTCAGAAATATAGCGCAGCTTACATCGCCAAAGTGCGCATTCGTGTCCGCGCCGGCGACGTCATCATAACCCGAGAAGGCTCAGGCTCTGGTGAAGGCCGCGCGCTGACGCCGGGTCAAGCGCACGATATCGCCTTGAAGACCGCCGAGACCGACGCCACCAAGCGAGCACTGACCACCTTCGGAAATGCTTTCGGTCTCGCATTGTATGATTCCGAGCAAGCAGGGGTGCGACGGAAACCATCAGCCGCCGAGTTTCAGACGAAGTCAGCTTTCGAAGGACCCTGGATCGTGCATACCGTAGACAGCTCGCCTGCCGCGAGCTTTGAAAAGCCCGATGAGTTCGCCGAAGCACTAAAAATTGCGCTCACATCGGCAGCCGACATTGAGAGTCTGTTCGAGCTGTGGGAGCAAAACGTCTCCACGGTGCGAGCGCTAAGTCGAAGCTTCAAGGATGCGGCCGCCGGCGCCGATCTGGCCAAAGCTCTCGTTGCCCATTTTAAGACTTGCGCGCGGTCTCATGCCAGGCGGCCGCAAGCAATCCGCAACCGCCCGAAAGCGAGCAGGCTCCAGCCGAAAAGCCAAAGATCGACAAGAGTGTGCTAACGATCGGCGAGCCAAAGCGCATCCGTTCGAAAGAGCATTTGCGCTACGTCGCAAGCCAGCCTTGCCTAATTTGCGGACGGTCGCCGACCCACGCTCATCACATTCGCTTCGCTCAGCCGAAGGGACTTGGGCTGAAAGTAAGCGACGAATTCACCGTGCCGCTTTGCGCCATTCATCACTCAGAAAACCACACGACCGGCAATGAGTTGCGATGGTGGGAAGAGCACAAGATCGAGCCGCTATCGATTGCTCATCGGCTTTGGCAGGAGTTTCGGCAGCTACCTGGAAACGCCTAGTTTAAATTCGGCGTCCGCAAGGAAGCTAAGGGCTGTGTGGTGGGTATCCAACCTCGCAGCTCAGAGATGATGCGCTGCGTCGGCGCGGTCGTACGCGATAGGTACGCGTCGACCCTCGCGCCGGCGAGGAACAGAGGCACGGCTGATCCCCGCATGTTCGACGTGCTGAAGTCGACCGTCTCTGTCTGCTGCCGCGCGATCCGCACGAGCAGCGATGTCGGGAGCGCGGCGGTGACGCTCGCAAGTGCGTCCAGGCTCGCCTGGCCTGACGCCGCTCGTGCGACGTCGGTCGCCTCTTGGATGTGCTTGAACCGCTCGCCGATCCCGATCTCGCCCGTGGGCACGAGCATCCGCGCGAGGGTGAAGGCGTTGGACTCCTTCGTGTCCTTCGTGCGAGTGCTGATCGCCATCGACGCCCGCATCTCCTCGATCGGAGCGCCGCTCACCCGGTGGTAGCGGCCCGCCGCCTCGGCTGCCGCCGTGATGAACGCCGTGTTGATCGACCCCCCGAGCCTCTTCGATGCGAGCCGCACGTCTTCGAGCGGCATGCGCAGCGTCTCGAGCCGCCTCGACAGCGAGCGCGCCGTCCATATCGGCGACAGCGCCTTCTTCGTGTCGGACAGCTGCTTCACGATCGCTCGAATCTGGGTTGCAGCCGCCGCGCTCGTCGACGGGATGCGCTGCGGGTTGGCCATCAGCTCGGCCCATTCGCGAGCCAGACCCATCGGCACCCGCATCGTGCTGGTCACGATGTCGCGAGCGACATCGCTGGCGCTCGCCGGGGGTGGTGCCGCGACCGGCTCGACCTCGGGGGGCAGCGGCTTCTCGGGGGCATCACGCTCGAAGTCGAGGAACTGCAGCGAGAGACGCACGCCGCCTTCGCCGTCCATCAGCGTGTGGTGGAAGCGCATGAGCAAGGCGGCGCGGCCCCCGCTCAGCCCTTCGATGATCACCATCTGCCAGAGCGGGCGGGTGCGGTCGAACGGGTCGGCTGTGAGCAGCGTTGCGAGGTCGAAGAGGTCACGCTCGTCGCCAGGCGGCGCGAGCGCGAGCCGGCGCAGGTGGTAGGTGAGGTCGAAGTCGGGGTCGTCGACCCACGCCGGAGGCTGCAGGCCGAGTGCCGGCTGCACGCGTCTGTCGGAGCCGAGGCACGATCCGCGTCGGCGCGCAGCATGCGCTGCGCGAGGCGCTCCATGTCGGGGACGGTGTCGAGCACCGTGAGGCTCGCGGCGGTGGACGAGAGGTACGGATCCTTCTCGAGCCGCCACATCAGGCCCTCCGCGTCGGACATACGGGGGCTCATCTCGACGAGCGCTTCGCTCATGGGCGAAGGCTACGCCCGTCGCGGGCGCGGCGTTCTGGCTCAGCGCGGGATCGAGGTGTGCTTGAACTCGTTGAGGCCTGGCCAGCCGGTCACCAGGTCGAGGACCCGGTCGACGGTCTTCGTCGCGAGCTCGATGTCGCCACGGGGCCGGTCCATCAGGCGGACGAACACCGACTGCGACTCGCCCTGTAGGTCGTCGGCGATAAAGGTGGGCACGCCCCAGACGCGGTGCTCGTTGACCGCGATCTCGTGCTCCTTGCGGATCGTGTCGAGCGGACCCCCGGCGGCGATCTCTGCGAACACTGCGTCGGCGTCGACGCCGTTCGCCCGCAGCACGTCGTCGATCACCTCGTGCTCACGGATGTGGCGACCTTCGTCGTGGCGAGCCGCGAACAGGGCGACGTGGGTGTCAAGGAACCGGTCGGGTTGCTGGTCGCGAACCACGACGCCGGCCTGCAGCGCGAGCAGACCCGTGTCTTTCGCCGGCTCGTCCCAGACGTCGGTCTCACCCTCGGCTACGTGCGCCTGTCCGAGCGAGAAGGGCACGAACCTCACGTCCCAGTCAGCCCCGGCCTGCAAGGCGGCCACCACGTGCTCGTGAGCAGTGCGGGCGAACGGGCAGCGGTAGTCGAAGGTGACGGCGAAGGAGCGGGCGGGCATGGGTCAGCCAACCCCGGCTCGGGCAAGAAGATTCCGGTTGACCCGTCGCCAGATCTGCTTCGCGGTCACGCCCAAGGCGACGCCGACGGCCGCACCGGCGACGACATCGGAGGCGTGGTGGATCTTCACGTACACCCGGCTCGTGGCCACGACGCCCGCGAGGCCATACCAGAGGGCCCTCTCGGGCAGCGGGCGGCCGTCTGACAGCAGGGCGGCGGCGACGA
The DNA here is from genome assembly GCA_963773315.1 of uncultured Acidimicrobiales bacterium. Taxonomy (GTDB): domain Bacteria; phylum Actinomycetota; class Acidimicrobiia; order Acidimicrobiales; family DATKAS01; genus DATKAS01. The sequence continues at coordinate 21,086 of CAVZAF010000010.1, forward strand.
AGGCGGCCGATGCGTGACCACTCGGGAAGCTGCTCGTGAGTGGCTGCCGGAGGGTGTGCGGGCGGTCACCCTCGTGCACCGGCCTCGTGCGGCTGAAGAGCGACTTGAGCCCGAGGTTGACGAGCACCGACTCGAACCCGAGGGTGCTCGAGAGCTCGACGGCGTCGCGGAGTGAACCCTCGGGGAGTGCTGCCCTCGTGAACCCTGCGAGGTGCCACACGAGGCTGTGGTCGCCGAGCGCTGACGCGATGTAGAAGGCCCGGTCGGCGACCGTGTTGCCTCGGAGCTGGTCGAACCAGGCGTCGACGGCTTCGTCGAACCGAGCGACGGTCGGGCCGAACGGGGCGTCGGGCACGCCCTCTACAAGAGCACAGGTTCGGGCACGGCTCGAACGTCGAGGTCGGGCTGACCGGCCAACGCCGGGTCGCCACCGAACGCGGGGCAGTAGGCCTTGTAGGCGCAGAAGTCGCAGAGCGGCCCGCGGTTGGGGCGGAAGTCCTCGGTGCGGCATGCCCGCTCGACCGCCGTCCAGATCGCGCCGACCTTCTTGTCGAGGAACGACATCTTCTGGTCGGACGGCGTCGCGACGATCGCGAGCGGCTCGCTCAAGTAGAGGAGCTGCACGCGTGCCGGCCGCCGGCCGAGCACGCGCTCGCAGAGCAACGCGTAGAAGTTGACGCCGGACAACCGACCTTGCTCGTGCGTGATGCGCGGCGGCTTGCCGGTCTTGTAGTCGGTGACGACGAGCTCGCCGTCGGCGTCGAGATCGAGGCGGTCGATGACGCCACGCATCGTGGTGCCGCCAACCTCGGCCGAGAGTCGCAGCTCGAGCCCGATCGGGTTCACTCGCGTGGGATCTTCGAGCCGGAAGTACTGGCGCACGAGTGTCTCGGCGTCGTCGAGGAACTGCTGCGCCTGCTCGTCGGTGAGGTGCAGGTCGACGAGATCGGGATCGGTGCCCATCTCGGTGTAGGCCCGGTCGAGCGCGGTGAGCGCAGCTTCGAGGGTGCGGGAACGAGCCGGCTCTTCGAACAGCAGCTCGAGCGCGCGGTGCACGAGCGTGCCCTTCGTGGCCCACGGGGAGGGCGGCTCGGGCAGCCTGTCGATCGCGCTGAAGCGGAACGCGAGCGCGCACGACTTGAACGACTCGACCTTGCTCGGCGACAGCCCGTAGGGCACCGGAAGCGCCATGGAGCGATGGTAACGGTGGGGTGGGACATTCCCGGGGAGGGTCCCCGGGGAGGTCGCGGAGTACCGTCGCTCACCATGCCAGCGGCGGACGTCGAGGCGGTCCTGGAGGCCAACCAGGCGTTCTACGACGCCTTCGAGGCCCGCGACATCAACGCGATGTCCGAGCTCTGGGAGCACAGCGATCGGGTCGTGTGCACGCACCCCGGCTGGTCGACGCTGAGGGGCTGGGGCGCGATCGCAGGGTCCTGGTACGGGCTCTTCAGCAACACCGAGCACCTCCAGTTCATCGTCACGAACGCGAACGCCGAGATCGACGGCGACATCGCGTGGGTGGTGTGCGACGAGAACATCCTCGGCGGCGCGAGTGGGGGCACGGTGGCCGCGCTGAACCTGTTCGCTCGGCGACCCGGTGGGCGCTGGTTCATGATCGGACACCACGGCGCTCCGGTCCTCGGCTGACCCCTGGCGTTCTGAGCGCCGGGAACCCGCCAACCGTGGCGGGTTATCGCGCGCGAGTTCGCTTGGGGGGGAGGTTCGCGGGGGAGGCCGAGCAAGCGCTCGCCGATGATGTTGCGCTGCACCTGACTCGTGCCACCCGCGATCCGTCCGCCTGGCGCCGCGAGCATGCCCGCAGCGTCGGGGCCGGCGAGCATCGCCTCGGCGCCCGAGAGGTCGCCGCGGAGCATCGAGACGTCGAACATGAGCTCGGTGATGCCCAGCTTCATGAGCGAGCCCGCCGTGCTCGCGACGGGTCCCTGCCGCAACGCGAGCGCGCGGTAGGCGTTTCCGCTCGACAGCATCGTGGCGAGACGATCGCGGTCGACGGCGCCGAGGTCGCCGGCGCCGAGCGAAGCGATCTGCTCGAGGCGTCGCTCGAGCCCGATGATCGATGCACCGATGTGGCCGCGCTCGCTCGTGAGCGTCGCCATGCCCACCATCCAGCCCTCGTTCTCGGGGCCGATCAGCGCGTCGATCGGCATCTCGACGTCGGTGAAGAACACCTCGTCGAACTCGGCTTCGCCGGTCATCTGCCGGAGCGGACGCACCTCGATGCCCGGGAGTGCCATGTCCATCAGGAAGAACGAGATGCCCTTGTGCTTCGGCGCATCGGGATCGGTGCGGGCCATGAGGATGCCCCAGTCCGAGTAGCGCCCACCGCTCGTCCAGACCTTCTGGCCGTTGACGATCCACCGCTCGCCGTCGCGCTCGGCGCGCGTCGAGAGCGATCCGAGGTCGCTGCCGGCGCCAGGCTCCGAGAAGAGCTGGCACCAGACCTGCTCGGCCGCCAGCGTCGCCCTCAGGTGGTCGCGCTTCTGCTCCTCGGTGCCGAACTTCTGGATGACCGTTCCGGCGAGGACGATGCCAACCATGTTGATGAACGCGGGCACGCCGGCACGGGCGCACTCCTCGATCCAGGTCGCGTTGTGGTCGGGGGTGAGACCACGGCCGCCGTGCTCGACCGGCCAGTGGATGCCCGCCCACCCCTCGGCGTAGAGCAGCTTCTGCCAGGCGATGCCCGAAGCGACCAGCTCCTGGGGGATGATCGCCCCGTAGTCGCGCGGAGCGCCGTCCTTGTGTGCGGCGAGCCAAGCGCGCGCGTCCGATCGGAAGGGTTCGAGGTCGATCATGTCCTCATCCTGCCGGGTGCGCGGCGGTGATCAGGTTCCTCAGCTCGCGGACGGCGACCGAGAGGGTCGTGAGGTCGAACGTGCCCGCCGCTCTGATGCCCGCGAGCACCGACTGGAAGCGGTCGACCTGGGCGCGGTTCCGGTCGATCCAGGAGTCGACGAGCACGTACGCCGCTTCGCCGTCGCTGCGCAGCCGCAGCACCTCCGCGGTCAGCTCGCGCTGCTCGGCCAGCAGGTCGTCGCGAAGGGCGGCCCTCGCCAGCGTCTGCCATTCGTTGTCACGCACGAGATCGAACACGCGCTCGCGCATCCAGTCGATGCCGAGCCGGTCGGTCAGCGCGAAGAAGACCGCGGCCGCGTCGGTGACAGAAACCCCTCGGGCGCGCGCGACCTCGACGATGTCGAACGCGGACAGCTGGAAGTCGAGCGCCGCCGCGCGGTGGGCGAGGTCGTGGCTCACGCCCGCGCTCTCGTAAGCCGCCGCGGTGGCTTCGAGCGTGTCTCGGTCGCCGCCGAAGAGCACCTGCGGGACGGCACGCGTGCAGCTCCTGTACGCCCTCGGTGAACGCTGCGACCGTCGCGGTGATGTCGAGCGGTGGCCGGCGATGGCGGAGCAGCCACAGCGCGCCGCGCTCGACCGTGTGGCGGAGCGCCAGCAGCATCCGCAGCTGCACGTCGGGGGCGACGGCGCCGTCGAGCGCCTCGATCGGTGTCCAGAGGTCCTGCATCGCGAAGATCGCACGGGCGGCGATGTGGGCGCGCGTGCTCTCGACGACGGACGCGCCGGTCTCCTCGGTCATCCGGAAGTCGAACGAGATGCCGGCCTTGTTCACGGTGCTGTTGACGATCCGCATCGCGACGATGTCGCGGCGCAGGCGGTGACGGTCCATCTCCGCGCGGAACCGCTCCCGGAGGGGTGTCGGGAAGTACCGCCCGATCTCGTCGGCGACGAACGGGTCGTCGGGCAGGTCGGACGCGAGGATCTCGCGCACGTTCGTCGTCTTCGTGTAGGCGAGCAGCACTGCGAACTCAGGGGTTGTGAGCCCCACACCCGATGCTTGACGCTCCGCGAGCTGGCGGTCAGTCGGCAGGAACTCGAGCGTGCGGTCGATCAGGTCCTCACGCTCGAGCGAGCTGATGTAGCGAGCGTGCACGTCGATCATCGAGACCGTCTGAGCCCGGGCGTTGGCGAGTGCACGGTTCTGCTCGTAGTTGTTGCGCAGCACCAAGTGGGCCACCTCGTCGGCCATCTCGTCGAGCAGCGCGTTGCGCTGCTTCACGGTGAGGTCGCCGGCGGCGACGGCGCCGTCGAGGAGGATCTTGATGTTGATCTCGTGGTCGGACGTGTCGACGCCGGCGGAGTTGTCGATGGCGTCCGTGTTCACCAGGCCGCCGGCCAGCGCGTACTCCACGCGGCCGCGCTGGGTGAGGCCGAGGTTGCCGCCCTCGACGACGGCGCGGCACCGCAGGTCGAGGCCGTCGACCCGCAACCCGTCGTTGGCGCGGTCGCCGACTTCGCTGTGCGTCTCGTTCGACGCCTTCACGTAGGTGCCGATGCCTCCGTTGAAGAGAAGGTCGACCGGCGCCTTCAGGAGGGCCGAGATCACGTCGGCCGGTGTGAGTGCCTCGGCGTCGGTGCAGAGCAGCTCGCGAGCCTGGGGCGAGAGCGGGATCGACTTGGCGGCGCGCGGCCACACGCCGCCCCCAGCGGAGATGAGCGACCGGTCGTAGTCGTCCCACGAGGAGCGGGGAAGGTCGAACAGCCGCTTGCGCTCGACGAACGACGCCGCGGGATCGGGCGTCGGGTCGATGAACACATGACGATGGTCGAACGCGCCGACGAGCTCCATCGCACGTGACTGCAGCATCCCGTTGCCGAACACATCCCCGGACATGTCGCCGATGCCGACGACCGTGAACGGGTCCTTGTCCGGGTTGATGCCGAGGCCGAGGAAGTGGCGGCGCACCGACTCCCACGCGCCGCGCGCGGTGATGCCCATCTCCTTGTGGTCGTAGCCGTCGGAGCCTCCCGAGGCGAACGCGTCTCCGAGCCAGAATCCGTACTCGCCTGCGATCGAGTTCGCGAGGTCGGAGAACGTGGCGGTTCCCTTGTCTGCCGCGACGACGAGGTAGGGATCGTCGTCGTCGTATCGCACGACGCGCGTGGGTGGCACGACCGTCGCGCCGACGATGTTGTCGGTGAGGTCGAGCATGCCGCGGATCAGGATCTGATAGCAGGCCACGACTTCGGCCTGGAGGGCGTCGCGATCCGGCGTCGCGGGCGGCTTCTTCACCACGAACCCGCCCTTCGCGCCAACCGGGACGATGACCGCGTTCTTGACCATCTGAGCCTTCATCAGGCCGAGGACCTCGGTGCGGAAGTCCTCTCGCCGGTCCGACCACCGGATGCCGCCACGCGCGATGCGGCCGCCGCGCAGGTGCACGCCTTCGCACCGCGGTGAGTACACCCACACCTCGAAGACCGGGCGCGGCAGCGGCAGGTCCGGGACCCGCGCAGGGTCGAGCTTGAACGACATGTACGGCTTCGGGCCGCCGGTGGCATCGCGCTGGTACCAGCTCGTGCGCAGCGTGGCGAGGACGAGGTTGAGGAGGCTCGAGAGGATGCGGTCTTCATCGAGGCTCGCCACGTCGTGCAACGCCGCGGTGATGCTCGTGACGAGCTCCTCCTCCTCTTCGGTGCGGTCCGCGGTGCGGTCGGGATCGAAGCGTGCCTCGAACAGCTGCAGCAACATCGCTGCGATGTGGGCGTTCCCCGCGAGGGTGTCCTCGATGTAGCTCTGGCTGAACGTCGAACCGATCTGGCGCAGGTACTTCGCGTACGCCCGCAGCACGGCGACCTTCCGGCTCGAGAGTCCGGCGCGCGAACACCAGCCGGTTGAAGCCATCGCTCTCCGCCTCGCCCCTCCAGAGCCGACCGAATGCCTCGCAGAAGTCGGCGCGGGCGGCGTCGGCGTCGAGGCCGCCGAGGTCGCTGCTGCTGAGACCGATGTCGTAGATCCAGAGCGGAGGCGCGTCGGTGGGATGCACCTCGTAGGGACGCTCGTCGACGACCCGGACACCGAGGTGCTCGAGCAGGGGCACGACGTCGGACAGCGCCATCGGCTCACCGATCCGGAAGAGCCGCATCCTCACGAACCCGCGGGGCGCGTCGACCGGCCGGGTCACCACCGACTGGAGGTCGCTACCCCCGGAGCCGGCGATCAACGACTCCATGCGCTGCACGTCGCCGACCGCGCTGCGAGGGTCGACGTCCTCACGGTACGCGGCCGGGAACGCGGCGCCGTAGCGTCGCAACAGGTCGATGCCGCGCTCCTCGCCGTTGTGCTCGGCGAGCTCGGCCGCGAGGTCGTCGGTCCACGACCGACTGGCATCGGCGAGCCGGGTCTCGATGGACGGCACGTCGGGAGCGGACACACCGCCGCCTTCGGGCACCGTCACGATCACGTGCAGTCGAGCGAGGACCGACTCGGAGACGCGCCCGGTGCTCTCGACTCCGGTGCCTCCGAGCGCGTCGACCAGGATCGCCTCGATGCGCCGGACGAGCTCGGTCGTGAACCGATCGCGGGGCACGTAGACGAGGCACGAGAAGAACCGGCCGAGCTCGTCTTTGCGGACGAAGAGGCGCACGCGCTTGCGCTCGTGGAGGCTCAGGATCCCCATTGAGGTCGCGTACAGCTCGTCCTCGCTGATCTGGAACAGCTCGTCGCGTGGGTAGGTGTCGAGGATCGAGCCGAGGTCCCTCCCGGAGTGCGAGTCGCGGGGAAGCCCGGCTCGGTCGAGCACGGCATCGACCTTGCGGCGCAGCAGCGGGATCTCCAGCGGAGTGGTGTTGTAGGCCGCGGAGGTCCAGAGGCCCAGGAACACGTGGGATCCGACGCCCACGTGCTCCATGTGGACCGGTCGGTGCACGGTGGCGCGCGCGTCGGCCTTCCTCACGGTGAGTCCGGCGTGGGCGCCGCCGGAAGGCTCGGGCTCGGCGCCGCGCGAGATGCCGAGCGCTGCGCCGGTCTCGGCGTCGCGGTAGCCGAGGAACGTGAAGTGGTCGTCCGCCATCCACCGCAGCAGCGCCGCCGACTCCGCGTCGTCGGGATCGGTCAGCGAACCCGCGATCGCGAGCGCCTTGTCACGCATCGCCTCCCAGTCGTCGAAGGCGGCGCGAACGTCGCCGAGCACGCGCAGCAGGTCGCGGCGGAGCGACTCGAGCAGGGCAGCGTCGGTCTCGCGGTCGACCTCGAAGTGCATGAACGCCTCACGTGGGGCGTTGTCGTCCGAGCCCGTGCCCCCGAGGTCCGTATCGGCGATGTCCGTCAGCTTCCCGTCGGCGTCGCGGTGCACGGCGATGATCGGGTGGACGACCAGGTCGATGCCGAGGCCGTGGCGAGTGAGCTCCATGCCCACGGAGTCCACGAGGAAGGGCATGTCGTCGGTGACGATCTCGACGATGGTGTGCGTCGAGTCGTAGCCGTTCTGATCGAACGTCGGGTTGTACACCCGCACGAGGGGGTTGCCCGGCTTGCGTTCCTCGCCGAACCGGAGATGCGCGCGCGCGGCGCCCTCGAGGTCCGCGGCCGACCGTTCCTTCGCGTCGTCGACCGCGAGGTGCGCGTAGTACAGGGTGACGAAGCGAGCGAACAAGCCCGACGACATCAGTGTCACCCCCCCGGCATCAGTTCCTGAAGTACGGCAAGTACAGCGCAGTCTCCTCGCCGAGGTTGGCGGGCACCGCGTACCCCGTCTCGTCTCGGATCGTGTCGAGGTTGTCGCGGACGTCCTCCATGGTGAGGCCGTCCTTGTAGAAGCCGCGTGTCTCGGCGATGAACACTCGGGCGACACGCCCGCCGGCCACCGAGTAGATCTCGCCCGACACGGGGCAGTCCTCGTGGGCCAGGAAGGCGACGACCGGCGACACCTTCTCGGGAGCGACCTTCGACGCCATGGGGCCCATGATGTCCTCGGTCATCCGGGTGAGCGCCAGGGGCGCGATCACGTTCGCCTTGATGTTGTACTTCGCGCCCTCGACGGCGAGCACCCGCGTGAACCCCACGAGGCCCATCTTGGCCGCGCCGTAGTTCGTCTGGCCGAAGTTGCCGAAGATGCCCGCGGCACTCGAGGTCGACACGACTCGGCCGTACCCCTGCTGTCGCATGGTCACCCATGCGGGGCGAGTCACGTTGAAAGCGCCCTTCAGGTGCACGTCGATCACGGGGTCGAGCAGCTCGGCGTTCATGTTGTGGAACGTCTTGTCGCGCAGGATGCCCGCGTTGTTGATCACGATGTCGACGCGGCCGAACGCGTCGAGCGCGGTCTTGACGATCGCCGCGCCACCTTCGGGCGAGGCGACCGAGTGCGTGTCGGCGACCGCGATGCCACCGAGGCTCTCGATCTCCTTCGCCGCCGTGTGCGCCGGGCCCTCGGACCCGCCGCTCCCGTCGATGCCGCCGCCGAGGTCGTTGATCACGATCTGGGCGCCACGTGATGCAAGGAGGAGCGCGTGCTGGCGACCGAGGCCGCCGCCCGCGCCCGTGATGATCGCAACCTTGCCGTCGAAACCGAGGTCAGCCATGGCGGCTGACGGTAGCGGAGACCGCGACGACGGAACCCAGCGAGCTGGGTTCTAGCGCGAGCGCAGCTTGGCCAGCAGCCTCAGGATCTCGAGGTAGAGCCACACGAGCGTGACCATCAGACCGAACGCTGCGAACCACTCCATCTGCTTCGGCAGGCCCGCGTTGGCCCCCCGCTCGATGAAGTCGAAGTCGAGCATCAGATTGAACGCCGCGAGCCCGACGATCGCCACGCTGAACAGGATCGAGAACAAGCTCGCCCCGGTGATGAACGAGATGCTCGCCCCGAACAGGCTGGCGATGATCGACACGCCATACACGAGCATGACGCCGAACGTCGCCACGATCACCATGCGCCGCATCCGGTCGGTGACCTTGATGATGTGCGTCGAGTACAGCAGAAGCATCCCGAAGAACACCGCTGCGGTCAGGAGCACCGCCTGCACGACGATGCCGTTCCACTGCGCGTCGTAGACGCGAGAGATGGCGCCGAGGACCAGCCCTTCGAGCGCGGCGTATCCGAAGCTCGTGAAGCGGGCGAGATGGGGCTTGAAGATCGTGAGGAACGCGACGCCGAGCGCGCCGAAGAGCGGGAGGAGCAGCCAGCCCGGGAACTGGACCTGGCCCACCGGGCTGGTGGGTGTGGCCGCCCAGCCGGCCGCGCCGAAGGCGAGCAGCACGACGAAGAGCACGCCTGTCGCGCTCATCGCGCCGCTCATCGTCATGCGGTCGGTGCGATAGGGGGAGATGGGACCGTCGTCGATCGCCGGGTGGAAGGTCGTGGCGCTGGTGTCGACTGCGCCGGTGCCCTTGGCGGCCCAGCCGACTTCGTCGTCGGCAGTCGCCTTCTTCCACGCGTTCTCGTTCAGTGCCGGGTTCGGCATCGCTGTCAGTGCCTCCATGTGCGCCGCGGTGCGGCCGCTGCTCACGATGGTACGGCGCGCCGGCACTGAAGCGAACGTCGCGGCGGACCACGGACACCCCTTCTGCGTCGCCGCCGTCCGCTTCGCTTCCGTCGGCTCCGGTCGCTTCGCTCCACAATCGGTGCTGCGCCCACCCGGGCGCCGCACTGCGGAGCTTCGCTTCCGTCGGCTCCGGTCGCTTCGCTCCACAATCGGTGCTGCGCCCACCTCGGCGCCGCACTGCGGCGCCCAGTTACCTTTCTCCCCGTGGACTTCGACCTGCCTGCTGACGACGCTCCGGAGCGACTCGAGGTGCGGGAGTGGTTCACAGCCAACACCCAGCCGACCGGCCGACAGCTCGCCGAGGCCGGATACGTCGTGCCGCACTGGCCGCGCCCGTGGGGGCTCGACGCGAGCCCGATCCTCCAGCTCGTGATCGACGACGAGATGCGGCGAGCGAAGGTGTCGCGCCCACAGAACCAGATCGGGATCGGTTGGGCCGGTCCGACGATCCTCTACGCGGGCAGCGACGACCAGAAGGATCGCTACCTCTTCCCGCTGCTCGCGGGCGAGGAGGTCTGGTGCCAGCTCTTCAGCGAGCCTGGCGCGGGCAGCGACCTCGCTTCGCTCACTACCCGGGCGGTGCGTGACGGCGACGAGTTCATCGTCAACGGCCAGAAGGTGTGGACGTCGGGTGCCCAGGTGTCCAAGTTCGGCATCCTCATCGCGCGCACCGACACCGACGTCCCGAAGCACCGCGGCATCTCGTACTTCATCTGCCCGATGGACACGCCCGGCATCGAGATCCGGCCGATCAAGGAGATGACAGGCACCGCGCTCTTCAACGAGGTCTTCTTCACCGACGTGCGCCTGCCCGCCGCAAACCTCGTGGGCGACCTCAACGGGGGATGGGCGCTCGCGAAGGTGACCTTGGCGAACGAGCGTGTCTCGCTCTCGGGCGGAGGCGCGCTCTGGGGAAGCGGACCATCCGCGAGCGACTTGCTCGACCAGGTCCGTGCCGAAGGAGGAGTCGACGACCCCCGGATGCGACAGCGCCTCGCCGCGCTACACATAGAGGCCGAGGTGCTCAGGCTCATCCGGCTGCGCACGGTGACTGCTGCGATCCACGGGCGTCAGCCCGGACCGGAGGCATCGGTGCGCAAGGTGCTCGCCGACGAGCACGGCCAGCGGATCATGGAGCTGGCAAAGGACCTCGCCGGCACCTCGGGGATGCTCACCGGTGATGGCGCTCCTGTCGATGCGATGTGGCATCACGGCTATCTGTTCGCGCGAGCCCTCACGATCGGCGGAGGCACCGCGGAGGTGCAGCGCAACATCATCGCCGAGCGGGTGTTGGGCATGCCCCACGATCCGGCTGCCGCGTGACCCTGCTCGACGACGCTCGTTCGCTCGGGCCCGTCCTCCGCTCCTACTCCGACGAAGCTGAGTCGCTGAGGCGCTTGCCCGACGAGGTCGTGCAGGTGCTCGCCGAAGGAGGCTTCTTCAAGCTCGGCCTCCCGGAGCGGTACGGCGGCGCGGAGCTCGATCCCGTGACCTTCGTGCAGGTGATCGACGAGCTCGGTCGTCACGACGCGGCGGCGGCGTGGTGCTCGATGATCGCATCGACGACCGCTCCGATGGCCGGCGTACCTCCCCGAAGCGGACGCCGACGAGATCTACGGCCGCGATCCGCTCACAGTCACGGGTGGCGCGCTCGCGCCGACCGGCCTCGGGCGCTCAACGGAGGGCGGGTTCGTGGTCTCGGGCCGCTGGCAGTGGGGGAGCGGCACCCAGCACTGCCAGTGGATCTGCGGCGGCACGATCGTCGACGGGAACGACTTCCGGCTGGTGTTCTTTCCCGCAGGTGATGTCGAGATCCTCGACACGTGGCACTCGTCGGGACTGCGCGGCACGGGATCGACCGACTTCACGGTGCACGAGCTGTTCGCACCAGCGGGTCGGGCGGTGCCCATAGGTCGCGGGGAACCTCCCCGGCTCGATCGCCCGCTCTACCGATTCCCCATGTTCTCCTTGCTGTCCATCGCGGTCGCATCGGTGTGCCTCGGCATCGCTCGGCGCGCGATCGACGAGGTCGTCGAGGTCGCCGAGGCGAAGACGCCTGCGTTCGCGAGCCGTCGCCTCGCGAAGTCGACGATGGCTCAGGTCGACGTCGCGAAGGCCGAGGCCGCGCTCGCGTCGGCGCGTGCGTTCCTGCTCGACGAGGTCGGCACGACATGGGCCGACGTCCTTGCCGGGCGCGAGATCGCGATCGAGCAGCGAGCGCGCATCCGCCTCGCTGCGACCAACGTCGGCGTGCGGTGCGCGGAGGCCGTCGACCTCGCGTACAACACCGGAGGAGGCTCATCGGTCTACTCGTCGAGCCCGCTGCAGCGCTGCTTTCGCGACATCCACACTGCGACGCAGCACCTGATGGTGTCGCCTCGCGCGTATGAGATCTTCGGCCGCCAGCGGCTGGGGCTGCCGCTGGACGGCGCGATGATCTGAGATTGGCCGTCGCTACACGGCGGCGACGCCCATCTCGCCTGTACGGACGCGTATGACCGCGTCGACGGATGTGACCCACACCTTGCCGTCGCCGATCTGACCCGTGCGGGCCGCTTCGACGATGGCGTCCGTGTAACGCGCAGCGTCCTCGTCGTCGACGAGCACCTCGATGCGGACCTTGGGCACGAAGTCGACGACGTACTCCGCGCCTCGGTAGACCTCGGTGTGACCTCGCTGGCGTCCGAAGCCGCGGGCTTCGCTCACCGTCATGCCGCCGAGCCCGAGCACGGAGAGCGCCTCCTTCACGTCCTCGAGCACGAACGGCTTCACGATTGCCGTGATGAGCTTCATACACCGCCTCCACTGGGCGTCGAGCTCGAGCCCGCGGGCGCGTGCTGAGAGTGCATCGAATGGGTCACGTGGTCAGGGTGTGACACGAGCTGGAAGTCCGGATAGCAGACCGTCCCGAACTCGGGCATGTCGAGGCCCTGCAGCTCGACCTCAGGCGACACTCGGACTGCGATGAACTTCTTCGCGGCCGAGAAGATGAGCCAGGTGACGCCCCAGGCCCAGATGAACCCGATGACGACGTGCGCGATCTGGGCCATGAGCTGGCCGGGATCGCCGTAGAGGATGCCCTTCACGTCGCCACCGATGCCGTTCCAGCCCGAGCCGTAGGTGCCGTCAGCGAAGATCCCGACCGCGATCACTCCCCATGCGCCGTTGATGCCGTGGACCGAGATCGCGCCGCACGGGTCGTCGACGTGCGCGACGTGGTCGAAGAACCAGACGCCCCAGCAGACGAGGAGCCCTGCGACGATGCCGATGATCGATGCCGCCCACGGCGCAACGAACGCGCACGGCGCCGTGATCGCGACGAGGCCGGCGAGCATGCCGTTGCACGACATCGAGATGTCGGGCTTGCCATAGCGCGCGTTCGTGTAGCACATCGCCGCGATGAAGCCGAAGCACGCGGAGAGCAGCGTGTTGACGGCCACGATCGAGATGCGGAGGTCGGTCGCGCCGAACGTCGAGCCCGGGTTGAACCCCATCCATCCGAACAGAAGGATCATCGTGCCGATCACCACGTAACCGATGTTGTGCCCGGGGAACACGTTCGGAGACCCGTCGGAGTTGAACTTGCCGATGCGGGGGCCGAGCACCATCGCCAGCGCGAGGGCTGCCCATCCGCCAGTGGCGTGCACCACACCGGAGCCGGCGAAGTCGACCGCTCCGTGCCCCCAGTGCAGGGTCTGGCCCAGATGCGCCATCCAACCGCCGCCCCAGAGCCAGTTCCCGTAGATGGGATAGATGACCGCCCCCATCGCGAGCTCGGCGACGATGAAGCCCGCGAACGAGATCCGCTCGGCGATGGCGCCGATGATGATGTAGCCGGCCGTTTCCATGAACACGACCTGGAACAGGAACAGCCCGATCACGCCGACGTCATAGCCGTGGCCACTCTGCAGGAAGAACCCGTGCCACCCGATGAGGCCCGAGTTGCCGTGCGGGAAGAGCCCGTTCAACGGACTGGTCCCACCTAAGTTCGCGATCGCGCCGACGCCGCCGAAGTGGAACGCGAAGCCCACCGCGTAGTAGGCGACGAGCGCGATCGCGAACGCGGCGACGTTCATCATCATCATGTGCCCCGCGTTCTTCGCTCGCGTGAGGCCGGTCACCAGGAACGCGAAGCCGACCTGCATGAAGAGCACGAGATACCCAGTCATCAGCAACCAGCTCATGTTCACCGCGACGTGGAGGTGACCCGCCTCGTTCGCCACTGCGTTGATGCCGACCTGCGACGGGGGCACGGTGTCCCCGGTCAGGCCCTGTGCCGCGATGACATCAGCCACGGTGCCGGTGTTCGCTCCCGTTGTGTCGCCGCCCTTTCCGGACCACACCGCGCCGACCACGATCAGCGCGATGAAGGTCGCCAAGGCGAGCGCGATCATCTTCTTCCCGTTCGACAAGCCCTTCTCCTCTCGTTCCCCCGGAGTGGGCGCGAACGCGCGCCCGAGCGAAGGTAAGGACGGGCCTGTTTCCTGCCCTGCACGCCGCGATGAACGGTGTGTTACAGGTCAGATTGGTGTGTGGTGAGTGTGTTGTCCCTGCTACGGAGCCGTGTCAGCGGCGTCGGGGCGGAGCAATCGGTACCCGACGCCCGCCTCGGTGACGAGCGTCGGATGCGTCGGTCCGACGTCGAGCTTCTTGCGGAGCGTGGTGATCGCCGTGCGAAGAGGTTGGTTGTTCGTCGGCGGAGGGTCACCCCAGACCTCGGCGAGGAGGGTGCGGTGGGTGAGGACGCGGCCGGCGTTGCGGGCGAGCACCGTCAGCAGGGCGAACTCCTTGCGCGTGAGGTCGAGTGGGATGCCGTCGATCCAGGCTTCGTGGCTCGCCGGGTCGATGCGCAGGGCGCCGACGTCGATGCACACCTCGTCGATGACGGCGGCGAGCGCGCGTCGGTGCCGCGCGGCGACGTTCACCCGCGCGAGGAGCTCGGGCATCGAGAACGGCTTCGTGACGTAGTCGTCCGCGCCTTCCTCGAGCGCGCGCACCTTCCGCCTCTCGGAGCCGTCGGCGGTGAGCACGATGATCGGGCTGCGGTACCACCTCCGCAGCTGCCGGCACACCTCGACGCCGTCGATGTCGGGCAAGCCCAGGTCGAGCAGCACGATGTCGGGCTCGTGCGTGGACGTCGCGGTGAGCGCCTCGCGTCCGGAGCCCGCCGTGCGCGTGTGATACCCGCGCGCTTCGAGCGCGGAACTGACCGCGCCGCACAGCGCGGGCTCGTCGTCGACGACCAGGATCTCGAGCTCAGCGGTGGACGGGGAGCGTGAGCTCGAAGCAGGCTCCTCCACCGGCTGCATCACAGAGCCGGAGCGTACCGCCGTGCGCGTCGACGATCGCCGAGCAGATCGACAGTCCGATGCCCGTCGAGGTGTGACGAGGCGACTTGAACGGCTCGAAGAGGTTCGCCCGAGTCTCGGCGTCGATGCCTGGACCGTTGTCAGCGACGGTGATCGCCACCCGGTCGCCGTCGAGACGCGCGCACACGACCACCGACGTGCCCGGAGGCGTGTGGCGAGCCTCGTTCTCGAGGAGGTTCGTCACGACCTGGTCGATCTGGCTGTAGTCGGCGTCGACGAGGGGGAGATCGTCGGGAAGCTCGAGCCGCACGTCGTGCTGAGCGAGCAGACGGCGCAGTCGAGCGGTCGTGTGCTCGATGAGCTCACCGACGTCGATCGCGTCGAGGCTCGGGCTGAAGGCACCCGCCTCTATCCTGCTCAGGCTCAGGATGTTCGACACGATGCGGTCGAGGCGCTCGGTCTCGTCGCTCACCGAGTCGAGCAGCTCCGCTCTTCTCGTCGCGTCGTACCCCGGATCGGAGCGCAGGTCGGACGCGGCGAGGCGGATCATCGAGAGCGGTGTCCGCAGGTCGTGCGAGACAGAACGCAGCAGCGCAGCTCGTTGCTGGTCGACGGCCTCGAGAAGCTCGGCTCGGCGAGCCTCGGAGGAGCGGCGCCGCTCCACTTCCCGGGCCACGAGCCCGCCTGCGATGACGGCGACGAGCACGAAGGCGACCAGCGCGACGACGTCCTCGTGCAGCGCGACGCGGAACGTGCCCACCGGGGGGATGAAGGCGAACGTGAACGCGGTCGCCGCAGCGATCGCGACGCCGACCGCCGCCGCGATGCCCCCGACGATGGCGGCCACGAGGACGGGCAGCACGAGCAACAGCGCCGGCGTGGCCCGGGTGAGGTGCGACCTGAACGGGAGCAACGCCAGCGTGCAGACCGCCACGCCGGCCACGCCGACGCCGAAGCCGACCAGGCTGCGGCGGGCCTCCAATGCGCTCCCCGACCTCAGGGGATTACGAACGTGGTGGTCGTGGACGGAAGCGTCGTCGTGGTCGCCGGCGCGGCGCAGCGAAGCAAGATGCCCGACCCGACCGCTTGCGACTCGTTCCCGAGCTCGTCGATCGCCGTGACCGTGACGGCGATGACCGCGCTGGTCGCCTTGTCGTTCGCGGGGAACACGTTGGCGAACGGTCCGACCGTGCTCGAGTAGACCTCGTCGACGTTCGACAGCACCCCGCTCTCCTCGAGCCCCTTCACCGCCACGTCGTAGGTCACGGACTTCACCCCGCTCGGATCGCTCACGCTCACGCTGAGCACCGAGATCGTCGGGCCCGACCCACAGGCGGCTGCCGCTGAGGGGAGCGGCTGCTCGCTGATCGTCGACGGGCTCAGGCGCACCGGGCCGAGGTCCGGTCCCTTGGTGTCGGGCGCGGTCGTGGTCGTTGGCAGCGTCGTCGCGGTCGTCGCGGTCGTCGCGATCGTCGGGCGGATCGTGGCGCGAGGCCCCGTCGTGCGCGGCACCGTCGTGCGACCGATGGTCGTGCGGCCGGTGGTCGTGAGCCCCGCGACTGTCGTCACCGGCGCGGTGGTCTCGGCGGCGGTCGTCTCGCCCTCGGTCGTCTCGACGGTGGTCGTCGTGCTGCGCGTCGTGCAATCGGGACCGTCGAACGCGGGATCGGTCACGCTCTTCAGGCCGAAGATGCCCGAGGTCGTCACGCCGGTCGCCGCGTCGGCGTCGCTCGCGCTCGCCCATCCGACGACGGTCGACCCGGTCGACAGCTCGCGGAACTGGCCGAGGCTGCCCGAGTAGACGGCGGTGACGCGGACGGTCGTGCCTTCGGCGACCTGACCCGCGTTGGCTCCCCCCGGGCAGAGGAGCACCGGGACGGCCGCCGTGAGGCGGTAGCTCTGCAGGCTGAAGTCGCACCAGCTGAGCGTCGAGGCGATGAGAGCGATCAGCACCAGCGCGGCGGCCACGATCCCCACGTCGCCGTACCACCTCGGCCGGTGGCGCGGTGCCTCCGTCAGGTAGGACTCGACGCCGCTCACAACGATGGCATCGTATGGGCCGACCTCGAGGGGGCTGGTCCATGGAGCTCTACGACGCGCTGCTCACGACTCGAGCGATGCGCAGGTATCGGGACGACCCGGTCACTGACGACGAGATCGAGCACTGCCTGCGAGCAGCACAGCAGGCGCCGAGCGGAGGCAACCTCCAGCCGTGGCAGTACCTCGTCGTCACCGATCCGGATCGCCGTGCGGGCGTTGGCGAGCTCTATCGATCCGCCTACGACCGCTACGAGCGCACGCTCCTCGCGATGACCCCGCGCTTTCGCACGCCCGAAGACGAGGCGTCGTGGCGGCGCACGGCCGACGCGTCGCGACACCTCGCCGACCACTTCGGTGAGGCGCCGGCGCTCGTCCTGTTCCTGCTGCCGATGATCGACTGGCTGCCGGCTGATGATGAAGGCCCGATGGACATCGGTCCGCTGTACGCGTCGGTGTATCCCGCAGTGCAGAACTTCATGCTCGCCGCGCCGCGAGCTCGGGATCGGCACCGCGCTCACGACGGTCGTGCGGATCCGCCACGACGAGCTGCGGGCACTGCTCGGCATCCCCGAGTCGATGGAGGTAGCCGCGGTGGTGCCGATGGGCCGCCCGACGGGAAGCTTCGGAGTCGCCCGCCGGAAGCCGGTTGCCGCTGTCACCCACTGGGACACGTTCGGCAACAAGCGGTCCGTCTGAGGAAGGATGGGGCATGGCGATATCGAGCATCTCCGACTTGGCCCGGGTGCACGGCGTCGAACGCCGTGACAAGGTCGCGCTGCGAGCCGGCGATCGGACGATCACCTACGGCGAGCTCGATGAGCGCACGAACCGGGTCGCGAACGCGCTGGTGGCCGAGGGCGTCGAGCCGCAGGAGCGAGTCGCGTTCCTCGACAAGAACGGCCCCGAGTACTTCGACGTGCTCATCGGTGCCGCGAAGGTGAACGCCGTCGACGTCGCGGTGAATTGGCGCCTCGCGCCGCCCGAGGTCGCGTACATCGTCAACGACTCGCAGTCGAAGGTCTTCGTGGTGGGCGAGGAGTTCGCGCCGGTGCTCGACGCGATCGAGAGCGACCTCACCACCGTCAAGAAGATCGTCGTGGTCGGATCTCATCCTCGGCACGAGTCGTTCGAGGACTGGATCGCGCGCCACGATGCCGCCGATCCAGGCTCGCAGGCCGGCCCGGAGGACGTCGCGCTGCAGTTCTACTCGTCGGGCACCACCGGCCTCCCCAAGGGCGTGATGCTCACGAACAAGAACCTCTTCACCGCGATGGATGGCTTGAGCACGCGCCTCGGCTTCCGTCCCGATTCGGTCAACCTCGTCGCGATGCCGCTGTTCCACATCGGAGGCGGTGGATGGGCATGCGTCGGTCTCACTGCCGGGTGTGAAGACGTCATCGTGCGAGAGGTAGACCCGGTCGTGATCGCGAAGGTCATCGAACGGAACAAGGTGACCCACGGGTTCTTGGTGCCTGCGGTGCTCCAGTTCATGTGCATGCACCCGGAGATCGCCAACTCCGACTTCTCGACGCTCGAGATGATGGCCTACGGCGCGTCGCCCATCTCGACGCAGGTGCTGGCCGACTCGTTGCGCGTCTTCGGCTGCGGGTTCACGCAGCTCTACGGGCTGACCGAGACGACCGGCGCGGTCACGGGGCTCTTCCCCGAGGATCACGATCCCGACGGCCCGCGTGCGCACCTGCTGCGGTCCGCGGGTAAGCCACTCGGGGGCGTCGAGATCCGGATCGTCGACGCGGCCACCGGCTCGGACGCGGACGTGAACGAGGTCGGCGAGATCTGGGTGCGCACTCCGCAGAACATGAAGGGCTACTGGAACCTCCCCGAGGAGACCGCGAAGACGATCCTCGAGGACGGCTGGCTGCGCTCGGGCGACGCCGGCTACCTCGACGCGGACGGATTCCTCTACATCCACGACCGCGTGAAGGACATGATCGTGTCGGGCGGCGAGAACATCTATCCCGCCGAGATCGAGAACGTGCTCATGGCGCATCCCTCGGTCGCAGACGCGGCGGTCATCGGCGTGCCGTCCGAGCGATGGGGCGAGACACCGAAGGCGCTGATCGTGCGTGCCGCGGGCGCCGATCCGAGTGAGCACGAGCTCATCGCCTTCTGCCGCGAGCGACTCGCGAGGTTCAAGTGCCCGACGTCGGTCGAGTGGGTCGAGGTGCTCCCGCGCAACCCGTCGGGAAAGATCCTGAAGAAGGACCTGCGCGCGCCCTACTGGGCGGGGCGCGACCGCAACGTCAACTGACCCGTCCCTAGCCTCGCCGTCTGTCTCTGACGACGTACGCGAGGATGAGCGAGGCCGGGAAGAAGACCAGGCTGAGCAGGAAGAAGAGGATGAAGCTGTGCCCCTTGCGACCCGCGACTCGCGCCGGCCAGAAGGCGATCGCGATCCAGATGATGAGACCGATGATCCCGCCGATCCACCAACCCATGTGATTGTCCCCTCTCGTCGCTGAGTGGAGTTGAGCAGGTTTTGGCTGGGTCAGCCGGCGACGGCGTTGACGAACGCGACCCAGAGCGGGTGGGGGTGCTCGCGTGTCGAGGTGCGCTGCGGCTGGTAGAGGGTGCCCAGGTAGAAGGGATGGTCGCTGCGCTCGACCGCACGCACCTCACCGGTGTCGTCGACCGCGGCGACCGACATCCCGGCGGACGAAGCGACGAACTGAAAGTCGGGCGCGAGCCCGTAGCTGCAATGGGTCCGCTCGATGCGGCGCCGTTCGCCGTCGTGGATGGCCGCCAGCGCGGAGCCAGGCGTGATCGAGATCTCGATCTGCGACTCCGTGAGCGAGCACGAGAGCAGGCTGACGACCTCGACTCCGCCGAGGCCGTATTCGGCGTGAGTCGCGGCGTCGATGCCGAGGAGGTTGCGTGCATGCTCGACCAGCATGTGTTG
This sequence comes from uncultured Acidimicrobiales bacterium, assembly GCA_963773315.1. GTDB lineage: Bacteria > Actinomycetota > Acidimicrobiia > Acidimicrobiales > DATKAS01 > DATKAS01. The sequence goes on from CAVZAF010000010.1 coordinate 40,721, forward strand.
GAAGCCCCCTCAGGTGCCGACCAGCGGGATTCCCTTCTCGCGCGCGGTCTGGATCGCCTGTTCAGCAGCCCCGGCGTCGAGGTACGGGCTGCCCGGCCCGATGACCACGCCGTCCCCGAGCGTGTCGACGGCGTCGGTGTGCACCACCCGCACCGAGACGGGCGCGTCGAGGGCCGCGATCGCGTGGTCGAGGGCGTCAACCGTGAACCGGTGGGAGTCGTTGCTGGCGGGCAGGTCCATGAGCACGGTGATCGCACGACTCATGGAAGTCCGAAGGTAGTGATCAGCCGGTGGTGGTTGCCGAGCAATTCAGCTGCGACAGGATCCCTTCCCACGCGTCGCGGAAGTTCGTCCGCGCGGTCTCGATCTGCTGGCCGGCCTCCTCGAGCGTGTCTGCGTTCTTCACGGCGGCGAGGTCGCTCTTGAGCTGGTCGTAGGCGTCTGAGAGGTCCGACTTCACCTGATCGGAGAGCTCCGACTTCGACTTCGAGATCGCCTCGACCTTTGACTGGATCTCGGCGATCTTGTCCTTGACGTCCGAGACAGATGTGGTCTTCAGGTTGATGTCCTGGCTCGCGATGCCCTGCACGGTCGAGTTCAGTGCGGCGACGTCCGAGCAGAGCTGGGCGGTTGCGTTCGACACTGAGTTCCCGCTGTCGTCGCCGCACGCGGCGAACGCGAACGTGCCGAGGGTCAACAGAGCGACTGAGAGTGCGATGGCTCGCTTCATGCCGGCGAGCCTAGGGCGAGGTCGCGGTCAACCAGAGGCGGACCATCCCACGAGGTCGACGATGCGCAGGGGGACCACCGACTCGATGCCGCCGTCTGCGTACTGGCGGTGCTTCTCCGCGAGCCGCCGCGTGAGGTCTGCGGCTGTCTCCGCGTCGATCTCAGTGAGCACGACCGAGGCCCGCACCCACCACAGGGCGCTCCAGTCGTCGAAGTCCCAGTGCTCGACGAGCAGCGTCGCTCGCGGGTCGCCCTCGAGGTTGCGGAGACGCCCGAGACGCGTTGATCGCTTCGACTTGATCGTGTCGACGGGAATCGCGATCAGATCGCGGTCCACAACGAAGCAGACGGGCACGCTGTCGACGCCGCGTGTGGGATGGAGGGTGCTCAGCACCCCGTGGTCGGCCCGCTCCAACCGGGCGTGGGCGTCGCTCATGGCACCATCGTCGCGTGCGCGAGGAGATTCTCTGGATCCCGCTGCCCGACGGCCGCCGACTCCACTCGCGCGTATGGCGGCCGGACGCCGACGAGCCGGTTGGCGCGGTCCTCAGCTACGACCCGTATCCGAACCAGTGGCTCACCCGCGGGGTCGATGCGCCGCACGGGCGCGCGCTCGCCGGCGCAGGCGTCGCCTACGTCCGCGTCGCGATCGCGGGCAGCGGCGACTCCGACGGCCTCCTTCACGACGAGTACCTGGCGTCCGAGCTTCAAGACGGCGTCGACGTGATCGCGTGGCTCGCCGCGCAGGCGTGGTGCAACGGCCGGGTCGGACTGCGCGGACTGTCGTGGGGCGGGTTCAACGCGCTGCAGATCGCGGCGTTGCGCCCACCCGCGCTCGCTGCGGTCGTCAGCGCGTGCTCGACCGACGATCGCTACTCGGACGACGTCCACTACATGGGCGGCAACGTCCTCGGCTACGACATGCAGCTCTGGGCCACATGGGCTCACCTCTTCTTCGTCGCTCCTCCCGACCCCGAAGTTGTCGGCGAGTCGTGGCGAGCGCGGTGGCTCGAGCGGCTCGAGTCGATCGAGCCCGTCGTCGCGACATGGCTCTCGCATCAGACGCGAGATGAGTACTGGCGGCACGGCTCGGTCGGCGTCGACCCGCACGCGATCAGGGCGCCGGTGCTCATGGTCGGCGGATGGGAGGATGGCTACCGCGACGCGATCATGCGCTTCGTCGCCGCGAGGCCGGTGAACACGTGGGCCGTGGTCGGGCCATGGGGTCACGGGTGGCCGCATCGCGTGCTGCCCGGTCCGCACGTCGATTGGGTCGCGCGTGAGGTGCGATGGTGGCGGCACTGGTTGCACGACGACGACAACGGCGTGGAGCACGATCCCGCAGTCGAGGCGTTCGTACAGGACAGTCGGCGTCCCGACGAGCACCTGTTGCATCGCCCCGGGCGATGGATGGTGGTCGATTCGCCCGACCTCGAGGAAGTGGCCCGCGCGTTCGTGGGCCACGGCGACCGTGTGGCGATCCCTCGCCGCTCGGTGCAGGGCATGCACGCGCCCGTGTGGTGCCCGGATGGCGATCCCGCCGACTTCGCTCTGGACCAGCGGTCCGAAGATGCCGCCGCCGCCACGATCGACTGGCCGCTCGTCGAGGACATGCGCATCCTCGGTCGTCCCGTCGCGCATCTGTGCGTGGCCGCTGACGGGGGCGATGCCCAGGTGGTCGTGCGGCTGTGCGACGTCGCGCCCGACGGCACGTCGACGCTCGTCGCCTTGGGCACGGGACGCGTGACGGGCGCCGCGGATCAAGAGGCGGCCGTGCCGATGCGAGCGACTGGGTACGTCGTGCCAAAGGGACACACGCTTCGGCTCGCGGTCACGCCCAGCTACTGGCCGATGGTGTGGCCACTGTCCTCGAGAGCGACGCTCACGATCGATCGCGGGCGCTCTCGGCTCGACCTCCCCGTGGTGCCGCCGAAGGCCACGACGTCGTCGATCGTGGCGCCCGCGCCCGAGCGCCGAGGCGAGCGCGGATCACCGCGGCGATGGTCTTCGCAGGTCTTCGGAAGCGACGAGGTACGGATGGAGCGCGTAACCGACTCGGGCGTGGTGACGTTGGACGACGGGTCGTGGTGGCGAGTCGGCGATCGCACGTCCTGGTCGACCGGCGACGACCCGCTCGACTCGACGACTACTACGACCGCGACCATGGAACGCGGCCGCGGCGATTGGCGCGTGCGCTGGAACGCGACGAGCACGATGACCGCAGACGCAGAGCGCTTCCATGTCGCCATCACGGTGTCGGCGTTCGCAGCCAGGGCCGAGGCGAACGACGAGATGGTCTTCGAGAGGAGCTACGGGTATGACATCACCCGCGATGACTGCTGAGACCGTCGAGCTGCTGCAGACGATGATCCGCAACGGATGCGTCAACGACGGCACTCCGAGCTCGGGTTTCGAGCACCGCAACGCCGACACGCTCCACGCGTTCCTCGGCGATGCCGGCTTCGACGTGGCCCGCTTCGAGCCGACCGCGGGCCGGGTCTCGCTCGTCGCACGCATGGAAGGCCGCGAACCAGGCGCGCCGAGCTTGTGCCTGATGGGCCACACCGACGTCGTCCCCGTCAACCCCGAAGGATGGACCCGCGACCCGTTCGCCGGCGAGCTCGTCGACGGGCCGGCCGGGGCCGAGGTGTGGGGACGGGGCGCCATCGACATGCTGAATCTCACCGCGTCGATGGCCGTGGCGTTCCGGCACCTCGCCCGCGAGGGCTTCCGACCCCGAGGCGATCTCATCTACTTCGCGGTCGCCGACGAGGAGTCGGGGAGCGCGCACGGCGCGCGGTGGATGGCCGATCACGAAGCCGACGCGATCCGCGCCAACTACGTGCTCACCGAGAACGGCGGCCTGCACTCCGGACCCGGGGAGGCGCCCTATGTCGGCGTCAACGTGGGGGAGAAGGGAGTCGCGTGGCGCCGGCTCCGCGTGCGAGGCACGCCCGGGCACGGGTCGGCGCCCTATCGAAGCGACAATGCGCTCGTGAAGGCCGCGGCCGTCGTGCAGCGCCTTGCCGAGTACCGGCCCGCGCCGAAGTTCCACGAGCTCTGGCGCCAGCGCGTCGAGACGCTCGGAGTCGACGACGAGCTCGCGGCCATGCTCCTCGATCCGGCGCAGATCGACGCCGTGCTGGCGGCGCTACCCAGCTCGGGGACAGCGGCGCACCTCCACGCCTGCACGCACACCACGTTCTCGCCGAACGTGACTCGCGGCCCTGGCAAGACCAACGTCATCCCAGACTGCATCGACATCGAGGTCGACATCCGCACGCTCCCCGGTGAGGGCGCCGCGGAGGTGCAGTCACACCTCGACGAGGCGCTCGGCGACCTCGCGCAGCAGGTAGAGGTCGAGATCTTGATGAACGATCCCGCGAGCATCAGCGCGGTGAACACGCCGTTGTGGGACAGCCTGCAGCGCGCGGTCGCGCGGCCGTTCCCGACCGCGCGGCTCACGCCTCAGCTCATCGTCGGGTTCACCGACGCGAGGGTGTATCGGCAGATGGGCGCGATCGCCTACGGCGCCGGGCTGATGAGCCCGAGCATCGATCCAGGTGAGTTCGGCAAGCGCTTCCACGGAAACGACGAACGAGTCGACGTCGAGTCGCTCGCGCTCACGACGAACCTCTGGCTTGATGTCGCCCGTGACCTCCTCGGTTGAGCCTCGTAGGTTGACGGCATGAGCGACCGCGAGCGATTCGTCCGTCCGCCGAGCGCGGAGTCTGCCGGCGAGGCGCCGGGACGCGGCCGGCTGACCGACCGCCGCATCCTGGTGGTGGGCGGGGGCCAAAGGGTCGTCGACGCCGACACCGATCCGGTGGGCAACGGCCGCGCGATTTCGCTGCTCTTCGGGCGGGAGGGCGCGCATGTCGCCGTCGCCGACCGCAACGAGGACAGCGCCCAGGACACGGTCGACATGATCCGCAAGGAGGGCGGCCGCGCGTTCACGATCAGCGCGGACATCACCGACGAAGAGCACGTCGGGCGCATGATGGACGAAGCTCGCATCGGCCTCGGTGGGCTCGACGGCATGGTGCTGAACGTGGGCATAGGGGCGGGCACGCTCGGGCTCGCGAACGTGAAGACGGACGACTGGAACATGACGCTCGCGACGAACCTGCGCGGCCCGATGCTCTGCTGCCGCGATGCGCTGCCTGTGCTCGCGGACGGCTCATCGATCGTGTTCATCTCGTCGATCGCGGGCATCACATCAGGCTCACGCCTGCCCGCGTACGACGCGTCGAAGGCCGCGCTCGGGGGACTCATGCGCCACGTCGCGCGCGAGGGCGCCGCCCGCGGCATCCGCGCGAACGTCGTCGCGCCCGGGCTCGTCGACACGCCGCTCGGGCGGCTCGCGACCGCGGGACGCCCCTCGCGGGCCGCGACGAATGTGCCGTTCGGGCGTCAGGCCACGGCGTGGGAGATCGCCTACGCCGTGCTGTTCTTCATGTCAGACGAGAGCGTCTACGTGACGGGGCAGACGCTCGCCGTTGACAGTGGCCTGACAGGCCTTTGAAGCACGGCCTCACTGGCCTGTGACGAGATCGCTCGCCGGGATCACGCCCATGCGGCCGGCCTGGTAGTCCTCGAGCGCTTGCACGATCTCGGCGCGGGTGTTCATGAGGAACGGCCCGTAGTGCGCGATGGGCTCGCGGATCGGGCACGCCTCCGAGCAGCAGCACCTCGAGGTTGGGCGAGTCGTCCGGCTGCGTGGCGGCGGCCTCGATCGTCAGCACGTCGCCCGGGCCGAACACGATCAGCTCGTGCGCGTCGATCGGCCTGCGCTCGCTTCCGGCGACGCCATGACCGCTCAGCACGTACGCCATCGCGGTGTACCCCTCGTTCCAAGGCACCTCGACCTGAGCACCGGGGCTCACGGTCGCGTGCGCGTACGTGATCGGCGTGTAGGTCACGCCGGGGCCGTCGTGGCCGTCGAGGTCTCCGGCGATCAGTCGGACGAGCGTGCCGCCGTCGGGTGAGGAGAGAAGGGTGAGCCGATCGCCCGTGATCGCCTGATAGCGGGGCGGCGACATCTTCAAGGCTGCAGGCAGGTTCACCCACAGCTGCACGCCGTGCGTGCGACCGCCCGATCGCACGAAGGCCTCGGTGGGCACTTCGTCGTGGAGGATGCCCGACCCTGCGGTCATCCACTGCGTGTCGCCCTCGCCGATGACACCGCCGCCGCCGTTCGAGTCATGGTGTGACACGACACCGTCGATCACATAGGTGACGGTCTCGAACCCGCGGTGCGGGTGCCATGGCGCGCCGACGGCCTCGTTCGGCGCGTAGTCCACGGGGCCGAGCTGGTCGAGCAGGAAGAACGGGTCGGCGACGTGGGGATCGATGCCGCCGGGGAAGGGCCGCCAGACGGAGAACCCGGCGCCCTCGACCGTGTGGTGAGCGGGGACGACGCGCTCGACGGGACGGCGCTGCGACGTCGGGTTGGCCTCGCGCAGGCGGGGGAGGACGAGAGGGTTGTCGACAGTGACTGCGGGCATGGTGGTTCGAACATCGTTGACGTTTCAACTATTCCGTCGGCACTACCCTCGCGGCGGCATGCACGACCACACGCACGCGGTCGACTGGGCGGCGATCTCCGACCACATGGCGCGTCGCCAGGAGCTCGAGCTCCCGCAGCTGCGAGAGATCCTGCGATGGCTCGACGTGCCCACGGGAGCCGCCGTGGCTGACGTCGGCTGCGGTGCCGGCGGCATGGTCGAGCTGCTCGCCGAGCGCGTGGGCGCGACGGGGATGGTGTACGCGGTCGACGGCAACGAGGCGATGCGAGCGGCGACACAGGCCGTCGTCGAGGCATGCAGCGTCGACGCGTGGGTGCGCGTGCTGCCCGGCGACCTCGAGCAACAAGACCTGCGGTCGATCGTGGGTCGCGATCTCGACCTGGTGCACGCGAGTGCGGTGGTCCATCACCTCGCCGACGAGGTCAACGGGCTGCGCCGCCTCGCGACCGCGCTCGCAGTCGGTGGCCGCCTCGTGGTCGTGGAAGGCGGGCTGCCCACCAGTCATCTTCCGGCCGACTGCGGCGTCGGCCGCCCGGGGCTCGAGGGCCGCATGCGCGAGCTCCAGCAGCAGTGGTTCTGGAGCAGTGTTCGCCCGCCTGACCTGCAAGTCGCTCCGGGCGGCCCCTCTGGATGGAACGAGAAGCTCCTCGCGGCCGGGCTCGTCGAGGTCGAGACAAGGACCTTCCTGCTCGACCTGCCCGCTCCGCTGTCGTTGCGCATGCGGGAGGGGGTGCGTGACCACTACGTCGAATGGCGCGACCGCTTCGGGCATCTGCTCGACGGGGAAGACATCGAGGCCCTCGAGGTGTTGGTCGACGTGGACGATCCCCGCGGTGTGCTCCATCGGTCCGACGTCTTCGTGCTCGGAGCCCGCACCGCCTACGTGGCAAGGAGGGACCGCTGATGAGCGACCAGCGCGGCCAGGTGCGGGTCGAGCCGAGCCAGAAGCGCGTACGGGCGTACCTCGGAGGTGAGCTCGTGTTCGACACGACCCACCCCTCGCTTGTCTGGGAGGTGCCGTACTACCCCGCGTATTACATCCCGAACGCCGACGTGCACGCGGGACTCGTGCCGACAGGGACGGTGACGCACTCGCCGAGCCGCGGCGACGCGCAGCACTTCACCGTGAAGACCGCGACCACAGAGGCGGCCGACGCGGCGTGGACCTACCCCGACTCACCCCTCGAGGTGATCAGAGACCTCGTGCGCTTCGACTGGGCTGCGATGGACGCGTGGTTCGAAGAGGACGAAGAGATCATCGTGCACCCACGCGACCCGTACACCCGAGTCGACACGCTCGCGAGCAGCCGCCACGTGCGCGTCTTCATCGACGGCGACCTCGTCGCCGACTCGACGCGGCCGGTCCTCCTCTTCGAGACTGGCCTGCCCGTGCGCTACTACCTCCCTCAGACCGACCTTCGCACCGAGCTCTTCACCCCGACGGACAAGCACACGTCGTGCCCGTACAAGGGCACCGCGCGGTACTGGTCGGCGACCGTCGGAGGCACCGAGCATCCCGACATCGTGTGGTCGTACCCGACGCCGCTGCCCGAGAGCATCAAGGTCGCGGGGATGGTCAGCTTCTACAACGAGAAGGTCGACATCGAGGTCGACGGGGTGATGCAACCGCGCCCGTGGACGAAGTTCAGCTGAGCGATCCCCAGGAAGACCTGGGCCGACGAGGGCCGTGGGTTAGCGTCGAGACGTGGGGCAGACCCGCGCAGTCGCTTCACCCGCCACCTCTCGTGAACGAGCGATCTACGACGTCATCAGGCAGCGCGGTGGGCGGGTCACCGCGCCGACGCGGCTCGTGGTCGGCGTGCTGCTCGAGACCGACGCCCATCTCACGGCCGACGACCTCATCGCCACCGTGGGCAGGCGCAAGAAGGGGATCGCCCCATCGACGGTCTACCGAGTGCTGCAGCGCCTCGGAGAGGTCGGGGTCGTCGAGCACGTGCACCCGGGCGACGGGCCCGCCTTCTACCACCTCCGTGAAGGCGGTCATGCCCATCTCGTGTGCCATCGCTGCAATGCGGTGATCGACATCGCGGACGGCGCACTCGCAGGGCTCGCGAGGAAGGTGGACGAAGCGCACGGGTTCGCTCTCGACACCCACCACGCCGCCTTGCTCGGTCTGTGCGCGCGGTGTCGCGCAGACGCTGGGGTCTGACCGACATGGCGATCGACTCGGAGGCGCCGCCGAGCGCCCAGGAGGAGCACGGGTTCCTGCCGATCCCCGACGTGAAGGCGTGGCGATCGATCTACGCCTCGAGGGGGGACGAGCCGCGGCATCGACGCGCAGCCGACGCAGTCCTCTTTGTCATTGCGGCACTCGGTCTGCTCATCGCGAGCCTCATCTCCAGCAGCTCCCTTGCCGGCGAAGCGAACGCGATCTCGGGCCTCCAAGACCTCCTCGATTGGCTCGATCCGATCTGGCGCGTCACGTACACGCTCGCGACCCTCATCTCGGTCGCGCTGATCGTGATCGCGTTCGCGACGAGGCGACGCGCGCTGGGCTTCATGCTCGTCATCTCGATCGGCCTGGTGGTTGCGGTCGGCGAGCTCGTGGGACATCTCGTGACCGACGCGTGGATCGGGCTGAAGCCCATCGTTGCCTACGGCGAGCCGACCTTCCCGCCCATCCGCATCGCGATCTGCTCAGCGGTGATCGCCACCGCTCGTCCCGACCTGTCACGACCGATGCGCCGCTTTTGCGTCGGGGTGATCACGCTCGCCGCCCTCGGTGCGGTCGTTCTCGGCGAGAGCACCCTCTCGGGCGCGCTGGCGGCCTTGTCCGTCGGTGTGCTCGTGACTGCGTTCCTGTACCTCGTGATGGGCTCGCACGCAGGCTTCCCGCCCGAGAGCCGAGTGAGGGCGAGCCTCGCCGAGCTCGGCCTCGCCGTCGGCGCGCTCGAGCCCACGGCAGCGCAGACGGCAGGGGTTGCGACTTATGAGACGACCGACACCGCCGGGCGCCCTCTGCTGGTGAAGGTCTACGGCCGCGACGCCCGCGACTCGCAGCTCGTCGCTCGGCTGTGGCGCACCGCGTGGTACCGCGAGGCCGGCCCGCAGATGGCGACGAGCCGGCTTCGCCAGGTCGAGCACGAGGCGCTGTGCACGCTCGCAGCCGAACGCGCTGGCGTCGTAACGCAAGACGTCGTTGCTGTCGGGGAAGTCAGCAACGGCGATGCCGTGATCGTGCTCGATCGCGCGGTCGGCCCGACCTTCGCCGACCTGCGCGATGAGGCCCTCACGGACGACATGCTCGAGGACGCGTGGACCTCGCTCTCGCGTCTGCACGGGGCTCGCATCGCGCACGGCCGCATCGAGCCCGACGAGCTCGCCGTGAGCGAGGGGCGGGTGGTGATCACTGATCTGGCGACCGCTCGGCTCGCGGCGCGAGAGAGCGACCTCGCTGTCGACCTCGCCGAGATGCTCGTCGCGACCGCACTGCTGGTCGGCCCCGAACGTGCACTCACCGCGGCCCGCACGACGATCGGTGACGAGGCCCTCGCGGAGGCGCTGCCCTTCGTGCAGCCGGCCGCGCTCACACCCGACCTGCGTGACGAGGCCCACGACGCCGGTCTGAAGGTCGGCGACTTCCGCAGCCAGGTCGCCGAGGCGCTCGGAGTGCCGCTGACGCCGATCGCCGAGCTCCGCCGGGTGACGCTGAAAGGCCTCTTCTTCGTCGGCATCACCGCGTTCGGGGCGTGGCTGATCATCTCGCAGCTCGCCGACGTTGGGCTCTCGACGATCGTCGACGAGCTCAAGGGAGCGTCGTGGGAGTGGCTCCTCGTCGTGCTCATCCTCGGACAGCTCCCGCTCCTCAGCCAGGCGCTCTCGCTGACCGGCGCGGTGCCGAACTCCATCCCCTACGCGCCGACGGTGGCGCTCGAGTCGGGCATCAAGTTCGTGAACCTCACAGTGCCGAGCTCGGCGGGACGCATCGCCGTGAACATCCGCTACTTGCAGAAGCAAGGGTTGAGCTCGACATCCGCGGTCGCCGCCGGCTCGCTCGACGGTGTCGCAGGCACGATCGTCGAGGTCGTGCTTCTCCTCCTGATCTTGCCGTTCGTGAACCTCGACCTGAGCGTCGACGCCGGCTCCGATCTGTCTGCGCTCGGGTGGATCATCCTCGCGTTCGTCATCGCGGTGGTCGCGGCGGTGATCGTGCTGATCGTGAAGCGCGCATGGCGGGAGCGGCTCGTGCACCTCATGAAGGAGGCGTTCGAGACCCTGAAGGTCGTGCTCGTCGCGCCCGCGAAGCTCGTGCGGCTCTTCGGCGGCAACGTGCTCACCGAGATCGGCTGGGCGCTGACGTTGTGCGCCTCCGCGCACGCGTACGGCGCGGACCTCGGCCTCGCGCAGGCGCTCGTCGTGAACATGTGCGCGAGCGTCTTCGCGTCGGTCATGCCGGTGCCGGGTGGCATCGGTGTCGCAGAAGCGAGCCTCGCCGCGGGGATGATGGCGTTCGGTGTGCCGTCGAGCGAGGCCTACGCCGCCGCGCTGACACATCGACTTGCGACGTTCTACCTCCCGCCGATCTGGGGTTGGTTCTCGCTGCGCTACCTCACGCGCAAGGGCTACCTGTGACCCCGACCGATGCTCGCCTCAAGGGGATGGTGCACGTCCCCGGCGGCGAGTTCCGCATGGGCTCTGCCGCGTTCTACCCCGAGGAAGCGCCGGTGCATCGCGTGACCGTCGACGACCTCTGGGTGGACGAGCACCCGGTCACGGTCGCTCAGTTCCGACGCTTCGTGAAGGACACGGGCCATGTCACCGAGGCCGAGAAGGCGCCGAACCCGGCCGACTACCCCGATGCCGATCCTGCGCTGCTCGTGCCGGGCTCGCTCGTGTTCTCGAACCCCGGGAAACCTGTCCCCCTCAACGACTGGACGCTCTGGTGGGCGTGGACGCCGGGAGCGTCATGGCGTCATCCCGAAGGACCCGGCAGCACGCTCAACGGCCGCGATCGCCATCCAGTCGTGCACATCGCCCACACGGACGCCGAGGCGTACGCGGCCTGGGCGGGCAAAGAGCTCCCGACCGAAGCGGAGTGGGAGCGAGCCGCGCGCGGCGGGCTCGACGGTGCGACATTCCCGTGGGGGAATGATCCGATGCCGAAGGGCAAGCACATGGCGAACACCTGGCAGGGCGAGTTCCCATGGCAGAACCTCGCGCTCGACGGGTACACGGGCACGTCACCGGTCAAGACCTACCCGCCGAACGGCTACGGCCTCTACGACGTCGTCGGCAACGTTTGGGAGTGGACCGCCGACTGGTTCACACCGCAGCACACCAGTGACACCGAGAAGGCATGTTGTGTGCCGCACAACCCGCGGGTCACCTCGCAGGACGAGAGCTTCGCCCCCGACCAGACCGCGCCTCATCACGCGCGTCGAGTCATCAAGGGCGGCTCGCACCTCTGCGCACCGAGCTACTGCTTTCGTTACCGCCCCGCCGCCCGTCAGGGCGAGACGATCGACACATCGACCTCGCACATCGGGTTCCGATGCGTGTTTCACCCGGAGGGGGCGACGCGGACGACGTGACGGAGGGGCTATGTTCCGCTTCTCATCCCCGACTGAGGAGAGGCCATGGGAACTGTCTCCAAGCCGATCGGCCCGGTGTCATGCGCAGTCTTTGGCTTCCCCGGAAGCAACTTCAGCGGCGAGATCGCGCCGGCGCTCGCCGAGCTCGTCGACAACGGGACCATCCGGGTGCTCGACCTGGTGTTCGCGATGAAGGACGAGGATGGCAACGTCGCGGTGCTCGAGCTCGAAGAGCTCGACGCTGAGAAGAAGGCCCCATGGCAGGGGGTCGGTCAAGCGCAGGCGGGACTCCTCAACGACGACGACGTCGACTCCATCGCCGACGCGCTCGAGCCCGGCGACGCGGCAGCGCTGCTCGTCTGGGAGGACCTTTGGGCCGCCCGCTTCGCGCAGGCCGTGCGCAACGCGGACGGCGAGCTGATCTTGTACGAGCGGATCCCCTACGACCTCGTGGTCGCCGCCATCGAAGAAGCAGACTGACACCCCCCACCGGAGAGAGGACCAAGCAAGATGATGAGACGTATGGGCCGACCGGGTCTAGTCGGCACGATGGCCCGCACCGCGGTGGTCGCCGGCACGGCGACCGCAGTCGTTGGTGGCATGTCGAAGCACTCGGCGGGCAAGCAGCAGCAAGCCGCTGATGCAGCCGCGTACCAGCAGGAGCAGCAGCAAGCCCAGATGCAGGCGATGGCGCAGCAGGCCGCGGCAGAGCAAGCCGCCGCGCAGGCCGCCGCGGCACCTCCGCCTCCGCCCGCGGCTCCCGCGAATGACCTCACCTCGCAGCTGCAGCAGCTCGCGACGCTCAAGGAGCAAGGCATCTTGAGCGACGAGGAGTTCGCCGCCGCCAAGGCGAAGCTCCTCTCCGGCGGCTGATCACTCGCAGACGTCGCGGGCGTCGGTGACATCACTGAGCTGAAAGGCGGCACCGATGCCCTGGAGGAAGATCGGCACCATCGCCCTCGTCATCATCACGAGCCTCTTCGTGTTGGTGGCGTCCGTCGCGGTCTGGGGCAAGCGCACCCTCTTCGACACGAAGCGCTTCACCGCGGTCGTCGCGTCCGTCGTTGCGGATCCTGCCGTCACGAACGCGATGGCGACCCGGCTGACAGACAGCGTGTTCGACGCCGCGCAAAGCAGCGGTGTGGTCGCCGACAACACACCCCAGCAGCTGCAGCCTCTTCTGCCCGTGCTGCGGGGCGCGTTGCGAGGGGTCGTGAGCGACCAGGTCGAGAAGTTCCTGGCCTCCGACACTGGCCAGCAGATCATGGTGCGCGCGGTCAGCCGTTCCCACGCTGCCGCGATGCGCGTGCTCGCGGGTGAGAAGCCGGGCAATGCGGTCAACATCGAGAACGGCTCCGTGGTGCTCAACCTCGTGCCCGCCGTCAACGCGGTGCTCGGACGGCTGCAGGATCGCGGTGTCCTGACCAACAAGAACCTGCCCACTCTCAACGACTCACAGAGCCCGCAACAGCAGATCAGCGCGCTCAGCACCGCGCTCGGCGTCGACCTGAAGCCGACATTCGGGCAGATCACGGTGTACCAGAACGCGAAGATCGACCACGCCGAGAGCTACGTGGCGCTGGCGCAGAAGGTCGCGAAGCAGTTCAAGCGGCTGGTCGTGCTGATCGTGCTCGTCGCGCTCGTGCTGATCGCCGTCACGATCCTCGTGGCCTACGACCGGCGCCGCGCCGTGATCATGTTGGGCATCGGCGTCGCTTTCGCGGTGGTGCTCTCGCAGATCGTGGAGAAACGGCTCGTCCAACGAATCCCGTTGCTGCTCACCGACGCGGACTCGCGGGCTGCCGCCCAGAGCGTGATCTCGGCGTTCACGCACAGCCTGGGCAATGTGAACGTCGCCCTCTTCGTCGTCGGCCTTCTCGCGGCGCTGATCGGCTTCATGGCGAGGCCAGGAGGGGTCGACCTCAAGGGCCACCCGGAGGCCGCCCGCATCGCCATCGGCGCTCTCGCGCTCGGCGCGCTCTGGATCGCCGGTCTGCACTTCTGGTCGGTGATCTTGGTCGTCGCGTTCGTCATCGTCGGCTTCGGGGCGGTGGCCCGCGCCGAGCAGCTCGACAAGGGGGAGCCCCCCTCGGAGCCGCCCTCGCCGCCCGAGCCGCTGTCGCCGCCCGAGCCGCCGGTCAGCTCGACTTCGGCGCCGACTTCTTCTTGAGCGGAGCGATCTGCGAGCCGTCGAGCTGGCCGATGTCGACACCGTTCTCGAAGTGCACCCAGTAGCGCAGGCGGTTGAACCCGTTGACGAGCATCACCTTGCCCTTGGTGCCCGTCGGCACGTTCGGCAGGTCGACGATCGCCTCGCACTTCGCGCCCACCTTGAGCTCGATCTGACCGGTGAGCGGGTTCGCGAGCTTGTGGGGAGTCCAGCTGGGCACGGGAGGCGACGCTAGTCGGCTGCCAGCGTCGCCTCCGCGGTGCGTTGCATGCGGGCGACGGCCTGGGTGGGGGACAGCTCGCCCTTCAGCGCGGCGTTGATCGACGACCACCCGGCGTCCTCGATCTCCGGGAACCGCGGAAGTGGCGGATAGGTGATCATCCCGTCAGCGATGGTCGCGCGGATGATGTCGAGGCGGGCAGCGTCGACGGCATCGAGCGGCGTGACCGAAGCGAACGCATCGACATGGGCGCACACGGTGCCGCTCTCCGCGTCGAGCGCATGCGCCTCGAACGAGGACAGGCGCCGGATCGCGTCGAGCGCCGCGGGCACGTCTCCGCAGGTGCGCGGCATCGCCCACGCGTGACACCCCGAGTACGAGCGAAGGCCGGCCGGCCCGGAGAGGTACGGATGGGGCGACAGGTGAGGAGCGGCCCACGATCCGCGGAGTGCCGCAAAGCCGCCCGGCCAGGTCGCGGCCATGTCGACGATGCCGGCACCGAGCGCGGCGTCGACGTCGTCGTAGTGCCACGACGGCAACGCGTTCGGGCCGCGGTGGGCGATGCGGCAGAGCGCGTCAACAGCCTCGACCGCGTGCGTGGTCTCGAGCGTGGGCTGCTGGTCGGAGTCGAAGAGCGCACCGCCGTGCGATGCGACATGTTCGAAGAACGTGCCGAAGAGGCCCGATTCGCGTCCCGTGAAGCCGAAGACCGCGTCGGCACGAAGCAGCGCCTCCCACGTGAGCGGGGGATCGTCGAGGCGGTCGTGCGCCCACATCACGCGCACGTCGACGTTGCGGGGCACGCACAGCAGCGCACCGTCGTAGGTGCACAGGTCGACGGCTCGCGGAGCGAGGCCGCGCCCGAGCTCGGGATCGAGTCGGGTGAGCCACTGCGCCTGTGACGGCGCGTACTTCGAGTGCGTCGACAGGACATCGATGCGCTCCCCGGCCGCCAGCAGCTCGGCGACTGCTCGGTTCAACGTCGGATGGTCCGCATGCACGACGACGTCGGCGTCGGCGGGAAGCAGCGAGTAGAGCCCGTCGTACATCGGCCCGCCCACGAGTGCGACGCGCAACGCCATGTCGACGCTCCCTTCATTTCCGTCCGGCCGTCGCGGATAGCCTCGCCGCAGTCCAGCACCGAGCCAGCATCTAGGGGGAGAGAGCCATGAAGCTCAGCATGCAGCTCAGCTACGCGGGTGGGTTCAAAGAGGCAGCGAAGCAGGTCGTCGACCTCGAGAAGGCGGGCCTCGACGTCGTGTGGGTCGCGGAGGCGTACACGTTCGACGCGATCAGCCAGATGGGATACCTCGCTGCGATCACCGACCGCGTCGAGATCGGGTCGGGGATCGTGAACGTATTCTCCCGCACGCCGACGTTGCTCGGCATGACTGCGGCGGGCCTCGACTTCGTGAGCGACGGACGCTGCATCCTCGGTCTCGGCGCCTCGGGACCGCAGGTCGTCGAGGGCTTCCACGGTGTCCCCTACGAGAAGCCGCTCATGCGCATCAAAGAGACGATCGAGGTCGTCCGGCGAGTCCTCCGTCGCGAGGTCATCGACTTCCACGGCCAGACGATCGACATCCCGCTGCCCGAGGGTCAGGGCACGGGCCTCGGCAAGCCGCTGAAGCTGATCAACCGTCCGGTGCGTCCCGCGGTCCCGATCTGGTGGGCGTCGCTGATGGGCAATGCGGTCGCCGCGACGGCTGAAGTGGCCGACGGCTGGCTGCCGATCATGTTCATCCCCGAGAAGGCGATGAGCGTCTGGGGTGACGACCTGAAGCGCGGCCTCGCGAAGCGCTCGCCTGACTTGCCGCCGCTCGACGTCTCCGCGGGCGGCATGCTCGCGATCGGCGACGACCTTCCCGTCGAGAAGATCCGTGACATGGGGCGGCCCGGCACGGCGCTGTACGTCGGCGGCATGGGGGCGCGTGGCAAGAACTTCTACAACGACCTCGCCGTGCGCTATGGCTTCGATCAAGCCGCGAAGGAGATCCAGGACCTCTACCTCGACGGCAAGAAGGAAGAGGCGGCGGCGAAGGTGCCCGAGGAGTGGCTCGAGAAGACCTCGCTGGTCGGCCCCGCCTCCTACATCGCTGAACGAGTCGCGGCGTACAAGGAGGCTGGTGTCACAGTGCTCAACGTGAACCCCGTCGGCTCAGATCCGGTCAAGGCCATCGATCAGATCCGCGAGATCGTCGACGCGGCATGACCGACGTCGCGACTCCCACCATCGGCGGCACTGTCGAGCCCGGCTTCGAGGCCGTGCGCGACGCGTTCGTCCGCAACTTCACCCAACACGGCGAGCTCGGCGCGCAGGTCGCGGTGCACGTCAACGGCAAGAAGGTGGTCGACCTCTGGGGCGGCGTCGCCGATCCGGCGACCGGTCGGGCCTACGACGACCGCACGCTGCAGCTCGTGTTCTCGACCACGAAAGGCGCCACGGCGGTCTGCGTCGCGCTGCTCGCGCAGCGGGGCGAGATCGACTACGACGCGAAGGTCGCCGACTACTGGCCCGAGTTCGCGGCCGAGGGAAAGGGTGAGATCCCCGTGCGCGTGCTCATGTCGCACCGCGCCGGCCTCCCGGTGATCGACCGCACGCTCACGGCCGACGAGGTCTTCGCATGGACGCCGGTCATCGAAGCGCTGGCCGCGCAGGCGCCCGTGTGGGAGCCCGGCACGAAGCACGGGTACCACGCCGTCACGTACGGCCATCTCGCCGGAGAGCTCGTGCGCCGTGTCAGTGGCAAGAGCCTCGGCACCTTCTTCGCCGACGAGGTCGCGAAGCCGCTGGGGCTCGACTTCTGGATCGGGCTGCCGGCGTCGCAAGAGTCGCGCGTTGCTCCGCTCGTGCCGTCACCACCGCCGCCGCCCGAGATAGAGGCGATGATGTCCCAGTTCATGGGCCCCGACAGCTTGGCGGGCCGCGCTCTGTCGCTCGGGGGTGCACTCGGCGCGAGCGCAGGAAACATGGTCTTCAACACGCCTGCGCTGCACGCGGCAGAGATCCCGGCCGCGAACGGCATCACCAACGCAATGTCGCTCTCTCGCATGTACGCGGCCTGCGTGTCCGAGGTCGACGGCACCCGCTTGCTGACCCCCGAGACAGTGGCCAAGGTGAGCGAGACGCAGACAAGTGGACCCGACCAGGTGCTCATGCTCGAGTCGACGTTCGGCCTCGGCTTCATGACGTCGGGGATCATGACGCCGATGCTCGGCTCGTCGTCGTTCGGCCACGCCGGCGCCGGCGGCTCACTCGGCTTCGGCGATGCCGACAGCGGAGTCGCGTTCGGCTACGTCATGAACCAGATGCAGATGAACCTCGCGGGCGACCCGCGCCCCGCGGGCCTCATCGACGCTGTGAAGGCGAGCCTCTAGCGCGAGCGGACGCCGCTCAGCCGGTCGATCACCGTTTCGGCCTCGGCCACGAGCTGACGCACGAGCTCGCCCGCTGGGACGAGCTCGTCGATCGCGCCCGCGCCCTGTCCGCAGGGAAAGAACTCGCGGGTGGGGTCGACCTTCGTGTGCTCGTCGCCGCCGAGATGGGCGACACCCGCCTGCGTGGACGCGACCATCTGCTGCGGGAACGGCTTGAGCTCGTCGGGATGCTCCTCGAAGTGCTGTGTCCACTCGTTGCGCACGACGCGGCACGTCTTGCCCGTGTACGACCGTGAGATCACGGTGCCGTCCTCGGCGAGCCCGAGGAGCACGTCCTTGTAGCCGGGAACCGCACGCGCCTCGGGAGTCGCGATGAACCTCGTGCCGATCCACACGCCGTCAGCGCCGAGCGCGAGCGATGCCGCGAGCCCGCGGCCGTCGAACAACCCGCCCGCGGCGACGACCGGCACACGCTCGCCGAC
The DNA here is from genome assembly GCA_963773315.1 of uncultured Acidimicrobiales bacterium. GTDB lineage: Bacteria > Actinomycetota > Acidimicrobiia > Acidimicrobiales > DATKAS01 > DATKAS01. The sequence goes on from CAVZAF010000010.1 coordinate 58,780, forward strand.
CGCGTCGACGACCTGGGGGACGAGCGCCATGGTCGCGACGAGCCCGGTGTGCCCCCCGGCTTCGGTGCCCTGGGCGACGACGATGTCGCAGCCCGCCTCGACGGCAGCGGTCGCGTGTCGCACCTTCCCGCACATGCTCGCGACGAGGACGTTGCTCTGATGGCAGAGGTCGATGACGTCGCGCGGGATGCCGAGGCCGGCGACGAAGACCCGTGCCCCGCCGTCGATCACCGACTGCACCTGGCTCTCGACCTGGCCCGCGACGGCGGTGAGCAGGTCGACGCCGAACGGCTTGCTCGTCAGCGATCGGGTCTTCGCGATCTCTTCGATCATCCCCTCGTGGCCCATCGTCGAGGCGCCGAGGCAGCCGAAGCCGCCGGCCTCTGAGACAGCCGAGGCGAGGCGGTGGTACGAGACCCCTCCCATGCCGGCGAGCATCACGGGGTGCTCGATCTCGAGCACGTCGGTCAGGCGGGTGCGCATGGCGCGCATCGTATTGGCCCTGTTGGCGCACGCGGCGAGGCCCGTCACCTCCCCGGGGGGACGAGAGAGGTGACGGGCCTCGACCAGGTGAGGTCACGCCGCGCGACCGGCGTGGCTCGGTTGTTGGGCTCAGGGTACGGAAGGCGCGTTTCCGCTTTGTGTCGTCGCAGTGAATGCCGCGGGTCCGTCGTCTGCCGCCGCGAAGGCTCCGTCGCGGTCAAGGAAGTGGCGGTGCCATCGCCCCGGTGTGAGCACCACGGCTCGGGGCTCGTCCTCGAAGAGCCAGCGGGCGAAGTTGCGCCGCGTCCAATGGGACGAGCCTGCGATGCGGATGGCGCCGCGAGCGCCGCTGCGACTCGCGAGGACCTTGCCGAGCGCGACCGACATGTGGTGATCGGCGACGAGCTCACGGTGCACCGCTCGCTCGTAGCCCGCGGCGACGACGGCGGAGTCGGCGCTTCCCGTCTCGAGGATCGCCTCCGCGGCGAGGACGCCGGTGAGCAGTGCTTGCCCGATTCCTTCACCGGTGAGCCGATCAGTCGCCCCCGCGGCGTCGCCGACGAACAGCGCGCGGCCTGATGACAGTGGGAGCGTCCCGATCCGCGCGGGGATCGGCCACGCCTTGTGCGGCGCTTCGGCGACCGCGTCGGGGCCGAGCACCGATCGGATGTGGGGCCGGGCGAGCAAGTCGGGCCACAGCTGCTTCATCGCTTGCGTCGAGATCGCCCCACCGCGCGGGATTCCGAACCCGACGTTCGCGCGTCCGCCACCGAGGGGGAACGACCAGGCGTAGCCCGGCAGCAGGTCGGTCTCGAACCACACCCACAGCTGTGTCGCCGTCTCCGGGCCGACGTGCGCGAAGTACTGGCGGAACGCGTGCCACTCGCCGAGGTAGCCGGCCTCCCCGGAGCCCAGCATCTTTCGCAGCGACGACCACATGCCGTCAGCACCGATCGCCATGTCGGCGTGCACGATGCCGAGGCCTTCGACCTCGATCTCGATCGCGTCGGCGTGCTGGTGCACCCCGGTCAGCGCGGCGCCTTCGTGCACCTCGGCGCCGGCATCGCGAGCACGATCCAGGAGCAGCGCGTCGAGCTCGGAGCGACGGACGACGGCCGCGTAGACCCCGCGCCCTCGTGGCAGCGGCAGCTCGACGACGCGTCCCGATGGCGATCGCACCCACGCGGCATCGACGGCCTGCCATGACGGCAAGTGGAGGGGCGACACACCGAGCTGCTCGAGCAACCGAAGCGCGCCGGTCGTGAGCCCGTCGCCACAGCACTTGTCACGCGGGAAAGTGGCCTTGTCGATCAGCGCGACGCGCGCGCCCGCCTTCGCGAGGGTGATCGCGGCGGCACTGCCCGCCGGGCCCGCGCCGACGACAGCAACGTCGACTTCGGTTACGGACACGGCCACCCGCTGAGACTATGAGTTCGGCGGGTCGTCCTCTACGAGCACCCGCTTCGCGAGACGGGCGGCGTCGGCGCGACGCTTCACCCCGAGCTTTCGCATGACGCTGCTCACGTGCACACCCGCGGTCTTCCGCGAGATGAACAATGTCTCTCCGATCTCGCGATCGGTGCGGGCCTCGGCCATGAGGCGGAGGACCTCGAGCTCACGCGGCGTCAGGCCGAAGTGCTGGTCGCTCGGCGGAGGCAGGGCTTCAGCTTCGACCGTCAGTCGTAGCCGGGCACGCCGGCCGATCTGCTCCGCGAGCAATCGGATCGGAGCTTTGGGGAGGTCGGTGAAGAGGGCGACGGCCTCGTTCAGCGCTGCCGTAGCTTCGGCTCGGTCGGCTCCCTCGCCCAGCAACGCCTCGGCGTACCGCGCCCGGGCGTAGGCGCGTTGCGCGACGGCGCCGAGCGCGTCGGTCTCGACGACGGCACGGCGCCAGTCGCTGCTCGACATCATCCCGTCGACGCGTGACCGCTCGGCGTCACAGAGAGCGAGCAGCGCGCGATACCTCACGGGCCTCCGGTCGGCAGGACGCATCGCAGCCGAGGCGAGCAGGGCGTCGAAGTCGGCGAGGAATGGTCCGAGCCAGGACGCGCCGGCCGCTCCTCGTTCCGAGGTGATCTCGGCGGCAGCCCACAGGCCGAGCCACATCGCGGTGAGCGCCTCCGTATGGGGCATTGGGTGGCCCGACTCGCGCGGAAGAGAACGCACCGCCTCAGCTGCCGCCCCGACCGCGGTCTCCCAGTGCCGCGTCTCGATCGCGACGCAGGCGACCCCCTGCGCCTGGTAGGTGTCGTCAGACCGGGTGAGGTCGAGCATCGCGAGGTCCTGCTCCGCGCCCGGCAGGTCGCCGGTCACCCAGTTGAGCCATACCCGCGCCTGCAGGATGTTGTCACGCCCTGGCTCGAGGCTCTCGATGTAGACGTCGGCGTCGAGCAAGAGTCGCGCTTCGTCCCACCGTCCCAGGTCTATGAGCGGGAGGGCCTCATTGCCGATCCAGATTGCACTGCGCTCCAGACCGACCTCACGCATCGCCGCCCGTGCCTCGGGAGGGACCGCGGCCGCGTCCTCGATGAGCCCGAGGCCGAACAACGCGTAGGTCCGATTGACCCAAAGCCGCGACGTGTTCTCGACGTCGCCCTCGACCTCAGTAAGGCGCGCCGCGTCTCCGAATGCAGTGAGCGCGGCCGCCTCGTCGCCGAGGCTCGCCTCGGCGTCTGCAAGCGTTGTCAGCGCGTTCGCCTCGACGGTGATCGCGCCGACCTGGCGTGCCACGTCGATGGCCTCGCGGGCTCGCTCCGCGGCACCGGGCAGCCGGAGCACGTTCAGGATGGTCGCGTGCCCGGCGAGGACACGCGCGCGCTCCGGTGTGGGCGGGTGCTCCGGCGCGAGGGCCACCCCGCGCTCGTAGTAGGTCAGCGCGTCCGCCTCTCGACCCGACAAGTACGCGTAGCGCCCTAGCCGTTCGAGGAGGACGGCTGCTCTGAGCACATCTGCTCTCTCGTCGACCAGGGAGAGTGCTTGCTGGCCCAGCGCCAATGCCCGTGTCGGCGCTCCCGCCCAGTTCGCGGTTTCTGCCGTGCGCCAGAGAAGCTCGACCTCGTCCATCCCGGCGAGGTCGCTGGCGCCCTCCACCGATGGCCAGAGCTGCAGGGCGCTCTCATACGCCCCGAGCGCCTCGGGATGCGCATGAACCAGTTCCGCGGCGGCCGCCGCCTCGATCCACGCGGGCAGAGCCTCGACGATGTTGCGTGCGTGATGCCAGTGCCCCGCTCGCTCGAGCGCCGCAAGCGCGGGGCCGACGTGGGCGAGGCTGGGATCCTTCTCGAGTGCGTGAGCGAATGTCGCGTGGAGCCGTGAGCGCTCTCCGGGGAGCGACTCCTCGTAGACGGCCTCGGCCGTGAGCGTGTGGCGAAACACGTAGCCGGTGCCATCGACGTCGGGTTCGAGGAGGTGGTGATCGAGGAGCTCACGCAGCGCCGCCTCGAACCCCGGCGATGGCCACGCGAGCACCGTCCGCAACAGGCGCTCGTCGACGTGGACGCCACCGACCGCGGCGACTCTCAGCACCTCGGAGGCTTCGACACTGAGAGAGCTCGTCCGCGCGAGCAGCACGTCCTGCAATCGGGGAGGGATGCGGCTTGTGGATCCGAGCTTGACCGAGGCGGCAACCTCTTCGGCCAGGAACGGGTTGCCACTGCATCGCTCATGCATCTCATCGGCCGTGGCCGCGCTCGGCTCCTGGCCGAGGATCTCGGTGAGCATCTGCCTCACGCCGTCGCGGTCCAGCCGGTCGAGCTCGATGACCTCGGTGAGCGGGAGCCGTTCGATCTCCGCGAGGAAGGGGAGGACCGGGTGTCGACGTGTGAGCTCGTCTGTGCGGTACGTGCCCACGACGAGGAGCGGGATGTCGCGCGCTGCGCGGATGACATAGCTCAGGAGGTTTCGAGTCGAGGTATCTGACCAGTGCAGATCCTCGATGGCGAGGACCACGGGTCGCTCGCGTCCGAGTGACTCGAGCGTCCGCAGGAACGCTCGGTGCAGCCGGCCGGCCGGATCACCCCCGAGAGGACCCCGCTCGGTGTCCCCGATGAGCTCGGGCACCAGGTCGGCCAGGTCTGCCCCCGCACCGCCGTCGGGGTGCCATCCCGCTCGCTGGAGCGAGCGGAGGCAATCGGATATCGGGAGATACGGAATGTGCTCATCGACGCATCCGCCGGTGAGCACCACGCTGTCCGTCTCCGCGTGGGACAGGAATTCTCGGAGGAGTCGGGTCTTGCCGATGCCCGCTTCGCCCGTGACGAGCACCGTGACCGGCGAGCCCGCGCGAGCGGTCACAAGCGCGGCATCGAGGCGTGCTCGCTCGCCCTCCCGCCCGATCAACGTGCGGCTCGTCGTCCGCCCCACCACACCGGCATCTTCGCATCGCACCGCCGGTGACGCTGCGGGACGCGCGGCGCGGCCCCCACGGGCTGGAGGTCCACTCCTCCCGTCGGGGCCGTGCGTCGCTGTTGACTCGTTCAGCACGGGCCGGTCAGGCGACATTCGGCGGCGTTCACCGAACCGGGGACTGCGTCTGCGTGAAGCGGGGTCGTGGAGACGTCGACCGACTGCAGCTCCGGGCTGAGTGCGTTGACGCTCTGCGGGGACTGCGGGGCCGGCGAGACGTTGACTGATTGATGGAGCGACGCCGGGGAGAGGCCTGTCAGCCCCTCTGCCTGGGACCAATGGGCGATCGCGGAAGCTGGCAGCTCCGGGCTGAGTGCGTTGACGCTCTGGGGGGACTGCGGGGCCGGCGAGACGTCGACTGACTGCAGCTCCGGGCTGAGTGCGTTGAGGCTCTGGACAGGCTGCTGGGTGGAGACGACGTTCCCACGCGTTGGCGTCGTGCTCCCGCCTCCGTCGCCCGTCGCCCACGCGCCGATCGCCAGGGCGATCATGACGACGAATGCGGCGACGGACACCGCGGCGACGATGTAGATGGGCTTTGCCGAGCTTTTGGCGGTGGGGGTGACGATTGCGTTCATGGGACTCTCCTGTGTCTCGGGCGGCTCCCTCGAACCGCTGAACGAGTCCCATGGTCTGATTTCACGCCTCGTGCCACATCGGGCACCGCGCCCCGTTCTCGTCGGCGCGCGCCTTAGTGCATCGGGTGCGCTCGCCTAGGCAGCTCGACGCCTCGGGGTTCGCTGGTCCTTCGCGAGCAGCGGGAGCGCCGCGAGGTCGGCGTGCTCCGGGTGGTCGGCGATGAAGTCGCGCACCCGATCGCGCGTGCGCTGCGCCCGCTTGCGGGCGGCGTCAGGCGAGAGCCCGTAGCGGGGCGCGACGGTGTGCGACGGGGAGGGATCGCCGGCGTGGCGCTGCTCGGCAAGGTCGAACAGAAGGGCGATGTCGTCGCCGCGGGTGCCGGTCGCTTCGAGGACCGAGAGCAGGGCAGCGACCCGGGGCTCGTCGGCTGCGAGCCGCGTGACCGTGTCGAGCAGATCGCCGTCGACGGCGGCCACGACCGCCTCCGGCGCGACGTCGTCGCACGGATCGGCCGCGGCCAGCGGCCAGTAGCCCTGGTTCTTGCGCACCTCGGTCGTGAGGTGCGCCCAGGCCCACCGCCACGGGAGCGCGCCATCGGGACGCCACGCGGCCGCGTGAGGGATGAGCCAGGTGCAGAAGTCGGTGGCGACCGCCTCGACCTCGTCACTCGGCAACGCCCGGCCGACCTCGACCGCGGCCCGCCGCACGGCGGCCTTGAGCTCGGCGTCGAACCGATGCCGCAGCACAAACGCCGCGGTGTGGTCGCCGGCCGCCATCGCCGCCATCAGCTTCTTCAGCATGTTCCGCCTACCAGACTCCACCTGTCCTCCTCCTGCCTTCAGAGGACATTGTGAAGAGGGGGTGGGACATTAAGCCGCGGGCCCCTTCTCTCAGGCGTGTCGACGCCCGCTAGAAATAGGGACCTCATCTGACGACAGGGGGGGCATCGGGATGCCTGGGTTGTGTGAGGGACGAGTCGCGATCGTCACGGGCGCCGGCCGGGGCATCGGCCGCGAGCACGCGCTGATGCTGGCGTCGCACGGTGCGAAGGTCGTCGTGAACGACCTCGGCGGCGAGATGGACGGCACCGGGCAGTCGACCGGTCCCGCGCACGACGTCGTCGACGAGATCAAGGCGATGGGCGGCGAGGCCGTCGCGAACGGCGACAGCGTCGCCGACTGGGAGGGTGCGCAGCGCCTCGTGAACACCGCGGTCGAGACGTTCGGAGGGCTCGACGTCCTCATCAACAACGCGGGCATCCTCCGCGACCGAATGCTCGTGAACATGACGGCCGAGGAGTGGGACGCGGTCATCAACGTCCACTTGCGCGGCACGTTTGCTCCTTCGCGGTGGGCGGCGGCCTACTGGCGAGACCGCGCCAAGGCGGGCGAAGCCAACGACGCCCGCATCATCAACACCACCTCGGTGTCGGGCATCTACGGCAACCCCGGTCAGACGAACTACGGCGCCGCGAAGATGGGCATCGCTGCCTTCACGATCATCGCGTCACGCGAGCTCGGACGGTACGGCGTGACGGTGAACGCGGTGGCGCCCGGGGCGCTCACCCGCATGACCGAGGGCCTCGGCATGGGTCAGGCCAGCGAAGAAGACCGCGAGCGCATGTCGCCGCGATGGATCGCACCGATCGTCACGTGGCTCGCGAGCGATCAATCGGCGGGCGTCACCGGGCGCGTCTTCGAGGCGTCGGGTCGGGTGCTCGCGATCGCAGAGGGCTGGCACCGAGGCCCGCGTGTCGAGCCGGTCGACGACCCCACGCAGATGGGTCCCGTCGTCGCCGACCTCCTCGCCAAAGCTCGCTCGAACGCCGGCATGGACGGCGAAGACGCCCGCAACTGAGACAGGAGACCAGCGATGCCCATCAACCCCGACGCCGTCGGAACCGAGTCCGAGCCCGTCGAGACCTCGTGGACCTCGAAGGACTGCCTGCTCTACGCCGTGGGCGTGGGTGCCGGCGTCGATGAGCTCCCGTTCACGACCGAGAACACCTCTGGCGTGCCGCAGCAGGTGCTCCCGACCTTCGCCGTGATCGTCGGCATGGGCGGCGGAGCGTTCGGCAAGATCGGCACGTTCAACCCGGCGATGCTCGTGCACGGGCAAGAGGCCATCGAGTTGCACCAGCCGATCCCGCCCGAGGGAACGATCAGGACCACCAGCAAGATCACCGGCATCTACGACAAGGGCAAGGCCGCGCTCGTCGTGAGCGAGTCGAAGTCAGTCGACGCGAAGACGGGGGAGCCGATGATGACGACGCGCATGTCGGCGTTCATCCGCGGTGAAGGGGGATGGGGCGGCGATCGTGGTCCCGGCGGCGCGGTGAACGTGCCGCCCGAGCGCGCCCCCGATCATTCCGTCACCTATCAGACGTCGCCCGACCAGGCCCTCGTGTATCGGCTGTCGGGTGATCGCAACCCGTTGCACTCCGATCCCTCGTTCGCGGCGATGGGCGGCTTCGACACGCCGATCCTCCACGGTCTCTGCACCTATGGGTTCACGGGCCGCGCTCTGCTGCACTCACTGTGCGATGGCGATCCCACGCGCTTCACGGCGATGGAGGGCCGGTTCTCGTCGCCGGTCTTCCCGGGCGACAGCCTCACGATCGACATCTGGACGATCGGTGACGGCCAAGCCGTCTACGAGACGAAGCGCAGCGGCTACGGCGGGGCCAAGGACCTGAAGGTCATCGATCAAGGCGCGTGCACGTTCAGCTGACGCGTCAGAACAGTCTGAGGTCTTCGGGGCGCATCCCCTTCAGCACCTCGTAGTCGATCTCGACACAGCGGAAGCCGCGATCACCCGCGAGCACCTTTGCTTGCGGTGTGATCGACTGCGCGACGAACACGCCACGCACCGGCCGCAGGCCCGGATCGCGCTCGAGCCGCGCGATGTAGCGCGTCAGCTGCTCGACGCCGTCGATCTCACCGCGCCGCTTCACCTCGATGGCGACCGTCGCCCCGGAGCCGTCACGGCAGAGCAAGTCGATCGGCCCGATGTCGGTGGGGTATTCGCGCCGCACGAGCACCAGGTCGTCGCCGATCACGTCGGGACGAGCAGCGAGCAGCGCCTGCAGCTCGGCCTCGACGCCGTCCTTCTCGAGCCCGGGATCCGAGCCGAGCTCGTGGGAGCTGTCCGAGAGCACCTCGTCGAACCGGATCAAGAGACGTTCGCCCTTCCCGTTCGTCACGGTCCAGGTGGGTGCGCCGTCGTCGCCGAGTGCTTCGACGAGCACGTTCGGCGCCACCATCCAGTTCAGGGGCTTGTACGCGCCGCCGTCGGCGTGGATCGCCACGCACCCGTCGGCCTTCACCATCACGAGGCGGACGGCGCTCGGCAGCCGTGCGGTGAGCCTTCCCTCGTAGTCGACCGTGCAGCGGGCGATCACGAGACGCATCGAGAGGACGCTATGCGACCGTCACATGCAGCCCTCACATCGGGCGCGGCCCCGCCGATGGGCATGAGTGGCCGGACCCCGATCCTGGACTGACGTGCCGAGGCCGGCGCGCCCGAAGGTCGGCCGCCTCATGATGGAGGCGAGGCTCGACGCCGGGCTGAGCCGTCGAGACCTCGCTCGGACTGTCGGAGTCGAGACGGGGCGGGTGCGCACCTGGGAGCGCAGCGACAAGGTTCCCAGCGATGTCTCGCTCGAAGCGATCGCGGATGCCTGTGGCGTCAGCGTCGAGGTCCTCGTGCCTCCGCGTCAGCCCCTCTGGTTCGACCCCGTCCTCGGGCGCCTCGTCGTCGGCGAGCAAGAGGTGCGCATCGATCAGGTCGTGCTCGGGAACGAAGGCGTGCTGCGGTGCTACCTCTCGATGGTCCGCTACGAGCGCGGCCTCGACGACGACGCGCCGGTGACGTTGCGGCTCGACGACCTCGAGGTGCTCGCGCTCGCGCTCGACGTGACCGACCGAGAGCTGGAGGACCAGCTCGTCAGGTTGGCCGGCGTCTCCGAGCGCACGGCAGCCGACATCCGCAGGCGTCTCGTGCGTCGCCGCGCGCCGACGCGCGTCGCAGCGCTCGCGTTGGGGGTGCTCGCCGCGGTTCCGGTGGTGCACGTCCGTGGCCAGCACAACGGATTGCCGCTCAACGGCGGCCCGCAGCCGACGACGACCATCGCGGCGCCCGACGTGCCCGTCGAGATCGGCGACGCGCTCACGATCGAGCGGGACGGCACCCAGCCCTGATCCGGGGCGCGGCTGGACTCCGCTCAGCCGACTCCAGCATGCTCTCGCAGTGCCCGTTCGCCGCCGTCGCCTTCTCGCGCCCCTCCTCGTCGTGGGTGCGCTGATCTTCGGATTGACCGTGTGCGGCGACGACAGCTCGAAGTCGACAGTGCCCGAGCCGACCGCCGCCGACCTCGCCAGCGCATCCGTCACAGGACCGTGGGCCGTGACGTTGAAGGTCGACTCGCAGTCGCCTCCGGTGCTCGACAACAGCCTCAAGGTCGGCGACGAGGTGACACGCCAGTACCTGATCGCGGGTGGCTGCAACGTCAACACGGTCGACTGCAAAGTGGTCCGGCAAACGAGCGCGGGAAACTCGACCGAGGTGTGGACCCGTGAGGGATCGAAGCTGACGTACCACGTCGACGCACCGGTCACGCTGCCGTGCACGATCGACGGCAAGGAGACGCCGGTCGACTACGACGTGAGTGCCACGTTCACGCTCGAAGTCACCGACGCGCAACAGGTCGGCGAGACATGGCTGGCGACCGAGCTCGCCTATGCGCGCGATGCGACCCTGACGCCCAGCGCGACCGCGGCGCCGAAGGGGTGCCCCACCGGCACGCAGACCGAGAGCGGCACCGGCGTGCCCGCGCAGTCGAGTCCGGCCACGACCGCGGCGACCGAGACGACCGCGGCGACCGAGACGACTGGCGCTACTGGGACGACCGGTCCCTGAGCCGCTTCCCGATCAGCTCGCGTCGCTTCTGCAGGTCGCGGTAGGTCAGCGTCTCGGTGGCCGAGTCGACTCCGAACGACGCCTTCACGCCCTCGAGGTCGATGGGGACGTCCATCGGGTGGATGCCGATGTCGGCCGCGAGGCGATCACCGTGGTGGGTGGCGAAGTACGCGGAGATCGTCGTGATCTCGGCGAGGAGGTCGAGATCGGGAGCCAGCCGCGCGATCGCACCGTCGAGGAAGACCATGTTCTTCACGTAGAGCATGAGCTCCTTCGGAAGGCTGGCCCCGTACCCGAGCAACGCCTTCACCGTCCGCTGGATCTCGTGCACGAGCTCTTCGCCCGAGAGCGTCGTAGGGTCGACGGGAGGCTGGTCGAGGCGAAGGTCGCGGATGACTGCATCGAGATCGGTGTCGGGCGGCAGCGCGCCGAGGTCACGGAGCGCAGCGAGCTGGCCCTTCACGTCATTCGTCGTCGCGCCCATCATCAACCGCAGGAACGCGAGGCGCCGAGGCTCGCTGAGCCGTCCGACGATGCCGAAGTCGAGAAGCGCCGTGCGTCCGTCCGGGAGGACGAAGAGGTTCCCCGCGTGCAGGTCGCCGTGGAAGACGCCGTAGATCATCGCCCCTTCCATGAAGGCGATCATCCCGGTGCGAATCACGGCAGTCGTGTCGATGCCGGCGCGCTGCATGCTCTCGACGTCGTCGAACGCGAAGCCCGACAGCCGTTCCATCACGAGCACGCGGCGCGTGACGAGCGTGGGATGGGGTCGAGGCACGACATAGCCCCGCTGCCCGAGCTCCGCGAGCACGCGGGCCACATCGAGCATGTTCTGCGCCTCGAGCCGGAAGTCGAGCTCTTCGGAGATCGTCTCGGCGAAGAGCTCGACGAGCGCAGGCGGGTTCGCGAGCGCCGCGATCGGGATGCGACCTACGAGTAGAGGGGCCAGCCATGACATCACCGCGAGGTCCTGGCGGACGAGCTTCGCGACCTGTGGTCGTTGCACCTTCACGACGACGCGCTCGCCGGTGTGCAGCGTCGCGGCGTGCACCTGTGCGATAGAGGCGGCGGCGAGCGGCACGGTGTCGAACGTCTCGAACACCGACTCCAACGACCGGTGGAGGTCCTGCTCGACGACCGTCCTCACGCTGTCGAAGCTCTCGGCGGGCACGCGGTCGCGGCACAGCTTGAACTCGCTCACGAGCTCCTCGGGAAACAAGCCCTCCCCGGCCGAGATGATCTGACCCAGCTTGATGTAGGTCGAGCCCAGGTCGGTTGCCGCGACTCGGAGTCGCCGTGAGATGCCCGCGCGAGAGATGTGCTCGCCCTTGCGCCTCTCGAGCAGCGCCCATCCGCCGACGGCGGTCGCGAGGCGAGCCGTCACGTGCGCCATGCGGAGGCCCGGAGGCAGGCGACGACGCTGTGTGAGCGCCGGGACTTCGCCGCGGCAGGCCGCACGCACCGCGTCGAGCCCCGGCGCCCACGTGATCGCGGCGAGGTCGAGCACCCACGGCGGGTCGTCGCTGAACGCGCCGAACGCGAGATCGGACGGCGCGTCAGCAGGCAGGTCAGCCGACGGGTCGACGGTGTCTGGCACGTGTGCAGTCTCGCAGTTCCCTTCTGACGCCCTGACAGCGGGGACTACTCTGCGCGGACGCCGCGGGGGCGCGGGCCGAGTCAGGGGGATTTGTTGATGGTCGAGCGCTGGATCGCCGACAGCGAGCTCAGCTCCAAGTGGCCGATCTACACACGGGCAAACGTCGGGGAGGTGTTCCCCGACCCGGTCACGCCACTGACCCGCGACACCGGCATCTGGCTCGCGGAGCTCGGGTGGCGCGACGCGTGGAGCGCGTCGGCGCGTTCGACCAGGACGAGTTCGATCCCGACAACATCGAGCAGCTCGGCATCACGGGCGGCTACTGCTACCTGAACGCGTCGCTTATCCGCCTGTTCGGCGAGCGCGCTCCCGGCCTCTCGGCGGCCGCGATGGACGAGCAGTTCTTCGGGGCGCAGCCGGGCATCCCGCCGTACGAGGAGCAGCCGGGCGACGTCGATCTCGCGAAGACCGAGAAGATCGGCCAGACGTTCGGATGGACGCTCACGACCGAAGACCTTCCTGAGCTCATCGACGACCAGGTCGCCACGAGGCGGCTGCGCGATCAGCGCCCCGATCTCGGCGCCCTCAGCGACCGTGAGCTCTCCGACCGGTACTTCGCGCTCATGGACGCGCACTTCCGCGACCTGTTCGCCCACCACATCTTCATGTCGTACATGGCGACGCTGCCGGTCGGCATCCTCACCGCGATGGCCGCCGCGGTCGGCGACCCGTCGCTCATGATGCGGCTCATCGGTGGCCTCGGCGACGTCGACTCCGCAGCGCCGTCGATGGCGATGTGGGACATGGGCCGCGTCGTCGCCGACTCGCCCACGCTCATGGCTGAGTTCGACAAGGGGCTCGTCGGCCTGCACGACCGTCTCCGAGCCTCGCCCGACGAAGGCGCCGCGAAGCTGTGCTCGATGATGGACGACTTCGTCCACAGCTTCGGATCTCGAGGACCGAACGAGTGGGAGATGCGGTCGCCGACGTGGGAGACGCAGCCTGACCTCGCCCTCGCCGCTGTCGATCGCATGCGCCTCTCGCCGGAGGGCGCTGCGCCGTTGAGTCAGAACTCGCGGATGGCGACCGATCGCGAAGAGCTCGCAGCGCAGCTCACCGAGGCCTTGAAGGACGACCCGGAGACACAGGGCACGTTCCTCGCGGCAGTGCGGGCGGCCCGAGTGTTCCTGCCGGGGCGGGAGCGTTCGAAGACGAACGCGATCCGCATGCTCCACGAGTGCCGCATGACGCTCCGGGAGCTGGGCCGGCGCATGGTCGAACGAGGAGCGTTCGACGAGATAGAGGACTTCGGCATGCTGCGAAAGTCCGAGTTCGATGACTTCCTGGCCGATCCGAACGCGTTCACGAACACGATTCGCGCGCGCCGCAAGCAGTACGCGGAGCTTCAGGCGCTCGAGCCGCAGTTCGTGTTCGTGGGCGAGCCCGACTTCCCGGCTGCCTGGACGCGTCGAGACGCCGTGAACGTGGCGAAGCTCGCTTCGGGTGAGTCGCTCACCGGGCTCTCCGGTTGCCCCGGCGTCGCGGAGGGCCGCGCTCGCGTCATCCTCGACTCACACGATCCCACCGCTCTCGAGCCCGGCGATGTCCTGGTCGCGCCCATCACCGATCCGTCGTGGACCCCGCTGTTCGTGCCGGCCTGCGCGGTCGTCGTCGATGTCGGCGCGCTCCAGAGCCACGCGATCATCGTGAGCCGCGAGCTCGGCATCCCGTGTGTGGTGTCAGCGACGGGTGCCACGAAGGCGATCCCCGACGGCGCGATGGTGCGGGTCGACGGCTCGGCCGGAACGGTCACGGTGCTCTGATGGCCGAGCGATGGGCGGCCGACACGCTCGCGAGCGAGAAGTACACGATCTACACACGGGCGAACGCCGGCGAGGTCATGCCCGATCCCGTCTCTCCGTTGTCGTCGACGATGGGCCTCGCATCGGCCGGCGACCTCGGTTGGCGTGACGCGTACGTGAAGGCAGGGTCGTTCACCTACGACGAGTTCGATCCCGATCGGCCGGACACCGTCGGTGTCTTCGGCGGCTACCTCTACCTCAACATGTCGATGACGCGCATCTACGGCGTCCGGATGCCCGGACTGACACCTCAGATGGTCGACTTCCAGTACTTCGGCGACATGCCCGGCATCACTCCGTATGAGGACGAGGCCCGTGCTGACGACGAGAACGAAGAGCTCACCGCGAAGCTGCAGAGCTACCTCGACGATCTCTTCACCCGCGACGACCTGACTGAGCTGCGAGCAGACCGCGATCAAGTGGATCGGCTCATCGCGCGCCGCCCCGAGCTCGGCGAGCTCACCGATCAGGAGCTCGTCGACCATGCGCGCAGCTTCCTCCCGCTCTACCGGCGACTGTTCTGCCGGCACATCCTCGTGTCCGGAGCTTCCGGCATCGGCATCGGCACGGTCGCGGGGGTGCTCGCCGCGATCGAGCAGCCCGAGCTGATCATGACCCTCGTCGCCGGTCTCGGCGACGTCGACTCGGCCGCGCCGAGCTGGGCGATGTGGGACATGTCCCGGATCGTGAGGGGTTCACCCGATCTCACCGCCGCGTTCGAGATGGGCGCGCCGGGGCTGCACGAGCGCCTCACTGCGCTCGCCGAATCGGGAAGCCCCTCCGCAGAAGACTTCGGAAAGCTGTTCGACAGCTTCATCGAGCGGTTTGGCGCGCGCGGTCCGAACGAATGGGAGCTGCGCAGCCGCACCTGGGGCATCGACCCCGATGTGCCCCTCGCCGCGATCGACCGCATGCGCCTCGCCGCCGACGACGAGTCCCCGCAGACGCGCACCGAGCTGCGCATCGTCGAGCGTGAGGCCGCCACCGACTTCGTGCGGGAGGTCGTCGCCGGCGATCCTCAGGCCGCCGGCACGTTCGAGGTCGGCCTTCGGTGCGCGCACCTCTACAACGCCGGCCGCGAGCGCACGAAGACCAACAACATCAAGCTCGTGCACGAGATGCGGCTGCCGCTGCGCGAGCTCGGCCGTCGAGCGGTCGAGCGGGGCGACCTCGCCACCGTCGAGCAGATCTTCATGCTCACTGAGCTCGAGCTCGACGACTTCGTCGAGCGTCCCGCCGAGTTCACCGAGCTCGTGAAGGAGCGCGAGACCTACTACCTGTCGCTGTGGGACCTCGAGCCGCCGTTCGTGTCGAGAGGCGCACCGCCGCCGACATCCGAGTGGCGCCATCGCGCCGCGGCGAGCGGCGCCGACCACGCGGTGTCCGGGGAAGTGCTGACTGGCATCCCCGGCTGTCCGGGCGTGGCTCGGGGGCGGGCGCGGGTCGTGCTCGATCCGACCGACCCGCGCGGGCTCGAACCCGGTGATGTGCTCGTCGCCCCCCTGACCGATCCGTCGTGGACACCGCTGTTCGTCCCCGCGGCGGCGGTCGTCGTCGACGTCGGCGCGCAGATCACGCACGCGGTGATCGTCAGTCGTGAGCTCGGGCTGCCCTGCGTCGTGTCGGTCACCGACGCGACGAGGCGGATCGCCGACGGCGCCATGATCGAGGTCGACGGCAAGGCCGGCACGGTGACGGTGCTCTGATGCTCGATCACCTGCGCGTCGTCGAGCTGTCGGTCTGGGTGGCAGGGCCTGCAGCGGGTGGCGTGCTCGCCGACTGGGGCGCCGACGTGATCAAGGTCGAGCCTCCCGAAGGCGATCCGATGCGCAGGCTCTTCGGAGCGATCGGCGTCAAGCAGACGAAGGTGCCGCCGTTCGAGCTCGACAACCGCGGCAAGCGCTCAGTGGTCCTCGATCTGCGGTCCGAAGAGGACATCGCGGCCATGTGGAAGCTGCTCGAGACCGCCGACGTCTTCCTCACCAACCTTCGCGTCGACGCGCTCGAGCGCCTCGGCCTCGACGCGACGACCGTACGAGCCCGGCTGCCGCGCATCGTCTACGCGAGCGTGACCGGATACGGGCTCGAGGGTCCCGAGCGCGACCGTGCCGGCTACGACATCGGAGCGTTCTGGGCTCGCAGTGGCGCCGCCGCGACGCTCGTGCCGTCCTCCGAAGACCCGCCGACGATCCGAAGCGGATATGGCGACCACACGACGGGTCTCACCGTGCTGGCCGGCTTGCTCGGTGCGCTGCTCGAGCGCGAGCGCACTGGTGAGGGACGGCTCGTCGAGGTGTCGCTGCTCGGCACGGGCATCTACTGCATGGGATGGGACCTCTCGATCCTGTCGGGCTTCGGCAAGATCTCGTCGACGAAGTCGCGCGCGCTCGCGCCTGCTCCGCTCGTGAACTGCTACAAGGCGGCAGACGGCCACTGGTTCTGGCTGCTCGGCCTCGAAGGCGATCGGCATTGGCCGGGCCTCCTCCACGCGATCGATCGCGTCGACCTCGGCGACGACGAGCGCTTCAAAACGTCGGTTGGCCGGCGTGAGCACTGCGCCGCACTCATCTCCGAGCTCGATGACACCTTCGCGGCCCGCGACTACGCCGACTGGATCGAGCGGTTCGACGCGCACGACGTGTGGTGGGCACCGGTCAACACCCTGCGCGACGTGCTCGCCGATCCGCAGGCGAACGCGGCCGGGATGTTCGTCGACATGGCCGGCATCGACGGCGAGCGCTATCGCTCAGTCGCCACTCCGGTCCGTTTCCATCCGTCTACCGATCACGTCGCCGAGCCGGGCCGAGTGCCGATGCTCGGCGAGCACACCACCGAAGTCCTGTCCGAGCTCGGCCTCTCCTGACCGCTAGCCCCAGAGGGCGGTGAGCACGTCGTCGCGCAGCTCCTTGCGGCAGATGAGGAGGTCGGGGAGCCACGGGTCAGGCCGGTTGTAGATGAGCGGCGATCCGTCGAGTCGGCTGACGTGGAGGCCGGCGGAGATCGCGACCGCCGCGGGGGCGGCGTTGTCCCATTCGTATTGCCCGCCCGAATGGGCATAGATGTCGGCGTCCCCCGCGACGATCGCCATCGCCTTGGCCCCGGCGGACCCGAGTGTCACGATCTCCGCGTCGAGCGCGTGGGCGACGACGGCCGCGGCATGCGACGAGCGGCTTCGGCTGGTGATGACGCGGAGCCGGCGTCCATCGACGGGCGGGGGATAGGGCGGAGGATCACCGGTTCCGTACACGACACCGAGAGCCGGGAGCGCCACCGCGCCGACGAGGGGCTCGCCGCGGACCGCGAGCGCGATGTGCACCGCCCAGTCGCTGCGGCCGGGCTGCCCGTACTCGTTCGTGCCGTCGAGCGGATCGACGACCCACACGCGGTCAGCCGAGAGTCGCGCGGGTCCATCCCGGCCCTCTTCCGAAAGGATCGCGTCGCCCGGACGGAGCGCGCTGAGGCGCTCGACGATGAAGTGGTGGGCGCGCATGTCGCCTTCGTCCATCACGCGCCACGACGCGACTCCGGCCGCCACGAGCTCGGCGCGCAGCTGCACCAACATCACACCGGTCGCCTCCGCGATCTCGGCCGCGATGCGATGGTCGTCGGCGTCGGGGGTCACCCGCGCAGGCTATGCGTAGTGTGCGTCGACACCCAGTGGAGGATTCGCATGGAGCGCACCGCAGTCAACCCATGGCAATGGTCCATGAATTTCGGGTTCAACCAAGGAGAGCTCATCGAGGGCGCGAGCAGGACGTTGTTCTGCAGCGGTCAGACCTCGGTCGACGCTGACGGCGCGCCGCAACATCCCGGTGACATGGCCGCCCAGCTCTCGCTCGCGCTCGACAACCTCGAGGCCGTGCTGCACGACGCGGGCATGGGCCTCGGGAACCTCGTGCGCCTGAACTTCTACACGACCGACGTCGACGCCTACCTGGCCAGCTCCGCCGTGCTCGGGCAGCGGCTCGGCGCGGCCGGCGTGATGCCGGCCGGCACGTTGCTGGGCGTCGCCCGCCTCGCGTTCCCCGAGCTCATGGTCGAGATCGAGGGCACGGCCGTCGGCTGACGCGTCCGCCGGGCGGCGCAGTGCGCCGCCGGGTGCGCGAAGCAGCGATTGTCGAGCGAAGCGAGCAGGAGCCGGCCACAGGCCGGTGACGAGGAGCTCAGGGGGGCGGGATGTTGCCCGCTTCGATCTGCGCCTGGTAGTCGAGCTCGAGGCGCGCGGCTTGTAAGAGGTTGATCGCGTACCGCATCGCGCCGGACGAGTAGGTCTTGCAGTCGAGGCTCGTCGTCGACGGCACGGGACAGAAGTGACCGTCGGAGCCGCGGACGGTGATCGTGCCGTCGGCCGCGCACGCGTCGCGCGCTTGCGGGATGCGCTGCTCGAACGGAAGGCAGCGCTGCGTGTCGACGAACTGGCCCTCGGGTGAGATGGCGACACCTGCATCGGCGTACTGGATGGTCGGGTGCGCACCCGCGAGCCCCCGGTACACCGTGTCGAGCTGCTCCCACACGTCGCCGGGCAGGTGGGGCGCCGGCGGCGACGCGAGCACGAACGGCACCCCAGCTGCGTCAGCGGCGTCGATGGCCCGCTCCGTGTCGGCGCGGTACTTGTCGAACAGCGCCTGGCCGCCGATCGGCTTGCCGTCCGCGCCGTCCATGCAGCCGCCGATGCTGTTGCCGCTGAACGCCCACACGACGAGGTCGACCTTGTGCGCGTCGAGGTCGTCTTGAAGCGGCTGGAGGAAGTCGCACGGCGCGGTGCCGCCCAAGGCGCGGGCCTCGACCTCGAGCCCGAGCGCGCGAGACACGGCTTGGAGGTAGGGCTCGGCCTGCGTCACGAGGGAGTCGCCGTAGATGGTCACGTGGGGTGCTTTCGTCGGAGATGCCGCCGGCAGCATCGTGGTCGGAGCCGCCGCCGTCCCAGCCGCAGTGCTTCCGCGATCCGACGCCGAGCTCCGTCCCGTCACGACGCCGCCGACGAAGATGATCGAGCGCGACGGCGGCGATCGCCGCGATCACGCCGCTCCGGCGTATCCGACCGTTTTGCATCCGAAGTTTCTAGCGGGCCGCGTCAGAACAAAGAGATCAGCCTGCCCAGCATGTAGCCGCAGAGTGAGTAGACGGCGGTGAAGATCAACCCGTACGAGATCGCGGCGACCAGGATCCGGTGGGGCCCGACCGGCCGGCCCGTGATGATCCGAGCGCTGCCGATCACCAGGATCGCGTTCACGATCGCGGCGGCGAGCGCGTAGCGCCCCGCAGTCCCTTGCTCGATCCAGTCGACCGGCTTCTGCAGCGACCTCTTGCCCCGCATGTTCTGAAGGCGAGTCTCGACGCGAGCGCCGGAGCCCGCGACCCATTCACCCCAGTGGTTGTCGATCCAGGTGCAGCACGCGACGTTCAGGAGTACGACGGCGAGCGCGGCGATCCCGAACACGCGAAGCGAGTCGTACCTCGCCGACAGCACCAGCGTCGGCAGACCGATGATGAGCGTGTCGAAGACCGCGTACACGGCGATCGCCCCGCCGACGATGGCCGTCGACGTGCGGGATGTCGCGGTTACGCCGCTGTCCCGTGCGGGCTGCCGGCTTCCTCGTAGCACTCGTAGTGATAATGCTCGACCCGGTCCCACCGGTCGCGGACGTACACGTTGCAGATCACCTGCTGTGCGCGCACCTTGGCGCTGAACTTCACACGGTCGCCGCAGCCCGCGCACACGACCTCGCTGCCCGGCTCGATCGAGCGAACCACGGCACGGGTCCTCAGGGCGGTCTTCGTCGCCATGGCCTTCCTGTCGGCAGCGTTGGCCTGCGGGTTAGCCGCATGGCGCCGTCTCGGGACCTAACAGCTCGCGAAACAAACGCCGCGGGGTGGAGACCGCACCGACCGGCGTCCGTATGGTCGTCCAGGATGTTGCCGATGACCGCAGACGCAACGGAACGGGGACAGGGACCAGTCGCTCGAGTGCTCGTGATCGAGGACGACCTCATCCTTGGTGATGTCATCGCGAGGTACCTCGCACACGAGGGCATGGCCGTCGACGTCGTCGCCAACGGGCGCGAGGGACTCGAGCGAGCCCTCACGACTCTCCCTGATCTCGTCGTCCTCGACCTGATGCTTCCGGGCCTCAATGGCATCGAAGTGATCAAGAGGCTCCGGCAGGCGGTGCCGATCCCTGTCGTGATGTTGACGGCGCGCGGCTCGGAAGAGGACCGGGTCGCCGGGCTCGAGCTCGGCGCCGACGACTATCTCGCGAAGCCCTTCTCGCCTCGGGAGCTCGCGGCGCGCGTCAAGGCAGTGCTACGGCGCGCGGCGGGCGGAGTCAGGACGAGTGTCGGAGCCGTGATGGCGTCCGGCGGGCTGACGGTCGACCTCGTGGCGCACGAGGCGGTCATCGACGGCAAAGTCCTCGCCTTGACCGCCAAGGAGTTCGACCTGCTCGCACACTTCATCGCGAACCCCGGCCGAGCGTTTCGGCGTGAGGAGCTGCTCCAAGCGGTGTGGGGCTATTCCGTCGGTGACACCGCGACGATCACAGTGCACGTCCGAAGGCTGCGCGAGAAGATCGAAGCCGATCCCTCGAACCCGCAGCACCTGTGCACGGTGCGAGGCCTCGGCTACCGGTGGGCGCAATGAAGACGTTCGTGCGCGCCGCGGTCCTGATCGTGGGTGGTGCTCTCGTCGCGGGGCTGCTCGCCCTCGCGAGTGGCACGAGCGTCGGGGATGCGGCGGTCGTCGTCGCGCTCGCGGCGGGCGGCGCGCTGGCCGCGGCAGTCGCGGGTGCCGCTCTGTTGCGGACGTTGCGGACGCGCTCCCTGCGCGTCCAAGTGCTGGCGGTTGCTGTCGCCACGATGGTGACGATGGTTGCCGGCGTCCTGCTCGCCGCCGAGTTCATGCTGGTCTCCGACCACGATCTGGCTGTCCTGGCGGTCGTCCTAGTGGTCGCCGGCTCGGTGGCCGGCGGCGCGGCGTTGTACCTGGGCGACATGTACGAGCGAGATACGAGAGAGGTCGGTGATCTCGCCGAGCGGCTGGTCGATCCGAACGCAGGTGCGCACGACGTCGGTAGGGAGCCGATCCTGACCGGGGACCTTCAACGCCTCGCCGACCAGCTCTCTGATGTGTCGGCGCGCTTGGAGGCATCGAGGCAGCGAGAGAGGGCACTCGACACATCTCGCAGGGAGCTCGTGGCGTGGATCTCTCACGATCTGCGATCTCCGATCGCGTCGATCCGTGCACTCGCCGAGGCCCTCGACGAGGGCGTTGTCTCGGATGCCGTCGGCGTGGCCCGGTACCACCTGGCCATCGTCCACGAGAGTCACCGGCTCGGCGCCCTTGTCGACGACCTCTTCGAGCTCAGCAGGCTCGCGAGCGGCGCCGAGCCTGTCGATCAACCCTTCGTACCCGTGAGCGAGCTGGTCGGCGAGGTGCTCGCCGGGATCACGCCGGCGGCCTCGATTCGTGGCGTGATCGTCTCCGCGGCGATCGAAGAGCTCCCTTCGGTGCTCGTGCCGGCGAACGACGTCCGCCGGGTCATGCGCAACCTTCTCGACAACGCGGTCCGGCACACGCCCTCCGGAGGCAGCGTGACGCTCGAGGTGGCAGGCGACGGCTCCGTGCTGGAGCTGTCCGTGACCGACCAGTGCGGGGGGATCCCCGATTCCGATTTGGACCATGTCTTCGAGGTCGCATTCCGTGGAGACGAGGCGCGGACACGCGATGAGAGTGGCGGTGGGCTCGGCCTCGCGATCGCGAAGGGGCTCGTCGAGGGTCGTGCGGGCACGATCAGAGTCGCGAACCGCTCGCACGGATGTCGGTTCACCGTGCACCTTCCGGTCGTGACGCGATGACGACCCTGGAGGCGCCGCGCACGTCGCTGTCCGATCGGGAGACGATCCCGGCCGGGCGAGCAACGATCGCCGGTGTGCTCGCGGCCGCGGTGGCCCTCGCCGTGACTGACGTCGTGAGCGCTCTGAAGGCCGGTCCGTCGCTGATCGACACGATCGGCACCGAGTTCATCAACCGATTCGCGGCGTCGTTGAAGCAGCTCGCCGTGTCGCTCTTCGGTACGAACGACAAGCCCGCGCTCGTCGTCGGCATCGTCGTCGTGTCACTTCTGATCGGCGGCGTGCTCGGCCGCGCCTCGGTTTCGCGGCCGTGGGTTGGTTCGGTGGGCTTCGCCGGCTTCGGCGTCGTGGGGATCGCGACCGGCGTGACCGATCCGCTCGCCGACCCCTGGCTGATGGTGGCCGCGGCGGTCCTCGGGACGGTCGCCGGCATCGTGACGTTGCGTCTTCTCCTCCGGGCGGCTGCACCGGTCGAGGCCAACGGATCGGCCTCCGACACCGATCCCACCGTCCGGGCCGGCTCCCGGCGCTCGTTCCTGGCATGGAGCGCCGGCGCCGTCGCCGCCACCACCGCCGGGGTCGCGGCAGGTCGCGCGCTGCGGGGCAGGTACGGGTCGGTGACGGAAGGGGTTGAGCTCCCCGCTCCTGTGAAGACGGTGCCACTCCCCGCCTCGCAGCCCTTCAGCGTGCCCGGCCTGAGCCCGTACGTGACGCCGAACGCGGACTTCTACAGGATCGACACCGCGCTGTTCGTGCCCCGGGTCAGCGCGAACGGTTGGAGCGTCGCCGTTCACGGGATGGTGGACCACCCCTTCGAGCTCACCTACGACGAGCTCCTCGCGATGCCGATGGTCGAGGAGCCCGTCACGATCTCGTGCGTCTCGAACGAGGTGGGAGGCGATCTCATCGGCAACGCCGTGTGGCGCGGCGTTCCGCTGCCGACGCTGCTCGAGCGAGCCGGAGTGCAGCCCGGCGCGACCCAGATCGTCGGGCGATCCGTCGACGACTTCACCGTCGGCTTCCCCACCGAGCTCGCGCTCGACGGCCGCACCGCGCTCGTCGCAGTCGGGATGAATGGAGAACCTCTGCCCGCAAAGCACGGCTTCCCCGCGCGATTGATCGTCGCCGGCCTGTACGGATACGTGTCGGCGACGAAGTGGCTGAGCGACATCGTGTTGACGCGCCTCGAGGACTTCGATGCCTACTGGGTGCCGCGAGGCTGGGCCAAGGAAGGCCCGATCAAGACAGAGTCGCGCATAGACGTGCCCCGCGGCGGCTCTTCGGTCGCGACGGGTCGCGTTGCGGTCGCCGGAGTGGCCTGGGCGCCGACGCGCGGGATCAAGGGCGTCGAGGTGCAGGTCGATGACGGCGCCTGGCAACCCGCTCGGCTGGGCGAGGTCGCCAACGACAACACCTGGGTGCAGTGGCTGTACGACTGGCAGGCGTCGCCCGGACGCCACCAGCTGTCGGTGCGTGCGACCGACGGAACCGGCCAGGTGCAGACCGCGGAGAGCAGCCCCCCGGCGCCTGACGGAGCGTCGGGTTATCACTCGCGGACGGTCACCGTCGCGTGATCACGAAGGTCGTCGTGTCCACCACATCCTTGCTCGCCCTGCTCGCGCTTGCCGGGGTCACGATCGGGATCACTCGCCGTTCCGCCGAACAGCCGAGCGCGCCGCCAATCGAAGCCACGGGATGGCTCAACACCGCGCCCCTCACCCCGGCTGACGTCGACGGCAAGGTCGTGCTCTACGACTTCTGGACCTACAGCTGCATCAACTGCGTGCACACCCTTCCGTACGTGAAGGCGTGGTATGCGCGCTACGCGGCGGACGGGCTCGTGGTGCTCAGCATCCACACTCCCGAGTTCGAGTTCGAAGCGGACCCGCGCAACGTCGCGAACTTCCTCGCCGAGAACGACATCAGATACCCGGTTGCGCTCGATCCGCATCGTGACACGTGGCGCGCCTGGGACAACCACTACTGGCCCGCGTTCTATGTGTACGACCGCACTGGTGCTCGCCGTTACCAGCACTTCGGCGAGGGCAGGTACGACGAGACGGAAGACGTGTTGCGCTCGCTCCTCGGAGTCGACCCTTCCTCCCCGCGTGCTCTTGTCGCTACCGGGTGACCTGCGCCGCCTCCGTTCCCCAACCAAGGAGAAGCCCTGATGAACCAGCCTTCGAAGATGGTGGCCGGCGTGTTGCTCGCGGGAGCGCTCGTGTTCAGTGTCGCCGCGTGCGGCGACGACAGCGGGAACACGAACAACCCGCCGGCTCAAGCGCCGACCACCTCGGTGACTCAGTCGACCGAGGCGATGACCGACTCGACCTCGGCCATGACCGAGACGACCGAGGCCATGACCGATTCGACGACGGCCATGACTGACACGACGACGCCCTGACGCTTGCCCGGGAGCTTCAGCGCCCTCTGCCGAGCCGCACGGCCTTGCCGACGAGGTCTCGCACCGAGGCCTCGTCGGCGCCGGCAGAGACGAGGTTCTGCACCTTCGCTTCGATCTCCTCCGCGAGAGCCTCGTCGACTCCGGCCGCGGCCGCTTGCTTGGCCTCCAACGATCGTGCGGTCGTCGCAACGGCCATCAGCACGATGATCGACACCGCGGTGATGAGCCCGAACGTGACCACGACACCGTTGTTGTTGTCGGCGATCGACCCGATGATCATCCCCGCGATGCCGACGACGCAGATGGCGATGACCGCCCAGCGCAGCACGCGCAGTGTCATCGAACCCGCAGTGTCATCGAACCCGCAGTGTCATCGCGCCAGGGGCTTGTACTTGATGCGGTGGGGCGTGTCGGCGTCGGCGCCGAGCTGCTTGCGCCGGAACGCCTCGTACTCGGTGAAGTTGCCCTCGAACCACCGCACGTACGAATCACCCTCGAACGCGAGGACGTGCGTCGCGACGCGGTCGAGGAACCAGCGATCGTGGCTGATGACGACCGCGCATCCGGGGAACGCGTCGAGCGCGTCTTCGAGCGCACGCAAGGTGTCGACGTCGAGGTCGTTCGTCGGCTCGTCGAGCAGCAGCACGTTGCCGCCCGCTTTCAGCACCTTCGCGAGGTGGACGCGGTTGCGCTCGCCGCCCGACAGGTCGCCGACCCGCTTCTGCTGATCGGATCCCTTGAAGTTGAACGAGGCGACATACGCGCGTCCGTGAATCTCGCGGTTGCCGACCTTCATGTGCTCGACGCCTTCCGTTATCTCCTCGTAGACCGTCTTGTCGGAGTCGAGGACGTCGCGCGACTGGTCGACGTATGCCAGCTGCACCGTGTCGCCGAGCTTCACCGTCCCGCTGTCAGGGGCCTCGAGGCCGGTGAGCATGCGGAAGAGCGTGGTCTTGCCCGCGCCGTTCGGGCCGATGACCCCCACGATGCCCGCCGGGGGGAGTGAGAACGACAGGTCTTCGATCAGCAAGCGGTCGCCATAGCCCTTCGAGACGTCGCTCACCTCGATGACGGTGTCGCCGAGGCGGCTCCCCGGAGGGATCGAGATCTCGAGTTGGTCGCCCCCGCCGGAGTCTGCCTCGGCCTCGGCGAGCAGCTTCTCGTAGGCGCTGAGGCGTGCCTTGCCCTTCGCCTGTCGGGCCTTGGGTGCCATGCGCACCCATTCGAGCTCGCGCTCGAGCGTGCGCTGCCGCGCGGAGCTCTGCTTCTCCTCCGCGGCGAGGCGGGTGCGCTTCTGATCGAGCCACGACGAGTAGTTGCCTTCGAACGGGATGCCCCGGCCGCGATCGAGCTCGAGGATCCAACGCGCGACGTTGTCGAGGAAGTACCGGTCGTGGGTGACCGCGACGACGGTGCCCGGGTAGTCCTGCAAGAACCGTTCCAGCCACGCGACCGATTCCGCGTCGAGGTGGTTCGTGGGCTCGTCGAGCAGCAGCAGGTCGGGCCGCGACAGCAGCAGGCGGCACAGCGCGACACGCCGTCGTTCACCGCCGGACAGCACCGCGACGTCGGTGTCGCCAGGCGGGCAGCGCAGCGCATCCATCGCGATCTCGACGTTGCGCTCGACGTCCCAGGCGCCGGCCGCGTTGATCTTGTCCTCGAGCTCGGCTTGCTCGGCGCCGACCTTCTCGAAGTCGGCGTCGGGTTCGCCCCACATCGCCAGCACCTCGTGGTACCGCTCGAGGAGCGCTCGGATCTCGCCCACACCGTCCATCACGTTTCCGAGCACGTCCTTCGACGCATCGAGCGCGGGCTCTTGGGCGAGCTGGCCCACCGAGAAGCCGGGCGTCAGCCGGGCCTCGCCGGAAAACCCGTCATCGAGCCCCGCCATGATGCGCAACAGCGACGACTTACCGGATCCGTTCGCGCCGAGCACACCGATCTTGGCCCCCGGGTAGAACGACAAGCTGATGTCCGCGAGCACTTGGCGGTCGGGCGGATAGAAGCGACCGAGCTTGTAGGTCGTGAAGATGAACTGGGGCGCCATGACGGCCCGACCCTACCGATGCGTGGCCGCTGATTCGCCGTCGACGTCGACACCGGTGCTACGTTCCGCCCGTCCGGCCTTGGAAAGTCTGGGGGGCGCACATGTACGCACTACAGCTGCTCGATCGAGCAGGACTCGCTTTCACTTCGCGGTGGCTCCACATCGTCGTGGGCATCACCTGGATCGGGTTGCTCTACTACTTCAACCTCGTGCAGGTGCCGGCGTTCGCGGAGATGAGCGCGAGCTCGCGCACCGAGGCCATCGAGGTGCTCGCGAAGCGAGCGTTGTGGTGGTTCCGCTGGGCGGCCGTCGCGACAGTTCTCACCGGGCTGCTCATCATGGGCTTCACGAAGGACTACTTCGCCGACAACTTCGGTCAGCGCGCAAACGGCATCTCGATCTCCACCGGTGTCCTCATCGCCCTCATCATGTTCGTCAACGTGTGGGGCGTCATCTGGCGCAACCAGAAGGTGGTCATCGCGTCGGCTGCACAGGTGCGTGCCGGTGGTGAGCCGCTCCCCGAGGCGGCGGTGGCGGGCCGCCGAGCCGGCATGGCCTCGCGTCAGAACGTCCTCATCTCGTTCGCCATGATCTGGTTCATGACCTTCACGACCCACTACTCGGGGTTCTACGACACGAGCAGCGGGGGCGCCCGTGGCGCCTACTGGGCCATCACCGTGATCATCCTCGCGGTGCTCGAGCTGAACGCACTCGGCATCATCGGTGGCGGGCTGAAGCCGGCGAAGGAGTCGCCCTTCAACTGGCCCTACGAGACAGTGCGCAACGTGCTGATCTCGGGCTTCGTGCTCTGGGCGATCTTCTGGCTGATGTGGGAGATCCTCTTCGCCCCGTGAGCCAGGCGCTCGCTAGCCGAGCGACTTGATGTAGGCGACGATCTGATCCTGCTCGTCGGGCGTGAGGTTGAACTGCGGCATCACGTTGGGGAAGCCCTTCACGATCTTCGCGCTCGGGTCGGTGATCGACTCCTTGATGTAGAGGTCGTCGGCCGTCACCTTCGTGCCATCCGACAGCTCGACCTCGCTGCCGTAGAGCCCCTTCCACGTCGGGCCCGTACCGGACGCGCCGCTCGTGCTGTGGCAGGTCGGGCACCCGCGATCGTGGACGAGCGCCTTGCCCGCTGCCACTTGGTCGGCGGAGGCGCCGCCGCCTGTCGTCGCCGCCGAGCCGCCGGAGTCGTTCCCGCCGCACGCGGCGAGCGCGCCGGTGAGGATGAGAGCGGGGACGAGGGCGAGCAACGCGCGTTTCACGGCGGGGAAACCTACCGGCCACTCCGGCTGCTCAGGGCCCACCGGTAGCATCGAAACGTGGTTGACGCGCGCCCGCAACAGCCGAGCCCTGACGAATTCGGAACGAACGCGTGGCTCGTCGACGAGATGTACGAGCAGTACCGCTCGGACCCGTCGTCGGTGAGTGAGTCGTGGCGTGAGTTCTTCGCGGACTACCGACCCGGAGCGGTCATCGTGGCGCCGACGCCCACACCCACGCCTGCTCCCGCCCCGACTCCCGCGCCCGCCGCGACGCCCGCTCCGGCCGCAGCACCCGCGCCGGCCGGTGGCGCCGCTGGCGAGATCGGCGACCCGATCCGCGGGGCGGGCGCCGTGATCGTGTCGAACATGGAGGCGAGCCTCGGCGTCCCGACGGCGACCAGCTTCCGCGTCGTCCCCGCCAAGCTGCTCGAGGTCAACCGCAGCGTGATCAACGGGTACCTCGCGCGCACCCGCGGCGGAAAGGTGAGCTTCACGCATCTCATCGGCTACGCGGTCGTCCGCGCGATCGCGGACGACGTGCGGGTGATGAACTCGACCTTCGTCGAAGGGCCCGATGGCAAGCCGCGGGTCGTGCACCACGACCACGTCAACCTCGGGCTCGCAGTCGACCTCGAGAAGTCCGACGGCAGCCGCACGCTGGTCGTCCCGGTCGTGAAGTCGGCCGAGGAGATGTCGTTCGCCGAGTTCGTCGCCGCGTACGAAGATCTCATCCGCAAGGTGCGCACGAACAAGCTGAGCCCTGACGACTTCAAGGGCGCCACGATCACGTTGACCAACCCGGGCACGATCGGCACGGTGCAGTCCGTGCCGCGGCTGATGCCGGGGCAGGGCGTGATCATCGGGGTCGGCGCGATCGACTTCCCGGCGGAGTACCAGGCGGCCGACGAGCGCACGCTCGCCGATCTGGGCGTGTCGAAGGTCGTCACGATCACGTCGACCTACGACCACCGCATCATCCAAGGCGCCGAGTCGGGTCTGTTCCTCAAGCGCGTGCACGAGCTGCTGATGGGGGAGGGCGGCTTCTACGACGCCTCGTTCACCTCGCTCGGCGTGCCCTACGAAGCGGTGCGCTGGCGGCGCGACGTCAACCCCGCCGACCATGACGACGCCCGGCTGCAGAAGCAGATGGTGATCGCGACGCTCATCCGCGTGTACCGGGTGCGCGGGCACCTCATCGCCGACCTCGACCCGCTCAAGTGGACGCCGCCGCGGATGGAGCCCGAGCTCGATCCCGCGACGTACGGCCTGACGATCTGGGACCTCGAGCGCGAGTTCCTCACCGGCGGGCTCGGTGGCGTCGAGCAGCTCGAGCTCGGTGAGATCCTCCGGATCCTGCGCGACGCGTACTGCCGCACGATCGGCATCGAGTACATGCACATCCAGGACACCGCCGAGCAGAAGTGGATCCAGCAGCAGGTCGAGGGCGTGCGATTCGCGCTCAGCCACGACGAGCAGCTGCATCTCCTCTCGCGCCTGAACGCGGCCGAGGCGTTCGAGAAGTTCCTCGCCACGAAGTACGTGGGCCAGAAGCGGTTCGGCCTCGAAGGCGCGGAGTCCGCGATCGCGATCCTCGACTCGGTCCTCTCATTGGCCGCGGACGAGGGCCTCGACGGAGTCGTGCTCGGCATGCCTCACCGCGGGCGCCTGAGCGTCCTCGCCAACATCGTGGGCAAGTCGTACGACCAGATCTTCAAGGAGTTCGAGGGCTACGTCGACCCGTCGTCCACGCAGGGCTCGGGCGACGTGAAGTACCACCTCGGGGCGTCGGGCAAGTTCGTCAGCCCCGGCGGCGCCGACATCAAGGTCGAGCTCGCCGCGAACCCGTCGCACCTCGAAGCAGTCGACCCGGTCGTCGGCGGCATGGCCCGCGCTCGACAGGACCTCATCGACCGGCCCGGCTCGTATTCGGTCCTGCCGATCCTGATGCACGGCGATGCCGCGTTCGCCGGCCAGGGCGTCGTCGCCGAGTGCCTCAACATGAGCGACATCACGGGTTACCGCGTCGGCGGCACGATCCACCTCGTCGTGAACAACCAGCTCGGGTTCACGACTGCGCCCGAGCACGCGCGCAGCTCGCAGTACGCGACCGACGTCGCGAAGATGATCCAGGCGCCGATCTTCCATGTGAACGGCGACGATCCTGAGGCGTGCATCCGCGTGGCGCGGCTGTCCTATGCGTTCCGGCAGACGTTCCACAAGGACGTCGTGATCGACATGGTCTGCTACCGGCGCCACGGTCACAACGAGGGCGACGATCCGAGCTACACGCAGCCGCTGATGTACAAGCTCATCGACGAGCGGCGCTCGGTGCGCAAGCTCTATACCGAGGCACTCGTGAAGCGCGGCGAGCTGACGCTCGACGAGGCCGAGCAGGCGCTCGACGACTTCCAGCGTCGCTTGCAGGTCGCGCTCGACGAGACTCGCCAGTCCGCTCCGGCGGCCGTGAAGGCAGCGAGGCCGCCCGCGCCGATGGGCGTGCTTCCCCACGTCGCGACAGGCGTCGACCGCGCGACGCTCGACCGCGTCTTCGCCGGGCTCACGAAGGTGCCCGAGGGCTTCACGTTCCACCCGAAGCTGGCCAAGCAGTTCGAGACCCGTACCAAGCTCTACGACGACGGTCAGGTCGAGTGGGCAACTGCCGAGGCACTCTCGATCGGCACGTTGCTGCTCGAGGGCACTGACGTGCGGCTGACCGGCGAGGACACGCGGCGGGGCACGTTCAGCCAGCGGCACGCCGCGCTCGTCGACTTCTACACCGGCTGGACGTATGTCCCGCTCGCGTCGCTCGACGAGAGCCAAGGCAAGCTTTGGGTCTACGACTCGCTGCTGTCCGAGTACGCCGCGGTCGGATTCGAGTACGGGTACTCCGTCGTGCACAAGGACGCGCTCGTCGCCTGGGAGGCGCAGTTCGGCGACTTCGTGAACGGCGCGCAGATCATCATCGACCAGTTCCTCGTGGCCGCCGAAGACAAGTGGCAGCAGACCTCGGGCCTCGTGATGCTCCTGCCCCACGGGTACGAGGGCCAGGGACCCGAGCACTCGTCTGCTCGCATCGAGCGCTTCCTCACGATGTGCGCCGAGGACAACATCCAGGTCGTCAACGCCACGACGCCGGCGCAGTACTTCCACCTGTTGCGGCGTCAGGTGCGCCGCGAGATCCGCAAGCCGCTCGTCGTGTTCACCCCGAAGTCGTTGCTGCGGGCGAAACAGGCGCACTCGCCGGTCGACGAGCTCACGAACGGGTCCTTCCAAGAGGTGCTCGACGACCGGTCGGTCAGCGACCCGGCGGCCGTCGCGCGGATCATCTTCTGCTCCGGCAAGGTCGCATACGACGCCATCGCTCGGCGTGATGAGGTCGAGCGCGCCGGTCGCGATCGTGCGGGTCGAGCAGCTGTACCCGTTCCCCCGCGAGCAGCTGATCGACATCCTTCGTCGCTACGAGAACGCTCGCGAGGTCGTCTGGCTGCAGGAGGAGCCCGAGAACATGGGCCCGTGGCGGTTCATGTACGACCGCAGCCACGAGATCGAGAACGCCGGGTACAAGGTGCGTCAGGTGTGCCGTGTCGAGTCGGGAAGCCCGGCGACCGGCTCAGGAGTCATCCACGCGCAAGAGCTGAACGACCTCCTCGATGAGGCGTTCGCAGGGCTCTAGACGATCAGGTCAGCGGGAACCCGACGACCGCCTCGAGGTCTTCGAGCGCCTGGGCCGCGTTCAGCACCTTGATCGTCGTCATGCCCATGGCCTTCGCAGGCTTGAGGTTGATGCCGAGGTCGTCGAGGAAGACGCACATCTCGGGCTTCACGTCGAGCAGCTCGCACGCCATCTCGTAGAAGCGCGGGTCGGGCTTGCGCACGCCGACCTTGCTCGACTCGACGATGACGTGGAACAGCGCCATCACCTCGGCCATCTGCCGCTCACGGTCGACGTGCCCTGGTGACGTGACGAAGTTGTTGGTCAGGCACGCGGTCTTCAGTCGGGACGAGCAGCGCCGCACCGCCTCGACCATCTCGGGCCGGAGCTCGCCCTGCAGCGCTTCGAGCACGCGCCGAGCGTCGATCGTGTGCCCGGCCGCGGCGGCCTCTGCCTCATACAGCGAGCAGAACTCGTCGATCGTCACCTCGCTGCGCTCGAGCAGCGCCCACGCGTTCGTATCGGGGTTCGTCGCGTTGAGGCCCCGCAGCAACCCGTCGGGCACACCGACTTCGGCCTCGTACTTCGAGAACGCCTCGAACGGGCTCGAGAGCACGACCCCGCCGAAGTCGAACAGCGCTGCTTCGATCACGAGATCAACCCAGGAAGTCGTGTGCGAGGGCGTGCCACATCTCGGTCGAGAGCCGCAGCGACTCTTGGTCCACGCGTTCGTCGTCACCGTGGAACATCACGCCGTAGTCCTCGAAGGTCATGTTCCGGCTGAAAAGACCGAAGCCATACGCGGCTGAACCGGCGCGTCGGAAGAAGCGCGCGTCGGTGCCTCCGACGGTCAGGAACGGGACGAGCTTCGCGTCGGGGTAGAAGCCCCGGCTCACACGATCCATTGCGTCCCACATGGGTGTGTCGAACGGTGACGCCGTCGGTCCGTCGTCGTTGAACGACACGAGCTGCACCGAGCCGGCGATGTCGCCGAGCGCCTCGTCGAGCATCGCTCGCACCTCGGGCTCGCCCTGCCCGGGCAACGTACGGATGTCGACGGTCAGGTCGATCGTGTCGGGGATGACGTTCGTCTTCGTGCCGCCGTGGATGATCGTCGGCGCGAAGGTCGTGTGGGTGCACGCGTGGAACTCGCGCGCCATCGCGAGCGGCAGTTCGTCGCACAGCGCCACGAGCTGATCGGGATCGAGCAGCTGCGCGACGACCTCCTGAGGGAGGCCGATGTCCTCGACGAACCGACGCCACGTGTCGTGGATCTGCGTCTCGGGCTTGTACTCCGCGAGGCGTCGCACGACCTCGGCCGCCTTGACGAGCGCGTTGTCAGTCCGCAGCGGCATCGAGGCGTGCCCCGGAGTGCCGGTCACGCGCAGCGTGCTCCAGAAGGTTCCCTTCTCACCGACGATGACGGGGAGGCGCACGCCCGCGCCGAGATCCATCGGGAAGCCGCCCGCTTCGGTGAGCACGTAGTCCGCGACGACGGCGTCTCGTTCGTGCTCGACGAGGTAGTCGGCGCCGTACGTGCCGAGCGCCTCTTCGTCGGCGACGCCGAGGTAGATGAGCGTGCCTTTCGGCTTGAACCCCGAGGTCGCGAGTTGCTTGAACGCCACCGCCATCGACGCGGTGAGGTTGAGCATGTCGACGGCGCCCCGGCCCCACACCTCACCATCGATGACCTCGCCCCCGAACGGATCGTGACGCCACCGGTCGGCGTTCACCGGCACCACGTCGGTGTGCCCCATGAGGAGCAGGCTCGGCGCCGAGGCGTCGGTGCCCTCGATGCGGGCGACCAGGTTCGCTCGGCCCGACACGGCCTCGAACCGCTCGAGGTCGAGCCCGCTGCCCTCGAGGTACGTGGCCAGCACATCGGCGCTGGCGGTCTCGCCCCCGGACTCCTCGGTGCCGTCGTTGACGCACGCGTTTCGGATCAGCTGCTGGAGGAGCTCGGTCACTTCCCCCGTGGGGTCGTCCATGGCGGCACTGTAGGCGGGGCTGATGACGGGCCTTCCCTCCGAGGGATGGTTGACTGAGGCCCACCATGCCCCGCAACCTGCCCCGGCACGTCATCGTCGACGGTTCGAACATCGCCACCGAAGGCCGGTCTCATCCGAGCCTCAAGCAGCTCGATGAGGCGGTGTCGGCCTTCATGGCCGAGAACCCCGACCACACGGTGACCGTCGTGGTCGACGCGACTTTCGGGCATCGCATCGACAAGGCCGAGGTCGCGGCGTTCGACGCTGCGATCGACGAGAACGAGCTCGTGTCGCCGCCCGCAGGAGCCATCGGCCGCGGCGATGCGTTCGTGCTGCAGATCGCCGACAAGGCCGATGCGATGGTGCTGTCGAACGACAGCTTCCAGGAGTTCCACGGCGAGTACGACTGGCTGTTCGACGAGGGCCGGCTGATGGGCGGCAAGCCGGTCCCGCACATCGGATGGGTGTTCGTGCTCCGCAGCCCGGTCCGAGGTCCCACCAGCCGCCGCGCGCTCCGCTCCGCGAAGAAGGGCGACGGCGCGCGGCCTGCGAAGAAGCTGGCGGGCCGGCCCTCGGCGGCGGCGTCGGCACCGATGCCCGTCCCGAAGTCACCGCCGCCGACGAAGCGCAAGGCGGCCGAAGCTCCCGTGGTCGCGGCCGCGAAGCCGTCCGCGCCTGTCGATCAGAAGCGCAAGGCCGCCGACGCGCTCAATCCGCTGCTCCCGTTCGTCGAGTTCGTCGCTCACCACCCCATCGGCTCGTCCGTCGAGGCGACGATCGAGTCGTTCTCCTCGCACGGCGCCTACGCGACATCCGAGTCGGTGCGCTGCTACATCCCGCTTCGGTATCTCGGGAAGCCCGCGCCTCGCAGCGCGCGCGAGGTGCTGACCCTGGGGAACACGATGCCGTTCACCGTGGTCTCGATCGCCGCAGGTCGTCGCGGCGTCGACCTCGCCATGCCCGGCTTCGAGCCCGATGGAGTGGTGCCCACCGAGGCCATTCCCGCGACCGGGAAGAAGACTGCCAAGAAGGCGGCTCCGAAGAAGGCCGCTGCGCCGAAGAAGGCCGCAGCCGCGAAGAAAGCGGCGCCCAAGCCCGAGAAGGTCGAGAGGGTCGAGAAGGTCGCGGAGAAGGTCGACGACGGATCCGAGAAGGTCGCTCCCTCGAAGAAGGTGGCCGGGAAGAAGGCCCCCGCAGCGAAGAAGACGGCGCCCAAGAAAGCTGCGACGAAGAAGGTGGCCGCCAAGAAGGTGGCCGCCAAGAAGGTGGCCGCGAAGGCTGCTGCGCCCTCAGCCTGAGGCGGGCCGCGCTGTCAGCCGCGCGACCCAACGCTCGATCGTCTCGCGGTCCTGCACACCGGGGATCAGGAGGCGGCCATCGAGCAGCCACGCGGGCGTGCCTGTGACACCGACTTCGTGCGCGGCGTCGATCGACGCGCGCACCTCGTCGGCCCCTTCGCCACGAGCGACCGCGTCGACGACTTCACCGCCGTCGACGCCGACGCGCGACACGACCTCGGCGAGCACGTCCGGGTCACCGATGTCCTCACCGGTCACGAAGACCGCGTGGAAGAGCGCCGCGTCGAGCGCAGCGAACGCCTCGGGCCGCCGACGGCGCACGACCTCGCCCGCGCTGAGCGCGAGCCGCGTGCTCGGGATGTGCTCAGGGGGAGTGAACGGAAGCCCGACCGCCGCGCACTCCGCGCCGATGCGCGCGTGCACCTCGGCCAGGCGGCCATTCGGTGAGACGCGACGGCCGACCGGCGCGAGCTCGGGATGGAGGTCGTAGGGCAGAGGAGTGACGGTGACCCCGAGGCTTTCGAGCAGCGTGGTGCGGTCGCGTCCGAGGTAGCACCACGGGCAGAGGTAGTCGCTCCACACGACTGCCTGTATCGCGCGGGCCTGCACCGGGACGGAGGCTACCGGCGCCCCGGTAGGGTCGAGCCCGTGCGCGTGGCGACGTGGAACGTGAACTCCCTGAAGGCGCGGCTGCCTCGGGTCGAGGAGTGGCTCTCGATCGGTGAGCCCGACGTCCTCTGCATGCAAGAGACCAAGCTCGCCGACTCTGCGTTCCCGGCGATGACGTTCCAGGCGCTGGGGTACGAGGCTGTCCACGTGGGTGAGGGGCGCTGGAACGGGGTCGCGATCCTCAGCCGCGTCGGCCTCGACGACGTCGTCGCCGGCTTCCACGATGGCGCGCCCGCCGATGCCGAGGCACGTCTCGTCACCGCCACGTGCGGCGGCGTGCGCGTCACCTCGGTGTACGTGCCGAACGGACGCTCGATCGACCACGAGCAGTACACCTACAAGCTCGAGTGGCTGGCGCGCCTTCGTGCTCACGTCGCCGCGACCGCAGTCCCCGACGACGACGTCATCGTCTGTGGCGACTTCAACATCGCGCCCCAAGATCGTGACGTGTACGACGCGGCGAAGTACATCGACACGACCCACACGAGCCCCGCCGAGCGCGCCGCCCTCGCCGAGATCGAGCAGTGGGGCCTTGTCGACGTCTTCCGCGAGGTCTACGAAGAGGACCGCCTCTTCTCCTGGTGGGACTACCGGGCCGGCGACTTCCACGAGGGTCGCGGCATGCGCATCGACCTCGTGCTGGCGAGCCAGCCGATGGCGAAGCGGGTGCGATGGGCGCTCATCGACCGCAACGCCCGCAAGGGCTCCCAACCGTCCGACCACGCTCCCGTGATCGTGGACTTCGACGACCGTGGCTGATCTCACCGACCCATCGGCCTTCCACGAGCGCTTCGTCGCGTCCGCCGAGGCGGCAGTCACGCCTCGGCGGGCCGAGCTCCACCGGCTCGCCGACGCGCTGCGCGTCGCGATCGAGTGCCTGATGGACACCCAGGCCCCCGAGGAAGCGCTCGCCGACGCGGCCGCGCAGGCCGAGGCGCTCGCAATCTTGTTGCAGTCGCAACCTCGTGGCCGCACGGTCGAGGGCTGGGCCGAGGTCGCGAACGCCGGCGACACCTTCGGGTTCTTCGACTTCTCGCCGGTCTTCGGTCGCGCGAACCCGCTCGCCCCTCCTGTGCGCATGGGGGTCGCCGAGGACGAGGTGCGCGGCACCGTGCGGTGGGGCGCCGCGTACGAAGGGCCTCCTGGATGCGTCCACGGCGGCCACATCGCAGCGGCGTTCGACGAGGTGCTCGGCATGACGCAGTCGCTTTCCGGCGCGCCGGGGATGACCGGCATCCTGACCATCAAGTACCGCAGCCCCACGCCGCTGCACACCGACCTCGATTTCGCGGCGCGAGTCAGCCGGGTCGACGGGCGCAAGATCTACACCGAGGGCACGTTGAGGAACGGTGACCTCGTGTGCGCGGAGGGCGAGGCGCTGTTCATCTCGGTCGATTTCGCGAAGTTCGAGGCGATGCGCGCGCAGGTGAACCGTGACACAGCAGATCCCGACACGGCGACCGGCGGCTAGGTGAACGCCGACACGAGGTCGAGCACCTCGTCTCCGTAGCGTTCGAGCTTCACCGGCCCGATGCCCGGAACCGCGCGGAGGGCGGTCTTCGTGCGAGGGCGGTTCTCGACGATCGCGGCGAGCGTCTTGTCGTCGAAGATCGTGTACGCGGGAGTGTCGGCCGCGCGTGCACGTGTCAGCCGCCACTCCTTGAGCGCCTTGAAGAGCGGGTCGCTCCCTTCGGTCGGGGCGCGCCGAGCGGCTTCGAGCGTGCGCTTGGCGTTGCGCACCGACGCTCGGTTGTCACCCTCGGGCAAGCCCGCGCGCAGCTCCTCGCACGTGTCCTCGATCGGCGCCAGCAACGGCGATGGGGAGCGGTTCATCGAGCGCGTGCCGAACGTGCGTTGCTCGGCCCACATCAAGTGCAGCTCGCGTTCGGCGCGTGTGAGTGCGACGTAGAGCAGGCGCGCCTCTTCTTCGAGCGCCTCGGGCGTCGTCGCCTGGCCGATAGGCACGAGACCACGCTCGAGGCCGGTCACGATGACGACGGGCCACTCGAGCCCTTTCGCTCGGTGGAACGTGACGAGGTCGACCGCATCGGTGTCGGCGGCGATGTCATCCGTGCGCATCGTCGCGGCGAGCCAGTCCGCGAAGCCGGTCGTGGTGCCGGCGGGGTCGAGGGCGAGGTACTCGTGACCGAGCCGCACGAGAGCCTCGAGGTTGCGCCGACGCTCGTCGGTGAGGCCTGTTCCGTCGTCGCCATCGCCGTCGACGTCGTCCGCCTCGCCCACGATTGCCTCGAGGTCGGCGAGCCGCGGAGCGAGAGGGATCGTGCCGCGGTGGCGGGGGTCGCGCAGCCACGCCCGGACCTCGGGCTGTTCGAGGAGCCTGCCGCCACCACGGACCCGGCACGGCACGTTCGCCGCCCGCAGCGCTTCTTCGAGCAGCGCGAGCTGCGCGTTGGTGCGCGCGAGCACGGCGAGGTGGCGCCATCCCATCGTGGGCCCGCGCCGGTCACGCACGCGCCGCGCTGCGGCGGCGGCCTCGACCACGTCGGTCGGGTAGGACGAGATCGACGGCACGGGCCCGTCGGCCTGAGTCGTGTGGCGGCCGCGAACGTCGAGGACGCTCGATGCGACACGAACGATCTGCGGGCTCGATCGATAGTTCGTCTCGAGCCGCACGATCGTCGAGCCGGGGTAGCGCTCGGGAAACTCGGCCAGCACCGCCGACTCGGCTCCGTTCCAGCCGTAGATCGCCTGGTCGGGGTCGCCCACGACGCACAGATCGGGACGGCCCGCGCGCCACGCCTCGAGCAGGTAGAGCTGTAGAGGGTTGATGTCCTGGAACTCGTCGACGTACAGGTGGCGGAACTTCCAGTGCTGGACCGCGGCGAAGTCGCGGTCGTCGCGGACCGCGCGAGCACACTGGATGAGCACGTCGTCGAAGTCGATGAGCGCGCGCTTCCGTTCGACGCGCTCGTAGCGCTCGTAGATGGAGGCGACGACCGTCGCCGGCAGCGGCGGCCGGCGGCCCACCTCGTCGCACGCGCCCGTGTACGCGGCGGGGTTGATCATCCGTGCCTTGGCCCACTCGATCTCGGCCGCGATGTCGGCGGGCTGCACGAGCTGGCTGGTGCCGCCCCGCTTGCTGGCTTGGCTGACGAGCGGGGCGAGGATGCCGGCCTTGCGGTCGAGCAGCGACGGCGGCGCGACGCCGGCGTCGGCCCATCGCTGCCGGAGCTGTGCGAGCGCGACGGCATGGAAGGTGCCGGCGTGGGCATGGCCCCGCAGGCCGAGCGCGCCGAGCCGGGCGCCGAGCTCGCTCGCTGCCTTGCGTGTGAACGTGATGACGAGGACGTGGCCGGGATCGGCGGACCCCGTGGAGAGCCGGTGCGCGACGCGGCGCGTGAGCACTCGGGTCTTGCCGGCGCCGGGCCCGGCGATGATGCAGAGAGGCGCGCCCGCGCTCGTGACCGCGGCGCGCTGCGCGTCGTCGAGGTCGGCCAGCAGGTCCATCGAGGTCACCTTAGGGAGGGGGTGGGGCACTGCCGGTGACCGCCCATAGCTATCCCCAGGGCCTGTGGAGAACGCCGGTGGGGCAAGCGCTATGGGCGAAAGCCTGGGCAAAACGCGGTTCGACCCCGAGTAGCCTTCGGGCCGAAGCCTTCCGCACTCCTCGGGGCCGCACCCCGTTCCACGCCTCGTCGCTTCCCTCGCACCTTTCGGCACTCCGGCGCTCCGGGCGCCCCCTGGCCTCCGTGCGTGCCCACTTGCGTGGACCCACCCGGCGGTGGACGGCGCCTTCGACGTGACTCGTCCCGCAGACCCTCCGCACCACCCCGCCCGTTGGCTCCGATCACTGCGTGGCTTTCACCCCACAGCTCCCGGTTCCCCCGAGCCGGGCGCTCACTGCTGGGCTCAACACCCTGCCGCGTGCTGCTCGCTGCGGGGCTCAACACCCTGCGGCGTGCGGTGCATTGCGCATCCGGTGGCGTCACTTTGCCGATTCGCAACACAACCGTCAAGAGAATTTCGGCAACTTTCGACATCTCTGGATAACTTGTGGACACTCCTGTGGAGACACTGTGGATGGGGTGTGGGTGACGGCCGTCACATTGTGGACAGCGCGTCAGCAACGGCCGCGGGGTCGCGCACCGCCGCGCAGGGCTGGTCCGTCGTCACGAGTCACCCTCGGTAGCGTCCGGGCGTGCTCGTCTCGCCGGAGCGTTTCGAAGAGCTCGTGGCCGAGGCGCTCGACGGCATCCCGCCGGAGCTCGGGGCGCGCATGGACAACGTCGCGGTGTTCGTCGAGGACCGGCCACGCCAATCCGGCCTCTTGGGTCTCTACCAAGGAGTGCCGTTGACCGCGCGCGATGCCGGGTACGCGGGGATGGTGATGCCCGATCGGATCACCATCTACCGGCTCCCGATCTGCGCGATCTCCGCGACGGAAGGCGACGTCGTGCACCAGGTGCGCGTGACCGTCGTGCACGAGGTCGCACACCACTTCGGGATCGACGACAACCGCTTGTCCGAGCTCGGCTGGGCATAAAGTCCGGATCGTGGGTTACCCCAAGCAGCTGTTGAACGACGGCGAGGAGATCATCCTCGACCTGAAGCCCCATTGGATGTACGTCGTGCCGACGATCATCGTGTGGCTCGGAGCGACGGTCCTGTGCCTGTTGCTGTGGAATGTCAGCGGTCAAAACTGGATGAGCTGGGTGACCCTCGTCGTGTTCCTCGGCCTCGGTGTCAACGCCGCGGTGCGTTACTCGAAGTGGACGACGACGAGCTTCACGGTCACCAACGATCGCGTCATCTTCCGGCAAGGGATGCTCGCGAAGTCGGGCGTCGAGATCCCGCTCGAGCGGATCATGAACGTGAACTTCAAGCAGTCGATCTGGGAGCGCATGATCGGCGCCGGCGATCTGCTGATCGAGTCGGGCGGCAAAGACGGCCAGAGCCGTTTCAGCGACGTCCGCAAGCCCGAGCTCGTCGCGAAGGAGATCCACGAGCAGGCGAACCAGTACGAGGAGAAGCCCGCTCGACGCGCGGCAGCCGCAGCGGGTGCCGGAGCGGCCGCAGCAGTGAACGCGAACCTGCCGCCGCCTCCGCCGCCCCCGGCACCGAGCCAGGTGCCCGGCGGCACGGGCGCGCCGGCGTCGGCCGACGCTGCCGAGCAGCTCGAGAAGCTGCACGACCTGCTCACCAAGGGTGCGATCACGCAGGCCGAGTACGACTCGAAGAAGGCCGAGCTGCTCAACCGGCTCTAGTGCGGGTCGTCAGCCTCGTCCCTTCCGTCACCGAGACCTTGCTCGCGTGGGACGTCGTGCCCATCGCGGTGACGCGCTTCTGCGAACATCCCGAGCTGCCCCACGTCGGAGGCACGAAGGACCCGGACATCGAGCAGATCGCGTCGCTGGCGCCCGACCTCGTGGTGGTGAACGACGAGGAGAACCGCAAGGAGGACTTCGACGCGCTCGAGGCGCATGGGCTGCGAGTGCACGTCGTGCGCGTGACGACCGTCGCTCACGTCGCACCGGAGATGCAGGCGCTCGCAGAGCTGGTCGAGCGCACGTACGAGCCCGTGCCGCTGCCGTCGCTGGCGTCGATCCAAACGCGAGCGTTCATCCCGATCTGGCGACGACCTTGGATGACCATGAACGGCGACACCTACGGCTCGTCCGTGCTCGCACACCTCGGCGTCGCGAACGCGTTCGACAGCGCGAGCGAGCGCTATCCCGAAGTCGCTCTCGACACCGTGCCCGAGGTCGACGTCGTCCTCGCGCCGTCCGAGCCTTACCCCTTCGGCCCGCGGCACGCCGACGAGCTCGGCGCCATCGCGCCGGTGACGTTCGTCGACGGCAAAGACCTCTTCTGGTGGGGCGTGCGCACGCCGAGTGCGCTCGAGCGGCTGGGGGCGCTGCTCACTCCTCGGTGACCGTCGCTCCTCCGACCGGCCGCACGACCCACCCTGTGTCTCGCACCGCGCCCCGTTCGGCCAGTGCGACGACGCAGCCACCGAAGCCCGCCCCGGTCAGGCGGGCACCGAACACTCCCGGCCGCGCCCGGAGGTCGGCAACACAACGGTCGAGTGCAGGCGTCGACACCTCGTAGTCGTCGCGCAGGCTCGCGTGGCTGTCGTCCATCATGAGCCCGGCATCACGGAACGCACGCGCCCGGATCGCTCTCGAGAACCAATCCACTCGCTCGTTCTCGGAGACCACGTGACGAGCGCACGCCCGCACGTGCGGGTCGGCGAGCTCGTAGACAGCCTCGATCTTCGCGTCGCGCAACGGCCCGATCTGCTCCTCCGCCCGCGCGCACGCCCGCACGCGGTCCGCGTACACCGATGACGCAAGAGACCGATGCTCGCCCGAGTCGACGACGACGATCTCGATCTCCTCGGGCAGATGCACCGGGGTGATCGTGAGCGCGGCGACAGTCGATGAGCAGCGCGGCGCCCTCGACTCCACCGGCCGATGCGAGCTGGTCCATGATCCCGCACGGCACACCCGAGGCTTGCCGCTCGGCCGACTGGCAGATCCGCGCGATGTCGAGGGGCGACCCTTCGATGCCGAGCGCCCGCGCGACCGCAACTTCGAGCGCCGCACTCGAAGACAGGCCCGAGCCGATCGGGATGGTCGTCGACACGTCCCCCTCGAACCCGACCGCCGGGCGCATCTCGGCGACGACCCCCGCGACATACCGTGCCCACTCCGGCTCGACGTGCCACGGCTCCTCGACATCGAGTGGCACCACCGCCGGCTCGTCGGCGTCGGTCGAGCGAAGCACCACCTGGCCGTTGCGGCGTTCCCCGCGCACCTCGGTCCACCGATCGATCGCCATCGGAAGCACGAGGCCGCCCGTGTAGTCCGTGTGGTCGCCGATCAGGTTCACGCGTCCCGGAGCGCGAGAGATGATCACGCGGACGCAGCCCGCAGCGCGGCCGCGCACGCTTCGGGCGCGACGGGGTTGAAGAAGACCTCGGAGCCGAGCTCTCCCGCGGCGATGTAACGAGCGACGCCGGCGTCGCGCCAGGGCGACACGAGATGCGCGTGCAACGGAGGACCGTTCCACTCTCGACCGTCGAAGGGACGTTGGTGGAACCAGAGCATGTAGGGGAGCGGCCGGTCGTACAGGCGGTCGAGTCGCGCGAGCACGTCGACGAGGAGTGCCGCGAGGTCCGTTCGGTTTGCAGCTGTCAACGACGGCAGGTCCGGCTGTCGACTCCCCGGCGCGAGGCGGAGATCGATCGGCCACGACGACGCACGCGCGGCCCACGCACTCCATCCCCCCGACGAGGCCACATGGCGGTCGGCCCCCGGGGGAGCGCGGTCCGCGAACAGGTCGCCCTCGTGCGCGGGAGCGGGTGGCACGAGATCGAACGAGTAGATCTGGCCGTGCGGGTGCGCGATCGTCGCGCCGACCTCGGCGCCGCGGTTCTCGAACACCAGTACGTACGCGACGTCGTCACGCGCGCCGAGCGCCGCGCTGCGGTCGGCCCACAAGTCGACGACGCGGCGCGCGCCCTCGACGCCGAGTGTTGCGAACGTTGCGTCGTGGGTTGGCG
This sequence comes from uncultured Acidimicrobiales bacterium, assembly GCA_963773315.1. Taxonomy (GTDB): domain Bacteria; phylum Actinomycetota; class Acidimicrobiia; order Acidimicrobiales; family DATKAS01; genus DATKAS01. The sequence goes on from CAVZAF010000010.1 coordinate 101,323, forward strand.
TGTAGAGCACGACCTCGCACCTGTCGTCGGGCATCGCAGGAAAGCGGTTCACGAAGGTCCGCACCTCGTACGGCTCCGGCGATTCGATCCCGCCCACGCAGAACGGGCACGCATCCGCGGGAAGGTTGGGACGTCCCTGACGGGAGCCGACGACGACCGTCGCGGCACCCGTGAGCGGATCGATCAGCACCGGTCGATCAGCACCGATCGATCAGGACAGGGAGAGCGCTGCGGCGAGCCGCTCGACCGCGTCGGTGTCGAACGGCGCGCGCAGCGCGATGTTCACCTGGTCGACGCCCCCATCGACGTACTCGGCGATGCGGTCGAGCACCTCCGCGTCGGTGCCGCCGAGCACACCTGGTCGGACGTAGTCGGCGAGCCCGCCGAATTGCGCTCGCAAGCTCTCCTCCGTCCACGCGAGCCCGAGGTTCACCGACGTGCGGATCTCGGCGGGATCTCGTCCGACGTCGTCGCAGTGCCGGTGCAGCACCGCGCGCTTGTGCGCGTACATCGCAGGATCGACGAACGGGATGTTCAGCCCGTCGGCCCACTGCGCGGCGATGCGGAGTGTGCGCTTCTCGCCCTGTCCGCCGATCCAGATCGGAAGTGCCCGCTGCACGGGTTTCGGGTCACAGCGCGCGTCGTGCAGCTCGAACCACTCGCCCTTGAACGTCGTCGTCTCGTCGCGGAGCAGGCCGCGCACGCACTGGATGGCCTCTTCGAGCTGGTCGAGCCGCACCTTCACCGCCGGGAACGGGATGCCGTAGGCGCGGTACTCGATCTCGCTCCAGCCCGCGCCGAGCCCGATGTCGGCCCGCCCGCCGCTCAGGTGGTCGATCGTCGAGATGGCGTTCGCGAGCACCGCGGGATGCCGGTATCCGACCGAGTACACGAGCGAGCCGCAGCGCACCTTGCTGGTGTCACAGGCGAGCGCGGCATGCGTGGCCACCGCTTCGTGGCACTCACCCTCCTCGGTCAACGTCGCCGAGTAGAAGTGGTCCCACACCGAGATCCAGCCGAAGCCCAGGTCTTCGACCTGTTGCCAGAGCGCCCTGAGCGACGCCATCGAGGTGTTCTGGAGCCCGGCATGCACGCCGAAGACGGTCACGCCGTGACCGTACCCCCCGGGACCGCAGCCCTCAGGATCGCGCCATCGCTTCGAGCGCTCGGATGTTCACCACGTGGAGCGAGCGCCGCCCCGGCAGCACGAGCCCGCGCGCCCGCAGCCGCTTGATCGCTCCGCTCATGCTCTCGGGGTCGACGCGGAGCATGCCGGCGAGCTCCCCTTGCGTGACGTCGAGCATGACGATGGTGCCTTCCTCGACGCCACGCGTGATCGCGAGCTCGACGAGGGTCGCGGCGAGACGCCGATCGACGTCGTTCGGTGCGTGCTCGACCGCGAACGTCGTCGTCGCTCGCAGGCGCGTCGCCATCACGCGCAGCATCGCAGCGGCGAGGGTCGGATGCTGGGTGAGGAGTTGGTTGAACTCGGGGATGCCCACAGCCGCGAGTCGTGTGGGTTCCGTCGCGATCGCACTCGCCGAACGGGGACGGCCGTCGATCGCGGAGAGCTCCCCGAACAGCGATCCGACGCCGAACACGCCGAGCTCGACTGCGAAGCCCTCGCGCGTCGCCTCGACGCGGACCTCGCCTTCGATCACCGCGAGCGCGGGGCCGGGCGGGTCGCCCTCGACGAAGATCCACGCACCCCGCCGATACTCCCTCTCCTCGCCGGCCGCGAGCACGGCGTCCCAGGCGTCTTTCGGGAGCTCGTTGGTCGTCGTCATGTCGGTCATTGCGTAGCCGCTCTTCCGCCCAATCGTGCAACCAGCCCACCCGCGGGGGCGGCGCCAGCGCTCTGTGGCACACCGCTGACCGCCGCGACGAACCGGTGGCCGGTGATCCGCATGACGACGCTGGGTTCGGTCGCCACGACGGACGCCGTCCGTGCGACTCGGCGGAGCAGGCCGATCTCCCCGAACCCCGCCCCGGGTTGCAATCGCGCGACGTGGCGCTCGGGCTCACCGGGCCGGCCCCACCGAAGCACATCGAGTCCACCCGACACCAGCACGAAGAAGTCGTCCGGGGTGCGCCCTTGCTCGATGACCCGCGCGCCCGCAGCGACGCGCTCGGTCGTCGCCGTCGCCGCGAGGGCCTCGAGCGTGGGACGCAGCGCACCCGTCAGCCAGGGCAGTCCCGCGAGGAGGACGACGTCCGGTTCCAGGAGCGCGCTCCGCTGCGCCGCGCGTCGAGCCGCACGATGGAGCCATCCGGCGAGGACGATGGCTGTCATCGGCACGACCGCGCCCACTAGGACGAGCGACTCGCGCAGCCCGATGATGTCGATCAGCGTCGGTGCGATGAGCGACCCGAGCAGGATCGCGCAGACCATCAACGAGTCCAGGATGCCGAACACGCTCGCGATCACACGGCGCGGGGTTGCTCGCTGCAGCATCGTCAGGGCGAGCACCTCGGTGAGCACCGATCCCACTCCGGACACGAGCATCAGGGCTGCGGCGACCTGTGGCAGGTCGACGAGAGCGAGCAGAGCCACGGGCACGCCGGCGAGAAGGGTCGTGCATGCGATGAGCGGGAGTGGCCGCTGCGACCGCGCGAGCCAGCTCGTGAGCAGCACGCCGATGAAGGCGCCGACACCGAGCGCAGCATTCAGCGCGGCGAAGCCCGACCGTCCCTTGCCTAGGAGCTCGTCGGCGACGAGCACGAGGCCGACCAAGGACCCGCCGTAGACGAGGTTCACGGCGACGACGAGCAGGAGTGGCGCGGCGACCTCCCCGGACGAGGTGATCGCCCGGATGCCGGCAGTCAGGGGCGACCCCCGATCCTGGGCGTCGTCGACCTGAGAGTCGTCGGTGGTCGCACACTCCCCGCGATCCTGGAGCTTCGCGATCGGTGCGAGGGCGACTCCGAAGATGAGGGCGTTGACGAACATCGCGGTCGCGGGCGATCCGAGGACGAGTGCTGCGGCTCCGGCCGCCGGTCCCGCGATGAACGCGAGCGTCTCGAGGCCGGTGAGGATCGCATTCGCCGGCGCGAGCTCCTGCTCGGGCACCACCGCGGGGATCGCGGCGGCGAGACACGGGTAGCACGGCGTGCCGCACGCGGTGAAGCAGAACGCGAGCACCACGATGAGGAGCGGAGGCGCCGCTGCGAAGAGCGCGACCCCGAGGAGGGTCGCCAACGCAGCTCTCGCGGAGATCGACAGAGCGAGGAGCGTCTTCCGCGGGATGCGATCGGCGAGCACTCCGGCCAGGCCCGAGAGCAAGACGTAGGGCACCAACCGCGCCGCGGCGGCGAACGCAACCCATGTCGCGGAGCCGGTCTGCTCGAAGATCGCGACGGTGATCGCGACCGTGCCGAAGGTCTGCCCGATCGCCTGCAACGAGTACGCGACCATCAGCCATCGGAACTCGCGCGCCCGCAGCGCGGACCGGAAGCTCGGGCGAGCGACGGCCGGCCCGACGACCCGTGCGTCGATCGCAGTCATTCGATGGGGAGGTAGTGCGCGGCGAGCGGCGCGAACCCGTTGAATCCGACAGTCGAGTAGGTCGTCGTGTACGCGCCCGCGGCCACGATGTCGACGCGATCGCCGTCCTGCAGGGCGAGGGGGAGGTGGTACGAGTGGCGCTGATAGAGGATGTCAGCGCTGTCGCACGTCGGACCCGCGATCACCACCGGTCCGCACTCGGTGCCGTCCTGCGGCGTGCGCATCCGATAGCGAATCGCCTCGCCCATGGCCTCGGCGAGACCGCCGAACATCCCCACGTCGAGGTACACCCAACGCTGCTCGTCGTAGTCGGACTTGCGAGCGACCAGGACGACCTCGGTCTGCAGCACTCCTGCGTCGGCCACGAGGTAGCGGCCGGGCTCTGCGATCACGAACGGAAGGTCCGGGCCGAGGCGACGCTGTAGCGCGAGGGTGATCGCGTCGCCGTAAGCCTCGATCGGCGGCGCCGGTTCGAGGTACGAGCCTGGGAAGCCGCCACCGATGTTGACGATGGCGGGCTCGATGTCGCGAGCCGCGGAGCATGGAATACAGGTCCGCGACGATCGCGAGCTGGCGGTCCCACGCCTGCACGTCCCGCTGTTGCGACCCGACGTGGAACGACACGCCGACTCCGAGCCCGTGGTCCGCGGCGCGCACCATCAACCGGCTGACGAGCTCGGTCTCGCACCCGAACTTGCGGGACAGCGGCCAGTCGGCGCCCATGCCGTCGCACAGCATGCGGCAGAAGACCGTCGAGCCCGGTGCGGTCGCGATCACCTTGTCGAGCTCGCGTTCGCAGTCGACAGCGAACAGGCGGACGCCCTTCGCGTACGCGTGCTCGATGGCCGCGACCTTCTTCACGGTGTTCCCGTACGAGATCCGCGCCGGGTCGGCTCCCGCGGCGAGGCAGGCGTCGACCTCGCCCGGGCTCGCAACGTCGAACGAGGCGCCGAGGTCGGTGAGGAGCTCGAGCACCTCCGGCGCGGGGTTCGCCTTCACCGCGAAGAAGATCGCGGCGACGGGAATCGCACAAGCCAGGCTCAGGTAGCGCTCACGGACCACTTCGAGGTCGACGACGACGAAAGGCGTCTCGCAGCGCTCGCTGCTCAAGAACTCCTCGATGCGAGTGCTCGGGATCGTGGCGCCAGCATGAGCGCAGTGCTCACGGGCGTAAAGTCGCCGAGATCACAGACGCCCAGCGACCTGGGACACAGGCGGGGGACAGAGGAGGCACACGATGGCCGGACCGCTCGCCGGATATCGCATCATCGAGATCGCGGGGATCGGCCCCGGGCCGTTCTGCGCCATGTTGCTCGCAGACATGGGCGCGGACGTCGTGCGTGTCGACCGGGCCGAACGTGCGACAGGCGACTCGTCCGCTCCGCCCCCGTACTACGACGTGATGGGGCGGGGGCGCCGCTCGATCGCGGTCGACCTCAAGAACCCCGACGGCGTCGAGACGGTGCTCAAGCTGGTCGAGACCGCGGACGGGCTCATCGAGGGCTTCCGGCCGGGCGTCATGGAGCGGCTCGGCATCGGGCCCGAGCAGTGCCACGCCCGCAACCCGAAGCTCGTGTTCGGACGCATGACCGGATGGGGGCAGGACGGCCCCTACGCGGCCTGGGCGGGACACGACATCAACTACATCGCGCTCGCCGGTTGCCTCGCCCACATCGGGAACGCGGACGGGCCGCCGGTCCCGCCGCTGAACCTCGTCGGTGACTTCGGCGGTGGCGGCATGTTCCTCGCGTTCGGAGTCGTGTGCGCGCTCCTCGACGCACAGAAGTCGGGCACGGGGCAGGTCGTCGACGCCGCGATGGTCGACGGCGCCGCGGTCCTGATGTCGATGTTCCACGGCTTCCGCGCGACCGGCATGTGGACCAACGAGCGAGGCTCGAACCTGCTCGACACCGGCTCGCACTTCTACGACGCGTACGAGTGCTCCGACGGCGAGTACGTGTCGATCGGCTCGATCGAGCCCCAGTTCTACGCCGAGCTCCTGCGCATCACGGGGCTGTCGGACGATCCTGAGTTCGCGAAGCAGATGGATCGTTCCTCGTGGCCGGGGCTGAAGCAGCGCTTGCGCGAGGTGTTCCGCACGAAGACGCGCGACGAGTGGTGTGCGCTGATGGAGCACACCGACGTGTGCTTCGCCCCGGTGCTCACGATCGACGAGGCGGCTGGGCATCCGCACAACGTCGCACGCAAGACGTTCGTCGAGGTCGGCGGCATCTCGCAGCCCTCGCCGGCGCCCCGCTTCTCCCGCACGCAGGCCGAGCTCTCGCGTCCTCCGTCGAACGTGGGACAGCACTCCGATGACGTCCTGTCCGACTGGCTGAGCATGAGCGGAGACGAGATCACGAAGCTGCACGAGTCCGGCGCAGTCCGCTAGGCGCTCGACTCGATGGCGACGCTCGTCTGCTTCCACGCGCATCCCGACGACGAATCGATGACGACGGGCGGCACGATCGCGCGCGCGGTCGCAGAGGGGCATCGGGCCGTGTTGGTCGTCGCGACGCGTGGTGAGCACGGCGAGGTCCCCGAGGACTTGGCCGCAGGCGAGACGCTCGCCGATCGCCGTGTGGCCGAGACGATGCGGTCGGCCGAGGTGCTCGGCATCTCTCGTGTCGAGTTCCTCGGCTACTCCGACTCCGGCATGGACGGCTGGCATCAGAACAACGAGCCCGACAGCTTCTGGCAGGCACCGGTCGATGTCGCGGCGGAACGGCTCGCGGCGATCCTGCGCGAGGAGTCCGCGGAGGTGCTGACGGTCTACGACCGGCACGGCAACTACGGCCATCCCGACCACATCCAGGTCCACCGTGTCGGCCATCGCGCCGCGGAGCTCGCGGGCACCCCGGTCGTCTACGAGGCCACGATGAACCGCGACGCCGTGCAGCGACTCGTGGAGATGGCGGCCGAGCTCGCGCCCGAGCTCGACATCGATCCGCCCGAGATGCCGGAGGACATGGAGTTCGGCATGCCCGAGGCCGCGCTCACGACGGCGGTCGACGTGTCCGGGTTCATCGCCCAGAAGCGTGAGTCGATCACGATGCACGCGAGCCAGGTCACCGATTCGAGCTTCTTCCTCCGGATGCCGGTCGAGGTGTTCGCCCGCGCGTTCTCGACCGAATGGTTCATCCGCAAGGGCGCGCCGCCGGGGATCCACGAAGACAAGCTCGCCGGGCTGTGACACGCATCGTCTTGGTGCGCCACGGCCACGCGGCCGGCGGCTGGGACGACGACCTCGACCCCGGGCTCGACGACCTCGGTCGTGCGCAGGCCGAAGAGGCGGCCGACGTCCTCGCGCCGCGCGGCCCGCTCCCCATCCTCGTGAGCCCGATGCGCCGGTGCCGCGAGACCGCGGCACCGCTCGAACGCCGGTGGGGTACCGCGGCCACGGTCGAGCCAGCTGTGAGCGAGATCCCGTCCCCGCCCGGGGTCGCAATGGAAGCGCGCACGACCTGGCTGCATGTCGCGATGGCCGGCACGTGGGCCGACCTCGGCGACGATTACACGAGGTGGCGCGATGGGGTGGTCGAGCGGCTGCTCGCGATCGAGACCGACACGGTCGTGGTCAGCCACTTCGTGGCGATCAACGCGGCGATCGGCGCCGCGACCGGATCCGATCAGATCGTCATCTCGGCTGCCGGCTACTGCTCGCAGACCGTGATCGACGTACGCGACGGCGGGCTGGTGCTGGTCGAGCGGGGCTTCGAGGCGCCTGACACGCTGGTGCGATGAGCGAATTGCTCGGCGAAGCCTGGACGCACACGGGGTTCGCGCAACGGCTGCACTTCGGGGCAGGAGTCGTGGCGCAGCTCCCCGACATCACGAAGGAGCTCGGCATCCGCCGCGCGCTCTTCGTCACGACCGAGGGTCGATCGCGGTCCGACGACGGAGCGCGCATCGTCAAGCTGCTCGGCCGGTCACTCGCGTCGACGTTCACCGAAGTGCGCTCGCACGTGCCGACCACTGCGGTCCAAGCCGCGATGCAGCAGGCGCGGCGCGACGCGGTCGACGGCGTCGTCTCGTTCGGTGGTGGATCGTGCGCGGACCTCGGCAAGGCGGTGAGCTACTTCACCGAGCAGGAGGCCGGCACTCCCGGCGCGTCGTACGCCGACCGGCCCGCGTTGCGCCACATCGCGATCCCCACGACCTATTCGGGCGCTGAGCTCACGCCGTTCTTCGGGATGACCGACGAGCGCACGCACACGAAGGGCGGGGGAGGCGGGCCGACCACCGCTCCCATCGCGGTCGTGTACGACCCACTGCTCACGCTCACGACCCCCGCTCGCGTGAGCGCGGAGACCGGCATGAACGCGATCGCGCACTGTGTCGAAGTCGTGTACTCCCCGCACCGCACGCCTGAGGCCGAGGCGATCGCGCTGGCGGGCATCCGGCGCCTCGCTCGCTCGCTGCCTGCCGTCGTGGACGACCCCGACGACGTCGACGCGCGCACCGACGCACTTGGAGGTGCGGCGCTCGCCGGCCGCTCACTCGAGAACGCGACGATGGGAGTGCATCACGGCCTCGCCCAGCTCGTCGGAGGGCGCACCGGCATCCCGCACGGCCTCGCGAACGCAGTGATCCTCGCCCACGCGATGCGCTTCAACGCGGACGTCGCTCCCGACGAGATGCAGCTGATCGGCGAGGCGCTCGGCGATCCGGACGATGCTCCGGGCGCGATCGCACGTCTCGTCGAGCGGCTCGGCCTGCCCACCCGGTTGAGGGACTGCGACGTCGACGAGGACGACCTCGACGCGGTGGCCCGGATGTCGCAGGCGAGCTTCGCGGTGCAAGCGAACCTTCGGCCCGTCGGCGAGACCGACGCGAGGGCGATCCTGGCCGACGCCTACTGAGTCTTCGTCGCCGGCCTCCGCAGCAAGCTTCGGGCGGCTCCTGCTCGCTTCGCTCGACAATCGGTGCTTCGCGCACCCCGGCGGTGCACTGCACCGCCGTTGCCCGTCACCTGCACCCGTTGGGTACGCTGGTGGCGTCCGACTGAGGAGGTAGGGGTTCGATGAGGAAGCTGATGCCGTCGGGAGAGCTCGCCCGAGACGATCGGTTCGTGCGCATCACGATGGAGGATGTGATCTTCGATCCCCGCAACGCGTTCGTGGCGACCCGTCGGCGTGAGAACGGCTTCGATCCTCGGGTCGCCGAGGCCCCCGACAGCGCCCGCGGCCTGATGCACGGCATCTTCGTGGGCGAGATCCAGGCTCTCGAGGGCGCGGGGCGCACGTGTTGGGACTTCGAGACCGGTGGCGGCGAGGGTGGTGTCCCGTTCGAGCTCAAGCTCGACATGGCCCGGCAGTGCTGGGACGAGGCTCGCCACGTCGAGATCTCGGTGAAGCTCTCCGACCACATGGGCACCGAGCTGGGGGAGTTCTCCGAGCAGACGCTGCTGTTCGAGGCCGCGTGCAACGAGGACCCGGTCCTGCGCCTCGCCGGCGTGAACCGGGCGCTCGAAGGCCTTGCCATCGACGTGTTCACCGCGATGCGCGACTTCGGCGGCGCCTTTGCCGACCCGGTCCTCTACTTCTGCGAGGACTGGATGCTGGCCGACGAGGTCACCCACGTGAAGATGGGCTCCGACTGGCTCCGTCGCATCACCGCGAAGGATCCCGAGCGGCAGCAGCGAGCGCTCGACTTCCAGCGCACGGTCGACAAGGTCTTCTCGTTCGGCGGCTTCCGGGGTGAGGAAGAGGAGAGCCCGGTCCACCTCGCCCGCAAGTTCCGCGGTCTCGCCGGCTTCACCGACGACGAGATCAGCGAGCTGGTCGATGTCGCTGCCGAGGCCTACGCCGAGGCACTCGCTCAGGCCGAAGCGGCCGCCTCCGCCCTCAGCAACGCCTGACCCGCCCTGTACGCGCTCGTCCTGCTCGACCTCCACGAGGGTTGGGCGTGGATGGTCATCATCGGCAACGGGCTCGCGGGCGCATGGGCGCTCGCGGCGAACTGGCTCGAGTGGTTGCGCATGCGCGCGCTGTGGTGGTTCACCGCGTTCGTCGAGGTGGCGATCTTCGTGCAGGTGGCGCTGGGCGTCGCGCTCGTCAGTGGCGAGGGGCTCGTCGCTCCCCAGTTCCACATGTTCTACGGCTTCGTCGCGATCATCGCGGTGGGCATCTTGTACTCGTACCGCGCGCAGCTCCGCAGCCGGCTCTACCTGCTCTACGGCTTCGGCGGTCTGTTCCTGATGGGCCTCGGCATCCGCGCCCTGCTCGTCGGCCGCACCTAGTCAGAGGTTGACCACCGGGCAGGTGAGGGTGCGCGTGATGCCGTCGATCATCTGGATGCGGCTGACGACCATGCGGCCGAGGTCGTCGACCGTGGCTGCCTCTGCCTTCGCGATCACGTCGTAGGGGCCCGTCACATCGTCGGCAGCGACGACGCCGTCGACCGCTCCGACCTCTGAGGCCACCTTCGCGGCCTTGCCGACCTCGGTCTGGATCAGGATGTACGCGCTCACGGCCATGCCGCGCAGCGTAGGGGGTCAGCCAGCGAGGCGCTTCTCGAGCTCGATGAGCTCGGCCCGCAGCTCGGACGGCAGGTGGTCGCCGAATTGCGCGTAGTGCTCCTCGATGAGAGGGACCTCCGCACGCCAGCCGCTGAGGTCGACCGACAGCAGCTCCTCCATGTCGGCCTCGGTGACCTCGAGCCCGTCGGTCGAGATCGCGTCGAGCGTCGGCAGCAAGCCGATCGGCGTCTTCACCGCCTCGGCCTCGCCGGCGACTCGCTCGAAGACCCACTCGAGCACGCGGCTGTTCTCACCGAACCCCGGCCAGAGCCAACGGCCGTCCGCGTCCTTGCGGAACCAGTTGACCATGAAGAGCGAGGGCAGCTTGTCGGGCTGCGTGGCCCGGCCGATGTCGAGCCAGTGGCCGAAGTAGTCGGCCATGTTGTAGCCACAGAACGGCAGCATCGCGAACGGGTCGCGGTCGGAGGTTGCCGACCGCGCCGGCCGCGGCTGCGGTCGTCTCGGAAGCCATGATCGATCCGAGGAACACCCCGTGCTCCCAGGAGGTCGCCTCGTTCACGAGCGGAACGACCGACGCGCGCCGACCGCCGAAGAGGATCGCCGAGATCGGCACGCCCTTCGGGTCTTCCCACTCGGGAGCGATCGATGGGCACTGCGACGCGGGAGCGGTGAAGCGCGCGTTCGGATGCGCGGCGGTCGTCGGCGACTCGGGCGTCCAGGCGTTGCCGCGCCAATCGGTGAGGCGGGGCGGCTTGTCGGGCGTCATGCCCTCCCACCACACGTCGCCCTCGGGCGTCAAAGCGGTGTTCGTGAAGACGCAGTTCTCCTCGAGCGTCATCATCGCGTTCGGGTTCGTGTCCATCCCCGTGCCGGGAGCGACGCCGAAGAAGCCGGCCTCGGGATTGATCGCGTGGAGCCGGCCGTCGTCGCCGAACTTCATCCAGCAGATGTCATCGCCGACGGTCTCGACCTTCCAGCCCGGGATCGTGGGCACGAGCATCGCCAGGTTCGTCTTGCCGCATGCGGACGGAAACGCGGCGGCGAGATACTTCGTGACGCCCTTCGGCGACGTCAGCTTGAGGATCAGCATGTGCTCGGCCAGCCAGCCGTCGTCACGAGCCATCACCGACGCGATGCGTAGGGCGAAGCACTTCTTGCCGAGAAGCGCGTTGCCGCCGTAGCCGGATCCGTACGACCAGATCTCGCGGGTGTCGGGGAAGTGGACGATGTACTTGTTCTCGGCGTCGCAAGGCCACGGCACGTCGGCCTGACCGGGTTCGAGTGGCGCTCCCACTGAGTGCAGGCACGGCACGAACTCGCCGTCCGCGCCGAGCACGTCGAGCGCGGCTTGGCCCATGCGCGTCATCGTGCGCATGCTCACAGCGACGTATGCCGAGTCGGTGAGCTGCACACCGATGTGCGCGATGTTCGAGCCGAGCGGGCCCATCGAGAACGGCACGACGTACATCGTCCGACCGCGCATCGAGCCGCTGAAGAGCTCGAGCATGTCGGCCCGCATCGTCGCGGGATCGCGCCAGTTGTTGTTCGGACCGGCCTGATCCTCGGTTGCCGAGCAGATGAACGTGCGGTCCTCGACACGAGCGACGTCACCCGGATCGGAGTGCGCCCAGTAGCTGTTGGGCCGCTTGTCGAGCTTCGTGAAGGTGCCCGCCGCGACGAGCGCTGCGCAGAGGCGGTCGTGCTCTGCTACCGATCCGTCGCACCACTCGATCGCTGCAGGCTGGAAGATCGACGCCCAATGGTCGACCCAGTCGCGCAAGTCCTTGTGTGTGGTGGTGGCGCTCATGTCTGCTCCGGACGGGTGGCTGGGGGTGTGGGGAGCTAGCTCTCGGCGGCCGGTGCGAAGCCGGGGGTGCCCATGTCGACCTCGGACCCGAGGCGCAGCCGGGTGGCCAGGCCTTGTTCGTTCAGATCGAAGATCACACGCTGGCCCTGGCGCAGCATGCGGAAGACCGAACCGGCCAACGCATCGGACGCCAAATCGAGCTCGGACAGATCAGAGTCGCGCACGACCACACCGTCACGTGTACCCGGGTCGTACGACTTGATCACGCCCTGCATGCCCGATCGAGGTTACCGGTGGCCACTGAAGGGGACCAACCACGGGCACGGCGGGCTTAGGCTCCTGCGCAGCGATGACCACGAACCCAGCGCCTCTCACGCTGAGCGATCTGCACGCGATCGCGGTCACTGCCCTCAAGGGAATCGGCCCCAAGAAGGCAGACGGGCTCGAAGAGCTCGGCGTGACGACCGTGCTCGACCTTCTCACCTACTACCCGCGCCGTTGGGTCGACCGGACGAACGAAGCGCGGGTCGGGGACCTGCGCGACGGTGAGGAGGCGCTCGTCCTCGTCACCGTCCGATCGACGCACAAGACGACGACTCGCACCCGCAAGCAGATGGTCACGGTCGAGACGGGCGACGAGTCTGGGCGGCTCCGGCTCGTGTTCTTCAACCAGGCGTGGCGAGAGCGCCAGCTCTACCCCGGCCTCCAGGTTGCGCTCTTCGGGCGGGCCGAGTCGTACCGCGGGCGGCTCACCATGACCAACCCTGTGGTCGACCTCATCGGTGACCGCACGGGACGGATCGTGCCCGTGTACCCGCAGTCCGAGAAGGCGGGCCTCACGACGTGGGAGATCGCGGGCTGGGTCGAGACCGCGCTCGCACGGTGCCGCCCACGCGGCATCGCCGATCCGGTGCCCGACGTGGTGCTGCAGCGGCTGCACCTGGAAAGCCGGGAGCAGGCGCTCTGGGCGATCCACGCACCCGAATCGATCGACTCGCAACGCAGCGCTCGCCGCCGGCTCGTCTTCGACGAGCTGCTGCGGGTGCAGCTCGCGCTCGTCCTCCGCAAGCGCGCGATCGAGCAGGAGTCGGTCGGCATCAGCCACGCGGTCGACGGCGAGCTCGTCGCGCGCTTTCACGAGCACCTGTCTTTCCCGCTCACAGGCGCGCAGCGGAGGGTCATCGAGCAGATCGAGCGCGACCTCGCCGACCCCCGGCCGATGCACCGCCTCCTCCAAGGCGACGTCGGCTCGGGCAAGACGGTCGTCGCGATCTCGGCGTTGCTCGTCGCCGTGCAAGGCGGGCACCAAGGCGCGCTGATGGCGCCGACCGAGGTGCTCGCCGAGCAGCACGCGCTCGGTGTGCGCGCGCTGCTTGCCGGCCTCGAGGTGCCTGATCCGGCCACGCTGACCGGGGATCGTCCGCTGCGCGTCGAGCTCCTCACGAACCGCACCACCGCGGCCGAGCGGCGTCGCATCGCGGCCGGGCTCGTCGACGGGACTGTCGACCTCTTGATCGGCACGCACGCGCTCATCCAGGAAGGGGTGGAGCTGCGCTCGCTCGGTGTCGTCGTGATCGACGAGCAACATCGGTTCGGGGTCGAGCAGAGGGCGATGCTGCGTGCGAAGGGCCGCGACGGCGCCGTGCCCGACGTGCTCGTGATGACCGCGACCCCGATCCCGCGTACCGCCGCGATGACCGTGTACGGCGACCTCGACGTGAGCGTCCTCGACGAGATGCCTCCGGGGCGCACGCCGATCGTCACGAAGTGGGCGCGCGGAGAGGTCGAGACGAACGAGGTGTGGGACGACGTGCGCGACGAGGTCGCGGCCGGGCATCAAGCCTACGTCGTGTGTCCCCTCATCGACGAGTCGGAGAAGCTCGAGGTGGCGTCCGCGACCGAGACGTTCGAGCGATTGCAGGCCGGTGAGCTCAAGGGCCTGCGGCTCGCGCTGCTGCACGGACGCGTCCCCGCGGCCGACAAGGCAGCGATCTTCGAGGCGTTCCGCACGGGCGAGATCGACGTGCTCGTCGCGACGACGGTGATCGAGGTGGGCGTCGACGTGCCGAACGCGACGGTGATGGTCGTACTCGACGCGAGCAGGTTCGGCATCGCGCAGCTCCACCAGCTGCGCGGCCGAGTCGGCCGGGGCTCGGCCGCGTCGATGTGCTGGTTGATCGACGACGGCGCCGCCGAAGGCGCCGAAGCCCGGCTCGAGGCGCTCGTGAAGACGACCGACGGGTTCGAGCTGGCCGAGATCGACCTCGACCTGCGGGGCGAGGGGACGATCATGGGGGAGCGCCAGAAGGGCCGCAGCGATCTGCGGCTGGCCTCGCTGCGGCGTGACCGCGAGATGGTCGGCACCGCGCGGGAGGTCGCGTTCGAGATCGTCGACGGCCCAGGAGGCATCACCGATCAACCCGGGTTGGTCGACGAGCTCCGTCTGTTCGTCGGCGACGAAGAGGCCGACTTCCTGCTGAAGGGCTGAGCCGCAGTAGCGCTGCGGGCAGCGCTACGCGAGGACCGCGTCGAGCTTCTTCTCGACCGCCTCTTCGCTGGTGTTGAGCGAGAAGCTGAGCTCGGAGACGAGCACGCGGCGCGCGTTCATGAGCATCGTCTTCTCCCCGCTCGACAGGCCGCTGTCGCGGTTGCGAAGAGACAGGTTCCGCACGACCTCGGCGACTTGGTAGACGTCGCCCGACTTGAGCTTCTCGAGGTGGTTCTTGAAGCGGCGCGACCAGTTCGACGGCATGCGCGCGTCTTTCTTCGCGAGCACGTCGAGGATGTCTTCGACTTCGTCCTTGCTGACGGGCGGCCGGATTCCGACCTCTTCGGCCTTCTCGACCGGCACCATCAGCGTGAGATCACCGTGGGTCACCCGCAAGACCAAGTACTCGACCTTCTCGCCGAACATCTCGCGCTTCTCCTTGCGCTCGATGACGGCGGCCCCGTGATGGGGATACACCACGCGGTCTCCGACCTTGAAGCCCACTCGTTCCTCCGCACTCTCGTCCGTGAGGACGACGTCCCAATGATCAAGGATGCCAGATCCGAGGCGCTTTCCCCCACTCACTCGTCTGCGTCGTCGGGCACAACGAGGTCCCAACGGTCGCGACAGTCTGAGCAGCGGTACGTCACCACGTCACCCGGGTACCACTCCCCGTCTTCTGGTGGGAACGAGAGGAGGTGCGCGCGACCTCCGCAGTCGATGCATGTGATGACCGCGTCGACTTGCACGTCAGCTTCGCTTGCGATCAGAGAATCGGGCGACGCCCGCAGCGAACCCCGGGTCGAAGATGACGGCATCGCCGTGCGTCGCCTCGTTCGCGAGCGCGGCATCGACGTCGAGTCCGATGCTCTCGTAGACCGACAGCCGATCGTGGATCACGGCCGGCCACGGCGACGTCGCGATCTGCTCAGCGATCTCGATCGCGACGTCGAGCGCGCGGCCTGGCGGCACGACGCGGTTCAGCAGACCCATCGCCAGCGCCTCGTCAGCGTCGATCTCGCGGCCGGTGAGGATGAGATCGAGCGCGCGTCCTAGGCCCACGATGCGAGGGAGTCGCACCGTGCCGCCGTCGACGAGCGGCACGCCGAACCGCCGCTCGAGGCAGCCGAGGCGCGCGGTGCTGCTCGCGACGCGCAGGTCGCACCAGCAGGCGAGCTCGAGCCCTCCGGCGACGCACCACCCTTCGATCGCCGCGATCACGGGCTTCGAGAGCTGCAGGCGAGTCGGTCCGAGCGGTCCGCTCGGACGGAGTCGGGGGAGATCCTTCAGGTTCGCCCCCGCGCAGAACGCGGTCTCGTCTCCCGTGAGGATCGCGACCTTCGCGTCGTCGTCCGCCTCGAACGCGAGGAAAGAGTCGAGGAGACGCTGGGCAGTCTCGGTGTTGATCGCGTTGCGCGCCGCGGGCTGATCGATCCGGACGACAGTGATCACCACACGGACGATAGGGGCCCGATGATGGGGGGTCGACGGTAGGGTGCACCGCCGATGCGTGTGGTCGGCGGGCAGGCGCGTGGCCGCCGGCTCATCGCGCCCCGAGGACGCGACACCCGACCGACGAGCGACCGGGCGCGCGAGGCGATCTTCAACTCGCTCCGATCGATCGACGCGCTCGCAGGCGCTCGGGTGGCTGATCTCTTCGCGGGCAGCGGCGCCCTCGGCATCGAAGCGCTCTCGCGGGGAGCCGCGTCGTGCGTGTTCGTCGAGCGCGACGCGGCAGCGGCGGCGGTGATCGAGCAGAACCTCGCGCACACGGGGCTGTCGGGCGGGTCGGTCGTGCGGACCGACGTGATGCGCTGGCTCGCGGGGCGTGGGAGCACCTCCTGGGACCTCGTGCTCGCTGACCCTCCGTATGCCTTCGACGACTGGCCTGCACTCCTGGCCGGCCTCGACGCGGCGGTGGTCGTGATCGAGTCCGATCGGGAGATCGACCCGGGAGACCCCTGGTTGATCACGAGATCGAAGCGCTACGGCGGTACCGTGGTGACGTTCGTGGCGCGGGCGGCCCAGCGCTGAACCCCATTCCGCCCGCCCCCACGACAGCCGATTCAACGGAGCGACCGTGAGCAAGGTGCTGTACCCGGGGTCGTTCGACCCCCTCCACAACGGACACATCGAGATCATCGAGACCGCAGCGCGCCTCTTCGACGAGGTCGTCGTCGCGGCGATGCGGAACCCGCAGAAGGGCGAGCCGACGTTCTCGTTCGAGGAGCGTGAGGCGATCCTGCGCGAGTCGCTCTCGCACATCCCTGGCGTGTCGGTGACGATGTTCTCTGGTCTCGTGGTCGACCTCGCCGATGAGCTCGATGTGGACTTCATCGTGAAGGGGTTGCGTGCGACCTCCGACTTCGAGAACGAGCTGCAGATGGCGCAGATGAACTACGCCGTCGCCGGAGTGCACACGGTGTTCCTGCCTTCCGCCTCGTCGCACTCGTTCCTGGCGTCGAAGTTCCTTCGCGACATGGCGCGGTTCGGGCGAGACGTCAGCTCGATGGTTCCACCGGCGGTCGCGAAGCGGCTCCAGGAGAAGTACGCGCGATGACCGACCAGCGCGAGCACCCCGGCGACGACGACACCGGCGAGCACCCGGTCCCACGGCTGAGCGATTCCGAGGCGCTGCTGCGGCGGGTCGCCGACATCATCTCGTCGGCCAAGACCATGCCGCTGTCCTCGTCCGCGATGATCAACCGCGACGAGATCCTCGAGCTGCTCGAGGAAGCGAACAACCGGCTTCCTGAGGAGCTGCGCGCGGCGCGTTGGCTGCTCCGCGAGCGCGACGAGTTCCTCGCGAAGACTCGACGCGGAAGGCGACGACATCCTCGACGCGGCACGCGCACAGGCAGAGCGCATGGTGCAACGCACCGAGGTGGTGCGGGCCGCCGAGCACCGCGCCCGCCAGCTGGTGACCTCGGCGGAGGACGAGTCACGCCGCTTGCGCCACGAGGTCGAGGACTACTGCGATCAGAAGCTCGCGCAGTTCGAGGTCGTGCTCGACAAGGTGCTGCGCACGGTGCAAGCCGGCCGCGAGCGCCTTGCGCCCACCGGGCTGCCCGAGCCCGAGGAGCACGAAGCGGAAGCCGCTGCGGCCCACGAGGCCGCCTTCTTCGATCAGGACCAGGAATGACCACGCTGCAGGGACTCGTCACTCCGGTCGCGGACCTGCTGCGCAGCGCGGGCGCGCGCCGTCACCTCGCGATCGAGGTGCGCGCCACCGAGATCGACGTCGGCGACGCAGCTGTGCCCGAAGGATCGATCGTCGAGATCGATGGCGACCTCGAAGCCGTGAGTGACAGCATCGTGTTCAGCGGGACCGTGCGCGCGCCGTGGCGCGCGGTGTGCCGGCGGTGCCTCGGGCCCGCGCACGGCGAGCTCGTCGTGACGATGCGCGAGGTGTTCGCGAAGCCCGGCCGTGACATCGCCGCAGATGACGAGGTCTTCCCGATCTCGGCCGACTCGATCGACCTCGGCCCGGCAGTGCACGACGCCCTGGCGCTCGAGCTGCCGCTCGCGCCGCTCTGTCGCGACGCGTGTGCCGGGCTCTGCCCGACGTGCGGCGTCGACCGCAATCACGCTCGCTGCAGGTGCCGAGTCGACCGGACGGACCCCCGCTGGGCTGCGCTCGACGTGCTCAAGCTCCCCAACCAGGCGCGGTTCGACCCGGGCTCCGCTGCTCGCTAGCCTGCTGCGGCCCCATCGCTCGAAGGATCCCCCCCAAATGGCAGTCCCCAAGAAGAAGACGTCCAAGGCGAAGAGCCGCAGTCGGCGGGCATCCGCCTGGACGCTCACCGCCCCGGCCCGCAGCACGTGCCCCCGGTGCGGCGCGGCGAAGCGGCCGCACACGGTGTGCGGCACTTGCGGCTGGTACAAGGGCCGCCAAGCCATCGACGTCGACTGACGCAGCTCGGCTGCGAGCGGATCCCACGTGCTCCCGATCGCACTCGACGCGGTCGGTGGTGACCACGCCCCCCACGAGGTCCTCGCCGGTGCCCGCGTCGCCGTAGAAGAGCTCGGAATCCCCGTCGTCCTCGTCGGTCCGGAGGATGTCGTCGCCGAGAGCGGATTCCCGCACATCGTCGCCACCGAGATCATCGGGATGGGCGACGACGGAGCGCAGGGAGTGAGGCGCAAGAAGGACTCATCCCTGGTGCGCGCCGCCGAGGCGGTGCGCGACGGCAAGGCATCGGCGATGGTCAGCGCGGGAAACACCGGCGCGACGATGGCGAGCGCGCTGCTCCGGATGGGACGCATCCGCGGCGTGTCACGGCCCGCGATCGCCGCGCCGCTGCCGGTGCCCGGCGAGACCCCGACGGTCCTCCTCGACGCGGGAGCCAACGCGGAGTGCCAGCCCGAGTGGCTCGTGCAGTTCGCGCAGATGGGCACTGTCTTCTCGCGACAGCGGTTCGGCATCGCCAAGCCGCGCGTCGGTCTGCTGTCGATCGGCGAAGAGGCGTCGAAGGGCTCGAGCTTCGTGAAGGAGGTGCACCACCTCCTCGAAGGTGCGCCCGGCGTGCACTTCATCGGGAACATCGAAGGCCATTTGGTGGCGACTGACGCGGTCGATGTCGTCGTGACCGACGGCTTCAGCGGCAACGTGGTGCTGAAGACGCTCGAAGGCGGACTCGAGGTCATCCTCGGCGTGATCCGAGCCGGCCTCGCATCGACGGCCGAGACGCGCTCCGCGGGCGACGTGTTGGCGCCAGTGCTCGAGCCGCTCTTCGACTTCATGGGGCCAGAGACGACTGGGGGAGCGATCCTCCTCGGCGTTGATGGCGTCTGCATCATCAGCCACGGCCGCTCGTCGGCTCGCGCGGTCACCAACGCGATCGGGCTCGCGCGCGAGATGGTCGTGGGCGACATCGTGGGCGGGCTGCGGAGCGCGATCGCGACGCCGGGGTGACTCGTTTTGGCGTCCGTGTCAAGCACGAAACTCTCTGAAAGGCATTGGCGACACATAAGGCGACACGATCCATCCGTCGCGGAATTCCGAAATCCGGTACAGTGAGGCGACGCGGCCATCCCCCGATGCCAGGACCGAGGACGGAGAGAGCGTGCCCGCCGAGACCCACGTAGAACGAGCCCCTCTCGATCGCCAGGCGGTCTTCGAGCTGATCCGTGATCGCCTCGCCGACATCCTCGAGATCGAACCCGGCACCATCACCGAGAGCGCATCGTTCGCCGACGATCTCGAAGCCGACTCGCTCGCGCTGATCGAGCTCGTCGAAGCCCTCGAGGAAGAGCTGAGCGAGCGTTCGGTGGGGTTCCGCATCGAAGACGAAGACCTCGAAGACCTGAAGACCGTGCGCGACGCGGTCGACTACGTCTACGGCCGGGTGGGCGAAGGTTCTGGTTGACCAGCCCGCGATCGAGGTGCTGAGGCACCGGATCGGGCATGAGTTCGCGGACCCTGCCCTGCTCGTGCAGGCACTCGCCCATCGTTCGTGGTGCGCCGAGCAGGCCACCGTGTCCGAGCCGCCGCCTCCCTCGAACGAACGGCTGGAGTATCTCGGTGATGCCGTGCTCGGTGCGATCGTCGCCGACCACGTCTACCAGCAGTATCCGCATCTGCTCGAAGGTCGGCTGACCGACGCGCGCAAGGCCGTTGTCAACGCGGTCGCGTTGGCCGGCGTCGCGTCGAGGCTCGGCATCGGGCCGGCGCTGCTGCTCGGCCGGGGCGAGACGTCGGCGGGAGGACAAGAGAAGACGTCGATCCTCGCCGACGCGCTCGAAGCGGTGATCGCTGCCGTGTACCTCGACGGTGGATGGGAGGCCGCGCGCGACTTCGTGCTGCGCGAGATCGGTGCCGACATCGCCGCGTCGGTCGCCGGCCTCGGCGCCCACGACTACAAGAGCTTGTTGCAGGAGCTCGCTGGGCGGCGCGGGCTCGGCTCACCGCGTTACGAGATCAACGAGTCCGGTCCGGATCACGCCAAGGAGTTCACCGCTCGCGTCGCTGTCGGGATGATCGTCCTCGGCGAAGGCGTTGGCCGGTCGAAGAAGCAGGCAGAGCAGGCGGCAGCGCAGGTGGCCTACGAGGAGCTGCTCGAGCCCGCCGACAGACGGGTCGCGGACCATGCCTGAGCTTCCCGAGGTCGAGACCATCAAGCGCGATCTCGAGCGAGAGGTCATCGGCAAGCGCATCAAGACCGTCGAGGTGTCGGGCACACGCTCGATCCGGCGCGGCACGAAGAAGCAGTTCATCAGCCGCCTCGAAGGCGCCAAGGTCACCGGAGTCCAGCGCAAGGGCAAGTACCTGATCCTGAAGATGGACACCGGCGACCTGCTCGTCGTCCACCTCCGGATGAGCGGGCAGCTCCTCAAGGCGGTCGCCAAGGATCCGGTCGCGAAGCACACGCACGTGACGCTGACGTTCACGCCGGCGGGGCAGCTGCGCTTCCTCGACCCTCGCACGTTCGGCGAGATGTTCGTGAGCGATCCCGATCACCTGGCCGAGGACGCGCCCGAGCTCGCCGACCTCGGCTTCGATCCCCTCGATGAACCGATCTCTTGGATCGACTTCGGTCGCATGCTCATCGCGAAGCCCGTGCAGCTGAAGGCGTTCCTGATGGATCAGCACCTCATCGCGGGGATCGGCAACATCTACAGCGACGAGATCCTTTACGCGGCGGGCCTTCGGTACGACCGCATGACCGACACGCTGACCACGCAGGACATCCGCCGGCTGTATCGCGCCGTGGTGGAAGTCGTGCACGAGGCCGTGAAGCACCGGGGGTCGTCGCTCGCCGACGAGCAGTACCGAGATCTCTTCGGGCGCGTCGGGGGATACCAGAACGAGCACCAGGCGTACGGCCGAGAGGGGCTCGCGTGTCGGCGCTGCCGGTCGACGATCGAGCGGGCGAAGTACCAGGGTCGATCGACCTTCTACTGCCCCAGCTGTCAGGTGTAGGTCGGTTCGTGAGGGCGGCGCAGTGCGCCGCCGGGTGCGCGCAGCACCGATTGTCGAGCGAAGCGAGCAGGAGCCGGCGGAAGCGAAGCGGACGACGGCGACGAGGAGCATTCAGCATGCACCGAGCACTCTTCGCGCCCGGTTAGCGTCGACCCAGCCATGTTCTTGCGATCGTTGACCCTCAAGGGGTTCAAGTCCTTCGCCGACACCACGTCGCTCGATCTCGAGCCGGGAGTGACCGTCGTCGTCGGGCCCAACGGAAGCGGCAAGTCCAACGTCGTCGATGCGATCGCGTGGGTGCTCGGCGCGCAGGCTCCGAGCGCGGTGCGCAGCCAGAAGATGGACGACGTGATCTTCGCCGGCACGGCGAAGCGAGCCGCGCTCGGACGCGCCGAGGTCACGCTCACGATCGACAACAGCGCGGGTCTGCTGCCGATCGCGTTCACCGAGGTGACGATCAGCCGCACGCTCTTCCGCAGCGGTGACAGCGAATACGCGATCAACGGCGTGCCGTGCCGACTGCTCGACGTACAAGAGCTGTTGTCCGACACCGGCGTCGGCCGGCAGCAGCACGTGATCGTCTCGCAGGGCCAGATCGACGCGGTGCTGAACGCGCGCCCCGAGGACCGCCGGGCGATCATCGAAGAGGCCGCCGGCGTGCTCAAGTACCGCCGTCGCAAGGAGAAGGCCGAGCGCCGGCTCGAGGCGACCGAGGCGAGCCTGCTCCGCCTGCAAGATCTGCTGCGGGAGGTCCGCCGCCAGCTGAAGCCCCTCGAACGCCAGGCCGACGCGGCGCGTCGCCACGGTGACCTCGTCGCCGAGCTCGGCGCGTTGCGGCTGCACCTCGCGGGTCGCGAGATCCTCAGCTTGCGCAACCGCCTCGAGAACACCGGTCGCGACCGCCACTCGCTCGATCAGCAAGCCGCCGCACTGAAGAGCGAGCTCGCTGCGCTCGACACTGAGGTGCTCGCCACCCAGGCGCGCCTCGCCGCGCTCGGTGGCTCCGACGTGGGCGACAGCCTCGTCCGCTACGAGTCGATGCGCGAGCGCGCTCGTGGCCTGATGGCGTTGCTGGCCGAGCGCCGGCGCGGCGTCGAGCGCGATCGGGGCGGGTTGCTCGACGCCGACCTCATCGCCTCCCTCGAAGCCGAGGCCGAGCGTGTCTCGAACGAGCTCACCGAGGTCGAGACGCAGGCGAGGGCGCTGGGGCCCGAAGCCGATCGTGTTGCGCAGGCCGAAGCGGCGCTCGCCGACGAGCGGGCCGCGCTCGCCGAAGGCGGCATTCCCGAGATGACCGATCCCGGAGCGGTCCCGCTGCAAAGGGCGGGCGAGGTGCGCGGTGAGCTCTCGGCTCGCCGCGGGGCGATCGAGCGCACGGTCGGTGAGCTCGCCCGCGTCGAGGCTCGGCTCGCGGCGATCGAGGCCCGCGCGACGCAGCTCGCCGCCGACGCCGATCTGCACAGACGCGCGTGCGAGCAAGCCGAAGAGGCCGAGCGGCCGCTCGTCGCCCGCGTGCAGGCCGCCGAGGACCGGCAGGCATCGTGTGAGCACGAGCTCGCCAGCCGCGCAGGACGAGCACCGAGCCGCTGACGCGGACCGCCACGTTTGGTCGGCGCGCGAAGAGGCCCTTGCGCTCGCGCTGGACGACAACGGCAGCGAGGCCCGCTGGCGTGAGGTCGAGGGCGCGGTGGGCGCGCTCGCCGATCTCGTCGACGTCGATGACGGCTGGCAGGCGGCGTTCGAAGCCGCGGTGGGTGAGGCACTCAGCGCCGTCGTGGTCGATGGCACCGTCGCGGCTCGTCGCGCGTTGAGTGCATTTGCGGTCGGCGGCGACGCAGGTGCGGTGCTCGCGGTGACCACAGACCGCGACGCGGCGCGTCCCGAGTCGACGCTGCGATCTCACGTGCGGTCCAGCAACCCGGGTGTCGAGACCCTGCTCGACGCGCTGCTGGCGGGCACGGTGGTCGTCGAGGGAGGGTGGGAGCGAGCACTCGACCGTGCGCTCGCCCAGCCCGACGCGGTCATCGTGACGCGCGAAGGCGATCGGTTCTCGGCGACCAGCTGGCGAGTCGGAGCCACCCGGTCACACATCACCGGGGCCGCGCTCGAGGAGGCGAAGAGCCGAGCGGCCGCGGCGGCCGCCCGTGCGACGGTCGCGGCGTCACGCGTTGCCGCGAGCACCCTCGCGGTCGAGTCCGCGGTGCACGACCGCGAGCAGATCGAGCGCGAGCTCGAGGAGAACGACGCCCGCCTGAACGCTGCCGCCGATGGGCTGGCGCGTGTGCAAGCCGCCCAGCGCGAGGTCGAGACCGAAGCGCACGCGCTCCACGCCCACCATCAGGCGCTCGCGGAGTCGGTTGCGGCCGAACACGCTCGCACGGGCGAGCTCGAGGCGGTCCTTCCGGCGCTCGAGGCCGACGAAGAGGCCGACGCCAGCCGAGCGCGCCTCGCCCACGCGGCGCGCACCCGCCTCGATGAACGGTCGCGGCGCAGTCGCGGCGCTGCGCACGCACCTCGAGGTCCAGGTCGCCGGTCTCGACGAGCGTCGCCAGATGCTGCGGCGCAGGCGCGACGAGGTCGAGTCCCGGCTCGAAGCAGACGCGGCGGAGCGCGAGCGTGCCGCGGTGCGGCGTGGCGCGCTCGAGCGCAAGCTCGGCGTGCTCGACCGGCTGGCCGCAGTCGTCGCGGCGTCGGCGGCCGCGGTCGACGGCGAGCTCGCAGGGCTCCATGAGGAGCGGCGTCGCCAATCAGAGGAGTCGCGCTCGATCGCAGCGGCGCTCGACGACCAGCGTCAGCGGCGCACCAACGCGGAGCGTCAGCTCGAGGAGGTGCGCGAGCGGTCACGCCGCGCCGAGCTCGACGAAGCCGAGATCACGTTGCGCCTGCAGTCGGCCGTCGAGGCCGTTCGCAATGACCTCGACCGCGAGCCCGACGCGGCGATCGCCGCCGAGTGCCCGCCGCTGCCCGACGGCATCACCGCGCACGCGCGGGTGCGCGAGCTCGAACGCGAGCTGCGGCTCATGGGACCGATCAACCCGCTTGCGCTCGAGGAGTTCGAGGCACTCGAAGAGCGCCATCACTTCCTCGAGTCGCAGCTCGAGGACGTGCGCTCGACGCGCCGCGATCTCTCGAGAGTGATCAAGGCGATCGACGGCGAGATCGTGACCGTGTTCGCGTCTGCGTTCGCCGATGTCGCGTCGAACTTCGAGTCGCTCTTCTCCACGCTCTTCCCCGGCGGGCAAGGTTCCTTGCGACTCACCGAGCCTGAGCACCTGCTCGACACCGGCATCGAGGTCGAGGCTCGTCCTTCGGGAAAGAACGTGCGCAAGCTCTCGCTGCTGTCGGGCGGTGAGCGCTCGCTGACCGCGCTCGCGTTCTTGTTCGCGGTCTTCCGCAGCCGTCCGTCGCCCTTCTACGTGATGGACGAGGTCGAGGCCGCGCTCGACGACGTGAACCTTCACCGCTTCCTCGACCTCGTGCACGAGTTCCGCGAGGAGGCACAGCTGCTCATCGTGAGCCACCAGAAGCGCACGATGGAGGCCGCCGACTGCCTCTTCGGCGTGACCATGCAACCGGGGGGCTCCTCCAAGGTCGTCAGCGAGAAAGCCGCCCTCCACACCCCCTGACCCCCGGTGGGGCGCCCGATAGGTTGGCCTTGTCATGTTCTTCTTGATCCTCGCGATCGTCGTCGTGCTGTTCGGGCTCGGCGTCGTCGTCGTCAACCGGCGTCGTGAGCGGCGTCTCAGCCTCGAGCGCGCGCGGCCTCCGACCAAGCCGGTCGAGAAGCCGCCGCCGGAAGTGCTCGAGGCGGCGGCCCCGGGTCTCGTCGAGCCCCAAGTCGAAGAAGCCGAAGAGCCCGCAGAAGTCGGGGAGCTCGACGAAGTCACCGAGCTCGAGGAGCTCGCGCCACCGCGCTTCCGCGATCGTCTCGGCAAGGCCCGTGCGGCGCTGGCGGGCGCGTTCGCGTCGGTCCGCGCGCGTGACGGCATCACCGACGACACGTGGGACGACCTCGAGGAGGCGCTGCTTCGCGCCGACGTCGGCGTCTCATTGACGACCGAGCTGATCGACGAGCTGCGCGGACAGGTGAAGACGAACGGGCTCACCACGCCGGACGAGGTGCTCGACGCGCTGAAGGCCGATCTCGTCGAGCACTTGGAAGGCGTCGACCGCAGCCTCACGCTCGACGGGAAGCCGGGCGAGCCGTGCGTGTGGCTCTTCGTCGGTGTCAACGGCGTCGGCAAGACCACGACGATCGGGAAGGTCGGCGCGCGTCAGGTCGCCGAGGGCCACTCGGTCGTCATGGCCGCGGGTGACACCTTCCGAGCCGCAGCTGCAGAGCAGCTCGAGCTGTGGGCGAACCGGGTCGGAGCCGACCTCGTCCGTGGGGCCGAGGGTGGCGACCCGAGCTCCGTGATCTTCGACGGGGTGCAACGGGCAGCGGCGCGCGGGGCAGACCTCGTGCTGGCCGACACCGCCGGTCGCCTCCACACCAAGGTCAACCTGATGGAGGAGCTCCGCAAGGTGCGGCGTGTGGCCGACCGGCCGCCCGGGCATGTGAGCGAGGTGCTCCTCGTCATCGACGCCACCACCGGGCAGAACGGGCTGACCCAAGCGCGTCAGTTCACCGAGGCGGTCGAAGTCACGGGAGTGGTCCTCACAAAGCTCGACGGCTCGGCGAAGGGCGGCATCGTGCTCGCGATCCAGAAGGACCTGGGGCTCCCGGTGAAGCTCGTCGGTCTGGGGGAGACCTCCGCCGACCTCGTCGACTTCGATCCGCGCGAGTTCATCGACGCGCTCTTCGAATGAAGGTCGTCTTCTTCCCCATCAAGGTGACGACGCGCAGCCTTCGCTGGGTCGGGTTGCGGCGCCTGGTGCTGATCGGACTCGGCGCCACGCTGGCGTTGATGGTGACGCCGGTGACCGGATCCGAGCTGCGACGGCGCCTGTCACGGCTCGTGGCTCGGCGGGTGCCCGATGCCGACCTCGCCGCCCGTGTGCGCCACGAGCTCTCGCACTCGCCGCGCACCTGGCACCTCCCCCAGCCCTCGATATCGGTTCTGCAGGGCAGGGTCGTCCTGGCCGGTCAGGCCCCGCACGCCACGGGCCGCGCCGACCTCGAACGCGTCGTCGCCGCAGTGCCGGGCGTCGTGTCTGTGGACAACGAGATCATCGTCGCCTAGGGGCTGCTCAACGGCTCCGGTAGCCTGGGAAACCGCATGTTCGACTCCCTCTCCGACCGTTTCGACGGCATCTTCAAACGGCTCCGGGGCAAGGGGCGACTCAGCGACAGCGACATCGACGAGGTGCTGCGAGAGATCCGCGTGGCCCTGCTCGAGGCCGACGTCAACCTCTCGGTCGTGCGCACCGTCGTGGCGCGGATCCGCGAGCAGTGCCTCGGCGCAGACCTCTCGAAGAGCCTCACGCCCGCACAGCAGGTCATCAAGATCGTCAACGAGGAGCTCGTCACCGCGCTCGGCGGCGAGACGCTCCGAATCACCTACGCCTCGAAGCCGCCGACCGTCGTCCTCTTGGCCGGCCTGCAGGGCTCGGGCAAGACGACCGCATCGGCCAAGCTCGCCCGCTGGTTCAAGGCGCAAGGGCGCAACCCGATCCTGGTCGGCGCAGACTTGCAACGCCCGGCGGCCGTCGAGCAGTTGCGGACGCTCGGTCGCCAGATCGAGGTGCCTGTCTTCTCCGAGCCGTCCGATCCGGTGACGGTCGCGGGCGGAGGCGTCGCCGAAGCCCGACGCGTGGGCCGCGACGTCGTGATCGTCGACACCGCGGGTCGTCTCGCGATCGACGCGGAGATGATGGAGCAGGTGCGCCAAGTCTCGGCGACCGTGCAACCGGACTACACGTTCCTCGTCGTCGACGCGATGACCGGTCAAGACGCGGTCACCGTCGCGGAAGCGTTCAACGAGACTCTCGCCATCGACGGCGTGATCCTGTCGAAGCTCGACGGTGACGCGCGCGGTGGCGCCGCGCTCTCGGTGAAAGAGGTGATCGGCAGGCCGATCGCGTTCGCCTCCACCGGTGAGAAGCTCGCTGACTTCGAGCAGTTCCATCCCGATCGCATGGCGAGCCGCATCCTCGGGATGGGCGACGTCCTCAGCCTCATCGAGAAGGCCGAAGAGGTCTACGAGAAGGACGAGGCCGAGGCCGCTGCGGCCAAGCTGCTCGAGGGCGACTTCACGCTCGACGACTTCCTCGATCAGATGCAGCAGCTCAAGAAGATGGGGCCGCTTTCGAGCGTGATCGGTATGATCCCGGGGCTTCCGAAGGAAGCCCGCAACGCCGAGATCCACGATGACCAGCTGAAGAGGGTCGAGGCGATCATCCGGTCGATGACGCTCGAGGAGCGTCGAAAGCCCGATCTGGTGAACGGGTCGCGACGGTTGCGCATCGCAAACGGGAGCGGCACGACGACCGCGGAGGTCAACGCACTCCTGAAGCAGTTCAAGGACGTGCAGAAGATGATGAAGCGCATGGGCGGCCTCGGATCCAAGAAGGGCAAGCGCCGCATGCCGATGATGCCCAACGTGCCCTCGCTCAACTAGACGACACCAGCAAAGGACCAGATCAGTGGCAGTGAAGCTCCGCCTCATGCGGATGGGTAAGAAGAAGCAGCCGACCTACCGAGTCGTGGCTGCCGACGGCCGCGCGCCGCGCGACGGCCGGTTCATCGAGATCGTCGGCACCTACGAGCCGCGTGCCGAGCCGTCGGTCGTCAAGATCGACAACGCGAAGGCGGTGTCCTGGCTGCAGAAGGGCGCGCAGCCGACCGAGCGGGTCGAGAAGCTGCTGAAGATCTCGGGCGCGTGGGACGAGTTCCAGGCCGCCAAGTCGGCCAAATGACCGAAGCGGACAACACCCTCGACGACGTTCCCGCGGACGACGATCTCGATGACGAACTCGACGATGAGCTCGACGCGAACTCGGACGAAGACGACGACGAAGAAGACGAGGACGACACCGACGACGTGAACCGCATCCCCACGGCCACGGCGCGCGCGGTGCTCGACTTCCTCGTGAGGGCCCTCGTCGACGATCCCGACTCGGTCGAGGTCGACGCCGTCGAAGGTCGGCGCGGCGTGAGCCTGCGGGTGAGCGTGGCGCCCGGCGACATGGGCAGGGTGATCGGCAAGCGCGGACGCACTGCCAACGCCGTGCGCACTGTCACGCGGGCTGCTGCCGTCCGCGACGGAGTCGAGGTAGACGTCGACTTCGTCGACTGACGTGCTCGAGGTCGGCTCGATCGGACGAGCGCACGGCCTGAAGGGCGACGTCGTCGTCCACCTCGTGACGAACCGGCTCGAACGAGTCGCACTCGGCGCGGTGCTCGAAACGGCGAAGGGGAGCTTGGTCGTCGAGACGTCGCGTCCTCAGCAGGGCTTCTTCGTCGTTCACTTCCAGGGAGTCGACAGTCGTGAGGCGGCCGAGGCGCTCAACGGCGTCGTCCTGTCCGCGGAACCACTCGATGACCCCGACGCGTTGTGGGCGCATGAGCTCGTCGGATCGTTCGTGTTCGACGTGGCCGGCAACCCCCTCGGGCTCATCACGGCGCTCGTCGCGAATCCGGCGAGCGACCTCCTCGAGATCGATCGCGGCGTGCTGATCCCTGCCACGTTCGTCGTGTCATGTGAGGACGGCCGCGTCGTCGTCGATCCGCCCGTCGGCCTGTTCGAGTGAATGCGGACCTGACATGCGGATCGAGGTCTTCACGATCTTTCCGACACTCGTCGAAGGCTTCCTCGGGCACAGCCTGATCGCGAAGGCGCGCGACGAAGGCGTGCTC
This sequence comes from uncultured Acidimicrobiales bacterium, assembly GCA_963773315.1. Classification (GTDB taxonomy): domain Bacteria; phylum Actinomycetota; class Acidimicrobiia; order Acidimicrobiales; family DATKAS01; genus DATKAS01. Next base: position 130,324 of record CAVZAF010000010.1, read on the forward strand.
GATCTGCGCGTGCACGACCTGCGCTCGGCCGCGACCGATCCGCATCGCTCGGTCGACGACTCGCCGTTCGGTGGCGGACCGGGGATGGTGCTCATGCCCGAGCCCCTCTTCGGCGCGGTCGAGGCCGTCGGTCCGGCGCGGCCGCTCTACCTTCTCGGCCCGGGTGGGGAGCGGTTCGATCAGCGCAAGGCACGTGCGCTCGCGGTGACCGACGGCTTCTCGCTGCTGTGCGGGCGGTACGAGGGAGTCGACGAGCGGGTACGCGAGCACCTCGTCGACGGTGAGCTCTCGGTCGGCGACTTCGTGCTGTCCGGCGGTGAGGTCGCCGCGCTGGTCGTGATCGAGGCCGTCGCTCGCCTCGTGCCCGGTGTGATGGGCAACGACGAGTCGGCGACCGAGGAGTCGTTCTCGGAGGGCCTCCTCGAGCATCCGCAGTACACCCGGCCCGCCGACTTCCGGGGATGGGCCGTGCCCGACGTGCTGCGCTCGGGAGACCACGGGAGGATCGCCCGGTGGCGCCGTGCGCAGGCCCTGGCCCGCACGATCGCCGACCGCCCGGACCTCATCGAGGCCAGGGGCGGTGTCACCGAGCAGGACCAGCGCGCCTTGGAGGAGTTCGGCTTTCCCCGCTATCGTGGCGAATCCCCTCCCGGCGAACGCCAGCAGGAGTCGAGCGCGCCATGAAGTCCACCGATCTGATCGATCAGCAGTCCCTCCGCAGCGACGTCCCCGACTTCGCGCCCGGCGACAACCTCAAGGTCCACGTGCGGGTGGTCGAGGGCAACCGTGAGCGCATCCAGGTGTTCCAGGGCCACGTCACCCGCCGTCAGGGTTCGGGCCTCCAGGAGACCTTCACCGTCCGCAAGGTGAGCTTTGGTGTCGGCGTCGAGCGCACCTTCCCCGTGCACACGCCGATCATCGCCAAGATCGAGGTGGTCACCCGCGGCGATGTCCGCCGGGCGAAGCTGTACTACCTCCGCGACCGGGTCGGCAAGGCCGCCAAGGTCAAGGAGAAGCGGGTCTGAGCCCCGAAGATCTCGAGGCCTATGAGGCCGAGCGCGAGCTCGCCCTCGCGCAGGAGTATCGCGACGTCAGCTCGATGTTCGGTTACGCGATCGAGACCGAGCGCCGCTTCTACTTGGCGAACGGCGTCGAGGTACGAGTGCAAGGCGACGGAGCGAGACCTCTCATCGAGGTGCAGCTGACCGACGCTTGGGTCTGGGACATGTACCGCCAGACCCGATTCGTCCCTTCCGTCCGCGTCCTGACGTTCAAGGACGTGAATGTCGAAGAGCTCCCGAAGCCCGAAGTCTGACCAACGGCGCGCGCTCGGCGCGCAGGGCGAAGCTTTTGCCGCGCGGTGGTATGAGGAGCGGGGCTTCGCGGTCGTCGATCGCAATTGGCGGCGACGCGAGGGCGAGATCGACCTCGTGCTCCGCCACGATCGGCTGCTCGTCTTCTGTGAGGTGAAGGCGCGGTCGTCGACCCGCTTCGGCATGCCGTTCGAGGCGGTGACGCGCACGAAGCAGCTGCGACTCCGCCGCCTGGCCGCGTTGTGGTTGGCCGAGCACGCGGTCCGAGGAGTCGAGCTCCGGTTCGACGTTGCCTCGGTGAGCGCGATGACGGTCGACGTGATCGAGGCGGCGTTCTAACGACACGCCACGTCAACGTCTGCGGTGCCGGTAGTCCCAACAGGCGTAGTGCCAGTGGCGGCGAAGGTCGGGCGCCTCCTTCGGGATGACCACGAGATGGCCGTGACCCCGAGGGATGACGCCCAGGCAGCCGGGGCAGACGTAGTCCTTCAGCGCCTTGTAGGGCTGGACCCGTTGGGTGTCGACGTCGTCGTCGTGCCAGGCGACGTCGCTCATGGGTTCAGAGGAATGCCCAGACGACGAGGGCGAGGCATGCCACCAACGCGAGCGCCACCATCGTGTACTCGAAGACGCCGGGCGCACGTCGGGGCCGGTAGGGGTCGAGTCCCATAGACCTAAGTATCGTCGCGCGACATGGAGACTCTCGAAGTTGCGCGTCGCGATCACGTCGTCACCATCACGCTCAACCGGCCGGCGAAGAAGAACGCCGCGAATGCGACGATGTGGAGCGAGCTGCTCGAGACGTTCCTCGACATCAGAGAGCGCGACGACGATCGCGTCGTCGTGATCACCGGAGCCGGCGGGAACTTCTGCTCGGGCGCGGACCTCTCCGGTGGCGCCGAGGAGGCGCAGCGCCGCCATCAGCTCGCCGTGATGCGCCATATCGGCGACGCCGCGTTGGCGCTTCACCGCATGCCGAAGCCCACCATCGCGAAGGTGAACGGAGTCGCGGTTGGGGCAGGTTGCAACCTGGCCTTGGGCTGCGACCTGATCGTCGCGTCTGACGAGGCTCGGTTCTCCGAGATCTTCGCTCGGCGCGGTCTCACCATCGACTTCGGTGGCTCGTGGATCCTGCCCCGCCTGGTCGGCATGCATCGGGCGAAGGAGCTGGCATTGCTCGCTGACATCATCTCGGCGAAGGAGGCCGAGGCGATGGGCCTCGTGAACCGAGTCGTGCCGGTCGGCGAGCTCGACGCGTTCGTCGACGACTGGGCGACGCGGCTCGCCGCCGGTCCGCCGATCGCGCTCGCGCAGACCAAGCGTCTGCTGAACAACGCGTTCATGGTGACGATGGAGCAGGCGCTCGAGGATGAAGGCGCCGCGCAGACCGTGAACTTCGGCACCCAGGACACGCTCGAAGCGATGTCCGCCTTCGTGCAGAAGCGCGATCCGGAGTTCAAGGGCGCTTAGCTGACTCGGCCGCGCTGCGAGGGCCAATCCGCCTGCCAGTTGCGGTCGCGTGGCGCCGTGACCTGCCAACTGGCAGCGTCGTAGCCCGGTGGGGGCCAGATCACTGCCGGTGCTTCACGATTTGGCCTTCTCCGTGTATCTGCTGAGCACGGTGACCCATCCCTGGGAGTAGTTGTCACGCGTCACCGCGGCGACGTCGCCCAGCCGTTGCCAGTCTCGGTGGGTCAGCTGCACGGTGGTCAAGTCCGCATCGATCGCGGTGAACGTCACCTCGACCTCGGTCATGGCGACAGGTTCCGGGCTGGGGTGCCACGTGATCACGAATCGATGCGGTGGCTCCCAGGCGAGCACCTCACCCCACGCGTGTTCGGTGCCGTCGTCGAGGCGCTCGTACAGCCGGCCACCGTCGCGTCCGTCGAAGATGACGTCGGCCGCGCGGTCCTCGCCGATCGAGTGCGTCGCTTTGGGCCACCACGTGCCGATCTTCTCGGTGAAGAGCATGAATGCATCGCCGACGGACTGCTCAACGGTCACTGTGAAGACGAGCGGGGACAAGTCCACATCGCCGAGGTCGACGTCGCTGGCGTCGCTCATGAGCGCTTCCTCCTCGTCGGCGTCGACGGTGTTGCCGCTTGCTTGTATGCCTGCAGGACGTCGGTCCAGAAGCTGTCGAGCCACCCACGGAGGGCGTTCAACCCGTCGGGGCGGACCGCGTAGAGCCGACGAGTGCCTTCGGCACGATCGGTCACGAGGCCTGCTCCCTTCAGCACCTTCAGATGCTGCGAGACCGCGGGGCGGCTCACGGGAAGGTGGGCAGCGATCTCGCCCACGGCTTGGGGTCCTTCGCGGAGCTGCTCGAGCACCGCGCGCCGGGTCGGATCGGCGAGGGCCTCGAGCGCTGCTCCGTAAGTTGCCACGAACGGTAAGTTAGTACTTACGGATCAAGAATGCAAGGCCCTTCGCTAGGGTGATCCGCTCCTGGCGACGTGGCCGAGTGGTTTAGGCAAGGGCCTGCAAAGCCCTGTACAGGGGTTCGATTCCCCTCGTCGCCTCCAGCTGTCGGCGATCAGACGCCGGCGGCGCGCGCCGGCTTCTTGTTCGGCGCGGGCTCGCCGGGCAGGTGCATGAGCGACTCGACACCTTGCACTCCCGGCACCCCGTTGATCGCCCGCACGACTCGGGCGATGTCGGTCTCGCTCGCGACCTGGCCTCGCACCCGCACGACGCCCTCGACCGACTCGACGGTGACCTCGGTCGTCGCCACATCAAGCTCCGCGAGCACCTGATGGAGGTGCACTTCCAGCGCTCGGTCGTCACTCGGGTGGAAGATTCCCTTCCCATCGGCGCGGGCCCGCGCTCCTTCGGCTCGGTTCGCGGCGTCACGCTCGAACCGGTCAGCGGCCCGGTCGACCGAGCGCACGCGGGACGACCACTGCTGGCGCATCCGAGCGCGGCGGCCTCGACCCCGGTCCGGATCGAGCAGGTACATCGCAACGGCGCCGGCCATCGCTCCGGCGATGAACCTCTTCATGGCACGACCTCCTCTGGGTTCGCCCTCTCCTACTCCTCTCGCTACCCGGGGCAGCGTTCGACCATGCTTCACCTTCGAAGCCGCGGGTGCTCCACCTGATGCTCTGGTCGAGGGCATCGCCAGCCGGCTCGCACGCGGTGACGATGCTGTCGGTCAGTGAGCTACTGGTCTGAGCGAGTCACGCGCACGATCGTCCTCGGTGCCGCGCTCTGGGTCGCGGTCGTCACATTCGTCTGGCTGTTTGCTCCGGTCGGGGAGTCCACGTCTGTCTCGCAGTCGAGCACGGGTCAGATCACGACCACGACGTCACACGAGTCGCTGCTCGACACGGAGGGGACCGGCGTGGTGGTGGTGCTCGCAGTGCCGGTGGCGCTGGTGGCGATCGCGGTCGCCGCGCAGGGCTCGTCGTGGCGCCGACGAGCGCGGTGCATCGCCGGCGGGCTGTTGCTGGTCGGGTCGTTGCTCGGCGCGATGTCGGTCGGCCTTCCCTATGTTCCCGCGGCAGTCGCGTTGCTCGTCGCGGGTCTGCGCACGCCGCCAGGTCCGGTCAGCGCGCCGCGATCCGCCGGTTGAAGAGCAGCTGCCCGTCGATCTCGTGGACACGGATGAAGCCCGCGCGAGCCGCGACGGCGAGCGACCGCGTGTTCGCCGGATCGATCAACAGGTGAGCGGTCGTGAACGTCGTGTGCGCGGCGAGATGGTCGAGCAGCAGCTCCACCGCGCGGGTCGCGTATCCATGGCCGCGCGCCTCCGCGAACAGTGCGTAGCCGATGTTCACCGCGCCGGCGTCGAGCCACGGCTGCTCGGTGTCGCAGTCGATCCAGCCGACGACCTCGTCGTGGACGACGATGCACGCGGTCGGTCGGGGATCGGGCGAACCCGCGCCGAGCCAGCGATGGAACTCGCCGTCGCGGCCCGCGATGAGCGCGGCTCTGTCGCCGTGGTTCGGCGGTCGGATCGTCACCAGCCCGTCGCTTCTCGGGTCGCGCACGTGCCGATCATCCACCATTGACACGTGACCAAATGGTCACGTATCGTCCTTGACGTGGACGCAGTGTTCAAGGCACTGGCCGATCCGACCCGGCGCAGCCTCCTCGACGAGCTCTTCCGGGAAGACGGGCAGACCTTGAGCGCACTCGAGACCCGGTTTTCGATGACGCGGTTCGGGGTGATGAAGCACCTCAAGCAGCTCGAAGAAGCCGGCCTGATCGTCACCAAGCGCAAGGGAAGAGAGAAGCAGCACTTCCTCAACCCCGTGCCGATCCGCCTCATCTACGACCGGTGGGTGAGCAAGTACGCCGAACCGTGGGCAGCAGGGCTCACGGAGCTGAAGCAAAGACTGGAGAACCCGATGGAGCCAAAGACGATGGAGCGGGTGTTCGAGATCTACATCCGCACGACTCCCGAGAAGCTGTGGGAGGCGATCACTGATGCCGACATCCGCGAGAAGTACATGTTCGGTGCGCGCTTCCAGTCGGAGTGGAAGGTCGGCGCGGAGATGAGCATGAAAAGCCCGACCGGTCTGCTCGGCGAGGGTGAGATCCTCGAGGTCGATCCGCCGCGCAAGCTCGTGCACACGATGCACGCGCTGTGGGGCGACGATGTCGCAGCCGAGGGGTTCTCGCGGGTGACGTGGGAGATCGAGCAGGTCGCGGACTCGTGCCGACTCTTGCTCACGCACGACCAGCTGCGCGAGGGCGCGAACGATCAGCTCTATGGCGGTTGGCCGATGATCCTGTCCGGTCTCAAGACCTGGCTCGAGACCGGCACGCTGCTCACCACGCCCGGCTCGCTGATGTACGTCCAGCAATGACCACGATGGCTGACAGCTACCGCGAGGTGGCCGCGGGCTTCACGGCGCGAGCGTGGGCCGTGAACCCCGACGACTGGGACAACCCGGCACCGTGCGAGGGATGGGTCGCACGCGACATCGTCCGCCACATGGTCGAGTGGATGCCGTGGATGGTGCTCGAGCCCGTGGGCGCCGCGATGCCGACCGCACCGTCGGTCGACGACGACCCGCTCGGCGCGTGGTTGGCGCTCGACCAGGCGCTGCAATCCGCGCTCGACGATCCGGCGATCGCGGAGCGCGAGTTCGAGAACCAGGTCGGTCGCTTCACGGTGGAGAAGGGCATCGACGTGTTCTGCACCGGCGACGTGTTCTTGCACACCTGGGATCTCGCCCGCGCGACCGGCGGGGATGAGCGCCTCGATCCCGCGCGGGTGCACGACATGCTCGTCGGGATGGAGCCGATGGACGAGGTGCTGCGTCAGAGCGGGCAGTTCGGCCCGCGGGTGCCGGTCCCCGACGATGCAGACGAGCAGACGAAGCTCATCGCCTTCATCGGCCGGCAGCCGTGATCGACGACTGCGTCAGTACCCGAGCAGGCCGCGCACGTAGGCGGCTTGGCCCACGTGCTGCATGCAGTCGTCCGCGATGCTCACGAGGCGCACCCCGAGCGTGACCGGCGGGTCCCACCGCCGGTCGACGATTCGATCGAGGTCGGCGGGACCGAGCGATTCGAGGAATGTGCGGGTCCGCGCCGACACGGCGGCCAGGTAGTCGATCAGCACTCGTCCGTCGGGCGGACGGATCGTCGCGACCTGCTCGGTTGTGTGGCCATATCCGGTGTTGTGTGGGTCGGGCTCGAGGCCCATGCGCGTCGCCCAGTCCTCCGTGACCCAGAGCTGGTCTTGGTCGACCACCTCGGCGATGTGGTGGTCCTGCACGCGGGTGAGGTGCCACACCAGCCACGCGATGGTGTTCCTGCCCTCACCGGGCGAGGCGGCGAGCTGCGAGGCGTCGAGGTCGTCGACAGCCTCCTCCGCGAGGGGTTCGATGCGACCGTAGAGCTCGAGCAACAGCGGGGCGACGTCCATGGCCCGGGAGTCTCGCCGACGGAGGCGGACCTAGCCTTGCGGCGTGGCCCACGGCCCGTCGAAGCACGACGACCTCCCCGAACTCGAGATCGAGTCGCTGGACGACGAGCCGGTCGACGGCGTGACCGTCGTGTCCGGTCCGCGCGGCACGATCCCGTGGGGTGTGGGCGCGATCATCGGCGCCGGTCTGTTGTTGCTCGTCATCGTGTCGGGATTGGGTGGTCACGGACCGAAGTCGAATCAGTCCGACCAGGCGGCCGTTCCCACGCCCACGTTCGTTCCTTCTCCGGTGGTGACCCCGCCGGCGGGCCCCCTGTCGCTCGCGTCCATCGACGGGCGAATCGCCGCGACCGTGCGCATGACCGAAGTCGAATCCTCGACGCACAAGGTGCGCTTCGAGCTCAATGGCGCCGGTGGCGCACCCGACCGCTGGTACTACCTCCAGATCGGAGTGTGCCCCGATCGCGCGGCGTCGGTGGGCGTCGGCACGCCGGCGGGCATCGACGGCACGTTCGACGCGGAGATCGATGCCCACCTCCTCGCCGGCGCGCCGGTGTGGCTGCGGGTAGTCGACAACGGGGGAAGGGAGTTCGGCACGGCATACGGCCGCCTCTTCCAGACCGAGTTCAGCTTGATGGCTGCATCGGGTGCAGACGTGTGTCAGGAAGGCACTGTCGCGCCGCAGGCGTCGAACGTCTCGGTGCGCGGCCTCGAAGCTGCCGAGCAGTTCGCCGACCATCGGGCCACGTTGACCCCGAGTGTGGCCGCGGAGCCCGGCCACCCCCCTGTGCTGACGAGTGCCGAGATGCTGCAGCGCGTCGCTCCAGTCGGCACCGGGACGGTCGAGCTCGTGTTGGGTCGCTACACCGACCGAGAGACCGGTGTCGTGGTCGACCCGGCGTGGGTGGTCCTCGACCGCGGCGAGGCGCACACCGTGTGGGTCTATGACGCTGTGACGGGCGACTTTGAATTCACGTTCTCGGGTGCGCCCGGAGCCATGACCTGTGGGATCGCGCCCGGCGCCGAGCCGGACCGATGCGGGAACCCTCCGTCAGGATGAGCGAGTGACGCAGCGGAGGCACACGTGGCGCCACATCGTGGACTCGTTCTACAGCGAAGACATCGAGGAGTTCTACGAGCGAGGCCTCGACAAGGCGCTCGACGAGAGCCTCGACCCGCGGGGACCCGACGTGCTGTTCGACATCGCGGGTGAGCTCGGTGTTGCGCGGTCGACCCGGGTGCTCGACGTCGGCTCGCGGATCGGCAAGCAGATGCTCGAGCTGCGCGATCGCTTCGGTTGCCGAGTCGTCGGCGCCGAACCCGCGCCAGCCAACCTCGGCCGGATGCGGCGCACCTACCCGAACGAGACCCTCGATGTCGTCCGCGCCATCGGTGAGGCGCTGCCGTTTCCGAACGCCGCCTTCGATCTGATCTGGGTCCGCGACGTGCTCGTGCACTTCGAGTCGCTCGACGCTGCGTTCGTCGAGTTCAGGCGGGTTCTGAAGCCCGGTGGCGCGGTGCTCGTGTTCGCCGTGTTCGCGACGCCGTTGCTCGAGCCGGGCGAGGCCGAGCGGCTCTTCGCGGGCACCGCGGTCGTTGCATCGAGCGCGGACCCGCAGAACTTCGAGCGCGCCGCGGTCGAAGCGGGCTTGGCGCTCGAGCGACGCGAGGTCCTTCACGGGGAGTGGCGCGAGTTCTCGGAGGAGTCGGGGGAGAAGCGCACGTCGGGCCAGCTGCTCCGCGTCGCGCGCATGGTGCGCGAGCCCGAGAAGTACAAGGCGATCATCGGAGAGCGTGAGTACGAGGAGGAGCTCGCAAACTGCCTGTACGGGATCTACCAGCTGCTCGGCAAGCTCAGCGCCTCGATCTACGTCCTGCGTGCATGATGACGCGGTGCCCAGCCTTCTCGGACTCCGCCATGTCGCTCTGACCGTTCGTGACCGCGAGGTGAGCGCCGAGTGGTACCGGCGAGTGCTCGGCTTCGAGGAGCTGTTCCGAGAGGAGAGCCCGACCCGGCTTGCCTGTGTCATGCGAGGCGCGGGCGGCGTCGTCGGACTCGTGCAGTTCGTGCCGGCGGGCGAGGAGCCCTTCGACCCACACCACCTCGGCCTCGATCATCTCGCCTTCGCGGTTCCGACCCGCGACGAAATGGATGAATGGGCGTCCGCTCTGGATGCAGCCGGCGTGTCGCATTCGGGGGTGACCGACGGTGGTCCCGGCGCGATCTTGAACTTCAAGGATCCCGACGGGATCGCCCTCGCCTTCTACTGGGCGCGGGACTGACGGTCACAGCTGCGGCAAGCGCTGCCTGAGGCCGATCAGCGGAGCGAGCGGATCGCCTGCGGCGGCCAGTCGTTCCCCGACCGTGTCGATCGTCCACGCGTCGGGTCGCAAGTCGGGATCGTCGAGCTCGTCCCACGTGATCGGCACCGACACGGGCGCACCCGGCGCGGGCCTGGGGCTGAAGGGAGCGACGAGCGTCTTGTTGATCGCGTTCTGCGTGTAGTCGAGCCGCACCCTGCCGTCGCGCTTCGCGACCTCCCACTCGGTGCTCGTCAGGTCTGGGCTCACGAGGTCGGGTACCGGTTGCGCGATCGTGCGCGAGAGCTTCTCGACCCAGGCGCGGGTCTGCTCGAACGTGTAACGCTCCTCGACCGGCACCCAGATCTGCAGCCCGCGCTGCCCGCTCACCTTCGGCATCGCGTTCAGGCCGAGGTGCTCCATCGCGGTTCGGTGCAGTCGGGCGAGCACGAGCACGTCGTCGAACGTGCTGTCTTCGCCCGGGTCGATGTCGATCATCGCCCACGTCGGCTTGTGCGGGGTCTTCGCACGTCGAGGTCCAGGGGTGGACCTCGATCGCGCCGTAGTTCGCGACCCATGCCAACGACGCGGGAGAGTCGAGCACGAGGTACTCCTGGGTCTCACCCGGGTCGGCTTCGTCGTTGCGCCAGCGGGTGATCCAGTCGGGTGCGAACGATGGCGCCGCCTTGTGCCAGAACCCAGGCTTCGTGATGCCGTCCGGGTAGCGGTGAAGGTTGACGGGTCGGCCGTCGAGGTAGGGGAGCATCGCCGGGCGCGATGGCTGCGTAGTGCCGGATGAGGTCGCGCTTCGTGAGCGCGCGGTGCGGCTTGCTTCGCCGGGAACAGCACCTTGTCGAGGTTGGTGAGCGACACCGTGTGCTCGCCGAGCTGCCACGTTGCCGCTCTTCCCGAGCGCGTCGAGGGCGGCGAGCTCATCGGGAGTGGGTGCCGCCCAGATCGCGCTGCTCGACCACGTCGCGGCCGGCGCCGCCTTCACCTCGTCGTTCGTACGCCCCGACTTCACCGATCGCGGATGCTCCTCAGGGTCCCAGCCCTTCGACCGCCGCGTCGTCGTGCTTGTGCAACAGCAGCCACTGGTTCTCACCGCCGCCGCGCCCGCCTCCGCGGCGGAGCAGGACGAAGCGGCCTTGCAGCTTCTCGCCGTCGAGGCTGAAGTGGAGGTCGCCGTCCTCGATCGCCTCGGTCGCCGACGTCGCCCTCGGCGAGCGACCACGTTCCCCAGTCCCACACGATCACGTCGCCGCCGCCGTACTCGCCGCGGGGGATGACGCCCTCGAAGTCGAAGTAGTCGAGCGGATGATCCTCGACCTGCACGGCCATGCGCTTCACGTCGGGATCGAGCGTCGGCCCCTTCGGGCACCGCCCAGCTCACGCAGCACACCGTCGTCTTCGAGACGGAAGTCGTAGTGCAGCCGGCTCGCGCGGTGGCGTTGCACCACGAACCGCTTTCCTGCTTCGACTGGAGGAGGTGCGGTCGCCGCCCGAAGGCTCTGACGTGATCGCGAAGTCGCGCTTCTTGCGATAGGTCGCGAGTCGGTCCTTCGTCGGCATGCCCCGCTACGCAGCTCTTGCGTGTCGCTTGCTGTCGTCTTGCGCGGCTTCCGCGGCCGCTTCGCCGTGTCGAGGCTGGCTTGGAGCGCGGCCATCGAGGTCGAGGACGTTCGCAGGTGTTTCAGTGGTCACGGGCTCGTCCACGATCTCCTTGCCCGCTCTCTTCGCCTTGATGCGCTTGCGCAGCTCTTCGACGTACGTGTCGTGATACTTGTCCGGGTTCCAGTCCGCGGCCAGCCCGTCGATGAGCTGGTCGGCCATCTTCAGCGCCGCCGAGTCGGGCTTGGACCTTCGCGCGGGCAGCGATGTCGATCGTCGCTGCGGGGCACGACCTCGTCGGCGAACCGCATGGTCGACATCGCGAGCGCCCCGTCCAGCGGACGGATCGCGGTCAAGGTACTGCTTGTTGCGCATCACCACCGTGCCGATCGCGACGCGTCCACGATCCTCCATCGCGGCGAGCAGCAGCTGGTACGCCTTCTGCGCCGGGCTCGCCGTCCGGTGCGAGCCAGTAGGTGCGCTCGTAGTAGATCGGGTCGATCTCCTCGAGCGCGACGAACTCGTCGACCTCGATCGCCTTCGTCGACGCCGGCCGCAACGAGCGCAGCTCGTCCTTCGTCGAATGTCACGTAGTGGCCCTTCGAGAGCTCGAACCCCATCTCGATGTCGTCGTCCTTCGACCTCGTGACCCGACGACTCGGAGACGTTGCGATGCCGGATGCGAGCACCGGACTTCTTGTCGAGCTTGGTGGAAGTGGACATCGTGATCGCGCACCGCGGTGAACGCCTTCACCGGAACGTTCACGAGCCCGAAGCTGATCGACCCGGACCACAGAGGGCGTCCCATCTTCAGCGCCGCCTCGGCTTGCCGTTCGCGTCGACATCGAACAGGTCCGCCCACGGTCGACGGGAAAGTCGCGTGCGGGCGGCCTTCGCTTCGTCTCGATCGTTGGTGTGCAACGACACCAGGCAGACGTGGCTGTCCTTCGCTTCGACGAACGTGTCGGTGTACGCGGTGCTGCCGCCGAGGCCTGCGAAGACGCAGATGATCGCTCCGAGCACTGCGCCGGTGAACGCGCCGACGACCGCGCCCGCGAGCCCCGTGCTGCCACCGCCCATCGCCGCGGCGATCAGGCCCACGAGTGCACCGCCGATGACTGCGCCCACGACTGCGCCGATGGCAGCGCGGACTGCAGCGAGCCGCGTCGCTCCTTCGGGGTCGGCGTGCCCGGGCTCGTGCCACTCGGTGCCCCACGCGTGAGGCGGTTCGAGCAGGACGAGGCCGAGCCGCGCATCGTCGATCTCGAGATCTTCGAGTGCGACCACTGCTGCGCGGGCCTGGTCGACGTCGTCGGTCACCGCCATCACGTTGCGCTCGAGCAAGACGGGCTCGGGCTGCGAGACCGAGACGACGTCGAGCCCCATGAACTCCCGCTCGGCGAACTCACGCAAGGTCATCATGCCCGTGATGTACCCCGGGGCGGGGACGTGAGAACCCTTGACAGGTCCCCCGCCGCGTGCCTTAATCAACCATCTAGTTGATAAACCAGAGAGTTGATCACGGATGCCCGAGGACCCGCTCAGCACCACGTTCGCCGCACTCGCCGATCCCACCCGACGAGCCCTGCTTGCCCGGCTCGCCGAGGGGGAGGCGACGGTCGGCGAGCTGGCTGAGCCGTTCGCGATGACCCTGCAAGCGATCTCGAAGCACCTGAAGGTGCTCGAGCGAGCCGGTCTCGTCGTGCGTGGCAAGGACGCTCAGTGGCGCCCTTGCCGGCTCGAGTCAGCGCCCCTCGAGCGGGCCTCGGAGTGGATCGAAGCCAACCGCAAGATCTGGAACGACCGACTCGATCAGCTGGATCGACATCTCCAACAGCTGCAGACCACCGGAAGGAAGAGGACAGCGACATGACGAACAAGACCGCAACGAACCAGGCGAACCAGGCGAACCAGACGAACCAGACGGCCCTCGGCGAGCTCACGATCACGCGCGAGTACGACGCCCCGCGCGAGATGGTCTTCAGGGCGATGATCGAGCCCGAGCAGCTCACGCATTTCTGGGGACCGACTGGCACGCACGCGCCGCTCGAGTCGATCGTCCTCGAGCCATGGGCCGGGGGTCGCTTCGAGACCACGATCGTCCCGGACGGCGCGCCGCCCGACGCAGGCTTCACGATGAAGGCGGTCTTCGTCGAGGTCATCGAGCCCGAGCGCATCGTGTTCAAGGAGCCCGACATCGACATGACCTCGACGTCGACGTTCACCGACCTGGGAGACGGCCGCACGCGGGTCGTGATCCATCAGTCGAACATCCCGCCGGAGTTCACCACCGCCGAGGCGCAGGCCGGCTTCGAGTCGAGCCTCGACCGCTTCGCGGCGTACCTCGCAGCGCAGGGTCGCTAGGGGGCGAGCGTCACGTCAGGGAGCTCGAGCGCACGCCACAGGTACCAGCTGGCGACAGTTCGGTAGGGAGCCCACTGCTCCCCGTGCGCGGCGAGCTCCTTCGGCGTCGGCATCTCGCGTCGGTAGACGAGCCCGAACGCGCGGCGGACTCCGTAGTCGTCGATCGGCAGCACGTCGGGGCGGCCGAGCCGGAAGATCAAGAACATGTGCGCGGTCCACCGGCCGATGCCCCGCACCGCGGTGAGCCGCTCGACGATCTCGTCGTCGTTCATCGCGTCGACGTCCGCGATCGTGGGCAGTGCGCCCGACTCGTCGTGAGCGGCGAGGTCACGCAGGGATGCGAGCTTGGCTCGAGAGAGTCCGGCGCCGCGCAATCCCTCGTCTGACGCGCGCAGCACGAGCCTCGCGGTGAGGCCGTCGCCGTCCGTACCGCACGCAGCGAGCACTCGACCGTGGATCGTCTCGGCGGCTCGGCCGTTCAGCTGCTGGTAGACGATCGCTTCGGAGAGCACTGCGAAGACGCTGGTCGTGCTCTTCACGTCGAGCCTGAGCGGCCCTACGACCTTCATGAGGTCGCCCATGACCGGATCGGCGCGCCGCAGCGCGCGGGTCGCCTTCGGGCCGTCAATCGTGGTCGGCACTGTCGAACAAGCTCGTCTGTTGTGCTCTGCTGCCTTCGATCGCGAGCAGCCGCTCCTTCGTGCCGACACCGCCTGCGGCCGAGAAGCCACCCACCTCTCCACCGGTGCCGACGACGCGGTGGCAGGGCACGACGATCGCGAACGGGTTGCGTGCGAGCGCTCGGCCCACGTCTCGGCTCGCGTTCGGTGACCCGACGCGTGCGGCAACGTCGCCGTAGGACGCGGTCGAGCCGGCCGGGATCGTGCGAGCGACCTCATACACCCGCCTGTCGAACTCGGGGAGCCCCTCCATGTCGAGCGCGACCCAGGAGAGGTCGCGCCCTTCTCCTTGGAGGAGCGCCACGATCGCGTCGATCACCACTTCGACGCGGGCTGGCGGTTCGACGCTCTCGCGCAGACGCCTCGTCCCAGGCAGCCACACACCCGTTACCGCGCGGTCATCCCAGGCGATGCCGCAGCGACCGACCGGGGTGTCGAACTCTGTGAAGCCGGGAGTCATCGCGTCACGGTAAGGGATGCCCGCAGCGCCGAGGGTGTGACATGGGAGACGCGTCAGGTGACTCGTACGTCGTGATCGACCGAATCACGAGCGACCATCTTCAGGAGTCGCGCTCCTTCCGCGGACATGGCGTCGCGCGTCGCCTTGCTGCACCGCGCCAGCAGGTCGACCGCCATCGTCGCCTTGGCCTTGGACCGCGCGACCTTCCATGTCGCACCCACCCATCCGTCGATCAGCACGGTGCCGATCACGAAGTTGTTGGCCATGAACACAGCGCGGTGCTCGTCGGCGATGACGTGGTTGCGGTCGGCGTGCGACAGGAGGAGGTTGTCGAAGTCAGGGAGGAAGCGCGGCGGCGCGTCGACGTCGGCTGACGGTCGCGGCGCGTCGGGGAGGTCGTGGAGCGTCTTGCCATCCTCGTCGCGGAACGTGACGAGTCGGGGGCCGAGGCGGTCGAACACCTCGCCGAGCTTCGTGAGCCCCGACCACGCCTGTGCGTCTTGTGCAGTCGCGGGGCCGAATGACGCGACGTACCGCAGCACCATGTCGTCGAGTGACGGGTGCTTCGCGAGCGGTGCGCCCAGCCAGACGTCTGCAGGAGTGTGGGCGCTGGCCCCACTCTTGCCCCAGAGACCTCTCGGCGGCACCTGCACGAGGGGCACGTGCGTGCGCACGAGGTTCGCCAACACGTCGGGCGCGTAGTCGGGCCACTGAGCTTGCAGTCGCCGTCCGAGCGCCGCAGCGGGAAGGGGCTGCTCGGTGAGGATCGCGCGACCTTCGCGCACCACTGCGTCGACGTCGAGTCCAGCAGCGTGCTTTCCGAATGTCCCGCTGTAGCCGCGCTCGCTCACGACCTGGAGGAGCGGCCTGAGCTCGAGGCAGTCGCGAGCGCTCACCAGGTGGATCGTCGACCTCATCAGCGCCACGCGCACGACGGCGCGCTCGGCGATGAGGTTCGAGAGCGCCTCGGGCTCGAAGTCGCCGAGACGGCTCCACAGCCCTACGTACGGGTTCATCGGCAGCTGTGCCTGCAGGCCGACGAGCGCCTCGACCGCCTCGATGACCGGGCGTTGCGACCGGCGCAGCAGCATCTGCCGGTCGAGCAACGCCCGGTTGCGAGCACGACGATCGAGGGTGGTCACCGTGCGATCACGCCGCCTCGTCGACGACGATCGTGGCGTAGCCGCGGGCGAGCTCCTCGAGCTGCTGCGCACCGTTGCCTCGGTACGACGCGCCGTGCATCGTCGCGAGCGTGGTGGGCTTCAGAGCCGCCAGCCGGCGGATGGTCGGAGCGACGTTTGGTCCGAGCGACGTCGAGTGGAAGATCTCCTCGCCCGCCAACGCCGGCTCGACGATGTCGTCACTCGTCACGGCGAGGGTCTTGCCGATGTGCGTGAAGAGATCGCCAGCGAACAGCGTCTCGGTGGTCTCGTCGAACCACAGACCGCTCTCCCAGTTGTGGGGGACGTGCGGCGTCGGCAGGAACCGCATGCGGTGCCCACCGATGTCCAAGACCTCATCGTCGCCCATGGCTCGGGGCGGACGGTCGGCCAGGTCGCTGAGCGACACCATCACCGCGAGTCCGCCGTGCACGACCTGCGCGTTCGGCGCGGCGGCGAGGAAGTCGTTCATCGCGCCGCACTCGTCGGCTTCGACGTGAGCGAACGAGATCCAGCGCAGATCCGTGACCGGGACGATCCGGTTCACCGCCTCGGACACGAGCGGGAACAGCCCGCGCATGCCGGTGTGGAACAGGAACGGCTCGTCGCCGCGGATGAGGAACTGGTTGAAGGTGAACCCCGCAGGCGGGGCGATCTCGTCGACGTGGGTGGACAGACGGAAGATGTCGGGGGCGATCTCTTCGACCTCGGTGAACATCGGTGTCTCCTTTGACTCCGGCCCGGCACCGTTGCCGTGTCCGTGATCGCACTGTCGCGTCAAGGCCCCCGCCCCCACATCGGGGGATCCCCCCGATCGTCCCCCTATTGGGGACGCGCCGCGGTCGCGGCCAGGGCGGCCGCTTCGGCCCTGGTGCGGACGCCGAGCTTGTTGAGGATGCGGCTCACGTGGTGCTCGGCGGTCTTCGGGGAGATGTAGAGACGGGCTGCGATCTCGGCGTTCGTGTTGCCCTGGCGCACGAGGTCGAGCACCTCGAGCTCGCGCGCGCTGAGGCCGGCGATGGCCCGTTCCTGGTGCTCGGCCGAGCGCACGCGGGCGGGCGCCCCGAGCTGGCGCAGGAGCGCGGCCGCCCGATCGGCGCCACCGCTTGCACCGATGCGCTCGAAGACGGCGGCCGCCGCTCGGGCTTCGTCGATCGCCCTCGGGCTCTCGCCCGCCGTGGCGAGCGACTCGGCAAGCGCGACACGGGCCGTGGCCTCGAGGAACGGTCGCTCGCTGAAGATCGCTCGTGCCTTGTCGAAGCTCGCGATCGCCTGCACGTGCTCGCCTCGAGCCACGGCGACGCGTCCCGCCGCGAGTGCCGCTTCGCCCTCGACCGTGGGACTGGCGCCTCGGTCTGCGAACGCGCCGAGCTCCTCGGCGGCGACGTTGGCGGCGTCGAGGTCGCCGAGCGCGATCTCGGCCTCGACCAGGCGAGCCAGCAGCTTCGACGCCCGCAAGACGTCGCCCTGCATCTCCTTGAGGCCGCGCCGAGCGGTTGCCGCCGCGAGCTCGGGCTCGCCCTCCAACAAGCGAAGCCGAGCCATTGGCTCGCAGGCAGGGACACGGTCTTCATAGGGGGCGAGCAGCGCCGCCGCTTCGTCGACGCGCCCTTGTTCGAGTCGCACCCGCGCGAGGTTGCATGTCGTCTCGAGGCGGTGGCTCGCGTTCTGCGACGCGGACGGTGAGAGCGCTTCGGTCATGACCGCCTCGGCCTCGTCGAATCGGCCCGCGCTCGCGAGCACCGAGCCGTACGCGACGAGGCAATGGGTGGCGAGCACCGTCGGCGGCGGTCCTCCGGTCGCTCCCGTCACCGCTTCGTGCACCACGCGGACCCACTCGTCGACGCGATTGACATCGCCCACGCGCTCGCATCCGCTCAACATCGAGCAGAAGCACTTGCCCGCGATGTTGAAGTCGTCCACCTCGCCGGCGGAGATCGCGGCCATGGCGCTGTCGAGGCGATCGAACCCCTCTCGCACTCGACCCTGCGTGACGAGGGCCAGTCCGCCGTCCGCCAGCGCTCGCACCTCGAGGTTGTGATCGTGGAACTCGAGCGCGATGGCGAGGGCCCGATCGGCACTGGCCTCGAGCTCGTCGACATCGGGACGGTCGCACGCCATGTACGCGAGCTCGTAGTAGCCCCACTCGACGCACGGACCGACCTCGTCGAGCGCGCGCCGAGCCCGATCGAGCCATCCGCGGCCAGCTGCCGCGTTGCCGAGCGCGTTGTCGTGGAGCTCGGCGAGCGAGATGGCGACCCGGCCGGCAGCGCACAGGTCGCCCCGGTCTCGGAAGCCACGGAACGCCGCCTCGGCCTGGCGACGGCACTCGATGAGGTCGTCGGCCTGGAATGCGGCGCCCGCGGCCCGATGGTGCTCTTCGGGCGTCATCCGCTGATCGTAGGGCGGGCGCTGCTGGTGCCGTAGGTGGTGGCGAGCTCGGACGCGAGGCGGGAGAGCTGCTCGCGGACCTCGGTCGGGTCGAGCACCTCGACCAAGGATCCGAAGCCGGCGATCTCCGCGGCGAGCAGCCACGGGCTCTGCCCCCGCAGCTCGACTTCGACGCGGCCGTCGGGCGTTGTCGGCCCGATTCGCACGCGCGTGCCGAACATGTGTCGGAGATCCCACACGACTTCGCCGCTCGCCAGCGCGTTCGCTCGCAGCGGGGCGCGGCGCTGGTCGACCTCGTCGGTGATGAGCTTCCACGCTTCTGCGAGGTCGAAGCCGGCTGGCCGCACGACGCGTTCGCCCGTTGGCTCGACCGATGTCATGCGGTCGACGCGGAACGTGCGGAGCCCCGCCTCGGTGTCGGCGACGAGGTACCACGCGGTTCCTTTCGTCGCGAGCCCGAGCGGGTGCACGACGCGTGTCGAGCTCGCCTGATCGCGGGCGACGTAGCCGAGGACGAGCTGCTGGCCTTCGATCACCGCGCGCTGTACCGCGTCGAGGTGTGTCGGTTCCTTGCGAGGAGCGGCGACGTTGTCCCAGCCGACCGGGTCGATGATCATCGCTGTCGACGCGGCCTCGGCGTCGGGGCGGAACGTCTCGGGGAGCGCGCGGGCGAGCTTGCGGAGCGCGGCCTTCACCTCGGGTGTCGCCGACGACGACGGGCCGGCGACGAGGAAGAGCGCCCGGGCTTCGGCTGCGGTCAGGCCGCTCAGGTCGGTGCGGCCGCCCCCGATCAGCTGCCATCCGCCGTTGCGCCCCTGACGTGAGTAGATCGGTAGCCCGGCCATGCCGAGCGCCTCGAGGTCACGGCGGGCGGTGCGTTCGCTCACCTCGAGCTCGGCCGCGACCTCGCCCGCGGTGACCTGTCCCTTGGCCTGCAGGAGCAGGAGGATCGCGACCAGCCGATCGGCTCGCATGACCGTCATTCTGACTTCACAAACCGGCCACATGCTGTCCGGTTCCGAGGCGCATGATGGCGCCATGGCAACCAAGCGAAACGATCCCCGAGTCCTGCTCGCCGGTGCGATGAGCTCCGCGGCCGAGGTCATCGGTGCCGTCACCGAAGACCAGCTCGATCTCCCGACCCCGTGCTCCGACTTCGACGTGCGGACCCTCGCCGATCACCTGCTCTCCGCGCCGCCCACCGTCGCCAGCCTCGGGCGCGGCGACGAGTACGGCGCGGTCGCCGAGGTGGCTGTGCCCTTCGATCAGTGGCGCGAGCACTGGGCCAAGTCGGCGGCCGAGGCCCGTGCCGCGTGGGACGACGAGGCGTTGCTCGGCAAGGTCATCACGTTGCCGTGGGCGGAGCTCCCGGGCGGCGCGGTGCTCGCGCAGTTCACGGGCGAGATCGTCGTCCACACCTGGGACCTCGCGACTGCGACGGGCCAATGGGGCGAGTGGCAGCCCGAGGTGCTCGACCTCGCATTCGAGTCCTACAAGCAGGGCCTGCCCGCCGAGGGGCGAGAGCAGTTCCCCGTCTTCAAGCCGGTCGTGCCAGTGGCCGACGACGCGCCGCTCATCGACCAGATCGTCGCGTGGACAGGCCGCCAGCCCTGAGCGCGAGTCCGCCGACTGAACGCTCCTCGGTCGGCGCGCACCTGCGCCGCTCCTTCCGCGCGATCGGGCATCTCCCCGAGCACCGAACCGAGCAAGAACACGAGCAGGGCGTCGACACGTTCCTCGTCTACGTGCACAAGTTCAGAGAGGTCGGCCATGGGTGGGACCGCGTCGACTGAGCGCGACTGACGCGTCTCGCGGTCATCCACCGAGCATCGCCGCGACCGACGCGAGCCGCTCGGGGACGTCGGCGCGGTGGTACACCCGCTCGCTCTCCTCGATGCCGTCGAGGAAGCGCTGGTAGATGATCGCCTGACGCATCTGCGCGACCGGCGCGATGAGCTCGGCCGCGCGCGTGGGGTCGCTTCCAGGCACCGCCTCCGTCCAGCGCCGCATCCAGCGCTCGTGCAGCGCCGGCGCCCGCTCGCCGACGCGCTCCATGAACGCAGGACGGTCGAGCAGCGGATGTCCCACTCCGACGTCGCCCCAATCGAGGATCACCGGGGCGCCATGCGACCACCGCACGTTGCCCGGATGGAAGTCGCCGTGGACGAAGGTGTCGGGCACGCCGCACGCGTCGAGGTCGTCGAAGATCGACGGCAGCCGCGCGACGAAGGCGTCGAGGACCCCTCGCTTGTCGGGGGCGCGCCGCGTGCGACCACGTCGGCAGCGAGCTCGAGGTACGTCGCGCAACGCCAGTCGGGCGCGCCGAGCGCGAGCAGCTCCTCCTCGCGGCCGACCCACTCGATCTGCAGCGAGACGAGCGTGTCGAGCATCGCCTCGAGCTGCTCGCCGTCGGCTTCGTAGCAGTCGTGGCCGGGAACGTCGGCGAGCAGCATCCGTCCCGGCTCGCCGGCGATGAGTCGAGGCACGCGTGCGTCGTTGCCGAGCGCGCGCAGCATCGCGGATTCGTGCGCGAAGAACGCCGGCACGTGCTTCAGCCACACGAGCCCGTCGTCAGTGGGGATCTTCCAGATGGACGACAGGTTCCACGTCCGGATCTGCACGGGCGGGCCAGTGATCGTCACGTGGCCCGCTGCCCATGCGAGATCGGCGTCGGGGCCTCCGGGATGCGCGTAGGGCAGCCGGAGGGGATCGTCGGTGAGCGGCTTCTCCCATGGCGCGAGCAGGTCGCCCACGTCACCCCGTATGAGCTCGGCGAGATAGGTCACGGGCGTCTCGAACGGCACGTCGCCGTCGAGCAGTCGCAGCACCACGATCTCGAGCCCGAACCGCTCGCGCACCTCAGTGACCACCGGCTCGGCCTCCTGCCACCAGGGCGATGCGAGGATGAACGCCGGCAGCGCGCCTCGGGGCGCGTCGATGACGACAGTGACCTCGCGCGGCGAAGGCATCGATCAGAGCCGCGTCGCTCGCCAGAGCCGAACGGGCGTCGGGATGCCCTTCATGACGACAGGGCCGAGCTCGTCGAACGCGACACCCGGAAGTCTGCCTTCGACATCCAAGCGCGCTTGCTCTGAGGCGAGCACCTCGCCGGGACCGGCGACGTCGAGTATGCGCGCGGCCACATTCACGTCGTGGCCGATGAGGTCGGCCCCCTTGACGAGCGCTTTGCCGCAGTGCACTCCCATGCGCACCCAGAGCGGCAGCCCCGTCGTCGACGCGTCCTCGAAGCTCGATTGGAGGCGGAGCGTCGTGTCCAACGCGCTCGGTGCATCGGGGAACCACAGCAGCAGTCCGTCGCCGAGCTCTTTCACGACGCGCGCATCGGCGGGCATCGCATCGTTCACGAGGTCCTCTTGGGTGCGCAGCAGCGCGAGCGCCTGCTCGTCGCCTTCGAGCGCGGTGAACTCGGTGAACCCGACGATGTCGGTGAACACGATCGCGCCCCAGATCTCCTCGGCCGCGGTGGTCGCGGTCGCTGAGCGTCCGGGCGCGGGTGTCATCAGCCTGCGGCGATCGCGATCTTGCCGCTGACCGTCCTCACCTCGACCTGCACGTCGTCGCCCGGCTCATAGTCGTGGCGCACCTTGCCTCTGCCGCCGAGCTGCACGTTCGGCTTCACTCCCGGCGGCAGGGCGACCTCGATCGACCCCGACACGGTGTGCACGCGCACGGGCCCGCCGGCGCCTGCCTGCACGTCCACCTTGCCGCTCACGGTGCGCACCTCGACGAGGCTCTTCGCGTCTATGTGCACGCTTCCCGACACAGACGAGATCGCTCCCTCGCCGGCTTCGTTCACGACGACCTTGCCGCTCTTGTTCGACACGCGACACATGCCGTTGCACTTGCCGACGACGACGCGTCCGCTGGTCGTGCGGAGGTCGGCGCTGTCGGCCCAGTCGACCTCGATCGAGCCGCTCGTGGAGGTGACGCGCACCGAGCCGAGCACGCCGATGAGCTCGATGTCGCCTGACACTGTGCCCACGGTGACGTCGCTGCCCACGGGGACCGAGACGCGCAGCGGGGAGGACTTCTTCTTGCCGTGCACCTCGATCGTGCCGTCGTCGCCGATCTCGCGCACCGCGTCCGGGCCGATGCCGACATCGTCACGTTCCTCGGCGGAGACGACGATCGTGCCGGAGACGGCATGCAGCCTCACCCGGGTCGCCGGCATCGGGCCATTGTCGCATCGGGCCGCCGACGTGCAACGAGTCGTTCGTCACGTCGTGGCTGGCCCCGGCCGCCTAGCGTCGGCCCGATGCGGGAGCGACGGCCGACGGCTACGTCGAACTTCGGGGTCGGCCGCCGCGAGAGCCACGACGCGACCGCCTTCTACGAACGCTTCCAGCCCCCCGAGCTCTCGACCGATGACGACGTTCCTCCGCCGAAAGAGGTCGCCGACCCCTTCGTGTGCGGTGACGCGCGATCGATGGACGAGCTCGACGACGGCTCGGTCGCGCTCGTCGTCACGTCGCCGCCGTACTTCGCGGGCAAGCACTACGAGGAGGAGCTCGAGCGCGAGGGCGTGCCGAGCTCGTACCTCGAGTACCTCGAGATGCTCACCGAGGTGTTCGCCGAGTGCGCGCGCAAGCTCGAGCCTGGCGGCCGCGTCGCGGTCAACGTCGCGAACCTCGGACGCAAGCCGTATCGCTCGCTGTCGGCCGACGTGATCACGATCCTCCAGGACCGCCTCGGCCTGCTCCTCCGGGGCGAGATCATCTGGCAGAAGGGGGAGGGCGCGAGTGGATCGTGCGCGTGGGGCTCCTTCCGCAGCCCGGCCAACCCCGTGCTCCGCGACCTCACCGAGCGTGTGGTGGTCGCGAGCAAGGGCCGGTTCGACCGCGCCCGCACGGCAAAGGCGCGACGCATCGAGGGCCTGCCTCACGACGCGACACTGACCACCGAGGACTTCATGTCGCTCACCCTCGACGTGTGGGAGATCGCGCCGGAGAGCGCGCGGCGAGTCGGGCACCCCGCGCCGTTCCCCACCGAGCTGCCCGAGAAGCTCATCGCGCTGTACACCTACGTCGACGACCTCGTGCTCGACCCCTTCATGGGAAGCGGCACCGCGCTCGTCGCAGCAGCTCGCATGAGCCGCCGGTATGTCGGCTACGACCTCGACCCGATGTACGTCGACATCGCTCGGCGACGGGTCGCGCTCGAAGGCATGCCCGCAGAGGCGAGCGCGCTCGCCGATCCGGTGAAGGGCGCGAAGAAGCTCGCGGAGGAAGTGCTCGTCGATGCCGGGTTCACGATCACGGGGCGCAACCGTCGGGTGCGGCGCACCGGAGTCGCGGTGAGCCTCGTTGCCGAGGATCGCGCC
Organism: uncultured Acidimicrobiales bacterium; assembly: GCA_963773315.1. GTDB lineage: Bacteria > Actinomycetota > Acidimicrobiia > Acidimicrobiales > DATKAS01 > DATKAS01. Next base: position 153,826 of record CAVZAF010000010.1, read on the forward strand.
GGCCTCCCGTGGGTGTTCGAGGTCGCCGGGGCGTCGACGTCGCACCGCGGAGGCCTCGCTCGCACCGACGTCGTATGGCGCACGCTGGGCCGCGTCTCCGCCGTGCGCGACCACGTGAACGGGCCGATCGTCCTCCTCACCCCGCAGCTGCCTCGGAAGGGGTCAGAGGGCGACCTCGCGCTGCGTGCTGCTGGGCCACAGGCGTTCTTCGATGCGATCGACCTCCGTCTGCCCGACGCGCGCGCTCGGCTCGGCGCGTATGCGCTCGGCGATCGCCGCGAACGCCCGCTCATCGGGTTCTGGACCGCGCAGGACCTCGCTCCGCACCTCGACCGCGACTGAGCCACGCGGTCAGGGCAGCGGCGTCGGCTTTCCGAGCGCGCCGAGCTGCGCGATGTCGCGCGGGAACAGCAGCGAAATGGTCCAGTCGGTGACGACGCGGCTCTTGCGGGCGAGGCCCGGGATCATCAAGAGGTGGTAGCTGCGGCCCATCCACCATGCAACGAAGCCCTTGAACGTGTAGCCCTTCACCTCGGCGACGCCTTGCCACTTGCCGAGCGTCACTGCGAGGCCGCGGTCGTGGTAGTCGAACGACGTCGGCTCGCCGTGTCCGAGCCACGCGGCGACGTTGCGGCCCGCGACCACGCCCTGTCGGAACGCGTGCTGCGCGGTCTGCGGCGACATGCCGCCTTCCGCTGCGGGCACGGCGGCTGCGTCGCCGAGCGCGAAGACTCCGGGGTGATCGGGCACTGCGAGGTGCTGATCGGTGATGAGCCGACCTTCCTTCGTCATGGGCAGTCCGAGCGAGGCGACGAACGGCGAAGGCCGCTGGCCCGCGGTCCACACGAGCGTGCCCGTGCGAAAGGTCTTCGTGTTGGCGCCCTCGGTCTCGACGAGCTTGTCGACGCACGACGTGAGCCGGGTCTCGAGCATCACGTCGACGCCACGGCTGCGCAGGTAGCGAAGCGTGTAGGTCGCAAGGCGGGGGCTGAGGTTCGGGAGGACCGTGTCGCTCGCCTCGATGAGCACCCAGCGCAGGTCGACCGCGCGCAGGCGTGGGTACATGCGCAGCGCGTCGCGAGTGAGCGACTCGAGCTCGGCGAGCGCCTCGACTCCCGCATAGCCGCCACCGACGAACGTGAACGTGAGCAGCTCGCGGCGAAGGTCGTCGTCGGGAAGGTCGTGGGCGGCCTCGAGCTGCGCGAGCACTCGGTTCCGCAGCCAGATCGCGTCGGGCAACGTCTTGAAGCCGACGGCCTCTTCGGCGAGCCCGGGAATCGGAAACGTCGACGGCACCGACCCCGGCGCGAGCACAAGGGCTTGGTAGTGCAGATCGTGGCGCACTCCCGCGTGATCGGTCGCGACCGCGGTGTGGGCGTCGACCTCGACCGAGTCGATGGCACCGGTGATGACGTGCACCTTCTTCAGCATTGGCCGCAGCGGCACGACCGCGTGGCGGGGTTCGATCGTGCCCGAGGCCGCCTCGGCGAGCAGCGGTGAGAAGAGGAGGAAGTTCTCCGGCGTCACCAGCACCACTCGCTCGGCCCGATGTCCGAGCTGGCGCTCGAGCTCACGGGCCGCGTAGGCACCGCCGAACCCGCCTCCGACCACAAGGGCATCGCACTCCAACATGCGCCGATGCTACGCTGTCCACATGGCAGAACAGGTGTCTCAGAATATGAAACAGGATGTGACGTTCCTTCCCGAGTGGGATGGGAAGGGCTATGCGGCCAACACGGGCCATCACCGCGTGCACGACGCCGCGTTCCTCGAGACGTTGCCGCTCACGCCGACCGATCGTGTGCTCGACCTGTGCTGCGGATCGGGCGACTTCACGCGCACGCTCGCCGACCTCGTGCGCGAGGGTCACGTCCTCGGGCTCGACGCCCAGCCCTCGATGATCGACGAGGCTCGCACGCGAGCCGGCGCCAACCAGTCGTTCGTGACGGGTCCGGTGCAACACCTCGCGATGCTCGTGCCCGACGACGCGGCCTTCGACGTGGTGATGAGCCGTTCCGCGCTGCACTGGGTGCCGGAGGCGGACCATCCCGCCCTGCTCGCCGAGTGCTTCCGCGTTCTCCGGCCCGGCGGGGTCCTGCGCCTCGAGATGGGTGGCGGCGACAACGTGCGCGCGATGTGCGACCTGCTCGACAGCGTCTCCTCACGGCTCGGCGGCCCGACCACTCCGTGGACGTTCTTGGGTGCAGGGTGCTACCTCGAGCTCGTCGAGGCGGCCGGGTTCTCGGTCGAGCACGGCTGGGTCCGCACCGTTGCCCAGCACCGCGCCTTCGACCGCGCGGCGGTGATCGGCTGGCTCGAGAGCCAGTGCTTCCAGGCCTACGAGGCGACCATGCCCGCGGAGGCGCACCGCGAGTTCCGGGCCGAGGTGCTCGATCGACTCGACGAGATGGGACGGCCCGACGGCGGCTTCGATCAGGTGTTCGTGCGGCTCGACGTGCGCGCCCATCGTCCAACACAGAGACCGACGTCACAGCAATAGTCCGTTCGGCTCATCTCGATCCGAATCGGAACGTTCGATTGGTGAGCGGCGTTCTGTCTCCTGGTATTTCGCCCCAGGAGGAATGATGACCCCGCCGGTAGACGACGTGTTGGAGCAGATCGTCGAGGACTACCTGTCCCGACGCACCGCATACGTCAGGGACCGGGCGTACTCGCTTGCGTACGCCGTGCACTACGAGGTGACCGTGCAGATCGACGCGACCGCGGGCGATCCCGAGGTGCTGATCGAGCAGAGGGGGATCATCCCCGTTGCGATGACCGACCTCGAGGACATCGAGGACGAAGCGTGGCGCGACCAGTGCCGCGAGATCGAAGAAGAGCTGTGCCCCGGCGGGTTCCCCGAGGTCGAGCAGTGGAAGGCGCGCTACCCCCTCGGCTTCCAACCGCCCGAGTGGGTCGACGGACAGCTGATCTTCCGGTACAACGCGCGCTGCATCGCGCTGTGCACGCTCGCACTCGACGATGCGGACTTCGAGCGGTACGTGACCGCGCTGTTCCGCTGGCTCGGTCGGGCCCGTGAGCTCTGGATCGAGCAAGTGACGTCGGGTGTGTACGGCAGCCTCGAAGTCGTGACTCGCTTCGTCGATCCCGATGCCTTCGAGATCCTCACGAGTGCGCATCCGCACCTCAAGCCGAGCGAGATCTTCGGGAGCTGACGCTTAGGGTGGCGCCGTGTCCGGATGGCGCCGCTGGGTCGCTCGGGTCACACCGGGAACTGGTGAGCCCGGCAAGGGCGTCTCTTCGTTCCACCTGTGGTGGCAGGACGCGCCGCCCGAGCCCGTCGTCGCCGTCGAGGTGACACTCGAGGTCGTCGAGGCGCCGGTCGTCGATCGGCTCTACTTCTGGGCGTTGCAGGCCACATTCAACGACGCGACCACCGACCACGGTGGCGCGCACCTGGGCTTGCAGTGGAACCCGCGCTATCCGGGCTCTCGTGCCGCGAACTGGGGTGGGTATCCGAAGTTCGGGCAGTGGGGCGCGGTGCTGCAGGGCACTCCCTCACCGCTTCCGAGCACGCCGAACGACCCGAATACGCGCGACTACCCGTGGCAGCAGGGCGTGCCCTATCGCCTGCGCATCTCGCGGTCCGACGCGGGCTGGCGTGGCGAGATCACCGACACGACGACCGGGCACACGCAGCTCGTGCGCGACCTTCTCACCGGCGGCGATCGGCTGACGTCGGTGACGATGTGGTCGGAGGTCTTCGCCCGGTGCGATCACCCGAGCGCGATGGCCCGCTGGTCGAGGCCCGAGTGGACGACCGGGTCCGGCCGCGTCATCTCGCCGACGCGCGTGCGAGTGACGTTCCCATCCGGCGGCGACTGCCCGAACACCGACGTCGGCACCGACGGCGTCGGCATCTTCCAGCGCACGAACACGCCCCGGACACATCGAGACGGCGACGTGCTCGCGGTTCCTGCATGATCGCGACCATGATCGCGACATGGACGTCGAGTTCGAGATCGAGGTAGAGCCCGACCCTCGTAACGTCAGCGAGCTCGAAGACCTGCTGAACGAGTTCAACTTCGCCACTACCGGCATCCGTGACGGCAAGGAGCTCGCCATCTTCGAGCGCGACTCGCACGGACGGATGGTCGCGGGGCTCTACGGGTGGACGTGGGGAGGCACCTGCGAGATCGACATGCTGTGGCTCGACGAGTCGCAGCGTCGCGGCGGCAAGGGCTCGGCGATGTTGGAAGCCGCCGAGGCCGAAGCCCTCAGGCGGGGATGCCACCAGATGGTGCTCGGCAGCCACGGGTTCCAGGCTCCCGGCTTCTACCTCAAGCACGGCTACGAGCTCGTCGCGACGGTCGAGGACTACCCCCGCGGCAGCAGCGACAACTGGTTCCGCAAGCCCCTCTGAGCAGGGACCTTCGGCCCTGCCTGCGCGCGCGTCTGTGGGCAAAGATTCACATATGACGACGAACACGGAGCCACCGGTCGGGCTGAGCGCCTGGGAGCACGATCTGTACGAGCACCTGACAGACCACATGCAGAACGAGCTCGCGCTCGTCGATCGCTACGCGGCGCTCGCGGAGAGCGCCGGCGGGCACGTGTCGTACCTGCTGAAGCTCATCATGGAGGACGAGGCGCGACATCACCGCCTGTTCGACGAGTGGCGCAACGCGCTGCAGTCGAACGCCGAGCTCCGCGAAGTCGAGCCGCAGGTGCCGCACCTGAGCCGCTCGAAGGAGGCCGAGACGGTGCGAGAGGCCGCACGCGAGTTCCTCGAGGTGGAGCGGGCCGACGAGCGCGACCTGCATCGCCTGCAGAAGTCGCTGAAGACCGTCAAGGACACGACCATCTGGAGCTTGCTCGTCGACATGATGGAGTGCGACACGAAGAAGCACCAGCTGATCCTCGAGTTCCTCGAGAAGCATCCCGGCGAGTGACGGTCGGCAGGAGTCAGTCGCCTACGTAGACGTCCGCAGTTGCACGCGCGACGACGTCGACGTCGTGAGGCGCGCCCGGCAACGCAGGGGAGAACACCAGGTGGGCTGACGATCGCAACGTGACGGTCACGGTGCCGTCCTCCGGATCGGAGTCCACCGCCACCGCCGCACGGTCGATCACGGCGCTCGACCGAGCGGCGAGCGCGCGGCGCACGGCTTCCTCAGCGCGATCGGGGTCGAGCACGAACTCACCGGTCTCGCGGAAGCGCGCCTCGTCGAGGCCAAAGGTCACCGCGTCGTTCGCGGCCGCGTCGGCAGCCGCCGCGAGCTCTCGTCGTGCGAGGTACTCAGTCGTGGTGTCGACCGCGATCGCCGCGAGCACGATGAGGACGAGCACGGCCGCGGGCACGAGGGCCAACACGCTGCCTCGATCGGAGTGCAGCCGGTCACGCACAGTCCGCCTCGCCTTCGGGTCCGTTGCGGTACGGATCGACGATCTCGCCGTGGCGCGCGCTGACGTGAATGCCGTCTCCCCATCCGCCGACGAAGGGCAAGGTCAGCGTCGGCACGTCGTAGCTCACCTCGAGCGTCACGAGACGGCACCGCTCGAACGCGCCGGCGATGACGTGCAGGCTGCTCCGCGACACATCTCGGCCCCGCGCTGTGAGCTCGGAGCGCGCGGCGTCGATCGCGTCGGACTCGGCGTCACTCGCTTCCGCCGCTTCGACGTACGCCCTTGCACCTTCACGGGCGGCCGCGGTGGCGGCGAGCTTTGCATCGATCACCGCCCACGCGTTCGTGATGAGGAGCACGCCGACGACGAAGATCAACACGCCGAACGGCAGCGCTTCGAAGCCGCCGACCTGACCCGCGTCACCGGAGGCGCGCTGCCTCACCGCAGCACCTCGCGGCGGACCCTCACGGTCCGCTCGATCGAGCCCGCACCGAACGCGCGCAAGAACCCCGGGCGGCTCACGCGCACGGTCACCGCGACAGTGTCAGGGCCGAGGTCCCAGCTGATCGAGGCGCTTTCACCCAGCACGCCGAGCGCGTCGCGGATCTTCGCCTCGGCGCGGTTCGGGACTTCGGGATGGTCGGTCACGGACGACCCGGCGACGCGCCTCGCGCCCGCGGCTGCCGCCTCGGTCACGACCGACGCCGCGTAGAGGCCTACCACCACATGGACGGCGAGCAACAGGAACGCGAGGAACATGGTGACACCAGCGAGCGACGACACGATGCCCGACCCGCGCTCGCCGCGAAGCCGGCTGACGGTCACGAACCGATCTGCCCGACCTGGGTCGAGGTGCGGGCCGAGGCGTCGGCGAAGATGGCCTTGAACGCGACCCACATCAGCGCGCCGAGCAGTGCCATCACGAGGACCGCGATCGCAGACGAGATGACACCTTCACCGCGGTCGTCGGCCGCGACTCGATCCCACGCGTGGACGGCGAGCGCAGTCGCGGTAGCAGCGATTCGTTGGATGTACGACATGGTTCTCCTTCGGGTGATCAGGATTGGGCGAACAGCTGCATCGCAGCGAGGAAGGGGATGGCGAGCAGGATCGCTCCGGGCACGAGCGCGGCGACCGTGACGGGGATCCACACCTGCTGGTTGCGTCGCTCGACCAAGGCGATGAGGTCTCGGTGCGACTCGCGTCGCATCGCCGCGGCTTCCTCCGAGACGAGGCGGCCGAGATCGGTGGTCTCGCGCTCGAGCGCAAGGATCGAGACGAGCCGGTCGACCGACGGGACCTCGACGGTTGCGGCCCACTCGCGGAGCGCGGCGCTGACCGAGAGGCCCTGACCGACGCGCGTCAGCGCTCGCCGAAGGTCCTGCGCGCACGCGCCTCGACCCCGATCGGCGAGCCGGCCGAGCGCAGGCCCGAGTGCGTAGCCCGCGCCGAGCAACATCGCGAGCTGCTCGGTGACGACGGGGAGCTCGGCTGCGACGCGCCGCTTCCATGCGTCAGACGCCAGGGTGACGCGGTGCTCTACGAGGAGGAACCCCAGCGCGGCTGGGGTGATTGTGAGGAGCACCGCGACACCCGTCGTCGCGCCCCCGGCTGCTGCGATGAGCAGGCCGAGGGCGAGACCGGCAACGCACCAACCGACCTGACGTAGCCGCACCGCGCTCGCGTCGAGGTCGGAGTGCACGCGGGTGAGCCGCGTCGTCAGGTCGTCGTGCACGCCGAGGGCGCGAGCGACGACGTCTCCCAACGTCCCGGCCGAGTCGCTCAGCCAGTCGAGGGCGGACGGTGTGGCGGACCCCTCTCGGCGGCCGGCGGTAAGTCGTCGAGCAAGCGAGACCCGGCGAGCCCAACGGGTGTCGGCGAGGGCGAGGGTCGCACCGACCCAGACGATCACGCCGCAACCGAGCATCGCGCGGCTCACGTGAACATCCGCTCGGCTCGGGGCAACCGGAGGATCCGTCCGGCCCACACCCAGCACACCGCGATGAGTGCGAGGGCCGCGGCGACGATGGCCTGCGCAGTCCGCCCTTCGTATGCAGCCCGTCCGGTGCCGAGCGACAGGCCGACGAGTGCCATTCCGACGGGGACGATCAGGACGAACTTGCGCGCAAAGCGAGCGCCGGCTTGTCGCGACGTCGCATCCCGACGCAGGTCGAGCTCGCGGACGCGGTCTTGGATGAGGGCTTCGAGCCGGCGATCGACGCCGCTCCCTCCGACCTGATGGGCGACGAGCAGCGTCTCGCAGATCACATCGCTGCTGGGCTCGGCGAGCTCGGCCTTCAGCACACCGAGTGCTCGGCCGAAGTCAGTCGACGCCTGCCACTCTCGTTGCGCAGTGGCAAACGCCTCTCGGACTCCGGGAGCGGCGCGTCGTCCCGATTCGAAGAGGGCCTGAGGGATCGGGCGACCCGCGGCCCCGGAGAGCACCCGCGTCTCGTCGAGGACCGCTGGCCACGCCGCGGCGACGCGGTCTTGCCTCCGATCGAGCTCCGCCCGCGCGGACACGACGGCGATCGCGATGCAGAGCGCGCCGCTGATCGCGGCCGGCAGAAGCGCGCCGAATAGCGCGAGCGCAGCGAGCGCGGCTGCCGCCCCGACCACCACGGCCCTGACCGACAGCCCGGTGACCGGCGGAAGCGCGAGCCGGCGACCCGGCGTCCGACGGGCCCTGGGGCCAGGCGTCACGCCGTTCCAGCGAAGCGCCAGGCTCGTGTAGACGAGGTGCGCGCCATAGGCGGCCAGGCAAGCGATGAGTGCGGGGGCGAGCTGCGATCGGCTCATCGACCGCTTCCCGACAGGACTGTCCGCACCACGAGGCCGCGCTCGCCGAACCGTCGCTGGAGGCGTTCGGGAAGCTCTCCCGTCCACTGCAGGCGACCCCCTGGCCCGTCCGGTGCGAACACCTCGGTCAGCGTGAAGTGAGGCGAATCGGGCCCGCTGACCAGCTCTTCGACTGCGACGACGCTGGTGATCCGCACTCCGTCGCGAGTGCGCGCCGAGTGGACGACCACGTCGATCGCGTCGCTCACGAGCGAGGTCAGTGCTGCGAATGGGAGGTGTCTCCCCGCTTCGGACAGCTGGCTCAGGAACCGCAGGCGGCTGAGGGCCTGAGCGGCCGAGCTCGCGTGGATCGTCGTGTAGCCGGTGACCCCTGAGGACAGCGCGAGGAGCAAGGAGAGCGCCTCGCGGTCGCGCACCTCGCCGACGACGGCGACGTCGGGAGCCATCCGCAGGAACCCCGCGACGAGTCGTCGGAGGTCGACCTCAGGTCGATCGGCCCGCGCCGGCCGGGTCTGCATCTGGGCGACGTTCGGAAGCGCGATGTCGGCCTCGAACACCTCTTCCGCCACGACGACGCGCAGCGACGGCTCGAGCTCTGCGAGGCAGCACGACAGCAACGTGGTCTTGCCCGCACCGGGTGCGCCCGCGAACACGATGGACGCGCGTGCCTTCGTGCACGCGGCGAGGAATGCAGCGACTGCCGGTTCGACGGCGCCGAGCTCGACGAGCTCGTCGAGCGAGCGGATCGGCACGCCCGTGAACTTCCGGATGTTGACGAGCATGTGCCCGCCGCGGCCGACGTCACCGTGGACGATGTGCACGCGCGATCCGTCGTCGAGGCGCGCGTCTTGCAGTCCCTCCGCCGGATCGAGCTTGCGGTGGGCGCCGGGCGCGTCGTCGAGCAAGCGCGTGAGCGTGCGGAGCACGTGATCGTCGTCGTGGAAGACCTCGTCGTGGAACCCGCTCGGACCCGCGTGTCGCTTGACGAAGATCGCGTCAGGAGCGTTGATCTCGATCTCCCAGACGTCGTCATCGACGAGGAGTGGCGCCAACGGCCCGTAGCCGCTGAGGTTTCGCAGGGCGCGGTCGACGACGCTCTCGGGGTCGGCGACTGGCGTCGGCCGGATGCCGCGCTGGAAGTCGACGTTCCAGCGATCGACCTCGTCCACGAGCATCGCTCTCAACGCTTCGGTGCTTTGGTCGTGGAGTCCTGTGCGCTTCGCGCGGTCTTGCACGCGGCGCTCGATCTCGACGAGGGGTGACGCTGCGAGCGCGGCGTCGAACGTGGTGGTCATACCGCGTCGGCCTCGGGCTCGGTCCAACGCCCCAAGCTTCCGGGAGCGACCGGCTCCGGACGCTCGTCGTCGAGCTCTTCGAACGTGAGCGCCCGGGTCTCGAGGACGGTGCTGACCGCCCTCGTCGTCGGCGTGACGAGCGGAGCGGGGAGCGGCCGCCCTGCCCGCACTGCGTCCTCGACGGCGCGACGAGTGACGACGAAGAGCGGTGCGCCGACTGGCGAGCCTGTGGAACCGGACCTGGTCAGCAGAGGGAGGGCCCGAGCGATGGCCGCGCGCTCGCGGGGCGATCTCGGCGCATGGTTGACCACGGTGACGAGCCGCAGGGGATCGACGCCGTGCTCGAGCACGTCGCGAAGGACCTGGGCGAGGCTGTGCAGCCCGCCGGTCGTGGCCGTACCGACGACGACGGTCGCGCTTCGCGCGAGCGAGCACGGTGCGCGAGATCGCGTTGCGTTCCTCGACCTCGAAGGAGCCGCACTCGTGGTGGCCGTCGACGTCGGGATCGACGTCCCCGACGACCATCGGGTAGGCCCCGAGCAGTGAGTCGAGGGCTGCGTCGAGGGCCCGTGGCCGGAGCGACGACCAGCCTCGGCGTCGGCGCATCCCCAGGAGCAGGTGGTAGCCGCGCTCCTCGACGTCGAACACCATCGAGTGGACGGCCGACGGGCCGAGCGACCCGCCGCGATGCGCTTCGACGAGCTCGGGAAGCCCGGGGACGATGTCGGGCGCGTGGTGGAGCACGCCCTGGTCTGCGTCGAGCGCGAGGTCGGCGAGCAGGACGGCTCCCGGACGATGTCGGGCCGCGAGTCCCTGTGCGACCGCGGCCGCGATCGTGGACGCGCCCGATCCCCGCGCACCGGTCACCGCGACGAGGTCACCGGCCCACGCCCGAACGGGGCTCGCGATGGGCGCGGCGCCGGCGACGCCGCGGGGGATCGCTCTTGTCATGCCGTCGAGCGCGGTGATCAGGTCTTCGACGCTGAAGTCACGGGCAAGCACGGCAGTCGCGCCGAGCGCGTCCCAGTCCCGGATCACTCGTGGGTCGGCGACGACGAAGACCGCCACCCCCGAGCGACGCGCCTCGTCCAGCAGGTCGCGGTCGACCGACGGGAGACCGCCATCGACGAGCAGCGCCGAGAACGACCGGCCTGACGCGAGCCGTACTCGCGTCTCTTCGGCGCTGACCGATTTGAGGAACTCGATCGGGACTCCGCCCGCCGTGGCCAGCCGCGCGAGGTCGCTGAACCACGCGGACCGCGCGGACGCGAGGCCGAGCACGACGTACCGCTCGCCGGGGATCACGGCGCCGCCTCGAGCGCGTCGGGGACGACGGTGGGCTGGTAGGCGAGGCCAAGAGTCGCGGAGTCGGTGCGCACCAGGGTCAGCTCGCCGGCGCGCGCCGCGTGCACGACCGCATCGACGTCGGCCTCGGCCTGCAGGCCGAGCGTCACCACGTCCTTGGTGCCGACTGCGAGGCCGGCCGGTTTCGACAGCCGTTCGACCAGCGCCGTGCTCGCGACCGTGAGCGTCACGGCGTCGGGGCCGCTGCCATAGGTGGCGAGCACCGCGACGTGCTCACCGGACACGAGGCGGCCGTCGAGCGCGCGATCGGAGTCGACGGACAGGGAGACCTCGAAAGGCGACAATGGGCCTCTCGCGAGCGCGGGCGCCTGCACCAGCTGGCCGCTCGCGAGGGGACCCAGCGAGGTGGCACCAGCGAGGGTCGACGGCTCGGTGAACGCCAGCGCTGCCTGCTCGGGCGGGAGGTCAACCGGGACCGTCGTCAGGTCTGCGGCGGTGAGCCGAGCGCCCGCCTCGACAGAGTGCGCAGCGACGACGTAGCGGGTCGGCGCGTGCGGCTTGGGAGTGGCGAGGACGAACGCGCCGACTGCCGCGATCGCCACGAGAAGCCCTCCGACCAGGGCGCGTCCCGATGGTCGCCTGCCCCGTGACGCGACGACACCTGCGACTTGCCGTGACCGCGTCTCATCGCGGTCTCCGCCGTGCGCACGGGCGCGCTCCAAGAGCGCGTTGGTGCTCTTCATCTCCGCCGATCCCTCCCGCCGTTTCCGCCGCCGTCAGCCCTCGCCAAGGGCCGATCTCATCAAGCGCCGAGAAGGTACTGAGACTCATCGAAACACGTCAAATCGAGAACCGGGCGCCGCGGGCGATCGGATCGCTCACAGCACCCAGGAGGCCGTGCGCTCTCGCGTTTGGCGCCCTCGCACGAAAACGCATCGAAATCCACCGAAACGCGCCCACCCCGTCGTACCATGGCCCTCATGACCGTGACCGATGAGCACATGAACACCAAAGCTGCAGGTGAGGAGATCCGATGGCTCTCGACGGCGGCCGCCGCGAAGCGCCTCGGCATCACGAATCGCACGCTCTACCGCTTCATCGACGAAGGATTGCTGCCCGCTTACCGCTTCGGGCGAGTGATCCGACTGCAGCAGAAGGAAGTCGACGCGTTCATCCAGCGCAGTCGCATCGAACCAGGCACGCTCGAGCACCTCTACCCCGAGTCGACGAGCGCAACCTCCGACACCGCCTGAACGGCGACCACCACTTCCGGTGTGGGGCCGGCAGTCGCCACCCGCACCACGTCACGGCCTCCTCCCACCAGGCGGCCTCGCAGCGCATCGGTCATGTCACCCACGAACAATGCAACGGTCGCCTGGTCAGCGACCAGATCGCTCAGCACATCGACGAACGTCACGTCCGACTCGGCGCTTCTCGTGCCCACCGGCACCGCGCGCCCGCCCGGCTCACCGCCGACTACCGCGATCGCATGCAGCGCGACCCAGCTCACCCGGCCGTCGTCGTGACGCACGGCGACACAGTCCGCCGCGACGCGCCACACCGCCACTCTGTGGCGTCGCCCCGACCGCAACGTGAGCATCGCGGGGGCGCCGCGCTCGGCGAGGTCGAGCAGGGTGCCCGAAAGTGTCGCGTCGTCACCGGCCGCCTGGCGCAGCCATCCCTCACGGGCTCGCGAGGCTGCTGCCTCCTCTTGTCGCGTGTCGGCCGCGAAGCGATCCCAGTCCTGCTGGTCCCCCACGTGCCCCACCGTAGGGTCCAGCCCGCAGCCGGGCTACCGTCGTTCTCGTGAGCGTCCTGCTCCCAACCCCCCACTGAGCATTCCTTGGCGCGCACGCAGGTTCACATCAACGTCCCCGGCAACCACCTGATGGTGGGCTTGCTCGGCCAGCGCGACGAGCTCCTCCGCGAGATCGAGAGCGCGTTCCCGCGCGCCGAGATCCACGTGCGGGGCAACGAGATCGCGGTCGACGGCGAAGAGGCCGAGGTCGTCGGCCGGCTCTTCGAGGAGCTCGTGCTGCTGCTGCAACAGGGTCATCCGATCGACCCCTCGGTCGTGCGCCGCACCGTGGACATGGTGCAAGCCGACGAGCGTCCGAGCGAGGTGCTGACCACTGAAGTGCTGCGGGGCTCGAAGGGCCGCACGGTGCGCCCGAAGACGAGCGGGCAGAAGCGCTACATCGACGCGATCCGCACGAACGTCATCACGTTCGTGATCGGGCCGGCGGGCACCGGCAAGAGCTGGCTGGCGGTCGCGATGGCGGTGCAGGCCCTCCAGGCCAAGCAGGTCGGCCGCATCATCCTCACGCGACCCGCGGTCGAGGCGGGCGAACGGCTGGGGTTCCTGCCCGGTGACCTCATGGCCAAGGTCGACCCCTACCTGCGGCCGCTCTACGACGCGCTCTACGACATGGTCGAGCCCGAAGGCGCGCAGCGGCTGCTCGATCGCCAGACCGTCGAGGTCGCGCCGCTGGCGTTCATGCGCGGCCGCACGCTGAACTCGTCGTTCATCATCCTCGACGAGGCCCAGAACACATCGCCCGAGCAGATGAAGATGTTCCTCACGCGCATCGGCTTCGGGTCGAAGGTCGTGGTCACGGGCGACGTCACCCAGGTCGACGTGCCGGGAGGACGCAGCGGCCTCCTCGGCCTCGAGCAGGTGCTGACCGGCATCGACGGCCTGACCTTCGTCCATCTCACCGGTGCCGACGTGGTGCGCCACCGCATCGTGGCCGACATCGTCGCCGCATACGAGCGATCGGACGCGGCTCAGTGACGCTCCCACCTCCACGATCCGACCGGCCCCGGCGGGTCGGTGGCGACGAGGGCAGGCCCGAGGTGTTCGTCGCCGACGAGCAGAAGGACGTCCCCGTCGACATCGCGCGGTGGAGCGCGCTCGCGGAGGCCGTGCTCCTGGACGAAGGGGTACGGGGAGCCGCCGAGCTCTCGGTGCTCTTCGTCGACGAGACGTCGATCGCCGAGCTGAACGAGCGGTTCATGGAGCACACCGGGCCGACCGACGTGCTTGCGTTCCCGATCGATGCCGACGCGGTCTGGGCTGTCCACGACCCGCTTGCGTCGGGTCCCGACCGCGCCGAGCCCGATCTCGACGAGATCCCGCTGCTGCTGGGCGACGTGGTCGTGTGCCCGGCGGTGGCGGCTCGCAACGCGCCCGATCACGCCGGCACGATCGACGACGAGCTCGCGCTCCTCGTCGTACACGGCGTGCTGCACGTGCTCGGGCACGACCACGCCGAGCCCGACGAGGCAGCCCTGATGCGAGCCCGCGAGATCTCGTTGCTCGAGGCACACCATTGGGGCGGCCCGGCGCCCGCCGGCTTCCGTCAGGAGCAGTCGTGACACTGGCCGTCGCGTTCGGAACCGGCGACACTGCGATGGTCCTCGTCGTCGTCGTGCTGATCTCGGTCGCGGGCTACGTCGCGATGGCCGAGACCGCGCTCACGCGCATGAACAAGGTCAAGGCGATGACGCTCGCCGAGGAGCAACCTCGGCGGGGGAGGGCGTTGCTGCGGCTGATCGGCCATCCCGAGCGCTTCCTCAACCCGCTGCTGCTCGTGCTCCTCGTCTGCCAGCTCGTACAGGCCACGCTCGTCGGGATCCTGTCCGAGCGGCTCTTCGGCACCATCGGCATCATCATCGCGACCGTCTTCAACGTCGTGATCGTGTTCGTGTTCGTGGAGGCGGCGCCGAAGACGTGGGCGTTGCAGCATCCCGAGCGGTCGGCGCTGCTCGTCGCCCGGCCGGTCGCGGCGCTCGTGGCCTTTCCGCCGATCCGGATGGTGTCGCGCGGGCTCATCGGCCTCACGAACGTGATCCTTCCCGGCAAGGGCCTGAAGAAGGGGCCCTTCGTCTCCGAGCAGGAGCTGCTCGCGTTCGCCGACGTCGCCGTCGAGGAGGACGTGATCGAGCACTCGGAGCGCCAGCTCATCGAGTCGATCATCGAGTTCGGGGACACGGTCGCCCGCGAGGTGATGATCCCGCGGCTCGACATGGTCACGGTGCCCGAGGAGATGGCGACCTCCGAGGCGCTCGACGTTGCCATCGAGCACGGGTTCAGCCGGCTGCCGGTGGTCGGCACGACCGTGGACGACGTCAAGGGCGTGACGTACGCGAAGGACCTGATGCGGGCTGAGCGCGAGGGTCGCGGACGTGAGCCCGTGAAGACCGTGATGCGGGAGGCGCACTTCATCCCAGAGACGAAGGCGGTCGCCGAGCTCATGCGCGAGATGCAGGCCGGCAAGTTCCACATGGCGCTCCTCGTCGACGAGCACGGCGGCATCGCCGGAGTTGCCACGCTCGAGGACCTGCTCGAGGAGCTGGTCGGCGACATCGTCGACGAGTACGACGTCGAGGACGCCGAGGTCGAAGACCTCGATGACGGCACCAAACGTGTACAGGGCAGCCTGCCGATCGACGAGCTGAACGACCTGCTCGAGAGCAACATCCCGCACGACGATTGGGACACGGTCGGGGGCTTCATCCTCGGGGTGCTCGGCCGAGTGCCCGAGCCCGGCGAGGTCGTGGAGCACAACCAGTGGACCTTCACCGTCGAGGAGGTCGACGGCCGTCGCATCGGCGCCGTACGGGTCCGCGAGGATCCCGATTGGGAGCCGATCGACGACGACTACGAGTCGTGAGCTTTCAGTCGGGTTTCGTCACGTTCATCGGCCGCCCCAACGTGGGGAAGTCCACGCTGCTGAACCACATCCTCGGCACGAAGGTCTCGATCGTCTCCGACAAGCCTCAGACGACACGCACCCAGGTGCGCGGCGTGCTCAACCGGGCCGATGCGCAGGTCGTGTTCGTCGACACGCCGGGCATCCACAAGCCCGTCACCGCGCTCGGCACGAAGCTCAACGCGACCGCGAACGAGGCGCTCAGCGGAGTCGACGTGGTCTGCCTCGTCATCGACGCCACGATGCCGTTTGGGCGGGGCGACAAGTTCGTCGCCGCGGGCGTGCCCAACGACGCGGTCGTCGTCGTGAACAAGGTCGACATCGCCAAGCCGCACGAGGTGCTCGAGCAGCTGCGTAAGGCCGGCGAGCTCGAGCTGAGCGAGTACTTCCCCGTGTCAGCCGCCACCGGCAAAGGAGTCGACGCGCTCGTCGAGCACCTCGTGACCCGCCTGCCCGAGGGCCCACTGCTCTATCCCGATGACGTCGTCACTGACGTACCCGAGGCGTTCTGGGTCGCCGAGCTCGTGCGTGAGCAGCTCTTCCGCATCGCGCGCGAGGAGCTGCCGTACTCGATCGCGACTCGGGTGACCGAGTGGGAGGATCCCGGTCCTCACATCCGCTGCGAGATCCTCGTCGAGCGCGACTCGCAGAAGGGGATGGTCATCGGCAAGGGCGGCTCGGTGCTGAAAGCGGTCGGCACCGCGGTGCGCGAGCAGCTGCCGCCGGGTGCGTTCATCGAGCTGTTCGTGAAGGTCGACAAGGACTGGCAGCGGCGCCCGCGGTCGGTCGAGCGCCTGGGCTACTGAGCACGCGGCGCGCTATTGCACCCAGCCGAACGCGGTGACGCCGTCGTCGATGTGGATCGGGTCGCCGTCGGGCTTCTCGAGCACGAAGAGTGAATGCTTGTCCCCTTCGACCATGTAGGCGATGGCGTTCGAACCGGCGACCGCCGGCACCGCGGGGAAGAGCGCGAGGTCGGTGACCGGTGAGGCCGGCTCGGGGTCGCCCGCGCACAGGCGGTGGAGCAGCACCTGACCCGTGCCCTCGGCGAACTGCCACGCGTACCAGAGGCACCCCGCGCTGTCGCGCACGCCCCACCGGTAGTCGTCCGGATCGGGATCGGGTGCGACGGTCGTCGGCTCGCCACCCGCGAGCGTGAGCGAGTAGAGCCCGGGCTTCGCGAGCGCGAAGCCTCCATCGCCCTCGGGCGGCAGCGGCAGGTTCGAGTTCACGAAGATCGCCTCGTCGCCGGTGGGTGACACGGCGACGCCTCCGTACGCCGCGGTGGCGGCGACGAGCGTGTGCGTCGTGAGCGTGTCGAGGTCGAGCAAGCCGATGTCGACAGGGCTGACGTCGTTCGTGCCCGAGACGTACACGAGCGACTTGCTGTCACGGGTCCACGAGTAGCTGCTCACCCAGATCGTCGGATCGGGTGCCGTCACGATGCCGGTGGACGGGTCGACGGTCTGGAGGTCGCCGCCGTCGAGCCCGATCGTCGTCATGAACGCGAGCGTGGACGAGTCGGGCGACCACCTCGGGCGGAACGCGGCTGCGGGCTCACCCTCCGACGACGCCGGGTCTTGGGACACGCCGACCGGCACGAGGAGCTTCGCGTTGCCTCCGTCGGCGTCCGCGATCCAGAGCTCTCCTGCCGTGTCGCTCGCGTCGGCGAGCCGAACGAACGCGACGTGCTGACCGTCGGGCGATGCCGCGGGCTGGTCGTCGCGCGGCCCGTCGGTGACCGCGGTCGGCTGCTCGCCCGGCACCACGACGAAGATGTGCCCTTCCTTCGCGTAGTAAAGGCGCTCCTGCACGGCGGGCGGCGCGGTGGTGTCGGGCGGCGCTGTCGTCGCGGCCCCACTCGTGGTCGCGGTCGTCGCTGCTGCCGTCGTCGCGGCGCCCGCGTTCGAGTCGTCGCTGCTGCACGCCACCGCGCCGAAGAGCACGGCGAGCGTCCCCACGAGCAAGCCCATGCGGCGCATCGGCAGAGGGTGTCGCATCCGGTGAGGGTACGGGTCGACGGTCAGCGCAACGCGCGCAGGAACGTTTCGGCTTCGTCACGATGACGCGTGCGGCGCATCGGTGGAAGCGCACGCACGAGGTCCCACCGATAGCCCGCGTTGGCGAGACGCGAGTCGAGCACGGCGACGACGCCCCGATCGGTCGCGGTGCGGATGAGGCGACCCGTCGCCTGCGCGAGCAGCACGGCCGCACGCGGGAGGTCGATCTCCGCGAACGCTCGAGCCCCGGCGCGCTCGCGGCGGGCTTGCAGCAGCGGGTCGTCGGGTCGTGGGAACGGGAGGCGGTCGATCGTGACGAGCGAGAGGCTCGGCCCCGGGACGTCGATCCCCTGCCAGAAGCCCATCGTCGCGAAGAGGCACGCGGAGTGCTCGTCGGTGAAGCGGGACAGCAGCCGCGGCTTCGGCAGGTCGCCCTGAGCGAGGATCGTGTACCCGACGCGCTCTCGGAGAGCGGCGGCCGCGGCCTGCATCGCGCGCCACGACGTGAACAGCGCGAGCGTGCGGCCCTCCGCTGCGTCGATCAGTGCCGCGAGCTCGTCGTGAAGCGCGGCTTCGTAGCCCGGGCGTCGGGGGTCGGGCAGATGCGCCGCGCAGTAGAGGAGCGCGTGTTCCTCGTAGTCGAAGGGGCTGCCGACGTCGATCGCTTCGGCGGTGTCCGAAGGGGCTCCGAGACGGATCGGCAATGTGCGCGGCAGCGTCGCGCTCGTGAGCACGACGGTGTGCTGTGGCCAGAGCTCCTGGGCCAGCACCTCCCTCACGTCGATCGGCGCGACTTCGAGCCTCGGCGCATCCGGCGTGCCCTCCACCCACGCGACCGACGTCGAGGGCACGTCCGCCACGATGTCGACCGCCTCGAACACCGCGAGGACTGCCTTCTGCGCTCGAGCCTTACGGGTGAGCACCGACTCCGGCGCGTCGCCGGGCACGCTGCTCACGGCCGCTGAGGCGCGCTCGACGCGGCTGCGGGCAAGCGCGAGCGCGTCGGTGAGATCCTCGGGCAAGGGTGAACACAGGCGTTCACCCAGATGGGGGCGGATGGCCTCGGCCCAACGGTCGGCCATGTCGTCGAGCGACGCGACGAGCTCGGGGTCGACGATCACCGAGCGCAACGCGCGCGCGAGGAACCGGAAGCGGCTCGGTGCGAGTGCGATGCCCGCGGTCGCGGACACGACTTCCTCGAGCTGATGCGCCTCGTCGATGACGACCAGCTCGTGCTCGGGCAGCAACGTGCCGTGCATCGCGAGGTGCATGCCGTAGAGGTGGGTGTTCACGACCACGACGTCGGCTGCCTCGCCTCTCGCCCTGGCGTCCTCGGCGAGGCAGTCGTCACCCCTCGGGCATCGGAGCGCGCCGGGGCACTCGTCCCATCCGACCGAGACCGCGCCCCAGGCGGCGACGCTCGGCTCCCACGCGAGCTCGGCGCGATCACCGGTGTCGGTGTGCTCGGCCCACGCGACCAGTCGGCGCACCTCGTCGCGCAACGAGGCGGGCGCCGCGTCGACGCCGAGATCGAGCTGCCCGTCCTCGCCGGACTGCACTTCGGCGATGCGCTGCCGGCACACGTAGTTGGAGCGTCCCTTGAGGATGGTCCACGAGAAGTCGCGGCCGAGCGTGCGCTCGAGGAAGGGCAGGTCCTTCGTCGCGAGCTGGTCCTGCAGCGCCTTCGTCGCGGTCGCGACGACCGCTTTCTGCCCCGAGACGATCGCGGGGACGAGATAGGCGAGTGTCTTGCCGGTGCCGGTGCCTGCTTGCACGAAGAGGTGTCGATGCGTCTCGATGGCGTCCGCGACTGCCTCCGCCATCTCGCGCTGGCCTTCTCGGCGCTCGCCTCCGCCCGGGATGGCAGCCACCACGCGTTCGAGCTCCGGACCCACCGACCCACCCTTTGTACCCACCGACCCACCCTAGGGAGGCGATAGGTTCGACTGGTGGCTCGCGGTGGTGGTGCGCCGATCACTGGGTCTTCGGGCGCAGGAATCGACGGCATCGACCCGAACCGAATCCCGGCCCACATCGCGTGTGTGATGGACGGCAACGGGAGGTGGGCACAGAAGCGAGGCCTGCCCCGCACCGAGGGCCATGCCGCCGGCGAGGAAGCGCTCTTCGACACGGTCGACGGCGCGCTCGAGCTGGGCGTGAAGTGGCTCACCGTCTACGCGTTCTCGACCGAGAACTGGCGCCGGCCCGTCGACGAGGTGCGCTACCTCATGGCGTTCAACGAGTCGATCCTCACTCGCCGCCGCGACGAGCTGCACGAGCGGGGTGTGCGCATCACGTTCGTCGGCCGTCGCGACTGGAGGGTGCCGCGTCGGTTGGTCAAGCGGATGGACGAAGCTCGCGAGCAGACGAAGGCGAACAAGACGATGACGCTGACGATCGCGTTCAACTACGGCGGTCGGGCCGAGATCGTCGACGCCGTGCGGGCGCTCGTCGAGGAGGGCGTGAAGCCCGACGACGTCACCGAGAAGGCGATTCGCCGTCACCTCTACGACCCCGCGATGCCCGACCCCGACCTCGTCGTGCGCACCTCGGGCGAGTACCGGATCTCGAACTTCTTGCTGTGGGAGCTCGCTTACAGCGAGCTCGTGTTCACCGACGTGCTGTGGCCCGACTTCCGGCGCGAGCACCTCTTCGAAGCGGTCCGCGAGTACCAGCGGCGTGATCGTCGCTTCGGCGCGGTCGAGGGCTGAGCGGGTGGTGGGCCTCTACCGCGAGCGCGGCATCGTGCTGCGCACCTACAAGCTCGGTGAGGCCGATCGCATCGTGGTGATGATCACCGAGTCGCGCGGCAAGGTGCGTGCGGTCGCCAAGGGCGTGCGCAAGACCAAGAGCCGCTTTGGCGGACGGCTCGAGCCCACGAGCCACGTCTCGCTCCTTCTCTACGAGGGCCGCGAGCTCGACATCGTCAGCCAGGTCGAGTCGGTCGACCACTTCCGCCCCATCCGCGAAGACCTCGACCGGCTCGCGCAAGCAGTGACGATGCTCGAGGTCGTCGACCAGGTCGCGCAAGAGCGCGAGTCGTCCCCGCGGCTCTACCAGATGCTGCTCGGCGCGCTTCGCACGCTCGCGGCAAAGCCATCGGTGGTCGTCGTGCCCGCGTTCTTCTGGAAGGTGCTCGACCTCGAAGGGCTGCGTCCCGAGCTCGACCACTGCGTCACCTGTGGCAGCGACATCGACCTCGTCGCGTTCGACGTCGATCAGGGCGGCGTGCTGTGCCGCACCTGTCGTCGTGGCGTCCCGATCAGCGCGGACGCGCTCGCGCTGATCCGCCGCATCCTCGGCGGAGGGCTTGCGGCGGCGCTCGACGAGCCCGCGTCGCCGACGACCCATGAGGTCGAGGTGCTTGCCACGCGCAGCCTCGAACATCACCTCGAGCGCCGCATCCGCTCGATGACGGTCCTCGACCGCGGCTGACCCCGGCACGCCCACGGGATTGATGATTGAACGGACGCATAGTCCTCCCAATCATCAATCTCGGGCGGTGGATTGGGGGTACGCGGCGGCGAGGCGTTGCAGCACGGCGGGGTACTGAAGGACGCCCGTCGAGTCGACCCACTGATCGACCGATCCGATGAGGGGAAGGGACCGGAGCCACGGGTCCTCCACGCGCTCGAGGCATGCCGCGACGAAGCGCGGCGCGAAGATCACGTCGAACGGGCGCCCGTAGAAGGAGCGGCGCTTCGGATCGACTTCGGCGGTGACGCCGAGCGCGTTGTGCCGGCGGGCGACCGCTTCGCCGGCCCCGACGACGTCGCCTGACTCGAGCAACGGCCCGACCTCGGGCGCGGCGTCGAGCTCCGCGAACGCAGTGCCGAGCCACTTGCTGTACGGCGCGTGCTTGCGTTCGATGAGGAAGCACAGGCGCACGAGATCTCGCGCGAGCCGTGACGCGACGATCGACGAGCCCAGGGCGTCGCCGACCTCGAGCGTGCGACCGACAAATGCCTCCTCCTCGCCGATTCGCTGCCACTGGCACACGAGCAACCAGAGCCACAGGTCGTCCGGGTACCACGCGAGCTCGGCGCGCATCGCGGTCAGCTCGCCGGTGTCGTCGTGGAACACATCACCGGCAACCACGCCGAGGATGAGCTGTTGGGGGAGCAGGAGCCACTGGAGCGCGGTCGGTCGCGGCCGCGGGTCGCACCCGAGCTGGGACGCCAACCACTTGTCGAGCTCCCACACCTCGACCCAGTGTCGCGGAGCGACGTCGTCCCATCCGTACTTCGTCGGCCAACCGAGAAAGGAGCTCGGGAGCCCCACGTCGACCGCGCGGCGGACTCGCGCGGTGTCCGCAGCATCGACGAACAGATGCAGGTGCGGGCCCCACCCGTGATCGGTGCTGCGCTCGGTGTCGTAGCCGAGCACATCCGATCCCCAACCGAGTCGACCGGCCGCGTGGGACACGTCACCGATCAGAGGCGCGACGACTTCTTCGTAGTAGGCACGCGCGAGGTCGATGCCAGGGACGAAGTCGGGCACGACGGCGAGCGTAGATTCGCCTGCGTGATCACGTTGGCGTGTCTGGACATGGCGGGAACCACTGTCGCCGACGGGGGCGCGGTCGAGTCGTCGTTCGTCGACGCGATGGTCCGGAGTGGCGTTGCCGAAGAGAGCGAGCAGATGCGGGCCGCGCTCGACTTTGTGCGCGAGTCGATGGGCCAGTCGAAGATCGTCGTCTTCCGGCACCTGTTCGCCGGGAACGAGATGCGTGCCACTCGCGCCAACGATGCCTTCGAAGCCGCGTACGCGCGGGCGGTCGACGATGGCGGCGTAGGTCCCCTGCCCGGGGCGACGGGTGTGTTCGCCGAGCTCCGCGAGATGGGCGTGAAGGTGTGCCTTACGACCGGCTTCGCGCCGCCGACCCGCGACCGCATCATCGACGCGCTCCACTGGCACACGCTCGTCGACCTCGTGCTCTCACCGGCGGACGCGGGTCGAGGCCGACCGGCTCCCGACATGATCCTTACCGCGGTGCTCCGCCTCGAGATCGAGGCGGTCTACGACGTTGCCGTCGCGGGCGACACCGTGAGCGACCTCGTCTCGGGCACTCGCGCGGGTGCGGGCGTCGTGGCCGGAGTGCTCACCGGTGCGCACGGCCGCAGCCAGCTCGAGGCGGCGCCACACACCCACATCGTCGACTCGATCGCCGATCTGCCGGTCGTTTTGCGAGGCTGAGCAGCCAGACCTGCCAGGTAACCTCGGCGCCCATGCCCGCAGCGGATCTCGACCAGGTCGTCAACCTGTGCAAGCGACGGGGCTTCGTGTTCCCGTCGGCCGAGATCTACGGCGGATTCCGCTCGACCTACGACTACGGCCCTCTCGGCGCGCTCATGCTCCGCAACGTGAAGGACGCTTGGGTGCGGGCGATGGTGCAACAGCGCGACGACATCGTGCTGCTCGACGCCGCGATCTTGTCGCCGCCCGCGATCTGGGAGGCGAGCGGCCACCTGCAGAACTTCACCGATCCGCTCGTCGACTGCACGGTGTGCAACCGGCGGTTCCGTGAAGACCAGCTCGACCAGCGCGACTGCCCGCGCGACTTCAAAGTGTGCGACTTCACGCCGGCACGTGCGTTCAACTTGATGTTCAAGACGCACGCCGGCCCGGTGGAGGACGAGGGCGCAGTCGCGTATCTGCGTCCCGAGACCGCGCAGGGCATGTTCACGAACTTCGCCAACGTCCTGCAGGCGACACGCAAGAAGCCTCCGTTCGGCATCGGGCAGGTCGGCAAGTCGTTCCGCAACGAGATCACGCCGGGCAACTTCGTGTTCCGCACCCGTGAGTTCGAGCAGATGGAGCTCGAGTTCTTCGTGCCGCCCGACGACGCCCCGAAGTGGTACGAGTTCTGGTCCGCGGAGCGGCTGCGCTGGTACACCGACCTCGGCATCCCTGACGACATGCTCCGGCTGCGCGCCCACGATCCAGACGAGCTGTCGCACTACTCAGCCGGCACGTCTGACGTCGAGTTCAGCTACCCCTGGGGTTGGGGCGAGCTCGAGGGCATCGCGAACCGCACCGACTACGACCTCACGCAGCACGCCAAGTTCTCGGGGCAGCGCCTCGAGTACTTCGACCAGACGACGAACGAGCACTACGTGCCCTATGTGATCGAGCCCGCGGCGGGCGCGACCAGGGCGATGATGGCGTTCCTGCTCGCCGCCTACGACGAGGACGAGATCGGCGGCGAGTCGCGCACCGTCTTGCGCCTCCACCCCCGCCTCGCTCCGTACAAGGTCGCGGTGCTGCCGCTGTCGAAGAAGGACACGCTCACACCCATCGCCCGTGAGGTGCTCGGCCTCGTGCAGCAGCGGTGGATGGCGGACTACGACGACACCCAGTCGATCGGTCGGCGCTACCGCCGTCAGGACGAGATCGGCACGCCGCTCGCGGTGACGGTCGACTTCGAGTCGCTCGAAGACCGCGCGGTCACGATCCGCGACCGCGACACCACCGAGCAGGTGCGCGTGCCGATCGACTCGCTGGTCGACGAGCTCACGAGCCGCCTGGGCCTGTAGGGGTCAGTCCACGAACCGCCGCGTCCGCGCCACGAGCGCGAGGCCGGCGAGCATCGCGACGAGCGCTGCGACGAGCAGCCCGCCCGTCGGAGAGCCAGTCGTCGGCAGGGACGGAGCCGTCGTGGGCGCAGACGACGTTGGCGCGGTCGTCGGCGGCGTCTCAGGCGGGAAGACCGGGAGCGTCTGGACGACGACGAGGGTCGTCGTGGTCGATGCGGCCGTCGTGGTCGTCGTGCTGCCCCCCGCGATCGTCGTCGACGTCGTTGCCTGTTCGGGCAGCTCGGGGCGCGCGAGGCCGAAGAAAGTGTTCCTCACCGTCAACACGAGGTCGTCCCCTGCGTGAGACGTGAATGTGACCGCGGTCGTACCGGACGCGATCGGGACGCCGTGGTTCGCGATGACCATCGACACCTGGACGTTGCTGTCGGAGCCAGTGTCGATCTCGCTGATCGTGCACGTCGCGGGCGGGATGCTGCCCTGGCCGATGATGTAGGTGCCCGGGCCGCCCGGGCCCACGGGCGGTTCGATGTCGATGTCGAGTTCGAGCGCAGGGCAGGTGATGTGGAACTGCGCGGGCCGGGTCCACGTGCTCGTGTCGCCGGTGACGATCTTCTGCCCAAGGATCGCCGCGCGCGTCACCGTGTCAGTGAATGTGCAGGCGATGACCGTGTCCGCCACGTCCACCTGCACGCTGTTGCCCTGGACCTGCATCTGCTGCCCCCCGCAAACGACGGAGGTCAGCTCCCACACCGACTGACCGTTTTCGTCGGCGGGCGCAGTCTCGGTGATCGTGTAGGTGCCAGGCGTCAGTGGAGGCAGCGCCGGCAGTGCTGGCGTCGGCGTGTTCTCGGCGAGGACGTCCGCCTGCAGCGTTGTCGTGCCCGTGATGCCTGGCCCCGTGACTTCGAAGGTCGCGGGCGCTGTGCCGCCGATCTCGACCTTGTCGATGGCGATCCCGCCGGGCGCCGCCTGAGCGCCCGCCTGAGCGGCGAAGACGCTCACGCCTGCCGCGACGATGACAACAGAAATGACTGCGCGCACGAGCGTGAGGTGCGCCCCAACTCCGGAAGGCATCGGGCGAGCATTGTGGGTGACGGCCGATTCGGCAACTTTGACCTGGGACGATGGGCCGGGAAGGCCCGAATGCCCGCCAAGTAGGCTCGCTCTGTGACCTACGTGTTCGCCTTCGACCACAAGCATCGGCGCGCCCCGATGGACATGAAAGATCTGCTGGGCGGCAAGGGGGCCAACCTCGCCGAGATGACCTCGGTGCTCGGCCTGCCCGTGCCGGCGGGCTTCACGATCTCCACCGACGCCTGCCGCGCCCACATGCACGGAGGCTGGCCGAGCCGCCTCACCGAGGAGGTGGCGAAGCATGTCACCAAGCTCGAGAAGAAGATGGGTCGAACCCTCGGCGACCCGACCGACCCGCTCCTCGTCAGCGTCCGTTCAGGCGCGAAGTTCTCGATGCCCGGGATGATGGACACGGTCCTGAACCTCGGTCTCTCCGATCGCTCGGTGCGCGGGCTCGCCGCCCAGACGAACGACGAGCGGTTCGCGTACGACTCGTACCGGCGCTTCATCTCGATGTACGGGCGAATCGTTCTCGACATCCCGGCCCTCGAGTTCGACGAGCCGTTCGAGAAGGCGAAGGCGGCCGCTGGTGCGAAGAGTGACGCCGAGGTGCCCGCTGCCTATCTCCAAGACCTGTGCAAGGAGTACAAGGCCGTCGTGAAGAAGGCGACCGGCAGGTCGTTCCCACAAGATCCCATGCTCCAGCTGCGCGGCGCGATCGAAGCCGTCTTCCGCTCCTGGAACGGCGCCCGCGCGATCGCGTACCGAGTGCGCGAGCGCATCAGCCACGAGCTCGGCACGGCGGTGAATGTGCAGGCGATGGTCTTCGGCAACCGGGATGACAACTCGGGTACGGGCGTCGGCTTCACTCGCAACGCGGCGACCGGCGAGAACAAGCCGTACGGCGACTTCCTCGTCAACGCGCAGGGTGAAGACGTCGTCGCTGGCATCCGCAACACCGAAGACCTCGAGGCGCTCGGCACCAAGTTCCCCGCGATCTACAAGGAGCTGCTCGCGATCTTCGACAAGCTCGAGACGCACTACCGCGACATGTGCGACACAGAGTTCACGATCGAGCAGGGCAAGCTCTGGATGCTGCAGACCCGTGTCGGGAAGCGCACGGGCGCTGCGGCGCTCAGGATGGCCGTCGACATGACCAAGGACCGGCACATCCGGCTGTCGAGGAACGAGGCGGTGATGCGCATCACGGCCGAACACCTCGACCAGGTCCTCCATCCGCAGCTCGCATCGAAGAACCTGAAGGTCATCGCCACCGGCCTCGCAGCTTCGCCGGGCGCCACGGTCGGCCACGCGTACTTCACTGCCGATGGCGCCGCCGAGGCAGCTGAGCGCGGTGAGAAGGTGATCCTCGTCCGGCAAGAGACGTCACCCGAGGACGTGCACGGCATGAGCGTGAGCGAAGGGATTCTCACCTCTCGTGGCGGCCTGGTGAGCCACGCGGCTGTCGTCGCGCGCGGTTGGGGCATCCCGGCCGTCGTCGGCGCCGAGTCGCTGCGCATCTACGGCGATGGCTTCACCGTGGGCGACATCGTCGTGCACGAGGGCGACCTGATCTCGCTCGACGGATCGACGGGCCACGTGATCCTCGGCGCGGCCGCGCTCAGCGCGTCCGAGCCTCCTGCCGAGTTCGACGTGATCCTCGGGTGGGCCGACAAGATCCGCAAGGGGAAGCTCGCCGTTCGTGCAAACGCCGACAACGGCCCCGACGCGGCCAATGCCCGACAGTTCGGCGCGGAGGGCATCGGCCTCTGCCGCACCGAGCACATGTTCCTCGGCGAGGACCGCCTTCCGGTGGTGCGACGGATGATCCTCGCCCAGACCCGCGAGGACGAGGCCGAGGCCCTCGAAGAGCTGCGGGTCGTCCAGAAGGCCGACTTCATCGAGATCCTCGAGGCAATGGACGGACTTCCGGTCACCGTGCGGCTCCTCGACCCACCGCTCCACGAGTTCCTGCCCCGAATCGACGAGCTCGAGATCAAGAAAGCCACGCTTGGATTGTCCGCAGACGAGGAGGAGCTCCTCGCAGCAGCGCGCTCGTGGCACGAGTTCAACCCCATGCTCGGCACACGGGGCGTCCGTCTCGGCGTCGTGAAGCCGGGTCTCTACGCGATGCAGGTGCGAGCCCTCATGGAGGCGGCGGCCGAACGCGTCCTCGCCGGGGGCACTCCGATCGTCGAGGTCATGATCCCGCTCACCGTGACCCGTCGAGAGCTCGGGCTGGCGCGCTCATGGGTCGAGAAGGCGATCACTGAGGCGACGAAGGGCCTGAAGAAGAAGCCCACTGTTCTCATCGGCACCATGATCGAGACGCCCCGGGCGGCGATCAGGGCCGACGAGATCGCAGAGGAGGCCGACTTCTTCTCCTTCGGCACGAACGACCTCACGCAGATGACGTTCGGCTTCAGCCGCGATGACGTCGAGAGCCGGATGATGCCGGTGTACCTCGAGGAGGGGCTGCTGAAGCGCAACCCGTTCGAGACGATCGACCCCACGGGAGTGGGTGAGCTCGTCTACATGGGCGCGGAGAGAGGGCGAAAGACAAAGCCCCACCTCAAGCTCGGCGTCTGTGGCGAGCACGGCGGCGATCCCGAGTCGATCGCGCTCTTCTACGACGCCGGCCTCGACTATGTGAGCTGCTCGCCATTCCGGGTGCCCATCGCCCGGCTCGCGGCAGCCCAAGCCGTGCTCGGCGCGGGTGGCAGCGATACGCGATAGCTCGTGATCCCTCTCGCGCTGCCGGCCCGATTCCTCGCGTCGGGTTCGGGGTCCTCGTCGGCCAACTTCGTGGACTTCCACACCCCGTTGTGGGAATGGGCGGCCCTGCTCGGGTTCATCACCGCGCTGCTGATGGTCGACCTCCTGATCGTCCATCGCAAGGCACACGTCGCCTCCACGAAGGAGGCCGCGATGGAAAGCGCGGTATGGATCAGCATCGGCCTCGCCTTCGGACTGATCTTCTTCGCGATGCACGGCGCGGCTGCCGCAGGTGAGTACTACGCGGGCTTCCTGATCGAGAAGAGCCTGTCGGTCGACAACGTCTTCGTGTGGGCGCTGATCTTCAGCTACTTCGTGGTCCCGCGGCAGTACCAGCACCGCGTGCTCTTCTGGGGCATCTTCGGCGCGCTTGTGCTCAGAGCGATCTTCATCTTCGCGGGCGTCGCTCTCATCCAGAGGTTCTCGTGGATCATCTTCGTCTTCGGTGCGTTCCTGCTCTTCACCGCGATCCGGCTGATCGCGCACAAAGACAGCGAGGTGCACCCGGAGCGGAACCCGGTGCTCAAGCTGGTGCAGCGCGTGGTGCCGTCGACGTCTGGTTACACAGGTCAGCGCCTGTTCACGCGCGTCGATGGGCGACGCTTGGCGACGCCGCTCTTCGCGGTGCTCGTGCTCATCGAGACGACCGACGTGATCTTTGCGGTCGACTCGATTCCGGCGATCCTCGCGGTGAGTCACCAGCCGTTCGTCGTCTTCAGCTCGAACGCGTTCGCGATCCTCGGGCTCCGCGTGCTCTACTTCCTCCTCGCTGGCCTCCACGAGCGGTTCACCTATTTGCAGCAGGGCCTCGCGATCATCCTGGCGTTCGTCGGCATCAAGATGATCGTCTCGCACTGGTATCACATCCCGACAGGGCTCTCGCTCGGGTTCATCGCGCTCGTCCTCACGCTCTCGATCGTCATCTCGCTGCTGACGGAGCGTGTTCCCGAGGGCGAGCCGCCCGTGCAAGAGCACTGACCCGCCGCGATGGCCATCGTCGACGAAGACGTCGAACGGGTTCGCCAAGTCAGCGATCTCGTGGACGTCGTGTCGAAGCACGTCGCGCTGCGGAAGGTGGGTCGTCGCTGGACGGGGTTGTGCCCCTTCCACGCGGAGCGCACGCCCTCGTTCTCGGTGAACGGCGAAGACGGCCTGTACTACTGCTTCGGATGTCAGGCGCGCGGTGACGTCATCAGCTTCGTGCGTCACGTCGAGCAGCTCGATTTCGTCGGTGCGGTCGAGTGGCTCGCCGCGCGCAGCGGCATCACGCTGCGCTACACGACAGCGGGGGAGGGCAAGGAACGGCAGCGCCGCAAACGGCTCGTCGAGGCGATGACCCTCGCGGTCGACTGGTATCACGACCGTCTGCTGTCGGCGCCCGACGCGGCGCCCGCGCGTGGCTACCTCAGATCGCGCGGCTACGACGGCGACATCGTCCGTCACTACAAGCTCGGATGGGCGCCCGACGAGTGGGACGCCCTGAGCCGCGCGCTCCAGCTTCCCGACGCCGTGCTGCGCGACACCGGGCTCGGCTTCCTCAACCGACGCAACCGCCAGCAAGACTCGTTCCGCGCGCGTGTGCTCTTCCCCATCTCGGACGTGCAGGGCGACCCTGTGGCATTCGGCGGTCGCGTCCTGCCCGGCGCTGAGGGTCCGAAGTACAAGAACTCGTCGGACACCCCGATCTACGCGAAGGGCCGCGTGCTCTACGGGCTCGACCGGGCGAAGTCGGCGATCGTCGCCGCCGATGAGGTGATCATCTGCGAGGGGTACACCGACGTCATCGGCTTCGATCGGGTCGGCCTGGCTCGAGCCGTCGCCACCTGCGGCACCGCGCTGACGGAGGATCACCTGCGCAGCCTGCGGTCGTTCGCGAGGCGCCTCGTGCTGGCCTTTGACGCCGATGCGGCAGGCCAGGCGGCAGCCGACCGCGTGTACGAGTGGGAACGGCGCTTCGATCTCGACGTCTCGGTCGCCGCGATGCCCAAGGGCTCAGATCCGGCCGACCTCGCGCGCACGGATCCGGACGTGCTGCGCGAAGCGATCGCGAACGCAGTGCCGCTGCTCGGCTTCCGCGTCGCCCGCGTGCTCGAGGCAGGTCGGCTCACGACACCGGAGGGACGCACCCGTGCCGCCGAGGCCGCGCTCGAAGTGATCCGTGAGCATCCCAACGAGCTCGTGCGTGACCAGTACGTGATGCAGGTCGCCGCGCGCTGCCAGCAAGACCCCGATCGGCTGCGCGGCGTGCTCGCACGCGCGTCGCGGACGGGCAGCGTGACGATCCCCACCGAGCAGACCACCCGGCGCACGCTCGAGACCGCCGAGGCAGTCGCGGCTGAAGCTGCTGATGCATCGATGGGACGAGACCGCGCCGTACCTGTCGGAGGTGCTCTTCACCGACGGCGTGACGCTCGACGCCTTTCGCGCTCTTGGGGCGACGACGCGCGTCCCTCGACGCGATCGAGGTAGCGAGCCCCGAGGCGGCGGACCTACTCGCGCGACTCGATCAAGAAGCGGACCAGGCCGCGGTGCTCGATCCCGGAGTCGAGATCGGTCATCTGATCACGAACGCGGCGCAGCGGCGGCTCACCGCGATGCTCGCGGGACCGGACCGCCCGAGTGACGTCAGCGATGTGCGACGACTCATCGACGAAGTGCGCGAAGGGAGCGCGGGGTCGGAAGCGGCCGCACAGTTGCTAGGGTGGCTCGAGGGTCAGGACCGGGAGCCGTGATGAGTCAAGCCTCCGAGAGCGCCCTGCGAGGGGGGATGTCGCAGGACGATCTCGATCGACACATCGCCACGTGGAAGCAGCGCGACCGTCCTGTCGTCTCCCACGAAGAGTTCATGCTCGTCGTGAAGGACATCGATTTCAACGAAGACACGATTGTTGCCTGGCGTGACCTTCTCGCCGAGCATGGCGTCACACTCGACGAGCAAGTCGACGAGCTCGATCAGCGCGAGGTCCTGCGCACAGTCGCGCAAGAGGCAGCCGCAGTGACCGATACGCACGCAGAGGCCGAGGTCATCGAGGACGAGATGCTGCCGTCGCGCCGTGTGCGCGCCGCGTTGCTCGACCGCGATGCAGCGAGGTCGATCGGGTCCACGTCCGATCCGGTGCGCATGTACCTCAAGGAGATCGGGCGGGTCCGGCTGCTGACCGGGCCCGAAGAGGTCAAGCTCGCGAAGCGCATCGAGGCGGGTGTGATCGCCCAACGCCGACTCGCCGAGGGAGACCTGGTCAACGAGCGCCGGCTGCGCCGCGACGTGATCGACGGCGAGTACGCGAAGTCAGAGCTCATCCAGGCGAACTTGCGCCTCGTCGTCTCGATCGCGAAGCGCTACGTCGGACGGGGGATGCTCTTCCTCGACCTCATCCAGGAAGGCAACCTCGGCCTGATGCGGGCGGTCGAGAAGTTCGACTACGTGAAGGGCTTCAAGTTCTCCACGTACGCGACCTGGTGGATCCGCCAGGCCATCACCCGGGCCATCGCCGACCAAGCCCGCACGATCCGCATCCCCGTGCACATGGTCGAGTCGATCAACAGGGTGATGCGCGTGCAGCGCCAGATGACGCAAGAGCTCGAGCGCGAGCCCACGGTCGAAGAGCTCGCGGCGAAGGTCGGGCTGCCGTCGTCGAGAGTCCGCGAGATCCACCGCATCGCGCAAGATCCGCTGTCACTCGACTCGCCCGTCGGCGAAGAGGACGACTCGAACCTCGCGGACTTCATCGAGGACCAACAGGCCGAGGCGCCGTCCGACGCTGCCGCTCGGCGCATGCTCGTGCAGGCGGTCGAAGAGGCGCTCGACGACCTCAACGATCGTGAGAAGGAGGTCGTGCGACTGCGCTTCGGCCTCGTCGACGGCCAACCTCGCACGCTCGAAGAGGTCGGCAAGGAGTTCGGCGTGACGCGCGAGCGCATCCGCCAGATCGAGTCGAAGACGCTGGCCAAGCTGCGTCACCCGCAGCGCAGCCAGAAGCTGCGCGACTACCTCGACAGCGAGTAACGCGACGCGGCGGCGCAGTGCGCCGAAGCGAAGCGGTGAAGGGGCGGCGCAGTGCGCCGCCCGGGTGCGCGGAGCACCGATTGTCGAGCGACAGCGACCCGAGTCGACGGAAGCGGAGCGGACGACGACGAGGAAGATGATGAATCAGCCGAAGGCGAGCGCGCGGAGCTCGGCAACCGCTGGTTGCGGATCGACCTCGACGAGGATGGCGTGCAAGCCGACCGCGCGAGCGCCTGCGACGTTCCGGGCGGCATCGTCGAGGAAGACGCCTCGGGATGGGTCGTCGAGACCCACCCTGCGCATCGCGAGCTCGTAGATCGCGGGGGAGGGCTTCCGCACCCCGACCTCGTGCGAGTCGACGAGGTCGTCGAACAGCTCTTCGAACGGGAGCGATCCCCACCACCGCGAACGGAACTCGGCGACGTTGTTCGTGACGAGGGAGGTACGCACGCCGTGGACGCGCAGCTCGCGCACCACGTCGACGACCGGCGGGTTGATCCTCCACTCGTCGTTCGTGGGACGGGGAGGTGCATCACTGCGTTCGGTGATGCCGTGCTCGCCGAGGATGGCCTGCACCCGCTGCCAGGCGTCGATGATCGAGATCTCGCCCCGCTCGGCCCGGTGCCACGGGTGATCGCCGTCCTCGTCCGGGCCCAGGAAGGCGACGGTGAGCGTCTCGAGGTCGGCGCCTTCGTATCGCGCCAGGAGCTCCCTCGGACTGCCGGAGACCGTGACCACCCCGCCGAGGTCGAAGAAGGCCGCGTCGATCCCCGCCATGGGCCCCGAGTGTGGCAGGAGCGAGGCGTCGGGTCGCAACCAGGCCGGTAGGATCGATGGGCCATGGGCGTCCTCGACAGGCTCCTTCGCGTCGGCGAGGGCAAGAAGCTGAAGGCTCTCGCCTCGCTCGTGCCCGACGTCACGGCGCTCGAACCCGAGATTCAAGCGCTGACCGACGACGCGCTGCGGGCCAAGACCCCCGAGTTCCGGGAGCGACTCGCCAACGGCGAAGACCTCGACGACCTGCTGATCGAGGCGTTCGCCGTGATGCGAGAGGCCGCCCGGCGGGTCATCGGCCAGCGTCACTACGACGTGCAGCTCATGGGCGGCGCCGCCCTGCACTTCGGATGGGTCGCCGAGATGAAGACCGGTGAGGGAAAGACCCTCGTGTCCACTCTGCCGGCCTATCTCAACGGCCTCGGTGGCCGGGGCATGCACCTCGTCACGACGAACGAGTACCTGGCTCGTCGCGACTCCGAGTGGATGGGGCAGATCCACCGGTGGATGGGTCTCAGCGTCGGCCTCATCATCCCGGGCGACTTCGATCAGGAGTACAAGCGCGGGCAGTACGGGTGCGATCTGACGTACGGCACCAACAACGAGTTCGGCTTCGACTATCTCCGCGACAACATGGCGACGTCGGTCGCGGGCAAGGTGCAGCGCGGCCACGTCTACTCGATCGTCGACGAGGTCGACTCGATCCTCATCGACGAGGCGCGCACACCGCTCATCATCAGCGGCCGGGTGGCCGACGCCGCGAAGCTCTACTACCGGTTCGCGAGCATCGTCCGCGGACTGCAGACCGAGCGCGACTACGACGTCGACGAGGAGAAGCGCACCGTCGCCCCCACCGAAGACGGCATCGAGCGAGTCGAGCAAGCGCTCGGCGTCGACAACCTCTACGACGAGGTGAGCCAGAACCTCGTGCATCAGCTGCAGGCCGCGCTGAAGGCCAAGGAGCTGTACAAGCGCGACAAGGACTACATCATCAGCGACGGCGAGGTGAAGATCGTCGACGAGTTCACCGGTCGTGTGCTCGAGGGCCGGCGGTGGTCGGAGGGCCTGCACCAAGCAGTCGAGGCCAAAGAGGGCGTCAAGATCAAGGAAGAGAACCAGACGCTCGCGACGATCACGCTCCAGAACTACTTCCGCATGTACGAGAAGCTCGCCGGCATGACGGGCACCGCGCAGACCGAGGCGTCCGAGCTCGCGGGCACCTACAACCTGCAGGTCGTGCCGATCCCCACGAACCGCACGATGGTTCGCCTCGACCAGCAGGACCTGATCTACAAGACCGAGGACGGCAAGTTCGAGGCTGTTGTCGAAGACCTCGTCGAGCGGTGGGCGAACGGCCAGCCGGTGCTCGTCGGCACCGTCTCGGTGGAGAAGTCCGAGAAGCTGTCACGCCTGCTCGAGAAGCGAGGGGTGCCCCACGAGGTGCTCAACGCGAAGCAGCACACGCGTGAGGCGCACATCGTCGCTCAGGCCGGCCGGTTGGGCGCGGTCACCGTCGCCACGAACATGGCGGGCCGCGGGGTCGACATCCTCCTCGGAGGGTTCCCGGAGGGCCTGGCGACCCGAGAGGTGCTCGCGGAGGGCCTCGACCCCGAGAGCGAGGAGGGCGCTCCGTTGCTCGCCCGCCACCTCGCGCGCTACCAGGCCGAGTGCCGCGCCGAGGGCGACAAGGTGCGCGAGCTCGGTGGCCTTTACGTGCTCGGCACCGAGCGCCACGAGAGCCGGCGAATCGACAACCAGCTCCGAGGCCGTGCAGGCCGTCAGGGAGACCCCGGGGAGAGCCGGTTCTACCTCTCGCTCGAGGACGAGCTGATGCGACTCTTCGCGACCGGCGCGATGAGCTGGGTCATGGGTCGTGCGCTTCCCGATGACGTGCCGATCGAAGCGAAGATGGTCAGCAAGGCCATCGAGCGTGCCCAGACGACGGTCGAGCAGCGCAACGCCGAGATCCGCAAGAACGTCCTCAAGTACGACGAGGTGATGAACGAGCAGCGCAAGGTCATCTACAAGCGCCGCGACCAGATCCTCGAGGGTGCCGACCTGAAGGAAGAGGCGATGGAGTACCTCGCCGACGCAGTCGACACGACGATCGACACGTTCTGCGTCGCTGAGTTCTCCGAGGAGTGGGATCTCGACGGCCTCGTCACCGAGATCCAGACGTTCTGGCCGTCGAGGGTGACGACCGACCAGCTTCGGGATGCAGGCTCGACTGACGCCATGTACGACCTGCTGATGAGCGAGGCCAGCGCCCACTACGAGGAGCGCGAGGCCGACCTCGGCGAAGACAACATGCGCGAGGTCGAGCGCCAGGTGATGTTGCGGATCATCGACCAGCGGTGGCGTGAGCACCTCTACGAGATGGACTACCTGCAGGAGGGCATCAACCTCCGGGCGATGGGCCAGAAGGACCCCCTCGTCGAGTGGCAGCGCGAGGGCTACTCGATGTTCTCCGAGATGATGCACGGCATCGCGCAGGACTTCGTGCGCTACGTGATGCACGTGCAGGTGGTCGTCAACGAGGAGCAGCCGCAGGACGGCGTGAGGAACGTGCAGTACTCCGCGGCCGACGATCCCGTACAAGGCACCGGTGGCATGCGAGCCGCGGCCATGGCTGCGCTCGCCGACGGCTCGCTCGACGCCGAGCAGGCCGGTACAGCGGTCGCCGCCGCCGAGCCCGTGACCATGGCGCCCGTGGTGAAGTCCGACTGGGACAAGACGCCCCGCAACGCGCCGTGCCCATGCGGGTCGGGCAAGAAGTTCAAGCTCTGCCACGGCCGCTGAGCGGCCTCCGACATGCGTGACTACTCCGACGACCTCAGCGCGCTTCGGCAACGGCTGGACGATGCCCGCAAGTACCTGAAGATCGACGCGGCCCGCTCTCGCGTCGCCGAGGTCGAAGTCGAGGTCGCGAAGCCCGATCTCTGGGATGACCAGGACAGAGCCAAGGCCGTCAACGCGGAGTACGCATCGCTGCGAGACGACCTCGAGACGTTCGATCGGCTGGCGAGCCGGCTCGAAGACGCCGAGGTACTCCACGAGCTCGCTCGCGAGGAAAGCGACGACACCCAGGAGCCCGAGATCTCCGAGGCGGTCACCGCGCTCGCAGCCTCGCTCGATCAGCTCGAGCTGCGATCGCTGTTCACCGGAGAGCACGACGAACGGGATGCGGTGTGCACGATCTCGGCGAAGGACGGCGGCACCGACGCGCAGGACTTCGCCGAGATGCTGCTGCGCATGTACTCGCGCTGGGCCGAGCGCCGTGGGTTCGAGCTCGAGATCGACGAGGTCTCCGAGGGTCAAGAGGCGGGCATCCTGTCGGCGAACTTCGTGATCCACGGCCGCTACGCATATGGCCTGATGCAGGCGGAGCGCGGGGTGCACCGCCTGGTGCGCATCTCTCCGTTCGACGCGAACGCCCGGCGCCAGACGAGCTTCGTCGCCGTGAACGCGGTGCCTGCGCTCGACGACGTCGCCGAGGTCGAGATCGACGAGAAGGACCTGCGCATCGACGTCTATCGCTCGTCGGGCGCGGGTGGCCAGCACGTCAACGTCACCGACTCTGCGGTGCGGATCACCCACCTGCCGACCGGCATCGTCACGTCCTGCCAGAACGAGCGCAGCCAGCACCAGAACAAGGCCAAGGCGATGGCGAACCTCGCCGCGATCCTCGCCGAGAAGGGGCGTGAAGATCGCACCGCGGAGCTCGAGGCGATCTCGGGGCCCAAGGCTCAGATCGGCTGGGGATCGCAGATCCGCTCCTACGTGCTGCAGCCGTACCAGCTCGTGAAGGACCTGCGCAGCGGCTACGAGGTCGGCAATGTGAACGGGGTGCTCGACGGTGACCTCGATGCGCTGATGGAGGCCTACCTCCGTTGGAAGCGGGCGGAGTCGACCGAGTAGTCACCGTGTCGTAGTCAGCGCGTCGTGGAGGTTCTTCCAGCAGGTTTCGGGATTCGCCCAGGAGTGCGGCGGGTGACTCGGGAGCCGGGAGGGTGACTGGTAGGTTCTGGGGCACTCACGGGGCTGGCGGCGTCCTATCTTGCACGTCCCGATTCGCCTACCTCTGCAGGTCCCGATGATCCGTCTCGACAACGTCACGAAGATCTACAAGGGCGACGTCACGGCCTTGAAGGAGGCCTCGGCCGACATCGGCAAGGGTGAATTCGTCTTCCTTGTCGGCCCTTCTGGTTCCGGAAAGTCCACCCTCATCCGCCTCCTCAACAAGGAGGAGTCGCCGACCGAGGGCGAGGTCTGGGTCGCGGGGAAGGACATCAATCGCCTCCCGTCGTGGAAGGTGCCGCACCTGCGCCGGAACATCGGCTGCATCTATCAGGACTTCAAGCTCCTCCCGACGAAGACGGTCTACGAGAACGTCGCGTTCGCGCTCGAGGTCATAGGGCGGCCCCGCCACGTGATCAAGACGCAGGTGCCCGCGATCCTCGAGCTCGTCGGCCTGTCGAAGAAGATCGACAACTTCCCGAACGAGCTGTCCGGCGGCGAGCAGCAGCGCGTGTCGATCGCCCGGGCGTTCGTCAACCGCCCACTGATCCTCTTGGCCGATGAGCCAACCGGCAACCTCGACCCCGCGACGTCGGTGGGCATCATGCGCCTGCTCGATCGCATCAACCGCACCGGCACCACCGTCGTCATGGCGACCCACGATCAGTCGATCGTCGACACGATGCGTCGTCGCGTCATCGAGCTCGACCACGGCCTGATCGTGCGCGATCAGAGCAAGGGTGTGTACGCCTGACCATGGCGCTCAGGCTCGACTACTTCGCGCAAGAGACGGTTGCGAACCTTCGTCGCAACTTCTCGCTCACGATCGCCTCCCTGCTCACGGTCGCGGTCTCGCTCGCGCTCGTCGGCGCGGCTCTGCTCCTCCGTCAGGGCGTCGACAACGCAACGACGCGTTGGCAGGGCGGCATCGAGTTCATCGTCTTCCTGCAGCCCGACGTCACGCCGGACCAGGCCGACGCAGTGGGCCGCGAGCTCAAGGACAACCCCGACGTCAAAGACGTCAAGTTCGTCGACAAGCAGCAGGCGTACGAGGAGTTCAAGCTCCTCTTCCGCAACTCGCCCGAGCTCGTCGACACGGTGACGCCCGACATCCTTCCGGCCTCGTGGCGAGTGGTGCCGAGCAACACCGACCCCAACGTGATCGAGGCCATCGGTCGACAATTCGAGAAGAAGGCGGGCGTCATGTCTGTCGTCTTCGCGAAGGACACCGTCGAGTCGGTCATGAAGGTCACCCGGTTGATGCAGATCGGCATCCTGGGTGCGGCGGTGGTGCTGCTCATCGCGGCGTGCTTGCTCATCGTCAACACAATCCGCACCGCGATGCTCTCGAGACGGCGCGAGATCGAGGTCATGAAGCTCGTCGGCGCGTCGAACTGGTTCATACGCGTGCCCTTCATGCTGGAGGGCCTCGTCCAGGGTCTGCTCGGCGCCGCGCTCGTGTGCGTCGCGGTGAGGGTGTTGAACAGCCTCGTCGAGTCGCGGGTGACCGAAGGCCAGAGCCTCGCGATCCTCCAGAACTTCTCGGTGTCGACGAGCGAGGTCAACGGCACCTTGCTCCTGTTGCTCCTCGTCGGTGGGCTGGTCGGGGCCATCGGCTCGGGCGTGGCCGTCAGCAGCTACCTGGACGTCTGAGCCGCCGCGGGCGCTACCGTCCTGCGCCGTGACCGACTACCAGCAGATCTCCTACGAAGTCGAAGACCAAGTCGCCACGATCACGCTCGATCGTCCCGAACAGCTCAACGCGTTCACCGCGCGGATGATGTACGAGATGATCTCGGCGTTCGACGATGCCGATGCCGACGACGACGTGCGCGCGGTCATCGTCACCGGCCGAGGTCGTGGCTTCTGTGCGGGCGCCGACCTCTCGGGCGGAGGTGAGTCCTTCGCCCATGGCGGCGGTGGTGACGCCGAAGGCCCTCAGTCGGTCGTCCGCGACGGCGGAGGACTGCTGACCCTGCGGATCTTCGCCTCGAAGAAGCCCGTCATCGCCGCGATCAACGGCCCCGCGGTCGGCGTCGGCGTGACGATGACGCTGCCGATGGACATCAGGCTCGCGTCCGAGAACGCGAAGCTCGGCTTCGTGTTCGCCGCGCCGCGGCATCGTGCCCGAGGCGTGCTCGTCGTGGTTCTTGCCGCGAATCGTCGGCATCAGCCAGGCGGCGGAGTGGGTGTACACGGGCCGGGTGTTCCCCGCGTCCGAGGCGCTCCGCGCCGGCTTGGTGCGCAGCGTGCATCCCGCGGACGAGCTCTTGCCGGCGGCCCAAGAGCTCGCGGCCGAGATCGCGGAGAACACCTCGCCGGTGTCGGTCGCGCTCAGCCGTCAGATGATGTGGCGCATGCTCACGCTCGACCACCCGATGCAGGCGCATCGGGTCGACTCACGCGGCATCAACTCCCGCGGCGCGAGCGAAGACGCGCGAGAGGGCGTCGTGTCGTTTCTCGAGAAGCGCGCCCCGGCCTTCCCGCTGAAGGTGAGCTCCGACCTGCCCGACATCTTCCCCGGCTGGCAGGACCCCGAGTTCAGCTGATCCGCTCGATGCGTCAGACGGCGGCCGCGAGGCCACGGAGGGCGGGCACGTCGAGCAGCACGATGCGCTGACGCCCGGTCCTCAGGCAACCGAGGTCGCGGAGGCGGCCGAGCGAACGGCTCGTCGCCTCACGGGTGGCGCCCACCCAGCCAGCCAGGTCCTCCTGGGTGATCGGGAGGTTCACCTCGATGACCGGTCCGTTGTATTCGCCGTAGCGCTCGGCCAGCGTCACGAGCCGCCGCGCGACTCGGCTCGTGGTGTCGCCAGTGTCGCGATCGGCAGTGCGGGACGCGGCCTCACGGATCTGCTCTGCGAGCGTGCGCAGCAGCCGCACCGCCATGCGCGGATGCTTGTCGAGGAAGTCGTTGAACTCGCGGTCCTGGAGCGCGATGGCCGCGACGGCGTCGAGCGCGGTCGCGGTTGCCGAGCGGGGCCTTCCGTCGATCGCGGAGAGCTCACCGACGAGCGAGCCGGCCTCCTTCACTGCGAGGAGGATGTCGCGTCCCGTCGGAGTCACGACCGAGATCTTCACGACGCCGGACCGGATCGCGAGAACGGTGCCGCCGGTCTGTCCCTCGCGGAAGATGACTTGGCCCTTGCGATAAGCGCGCTGTCGGCCCATCGCCGCGAGGTCGACCCACTCTTCCTCGGTGAGGAGGTCGTTGAGCATCGTGTTCCGGGCGGGCACGAAGCGAGGGTAATGGCAGACTGCGGCCATGGCCCAAGACAGCTCCCTCCACGACATCCCCGTCAACAGCTTGCGCGGTGACCCGGCGTCGCTCGGCGACCACAAGGGCAAGGTGCTCCTCATCGTGAACGTCGCCTCGAAGTGCGGGCTCACTCCCCAGTACTCGGGCCTCGAGGAGCTGCACGAGCGCTATGCCGATCGTGGGTTCGCGGTGCTCGGGTTCCCGTGCAACCAGTTCGGGGCGCAGGAGCCGGGCTCGCCGGAGGAGATCGCGACCTTCTGCTCGACGACCTACGGCGTGACGTTCCCGATGTACGAGAAGGTCGAGGTCAATGGCGAGCATCGGCACGCGCTCTACGACGAGCTCACCCAGGCGCCCGACGCGGAGGGTTACACGGGCGACATCCGCTGGAACTTCGAGAAGTTCCTCGTGTCGCCGACCGGCGATGTGATCGCCCGCTTCTCGCCGATCGTGACGCCCGAAGCGCCCGAGCTGGTCGACGCGATCGAGGCCGCGCTGCCGAGCTAGCCGGTCGCTGGCGCTTCTGCGCTAGCCGCTCGCTAGCGCTTGCGGGCGACGGTGATGCCGTCGCTGATCGGGAGGATGACCGAGTCGACCCGCGGGTCGGCCGCGACCTTGTCGTTGAATGCCCTGATCGCGAGGACGTTCTCGTCGCCCGCCAACGGGTCGATGACCGACCCGCCCCAGAGCACGTTGTCGACCAGGAGCAGCCCGTTCTGGCGCAGCCGGGGGATGATCTCGTCGAAGTAGCGGGCGTAGCTCGGCTTGTCCGCGTCGATGAACGCGAGGTCGAACTGCTCGCCATGGGGCAACGCACGCAACGTGTCGATGGCGGGGCCGATGCGAAGGTCGATCTTCGAGGCGATGCCCGCCTGCTCCCAGTACTTGCGACCGATGCTCGTCCACTCCTCGCTGACGTCGCAGCAGAGCAGTGTGCCGTCGTCGGGGAGCCCACGTGCGACGCAGAGTGCTGAGTAGCCGGTGAACGTGCCGACCTCGAGCGCGTGCCTCGCGCCGATCAGCTGCGTGATGATCCGCATCAGGTCGCCCTGGTCGGACGCGATCTGCATTCGTGACACGAGGCCCATCGCCGCGGTCTCGTCGATGAGCGCCCGCGCGATCGGGTCGTGCTTCGGCGCGTGTTCGAGGACGTACTCGTGGAGCGCCGGCCGCACACCGAGCACGGGCCGGCTGCTCGTGTCTTCGAACTGCTTGCAGACGCACACCTCGTTGCCCTCGGGGTCGAGCATCTGGATCCACTCGGTTCCGAGCTCGCTCAGGTGCCCATCCGGCACTCGCGTCGCTCCGAGCGTCTCGAGGCGCGCCGCCTCGACCTCGATGTCGGGCGCGGAGAGGTCGACGTGCATCCGGTTCTTCCCGGACTTCGGCTCGTCGACTCGCTGCAACAGGAGGCGCGGTCGCCGGCCGTCTCGGTCGCGGAGGACCGCGTACTGCGCCGCCGCACCGGTGTGCTCGTAGCCGAGCGCTGCGGTCCAGAACGTGGTCATGCGGTCGAGGTCGGCACAGTCCAGGACGAGCTCGATGTCCATGCGGCCATCCTTGCACTGGCCTGACGCGCTCAACTTCGGCCTCTGAACTGCGATCATCCGAGGGTGCGGCGCGGCGGCAGTCATGACGGTGGCGGGACTCCTGGGGCTCATCGGGCTCGTCGGTCTGTCTGCCTGCGGTGGCGACAACTCGAGTGCGGCGACGACCGCGGCGCCGAGCTCGACGGCGTCCACAACCCTGGCCACCACGACCACCGTGGCCCCTACGACCGCGCCCACCACCGTGCCCACCACCACGACGACAGCGCCCGATCCGGCCCTCGCGCCGCCCTGCAACGTGGGCGAGGTCAAGGTGAACCGGGAGTCGAAGGTGTACTTCGAGCCCGGCGACCCCCGGTACGGCACGGTGCCGCCGCCGCTCGTCATCTGCTTGCCGAGCTCGTCCGTGGCGCAGTCCGAGGGCTTCCAACCGGCGCCCCCCGCCTAGCTGCCTCTCACAGCCCAGCCTTTCCGGCCGAT
This sequence comes from uncultured Acidimicrobiales bacterium, assembly GCA_963773315.1. Classification (GTDB taxonomy): domain Bacteria; phylum Actinomycetota; class Acidimicrobiia; order Acidimicrobiales; family DATKAS01; genus DATKAS01. The sequence goes on from CAVZAF010000010.1 coordinate 195,775, forward strand.
CGGAAGCCGGTGACTTGGCCCGCTCCGCGATGGCCCGGTGCTGACGCGCCCGCGCGCCCGGCGACAGGGAGATCCTGGGCCGGGGTCCTCGTCGCGGCCGGCGTTGTCATCGGGATCCTGGTGACGGCAGTCACAGCCATCAGCTGGTACCGCCACGACGTGCGGGCGGTCGACTCGGAGCGACAGGCAGAGGTCGACGCGCTCGTGGACGGCGTGCGGGTGCGACTCGAGGACATCGGCACGTTCGTCCAAGGCGAGGCGCAGAGCTATCAGGGCGCGACGCTGCCGAGCCAGAGCGAGCTCAATGACCAGTTTGCGCTGCCCGATGTCCTCGGCCGCGAGCCCGGCGTCATCGGCGAGTTCTACGTCCAGCGGGTCGAGAGCCAGGAGATGGCCCGGTTCATCGAGCTCCAACAGTCCGACGTGTCGTCAACGTTCGTCGTGATGCCTCCGGGCCCTCGCGACGAGTACTGGGTCGTCGCTCGCGCGGTCCCGAGCTCGCTGTCGTCCATGATCGGGATCGACGGTCGTTCCGTCGACGTCGCCGAGCAAGCGCTCGCGATGTCGTGTGACTCTGGCCGCCCCATCGCGTCGAGGACGATCCCGCTCTCGGTCGGCAAGATCAGCACCGACGTCGCCTCACGGACGATCCCGCGTGCGATCGTCGTCGTGACACCGGTGTTCAGCACCGCGTCGACGCCGTCCACCGTCGACGAGCGCCGCGCCGACATCAAGGGGTGGGCTGGCGTCGTCGTCGTCGGCGATCTCTTCGCCCGCGACTTGCAGCGCCCGACCGAGCACACGCTCGGGCTGAGCCTCTTCGATGGCGGCCCCGAGGACAGGACGACTGCGTTCGTCGGGGTCGCGCCGCCGACGTTGCTCGACAATCCGAGCCAAAGTGGCGCGGACGTGCGAACCGCGACCGTCGACGCGCTCGGACTGCGGTTGACGGTGCGGGTGAGCGCGCTCGCACCGTCGCCCACCCCATCCGCGACGGCGCCCCTCATCGTGCTGGTCGGCGGCGTGCTGCTGAGCTTGCTCGCGGGATCGCTCGCGCTGGTGCTCGTGCAGAGCCGTCGGCGCGCGCTGACCATCGCCGGCGACGCCATCGCCGAGGCTCGAGTGAGCGAGGACGAGATGCGGAAGTCGGCGGCGCGCTTCGCATCGCTCGTGCGGCGTTCCTCCGACGTGATCGCGATCGTCGACCCGGCCGGGTTCGTCCAGTTCGTGACGCCGTCGATCCAGCGCCTCCTGGCAGTGCCGCCATCGCGCATCGAGGGCACTTGCCTGTTCGACTACGTGGTGTTCGATGAGCAGCACGTGTTGCATGACCTGCTCGATGAGGTCGCGGCGGGGGAGGAGGTCACGAGCCCGGCCGAGCTCGTGCTGCTGCGGGCCGATGGCGCAAAGCGCTGGCTCGAAGTGCGGGCGTCGAACCTGATGGACGATCCGAACGTCGGTGGCATCGTGCTCAACGGTCGCGACGTCACCGAGCGGCGAGCGTTCCAAGACGCGCTGACCTACGAAGCGACACACGACCGTCTCACCGAGCTGCCGAATCGAGCGCAGTTCCTGCAGATCCTGAGCCGCGCCGTCGAGCACGCGATCGGAGGCGGCCGCTCGCTCGCGGTGCTCTTCGTCGACGTCGACCACTTCAAGGTCGTGAACGACAGCCTCGGCCACGGCATCGGAGACGCGCTTCTGGTTGCGGTGGCCCGCCGGTTGGTCGGGGCGGTGCGGTCGACCGATCCTGTCGCCCGGCTCGGCGGCGACGAGTTCGTCGTCGTGTGCGAGGGGGTTGACCTGGCCGGAGCGAAGATGGTCGCTCAGCACGTGCTGGCCGCATGCGCGGTTCCCTTCGAGATCGCAGGCCGCGAGCTGCGGGTCACGGCGAGCATCGGCATCGCCTTCGCCGAGCATGCGAACGAGTCCGCTGAGGTGATCCTGCGCAACGCGGACATCGCGATGTACGAGGCGAAATCCGCCGGCCGTGCGTGCGTGCGGGTGTTCGACGACAACGCCAGGGCGGACATCGTGCGGCGGCTCGACACCGAGCACGCCCTGCACAAGGCGGTGGAGCGGGGGGAGCTCCGGCTCTTCTACCAACCGATCGTGCGATTGGCCGATTCGCAGGTCGTCGGCGCGGAGGCGCTGCTGCGGTGGCAACACCCGCAGCGCGGCCTCATGCTCCCGGGCGACTTCCTCTCCGTCTCGGAGGACTCCGACCTCGCGGTGACGATCGGCGACTGGGTGTTGCAGGAGGCGTTCACCTTCCTCGCCCGACGCGACACGCAGGCCGCGTTGACACCGACCTTCAGGCTCGGCGTGAACCTGTCGAACCGCCATCTCAGCCACTCGGGCCTTCCGTCGCGACTCGACCAGCTCGCCGGGCGGCACCACGTCGCCCCGTCGGCCGTCAGCCTCGAGATCACCGAGAGCGCCGCGATGCTCGACCCCGGACATGTGCGCAAGGTGCTGCTCGCGATCCGCGATCAAGGCTTCTCGCTCGCACTCGACGACTTCGGCACGGGCTACTCGTCGTTGAGCCATGTGAAGCGGCTGCCGATCGACACGCTGAAGATCGACCGCGCCTTCGTCGACGGCGTCACCGCGGACCGCGACGACCGCGCGATCGTGGCCGCCGCAGTCGGGCTCGGTGAGGCGCTCGACCTGCAAGTCGTTGCCGAGGGGGTCGAGATGCAGGTGCAAGCGCGCGCATTGCAGGCTCTCGGCTGCCAGGTCGGTCAGGGATTTCTGTACTCGCCCGCCGTGACCGGCGACGTGCTGCTCGAGATGATGACGACGGCAAAGCTCACAGTGGCCGGTGAGTAGTCCCATCGCCGGGCGTGACGAAGAGCATGTCGCCGGGGTCGTGCACGATCGCACGGTGCCAGGTGTTACGAGGCACGATCGTGCACGCACGACCGCGCAGCTCGACGATCTGCTCACCGTCGGGGAGGTCGAGGACGAAGTCGACCGACCCTGAGAGCAGGTAGACGATCTCCTCGCCGGCGGGATGACGCTCCCAGGTCGTCCAGGTCGCGTCCATCGGCCCGACCATCATCAGGTAGCCGCGGGACAGCTCCGCGCGCTGGTCGATCGTCTCCCAGAAATCGGCGCCGACCGCGAGCGCGGTCGCGGTCGGGTGTTCGAGGTGGATGTACGTCTGGTCGAGGTCGAACGACGAAGGCATCGAAGCGCTCCCGCATCAGTGAACGATCGTGGTGATCATGATTGCCGACCGAGCGACGTCAAGGGAGACTGCGCCATGCCGACCGAGCGCCCCTATCCGCCTCCTGCCGCGTCGGAGCGCGAGACGTTGATGGCGTTCCTCGCGTTCCACCGAGCGACGCTCCGGATGAAGTGCGACGGGCTCACTAAGGAGCAGCTCCGGATGTGCAGCGTGCCGCCCTCGACGATGTCGCTCCTGGGCCTCGTGCGCCACCTCGCCGAGGTCGAGCGGAGCTGGTTCAGGCGGGGGATCGCCGGCGAAGACGCGCCGCCGATCTACTACTCGGACGACGACCCGGACGGCGAGTTCGCCGTTGACGGCGCTGACCCCGATGAAGCGTTCGCGACCTGGCAGCGCGAGTGCGACGCGGCCGACGCGATCGCCGCGGCCCACTCACTCGACGACGTCGACACCCGACCGGGCGAGGAAGGCGACAGCTTGAGGTGGATCCTCGTCCACATGATCGAGGAGTACTCGCGCCACAACGGCCACGCCGACCTGCTGCGCGAGCGTATCGACGGCGTGACGGGGGAGTGACCGGCTACTTCACGCCGATGCGTGTGCGGTAGCTCCACCAGAAAGGGCAAGCGCCATCGCCGAGCGCGGCGCGCACCTCGGCCTCGAACTCGGACACGCCGACCATCGCTTGGTCCACTCCGTGCTTCTTCAGGGTCTGGAAGTCGCCCTGGCTGAGAAGCACCGCGACGAAACGCTCGGCGTCCCCCTCCTCCACTCGCAACGACTCGATCTCGCGGCACCAACGGAAGTGCCCGCTCGCGATGAAGCGGGCGAGGTGCTCGTCCTTCGACCACGACGTGACGCCGACGCTGCGGATCCGGCCGGCGGGAGCGTCGCGAACGAACTCCGGCGGCAGCGTCGGCACCTCACCGCCGAGCGGCTCGCGCAGCTCGTCGCCTCGCAGTCCTGCAGCGAGCCGGTCGTCGTACGCCTTCACGCGGGCGCGACATGCGTGGAAGGCGGCCTCGGCTCGTGCGCTGCCGACCGACGGCGGGAAGTCACAGTCGATCGCCGCGAACACGCCGCCCGGACGCAGCAACCGCGCGACCTCGGCCAGCGTGCTGGTCGGCTCCATCCAATGCAGCGCCTGACTCGCGAGCACGACGTCGGCACTCTCCTCGGGCAGGCCGGTGGCGTGCGCCCACCCGTCGACGTACGACACCCGCGGGTCGTCGGTCTGCGCCTCTGCCTTGCGCCGCATGTCCTCGCTCGGTTCCACGCCGATGACCGACTCCGACCACCGCGCGGCCCATCGACTCGAGAGGCCCGTGCCGCTGCCGAGGTCGACGACTGCGGGCCGGTCGGCGCCCGCGTACGCGCAGAGGATCTCGGCTAGCACGTCGGGCGGGGTCGGTCGCACCCGGTCGTAGAGGTCGGCGAACCCGCTGAACCGCTCGGCGTTCGAGCGCACCTCCATCGCGTCGACAGTAGGGGATGGGATCGGGTGCCGATCGTCTCGATTTCGTCGACCGACCCCGGCTTGAAGTAGGACTTGAGGCGTGCGGGTCTCCTCCACCAAAGGCGTGACACTGGCCGTCCACGACCTCGGCGGCGAGGGGCCTCCCTTCCTGATCGCGCACGCGACGGGCATGTGCGGACAGGCCTACGAGCCGCTCGCGGCTGTGCTCGCTCCCCACTTCCACGTGCACGCGATCGACTTCCGGGGCCACGGCGACTCGAGCGAGCCCGAGGATGGCGACTTCGCCTGGGCAGGGATGGGCGCGGACGTGCTCGCGGCGATCGACGCGCTGGGGGTCGACCGGATCGACGCGATGGGGCACTCGCTCGGGGGAGCGTCGTTGCTGATCGCGGAGTCGGTGCGTCCCGGAGTGCTCCGGAGCGCGTACCTGTTCGAGCCGATCGTGCTGACCGAGGCTTACGCGAGCGAGCGCACCAACTTCATGTCGGACGCCGCGCGTCGACGCCGTGAGGTCTTCGGCTCGCGAGCAGAGGCCCTGTGGCGCTACGCGAAACGCCCGCCGCTCGGGCTGCTGCGCGCCGACGTGCTCGCGGCGTATGTGGAGCACGGATTCGAAGACCTGCCCGACGGCACCGTGCGGCTCAAGTGCCGGCCGGAGAGCGAGGCGCGCACGTTCGAGTGCGAGACGAAGATGACGCTCGACCGTGTCGGCGACCTTCGGGTGCCGACGATCATCGGCATCGGCGGTGAAGAGCCGACCTCGACGCTGTTCGGAACTCCTCTTGCCGAGGCGATGGCGCACGCGCGCCTGATCCGGTACGAGCACCTCGGGCACTTCGGACCGCTTCAAGATCCTTCGACGGTGGGCGCCGACATCCTCGGTGGCATCTCGCCCGCGACGTAGTCAGCTCACGACGTAGGACGTCATCGACAGCGATCCGAACGCGTAGCCGTCGACGACCACCTTCGCCTTGCTGCGAGCCGCCGACGCGATGCCCGCGAGATAGAGCAGCGGCAGGTAGTGATCGGGCGTGGGCACGGCGAGGTCGTAGTCGGGATAGCCGGGAAGGGAGAGCAGGTCCTCAGCCGCGCCGCTCGTCATCATCTCGCGCACGCGGTCGTCGAATCGCTGGGCCCAGTCGAAGCCAGCCTCGCCGAGCGCGGGAGCGATCATGGGCAGGTTGTGCACGATGTTGCCGCTGCACACGACCAGCACGCCGTCCTCGCGCAGAGCGTCGAGCCGCGTTCCGATGTCGAAATGATGGCGTTGTGGCTTGCTGGCGTCGACCGATAGCTGCACGACTGGGATGTCGGCCGCGGGGTACATGCGAGCCAGCACACTCCACGCGCCGTGGTCGAGACCCCAGCTGTCGAGGTCGAGCCCGATCCAGATCGGGGCTGCGGTGTCGACGACTTGCTGCGCGAGATCAGGTGAGCCTGGTGCGGGGTAGCGCATGTCGAACAGCGCTTGCGGGAAGCCGAAGAAGTCGTGGATGGTGCGCGGCGCGCTCATCGCGGTGACGGCAGACGCGTTGATGAACCAGTGCGCCGAGACGCACACGATCGCACGCGGGCGCGGCAGTGACGCAGCCAGCTCTGACCAGGCAGTCGTGTACCGATTGTCTTCGAGCGCGTTCATGGGGCTGCCGTGGCCGACGAACACCGCCGGGATCCGTGACTCGCTCACCAGTACCCCTCCATCAGCTCTTTCGCCCACTCGGGCTCGCGCATGTCGCCGCGTGGGGCGAATCCTGACATCGCAGGTTTGATGTCGAGCACCGGGGTGCCGTCGATCGCGTCGAGGCCTGTGACCCGCAACGTGAGGCCGTCGAGCGTGTCGAGGCGGCAGGTCGTCACGCCGATCCGGTTCGGGCGGTCCTTGGCTCGCTGGGCCAGGATCCCGGTGAGCGGCCAGTCGTCCCGTCCTCGGGGGTGGCGGGCCCCGAGACACGCGTTCGCTTCGTCGACAAGATGGAAGACGTAGACCACCTCGATGTGGGAGAACGTCTCGAGCCCGAGGGTGGCGGTCGGCTCGACGACGTCCGCATCGAGCTCGATCGACGTCGCCACCGAGTCCCAGTCGTCGTCCTCGGCCGAGGAGCGCTGGGAGCGGACCTGTCCGATCGGTCGCACAGTGATCTCGTTGAGCATCGGTCGATCATTGCACTGCGTACGCTCCGGCCCGATGGACGTGCTCATTCGCTCGGCCCGCATCGACGACGCGCCACGGATCCTCGCGCTGATCGAAGGAGGAGCGCTGGCCGACTCTCTCCGTCCACTCGCCGATGGGCATGACGTCGAGGACGCGCTCCGCGAGATCATCGAGACCGATTGCTGTGATGTCCTCGTTGCGACGTTGGATGGCGAGGTCATCGGCGTCGCCCAGCTCATCACGTTCAGGCACCTGCAGCATCGCGGGGGTCGCTGCGCCGAGATCGAGTCGATGCACGTCGACGGTGCGCACCGCGGACACGGCGTGGGCGCGCTGCTTCTCGACGCGCTCGTCACCGCGGCCCGCGAGCGAGGTTGCTATCGAGTCCAGCTGACGAGCAACAAGCAGCGCGGTGACGCGCTCGCTTTTACGAGCGGAATGGGTTCTCAGCGACGCATGAGGGCTTCAAGCGCTCCCTCACGGGATGAGCGGCTCACCAAATGTGTCGAGGAACGCATAGTCGGAGACGGGGCGTCGGCTGAGCTTCTGAGGCAGTGGCTTCGAAGGCCATCCGAGCGCGACGTGCGCGGCGGTGATCACCCCATCCGGGATGGACAGCAGCTCCTTGACCTGTGGCTCGTAGCGGCAGAGCAGCGTCGTGAGCGCAGCCCCGAGTCCCTCTTCTCTGGCTTTGAGCAAGACGTTCTGCACCGCGGGGTAGATCGAGCAGCCGCCGACCACGCTGATGCGCCCGAGCTCGTGGTCGGTCGGGTAGATCGCGTCCCACTGAGCGCAGACGACGAGCAGCACCGGGATGTCCTCGAGATGGTCGGCGAAGTGCTGCGCGCGGTCGAGGATGCCGGTCGGTGCGCCTGCCCGTTCGAGGCTTGCGCGCGAGCGGGCCGCGTACGGCGCCCACGTTTCGCGATACCACTCCGCGAGCTGTCGTCGCTTGGACAGGTCGCGCACCGCGACGAACCGCACCCCCTGCCGGTTGCCGCCGGTGGGTGCCCACCTCGCGGCGTCGAGCACTCGAGCGAGCACGTCGCCCGGAACCTCGTCGGCTTCGAAGAACCGGCATGTCCCGCTCGTCATCATGACGTCCATGAGCTCCATCGGTGACAACCTAGGTTCGGTGAGGTCGGTCGAGGGCAAAGGCTGGCTCTGATGGGCTGGTACACGGACCAAGTAGTTCCGCGCTTCATCAACGTCGCTCTGGGCAGCACGCGGTTCGTGCCGATGCGCCAGCGCGTCACCGCAGGGCTCGAAGGGGACGTCGTCGAGATCGGCTTCGGCTCCGGGTTGAACGTCCCGTACTACCCGTCGACGGTGCGGAGCGTGAAGGCCATCGACCCGTCCGCGGTGGGCCAGACGCTCGCGCATGATCGGGTCGCCGCAGCGGCAATGCCGATCGAATACGTGGGGCTCGACGGTGCGCACCTGCCGCTCCCGGACGCGTCGGCGGACCATGTGCTGTCCACCTGGACGCTCTGCACGATCCCCGACGTCGACGACGCGCTCGCGGAGGTGAAGCGGGTGCTGCGGCCCGGCGGCTCGTTGCACTTCCTCGAGCACGGTCGCTCGCCTGACGCCAAGGTCGCCCGGACCCAAGACCGCCTGACGCCCATCAATCGGCGTCTCGGGGGCGGCTGCCACCTCAACCGCCCGATCCGGGACCTGCTCGATCGCAGCGGACTCGAGGTGACTGCGATCGACACCTACTACGTGCAGGGCGCAAAGGCCGTCGGGTACATGTACGAGGGAGTCGCGGAGAAGCGATGATCCTCGCCACGGACGACCCGCTCGATGCAGCGCAACGCGCTGAAGAGTGACGATCGCCTCTGGACGGGCGCGGAGGGCGGGCTTAGGTTCGGGGGATGTCCACCGCGCAACACGACGTGTCGATGTTTCTGGGCCAGCCTCCCTCCAGCGACGGTGCCGACGCCATGTTCGCGGAGGAGCTCGCGAGCGACGGCTACGTCGCGAACTTCATGCGTCTCTGGGCGTGGCGTCCTGATGTGTTCGCGTCGTACCTGTCGGCGAGAGGCGGCCTCGTCGAGGCGTCTTCGCTCACCGACCGCGATCTCGCCGTGCTCGTGACGTCGACCGCGTCGCAACGAGGTGACTCGTATTGCTCGCTCGCGTGGGGCACGCGCTTGTCGCGGCTGACCGACGAGCACACGGCGGCGCGCGTCATCATCGGTGAGACGCCGGACGCGCTCTCGCCGCGTGAGGCCGCGTTGGCGAGCTGGGCACGCCAGGTCGTGCGAGATCCCAACGCGACGACCGCCAACGACGTCGAGTCGCTGCGCGAGGCAGGGCTCGACGACCGAGCGATCTTCGAGGCGACCGTGTTCATCGCGCTTCGGCTTGCCTTCTCGACCGTCAACGACGCCCTCGGCGCGTCGCCGGACAAAGAGCTGGTCGACAAGGTGCCAGCCGTGGTCCGCGAGGCGGTCACGTACGGCAGGCGTCCCATGACGGCGCCTTCTGCCTGACCAACGGCCCGTTCGGGCGCTGTCACATCTCACCTCGCGGCGGGGTCATGTGACTGATGGATGAGCACGACTTCATGATCGAGCGGTTCGAGCAGCAACGGCCGCGTCTCGGGGCCGTCGCGTATCGGATGCTCGGCTCGACGAGCGAGGCAGACGACGCGCTCCAGGAGACCTGGTTGAGGGTGAGCCAAGCGAGCGCGACGGGCATCGACAACCCCGATGGGTGGCTGACCACCGTCACGGCCCGCGTGTGCCTCAACATGCTGCGCTCTCGGCGCACGCGGCGCGAGGAGGCCCTCGAGCCGCGAGTGCCCGATCCGGTCGTGACCCGCGAGACCGTCGACCCGAGCGACGCGGTCGTGCTCGCCGACTCCGTGGGCCTGGCGCTTCTCGTGGTGCTCGAGACACTCGACCCCGCGGAGCGTCTCGCGTTCGTCCTCCACGACATGTTCGCCGTGCCCTTCGACGAGATCGCACCGATGGTCGAACGCTCGCCCGAAGCGACACGGCAGCTCGCGAGCCGAGCCCGCCGGCGCGTGCACGGAGCGGAGCCTCCTCCTGACACCGACTCACCTCGCCAACGTGAGGTCGTGGACGCGTTCTTCGCCGCCGCGCGGCGGCGACTTCGCGGCGCTGATCAGCGTGCTCGATCCCGACGTCGTCCTCCGATCCGACGGTGGCAGCAAGCGGGTCGCAGCATCCGCCGTGGTGCGCGGCGCCGAGAACGTGGCCAGCCGCGCGTTGACGTTTGCGTTGCCGCGGGCGCAGCTGCGGCCGGTGCGCGTGAACGGAGAGGCGGGGGTCGTGGTGACCGTGAACGCGCGCGTGGTCTCGATCCTGGGGTTCACAGTGCGGAACGGGAGGATCCTGGCGATCGAGGCGCTCGCCGATCCCGATCGACTTCGCGACCTCGACCTCTCAGCGCTCGATTAGCGAACGCTCCACCGCCGCGCGCGCCAGCAAGCGTGTCGAGTCGAGGGTCGGGAGCGCCGAAGTGCGGTCGTCGATGATCAACGGGATCTCGGTGCAACCCAGCACGACCGCGTCGCAGCCGACCGTCTTCATCCGCTCGATCACTGCCTGGTGGCACGCCACGCCTTCGGGCTCGAACCGTCCGTGCACGAGCTCATCCATGATGATGCGGTGGATCTCGTCGCGCTCGGAGTCGGTGGGCCGCACGGCCTCGATGCCGAACGCGGCGAGCTTCTCCGGATACACCTCGCTGTCGATCAGCCAGCGAGTGCCGAGCACGCCCACGCGTCGGTACCCGCGCTCGGACGCAGCCGAGGCGACGACCTCCGCGATGTGCAGCCAGGGCAGCGGCGATCGGTCGACGATGCGGGGAAGCGCTCGGTGGATCGTGTTGTCCGGGCACACGAGGAGCTGGGCTCCGGCAGCGGCGAGCTTCTCGGCCGAGTCGAGCATGAGGTCACCGACCGATTCCCAGTCGCCGGCGTCGAGGAAGCGCGAGTAGTCCTCCATCGAGTGACCGTGGAGCGACACCTCGGGATGCGCGTGCCCTCCCATGAGCACGGCTCCCTCGTGGCAGATCGTGCGGTAGCAGAGAGCGGCGCCTTCCGCGGAGCACGCGACGATCCCGATGTGCTGGGCCATCGACGCAGCCTGTCACCGCCGCCGTGGTCTCTCGGCTCGAAATGCCGCTGAGCGCTTCAGGTAGCTGACGCGTCGCGGCGTAAGTGGCTCCGTAGGCGATTGCCGAGATGGTGATGGCGAAGCCGAAGATCTGCACGGGTGACAGCGACTGACCGAGCAGGAGCCAGCCGAGGGTTGCGCCCGTGATCGGTGACGCGAGGCCGAGCAGCGGAGGCGCGGCAGTGGGGAGCTTGCGGATGCCGTTGAACCACAAGACAAAGGCGAACGCGGTGCCGACGAGGCTGAGGTAGGCGAACCCCGCGACGTTCCGAGTCGAGAGGGCCGGTGGCGAACCTTCGGTGACGAGCGTCAGGGGAACGAGCAGCACGCCGCTGAGGAGCAGCTGCCATGCGGTCGCAGCGAGCCGGTTCGGCGGAGACGGGAAGCGCTTCGTGAGCACGACTCCCGTGGCGAACGACACGTTGGCGGCGAGCGCGGCGAGCACGCCGACGGCGTCGACATCCGCGTCGGGCCGAACGACCACGAGAGCGACGCCGACGGCAGCCACGACGCCGACCGCGAGGTCGCGTCGGCTCGGGTGCCGCCCTGCGATCAGGAACGTGAGTGACGCGACGAGGAGAGGCTGCAACCCGCCCGCGGCCGCGGCCACACCACCGGGGAGGCGATAGACGGCGACCGCGAGGAGCGGGAAGAACAAGCCGAAGTTGCACAGAGCGAGCACGGCACTGCGCCACCACTCAGCGCCGTGTGGACGCCAAGGCGACTCGACTCGGGAGACGAGCAGGAGCGCGATGCCGGCGGGCAAGACGCGCAGCGCGGCGACGAGGAGGGGACGGCCCGCCGGCAGGAGCTGGGTGATCGTGACATATGTCGTTCCCCAGAGGATCGGCGCCAGCAGAGTCCTCCGAGCGATCGCTGCCCCTGCCCGCCCCTTTGTCTCCACGCTCATTATCTTAATATCAAGATAATGAATGTCAATGGGTTGTGACGCTATGATCAGGTCGTGCCTGCGCCTCGCGACATCGTCGACGCGATCACGAGTCAGTGGAGCACCGTCCGCCCCGACCTCGACGCCTCGCCCATCGCCGTCATAGGGCGGATCTCGCGACTCTCGCGCCTCGTCGATCGGCGACTCGAGCAGAACTTCGCGACACACGGCATCGAGGCGTGGATGTACGACGTGCTCGCGACGCTGCGCCGGTCGGGTGAGCCCTACGAGCTCGCCGCCGGCGATCTCGTGCGCCAGACGATGGTCACGACCGGAGCGATCACGAATCGAGTCGATCGGCTCGAGGAGCGCGGGCTGGTCGAGCGCACATCGACAGGTGACCGCCGGAAGGTGATCGTCCGTCTCACGCAGAAGGGTCTCGACCTCGTCGACAGCGTCGCGCCCTCGCATCTCGACACCGAACGCGAGATCCTCTCCGTCCTCTCGCCCCGGCAGCAGCGGGAGCTCGTGCAGCTCTTGCGCACGACCCTGGTGGGCCTCGGTGACGAGCAGAGGGCCCAGGGCTGACGCGCGTGGACTTCGGGGCTCATCTGCCGCTGATGGACTTCGGCGGCCATCCATTCACGCTCGACCACCTCGTGGAGTACGCGTCTGCCGCTTCGTCGTTCGGCTTTGCAGCCGTGTCGGCGAACGATCACCTCGTGTTCGCGACGCCGTGGCTCGACGGGCCCACCGCGCTTGCCGCGGTGATCGCTGCTTCGGGTGACATGACGCTCGCGACGACGGTTGCCCTTCCGGTCGTACGCGGCCCGATCGCCCTCGCCAAGGCCCTCTCCGCGATCGATCGGTTGTCGGACGGACGTCTCGTGGTGGGGGTCGGTCCGGGGTCGTCCGAGCAGGACTACGCCGCCGTCGGCATCGACTTCTCGGAACGATGGGCGCGCCTCGATGAAGCGGTGCGGGTGCTGCGCGCCTTGTGGCATCGAGAGAGCGAGCCGTTCGTCGGACGCTGGTACTCGTCGGCGGACATCGACCTCGAGCCACGGCCCACGCAGCCAGACGGACCGCCGATCTGGATCGGCAGCTGGGGGTCCGAGGTCGGCCTGCGACGCGTGGCCCGCCTCGCCGACGGTTGGCTCGCGTCCGCGTACAACATCACGCCCGACGGGTTCGCCGACGCGTGGGCGCGTCTGCAAATCGAGCTGTCCGGCCGGGGACGAGATGCTGAGGCCTTCCCGAACGCGCTCGGGACGATGTGGTGCTACATCACCGAGAGCCGTGCCGAGGCCGACGCGATCTACAGCGAGAGGCTCGTGCCGACGATCCATCGTCCCGAGGAGATTCTTCGCGAACGTCTGCCCGTCGGGCCAGCGGAGGCGTTTGCCGAGAAGCTCGCCGCGTTCCGTGACGCCGGAGTGCAACGAGCGTTCATCTGGCCCGTGGCCGACGAGCGGCGCCAGCTCGAGCTGTTCGCGGAGCAAGTCGTCCCGCTGCTCGGCGGCTAGAGGGCGCCGTTTGCTAGCAGCTCGACGGGATCTTGCAGCTCGACGGCGCCGAGGTAGCCGCCACCGATCGCGAGGGCGTCGTGGATCGCGTAGCCGAGCAGTGCTTGCGACTCGCGGGGGAGGGTGCGCACGACCTCGAGCGGGGTGGCGAGGTACTGGTTCTCCTCGGTGTGGAGCCAACCGAGGCAGTAGCTCACGTGCATGCCCTGTCGCGTCTCGTCGGTCGTCGTGTTCGCACCGCCGCCGTGGATCGTCGATCCGAGGTAGATGACCGCAGAGCCCGCGGCCATCTCGGCGGCGACGATGTCCTCAGGTTCCGCGGCGCGCGGCCGCGCTCCCACAGGTGGCTGCCCGGCGCGACGCGTGTCGCGCCGTTCTCGGCCGTGAAGTCGACGAGCGCGAGCACCGACGCCACCTGCACATCGCTGTGGGGATGAGGGAGGTACGGCCACACTGCTTCGTCGCGGTGCAGGAGCTGGTCAGGGGAGCCGGGTCCGCGGTCGAGCAGCTGCGCGACGTTCAGCCGGTAGCACGCGCAGCTCGGCAGCAGGATCTCGTCGCAGATCGCGCGGTAGAGCCGGTGAGTGAGCACTTCGGTCGCGAACACGCGTGACTTGCCGGCGAGCCCGGTGATGGTGCGGGTCTGAGGGCCGTAGAACCACGTGAAGAAGTCGCTGAACATCGCAGAACCGCCGCGCGGCGTCACGTCCATCAATGGATCGACATCAGCGTTGAATCGCGAAAGCAGATCGGCGTCGAGGAAGTCTTCGACGATCACGGCGCCGTCGCGCTGCAAGGCCGCGACCATCTTTTCGGAGTCCTCGCTGGCGTGGATGTGCTCGATGTCCATCGGAGTCTCCTCAGTCAGTCAGTATCAGCCAGGTGCGTCCGTCGATGAGCTCGCGCGCAGCGTCGAGGTGACCAGCGTGGCACGCCGTTTCGGTGATCACGTGCAGGACGATCTGCCTCAGGTCGTGCATGACGAAGCTCGTTGGGAAGTGGTCCTCCGGCCACCACGCGGGCGCAGCGCTCGGGTCGGTCGCGGCGATGATGGCGTTCGCGAGCTCGATCTCACGGCGATACAGGTCGAGCACCGCGTCGACTGACTCGTCGGCACCGACGCTCCAGACGGCGTCGTCGGGTCGATCGAGATCGATCGGCTCGCCGGCGACGATGCCGCGGAACCAGAACTGTTCGACGTCGAGCGCGAGGTGACGCACCATGCCGGCAGAAGTCCATCCCGTCGGCAGCACCGGCCGGCGCATGTCTTCGTCGGAGACTCCTTCAGTGATGCCGAGCACGTGCCGCCGCTGCGCGTTGAGCGATGCGAGCAGCGCGTCAGTCTCTCTGCCGCTCACTCGCGTCCTTGCCAGGTGCAGATGCAGGCCTCGTTTCCCTCGGGATCGGCGAGGATCCAGAACGCCGGCGCTGCGCCGTCTGACACGAGCTTCCCGCCCGCGGCCAGTGCGGCGGCGATGCGCTGCTGCGCCACGTCGTGCGGGACGGTGACGTCGATGTGGATGCGGTTGCGTTGTGGACGAGGCGCGTCCATCTGCTGGAACCAGAACGCAGGAGAACGCCCGTACGGGTCAACGCAGTCGTCGTCGAGGTGTGGCTTGTATCCGAGCACCGCCTCCCAGAACGGCTTCACGGCCGGGATGTCGATCGCGTCGATCGCGACCTCGAGCTGCGTCACGACACCGGGATCGGCCGCGACGCCGAGGTCGCGGGCGATCGCCGAGATCGTGCGGGCCAGCTCGACATCTCGCGTGCTGAGGGCGTCGACATCGTGGCTGGTGAGCAGGACGTGGACGCGCGGGTAGGTGATCGTCAGGTCGGGGTGGTGGTTCATCTCGTCGGCCGCGGCGGCGATGCGCGCGGCGAGCTCCATTCCCTTCGCCATCGAGCCGGTCCTGAACGAGGTCTGCAACGTGCGGAGCAGGACCCGCCAATCATCGAGCCCCTCGCTGTCGCTGACCTGCCTCGTCGTGAGATTGTCGGTGTTCGTCATCCACCCAACGTTCCCAGAATTTCTGTCTTGCAGCACCGCCGCTGCCATGGGCCTCGGCTCGGCCCATTGTCGTAGTGTCGAGCATGACCTCTGCGATGACGACGAGCACCACCGCGAAGTCGGCCCGGGTGTCGTCACAGGATCAGCCAAGACGACGCATCCCGGAAAGATCGTTTGCACCTTCGGACTGGGTTCGAAGACGACCTACGACGCGATCCACGACAATCCCGACGTCTCGTGCCAGCCGGTGGAGATGACGAACTTGCCCCACTTGATCGCCCAGAACGACCGAATGACGTCGATCAACAACACGACCAGATGGATCTGCAGGGCCAAGCCGCGAGCGAGTCGAACGGTCATCGTCACATCAGCGGGACAGGCGGCCAGCTCCAGTTCATCCGCGGCGCCTACGCATCGAACGGCGGGAAGTCGTTCCTTTGCATGTCGTCGACGTACGAACGCAACGGCGATCGCCGCAGCCGCGTCGTGATCGACCTGACGCCGGGCAACGTCGTCACCGCGCCCCGGAGCGACGTGATGTATGTCGTCACCGAGTACGGGATGATCAACCTGAAGGGCAAGTCGATCCCCGAACGGGCCAAGGCGATGATCTCCGTCGCGCATCCCGACTTCCGCGACGGCCTCGAACGGGAGGCGCGAGCGAACGGACTCATCCCGCGGTCGTTTGTGTGAGCCTGTCGTTGTGAACGCCGGGGTTCGGGATGTCGCGGTCGTGACCGGCGGGGCGGGGGCGATCGGTGCCGCCGTGTGCCATCGGCTTGCTATCGCTGGCCGCACGGTCATGGTCGTCGATCTCGACGCCGCTGCGGCGGCCGAGGTCGCCGGCGCGCTTGACGGTGACGGTCACAGGGGCGTCGGTCTCGATGTCGCGGACACCGAGGCGGTCGCGGGGGCGCTGGGCAAGGTCGCAGTCGACGTCGGTCCGGTCGCGACGTTGATCAACGTCGCCGGGTGGGATCGGTTCGTGCCGTTCGTCGACACCACACCTGAGTTCTGGGATCGGGTGATCGACATCAACTACCGCGGCACTCTCAACACCGTGCACGCGGTGCTCCCCGGGATGATCGAGCGACAGCGAGGTCGGATCGTGTCGGTCGCGTCAGACGCGGCAAGGGTCGGGTCCTCCTTGGAATCGATCTATGCCGGCGCCAAGGGAGCGGTGATCTCGTTCTCGAAGAGCGTCGCCCGTGAGGTTGCTCGCTACGGCATCACGGTGAACGTCGTGTGCCCGGGTCCTACCGACACGCCGCTGATCCGCACGATGGCCGAGGAGCTCGGCTCGGGTGAGCGCTTCGTCGACGCGCTGACGAAGGCGATCCCGATGCGGCGTCTGGCGACCGCCGACGACGTCGCTCCCGCGATCGTGTTCTTGGCATCCGACGACGCAGGTTTCATCACCGGCCAGACGTTGTCGGTGAGCGGTGGGTTGACGATGGCCTGAGTCGAGGAGGACTGATGGACTTCGACGTGATGGTGGGGCCCTGCAGCTGGACGGAGGCAGCTGACCTCGCGCGTCGCGTCGAGGCCGCCGGGTTCTCGGGGATGGTGTTCACCGAGACCGGACAGACCCCGTGGATGAGCATCGCCGCGGCCGCCGCTGCCGCACCCACGCTGACGTTCTCGACGGGCATCGCGGTGGCGTTCCCGGTGAGCCCGATGATCGCCGCGAGCATCGCGTGGGAGATCGCGGGGAACACGGGCGGACGGTTCCGCCTCGGTCTCGGCAGCCAGGTCAAGGCGCACATCGAACGTCGCTACGGAGTGCCGTTCGATCCGCCTGGCCCACGCATGCGTGACTACGTGTTGGCCGTGAAGGACACGCTCGCGGCCTTCCGCGGTGAACGGAAGCTCGCGCACGATGGGCCGTACTACGAGCTGTCGTTGCTGCCCGATCAATGGCGTCCTCCGATGCACGAGCACGGCGACCTCAAAGTCGATGTGTCGGCTGTGGGGCCATGGATGACGACGATGGCCGGAGAGGTCGCCGACGGCGTGCACGTCCATCCCTTGCACTCGGTGCAGTACCTGGAGCAGCGCCTGATCCCGGCCGTGCACGCCGGAGCGGCCAAGGCGGGGCGAGCGGCTGCTGATGTCGACTTGTTGATCCCCGTCTTCATCGTCCCGGGCGACACCGCCGAAGACCGAGCGCTGCTCACGCGGCGGGCTCGCACGCAGATCGGGTTCTACGGCTCGACGAGGAACTACGCGTTCCAGTTCGACGACCTCGGGTTCGACGGCACGTCAGCGAAGCTCAACGAGCGGCTGAAGGCCGCCGACCTCGAGGGCCTCGCGGAGACCATCACCGACGAGATGCTCGATCAATACGCCGTTGTCGGGAGTTGGGACGACGTCGCCGACGAGGTCATCGCTCGCTATCGCGGACGCGCCGAGCGGGTCATCTCATATCTCACGGTCGATGACGTCGCCCGTGACCCCGATCACCTCGCCCGATGGGGCGAGATCGCCCGAGCAGTGCGCGGCGCCTGAAGGGTCGTCCGGGCCTTCAGGCCGACCGGGACGGCGATGATGGGCGGCGAGGCCCACGTCGTGCTCCGGGACGTCTGCCACCTCGACGCCGACGAAGCGAGTGCCGTTGCACGGTGGGCTGCCGAAGCAATTCTCACCGCCGCCGGACTCTGAGCGGCAGTCAGCTCGGGACGCGCACAACGGCGAACTGGTACTCCCATCCCTGACCGCCGGTCGACTCGTACGTCTCGAACTGTTCGACGACCGAGTGCCTCTCGAGCATTGCTCGCCAGCGGTCGTGTGAGGCAAGCGAGAAGAACCGGTACGGCCGAAGCTCACCGAACTCGGGCACTCCCTCGAAGTCCAACCCGCCCCACGTGCCGATTCCGAGGGGTGCGCCGGGCTCGACGACTCGCATCATCTCTGTTATCGCTTCGTCGAAGCGATCGTGGGGCACGTGCACGAACGTGCTCATCGTCCAGAGCGCGTCGAACGTCGTCGACCGGAACGGCAACTGGTAGAGCGACCCGGTGACGCTGGTGAGCCCGACATCGCGCATGCGCTCGACGTTGGCATGGGCGAGGTCGACCCCGACCGCCGCGAATCCGTCGGCAGCCCAGAGCGCGGTGTCGAGACCGGGACCGGCACCGACGTCGATCACGGTGCGGACGTCGTCGTAGCGGAGCAGCTCAGCGAATCGCCGGCGGAGGTTGACGCGGAGATCGCCGTGCGCCGAACGATGGCCGCCCCGGGCCTCTGCGTCGTAATAGGCGATCAGGTCACCATCGAGCGCCACGTCGGTGAACCTAGGCGCGGCTCTGCGGGGTGGAGCTGGGGGGAATCGAACCCCCGTCCATCGGGTGAGCACCGTCCGCGTTACGACCATTCCCGACTTCGGGGCTGACGGCACCCCACCGGCGGGTCGGCGGGCCTCGCGGCCACCGCCGGGTCTTTCCCCGACGTCAGCGGTCTTTCCCGCCGTCAGCCGTCTTTCCGGCTGTCATCCTCCGCTTCTGTTGCCGGGCTGCGGTGGATCGGCCCCGTGCGGCCTCTCGGCTCACGATGTCTCTGCGACTACCTAGGGACTAGGCAGCGAGAGCGAACTGCTGGTTGGCAGTTGTTGTTTGTGCCCCGTTTTACGAGTCTGAGCAACTCGGGTCGCACGTCCGGAACCCGGCTCCGATGTCGAAACCGATCAGCCCCGTGATCTGCGTCGTCAGGATACCGGGCCGCGCTCCGGTCGAGATTGGCGATTCGGGGACGTCATCTCGGCCCCCAATCATCAATCCCGCGGGTGCGGGCGCCGGCGGGCGCCCGCCTCGGCGCGGCGCATCACCTCGCGGTTGCCTTCCTGGCGGAGCAGGTTGAGCTTCACCGACGAGATGCGCCACCCGTTCGGTGTTCGCTCGCACTCGTCGACGTAGGTGCCGAACATGGTGTAGCGATCGCCACCCTGGCCGACCGATGCCCAGTGCTCGGCTCGGAAGTGCGCGGTGATCGTCGCGTGATCGCCGTGGATCGCGAATCGGTGGCTGCCGATCAGGTGCTGCGTCGCCTCGAAGCCGGCAAAGAGGCGGCTCGTGAACGACACGTACGCGTCGACCGGGAGTCGACGCGGTGGCGGCTCGGGCTCGTAGTCGCTCGTGTCGATGATCACCTCGTCGGTGAACGCCGACCGCCAGAGCGCCCAATCGCGTGTGTCGAGGCCGAGCGCGTAGCGGTGGATGAGGTCGCGGAGGTCGGCCTCGTCCGCGAGACGCTGCATCGTCGGGTCGTCGATCGTGACAACCTACGTTCGTGTCGAAGAGCTGAGGAGGAGCCTTGCAATCAGTCGAGGGGAAGGTCGCCGTCGTCACCGGAGCGGCGTCGGGCATCGGGCTCGGGATCGCTCGGGCCTTCGTCGGCGCCGGGATGCGCGTCGTGATCGCAGACAACCGGCCCGACGCGCTCGCGGCATCGGTGAAGGATCTGCAGGCGCAGGGCCACGAGGTGGTCGGCGTGCCCACTGACGTGTCGAAGCTCGCTGAAGTCGAGGCACTCGCCGAGGCCGCGCTCGACTCGTATGGCTCGGTCGACGTGCTCTGCAACAACGCGGGCGTCGGCCTGTTCAAGCCGGTCGCCAAGACCTCGATCGAGGACTGGGAGTGGACGCTCGCCATCGATCTGTGGGGTCCGATCCACGGCGTCAAGACCTTCCTCCCGATCATCGAACGCCAACCGGAAGGCCACATCAACTCGACGTCGTCGATGGCGGGGTTGCTCGCGGTTCGTGCGCTCGGCGCCTACAACGTCGCCAAGCACGGTGTCGTCGCTCTGATGGCGACGCTGCAGCGCGAGCTCCGAGCCGCTCATTCGCCCGTGTACGCGTCCGTGCTCTGCCCGGGTGCGGTCAACACGGGGATCGGGCGTAACAGCGTCGACAGCCGCCGGGCCAAGGACGGTGTCGCACCGACCCGTGAGCGGGGGGAGGGGAGAGCCGAGGGGGAGGTCGATCTGGGTGCGGTGCTCGAAGCGATGGATCCCGACGATGTCGGGCAGCTGGTCTTGGACGCGGTGCGGACCAACCGGTTCTGGATCTTCACCGACCCACGCATGTTGGTGAGCGTGCAGGATCAGGTCGAAGCGATGGTCGAGGACGGCGCGCTGAGCCGCCTCAGGATGGTGTGAGGGCGAACACCTCGAGCAGCTGCTTCTTCGCCGCGCGGGGGCCACTGATCTCGGCCTCGAGCGGCTCCCCCCGACGCGCGCGCACAAGCGACGCGGAATCGGTCGTGACAACGACGTCCGCGGCGCCGTCGACACTCTCGAGGGATGTCTCGCGACCGTGCAGCACGATGTCGACGCGACTCTCGCCGACCTCGAGACGCACACGCAGGTCGGCGTCGATCGGACGTCGCCAGGGGAGCAGCAGTGCGTTCGCCGCGCGTGCTGCGCTCATCTCCTCGTCGGGCTCACCGTCGAGGTAGCGCACCCCGAAGCGCGCCATGGCGCGGAGCACGGGGATCACGCGGCCGCCTTCGTCGGTGAGCCGGTAGACGCAGCGAGCGGCCGGCGGCGGGAGCTCGCACGTGGTCACGAGGCCGGCGTCTTGGAGGGCGCGCAAGCGGTCACTCAAGAGGTTGGGCGCGATGCCGTCGAGGGCGTTACGAAGGTCGGTGTAGCGGCGATCCCCCTGCGCGAGCTCACGGCAGATCAGCAGGGTCCACCGGTCGCCGACGACGTCGAGACCAGCAGCGATGGGGCAGTACTGCCCGTAGGTGCGCTCAGGAGTGGGCATGGTCCTGGTTCGAGCTCCCGTGTCCGATTTCACTAGATTTTTTATACTAACTGCATCATAGTCTGTACCAATGCAGACGACAACGACTCGCAGCCCGTGGACAGTGCTGGTCTCGACGAGCCTGGCCGTCTTCGCGGTGTTCCTCGACACCACGATCCTCTTCGTCGCCTATCCGGCGATCCGAGCGGACTTCAGCGACGTGAGCGCTGCCTCGATGTCGTGGGTGCTGAACGTGTACACGATCGTCTTCGCCGCGCTGCTCATCCCGGCGGGGCGGCTCGCCGATCGAGTCGGGCGCCGGCGTACCTTCCTCACCGCGGTCGTCGTGTTCACGGTCGCCTCGATGCTCTGTGGCTTGGCGCCGACCGCGGGCCTGCTCATCTGCGCGCGCATCCTCCAAGCGGTCGGTGCTGCCGCGCTCGTCCCATCGTCGCTCGCACTCGTGCTGCAGACGTTCCCGCGTGAGCGCATCCCCGTCGCCGTGGCGATCTGGGGCGCGATCGGCGCCGCAGCGGGTGCCGCGGGCCCGACGCTCGGTGCGCTCGTCGTCGAGAACTTCAGCTGGCGGTGGGCGTTCTTCATCAACCTCCCCGTCGGCATCGTCAGCCTCGTGCTGGGTCGACGCGTGCTGCCCGAAGGGCGTGAGTCGAACCCCGGCCGCTTGCCCGATCCCCTCGGAGTCGTGCTGCTCGCCGCCGGCCTCGCGCTGCTCGCCTTCGGCATCGTCAAGACGAACGACTGGGGATGGGCGAGCGTCTCCTTCGTCGCCACAATGGCGGCCGCTGGGGTGTTGATCGCGGTGTTCATCTGGCGATGCGACCGAGTCAGCAACCCGTTGCTCGACCTCTCGCTCTTCGACTCGACCTCGTTCCGTTGGGCGAACGCAGCGATGCTGGTCTACGCGTCCGGCTTCAGCGCGATGTTCCTCGGCAACGTGCTCTTCCTCACCCAGGTGTGGAAGTACTCGATCCTGAGAGCGGGGCTCGCGATCGCGGTCGGTCCGATCATCGTCGCGGTGACCGCACCCTTCTTCGGGAAGCTCGCGGGGCGAATCGGGCAGCGTGCGCTCGTGGTGCCAGGTGGACTCATCTGGGCGTCAGGAGGTCTGCTGTTGCTCACGCGTGCAACGGTCTCGAGCGACTACTTCGGGCAGTACCTGCCCGCGATGACGCTCACCGCACTCGGTGTCGCGTTGATCCTCCCGCAGCTCTCGTCCGCAGCCGTCCAGGGCTTGCCGCCCGACCGCTTCGGATCGGGATCGGCCGTGAACCAGTCGGTGCGCAACCTCGGGCAGACGCTCGGCGTCGCGCTCGTCGTCGCACTCACCGCCGACCTCGCTGCCGACAACGCACTCGCGACGTTCCACCGGGTGTGGTGGCTGCTGGTCGCGTGTGGCCTCGTCGTGAGCGCGATGGCCACGAGGCTGCCGCGGCGGATCACCTCGACCACGCCGGTCGTCGCTGCAGAGCTGGTGACGGCATGAGCGCGGTCGGCGTCGTCACGACATTCGATCGCACGACCGCCGTCACCCTCGATGCGCGCGATCCGGTGGTGGCCCACGCGATGCTCGACGAGTCGTGGTCCTCGTTGCGCGGCATCCACGGCGGCTACCTCACGGCGCTCGCGGTGCGTGCCGCGGAGACGCGTCTCGCAGGCCGCGAGGTGCGGTCGATCACGACGAGCTTCCTGCGGCCCGCCGCGATCGGCCAGGCGCGGCTCACGATCACCCCTGTGCGCGAGGGCCGCAACGTCACCACGCTCGCGGTCACCGTCGAGCAGGAGGGCACGGTGGCGATCGCTCGCATCACCGCGACCAAGGTCGGAGCCGACGGCGAGACGTGGGAGCGCACCAGGCCACTCGACCTCTACCCGATCGAGGCATGCGTGCCCCTCTACCCGCCCGCTGGCGTGCGGCACTTCGAGCAGGCGCAGGCGTTGCTCGACCCGCGCGGCGTTCCGTTCAGCGGGGGCTCGGAGGAGCGCATCGGTGGCTACGTGCGTCCGGCGGAGGCAAGGCCGATCGACGCGGCATGGCTGGCGATGGTCGCGGACTGGTTCCCGCCGTGCTCGTTCGTCGTGCACGAGCCGCCGACCGGCGGAGTGAGCGTCGACTACACGGTGCACATCCACCGGACGCTCAGTGGCCTCGCTCCCGACGAGTGGCTCGCAGCTCGCTTCGAAGCTCCCGTGAGCAACGCAGGCCTCGCGCTCGAACACGGCGTCGTCGTGGGCCCGCGCGGTGAGGCGTTGGTCGAGTCGTTCCACACGCGGTGGACGGCGTGAACGCGCTGATCTGACTTCCGCAAACTCGGCTGCCAGCATGGCCACCCGTGAGACGACCGCGCAGTAGCTCATGGCGGCGCGTGGGAGTCGCGCTCGGAACGGTGTCAGTCGGGGTGTGGATGCTCGCTGGCCAAGCCTCGGCGCACGTCGAGGCCAGTCCCGCGTCGGTCGCGGCCGGGTCGACCGACACCATCACGTTCAACGTCGAGCACGGCTGCGGTGACTCGGCGACGGTGAAGCTCGAGATGAAGCTCGCCGCTGGAGTCACCGGCGCGAAGCCCGCGGCGATCAACGGCTGGACCTCCTCGGTCGCGGCAGGCGTGATCACGTGGAGCGGTGGTCCCCAGCCTCATGACCAGCCGCTCGACGTGCCCGTCGAGATGACGTTTCCCGATACGCCTGGTGCGACGCTGCTCTTCCCCCTCGTGCAGACGTGCGAGCAGGGCGAGACGCGTTGGGTCGATCCGCCGAACCCCGACGGCAGCGAGGCCGCAGACCCGGCGCCGCTTGTCGAGCTGACGGCCTCCGCAAGTGGTGGCGCTTCGACCACGGCGTTGCCGGCGACAACAGGCGCAGTCTCGACAACAGTGGTTTCGACAACAGCAGTCTCGACAACAGCAGCAGCGGCCACGACCGCAGCGGCACCTGACTCGATCGCACCCGCGACCACGGCCACCACCAGCAGTGACAGCTCAGACAACACTGCTGCGGTCATTGCCGTCATCGCGATCGCCGTCATCGCCGTTGTCGGCCTCGGCGCCTTCCTTCTCGTCCGGTCGAACCGATCCTGATCGAAATCCTGATCGTCGGGAACTCCCGCGCGGTCTGAAGCGACCAGTGGGCATGACCCGCATCCGCCCCTTGTCCGCGGCCGCCCTCGTAGCACTCGTCGTCGGATGGCCCGCTGCCGCGAGCGCTCATGTGACCCTCGATCCCGATCAGGCGGAGGCTGGGAGCGTCACGATTCTGCATTTTCAGGTGCCGAACGAGTCCGACACCGCGAGCACGGTGAAGGTCGAGATCGCCATGCCCGAGGGGGTCATCCTGCCAACCGTCCTCGCGGAGCCTGTGGCCGGTTGGGACGTGACTGTGCAGACGACGCCGCTCGAGACGCCGATCGAGACCGACGATGGCACGGTGACAGAAGCTGTGTCTGTGGTGACCTTCGAAGGTGGCGAGATCAAACCGGGGGAGTTCCAGCTCTTCAACCTCGAAGTCGGGCCGCTTCCCGATGCGGTCGGAACCACGCTGCTGTTTCCCGCGGTGCAGACCTACTCCGATGGCCAGGAGGTCCGGTGGGTCGACGTCACGCAGCAGGGCCAACCGGAACCCGAGCATCCTGCGCCCCACCTCGACCTCGTGAGTGCCACCGCGGCAGGCGACACGGCGACGAGCAGCGGCGGGAGCAGCGACTCGACCGCGAAGACCTTGGGCATCATCGGCATCGTCGTGGGTGCTGTGGGCGTTGTGCTCGGCGGCCTCGCGTTGTCACGATCCCGAAAGCCCACCCCGACCTGACAACCTCAGTGCCCGTGGACGAGCTCACGACGTTGGCCTTCGCCGCCAGCGCTGGTGATCGCGCCGCGCTCGGGGCCTTCGTGCGGGCGTCGCAGGCCGACGTCTGGCGGTTCTGCGCCTATCTGGTCTCACCTGACCGAGCCGACGACCTCACCCAGGACACGTACCTGCGGGCTGTCCGTTCGCTTTCGCGCTATCGGGCGACGCGCCCGCGCTCCGGTGGCTGCTGTCGATCGCGCGACGCGTGTGCGCTGATGCGCTCCGGCAGGACTCGCGCAGGCCTGAAGTCATCTCCGACTTCGCCGACCCGACGGCGCCGTCGCATGATGGCGCGGTCGACCTCTTCGACCTCGTTGCGCGCCTCGCTCCCGATCGTCGGGCCGCGTTCGTGCTCACCCAGATCCTCGGGCTCTCCTACGCCGAAGCCGCGGATGTGTGCGCGTGCCCGGTCGGCACGATTCGGTCCCGAGTCGCGCGGGCCAGGGCGGTGCTCCTCGGTGCGCTGGTCGGTGATGACCTCGGCGACCCAGACGTGGGGAACCTGCGGGCGGCAGAGGGGGACTTGTAGGCATGGACTGCGCGGCCTGTCGCGAGGCGCTGTCGGCGGCGCTCGACCATGAGGCCGGCCGAGCCGAGCTGGCCGAGGCGTCCGCCCACATCGGCGCGTGCCAGGCGTGCAGTGCCCACCGGTCTCGGCTCGAGGCACTTCATCGGCGCGTGCGCTTGCATCCGGGCGAGCCCGTCCCGGACCGCACCGCCGCGATCCTGTCCGTTCTCCCTCATCCGCGTCGCTCCCGGCACGCCCTCCGCGCGTTGGCGGCCTCGGTCGCTGTCGTCGCGCTGGCGGCGAGCGCCGCAGTCGTTGCGTCGAGCCGCGACGATTCTCGCCCCCTGTCGGCGTCCCCGAATGTCGAGGTGTCGCAAGTCGCCGTCAGCCAGGGTCCGACGGGTGGGCTCTCGGTCGTCTCGTTCCGAGTGCACAACCTGTCGGCGCAGGACGACGCGCTCGTCGGCGTGCGGACGACCGCCGCAGACGGCGCGACGCTGCACTCGATCCACACGGTCGACGGGCGCGAGATCATGCAATCCGTCGATGAGATCGCGGTCGCCGCCGGTGAGACGCGTGATCTCGGGGGCGGCACCTCTCACATCATGCTGGTCGACCTGCGCCAGCAGCTCGAGCCGGGCGTGCGCGTGAGGATCGAGCTGGAGTTCGTGCACGCAGCGCCGGTTGACGTCGACGGCGTCGTCACGGCGTGATCGCTCAGATCAGCTTCAAGGGCTCGGCGAGGTGTCCGAGCTTGTCGGGGTTCACCACGATGCGGATCGCCTGCACCCTGTCATCCGCGGTCTCGATCGCGACCATCATCTGAGGACGACCGCGCCGCGAGATGACAAGTGCCGGCATGCGGTTCACGTCGGCGAACTGCATCTCGGCTCCGAAGTCGAACCCGCGCTTGGTGATGTTCACGAGCAGGCGGGTGACACGGTCCGCCCCGATCACGGGTCGACGTGCCGCGTGGCGGTGTGGGCCACCGTCGCTGGTCAGCACGACGTCGGGATCGAGCAGGGCCATCGTCGCGGCGACGTCGCCCTGCGCGACCGCGTTGAGGAGCGCGATCGGCGAGCGACGGCGATGCGTTCACGCGACCGTGTGGCCTCGACTCCTGCAGCTTGCGCCGCGCCCGCGACGCGATCTGCCGGCACGCGGCTTCGGACTTGCCGACCGTGGCCGCGATGTCGGCGAACGGCTCACCGAAGACGTCGGCGAGCAGGAACACGACCCGCTCGACCGCACTGAGCTCGTCGAGGAGCACGAGGAAGCCGAACGTGAGGGAATCGGCCATCTCGGCGCGATCGGCCGGGTCGGGCTCGGTCGCGACCGGTTCGGGCAGCCACGGGCCGACGTAGTCCTCACGCTTGCGCTGTTGGGCGCGCCACGAGTCGAGCGCGAGGCGGCTCACGACGGTCGTCAACCACGCGGCGGGGCGCTCGACATCGTGCGCGGCTTGCCACCTCACCCAGGCTTCCTGCACCACGTCTTCGGCATCGACCGCGCTGCCGAGGATGCGATACGCGAGCCCGAGAAGCCGAGGGCGCTCCGCCTCGAAGACATCGACCGACTGCACGGGTTCCTCCACTCGCCTCAGCGTGCCGCGGCGACGGACTCGATGCACGCACGGGCCGCGGTTGCCGCCGCAGCCCCGCTCGCGATGGCTGCGTCACCCAACAGCCCGACGGGCCCGACCCAGTCGCCGGCCACGAAAAGCCGTTCGTGCCCGGGCACCGCAGCCCTCGGTCGTCCCGCGAGGCCGCCGGCCGCGGCGGTGGGGACCGTCCACGCGACGTGCATCCGGGCGAGAAGCCGCTCCTCCACGATCGTGGACCCGTCGATGCCGGCCGCGGTGGCGAGCTCGTCGAGCGAGCGGCGATCGGTGACGGCGTCACGCGCTCCGTAACGCATGAGCTGCACCACGGCGCCGCCTTCGGGAGCGAGATCGGCAGGCGGGCAGTGCGTCGACAGGTACAGCGGTTCGCTCAGACCGAACAGGACCGGACGCTCAGGCGGTCGGGTGAGCCCGAGGTCGAGGCATGCCGCGGTGACGGGGTCACCGAGGTCACCCCAGCCCGGGTCGTCGCCGAGGAGCCCGACCGCGGAAGCCGGTCCGCCGCTCGCGATGATCGCCGCGTTCGCGACTATCGGCCCGGTCGAGGTGCTGACCTCGACGTGTCCGTCGACCTCGCGCACCGACAGCGCAGTGGTCTTCCTCTCCACCGTGACGCCGCGCGCGGCGCAGACCTCGAGCAGAGCGTCGACCATCGTCTGCCACCCGCCGTCGATGTAGCGAACGCCCTCGGCGATCGCCATCTGCATCTGGCGCACCGCGGCGTCGGCCGAGATCGGCATGACGTCGGGATCGACGTAGGTAGCGGTGCGCATCAGCATCGACACGAGCTGCCGCGCCTCGGGTTGCAGGTCGAGGGTGTCGAGCCACTGCGCGGCGCTCATCGACGCGAGCGGGGCGGAGTCGACCTTTCCGATCCCGGGAAGGAACTTCGCGATCTGCGCCTTGCCGCGCGCCGTGAGCAGCTTGCTCGCCATGAGCTTTGTCGGTGACGCCGGCATCGGGTACACCTCGCCGCCCTCGAACAGGAACGTGTGCTTCAGCGCAGGCGGCCCACCCGTGGGATCGATGCCGAGCCCGAGCATGATCTTTCGACCGGCGCCCTGAAGGTAGACGGCGTGCGCGCCTTGGTTGAACTTGAAGCCGTTGCGCTCGTCGGTGCGGGCGCGGCCGCCCGGCTGAGCGCCCTCGATCAGGATCACCCGGGGGCTCTGGTCCTCACTCGACTCGGCTGCGGTCGCGGCAGCGACAAGCCCGGCGAGCCCGGCTCCCACGACGACGATGTCTGTGTTTGTCTCCATGTCACTAGTGACGCATCTCGAGGTGTAGTTGTGACAGGCGCGGTCAACGTTTCTTCGTGATCTGCTTCACCGACTTGTTGATCGCCCGCCACTTGCGCATCTCGGCTCGCATGGCGAGAGGGTCGCCGACCCGGTCCGAGTGGGCGAGCTCCTTCTGCAGCTTCTCGTACGAGCGCATCCGGTTCGGGTCGATCTCACCTGCGGCGACAGCCGCGCGGACCGCACAGCCGGGCTCGGTCGCGTGGGTGCAG
Source organism: uncultured Acidimicrobiales bacterium (assembly GCA_963773315.1). GTDB lineage: Bacteria > Actinomycetota > Acidimicrobiia > Acidimicrobiales > DATKAS01 > DATKAS01. The sequence goes on from CAVZAF010000010.1 coordinate 224,417, forward strand.
TCTCGGAACTTGCATCGCACGGCCATCTCCTCGATGTCGGGGAAGGCAAGAGAGAGCCCCTCCTCGAACTCCAAGAGCCCGAGGCTGCGGATGCCGGGTGTGTCGATGAGCACGCCACCGCGGGGGAGGATGACAATGCTGCGAGCGGTCGTCGTATGGCGGCCGCGGCTGTCGTTGTACCGAACCGGTCCCGTGTCGAGGAGCTGCTCGCCGAGGAGTGCGTTGGCGAGGGTGGACTTGCCAACTCCCGAGGCCCCAAGGAGCACGACAGTGCGGTTCGGCTGCGGAATGGCGACCACGTCCTCGATGCCGAGACCGGTGACAGTCGAGGTCAGGATGACGTCGACACCGTTCGAGCGGGCAGTGACCTCGGTCGCGATCTCGAGCGGATCGTCGACGAGGTCAGCTTTGGTGAGCACCACGACCGGTGTCGCGCCCGAGTCCCACGCGGCCACGAGCTCCCGCTCGACGCGGTTGAGCACGACTCGGTCGACCCCGACGACGATGAAGACGAAGTCGATGTTGGCGGCCATCACTTGGCCATCGGGCGCCTTGCCGACGCTGCGGCGGCCGAGGACAGAACGGCGCGTGAGCACCGTCGTGACGACGAGATCGCCGTCGGGTCCTCCTTCGGCCAGCCCGACCCAGTCGCCGATGCTCGGCAACGGGTCGCCACGGGCAGCGCGCTCGTGGTCGTGAGGGGTGACGACGGTGACGCGGTCGCGATCGACGCGGGTCACCCGTCCGGGGACGGAATCGGTACCGGCTTCGTAGGAGAAGAGGGCAGCGACGCGGTCGTCCCAGCCGTAAGGGACGAGCGCGCGCGGAACAACATCAGACAACGGAAGACCTCCGGTGGAGGTGCTCGCCGGCACTCAGGCCGCGAGCACGCGGAAGGGGAACAGGGCGGCAGCGGCTCTCGCAGTCATCGCACAGTCCTCCTTTCGCTCGTCGCCTGTGTCAGGCCCCGCGATCGTAACCCTTCATCGCCCGGTCCATGTCTCTCTTTGCATCGCGGGCGGCCAGGTCCTGCCGGCGGTCGTGGCTCTTGCGGCCCTTCGCGAGCGCGAGCTCGACCTTCGCGCGGCCCTCTTTGAAGTAGAGCGACAGCGGGATGAGCGTGAGGTGGTCCTGAGCGACCTTCGCACCCAGCCGCTCGATCTCGTTGCGGTGGGCGAGGAGCTTGCGGGGCCGATCGACTGCGTGGGCGCCGAAGCCCGACGCGTGCTCGTAGGCGGCGATGTGCATGTTGTGCAGCCACAGCTCGCCACGCTCGACACGGGCATAGGCATCGCCGAGCTGCACCTTGGCATCGCGGAGCGACTTGACCTCGCTGCCGACGAGCACGAGCCCGCACTCGATCGTGTCGAGGACGAGGTAGTCGTGGCGCGCGCGTCGGTTCGACGCGACGACCTTCACGCCCTTCGGAGCCATGGGGGGTCGAGGGTACTCTCGACCTCGTGCTCCGCCTCACCCGAGCTCCCTATCTCGAGATGGTCGGCCAGGCGTACGACGAGCTGCCGAACGAAGCCTGCGGGCTGTTCGCCGGAGAGCGAGCGTCGGGCGGGCACGTGGTCGTCTTCTATCCGTGTCGCAACGTCGCCGAGTCGTCGCGCGTGTACACGGTCGACCCGAAGGACCACTTGCGGGCCGAGCGCGACGCCGAGTCGCGCGGACTCGAGATCATCGGTGTGATGCACAGCCACACCCACACCGACGCGTATCCGTCACCGACCGACGTCGCGCAGGCCCCCGATCCCGATTGGCACTACGTGATCGTGTCGTTGAAGCAGCCCGAGCCGGTGCTGCGTTCTTATCGCATCGTCGACGGCGAGATCACCGAGGAGCAGGTCGCCCTCGAAGGCTGGCGTTAGGTCGCGTCGACGACTCTCACGCCGTCCTTCCACACCTGGCTGATGCGGTCGGGCAGCTTGTCGAGCTCGAGTGGATCGGCGTCGACGACGACCAGGTCGGCGCGCTTGCCGGGCTCGAGGGTGCCGAGCTCGTCGCTCACGCCGAGCAGGTCGGCGGCGGTGCGCGTGGTTGCGACGAGCGCGTCGGTCGGTGACATCCCGCAGTCGGCCATCAACGCGAGCTCACGCGCGTTCTGGCCGTGCGGGCAGACGCCCGAGTCGGTGCCCATCGCGACCTTGACGCCGGCCTCGATGGCTCGGCGGATCGACTCGGTGTGCACCTCGATCACCATCTCGCACTTCTTGATGAAGACGTCCGGCACCGGGATGCCCGCGTCGCGGGCGGCGAACACACCCCTCGGCGCCGACAGCGTCGGCACGAGGAACGTGCCGCGGTCGAGCATCATCTGGATCGCTTCGTCGTCGAGGTAGATGCCGTGCTCGATCGACCGGATGCCGGTGCGGATCGCCGCCTTGATGCCGTCGGTCGCCTGCGCGTGTGCCATCACGTACTTACCTGCTGCCGTCGCCTCGGCGACGAGCACTTCGAGCTCGTCGTCGCGGAAGTGGCCGTGGCGCGGATCGTCACGCGGTGAGAGCACGCCCCCTGACGTCGCGACCTTGATCACGTCGGCTCCCGCGCGGAAGAGCTCACGCACCTTCTGACGCATCGCGTCGGGACCGTCGACGATCGCCCGCGGCATGCCCGGGTAGTCGGCACCGAGGCCGAGCTCGGCGCCGCACAGCGTCCAGCCGTCGCCATGACCGCCGGTCTGGCTGATCATCGCGATCGAGATCTGCATGCGCGGGCCCTTGATGCGACCCCGCTCGACGGCGGTCTTCACGCCGAGGTCGGCACCGGCGGCGTCGCGCACCGTTGTCACGCCTTGGCGCAGGGTCGCCTCGAGGTTGTGCACCGCGTCGTAGAAGCGCGTCGAGAACGGGGTGTTGACGCGGCGCGACACGTCCATCAGATCGGGGCCGAACATCACGTGGGTGTGGCAATCGAAGAAGCCGGGCAGCACCCATTTGCCGCTCACGTCGGCACCCTCATCGGCATCGAGCTGTCCGGCGACCTCGATCACCTTCCCGTCCTCGATCAGCACGTCCGCGGGTGCTGCCGCGGCTCCCGTGCCGTCGAAGACCATGCCTCCGTGGAGCACCGTCCTCGTCATGTCGCGGACGCTACCGCTCACACATCCCTCATCAGTCCCTCGCGTTCCACCCACAGATGAGCGGCACCTTCACGGTGACACGACTCTCAGGAGGTCACCATGAACCGCTCACTCGCTCGAATCGCCCTCGCGGCGTCGCTCTCGCTTGCCGCGGTCGGGCTCGCAGCAGGCACCGCGTCGGCCGACGCCAGCACCGCGACCCCCGAGGCCACGGCCGACAACACGGCGTGCGCGTCGGGTCACTGGCCGGGCTGGGTCGACGGGCGTCCGATCGGCGTGCATCCGCAGGGCGCGCAAGGCGTGTACATGTGGCACGACGGGTACGGCTGGCATCTACGGGTCACGCACAAGGGAACGGCGAAGCAGGTGTTCGAGGTCAAGATCACGGCGCCGAGCGGGCTGTACGGCGTCGAGCGCCTCACCGAGCGCGGTGACGTCCTCGTGAACGACGGCACCACGCTGCTCATGCGGTTCACGAACTACGGCGGGCTCGACGGCATCGACTTCCGGGTGCACTGCGGCCCCGGCATCACCGTGAACGCGAACGTCGACGGCGTGCAGGTGAGCCCGACTCGGGTGTTCCTCGGTCGGTTCTCCGCTCACCCCACGTCGGTGCCCTTCGCTATCGAACGGGTGTGATGAGGCGGCAGGGTCTGATGGTTCGGCGGCGCAATGCGCCGCCGGGCCGCGGGCCCGCCGGATTGTCGAGCGAAGCGAGCAGGAGCCGGCCGAAGCGAAGCGGAGGATGGCGACGAGGAATCGAAAGCTGACTGTCCCGGTAGCATTTCGTTGATGGCAGCGGTGTTCGGCTCAGTGCTCGACATGATCGGCAACACGCCGCTCGTCGATGTGAGCGCGCTGAGCCCGAACCCGCGTGTGCGCATCCTCGCCAAGATGGAGAGCCAGAACCCGTTCGGCTCGGTGAAGGACCGCATCGCCCTCGCGATGATCGAGGCCGCCGAGAAGGACGGATCGCTCAGCCCGGGGCAGCGCATCCTCGAGCCGTCGTCGGGAAACACGGGCATCGCGCTCGCCGGCATCGCCCGCATCAAGGGCTACCCGATCACGATCGTCCTCCCCGAGAACGTGTCGGTCGAACGCCGGCAGCTGCTCGGGGTGTTCGGCGCCGAGATCGTGTCGACGCCCGGCGGTGAAGGCTCGAACGGCGCGGTGCGCCGTGCGCGGGCGATGGCCGAGGAGCATCCCGAGTGGTGCTTCCTCTACCAGTACGCCAACGACGCCAACCCCCGTGCGCACTACGAGGGCACCGGTCCCGAGATCTGGCGTGACTGCCCCGAGATCACACACTTCGTCGCCGGCCTCGGCACGAGCGGCACGTTGATGGGAGTCGGGCGCTACCTGAAGGAGCAGAACCCGGACATCAAGGTGATGGCAGTCGAGCCTCCCGTCGGTGAGGCCGTCGAGGGGCTCCGCAACCTCGACGAGGGCTTCATCCCTCCGGTCTACGAGATGTGGCACGGCACCGAGCTGCTCGACGGCAAGCGCATCGTGCGGCCCCGCGAGTCGCTCGAGTGGACGAGGCGCATGGCCGACGTCGGCGTGTTCTCGGGCATCTCGGCCGGCGCAGCACTCGCCGGCGCGGCCCGCGTCGCCGAGCGCATCGACCACGGCGTGATCGTCTACATCGTGTGCGACGGTGGCTGGAAGTACCTGTCGACCGGCGCCTGGACCGACGACCTCGACGAGGTCGAAGAGCGCGCGAAGAAGATCATCTACTTCTAGGGCCGGATCTCTTGGTGAATTTCAGCTCTCTGAGATGCAGTTTCACCAAGAGAACGTGCCGCGCCCGTAGCCTCGCGCGGTGGCCGACGACCGCCCGATCGGGATGTTCGACAGCGGGTTCGGCGGCCTCACCGTTGCTCGAGCCGTCATCGACCTTCTCCCCGATGAGCATCTCGTCTACATCGGCGACACCGGTCGGTACCCCTACGGGCCCCGTCCGCAGCCAGAGGTGCGCGACTTCGCGCTCGAGATCGGGCGCACCCTCGTCGACACGTTCGGGGTGAAGGCCGTCGTCGTCGCGTGCAACACCGCTGCCGCGGCTGCGCTCGACGAGCTCACCGCTGCGCTGCCCGTGCCCGTCATCGGCGTCATCGAGCCAGGAGTGCGGGCGCTGATCGGAGCCACCCGAAACCAGCACGTCGGGGTCATCGGCACCGTGGGCACGATCGGATCGGGCGCGTACCAACGTGCGGTCGCGGCGACCGAGGCGCAAGTCGAGCTCACGTGCGCGGCGTGCCCGGGCTTCGTCGAGTTCGTCGAGCGAGGCGAGACGACCGGCGATCAGGTGACCGTGCTCGCCGAGCGACTGCTCGCGCCCGTGCGTGAAGCCGACGTCGACGCGCTGCTGCTCGGCTGCACTCACTATCCCTACCTCGCTCGTACGATCAGCGACGTCCTCGGCCGCGACGTCGTCCTCGTGTCTTCTGCGGACGAGACCGCGTTCGAGGTGCGCACCGTGCTCGACGCGACGCAGCTCGCACGCCTCGCGGGGTGCGAGTCCGCGACGCATCGCTTCCTGTCGTCCGGCGACGTGCAGTGGTTCCAGGAGATCGGCCGGCGGCTCCTCGGTCCCGAGCTCGATCATGCCGAGGCGCTGTCATGGAGTTGAGCGAGACGGCCCTGAGCGTCACGATCCTGGGCTGCTCGGGCACCTACGCGGGGCCGGGTGGCGCGTGCAGCGGCTACCTCGTGCGTGGCGGCGCCACGACGGTGTGGGTCGACACCGGTCCCGGCACGCTCGGCAACCTCCAACAGCACGTCGACATCACCGCGCTCGACGCGGTCGTCGTGAGCCACAGCCATCCGGATCACTGGGGCGAGCTCGGTGTGCTCCGCAACGCGCTGAAGTACGGCTTCCAGGTCGAAGGCCTGCCGGTCTACTCGACGTCGGCGGTGCGAGAGCTCGTCGACATCGTGTGCGGCGACTCGTCCGAGCCGACGTTTCGGTGGGGGATCATCGCCGACGGCGATCGCATCACGATCGGTGACCTCGAGTTCGCGTTCAGCGAGACCGATCATCCGGTCGAGACGCTCGCGATGCGCATCAGCTCGGACGGCAAGTCGATGCTGTACTCAGCCGACACCGGGCCGGAGTGGTCGCTCGAGGCGCTCGGCCACAACGCAGACCTCGCGGTGTGCGAAGCGACGTTGCTCGTCGAGACCGAGGGCACGGCGCCGCACCTCTCCGCACGACAGGCCGGCATCTCGGCGAGGGACGCGCGTGTGCGGCAGCTGGTGGTCACTCACTTCTGGCCGACCTCTGATCCGAGGCGCCACGAGGATGAGGCGGCCGAGGAATTTGGTCGTAGGGTCGGCGTGGCGGTGCCCGGCAAGACGTTCACCGCATGAGGAGCATGCATGCCCAGACCTGATGGCCGCGCGGTGGACGAGCTGCGCCCGATCACCTTCGAGCGCGATTACACCGAGATGGCGTCTGGGTCGGCGCTGGTGTCGTTCGGACGCACTCGGGTGCTGTGCACCGCCTCGGTCGACGAGGACACCCCGCGCTGGATGCGGGGGACCGGCAAGGGCTGGGTCACGGCCGAGTACTCGATGCTCCCCGGCTCTTCGCCGGAGCGGATCGAACGCGAGGCGGCGAAGGGGCGGGTGTCGGGCCGTACGCAAGAGATCCAGCGGCTCATCGGCCGTTCCCTGCGCGCCGTCACCGACATGCGAGCGCTCGGCGAGCGCCAAGTGATCATCGACTGCGACGTCCTCCAGGCTGATGGAGGCACGCGCACCGCATCGATCTGCGGCGGCTACCTCGCGCTGCACGATGCCGTCAGCCGCCTCGTGCAGACAGGTGCGATCAAGCAGCACCCGATCACCGAGCGATGCGCAGCGATCTCGGTCGGCATCGTGAACGGTGAGCCCGCGCTCGACCTTCCCTATGTGGAGGACTCGACCGCGGAGGTGGACATGAACGTGGTGATGATCTCGTCGGGCCGGTTCGTCGAGGTCCAAGGGACCGCCGAGGGGATCGCGTTCTCGCGGAGCGAGCTCGACGTCCTCCTCGGGCTCGCCGAGAAGGGCATCCGCGAGATCTTCGCGTTGCAGGACGAGCTGCTCTCCGATCCCCCCCACGCGGTGACGGCGCCTCGAGAGGCGCCACTTGTGACGGTCGTCCTCGCAAGCGCGAACGCCGACAAGGCCAAGGAGATCCTCGAGATCGTCGCACCGCTCGGGATCGAGGTGCTGCCGCGTCCGGCGTCGGTGCCCGACGTCGACGAGACCGCCGACACCTTCGAGGGCAACGCTCGCCTGAAGGCGACGGCGATCGCGGCCGTAGCCGGGTTGCCCGCGCTCGCCGATGACACGGGCCTCGAGGTCGACTTCCTGGGTCGCGCGCCTGGTGTCCACACGGCTCGCTACGCGGGTGTCGACGCCACCTATGCCGACAATGTCGCGCTGCTGCTCGAGTCGCTCAAGGCCGTCCCGTTCGAGCAGCGAACGGCGCGCTTCATCACCGTCGCCATGGTGTGCTGGCCAGATGGTCGGGAGATCGTCGCCGAAGGTTTCGTGCGGGGCCACATCGCGCTCGAGTCGCGCGGCGAGCGGGGCTTCGGCTACGACCCGGTGTTCATCCCAGACGAGGGTGACGGCCGCACGTTCGCCGAGATGTCTCTGCCGGAGAAGCACGAGCTGTCGCACCGCGGGCGCGCGTTGCGTGCGCTCGCTGCTGAGCTCGCCCCGTTCACCAGCTCCTGAGGTCGATCGCCCAGGTGTCGATCACGTCGTCGCCGTTCACGATGTGCACCCGCTCGTGCAGAGCCATCGTCGGGTCGACGTGCGCGGGCAGCACCTTGACATGATCGCCGACGCGGAGGCTGCGCAACGAGCTCGACGCCTCCGGCGCGAAGGTCACATGCTCGTCGGAGCAGAACCAGACCTTCGCTCCGTCGATCGACGGGTCGCCGTGGTCCATCCCGAGCGACTTCAGACCCGCATCGCACACCATCCACTTCTCGGAGACCGAGATGACGGTGGTCCACACTGACAGTGCCTGGCGGAAGGGAAGTCCGAGCCGCGCGTAGTAAGTGTCCATCAGCGCGTAGGACCCGGCCTGGATCTCGTTCGCCCACCGGTGCAGGTCGTAGGTGCCGGTGCCGCCGGCCGACGTGACCTCGCCGCCGACAAGGTCGTGCGCGGCCTGGAGCCTGGCCATGCACTCCTCGACTTGCGCGGCGCGATCCGCACGGTCGACGACGGGCATGAGGTGGCCCTCGTAGCCCATGACGCCGCGGACGCCGAGGCCCTTGGCCCGCGCGTGGTCGGCGAGCTGTCCGGCGTCGTCGGGGTCGCACCCGCACCGCGGCAGCCCGACGTTGACGTCGATGAGCACCTCGCGGATGCCCGCCGCGGCCGCGGCGTCGATCGTCGCTTCACTGTCGACCGCAACCGTGACGCGGGCGTCGGCAAGCGCAGCCATCGCGCGAAGCCGTTGCGGGTCGACGCACTCGTTGGCAAGCAAGAGGTCTTCGCCGAGGCCCGCCTTCGCCATGCCGGTCACCTCGAGTGGCGTCGCGCAGGTGAACGAGCGGTGGCCCGAGGCGAGCTGCTCGGCCGCCAGCGTGGTGCACTTGTGCGCCTTCACGTGCGGACGGCAACGGCTGCCCGGAAGTGCGGCCGCCATCGCGGCGAGGTTGTGCTGCAGATCGGACGATTCGACGATCAGTGCGGGGGTCTGGAGGTCGGAGAGGCGCACGAGCGCCGACGCTAATCCGCGACCGCCGCGGTCGCGATCAGCGACTCGTCGGGCGCGCGGAGCGTCTTGGTGATGACGAGGTAGAGGACACCCCACGCGATCTCGACGAACGCGAGTCCGACCATCGTCGGCGCGACGCCGATCGTCCCCGACAGCCACCCCGCGAGCGCGAGTGAGATGCTCATCGACACGGTCACGAGCGCGAAGTCGGCCGCGAAGATGCGGCCTCGCAACGCGTCGGGGGTCACGACCTGGAGGCCATAGGTCGAGAACGTCCACTGGCAGCCGCCGCCGAGGTGCGCGATCAGCACGAGGATCGCGGCAGTGATGATCCCCGGTGCGAAGGGCACGAACCCGTACGCGACGCCGTACACGATCGACGCGACGCCGCACGCGAGCAGCAGACCGTGCACGCCGCGCTTCGCGATTCGGTTCGCGAGCAGTGGCCCGGCGACGACACCCAGCCCGCGCATCGTCAGGAGGAGGCCGGTGCCGTTGTCGCCGGTGTGGAACGTCTGGGTTGCGAGCACTGCGAGCAGACCGACGACGCCGGTGCCGAGGCCGAACCCGGCCTTCGAGCCGAGGAGTGCGAGCACTTGTGGTCGGTGCCATGCGTAGCGCAGCGCGTCCGCGGTGTCGCTGAGCGGCCGCATCCGCTGCGATCTGTCGGGCTCGGTGCCGGGCTCGCGCATCGGCCTTCTCACGCTGAAGATCAGCGCGCCGGCTACCAGGAAGCTGACCGCGTCGGCGATGAACGAAGCGTCGCGCCCGAACAGCACCGTGAAGCCGGCGCCGAGCGCGGCGCCGATCGCGAGCATCGCTCCCCACGTCGACGCCATCAGTGCCGTCGCGAGCGGCAGATCAGCCTTGTCCACGAGGTTCGGCAGCGCAGCGTTCGATGCAGGTGCGAAGAATGCGCCGAGCAGCGAGATCATCCCCTGCGCGACGAAGGCCATCCACACACGGCCGGGGCCGATGAGCAAGAACCCGAGCGCGGCGACCGACTGCACCGACGACGCGAGCACGAGGACCTTGCGCCGGTCGAAGCGGTCAGCGACCGTCCCCGCGAGCGGCGTGACGAAGAACGCCGGAAGGCTTTGCGCAACGAACACCATCGCGGCGGCGAAGCTCGAGTCGGTGAGGTCGAGCACGAGGCCGAGTACCGCGACGGTCGCGAACCAGTCGCCCATGTACGAGATGACCTGCGCGGTGAACACCGTGCGGAAGTCGCGGTTCCGTCGGAGCAAGGACAGCATGGGAAAGACCCAGGGTAACGGCGCGTCCCGGCGGGGAGGTCAGGCCTGAGGCACCCAGACCAGGGCGATGTCGACGAGCTTCACGTCGGTCTTCTCGAGCGGCACCGTCATCGTGTCGATCGCCGCGGCGGCCGCGTCGGCCTCGGCGTGCACCTCGGCGAGGTCGGCTTCGAACTCGTGCTCGAGGTCGGCGAGCGCGTCTTGCTTCTCGTCGGCGCGGTTCTTCGCGCTGTCGAGGCGCTTGTTGGCCGTCGATGCCCTTCCTTGGCTGCGAGAGATCGACCGGCTCATGGTTCGCACGCTGCTCCTGCCGCCGAGGAAGCCGCCGAGCAGGTCGCCGACCGCGCCCACGACCCCGTCGTTCCGCGCGGCCTTCGCTTGCGACTCGTGCACCCCGACCTGGTCTTGCGCGGCGGCGAGCGCAGCGCGGGCCTTGTCGTACTTCGGCGCGTACTTGTCTCGCACCGATGCGAGCTTCTGATCGGCGAGCGCGTCGGCCGCCTCACCGCAACGTTGCGCGAACTGCTCCGGCGTCTCGCCGACACGTGAGTAGAGCTTGAGCTTCGCGTTGCGCTGGATCTCGATCGTCCGCGTGCGCACGAGCTGGTCGACGAGGTTGCGCTGCAGTGAGGTCCAGTAGGTCTTCGTGCCGACCGGCGCCTCAGGCAGCACATACTGCGCGGCCGGTGGCGCTGCCGTCACGAGGTTGCGCTCGTCGTAGTCCACCGCGATGGCGGCGGACGGGTCGGGGCTCGTCGGCAACGGGCACAGCACCGCCTCCCACTCCTCGGACTGCCGGAGCCCTGCCTTGTCATCGTCGAAGAGGAGGGTGACCCTCGCGACTGCTGCGGCGACGAGGCGTGACCCGCCGGGCACCGCGCCGACCTGCGACGCCCAAGGAGTGGCGGGGTCGAGGTAGCGGATCGGGATGCTGTCGGCGACCTTCGGTGCAACCGGCGACGCGTCGGCTGGGGGCGCGGGGCTGGGCGCAGCGGACGGCGAGCCGGGAGGAGGCAGCGTCGCAGCGACCGCGCCCGGGGCCGGCGGGGGTAGCGACTCGGGCGCATCGTGGGGAGTGAGCGACGCGATCTGCTCGCGCGTCAGAGGGCCGCGGAGGTACGCCATCGCCCAACGCGTTGTGAACACCGTTGGCTGATCGACGCCCGCTCGTCGCAACACGAACTCACGCTTGGCGAGTCCGCTGATCGTGTTGCCCAGCGCGTTGATGTCGACGCCGCCCCCCGCCGCGGACATCCCATCGAGCAGGCGCTTCTTGTCTTGCTCGGTCTGCAGTCGACCGACCATCCAGGTGCCGGCGTTCGAGATCGCCTTGTAGTCGAGGTCGACCGGGTTCTGGGTCGAGAGGACGAGCCCGACACCGAATGCCCGCGCTTGCTTCAGCAACGTGAGGATCGGTTTCTTCGACGGTGGCTCCGCGGTCGGCGGCGCGTATCCCGCGACCTCGTCCATGTAGACGAGCGCGCGCAGGTCGGTCGTGCCGCTCTGCCGGCGCATCCACGTGACGAGCTTGCCCAGGAGGAGAGATACGACGAATTGGCGCTCGGCGTCGGAGAGGTGCGCGATGGTGACGATCGCCGCCGCCGGCTTGCCGTCGTCGGTCTTCAAGAGCCGATCGATGTCGAACGGCACGCCTCGAGCCCACGCGGCGAACGACGGCGACGCCAGCAGCCCGTTCAGCCGTCAGCGCGAGTGCAGTGCGATCGGACGGCGGGAAGAACGTGTCGAGATCGAAGACACCGAGCTTGCGGATCGGCGGCGACTGCACCTGCCCGACGAGTGTGGCGAGGTCGAGGTCGCGTCCCGTGCTCCACGAAGCCGCGACGATGTTCGACAGCAAGATGTGCTCGCGACTCGACAGCGGATCTGCGTCGATGTCGACGAGTCCGAGGAGACCCGAGACGAATCCCTCGACCTCGTCGCCGATCGTCTCGGCATCGGCACCTTTCGGTGCTTGCAAGGAGCCCACGAGGTTGAGCGGCACCCCCGATGTGGAGCCGGGTGTGTAGATCGTCATCCCGACCCTGCTGCGGAGGGCGGCGATGCGCTCGGGAGCGACGCCCCATGACGCGAGCCCGTCGCGCCACTTCGTCGCCTCTTGCTCTGCGAACGCGTCGGGCGTCGATCCTGCCCGCTGCGCGTCACCATCGTTGATCCACGGGCGGAAGTCGGACGGCCGCAGCTCGGGGAACGTCAGCGCGAGGTTCGTGAGGTCGCCCTTCGGATCGATGATGAGCGCAGGCACGCCCGACAGCAGCGCTTCTTCGAGGAGCACGACACCGAGGCCGGTCTTGCCCGAGCCGGTCATGCCGACGATCACGCCGTGGGTGGTGAAGTCGCTCGCCGCGAGCATGAGAGGCTTCCCGTCGCGGGAGTTCGTCGCCGCGTCGATCTGCTCGCCGATGTAGAGCTGGCCGTTCGGAACGTCCGTCATCGACCCCGACGGTAACTTGGCGGGCGATGCGGCTCCGCACTCTGGGCGACAGCGACCTCCGCGTCTCGGAGATCGCCCTGGGATCGTGGCTGACGTTCGCCGTCGGCGTCGATCAATCGACCTCCGAGGCGTGCGTGCGCCGCGCCCTCGACCTCGGGATCAACTTCATCGACACGGCCAACGCCTACGGGCGAGGGGCCGCGGAGACCTTCCTCGGCAGCACCCTTCAGAGCGTCGACCGCGATTCCTACGTCCTTGCGACGAAGGTGTTCTTCCCGATGTCCGCCACCGATCGCGGGTTGAGCGCGCCGCAGATCCGCAAGCAGCTCGACGCCTCGTTGCAGCGGCTGCGCACCGATCACGTCGACCTCTACCAGTGCCACCGCTACGACCCCGAGACGCCGCTCGAAGAGACGATGGAGGCGCTCACCGCCGCGGTGCAAGCGGGCAAGACCCGCTACATCGGGTTCAGCGAGTGGTCGCCGAAGCAGATCCGCGCCGCGCTCGAGCTCAGCGGTGTCGAGCGCTTCGTGTCGAGTCAGCCGATGTACTCGATGTTGTGGCGCCGGCCGGAGAAGGAGCTGTTCGGCCTCTGCGCGGACAACGGCATCGGTCAGATCGTCTTCTCCCCGCTCGCGCAGGGTGTGCTCACGGGCAAGTACGCGCCTGGCCAGCCGCCACCGCCGGGCTCTCGCGCCGCGAGCGAGGAGATGGGCGGGTTCATCGGCAACTTCACCACCGACGCCGTGCTGACGACTGTGCAGCTGCTGGGCCCGATCGCCGATGACCTCGGCCTGTCGCTCGCACAGCTCGCACTCGCGTGGATCCTTCGCAAGCCTGAGGTCACCTCCGCGATCGTCGGCGCGTCTCGCCCCGATCAGCTGGACGAGACGGCCGCCGCGTCGGGCGTCACGCTCGACGACGCGACGCTCGCGGGTCGACGAGGTGTTGGCCGGGGGCAGCGAGCGGTGATGAGCGCGCTGCGCGACGCCGACCCCACCATCCGGCAAGACGTCGACATGATGAGCGACACCGACGAGGCGAGGACGCATGCTCACACCTGACATCGTCGAGACGTTCAAGCGCGATGGCTACGTGGTCGTTCCCGACTTGCTGTCGGCCGCAGAGATCGAGTCCTTCGAGGCCGTCGTGACCGGCGCGGTGCGTCGCCGTCGGGAGGGCATCGAGATCGCGCCGTTGGTCGAGCGGAGCCGCTACCAGCAGTCGTTCATCCAGTGCATGAACCTGTGGGAGGACGACGCCGATGTCGCGCGGCTGACCTTCCACCAACGCATCGGCCAAGCCGCCGCCGAGCTGCTCGAGGTCGACGCCATCCGCCTCTGGCACGACCAGGCGCTCTACAAGGAGGCGGGCGGGCGCGAGACGGACGCGCACCAGGACCATCCCTACTGGCCGATCGCCGAGACCGCATCGGTGACGGCATGGATCCCGCTCGTCGGTTCCACGCTCGCGTCGGGTGCGATGGGCTACGTGCCTGGGAGCCACCTCATCGGCATGCGCAAGTTCATCAACATCTTCTTCGGCGAGCCCGAAGACATCCTCGCCGACCCTGAGGTCCGCGGGATCGAGCCCGTGTTCGTCGAGGTGCCCGCCGGATCGGTGGCGTTCCACCACGGGCTGACCGTGCACCTCGCGAAGCCGAACACGACCGACCGCGACCGGGCGGTCCACACGATCATCTACTTCCCGGACGGCAGCACTCGCGGCTACCCGTTCGCGCACTTCAGCGTCGATCGAGGCTCGATCGCGGTCGGCGAAGTCATCGACAGCGATGCGACTCCCATCGCGTGGCCGCGTCCGGCTGATGAGCCGATCCCGCCGTTGCCTGCCGTGCCGCTCCAGATCGGCGGCCCCATCGCCGCCTCGAAGATCATCGAGCCGTCGGCGCTGCCGCGGGCTTCGGGCTGAGCATTCAGCCCGGAGGAGTGCGGGCGGAGGGACTCGAACCCTCACGGATCGCTCCACCGGGACCTAAACCCGGCGCGTCTGCCAATTCCGCCACGCCCGCGGCGCTGTGAGGACGGTACCCGGCGATGCGGCCGGTAGCCTCCGACACATGGATCAGCGCGACCTCTTCACTCCTGCCGCGCAGCAGGAGGGAACCGCCCTCGAGCGGATGGACATCTACAACCGCCTGCTCAGGGAACGCATCGTCTTCCTCGGCACCGACGTGAACGACGACATGGCGAACTTCATCACCGCGCAGCTCTTGTACCTCGAGGGCCAGGATCCCGAGAAGGACATCTGGCTGTACATCAACTCGCCTGGCGGCTCGATCACCGCGGGCATGGCGATCTACGACACGATGCAGTTCATCCGCAGCGACGTCGCGACGATCTGCATGGGGCTCGGCGCGTCGATGGGTCAGTTCCTGCTGTCGGCCGGCGCGGCCGGAAAGCGCTACGCGTTGCCGCACGCGCGGATCATGATGCACCAGCCCTCCGGTGGCATCCGCGGGCCGGCGTCCGACATCGCCATCCAGGCCGAGCAGCTCGCGTACATCAAGCGACTGATGGCCGAGCGCACCGCGTTCCACACCGGGCAAACGGTCGAGCAGGTCGAGCTCGACTCAGAGCGCGATCGCTGGTTCACCGCAGAGCAGGCCAAGGAGTACGGCCTGATCGATCATGTCATCCTCAAGCGCGGCGAGGTCATGTGACTGCTGCGAGCCTGACCCTTACGAGGCGGTGCTCGCGGCGGGTGCCGTGAGCGAGGGCGTCGCCCCGCTGAGGTCGATGCCGCACTGCTCCTGAGTGAACTGCTGCATCCGCTTGCTCGCGGCCAGGAACGCCGGATCGAGCGCCGCTGCGAAGAGGTCGGCCACCCCGTTCTCGTCGGTCGGGTCGGCCGCGGCGATCTTGTCGATGAGGTTCGCCACCGTCTTCACGTCGCCCCTGATCGCGGGCGGAGCCGTCGAGGCGAGCTGACCGAACGCGGCGACGGCGGCCTTCGCCGCGGTGGGATCTTGGACGTCGCCGGACAGCGATCCTTGCGTCGTGCGGACGGCGTCGCAGTACTTCGTGCTGTCGCTCGAAGCCCCGCTGTCGTCTCCTCCGCACCCTGGGAGCAGGGCGAACGTGGCCACGAGGAGCCCGACGACGAGCCCTGACCCCAGGCGGTGGACCACCCCACGTCGCATGCTCCGAGAGGGTGGCACACCGGCCTCAGCCGGCGGTGGCATCCCCGAATGGCGTGACATGACGTTTGTCATGTTGTGTCACGTGGCACGAAAGGCCAGAGTGGTGAACCGTGAATGCCCCCGCCCCTGCCGCGCCTGCTGCCGCTGCCGCGCTCTACTCCCGTCGTTGGTACACGCTCGGCGTCCTCTGCCTGAGCCTCATGATCGTCACGATCGGCAACTCGAGCCTGAACGTGGCGATCCCGACGCTCTCGCGAGAGCTCCACGCCACGACGTCGCAGCTGCAATGGTCGATCGCGGCCTACTCGTTGGTGTTCGCAGGCCTGCTGTTCACCGCCGGTGCGATAGGCGATCGCTTCGGACGCAAGGGGGCGTTGCAGCTCGGACTCGTCGGCTTCTTCTTCGGCGTGCTGCTCGCGTCCGCGTCGACGTCGATGTGGCAGATCATCGCCTGCCGCGCGTTCATGGGCGGCTGCGCGGCGTTCATCATGCCGTCGACCCTGTCGATCCTCGTGAACGTGTTTCCCGCGCACGAGCGGACGAAGGCGATAGCGATCTGGGCAGGCGTGAGTGGCGCCGCGGGCATGGTCGGCCCACTGCTGAGCGGTTGGATGCTCGGGCACTTCTGGTACGGCTCGGTCTTCCTCGTCAACGTCCCCTTCATCCTCGTCGCCCTCGGCCTCGGCATCTTCTTCGTCCCCACCTCGCGCGATCCCGAAGAGGCCGCGCTCGACTTCGTCGGCGCGGGGCTGTCGATCGTCGGCATCTCGTCACTCGTGTACGGGCTCATCCAAGCACCCGACGCCGGATGGACCGGATCCGAGACGATCACCGCGTTCGTGATCGCGATCGTCTTCCTGACCGTGTTCGTCCTCTGGGAGTCGCACATCGACGAGCCGATGCTCGACATGAAGTACTTCCGCCACCCTGCGTTCAGCACGGCGACGGGCGGGATGATCCTCGTCTTCCTGTCGATGTTCGGCGTGATGTTCTTGATCACCCAGTACTTCCAGCTGATCCTGGGCTTCAGCCCCCTTGGCTCCGCGTTGCGGTTCCTCCCGATCGCTCCCGTGATGCTCTTCGTCGCTCCGATGACGCCCAGGATCGCGGCGCGGATCGGCGTGAACCGCACGGTCGCGATCGGCATGAGTCTCGTGTCGATCGGCTTCCTCTCGTTCGGTCGCCTCCAAGTCGACACGCCGTACACCTACGTGCTCGTCTGCATGCTCGTCTTGATCGGCGGCATCGCGTTGACGATCTCGCCGATGACCGCGTCGATCATGTCCGTCGTCCCCTCGCGGCGAGCCGGTGCCGGTTCCGCGATGAACGACGCGACACGCGCGAGCTCGGCGCGGCACTCGGCGTCGCCGTACTCGGGAGTGTCGCGGCGTCGAGGTACAGCGCGGGCATCGCGAGCGCGATCGCGCCGCTCTCACCAGGTGACCAGGCGACCGCCTCCGCCTCGCTCGGCGCCGCGCTGCAGACCGCCGCCCGGCTGCCGCAGAACCTCGCAGGCCCGCTCGTCTCGGCCGCGGAGCACGCGTTCGTGAACGGCATCCACCTCGCGGCCTTCACCGGATCTGTGCTTTGCGCGTGCGCGGCGCTGGCCGTGCTCAAGTTCATGCCCCACCAGATCGAGCAGCACGGCGCCATGCACGATGCGGTCTCGGCCGCCGAGGACATGGCCGAGCTCGGCCTGGGCGGCACGATGCCGGTCTTCGCCGACACCTCCTTCAGCGACTCGGTCCTCGACGACGCGGCCCTGAGCGACGCGGTGGTCCGCGAGCAGGTCGCCACCGAGGGCATCGCCGGAGGCGGCTGACCAAGCCGGACGCGGCCCTCGCGCCCTCCGGGGCCCAGAACAGCGGTCGTGTCACACCCCCTCGCTACGGTTGCGGCATGGAGTCGGGTGGGGCTGTCGAGGGCGCAGCGCGTCTGCTGACGGTGCCGTTCGGCGCCCCCGCCACCGATGCGCTGTGGGCAACGATTGGTGCGGCGAAGGGTGGTGACGCGCTCGCGCCGGTCACCGTGATCGTGCCCGGCAACCTCACGGGCCTCGCCCTGCGGCGGCAGCTCGGGGGACGCGGCGACGGCCTGTTCAACGTCCGGTTCTTCGTGCTCGACCGGCTCGCCGAGCTGCTCGGTGCCGGCGTGCTCGCGGCGCAAGGACGCACGCCCCTCGACGACGCGGTGAAGGCAGCGCTGGTCCGTCAGGTGCTTGCGTCTCGACCGGCGCCACTCACCCGTGTCGCCGCAGCAGAGAACACCGAGCTCGCAGTCGTCGAGATGCTCGACGAGCTCGCGGCATCGGGTCCCGGCGCCGTCGACGCGTTGCGCTCGTTCAGCCGGCGCGGCAACGAGCTCGCCAGCATCGCAACGCGCTTCCGATCGCTCGCACAGGCGTCGTTCTACGACGAGCGCGACCTCGCACTCGCGGCGGCTGGCGTGGTCCGCTCCGGAACGGCTGACCTGCGCGACGTCGGGCAGGTGGTGCTCCACCTGGCGCACCGGCTCGGCCACGCGCAGCTCGAGCTCGTCGACGCGCTCGCCGATATCGATCGAGTGTGGGCCGTCGTGGGCCTCACGGGCGAAGCCGATGCCGACGCGGAAGCCGACGCACTCGTCGCCCACCTCGAGTCGCGGCTCGGGACACGCGTCGCGGTCGGCAAGCCCGTCGAGGCGACGACGATCAAGGTCACCGCGCCCGACGCGGTCGGCGAGGTGCGCGAGGCGATGCGCATCGTCGCGGCCGAGCTCGAGGCGGGCCGTCCGCTCAACCGAATCGCGATCGTCGCTCGCGAGCGTGAGCCCTACGGCCGGCTGCTCGACGAGGAGCTCGCGGCCGCCGGCATCCCCATGCACGGTCCCTCACCGCGCACGCTCGCCCAGTCGATCGCCGGTCGCACGCTGCTCGGGGCGCTCAGCCTTGCCGACGACCATTTCGGTCGGGCCTCGGTCGTCGGCTTCATGAGCAGCGCGCCGATGCGGTTCAACGGCGAGCGGGTGAGCGCGGCGCGCTGGGCACGAACGGCGCTGCGTGCAGGCGTGGTGCGGGGCCCCGACCAGTGGACCGATCGCCTCGGTCGACGTGCCACCGACGACAGCCAAGCCGCCCCGCTCGCTGAGTTCGTCGCATGGCTCGTCGATGAGTGCGGAGTGAACGAACGTGCGTCATGGGCCGACTGGGCCGACTGGGCCCGCGGTTTCTCGAGCTCGATCCTCGGCTCGGTCGCCGCCCGGCGCCGATGGTCCGAAGCCGAGCTCGCTGCCCACGACGCCGTCGAACGGGCGATCGAAGACCTCCGTCCGGTGGGCGCCGTCGAGCCCGGCCCGGTGACTCGAGACCGCATGCGAGCGCAGCTCGCGACGATGCTCGACGCGCCGGCCGGCCGCCGGGGTCGCTTCGGCATCGGAGTGCTGTACGGGTCGCTCGCCCACGTCATCGGCGTCGACCTCGACACGCTCATCGTGCTCGGCATGGCCGAGGGTTCGTTCCCACCCACGGGCGTGCGGAGCTCGGTGCTGTCCGACACCGAGCGAGCCGCCACTGGGTCGCCGTTCGCGGCTGAGACGCGTGCTCGCGACGAGCGCCGCTCGTACCTCGCCGCAGTCGCGTCGGCACGCAACCGCTGGCTCATCACGCCACGGGTCGGCCCCGATCGAATCGCCCATCCCGCGCCTTGGTGGTCCGACGCGCCGCACGAGCGCGAGGTCACGATCCCGTCGTTCGACAGCGAGCTGGCGAACCCGAGTGGTCCGGCCGCGTCGTTGCGCGAGCGCGACCTCCGCATGCTCCGACAGTGCCCTCGAGCTGTCCTGCCGGATGAACCTCTCGTCACGTCACGGCCGCGGCTCGCCCGCGGAGTCGCCGCAGTCGTCGCGCGGGCAGGTGACGAGTTCTCTGAGTGGAACGGCGACGTCGGCGCCCATCCCCAGCTCGAGGTCGGCGGCAAGCTGCTCTCGGCCACCTCGCTCGAGACGTGGGCGAGCTGCCCGGCGCGGTACTTCTTCCGCAACGTCCTCGCTGTCCGCGAGCAAGACGACATCGCCGAGGTCGACGAGCTCGAAGCCCGCCATCGCGGCACGCTCGTCCACAGGATCCTCGAGGAGCTCGGCAAGGCTCATCTCGCAGAGACGAGGTCCGCGGAGCAGCTCGGGCTCTTCGAAGGCGAGCGGCCCCCGTGGACGGTGGCGGCGCGCGTCGTGGTCGAGGAGGTCACCGACGCGGTGCTCGACGAGTTCGAGGGCCTCGGCGGCGCGCCGTATCCGATCCTTTGGACTGTCGAGCGCAAGCGCATCTTGCGCGACGTCATGCGTACCCTCGACAAGGATCCCGAAGGCGCGATCCTGCTCGCGGTCGAGCATCACTTCGGCGACGTCGAGAAGGGGGAGCCGTCGTTCTCCCTCACCCTCGAGAACGGACGGAAGCTCCACTTCCGCGGATCGATCGACCGTGTCGACCGGTTGCATGCCGGGCTTCGGGTGATCGACTACAAGACCGGGAAGCACGAGACCGACAAGAACGTCCGCTCGGGCATCGCAACCGGGGTGCTGCTGCAGCTGCCGCTTTATGGCCTCGTTGCACAGCAGATGTTCGACCCCGATGCGTCCGTCTCGGCGGGTTACTGGTACATCTCCTCGAAGGGGGGCTGGCGGAGCGTCGACATCCCGATCGACGACGAGGTCCGCGACCGCTTCGTCACGACCCTCGACACGATCACGAGTGGCATCGCCGACGGCGTCTTCCCCGCGCACCCCGGCGACGAGGGATATCAGACGTTCGTGAACTGCCAGTGGTGTGACTTCCAGCGCATCTGCCCACCCGACCGCGACCGGGCGTGGGAGCGAGTGCAGCATGCGCCCGCGCTCAGGCGATACGTCGAGCTGAGCAACCCGGAACCGAGCGGCGGAGCCGAAGATGAGTGACGACGACATCCGTCTTCCTCACGACCAACCGGTGCGCGAAGCAGTTGGGTCCGATCTCGCCGAGACGTTGTTTGTCGAGGCGGGTGCCGGCTCGGGCAAGACGACCATCCTCGTCAACCGCGTCTGTGCCCTGGTCGAGTCTGGTGTCGACGTGCGCCACATCGCTGCGATCACCTTCACCGAGAAGGCCGCGAGTGAGCTGCGAGTGCGGGTGCGCAAGCAGCTGCTGGCGCAACCGCAGACAGCGGCGGTCGCGGCGGCCCTCGCCGAGCTGGGCGACGCGCCGATGTCGACGCTCCACTCCTTCGCCCGTCGCCTTCTCACCGAGCACGGCGTGGCCGTCGGCGTCCCGCCCCACTTCGAAGTGCTCGACACCGTCGCGGAGGCGATCTACCTCGAGGAGCGATGGCGGGAGCTCGCGGTCGACCTGTTCGACGAAGAGGGGCCGCTCGCCGCGGTCATGACGCGTGCCGCCGAGCTCGGGCTGAAGGCGAAGGGCGTCCGCGAGATCGTGCTCGCGTTGCACGAGAGCTACGACCGATTGCGGGCGGCGAGCTGGGAGTGGCCGGCCGAACCCGTGACCTTGCCGCCGATCGACCTCACGCGGGTCATCGACGCCGTCCGAGTCGCCCCGCTCGATGACCAACCGGAGGTCGTCGAGTACCTCGAGCGCGCGATCGCCGCCAAGTCGGAGGGTGAGCGCATCGACATCCTCCGCATCGAGGGAGTGCTCCCGAAGATCGCGGGCAAGAGGGGCGAGCCCGCGCGGGTGGTCGTCGCCGTGAGTGCCGACCTGCGCAGGGGAGCGCTCGACGCGCTGCTTCCGGCGTTGGCAGCGAGAGTGCTGCGGTGGGCCGACGAGAGGGCAGCCGAGGGTCGGCTTCTGTTCCACGACCTGCTCGTGCTCGCCCGCGATGCGCTCCGCCACGACGAGGTCCGGGCCGCATCTCGTGCTCGCTATCAGCGCGTCCTGATCGACGAGTTCCAGGACACCGATCCCCTCCAGATCGAGATCGCAGTGCTCCTCGCGTCGTCGCGCGGCGACATCGCGGACCGAGCGTGGTCCGACGACCCGCTCGACACCGTCGACGCGGGACGGTTGTTCTTCGTCGGCGACCCGAAGCAGTCCATCTACCGCTTCCGCCGCGCCGACATCGACCTCTACGAAAGGGCGCAACGCGTCTTCGCCGATCCAGTGCTGCACCTCACAGAGAACTTCCGCACCGTCGCGTCGATCGTGAGCTTCGTGAACGCGCTCTTCAGGCCGTGGATGGAGAGCCCCGAAGCGGTGGGACAGCCCGCGTACACGCCCCTGACTGCGTACATCGACGACCACGACGGCAGCCCCAGCGTGGCGTTCCTGGGTGACGAGGCCACGGGCGTGCCCGCAGCGGAGATCAGGCTGCACGAAGCCGACGCCGTGGTGCGGGTGATCGCGCAGGCCAAGCGCGACGGGTGGAGGGTCCGCGACGAGAAGACCGACGAGCTTCGCCCCGCGGACTACCGCGACATCGCGGTGCTGATGCCGACCCGCGCGTCGCTTGCGGCGCTCGATCACGGGCTCGACGAGGCCGGCATCCCGCTTCGGGTCGAGAGTCGCATCCTGATCTGGAACACACCGGAGGTCAGAGATCTGCTCGCCGTGCTGAGCGCGGTCGCCGACCCGAACGACCAGGTCGCGATCGTCGCGGCGCTCAGGTCACCAGGGCTCGGCTGCTCCGACCGCGACCTCGCGACATGGCGATGGGACGAGCGAAGGTGGAGATACCGCGACATCCCGTTCGCGCCTGCTGAGACGATCGAGCACCCAGTCGGCCGAGCGCTGTTGGTGCTCAGCGAGCTCCACCGCGCCCGTCATGAGCTCTCGATCGGCGAGATGGTGCGGCGAGTCGTCGACGTCTGCCACCTCCGTGAGGTGGCCTTCGCCAATGTGCGCCCTCGTGATCGCTGGCGCCGCATCGACTTCTTCCTCGCGCAGGCGCGTGCGTTCGAGGAAGCGGGCGGCTCGTCGATCGAGGAGTTCGTCTCATGGGCTCGTGAGCAGGCCGAGCGCGACGTCTGGGAGAACGACTCGGTCGAGCCCGATCCTGATGATGACGCGGTGCGCGTCCTCACCGTGCACGCCTCGAAGGGTCTCGAGTTTCCCATCGTCGTGTTGATGGGCCTGAACACCCCGCCAAAGGCGGCCGGCCCGGCGGTCCTCTGGACCGACGACGGCTTCGAGGCAAAGGCAGGACCCCAGGACGGCGACCGCTTCGAGACGGCCGGGTACAAAGAGGCGTGGGCGGCGGAGGGCGAGCTGCTCAAGTCCGAGCGGGTGCGCCTGGGATACGTCGCGATGACTCGTGCCCGCGATCGGCTCGTGATCAGCCGCTTCCGGGCGAGCAACGTGAGGTCACTTGCCCGTGAGATGACCTCGTTCCTGCCTCAGGCGCCGACGCTCGACCCCGCGGCCGTACCCGAGACGGTCATCCCGGCACCCACGGAGTTCGTCCACGAGCCCTTGAGCGCGCGCGAGCTCTGGATCGAGCGGCGCGCCGCGCTGGTCACCCAAGCCCTCGTCCCTCGAGCGATCGCCGCGACCGGCTTGCAGAACCTCGTCGCGGGCTCTCTCCGAAGCAACCGAGACCGAACCCCACGCCGACACCGCCACCGACGAGCAGGTGGCCGACCGGCCGAGCGGCGCCGAGGCCGACGATCGTCCTGACGACGAACCACCGTGGCGCCGGGGCCGCGCCGGCACGGCGATCGGCCGCGCCGTGCACGCGGTGCTGCAGACGATCGACCTCGCGACGGGCGACGGCGCCACCGCGCTTGCAGCTGCGCAGGCCGCAGCGGAGGGCGTGCCCGACCTCGCCACCGTGATCGAGCAGCGGGTGCGCTCCGTGCTCGAGTCCCCGAGCGTCAAGGCGGCAGTGGCGACCGGCAAGTACTGGCGCGAGGTGTTCGTGGCGGTGCCGGTCGGCGAGCGGGTGCTCGAGGGCTTCATCGACCTGCTCTACGAGGACGCTGACGGTGAGCTCGTGGTCGTCGACTACAAGACCGACGGCGTACGCAACGAAGCCGACGCGGACGAAGCGGTCGGGCGCTATCGGCTGCAGGCAGCGGCCTACGCGCTCGCAGTGTCGCGCTCGCTGTCGCGACCGGTGTCGCGGTGCGTGTTCGTGTTCGCGAACCCGACGAGATGGTTCGAGCGCGAGCTCAGTGACCTGGCGACCGCGCGCGGCGAGGTCGAGACGCTGCTCGTCTCAGGCTGACGCGGTCTGCTGCGCGGCGACGCCCCGCGAGCGCATGTCAGACACCGCGTGCGCGAGGCCCTCAGGGTCGCGGAACAGCGCGCTACCGGCGACGAGCAGGTTGGCTCCCGCGCTGACCGCTCCGGCGACCGTGCTCGGGCCGATGCCACCGTCGACCTCGATGCCGACGGAGTAGCCGCTCGCGTCGATCATCCGGAGCACCTCGGTGATCTTCGGCTCCATCGTGGCGATGTACTTCTGGCCACCCCATCCCGGGTTGACGGTCATCACGAGCACGTGGTCGACGAGGTCGAGCACGTTCGCGACCGCCGACGCGGGAGTCGCGGGATTGATCGCGACTGCCGCTCTGGCCCCGAGCTCACGCACCGCGCCCAGTGTGCGATGGAGGTGACGAGTGGTCTCTGCGTGCACGATCAAGGTCTCGCAGCCCGCCTCGAACATCGGCTTGAGCATTTGCTCGGGCGTCTCGATCATCAGGTGCGCCTCGAACGGCAGGGTCACCTCGGCGCGGATCGCCGCGATGACGTCGGCGCCGAAGGTGATGACCGGCACGAACTGGCCGTCCATGACATCGAACTGCACTCGGTCGCAGCCGGCCTTCTCGAGCTCGATCACGCCCTCGGTCAGACGGCCCTGGTCGATCGGCAGCACGGACGGCACGATTGCGATGGGTTGCACATCGCGACGTTACGCCCCACGGCGCCGCCCTACGCTCGGCCGATGCTCCGCCTTCGACCGACGACCATGGCCGCGGGCGGGGCCGCGCTCGCACGCGAGGACGATGGCCGGGTCGTGTTCGTGGACGGTGCCCTTCCCGGCGAGCTCGTCGACGCCGAGGTCTACGAAGAGCACGTGGACTATGCGAAGGCGACCGTCGTCTCGGTGCACGAGCCCGCCGAAGGCCGCATCGCGCCGCCGTGCCCGTACGTCGCGGCGGGATGCGGTGGATGCGGATGGCAGCACATCGACCCGTCGGTCCAGGTCGAGCTGAAGCGCGAGATCGTGCGCGACGCGCTTCGACGCATCGGGCGCCTCGCGAGCGCCGACGTCGCGGTCGGCCAGACCCTGACCCAGACCGGGTACCGCACGACGGTTCGCATGGGTGTCAGCAACGGGCGGGCGGGCTTCCGCGCGCACCGCAGTCACGACCTCGTCGACATCGACCGATGCCTCGTCGCGCATCCACTGCTCGCCGACCTCATCGAGGACGGCCGCTACGGGGACGCGCGCGAGGTGACGTTGCGTTGCGGCGCAGGAACGGGGGAGCGCCTCGTGCTCGCGTCGCCCAGTGCTCGGGGTGTGGATGTGCCGACCGATGTCGTGGTCGTAGGGGAGAACGAGGTGAAGCGCGGCCGCACCGCGCGCTTCCACGAGACGATCGAGGGCCGCCGGTTCACGATCTCGGCGACGTCGTTCTTCCAGGCTCGTCCCGATGGTGCCGAGGCGATCGTCGCGGCGATCCGCGACGCGTTCGTCGACGACGACGAGCGGGGCACGTTCATCGACGCGTACTGCGGGGTCGGCGTCTTCGCCGGCTTGCTCGGTGGCGATCGCAAGGTTGTTGCGGTCGAGCGATACGGACCGGCTGTCCGCGACGCGCGCGACAACCTCGGCACTGCGGCGCAGGTCATCCGGGCCGAAGTGGCGGCTTGGAACCCGGTGCCTGCGCGCGTCGTCGTCGCCGATCCCGCTCGTCCGGGCCTCGGCGGCAAGGCGGCGGCGCGCCTCGCGGCGACCGGTGCCACCCGCCTGATCCTCGTGAGCTGTGATCCCGCGTCCCTGGGCCGCGACGTCTCGGTGCTGACGGGTCTCGGGTTCGTACACGGTGGCTCCACCCTGGTCGATCTCTTCCCGCACACGCCCCATGTCGAAGTCGTGACGAGGTTCGATCGGGTCGGGTGATCCAACGGCACGGCCTGATACGTATGCCTCCGGTGAACGCCGAGCCGCTGCGCGACGTCAGCGATGCCGCGCTCGTCGTCGCGGTCGCTCGGTACCGGCAGGACGCCCTCGCCGAGGCCTATCGCCGCCACGGCGGCGCGGTCTACGGCCTTGCCCGGCGGCTCTTGGGCAACGAGCCGCTTGCCGAGGAGGTCACACAGGAGGTCTTCCTCCGGCTGTGGAACCATCCCGACCGGTTCGAGCCGAGCCGCGGCTCGTTGCGCTCGTATCTGCTCGCCCAGACACATGGCCGCTCGGTCGACTTGTTGCGGTCCGAGGGTGCTCGCCGGCGTCGCGAGGAACGCGAGGCGCGCGCCACCGCCGAGGGCGGATACGACCTCGAGCACGAGGTCTGGGATCTGGCGACCGCGGAGCGCGTGCGGGCCGCGGTCTCGTCCCTGCCCGAAGGTGAGCGCCAAGCGATCGAGCTCGCGTACTTCGGCGGACACACCTATCGCGAGGTGGCTGCACTCTTGCGGGAACCAGAAGGCACAGTGAAGAGCCGCATCCGGTCCGGGCTCAAGCGGATGCGTTCGACGCTCATCGACATCGGCACTGGAGGGCCGTCATGAACCGGCGGTTGACACCTGCCGAGATGGACGAGCTGCTCGGTGCCTACGCGCTCGACGCCATCGATGCGGACGAGCGCGAGCAGATCGAGCAGTACCTGGACGAGAACCCGCGAGCACGCGCGGAGGTGACCGAGCACCGCGAGGTCGCCGCGATGATGTCGCTCGCCGGTGGTCAGGCCCCCGACGGACTGTGGGACCGCATCGCGGACGAGCTCGGGCCCGATCCGACGGGCGCGGTCCCGCAGCTCCGCCTCGTCCCCGTCGACGAGAAGCCGAAGACCTCGCGCCGATGGTGGGGAGTGGCACTGGGGTCGGTCGCCGCCGCGGCGATCGCCGTGCTCGGCCTCACCGTCGTGCACCAGGGCCATCGCATCGACGACCTCGAAGCGGTGACGAGCAAGGACGCGGTCGTCGTCGGCGCCGCCGAGGCGATGACCGATCCGAACGCCCGCCTCACCTCGCTGACGACCACCGACGGCGCCACGATGGCCGACGTGGTCGTCCAGCCGAACGGCCAGGGCTACCTCGTGCCGCGGACCATGCCGACGCTCGCATCCGACCGCACCTATCAGATGTGGGGCGTCATCGACGACGAGGTCATCTCACTCGGAGTGCTCGGCAACGAGCCGAACGTGTCCGCGTTCCACACCGACCCGCTCGTCAAGACGATCCTGATCACCGACGAGGTGCGCGGCGGGGTGCCGGTGACGCAGCAATCGCCGGTCAGCCAGGGGGACTTCGCCTAGCCGTCAAGGCCGCGACCCCGGCCGAGTCGATGTACTCGTCGATGCGAGTGACCCGGCCGCCTTCGACACGCCCGACGATGCAGGCCGGCATCGCGATCGCCGCGCCGTTCGGTGCGATGCCCTTGCCGACGTGCTGCTGGACGAACCCGCCCTCGAAGGATGTGCGGCGCACGTCTTCGTAGTGCCAGCCCTTGACGTTGTCGATCACCCAGCGCAGGACGACGAGGTTCTGCGCGACGGCCTGCTCGACCTCGTCGGTGTTGTGCCACACCACGGCGTCGGGCCCGTAGATCGCCTGGATCGCGTCGGTGTCGCCGGCCTCGATGGCGGCGAAGAACCGTGCAGCGACTGCTTCGACGTCCGCGGGCTGGTCAGGCATGCTCAGGAAACTACAAGGCGAATGGGAGACGGCGGCGGCCCGGTGCGAGACTGAGGCCTGCGATGAGCCTCGTGACTTCAGATCCCTCGGGGGAGGTCCCGCAGCCGAAGGAGCGCCCTGCGGGGCCGTCCGTC
Source organism: uncultured Acidimicrobiales bacterium (assembly GCA_963773315.1). GTDB lineage: Bacteria > Actinomycetota > Acidimicrobiia > Acidimicrobiales > DATKAS01 > DATKAS01. The sequence goes on from CAVZAF010000010.1 coordinate 252,056, forward strand.
CGGTTGGCCGCGGTCTCGGTCGCGTTGGGCATCGTCGTGCTCGGAGTGCTCGGCCTCCTCGCGACGCGCGGCAGAGTCGCACAAGTCGGATGCGAACGACGGATGGGCAGGCACGCTGCTCTCGCAGCCGGTCGCGAAGCCCGACTTCACGCTCACCGACACCGCGGGTGCTCCCTTCGACTTCCGCGAGCAGACCCAGGGCTACGTCACCCTGCTGTACTTCGGGTACACGAGCTGTCCGGACGTCTGCCCGCTCCACATGGCGAACATCGCATCGGTGCTCGACGAGGTGTCGGGTGAGGTGAACGCCAAGATCAAGGTCGTGTTCGTGACCACCGATCCTGCGCGCGACACTCCGGCGGTGATCCGGAAGTGGCTCGACAACTTCGATGTCACGTTCATCGGACTCACCGGGACCCAAGCGCAGATCACCAAGGCGGAGCGCGCCGCGGGTGTGCCCGAGGCGGTGCTCCAACCGCCGTCTCCCAGCGGCAAGTACACCGTCGGTCACGCGAGCCAGGTCATCGCCTACACGCTCGACGACGAAGCGCACGTCGTCTACCCCTTCGGCATCCGCCAGGCGGACTGGGCCCGCGACCTGCCGCGGCTCGTCTCGACGACCGAGTGGCCGGCATGACGACGACCACAAAGGCGATTGGTGGCGTCGTGATCGCCCTCGTCGTGCTGCTCGGCGTCGTGTTCTTCGCTCGCAGCTCTTCGGGCAGCAGCGGCCCGCCCCAGATCTCGGTCACCGATGCGTACGCGTCGCAGTCGACGTCGGACCTCTCGTCGGCGTTGTACATGACCATCCAGAACAAGGGCGGGTCTGATCACATCGTCGGTGTGATCGCGGGCGGCGCGAACTCCGTGACGATCCATGACGCAGCCATGGCGCCACAGACTCGGCTCACTGTGAAGGGTCATGCCGACACCGAGCTCGCGCCGGGCGGCACGCACATCATGCTCGAGGGGTTGGCCCGGCCGTTGCAACCGGGCGGTCAGGTCGGTGTCCGGCTTCTGTTCGAGCACTCGGCTCCTGTCGACGTGACCGCGCCGGTGCTCTCGTATGACCAGGTGAACGCGAAGGCGGGCGCGTGAGCTTCTGGTGCCAAGCCCTGAAGGTGCCGTGGCACTGGCAGTTCCGTGCATACCCCGGCGTCTGGCTCATGGCCGGCCTGCTCGCGTTCTCCTACTTCAGGGCGGTGTACCGCCGGCACCGCCGCACCGGCGCACCGGTCGACCGTCGCAAGTTGATGTGGTTCTGCTTCGGTTGGGTCGTGCTCTGGCTCGCGAGCGACTGGCCCCTCGCGACGCTCGGCGCCGGCTACCTCGCGTCCGCGCACATGGTGCAGTACATGCTCTACACGCTCGTGGCCACACCACTCCTGTTGCTCGGCACGCCCGAGTGGATGGCGCGTCGCATCACCGAGAAGCTCCGCATCTACCGGTTGCTGCGGTTCGTGTCGCGGCCGCTCTTCGCCGCGATCGCGGTCAACGCCGTCTTGCTCTCGACGCATGCGCCGATCGTCGTCGACAACGTGCGCACGACACAGATGGGCGGCTTCGTGCTCGACATGATCTGGCTCGTCGGGGGCCTCGTGCTGTGGCTGCCGCTCATCAGCCCGCTGCCCGAGCTCGTTCACCCGTCGTACCCGGTGCGGATGATCTACATCTTCGTGGCGGCGGGCGTGTTCGCGATGATCCCGGGCGGCTTCCTCACGTTCTCGTCCTTCCCGCTGTACCGCACGTACGAGCTCGCCCCCCGCATCCACAACTTCGCGGCGTTGAACGACCAGCAGACCGCGGGGGCGATCATGAAGGTCGGCAACATCCCAATCGTTTGGACCGTGATCGCAGTGCTCTTCTTCAAGTGGGCCGCGCTCGACCGCGACGGCCCGCCCGTGCCGGCGTCCCGACCGCAGACTCGGACGCAGACTCGACCTTCTGGAGCACCCCCGGCACCTTCGAATTAGGGTCGCCACGTCGGAGGGGGTCGGCATGCGTCGTGGGTTGTGCCTCATCGTGATCGTGATCGCATGTGTCGCGCTGAGCGCGGCACCGGCCGGTGCGGTCAACCTGACGGGCGGCTGTCAGGGCCAGGGGACCTCGTTCGACAAGGACCACAACCAGATCATGTCGGCGACCGCGCCGAGCGTGGAGCCGGGCACGAGCGGCAACCCGGTGCTCGTCGACTACGACGGGACCGTCGAGTACTCGGGCAGCGGCCCGCTGATGCTGAACCACCACTGGGAGGTGAAGGTCTTCGGCATCACGGTGAAGTCGGGCGGGTCGAAGAATGGGTCGCACCAGACGTCGACCTCCGGCACCGCCGTCGTGAAGGACTACCTCCCCTTCAAGATCACCGGCGTCTACTACGTGTCGGGAGGGATCTCCGGCGAAGGTGGCGCGTGCAGCGGCAACGCGTACCTGAAGCTCATCGGGTCGCCGGTCGGCACGATCCCCTGGATCGTCGCCATCGGGCTGATCGTGGCCGGCCTCGCGCTCGGGTACGCGTCGCTGCCGAAGGCAGCGCCGACTGCCGCAGGTCTCGCGGGGGTGGACTCGGTCTTCGTCGCGTCGGGCGGGCCGCCTCCCGCGCCCCCGATCGGGGAGTCGATGGCGCCGCCGGCTCCCGATTCGAGTGAGCCGCCCACGCCACGCGAGCACGCGCCATTCGGAGAGCCCGAGCCGACCGTGCAGCAGCCACCATCCCCGACTCCGCCGCCGCCGTCTCCGCCACCACCATCTCCGCCCTCTGAAGGGAGCCCGGGATGAAGCGCAAGCGCCACCCGATCCGTGGCTTCTTCGCGGGTTTCTTCATCGGCCTCGGCGTGTCGATCCTCCTTCTGATCTACGGGAAGCTGACGACGTCGTCGGGCTGGCCCACGCTCGCGATCGTCGGCGGGTTCGCCATTCTCGGCATCCTCGCCGGGTTGTTCGGACCGACACGGGGCCGTCGCAGCGCGAGCGCGATGCGCTAGCCGTCCAGCCCGAGCTGCCGTTCGAGCAGCCGGTGGAAGTGGCGGATCTTGGTCTCCTGATAGATCGAGAGCGTCACGCCCGGCTTGACCATCGTCCGTAGCCCGAGCTGCACCTTCGGCAGGTTGAACGTGTCCTGGTTGAACACGCGGGCGAGGAAGCCGAGCTCTGGCGCCTTGGTCCAGTCGTCGTCCGGGCCGAGCCAGTGGATCGGCGCTGCTGGCGGGCGATCACCGGCGAACGGCGACAAGTACATGCACTCCATGATCGACTCGTCGTACCGGTCGCCGTTGGGCCGAAAGCGGTACACGATGCGGTTGTACGCGCCCCACGGATGGAAGTTCGGGAACACCGTGTAATAGAAGCTGTCGACGAGCTCCGCGTCGCACAGCGCGTCGGCCTCGTCTCGGCCGATCACCTGAGCGAGCTGCATCCGCGCTCCCATCGCCGCTGCTTGTCGCGCGGTGACGCCGTCGGGAAGCTCGAACGTGGGCGGCTCATCGAGGCGGCGATCGGTCATCGCGTCGAACCGCTCCTGCTCGGTCGGCGTGTACCCGAGGTGCGGACTCGGTGTGCCGTTGGCAGTGACGGCGCGGCTGAAGGTGCCGAACACGTCGTACTGCGAGTTCGCGTCGCCGATGCCTGCGAGCAGCTGAGGATGCGTCGCGACGACGTGGAAGGCCTCCATGAACGCCTCTTGCGCGACCTTCCAGTTGCAGCGCAGCACCTTCGCGACGTGCACCTCTTTGAACCGCTCCTCGAGCGGCCACCGCGCGAAGTGCTCGCTGAGATCGCCGAGGAACGCGTCGAGCGGCTCGCAGCCGGGGTCGAGGTTCACGAAGACGAAGCCGCCCCACGTCCCCACGCGCACCTCGGGCAGGTGGAACTCGTCCCGATCGACCTGCGGGAAGTCCCACTCCGCCGGGATCTGCTTGAGTGACCCGTCGAGGTTCCAGCAGTACCCGTGGAACGGGCAACGCAGCTCGGACGTGTGACCGTCCTCCTCGCGCAGCAACCGACCCCGATGCAGGCATGCGTTGTAGAAGGCCTTGATCGAGTCGGGAGCCGATCGCACGATCAGGATCGAGAGGTGCGCGATCGAGTAGACGGTCGTGTCGCCGACATCGGGGATGTCCTCCTCGCGACACGCCATCTGCCACACCTTCTTCCAGAGCAGCTCGACCTCGAGCTCGTGGAACTCGCGCGTGATGTAGCGCGCGACAGGCTTGTCGTCCTGGCCGAGGTCGGCGGGAGCATCGAGACGGAGGACCGCGGGCACGGCGCAGGTGTCGGAGTCGAGCAGCTCCTGGTACGACAGGCCTGGAGAGCGCGCGTGCGAGACGCTCGTCATGCAACACCCCGGCGGCGCGTCGGCAGCTGCGGACCAGCAATCCAGCCGCACAGCTGCGGATCGGCGGTCCGGAGCTCGCCCGACAGCCATCGTCCGTCGGACGTGAAGCGTCCTTCGCGACCGTCCCTGCTCACCGTCACCGTGCTGTCTTCGTTCAGGTCGTAGAGCGCCCCGCTGAGGGGATGTCGGATCTGTCGCATCTGGCTCCTACAGCTCCAGGACGCCGCGAGGCGTCTGCAGTGTCGCGCCCACCGCGGGAGGCCCCTCGACGATGCTCACCGCCTCGACGTCGAGGAGCTCGATCACGCGGCGCAGCGCGGTCGGGTCGGGATCGAAGACACGAAGGCGGCTGAGTCGACATGCGCTCGACGCATCTTCCGACGGATGGGGGGACGCACCCCAGTCGATGACGAAAGGCCAGTGGTCGGCCAGCGCATGACCCGGCAGCATCGCGAGGCGCCAGTGCAGCGTCGTGCCGTCGGGGAGCGCGCGTGTCATCGCGTTCGCGGTCGTCGGCCAGCCCGCGGCGGTGAGCGCCGCGCACGCGGCGTCGATGTCGTCGGTGCGCACTGCCCAGCTCGCGAGGCGCGGCGCGGGCTCCGCCGAGATGGCCGCACCGAAGCCTGTGGGCTCCGTGAGCGCGGGATCGGGGCCGAGCACCTCGAGGTACACACCAGGTCCGAGGCCGAGGATCGCGTTCGCGGTCCCCATCGACGGGTGCGAGCCGCCGAACGTCGCGCGGGCCCCGGCCCGTTGCTCGAGCTCGTCGACGCCCGCTGCCAGGTCGGGCACCACCCACATGAGGTGGTCGATCGTTGACATCGCGGCGATCCTACGGAGCGGCCGAGCCGCGACGAGGATTGAGAAATGACCGACGTCCCAGCAGAGGTAACCGACTGGTGTGGGCGGTTCGCTGCCGCACTCGGTATCGCGGCGCCCACGGCAGAGGAGATCGACACGCTGCTCGAGCTCGCGGGCACCGCCGCGCACGCATCGCAGAGGCAGTCCGCACCGGTGGCGTGCTGGCTCGCTGCCCGTGCGGGCGTCGACCCCGACCGTGCGCACCATATCGCTCTCGGCATCTGATCCCCGACGGGCCTAGCGTGCGCGCATGAGCGAAGGTCAAGAGAAGTACGTACGGGCCCTCGATGGCGCGCAAGCAGTCATCACCATGGTGAAGGACGACCAGTGGGAGGCGCAATCTCCCTGTCCCGACTGGAAGGCCGTCGACGTCGTCGGCCACCTCGTGCAGGGGCTGGGCATGGCGTCCTCGCTGGCAACCACGGGCACCGTCGGTTCGTTCGCCTCCACGCGCGACGCCGCCGGTGCCGACCCGAAGGCGTCGTTCACCGCAGCCCGATCCGCGGCAGAGGCGACGTTCACTCCCGAGAACCTCGACAAGGTCGTGCAGAGCCCGTTCGGCGAGATGCCGGTCGATCAGTTCCTCGGAGTGATCACGCTCGACGTCATCACGCACACGTGGGACCTCGGTCGCGCGATCGGTCAAGAGGTCACGCTCGAGCCCGATCTCGTGCACGATTGCTTCGAGAACGTGAAGCCGCTTGACGCGATCCTCCGGCAGCCGAACCTCTTCGGACCGAAGGTCGATCCGCCGGCCGGAGCGGACGAGCAGGCGCAGCTGATGGCGTTCCTCGGGAGGGTCGTCTGACCACGCCGATCCCGTTCGTCCGCGACCTCGAGATCGAGTACGGACGGGTCGATCAGGTCTCACCGCTGATCCGCCGCGTCGTCGCGAAGAACCCGAGCAAGTTCACCTACCTCGGCACGGGCACGTACATCGTCGGACGCGGCGCTGTCGCGGTGATCGATCCGGGCCCTGAGATCGCGGCGCACGTCGACGCGATCGTCGCGGCGCTCGAACCGGGCGAGCGCGTGGCGAAGATCGTCATCACGCACACGCACTCGGACCACTCGCCGGCGACGCCAGCACTCGCGGCGCGCACCGACGCGCCCGCGTGGGGGTTCGGGCCGCATGGCGCGGTGCCCGACGACGATCCGGACGACCGCGTGGTGTTCGGCGACGACGAGGCCGATCGATCCGACATGCCGGACGCGCCGAAGGACGGCGACATCCTGCGCGAGGCCGCGGACACGACGTTCGTGCCCGACACCCGGGTCGGCGACGGCGATGTGATCGCAGGGAAGGGCTGGACGCTCGAGGCGATCCACACGCCAGGTCACACGTCGAACCATCTCTGCTACGCGCTGCGAGAAGAGAGCGCGGTCTTCACCGGCGATCACGTGATGGGGTGGTCGACGAGCGTGATCGGTCCGCCCGACGGGCAGCTCGGCGCCTATCTCGACAGCCTCCGCCTCCTCCTCGATCGCGACGACGCGGTCTACTGGCCGACTCACGGGCCCCAGGTCACCGAGCCGCACGCCCTCGTGCGGGCCTTCCTCGCGCATCGGGCGGAGCGCTCCGAACAGGTGCTGCAGCGGCTCCGCCGAGGTCCGGCCACGATCGCCCAGCTCGTTCCCGAGATCTATGCCGACGTGAGCAAGGGGTTGTGGAAGCCGGCGGCGGCGTCTACCTACGCCCACCTCCTGATGCTCGCAGAGGAGGGTCGGGTGGCGACCGACGGGCCGCCCCGGCGCACCAGCGAGTACCACCTCGTTGCCTGACCTGGTGTGACAAGGGTCCCTTTACAGGAGACTTAGGGTCGCTTAACATCAGGCCCATGTACGTGTGCGCCTGCAAGCGGGTCAGCGACCGAACGGTCGAGGCCGCGGTCGCGTCGGGCGCCGACACCGTCGAGGAGGTCGGGTCCCGCTGTGGCGCCGGCATCCGGTGCGGCGGCTGCCATCCGTACATCGAAGGTCTCCTCGAGGTCCGCGCCGCGGCACCCGAGGCCATGGTCGCGGCCTGACCGGTAGGGTCGCCCGCCATGACCGGCGACGACGAGATCATCGAGCTGCTCAACGACGTCCTCACGGGCGAGCTGACAGCGATCAACCAGTACTTCGTCGACGCGAAGATGTGCGCGAACTGGGGCTACGAGCGCCTGGCCTCCCACTTCCGCGACGAGTCGATCGACGAAATGAAGGACGCCGAGGCGCTCATCGAGCGGATCCTCTACCTCGAGGGATTGCCGAACCTCCAGCGCCTCGGCGTCGTGCGCGTCGGTGAGACGGTGCCCGAGCAGCTGGCACTCGCGCTCGATCTCGAACGTGACGCGATCGCGCGGCTCAATGCCGGGATCGTCCTTTGCCTCGCGAAGGAGGAGGCGGGAAGCCGCGAGCTCCTCGAGCACATCCTCAAGGGTGAGGAGGAGCACGCGGACTGGCTCGAGACGCAGCTCGAGCTCATCCGCCAGATCGGTGAGGCCCACTACCTCGCGCAGCAGGTGCACGACTGACGGGCGGCGCAGTGCGCCGCCGGGCGCGCGAAGCACCGATTGTCGAGCGACAGTGAACAGGAGCCGACCAAAGCGAAGCGGAGGACGGCGACGAAGATGAAATGGGAGCCGCCTGGCCCTGGCGTCTGGTGGCTCACACGCGAGCACTTTCCGGTGCCGGTGTCGCGCCTCTTCGCGGAGATCTTCCCTCTGACCGTCGTCGGATGGCAGCGCGCGGCGGCGCGCTATGGGTGGCCAGTCGAGTCGACGACGTTCGCCACCGTGAACGGCTGGCTCTACTACTCACCGGGGACGACCGATTGGGATCAGACTCTCGCGCTCGAGCCGGTCGCGGAGCGCACCCTTGCGACGCAGTCGTGGCGAGAGGAGATCGATCGTTGGTATGACGAAGAGCGCCCGCTCGTGCTCGAGCAGAACCTTGCGTTGCAGGGCGAGGACCTCGGGGCTCTCGGCGATGCCGAGCTCGCAGGGCACATCGATGGCGCGATCGCACACTTCGCTGCCGTCGCGCCGATCCACTTCGAGCACACCGGGTTCGACATCGCGATCGGTCTGCTGCTCCGAGCGACGGCTGAGTGGGGGATCGGCGACGCCGAGGTCGTCGCGTTGCTTGCCGGTGCGTCCCCCGCGACCTCAGCGGTGCGGAGCCACCTCGACGCGATCGCGCGCGGCCTGACCTCGGAGCCGACCTCTCTGGACGAGGTGCGTGAACTAAACCCCACCGCGTTCGACGCGTTCTGGCGTGAGCACGCGTGGCGAGTCATCGACGGCAACGATCTCGCCACGCCCACGCTCGGAGAGCGGCCGGCGCTCGTGCTCGCTTCGATCCAGGCTCAGGTCGCGTCGAGTCACACCGCCGATGTGCAGGTCGCTTCCGTCCGCGGACGAGTGCCCGCGGAAGCGCTCGCGACGTTCGACGAGCTGCTTGCAGATGCGCGCGGGCTGTACAGCCTCCGCGACGACGACAACGGCCTCTGCTTCGTCTGGCCGTTCGGGCTCATCCGTCGGGGCGTGCTCGACGCGGGACAGCGGCTCGTGGGTCGCGACGCTTTGCGCGAGGTCGACGACCTCTTCGACGCGACGCCCGACGAGATCGGCGCGCTCCTGGCGGGCAGAGGCCCGACTGCAGACGAGCTCGCGTCGCGTCATGCCGCACGTCGAAGCGCGCGGGACCTCGAACCTCCGATCCAGCTCGGGGTCATCCCCGAGCTCGAGCAGCCGTCGCTGCCGCCTCACATGGCAGAGCTGTCTGCGATCCGTCAGGCGTACTTCGCGGCGTCGGGCAACCAGTCGTCGGGCGCGCTGCGGGGATTGGGCATCGGCGACCGTGTCGTGCGCGGGCCGGCCCGACTCCTGTCGCACGGCGACGACGGCGCGATCGCTCGGATCGAGGCAGGCGATGTGCTGATCGCCGTCACTACGAGCTGCAACCTCAACTCGGTCTTCCCGATGCTCGCCGGTGTCGCCACCGAGGAGGGGGGCCTCTTCAGCCACACCGCGCTCCTGGCCCGTGAGCTTGCGATCCCGGCTGTCGTGGGCGCGCCCGGCCTCCTCGCCGCGATCAGCGACGGCGACCTCGTCGAGGTCGACGCGGCTGCGGGAGTGGTGCGCGTGATCGAGCGGGGCTAGGCCGGTACGGTCGCGCGCATGCCGGTCGTCGCCCAGAAGGTCAAGGACTACACCCGCATCAGGGTCGCTCCACTCACGGGAGCGCTCGGAGCCGAGGTGTCGGGCGTGCAGCTCCGCGAGCTCGACGACGAGACCGTCGACGAGCTGCACGACGCCTGGCTCGAGCACAAGGTGCTCTTCTTCCGCGACCAACAGCTCACGCGTGACGAGCACGTCGCGTACGGGAGCCGCTGGGGTTCGCTCGAGCAGCATCCGTTCACGCCCAATGAGGCCGAGCATCCTCAGATCGTCGTGCTCGAGTCGACGCCTGAGAGGTTCATTGCCGCGGAGCAGTGGCACTCCGATGTGACGTGGCGTGCCTGCCCGTCGCTCGGTTCGATCCTGCGGGGCATCGTGATCCCGCCCGTCGGCGGTGACACCTGCTGGGCGAACATGGAGCTCGCGTACGAGCAGCTGCCCGACCGGGTGAAGGAGCAGATCGAGGGCAAGTCCGCGGTGCATTCGTTCGTCAAGGTCTTCGGCCGCAGGTTGAGCGAGGACGACCGTGAGCAGAAACGCCGCGAGTTCCCCGATCAGCTCCATCCCGTCGTGCGCACCCATCCCGAGACGAGCAGGCGCTCGCTGTACGTGAACGCGCCCTTCACGATGCACATCGAAGGCATGGAGCCCGAGGAGTCAGAGCGAGTGCTCAAAGTGCTGTACCGGCAGGCGTCGGTGCCGCAGTTCCAATGCCGCTTCCGCTGGCAGCCGGGCAGCGTCGCCCAGTGGGACAACCGGTGCACCCAGCACTACGCCGTCCCCGACTTCGCGGGTCAGCACCGCCGCATGGAGCGCGTCACCGTCGAAGGCGACCGCCCCCGCTGACCGTTTGCTCACTGGAGGTACCTGAGAGGGCCCCGAGTGAGCAAAGGGTGCTATTCGGGGTCGCTCTCGTGGCCGGGTCGGCGGTGCATCAGACCGCGGTAGGCGTCCATCGGGGTGGCCTTGCCGTCGACGACCTTCTCGATTGCCGCGGCGATCGGCATCTCGATGTCGTACCTGGTCGCGAGCTCCATCGCGATGCTCGCTGTCTTCACGCCCTCGGCGACCATGTTCATGCTCGCCAGGATCTCGTCGAGCGGCCGTCCCTTGCCGAGCTCCTCGCCGACAGTGCGGTTGCGTGACAACGGGCTGATGCAGGTCGCGACGAGGTCGCCCAGGCCCGCAAGGCCCGCGAACGTCGATGGTTCGCCGCCCATCGCGACTCCGAGCCGCGTGATCTCGGCGAGGCCGCGAGCCATGACCGTGGCGCGCGTGTTGTCGCCGACGCCGAGCCCCTGCGCCATGCCGGTCGCGAGTGCGATGACGTTCTTCAGCGCGCCGCCGACCTCGGCACCGATGACGTCGTGGTTCGTGTAGAGGCGGAACACGCCGCGAGCGAGCGCGCTCTGGATCGCGGTGGCAACCGAGATGTCCTCGGTCGCGATCACGCTTGCTGCTGCCTGCCCGGACATGATCTCGCGGGCCAGGTTCGGCCCGCTGAGCGCGACCGCGGGCCGGCCCGGCAGCACCTGACCGATCACCTCGGTCATGCGCAGGAGCGAGCCGGCCTCGAACCCTTTGCTCAGGCTGATGATCGGGATCCACGGGTGCACATTCGGCTTGGCTTGCTCGAGCACGCCCCGGAAGCCCCGGGTCGGCACTCCGACGATCAGCAGCTCGGCGTGCGTCACCGCCTCCTCGAGATCGGCCGTCACGCGCAGCCGATCGGGGAGCTCGAAACCGGGCAGATAGCTCTTGTTGGTGTGGTCGCGGTTCACCTCGTCCGCGACGGCCGCGTCTCGGGCCCAGAGGAGCGTGGGGTTGCGCAGAGTCGTGAGCGACGCGACGGTCGTGCCCCACGATCCGGCGCCGAGGACAGTGACCTGCATGGCGGGGAAGTCTCGCGCCTCAGGCCCCGGCCAAGAACTCGACGACCCTGGGGAACGCCGCCGGGTCTTGGATGAAGAACATGTGGCCGCCTTCGTACACCTCGAGCTTCGCGTCGGGGATGTGGGCCGCCATCCACTCGCTGTTCGCCACCGGTGCGATGCCGTCGTAGCGGCCGCAGGCGACCAACGTCGGGCACGTGATGCGCCCGATGCGGCTGGACACGTCGTGCGCCGCCCGGGCTTGCATCTGAAGCCGCTCACCATTGAGACGTTCGGCGGATCGAGGCTCAGCCGCGCTCGCCACGCGGGCGCGGATGATCGCGTCGTCGAGCGGGTGCTCGGCGAACCACTCGGGCGAGAAGCGCGAGTCGACGAGGGCCATCGACTTCGCCATTCGTGCGTCGGCGGGGAGGTCGGCGAGCTCGTGCAGCGGATAGGAGGAGCCGCCCGCTCCTCCTGCCGACGTGCAGAGGAGGGCGAGGCGCTCGACGCGATCGGGCGCGGCCACCGCGACTTCTTGCGCCACCATCCCGCCGAAGCTCACGCCGAACACCGGGCACGTCTGCCAGCCCACGTGATCGAGGAGTGCGAATGCGTCGGCCGCGAGGTCGGCCATCGCGTATGGCGACTCCACCGAGCCGCTGCGCCCAAGACCTCGCGCGTCGAACGCCAGCACGCGGAAGTGACGTCGCATTCGGTCGATGAGCGGGGCGGACGTCTCGAGCGTCGCACCCGACCCATTGAGGAACAGCAGGTCGGGGCCGTCGCCGCCGAGCTCGTGGTACAGGTCGACGCCGTTCACGCGACTCATCGGCACGACGGCACCTTATGCGGGGGTGCAATCATCGGGCGATGGCCGAGCCCATGCCCATCGGACGCATCTTCACGACGCTCGCCGAGCAAGACCCGAATCGGCCCTCGGTCACCTGCGGCGCAGAGACGATCAGTCGGCTCGAGCTCGAGCGCAGCGCGAATCGGCTGGCGCACGCGTACGCCGACCTCGGCGTGAAGCAGGGCGACTTCGTGACCATCGGGCTCCCCAACTCGATCGAGTTCTACGAGGCGACGATCGCGGCCTGGAAGCTCGGCGCCGTGCCGCAACCCGTGTCGGCGAAGCTGCCCGCTCGGGAGCGTCAGGCGATCGTCGACCTCGCGCAGCCTGCGATCGTCGTCGGCGCGGACCAGGCCGACCATCCCGGGCATGTGTGCATCCCCGCCGGCTTCGCTCCGGACTCGGCGCTCGCCGACGATCCGCTGCCGGACGCGGTCGCTCCCGCGTGGAAGGCGCCGACCTCCGGTGGCAGCACGGGCCGGCCGAAGCTGATCGTCGCGGGGCAGGAGGGGAGGCTTGATCCCGACCTCCTCTCGCTCGTGTTCCGCATGGAGCGCGACGACACGCACCTCGTGCCCGGTCCGCTGTATCACAACGCTCCGTTCAGCCTTTCGACCGTGGGGCTCTTCATGGGCCACCACCTTGTTGTGCTCCCGAAGTTCGACGCCGAGGTAGCGCTCGCCGCGATCGGCGAGCACCGCGTGCAGTGGATGAACCTGGTGCCGACGATGATGTTGCGGATGCATCGTGCTGTGCAGGCCGATCCCGATCGTTACGACCTGTCGTCGTTCCGCGTTGTCTGGCACATGGCCGCACCGTGTCCCGAGTGGTTGAAGGAGGCGTGGATCGAGCTCGTGGGCCCCGACGCCTTGATGGAGCTCTACGGGGGCACCGAAGGACAGGCGGCGACGATCATCACCGGCACCGAATGGCTCGCGCACCGCGGGTCGGTCGGCAAGCCCCTCACAGGGCAGATGAAGGTCCTCGACTCAGAGGGGAGCCCGGTGCCCGCGGGCGAGATCGGTGAGATCTACATGCGTCGCTTCGACGGGACCGCGCCGACGTACCACTACATCGGCGCCGAGCCCCGAGAGCTCGCCGGTTGGGAGTCGCTCGGCGACATGGGCTGGATGGACGCGGACGGTTACGTCTACCTGAGCGACCGCCGTACCGATCTGATCCTGTCCGGAGGCGCGAACATCTACCCCGCGGAAGTCGAAGCTGCGATCGACGAGCACCCGCACGTCCTCTCGTCGCTCGTCGTCGGCATCCCGGACGAGGATCTCGGCCAACGCGTGCACGCCATCGTGCAGCCGGACGGCGAGGTCACGGTCGACGACCTCCTCGCTCACCTGCACGAGCGGCTCGTGCGCTACAAGATCCCGCGGTCGTTCGAGTTCGTCGACGAGCCGTTGCGCGACGACGCGGGGAAGGCGCGCCGCACCACGGTGCGCGACGCCGCGGTCGAGAGGCTGCGAGGTGTCTGAGTTCGAGACGATCGATGTGTTCGCCGCGGGAGACCGCGGCGCGCTCACGCTCAACCGACCCGACAAGCTCAACCCGCTCTCGTCGCAGACCTTGCGCGAGATCGCCGACGCGGCGCGCTGGTTCGATCGTCACACGCTGGTGAAGGTCGTCGTGGTGTCGGGTCAGGGCCGGTCGTTCTCGGCGGGGGCCGACATCTCAGGGTTCGACGCACCGGCCGAGGGCTCTCCGCGCGACAACGCGGACCTCGGCCGCCTCATGGCCGATGCGGTCGAGGCGATGAACGCGGTCACTGTCGCCCGCATCCACGGCCATTGCATCGGCGGAGGCCTCGTCCTCGCCGCCGCCTGCGACCTCCGGATCGCGGCGACCGACGCGTACTTCTCGATTCCCGAGGTCGACCTCGGCATCCCGCTCGCATGGGGAGGCATCCCGCGTCTCGTTCGCGAGATCGGACCTGCCCTCACCAAAGAGCTCGTGATGACCTGCCGGCCGTTCACGTCGGATGAGGCGTTCGCCGCCGGCTTTCTCAACCGGGTCGTGCCGGCGGCTGGTCTCGACCAGGCCGTCGAAGATCTCGTCGCTCGGCTGCTCACGAAGTCGTCGCTGACGCTACGTGCCACGAAGCATCACGTCGATGCGGTCACGCGGCAGATGGTGGGCCTCGATCGCAGCTGGGCCGACGCCGACAGCCTCGTGTCCGCACTTCGCGATCCCGAGTCGCGTGAGAGTGCGAAGGCGTATCTCGACCGAGTGAGGAAGAAGTGAAGACGTGACGACGCCGATCGATGACGTTCTCGACGATCTCGTGGCCGAGTACGACCGGCTCGAGTCCATCCTTGAGTCGCTGACCGACAAGCAGTGGCGCAGCGAGTCCGACGCGCCGGGTTGGACCGTCACCGACGTGATGATCCACCTCGCTCAGACCGAGGAAGGCGTCGTCGGCACGACAACGCGACCGAACGAGCCCAATCGCCTGGACCGCGGAGGCGTCACGCTCGACGAGTGGGTCGATCGCCAAGTCGCAGGTGAACGTGACGAGCCGACCGTCGTCTTCGCCCGCTGGAAGGCAGCGAGGCGTGCATCGGTCGACGCGTTGCGCGCGGCCGATCCGGACGCGCGCTACGCCTGGGCCCACACGCCGCTGAAGCCGCGGACGCTCGCGACGACTCGGCTCGCCGAGCACTGGGCGCATGCGCTCGACGTGACCGTGCCCTTCGACATCCCGTTGCCCGACACCGACCGACTGCGCCACATCGCGTGGCTCGGCCACAGCACGCTTCCGTATGGCTTCAGCTTCAACGGCCAGGAGGCGCACGAAGTCTTCTGCGAGCTCACCGCGCCCGACGGCGCGTCGGTGTGGAGCTACGGGCCCCCTGATGCTGAGTCGAAGGTCACAGGGTCCGCGGGCGCGTTCTGTCGGGTCGGTGCGCAGCGGCTTGCTCCAGACGCATCGGGCCTGGTCACGACGGGTCCCTATGCCGACGCGGCCCTGAGAGTCCTGAGGAATTACGCGGGCTGATCGCGACCAGGGATCGGCAAATGGGGAGTCACTCCCGATGGCGGGCGGCGTGGAAAGGCGCACCCTCGTCAATGTCGCCGGCTGACCTTCCACATAACGGTCCGGTGCCATCGAGGAGGGACACCAATGAGTGCAGCAGTCATGACCATCCCGCGCCGGACCTGGAACGGCGCTCGCGCCGCTCTCGTCGCCCTCGTGATCGCCGTCGCGATCCTTGCGGCATTGCTCATCGCCAACGTCGGCAACGACTCGTCGGCTTCGACCAAGTCCGTCGTGCCGACGCAGTCATCCAGCACGCCCGGCTCCGACATCGCGTGTGGCGTCGGTCACCCGTGCTGATGAGGCCCACGATGTTGGTCAACAGGGTGCGCTTCGCGACTGGGCTGCTGGTGGCGTGCGGCGCGGGACACCCCCGTTGAGCAGCAAGAGGGCGGGGTTGGCTTCGGTCAGCCCCGCCTACGCTTCCGGTGTGCAGCTCCTGGAGCGGGAGGCAGAGCTCTCGGCGCTCGAGGAATGCATCGCGGCCGCGGATCTCGGCGAAGGACGCCTCGTCGTGATCTCGGGTGAGGCCGGAGTGGGCAAGACCTCGCTCGTCGAGGAGCTGAGCCGCCGAGGATCCGCAGCGCGGATGTTGTGGGGCCAATGCGATCCGCTGCAGACGCCGCGAGCGCTGGGCCCGGTGCTCGACGTCGCGCGCATCGCGGGCGGCGACCTCGCGAGGCTGGCCGAGAGTGACGACCGGCATCAGCTGTTCGCCGAGTTCCTCGCGGTCTGCTCCGTCGACGGACCGCCGATGGTGGTCGTGCTCGAGGATCTCCATTGGGCGGATGCGGCCACCCTCGACTTCCTCGCCTTTGCGGGCCGACGGATGGAGCACACACGCGGCGTGCTCGTCGTGACGTATCGAGAAGACCTGGGCCGCGATCATCCGCTGCGGACGGTGCTCGGCGATCTCGCGACCGTGCGCGCGGTGCGAAGGCTCAGGCTCGAGCCACTGAGCGCCGGTGCCGTTGCCACGCTCGCGGCCTCGACAGCGTGGGATCCGAAGGAAGTGCTGCGCCTGAGTGGCGGCGTGCCGTTCGTCGTGGCCGAGCTCATCGCCGCGGCCCCAGGCGACCTGACGTCAGTGCACGACACCGTGCTCGCCCGCGCCGCGTCGGCTCAGCGAGCAGGAGCGCGAGCTGCTCGACGTCGTCGCGCTGCTCGCCGAAGGCGCCGATGCCTCGGTTCTCGCGGCGACGGTCGAAGGCCCGGAGCCTTCGATGGAGGCATGCATCGAATCGGGACTCCTCGTCCACGACGGACGGACGGTGGCCTTTCGTCACGAACTGGCTCGTCAGGTGATCGACGCGTCGATCACGCCCGCTCGGCGCTCCCGGTTCCATCGCCGCATCCTCGCCGGACTGGTCGAGGCCGGGAATGCAGACGCTGCGATCTGCGCGCACCATGCCGAGCAAGCCGGCGATGCGGGCGCAGTGCTCCGCTTCGCCCCCCTGGCGGCGCGGAGGGCGGCGACGCTGGGTTCACACCAGGAGGCGGTCGCGCAGTACGAGCGGGCGCTGCGGTTCGCGGGTGGATTACCTGCCGGGGATCGGGCCTCGCTGCTCGACGCGTACGCGACCGAGCTTCTTGTAGTGGATCGCTCGCTCGACGCGCTCGAGGTGAGCGCCGATGCGCTCGCGTGCTGGCGCGAGTCGGGTGACCTTGGCGGACTGGGTAGGTCGCTCTGCAGTCGCGCGTCGGTGCTGAGTCGGGCGGGCGACAGGGGAGCCTCGCTGGCCGCAGCAACCTCCGCGATCGCTGTGCTCGAGCCGCTCGGTGATTGCCGTGAGCTCGCGCGGCGTACAAAACCGCAGCGGGACTTCACCTGGTCCAAGGGAGCTATGAGGAGTGCCTTCGTCTCGGCGGGCTCGGCCTCGGGCTCGCCGAGCAAGAGGGCGATGAGGAGACGAGTGTCCATCTGCTCATCACGATGGGCAGCGCTCGCGTGACCGCGGGTGATCCGGCCGGTGTGGGAGAGCTGCAAGCGGGCCGCCGCCGAGCCGATGCAGCCGGTCTCGAGGACCCACTGACGCGGGCCTGGAACAACCTCATCGAGTACTACGTCTCGCACCGCGAGCCGATCCAGGTGCTCGCGCACGCAGAACCGGCCCTGCGCTTCGTGAACGACCGCGGTCTCGCTGCGTCGGCCCGTTGCCTCCGGGGAACGCTCGCCACCGGGCTGGTCGCTGCGGGGAGGTTCGACGAGGCGCTCGAGACTGCGACTTCGGTGCTCGGAAGCGGCGAGAGCACCGTGTGGCAACGAATGGAGCCGCTCATCGTCGTCGGTCGAGTGGGAGTTCGGCGTGGCGTGCCCGGGGCGGCCTTGATGCTCGACGATGCGCTGCCGTCTGCGCGCGAGTACGGCGACCCCCTGCTCCTCGCGTCCCTGCTCGGGGCCCGGGCCGAAGCAGCCTGGCTCGCCGGCAACCTCGACCGGACGGCGAGCGAAGCGAGGGAGGGGCTCTGCGTCCTTCCCCAGACTGGCGCCGAGTGGTTCCGGGGCGAGCTGGCGTGGTGGCTCTGGAGGGCGACGGGCGAGCGTGTGATGAGCGATTGGCTCGCGACGCCGTATCGGCTGATGATCGACGGGGAGTCCTCGCTCGCGGCCGACCTCTGGGCCGAGCGTCAGTGTCCGTATGACGAGGCCGACGCGCTCGCAGAGATCGATGACGAGGAGGACGCGCTCCGGCGGGCGTTCAGCTTGTTCGATGAGCTGGGAGCGCGACCTCGTGTCGCGCGGACCGCGGAGAAGCTCAAGGCGCTCGGCGTGCGCAGCCTGCCGAAGTCGACGCGGGCAACCACGAAGTCCAACCCCATGGGCCTCACCCAGCGAGAGATGGAGGTCGCCGCGTGTCTGCCTGAGCACCTCACGAACGACGAGATCGCCGCTCGCCTCTACATCTCCCCGAAGACGGTTGACCATCACGTGTCGGCGGTGCTCTCGAAGCTCGCGGTCGGAACGCGCCGTGAGGCGGCGCGCAAGGTCGATGAGCTCGGACTCAGCCAGGAGGCGTCGTCATGACTGCCGTGCACGCGAAGCTGCTCGAACGCGAAGCCGAGCTGTCGTTGCTCGAAGGTTGTCTGAGCTCCGCGGCGGCTGCTGAGGGTCGACTGGTCGTGATCTCCGGCGAGGCTGGTGTGGGGAAGACAGCCCTCGCCCGAGAGCTCTGCGCGAGTCACCGAGGCGCCGCGCAGGTGCTGTGGGCGCAGTGCGATCCGCTGCACACGCCGCGGGCCCTCGGCCCGGTGCTCGATCTCGCCCGAGCTGCGGGCGGCGACCTCGCGAAGCTGGCCGAGAGTGACGACCGGCATCAGCTGTTCGCCGAGTTCATCGCGTCGTGGTCGAACGCCGACTCGACGGTGATCGCGGTGATCGACGACCTCCAGTGGGCAGACGCGGCGACGCTCGACTTCGTTGCCTTCGCGGGCCGTCGTCTGGACCTCACCCGATGCATGCTGATCGTGACCCTCCGGGACGAGATCGCTCGCGACCACCCGGTGCGGGGCGTGCTGGCCGATCTCGCGACCGCCCAGGCTCTGCGGCGCCTGCGACTTGCTCCCCTCAGCGAGGGCGCGGTCGCCGAGCTTGCGGCAGAGACTCAGTGGGATGCTCGCGAGCTCCACCGTCTCAGCGCCGGAGTGCCGTTCGTCGTGAGTGAGCTCCTCACGGCCGAGCCCGGTGCGCCCACTTCAGTCCACGAGTCGGTGCTCGCACGGACCGGTCGACTCGACGCCGAGGCCCGCGAGGTGCTCGACGCGGCTGCACTGCTCTCAGATGGTGCTCCCGTCTCGGTCCTCCGGCAGGCGCTGGGTGAGAGTGAGCACGGCATCGAGGCGTGCGTAGAGGCAGGCCTTCTCGTTCACGACGGCCACACTCTGACCTTCCGACACGAGCTCGCCCGGCAGGTCGTCGACACCGCGATCACGCCCACGCGGCGGGCGCGCCTCCATCACGCGATCCTCGCCGGACTGCTCGAGGAAGGAGGTGTCGACCCCGCGGTGTGCGCCCACCACGCGGAGCTCGCCGGTGATCCGGCGGCCGTGCTGGAGTTCGCGCCTCGTGCCGCCCGGCGCGCAGCAGTTCTCGGTGCCCATCGCGAGTCCGTCGCCCAGTACGAGCGGGCGCTGCGCTTCGCAGGAGGCATTCCACCGGCCGAGCGGGCTGCGTTGCTCGACGAGTACACCGCGGAGCTGCTCGTGGTGAACCGCAGCGCCGATGCGCTCGAAGCAAGCACCGACGCCGTCGCCTCGTGGCGAGCGGCAGGCGATCAGGAGCGTCTCGCGATGGCGCTGTGTCGCCGCGCCCGCGTGCTGGAGAGGGTCCCCGATCCCGACGCTGCGCTCGCTGCCGTGCGATCGGCGTTCGCGTTGCTGGAGGGCTCGAGTGACACGCCCGCGTTGGCGCACGCGCACGCCACTTTGGTCTGGCTCTTCCAGCGGCGAGAAGAACGCCAGCAGTGCGTGGATGCGGCCCGCACAGGTTTCCCGGTGGCCGAGCGTGTAGGTGATGAGGTGGCCACTCTCGAGATCATGATGAGCCTCGGCGCGACCGAGCTCTGCCTCGAGGACATGGGCGGGTGGGCACGGCTCAACGACGCGTTGCGGCGCGCTCGCGCCGCGGGCCTCGACGAGACCGCCAGCATGGCGCTGACCCGCATGGTTGCCTACCGATCGGGCAGCAAGGATCCGCGCGCTGCGCTTCCTCTTGCGCAAGACGCACTCGAGGTCGCGATGGACCTCGGTCTCGAGTCGTCGGAGCGGTTCTTGCGCTTGGTGGCCGCGGACTCCCTCATCGATGCCGGCCGTCTCGACGAAGCGGTCGAAGCGGCGAACTCGCTCGTGGCGCAGACCGATCCTTCCGACCCGTTCCTGTTGCAGCCGCTCTCTGTGCTCGCCCGTGTGGCTGCACGACGCGGGGAGCCGGCGGCGCGCGCGATGCTCGACGACCTCGCCGCGAGGGCCACGCGCTTCGACGACCGGTGGCTCTACACGCTCGTGAGCCTGCCGCTCTCCGAGGGCGGCTTCGTCCTCGGCGACCTCGAGCTCGGAGCGACGTGGGCCCGTCGGGGACTCGACCACCTGGGCGATGAGGGCGACATCTACTGGCGCGGCGAGCTGGCGGTGCAGCTTTGGCGCTGTGAAGGGACGCGCTACGAGCACGACTGGATCGGTGACGCATATCGCTGGCACATGAATGGGGAGCTCTCCAGGGCGGCCGAGTACTGGGAAGATCGCGGGTGTCCGTACGAGGAAGCCGACGTCCTCGGCGACAGCGATGACGAAGGAGACCTTCGCCGTGCGTTCGAGATCCTCGACGGGCTCGGCGCGCGGCCGCGGCAGCTGATCGTCCTGCAGAAGATGCGTGATCTCGGTGTGAGGAGCCTGCCGCGTTCCGCACGCGCGTCGACGAAGGCGAACCCGATGGGGCTCACGAAGCGTGAGGCCGAGGTGGCGTCCTGCCTCGCCGAGCACCTGACGAACGACGAGATCGCGGCGCGCCTGTTCATCTCCCCGAAGACCGTCGACCATCACGTCTCGGCGGTGCTGTCGAAGCTCGGCGTGAGCAGCCGTCGCGAGGCTGCTCGACTCGTTGGGGAGCTGCGCTCGGGCTCTACTACTTCATTGACGAGCGATATGGGGAGTGTCTAACGTCGCTCGCAGTGGAGTACGTCCGCCACCTCGATCGCTCCGCGTTGAACCCCGACGACTTCGACGCGGTCAACCTCGTCGACAACGAGACTGCCTGGGTGGTTGCCGTCGGCGTGCCGGCGGGGTGGGTGCGGCCGTTTCCTCACGTGCACGAGAGCGACCAGCTCTACTGGATCATCGAAGGGGAGCTCACCGTGGTCCTCGACGGCGTGGAGCACGTCGCGGGGCCGAATTCGCTCGTGTACATCCCGGGCGGCGTCGTCCACAAGAACCGCAACGACGGCGGCGTGCTCGAGCTGCACCTCGATCTCCTGGTGCCGGCGCCGAATCGGTTCAAGCCGGGCAGCACTCCGGCATCAGACGATGAACGGGGGCCCGGCACGGGTTGGGTGCGCACCCTCGACGACGTGGCCTACGAGTCGAGCCACGTGCCCGGGTTCGAGCTCGCGCGGCTTGCTTCGCCCACGAGCGGCTGCTCGAGCATCGTCGTGAACGCGGCGCGGGTTTCGCCCGAGTCGCCGGGAACGTCGTGGCACATCCATCCCTTCGACCAGCTGTACTGGGTGCTCGAGGGCACGCTCCACGTCGAGGTGGCTGACACGGCGCACGACGTCGAGCCCGGCCACCTCGTCGTGCTCCCCGCTGGCGTGCCGCACCGCAATTGGAACCCCGGTCCCGGAGTCGAGCGCCACCTCGCGTTCTTGGTGCCGGCCCCGACCAAGCGGCCGTTCGACATCGCTGTGACGTGGGAGGTCGGGGAACCGATCGCCTGATCGGCTCGCCTGAGCCTCAGCGAGGCACGTGGCGTCCGCCGACGTGCGCGAAGCGCTCGTGGTGCTCAGTGAGCAGGTCCCGCCCGTAGTCGCCGCCGTTGGGCGTGCGAACCAGCATGTGGATGTGGTGTCGGGACGGATCGATGTTGTCGAAGACGACGCCGTCGTGGTGATCGAACTCGATCAGCGTCACCGGGCTGTGCACCCGGTAGTAGAACGCGTCGGTTTCGCCGTAGCCGCCGTACCACGAGAACCAGGTCTCGTCGAGGTGCGACTCGATCTCGGCCATTGTCACCGCGGCGTGCGCGTCGGCCTTCCATCCCGTGTAGCAGAACGCGATGTCGAGCAGCAGCCGGCGTTGCGCGTCTGACAGGTCAGTGCTCGGGAGGCCCTGGTATGGGATGACCCTGTTGTCTTGACCCATGCCACCGGCCTGCCTCCCGTCGAATGGGTTCTGAAGCTCGGGATCGGGCATGTCGGCCTTCGTGATCGACGGGTAGATCTGCGCCTTGGCTCGTTGCGCGTCGTCGAGCGAGCGCATGAAGAGCAGTCCGGCTTCTTCCTCGAGGTCGAACCACGAACGGTCGCCGACCGACCGAGGCTCGGAGCCCATGAACGTCGGGGTTGTGACGACGCGGCCCTCGAACACGACGGTGCTGACGACGAGGTGATGCCCGTCGATCTGCCAGCCCCATGGCGCATCAGAGCCTGGCGTGCCGAAGATCGACAGGAAGTACAGCCACTGGCCGTAGGAGTCGTGATCGTCCTTCAGCTGTGCCACCAGCTCGTTGAGCTCCATGATCCCGAGGGCGTAGTCGTAGCCGCGCACCGACAACGTTGCTCGCACGATCTTCAGAGCGAGGTCGCGCTGCGGTGGCGACAGCTCGTCGAGCAACACCCCGTGTCGCCAGAACGCCACGTGCACGTTGGTCCATGTGCGCCACTCGGGCGAGTCCATCGACAGGCAGGCTTGAGTCCGCTGCGCCGGCGAAAGCGCTTGGACGAACGCGAGCGCGGCGTCGACGATCGGCGCAGTCGACACCTTCGGCGCATCGTCGAGCGAGCGAAGGCCGGTCTGCACCACGCCGTCGGTGGTGATGCCGACGAATGGCGCGTGCTGCCCTTCGATCCGCGCAACGATCAGAGGGGCGAACCCGCCCTCGACCGCCTGGTTCACCTTTCCCGACATCGGCGGCAGGCCCCGAAACCCCAGCGACCGCCATCCGTCGTGATCGTGCGCCATCACGAACCCCCTCGTCCGGGCCGACTCTCACGGCGACCGTAACACGTTGCGTTGACGGCCGACACTGGGAGTGTCTAGCGTCGATCCAATGGACCTGGGCATCGCAGGCCGCAGGGGAATCGTGTGTGCGTCGAGTCAGGGGCTCGGTCGCGCGTGCGCTGCCGCCCTCGCCGAGGAGGGCGTCCACCTCGTCGTCAACGGGCGCGACGCAGAGAAGCTCGAGAAGACGGCCGCCGAGCTGAGGAACCTGCCGGGCATCGAGCGCGAGGTCGTCGCGGTCGCCGCCGACATCACCACCGACGCCGGCCGCGCCGCGCTCCTCGCGGCCTGCCCCGACCCCGACATCCTCGTCCTCAACAACCGCGGCCCGAAGCCGGGCATCCTCGCCGACCAGACCGCCGAGAACTTCGAGGAGGCCCTGACGCTCCACTTCCGCACCCCACTCGCACTGCTCATGGCCGTGCTGCCCGGCATGAAGGA
Organism: uncultured Acidimicrobiales bacterium; assembly: GCA_963773315.1. Classification (GTDB taxonomy): domain Bacteria; phylum Actinomycetota; class Acidimicrobiia; order Acidimicrobiales; family DATKAS01; genus DATKAS01. Next base: position 275,328 of record CAVZAF010000010.1, read on the forward strand.
ACGGGGTTGGGGCCGGATCGTCTGCATCACGTCGGCGATGGTGACTGCACCCGAGGAGGTGCAGGTCGCCAGCGCGAGTGCGCGCGCCGCGCAGACCGCGTTGATGAAGGCGGCGTCATTCGATGCCGCGGCCCACGGCGTGACCATCAACTTCCTTCAGCCTCGCGGCATCGACTCGCAACGGCAGCGCGACGTCGTGCAGCACGAGGCCGAGAAGCGAGGCGTGTCGTTCGAGGAGGCCTGGGCGCGGCAGGTGTCGTCGGTCGCGGCGAAGCGGTTCGGCACGCCGACGGAGTTCGGCAAGACGTGCGCGTTCGTGTGCAGCGACCACGCCGGCTACATGTCGGGCACCAACCTGCACCTCGAGGGCGGCACCTACACGGGGATCGTGTGAGATGACGACAATCCAGCTGCGCCGCTACACGATCGAGCCCGGTCGCATCGACGACTTCGTCGCGTGGTGGCGGTCGATCATCGAGCCCCGTGCCCAGTACGGCTTCCGCGTCGTCTTCGCCTATGCCGACGACGACCACAGCGAGTTCGTCTGGGCGGTCGCGCACGACGGTGACTTCGACGCCGCGGAAGCCGACTACATGGCATCGCCCGAGCGCGCCGAGGCTTTCGCGACGAATCCGAACGTGGTCAGAGGCGACGTCGTCGCGAAGGTGCGGTCGATCGAGGTCTGACTCGCTAGAGGCCGTTCGCGGCAGCGATCTCGGCCAGCGCCGGCTGCACGTGCTCCTGGAACAGGCGCATCGAGTGGTGCACGACGTCGTTGCGCATGCCTGCGTGGCGAAACCCGCAGGCGAACTCGGTGAGACGGCCGAGCTGACCGGAGGCGAAGGGCGCGAGCGCCTTGATCGCGTCATCGGGAGTGCCGACTGCCGCCGACCAGAACCCGGCGTTGCCGCCGCGGATCATCTCCTGTGTGATCGGGTCGTTGCCCTGAGGCTGGCCGTCGAGGCCGAGCCGAAGGTTGTAGAAGTTCACGAAGTACTCGATGCCCGCGCCTGCCTCCTCCCACGCCTTGTCGGTCGAGTCGGAGACGTGGATGACCTGCATCGACGCGATCTTGTAGTCGGCCGGGTTCCGACCCGCGGCAGTGAGCGCGGCGTCGTAGCCGAAGTTGCCGGGACCGATGAAGTTGAAGCCGCGCTCCGCCGAGCGAGCCGCGTTCTTCGGGCCCATAGAGCTCGACCACACAGGCACGGGGGTCTGAACCGGCTTCGTCGTGAACGTCATGTTCGGGATGTCGTAGTACGTCCCCTTGTGCGAGAACTCGTCCTTCGAGGCGAATGCCTCGAGGATCCAGTCGATCGACTCGTACATGCGACCGTTCATCGTCTTCGGGTCGATGCCGAACGCGCGGAACTCCTCGAACTGCGAGCCCGGGCCGACCCCGAAGTCGAATCGACCGCCCGAGAGGATGTCGCAGATCGCGACGTCCTCGGCCATGCGGATCGGATCGTGGAAGGGCAACAGCGCGACCGCCGTGCCGACGCGCAGCCGCTCGGTGCGAGCGGCGACCGCGGTGCACACCTGGATCGGAGACCCCGTCCACTGGCACTCGCGGAAGTGGTGCTCGCCGTACCACGAGCGGACGAAGCCCATCTCCTCGGCGAGGAGGGCGTCGCTGATGTAGTCGGCGTAGACGTCCTTCTCGGCATAGGCCGACTGCGGGTGGTTGCGGACTGCGTTGAGCAGTGAGAATTCCATGGAGACCCCCAGATCGTCGCCAATACCCTACACATCTGTTGACGCTCGGCACGACTGATCGCTAGTTTGGTCGTTGAGATCGGGTCGCTACGGTTTGCGCATCGCGACCGCGGGGGAGGAAGACGCCGTGACCGACGTCGCCGAGACGTCCAGCGCCATCGCCGCGAACGCCGAGACGTCGCCGGGCGTGCTGTCGGGCCCGCGCCTCGAGCAGTTCGAGGCGGAGATCACGAAGCTCAAGGTCAAGGGCGGCCGGGCTGATCGGGAGCGGCTCTTGGTGATCCTCGGCGTCATCGCCACGATCGCGGGATTCATCGTCACCACGATCGGCATCACGGGAGTGCGCAACGCCACCGACCAGCTTTCGCAGGGCGACTCGATGAGCCTCACGATCCTCGGAGTCGGCATCGCGATCGTGGGCGCCGTCGTCTGGGCGCGCTGCTCCCTCTCCCGGTACCTGCGGTACTGGCTCGTACGTGATCTGTATGAGCAACGAGCCTCGACCGATCGCATCGTCGAGGCCATCGAGCGGCGAGCGAGGTGAACCACCGCGACGCGGCGATCCCGCTCGGCGCGGCGTGGTCGTCGCCGTTCGTCCGGTGGCAGGGCTCGCTCGCCGATATCAACAGCATCGATCTCGCCGCCCAGGTCGCTCGTGATGCCCTCGAGCGCGCCCATGTCGATCCCGCTCGCCTCGACTCGCTCGTGCTCGGCATCACCGTTCCGCAGAAGGAGTCGTTCTTCGGAGGGCCGACGCTCGCCGCGAAGATCGGTGCGCCCGACATCACCGGCCCGATGATCGCCCAGGCGTGCGCGACGTCAGCCAAGTGCGTGCAGGCGGCTGCCGCGTCGGCCGACGCCGGCGAGGTGGTCGCGGTCATCACGACCGATCGCACCAGCAACGGGCCACTGCTCACGTATCCATCCAGCTCGGGGCCGGGAGGCTCGCCGACGATCGAGCACTGGATCCTCGACAACTTCAAGAAGGACCCGTGGGCCGGCCAAGCGATGGTCGACACGGCCGAAGCGGTCGCGGCCGAGGCCGGCATCGAGCGCGGGGAGCTCGACGAGCTCACTCTCCTCCGATACGAGCAGTACGAGGCGGCGCTCGCCGATGACCGCGCGTTCCAGCGCGGATGGATGGTTCCCGTCACTGTGTCGAGACGCGGGCGCGATCCCTTGGTCATCGAGAGCGACGAGGGCATCTACGCGACGACGGCCGAGGGGCTCGCGAAGCTCGCTCCTCAGTCCCCCGATGGCGTCGTCACCTTCGGCACCCAGACGCACCCCGCTGACGGCACTGCGGGCATGCTCATCGCCCCGTCCGAGATCGCACGTGAGCTGAGCGGCGGCCGCGGAGTGGCGTTGATCCTCGGCAGTGGGTTCGCGCGAGTCGAGAAGGCGCGGATGCCCAAGGCGCCGGTGCCGGCCGCGCTCGCGGCTCTCGCCGACGCAGGGATCACGATCGATCAGGTCGATGTGGTGAAGTCGCACAACCCGTTCGCGGTGAACGACGTCTTCTTCGCCCGCCAGACCGGCTTTCCTGTCGACCGCACAAACGCGTTCGGTTGCAGCCTCATCTACGGGCACCCACAAGGTCCCACCGGCGCGCGGGCGATCGTCGAGCTCATCGCCGAGCTCGAAGCGCGCGGGGGAGGCGTTGGGCTGTTCACCGGCTGCGCGGCCGGCGACACCGGCGGCGCCGTCGTCCTACGCGTTGACTGAGAGGCTCGCCTTGACCTCGCAGCGAGCGAATGACGTCGATCCGTATTCGGACGAGTTCCTCGCAGAGCCGTGGGATGACCTCGAGCGGATCCGCGACGCTGGCTCAGCGGTGTGGCTGAACCGCTACGGCGTCTGGGCGATCGCGCAACACGACGATGTGATGGCGGCGCTGCGTGACCACGAGACCTACTCGTCGAGCCATGGCGTCGGGCTCGCCGATCTGGCCGTGGGTGAGCCGTGGCGCCGGCCGAGCATCTTGGTGGAGGCCGACCCGCCCGAGCACACGCGCAACCGCAAGGTCGTCGCGGGCACGATGACACCCAAGGCGCTGCGGTCGCTCGAGGAAGTGTTCGCGGTGGCGGCCGCTCGCATCGTGGACGAGCTGCTCGAGCGTCGCACCTTCGACGGGGTTCACGATCTCGCCGAGCCTTTCCCGACCGAGGTGTTCCCTCGGGCGTTCGGCATCGAGGTCACCGACGAGACCCGTCGCCGGCTGCTCGATTACGGCTCGCTCGTCTTCAACGGGAACGGGGTGCAGAACGAACGGTTCGGTGCGGCCATCGCCAATGCCGCGGAGACGATCACGTGGGTCACCGCCACGTGCGCACGTGACGCGCTCCGGCCCGACGGCATCGGCGCAGCGATCCACGACGCTGCCGAGGCGGCGGGCCTGAGGCCCGAAGATGGTGCGATGTTGGTTCGGTCCTTCCTCTCGGCCGGCGTCGACACGACCGTCAGCGGCATTGCCTTCGCGCTCCGAAACCTGGCGGACGACCCAGATCAGTGGCAGCTGCTGCGTGACGATCCGTCGCTCACGCGGAACGCGTTCGAGGAGACGATTCGACGCGAGTCCCCCGTGATCGGCTTCTTCCGGATGACGACCCGGCCGGCGATGGTCGGCGACGTCGAGATCCCGGCGGGCCAGAAGGTGCTGCTCTTCTACGCCGGCGCCAATCGTGATCCAAGGCGATGGGCCGATCCCGATCGCTTCGACATCCAGCGCAAGGTGTCCGGGCACTTGGGATACGGCATCGGCATCCACGCCTGCGTCGGCATGGTGATCGCTCGAATGGAAGGCGACGCGGTGCTGGGCGCGCTGCGCGAGCGCGCACGGCAGCTCGAGATCACCGGGCCCCACGTGCCGCGTCTCAACAACTCGTTGCGCGGGCTCGAGTCACTGCCACTCGCGATCGAGCCCGTGTAGCCGGCGTCAGCCCGCGCTGACGTTCGCGCTCGCGAGGACGGGCACGATCGTCGAGAACAGCTTGTAGTGCAGGTCGAGCTCGTCCTGGGTCATCGATTGCGCGTGGTACTGGAGGAGGTTGCCGGCGCCGATGAAGCGCAGCTGCTCGACGATCTTGTCGGCCACGGTCGACGGAGAGCCGTAGAGGTACTCGCTCGCGGCGTCGATGTTGAGCCCGCCGCCACCGCCCGGCACGGGTGAACGGCCCTGCGTTGCTTGCGACCCGCCTCCCGGCACCGCGGCCGCGTCCATGACGCCGGAGGATTGCTGGCTCGGCGCGATCTGCGCGGCGGCCGTCGTGCGCTGGACGCGGGCGAAGACCTCCGCGAAGACGGCCTCGATCCGCTTCTGGTCGCTCGCCAGCAGCTCGGCGTGCAGATCTTCGGCCTGCGCGTCGGACTCGCAGATGAGCACCTGACGACGCACGCCGATGTCGTCGGGCGAGCAGTCGCGACCGGCGTCCGCGCAGGCGTCGCGATACGCGTCGAACGCGATCTTCGCGGTCGCGGACGGCTGGTAGCCGGTGCACACCTTGTAGTCCCGCCGAGCGGCACTCGCGGCGGTCTCGGGGCTGTAGATCGTCATCCAGTGGCGGCGACGCGCCTCGGTGCGCGGACGCGGCATCGAGGGGATGTCCTCGAAGTCGTAGTACTCGCCGTGGAACGAGACGTGCTTGTTCTCGGTCGCGAGGGCGAGGTAGTCGAGGATCTCGCCATACCGAGGCCGGATCTCGTTCGGCGGCATCCCGACGAAGAGGAACTCCGGAGGGATGCCGCTCGCGGCGCCGATCTCGAGCCGGCCGTCGGAGAGGTAGTCGAGCGTGGCCAGCTCCTCGGCGAGCCGCCACGGCTGGTGGAACGGGAGCACGTTGCCCATGACGCCGAGGCGGAAGCGCGTCGTCATCTTCGCGAGCGCAGCGATCAGCAGGTTGGGCACGGGGCTCAGGGAGTTCAGGAAGTGGTGCTCGCTGAAGAACACGCCCTCGAAGCCGTAGCCCTCGAGCTCGACGAGGCGGCGAAGGTTGCCGTCGAAGGTCTGCTGCACGAGCTGCTGGTCCTCGTAGTCGGGGACGCCGCGCCCGGGGATGACGTGGAACTCGAACGTCCACGTCTTGATGCCTGTGGTCATCGCATCAATTTAGACATCTCTGGTGGCGACTGCCCGGCGACATGTCGTGCTTCAGGTGTTAGCGTCGGCGTGTCATTCGATCCTGGGGGGTTCCGCATGACCGAGCAGATGCTGTCCGTCCCGACTCCCGACGGCGACATGGGGGCCTACGTGCGTCGCCCTGATGGCGATGGCCCGTTCCCCGTGATCGTGTACTTCCACCACGGCCCTGGTCTCGACGACGGCTCGAAGCAGTCGATGCAGCTGCTCGCCGACGCGGGCTACTACGTCGTCTCGCCCGACCGATACCACCGTGAGGAGCCCTGGCTCGTGTTCGACATCAAGACTCTGCGGGGGGGTGGGCCGGAAGGTGAGAAGGCGATGCAGCGGATGTTCGGCATCCTGATGGCAACGACCGACGACATGGTCGAGACCGATCTCACGGCATTGCTCGCGGTGCTCGAGAGCGAGCCCACCGCTCGCAAGGCCCCGATGGGCGTCATCGGCTTCTGCATCGGCGCCCGGTCGGTGATGCGCACCGTCGCCGCGCATCCCGACATCTTCACCGCGGGTGTCGCACTGCATCCTTCGTTCTGCACGACTGAGGACGCGGACTCCCCGCATCTGGGAGTGGCGGGCTACGACGGGCTCCTCTACGTGGGCTTCGGCTCGGAGGACAAGATGCAGTCCGCCGACGCCAACAAGCCGTTCATCGACGCGGTCAACACGGCGATGGACGGTCGGGGCCTGGCTGAGATCCACGACGGCGCCGACCACGGCTTCGCGGTTCCCGGGCCTGCGTATCACAAGGCCGCTGCCGACCGCTCCTACGCCAAGGCGCTCGAGATCTTCGGGGAGGCACTGGCCTGATGGAAGTCGGGATGGCGCTGGCCATCAAGACGCTGGCTGACGACTTCCAGCCGCTGACCGAGGTCTACAAGTCGTTCGTCGACGACGCGTTGATGGCCGAAGACCTCGGCTTCGACTACATCTCGACGAGCGAGCACCACTTCGAGGACGACGCCTGGTCGCCGTCGCAGCTGCCGATCCTGGCGAACATCGCAGGGCGCACATCGCGCATCCGGTTGCACACGAATGTGTTCTTGCTGCCGCTGCACCAGCCCCTGCGAGTCGCCGAAGACGCGGCGACGGTCGACATCTTGTCGAATGGTCGGCTCGACCTCGTGTGCGGCACCGGCTCGGTCGAGGAGGAGTTCGTCGCGTTCGGCGTCGACCCCAAGACGCGGTGGAGCCGGTTCTGGGAGGAGATGGAGATCCTCCGCCTCGCGACGGCTCCCGAGCCGTTCACGTTCGAGGGCAAGCACTTCTCGATCCCGCGGCCTATTCGCCAGACCACGCAGCCCGTGCAACAGCCGTTCCCGTTGTGGGTGGGTGGTCTGGGTTCGAAGCTGCAGTACAACTCGGGCTTGCGCGGGTTCCACGCCCAGGGCGGTCCGGTCTTCCGTCCCGAGTACCTCGAGGGGCTGAAGGAAGCGGCTATAGACCCAACGACCCGCAACCTGTCGATGTTCGTGAGTGGCCACCTCGCGGAGACGAAGGCCAAGGCGTGGGACGAGTGCAAGGTCGGCTGGTGGAACTGGCAGAACGAGTACCGCAAGCGCACGTGGATCGCGATGCTCGACAGCCCCATGAAAGCTGTGCCGCCGCTCACGCCGCTCGACCAGCTCGGCAACCCTCCCGAAGGGTTCATGGCGCCGTTGCTCGGCACCCCCGACGACATCATCGGCGCGCTGGTGCCGATGCTCGAGGGCTCGCAGTGCACGCACTTCTCGTTCGCGTTCCGCGCGAGCGGCGGCGGCATGCCGAACGAGGTCGTGCGTCCGGGCATCGAGCTGTTCGCGAAGGAGATCGTGCCGGTGTTGAAGAAGCTCGGGCGTGAGCCCGTGAGCTCGAAGGCGGTGGGTTGACCCATGAAGCTCGCAACGATCCGTGATGGCACGTCGACGAAGGCCGTGCGCATCGACGGCGACCAAGCCGTCGACCTCGGCGTGCCCGATGTCGGGGCGGTGCTGGCACGCGACGACTGGCAGTCGTGGGCGGCAGCCGCCGACGGCCCGCGCCGCCCGGTCGACGGCCTCGACTACGCGCCGCTCATCCTCCGGCCTGACAAGGTGCTGTGCGTCGGGCTCAACTACCGGTCTCACATCCTCGAGACGGGCAACCAGGTGCCGACGCACCCGACGCTGTTCTCGAAGTTCACGTCCGCGCTCATCGGGGCGAACGACGACGTCGCGATGCCGCCCGAGTCGCAGAAGGTGGATTGGGAAGCCGAGCTCACGGTCGTCATCGGCAAGCGCGGCCGTCGCATCTCACAGGAGCGAGCCGCCGACTACATCGCCGGCTACACGATCATGAACGACGTCTCGATGCGCGACTTCCAGATGCGCACCGCGCAGTGGCTGCAAGGCAAGTCGTGGGAGGGCTCGACGCCGCTCGGGCCGTGGCTCGTCACGAGCGACGAGTCGCCGGGGCCGAGCCGTGAGATCTCATGCGAGGTGAACGGCGAGCAGAAGCAGAAGGCCGACACCGCGGACCTCGTGTTCGATCCCGCCGCGCTTGTCGCGTACGCGTCGATCATCCACACGCTCGAGCCGGGCGACGTGATCGCGACGGGTACACCGGGCGGCGTGGGCATGCCGTCGGGCACGTTCCTCAACGATGGCGCCGTGATGGTCACGCGCATCGCCGGCCTCGGGGAGTGCCGCAACGTCTGCCGCCGCGAAGCGGTGTGATTCAGACGAGCGGGCTGCCCGGATCCAGCCCGAGCCGAGTGCGTCCGTAGATCTGGGCGTTCTGGTCGAAGTCGACCATGGCGTGGTGACAGGCCGTGTTGACGTCGCGGTAACGGGCTTGCAGGAGGCTCTCGTCGTAGGCGCCATCCGCGCCGGCGCTGGCGAAGATGCGCTCAGTCGCCCGGCGGCTCAGCTCGACCGCGTATGCCGCATGCCACTTCAGCTCGGCGCGCTCGTCGATCGTGAGTCGCTCGCCGGTGGCGGCGACCTGGTCGCAGCGGTCGGCGGCCGCTCGCGAGAGCGTCTTGGCCATCTGCACCTCAGTCGCGGACTCGGCGACCCGCATCTGGATCCCGGCGTTCTCCGCCTTCGATGCTCCGGTGTACGCCTCCCGTCGACCGCTCGTGCGCTCGACGTGAAGCTCGACCGCGCCCTCGGCGATGCCGACGACCGTGGCCGCCAGCTGCACGGACAGCCCGACGAGGACGGCGAGTCGGTAGATGTGCGAGGCCTGCTCCTCGCCGTGGGGGCTCATCCCGTCGAACAGGAGGCGAGTGGGGATCGAGCGGTGAGCGGGGACGAAGACATCGTCGGCGACGATGTCCTTGGAGCCCGTGCCGCGAAGTCCGAGCGTGAACCATGTGTCGTCCACGATGAGGTCGCGCTTCGGGACCACGACATGGAGCGCTCGAGACGGGCTCTCCGGTACCTCGTCGGCGACGGCGCCGATGAGCACCCAGCCGCCGTGGTCGACGCCGCTCGCGAATTGCCAACGGCCGCTGAGCCGCCAGCCCCCATCGACCCTTGTGGCGCGGCCCTGCGACGCCAGGGTTCCAGGCACCCGTGCATCGGGCCCTTCCGCGAACACCTCTTCCTGGCACTCTGCAGGAAAGCTGCCGATCATCCAGGCGTGTGCGTTCGACACCATGTTCACCCATCCCGCCGCGGAGTCCGCGTTCGCTACGACGAACGACGTCTCGACCTGGGCTCGGATGCCGGCCTCTCGACCGCCGCGTGTCAGTGGCGTCTGGATGCGCCACAGGCCGGCGTCGCGCAGAAGCTCGACCGCGCGCGCCGAGAGCGTGCGGTCGCGTTCGGATTCGGCGCCCTCGAGACGAAGGTCGTGCGCGATGTGAGTCGCTGCCGCGACGAGGTCGCCCCGGAGCGACGGGGCCATGGCTTCGGTCATCGGAAATGTTCTACACAAGTCCTGACGCTCGTACAACAAATCGCTATTGTTCTGCGGTGATCTTCGCCAGCCCTCTTGCGCCTGTTCCGCTTCCAGACGAGGCGCTCACGCCGTACACGCTGGCGCGCGCCGCCGAGCTCGGCGGCAAGGCCGCGCTCGTCGATGCGGTGACGGGCAGCGCGCTCACTTATGCGGAGCTCGACGAGGCGATCCGCACGCAGGCGGGTGGATGGATCGAACGCGGCTTGGCCAAAGGCGACGTCGTCGCGATCATGGCTCCGAACTGCCCTGAGTACGCGACGGTCTTCCACGCCGTGGCACTCGCCGGCGGCGCGGTGACGACGATCAACCCCACCTACACCGTGCGAGAGCTGGTGCACCAGCTCAACGACGCTGGCGCGACTCGACTCGTCACCGTGCCCGGCCTCGAGGAGACCGTTGCCGCCGCGATCCCCGAGTCGCCGGTGCGCGAGACCTTCGTGATCGGCACGTCGTCCGCGCATCCCTCACTGTCCACGGTGAAGGGAGCTCGGCTCGAGCAGCAGGTGCCGGTCGATCTCGACGACGTCGTGGCGCTGCCCTACTCCTCGGGCACGACGGGCCTCTCGAAGGGCGTCATGCTCACGCACCGCAACCTCACGGCGAACATGGCCGAGATGCAGGCCGTGGTGCCGATCCACGAGGACGACGCGTACGTGGCGTTCCTTCCCTTCTTCCACATCTACGGCATGCAGATCCTGATGAACATGGGGTTGAGGGCCGGCGCCACCATCTTCACGATGCCCCGGTTCGACCTGCAGCGCTTCCTGCAGCTCCATGAGGCCAACGACCTCACGCGCGCGTTCGTCGCGCCGCCGACCATGGTGCTGCTCGCGAAGGATCCGTCGGTCGACGACTACAACCTGTCCGCGCTTCGGCTGATCTTCTCGGGGGCGGCGCCGCTGTCGGCTGAGCTCGCGGAAGAGTGCGCGAAGCGGCTCGACTGTGAGATCGCGCAGGGCTACGGCATGACCGAGCTGTCGCCCGCGAGCCACACGACCCCTGCGGGCGGCTACAAGCCCGGCTCGGTCGGGATCACGATCTCGAACACCGAGACGCGCATCGTCGATCCGGCGACGGGCGAATCGCTCGGCGTGGGAG
>CAVZAF010000011.1:0-416081 GCA_963773315.1 uncultured Acidimicrobiales bacterium
CGACGCTCCGACGATCTTGGCGTAGGGGTCCTGTTGCTCGAAGCCGGTGAGGATGGGCACGTCGCCGGCCACGGCGTCGACCTGCCCGGACTGGAACAGCACCATGCAGTCCGAGTTCTGGGGGACCGACACTGCGACGACGTCGGGATACTGGGCGGCGACCAGAGTGGCGGTGGTGCTTCCCTGGGACACGCACACCTTCTTGCCGTTCGAGATCGCCGATCCCGGTGATGCCGCTGTCCTTGGCCACCAGGATCTTCTTCTCGGCCGGCGAAGTACTCGCTGGAGAAGGCGATGCTCTTGGTGGCGTCCTTGGGGTCGTTCCACCGATCGCAGGTCATGGTGAAGACATCGGCGACCATGTCGACGCTGTTGTCGACGAGGCGCGGCTTGGCGTTGGCCCAGCGACATCGACCCGGAAGTCGACGACGTCGATCGGGTCACCGAAGATGGCCTTGGCGACGGCGTGGGCCATGTCGATGTCGAAGCCCTCGAGGTCGCCGGTGAGTGGGTTCCGGAAGCCGAACCCGTAGGTGTCGGCGCTGACCCCGACGACCAACTGCCCCTTGCGTTCGGATCGTGCGGCCAGCTTGGCGTCGTTCGCCCGGGCGCCGGGAGTGCGGCGGGAGTAGGAGGCGGTGGCGGGAGGGTCGCACGTGGGTCGTCGTCGTCGTCGGCGCGGGTGGTGGTGGTCGATCCGGTCGCCTGGCCGGCGGCGCCCTTGCCGCTGGATGAGCACGCCGCGACGACGCCGAGGGTCACGGCCAGAACGACGAGGAGGGTGCCGAAGCGGCGAGATGGTCTCATGAGTACTCCTTGCGCCGGAGGGCGATTCCAGCCAGGCGGCGACCGCGCCGACCACGCCGGCCAGCAGGGCGAGGATGCCGACCAGGATGAGCCACGGTCGACCGCTGGTGAGACCGTCGACGGCGTCGTTCGGCCTTGGTCGAGAGGATCTGGGAGCTGACCTGATCGAAGTGGTCGAACGGCGGGTCCGACCCCGTCGGTGCGACCGGTCTGGATGGCGACGGCCTCCGTCCCAGTGCGGCTGGCGTAGGCGTCGGAGGCGCTCTGGATCTGGTCCACGACACCGCCGAAGGCCTCGCTGACCTGTCGCCCGTCGGCACCCGAGACCCGCCCGAGACGGTCCTTGGCGTCGGCGATGTCCTTGTTCAGGCGATCGGTGTAGGCGCCCTTGTCCGATCCCCGGGCGATGAGGACCAGGTTCTGCGCGCTGCGGGCGTCGAAGGCGTCGGCGCGGACCTGGGCGATCTCGGTGGTGTCGCTCAAGCGGCCCGTTGACCGCGGAGTTCACCGACGAGTTCACCACCAGCGTCACGACGATCCAGCCCAGGAACACCACCACGATCGCCGGCCGCCCCGAGCACGACGCCGACGTTGAGAACGCGGCGGGTGTGGCGCAGGAGCATCAGCGTGGCGAGCACGAAGCACACCGCGAACGCCAGCAGGGCGACGACGGTCAGCACCACGAGGACGGGGGACGAATTGGTGCCGATGTCGCCGCGGGCGGTGGCGATCTCGGCGTCGAGCGGGTCGACGACGTCGGTGGCCAGGGTGTCGCCGGCGACGCGCAGGTAGGCCGAGCCGATGGGAGATCTCTGGCGGTTGAGCGCCCGGGCGTACTCGATCGTGCCCCGGTAGGTGCCGATGCCCTCGGCGATCGCGGTGAGGGCGTCCGGGTCGCCGATGCCGCTCTCCGCCGCGGCGTTGAGGTCGGCGGTGGCCGCGTCCAGGGCCGTCGAGGTAGGCGGTGCGGCCGTCGGCGTCCTCGATGCCACCGACCAGGAACGCACCGGTGGCGGCGGCATCGGCGGCCGCGACCTGGCTGCGGGCGTCGGTGAGCACGACCAGCTGGCGGGTCTTGGCGGCGGCGTCGTCCAGCCGGGCGGCCCGCTGGAACGACGTCGGCCGCATGAGGAGGCCGGCCAGCACCGCGGTGATGACGCACGCGACGGCCAGTCGCCGCAGGGTGACCGGCGTCGCGGTGCCGCCGCGGCGCACCGGGCATCGGGCAGACCGAGCGCCGGTCGGCTGGACGGTGGCGGCTGCGGCACGGCGGTGGCGTGTGGCGGTGGCGGTCATCCGCGCCGTCCGGATCGTCGCGTCGGCCGGGAGGCCGTCGGTGAGGTCCTCGGCTTCGAGGCGGCGGAGCTCGTCGACGGACGGGGCGGTGACGTCGCGGAGCCGCCAGGCCGCGTTCACCATGGCCGCCTCGAGGCGGCTCCGCACCCACCGGGCGTTGCCGAACCCCTCGGCGCCCATCTCGGCGACGGCGAGGGCCCGCAACCGCTCGCGGCAGTCGTCGCTCGGGGAGTAGTCGGCGTCCTCGACCATCTGGTCGAAGATCTCGACGAGCTCGTCGATCGAGTAGTCGGCGAAGGTGATCGTCTTGCGGAAGCGGCTCCGGAGGCCCGGGTTCACGGAGACGAACTCCTCCATCGGTTCGGGATAGCCGGCGACGATGACCACGAGGTCCTCACGGTGGTCCTCCATCCCCTTGACCAGGGTGTCGACCGCCTCGGAGCCGAACTGGTCGTCGGCCAGCGCGTAGGCCTCGTCGATGAACAGCACCCCGCCGACGGCGGAGTCGATGACCTGTGCGGTCTGGATGGCGGTCTGGCCGACGTAGCCGGCGACGAGCTCGGAACGGTCGACCTCGACCAGGTGCCCGGACGGCAGCACCCCGGTGGCCGCGTAGATCTTGGCCACCAGGCGGGCCACGGTGGTCTTGCCGGTGCCGGGGTTGCCCACGAAGACGAGGTGGCGGGTGATGTCGGTGGTGCGCAGGCCGGCGTCGCGACGCAGGCCGGCCACCCGCAGCAGCTGGGCCTGGCCGCGCACCTCGCGCTTGACCTCCTCGAGGCCGACCAGCTCGTCGAGCTCGGCCAGCAGCTCCTCGAGGGTGGGAGCGGGCTCTGCCGGCACCGTCGGCGCGCCGGTGGCGTCGGGCGCCTTCGCGCGCCGCCGGAACGAGGTGATCGCCGGGGCGGTGGTCGGTCGTGCCCGGCGCGGCCGGCGTCGGCGTCGGAGCGGCTGAGGGCGTCGACGAAGCCGGTCAGCGTGTCCCGGTCGGGCAGTCCGGTCGGGAGGTCACCGGCGGCCAGACGACCCGCCACCCGCCCGGCGGTCAGGAGGCTCTCGAGCGTCGGCGTGCCCGAGCTGGGCGGCGGCGTACACGCAGGGGCGGGCCAGGCCCCGCCACGACGGGTCCGCCTTCGATGCGGCGTCGAGGTCGGCCGCCGCCGCCGCGACCGGCGATCGGGCGGTGCTCACCGGGGAAGACCTGGCGCCACTCGCCGGCCACGTCACCGTCGTTGGTGACGGCCACGAGCGCGCAGAGCTCGGCCAGCGCCGGGGCCGGCCCACCGGCGGCGGCGACGGCCTCGGCCAGGGCGGCGACCGTGTTGCCGCTCATGGCTTCGGAGGCTCGAGGGCGTTGGCGCCGCTGCCGAAGCGAGCGGCGAGGAACTGGCCGTGCTCGATGAGCGCCTGGGCGTCCTGGCGATACACGGCGTCGTAGACGTCGTCCATCTTGGAGGCGAGCAGGTCGAGCTGGTCGCACAGCATCGCGAGCGCCGTCTTCGAGCCCTGGATCTTGCGGGTGTCGGCGAAGGTGCGGGGCAGGCGCATGTAGGCCTCGAGCGCCTCGGGAACGTACGAGGTGGCGGTGCGCACGACGGCGTGGGCGTCGACGTTGGCGAAGCCCATGCTGGTCGAGCCGGGGCTCGATCTCGTCGACGATCGTCGGCGATGCGGCTCGACCCGGGCCACCACCGCGGTGGGCACCGACGGGCGCACCTGGTCGGCCAGGGCGTGCAGGCTCGCCGCCCAGATCCTGGGCCTCGGGCGGCGGCAGCGGCGACCGGGTGGCTGGCCCCTCGCCGCCGGACGATCGCGACCCCGCCGGCACCGGCGCCGATCACGGCGACCGCGGCGACGAGGCCGGCGATGATCACTGCTCGGGCGGGCCGGAACGGTCGAGGTACTGGCGGGCGGCGGCCACCTCCGTCTCGAGGGCCGAGACGGTCTGGGCCATCGAGTCGAGGGCGGCGGCCTTGTAGGTGTCGACCGCGTCCATCGCCGCGTACACGTCGGCGAAGGCCGCCTTCAGCGTGTCGATGCGACACCATCGCGCTGGCCGCCTGGGCGTGGATCTCGGCGCCCTGCTCGTTCAGCAGCTTCGAGGTGCGAGGCGATCATGTTCTCGGTCGTGGTGTTGAGCGCCGTGATCTGGTTGAGCACCAGCTTCTGGTGGGTGAGGGCCTGGGCCACGATGACCGCGGTGCGCAGGGCCGTCGAGGGTGGTGGTGGTGGCCCGGTCGACGCCCTTGATGAGCTCGATGTTGTTGCGCTTGACCAGGTCGATCGCCAGGTAGCCCTGGATGCACACGGCCAGCTGGGTGAGCAGGTCGGTGTGCTTCTGGCGCACGTAGAAGAGCACCTCGTCGCGGAGCTTGGTGGCCCGCTCGGGGTCGGTGGCCGACACCGTGGCGATCTCGGCCTCGACCGCCTTGTCGAGGGCGCTGGCGATGTAGGCGTACTCCCGCAGCCGGCCCATGGACTCCCACAGGTTGCGGCGCTCGTTCTCGAGGGCGACGTTGTCGGCGAGCAGCTCGTCCTTGCCGTCGTAGAGCGCCTTGACGATGGCATCGAGGTGGCTCTGGGCCGACTCGTAGCGTCCGGAAGTAGTCGCGGAGCTTGTCGCCGAACGGGATGAGGCCGAGCAGCTTCTTGACCCCGGTGGCCTGCGCCGGGTCGAGGTCCTCGACGGTGCGCCGCAGCTCGGTGAGCGTGCCCGCGACCTTGGTCGGTGGCGTCGTCGCCCTTCATCGCCCGCACCGGCGTCGTCGAGCAGTCGGTTGGAGGTCTGGGCGCTCTCGCGCATCTCCGGCGTCGCCGATGGCGCGCAGCTCGTCGGTGGCGGTGGCGAACTCCGGGGAGTTCACGTCGAGCGACGTGATGCGGGCCATGTAGGCCGCCGCCACCTGGTCGAGCTCGGCGGTGCGCTCGGCGGTGATCGGCACCTTCTCGTCGGCGGTCTCGGTCGCGACGGCCGCGACGGGCTCGGGCGGCGTGAGGACCGCCTCGGGGGGAGTGAGGGCGGGCTCTGGCGTGGTGCTCACATCGACCTTCCTGGTCGTCTGGTCCGGGAGCCTCGGCCAGCCGGCCCCGAACAAGGTGGTTGCCGCACGTCGACCGGCTCGGTGGCCTTTCCGCAGCAGACGACGGAGCCTGCGCCGCCGATGCTAGACGGCCGTCGATCGTCATCCCCGTCTGCCCATCAGCGGTCACGAGCCCCGCCGACGGTCATCGGTCAGTCCGCCCCGCCGACGCCGGGCTGCGCGCCCTGACCGTGACGCAGCGCGTCCGCGATGCCGGTCTCGACCACGCCGAACTCCCGCGCGACAGGGTGAGACGCTCGTCGCCGAACTCGAGCGGGACCGGCCCCAACGGTGGCAGCGCCCACGATCGGCGCCAGCGGCACCTGGACGAGCACCTGCGGAGGGGTGTCCCGACCAGAACGAGGTGGCCATGACGACGAGGCCGGTGTCGGTCACCACCAGCGCACGCGGCGGGCGCACCTCGCCGTAGACGTAGAACGCCAGCGCGATCGGTATGGCCCCACCGATGACGACGAGGCCGAGCGCCAACCCTCCGAGGAACAGCACCAGGAGCGCCGATCCGGCGACCACCGCGGCGGGTGTCACCCGCATGTCGGCCCGACCGATCCCGTACGCCCGCACCTGCGTGCCGTCACCCAGGAGGGACTGCGCCCTCGCCATCCGCTTCTCTCGAGCCCGTCCACTCATCGCCATGATCCCCACCTCCGCTTGTCTGCCGCTCGGTCTGAGAGCAGGTCACCCTCATCGTCTTCACCACGGACCGGTTCGTCGTTCGTCCCGCTGACGGTGCCGGTGTCATCGGGCCGACACTCCGCCGGCGTCCCGTCTACGCGGGCAGCGGCTCGTCGGTCGTCGCCGCGGCGTCGAGTGCCTCGACCACCTTGGCGTCACCCGGTGACGATCTCGGCGAAGTCGGCGGCCGACAACTGGGCGAAGGTCGTGACCGGCGACGACACGTTCACGGAGCCGTAGAGCTCGAGGACCGTTGCTCGGACGACCACCGTGAAATCGACGGTCATCGACACGGGCACGTCGTCGGCCGTTCCGACCATCCGGAAACTGGCCGACCGATCGCCGACCGACGGACCGGAGACCTTCATCATCGTCATGGTCGCCGGGGTGCCGTCGAAGTCGTCCGGCCACCTCTGACCGACACAGGTGTCGACCATGGCGAGGATGTCGACGAAGTACGCGTTCGCGTCATGCGCCGAGCCCAACGTCTGGATCACGACGGGGGCAGGTTCGGCCATCTTGAACTGGGTGTGCTGCCGAGGGGAGATCGCTCCCGACTGCGGGCTCGACGCGGCCGGGCAGAAGTCGTCGTCTTCGGGACCGGCCGACCCGTCATCGGAGCTCGATTCGGTCAGGGTCCACCCCGGTGGCAGATCACTCAGGGTCAGCAGGGCCGATGTCCCGTCGGTGGGTTCCAGCACCGGCGGCGGAGGCGACGGTCGTGGCCACCGACGTCGTCGCCGTACGCTCCTTCGGCGGAACGCGCGACGTACCGCATCCGACGGCCACCAACGCCAGTGCCAGCGCGCGGTGAAGCAGGGCCATCGCCGGATCCGTGGACCATGCCGAGCAGACCTTGCAGCTCGAGATCCATGGGGGCCACCTTTCGCCACTCACGGTTTTCACTCAGCCTCAGGGACTGGGGGTGACCGTGTCGGTCCGGGCGGTGACTCCTGGAACGTCAGCCGTCTGACAGTGGCGAGGGCCCGGTCGGCGGTCAGGACCGCTCCCACAGGATCTTCGAGGCGGCCGCCGCCTCGATGATCGGCGTCGCATCGACCTCGACGGCGACCTCGTCGAAATGGCCCGGCATGTCGGCGTGGATCGTCATCGGCCCCGGGGGCGGGAGCCGGAAGCACCAGAAACCCATCGTCTGATGATGCTGCGATCCCCCGCCGCCCTGGGGCCGGAGCGAGTGACCGGTCGGAACGCCGTCGGCGTCGAACCCCGGACTGGCGAAGCCGGTTGCCGGCCCCACCGCGGAGATGGCGACCGCGCTGCTGCGACCGACGAAGCCCGGGCCGGGCATCGGCGGGAAGCCCGGCTGCTCAGAGGACACCGTCGTGCCGTCGGCGAACTCGAAGCCGACGCGGGCCATGTGATGGAAGGCGATGGGGCCGGTCCATGTCGACCGGGAGGTTCGGGTTGCGGATGGTGACGAGGCCGAACGTGAAGCCGTTCGGGTAGGCGTGCACGTCGTCGAAGACGAGGGCGGACTCGTCCGTGGTCGCAAGGAGACGGGTCATGGCGACCGTCACGCCGAGGGTGTCCTCCGCGGGTCGGTCCCACAGGGGCGGGCCCCACTTCGGCGGTTCGGTCGGCATCCAGGGCGGACGCTCCGGTGGTGGCCCGAAGAACGACATCAGCCGGCCCCTCCGTCACATGCTGGGGAGTCCGAGGGTCGCGAAGAGCTGACCCATCCCCGTGAACTGGGCGATGCAGAGGCCGAGCTCGATGAACTGCCCCTCGGACAGCTCCTCGAGCGTCTCGTCGACCAGGACCTTGTCGACCTTGGAGTGGTCGAGGCGGTACTGCTCGGTGAAGCGCAGGGCGGCGGTCTCGAACGGCGTGAAGCGCGGATCGTCGAAGTTGCCGGCGAGCACCGCGTCGACGTCGTCGTCGTCGACCACCGGCACCCCGTCGGCGTCCCGGAAGCGGCCGCCGAGGCAGAACATGCAGCCGTTGCGGGCGGCGATCCGGAGGCGGCACAGCTCCTTGGTCCGCAGCGGCAGGTTCGTCGAGTCCTGCACGACGGGCTGGTAGAACGCCAACCACCGGTCGATGAGGCCCGGCGCATGGCCGAACTGGCCATAGAACGTGCCCATCCCGCTCGCCTCGATGCGGGCGGCGGTCGCCGGGTCGAAATCGGTCACGGGCGTGAGCAACGGCTGCGGAATCTCGCAGTCCGTCACCGAGCGGAGGTCAGCGGCCATGGTCCGAGCGTAGAGCGGCCCCACCTCGTGTGCCCGGGAGACCGCGGGCCAGCCGACCTGCGTTCGACCTCGGTCGAGCGCAGGACCAATGCCGCAGGGGCAGGTGCTCACACGTGCAAGCTGTGCGGGTGACCACGACCGCACCGACGCGACCAACCGCCCCGCGGGCGCTGCCGATCGAGGTCGCCGCCGCCGCGTACTTCGCGCTGCAAGCGGTGCTCGGCGCGCTGCTGTGGATCGGGGTCGGCACGGCGGACGTCGTGCGGTCGTGGCTCGAGCTCGTGCCCGAGCGGACCCAGGTGACCAACGCGTTCCTGCCCGCCGACATCGTGGTGATCGTCGCGTCGGCTCTGGCCGCATGGGCGTTGTGGCGAGGCCGGTCGTGGGCGATGGTGCCGGTGATGTTCACCGTCGGCGGCGTGGTCTACCCCACCGTGTACCTCATCGGCTGGGTCACCACGACGGAGGGCACCGGGGAGGTGGCCCTCGAGGATCATGCTGGTGACCAGCGTGATGAGCTGCGGAGCAGCCCTGCTCGTGTGGCGGGCCCGGCGCCGGGCGTGACCCTCAGTGGTCGTGGACGATCACACCGCGGATGTTGCGGCCCTCGAGCAGGTCGTCGACCGCGACGTTGACGTCGTCGAGGGAGTAGCGACGGGTGATCATCTCGTCGAGCTTCAACTTCCCCGCCCGGTAGAGGTCGATCTGCCGGAGGATGTCGACCGGCGGACTGCACATCCCGAACAGTGCACCCCGGATCGTCTTCTGCATCCCGGCGAGAGCGCCAGCAGGTGGATCGGGATGGCGGCCGGCTCGGACGCCGCCGCCATGCCCGTCAGCACCACGGTGCCGCCCTTGGCCGCCGGCATCGAAGGCGAGAGCGACGTCGGCGTTGGTCGGCTGGCCCATGCACAGGATCGCCGACTCCGCACCCTGACCGTCGCTGATCGATCGCACGAAGTCGGTGGCCTCGGCGATGTCGGCGTAGGTGTGGGTGGCGCCGAGCTTCTCGGCCATCTCCCGCTTGAACGAGACGGGGTCGACGACCACCACCGTGGCGGCGCCGGCGAGGGCCGCGCCCTGGACCACGCTCATGCCGACCCCGCCGGCGCCCAGCACCATCACGTTGTCACCGGGCCGGACGTCGGCGGCGTTGGTGGCGGAACCGAACCCGGTGCCGACCCCGCAGCCGAGCAGGCAGACCGTCTCGAGGGGCACGTCGTCGGGCACCTTCACGACCGAGTTCTCCGACACCACCGCGTACTGGGAGAAGGTCGAGATCAGCAGGAACTGGTGCAGGTCCTCACCGTCGTGGTGCATGCGGTAGGTGCCGTCGAGCATCGGGCCGCTCTGGAGGTGGGCACCCAGCTGGCACAGGTTCGTGCGGCCCTCGGCGCAGTACCGGCAGCGGCCGCAGCTCGGGATGAACGACGCCACGATGTGGTCGCCGACTGCGAGCCCCACCACACCGGGGCCGACCTGCTCCACCACGCCGGCACCCTCGTGTCCGGCACACATCGGCAGCGGGCTGCCGTGGGTCCCGTCGAGCACGTGGACGTCGCTGTGGCACAACCCGCTGGCGACGTACCGCACGAGGACCTCGTGGTCTTTGGGCTCGTCGACCTCCACGTCGACCACCCGATAGCGCCCCGGGCTCTCGAACAAGACCGCCGCACGTGACTTCATCCCTGCCCCCCTCGTCTCAGTTCCACCCCCGTGGCCACGGCAGCATACGGAAGGCCAGTGACCGCGGGACTCCTTCGGCCCGTCCCCCGCCGCGTGGGCGCGGACACCCTTGCCCTCGGAATATTTGAGCGTATGATTTGAGCATTCGCTCAAATCGAGTGAGGTGGCGCCATGGCGAAGCCAGGACAGCGGGCCGGGAAGACGAGCGGCACGGACGCCCAATCGACCGCGACCCGCCAGGCGCTCGTCGAGGCGGCGATCGAGAGCCTGCGGTTCGACGGGTTCTCGGGGGCCAGCGCTCGCAGCCATCGCCGCCCGAGCGGAGAGCAACCAGGGCCTGGTCTTCTACCACTTCGGTTCGGTGACCGACCTCCTGCTCGCGGCGCTCGACGAGGTCAGCGCCCGCCGGCTCGAGCGGTACTCCGGCGGCGGTCGGTCGGCCGAGTCGCCCGCCCAGCTGGTCGCCGTCGCGGCGCAGATCTTCCGCGAGGACCTCGACGAGGGCTACGTCACCGTCCTCGTCGAGATGATGGCGGGCAGCGACCTCGTCCCCGCGCTCGGCGAGAGGTGGCGAAGCGCATCGTCCCGTGGCTCTCGTTCACGCAGGCAGGTGATCGACCCGGCACTCACCGGACACCCCTTCGCGACCGTCGTCCCGACCGACGACGCCGCGTACGCGGTGGTCGCCCTCTATCTCGGGTTGGAGTTGCTCAGCCACCTCGACGGCGACCGCAGCCGCGCGCTGGCCCTGTTCGAGCGAGCCAGCACGTTCGCCGCGCTGTTCGACGCGGGGACGACTTCACCTCTGGAGGCGTGATGACCCAGTCCGGCACCGGTCGCAGTCCGTTGGTGGGAGGAGCATGGTCGGGCGCTGCCCTCGTCGTCGCCGCCCTGTGGTGCGTCGGTCTCCTGATCGGCGCGGCGACGCTCCCCGCCTACCGGTCCACGTCCGCCTCGGTGACGGGCACGCCGGGAGCTCCGTCGTCGCCGAGTCCACGAGCACCGCGACCCTGCTCGAGGTCAACGGTGCCGGCGTGCTCGTCGTCGTGGGTCTCCCGTTGGCCGCGGGTCGCGCTCGTCTCCACCGCATTGCTGTGGCGTCGCCGCCGGCGACACGGCGGCGCCGGACCGGTCGCATGGACCCTCGTCGGGCTGCTCGGCGTCCTGGCCTTCGTCGGCATGTTGTCCATCGGGATCTTCATCGTGCCCGCCGTCGTACTTCTCGCTCTCGCGTGCGCAACCGCACCTCGGGCGCCCCATCGGGCCCTGCCCCCGCCGCCGTTGGTTCCGACGGTCCGCCACCGTGAGTCCCGCCCGCACCGGCGATCGATCCACCGGGGCCGGCACCCAATCGTTCGAGGGTCTCCCGCTAGCGCTCCATCGGCAGCTATCGCCGCGGCGGCGATCGCGGCGTTCATGGCCGGAGGGGTCAACCGGCAGACGCGCCACGGCCGGACGTCGTCATCGCGACTCGTCGTCACCGTCGGCGCCGTCGCCGTGCTCTCGTCGCTTCGGTGGCTGGACTGGGCCAGCCGGGTCGATGGCTCGGGCAGGGTGACGTTCACGGACGGGCCGCACGCGCCTGCTCGTCCGCGCCGCCCTGGCGTCGATCGCGGTGTCGGCGCTCGTGGCGGTCACCCGGTGGCGTGGGCTACGACCGGTGCTGGTCGCGGCCACGCTGGTCACCACGGGCGCCGCCCGTCGCCGTCGCCTTGTCCCGTATCACCGCCGCCAACACCGGTCGCTCGCTCGGTCCCACCGTGACCTCGTACGAACCCGGCGCCGCCATCGGGGTCCTCGCCGCGTTCGCGATGGTCGCTACCGCCACTCTCGGGCTCGTTGTGTCCTACGCCGCAGACGTCACGCCGGTGGCACCGGGGTACCGTGCGCGACCACAGGGATGGGATGCAGCTGTAGGTAGCGCCGCCGGACAGGGAGGGCACCGTGACCGACGAACGCGCTTCGACCGACCGGCGACCGCTCGTCCTCGCTCCGGGCGAGGGGCGGAGCTATCCGATGGGTCGCATCTCGGCGATCTTCAAGGCGGACGGCGACGAGACCGCCGGGCGCTACTCGATCTCGGAGTGGTGGCTCGAGCCGCACACGCGCGGACCCGGCCCGCACTCCCACGACGAGGACGACGTGTTCTTCGTGCTCGAAGGCACGATGAGCTTCTTCGTGGGCGACGAGTGGATCGACGCGCCGCTCACCGCGTCGAGATCGAAGAGATCGTCGTGACCGTGGCCGCGTACGCAGGCTTCCCTGCCGCGATGGCCGCCAGCCGTCGTGTCGATGCCGCGCTGGCGCGCTGCAGAGGGTGTCGAGACGCTCGGCGATCGCCTGCCGGCCGCCGCGAAGTCGGATGCCGAACGAGACCGCGACGGTGCCGCTGTCTACAACGTGGTCTCGCGGGGCAGAGGCGGCATCGACACCACGACCGACCTCGCATACCTCTCCGATGCGCTCGGCGGCGTCGGCGTGCTCGCATACCGATGGGCGTTCGGGGAGATCTGGGCTCGCGACCGCGCGCGCCGTGACCGGTCGCTCGTCGTCATCGCGATCCTCGTCGCGCTCGGCGCGTCGCCCGAGCTCGCGGTCCACGTGCCCGCCGGCCTCGGCCACGGCCTCACCAGGGAGGAGATCGAGGCGGCGATCACGCACCTCGCGCTCTATTCAGGGTTCCCGCCGCGGTCGAGGCGATGCGAGCCACCCGCGACGCGTTCGCACGCCTCGATGAGCGAGCGCACGAGCACAAGACCTGAGCGCCGATCGGTGCCCGGGGCGGGGATCGAACCCGCACGCCCCCATCGGGAGCCGAGGGGTTTAAGCCCTCTGCGTCTGCCAGTTCCGCCACCCGGGCCTGCGCGCCCACGGTAGATCTGGCACGGTCTCGGCCGTGACCTTCCCGCTCCGCGAGCCGTACGACGGCGGCATGCTCGACGTCGGAGACGGCCATCAGCGTCGCGTGGAGCATCGCCGGCAACCCGGAAGGCAAGCCCGCGGTCGTCCTGCACGGCGGCGCCGGGGAGCGGTGCGCCGCCTGGCTTCCGGCGCTGGTTCGACCCCGATCGCTATCGGGTCGTGCTCTTCGACCAGCGCAGCTGCGGCAAGAGCACTCCGCACGCCGCTGAGCCGGTCGTCGACCTCTCGACGAACACCACCGCACATCTCGTCGAGGACATCGAGCGACTGCGGGATCACCTCGGCGTCGACCGCTGGCTCGTGTGGGGAGGCTCGTGGGGATCGACACTCGGACTCGCGTACGCCGAGGCGCACCCGGACCGCGTGGCCGAGATGATCCTCGTCAGCGTCGTGACCACCACCGCTCGCGAGGTCGAGTGGGTCACCCGCGCGATGGGGCGCGTCTTCCCTCGGGAATGGCGAGGCGTTCCGCGACGTCGTGCCTGCCGCCGATCGCGACGGCAACCTCGCGGCGGCGTATGCCGCGAATGCTGCACGACCCTGATCCGGAGGTGCGTGACGCGCCGCGAGGTCGTGGTGCCGGTGGGAGGACACCCATGTCGCGACGTACCCCGGCACGTGCACGACGAGCGCTACGACGACCCGCGGTTTCGGTTGTGCTTCGCTCGCCTCGTCACCCACTACTGGGCGCAACGCGGCGTTCCTCGAGGACGGCAAGCTGCTCCACGACGCGACTCGACTCGACGGCATCGCCGGCGTGCTGGTCACCGGCAAGCTCGACATCAGCGCGCCGCCCGACGTGGCATGGCAGATCGCGAAGCGTTGGCCCGACGCCGAGCTCGTGCTCGTCGACGACGCGGGCCACGGCGTCGGCCATCGCACGACCGAGGGCGAGATCGTCGCGGCGACCACCCGCTTCGCCCGGTGACTCAGCGAACTGACGGTCAGGCGACCTGGGCCACGTCGATCGGACGGCGTCGGCCACCGCCTGCCACAGCGCGCCGCGCACGCAGTCGGCAGCACTGGCCGGTGAGGTCATTGGCCGCGATCACGCCTTCGACCATGTCGGCGAGGACCGCAGCCCACGGCCGGCTCCCGCAGGCGCACGGCGACGACGGTGCCGCGCGGATGGCGGCGGAGCGACCGATCGACCGAGCCGAGCCGTGGCGGGCTGCGAAAGCTGGGCGGATGTCGAGGCCGAGCCGTCGCGCGGCGTCTGCGAGCGCGCGAGCCGCCGCCGTGAAGCGGAGTGTCGAGCCCGGTTCCATCAGCGACGATTGTGCACGGGGGGTGTGACATTCCCGGCTCTGGCAGTGTGGACCGGTGAGCGACGACCCGATGCCCGATCGGTCGATGGAGCACCTCGACAAGGTGCTGTGGATGATCGAGACGAACGGCTGGGCGCTCGAACCCGTCGCGGCCCGGCCCGACCTCGATCCTCGCCGCGGGCGGCCTACGCGTACAGCGATCGGGCTCGAGACGACGTACGGCTTCCCCGAGGTCGTCGTGTTCGGACAGACCCCCGTCCACGCCCGCGGGCATCGTCGGTCTCGTCGTCGACCTGCTGGAGAGGGGCGTGCAGCCGCCGATCGGGCCGATGTTCCTCGGGCTTTTCGACGGCGAGCAACGCGTCGGCGCTGCTGCCTGTCGACGTCGACGCGCACGCGCACCTGTTCGAGCACGGCGTCGGCCTTCTACGGCGCGGTGCAGTTCCGGGTCGTGCAGCTCACGTGGCCCGACAGGAACGGGTGGATGCCGTGGGAGACGGGGTTCGAGCAACGGCTCATGCTCGCGGAACCAGTCGTCGGGTCGCTCGACGAGGTCGACTGACCCGAGGCGACGCGCGTCCGCGTCAGCGGGTCGGCCAGGTGTGCGAGAAGCAGCGGGCCTCGAGGCTGCCCCGCGACCAGTAGCGCCACCAACCGCCGAGCGCGCCCGCGCATCGCTCGGTCCACGCGATCACCTGCGGGTCGGAGGTCCGCCGCACGACCTGACGGATGCCGCCTTCGTGCGCGACATAGCCGGCCCACACGCCGGGAAAGTCCTTCGGTGAGCCGACCTCGGTGATCGGGACAGATCGGTAGCTCCGTCGCCGGTTTCGGTGCGTGTGGCCTGCGGTGACGAGGTCGCCGGGTTCGCGAGCTCGACACCTCTCGAGGAGGCGCCACCCGTCGAGGCCGAGGATGCCCGGCGGCCAGATCGTCGTGACGACGGTGCGGAACGGCGGGTGGTGCGTCGCGAGCAGCACGCCAGCAGGCGCACCCGAGAGGGCGTCGGTGATCTCGGGCAGCAAGTGCGTGAGGTTGCCTCGGTGCTTGCCGATCTCGCGCGAGCTCGCGGCGACGACGCGGAGCCCGGGCACATCCTCCACGCGCACGCTGGTCGTGAGGTCGACGCCGTGGCTCGCGAGCACCCGCGCTCCCTCGCCCCGCGAACGGTCTCCGCCGTCATGGTTCCCGGGGATGACCATCACCGGCACGGGCAGCGACGGCGAGGATCGACCCCAGCACCTCATAGTCCTCGTCGAGGTCCTCGTCGGTGAGGTCGCCCTTCACGACGATCAGCTGCGCGCCCCATGCCAACGCCTCGCGCAGCGCGGCCTTCGTGCACATCACCGGATATGGCTCGGGCGTGTCGCGCCACTCGGCTCCAGGCTTGATCCGGGGCCACCGACCGAAGCGCCGCTCTCCGATGTGGATGTCGCTGATCGTCGCGACGCGGCTCAGCTCGCGGCCCGGCGGCGCTGAGAGCGTCCGCGCCGGACGAGCACTGGTGCCCGCGACCGAGACCCGCACCTCGGCTCCGGCCGCGAGCCCTTCGACGATCGCGCTGCCGGGCCCGCCGCCGTCAACGGTGAGGCGCTGCTCGCCATCCACTTCGAGCGAGTGCGCGCCCGACGCCAGGTCGCTCCAGCACACCTGCACCATGTCGACGTCGACAGCGAAGACCTCGAGCCGCCTCGCAGCCGCGTCGGCCACGTCAGCGCAGCGAAGCGGACAGCGGCCCCGACTCGCGTTCGCGGAACGTCGCGTTGATCTGCTGGCGCTCGATGAGCTGCTGCAACGTCTTGGCAGCCTGCGGCACTCCTCGCTCAGAGAAGAACGCCGACACCTCGCTCGCCTGCTGAGGCCGCATCAGCATCCGGATGCCTTCGACCATGCGGATGATGCTCGTCGACGGGAACCGCTCGTTCAGGGCAGTCCAGTTGCGAGCGACGAAGTGCCACGCCTGCTCGCCGTGGTCGCGGTTGCGCATGCAACGAGACAGCAGGAACGGCGCGTTTTGGCTCCGGACACGATCGGTGAGCGTGAGCTCGCACGTGCGGGCCATGAGCTCCTCGGAGTCGAAGTCCGCGAGCGCGTAGAGGTGACGCAGCTGATCTTGAGGGTTGGTCGACGCCTCGAAGACGCCGAGCACCTGCTCGTAGTCCGCTTCGTCACCCGTAGCTGCGACAACGGTCAGCGCCGCACTCGCGATCGGCGGCGCGACAGAGCTCGGATCGTCGAGCGACTGGCGATAGAGCGTCGCGCGCCTTCGCTTGGACGTCGCGGTCGTCGCCGAGGATCGCGACCGTGCGGATGAGCAGGCCGCGCAGCTCGCCGGTCAGGTCGTCCTCGCCGTCGCGGGGAGCCCAGCCGAGGCGCTGAAGTGCCGGCCCGGCAAGGCCCCGGACGAACGTGCGGAACTGCTCACGGGCGCCGGGGTCGTCGATGACGCGGTCGCAGAACCCGAGGCTGGCCGAGAGCGCCTGCCAGACGGGCAGCGTCGTCTCGTCACCGAAGCCACGGGCGAGCCTGAGGAACTCGGCCGCGGTCGACTCGCCCGCGACGACGGCAGCCCAGGCGTCGTCGACGAGGTTGTAACGCTCGATCGTCGACATCTCGGCGAGCGCGGGACCAGCGAGCCGGTCGAGCAGTGCGGGCTCGTAGCGCACCCGCAGGAAGCCGTGACCACCCACGTTCACGAGAACGACCGCGTCGGGAGCGACGCAGCGGAAGTCTTGCTCCTCGGCGTCGAGCAGCACGCGCGTCGTGGAGGAGCGACCTCCTGCCGAGGCTGACGGATGTGCAGAGGCACGGGCCATTGCGTCGTGTCGGGCACGTCTGAGTACACGAAGCGGCGTTGGCTCAGTCGCAGCGATTGCGCATCGGGGCTCAAGCCGGCGCGCACGAGCGGGTAGCCGCCCTGGAAGATCCAGGCATCCATGATGCGGCGCGACCGGCTCGCTCGTGGCCGCCTCGATGGCATCCCACAGATCGGTGTTCTCGGTGTTTCCGTACGCGTGCTTCGAGAGGTACGCACGCACGCCGGCACGGAACTCGTCGGCACCGAGGTACTGCTCGAGCATGCGCAGCACCGCCGCGCCCTTCTCGTAGGTGAGGATGTCGTACATCCCCTCGGCGTCGTGCGGCGAGCGGACGGGGTACTCGATCGCACGTGTGCTCTCGAGCGCGTCGGTCTCGAGTGCCGCGGTGCGGTCGAGACCGAACGAGTCCCAGACGTGCCAGTCGGGCTTCATCGCGTCGACGCACACGTTGGCCATGAAGGTCGCGAAGGCCTCCTTCAACCAAAGGCCGTTCCACCAGCGCATGGTCACGAGGTCGCCGAACCACATGTGCGCGATCTCGTGGGCGACGACGTTCGCGATCACATGCTCCTCTGCCTGCGTCGCAGTGGTCGGATCGACGAGGAGGAGGGCTTCGCGGAACGTGACGAGGCCGAGGTTCTCCATCGCGCCGGCGGCGAAGTCGGGGAGGCCGACGAGGTCGAGCTTGTCGGTGGGATACGGGATCGCGAAGTACTCGGCGAAGAAGTCCTTGCTGAAGGTGCCGCACTCCTCCGCGAACGCGGTGAGCGCTCCCTTGCCGGGCTGGTGCACGATGCGCAGCGGCACTCCGCCGAGGTCGATCGGGTCGGTGATCTCGAGCTCGCCGACGATGAAGGCGACGAGGTACGTCGAGAGGAGCATGGTGTCGGCGAACTGCACCCGGCGGCGGCCTTCCCCGATCGGCTCGTCCGAGATCTGCCGTGAGTTCGCGAGCGCGGTGAGATCGCCCGCGACGACGAGTGTGATCGCGAAGACGGCCTTCAGGTCGGGCTCGTCCCAGCAGGGGAACGCGCGCCGGGCGCTCGTTGACTCGAACTGTGTCGTGGCGATGACCTTGTCGTTGCCAGCAGCGTCTTTGTAGGTGGAGCGATAGAAGCCGCGCAGCTGGTCGTTCAGCACTCCGCGGAAGCGGAGGTGGAGGACGGCGCCGCCCGTCTGCGCGGTGCCATCGAGCGCGATGCGGGCGCGCTCGTTCTCGGTGTCGATGGTGACGGCGCCGCGATGGCTCGTGCCCGTCGCGTCGACGAGCGTCGCTTCGTCGATCTCGAGGTCGACCGCGTTCAGCAGCACCTCCGACACGGGCTCTGCGATCTCGACTTCGATCGAGCCCTCGCCCTCGAACGTCGCGGCGCCGAGGTCGGGCGCCAGGGTCAGCTCGTAGCGGCGGGGAACGACGGCGCGCGGCAGTCGGTAGTCGTGCTCCTCGGTCATGGCGGCAGCGTATCGGGGCAGGTGGGACCACCTCCCCCGGGCTCCAAGTAGGTTCTCGCCGTGACCGAAGCGCCCCTCTTCGACGTCGTCGGCATCGGGAACGCCCTCGTCGACGTGCTGACAAATGGTGACGACGCGTTCCTCGACAAGCACGGGCTCGTGAAGGCGTCGATGACGCTGGTCGACACCGAGCGCTCCGAGGAGCTGTACCAGGCGATGGGCCCCGGCATCGAGCAGTCGGGAGGGTCCGCCGCGAACACGATGGCGGGCATCGCGTCGTTCGGGGGCACGTGCGCGTACATCGGGAAGATCTCCGACGACCAGCTCGGCGAGGTGTTCGGTCATGACCTCCAGGCGACCGGAGTCTCGTTCTCGTGCCCGCCGAGCACGCTCGGTGTGCCCACCGGTCGTTGCCTGATCGTCGTCACTCCCGACGCGCAGCGCACGATGAACACCTATCTGGGAGTGAGCGAGCTGCTCGGCCCGGACGACGTCGACACCGACCTGATCGCGAGCGCGAAGGTCACCTACCTCGAGGGTTACCTCTGGGACAAGCCTGAGGGGATGGCTGCCTATCGCAAGGCCGCCGAGGCGGCGCATGCAGCGGGAGGCCGGGTGTCGCTCACGCTGTCCGACTCGTTCTGCGTTGCCCGCCATCGCGAGGAGTTCCTCGATCTCGTCGAGTCGCAGGTCGACGTGCTCTTCGCGAACGAGGCCGAGATCACCGAGCTGTACGGGGCGGGGTCGTTCGACGACGCACTGCAGCACGTGCGCCACCACTGCGAGATCGCCGCGCTCACGCGGTCGGCGAAGGGCTCTGTGATCGTCGCCGGCGACGAGGTGCATGTCATCGACGCCCACCCGGCGCAGGTGGTCGACACGACGGGCGCGGGTGACCAGTACGCGGCGGGCTTCTTGTACGGGCTCACCCACGACATGCCCTTGACGACGTGCGGGAAGCTGGCCTCGAAGGCAGCCGCCGAGGTGATCAGCCACTTCGGGCCTCGTCCCGCGATCTCCTTGTCCACGCTCTTGTCGTGACCGACGACGTCGTCGCGGCTGCGCGGCGCTGGCTCGAGGAAGATCCCGATCCCGACACGCGCGCCGAGCTGAGCGCGCTCCTCGCGGCGCACGACGACGACGCGCTCTCAGACCGGTTCGGCGCGCGGCTGCAGTTCGGCACGGCCGGGCTCCGGGGTGCGCTCGGCGCTGGGCCCAATCGGATGAACCGCGTCATCGTGCGGCGGGCCGCGGCGGGGTTGGCCGCGTACTTGGTGGAGCGGGTGCCGGGCGCGGCCGAGGCGGGCGTCGTCATCGGATGTGATGCGCGCCACAAGAGCGACGTGTTCGCGGAAGACAGCGCCGCCGTCTTGGCCGGCGCTGGCCTGCGCGCGTTCCTGCTGCCACCGCGGTTGCCCACGCCGTTGCTCGCTTTCGCGGTGCGCCACCTCGGTTGCGCCGCCGGCGTGATGGTCACCGCGTCGCACAACCCGCCGGCCGACAACGGTTACAAGGTGTACCTCGGTGACGGCGCGCAGATCGTGCCTCCCGCCGACAGCGAGATCTCTGCCGCGATCGACGCGATCGGCGCGCTGGCCGATGTGCCGATGGCGCCGCTCGCCGATGCGCTGGTGACGCGGCTCGGCGACGACGTGATCGACGCGTTCCAACGTGCAGAGGTCGGGCTCTCGCTCGTGCCCTCGGCCCGCGACGTGTCGGTCGTGTACACGGCCATGCACGGCGTGGGCCGCGATCAAGTGGTCGGAGTGTGGGAGCGGGCCGGGTTCCCGCCGATGCACGTCGTGGCGCCGCAGGCCGATCCCGATCCTGACTTCCCGACGGTGGCGTTCCCCAACCCCGAGGAGCCGGGCGCGCTCGACCTGTCGCTCGCGGAGGCCGCTCGGGTACGACCTGACGTGCTGATCGCGAACGATCCCGACGCGGATCGGCTCGGCGCCGCGATCCCCGACGGGTCCGGGGGCTACCGCGCGCTGCGGGGCGATGAGATCGGCGTGCTGCTGGCCGATCACGTGCTGCGACATACGTCGGGTTCCGATCGGCTCGTCGCAACAACGGTGGTGTCGTCGACGATGCTCTCGAAGATGGCGGCGGCCGCGGGCGTGCAGTACGCAGAGACGCTGACCGGGTTCAAGTGGATCGCGAGGGCTGCGTTGGATCGGCCCGACACCCGATTCGTGTTCGGCTACGAGGAAGCGCTGGGTTACCTGGTCGGCGACGTCGTTCGCGACAAAGACGGCATCAGTGCGGCGATGATCCTGGGTGAGGTCGCCGCGTTGGCGAAGGCCGAGGGCGTCTCGCTGCAGGATCGGTTGGACACGCTCGCCCGGGCGCACGGGCTCCACGCCACTGATCAGTGGTCCGTGCGTCTCGAAGGTGCTGAAGGCGCCGCTCGCATCGCCTCGGTGATGGATGGGTTGCGACGCGATCCCCCGGGCGAGCGAGCTGAGCCCAAGGGGCTGCCGCCCGCGGACATCGTCATGCTCCGCATCGGCGCCGACCGCGTCGTCGTGCGCCCGAGTGGCACCGAGCCCAAGCTCAAGATGTACTTCGAGGTCGTGATCCCGGTGTCGGGTTCGATCGACGACGCGCGCGCGGCGGCAGGCAAACGGCTGGCCGAGCTCCGCGCGGTGCTGGCTGACGCAACCGGCCTCTAGCCGAGACCGAAGAGGCGGTCGCCGGCGTCGCCGAGGCCGGGAACGATGTACGCGTGCTCGTTCAGGTGGTCGTCGATCGCCGCTGTCACGATGTGGAGGTCGAAGCCGGTCGCCTCCATCCGCTTCAGTCCCTCGGGCGCGGCGAGCACACAGACGACCGTCATGCGGCCGGCGCCCCGCTCGGCGGCGAGCCGGCACGTGAACTCGAGCGAGCCACCGGTCGCCAGCATGGGATCGAGGATGATCACCGGACGGCCATCGAGGCGTGCGGGAAGCTTGGCCATGTAGCTCTTCGGCTCGAACGTCTCCTCGTCGCGCGCCAACCCGACGAAGCTCATCTCGGCTTCGGGCAGCAGACGGATGGCCGCGTCGGCCATCCCGAGCCCCGCCGCGCAGCACCGGCACCAAGACGGGAAGCCGGGGAAGCCGCACCCCCTTCGCCGGCCCGAGCGGCGTGCGCACCTGTGTCGTCTCGACCGCGAGGTCGCGCGTCGCTTCGTAGATGAGCATCGCGGCGAGGTTGTCGACGGCGCGACGGAACGTCGCACGGTCGGTGGTCTCGTCGCGCAGCACCGTGAGCTGCTCCGCGGCAAGAGGATGATCGACGACAGTGGTTTTCATCGCGCGCCCTTCAAGTCACACCCCGATCGGATGCCAGACGGTCTTGGTCTCGAGGAACGCGAGCATCCGGTCGAGGCCGGGATCGCGGAACCAGTCGGGATCGTGCTCGTCGCGCCTCACGACACGCTTGAGGTTGTCGGCCGCGGCACGCTCGAGGTCGGCGACTGCGTCGTGCGGCGCACCGCAGAGGTCGATCGCGTTGACGTCCATGTGCGCCGCGAGCCAGGGCGCGAGCTCGGCAGCGCTGCCGGTGAGCATGTTCACCACACCCGCGGGGAGGTCAGATGTCGCGAGCACCTCGGTGAGCGAGATCGCCGGCAGCGGACCGCGCTCCGCGGCCACAACGACGCAGGTGTTGCCAGTGACGATGACGGGCGCGACCACCGAGGCGAGCCCGAGCAGCGACGAGTCTTGCGGGGCGAGCACCGCGACGACACCCGTGGGCTCGGGCACCGAGAAGTCGAAGAACGATCCGGCGACGGGGTTGGACGAGCCGTGCACCTGGGCGATCTTGTCGCTCCACCCCGCGTACCAGACCCACCGGTCGATCGCCGCGTCGACGACCTTCTCCGCGGTGCGCTTCTGCACGCCGTCGGCTTGACGCACCTCCTCGACGAACTGCGCCCGCCGCCCCTCGAGCATCTCCGCGATGCGGTAGAGGATCTGGCCGCGGTTGTACGCCGTCGCGCCGGACCACTTCGCGAACGCGCCCCTCGCGGCGACGACCGCGTCGCGCGCATCCTTGCGCGACGCGAGCGCCGCGTTGGCGAGGAACTTGCCGTGCGCGTCGGTGATCTCGTAGGTGCGTCCCGACTCGGACCGTGGGAACGCACCACCGATGTAGAGCTTGTAGGTCTTCAGGACCCCGACACGCCCGTCGCGAGAGTCAGACATCGAGATATCCCTCGAGGCCGTGCCGTCCGCCTTCACGGCCGTAGCCCGACTCCTTGTAGCCGCCGAACGGACTCGTCGGATCGAACTTGTTGAACGTGTTCGCCCACACGACCCCCGCTCGCAGCCGCTGCGCCATCCAGAGGATGCGGCTGCCCTTCTCGGTCCAGACGCCGGCAGACAGGCCGAACGGAGTGTTGTTCGCCTTCTCGACCGCTTCGTCGGGCGTGCGGAACGTGAGCACCGACAGCACCGGGCCGAAGATCTCCTCACGCGCGATGCGATGCGCCTGCGTGACGCCGGTGAACACCGTCGGAGGGAACCAGTAGCCACGCTCGGGCAGCTCGCACTCTGGAGACCAGCGCTCGGCGCCCTCACGGTCGCCGATCTCGGACAGCTCACGGATCTTCGCGAGCTGCATCGCCGAGTTGATCGCACCGATGTCGGTGTTCTTGTCGAGTGGGTCGCCCACACGGAGGGTCGAGAGGCGCCGCTTCAGCCGCATCATCAGGTCTTCGGCGATGGACTCCTGCACGAGGAGCCGCGATCCGGCACAGCAGACGTGGCCCTGGTTGAAGAAGATCCCCTCGACGATGCCCTCGACTGCTTCGTCGAGCGCCGCATCGTCGAACACCACGTTTGCGGCCTTGCCGCCCAGCTCGAGAGTCACCTTCTTGCGGGTGCCCGCAACCGACCTTGCGATCTCCTTGCCGACCTCGGTCGAGCCGGTGAACGCGACCTTGTCGACGCCTTCATGCGTGACGAGGAGGCGGCCGGTCTCACCCGCGCCCGTGAGGATGTTCACGACGCCTGGCGGCAGATCCGCCTGCTGAAGGATCTCGGCGAAGTGCAACGCGCTGAGCGGCGTGGTCTCCGCGGGCTTGAGCACAACGGTGTTGCCGCACGCGAGCGCCGGCGCGATCTTCCACGCCAGCATGAGCAGCGGGAAGTTCCACGGAATCACCTGTCCGGCGACGCCGAGCGGCTTCGGGTTCGGCCCGAAGCCCGCGTGATCGAGCTTGTCGGCCCATCCCGCGTAGTAGAAGAAGTGCGCGGCGACGAGGGGAAGGTCGACGTCGCGTGACTCGCGGATCGGCTTGCCGTTGTCGATCG
Source organism: uncultured Acidimicrobiales bacterium (assembly GCA_963773315.1). Taxonomy (GTDB): domain Bacteria; phylum Actinomycetota; class Acidimicrobiia; order Acidimicrobiales; family DATKAS01; genus DATKAS01. The sequence continues at coordinate 23,537 of CAVZAF010000011.1, forward strand.
ACTCGAGCACTGCGAGCTCACGTGACCGTTCCTGCAGCAGCCGGGCGATGCGGTACAGGTACTTCCCGCGAGTGCTCGGCTTCATCCGCGACCACGTGTCGTCGTAGGCACGTCTCGCGGCGGCGACCGCACGGTCGACATCCTTCGGACCCGCCTCGCTGACCTCGGCCAGCACCTCCTCGGTCGCGGGGTCGACGGTCTTGAACGTGTGCCCGTCGGTCGGCGCGACGAACTCGCCGTCGATGAAGAGGCCGTAGCTCGATCGGATGGAGACGAGGGCGCGCGACTCGGGAGCCGGCGCGTACTCGAACGGTGAGGTCATCAGCGGCTCAGCCGACTCAGTCGAGCGTGAAGTAGTCGGGGCCGCTGTACCGACCGGTCGCGAGCTTGGTGCGCTGCATCAGCACGTCGTTCAGAAGGCTCGATGCTCCGAACCGCCACAGGTCGGGAGTGAGCCACTCGGGCGCGGTCTCGTTCACGATGACGAGATAGCGGATCGCATCCTTCGCGTTGCGGATGCCGCCGGCAACCTTCACTCCCACCCTGTGACCGGTCACGTCTGCGAAGTCACGCACCGCCTCGAGCATGACGAGCGCGACTGGTGCTGTCGCCGCGGGGCTCACCTTCCCGGTCGACGTCTTGATGAAGTCAGCCCCGGCCATCATCGACAGCCATGACGCGCGGCGCACGTTGTCGTACGTGGCGAGCTCGCCCGTCTCGAGGATCACCTTGAGGTGCGCGTCGCCGCACGCCTGCCTCACCGCGACGATCTCGTCGAACACGAGCTGGTGCTGGCCGGCGAGGAACGCACCACGATCGATGACCATGTCGACCTCGTCGGCGCCCGCGGCGACCGCATCCTTCACATCGGTCAGCTTCACGGGAAGTGAGGCCCGGCCGCTCGGGAACGCCGTCGCGACCGAGGCGACCTTGACGTTGCTGCCCTTCACCGCTTCCTTCGCGACTGCGACGAGGTCTGGGTAGACGCACACCGCGGCAACCGCAGGTGCTGTCGCGTCGCTCGGGTCGGGACGCATCGCCTTCGCGCACATCGCCCGCACCTTGCCCGGAGTGTCCTGGCCCTCGAGCGTCGTCAGGTCCATCGAAGCGATCACGAGGTCGAGCGACCACTTCTTCGCAGTGGTCTTGATCGACCGGGTCGCGAGCCGGGCAACCCGGTTCTCGGCGCCGACCTGGTCGACCCCAGGCAGCCCGTGGAGGAAGCGCTTCAGCGACGCCTCAGACGCGACGACGTCGTCGAACGGGCCAGCGGTGAGCCCGGAAGTCATGCGTCGACGATACCGCCCTGCCGGGATTGATGATTCGGGGACCGTATGCCGCCCTCCAATCATCAATCTCGGGCTCGTTCAGCGGGAGCCGACCGTGACCTCTTCGGCCTTGAGCAAGCGCGTACCCGGGCTTGATGCGTTCGTTGATGATGCGGAGGCGCTCGTCGAAGCCGGCGAACGCGCTCTTCATGGCGTTCGTCGTGAGCCACTCGACGTCATCCCACCCATAGCCGAACGTGTCGACGAGCGCGGCGAACTCCTTCGAGAGCGAGGTGTCGCTCATCAGCCGGTTGTCGGTGTTGACCGTCACCCGGAATCGCAGCCGCCGCAGCAACCCGATCGGATGCTCGGCGATCGACGGCGCCGCGCCCGTGTGCACGTTCGATGTCGGGCACATCTCGAGCGGCACGCGGCGATCGCGCACGAACGCCGCGAGACGCCCGAGCACGGGCCGACCGTCGGAGTCCTCGGTGATGTCGTCGACGATGCGCACGCCGTGGCCGAGCCGTTCGGCGCCACACCACTGCAGCGCCTCCCAGATCGACGGCACCCCGAACGCCTCGCCCGCATGGATCGTGATGTGGAAGTTCTCGCGGGCCACGAGCTGGAACGCGTCGAGATGGCGAGTGGGCGGGAAGCCGGCCTCGGCTCCCGCGATGTCGAAGCCGACGACGCCATCGTCACGCCACCGCACCGCCAGCTCGGCGATCTCGCTCGACCGTGCCTGGGTGCGCATCGCCGTGAGCAGCGCGTACACAGTGATCGGTCGACCCGCGGCTGCCGCCCGCTCGGCTCCGACCGCGAAGCCGTCGATCACCGCGCCGACCACATCGTCGAGCCCGAGCTCTCCGTCCGTATGCAGCTCGGGGGCGAACCGGATCTCGGCGTACACGACGCCGTCGGCCGCCAAGTCCTCGGCGCATTCAGCCGCGACCCGCGTCAACGCCTCGCGCGTCTGCATCACCGCGAGCGTGTGGTCGAAGCCCTCGAGGTACAGCACGAGGTCCTTCTGGTTCGCGCCAGACACGAACCACTGCGCGAGCTCGCCGACGTCTTTCGTCGGCAACGCGGTGTAGCCGCACGCATCTGCCAGCTCGATGACGGTCGCTGGCCGCACCCCGCCGTCGAGGTGATCGTGCAGCAGCGCCTTGGGCGCCCGCACCAGGGAGTCGAGCGTCGGACGGCTCACGCGAACCCCCGCAGCGGCATGTCGTCGCCGCGCTGCAACCAGTTCTCGTCGGGGATAGAGCGCGTCGCCCTCGATCACGTGTACCGAGTACGCGTGCCTCGACTTCGGCGAGTGGTTCGGCCCGCTGTAATGCGGAAGCTGCCCGTGCAACAGCACCAACGTGCCCGCGGGAGTCTCGAGCGGCACCAACTGACCATCACCGGGCTCGGGCAACGGCGCATCGCTCAGCGTCTCGAACTCGGTGCCGCCGCCTGGCGCCCGTTTGAACAGCTTGCGCAGCGGCCCGCGGTGCCCGCCAGGCTCGGCCCACAGGCACCCGTTCTCGAGCGTGGCGTCCTCGAGCGCGAACCAGAAGCCGACGCAGCGACATCGGGTCGGTGTAGAGGAACGTGCTGTCCTGATGGCACGTCACCTCGCCGCCGATGCTCGGCTGCTTGAAGATGTACATCGACTGCAGCAGCTTCGGATCCTCGAACCCGACGTCCGCCGCGACCGCCGCGAGGTCCGCCGTTCGCGAGAACGAGGAGAAGACCGGGTCGAGGTCGTGCATCGCGTGCCCGATCTTGTTGATCGACAGCTCCTTCGCCTGCTTCAGGGAGCCATCGGGCAGGAAGGCATCTTCCTCGAAGAAGAACCGCACCTTGTCGCCCGACTCGAGGAAGTAGTCGTCGGAGGTGCGAGTCTGCTCGTGCGTCGTGAACACCGAGATCGACTCGGGCTCGAACTCTTCGAGCATCTCGCGCGAACGCTCGATCAGCTCCTTGCACGCCGTGGTGTCAGCAAACCCCTCGATGACGAGCACGCCGTCTCGCTCGAACTGGTCTCGCTGCTTCTCGGTCAGACCCATCCTCACACTCCTAGACCTCGACACCGGCGAGCTTCGCGTAGGCAGGGCGGATGACCTCGTGCTCGATGCGACGCCGCTCGTCGAGCGAGCAGAACGCCGCCTGGATGCCGGTCAACTGCAGTGCCTCGATGTCAGTCCACCGGAACCCATTGACGGAAGCAACCTCGTGCACCTCGGTCGAGACTCGCACCCCGCTCATCAGGCGGTTGTCGGTGTTGATCGTCGCTCGGATGCCCAAGCGGTGGAACAAGGCGACCGGATGGTGGGCGATGCTCGGCACAGCGCCGATCTGCACGTTGCAGGTCGGGGCGAGCTCGAGCGGGATCTGCCGGTCGCGCACGTAGGTCGCCAGCGGGCCGAGGTGCACCCGATCGAGGTCGATGTCGACGAGACCTGCCTCGGGCATGCCGCCGTCGATCGTCACGTCCTCGATGAGGCGGACGCCGTGGCCGACCCGCTCCGCGCCGCAGTCCAGCGCGTCGGCGATCAGCTCGAGCCCGGGCGGCTCGCTCGCATGGATCGTGAGGTGAACGAGTCCACGCCGCGCGATCTCGACCGCCTCACGATGGTCGCTCGGCGGAAACCCGGTCTCGGCACCGGCGAGGTCGAACGCGACGATCGTGTCGTCACCCACGCGGCGGCGCACGCACAGCTCGGCGATCTCGCGAGATCGTGACCCGGTGCGCATCGCGCAGACGATCGTGCGCATCACGATCGTCTGACCGACCGCGGCCGCCGCGTGCTCGCCGTCACGGAAACCCCCTTGCACGGCGTCGACCACGTCGTCGAGCGACAGCCCGTGCGCCTGGTGCAGCTCGGGCGCGAACCGCACCTCCGCGTAGACGACGCCGTCGGCGGCGAGGTCGAGCGCGGCCTCGCGCGCGACCCGATGCAGCGCCGGTGCGGTCTGCATCACCGCGAGCGTGTGCTCGAACGTCGCCAGGTACTGGAGGATGTCGCGCGTATCCGCACCTCGCGTGAACCAGCCGGCGAGCTCGTGCAGATCGGTCGCGGGGAGGTTTCTGTACCCGATCGCGTCAGCGAGCTCGACGATCGTCGAGGGCCGCAGCCCGCCGTCGAGGTGATCGTGGAGCAGCACCTTCGGCGCCGCTCGCACCGTCGTCGAGCGTCATGGGAGCCGACATCAGCTTCGGATGATGTCGAGGACGAGGGACTTGCGCTCGGGAGGCTCGGCTCCGATGTCGATCGCGCCATCGAGCGCCTCGACCGCGCTGCGGACCCGTTCCGGGTCGTCGACGTGGAGCTCGAGGATGGGCTGCCCCTCCTCGACGGCATCGCCCTCCTTCGCGACACAGCGCACGCCGGCGGTCGCGCTGACCGGATCCTCCTTGCGGGATCGACCCGCACCGAGTCGCCACGCCGCGATGCCGACGCTGAGCGCGTCGAGCCGGGTGATGTAGCCCGGCGCGTTCGGCCCGAATCGCGAGGCGCTGCGAGGCCTCGGGTAGCAGCGCGTCGGGATCTCCGCCCTGAGCCGTGACCATCTCGCGCCACTTCCCGAGCGCGGATCCGTCGGCGAGGTGAGCGCCCGGATCCGCCGGAGAGGCCCGCCAACGAGAGCATCTCGTCGGCGAGCGCGAGGGTGACCTCGACGAGATCGTCCGAGACCGTCGACGCGACCTGACAGCACGTCGACCGACTCGGTGACCTCGATCGCGTTGCCGGCCGCGCGCCCGAGCACCGTGTCCATCGCGGTGATCAGCGCTGACGTGCGGACGCCGTTCGCCTCGCCGATCACGACCATCGCCTCGGCGAGACGAGTCGCGTCGTCACGCGACCGCATGAACGCACCCGACCCGGTCTTCACGTCGAGCACCAGCGCCTCGGTGCCCTCTGCGATCTTCTTCGACATGATCGAGCTGGCGATCAGCGGGATCGACTCGACCGTCGCAGTGACATCGCGCAGCGCGTAGAGCTTGCGATCGGCCGGCGTCAGCCCCGAGCCCGCGGCCGCGATCACGCACCCCACCGTCTGGAGCTGCGACACCATCTCGGTCGGCGACAGCGCCGAGCGCCAACCCGCGATCGCGTCGAGCTTGTCGAGCGTGCCGCCGCTGTGACCGAGCCCGCGTCCCGACAGCTGGGGCACCGCTGCACCGCACGCCGCGACCAGCGGCGCCAGGATCAGCGAGACCTTGTCACCCACCCCGCCAGTCGAGTGCTTGTCGACGGTCGGACGGCCGACACTCGAGAGGTCGAGCCGTTCGCCCGAATCGATCATCGCCCCGGTCCAGACCGCGAGCTCGCCGGGCTGCATCCCTTGGAAGTAGATCGCCATGCAGAGCGCCGCCGCCTGCTCGTCGGCGACCTCGCCCTTCGTGTACGCGTCGATGAACCAGCGCAGCTGCGCGTCGGTGAGCCGCTCGCCGTCGCGCTTGGCCTTGATGATCTCGACGACGTTCATCCGCCCTCCGCCAGTCGCTCGGCGTCGAACGCTCCGGGCAGCACGTCGCTCATCGCGCCGCACCGTGCCGTCGCCGTCGACCAGGAGGTCCGCGCCGCCTGCCTCCCACAGCAGCTGACGGCAGCGGCCACACGGCATGACGGGATCGCCCAGCGCCGGTGCGAGTCGCCACCGCGACGAGCCGCCCTCCCCCGCCCGCGTGCAGAACCGACACCAGCCCGCACTCCGCGCACAGCGTGAGCCCATACGACGCGTTCTCGACGTTGCAGGCGGTGATCACCCGGCCATCGTCGACCAGCCCGGCGGCGCCGACGTGGAAGTGGGAGTAGGGCGCGTACGCCCGCGTCGCGACCTCGACCGCAGCCGCGCGCAGCGCGGCCCAGTCGATCTCCGCCATCAGATCTGCTGACCCTTGCGCCACGGCTGACCGTCGGCCGCGGGCGGTCGCAGCCGCTGCGCGGCGAACGCAAGGACGAGCAGCGTCGTGACGTAAGGGGTGATGAAGACGAACTGATCGGGCACCTTCGCGGTGATCCCGAAGTACACGCCGAACACGACCGCCGCGACGATCATCCCGGCGCCGGTCATGCGGCTTGCCCACGTAGATCGCGCGGAACGCCAAGAACCCGAGCACGATCGCCACGAACAGGATCAGCGCGCGCACCGAGTCACTGCTGCGCAGCTGGAGCGCGTCCGCGAAGCCGAAGAGCCCGGCACCCATCGCGATGCCGGCTGGCATCCAGTTGCCGAAGATCAGCGCGGCGAGGCCGATGAAGCCGCGCCCGCCGGTCTGGCCCTCCTTGTAGCGACCCGCGCTCTCGAGCACGAGGTACGCGCCCGGCGAGTCCGGAGAGCGCGCCCGAGATGAGCACGCCGATGTACTTCATGCGGTACACGGGCACGCCGAGCGAATCGGCCGCCGTCGGCGCCTCGCCCACCGAGCGCAGCCGCAGGCCGAAGGTGGTGTGCCACAACAGGTAGGCGCTGAAGGGCACGAGCAGGACAGCGATGACCGTGAGCCACGAGAGGTTGGAGGTCATCCCCTTCACGAGGCCCGAGACGTCAGAGACGAGGAACCAGTGCTTCTTCTCCAACCATCCGAACATGTCGGGCGTACTGCCACCCGAACAGGCTGCCTCCGCCGAGGAAGGGCAAGGTGAAGCGGCCGACGTTGCCCTGGACGGGCGGCGACAGGCTCGCCGACGCTCCCGGCTGCCCGGTGAAGACGGCGGTCGCCAGGTAGCGCGTCACGCCCGCGGCAAGGATGTTGATCGCGACACCCGACACGATGTGGTCGACGCCGAACGTCACGGTGGCGATCGCGTGCACGCAGCCCACCGAGCGCGCCACCGATGACGCCGCACAGCACACCGGCCCACGGTCCCCACTGCCAGCCGCCCCAAGCACCGAACCAGGTGCCGAGGATCATCATCCCTTCGAGGCCGATGTTCACGATGCCCGGCGCGCTCCGCATACAGCCCGCCGAGCGCCGCGAGACCGATCGGCACGGCCAGGCGCAGCGCGGCGCCGAACGTGCCGCTCGACGTCAGGTCGTTCGCTCCGGTGACGACGCGCACGGCGGCGAGCACCGCGAAGACGCCGAACGCCACGAGGGCGGTGCCGAGCCACGAGAGCTGGGGTAGCGATCGGGCCTTCGAAGGTCCCTTCGGCAGGGTCTCGCGCAGGGTGCTCATGCGGGCACCGGCTCAGGGATCGCGCCGCCTGCACCACCTGCGGCGGCCCGCGGCTCGGCCTTCGCCGCCGCATCACGCACCTCGGCCGCGACGCGCGCCCGCGAACGATCTCGTACGCGATGACGGACGAGAGGATGATCGACCCCTGCATGATCTTCGAGATCTCTTGCGGGATGTTCTGCAAAGCCAAGACCTGCGTGGCTCGCTCGATGTAGGCGAAGAGCAGGGCCGCGAACGCGATGCCGACCGGATGGTTGCGACCCACGAGTGCGACCGCGATGCCCGTGAAGCCGAGCGTCGTCGGGAACTGCTCGGTGTAGCGGTGGAACTGCGGGTCGCCGAGCAGCGGCCCGATGGCCACCAGGCCTGCGATCCCGCCGCTGATCAGCATGGTCTTCATGATCATGGCCTTGGGGTTGATGCCCGCGGCCCGAGCGGCGGGCTGGGTTCGCACCCGTCGCCCGCAGATCGAAGCCGAACCGCGTGCGCCACACCAACACGTAGTATCCGACGCCGAGGAGCACCGCGCCGACGAAGAAGCCGTTGAGCTGCGTGCCCGCCGGGAGGTGGAAGCCGAACAGCTCGAAGAACCGGTTGAGCGGCGGGATGAACGACGACGGCGGCATCGGCTTCGTCTTCGTGACCAGATCGCCGGTTTCGTTCGTCGCGCGCAGGTAGTTCGTGAGCAGGTAGGCGGTGATGCCTGTCGCGATGGAGTTGAGCATGATCGTCGAGATCACCTCGCTCACGCCCCGCCACACCTTCAAGATCGCGGCGATGGCCGCCCACGCTGCGCCGACGGCGACCGCCACGACCATGATGAACGTCACCTGCACGACGGGAGTGAACGACACCGCGGCGCCGGCCGCCGCGGCGAGCACTGCAGCCATGCGGTACTGGCCGTCGACGCCGATGTTGAACAGCCCATCTTGAAGCCGATCGCGACCGCGAGCGCCGACACGTAGTACGGGATCGCGCGGTTGATGACAGACACGACCGAGTCGGTCGAGTCGGTGTACTGCCACATCGACTTGAACGCGTCGATCGGGCTGTGCCCGCTCACCTCGAGCACGATCGCCGAGACGAGCAACGAGAACACGACCGCGGCGACAGGTGCAGCGAGGGCGTAGAAGATCCGGCGCGGCCAGCTCACGCGGCGGTTCCCTCCTTCGCCCCCGTCATGTACGAGCCGAGCTCGACGGGGGTCACGGCGGCCGGGTCGAGCGTCGCGACGATGCGGCCCCGCAGGATCACGAGCAGCGTGTCGGACAGTCCGATCAGCTCCTCGAGGTCGGCCGAGATCAGCAGCACGGCCAGGCCCTGATGCGGGCCTGGCGGATGCTCTCCCACACCGCGGCCTGCGCGCCGACGTCGATGCCACGGGTCGGATGGGACGCGATCAGCAGCTTCGGGTCGCCGAGCATCTCGCGGCCGACGACCAGCTTCTGCTGGTTGCCGCCCGACAGCGCGTACGCGGCGACGTCGACGCTCGGGCGTGCGCACGTCGAACTCCTCGACGATCTGCGCTCGGTGCGCTCGCGGGCGCCGTCGACGGTCGATCCACACGCCGTTCGCGATACGGCGGCTGCGTCTGGTGACCGAGCATGCTGTTCTCCCACAGCGGACGACGAGAGCAGCAGGCCGTCGTGCTGGCGATCTTCGGGGATGTAGCCGACGCCGTGCTCGCGCCGGAAGCGCGTGGTCGCGTGGCTGATGTCGACGCCCGCCGAGCGTGATGCGTCCGGCCGACGGCTTGCGAAGTCCGATGAGCGCCTCGACGAGCTCGCGCTGGCCGTTGCCCTCGACGCCCGCGATGCCGACGACCTCACCGCGATGCACCGTGAGCGAGACGTGGTCGAGCAGAGCGCGCGCACATCCTCGACGACGGTGAGCCCCGCGACCTCGAGCTCGACGACGTCGGTGACCGTCGACTCACGCGTCTCGGGCCTCGGCAGCTCGCTGCCCGACCATCAGCTCCGCGAGCTCGCGCGCCGTGACCTCGGCCGGCAACACCGATGCGACCGTGCGACCCGCTCGGATGACGGTGATGGCGTCGGCGACCGCCAGCACCTCGTCGAGCTTGTGGCTGATGAAGATGACGGTGACGCCCTCGGACGTCAGCTCGCGCAACGAGTCGAACAGCTCGTCGACCTCTTGCGGCACGAGCACCGCGGTCGGCTCGTCGAGGATGAGGATGCGGGCGCCGCGGTAGAGCACCTTCAGGATCTCGACGCGCTGGCGGTCGCCGACACCGAGGCTCGGCCACGAGCGTCTCGGGGTCGACGGCGAGGCCGTAGACCCGACCGAGCTCGGTGATGCGGTCGGAGGCCTTGCCGAAGTCGATGCGGAAGCGGAGAGCCGGGCTCGTCGCCCAGGATGATGTTCTCCAGGACGGTGAGGTTGTCGGCGAGCATGAAGTGCTGGTGCACCATGCCGATGCCGACGGCGATCGCGTCGTCGGGGCGACTTGAAGCTCTGCTCGACCCCTCGGACCAGGATCGATCCCTCGTCGGGCGCTGCTCCCCGTAGAGGATCTTCATCAGCGTCGACTTGCCGGCACCGTTCTCACCGACGATCGCGTGGATCGAGCCGGGTGCGACCGCCAGGTCGATGCCGTCGTTCGCGACGACGCCCGGGAACCGCTTGACGATGCCCCGGAGCTCGATCGCCGGCGGTGCCCGGACAGCGCCGGGGGCGCCGTCGGGCGAACCGGCGGCGCCCCCAGTGACCTCGGTCATGGACCGTTCTCTACTACATCCGGCTCGTCAGACCTGTGGGAGCGGTCGGAACCGTGATCTTGCCGTCGATGATCTGCTGCTTGAGATCGTCGAGCTTGGCTCTTGATGTCCTCGAGGTTGCCACCCGTCGTCGAGTAGCCGACGCCATCGACCTTGAGGTCGAACACCGGGTCGGTGCCCACCTTGGCCTTGCCCTCGAGGTAGTCGCCGATCGTGTTGTACACGGCCACGTCGACCCGCTTCAGCATCGAGGTCATGACGTACGGCTCGAGATCGGCACCCGACCGTGAGGATCTGGTCGGAGTCGACGCCGATGCCGCACACGTGCGTGTTGTTCGCGTCGGAGTACTCCTTGGCGGCCTGGAACATGCCGAGACCGGAGCCGCCGGCGGCGGCGTAGACGATGTCGGCGCCACCCTCGTACATGGCCGCGGCGATCTCCTTGCCCTTCGCCGGGTCGTTGAAGCCGCTGAAGTCAGGCGGCTGGCTGATGTACTTCACGTCGACCTTGATGTCCGGGTTGACCTGCTTGGCGCCTGCGGTGTAGCCGGCCTCGAACTTCTTGATGAGGTCGTTCTCGACACCGCCGATGAAGCCGATGTGGCCGCGTCTTGCTCTTCATGCGCCGCAGCCGCACCCACGAGGAACGAGCCCTGCTCCTCGGCGAACGTCATCGACACGACGTTGGGAGCATCGACGACCGAGTCGACGATGCCGAAGTTGATGTTCGGGTTCGCCTTGGCACCTGCGGTGATCGCGTCGCCCCAGAGGAACCCGACGCCGATGATCAGGCCGTTGCCCGAGCTCGCCAGCAGGTTCAGGCGGTCAGCGCGGTCCGCGTCGCCCGTCGGAGTCGACTCGGTGGCCGCGATGCCGAAGTCGGCCTTGGCCTTGTCGAGACCAGCGCCGGCGGAGTCGTTGAACGACTGGTCGCCGCGGCCGGTGATGTCGTACATGATGCCGACCTTGTTGTTGACGCCGCTCGCCTGGGTCAGCGTGCGCGTCTCGAGCGTGTTGTCAGCCGAGCCCTTCACGTCCTTGGTGCCACCGCAGGCCGGCAGCGCCTCGCCGCTCGCACCCGTCGTCGCGGCACCGCCGCCCGTCGTCGCAGCGCCGCCGCCCGTGGTCGCGGCACCTCCGCCCGTCGTTGCACTTGATGATCCGCTGTCATCCCCGCACGCCGCGGCCACGAAAGTGAACGCAGTGAGCAGGGCTAGCAAGCTCACTAGTCGGCGCGATCTGCGCACAGTGAACCCCCTCCTGGTCAGGTCAGTGATCCGGCGACGCTAGGTGTCGGCGGGTGGCCGTTCAAGCGACGGGTGGCCCTGTCGTCACATCTTCACGAGAACGAAATGGCATCCTCTCGGTCTCGATAGAGGTGCCCGTCGGCGCGAGGGGCGGACCCTAGGCTCGGGCCCGGTGCTCTTCCCCACCATCCAATTCGCGATCTTCTTCCCGATCGTGTTCGTCCTCAGCTGGCTGCTGCGGCCGTACCCGACCCGGTGGAAGGTGCTGATGGTGATCGCCAGCTACACCTTCTACGGCTGGTGGGACTGGCACTACGTCTTCCTTCTCGGCGGGTCCACGATCGCGAACCAGCTCTTCGCTCGCGCGATCGCGCCCTCACGCGAGCCGGTGCGGCGTGTCCTCCTGATCGCTGCAGTGACCGTCAACCTCGGCGCGCTCGCGTACTTCAAGTACTACGGCTTCTTCACGACCTCGATCGTGAACAGCTTGAGCGACGTCGGCATCAAGGTGTCGCCGCCGCTCTTCCAGATCATCCTGCCGATCGGGATCTCGTTCTTCACGTTCCAAGCGCTGTCGTACGTCGTCGACACCTACCGCGGCAAGGTGGAACCGGTCCCGTTCCTCGACTTCGCGACGTACCTCTCGTTCTTCCCCCATCTCGTCGCCGGCCCGATCGTCCGCGCGTCCGAGTTCCTGCCCCAGCTGCAAGAGCGACCCGACCCTCGCTACCTCGACGGCAGCCACGCGTTCCGACTCATCGTCGCCGGCATGTTCAAGAAGGTCGTGATCTCGAGCTACCTCGCGGGCGCGATCGTCGATCAGGTCTTCGCCGCGCCGAAGAACCACAGCTCGCTCGAGATCCTCTTCGCCATCTACGGCTACGCGATCCAGATCTACGCGGACTTCAGCGGGTACACCGACATCGCGATCGGGATCGCGCTGCTGCTGGGCATCCGCTTCCCGCCGAACTTCGACTCGCCGTACACCGCGCGCTCGCTGCAGGACTTCTGGCGGCGTTGGCACATGACCTTGTCGCGCTTCTTGCGCGACTACCTCTACATCCCGCTCGGCGGCAATCGCGGTAGCCGGTTCCGGACGTACCGCAACCTCATGTTGACGATGCTCATCGGCGGCCTCTGGCACGGCGCGGCGTGGACGTTCGTGGTCTGGGGCGGCATCCACGGCACCGCGCTCGCGGTCGAGCACTACCGAGCGGACCGCCGCGAGCGCCTGGGCCTGCCCGAGCCGGCCCAGACCCGGGGCCGGATGATCGTCGAGTGGCTCATCACGTTCAACGTCGTGTGCCTCGCGTGGGTCTTCTTCCGCAGCGCGAACTTCACGACGGCGTTCACGATGCTCGAGCGCCTCTTCACCGCCTGGGGCACCGGCCCCGCTCGTCACCCCGCTCCTCCTGTTCACGATCGCGGCGATGCTGGCGAGCCAGTTCGTCCCCGAGGATGCGATGCGTCGCGTGCAGGCCCAGTTCTCGCACTTCCCGGTCGTCGCGCAGGGCCTCACCCTCGCCGGGTGCTTCTTCGTGATCAACGCCCTCGGACCGATCGGCGTGGCGCCGTTCATCTACTTCCAGTTCTGAGCTCGATTGGTCGGAGATGACTCCTCCGGCCATCGAGCCATCGCGTAGCGTCGCGACATCGCGACCCCGACTCGCACCCGGCCAACCGATGGTCCCCCGTCGCAGCCCAGGATGCGCGAGACCGACCATCCCGCCGGTCGCGCGCACAAGCTGCGCAGCCGTCCGATGTCCGCGGGACAGGTGCTCGTCGTCGGCGCCATCGCGTTCTTCGGCGCCGCGTTCCTGAACTCGCAGACGCTGCTCGACATGGCCGAGCGTCAGCCGTACGGATGGCAGCGCACGGTTGCGGTCGACCTCGCGAAGCCGCTGAACACGGTCAGTCGCTGGACGGGCCTGGCGAAGCCGGGCGAGGCGATCGACGAAGTGCGGGGCCGCAACTCCGGTTCGGCCGACTCGTTCAACGCGCTGACGTCGAGCACGATCCCGACCGTTTCGTCGGTCGCGCCTCCCACGACCGCAGCCGGCGCGCCGACATCGGCAGGCACGGCCGCAACCGACACGGCGACGAGTGCACCGACCACCGCCGCACGCGTCGACGACGCGTCGCTCCGCTCCGAACGCCTACCGCTGCGAACCCGTTGAAGATGTGGATCGGCGGCGACTCGATGGCCGTCCGAGGTCGGGCCAGTCGCCTGTCTCGCGTCGCCGGTGAGACCGGCGTGATCACGCCGACGCGTCGACGCGCGCATCTCGACGGGCTTGACGCGGCCCGACTACTTCGACTGGCCCGCTCACCTCATCGACGTCGTGAACCAGCAGAACCCCGAAGTCATGGTGGTGATGTTCGGCGCCAACGACACGCAGAAGATGAAGCTCGACGGCAAGGTGTACGACGTCAGCTCACCGGAGTGGCAGGCCGAGTACCGCCGCCGCGTCGACGCGGTGATGACGTTCCTCACGCAAGGCGGAAAGCGCCACGTGTACTGGATCGGCCAGCCGGTCATGCGCGCCGGTGACTTCGACCAGAAGCAGATCATCCTCGAGGGCATCTACCGCGACGAAGCCGCGAAGCATCCGGGCGTGACGTTCATCCACACCGCACGATGTTCGCCGGCCCCGACGGCGCGTTCTCCGCCTACCTGCCCGACCCGAGCGGCAAGCAGGTGCTGATGCGGGCGCAGGACGGCGTGCACTTGTCGCTCGCAGGCGCCAACCGAGTCGCCGCCCTCGCGCTCCAGACGGTGCAGGGCGACTACACGTCCTGACCTTGGCCCCTCCCGGCTGACAGGCTGACGTGGTGCGATCCGGCCCGCTCGACGATCGCGCCGCCTGGCGCCAGCACGGGTTCGACGGCGAGCCCGCGGACTTGGTCGCGGCCGAGTCCCTGCCGAAGGCCTGGGTCTCCCGATGGGCCGCGGCGCCGAACGCTCTCGTGCTCCGCGACACCGAGACACCGTGGATGACGGCGACCGAGGTCGAGGACAAGAGCGCCGCGGCGGCAGCCCGCCTCGCCGCCGCGGGCATCGAGCCTGGCGACCGCGTCGTGATGAGCTGCCCGCCCTCCGCCGACCTCGTGATCGCGCACGTCGCCGCGCTCCGCCTCGGGGCGATCGTCGTTCCCGTCAACACCGCGTTCGGACCGAACGAGGCGGGCAACGTGTGGAGCGAGGCGCGGCCGAAGCTCGCGGTGCTCGACGATCCAGCGCGCCTGCCCGAAGCTCCGAGCTGCCCTCCGTCACTCGACGGACTCCCCACGAGCGGTGGATCGCCTGTGCTCGATGCGAGCGGGCCCGACGACCCCGCGATGCTCATGTTCACGTCGGGCACGACGGGTCGACCGAAGGGTGCGGTCTTGACTCACGGCAACGCGCTCGCGAGCGCGGAGGGCGTGCGCGCCGCGTGGCGATGGACGCCCGAGGACCGGCTCGTGCTCACGCTGCCGCTTTTCCACATGCACGGTCTTGGCGTGGGTGTGCACGGCACGTTGCTCACGGGAGCCAGCATGGCGATCGCGCCGTTCAGCGCGGACGGCGTGCTCGATCTCGCGGCGGCAGAGAAGGCGACGCTCTTCTTCGGTGTGCCGACGATGTACGTGCGGCTCGTCGCGAGTCCACGAGTCGGCGAGCTCGCATCGCTGCGGCTCTGCGTGTCCGGGTCGGCCGCGCTCGCTGCCGACGTGTGGCGCGCGCTCGCCGAGCGGGGGGCCAGCGCGTCATCGAGCGCTACGGCATGACCGAGACGTTCATGAACACGTCGAACCCTCACGACGGCGACCGGCGGCCGGGCTCGGTCGGGTTCGGCGCTGCCCGGCGTCGAGGTGCGACTCGGCGACAACGACGAGATCTGCGTCCGCGGACCCAACGTCTTGCACTCGTACTGGGAGCGCCCCGACGCCACCGCCGACGCGTTCCGCGACGGATGGTTCCTGACCGGCGACATCGGCGAGTTCGACGGCGACGGCTACCTCAGCATCGTCGGCCGGTCGAAGGACCTGATCATCACGGGCGGCTTCAACGTGTATCCGCGCGAGATCGAAGAGCTGCTCGCCGAGCACCCCGCCGTCGCAGAGGCCGCGGTCGCCGGCGAGCCCTCAGACGAGTGGGGTGAGACGGTCGTCGCCTATGTGGTGACCGCCGACGCGGTCAGCGAGGCCGACCTCATCGAGTGGTGTGGTCGAACGGCTCGCCAAGTACAAGCGGCCGCGCCACGTGCGATTCCTCGATGCCCTGCCTCGCAACGCGCTCGGGAAGGTGGTGAAGAGCGACCTCAGGACTCGACCGTGATCGTCCCGTGCATGTTCGAGTGGATCTTGCAGTGGAAGGCGATCGTGCCGGCCTTGTCGGTGGTGAACTGGAAGCTGCCGCCGCCGTCCACGTTGTTCGAGTCGAACTCGCCGTTGTCGGCGGTGAACGTGTGGGCGAAGCTGTCGTCGTTCTTGAACGTGACCGTGTCGCCGACCTTCACCGTGATCTTGTGCGGGGTTGTAGGCGACGCTCTTGGCGACGACGGTGTTGGCGGCTGTCGCGCCTCCGCCCGCCGAGGCGGCTGACGTCGCGGTCGCATCGGACGGGATGGCGTAGCCGCCGCCTCCGGCGGCCGCCGGCGCAGCAGTGCTCGCCGAGGACGATCCGACGGTCGTGGCGGAGGACGAGCCGGAGTCGTCACCGCACGCCCCGAGGATGAACATCGCCGCGACAGCGGGAACCAGCAACACACGCAGCTTCATGACGGCACTCCCTGTTCGACTGTTCAGGAGTGTTCTACGCCATCGCGGCCCGGAGGGTTCAACCAGGAGCAGACCGCGTCACCCAGGCGTGAGGAGCTCGCCGATGTCCTGGTTGTCGTGAAGACCGCCGATGGCGTCGGCCAGCAGCGCAGCGATCGAGCGGACCTCGACTCGCAGCTCGGGATGGTCACCCCCGAGCAGGCTGTCAGTCACGACGAGTCGGCTTGCCAGCGCGGCGAGGCGCGGCAGGTGCCGGGGGCACGAACAGGCCGTGAGTCGCCGCCACGACGATGTCGCCGGTGGCGCCGTGGGCCCGCAGCACACGCGCAGCTGCCTCGATGGTGCTGCCCGTGCTGATCATGTCGTCGACGATGAGCGCCGATCGACCCTCGACCTGTCCGACCAGCTCCTCGGCCCGTACCGCCGCGCCGCTCACCCGGGTCTTCCGTACGATCGCGACCGGGCGCGCCACGAGCGCGGCGTACCGCTCGGCGAGCTTGACCGCTCCGAGGTCGGGAGCGACGACGACGGCATCCTCGGCCAGCTCGCTGGAGAAGGCGCGAGCAAGGACCGGTACAGCGGTGAGCATCTCCACCGGCACGCTGCACATCGCTTCCAGCGCAGCGGTGTGCGGATCCACGATGACGAGCCGCTGCGCGCCTGCCGAGACAAGCGCTTCGGCGATCACGCGCGCCCCGACTGCCTCGCCAGGCTTGCTTCGCCGGTCCTGCCGGGCGTAGCCGAAGTAGGGCACCACCGCCGTCACCCGTTCCGCGCCGGCTCGACGGCAGGCATCGAGCAAGAGCAACAGTTCGACCACGTGCTCGCTCACCGGAGGACCGGTCGGTTCGACCACGTAGACGTCGTCACCCCGGACGTTGGCGACGACCGGTCTGAGCTCGCCGTCAGGGAACCGTTCCACCTCACAAGGGGTCAGCTCGCACGACAGCGCAGCTGCGACGCCAGCGGCGAGGGCGACGTTCGCCGTGCCCGCCACGATGCGCATCGACATCGCAACTGCCTCCTGTCACTCAACGCCACTCAACCGCCTCGCGGGGCGGCCAAAGGTCACGCGCGGGGCGTTAGACAGTCTCGCGGCCTGCGCCATTGTCGCCACAAGGGCCAGCGTCGACTCTGCTCCCTGGTTGCGATTGACTCCCTCTCGCTCGAGCCCATCGAATCCGCCACCAGTGCTCGGATCGAACACGGCCCGAAGCGTCATCGCTCCCGACGTCTCCGGTCCACACGCCGTCCGCCTGAAGTCGAAGCTTGAACGTCCCATCGCCGTTGTGGGCGCGGCTCAGGAAGCTCAGCGCGACAGTGGCAAGACGATGAGCGTCGGGATCTTCCCGCAGCGTTGACGCGACGGCGAGGAGCCGGCCGGCGTCGTCCGTGCAATAGCCGAGGTCGAATCGAGGCCGATCGAGGCGCGCGTGCTCAACGATCCCCACGTCATCCGTCAGGCGCGAGAGATGACGGAGCGACGGCGGAGGCAACGCGATCACGTCACCGTCAGCGCGGCCACCACACGGTTGACCAGCGAGCGGTAAGAAGCGCCTACTGCCGGCCAGAGCAGGGGCATTGCTGCTACTCGAGCGGCGCTCGCCATGCGACCGGCGAGGCCGTCTTCGTAGAGCACGCGCCCGAGCGCGTGCGCCATGCCATCGACGTCGCCGTGATCGACGAGGATGCCGGCCCCACCAGCAAGAAGCTCCACCGCGTGGGGGAAGCGAGTCGCCACGACGGGCTTGCCCGACGCCAGGGCCTCGACGAGCACGCCGGAGCTGACCTGGTCGCGCGAGTCGTACGGGAGGAGCACCACATCGACGCTGCGCACGAGGGCCGCGAGCGATTCCCAGTCGCGGTAGGCGTCGTCGAACTGGACGCGCTCTCCCACACCAAGAGCGGAGGCCTGCGCCTTCAGCGCGTCTCGGTATTGCTCGCCGTAGGCCGCGCGGACCTTCGGGTGCGTCTCGCCGGCGACGATGTACGAGATCGCGGGCGAGTGGATGCCCAACCGGGCGATCGCCGCGATCCCGTGCTCGATTCCCTTTCCAGGGCTCAATAGGCCCCAGGTCAAGACCGACGGCCGCGGGATGTCCGGCAGCACGGGTCCCGAGAAATTGGGCGCCGCGCCGTGCGGGATCATGACCACCGCGTCCGGGCTCGCTTCGTGCACAGCGAGGATGCGTCGGCGTTCCGCTTGGCTCTGCACGACGGCCACAGCGGCGCTGTCGAGGATCCGCTCGAGCACCTCGCGCTGGTGTGCGCTCGGCTCCAACAGCGCGGTGTGAAGCACGGCCAAGAGCGGGACGTGGAGACCATCGATGAGGTCAAGAACTTGCGCGCCGTCGGGGCCGCCGAACAATCCGTACTCATGCTGAAGCAGCACCGCATCGAAGTAGTTCAGCACCGAGAGCGAACGGCGCAGCGACGCCGGATCTCCCGCAACCCATTGTTCGACGACCTCGCCGGACGGCACCGGCTCGTAGCGATCGAGGACGCGAACCACTGCCGCCCGCCAACCCGAGGAGCGCTCGGCGATGGCGGCCCGCAGATTGCGGGTGAAGGTCGCCAGCCCACACTCCGTGGGCGGGTATGTCCCGACCAGCGCGACCGACATCGGCGTCGCGATGCCCTGAGCGGTACCGACCCAAGCGCCCGACGCCGTATCGACAGCCTCCATCACATCAGCGTGCGCCTCGGCTGACCGCCGGGCCAAGGGTCGAAGGTCCGGGGGGCCGGAGACTCCTCTGGCAGCGCAGTCTCGTCATCCCTGGTCGCGCGCCGCTGGCGACGTCTCCCAGCCGACTACCTCCACCCCGGACGCCTGCAGCTCGGACACGACCTCGGGAATGCTCGCCGCCCTGACGCCCGCGCACAGCTCCAGCAACACCCGCGCTTCGAACCCCCGCCGAACGGCGTCCAGAGCCGTCGCCCGGACGCAATAGTCCGTGGCAAGACCACACACGTCGACGGCACGAACCCGTGACTCGGCCAGGATCGACTCGAGGTCCTCACCCGCGTCGTCGCCCTCGAACCCCGAGTAAGCGGCGGAATGCCGGCCCTTGCTCACCACGGTGCTGACGCGGCTCACGTCGAGCTCCGAATGGAACTGCGCCCCGACGGTTCCCGCTACGCAGTGCGGCGGCCAGGAGTCCCGGTAGTCGGGCGCGCCGGAGAAATGCGTTCCTGGGTCCTCGTGCCAGTCGCGGGTGGCCACGATGATCGCGTAGTCAGCTGCATGTTCACTGAGGTATCCCGTGATCCGCCGGGCAACCTCCGCTCCGCCGGTGACGGCGAGCGAGCCGCCTTCGCAAAAGTCGTTCTGCACATCGACGATCAGGAGCGCGCGCCCACTCACGACGCCGCGCCACGATCGTCTGTCCTCGAGTGGGCCACCGCCCAAGTGTCGTGGCCGAGACGGCCGGCCGGGAAGGACCGAAGGTCCCTGACCGCGGTCAGCCCTCGCCGGCCGGCCCACCCCGCCGGCGCAGGCCGGCCGTGACCTCGCGCGAGAGGGCATCGAGGCGTGCTGACAACCGCACCCGTGGCGGCACGGGCTCACGCAAGGCCATGGCCTCGGCCGGGAGCCCAGCAAGATCGCGGGTGAGGCGGGCGCGCGCCGGGTCGATGCCATCGGGCGGGGCAAGACGCTTCCCCGCTCGCATCACCGGCACCAGCAAGGGCTCCCAGCCATCCGGCCCGGGCTCCTCGCGTTGGGCGAGGAGGTCCTCCTCAACGCGCGACTGTCGCCACACCTGCTTGGCGCCCGGCAAAGTGACTTTGCCGGCCGACAGCTTCAGCACCGGCCGGCCGTCGTACGCGACGAGCTTGTAGGCGCTGTCGAGTGACGGGGCGTCGGCCGAGACGCCCATCTGGGTGCCGACGCCGGCGGCGTCGATCGGAGCACGCTCGGCCACGAACCGCTCGAGGTCGTACTCGTCGAGCCCACCACTGGCGAAGATCCGCACCTGCGGGAGACCAGCCTCGTCGAGGAGGCGGCGGGCGTCGCGCGCCAGTGCCACCAGGTCGCCGCTGTCGAGGCGTATGCCCAGCGAGCCGCTGAGACCGAGCTCTCGGATGACCTCGATGGCCGTCGCCACGCCGGTGAGCGTGTCGTAGGTGTCGACGAGGAACGTGGTGCGCTCGGGGAGATCCTGCGCGAACGCGCGAAACGCCTCGGCCTCGGTGGGAAACGCCTCGATGTAGGAGTGGGCCATGGTGCCCGCCGCCCGCAACCCGAAGCGCCGGGCGGCCTCGACGTTGCTGGTGGAAGCGAACCCGGCGATGGCCGACAGCCGGGCCACTGCGATGCCCGCCTCGGTCCCGTGGGTGCGGCGCAGTGCGAAGTCCACCAATTCGATGTGTCCGGCCGCCAGGTGGCAGCGGGTGGCCTTGGTCGCCAGCGCGGTCTGGAAGGTGACCTGGTTGAGCAGGTAGGTCTCCACCAGCTGAGCCTCGGCGATGGGAGCCGTCACCTCCAGGAGCGGCTCGTCGGTGAGCACCACCCGGCCCTCGGGGACGGCGTGTACGTCGCCCGTGAAGCGCAACCCGGCAAACGCGTCCACGACGTCGGGCGAAAAGCCCGCCTCCCGCAGCCACTCCAGGTCCTCGTCGTGGAAGGAGAACGATTCGAGATACGACAAGCAGTCCTCGAGTCCAGCTGCCACGAGAAAGCCCCGGTGGGCGGGAAGCTTGCGGACGAACAGACTGAAGGTGGCTCGACCGTCCATCCCCCGGCGCAGGTAGCTCGCGGCCATGTTCAGCTCGTACAGATCGGTGATCAGCGCCCGGCTCATGGTGTGATCATGTGCAGACGTGGGCCGGCGATCCAGGGCCCGATCGCACCGCTGCTCTCGGTGATGCCCAGCAACACGAGGAGGCGAGCCGCGCCGAGACCTTTGCCTCTACCGCGTGGCCTCGAACCGATCGATGGTGGTTTGGAGCCAGTCGTGAGATGGAGGACCAGGAATGAAGACTCTGATTGTGTGCGTCTCGGTCTCGCACGGCAACACGAGGAAGATCGCGTCGGCGATGGCTGACGTGCTGGGCGCCGAGGTAGTCGAGCCCGAAGACGTGGACGTCGCCACCCTCGGCGGCTACGACCTGGTCGGGTTCGGTTCGGGGATATTCGGGATGGCGTTCCATCCCCGGCTGCGGACCTTCGTGGCTTCGTTGTCGACCGCGAAGCGCGGCAAGGCGTTCGTGTTCGCGACGAGCGGCGGCCCGGAGCTGCCGTTCTGGCAGTACACCCGCCCGATGGTCGCGCTGCTCGAGACCAAGGGCTTCGAGGTCGTCGCGACGTTCCGCTGCCGGGGCCTCGACACCTGGCTGCCGCTCCGGCTCGTCGGTGGGCTGAACAAGCACCACCCGAACGATGGGGATCTCGCTGCCGCGGCGGCGTTCGCCGCAGATTGCGCGCTGGCGGCCTGAACCGGAGAGGAGCCATCTGATCAGCGAGTTCGTCGAAGAGCGAGACGAGGTGCCCACGATCGAGGTGCGCGTCTTCCGTCACGGGGAACTGGTCCATCGCGAGCTGTGCGAGTCGGAAGAGCAGGCCTCCCTCGTGATCGACGACTGGGCCGAGCTCGACGGTGTGGAGTGCGAGGTCGACGATCTGTCGGTCCGTCACCGCCCCGGGGAGATCATGGAACCGGAGCCCGCGGAGGTACGTGACGAGGGCTACCCCGATCAGCGTGAGGTCGACCGCAGCGCGAGCCGCGAGCACTGAGGTGACCGCCGCGGTCTGATTGCGCAGGGGACGACGATGGACGACCCGATGTCTCCCTGCACTGACGCGGTGGAGGTGAAGGGATTCGAACCCTCGGCCTCAGCATTGCGAACGCTGCGCTCTACCAACTGAGCTACACCCCCGCGGTGGGCGCCTCAGGTTAGCGAGCCGAGGAGTGCTCGAAGACCTCGAGCCGCTCGGCTTGCGCGAGCTGTGTGCCCGGCGCAGGAGCAGTGCGCAGGTAGCGCACCTTCATCTCACGCTCGGCCGCGACCTGTCGGGCCTGCGCCAGGAGGAGGAGGTAGCCGACGAGAGCGGCATCGAAGACCAGGTTCAGCGCGAGGAGCCCCATGCGGGCGCTCCCCGACGAGGTGAACGCACCGAGGAGGGTGGCGCCGGCGAGCATGCCGAGCACCCCGATGATGAGGCGACGACGGCGCTGGGCCTCGGAAAGGGTCATCAGTGACTCCGGCCGGTTCTGGCCGGGCAGTCCAGGCGTCGCCCGCTCCAGAACTGAGAGCTGACGGCGGAAGGAGTGGATGGAGTCAGAGGGGCGGTCTGAGGTGCGGCCCCGCAGCCAAGGTGGCAACAGGACTGCAGCCCACATCACCGCCAGGATGACCAGAACCAAGAGTGTCACGCTCCAGGCCTGCCTTTGGGTCTCGGCGACCGTACCGCCGACCGCGCGGTGCGCGGTGGATGGTCGCATCGGATTGAGTGCAGGGCCGGGCGAAGAGATGACGGACGTCGAAGCGTCCGTCCCAGGCCGCACAGCCCCCCTGGGTCCTCTCGGTTCTACTACGGGGGCCCGTCGCGACCAAACTATCTGTCAGAAATCTGACTGGATTTTCTGACGGTCGCGTCACTCGTCCAGGTCAGGGGCGCGGCGGTAGGTGCCCGACCGGCCGCCCGTCTTCTCCCAGAGGGTGAGCTCGCCGATGACCATCGAGCGGTCGGCCGACTTGCACATGTCGTAGATGGTCAGCGCGGCCACTGCGCAGGCGTGGAGGGCCTCCATCTCGACCCCAGTGCGGTCGACGGTGTCGACCTGTGACTCGACTTTGACGTGATCGTCGGCGATCTCGAAGTTCACCGACACCGACCCGACGAGCACCGGGTGGCAGAGGGGGATCACGTCGGACGTGCGCTTCGCCGCCTGGATGCCGGCCACCCGAGCGACGGCGAGCACATCGCCCTTCGTCACCTCGCGGTTGGCGATGAGCACGGTCGTGTCGGGCTGCATGAAGACCTTGCAGCGGGCGACGGCGCGGCGGTGGGTCGGGTCCTTCGGCGTGACGTCGACCATTCGTGCCCTGCCGAGCGGATCGAGGTGCGTGAGCTCGCGGGCCATGACCGGAGTCTAAGTCAGCCGCCCCGGCCCGACCGAGTGCGGACGAGAGCGACGATCTCATCGGCACAGTCCGCCGCCGAGCGGCTCGTCGTGTCGAGGCGAAGCTCGGGCTCGACGACCACCTTCGGCAGAGCGGCGTAGGCGGCCACCGCGCCCACGAAGCGGTCGCCCCGGGCTCGCTCCCGGGCCAGCGCCACATCCGGATCACAGGTCAGCTCCACGACGAGACACGGCACGTCCCCGAGCGCGGCGACCGCAAGGGCTCGCACTGGCTCCTCCCAGATGACGTCCTCGAGGATCACGTGGACGCCGGCGTCGGCCATGGCCGCGGCACCCCGGTACATCGCGTCGAGGATCCGCAACCCGACCGGGCCGACCTGCGCCATGCGGGAGAGCCGGCCGTCGACGAGCAGGACGTCCCAACCGTCACTCGGCGGGTCCGCCTCGGATGTCCGCGGGGTGACGAGCCGCCGCGGGATCCGCGTCGTGATGTGCTCGTCGCCGGTGACGATCCACGCCTCACCGGGCAGGGCAGCAGCGAGCATGCGCTTCGCGATCGAGCTCTTCCCCGTGCTCGAACCACCGAGCAGCCAGATGACCAACTAGCCGCCGATCTGGCTCATGCTCCGGTTCGGCCGGATGAACGTGACCTGACCGATCGAGTGCCCGGCCCACTTCGTGCCCACCGCGCGAACGATCTCGGCGGCGAGGTCGTCGTCGCTGCCGCCTCCACGCACGATGCCCCGCAGGTCGAACTCGCGGGTCTCGAACAGGCACGTGCGCAGCTGGCCTTCGGCGGTCAGGCGCACCCGGTCGCAATCGCCGCAGAACGGCTTGGTGACGCTCGGGATGACCCCGATGTCGCCCTGCCCGTCGGCGTAGAGCCAGCGGTCGGCGGGCGCCGCCCCTCGGGCGGCGACAGGCACGAGCGGGTACACGGCGGAGATCGCATCGAGGATCTCGTCCTGCGACACGACCTTGTCGCGCACCCACGCACCCGAGGCGTCGAGCGGCATGAACTCGATGAACCGCACGGCGACCTGCTGCTCACGGCCCCACGTCGCGAAGTCGACGATCTCGTCGTCGTTCATCCCGCGCTCGAGCACGACGTTCACCTTGACCAGGTCGAACCCGGCCTCCTTCGCCGCGGCGATGCCGTCGAGCACGCGCTCGAGCTCGTCGCGCCTGGTGATGGCGAGGAAGCGCTCGCGTCGAAGCGAGTCGAGCGAGACGTTGACCCGGTCGAGCCCCGCCGCCCGCAGATCCTCGGCGAGCAAGCGGAAGGTCGCGCCGTTCGTCGTCATCGAGAGGTCGACGTCGAGGGCCGCGAGCTTCGAGACGAGCAGCGGGAGATGCGCCCGAACCGTCGGTTCACCACCGGTCAGGCGGATGCCGTCGATGCCGAACCGTTCGACGAACACCCGGGCGATGCGCTCCATCTCCTCGAAGGTGAGCAGGTCGCTGCGGGGGAGCCACTGCATCCCCTCGGCCGGCATGCAGTACGAGCAGCGGAAGTTGCAGCGGTCGGTGACCGAGATGCGCAGGTCGCGAACAGTGCGGCCGTGCGGGTCTACAAGGTCCTCGGGGACGAGGACCTCGGAAGCGCAGTCGGCGGTCACCGGTCCAGGCTATGCGGCCGGATCACATCAGCAACAAGGCGGGGACATCGGCCCCCGTGGGCACGCCCTCACCGTCGGGCAGCACGACCAGCGCATCGGCCGACGCGGTCGCCGCGAGCTGGTGAGAGCCCTGCGCCCCAACCGGCACCACGTGGTACCGACCGTCGGCGCCGAACTTGCCGGTGACGCGCAGGTAGTGGGTCTTACCGTCCGGACCGCGGCGCAGATCGGCATCAGTGATCGCCGTGACTCGAGGGCGGTCGATGTCGACGTGACCCATCATCTGGCGCAGCGCGGGACGGGCGAACAGCTCGAACGAGACGAGCGACGACACCGGGTTGCCCGGCAGGCCGAACACCGGGGTGCGCCGCTCGCCGACGAGGCCGAACGCGAAGGGCTTCGCGGGCTTGATCGCGATCTGCATCCATCGCATGTCGCCGATCTCGTCGAGCACGACCTTCACGAGATCGAAGTCGCCCATGCTCACGCCTCCCGACGAGATCAGCGCGTCGCACTCGGCGGCGCCTCGGGTGAACACGTCGGCGATCTCGTCCTTGTCGTCGCGAGCCGAGGCCGAGGTCGACCGGGACGCAGTTCGCCTGCTCGACGAGCGCGAGCAGCATCTCGCGGTTCGACTCGCGGATCTGTCCGGGAGCGAGCGGACCGCCGCCCTCGACGAGCTCGTCGCCGGTCGAGATCACGCCCACCCGCGCCCGCGGATACACCGGCACCCGTGCGAAACCCAGCGAAGCGAGCACGCCGAGGTGCGCCGGGCCGATCACCGTCTGCGGCTCGAACACACGCTCGCCGATCCGCACGTCGCTGCCCGCGCGGCGGACCGCGTCACCGGCGGCGACTTCGAGCCGGATCAGCACCGTCCCGTCGTCGGACTCCTCGGTCTCCTCCACCATCACGACCGCGTCGGCGCCCGGCGGCATGGCCGCGCCCGTCATGATCCGCACCGCGCGACCGGGCGCGACCTCGAAGGTGGGAGGGGCTCCTGCGGGCAGCAACCCGACGACCTCGAGCCGCACCGGCGTCGGCGGCGAAGCGCTGACGGTGTCGACCGCACGCACCGCGTACCCGTCCATCGCGGTGTTGTCGAAGGGCGGCACGTCTTCGGGTGCGTCGAGCGGCACCGATGTCGCGCAGCCGAGCACGTCGTTCAGGGGCATCGCCTTCGGGTGCACGCGAGCACATGAAGCGAGAACGAACGCCCTCGCTTCGGCAGCCGAGATCACACGAGCCCCTCGCGCTTGGCCAGCTCGGCGAGGTACTTCCGGAAGCCGGGACCGAGGTCCTCGCGCATCAGGGCGAGCTCGACCGTCGCCCGCAGCCAGTCGAGCTTGTTGCCAGTGTCGTAGCGACCGTCGGTGAACCGCAGGCCCCAGAGCGCCTCGCGCTCGAGGAGCAGCGACATCGCGTCGGTCAGCTGGATCTCTCCGCCGCGACCAGGCGCCACCCGTTCGATGCACTCGAAGATCGCGGGCGTGAGCACGTAGCGACCCATGATCGCGAGGTTCGACGGCGCGTCTTCCGCACGCGGCTTCTCGACGAGGCCACGGATGCGGACGAGCTCGGCTGGGTCGGACGACCGGGTCGATAGCGACGCAGCCGTACGAAGGAGATCTCATCGGGAGGGAACTCCTTCAGCGCGATCACCGACGCGCCGGTGCGCTCGCTCGCCTCGATCATGTCTTCGAGCACGCGGGAGGTCTCGGCCATCAGGTCGTCACCGAGGAGGACCGCGAAGGGCTCGTCGCCGATGTGGTCGCGCGCGACCCCGACCGCGTGCCCGAGTCCCTTCGGGCTCGCCCTGGCGCACGTAGTGGATGTTCGGCGAGCTCGGCGATCGCCCGCATGGCCGCCACGTCGCTCTCGCGCCCGGCCTTCTCGAGGTAGAACTCGAGCTCGAACGACCGGTCGAAGTGGTCTTCGAGCGATCGCTTGCCGCGGCCCGTGATGATGAGGATGTCGTCGGATCCCGGCCCGCACGGCCTCTTCGACGACGTACTGGATCGCGGGCTTGTCGACGAGCGGCAGCATCTCTTTCGGCTGCGCTTTCGTCGCTGGCAGGAAGCGCGTGCCGAGCCCCGCTGCCGGTATCACCGCCTTCCGCACCATCTCGGCCACCATACAGAGACAGGCCTCCGTTGCTGGCCCTGGAGGCGGTAGCCTTAGCACTCGGCCCTGTCGACTGCTAACCATCTCGGGAGATCCGAATGCCCACCTACGAGTACCGCTGCAAGGGATGCGGCCGCGAGCTCGAGGTGGTGCAGTCGTTCTCCGACGCGTCGCTCACGGTGTGCCCCCACTGCGGCGGCCCGTTGCGCAAGGTGTTCGGGTCGATCGGCATCACGTTCAAGGGTGACGGCTTCTACAAGAACGACAGCCGGTCGGGCAGCAAGAAGACCAGCGCCAGCAGCGGCAGCAGCAGCAGCGGCAGCAGCAACGGCGACTCGAGCTCCAGCTCCAGCTCCGGCGATCACAGCCACTCCCACGACCACAGCCACGGCGGCCACTCGCACTCCAGCGACTCCGGGTCGTCGACTTCGTCGCCGGCGACATCCACGCCGAGCTCGTCCGGCTCCGGGTCGTCCAGCTCAGGGTCGTCCAGCTCAGGGTCGTCGAGCAGCTCGAGCGACTGACCGGTGCCCCAGGCCGACGTCGGGGTCTTCGGAGGGTCGGGCTTCTACTCCTTCCTCGATGACGTCGAGGACGTCACGATCGACACGCCATACGGCGCGACCGTCGGCTCCCCTCACGATCGGCGACGTCGCCGGCCGACGGGTGGCGTTCCTCCCCCGACACGGACGCAAGCACGAGCTCCCTCCTCATCGCATCCCCTATCGGGCGAACGTGTGGGCGATGCGCGAGCTCGGCGTTCGGGCGATCGTCGGGCCGTGCGCCGCGGGCTCGTTGCAGGTGCACGTGCATCCGGGCGAGCTCGTCGTGGTCGACCAGCTCGTCGATCGCACCTCGGGTAGACCCGACACGTTCTTCGACGGACCTGAGGTCCACCACGTGTCGTTTGCCGATCCATACGACGCCGCGATGCGATCGGTGCTCGTCGCCGCGGCCCGGCAGGCTCGGGCTCCCCGTCCACGACGGCGGCACGATGGTCGTCGTCCAAGGGCCACGCTTCTCGACCCGCGCCGAGTCGCGCTGGTTCACCTCCATGGGATGGGAGGTCATCAACATGACTGGCCATCCGGAAGCCGTCCTCGCTGCCGAGCTGGCGATCCCCTACGCGGCGGTCGCTCTGATCACCGACTACGACGTCGGCCTCGAAGGCGTGACCGGTGTCGAGCCGGTCACCGAAGAGATGGTGTTCGCGTTCTTCGAGGGCAACATCGCACGCGTGCGGGCACTGCTTTTCGACGCGATCCCGCACCTCCCCTAGGCTCGTCCATCTGCCTGTGCACCTTCCCCTCGATCACATCTGATCTGAGGAGGACGCATGTCTCGGCTCCGCATCCGGCGCCGGCCCGTTCTGTACTGGGCGCTCACCGGCGCGCTCGCGCTCGTGACCGCGCTCGTCGTGGGCAGCACCGTTGCTGCCGCCCGCGAAGCACGGGCCGGCTACGGCACCACCCGCTCGGTCGTCGTGGCCACACACGACATCGCACCGGGCACGACGATCCAGCCCGGCGACACGATGCTCGAAGAGCGACCGCTCGCGGTCATTCCTTCGGGCGCGCTCACCGAGACGCCCATCGCACAGGTCGCGTCGGCGGCGATCCTCGAAGGCGAGCCAGTCGTCGAGAGCCGTGTGGCCGGGCACGGCATGATCCCCGATGGGAACATCGGGATCGCAGTGCCGCTCGACGCGGACACGTTGACGCTGACAGTCGGCGATCGCGTGGAGGTGCTCGCGACGTTCGATCCCGACACGATCGACGGGAACCCGACGATCGTCGTGGCGCCGCTCGCAATCGTCGTCGACGTCCGCGATGCCGCCGCGACGCTCTCGCTTCCCCAGGCCGACGGCGAGCGCGTCGCGTTCGCGCTTCGCCACGGCCGCGGTCACCGTCGTGCTGCTCCCCGACCGGTCGCGCTGACGCTCAGTCGATCGAGGTCGACGGCACGATCCGCGGGCGCCACGGCCCGCGCACGGTCGAAGTGGTGGCCCACCACCTCCGCCTCGTGGAGCGACACGAGGAAGTCGGCGGGACCGTCGAAGTCGGGCATCTCGACGTATGCGGCACCGAGCGCCTCGGGCACATGCGCGTCGCTGCCGGCCCCGGCGGGCAGGTCGAGCTCGAGCGCGAGCGCCGCGGCCTGGTCGTTGAGGTGCGAGAGCGACGTCTTGGCGTTGAACGCCTCGACCGCGTCGATGAGGCCTTCGGCCGCGAGCTCGCGCAGCTCGGCCTCCCGCAGGTTGTGACGCACCGGGTCGAACGGATGCGGGATGTACACGAGCGCGCCTTGGGCCCTGATGCGAGCCGCGGCCTCGAGCGCGCTCACGCCGAACGGCACTCGCTCGGTGAGGAACAGGCCGATGACCTCACCCGCGTGCGTGCGCAGCTCCTCGCCGACCACGACGCGGCAGGGCAAGCGGGCCGACAGCTCGACCGCACCGCGGATCGCGTTGTGGTCGGTGATGCACAACACATCGATACCCGACGCGACGACCGCTTCCTCGACTTCCTCCGGCGTCGTCGTGCAGTCGCCGGACCACATCGTGTGGGAGTGAAGGTCGACACTCACCCATCCGTCGCGCTTCGGCTGAGCAAGGTGCGGATGGCGCTCGATCCCCTCGCCGGTCGGCTGACCCATCGCTACGAGCCGCTCAGCGCGACGTCGCCGATGGCGAGGCTCACACCGGCGTCGCCGCCGGGCAGCCACTCGAGGTCGCCGCCGATGGCGACGATGTCGAGGAGCATCCGCTGCAGCGTCGACGCGATCGTCATCTCGCGCACCGGCTCGGCGAGCACGCCGTCGCGGATCATGACGCCTTCCGCTCCGACGGAGAAGTCGCCGCTCACCGGGTTGACGCCGGAGTGGAGGCCGGTGACCTCTTGCACGAGCACGCCTTCGCCGACCTCCGCGTAGAGCTCCTCGACCGAGAGTGCTCCCGCCTTGGGGATCAACGCGAGGCAGCCGACGCCGGGCCGTGACGAGTAGCCGCGCACTGCCGATCCGGTCGAGACCGTCTTCGCGCGGCGGGCCGTGTAGCTGTTCTGCAGGAACGTCGTGAGGGCACCGGCGTCGATCAACGTGCTCGGTCTCGTCGCGAGGCCCTCACCGTCGTGGGAGTCGGCGCCGAGCGATTCGGGGTTCGTCGCGTCGTCGACGAGCGTGAGCACCGGCGCGGCGATGACGTCGCCCATCCGGTCGGCGAACGGCGAACGTCCTTTGAGGACTCGCTCGCCGGTGAGCGTGCCGCCCACGATCGACAGGAACGACGCGGCGACGCGAGGGTCGAGCACGACGGTCAGCCGTCGCGACTTCGGTTGCTCGCGCTCCGAGCATGCGGGTGGCTCGCTCGACGGAGTCGGCAGCCGTCGTGGCGATGTCGAGCTCGTCCTGCGTGCGCCCGACATCGATGCCATAGCCCCACTGCACCTCGCCGTCTTGCGCGGCGAGCGCGTGGACCGTGAGCCAACACGACGTCGCACGCGACGACACGGCGATGCCGGTGCTCGTCGCGATCGCGGCCTCTCCCGCCGCGTCGCCGTACGACGACGTGCGCACACCGGTGATGCGGGGATCGCCCGCCAGCGTCGCCCGTTCGAGCTCGAGCGCGAGCTCGACCTTGCGATCGGTCGGGAAGCTGGCGAGCTCGGGCCGGTAGAGGTCGAGCTCGGGCGGCTCGACGCCGTCGGGCACCGCAAGCCCGTTCCACTCGTCCACCTCGCCGAACTCGGCGTTGTCGCGAGCCTCCGCGAGCGCCTCGGTGATCGCGCCCTCGTCGAGCGTGCCCGCGTGCGCGAACCCGACGCGGTGGTCGACGATCACACGCACGCCGATGCCCGACGACTCGGCGGACGTCAACGCCTCGACCTCGCCCTGGTAGGCACGCACCGCGACCCGCGTCGACCGCGCGACGAAGGCCTCGACCTGCTCGCCCGGCTTGGCTTGCTCGGCGACCCGACGGGCGACGTCGAGCAGCTCGCTCATGCCGCGGTGCCGCCGATCGTGAGGCCGGTCACCCGCAACGTCGGCTGGCCGTCGCCGACCGGCACGCCCTGGCCGTCCTTGCCGCACGTGCCGGGGCTGCCCATCGCGAAGTCGTTGCCGAGCACGTCGATGTTGCGCAGGACGTCGGGGCCGTTCCCGATGAGGTTGCCTTCGCGGAGCGGATCGGTGAGCTCGCCGTTCTCGATCATGTACGCCTCGTTCATGCCGAACACGAAGTCGCCCGTGGCGGTGTTCACCTGGCCACCGCCGAGGTGCGCCACGTACACGCCGTGATCGGTCTGGCGGATGATCTCGTCGGGGTCGTCGGTGCCGTTCAAGACGAACGTGTTCGTCATGCGCACCATCGGGAGGTGGTGGTAGCTCTGGCGGCGACCGTTGCCCGACGAGTCGCGGCCCTCTTTGCGAGCGCGCAGGAAGTCCCACATGTAGTCGGTGAGGATCCCGTCTTGGATCAGGACGTTGCGCTGCGCGGCGTGGCCCTCGTCGTCGATGCCGATCGCGCCCCACTCGCCGCCCATGGTGCCGTCGTCGACGAGTGTGACCAGCGGTGACGCGACGAGCTCGCCGGACTTGCCGCGGAACACCGATGCGGACTTCGCGACGAGATCGGCTTCGAGGCCGTGGCCGCACGCCTCGTGGAAGAGAACTCCACCACCCCCGCTCTTGATCACGACAGGGAGCCTCCCCGACGGCGCAGGCCGAGCCCGGAGCTTCAGCAGCGCGCGCTGTGCCGCCGTGCGGGCGAGCTCCTCGACGTCGTAGCGGTCGAACAGCTCGAAGCCGATCGGGTGCCCGACCGACTCGTAGCCGGTCTGCATGCCGGTGTCGCCGCTCGCGACCGCGCTGCACGCGGAACAGCGTCTTCACCTGATCGTCCTCAGCCAGCAGGCCGTCGCTGTTCGCGACGAGGATGCGACGCCGGCTGTCGCCGTACGCGGCCGACACCTGCACGATCGACGCGCCTGTGGCCCGAGCGGCGGAGTCGGCGCGCTTCAGCAGCTCGACCTTGACAGCCTTGGCGACCGACTCGGGCGCGGTGATCACCTCGTTCGGCCGGTTCACGGCTCGCCGAGTGAGATCGACGACCCGCGCTCCGCCGGAGCCGCCCCGGGCCGCTGCGCTCGCGGCCTCGGCCGCGGCGAGCAACCCGCCCTCGGACAGATCGGACGTGGTTGCGTACCCGGTGGTCTCACCGACGACGACACGAATGCCTGCGCCGCGGTCGCGTCCCGAGCTCAGCTCCTCGACCTTCCCGTCATCGAGCGCGGCGCTCGACGCTCGGCGATCTTCTGCGAACACCTCCGCGAAGTCACCACCGTGGCGCAGCGCGGCACCGAGCACCTTCTGGAGGACGGCTTCCTCGATCACACGAGCCCCTTGGTCGGCGTCGTAACCGTTTCGACATGCGGGTCGCTTGGCTGGAACGCCGCGCGAACGACGCCGTATCGTACCTACGGTGGCGTTGGAACCCGGCCTGTGGGGCGAGGCGGATCTCGTCGTCGGCGATGCCGACACGGCGTGTGCGATGGCGTCGGGTGACGTGCCGGTGCTCGCCACTCCGAGGGTCGTGGCGCTGTGCGAGGAAGCGGCCTGCGCCGCGCTCGTCGGTCACCTCCGGTCGGGTGAGACGTCCGTCGGCATGCGTGTCCAGCTCGACCATCTGGCACCGACCGCGGTCGGAGGCAAGGCCAAGGCCGAGGCCACCCTCGAGAAGGTCGAGGGCCGCAGGCTGATCTTCACCGTGTCGGTGTCCGACAACCGCGGGCTCATCGCCGCGGGCAAGGTGACCCGGGTCATCGTCAACGTCGAGCGCTTCCTGGACAAGGCCGCCGAGTAGGCGGCCCAA
Organism: uncultured Acidimicrobiales bacterium; assembly: GCA_963773315.1. Taxonomy (GTDB): domain Bacteria; phylum Actinomycetota; class Acidimicrobiia; order Acidimicrobiales; family DATKAS01; genus DATKAS01. The sequence continues at coordinate 56,421 of CAVZAF010000011.1, forward strand.
CGACGCGGCTCGCCGAGTAGGCGGCCCAACGACGCGGGGGCGTTGAATCCCGAGTAGATAGGTCGGGTTTTCGGCGGTACCCTCGCATTGTGAGCGTGCCCGAGCTCCTGCGCTTCCCGAACCCGGTGAACGAGGTGTCGGCGCGCCTGGTCGCGGCAGGTGTCGTTCTGATGACGATCGCGGTCCTCGGCGGGCAGCACTGGGTCCTCGTGCCGCTCGCCTACGGCTTCGTCGCCCGGCTCGCTGCAGGGCCGCGGTTCAGCCCGCTCGGCCTCCTCGTCACCAAGGTCGTCACGCCCCGCCTGCCGATCGAGCCCAAGCTCGTGCCCGGTCCGCCGAAGCGGTTCGCCCAGGGCATCGGCGCGGTGCTCTCGGTGAGCGCGCTCGTCTCTTGGGCGGCGTTCGACAACACGACAGTGGCGCTCGTGCTCGTCGCCGCGATCACGACTCGCCGCGACGCTCGAGTCGGTCTTCGCCTACTGCCTCGGATGCAAGGCGTTCGCGCTGCTGATGCGCGTCGGCGTCATCCCGCCCGAAGTGTGCGAGGCGTGCAACGACCTTTCGTTGCGGAGCGCTTAGCCGAGGTTCGACGACCGCGGATAGACGTCGGTGGGGTCGGTCATCACGTTGACGAGGTAGGGCACGCCCGCCGAGAACGCACGATCGAGCGCGGGGCCGACCTCGTCGGGCGTGCGCACGATCTCGCCCGCGCCACCGAGCGCCTTGACGATCTCGTCGTAACGACACTCAGGTTGCAGGTCGCACGCGACGTCGTAGCCGTAGATCGCTTGCATCGGGTACTTCTCGAGGCCCCAGCATCCGTTGTTGCCGACGACCATCACGACCGGGAGGTTGTGCCGCACCAGCGTGTCGACGTCCATCAGCGAGAACCCCGCCGCCCCGTCGCCGAGCATCACCACGATCTGCGCATCGGGACGGGCGACCCGCGCGGCGATCGCGTAACCGGGACCGTTGCCGAGGCAGCCGTACGGGCCGGTGTCGAGCCAGCAACCCGGCGTGTAGACCTCGACGTACTTCCCGGCGTATGACACGAAGTCGCCGCCGTCGCAGATCACGACGGCATCGCGCGCGAGCCGCTTGCCGAGCTCTCCGTAGACGCGGGTCGGCTTGATCGCGTCGCCTCCGGCATCGAGCAAGTCGCGCTCGTCGCACGGCGGCGGCCGACTCGGCTTCGCGCACCTTCGCGATCCAGGGCTCGTGATCGGCACGGTTGCCACCGCCCCAAGCGGTCATGCCGTCGAGGATCGCGGTGAGGTCGCCGGCTGGCGAGGCCGCCGTCGTGACGTGCGCAGCCCGGCTCTCGGGCGCGTCGCAGATGTGCACGACGGGCGCATCACCGAAGCGGCCGAACCCGAGGCGGAAGTCGAGCGCGGTTCCGATGATCACCACGAGATCGGCGTCGGTCTTCAGCAGGCCGCGGGTCCGCGTGAACGCGAGCTCGTGGTCAGCGGGCAGGCACCCGCGACCGAGACCGTTGAACCAGCACGGCACTCGCATCGTCTCGACGAAGCGCATGAGCGCGGGCCATGCGCCTTCCCAATACACGTCGCTGCCCACGATGATCGCGGGACGCTCGGCCGCGGCGATCAGCGCAGCAGCCGCGCTCGACGTCCGCGGGGTCGGGATCGACACCGCGTGGCACCGTGCCGTTCCCCTCCGGAGCCGTCGCCGAGCCGAAGATCACGTCCATCGGGAAGTCGACGAACACCGGGCCACGGTGCGGGGTCATCGCGGTGGTGACCGCGTGCTGGATCTCCTTCGCCGTGTCGCCGGGCGCCGTCACCGTGCGGGCCGACTTCGTGATCGACGCGACGATCGGCACGTGGTCGAGCTCCTGCAACGACCCCGAGCCCCAGCGCGCCTGCGGTGCGCGTCCACCCAGCACGACGAGGGGCGTGCCGTTGAAGTGCGCGGTGGTGATCGCGCTGACGCCGTTGGTGACGCCGGGACCGGCGGTGAGGACGGCGAGCCCGGGCTGGCGCGTGAGCTTCGCCCACCCCTCGGCCGCGAACGTCGCGGTCTGCTCGTGGCGCACGTCGACGATGCGCACGCCCTGCTTCACGGCGGCGTCGTACAGCGGCCACACGTGCCCGCCGTTGAGCGTGAACATCACGTCGACGCCGTAGCCGCGCACGACCTCGAGCGCGGCGTCTCCGGAGTGATGAGGAGTGCCGGTGTCGCTCATGCCGCTGCTCCTTGCTGCACGCGATCGAGGAAGCCGCTCAGCGCCTGCCACCAGGCGTCGGGGGATTCGAACTGCGGCGAGTGCCCGCCGTCGGGGATCACCGCGAGGCGCGCTCCGGGCATCACGTCGGCCATGCGCTCGGACGGGCCGATGAACGGCTTGTCCTGCTCGCCCACGATCACGAGCGTCGGAGTCGTGTGTGCGGCCAGCCGCTCGAGTCGGTCGTCGACAGTCGCGAACTGCCCGAGCACCGACGCGACCATCGCCGGCGACACCGCGAGCAGCTTGCGCTCGCCGAACTCGACGTAACCGGGTCGCTCCGCCCGAACCCGCAGGTCGGCGGGAGTGCGACAGCCCGCGGTCGGCTTGCGACTCCATCATCTGCTTCCAGGCCTCGATCCCGTTGGCTCGGATGAAGGCGATCGCCCGCTCGAGCATCCCCTCGTCGAGGGCGCCCTCGAGCCGGCCGTGCGCAGTGTCCATGAGGATCAGTGCTTCGATCCGGTCGGGCGCCGCGAGCAACATCTGCTGCGCGATCATCCCGCCCATCGAGTGGCCGAGCAGCGTGAAGCGCGACCACCCGAGCGCGTCGGCGAGCGCCAGCACGTCACCCGCGAAGATCGGCAGCGTGTAGGCGCTCTCGTCGGTCGGCTTGTCGCTCGCGCCGTGCCCGCGAAGGTCGGGCGCGACGACGTGCCAGCCCCGTTCGGCGAGCGGCACGAGGAAGTCGCCGAAGTCTTCCTTCGCGCCCGTGAAGCCGTGGACGAGCATGAGCGGACGGCCGCCCACGCCCTCCTCGGCGATGGTCAGGTGGATCGATCCGGTGTCGACGCTGCGTTCCCCCATGCGGGGGACACTACGCGGCGGTCAGTTGACGTCGTGGCTCGCGGTCAGGAACCCGTGTCGGACGGCGCGTCCTGGAACATCTTGGCGAAGCCGCTCGCGTCGCCGACTTGGTCGGCGGGAGGCAGCTGGATGTCGACCGACTGGCCGAGGTCGAGGAAGTCGATCGTGAACGTCATCGGTCCCTGCGCCGCGGCGGCTTGGGGGTCGGTGCCTGCGAGCGACTTGAAGACGTCGCCGTCGAACGTCATCTGCATGCGACGGATGAGGCCCTGGTCGTCGACGAACACGTCGATCGGGATCTTGACGTTGCCTTCGGCTGCGCCGAGCTGGTCGATGAACGCGTGGGCGCGCTCGCCGACTTGCTGCGGGCGCGGCGGCGAGCGCGTCGGCGACGGTGATCGTCGCGTTGAAGTGGTGCGTCGACTGGCCCTGCACATCGGCCTGGCCTTGGTCGGTGACCGTCGCGCCCTTGTCCCGGAGGAGGTCGAGGAGCGCGGTCGCGTCGGCGAGCCCTCCGCTCAGGTCGTTCGTGACCGACACGCTCTTGTCGTTCGCGGGCAGCTTGATCCACGGCTTGGCGTTGTCGCCGCCGAGGAACGCCGACAGGAAGCCGGCGTGGACGTAGACCGAGGCGTCGTCGGTGATGATCTCGAACTTGCCGTCACCGAGGAGGGCGAGGCTCTCGGCGTTGTCACCCGCCTTGGCGGCCTCGATGAGCCCGCCGAGGTCGATGGTGGTGTCGGACTTCTTGTTCGCGAGGTCGAACGCACCCGAGCCCTTGATGGAGAAGCCGCTCGGCACCTGGCTCGAGGCCGGCACGTCGACGCTCATCTCGAAGCGCCCGCTCTCGACCGCCGCAGTGCGGTCGGCTGACTCGTTCAGGAACTGGGGGGTTGCCGCGGCCTGCACGACGGTGGCGTTGTCGCTGTTGCCGTTGCCGCACGCGGTGACGCCGAGCGCGGCGAGGGCGGAGGCGGCCGAGACGGCAATGAAGGTCAGGAATGGCTTGCGGGACACGAAGTCCTCCTTGCGAGCTTGCGATCGAAAGCACAGTGCTCGGGGGAAGCCGTTGGCACCCTAGAGGAACCCATGCTTGTGTTGTGACGCACGATGAACTCCGATCGGCAGCGCACACCCATAGGCTGAGCGAATTCTGCCTGTCGGAGAGTGGGTCCGGGGGGCGGCGTGAACCGACGAAGGGGAGCAGGTGGCGCATCTCGTCGACGCGCAACAGGGCCAAGCCGCGTCCTCGGCCGGTCCCGCCGCGCTCGCTGCGCCCCGCCGCCTCTACTGGTGGCGCGAGGTTCTCTACGTCCTGGCCTTCTACGGCGTCTACTCCTACATCCGCAACCAGTTCGGCTCAGCGTCGGTGTCGGACGACGAAGCCTTCGCCAAGGCGCGCCACATCATCCGCATCGAGGAGTTCCTCCACATCTTCCACGAGCAGGCCATCCAGAGCGCCGTGCTCGGCTGGCACTGGTTCATGGTCTTCTGGAACGTGTACTACGGCAGCTTCCACTTCGTGGTCACGACGGTGGCTCTCATCTGGATGTTCCGGTCCTTCCCGAAGCGGTATCCCCTGTGGCGCAACACGCTGGCGTTCACGACCGGCTTCGCGCTCATCGGGTTCGCGACGTTCCCGCTCATGCCGCCGCGGCTGCTGCACCAGTTTGACCCGTCCTTCAGGTTCGTCGACACGCTCGACAAGTTCGGCACGCTGTGGTCGTTCGACTCGGGCGCGATGTCGAAGCTCTCGAACCAGTACGCCGCGATGCCCTCGCTGCACTGCGCATGGGCGATGTGGTGCGTGCTCGTGATGTGGCCGCAGCTGAAGTCGAGCTGGGCGAGGGCGTTGCTGGTCCTCTACCCGATCGCGACGGTGTACTGCATCGTCGTCACCGCGAACCACTACTTCCTCGACGCGGTCGGCGGCTTCGTCACGCTGGCACTCGGGTTCTGCGCAGCGAAGGTGTTCACTGCCTGGCACCGACCGGCGGTGGGCGGCGAAGCACCCTGAGGCGGCCATCGACGCGACCGTGCCCGCTACCGCCTGAGCCCGTTCGGCCCGCTCCACTCCACGGGCATGCCGTGGAACCCGGTCAGCGCGATCAGCCGCTCGCGTCCGCCCGGCCACGTCGTCAACGTCACGTTGGCGCGGCCCTCGACCCATCCCGGCTCCATGCGGAGCCAGGCGACGGGCGCGTCGGGAGTGGCGCGGTTGCCGGCGTCGGCGATCGCCTGCGCGACCGCGGCGCGGTTCGCCTTGTTCAGGTACTGCATGACGATCGAGTGGTACACGACTGTCGCGGCGCCCTCAGCCGGCTCGGCGAGCCTGCGGCCGAGCCACGGCACCGCTTCCTCCTGATCGATCGTGGCCGGCGCGGACCGGGCGACCTCGATCGCCGCGTCGAGGATGCGAAGGCGCTCGATCTGGTCGGGCCACACGAACGAGCGCAGCTTGTGGCGACCCTCGTCACCGATCGCATCGATCGGCTTCGGATCGCATCCGGCGCGTTCGACGACGATGCCGTCACTCGAGGGCGCATCTCGCCACGGCCGCGGCGTCCCGGACCAACGCGCTGCGAGGCGCACCGGCGACGCGTCGCTTCCCCAGCTCTCGTCGCCGTCCTCGTAGTGGAACTGGTCCCACCGCATGTTGAGCCCCGCGCTCGCCCCCACCTCGAGGACTCGGAGCGGGTGACCGGTCTCGATCGCGACGGTCAGGAACGCAGGCGCGAGCGCCGCGGCCCGGCCGACCTCGTTGGTCTGCACACCGTCGGCGAGGCGGGCGCGGAGCAGGTCGACGTTTGCGGCGACGACCTCACGAAACGCAGGCCACGGGTCGCCGGCCTCGAGCGAGCCGCCCGCTGACGGATAGAACGCCGCGAGCCCGGGCGCGTCACCTTCGAGCGCGAGGCGGTGCACGCCGCCCATGAACCGGAGCACGAGCGCGGTGCCGAGCGGGTCCTTCTCATGGCCGCGCAGCACGTCGAGGCACGGGCCCGCGTTCTCTGCGTCGGCGGCCGCGGCGGCGAGCAGGGTCGCATAGAGCGGGGAGCCGTTGACCGCACACTGCTCGGACTGGAAGCGAAGGAGCGTGGGGAAGTCGGCCGACGCCGGGCGCGGGACGTCACGCGACGCGGGCCGCGCAGAAACGCTTGGTCAGAAGCGCTCGGGTCAGAAGATGGCATAGCCGCCGTCCACGACGAGCACGTCACCGGTGTGGTACGTCGACGCGTCGCTCGCGAGGTACGCAGCGATCCCGCCGAAGTCGGCGCCGACACCCCACCGCCGCATCGGCACGCGCGGCATCACCTTGTCGACGAAGCGATCCCACGAGAACGCGCCCTCGGTCATCGGCGTCTCGATCCAGCCCGGAAGGATCGCGTTCGCCCGGATGCCGTCACGTGCGTACTCCACCGCGAGGCCCTTCATCATGGCGATGATCCCGCCCTTCGCGGAGGCGTAGGCCTGGTTACGGGGGGCTCCCATCAGGGTCGACACCGACGAGGTGACCGCGACGCTGCCGCCCTCGCCGCGTTCGACCATGTGGCGGATCGCCGCGCGCAACGTGAAGAAGACGCCGTCGAGGTCGACGCGCAGCACCCGGTGCCAGTCCTCGGTCGGGATGTCGATGAAGCGATGCCCGCCCCCGCCGATGCCAGCGTTCGCGAAGCACGAGTCGACCTTCCCCAGCGCCCCGACGGTCTCCGCGAACGACGCCTCGACCTGCGCCTCGTCGCCGACGTCGCACTTGAGCGCCAGCACCTTGGTGCCGTGCCGCTCGAGCTGCTCGAGCGCGGCCCGGTTCTTGTCCTCGTTCGTGCCCCAGATCGCCACATCGGCGCCCTGCGATGCGAGGCCTTCGGCCATCCCGAGCCCGATGCCGCTGTTGCCGCCCGTGATCAAGGCGACCTTCCCACTCAGATCGAACAGGTCTCCCACGGGCGGCGACCATACCCGGACGCCGATCCGGCCCGTGCAGGCGATCCGCTCGTTCGAATGTGCAGGGCTACGCTCGACGCTCGGCATGATCCTCGAGACCATCAAGCAGCCCGCGGACCTGCGCCGCCTCTCGTACGCCGAGCTCGACGACCTCGCCGGCGAGATCCGCGACTTCATCGTGCAGACGGTCTCTGAGACCGCAGGGCACCTCGGCTCGAACCTCGGCGCGGTCGAGCTCACGCTCGCGTTGCACCGCGTCTTCGACAGCCCGCGCGACGCGATCCTGTGGGACACCGGTCATCAGGCCTACGTCCACAAGCTCGTCACGGGGCGCCAGTCGATGTTCCCCACGCTGCGCCAGGAGGGTGGGCTCTCGGGCTACCCGTGCCGCGCCGAGTCCGAGCACGACTTCGTCGAGAACAGCCACGCGTCGACGATCCTGTCGTACGCGTACGGGCTGGCAGCGGCACGTGACGCTGCCGTCGCCGGCGGGTGAGCCCGATGTCGCGTCACGGCGAGCAGGTCGACGCATCGTCGCGGTGATCGGCGACGGCTCGATGACCGGCGGCATGGCCTACGAGGCGCTGAACAACCTCGGGCACAGCGGTCGCGGCGTGATCATCGTGCTGAACGACAATGGGCGCTCGTACGCGCCGACGGTGTCGAACCTCTCGAAGAGCCTCACCCAGGTGCGTCTCAACCCCGTCTACATGCGGAGGCAGAAGAGACTCGAGGCGGTCGTGAAGAGCGTGCCGCTCGTCGGGCCTCGCGCCCACAAGGGCATGGAGGCACTGAAGGCCGCGATCCGCGAGATGTGGGAGCCGGCGACGTTCTTCGAACCACTCGGCGTGCGCTACATGGGACCGGTCGACGGCCACGATGTCGAGGCGCTCGAGAAGGCGCTGCGCAACGCGGCCGAGTTCGACGGGCCGATCGTGCTCCACGTGCTCACCGAGAAGGGCCGCGGCTACCCGCCCGCGGAGGACGACGACGAGAAGCACCTCCACGACGCCCCGGTTTTCGACCCCGTGGTCGGGCCTCCGCGCTGGGTGCCGGTCGGCTACACCCAGGCGTTCGCTGAAGCCATGATCAAGGAGGCCGAGGGCAACCCGAAGGTGGTCGCGATCACCGCAGCCATGCCGGGCCCGACCGGCTTGCTGCCCTTCCAGGAGCGCTGGCCCGATCGCTTCTTCGATGTCGGCATCGCCGAGCAGCATGCGGTCACCGCGGCGACGGGCATGGCGATGGGCGGGCTGCGTCCCGTCGTCGCCATCTACTCGACGTTCATGAACCGCGCGTGGGATCAGGTCATGTATGACTGCGCCCTGCACAAGCAGCCGATCGTCTTCTGCCTCGACCGCGCGGGCATCACGGGCGACGACGGGCCCTCGCACCACGGCATCATGGACCTCGCGCTGTTCACGAAGGTGCCGGGGATGACGGTGTTCGCGCCCTCGTCAGCGCAAGAGCTGCAGACGATGCTCCATGACGCGCTCGAGCTCGACGGTCCTTCGATGATCCGCTACGCGAGGGGTGCCGCGCGGCAAGTGGGCGACGACGAGGTCGGTCACGGCCTGCATGCGCGACTCGTCCACCGCGCTCCCGGCGACGGCACTCCCGAGGTGTGCTTCCTCGCCGTCGGCAAGCTCCTCGCCGCTGCCGAGGCGGCGGCCGACGAGCTCGAAGCCGCCGGAGTGCGCTGCACGGTCTGGGACATGCGGGTCGTGAAGCCACTCGACCTCGAGATGATCGCCGACGCCGCGCGTCATCCGCTGGTGGTCACGGTCGAAGACGGCATCCGTGAGGGCGGAGCCGGAAGCCGCGTCGTCGACGAGATCACCCGACAGTGCAAGGGGCCCGACATCCCTCGCGTCGAGGTGCTCGGCACGCCGACCGCGTTCATCCCGCACGGCAAGCCCGAACGCATCCTCAGCAAACTGGGCCTCGACGGCCCGGGCATCGCCGCCACGGTTCGCTCGATCCTTGCCACTTGACCTGAAGGCCGAGCTCGCGCTCGCGCTCGCGCTCGCTGACGCCGCGGACGCGATCACGCTTCCCCGCTATCGCGCAGTCGACCTCGACATCCGCCACAAGGCAGACGCCTCAGAGGTGACCGACGCCGACACTGGTTCGGAGTCCGCGATGCGTGCGCTGCTCGCGACATGAACGTCCCGACCACGCGGTGCTCGGTGAGGAGGAGGGCCTGATCGGCGATCCGTCGTCGCCCTCCCGATGGATCCTCGACCCGATCGACGGGACTGCCTCGTTCGTGCGCGGCCTGCCGATCTGGGGCACGTTGATCGCGCTCGAGCACGACGGTGAGATCGTGGTGGGCGTCGCGTCCGCGCCAGCGCTCGGCAAGCGGTGGTGGGCGGCCAAGGGCTCGGGAGCGTTCGGCTCCGACGGACCGTTGCACGTGTCCGCGGTCGATCGCCTCGAAGACGCGCACCTCGGTCACGCCAGCATCCACTCGTGGCGCAAGCACGGGCGCGGCGAGCAGTTCGACGCGCTCGCCCATCGCGTGTGGCGAACCCGCGGCGTGGGCGACTTCTGGATGCACGTCCTCGTGGCCGAAGGCGTGTTCGACGTCGCGGCCGAGCCCGTCGTCAGCCTGTGGGACCTCGCGGCCGTGAAGGTGATCGTCGAGGAGGCGGGAGGCCGCTTCACCGATCTCTCAGGAGTCGCGCGGGCAGACGGCGGCAGCGCTCTGTCGACGAACGGTCTGTTGCACGACGCCGCGCTTGCGGCGCTGGCTTAACGCCCTAGTCGAGCTCGGAGCCGACGATGCCCACGAAGCTCACGCACGCGCCCGGCGCGCCGCCGAGGTTGTGGGTGAGGGCCTTCGTCTTGCCGTTCGAGATCTGACGCTCGCCGGCCTGGCCGCGCAGCTGCAACCAGCACTCGAAGAGCATCCGCAGACCCGAGGCGCCGATCGGGTGGCCGAACGACTTCAGGCCGCCGTCGGGGTTCACCGCGAGCTCGCCGTCGAGGTCGAACGTGCCGGCGAGCACTTCCTTCCAGCCCATGCCCCGCTCGGCGAACCCGAGGTCCTCCATGAGGACGAGCTCGGTGGGCGTGAAGCAGTCGTGCACCTCGGCCATCGCCAGCTCGGCGCGGGGGTTCTCGATGCCCGCTTGCTTGTAGGCATCGGCCGCGGAGCGCACGACCTCGATGAACGAGGTGTAGTCGTAGGTCGGGTCGATCGGGCCGGCCGCGGGGCCGGCGACGAACGAGAGCGCCTTCACGTAGATCGGGTTGTCGCAGTACTTGTGTGCGTCCTCGGCCCGCACGATCAGCGCGGCAGCCGAGCCGTCGCTCACGCCCGAGCAGTCGAAGATGCCGAGCTGGCCGGCGATGAGCGGCGAGTTGCAGATGACGTCCTTCGCCACTTCCTTCCTGAACTGCGCACGCGGGTTCAGGGCGCCGTTCTTGTGGTTCTTCCACACGATGCGCGTCGAGGACGTCCTTCATCTCAGCCTCATCGACCCCGTACTTCTTCGCGTACGCGGGGGCGAGGAGGGAGAACGACGCCGGGCGCGGTCATCGTGGGCAGCGTGCCGTCGTTCGGGGGCGCGGAGCCCGTGAGGCCGGAGAAGCCGGAGTCCTTCAGCTTCTCGACGCCGATCGCCATCGCGACGTCGATCGCGCCGGCGGCGACGGCATACGCGGCGTTGCGGAACGCCTCGCTGCCGGTGGCGCACATGTTCTCGAGCCGGGTGACCGGCTTGTAGTCGATCTTGAGCGGACGGCTCAACGTGAGGCCGCTGATGCCCGAGCCCATCGTGCCGAGCCAGTAGGCGTCGACGTCCGCCTTCTTGATGCCGGACGTCGTGAACGCCTCGGTCGCGGCGTCGACGAGGAGATCCTCGGCGCTCTTGTCCCAGTGCTCACCGAAGGGCGTGCAGCCCATGCCGACGATGGCGACCTTGTCGCGGATGCCGTGTGATGCCATGTCAGTTGCCTCCTGCCTTGTCGCCTGAAGCGATGGGCTTTGCCTTCCAGAAGTAATTGTGCACCCCATCGGCGGTGAAGAGCCGCCGGAAGCTCATCTCGACTCGGTCACCGATCTTCACGGTGGCCGGGTCGACGTCGGTGAGCTCGCATTGGAAGCGACCTCCACCGTCGAAGTCGATCACACCGACGACCACCGGCGGCGACAACGAGAACGCCAGGCGGTCGATCGTGTAGGTGGCGATGGTGGCCGGCACGTCGGCGAGGCGCTCAGGCTCCATCTGGTCGACGGCGCCGCAGCGCACGCACACCCGAGCCGGCGGGAGATGGCGGGTGCCGCACGACGTGCACTTCGATCCGACGAAGCCGTACTTCCAGGGCTCGGTGCGGAGCGAGGGCGGCGCGGCCGGGCGCTCGGGATCGGGACGGCGCGGTGGCTCACGCTGCAGGAAGCCACGCCAGGTGAGGTAGGTCTGGTAGCCGAGGTCGTCGCGGCCGGCGGCGATCTGCTCCGCGACGGTGGTGGCGCGGCGGCCGCGGTAGGCCACGAGCTCGTCGGTCGTGCGCAGCACCGACGGCGTCCGCACCGTCGGAGAGCAACACGGTCAGGATCGTCTGGCCGGGCTCGGCGCGGTCGAGCACGCTCGCCAGAAGGGCCCTCCGTGAGCAGTGCCGGTGTTGCCGATGACGACTCGTGAGGTCGTCGACGATCGCCTCGGGACGCGCGCCGATCGATCGCGGCGACTCGCTTGACGGCCCTCGAGTGGAGGCCGGCGACGATCACGTAGTCGAGCTCGCTCGGCGTGATGCCGGCCTGCTTCAGCGCGTCGTTGATCGCGATCTCGGCGAGCGGCACGTACGCGTGCTCACCAAACCGCTCCTCCCAGACGTGCGAGGCGTCCTCGCCCGGCACACGCCAGCGGTCGAGGAACTCGTTCGTCGCGGCGCCGCCGCCGATGCGCTCGGCGAGCGCCCGACGAGTCGAACATCGAGCCCGAGAAGAGGAATGCGACAGCGGCGTCGCCACCGTCGCGCTCGTCGGCGCCACCCGGCAGACCCGGTGCGCATGTCGGACAGCACCGCCAAGATCGGGGATCGGCGACATGTTGGCGAATCGCTGCGCGGCAACCGCTGATCGCACGGAACCGACCATGTCGAACGCCGCGGTGTGTCGTCGGGCAGGCCGAGCGCGGCGTGGATCGCGGTGGCGTTCGTCTTGTCGACGTACGGAGGCGACGACGTCGCGAACACGACGGCCTGTGGAGCTGAGGTCGCCCGCCGCCCTCATCGCGAGGCGAGCGGCTTCGACGCCCATCGAGGTCGTGTCCTCGTCATACGAGGCGACGGCGCGCGTGCCCTTGCCCCCTCCCGCTCCGAGCGCCGCGCCGATCGCGGCTCGCTGCAGCCGGTAGTACGGCACGTACGCGCCGTAGGCGACGATGCCTGGCATTGTCCCCCTGTTGTCTGCCTGATGTCTGCTGTGTGCTCGCTACGAGCTCGTTACGAGTAGTACGGGTTCTCGCCGGCGCCGTGGTCAGTCACGTCTTGCACGCGGGTGACACCGTCGACTGCTTCCTTCAGCATGGCCTGCACGCCTTGCATCATCGTCATGCGGCTCATCGAGCAGCCCTGGCAGCCGCCGCCCATCTTCATGTACACGGTGCCGTCGCTCTCGTCGACGCCGACGATCTCGACGAAGCCACCGTGCGCGGCGAGCGCCGGGTTCACCTCGTCCGCGAGGGCCGCCTGCACGCCGTCGACCATGGCGCCGTCGGTCGTCAGGTTGCGCGAGGTCGAGCGGCTTCGGCTTGTTCGGGTTGCGCAGCACGAGGCCGTCGTGCTCGTAGTCGAGCGTCGCACCCTCGAAGTTGTTGATGTCGTTGTTCGGGATCACGACGCGCAGCCCGTCGTGGTTGCGCACCTGCTCGCTGAGCGGGAGCGTCGCCAAGCGGCACGAACTCGAGGTCGTAGACGAAGTCGATGCCTTGGCTGCCGCTGATGGAGAGCCGCAGGCCGAGGGTCGTGCCCTCGGGCTCGGCGTCGCGCAGCTCGATGAGCTTCGTGCGGGCCCTCTCGGTGAGCGTGATGACCTCGTCGAGGACGATCTCATCGGTCTGGAAGGGCGATGTCATCGACACTGACGATACCGTCGGGCCATGCCGATCGACTACTTGGCGTCGGTCCGCGACAACGCGGCGGTGCTGGCTGCGACCGCTCGAGACGGATCGCTCGATGCGACGGTGCCCAGATGCCCTGGCTGGGACGTCAACCGGCTGCTCGGCCACCTGGGCCGGATCCACCGCTGGGCGACCGAGGCCTGCCGCACCGGCGCCGAGCCGTCGCCGACCGGCTCGACAGCCCGCCGCGTGATGCGACGGTGCTGCCGTGGTTCGAGGAGGGGGTCGGGCCGCTCGTCGATGCACTGACGGTGCTCGATCCGGATGCGCACGTGTGGAACTTCTCGAACGGCCATCAGGACGGGCGCTTCTGGCCTCGCCGCATGGCGATCGAGACCGCGATCCACCGCTGGGACGGACAGGACGCGCAGGGTCGAGATGGGGTCACCTCGATCGACGCCGAGCTCGCTTCCGACGGCTTCGATGAGCTGCTCGATCGTGCACGTCGGCTTGCGGTTCGCCGGCCGCGACGGCATCGACATCGGCGGATCGGTCCACTTCCACTGCACCGACACGCGGGCGAGTGGACGGTGCGCACCGACGACGGATTCGCGCGCGTCACGCGAGGACACACCAAGGGTGACGTCGCGGTGCGCGGCCCCGCCTCGCGCCTGTTGCTGATGCAATGGCGCCGCATCCCCCCGGACGACCCGAGCCTCGAGATCCTCGGCGACCGCGAGATCTTCGACCGCTGGCTCGCCCTCCCCGTCCCCCAATAGAGACACCGCGACCGCTCGAGTGTTCACGCTGGAGCGCGACATAGTGCTCCGAGCGTGAACACTCGGGAATGTCACACCCCCGTGCGAGCCTCCGGGACATGGCGCACATGGAGATGCTCAACCGGATTGCTCGGAGGCAGCGAGGCCTCATCACCCGATCGCAAGCACTCGCCTGCGGACTGACGGCCGGGCAGATCACGAGCCGGCTCCGGAACGGCACATGGGCTCGCCGGCACGGCCACGCACCTCGGGATCTCAAGGGTTCGATCAGCTCGAGACGCTCGAGGCCTCGCCCGACTCGGCACGCGCGATCCGCCCGCCGGGGTGAGGTCGTCGGAGTCCGGCACTGTTCGACAGTGCTCTGACTCGGTCACGGCTCTCGACGTGCCACAGCGGGCGCGCGCTCATCGACGTGTGGTCGACCTCACCGCTGATCGGCTCGGCCGGTGCTGGACGACGCGATACGCCGCCGTCGCCGACCTCGAGACTTCCGTCGATGCGCGGGCGACTGTTGCCCGCACCAGGACGATCGATGTCGAGGTGCACGACGTCCTTGGCCTCCGCCTCCCCGGGTACGACCCCGGCGACAGTGACATCGAGACTCGGGCGCTCCGTGTCCTCGTGGCCGCGGGATTCCCTCCACCGCGGCAGCAATACCGCATCCGGCTGCGCACCAAGCTCGCGCGGATCGACTTGGCCTACCCCGAGCAGAAGATCGCGATCGAGCTCGACTCCTGGGAGTTCCACGGCAGGGGGAACCGCACTGCCTTCACGGTCGACCGAGCCACGAGCAACGATCTGCTCGTGATCGGGTGGGCGCCGACGCGGTTCACTCCCGACATGAGCGACGAGTACTTCGTCGACACGATTCGCCGGCTGTGGCCCGGCGAGTGTTCACGCTCGGGCGCGGCATAGTGCCCCGAGCGTGAACACCCGGCGACTGGGTCGGGCGGGTCAGCGGGCGAGCTTGGGGCCGCCGCCGTCGACTTCGAGCCGCTGGCCGGTCATGTAGCCCGCGGCGGCGGAGCAGCAGAACACCACGACTGCGGCGACGTCCTCGGGCTGGCAGACGCGACCGAACGGCGAGTAGTCGTACAGCGTCTTGATGTCCTGGACGCCGCCGGCCTTGACGAGCCGGCGTCCCATCTCGGTCTCGACAAGCCCGGGCGCAACGACGTTCACGTGGATGCCGTTGTCGCGCTCCTCCTTCGCGAGCCCGAACGCGAGCGCCTCGAGCGCGGCCTTCCCCATGTTGTACGGGGCACCGTTGGCGGCGTAGTGCGAGGTCGCCACCGACGAGATCATCACGATGTCGCCGCGTGGCCGTGTGCGCATCGAGGGCAACACGTGACGCGCCGAGCTGGTGCGCGCTCAGCGCGTGCACGCGGACCAAGCGCTCGAGCTCCTCGACGTCGGTGTCGGCCACCGATCGACCTCGCGACGCAACGCCCGCGTTGTGCACGAGGATGTCGACGAAGCCGAAGTCGTTGACCGCGGACTCGACCATCGCCGCGGCCGCCCCGTAGTCCTCGACGCCGGCCGCATACGCACGAGCCGAGCCGCCCATCGACTCGATCGCGGCGACGGTCTCCTTCGCGGCATCGGCATCGCGGCGGTAGTTCACCGCGATCGACGCGCCCTCGGCGGCGAGAGCAAGAGAGATGCCGGCGCCGATGCCGCGCCCTCCCCCGGTGACGAGTGCGACACGACCTTCGAGAGCTCCAGGCATGCGTCGCATTGTGCCAGTGTGAGCCGATGCACGAGGGAAGTCGCCGGGCGATCATCGCCGCGTTCCTCGCCAACCTCGGGATCGCGATCTCGAAGTTCGTCGGCTTCGCGATCACCGGCTCGGCATCGCTGCTCGCCGAGGCCATCCACTCCCTCGCCGACACGGGGAACCAGGCGCTGCTCTTCCTCGGTGGGGCCCGCGCCAAGCGAGCCGCGACCCCGGAGCACCCGTTCGGCTACGGCCGAGAGCGGTTCTTCTGGGCGTTCGTGGTGTCTGTCGTCCTCTTCACGCTCGGCGGCTCGTTCGCGCTGTACGAAGGCATCGAGAAGCTGCGCCATCCCCACGAGCTCAACTACTTCGGCGTGGCGATCGTGATCCTCCTCGTCTCGGTCGTGCTCGAATCGCTGTCGTTCCGCACCGCGCGCCACGAGGCCAACCTCGAGAAACCGAAGAGCTCGGGCTGGTGGAGCTTCATCCGGCGCACGAAGAACCCAGAGCTGCCGGTCGTCCTCCTCGAAGACTCGGGCGCGCTCATCGGGCTCTTCTTCGCTCTCATCGGCGTGACGCTCGCGAAGGTCACGAACAACCCACGGTGGGACGCCGTGGGCAGCGTTGCGATCGGCCTCCTCCTCATCGCCATCTCGATCGTCCTCGCGATCGAGATGAAGGGGCTGCTGATCGGCGAGTCCGCATCGCCCGCAAGGCAGCTCGCGATCGCCAACGCGATCAAGGACTCGCCCGAGGTGCAGGGCATCATCCACATGAGGACCGAGCACATCGGTCCCGACGAGCTCCTCGTCGGCGTGAAGGTCGGCTTCGAGCCGTCGCTGACGATCCGCGACTTGGCGGACGCGATCAACGGGGTCGAGCGCCGAATGCGCATCGCGGTGCCCGAGGCAACCGTGATCTACATCGAGCCCGATGTGCTTCGAGACGTCGACGACTTCCCCGAGATCGACGTGCCGCAGGACGTGGACGAGGCGCTACCGTAAGCAGCAACCAACGGGGAGCTCGGGCAGCCGGGCTGAGAGGGTGGCCGTGAGGCGCCACCGACCCGAGAACCTGATCTGGGTAATGCCAGCGGAGGGAACGTGGACCCACTCGAGGGTCGGGCAGTGGTGGTCTTTGGGGGTGGATTGGCGCCGTCGCCGCGCGCGGTCGCGCGCCTCCCGACGAGACGCACACGTGATCGCGGCCGACTCCGGCTACGACCACGCCCGCGCGCATGGCATCGACGTCGATCTACTCGTCGGCGATCTCGACTCGATCTCGGCCGAGCGCGCTCGAAGAGGCGAAGGCCTCGGGCATCCCGATCGAGCTGCACCCGACGGCGAAGGATGCGACCGACCTCGCGCTGGCGCTGCTCGAGGCGCGCGACCTCGGCGCGACTCAGGTCACCGTGATCGCGGGGGACGGCGGACGCCTCGACCACCTGCTCACCGGCATCCTCGCGCTCGCCGATCCCGAGCTCGCGGGCGTGCAGGTCGACGCGTGGATCGGCGACGCATGGGTGCGACCGCTCCACGGCAGCGGGCACGCGGTCGTCCACGGCAGGCCCGGTGAGGTCGTCACCCTCGCCGCACTCGCCGGCGTCGCGAAAGGCGTGCGGACGGAGGGCCTCAGGTACCCGCTGCGCGGCGAGACCCTCTTCCCCGGCTCGACCCGGGGTGTCAGCAACGAGCTGGAAGGGATGGAGGCAGAGGTGTGGGTGGAGAAGGGGACGCTGCTGATCGTGCAGCCGGACGCGCTCTCATGAGGCGTCTGGCGATCGCCGTTGCGGTCATGGCGTTGCTCGCGACGGCCTGCGGCGATGACTCGTCGGGAACCGACAGCGACCACCGCAGGGAGCGCTGCACCGTCGAACGAACCGGTCACCATCACGTTGCTCACTCACGACTCGTTCGCGGTGTCGAAGGGCGTGCTCGAGGCCTTCACCCAGCAGACCGGCATCACCGTGAAGGTGCTGCAGGCCGGCGACGCGGGCGCGATGGTGAACCAGGCGATCCTGACCAAGGGGAAGCCGCTCGGCGACGTGCTTTACGGCGTCGACAACACATTCCTCACGCGCGCTGTCGACGCGGGGATCTTCGAGCCGTACACGTCACCAGGGCTGACCGACGTCGACTCGCAGTTCTCTCGATCAGACCGCAAGCGGCGCCGTGACCCCCATCGACTTCGGGGACGTGTGCCTCAATTACGACAAGGACTACTTCGGCAAGCACGAGCTACCCCCGCCCACGAGCCTCGAGGCGCTCACCAAGCCGGAGTACAAGGACCTCACTGTGGTCGAGAACCCGGCGACCTCCTCCCCCGGCCTCGCGTTCATGCTCGGCACGATCGACCACTTCGGCGAGGAGGGCTGGCTCGGCTATTGGAAGCAGCTCGAGGCGAACGGCGTCGAGGTCGCGTCGAGCTGGGACGAGGCGTACTACACCGACTTCTCGGGCAGCTCGGGCAAAGGCCCGAAGCCGATCGTGGTCTCGTACGCGTCGAGCCCGCCGGCCGAGGTCATCTTCGCCGAGACACCCCTCACCGAAGCACCCACCGCTGTCGTCGAGAGCACGTGCTTTCGCCAGGTCGAGTTCGCCGGGGTGCTCGCAGGCACGAAGCACGACGCGGCCGCGCAGCGGTTCATCGACTTCATGGTCGGCACGACGTTCCAGAACGACATGCCGCTCAACATGTTCGTGTACCCGGTGAACACGAAGGCGGTGCTGCCCGGACGAGTTCGTGAAGTACTCCGTCGTGCCCGACAAGCCGTTGTCACTGCCCCCCGACGAGATCGCGAAGAACCGCGACGAGTGGATCAACGAGTGGACTTCGACCGTGCTCGGTTGACCCGCATCGCGGCACGCGCTGCGCTCCTCGCGCTCCCGCTCGCGTTCCTCATCGTCTTCTTCGTGTGGCCGGTCGCCACGATCATCGGGAAGGGAGTGGGCGCCGAAGGCTTTCGCGAGGTCTTCACCGACGAGCGCCTGCGCGGCATCGCATGGTTCACGCTGTGGCAGGCAACGGTCTCGACGCTGCTGACGCTCGCGATCGCCCTCCCCGGCGCGTACGTGCTCTCGCGCTACCGCTTCTTCGGGAGGTCGACGGTGCGCGCGCTCGTGACCGTCCCTTTCGTGCTGCCGACCGTGGTCGTCGGCGCCGCGTTCAGCCGGATCCTGCCGCACCGCTTCGACCACACCGTCTGGGCGATCCTGATCGCGCACGTCTTCTTCAACTACGCGGTCGTCGTCCGGGTCGTCGGAGGGCTCTGGGCGAACCTCGACCCGCGGCTGGCCGAGAGCGCGTCGGTGCTGGGCGCGCCTCGATGGCGGTCGATGCTCGAGATCGACCTGCCGCTGCTCGCTCCTGCCATCGCGGCCGCAGGCGCGATCGTGTTCCTGTTCACCTTCACGTCGTTCGGCGTCGTGCTGCTGCTCGGTGGGCCGCGCCACTCGACGCTCGAGGTCGAGATCTACCGGCAGACCGCGCAGCTGCTCGACCTCCAGGTTGCCGCCGCGCTCGCGCTCGTCCAGCTCGTCGCGGTCGTCGCGCTGCTGCTCGTCACCACGCGGATGCAGTCACGGCTCGCAGTGCAACGACGCATGCGCCGCCGTGACGAGACGAGCACCACCGTCCGCACGCGCGGCCAACGCGCGCTTCTCGGAGTCAACTTCGCCGTGATGCTCGTGCTCCTCGGCCTCCCGTTGCTCGCGCTGGTCGAGCGATCGTTCGCGGTTCCCGGCGGACACGGCCTGACGTGGTATCGCCAGCTCGGATCGACGGGCACGAGCGGTCTCTTCGTGCCGCCGACCGAGGCGATCCGGAACTCGCTGGTGTTCGCGGCGAATCGCAACGGTGATCGCCACCGTGATCGGCGGACTGGCGTCGATCGCGATCGGAGGACGCCATGCGCGCACCTGGTTGGACGTCGGGCTCATGCTGCCCCTCGGAGTGTCCGCGGTCACGATCGGCTTCGGGTTCCTCATCACGCTCGACCGGCCGCCGCTCGACCTGCGCGCGAAGCCGATCTTGATCCCGATCGCGCAGGCACTCGTCGCCCTCCCCTTCGTCGTGCGCTCGGTCGTGCCCGTCCTCCGGTCGATCGACGATCGCCTGCGCGAGGCCGCGGCAGTGCTCGGCGCGTCGCCGAGCCGCACCTGGCGCGAGATCGACTTGCCCTTGGTGTCGCGGGCGCTCGCCGTCGGCGCGGGCTTCGCGTTCGCGATCTCGCTCGGCGAGTTCGGCGCGACCGTGTTCATCGCTCGTCCCGATACGCCGACTCTTCCGATCGCGATCTTCCGCTTGCTCGGCCGCCCCGGCGCGTCGAACTATGGCCAGGCGATGGCGATGGCGACGATCCTCATGGCGCTCACGGTGGTGTGCGTGCTCGTGTTCGAGCGCGCTCGCCTCGGCGACCTCGGGGAGTTCTGAGTGCTCGCCGTGCAACACGCAGTCGTGCGGTTCGGTGACCACGCGGCCCTCGACGGCGTCGACCTGACCGTCCGCGACGGCGAGCTGATGGCCGTGCTCGGTCCGAGCGGCTCGGGGAAGTCGACGCTGCTTCGTGCGATCGCCGGTCTCGAGCCACTGCAGTCGGGAACGATCGCCTGGGATGGCAGCGACCTGGCGGGCGTGCCCGCTCACCGCCGCCGGTTCGGGCTCATGTTCCAGGACTACGCGCTGTTCCCGCACAAGGACGTGGCCGGCAACGTCGGGTTCGGCCTGCGCATGCAAGGCCGGCCGACGGAGGAGGTGCGGGCGCGCATCCAGGAAGTCCTCGCCCTCGTCGACCTCGACGGGTTCGATCACCGCTCGGTGACCACGCTCTCGGGCGGCGAGCAGCAACGCGTCGCGCTCGCCCGCGCGCTTGCTCCGGAGCCGCGCCTGCTCATGCTCGACGAGCCCCTCGGCGCCCTCGACCGCACGCTCCGCGAGCGCCTCACCCTCGACCTCGAGCAGCTTCTGCACCGGATCGGGATGACTTCGATCTACGTCACACACGACCACGCGGAGGCGCGAGCGATCGGAGATCAGCTCGTGGTCATGCGCGCCGGGCGCATCGAGCAGGTCGGGACACCTGACGAGGTCGTCGCGCACCCCGCGAACGACTTCGTGGCTGGCTTCGTCGGTGTCGCGTAGCGTCGCCCGCCGTGCCCACGACTGAGCCCCGTCCGCTGCGCGTCGGCTTCATCGGCACAGGCCTCATCGCCACCTACCACTCGAAGTCGCTCCGCCGCAGTGGTGCGGACGTGGTACGGGGCGGCGCGTACGACCTCGATTCGGATCGACTCGCGGAGTTCTGCGCGGCGTCTGGCCACCAGGTCTGCGGCTCTGAGGACGAGGTGCTCGACGGCTGCGACGCGGTCTACATCTGCACCTGGACGTCCGAGCATCCTCGGCTCGTCGATGCGGCCTCCGCGCGAGGGCTCGCGATCTTCTGCGAGAAGCCGCTCGCGACCACCGAGGCGGGCGCCCGAGCGATGACCGAGACGGTCACCCGAGCGGGAGTGACCAATCAGGTCGGTCTCGTGCTGAGACGCTCGCCCGCGTTCCTCTGGCTCCGGCACATCATCACGGCTCCCGAGGCCGGCGCGGTGATGAGCGTCGTGTTTCGAGACGACCAGTTCATCCCGATCCAGGGCCACTACTCGTCGACCTGGCGAGGTGACGTCGAGAAGGCCGGAGCGGGCACGCTCCTCGAGCACTCGGTGCACGACATCGACATGCTCGAGTTCCTCGTCGGCCGCGTCGAGGTCGTCTCGGCGCGCTCGGCTTCGTTTCATGGCATCACCGGCATCGAGGATGCAATGGCGGTGTCGTTCGGCTTCGAGTCCGGTGCGGTCGGCACGCTCACGTCGATCTGGCACGACGTGCTGGCGAGGCCGAGCCTGCGACGCGTCGAGGTGTTCTGCGAGCGTCGATGGGCCGTGCTCGAAGGCGACGACTGGTTCGGCCCCGTCGCCTGGACCGACAGCGACGGCACCGAGGGATCGATTGCCGACGACGACGCTCGCGGAGGCGGTGCAGCCGCTGCTCGACGGCCCGGCCAACCCCGACGGTGCCTTCATCGCGGCAGCAGCGCGGGGCGAGCCGGCCAACCCGGACTTCGCCACCGCGCTGCGTGCGCATGTCGTTGCCGATGCGATCTACCGGTCGGCGGCGACCAGCTCGAGCGTGTCGATCGGCTGAACGTCGATGTCGAACGTCCCGAACGTCTCGAACGTCTCGAACGTCTCGACTTCTTCGGCCGCTCGAGCCGGCAGCCACTTCAGCGCCACGAGTGCACCCATCACTGCGACCACCGCGGTGACCCGCGATCCGATGACCATCCCGTCGACGAACGCCTGCCGAGCGGCGGTCACGAGCGGCTCGGCCGAAGGTCCGATCCTCTGTGCGACGGCGAGTGCAGCGCCGACCGAGCTGGTCGCGGCGTCGAGCGCCGGCTGCGGGAGACGCCCAGCCGCGGCGTCGGTGAGGTGGGCGGTGTAGACGGACGAGAGCAGGCTGCCGACCACGGCGACCCCGAGCGCTCCTCCGAGCTCACGGGTCGTGTCGTTGACGGCCGAGCCGACGCCCGCCTTCTCCTTCGGAAGCGAGCCCATGATCGACTCGGTGGCCGGAGCGATGGTCAGCCCCATGCCCGAGCCCATCAGCACGATCGCGACGAGCACGATGCCGTAGCCGGACGACACCGTCGACGTCGAAGCGACGACGAGACCGATGGCGAACATCAACATGCCGGTCGCGACGACCCGCTTCGTGCCGAACCGCTCGACGAGCTTGGCCGACCGCGGCGCCATCACCATCACAGCGAGCGCGAAGGGGATGGTGTGCACTCCTGCCGAGAGCGGGCTGTATCCCAGGACGAACTGCAGGTATTGGGTCGACATGAAGATGAAGCCGAACAGAGCGAACGAGACGAGGGTGACCGAGACGCTCGCCGCGGTGAACCGAGGGTTCTGGAAGAAGCGGACGTCGAGCATCGGGTCCTCGTGGCGCAGCTCGTAGGCGATGAAGATCGCCAGCACTGCGAGCGACACCGTGAAGCCAGTGACGGTCTCGACCGAGGTCCAGCCGTGTCGGGGTGCCTCGATGATCGTGTACACGAGACCGATGAGACCGACGATCGAGAGCAGCGCGCCCACCACGTCGACCCGCGGGGCGGCGGGATCACGCGACGTGGGCACGATGAGCCATCCGGCGATCACTGCTCCGATGACGATCGGCACGTTCACCATGAACACCGAGCCCCACGAGAAGTGGTCGAGAAGGAAGCCGCCTGTGACCGGTCCGAGTGCGACCGCGACACCAGCGATCGCGGACCACAGCGCGATCGCTACCGCACGCTCCTTCGCGACCGTGAAGACGTTCGTCAGGATCGACAGGGTCGCCGGCATGATGAGCGCGGCGCCCAGACCCATGACCGCGCGGGCCGCGATGAGCTGGCCTGCGCTCGTCGCCAGCGCCGCTGCAAACGAGGCGAGGCCGAAGATCGCCATCCCGCTCGTGAGGGCGCCCTTGCGACCGAAGCGATCGCCCAGCGCACCGAACGACAGCAGCAAGCCCGCGAAGACGAGTGTGTAGCTGTCCACGATCCACTGCAGCTGGCTGGTCGTCGCGCCCAGCTCACGGACGAGAGACGGCAGGGCCACGTTCACGATCGTGTTGTCCATCACGATCACGAACAGGCTCAGGCAGAGGACGCCGAGGATGCCCCAGCGCCGGTTGTGGATGTCTTCCGCTCTGGTCATGTCAGGCTCCCTGGCGTCTATATCGTTGAAATAACAATGTTCTAGACGTAGGGTGTAACATCGTTATTCAGACGGGTCAACGTGACAGGGGGCACCGTGACGACCGACACCACGAGCTCGGCACTGATGAAGGCGGCGGCGGAGCTCCTCGCCAGCGAGGGACCAGAGGCATTGACCGTGCGGCGCATCGCGGCGACGGCCGGATGCTCGACGATGGGCCTCTACTCCCGCTTCGGCGGCAAGGACGGCGTCGTCGAACGGCTGTGGCTCGACGGCTTCTCGCGGCTGCGCGCCGCGGTCGAAGCGTTGCCGGTGACCGATGACCCCCTCCACGACCTCGAGCAGATCGGTGTCACGTATCGCCGCTGGGCGCTCGACAACGCGACGACCTACGGGATCATGTTCAACCGCTCGGTGCCCGACTTCGCCCCCTCGGCAGAGGCAGTGGAGGTGTCGATCGGCACCTTTGCCATCGTGGTCGATGCGGTTCGCCGCGCGCAGGCCAAGGGCCACTTCCCTGAGACGGAACCCGAGGACATCGCACAGGTGGTCTGGGCGATGGCACACGGCTCCGTGAGCCTCGAGATCGCGGGGATGACCGGC
The DNA here is from genome assembly GCA_963773315.1 of uncultured Acidimicrobiales bacterium. Lineage (GTDB taxonomy): Bacteria > Actinomycetota > Acidimicrobiia > Acidimicrobiales > DATKAS01 > DATKAS01. Next base: position 80,336 of record CAVZAF010000011.1, read on the forward strand.
CCCTATCCGGAGCGCATGCCGGCGCGGGCGGCGATCGCCTGCAAGGCCATCGTGGCCGGGCTCGACGTCACCGGCGGCAAACCCGATGGGTGAACGCATTTCGCACCTGATCAGCGCTATTACATGTCATCGGTGACGGCTGTCGACCACGCGAGGCTCAACGACGCACATCGCCTCCGCGTGCAGCGTCGTCGGGCTGCGCTTCTCGTGTGCGCCGTCGCGATCCTGAACGTCTTGTCGGCGATCACACCTCCTCTTGAGCTCCGGCTTCGGTGGCTGCTCGACCTCGCGCCGGTCGAGGTTCCCCAGGCCGCGGGCAGCGCGCTCGTGTTCGCGTCGATCGCCCTCCTCGTGATCGCTCGTGGGTTGCGGCGCGGCATGCGCCACGCATGGATCGCAGCGATGGCGCTCCTCGCGGTGTCGTTGCTCACGAACCTCACGAAGGGCCTCGACGTAGAGGAGGCCGTGTGCAGCGCGGCGGTCGCCTTCGCGTTGTTCCGCTATCGGCACGCGTTCCGAGTGCGTCCCGCGCCCGCGTCGTTCCGCCGAGCGGCGGTCGTCGCGGCTGCAGGCGTCGCCAGCGCGGTCGCGGTCGGTGGGGTCCTCGTCGCGTTCGTCGGTGTGCATCACCAGAGCGGCGACGACGACTCGGTGAGGGCGCTCGCCGAACGGCTCGCGGGCAACGCCGCGCTGCCGCTGCCGGCGGCGAGCCCCTTCGTGACCCCGGCGTTCGCGGCGCTCGGCATTGCCGTTGCTGCCGCGGTCGGCTGGATCCTTGTCGCGCCGCATCGGCGTCGCACCCAATCGCCCGCGGAGCACCGCGCCGAGCGCGAGCAGGCCCGCGCGATCGTCGCCCGGTACGGAGCCGACACCCTTGCCTACTTCGCGCTCCGAGACGACAAGGACTGGTTCTTCACCGGCCACAGCGTCGTCGCGTACGCGGTGCGCAACGGCGTGTGCCTCGTGTCTCCCGATCCGATCGGGCCGCCGGAGGAGCGGGCCGACACATGGGCGGACTTCTGCGCGTTCGCTGACGCGAACGGATGGTCGGTGGCCGTGATGGCCGCGGGCGCGAGCTGGCTGCCGATCTACCAAGCCATGGGGATGCGCGCGATCTACATCGGCGACGAGGCAATCGTGGACTGCACCACCTTCACCCTGGACGGTGGATCGATGAAGAGCCTTCGGGGCGCCCACAACCGCGTCTCGAAGACCGGGTACACCGTGGAGTTCGTCGACCCGAATGACCTCGACAGCCGGGGGCGCCGCGAAGTGCTCGAGCTGCTGCCCGAGACTCGGCGGGGCGGGATGGAGCGCGGCTTCTCGATGACCCTCTCGCGCGTCTTCGACCGCGATGACACGGGGCTCTTGCTCGCGATCGCTCGTGACGTCGAAGGCCGGGCCCAGGCGGTGTGCCAGTTCGTCCCCTCCCCCGAGATCAACGGGTTCTCCCTCGACCTCATGCGGCGCCGGCAAGGCGAAGCGCTGCCGAATGGCGTCATCGACTTCGTGATCGTCGAGACGATCCTCCACATGCGCCGACTCGGTCTCCACGGCCTCGGCCTGAACTTCTCGGTGCTGCGCGCAGTCGTGTCGGGTGAGCGCAGCGACAGCGCCTGGCACAGCGACAGCACATGGCACAGCATCGAGCGCCGCGTGCTCGCTCGGCTCAGCGAGTCCGCGCAGATCGAGTCGCTATGGCGCTTCAACGCCAAGTTCCACCCCGAGTGGCAACCGCGCTGGGTCGTGGTCGACGCGGTTGAGCACGTGCCCGCGCAGGGGTTCGCGATAGCGGACGCAGAGTCGATCTGGGAGCTGCCGATGATCGGCGGCCTCATCCAACGCCGTGCCCGGCGGCGAGCAGCCGTGACCTGAGGGGCGGGGCTGGCGTGCTCGGGTTCGCAACGTTCGGGCCTTCGGTGCTCGATGTGTCGATCCTCAGCCCGCCCGTGCCCCAGATCGTCGGGATCGCGGCGTTCGGGGCGTTGGGTGCTGCGATCGCGGTGCCCACGAAGCGCTGGTGGACGCACACGATCCCGATCCTGATCGTCGGGTCCGCGGTCGGCCTCGCCACGGCTTCGTACGTCGTCGACGTCGAACGTCGGCTGCATTCCACGTTCCCGCACTCCTTCTACATCTGGGTGTGGCTGCCGTTGTTCGCGCTCACGCTCGCGGTGGCGACGTTGGCGCGCGGCGCCTCCCTGGCAGCGCGTCGTCCGCATCACGTCGGTCGTGTTGCTGGTCGCGTTCGCAGCCTCGCTCGTCAACCTGCAGTACGGCTACCTCCCCGACGTCCGCGCGCTGCTCGGACGGCCAGAGCCGGAACAGATCCCCCGTGGCGAACTGGGATCGCGCGGTCTGGCGCGGCGCAAGCAGGGCGCGCTCGTGGCGCTCGACGTGCCTGCGACGAAGTCGCGGTTCCACCATCGGCCCGCGATGGTCTGGCTGCCGCCCGCTTGGTTCCACGGCCACGTCGCGCTTCCGGTGATCGTGCTGCTCGGCGGCACGCCTGGTCGCCCCGAAGACTTGGTGCGCGCAGGAGCCGTCGACGTCGTCGCGGAGCGCTACGCGATGGCGCACGGAGGCCGCGCTCCGATCATCGTCCTGCCCGACGACAACGGATCGTTCTTCGGCGACACCGAATGCGTGAACGGCCCACTCGGCCACGCCGAGACCTACCTCACGGTCGACGTGCCCGCGTTCGTGCGCAAGCGGTTCGGCGCGACCACCGATCCGGAGCATTGGGCCATCGGTGGCATCTCCGAGGGAGGGACGTGCGCGCTCGTGCTCGCGCTGCGCCACCCCGAGGTGTACCGGCACGTCCTCGACATCTCGGGCGATCCTTACCCGAACCTCGGAATCGGCCCCGACGGTGAGGCGAGGGCGACGTGGGGCCTGTACGGCGGCGACAAGTCGCAATGGGCAGCGCACAACCCGGTCTCGCTCATGGCGAACCATCCATTCGCCGGCGACAGCGCGTGGTTCGCCGCGGGAGCGCACGACGCCTCGCACGTGCACGCGGCCCGCATGCTCGCCGCGGCCGCGAAGCGGGCGTGCATCACCACGAAGCTGAAGATGTCACCCGGTGGCCACACCTACATGTACTTCAAGGTCGCACTCCGCGACGCGCTGCCGTGGCTCGCCGATCAGGTCAGCCGGCCGCCCTCTGCAAGCGGTCCATCAGACTGCGCATCGGCTTAGCATCGAGACCATGAGCATCGCAGTGTCGATCGAACGGTTGCGGGACGAGGTCGCGAGGTTCGGGTCGACTCCTTACCTTCTGACGGTGTCAGACGACGCGCACGCGCACGCGACCGCCGTCACGGTGGAGTGGCAGGGCGACGAGCTCGTCATGGGGGTCGGCGCCCGCTCGAGCCGCAACGCCGCGGTGCACCCGGATGTCAGCCTGCTCTGGCCGCCGTTCGAGCCGGGCGGCTACAGCCTGATCAGCGACGGCGTCGCACGCGACCTCGGCGACGAGCTGATGGCGTTCTCACCGACGAAGGCAGTGCTCCACCGCCCAGCACCGGGTCAACGAGCCAGCGCGCTCGAGGGCGACTGCAGCTCGGACTGCGTGCCCATCACGCAGGCGTGAAGCGAAGGGGCAGGTGCGCCGGGCCCCAGATGCCGGTCGAGTCGGGCTTCCACTCGATGTCGCCGTCGACCTCGAGGTCGGGCATGCGCTGAGCGAGGATCGGCAACGCCTCTTGCAGCTCTGCGCGTGCGAGCCACGCGCCGAGGCAGTAGTGGATGCCACTGCCGAACGTCAGGTGCGGTGACGTCGCACCCTCGCGAGTGATGTCGAACGTCTCGGGCTCGGGGAAGACGGCGTCGTCGTTGTTCGCGGCCACGAAGCTTGTCGAGATGAACGTGTCGCGCGGGAAGAGCACGCCCTTGTACTCGATGTCTTCGGTCGCGAACCGCGCCGTGCCTCTGATGGCTCCCAGCACGCGCATGCTCTCCTCGGTCGCGCGAGCGGCGAGCTCGGGGCGATCGGCGAGCAGCTTCCACTGCTGGGGATGCTTGGTGAACAGCGCGACCGTGCAGGCGAGCTGGTTGCGGGTGGTGTCGGTGCCGGCGACGAGCACCGCGACCGCGAGGGACTCGAGGTCCTCGGTGTCGAGGCGGTCGCCGCCCTCTTCGGCCGCGATCAGGTCGGTGAGGAGGTCGTCCCCAGGCTTCGTCCGGCGGCGCTCCACGAGGTCGTGCACGTACGCGCTCATCTCGTTCCGCGCGACTTGGATCACCGGGAGCTTCTCGAGCACGTCGCCGTCGAAGATGCTCAGGAGATCGGTCGCCCACCGGCTGAACAGCTTCCAGTCCTCCTCGGGCGCGCCGAGCAGCGTGCAGATGATCGGGATCGGGTAGGGCTCGCAGACGTCGGAGACGAACTCGCACTTTCCCGTGCCAGCGAACGGGTCGACCAACCGGTTGATGACCTCGCGCATGTACGGGCGCAGACGATCAGCGGCCTTGGGGGTGAACGCGGGCGCGACCAGGCGGCGCAGCCGCGCGTGCTCGTCGCCCTCCGCCGTCAGGATGGAAGGACGGCGCTGCATCGCGTCCGGTTCGAGCCCCATCATCTCGGACATGCGGGCGAAGGCCTGATGCCAACGCCGGTCGCGGAGCAAGGCGACGCAGTCCTCGTAGCGCAAGATCGAGTAGCCGCCCATGTCCGTGCGGGCGATCCAGCTCTGCTCGCGCGCGGCCGCGAGCGTGCGCAGCGCGCTCCTCTTGGTTCTCGACCGCCATGAACTCGATGTACGGGATGTCGAGGTCCGCGAGAGGAGTGGCCATGCATCCCAGCGTATGCGCCCGCTCAGATCTCGATCTTCATCAGGTCGTGTGCGAACACGATCTCGCCGTCGAAGTGCTCGGCTGCTTGCGCGATCCATTCGGGCTCGGAGCCCGGCATCGGGCCCGGGACCATGTGGGTGAGCACGAGTGTCTTCACCCCAGCGCGCGCCGCGGTGCGGCCCGCGTCCTCGACGCTCGAGTGGTAGTCGATGACGTCGTTGAACCGAGCGAAGTTGAACGCCTTCACGAGATCGGGTCGGACGACGGTCTGCACGTAGACGTCCGCGCCAGCGCACAACGCGTCGAGCGTGGCGCACGGCACCGTGTCGCCGGCGAGCACGATCGACTTGCCCTCGCAGTCGACGCGGTAGCCGACCGTGGGAGCGACGGGCCGATGGTCGGTCGGGGCTGACCCGACCCGCACGCCCTCCGCCTCGAACGCGAGCCCGATCGCGACCTCGTTCACCTCGCACCGCGGCGGTTCGTTGAGGTCGTCGTGATGGGCGATGCGGTAGCCGATGTCGTCGCGGAGCATCTCGATCGTGCGCTCGGCGAATGCGGCGGTGCCGAGTGGTCCGGTCACGGGAAGCGGTGACAGCACGGGCCACGCCGCCCACCTGGTGGTGACCAGGTCGTTGAAATCGGTGACATGGTCGCTGTGAAGGTGGGTAAGAAAGACCTGGTGGAGCTGACCCGGATGCACGCCGGCGGCGGCCAGGCGCATCGTCACCCCGCGTCCGCAGTCGAAGAGCAGGTTCAATCCGCCTGCCTGCACGAGGTTTGCGGGTCCGGCACGGTCGGGCGACGGCAAGCGGCGAGCCAGTGCCGAGCAAGATGAGCGTGGCTGATGTCACGTGGACCGACGGTACTGGTGCGGGATTACGCTCACCGAGGGGGCCTGGCTGAGGAAGAAGCGATGACCAGTCCCGTGGTAGCGCCACAGACCGCCGCCCACCGACGCGCGGAGCGGCCGGAGGGCTTGGCTGACCGCGGGCATCTCCCCGACCGCCGCTGCCGCCGCTGGCGATCGCGATCCTCGCGCTCGGCTGGAAGGGGTCCGACCTTCCCGCGCAGATCTTCCGCGCCGACCTCATCAAGCGCTACGGGTTCGTGCTGTGGAACATGCAGTGGTACGGAGGTCACCCGACCCTCGACTACAGCGTGATCTCCCCCGCTGCTCGGAGCGCTCGTCGGGCCGATGGCGCTCTGCGCGGTGAGCGGGTTGCTGTCGGCGATCATGTTCGACCGCATCGTCCGCCATCACTTCGGATCGGCGTGGTGGGTCGGCTCGCTGTGGTTCGCGGTCGGCACCGCCACGAACCTGATGGTCGGGCGAGTGCGCGTTCGCGGTCGGCATCGCATTCGGACTCGCGACGGTGCTCGCGATCCAGCATCACCTCGCGGACGCTCGCGTTGCTCGGCGCACTCCTCACCTCGCTCGCGAGCCCGGTCGCGGGCTTGTTCGTCGCCATCGTCGCGACCGCGTGGGCCCTCAGCACGTCGTTCGCGGCGCTGTCCCGGGCATCGACGATCGCAGCCGCGGCGTGCTTGCCGATCGCCGTCGTCACTCTGCTGTTCCCCGACCCCGGCCCGTTCCCGTACCACGGGTGGGGCCTCGTGCGCGAGCTGTCGGTGTGCGCGCTCTTCATCTTCGCGATGCGCGGTCCCTTCAAGGCGTGGCGGTGGGGCGCGGTCGTGTACGCCGCTGTCGTCGTGGTCGCGTTCCTCGTGCCCACCGCGCTCGGCGGCAACGTGAGCCGGCTCGGCCAGTACGTGGGCGCGCCGCTGATCGCGTGCGCGCTGTGGGCCCAGCGGCGTCACGTCATCGTGCTGATGGTGCTCCCGATGGTGCTGTGGCAATGGGTGCCTGCGATGAGCGCAGTGGCCTGGGCGGGGCACGATCCGTCGACCGATCGTGCCTACTACATGCCGCTCGTCGCCTACATCAAGGGCCTGCCCGGCGTCCCGGGCCGGGTCGAGATCCCGTTCACCTACCGACACTGGGAGAGCGCATACGTCGCGCCCGAAGTTGCGCTGGCCCGCGGGTGGGAGCGCCAGCTCGACATCGAGCGCAACCCGATCTTCTACGACCAGGATTCGAGCCCGCTCAACGCCCAGACCTATTACCAGTGGCTGGTCGACAACGCCGTCGAGTACGTGGCGCTTCCGAACACCGCGCTCGACAAGTCGGCGATCGCCGAACGTCAGCTGCTCCAGTCGCACCTGCCCTACCTCGAGAAGGTGTGGAGCAACCCCGATTGGCAGCTCTGGCGCTTCGACGGTTACCCGGGGATGATCGAAGGCTCGGCCACGATCCTCGGCATGGACTCCGACGGCTTCCGCCTGATCGTGTACCGGCCAGGCGACATGATCGTGCGGGTGCGACCGTCGTCGCACTGGCAGGTCAGCGGTCCGGGCTGCGCGGCGACCGACGCGTCGTCAGGTTGGACCCGTCTCGAGAACTTGCCCACCGGCTCGTCGTCGTCAGTCAGGCGCTGTTCGCCGAGCCGTGTCCTTCTGACGGCGGCTGAGGGCCGTCAGAACGCTCCCGAGTCTCGGAGGTCGCCGATCTCGTCCCAGGAGTAACCGAGCTCGAGCAGCACCTCCTCGGTGTGCTGACCCAGCTCGGGAACCACCGCGGCCACCTGTGCGGGGCTGTCGCTGAACGCGATCGGACTACCGACGACGTTGACCTCAGTGCCGTCGTCGGCCTGCGACTGCGCTGAGGTAGCCGTTCTCCCACACCTGCGGATCGGCGGCGACTTCTGCGTAGGTCGCGCACCGGCGCGTAGCGGATCTCAGCGGCACCCAGGACGCGCGCACCACTCGTCGGTCGTCCCCGCGCGGAACGCCTCGGACAGCATCGGGAACAGCTCGGCCTTCTGAGCTTCGTCGAGCAGGGGCGACGCGAACGCGGGTCGTCCGTGGGAGCTCGGGCCGGCCGAGCAGCTCGTAGAAGGCGGAACGCAGCGGGCCGATGACCCCGACGATCGCGATCCAGCCGTCGGAGGTCGGGAAGATGCCGTAGATGGCGCCGATCATCGGGTGGCCCTTGTTCGATCGACCCGGCACCGATCCTCTGAGGAGGTAGTAGGTGTACTCGCTCGCCTGGGCCCAGATCTGGCTGCCGAGCAGCGAGACGTCGACGCGCTGCCCACGCCCGGTGCGAGCTGCGCGCGAAGAGCGCGGCGAGGATGCCGGACACCAAGTTCTGACTCGAGATGTGGTCCGCGATCGTGACCGCGACCGGCGTCGGGTCACCGTCGTCGGTGCCGGTGCTGTGGATGAGGCCGCCGCTCGCCTGGGCCGACAGGTCCGCCCCTGTGCGCGACGCGTCGGGTCCGAGCGCGCCGAACGCCGAGCCCGCCGCGTAGACGAGGCGAGGGTTGCGATCGCTGAGCACGTCGTAACCGACGCCCCCACCCGTCCATCGTGCCGGGCTGGAAGTTCGTGATGAGGACGTCGGCCGTCTCGATGAGGCGGAGGAACGCCTCGCGACCGCGCTCGTTGCGAAGGTCGAGCGCGAGGCTGCGCTTGCCTCGGTTGCACGGCGATGAAGAACGCGCTGCGGAAGTCGCCTGAGCGGGGGCGACCGGCAGCCAGCGGGCTTGGTCGCCGATGTTCGGCAGCTCGACCTTGATCACCTCGGCGCCGAGCATGCCCGAGCGTCGCCGCGGCCTGTGGCCCTTGCACGAGAAGGCCCGCCTCGACGACCCGCACACCTTCGAGCGCAGTCACAGCGAGCTCCATCCGCCGTCGTCAGTGACCGCGGCACCGTTGACGTTGCTCGCCTCGTCGCATGCGAGCCACGAGATGAGCGTGGCGATCTCGTCCGGCTTCGCCATCCGCGTCGCAGCGCCGAGCAACGGCATCCAGCGGGCCATGTGCTCAGGATCGCGGGGCACCACGGTCGAGCCGATGCCCGTCTCGACGGCGCCGGGGCAGACGGCGTTGCACCGAACCCCCTGAGGGCCGTAGAGCGCAGCAGTGCTCCGCGTGAGCCCGAGCAGCGCATGCTTCGACGCGACGTAGGCCGTGCCGGCGCCTCCTCCCAACAGGGCGGCGCGCGACGCGACGTTCACGATCGCACCCTTCTTCGCCTCGAGCATGATCGGCAGCACCTTCCGAGAGAGCCGCATCGCGCCGGTGACGTTCACGGCGAGCACCTTCTCCCACTCGTCGTCGCGGAGGTCGTGGAGAGGGACGAAGCCGTCCATGATGCCGGCGACGTTCGCGAGCACGTCGACCGCGCCCGCCCGAGCCACGACCGACTCGACGTCACTCTCGCTCGTGATGTCCGCGACCTGCACGGTGAGCCTGTCGGAGGCGACCTCGTCGGTGAGCGCCTTCAGCCCGGCCTCGTTGACGTCGCACGCGGTGACGTGTGCGCCCTCACGCACGAGACGCAACGCGGTCGCGAAGCCGATGCCCGAGGCCGCACCCGTGACGATCGCCCGCGTGCCTTGATGTCGAGTGGTGTCCACGGTCAGGTCCGGGGGCGGAGACGCACGCCCTGCATGCCGCCGTCGACAGCGAGCGCCATGCCGGTCGTGGCACTCGCCGCCGGCGACGCGAGGTACAGGATCGCGTCGGCCACCTCGGCGGCGGACACGAGTCGCCCCGACGGCTGACGGGCCTCGAGCGCGGCGCGCTCGGCCGCCGGGTCGGGCGCTTTCGACAAGAGCCGGCCGATCCACGGCGTGTCGGCCGTGCCGGGGTTCACGCAGTTGACCCGAACGCCCTCCCTCAGGTGGTCGGCAGCCATAGCGAAGGTCAACGACATCACCGCGCCCTTCGTGGCGCTGTACAGCGCGCGCTCGGGCAGGCCTGCGGTGGCGCAGATCGAACAGGTGTTGACGATCGCGGCATGCGGGGACGAGCGCAGATGAGGCAACGCGGCGCGTGAGACGCGCACGATCCCGTACACGTTGACGTCGAAGACGTGCTGCCACTCTTCGATCGAGTTCGTCTCGATCGTGCCCTGCGCACCGATGCCCGCGTTGTTGATCACGACGTCGATGCCACCCATCGCCTCCGCCGCTTCGGCCACGCCAAGGACGACCGAGTCGTCGTCGGTGACATCGACCTTGTGCTGCAGGGCGCCCTCGGGCGCGCCGGTCGGGTCGACGTCGAACACCGAGACCGTGGCCCCGCGTGCCATGCGCTTCGGCCGCGACAGCGAAGCCGATGCCGGACCCTCCACCAGTGACGATCATCCGCACGTTCTTCACACGACTCGCTCCTTGTGCGACGCCAGGTAAGGAATGGTCTGAGGGCCCTCGGGGAGGACGCACAGCCTGGCATCCGATCCGAGGCGAGCGAGCTCCTCCCGGATCGATGCCGTGACGTCGTCGGTGTAGCCGAGGTGGGCAGCGGCAAGATCCGCCTCGCTCAGTGTCGCAGTGCGCATGACGACGCGGGCTCGCTGCTGCACGCGCGCCTGCACTTGCACCTGCCACTGGTCGGGGACGGTCGCTTCGCGCGCCTCGATCTCGCGCAGCAGCGCCGCCGGCGACGGCTGCGACGCCAGCACGGTTCGATACGAGCCGTGGTCGGGGAAGCCGTCGCGGCACTCGGCGGCGCAGATCAACGTGCCGCCGGGCTTCACGACCGCCGCACCGGCAGTCATCCCCTTCACCGATTGGTAGAGGTTCTGGTCGAGGGGGAAGCCTGAGTTCGTCGTGACCACGAGATCGAACTCCTCGGCGACAGGCGCCATCGCGAGCTGCTTCGCCGCCCGGCACGCGGCCGCATGCGCCGGCGCGAGGTCGCCGGAGAACACATCGACGATTCGCTGGTCACGATCGAGGAGCACATCGAGCATGAAGTCGACGCCGGTCGCAGCCGCGATCGCGCGGACCGCGTCGTGCACCGGGTTGCCTTCGGTGATCCCCCACGTCGCGTTGGGATCGCCGATGCGCCACGCGTTGTGGAGCACCAGTGTCGTCTCGAGGCCAGCGAGGCCGGGCGCGTTCAGCTTCGGCCCGCCACTGAAACCAGCGAAGAAGTGCGGCTCGACGAATCCGGTGGTGATCCTGACGTCGGCGTCGACCCACTCGCGGTTGAGCCACACCGGGACGTCGAGCACCTCGCCACACCAGCGGAGGCTGGCGTCGTCGCGGGCGTCGTGGTTCACGACTCGCACCCGCCCGAGCACATCGGATCCCAACATTGCTTCGAGCTCGTCCGGAGTGTTGCCGCGATGGGTGCCGGTGGCGACGAGCACCACCGTGTTGCTCGGGTCGACGATGCCCTCGAGCTCGTCGAGCACCGCGGGGATCATGACGCTGCCGCGGCTGAGGGCGGGTGCCGTCGCACATCGAGATCGCGACCGTCTGCCCGGGCCGGACGCGCTCGCGGAGCGGCGGCCCGACGGTTGGGACCCGGAGAGCGCCGAGCACCGCGGCGCGCTCGTCGGGGACGGCACGCATCTGGCGCGGCGTGACCACGACGGAGCGATCGGCAGGCACGTCGATCTCCATGCCGGTCTCGCCGTACGCGAGTCGAACCTTCACTCGCAGTGATCCAGCGCGTAGACACGGGTCGCGTTGCCTCCGAAGATCGCAGCGCGCTCGCGGTCGGAGAGGCGGGCGGTCAGCTGCTCGGCCACGTCGACCACCGTGTCATACGACGCGGCGAGCGTGCACACCGGCCAGTCGGTGCCGAACAGGATCCGGTCGGCTCCGAAGTGCTCGATCACGTGCGCTGCGTACGGGCGGAGGTCGTCGATCGTCCAGTGCTCCCAGTCGGCCTCTGTGACCATGCCCGAGAGCTTGCAGCTCACATGCTCGTGGTCCGCGAGCGCCGCGATCGCCGATGCCCACGGTTCCCAATGACGGTCGCCGATCCCGGGCTTGGCGAGGTGATCGACCACGAACCGACCATCGCTGACCTGGGCCGCCGCGCCGATCGCGGCCTCGATCTGGGGCGGCAAGAGCAACAAGTCGTACACGAGGCTGCGGGCGGCGACGGCCCGCAAGCCCTCGATGACATCCGAGCGGAGCAGCCAGTTCGGGTCGGGCTCGTCCTGCACCGGGCTGCGGATGCCGACGAGACGATCACCGCCCGGGAGGGCTCGCAGGCGATCGATCTCGGCTCCGACGTCCGGCGCGGTCAGGTCGACGAAGCCGACCACGCCGCTGATCCGCGGCTCACGCGCCGCGAGCGCGAGCAGCTCCTCGGTCTCTTCGACGACTGACGCCGCTTCGACGACGACGGTGTGTGCGATTGCACTGCGCGCGCTCACGTCCGCGAGGTCGGCGACATCGAAGCTTCGAGCGATCGCCGCCATGTCGACCGGATCGATCCATGGCATCTCGCGAACCGTCAGGTCCCATACGTGATGGTGCGCGTCGACCCGGTGCTCCACAGCGGTGATCATTGCCGCGGTCCGGCAGGTCAGGTCCAATAGGTTGCCGGCATGAGCACACAGTCCGAACCGCGGGAGATCACAGCCTGGGTGGGGTGGGTGTGGTTCGCCGCTTGGCTCGTGGGCCTCGCCGGTGTCTTCCAGATCATCGCCGGCCTTGTCGCGATCATCCGCGGTGACGAGTACTTCGGCCCCACCACACAGGTGGCGGTCGACATGGGCTACGCGGCGTGGGGATGGATCCACATCTTCATTGGGCTCTTCCTGATCGTCGCGGCGTTCTCGCTGGCGAAGGGGCACATCTACGGCCGGACCATCGCGGTGCTGGCAGCGACCGCGAGCGCGATCAGCCAGGTCATGTTCCTCGGCGGCCCGAACTCGCTTTGGGCGCTGTTGGTGATCGTGATGGACCTGTTCGTGATCTGGGCCGTGATGGTGCACGGCCGCGAGCTCAAGCGCGAGTACTGACGCTGCAGTAAGGCCGACGGGCCCTTGTGCGGAATTCTCGGCCACGATGTCGAGAATTCGGGTCCGGCTTCGTCCCAGGGTGCGTCCAGCCACCAGGGCCGGAGTCAGCACAAGGAGAACGCCATGGCCAAGTACCTGTTGCTCAAGCACTATCGAGGCGCGCCGGCGCCCGTCAACAATGTCCCCATGGACCAGTGGAAGCCCGACGAGGTCGAGGCCCACATCCAGTTCATGAACGACTTCGCGACCCGGCTCGAGAGCACCGGCGAGTTCATCGACGGGCAGGCGCTGTCGCCCGACGGCATGTGGGTCCGCTACGACGGCGAGGGGCGGCCGCCGGTGACCGACGGCCCGTTCGCCGAGACGAAGGACTTGATCGCGGGATGGATGGTGATCGACGTCGACAGCCAGGAGCGGGCGATCGAGCTCGCGGGTGAGCTGTCCGCAGCACCTGGGGCCGGCGGCGAACCGATTCACGAATGGCTGGAGGTCCGGCCCTTCCTGACCGCGCCGCCCAACTTCACCCATTGACGTGCACGAGGTCGAGCTGCGTGAGCTCGTCCCGCGGGCCCTGAGCGTCCTCGTCTGTCGCGGAGCCGACTTCGCGACGGCCGAGGACGCCGTGCAAGAGGCCCTCATCCGGGCACTGTCCGCGTGGGACGACGAGCCGCCCGCCGACCCCACGGGGTGGCTCATCGCGGTCGCGTGGAGAGCCTTCCTCGACATGACGCGGTCAGACGCATCGCGTCGCGACCGGGAGCTCCGAGTCGACACCGAACCGCCGGCCGGGGCGATCCCGAGCGCCGACGACACACTGCGCCTCTACTTCCTGTGTGCGCACCCCGATCTGACGCCGTCGTCTGCGGTCGCGTTGACCCTTCGAGCCGTGGGTGGCCTCACCACACGCCAGATCGCTCGGGCCTACCTCGTGCCCGAGCCCACCATGGCCCAGCGCATCAGCCGCGCGAAGCGCACGGTCAGTCGGGCCGGTGTCGATCGTCCCGGCGACGTGCGCACGGTGATGCGGGTGCTGTACCTCGTCTTCAACGAGGGCTACTCCGGCGACATCGATCTCGCGGCCGAGGCGATTCGGCTGACCCGGCAGCTGGCCGGCTTGGTGGACGATCCCGAGGCGCAGGGGCTGCTCGCCTTGATGCTGCTCCACCATGCCCGCCGCCCCAGCCGCACCCGGCCGGACGGAAGCATCGTGCCGCTCGCCGAGCAGGACCGCAGCCAGTGGGACACAGCGCTCATCGTCGAGGGAATCGACATCGCGCACGCTGCGCTCGCGCGCGATCAGCTCGGCGAATACCAGGCGCAAGCGGCGATCGCCGCGCTGCACGCCGACGCTCCGCGTGTCGAGGAGACCGACTGGGTGCAGATAGTGGAGTGGTACGACGAGCTTCTTCGGTTCGCAGACACTCCGATCGTCCGGCTCAACCGTGCCGTCGCAGTCGGCGAGGCCGACGGCGCGCCCGCAGGACTCGCGGCACTGGCCGAGGTCGACGCAGATGTACCGCGACGCGAGGCGGTCGAGGCGTACCTACGCGAGAAGAACGGCGATCTCGAGCTCGCTGCCCGCCTCTATGCCAGCGCGGCTCGCAATGCACCCAACCTCGCAGAGCGCGACCATCAGACGCGCCAAGCCCGCGCGACTCAATGAACACTTGCAACACCGCAGCTGACTGTCACGAGTACGACGGCCTGCGCAGCTCGCGCACGAACTCAACCGTGAACACCGCCGCGGACGCGGCCGACACGATCGCCGCGCTCAACCACTGACCCAGCCCGGCGGTGGTGTGCCACCCGATCCCCTGCATCGCCTGTGCAGCCAGCGCGAGCGTGGCAACGCCGAAGACGGTCGCTCCGATCGCGGACACCAAGCCGTCGGGTAGGGCACTCAGATCCGCAAGGGCCGACCTCCGCCGGCGCAGAAGGACGCACACGGCGACACCGACCGCGCCAACCATCCCTGCCGCCACCCGGTACATCTCCACCTCGGTGGTGTGGTGACGCGCCGCGGCGGCGAGGCACGAGGGCGAGTGAGGCGCGAGGACTGCGAGCTCTGCGCATCGCTGCGCCGTGTACGTGACGTCGGGGAGGTCGCCGGCGACGAACTGAGGTCCCCATGCCGCGTGCATGCCCGCGGCGACGAGCCCGCTGACGCCAACGGCCAGAAGGCCGATCGAGCCGAGGAAGAATGCCGCGAAGGCCAGCTGGCGCAGCAGCGACGCGAGTGGCACGGCATTGGCCTGACGGCTGCGTGAAGCGACCTGGTGTGCGTCGCCGAACCGAGCGATCGCCTCTTGCGCGGTGAGGCCGGCGTCGACCGCATCGCGGAGATGGGCTTCCGCCTCCGCGAGGACGCGGCGCGTCATGCGAGGGCTCGCGTGCAGCTCGACGAGCAGCTCGTCGAGGTACGCCTCGATGGCCTCTTCGGGGTCGCGATCAGTCATGCCCACACCACCGCTTCGACGCCGCGGGCGAAGCGGCGCCACTCTCGCTTCTGCTCGGTGAGCGCCGCGCGCCCAGCCGCCGTCAGCGAGTAGATGCGACGCTTCCGGCCCCCTTCGGTGGACCACGCGCTCGCGACGAGCCCCGCGGCCTCGAGCTTGTGGAGTGCGGGGTACACCGTGCCCTCGGGCATGTCGAACTCACCGTCACTGCGCTCGTGCAGCGCTGCGATGATCGAGTAGCCGTGCTGCGAGCCGCGCTGCAGGACGCCGAGAAGGAGGAAGTCGAGATGGCCTCGGACCATACCTAGGAAGTCTAGGTATGGGCCGTCCACGCGTCAATGGGGCTACGCCTCGGGCCGCCATCCTTCGGGCGGACCAATCGTCGACGCCTCGGGCCCGAGCGCTTGCTTGTAGCGCTCGAACAGCGCCAGCCAATCAGCTCCCCACTTGCCGAGCGGCGCGCCGTCGAAGTGGCGCTCGAGGCGGTCGAGGCACTCGTGCCAGCCCGCGCCGTCACGCGCGGCCTTGCCGAGATCGACGAACGTGTCGATGAGCGTGAGCACCGCGCCGTTGCCGTCGGGCCGCACTTCGATGCGGAGGCGATCGGTGCCCCACATGATCTCGAGCATCGTCGGTGGGTCGAACGCGACGACCTCACCCTCGAAGCCGTCGCCGCCCTCTGACTCGAACCGCAACGGCGCGCCCGCCCTCCAGTCACCCTTGATCTTCTGGGGGAACCATGTCGCGAGGTGCTTCTCCTCGGTCACCGCGCGCCACACCTTCTCCGCTGGATGGTCGAAGCGGCGCGTGAACGTGAGCACCACGTCGTCGCCGGCCCGCGAGAGCACTCCGAGATCGCCCATCGTCAGTCCTCCATCTCGTCAGCTCATGTGATCAAGGTGTCGTTCGAGCTTCGTGAGCCGCTTGCTCCACGCGACGCGGTAGGGCGCGAGCCACTCGTCGATCTCGCGCAAGGGCTCGGGCCGCAGCCGGTAGAGCCGCCGCTGCGCGTCAGTGCGCACCGCGACGAGGCCCGCGTCGCGCAGCACGCGCAGGTGCTTCGACACGTTCGGCTGGCTGATGCCGAGCTCGTGCACGAGGTCGTTGACAGCCCGCTCGTCGTCGCGCAGCAGGTCGAGGATCTGCCTTCGATGCGGCTCTGCGAGCACGTCGAACATGGCCTCTACTATGTCTCGTCAGTTATATTTCCGTCAAGGCATGGATTAGGCTGGGCCTGCACTTCAGCCCTCGTAGCTCAGGGGATAGAGCGTCGGTTTCCTAAACCGTGCGTCGCAGGTTCGAATCCTGCCGAGGGCGCTGCTGTGATGTCGCGAGACATCGGAAACAGTTGAACCTCTATTTGGGTCGGCGGGGTTTGGGTCCGGGCGGGATGCCGAGGGGCTGGTAATCGTGGGTCGGGTCGATGGTGAGGGTTCGGATGAGCTCGCCGGTCGCGGTGTGAATGACGCGCACGTCGAGGTCGTGAACGAGCACGACCACTGCAGTGCCGCGGTGTTGGACTCCGAGTCCGATGTGGTGCATGCGGCCGTTGACGCGCAGGGTGATGCGCCCGCCTTTGTCGATGACGTCGCGGCGGACCCGGTCGTGAGTGTCGTCGCCGCGGTCGCTGGCGGTCGCTTTGGGCCGGCGCTGGTAAGCGTCCGCCGGGGTGCATTGGTCGGGTAGCGAGCGATGGGGCCGTTCGTGGTTGTAGTGAGCCGCGAACAGGTCGAGCAGTGCCTGGAGCTGGCCGAGCGTGACCGGCGGTCGGGTTGCGCGGTGAGCCATCGTTTGAGGGTCTGGTGGAACCGTTCGACTTTCCCGCAGGTGGTGGGATGGTTGGGCCGAGAGTTCTTCTGTCTGGTGCCGAGGCGGCGAAGCTCGGACTTCGAAGGCGTTGCGTCCGCCTTTGCCGCCCGACAGCCGGGTGGTGAAGACCATGCCGTTGTCGGTCAACGTCGAGGCGGGGACGCCATGACAGGCGATCGCAGCGCGGAACTCGGCCAGCACGATCGGTCCGCTGACACGCTCGTGCGCGGTGAGCCGCAGGGCGTAGCGGGCGTGATCGTCGAGCCAGCACAAGATCTCGACATCGACGCCGGTCGCGAGGCGGTAGTGGGTGAAGTCGGCCTGCCAGGTCTCGTTGGGCTGCTCGGCCTGGAAACGCACATACGACGACCGGGGACGCTTGTGGGGCTGGGGTCGGATGAGCCCGACTCGCACCAGATGACGCCCGATCGTCGCCGCCGACAACGACACCCCGTGATGGTGCGCGAGATGCCAGCGGATCGTGTCAGCACCGGCGTCGTCGCCAGCGGCCACGAGTCGGCGGCGTAACTCGATGATCAGCTCGACGGTCTCGGCCGGTGTCGCGAGCGGTGATCGATGCGGCCGACGTGACCGCGGCTCGAACGCAGCCTCGCCCTCGTCGCGGTAGCGGGCGACCAGCCGCGAGACCCAGCCTGGCGACACGCCATAGGCCCGAGCGACCTCACGGACCCCCCGGCCTTCAAGAACCACTGCAGTGATGACCAGCCGGGCACGCGACATACCCGAGCGTCAACACGCCAGCCCCCGCTCAAGTGGATCCCTGTTTCCTATGACGCGCGAGACCCGTTTCCTATGTCCTGACGAATGACACTGCCGAGGGCGCGATGTGATGCGCATGGCCGGGAGCATCGTTCACGATTGTCGGAGCGGCTAGTAGTTGCGGGTGGGGTCCAGGGTGAGGGCTCGGATCAGTTCGCCGGTTTCGGTGAGGACGCGCACGTCGAGGTCGCGCGGTGAGCACGCGGCACGTCGTCTGGCCGCTGTGTTGTCGTCCCAGGGCGATGTGGTGGAGTCGGCTGTCGTGTCGCAAGGTGACGACGCCGATCCGCGGGACGGGGCGTGTTGAACGCATTCTTGCCGCGCCCTCGACGTGACGCGACCGAATGTCGACGATGTGGGTCAGGTTCCCAGCGCTTGCACAGGTTGCTATCAGGGAGGAGCATCGAGCGCGCAGTCACTGGTGACTTGGTCACCGACTTCCCGGGGGAGGGGCCGATGCGCAGGGAGCTTCGAGTATCACTCGGATCGTTCGTCGTGTTCGGTGTGCTGGGTGCCGTTGCGGTCACGGGCACGTTGAGCGCGGCGGCTGCGCCGCCGCCGGGCCCGTCGATCACCACAGTGATCCCGAACCTCAACACGCCGCGCGGCATCACGTTTGACGGCCGCGGGAACATGTACGTGTCCGAGTCTGGCGTCGCTGGAGCTGGCCCCGCCGGGCTCACGAACACGGGACGCGTCAGCAAGTACGCGCGTGGATCGACGCAACCGAGTTGGAGCACGAGCTTCGAGTCGGTCTACGCCTCGGAGGATCCGTCGGCTCCGCCCGATGTGCTCGGGCCGGAAGGCATCAGCGCCCTCGGGCTCGGTTGCAATCTGGGGTTTGGCTTCGGACACCAGGGCCCTGACGACCAAGGGAACGTCCAAGCGTCGACGTTCGGCTTTCCAGGTCTCGGCCGCGACGGCTGTCAGGTCCGCATGATCATGAGCGAGTCGCACGACGGCGTGTTCAACCAATCGGGTGGCTCGGTCAGCACCACCCAGATCGGTCACCTGTTCGGGCTGGACAGCAGCTCTGGTGCAGCGACCGACCTTGGTGACGTCGGTGACCAGATGTACAAGTTCACTGGAGACAACTCGTCTTTGTTCCCCGATGACTTCCCCGACAGCAACCCCTACGGAGTGCTTGTCACACGAGACTGGTTCACTGGCCGCGTGCGCACGTTCGTCGCGGACGCCGGTGCCAACACCATCGTCGAGGTGATGGGCGACGGCACGACGAGGGTGATCGCCTACATCCCGAACGAGACGGCCCCGCCGGGCCGTGACGCCACCCCCACCTGCATCGCTCAGGGTCCGGACGGCATGCTCTACGTCGCGACTCTCAACTTCGTGGCAAACCTCTTCGTTTCCGGCTCCGGCCAATCGAACGTCTGGCGGGTCGACCCCAACGCCACCTTCGACCCTCAGCACCCGACGCAGCCGACGTTGTGGGCGACTGGGCTCACTACCCCCACGGCCTGCACGTTCGATCGTCTCGGAAACTTCTGGGCCGCCGAGATGTTCCAGCCAAATAGCTCGGGCCCGCCGGGCGACGTCGTCCGCATCCCATTCTGGAACCCGACCAAACTCACGCGGATCGGTGGCGGCTCGTTGCCCCTTCCCGGTGGCATCGCTCAGGGGCCGGACGGCGCTATGTACGTCACGGTCAACTCTTCGAGCCCCGACCCGGGCAGCGGCGCCGTCGTGAAGATCCGGTCCTTCCCGTTCTGAGACCACCACGGAACGCGCCTGCCGCGTGGCGCGGGCGCGAGATCTCCGATGCCGCCAGGGCCCGTCCCGCTAAGGGTCGGCGTCGTCTTACAGTCGAGCGCATCCGGGAGATCCTGATGAGGGACAGCTGACGCCTACTGGCCATCGGACGCCTGTGGCAGGCGCAGGTTCCGAAGAGCTTGGATTAGGGGCGCGTGAGTGACCTGACCCAGCTGTTGGTGGCGATCGCGGCGAGCGACCAACAAGCCGCTCTGGCTCTCCTCGACGCGACTCCGTCGTTGGTGACCGCCGGTTTGGCTCGGAGCGACGAGTTCTTCTTGGCCGAACGCCTCGCCCAGGTCTACGAAGGCGACACGGCACTCCATGCGGCGGCCTTCAGCTACGACACCGCGATGGCACGGGAGCTCGTTGGCCGCGGTGCGGACATCCGGGCGAGAAACCGGCGCGGTGGCGAACCGCTGCACGCGGCGGTCATCGGCGAGCCCAGCGCACGCCACTGGAACCCGGCACAACAGCGCGCCGTCATCCTCTACCTCGTCGAGGCGGGCGCAGACCCCAACGCGACGGCTACGGGCGGCGTGACGCCACTGCATCGAGCAGTGCGCAACCGTTGCTCGGCTGCCGTCGAGGCGTTGTTGAGCGTGGGTGTCGACCCTCACCTCGCGAACGACAGCGGGTCGACTGCGTCTGACCTTGCTCGTTGGACGACCGGTCGGGGTGGCAGCGGCTCCGCCGAGGCCAAGGCCGAACAAGAGATCATCATCGAGCTGCTCGGCCGAACGTCCGCTTGAGCGAAATCGAGCGACGGAACGCGCCGCTCGCGGTCAGGCTCGTCCCCCATGGGCTCGATCATGTGGGAGCAAGACATCGCAGAGATCTACGACGCGACGTACGCGGGCATGTACGCACCCGAGGTGCTGGGCCCGATGGTCGACCTCCTCGCGTCGCTCGCCGGTGACGGCCGCACCCTCGAGCTCGCCGTCGGCACGGGTCGCGTCGCTCTCGCGTTGAGCCAGCGAGGGGTCGACGTGCAAGGCATCGAGCTCTCACCGCACATGGCCGCGCAGCTGCGAGCCAAGCCGGGCGCGGACACAGTGCCGGTCACCATCGGCGACATGACGACGACCCGGGTGCCCGGCTCGTTCTCGCTCGTCTACCTCGTCGCGAACACGATCATGAACGTCACGACACAGGAGGAGCAGCTCGCGGTCTTTGCCAACGCGGCTGCACACCTCGCGCCGGGCGGATCGTTCGTGATCGAGCTGATCGTCCCGCAGCTTCGGCGTGTGCCGCCCGGCGAGCGCGGATGGGTGTTCACGCTCGAACCCGATCACATCGGCATCGAGACCTTCGACGACGTCGCGAACCAGATCGCGTGGTCACATCACTGGATCACCGTCGACGGACGGTTCGTGCAGCAGTCTGCGCCCTTCCGATACGTGTGGCCTGCCGAGCTCGACCTGATGGGAACGATCGCGGGGTTCCGGGTGCGCGACCGATGGGCCGACTGGGCCGGCTCGCCGTTCACCTCGGACAGCCCGAAGCAGGTCGTCGTGTTCGAGAAGCACATCTCTTGATCGAACAAGCGACATCAGCTCTCCTTCACCACCGTGACGAGCATCGGGAGGTGATGCGCCCACCCGGCGTGGTGCAGCTCGATGACCGTGCGAGGGAGCCCTGAGTGGCGCAGCGTCATCACAGTGTCGCCCCGCTCTTCGACGAACGTGACCTCGACCAAGGTCGATCCCGGAGGGATCTCGTCGGTGACTTGGCTGTCCTCCCACCCGAACGTGAACACGATGCGCTCGTAGGGCACCAGCTCGACATACTCGCCACGGATCGTGCCGCCCTCGGCGAGGTCGACCCAGCAGATGCCGCCTGGCCTCGGGTCGACTTCGGCCTCGACGGCCCACCAGTCGCGCATGCGGTCGGGTTCTGTCCAGTACCGCCACACGGTCTGCGGACGCGCGGCGATGCGCACGGTCTGCTCGACGACGCCCTCGTGGTCGGGGTCGGGCTGGCTCACCTCTTCGCCTTCCTCGCCGCACTCGCCGCACGGGTGCGCTCGGGCCATTCTTCGCTCTCCGCCGCGACCTTGAGTCGGGCCAGGTGCTCGGACCACATCTCCTCGAGAAACGATGCGGCATCGCGCAATCCTTCGCGCCGCCAGCGGTAGAGCCTGCGGTTGCCCTCGGGTCGCACCTCGAGGAGGCCCGCGTCAGTGAGGACCCGGAGATGCTGCGACACCGCGGGCCTGCTCATGTGCGGGAAATGCGCGGCGATCTCCCCCGCGGGCTGTTCACCGTCGCGCACCAGGCGAAGGATCGCGCGGCGCGTCGGATCAGCGACCGCCTTCAGCGCCTCGTCCACGGATGTGACCTCCGACCCCTTGCACGACTCGCTGATCTCCGCGAGTGTGTAAGCAATATCTTACACAGATCGCCCAGACCACCAGATCGGAGAAGTCGTGGAGATCCTCGAAGCGCTCGACCTGACCTTCCAGCACGCACAGCGAGTGATCGGCAATGTGCGGCCCGACCAGCTCGACAACAAGACGCCGTGCCCCGAGTGGACGGTCCGTGATCTGCTCGAGCACCAGATCGGCGTGGTCGTGGGCCTCGGCGCCGCAGCCGCTGGGCAGCCTCGCCCCGACTTCACGCTCGCCGCAGACCCGGCGGCGCAGTTCGCCGAGGTGAGCGCCGCGTCACGATGCAGGCGTGGCGGGCGCCGGGCGCGCTCGACCGCATCGTCGACGCCGGACCGGGGCCGATGCCGGGCCGCGTGCTCGCCGGCATCAACCTCCTCGACACTGCGACCCACACCTGGGATCTCGCGAGTGCGACCGGCCAACCCACCGATCTTCCTGACGGCGTCGCGAGGCATCACTCGACGCGGCGCACATGATCGTCTCCGACGAGCTCCGCGTCGGTCGATTCGGTCCCGAGGTCGCCGCGCCCGGCGAGCGCGACGCCACCACGCAGCTCGTCGCGTTCCTCGGTCGCACGCCCGAATGACCGACAAGGTCAAGGGCAGCGGCACCGCGGACGATCCGTGGGTGCTGCGTACTCCGCCAGGCACATCGGAGTACTCGATGCACCGCGACGACGCCGCGGATCCGCCGGAGCTCGTCTGCCAAGTCGGGTCCACGAAGCTGCGCTACCTCGCTCGATGCCTCGACGACGTCCCGAAGATGCTGAAGAAGCACGGCGACTGGATGGAGCTCGGCAGCGCGGACGAGAACAAGCCGGCGAAGGACGGCACACTCGAAGCGTGGGCTCGATCGCCCGAGAACCCCGTGAAGGGTTGGTACGGGCTGCGCAAGGGCTATCGCGGTCGGTTCGCGATGTACGTGCCACCGTTGCTCGAGCACCTCGGTCTCGTCGAGCTCGAGCACAACGCGAACAACAACAGGGTGCGGGCCCGCTGATCGCGGAGTCCGCACCCCACCGCTGTACTCAGGGCTTGAAGCCGGTGACGAACTGGTGGTCGTTCACGAATCGATAGACACCGCGACGATCGCGGCACGGCTCCATGGCGTCGAGCACTTCCTTCTTGAGCACCTCGTGATCCGTGCGCTCGAGCGCGGGAACGACCGGCCCGATGCTCGACATCGCGCGCCACGCGGTGTCGGGATCGGGCCACTCGAGCATTGCGATGCGGCTGCCGCGCTCGAGGTCGACGAACCCCGCTTCGGTGAGCATCCGCTCGGCGACTCCCTCGAACGCGATGTTGTTGAGGTCGCGCATCCCCCCGACGTGAGCCTCGGGCGAGTGACCGACGAACACCCTGAACACCGGTCGGAGATCGAGAGGCGGACCGGTGCCCCAGAAGCTGATGCCGATGCCACCGCCCGGCTTGAGCACGCGATGCGCCTCGGTCAGCGCGTCCTGGTTGTTGCCCCAGATCCCGTTGATCGAGATCACCACGTCGAACGACTCATCGTCCCACGGCAGCTCGAACATCGACCCGAGCCGGATGTCGGCGTTGGGGTTGCGCAGCTCGCGCGACATCGATCAGGTCTTCCGCCGCGTCGATTCCCGCGACATCCGCTCCCGTCGACTCCCCGAGCCGCACCACACCACCCGATCCGCACGCGACATCGAGCAGCCTCACCCCCGGTCCGACAGCGAGCCGCTGGAACATCGCCACGACGCTCGGCGTCGAGTAGTGCTCCCAGAAGCAGGACCAATCGTTCGCAGCATGCCCCCACGCACTGCCTGCTTCACGCCAGTCATGCGCCACAGCGTCAGTCCAGCACAGGTGTCACGATGATGGCTGTGCAGTCGGAGCCGGAGCCCGAGGAATCGGAGCAGCAGCCGGACGAGACCGAGGAGCTCGACGAAAGCCTGTCCCGCTTCGCGTTCGCACGTGCATGGGGGCAGCGCCGCTACGAATCGGGCCGGGCGCAGGCCGAGGCGACCTACGACAAGTACAAGGATCGTCCCTTTGTCGACGTCGCTATCCGCATCTGGCACCGCGACCGCGACTCCGCCGGCACGCTCGTCGGGAGCGCGGTCGCGTTCCGCCTGTTCCTCTTCTTCGTCCCGATGTTGCTCTTCTTCACTGGGCTACTCGGCTTCCTCGCCGACCAGATCGACAGAGCCGACATCAGCAATGCCGGCATCAGCGGTGGCATGGCGAGCCAGATCGAAGTCGCCCTGAACCAGCCGACGACCACCCGCTGGGTCGCGACGCTGCTCGGCCTTTTCGGCATGGCGTGGACGGGCCGGTCGCTCACGAAGGCGCTCGTCGCGGCGAGCTGCCTGGCGTGGCAGCTCCCGGTGCAGGACGAAGGCATCTCCCAAGGTGATGGGGGCCATCGCCGGACTGGTCGCCGGCATCGCGCTGGTCGCGACGCTCGTGGGTCGGCTCCGCGACAACGGCATCGCGATCGCGGGGATGTCGTTCCTCGTCGGGTTCGGCTTCTACGCCATCGCGTGGCTCGTGCTGACCACCCTCCTTCCCCGCCGGGCGAACACCGATCCCAGTGCCCTCGTCCCCGGCGCCGTGATCGTCGCCGGCGTGCTCACGGGAATGCAGGCAGTCAGCCAGATCTACCTTCCCGGCAAGTTCTCGCACGCGTCAGAGCTGTATGGCGCGATCGGCATCACGATCGTCACGCTCGGCTGGTTCTTCATCCTCGGCAGGGTGATGATGTTCTCGATGGCCGTCGACGCGGTGATCTACGAGCGCTTCGGGAGCATCTCCCAGTTCGTGTTCTCGCTCCCGCTCTTGCGAATCATCCCCCGCAAGTCGCCGAAGCTGCGCAAGCTGTTCGGCCTCGAGAATCCCGATGATCCGCTGCGTAGGCGCTACGACCAGACCCAGTCGCGCACCTCGGGCATGTCGTCGAGGTGCTCGCGGACGTAGGCAGTGATGGCGCTCGAGCATGTCGTTGCAGTGCTCGAGCAGCTCGGGGATGCCCGGTGCGAACGCCCGTGTGCGGTGCATCGCGTGAGCAGCCAGGTGGTAGCGGCTCATCTCGTTCAGCACGACCATGTCGAACGGTGTCGTCGTGGTGCCCTGCTCCCAGAAGCCGTGCACGTGGAAGCGATCCGGCGTCGGGCCGCCCGTGCAGCGATCTGGTGCATCGCCCGGGCGTAGCCGTGGAACGCGAACGTGACGTCGACGTCGGCGGTGAAGAGCTCGACGAAGTCCTCGCTCGCGCATGCCGTGCGGATGCACCTTCCTCGGGAACAGCGCCGTGAGATCGACGACGTTCACGACCCGCACCTTCAGGTCGGGCACGAACTTTCGGATGAGCCACGCCGCCGCGATCGTCTCGAGCGTCGGGACGTCGCCCGCGCACGCGAGGACGATGTCGGGGTCACTGTCGTCGTCGTCGTTGCTCGCCCACGTCCCAACGTGACGCGCCGCGAGCGCAGTGCTCCCGCGCCGCGTCGAGGTCGAGCCACTGCAGCTGCGGCTGCTTGTCGATCACGATGCAGTTGACGTAGTCGCTGCTGCGGAGGCAGTGGTCGGCGACCGACAGCAGGCAGTTCGCGTCGGGCGGCAGGTAGACGCGGGCGACGACTCCCCGCATGCGACAGCATCGTGTCGATGAACCCAGGACCCTGATGGCTGAAGCCGTTGTGGTCGTTGCGCCAGCACGTCGAGGTGAGCAGCACGTTCAGGGACGGCGACCGGCGCGCGCCACTCGAGCTTGCCGCACTCAGCGAGCCACTTCGCGTGCTGCACCGCCATCGACACCGGCACCATCGCGAACGCCTCGTAGGTGGCGAAGAGCGCCGTGGCGACCGGTGAGCAGGTAGCCCTCGAGCCATCCCTCACAGTTGTGCTCGCTCAGCACCTCCATCACGCGCCCGTCGTGCGCCATGTGGTCGTCGTAGGGACCGATCGGATCCATCGTGCAGCGGTTCTCGACCTCGAACACCGCGCCGAGCCGGTTCGAGAGCGTCTCGTCCGGGCAGAACAGGCGGAAGGTCGTCGGGGTTGCGGACGTAGATGTCGCGCATCATCTCGCCGAGCCGGCGCGTCGACTCCTGCGTGACGGTGCCGGGCGCCGGGACGTCGACCGCGTACGCCGCGTAGTCGGGGATGTCGAGCGGCACGAGCGACCTTGCCGCCGTTCGCGTGCGGGTTCGCGCCCATCCGGCGCTCGCCCTCGGGCGCGAGCGCCGCGAGCTCGCCGACGAGCCGCTCCCTTCTCGTCGAAGAGGTCGTCGGGCCCGTAGCTGCGCATCCACTCTTCGAGCATGGCGAGGTGCTCGGCGTTGTCGCGCACGTTCGCGAGCGGCACCTGGTGCGCGCGGAACGTGCCCTCGACCTGCACGCCGTCGACCACCTCGGGGCCGGTCCAGCCCTTCGGCGTGCGCAGGACGATCGCCGGCCAGCGCGGGCGCGTCGCACGCCATCGGTGAACGGCGTCGCCTGGATCTCGCGGATCTTCGTGTGCGACGGTCGTCGAGCGTCGCCGCGAACTGCTCGTGCATCGTCGCCGGATCGTCGCCCGCGACGACGACGGGGTCGTAGCCGTGGCGCTCGGAGCAAGCCGACCACGTCCTCGTCGTCGGTGCGCCCGAGCACCGTCGGTCCGCTGATCTTGTAGCCGTTGAGGTGGAGGATCGGCAGCACCGCGCCGTCGCGGTTCGGGTTGAGGAAGCGCACGCCCTTCCACGAGCCCTCGAGCGGTCCGGTCTCGGCTTCGCCGTCGCCGATCGACGCACGCGACGATCAGGTCGGGGTTGTCGAACGCCGCGCCGAACGCATGCACCAGCACGTAGCCGAGCTCGCCGCCTTCGTGGATCGAGCCCGGCGTCGGCGCGCTCGACGTGGCTCGGGATGCCGCCCGGCGTCGAGAACTGACGGAAGAGGCGCAGCATGCCGTCCTCGTCCTCGGTGATGTCGGGATAGATCTCGGAGTAGGTGCCCTCGAGGTACACGTTCGCGACGAGCGCCGGGCCCGCCGTGCCCGGGGCCGGCGATGTAGATCACGTTCGCGTCGCGCTCGCGGATCAGCCGGTTGAGGTGCACGTACACGAAGGATCAGCCCCGGCGATGTGCCCCAGTGGCCGAGCAGGCGCGGCTTGATGTGCTTCCGCGGTCAGCGGCTCCGCGCAGCAGCGGGTTCGCCGCGCAGGTAGATCTGGCCGACGGTCAGGTAGTTCGCGGCGCGCCAGTAGCGATCGAGGAGGTTGAACTGGGGGTCCATGACCGCGATGCTCGCGCAATCATCGTCTACGCCATCAACGCAGGCTCCTCGTCGCTGAAGCTCGCCGCGTTCAGCTGTGAAGGCATGGCGACACACTGCTGACAGAGAGTGAACAGGAGCTGGACGGCGAGGGGCTCGCCGTGCTCCGCGACATCCCTCCGCCGGACGCGATCGGCCACCGTGTCGTGCACGGTGGCGCCTCACGCTGGAAGCCGTCACTGATCGACGACGAGGTGCTCGCTGACATCGAGGCCGCGGGTGTGTTCGCTCCTCTCCATCAACCCGCGTCGCTCGCGGGGATCAGGCTGACCGGCAAGACGTTCCCCGGCGTGCCCCAGGTCGCCTGCTTCGACACGGCGTTCCACCACGACCTCCCGCTCGTCGCCCAGACGTTGCCCGTGCCGGCCGGTGACGGAGTCCGCCGCTACGGCTTCCACGGCTTGTCCTACGAGTGGGCGGTGTCGACGCTGGGGTCGCAGCTCGGCGAGCGCGCTGTCATCGCGCACCTGGGCAGCGGTTCGAGCCTCGCTGCCGTGCTGCACGGACGCGGCGCACGACACCACGATGGGGCTCACACCGATCGGCGGCCTGATGATGAGCAGCCGCTCGGGCGACGTCGACCCGGGAGCGCTCGTGCATCTCATGCGATCGCGGGGGCTCGACGCGGATGGGCTCGAACGCCTCCTCGAGGACGAGAGCGGGTTGCTCGGTGTCTCGGGCCGCCGCGACATGCGCGAGCTGCTCGAGGCCCGCTCGACCGATCCCGCGCGGCGCTGGCCGTCGACCTGTGGGTCATGACCGTGCGCAAGCACATCGGAGCGATGACCGCGGCGCTCGGTGGGATCGACACGCTCGTGTTCACCGGCGGCATCGGAGAGCGCTCACAAGTGCTGCGCGACGAGATCTGCGCGGCGCTCGCCTACCTCGGCGACTTCACCGTGCACGTCGTCGCCGCGGACGAGAATCGCATCGTCGCCCGCCACACGGCGAGAGCGGTCAGCTCTTCCGGCTGAGCACGCGAGCAGCGGCGACGAGGAAGACCGTCGTGAACACGACGAGGATCCCGACCGAGCTGCTGCCGCCGAGCCCGAGATCGTGCTGCACGGCTTCGTAGCCCCACCGTGCCGGCACGAACACGCTGATCGCGCGTCCGGCAGCGGCCATGTCCGAGACCGGCAGGACCGCTCCGGCGAAGAGCACAGCCGGGAAGCACAGCATCGGGCAGTGCCAGCGTGGCCTGCGCGGGATCGGTCACTGCCGCAGAGGCGAGCAGCCCGAGCGCGAGCGCCGCGACCGCGAGTGCCATCAGGCTCACGGTGAGGTGTCCGTAGGTGTCGAGGCTCAGGTTCGGAAGTCGATCGAGCGCTCCGAGCGTCACGAGCATCGTGACGACGACTCCGAGCAGGATCGGTGTGAGCACCGCGACCTTGGCCATCAGATACGGACCGACCCTCAAGCCGACGAGCCGCTCACGACGAACGATCGCCATCTCCGTGACGATCTGCAACAAGCCATAGGTGAGCCCGAAGAAGAATGCCGCGAACGCCATCCAGTACGCGGTGGCGCTGCCGTTGGCGTCGAAGCTGTTGGGCCGGAAGAGCACCGTGAACATCGCGATGACGAGCGCCGGTGATCCGGCCAAGATCGCGAGCGTCAGAGGGTTGCGGGCGAGCACGTCGAGGTTGCGGCGGCTGAGCACCGCCCACTCCTGCAGCGCGCCGATGCGCGGCCTCGACGCGACGTCGGCGATGTCGGGCCCGCCAGTCATCTCCTCGACCCAGGGGGTGCACGTGTCTACCGACAGCCGCTCGTAGATGTCGGCGTTGTGCCGGGCACCGAACCGGACGAGGGCATCCTCGAGCTTGCCGACGTAAGACATGCAACCGCCGGGCGCGAGGAACGCCACCCGGTCGGTCACGGTGAGGTCATCGGTGTTGTGGGTCGTGAAGACGACCGTCGTGCCGCCGTCGGCGAGGGCCCGCAGGGTGCGCATGAGCCCCGCTGCCGTTGCCGGGTCGAGACCTGACGTGGGCTCGTCGAGGAACAGCGCGCGGGGCCGCGTCAGCAGCTCCGCGGCGATGCTCGCTCGCTTGCGCTGACCGCCGCTCAACGCCCCGACCTTCACGTCGGCGCGATGCTCGAGCTCGAGGCTGTGAAGCGCGTCACTGACCGCGAAGTCGACCTCCGCGCTCGTCGTGCCGCGCGGCAGACGCAAGCGCGCGGCGTAGCGAAGCGTCGACGCGAGCGGCAGCTCGCGGTGCACGACATCCTCTTGCGGCACGTAGCCGACGACGTGACGAACGACACCCCCGCCGTTGTGGCGCACGCTGCCGTGTGTCGGCTGTCTCACACCGGCAAGAACATCCAGCAAGGTGGACTTGCCGGCGCCACTCGCGCCGACGATCGCAACCATCTCCCCTGGCTCGATCGTGAACGAAACGTCGCGCAGGACCGTATGTCCACCCCGCACGACCCGGGACACGTTGGAGAGCTCGATCTTCATGTCGAGCATCGTCCGCGCGCGTGTGGTTCGCAGTCTTGAAGACACGGTGGAGATCACCCTTCACTCGCTCTTCAGATCTCCTCCAAGTCTCGGCGTCGATGTGATGCGACCGTGCTCGTGACATCACACGCATCACCCATTCAAGGAGACACTTCCCATGACCACCATCGAGAACCCCACCCGCAACGGTGTCGACACCGCGACGTTGTTCGCCACGATCGACGCCGTGAAGGGCAACAACGACATCGCCAAGTTCCAGTTCCGCGCCACGAACAAGTGGATCAACGGCACGCACAACCAGACGACGATCCACGGCTTCTTCGGCGCCATGCAGGAGATGGCCCATCAGCAGGCGTTCACGTACGACGCCGATCACCCGGCGATCCTCGTCGGCAAGGACAACGCCCCCACCCCGGTCGAGTTCCTGCTGCACGCGCTCGCCGCTTGCCTCACGGCCGGCATCGCGAACGTCGCCGCCGCTCGCGGCGTGAACCTCACCGAGGTCGAGTCGACCGTCGAGGGCGACATCGACCTGCTCGGGATCCTGGGTCTCGCGAGCGACGCCCATCCGGCTCGCAACGGGTACGAGCAGCTGCGGGTCAGCTTCAAGCTCCGTGGCGACGATCCGGCGAAGCTCCGCAAGGTCGTGGAGCAATCGCGTCAGCGTTCGGCCGTCTACGACGTGATCACGAACGGCGTGCCCGTCAGCATCGACGTGGACGCGGGCTGAGCCATGAGCGCAGCCCGACCGACACCGGCTCAGAACCGGTACGACGTCGTGGTGGTCGGCGCCCGCGCTGCGGGTGCCGCCACTGCGATGCTCCTCGCCGACAGTGGCATGAAGGTGCTGCTCGTCGACCGCAGTCGCTATGGCGTCGACACGCTGTCGACCCACGCGCTCATGCGGGGCGGCGTCATGCAGCTGCACCGCTGGGGCCTGCTCGAGCACATCATCGACAAGGGCACGCCGCCGGTGCGCAGCGTGTCGTTCACGACCGACACCTCGTTCACCATCCCGATCAAGATGCAGCACGGCGTCGACGCGCTCTACGCGCCGCGCCGCACAGTGCTCGACCCGATCCTGGTCGACGCCGCGGCTCGGGCCGGCGCCGAGGTGCGCTACGGCGTCACGGTCTCGGGCGTGCGACGCAACTACAAGGGCCGCGTCACTGGCGTGGTCGGCCGCGACGAGAAGGGTCAGGGCATCCACTTCGACGCCGGCCTCGTCATCGGCGCCGACGGCATGCGGTCGACGATCGCGCAACGTGTGGGCGCGCCCGTGGTGCGCTCGGGCACAGGTGCGACGGCGGTGATCTACGGGTACTGGCGTGATCTCGAGACGACGGGCTACGAGTGGATCTTCCGCCCGGGTGCCGGAGCGGGAATCATCCCGACGAACGACGGCGAGGCGTGCGTCTTCGTGGGCGCCCCTGCAGCCAAGATCGGCACCGGCGGCCCCGAGGTGATGCGCCAGCTGCTCTCGCGAAACGTCGCCCGCGGTCGCTGAGCGGGTCGCGGCGGCCACCGCGCCGCTCGGCGTGCGAACGTTCCTCGGTCGGCCCGGCCTCATGCGTCGTCCGTGGGGGCCCGGTTGGGCGCTCGTCGGCGACGCGGGCTACTGGAAGGACCCGATCAGCGCGCACGGCCTCACCGACGCGTTGCGCGATGCCGAGCTGCTCGCCCGCGCGGTGATCAGTGCGGGCGACGGTTGCACGCTCATGGACGCCGCGCTGCGCGGCTACCAGGAGACTCGCGACCGTCTGTCGTTCCCGTTGTTCGACGTGACCGACGCCCTCGCATCGTTCACCTGGACGGACGAAGACATCGGCGCACTGCTGTTGGAGATGAGCTCCTCGATGAAGGACGAGGTCGACGCGATCGCCGCGCTCGACGCCGTCGCCGTGGGTTGCTGACTCAGCGGGGCGGCGACGGCGGTTGCAGTGGTGGCGGCGGTGGGGGCGGTGGCGGCACCCAGCCGTCAACCGCCTGCACGCCGTCGTCTGACACGTGCTCGGTCCACAGGGTGCCGTCGTAGTAGCGGAGCTCGTGGCGGCGTTGCGGATCGTTGAACCACCCTGGCCCCGCGCCTGGTGTAAACGGAAACGAGATGCGGTCATCCGTGGTCTTCGCCTTCGGCATGAGGGCGATGATGATCACGCCGATGATGCCGAGAAGGAACCCGAGGACGAGCCCGACCACGGCGCGGCCCTTCTTCTCGCCGATGAAGTAGCCGATCGCTCCGAAGACCAGCCCACCGATGAGCACGTATGCCGCCACAGCGCGACGTTACGCGGCACCCCGTCACGGAGCGCGACATGGTGGGGGCGGTGTTCCTACGATCACGTCGTGACGTGCCGATGATCGTCGAGCTGCCGAACGGCGTGGTCGTGCAGGCGACGGGCATCGGGCGTCCCGGTGGCGATCCCGACCCCGACTTCGGGCTCTACCTCGACCATCGGTGGGCCGACGCGCACGTGACGTGGGACCACACGATCCTCGACTGGCCCGACTTCGGGGTTCCCCTTGGCGTCGAAAGCACGCGCCGCGCCCACGAAGCCATCCGAGATGCGTACGACCGCGCGGCGCGCGGTGAGCGCGTCGAGATCGCGTGCATCGGTGGGATCGGGCGCACGGGGACGGTGCTCGGGTGCATGGCCGTGCTCGCCGGCGTGCCGGCGGCCGATGCGCGGCGATGGGTGCGCGAGCACTACCGGTCGATCGCGATCGAGAACGAGCTCCAGCACCAATTCATCGTCGACTTCGCGGGCTGAGCAGTGCGCCTCTACGAGCTCGCGTATGGATGCCGCCTCTTCGGTGAGCTCGCCGGTGCCGACACCGCGAGTGCTGACCTGCACACCGCGACAGGCGGCCGGGTCGACCTCTCCGCCTCCGCACACGCGAAGGCGCTCCTCGTCTGGCTGAACAAATGGGGATGCCGGCAGTTCGCGATCGCGCACCACACGGCTGCGGCGTCGATGCTCGCCGACTGGGGCGCGCGGTGGCTCGACGAGCTCCCCAAGCCGAATGCGTCCCTCTCGAAGCTGAAGGTCCGCCAGCTCCAGACGACTGCTGACGCATACGCCGACCTGAAGGATCGGCAGGCGAGCACGCGTCGCACCCCGTCCGGCAAGGTCGCGATCGTCACCGTCGGCGCGACGGGCGCGGGCAAGGCCCTCCACGCGCTCCGCCCGCGGGTGCTTCCGCCCTGGGACGACCCGATGCGCGCTGCGCTCGCACTCGACGGGGGTCGAGACAGCTACCTCAGCTATCTCCTCGACGTGCAGCAGCAGATGCGCGGCATCGAGGCCGAGGCAGCGGAAATGGGGATCGCCGCGAAGGACATCCCGAAGGCGCTCGGTCGCCCGACGTCGAGCCTCCCCAAGATGATCGACGAGTACTACTGGCTCACGCTCACGCGGGGGCTCGCGATCCCATCGGCGGACGAGCTCGCGACCTGGAACACCTGGGCTACGGACAGCTCTTAGAGGACCGAGGCCGCAAGCACTTTCGTCACGTCGGCACCGATTCGATATCGATTCGTTGCCGATGTGGCAGCGGTCGAAAGCGTGTGTCGGGCGGGGTCAGCCTGTGGTGGCGGCGGCAGCCCGCAGCGAGCGGTACAGCAGCGCTTGATCCCCCAGCCGATGGCGGAGCTCGCGCTCGAGCCCACCGATCGGATAGAGGTTCTGCGGCGCGCGGGTGTCTTTGTGCGGCTCGGACGCGAACCGCGGCAGCACCGCGGCTGTCGTGTCAGCGAGGGCGATCGCCGCTGCCGGCGCGAGGTCGGGCGAGCACTCGCACCGTACGACGCCTGACCACGGCGATCCCGACGGACCCGGCAGCCGCAGGTACCACGAGTGCCGGCTCCACGTCGACGCGACCGTGAACACCGGCGTCCGCTGCCCAGCCGCCAACGTGCTCACGACCCGATGCAGCTCGTCGGGGAGGTACCGCACCGCGTGGCTCTTGATGAAGCCGACGGCATGGTCGATGTGCGCGCGGCCCCGCAACGGACCGTCGATGACGACGAGGTCAGCGCCGTCGACCCTCGCGGCGATCCCCACCTCCACCTCGGTCATGCGCTCGTGCACCGCGAGCATGAGCCCGGCGATGTCGTTCGACGCGGCCATGCGCGCCGGATACGTCGCCTTCGCCGTGACGATGTCGGCGGCGGTCGCGGCAGTGCTGAACATCCCTCGGGCGACGGAGATGTCGACGACCTCAGCACGGCCGTCGCAGCGCACCGCCCCTGCGGCATACGACGCGCAGATCCCTGGGCTGTCGCCGTCGATCCACACCCGAGCGTCGATGCGGCGCACGCCGTCGACGAACAGCACGACCTCGGGTCGCACCGCCGCCGCCGAAGCATCGATGGCGCGCCATGAGCCGGCGGGCATCTCGACCTCGACGTTGACCGTGCCCGCGGACTCTGCGTCGAGCTCGGTCGAGGTGCCGTACTCCACGTCCCAAGGATCGACCGAGAAGTTCACGTGTCGACCCTGCTGATCGTCGAGGTGCGCGGGCCCTTCACGACCTCGTAGCGCACTGGCACGCGCTCGGCGAGCTCGCGGACATGCGTCACGATGCCGACCATGCGGTCGTCGCTGCCGAGCGTCTCGAGCGCGCTCGCGACCGCGTCGAGCGAGTCGGCGTCGAGCGTGCCGAAGCCCTCGTCGAGGAAGATCGAGTCGAGCTTCGCCGCGCCGCCCGCGGCCATGGCGCCGACCTGATCGGCGAGTGCGAGCGCCAACGCCAACGACGCCTGGAACGTCTCGCCACCCGAGAGCGTCTTCGCGGCCCGACGGTCGTCGGCGTTGCGATGGTCGATGACCTCGAACTCGTTGCCGTCGTTCACCGCCAGCGCGTACTGGTTGCCCGAGAGCAGCTCGAGCGTCTCGGACGCGCCGAGCACCAACCGCTCGAGCGCCTCGTTCACGAGCCACTTCTCGAACCCCGTCGACTTGAGGAGGTTCGCCAGCGCACGCGCGACATCGATCTCTCCGCGCACCGTCTCGACGCGCTTCAGGAGCTTCAGCGGCCTCCTTCATGCCGTCCGCGATTCGCTTCTCCTCCGCCTTCGCGCTGGTCTCGCGCGGCCGCCGCTGACTGCTGCATCGCCGACAGCGACGCGTCGCTCCGCGCCCCCGCGGCCTCGCGTAGCTCGTCGAGCATCGCCACAAGCGCAGCATCTTGCTCGGCCGCACGCTTCGTCTGCTCGGTACGCGCCGCGTCACGGTTCGGGATCTCCTCCGTCGCCCACGCGACGAGTGCGTCCCACGCCTCGACCAGCGGATCCTCGATGTGCGGCGGCTCGAGCCCTGCGCTCACGAGCGGATCACGCTGCGCGGTGCACTCGCCGTCGCGCCGACACCAGGTCGGCATCGAACTTCTCGACGTCCTTCCCCGCGGCCCGCTCTTGCGCCAACGCAGCCGTGAACGACTTCTGAGCCGCGTCGTAGGCAGCACGCGCTGCCCTTGCCTCGGCGAGCTGCACCGTCAGCACATTCGCGTCGGGCTGCCCCTTCACCCTCTTCTCGAGCGTGCCCAGCTGCTTTGCGTATACCTCGCGCTGGCCCTTCACAGCTGCGAGCGCGTTCTCGATCTTGGCGACCGCGTCGCGGGCATCGGCTTCGGCCTTGCGAGCGATGTCGAGCTCCTTCTTGGCCTTGCCCTTCTCCCCCGCGCGCGCCCTCGGCTTCTTGCTGACGATCTGCTCGCACACGGGGCACGGCTCGCCCACGACGAGTGCGGCCACCAGCGCGGTCGCCGCGTTGTCCTCGACCGCGGCGTCGTGGG
Source organism: uncultured Acidimicrobiales bacterium (assembly GCA_963773315.1). Classification (GTDB taxonomy): domain Bacteria; phylum Actinomycetota; class Acidimicrobiia; order Acidimicrobiales; family DATKAS01; genus DATKAS01. The sequence continues at coordinate 115,717 of CAVZAF010000011.1, forward strand.
CTTGCTGTGCGTGCACGGCGGCGTGAGCAACAGCCTCGAGCGCGGCCTTCGCATCGTCGAGGGCCGGCGCTGCCGTGGCGATCTGCCCGTCGAACTCGGCGATGCGGGAGCCGGTCTCGGTCAGCTGCACGTGCGCGTCGAGGATCGCCGTCAACGCAGCGGGATCGGGAGCCGCCGTCGCCTCGTGCTCCGCCTTCGCGAGCGCGCTCTCTGCGTCCTCTCGCGCCTTGACCGCCGTGTCATGCGCGACGACCGCTTTGTCCCGCTCGGCATGGAGGCTGCGGACCTGCTTCGGCACCTTCACGCCTTGGAGCAGCGCCATCACCCGACCTGCGGCCTCGGCGGCCGACCGCGCCTCGTCGGCCGACTTCACGAGCTCTGCGACCCGCGGCTCGGCGTCGTCGAGTCGTTTGCGCAGCGCACCCAACGCCTTGACCTCGGCCTTCGCCGCTTGCGAGCGCCTCGGGGGTGCAGTCGGCGAACTCCGCGATCCTGTGCTCGTCGAGGAGGACCGCGTTCTGCTTCTCGGCGGCGAGTGCCGTCGCGCGGGACCGCATCCGCTCGTAGATGCCGAGGTCGAGCAGCTTGACGAGGAGGTCCTGCCGATCCGAAGGCTTGTCGTGGAGGAACTGCGCGAACTCGCCCTGCGGAAGGATCACGCAGCGCGTGAAGTGCCGGAACGGCAGACCGATGAGCTCGGCGACCGCTTCGTTCATCCCCTTCGCGTCGCCGGCGAGCACCTCACCATCGCACTCGAGCCGCGCTTCCTTCGTCGTCGCGCCTCCGGTCTTCGTGCGCCGCACGATGCGCGTGGCGACGTACTGCGATCCGCCGAGCTCGAACGTGAGGCTCACGCGCGCCTCGTTGGCTCCCTGCGTGATCGAGGGTGCGACGAGCCGATCGTCGTCGTAGCGAGGCACGATTCCGTAGAGCGCGAAGCAGATCGCGTCGAGGACGCTCGACTTGCCCGAACCGGTCGGGCCGACGAGCGCGAAGAACTCGGCGCCGGTGAAGTCGACGGTCACCGCGTCGCGAAACGCCGTGAACCCCTCGGCCGTGATCGAGACCGGACGCATCAGCTCGCGCTCGCCTCGTCGAGCAGCTCGGCGAAGAGAGCGGTGAGACGCTCATCGGAGACACCGACACTGTCGAGATAGGCCGCGAAGAGCTCGTGTGGCGTCTGACCCGAGATTCGACTCCGCGACCCACCAGGCGCGTCCGCGGGCGCGGCGAGCCGCACCTCGACAACGGAGTCCCCGAGCAGCTCGCGCACATCCTCCGCGAGGCCGGCCTTGATCGGGCCTTCGACCACGACCCGCAGGAACGAGTCGTCCGCGTCAGTGGCGAGCGCGCGCAGCTGGTCGACCGTGCCGCGCAACGTGCGGAGTCGACGTCCTCCGGCGACCGCAACCGGACGCACGACCGCGGGCGACTTCCGGTCCGCCGTCACGAGCAACACGCTGCTCGGCCCCTCGACCTCGCCGAAGTCGACCTGCAGCGGCGACCCCGAGTACCAGATCGGCGCTGCGCCTGCGATCTGCTGCGTGCGGTGGAGGTGGCCGAGCGCGACGTAGTGCGCGTGCGCGGGGAACGCGGCCGCGCCGATCGCGTAGTCCATGTAGGTCTGCGCGGCGCGCTCGCCGCCACCCAGCGACGCGCCCATCACCATGCAGTGCGCGGCGACGACGTTCACGGCGTCATCCGCGAACGGCGCGCACAACACCGAGACCATCTGCCGCATGCGCTCGTCGTAGGTCGCGACGTTCTGGCCCGCGTCCTGGCCCATGAGCTGCTCGGTGCGGATGATCCCGCGCTGCGAGAGGAACGGCACGAGCGCGACGCGCACCGAGTCGCCCGAACGACCCACGACCTCGACGACGCCGCCATCTGCGGGACGCCGCGGCGCGCCCATCACCACGACTCCCAACGCGGCGAACAGCGGACGCACCGCCTCGAACCGCGCCCAGTTGTCGTGGTTGCCCGAGATGACGATGACGTGCGCGCCCGTGTCGCGCAGGTCGAGCAGCGTCTTCAGCACGAGGGCCTCGGCATCGGGAGTCGGCGCCGCGGTCTCGTAGAGGTCACCGGCGATCAGCACGACGTCGACGTTCTCGGTCTCGGCGATGCGGACGATGTCGGCCAGCACGGCCCGGTGCTCCACGAGGCGCGATTGGCCCTTGATCGTCTTGCCGACGTGCCAGTCGGCCGTGTGCAACAGCTTCATGGGGCGTCCCGACTCTAAGGTCGATCCGTGACCGACGAGTTCCAAAGGGTGTTGGCCCGCTGGCTCGAGCGGGACGTCCTGCCGAACGTGATCGAGCTCGAGCACGCCGACGCCTACCCCACCGAGATGGTCGAGCAGATGCGGGAGTTCGGCCTGTTCGGCGCCACGATCCCGACGGAGTACGGGGGACTCGGGCTGTCGACCACGGTCTACACCGAGATCGTCACGCAGATCTCCGCCGTGTGGATGTCGCTCACCGGCGTCCTCAACTCGCATCTGATGATGGCGCACCTCATCCGGATGTTCGGCACCGACGAGCAGCGCGCTGACTTCCTCCCGAAGCTCGCGTCGGGTGAGCTGCGCGGCGGGCTCGCGCTGACCGAGCCGACCGCCGGCACCGATCTGCAGGCCATCCGCATGACGGCTCGTCGAGACGGCGACTACTACGTGGTCAACGGCACGAAGACGTGGATCACCAATGGCGGGCACGGCAACTGCCTCGCGCTGCTCGTGAAGACAGATCTGGAGGCAGAACCCCGAAGCCGCGGCACTTCAGTGCTCCTCGCGCGTAAGGACCTCGACGGCTACACGGTGCCCCGGAAGCTGGGAAAGCTCGGCTACAAGGGGGTCGACACCGTCGAGCTGCTCTTCGACGATGTGCACGTCGACGCGTCGCGGCTGCTCGGTGGGGTCGAGGGCCGGGGCATGGCGCAGGTGCTGGGTGGGCTCGAGCTCGGGCGCATCAACGTCGCGGCGCGCGGGGTCGGCGTTGCGGACGCGGCACTGCAGGCGTCACTGCGCTACGCGAACGTGCGCGAGACGATGGGACGCCCGATCGGTCAGCATCAGGCGATCCAGCTGAAGCTCGCCGACATGGCGTGTCGAGTGGCGTCGGCCCGACTGCTGACCGAGCAAGCCGCAGCGATCTTCGACGAGGGACGGCGCTGCGACCTCGAAGCCGGCATGGCGAAGCTCGTCGCCACCGAAGCCGCGCTCGAGAACGCGACCGACGCGATGCGGATCTTCGGCGCGTACGGCTACTCGACCGAGGAGCACATCGAGCGCTACTACCGCGACGCGCCGCTGCTGTGCATCGGCGAGGGGACGAACGAGATCCAGCGCATCGTGATCGCGCGGCGACTCCTCGCGGAGGCCGAGGAGGCCCGATGACCCTTCCGCTCACTGGCATCAAGGTGCTCGACATCACGGCGAACATGTCGGGGCCGTTCGGCACGATGATCCTCGGCGATCAGGGGGCCGACGTGATCAAGCTCGAGCCTCCGGGTGGCGACCCGATCCGCAACCTCGGCACGGGCACCGACGGACTCACCGCGTACTACGCGAACCTCAACCGGTCGAAGCGGTCCGTCGTGCTCGACCTCGAGCTCGCCGAGTCGCGTCCGGTGTTCGAGCGGCTGCTCGACTGGGCCGATGTCGTCGTGCACAACTACAGGCCGGCGGCGGCGAAGTCGCTCCGAATCGATGACGAATCGGTGCGGGCGACGCGACCGAACCTCATCCACGTCACGATCGTGGGCTTCGGCTCGACCGGACCGAAGGCCGGCCATCCGGCGTACGACCATGTGATCCAGGCGATGTCGGGACTGTGCGATCGGCAGCGCGACCCGCGCACGGGCGAACCGGCCATGATCCGCAACGGCATCGCCGACAAGCTCACCGGTTGGGCGATGGCGCAGGCCGTGTGCGCCGCGCTCGTCGGTCGGGCGACGACCGGCGAGGGACGCAGCGTCGAGGTGTGCATGCTCGATGTCAACGTCGCGACGCTGTGGCCCGACGGGATGATGAACCACACGGTGCTGCACCCTGAGCACACGCGGCCCGACATCTCGAGCGGGTTCAGGCTGTGGCCGACGGCCGACGGGCACATCTCGTTCATCACGCTCACCCCGCGCCAGGTCGACGGGCTCGTCGGTGCGTTCGACCTCGACGAGGCCGAGATCGCGACTGCGGGCAGCGTGCGGCCGGTCGCCGTGACCCGGCTCGCCGGTCGGGCGATGGAGTCGCTCCCGACCGCGGAGGTGCTCGACCGGCTCGCCCGCCACGACGTGCCCGCCTCGCCGGTCGTCGCTCTCGGCGACGTGCACGCCGCGCCCCAGGTGGTCGCCAACCAGACCGTCGAGACGTTCGAGCACCCAGTGCTCGGCACGATCCGCCAGCCCGTGCCGCCGGTGCGGTTCGAGGGCGAGCGGCCGTCCGCGCTCCGCCCTGCGGCACAGCTCGGCGCCGACAACGACGAGATCTTTGCGATGCTGGAGGGGTGAGCGACACGATCCGCAAGCGTTCGGCAGCCGTCACCCCGCGTGGCGTCAACCACCTCGTCATCAACGTGCGCGACATGGAGGAGTCGCACCACTTCTGGTGCGACCTTCTCGGGTTCAAGCAGGTGGGCGAGCTGCACCCACGCGAGAACCGTCCGAACATGACGATGCGCTTCTATAGCGGCGTCGTCGACGACGTGAACCACCACGACATCGCGCTCGTCGAGCAGAAGGACCTGCCCGAGCCGCCGGCCGAGTGGTCGATGTACAAGAGCACGCTCGCGATCAACCACATCGCGATCACCTATCCCGATCGCGAGTCGTGGCTCGAGGAGGTGCAGTTCCTCAAGGACAACGGCGTGAAGATGAACCTGCGCGTCGACCACGGCATGACGCACAGCGTCTACGTCAACGACCCGAACGGCTACGGCGTCGAGGTGCTCTACGACCTCCCTGAAGAGATCTGGATGCACGACATCGACGGCGCACTGAACTACGGAGTGCAGCTGCCCGAAGACCAGCTCCTCGTCGACGACACGAACTACACGACCGACTTCACACGGCGGCCATGAGCGCGAGGCCGGCGGCCGCGGCGAGTAGCCCGCCGGCGGTGTTCACCGCGACGTTGCGGATCGCCGCGCCGGTGAGGCGTCCCTCGGCAAGTCGCACGGTCTCGTAGCTGAACGTCGAGAACGTCGTGTACGCACCGCAGAACCCGGTGCCGAACACGAGCTTCGAGTCGACGCCGAGCCCGTGGTACAGCGCGAGGCCGGTGATGACGCCGAGCACGAACGATCCCGAGATGTTGATGACGGACGTGCCCCACGGGAACTCGCCGTCGATCCGGCCTTGCACGAAGCCGTCGAGCAAGTAGCGCCCGCACGCGCCGACTGCGGCGGCGGACAGGAAAACAAGCCACACGCTCGGGCTCATCTCAGGCCTCCTGGCCGCGGCCCACGTACTTGACGACCTCGACGTCGTCGATGATCACGAGTCCCTCGACGAGGAGCTCGTCGAGCACGGGGAGGAACGCGCGAATCGCGGCCTCCGAGTCGACGATGACGATCGCGATCGGGAGGTCGTCGGAGAGCGACAGCACACGCGTCGTGTGGAGGTGGTTCGACGCGCCGTAGCCCTCGATGCCACGGAACATCGACGCACCGGCGAGTCCCGCCCCGTGGGCGCGGTGGACGATCTCGGTGGCAAGCGAGTGGTGTCCGACATGGTCTGACTCGCCGACGAAGATGGTGAGCCGCTTGTGATGTCCTTCGAGCTTCACGCTCGCTCCTTCCCGAAGGCGAATGGGTGGACACGCCGAGCGAGCACGATGCCGAGCCACGCGAGCGTGATGCCGGCAACGAGGCTCGCGACGACATAGACGATCGCGATGCCGACGTGGCCGTCTTTGATCAGCACATCGGTCTCGACGCTGAACGTCGAGAACGTGGTGTACGCGCCGAGCACCCCCGTGCCGGCGAACGCCCGCGCGTACCGCGTGGGCGGGAACCGTTCGATCAGCAAGACCAGCAAGAACCCGAGCACGAACGAGCCCGAGAGATTGGTCCAGAACGTGGCCCACGGAAACGTGCCCGGCGGCACCGTGATCCACGTCGCCAGCTTGTAGCGCGCGGTGGCGCCGATCATCCCGCCGAGCGCGATGGCGACCAGGACATCCCACTGGCTCCCCCGCGACTCCGAACCTTGCATCGCGACGCGCGCCTCCAAGTCTCGTAGGACCTGTCAGCCGGGGGCGGTTCGGTCACATGACGTGACCAGGCGAGATCCATCGCCAAGCCGAGAGGATACCGATGCGCTCAACCGGGGTCGCCGAAGTCGACTGTCTCCTTGGGCACGAACTCGGCCCGCACGTCGGCAGGGTCGAGTCCGTGCGCGATCAGGACCGGGCGGAGACCCGTGGCGTCGGGCACCGGCAAGGGTCCCTCGAACTCGACCACCACCTTGCCCTCGCGGGTCGTGACGTTGGTGAGATCCCAGCCGACACCGCCGGCCCACTCCTCCCCCGCATCGCGCGCCCTCAGCTCGCGCCGCGTGTCACCGGCGATGTTGATCGACGAGATCGTCAGAGGGACCGCGACGATCACGACCAACGCGACGACCACGAACGTGGCTCTGCGCCGGCTCGCCGCCGTGGCCGGGCCCGTCGCGAGCCGCTGCACGCCGTAGAGCGCCATCACGACGATGCCGGTGGCGAGGATCGCCGCCACGTTCGTGAGGAACAGCAGGAACGCACCGAGCGACTGGCCGTACGCGCCCGCCTCGAGCGTGAGGCCGACGACGCTGAGAGGCGGCACGAGCGAGATCGCGATGGCGACGCCGGGAAGCGTGTCGGAGATGTCGCGGCGAACGAGGGCGACCGAGCCCACGACGCCGGTCGCGAGCGCGGCAAGCAGATCGATGAGGTGCGGGTGCACGCGCCCCGCCACCTGGCTGTTCGTCTCGGCGACGACGTGGTTCACGACTGTGAGCCCGACGAGGTACCCGATCGCGATCGCGGCGGCAGCACCTGCGATCACCAGCCCGACTGACCGCAGCAAGTTGGTGCGGTCGGCGAGGACGACGGACAGCATCGTCCCCTGGATCGGGATCATGAGCGGAGCGACGATCATGGCGCCGATCACCGTCGCGGTGGAGTCGGCGACGACGCCCGCTGCGGCGATGATCGAAGCGAGGATGAGCAGCACCCAGAACCGGCTGATGCGTTTCGAGGTGTCGGGGCCGTCGAAAAGGACGGAGTCGCGCATCCGGACGATCTCGTCGGCAGCAAGGGTCGGCATGGCGTGAGCCTCGCAGGCCAGGGCGCCGGGTTGCGGCATCACGGGGCCGTGATAGCAACGGTCCATGGCCAACGACGCGCACGCCACTGAAGCGACCCGACAAGCAATCGCCGACGCCTCCGCTTCGCTCCCGTTTCACGACACGCAAGACTTCGACGACGTCGAGCGAGGGTTCATCGCCCGCGCCGGCACTCGCCAGATCCGCGACGCCGACAACAACGTCGTGTGGGATCTCGACGCGTACCGGTTCCTCGACGCGCCCGCGCCCGACACCGCGAGCCCGAGCCTGTGGCGCCAGGGCCAGCTGCTGCTCAACGACGGGCTGTTCGAAGTCGTGCCCGGCATCTACCAGCTGCGGGGCTTCGACCTGTCGGTGATGAGCGTGATCGAGGGCGAGACCGGCGTGATCGTGATCGATCCGCTGACCGTTCGAGAGACCGCGGCGGCTGCGTTCGCGCTCTACACCGAGCACCGAGGCCAGCGGCCCGTGAAGGCGATGATCTACACGCACTCGCACGTCGACCACTTCGGCGGCGTGAAGGGGATCATCACCCAGGAGCAGGCCGACTCCGGTGAGGTCATGGTCATCGCGCCGGAGCACTTCATCCACCACGCCGTGTCGGAGAACGTCTACGCGGGCACCGCAATGGCTCGCCGCGCCGGCTACATGTACGGCGCCGCGCTCGACAAGGGCCCCACCGGCCAGATCGGCGCCGGCCTCGGCCTCACCGTGCCGAGCGGGAACGTGACGCTCATCCCGCCGACGAGGGACATCACCCACACCGGCGAGGAGCTGACGATCGACGGCGTGCGGATCGTGTTCCAGATGACGCCGGGCACCGAAGCCCCGGCGGAGATGAACTTCTACTTCCCCGGTTTCCACGCCCTGTGCGCGGCGGAGAACACGTCGCACACGTTGCACAACGTGCTCACGATCCGCGGCGCGGTCGTGCGTGACACGCACGCGTGGGCGCACTACCTCACCGAGACGATCGACCTGTGGGGCGACGACCTCGACGTCGTGTTCGCCTCGCATCACTGGCCCACCTGGGGACGCGACCGCGCGGTCGAGTTCCTCTCGATGCAGCGCGACATGTACCTCTATCTCCACGATCAGGCCCTGCGGCTCATGAACCAGGGCTACGTCGGCGCCGAGATCGCCGAGGTCTTGGAGATGCCGCCGGGGTTGGTGAACGCCTGGCACACCCACGGCTACTACGGCTCGGTCAGCCACAACCTCAAGGCCGTGTACCAGCGCTACATGGGCTGGTACGACGCGAACCCGGCGAACCTGTGGGCCCATCCACCGGTCGAGGCCGCGAAGCGCTACGTCGCGGCGATGGGTGGCGTCGACGCGGCGATCGCCGTCGCCCGCAAGGCCTACGACGACGGCGACTACCGGTGGGTCGTCGAGGTGTGCAAGCACATCGTCTTCTGTGACGAGACGTCGACTGAAGCCCGTGCGCTCCAGGCCGACGCGTTCGAGCAGCTGGCGTTCGGCGCCGAGAACGGCACGTGGCGCAACGCGTTCCTCTCGGGCGCGCACGAGCTGCGCCACGGCGGCTTCGGCACGCCGACCGCGACCGCGGCCGAGGACCTGATCAACGCGCTGTCGGTCGACCAGATGCTCGACACGATCGCGATCCGCATCGACGGACCCAAGGCCTGGCACGAGCACATCGTCCTTTCGTTCGTGATCACTGACACCGACACGACGCACGTCGCCGAGCTGCGCAACGGCGTCATGCATCACCGCGTCGCCGACGCGCCCGACCCGAGCGGCACCACGTTCACGCTGACCCGGCCGACCTTCCTCGGCCTGATCCTCGGCCGCGTCGACATGGCGAAGGCGGTCGCGGACGGCGCGGTTCGCATCGACGGCGACGCCGCCGTGCTCGGTCGCTTGGTCGGCTTGCTGGCCCCGGTCGACCCCGGCTTCGCGATCGTCACGCCCTAGACCCGCACGCGAGCGAGCACGCGGAGGTCGCCCGGATCTGAGGTGTAGATCTCGTCACCATCGTCGGCAAGGAGCACAACCGCCGCATCGGCGACGTCCGACTTTCGAGCCACGCCCAGCAGCACGCCAACCCGCTTGCCGAAGACCTCATCAAGAGCACGCACCTCGAGGCCCGGCAGAAGTCGGGCGATCGACCCTGGCGCGCCCCGGGTCGCCAGACCTGCCCGATCACGTCGCCGTGGGTCACGGGCGCCCGGCCCGCCTGTCGCTCGCCCTTGATCACGGCGATCACGTCGCGGTCGCCCTTCTCCACCGCCACGACGGCCCCGGCGTCGAGGACGACTGTCATGCGCTGCCCCGAACCACGACCGCGCGGGCCCGAGCCCGGCGCTTCGCCTGTCGGATCTCGTCGTCGGAGATCACGCCGTGCTCCGCCTCGTACGCGGCGATGAACTCGTCGAGGGCGCGCATCCGCCGGTCGTGGTCGGCCTTGAGCCGAAGCGCGTCGTTCACCCACGCGCTCACGCTCTCCGCGCGGCCCTCGGCAACCGCAGCGCGGCCGGCCTCGAGCAGCTCGCCCGCGACCGTCACCGATAGGCGCTCCCTCGTCATACGTTCATCCTGCTTCTCGCTGCGGCGGGCCGGTCGTCATGGTCTCGCCGTCGGGAAGCGTGATCTCGAGCGTGCGGTCGGGCAGCAGCTTGAGCTTCCACCCGCGGTCGTGGACGGCATGGTGGTGGCGGTTGCAGATGGGGAGCAGGTTGTCGAGGTCGGTCGGGCCGCCGTCCTCCCACCACCAGACGTGATGCATCTTCGTGCGGCTGAACCGCACCTCACAGCCCGGGATCGCGCACCGCGGGTACAGCGCCCGCAGCACGCGACGCTGCGCCGCACTCGCCAGCCGCTGCGTTCGGCCGAGGTCGAGCTCGGCCGGCGGCCAGATCGCGACCACATGCAACTTTGCCCGAGCGGCCACGTCGCGCAGGACCTCGTCGGGCAGGTCGACGGGCAGTCCCCAATCAACTGTCGGTTTGCCGTCGGCGTCGACCTGGGTGGCGTCGACCACCACGATCAGCTCCGGCTTCCCGGATCCGCCACCATTGCCGAGCAGCAACGAGATGACCGCGAGCCCAGCCAGGTACTTCTGCTTTTCGATCGGATCGTCCGGACACTCGTCGGGGACACGCTCGGCGAAGAGCCGATCGACCTCGTCCTGGATCCGCTTGTCGATCTTGACCGCATTGAGCGAGTCGCACGCGAAGTCGCCGCGGAAGATCCCCGAGATGCGCTCGACCCATGACCGCCACCGGATCGACCGCTTCTGCCGCTCCTCGTCGTCACCCTGCAGCCGGCGCAACTCGACCTTCAGGCGCCGCTCGAACTCATTCGCCGGCAGCGACCGTGCCTCACCCACCAGACCATCGACAATCGCCGCCAGCTCACCGCGGTGCTTCTCGTCGACCTGGCGCAACGCTCGGGTCACCGCATCGACATGGCCACCCGACACGTCACCGGCCCTCACCGCAGCCGCGATCGCGGGCAACACCCGCAACGTGCGACCGCGCTCGATCACGCGCTCGCCGGCCGACAACGACACGTTCGCTGCGTCCGCGAACACCTTCGCGCCGTAACCGGTCTTGACCTCGAGCGCCCGGCCGACCTCGACATCGAACCCATCGAGCCATGCCCGCACCCGCGCGCTCAACACCGCGCACTCCTCCAACGCACGGCGATCAGCCGTCGCAGGATCGAGCGCGAGCAACTCGCCCACCACAGTCAGAAGGTCCACCGCGCTCCTTCCCCAGACCTCATACCAGCATCAATGGGGAAGAAATCGAACACTAGTACGACTGGCGATCCGCTGTCAAGCGACCGGAAGGCGAGCGACCTCGTGGCGGTCGGCCACAATCTCGCCATGCTCGACAACAGAGTTGCGATCGTCACGGGAGCGGGCCGAGGGCTCGGACGCGAACATGCGCTGCTGTTCGCGTCGCTCGGAGCCAAGGTCGTGGTCAACGACCTGGGCGGAGCGACCGACGGTTCGGGCTCCGACGCGTCCGCCGCGCAGCAGGTCGTCGACGAGATCGTCGCGAGCGGGGGCCAGGCGGTCGCGTCGGGCCACAGCGTGACGTCGTTCGACGACGCCAAGGCGATCATCGACCTCGCGGTCGAGACGTTCGGCGACCTCCACATCGTGGTGAACAACGCCGGCATCCTCCGCGACCGGATGTTGGTGTCGATGTCGGAGCAGGAGTTCGACGACGTCATCTCCGTGCACCTCAAGGGCACGTTCAACGTCACCCGTCATGCAGCCGGGTACTGGCGTGAGCAGTCGCGCGACGGCGTGACGCCCCGCAACCTCGTGAACACGAGCTCGGGCGCCGGCCTGCACGGCAACGTCGGCCAGACCAACTACGCAGCAGCGAAGGCCGCCATCGCGGCGATGACGATCGTGAACGCGAAGGAGCTCGAGCGCTACGGAGTGCGGGCCAACTGCATCGCACCGATCGCTCGCACCCGGCTCACGTTGCAGACGCCGGGCATCGGCGAGGCGATGAGCAGCACGGTCTTCGACCCCGAGAACATCTCGCCGCTCGTGGCCGTGCTCGCGTCGGAGACGTGCCGGTTCAACGGCCAGGTGTTCAGCGTCTACGGCGGTTCGGTCGGGATCTACGCCGGATGGTCGATCGCCGAGGAGGTCGAGACCGACACAAGGTGGACACCCGACGCGCTGGCAGCCGCGCTCGAGAAGCTGCCCGCCAGCGTGGAGGTCAACGACCAGATGCAGCGGCTTGCGAAGGCGATGCAAGCCGAAGGCTGAGCGGCATCACTAGGCCTCCCCGGTGAGCGCGCCCACCAGCCCATCGAGATCCTCGACGGTGACGGTCAGTGCGGAGTGCCCCTTGCGGCTGAGCGGCGACGGCACCTTGTCGCGGAAGTGGATGCAGACCCCGGCGTGGGCGTTCGTTCCGAAGGTGAGGCCATCGTCCTTCATCGAGCGCCGGGCGCCGGCGGCCGTCCACCACCGGTAGTCCCGCGTGATGTGGGCACCGGTGACGTTCGAAAGCGGCGTCTCGAGCTTCGAAGACCCCGAACGTTGCCCGCAGCGTGCCGTCATCGGTGAGCGTGACGCCGTCCTTCGCTCGACGCACGCCGAAGACGCCCCAGAAAGCGATCAGTCGCTCATCGAACGAGTAGCGGTACCACGTGCTCATGGTGACGACCCTGCCACACCGCCGGGTGCCGTGACGCCGGGCACGGCCCGTGCGTGACCGCGGCACCACTTCCACTGATTCTCCACATCATCGTCACCTCACGCCCAAGTCTCGGAGCTGCGTCTTCTTCGTACGGTCGTCCCAGCGTCGAACACGACGTTCATCAACGAAGGAGACAGACCATGAAGCACCACGCAGTCCAGCTCGGAAGCTCGCTGCTCGACGAGTGCCGCATCGACGCATACCGCACGTGGAGACAGCACCGGACGGCGCCCGCCTACATGCGCGGCGTGCCGACATGGATATGGCAAGCGGCGATGCAATGCGGTCCCGGCTGACTCATCCGACGTCCCGCGGAAGCCGCGCTTCCACTCGCCTTCTCGGGATCAGCATGACGGCCGCGATCCCGAGAAGCCCAAACAGGAATCCGACCACCGCTCCGAGCACAGGCCGACGCTTGTAGTCCCCGATGAGGTAGCCGGCCGCACCGGCCATCAGCATGAGCACCAGGGTGATCGCCATACCGATGTTGACGGTACGGCGGGTCGTCGTCTTGAGCGGGGATGGCCCCGCTCAGCTCAGAGCGAGTCGGCGAAGCCCTTGATGTCGCGGATCGTGGCGGCGAACACGTCCGGCAGGGCCGCGGCGAAGATCAGGTCGCCGGCGTGGCACGTGCCGTTGACCGTGCGGCTGACCACCGACACGCCGGCATCGAGAAGCTTGCGGGCGTACGCGAGACCCTCGTCGCGCAGCGGGTCGAGCTGGTTCACCGAGATGACGTGGGGAGGCAAGCCGACGAGGTCGTCGGCGCCTGCCCGAAGTGGCCATGCCAGCGGATCGGAAGCGTGATCTCCGGACGGGTCGTACACCTTCGCGAGCGCGCCCATCATCGACACGTCGAGGAAGTACCCGTCGTTCTCGAACAACGACGCGAGCTCGGGAACCGGCGACGCCCACGCGTTCGAGATGTAGGGGCACATCGCGTACGCGCCGGCGATGTGGTCGAGCAATCCGTCGCGCTTGGCCCGCAACGTCGTCGCCAAGGTGAGGTTCCCGCCGCCCGACTCCCCCGCGACGATGAGCTTGTCGATGCCGAGGCTCGCCTTGTGGTCGATGACCCAGCGCAGCGCGGCGGCGCAGTCGTTGAGACCGGCCGGGAACGGATAGGGCCCGTGCTTGCCACCGCCGTTGCGGAACTCGACCCCGACGACGACGAGGCCCGCCGCCGCGAGCTCGTCGCGCAGACGGACGTACGACGCGCCGGCGGCTTCGAGCAGGACCATGCCGCCACCGTGCAGGTGCAGCACGCCGGGCAGCGCATCGGGACGATCGGCAGGACGGTGGATGTAGACGGTCACGTCGTTGCCGTCGAGACCCTTGATGACCTCGACGCTGCGCTCGACGCCGACGATCTCTGGCATGCCGGCCACGAGCGCGCCGTTCATCGCCTCCATGCCCTCCTCCATCGCGGACACGAACTCGAGGAGGTCCTCGATCGACGTGGACGCGTCGACCGGCGCCGGCGCGGCGAGATCGCTCAGCCCGAACGGCTCCATCGCGGCGATCATCCTCGGATCGGCACGAGGATCGTCACGCAGCGACATGTCGGGCGAACCCAGACGTCCGGGAAGCACCGGTGAGCTCATGTCATCCCCCTCGCTCGATGTCTTCGGGACAGTAGCCCCGGGACCGCGATCAGCGGCGGGCCGCGCCGGTCGTGTCGGTCGCGCTTCAAGGTCGGTCACTCGCCGCAGATCCCGCACACTCCTGACGCGGACACCTCGATGAAGCAGGTCGGACATTGCCTCCGCGGGGCACGCTCGGGCGGGCGCGGTACCCGACTTCGCTTCGTCCTGAGCTGTCGCGTCAACATCGGCTTTCCACCATCAGGCGGTAGCTCCGCGCCGAAGTATCGGTAGCACGCGAGGCGCTCGGTAGCGGCGTGCAGGTCGAGGTCCGCGGGGACGGCACCTTCTCGCTCGAGGACTGACTCGCCGTAGCTCGCACCGATCGTGCCGTCGGCGCGCACGCACAGCGAGGAGAGCATCGGCTCGTCGGGCGTCCGACGCTCGCGCGCAACCGTGCCGAGCACCGAACCGATCCAGTGGTGGACGAGCACGCCGGTCGTGATCCCCGTGTCCTGCTGCACCGACTCGGCAAGGTCCTTGTACTCGATGTACAGGTTGTAGGTGCCAGCGACGCGCTCGAGCACCGGACGCGCGGCATCGGCCCACGCCTGCTTGGCGGCGTCGAAGTCGACGAGCTCTCCGTCCGACACGCGTTGGGTCGTTCCCTTCGGGGCCATCAAACCTCCGTCATGGCGTGCCCGCGGCGACGCCCTCGAACGGATCGTCCGGAAGCGCGCCGGCGGCCGCACCACTCAACCTAGGCGGCGGACCGCCTGGGTCTGACTCGCAGTCGTCGATCCCGCCCTGATCATGGGCTCAGCAGCTTCCGCAAGAGATGGGCTCCGGGGCGTCGGAGCATGTCGAGCTCACCGCACCTCGCGAGCGCCGTCGTCGACGGTGAACAGCCGTCGACGGAGGCAGTCATCGACCATCATCCGAAACTGGTCGGATTCCGTCGTGGGCGCGATGTCGATCATCGTGCGCAGGGCCGTCGTGCACGGGATGCCGCGGACGGTCGTCAGGTCCTTCTCGGGGAGGTCGTCGTAGTGGACGATGACCTCGAGCCCGCCGTTGCGCACTCGCTCGGTGGGGCACCCGTTCGCGTCGATGAAGAAGTCGTCGTCGGGATAGAAGCGCATGGGCTGTCCTTCTCGTTCGCGAAACAGAAGGCCTCCCCAGTGAGGGAGGCCCAGGAAGCCAGCGCTTCGATTGATGGCGGCGGATCCAGTCGTCGAGGACCGGCTCGCCACTACTGAGTCCACTCGAATCGTGCCGCTCGGGATCGAACAGCTCGACCGGTCGGAGTGGCCGCGGCCTCAACGAGCAGGAATGCGGCTGTTGCGCTCGAGCAAGCGCACCAACTCGGGGACCACTTCGGTCGGCTCGTCGAGCGCGGCCACGAAGTCCCGAAACGCGGCGTCGGACAGCCGAACCTCGCTCGCACGGGCCAACACCTCGTGCGCGCGCTCGACTGCGGTCGACACCACGAAGCCCGAGAGGCTCTGGCCGGTGAGCGCGGCCGCGTGGCGCAGCGCGAGCTCTTGCTCGGCGTTCAGGCGGAAGTTCAGCCGCCCGGTGAGCGTCTCAGACATGTACGTACCCTACGCGCACCTTTCGCGCGATCGGCTCACGGCGGCCCGAGCAACGTGCGCCGCGCGTCCTTCATCAGCAACACGAGATGCAGCGGGTCGGTCGGGCTGGCCATCAGCTCCGGGATGAGGTGGAGGGAGAAGGCGCGCGCCGCCGAGTCCTCCGCATGGATGAGTAGCCCGCGGCACCCGATCTCGTCGCTGATGTCGACCAGGCGACCGACGACGTCAGCGAGAAGGGCAGCCCCGAGGCCTCGCCCCTCGTGGTCGACGTCGACCCCGAGTCGGGCCAGCAGCGCGACCGGCTGCGGATATCTGCCTCCGCCTTTGCGGACACGATCGGGCGCGCTGGCGAGGTCGAGCTGGGCCATGCACCAGGCGTAGTAGGCGACCACCTGATGGTCCGAGTCTGCGGTCACGACGAAGACCTTCGTCGACCCGGCGGTCGCCGATTGCAGCGCGTGGCGTCGAAGCCACGTCGTCTGCTCGGACGATCGACACGTGAAGGTCTCTCGCTCGTCCGCTGCTTCGAGAGGACGAGGCGGGAGGTACCGCGTCACTCGGCGAAGGGCGACGGTCGCTGCATCAGCAGGCGAAGGCCTGCGAGATCCTTGGCCGGACGACGGTTGATGCGCTCCCACTCCGCCGCGGCTTCGGGCGAGAGGCTGAATCGAGTGCGATCAGCGAGAACCTGGCGCGCTGCCTCGGTGAGATGCACGACCACGAACGACGTGACGTCGGTGCCCGATGCCTCCGCGGCGCGGTCGATGAGCTCGCGCTCTTCCTCGGTTGTGCGGACTTCGAGCCGTCGGCTCCGCGTTCGGGTACCCATGGCCGGACAGTGTACGGCCAACCGAGGAGGAAGCCAACAGAAAAGCCTCAGGGCGTGCCGGCAGCGACGCCCTCGAATGGATCATCGGGCAACGCGCTCGTGGCAACGGGATCGAGGTTCGGCGGCGGGCCGCCTCGCTCTGACGGGCGGCTCGCCCACGCGGGGAACGGGAACTCGACCACGAGCGGCACCGGGATCTCGGGCTGCGACACGAACATCGTGCCGGGCTTGGCGATCGTGGCCCGCTGGCGGTGCGTCGCCGACAGGAAGCCGTACTCGGCGCGTTGGGCCTCGGCGGCGTCGAGACGTCCGACGACACGGATCGAGCTGTTCGAGATGATGCGCCGCTCGACCTCGCTGGCGGTCTGCTCGGCGCCGATGAGGATGATCCCGAGCGAGCGGCCGCGCTCGGCGACGTCGAGCAGGATCTCCTTGATCGGCGAGTCGCCCTGCGACGGCGCGTACTTGTTCAGCTCGTCGAGCACGAGGAACAGCAGCGGACGTGACGCGCCCGACGCTTCCTTCTCGTCGAACGCGCGGCGGATCGTGGTGCCGACGACGAAGCGCTTGGCCCGGTCGTGGAGGTTGTGGAGGTCGACGACGGTGACCTTCGCGTCCGACGTGCGGATCTGATGGTCGGGACGCAGCTTGACGTCGGCGCGGATCAGATGTCCGAGCGGACGTTGCGCCCCGCGCAGCCGGCGGATGAACGCGTTCACCGTGCCCGTCGTCGTGGCCCGTCCCGCCCAGTGCTCGCGGGTGCCCTCGTCCTCGACGCGGTCGCAGATGAAGTCGACGAGCTCACCGAACGTGCGAGATCGCGTCGCCGTCGATCGACCACATGCCGTCGTCGCCGAGGCGCTGCCCGTCGCTCTTGAGCCGGGCGGCGACGTTGTGGATCACCATCGTGTACTGCTGGCGCTCGTCCTCGGCGTCGGCGAACAGGAAGGCGAGGAGCTCCTGCTCGACGAACTCGGCGATCGTCCAGTAGTAGGTGTGGGTGCCGAGGGTGCGGGTGGCGATGTCGGGCGCCATGTTCGGATCGTTCTTGCGGGGCGAGCCGTAGACGGCGACCGAGTCGAACGGGTTGGGCTCGAGTCCCATGCGCCGGTAGCGCTCACGGTCCTTGTCGGCGAGGCGGATGTTGGCGTGGTCGAGGAACAGCAGGTCCTCGCCCTTCACGTTGAAGATCAGCGCCTTGGTGTTGATCGCCTCGGCGCCGAGCACGCCCGAGTTGAAGAGGGAGTAGAGGAGGAACGTGGCGTAGGTGGTCTTGGTCGCCACGCCCGAGATGCCGCTGATGTTGACGTGCGCGCCGCGGGTGCCGTCGAGGAACTCGAGGTTGAGGTACAGCGGCTCGTCGTCGATGATCGACACCGATGGGGAGCTTGGCCTCCATCTGATCGAAGTAGAGCGCCTGGTCGCGCTGCGCTCCCTCGGCGCGGTGCGACCGCGGCGCCGGGCAGCGGCGGCACGAAGATCTCGGGCTCGACGCGTGTCGTGAGGATCTCGGCGACCTCGCTCGTCTGCGCGGGGAGGATGCCGTCCTCGACGAGGAACACGTCGGAGTCGAAGCGTGCGCCCTCGTGGCGAGCCTTGATCTGACTGACGACGCCGGAGACGGTGACGGTCTGGTCGTTGGGGAGGTCGCGGGTGCACACCACGACGTCGTCGAGCTGGAGGAACTCGCCCTCGGTCAGCGCGACGGAGAAGGTGAGCGGCGTGGCGTCGGTGGTGCCGACGACGCGGCCGACCAGAGCCTGGACCGGCGGCTCCTCAACGGTCCCCACGGCCCGGACAGTACCGAGGGCTGTTAGGTCAAGCGTGAGCGACGAGTCAGAGGCAAGGGCTACCCGGAGCCCCGTGCCGTGCTGGCGTTAGTGACCAGCCCTGTTTGGCAAGGAGCGACCCTCACTCACCGCCGTCCTGAACTCACGTTGCGACACGCCGAGGGCCTTAGCCACCGTGCGCTCAATCAGCCGAGACACCTCGCGAGCAGTTCCGTCGAGGCCGATCTGCGTCCCGTCTCCACGCTCATAGCGTTCGTGGTCGCCCTTGCCGCGCCCGGGCAGCTTCACGAATCCGTTTCGGCGAAGCCAGTCCTGCGTCTGTCGCACAGAGACCGTGTACGGGCGACTACGCGTCGGGAACGCTGGCCTCGCTCCCACCGGTATGACGAGGTAGATGTCGGAGGTGATCGGGAAGACTGACCGCAGCATGTTCGGACCGGCCTGCCAATGGTCTGGGTTCGACTTCGGCGTCAGTGTCGCCTCGAGCACCTGCGTCTGAAGTAGCTCCGCCCCTGCAACGAATTCGGCGCTACGCAAGAAGTGCTGGGCCATGCGGTAGCCGGGCGGATCGACGTAATGGAAACGCCACTCCTCGAAACCACTCCTCACAAAGGTGCCACCGAACATCTGGTAGGGCCCAGCCAGAAAGAAAACAAGCTGGAGCTCGACCGGCACCGACGAGGAAGCGATCTCGACATCCGCGAAATCAGAGAACTCCGCCGCGGTGAACAGCGCGCCGAGCAGACGAGGAATCCGATCGACCATCGTCGAGAGGCTCCGAGTCGAGGCGACTGCGCCGAGAACTGCCTTCGTCGCCTTTTCTTCGATCTGACGAACACGCTCCCGGGTAACGCCGAACCGTTCGCCGAGCTCCTGGAGGGTCGGCACATCGGAGAAGCCGAACACACGCTCCACGAGGATCGTCAGGGTTCGAGGCTCGAGCTCGTCAAGAATGGTTCGCGCCTCGAGCAACCAATCTCCCAGCTCCGCGGCATGTAGGTCACTGGTCTCCGCCATCGCGTTAGCCATCCTTCGACATCGCCTTCAGCCGCGCTCTTCCCGGCAGGGGACAGTTCCCAGACTCCTCGCGGCGATTCCTTCGTCATCAGTCCCGCTTGCACGAGCTTGAGCCGGACGAACTGCACTCGGTTCTTCCACCGGGTGAGCCCGGAATCGAGCACCTCCCTATCGACCTCGGTGAGGCGACCGTCAAGTGCGCGCCCGACGTCCTCGATGAGCTCGCTTGCCGGAGCCGCTCCGCCACGGGCATCGAGCGCCTTCAGCAATGGCAGCTCGTACTCAGCCTCCGCCAGGAGCGAGCCTCGGGGTGCCCGAGTCACCGTGCCCCGGCGGTCGGTCTTCGATGGGATCGCCTTCGCCCGGGACAGTTCCTGGGGTGAAGTAGTTGAGGACGTCACTCGCCGCATCCGCCTCGATGGCGGTGCTGAGCCGGGCCCCGACGGTGACCCGCCAGATTTCGGCGTGTCGAGCCCGAGGAGTCGTCGGAGTACCGAGTTGACGTCATCGACGAGCGGCTCGGCCCGCGGTTCTTGGAGCGCCTCGAACACCTCGTCGTCTACGGGTGGAAGTTGCCTCATCTGCGGTCCCCGCTTCTTTCTAACGTTCATTGTAATGTCAGTTTGCCGTGCGCCGGCTTTCATTGCAACCTACATTGCAAGGAATCTCCACCAGCTTCACGCGGTCAGAGATTTGTACGGGCGAAGTGTGACGCGACCCCGTCACCGCCTGGCGATCGCCGCCCGCACAGCCCCTATCCGAACGCGCCGCGCTGCCAGCAGCGGCGCTTCACGATCCCGACGGCGGCCGGCGCCCGCGCCATTGATGCCGATATCGTCCGCCCCGTCGAGGTCGACTGGAGGCCGGAGATTTCGAACTTCAAACCGATCCCCGTCCCCGAGCCCGACCTCACGCCTCGGCAGATGATCGCCCGCGCCGAGGCGATGATCCCGATGCTGCGCGACCAGCAGGACGACGCCGAGCGCATGGGCCAGTACACGCCCGCCGTGCACGAGGCGTTCCTCGACGCCGGCTTCTACCGCGTGCTCCAACCGAAGCGCTACGGCGGCTACGAGTTCGGGATGGAGGACTACCTCAAGCTCTCCGCAACGATCGGCCGCGGCGACCCCGGCAGTGCGTGGTGCTTCGGGCTCGGCGCGCACCACGCGCTGTCGGTGTGCTCGCACTGGCCGGCCGACGTGCAAGACAAGCTCTTCAGCGAAGTCAACGGCGACTTCATCGCGCCGCACCGCGCGCCGCCCGCCGGCTCCGCAAACCCAGTCGAGGGCGGCTACCTCATCAACGGCGAGTGGCGCTACTCGTCGGGCGTGCCGTACTCGACGCACTTCATCGGCGCCACGATCCTCGCGAGCAACGAACCCGGTCCCCCACAGGTCGTGACGTTCACCGTCCCCCGCAGCCAGTTCTCCATCAAGCCGGGCTCGTGGGGCAACAACGAATCACTCGGCCTCCAAGCGAGTGGATCGCAGACGGTCGTGATCGAAGACCAGCTCGTCCCCGCCGAGATGGTGTTCCCGCTCTCGCTGTTCGACACGCCCGACACCACGCCCGGCCTCGAGCTGCACGGCAACCCGATCTACCTCGGACGTCTCGGCGGCTACTTCCACGCCGGCCTCGTCGCCACGCAAGTCGGTGCGGCGGGTGCGGCGCTCGACGAGTACGAGCGCCTCATGCGCGAGGGACCGACCCGCGGCTTCGGCGTCACCTTCCCGCAGCACCGCATCGAGATGCCCGACTACGTGCGCCACTACGGCAACGGCCTCGCGCTGCGAGACGCGGCCGAAGCGATCCTCATCCGCTGCGGACAGCTCTACGACGAGTACTGCACGCGCCACGTCGAAGAGGGACGCAAGTTCACGATGGAGGACGACGTCCGCATCTGGACGCTCGCGCAGCAAGGCGGACGGCTCGCCTACGAGTGCGTCGAGCTGCTGTGGCGCACGTCGGACTCGAGCGTCACCGGACGGCGAGGTGAGCGCATGCAGCGCTACATGCGCGACGTCCTCATGTACCGCGGCCACGGCGCCGCG
Source organism: uncultured Acidimicrobiales bacterium (assembly GCA_963773315.1). Lineage (GTDB taxonomy): Bacteria > Actinomycetota > Acidimicrobiia > Acidimicrobiales > DATKAS01 > DATKAS01. The sequence goes on from CAVZAF010000011.1 coordinate 137,094, forward strand.
GAGTTCGACAACATCCAACCCGCCGCCGCGCAGCTCGCGCTCGGCCTGCCGCTGACCGGCATGTTCGCCACGTTCAAGCAGGACTGAGGCCCGGTGGGTAACGTTCCCGCGGCGTTTGGGGAGGTCAGGTGAAGCGATCGTTGGCGTGGTGCGCTGTCGTTGCGGCAGTGCTGATTTCGATCTCGGCGTGCAGCAGTGACGACTCGAGCAGCAGCGGCTCGAGCAACGCCGCTGGCGCGACCAACACAACCGTCTCGACCGGCTCATCGGCGGCAAGTGCGTCCACCTCTGCCGGTGGCCCTGCCTCATCCGCCGGCGCGGCGGCCGCATCCCAATTGGATCCGTGCAGCTTGGTCACTACGGACCAGGTGGCCACCTTCTACGGCGGCGGGACGGTCACGTCGTCGAAGACCGGCCCGAACGTGTGTGAGTTCACGGGGCCATCGGGGCAGCTCGATGTCACCGTGTACAGCGGCAAGGAGACCTACGACAGCGACGCGTCGAACTTCAGCGGTGCCGCGGTGAGCGGACTTGGAGACGCAGCATTCTTCGCCAAGCCGAACGCCCTCCTCGAGTTCGTGAAGGGGGACAACGTCGTGAGGATCCAGCCGAACCATCCCCTGGTCTCCGACGACGACGTGACGAAGCTCGAGACCCTCGCCAAGCTGGCCGCGGCTCAGGCGTAACGGGCCTCACGTCAAGCTGTACGCGACGTCGGAGACGATCTTCAACCTCTCCTCGCTTCCTGGCGTGAACGGATAGTTGAACTTCTTGCTCGAGGAACCGGCGGTGGCGGTGAACTTGGGATGGAGCGCGGCGATGACCCCGGCGTTCAAGTCTTCGTGGTTCAGATTCTCGAGGACTCGAGTGCCTGCCGTCGTGCCTCGCGCCGGGCGAGTCACCGAAGTACACGCCGGTCACGATCGGCGAGCACATCGCCAACACGTTGAGTGCCGGCCGCACGTTCGCGGCGTCGACCAGCGTGCAGACGGCCAGCGATCGCCTCCCGGAGTAAGGCAGGATGCCGGCCATGACCGAGTCGATCTCAGCCGACTACCTCATCATGGGCGCCGGCGCGGCGGGGATGGCGTTCGCCGACTCGGTGTTCACCGAGACCGACGCCACGATCGTCATGGTCGATCGCCACGATCGTCCCGGCGGGCACTGGAACGACGCCTATCCGTTCGTCCGCCTGCATCAGCCGTCGAGCTTCTACGGGCGTGAACTCCGCGCCGCTCGGCACGGATCGCATCGAGGAGGTCGGCCCCAACGCCGGCTTCTACGAGCTCGCCGCCGGCCACGAGGTGCTCGGCCACTTCGACCTCGTGATGCGCGAGCGCTTCCTCCCGTCGGGTCGCGTGCGCTTCTTCCCGATGAGCGAGGTCGGCGACGACCGGGTCGTCACGTCCCTGCTCGTCGGGCAAGCAGTGCACGGTCGACGCCCGTCGCTTCGTCGACGCGACGTACTCGAAGATGCAGGTGCCGTCGACGACGCCGCCTTCGTACGCGGTCGCGCCCGGGGTCGCGTGCGTGCCGCTCAACGCACTCCCCCGAATGGCGCCGGACTACGACGCGTTCGTCGTGATCGGCGCCGGCAAGACCGCGATGGACGCGTGCGTCTGGATGCTCGACAACGGCGTCGACCCCGACCGCATCACGTGGATCGTGCCGAGGGACTCATGGGTGCTGAACCGGGCCAACCTCCAGCCCGGCAACGAGTTCTTCGCCGCGTTCGCGAAGAGCCTCGCCGATCAGGTGGAAGCGGTCGCCCTCGCCGACTCGGTCGACGACGTCTTCGCACGATTGGAAGCCGCGGGCGAGCTGCGACGCCTCGACCCGACCGTGACGCCCGACGGCGTACCACTGCGCCACGCTCAGCGACGGTGAGCTCGCGCAGCTCCGACGCATCAGCAACGTGGTCCGCCTCGGACACGTCACGGCGATCGAGGCCGACGAGATCCGACTCGAGCAGGGCAGCATCCCGACCGGACCGACGACGCTGCACGTCGACTGCTCGGCGGTGGGCTTTCCTCCTCGCGCATCGACGACCGTCTTCGACGGCGACCGGATCACGCTGCAGATGGTGCGGACTTGTCAGCCGACGTTCAGCGCCGCGTTCATCGGGTTCGTCGAGTCGACGTTCAGCGACGACGCCGAGAAGAACCGCATCTGCACACCGATCGCGCCCCCGAACGTCCCTCTCGACTGGCTCAGGATGCTGCGCCTCGAGCTCGCCAACCGCGCCGTGCTGGCTCGAGTACCCCACGCTCGGGGACTGGATGGCCAACTCGCGGCTCGACCCGGTGTCGAGGTCGATCCGGGTACGGCTCGCACACGACCCCGAGGCGATGAAGCACATCGGGCGCTACTTGGAGAGCTTCGGGCCCGCGCAGGCGAAGCTCGACGTGCTCCTCGCCGACTGAGGCCAATGTTCGGGACGTTCAAGCAGAGCTGACTCGCCTCGTGTGAACGGGGACTAACTTCGGCGCGGCAGGTGAGGTAGCGGAAGGAGACGTCTCGTGACGATGGCCGAATCAAAGGCGCCGGCGAGGCGACCCTTTGCTCAGGGAAGTGGGGGCGCGGAGTCGCAACGGCGGCTCGCCCGCCTGATCGAGGAGAACGGCGTCGAGCGCAACGTCGCCGAGCTCGAGCTCTCCGGCTACACCGTGGTTCCCGATGCGGCGCCCCTCGAGCTGTTCGACCGGATCCGGGAGGCGATCATCCGTGTCACGCAGGAGACGCTCGATCGAGGCGTGAAGCCGTTCGACTTCGGCCCGAACACGTCGATGATGTACCGGCTCCTCGCTCACGACGATGTGTTCGCCGAGGCCGTGCTCACTCCGAAGCTCACGGCCCTCATGACCTATCTGCTCGACGAGGGCTACGTGCTCGACGTCGCGACCGGGAGCATCCTGTCGCAGGGCGCGTTGCCCGGACCGTTGCACTCGGACAACCAGTTCTTCCCCGATCCGTTCCCGCCGCAGTACCACCGCGCCGTCGCCATTTGGTGCTGCGACGAGTTCAGCGGCGAGAACGGCTCGACGCTCCTCGTGCCCGGCTCGCATCACCGGCACCGCCACCCGCGCGTGGGCGAGGGGCGAGACGAGGCGATCGCGATCGAGGCACCACGCGGCTCGATCGTCATCTGGACCGGGCACACCTGGCACTCAAGTGGCGGCCGCACCGCCCCGGGCCAGAGAGTCGCCTTTCACAGCGGGTTCTCGCGTCCCCACGTGCAGGTGTTCGAAGGGTATGAACCGGAGGTCATCGATCGCCTCACGAAGCGAGACCCGCGCTTCGTTCGTCTTCTCGGCGCCGACCTTCCCTACCGCTTCACCGGAGACTCCCCCGATCTCGAAAAGCTGCTGGCCCTCGCAGCAACGACGCAGGCCCGCGCCTGACCACCACCACGATCACGAGCGCCGCGCAGCGAGATGCGCAGCGATCGCATCGACGACCGGCTGGATGTGGTCCATGCTCACGTACTCGTCGAAGCGGGTTACCTGACCTTCCGCGACACGGATGACCAAGCACGTGGGGACGCGCACCGTGACGCCACTCTTCACCGCGCCCGCGAACACGCACTGCTGCACGAAGCCTCCGTCGAAGACCTCGATGCGCACGTCCTCGATCTCCAACTCGTCGAACACTTCCTTCTCGAGCGCCATGAACGCCATCCGCTGATCGACACCCGACTCGCCCTGGCCGACGTTGCTCCAGAACACGACGTCGCGAGCGAACAGCGCACGCATGCCGTCCAGATCGAGCGCTCGGGTCCTCTCGAGCAATTCCTCGGCGAGCGCGCGCATCGCCGGGCTGCCTTCAGTCTCGGACATCGTCATCCTTTCTCGGTCGTTCACGTGCAGCCTGCCTCGTGATCGCACCCCGAGCCGGGGGCCGAACCCGAGGCCGCTCATGTCGCGGCCCTCCGCGCCCGTGGCACGACGCCGGTCTTCGACGGTGACCGCATCACGCTGCAGTTCGTGTGCACCTGCCAGCCGACGTTCAGCGCGGCGTTCATCGGCTTCGTCGAGTCGGCGTTCACCGACGAGGACGAGAAGAACCGCATCTGCACCCCGATCGGCGCTCCCAACGAGCCGCTCGACTGGCTGAGGATGCTGCGGACATCTCGGCCGGTACCTGCAAAGCACCGGGCCGGCGATGGCCAAGCTCGACGTGCTCCTCGCCGACTGACTCAGAGTCCAGCAGCGTTCACGCCGTACACGGCCTGGTCGTGAGTGAATCCTTCGCCATACGAGGATTCGAGCTGTCGGATCAGACCGTCCCGAGAGAAGGGCTGTGAGTCCAGATATGCCTTCGCAGACTTCGCTGCCTGCTCGTTCCAGTCGACGTTCAGGTAGTCGACCGCGAATGTTGCGTCCGCAACCGAATAGCCCTCACCGTACGAGGATGAAAGCTGTCGGATCAGTCCGGCGCGAGAGAAGGCCATGAACTTCAGGTAGTCCTGAGCAGACCGGACGGCGTTGCTCTGACCAGCTGTCAACTTCGCCGGAGCAGGTTTGGGAGCAGGCGGAGGCGGCGGGGTAGGCGATGTGACGCCACTCTTCATCTGGAACTCTGGCGACTCACTGAAGCCCAACATGACTTCACCACGACGAGCACCGCGACCAAGGAAGTCGACAGACGCCTTCAGCCCACCAGCGTCAGGAGCGCGGTCGAGCACGTTCTTATAGACGAGCGTCACGAAGTCAGGGTTGGCGAGAGCGCCATACCGAAGGTTGAACTCAGGGCTGCCAGCGAAGGCATCTGAGATGTCGACGAGGCTGGATGCGCCACGGTTGCATCGATCCACCCAGAAGGGGAGCCCAGTGCTGTCAGGCGCTCGCAAGAAGTAGGCGCGGTACAGACGAGTCACCGAACCGGTTGGGTCATTGGTACACGGAGCGGTGCCTGCTGAAGCACCGGCCACGAAGGACATGCTCGCCACGAGGAACGCGACAGCAAACACCACCCACAACTTCTTCATGTTCCCACCCTTGGTCTCTTCTCGGTGCCAATCACCGTCTGACACGCACTACGCGTCGGCCGTGACGCGAGCGCCCTACGATCGACCGATCGTTCCGGTCGTCGACATCGCGCCGTGGGACAGCGGCACCGCGGATCGTCTTCGCATCGCGGACGAGTTCGGTGCCGCGTGCGAAGCGTTCGGCTTCCTCCAGCTCGTCGGGCACGGGCTGTCACCGTGTGGTCACCGCCGAGCTGCGGAGCGCGTCCGATGCGTTCTTCGCACTCCCGATGGAGCGCAAGGTCGAGCTGCGTGCTCCGACTCCCGACGTGAACCGCGGGTACTCGGCGAAGGGAAGCGAGAGCCTCGCCTACAGCCTCGGTGCAGCCCGTCCTCCCGACCTGTTCGAGGCGTTCAACGTCGGGATGGACGACAACATCTGGCCCGACGACCTCCCTCGCCTCCGCACGGCGGTCGAGCGCTACCTCGACGAGCTGCGTCCGCTCGTCGCTCGCATCGAGTCGATCATCGAGCGCGCGCTCGACCTCGACGCCCGGCTTCTTCGCACCGCGCACCGATCGCTCCGTCGACGTGCTTCGCCTCGTGCGCTACGAACGCGCGGCCGGCGAGCCGGCTCCGCTCCCCGAGCAGATGCGCATGGGCGCGCACACCGACTACGGCATCTTCACGACGCTGCTCGCCGACCCGATCGCCGGGCTCCAGATCGTCGGCCCCGACGGCGCATGGATCGATGTCGTGCCCGAACCCGACGCCGTCGTCATCAACATCGGCGACGCCCTCGCGATGTGGACCAACGACAAGTGGCGCTCGACGCTGCACCGAGTCGTGCCGCCGGACGACACCGACGGGCCGGTGCTGCGCCGTTCGTTCCCGTTCTTCCACGACGGCAACGCCGATGCCGTGATCGAGTGCCTGCCGTCGTGCCTCGCCCCGGGCGAGCAACCGAAGTACCCGCCGGTCACGATCGGCGAGCACATCGCGAACAAGGTGCTCGCCGGGCGATCACTCGCTGCGTCGACGAGCGTGCAGACGGCCAGCGACCGCTTGCCCGACTGAGGCACGATGGCGCCATGGACGAGATGAAGGTCACGAACGGCGACATCACCTTGCGCGTCGAGGTCACGGGCGACGGACCGACGGTGCTGTGCGTGCCGGGATGGCCCGAGCTCGCGAGCTCGTATCACCACCAGGTCGACCACCTCGCGGCGAACGGGTATCGAGTCGCGGCGCTCGACGTGCGTGGCTACGGCGGCAGCTCGGTCCCGACCGAGGTCGAGCGCTACTCGTTGAAGCAGCTCACCGGTGACGTCGCTGCGGTGGCCGCTGCGCTCGACGACGGGCCGATCATCCTCGTCGGCCACGACTGGGGCGCGCCGATCGTGTGGAACACCGCGATCCGCCATCCCGATCGAGTGCGTGCGGTCGCCGGGCTCAGCGTGCCGCACATGCCGCCGATCCCCGTCTCGCTGCTCGACCTGATCGATCAGGTCTACGCCGACCGCTTCTTCTACATGTTGTACTTCGCCAAGCCCGGTGTGCCCGAGGCCGCGTTCGGCGCCGACATGCGCGCCGCGTTGAAGCGCATCTACTTCGCGTTGTCGGGCGATGCACCGCTCAACTGCTGGATCCCCGAGGGACCGCGCGACGCAGCGTTCCTTCCGCTGCTGCCCGATCCGCCCGACGGACCGCTCAGCTTCCTGAGCGACGCCGAGTCTCGACGCGGCCGCGGCGTCGCTCGAGCGCACCGGCATGGTCGGCGCGTTCAACCGCTACCGCGCAGCGCCGATCGATGCGACCGAGAACGCCGACATCGTGGGCGCGAAGGTCGATCAGCCGTCGTGCTTCATCGCGGGATCACGCGATCCGGTGCGGGCGTTCATCCCCGGCGGCGACGGCTACGCCGACCCGGGATCGGGATGCACCGACTTCCGCGGCAGCACGATCATCGAAGGCGCCGGCCACTGGGTGCATCAAGAGCGACCGGCCGAGGTGAACGCCGCGCTCAGCGCGTTCTTGGAGACACTCGACCTTTAGGGATCGAGCTCACCGAAGATCCCCTGGTCAACATCGCCGCTTGCCTAGGCTCGAAGCGCGATGCGAGCACCACGGTTCACCCGTGCCACGATTGTGATCCGTTCCCTTTCTCCGCCTGCGGTCAAGTCGTCCGCCGCCACGAGGAGCACACCGTTCTGAGCGACCTTCACGCCCAGGTTGTCGCCATCGTTCAAGCGAAGGGGCTCCGTCGGCTCGACGCGCCCGTTCAACTCGCTTCCGGCGAGTTCAGCAAGGAGTTCATCGACGGCAAAGCCGCCCTCGCTTCCGGACGTGACCTTCGGGTTGCGTGCGAGGCGATCCTCGAGACGATCAAACACATCGACTTCGATGCCGTTGGCGGCCTCACCATGGGCGCCGATCAATTCGCACATGTGATCGCCGTGCTCGCTGACCGGGATTGGTTCGTTGTCCGCAAGGCGCCGAAGGGTCGGGGCACGAACAAGCTCGTCGAGGGAGCGGAGCCCGGCCCAATGACCCGTGTCGTGCTCGTCGACGACGTCGTCACCACGGGCGGCTCGATACAGAAGGCTTACGACGCGATCACCGCATTGGGCGCAACCGTCGTCGCTGCAATCACGCTCGTTGACCGGGGCGACATCGCCCACGCATTCTTCGAAGCTTTGAACATCCCGTACTTTCCCCTCGTCACCTACCACGACCTCGACATCGAGCCGGTGGGTGGCGGTGGACTCGTCCGTTCTTAGACGACTCGCACAGCAGGGCGTCGCAGGCGGGTCCGACCTGCGTGACGTCTCGACGTGGTGCCGTGACTACGGCGAGGCCACAGGAGACGCTCGGTACAGCAGCCTCGGTGACACGTTCCGATCCATTTCCGAGTGGATGACGGAGAACGACGAAGCTGGAGGCGTCCCCGCGACGCTCATGGGCGAAGTCAATCAGCTGATCCGCACATGGTTGCCTGACATCCTCGACGCAAGCCCGAGCGACGGAGCCGTGACCGCTCGAGTTCTCCGTGAGGAGGTCTCACGCTGCCTGCTCCCTCCGGAAGCGTGGCCCTAGGAAACAAACATGCTGCCGATCGTGCACCGTCTCACGACACTCGCCGGAACTCCTCATAGCGAATCTCGAGCCGCTCCGGATCGGGCTGCTCGGCCGTCGAGCGAGGCACGAACAGCCGCTCCCCGTGGCTGGCCTGCAAGCCGTACTTGAGCATTGGCCCATCGATCTCGGTGAGCACATCGCTCCGGATCTCGACCACATAGTCGGGCCGAACCCCCAAGATGTTCGCGTCGAAGGCGGCGTGGTGGATCTTGCACAGCGCGAGTCCGTTGGGCACCACCGGGTCGCCGCGCTCGTGACGATCGCCGACGATGTGCGCCGCGTCGAGCAGCTCTTCATGACGCAGGTGGCACACCGAGCATGTCCGCCGATACGCCGTCAACACCTGTTGACGGAACTTCGCCTGATGGAGACGCTGCATCGCGAGCCGCGTCACGTATCGGCGCCGGACGTCGTCGACGATCGTGGGCGCGAGCCCCGGCTGTAGGAGATCGACGTCCTCGCAGGCCACGGTGAACGTCTTCGTGACCGGATCGTCGGCCACGATCACTACCGGCCAGTACGCCGCGTACGAGCCACGGGCCAGGCCTTCGAAGTACACGAGGGGGAGGCCGAGGTTCATTGCTCGCCGCAGCCCCTCGTTGTCGTACGCCCGCGCCTCGCTGCCCTGGTATCGGTACGAGAGGAAGCCGTCGGGGCCGAGCTCGTCGCCGTACGGATCACGGTGGCTCGTCGTGATCGAGATCGGCTCGCTCAGCGCCTGCGGCTTCCAGATACCCGCAGCACCGATCAAAGGGATGCGCACCCCGTGGAACTCGAAGCCCGTCTGCAGGTCACTCCACGCAAACACCTCGCCGTGCGTCGCCCGCAAGCGGTCGAGGTATTGGAACGCGGCGATCCGGATCAGCTGATCGCGGCTCGAGTCCACAGCGCACAGCTTGGACCACTCCCGAGCGCGGTCGACGGGAATGTCCCACCCCCTCTGTACGGTCGCATCAGAGGAGAACACTCGACCCGCACGGGTCCTCACATCAGTTCGGCACTTTGCTTGACACATGAGTTCAGTCGTACTAGTGTTCGATCTCTTCCCCATTGATGCTGGTCACAGGTGTTGAGTCACGGCTCTGGGGAAGGGGTGCGGGTGGACGTCGGGAAGGCGACAGCGCTCCTACGGGCGATCACCGCGGTCGATCAGTCGAGCACCTTGGATGAGGTCAAGGCCGCCGTGCGTGATCGCGGCCGGCTGACGGCGATGCTCGACAGCGAAGGTGTGCGTCTCGCCGAATTGCTCGCTGCCCACACTGGGTGTCCCGAGAAGGCGTTCGGCGACGCGGCGCGCACGTCGCAGCGTGAGGGTCGCAAGATGCGCCGTCGGGGCGACACCGCTGCGGAGGTTCCGGTTTTCGGCGACGCGCTCGCGAACGGCGACGTGAGCGGCGAGCACGTCGATCTGATGGGCGCGGCACTGCGTGGTGCCGAGGGCGACAAGCGCAAGAAGCTGGCGGCGAAGGCTGACGAGCTCGTGGAGGTCGCGAAGTCGGCGACGCCCGACGACTTCGCTCGACGTCTACGGGATGAGATCCGGCGCCTCGACGGTGACGACGGCAACGAGAAGCACAAGCGCCAGAAGTCAGGGGCGAGGCTGTGGCACAAGTCCGACTCGGTCACCGGCATGGGCAAGATCTGGATGGAGATCGATCCGCTGAGCTACGCGAAGTTCGTGGCTCGCAACGACGCGATCGTCGCGTCGCTGTTCGCCGAACGGGTGCCGGAGGGGTGTCCGAGTGACCCGATCGAGAAGCAGGCGTTCCTGCGGGCGATGGCGTTCGTCGCCGACCTCAACGGTGACGGGCCGTCGATGGGTCGGCCCGAGGTGATCGTGGTGGTCGACGGCACCGCGCTCGACGACGACGGCGTGGCGACGACCGATTGGGGCCTGCCAGTCGAGCTGCCCCGGTCTGTGCTCCACGATCTGCTGCCTGAGGCCGTCGTTGCTCCCGTCGTGGTGAAGGGCGGTCTCGTGGTGCACGCGCCGGGTCGGCTCGACCTCGGGCGCACGACACGACTCGCGAACGCCGCGCAGCGCCGGGTGCTTCGGGCTCTGTATCCGAGGTGTGCGGTACCGGGCTGCGACGTGCCGTTCCGTTTCTGCAAGATCCACCACGTCGTGTGGTGGCGCCACGGCGGCCGCACCGATCTCGACAACCTGCTGCCCGTGTGCAACGGGGACCACACCGCGATTCACAACGACGGGTGGGAGGTCAAGCTCCAACCCGACCGCACCCTCACCATCGTGATGCCAACCGGAGAGGCGATGACCTGCGGACCGCCGAAGCGGGCGCCATGACGGCCGACGCGACCGTGCCCGTGCGCGAGCGTGGGCACATGAGCGACGAACGACAGCCCTCGATCCGCTACGAAGAGCCCGCGCCCAAGGTCGCCCGCATCTGGCTGGCGCGGCCCGACACCCGCAACGCGCAGGACACCCACTTCCTCTACGAGCTCAACGACGCGATCGACCGAGCCGCGCACGACGACGACATCTCGGTGATCATCCTCGCGGCGGAAGGCCCGCACTTCTCGAGCGGCCACGACCTGCGCGAGCGCGACACCCTCACCCCGCTGCGCGAGCACGAGACCGTCGGCACGTGGTGTGGCTTCGGCTGCGCGGGCTCCGAGGCGCAGATGGCCCGCGAGAAGGAGATCTACCTCGGCTTCTGCGAGCGGTGGCGCAACGTGCCGAAGCCGACGATCGCAGCCGTGCAGGGCAAGGCGATCTCCGGCGGGCTCATGCTCATCTGGCCGTGCGACATCATCGTCGCGTCCGACGACGCCGAGTTCATCGACAACACCGTCGCGATGGGCGTGTGCGGCGCCGAGTTCTTCCACCATCCGTGGGAGCTGGGCGTGCGCAAGGCAAAGGAGATGCTGTTCACCTCCGACTCGGTCTCCGCGGTCGACGCCCATCGGCTCGGCATGGTCAACCACGTCGTTCCGAGGGACGACCTCCACACGTTCACGCTCGAGATGGCCGCGCACATCGCCAGCCGTCCGCTCTTCGCCCTGAAGATCACGAAGGAAGCGGTGAACGCGGCGCAGGACGCGCAAGGACGGGTCTCAGCGCTCGCGACCTCGTTCGCCTCGCATCAGCTGTGCCACAGCCACAACCAGATCGTGCACGGATATCTCATCGACCCCGCGTTCAGGGAGCGCACGTGGGGAGCGCGCCGGGGCTGAGACTGCTCGCGAGAGATCTCCCGCTCGCTGTCGATTCCAGGCAGGTCCGTTCGTAGAGGGGATGAAGCCAGACTCGAAGGAGCTCGTCATGACCCAGTACCTGCTTTCCGTCCATGGTCCCGCCGAAGACACCGGCGAGGCCTGGGGCTTCGAATCGGAAGAGCAAGTGCAGCAGGCATACGCCGCGACCGAAGCGCTCAACGTCGAGATGCAGAAGTCCGGGGTGTGGGTGTTCGGCGGTGGGCTGCAACCGGTGTCGTCGGCCACGGTCGTCGACAACCGCGATCGCGACGTCGACGTCACGATGACCGACGGTCCGTACGCAGAGACGAAGGAGTACCTGGGCGGCTTCTGGGTGATCGAGGCGAGGGATCTCGACGACGCGCTGGCCTGGGCCGCCAAGGCCTCCGCAGCGTGCTTCGCCGCGATCGAGGTGCGTCCGTTCCAGGAGGGCTGACCGCGCAGATGCCGCCGCCGACCGAGATCGAGCCGAACGGCCCATCAAGCGCGCTCCTGATGCGCCGACAGGCCGCTGGTCAGACTCGCGGCCGGCGGAGGCGCAACGACCATGGACCGACTCGACGAACTCCACCGGGCGACCCTTGTCGACGAGCCCTGGCAACCCCTTCGTGGCGCGGTGGTTGCCCAGCGACGCATGATCGCCGCCACCCTCGTCGACGCCCTGCCGGGCATGAATCAGAGGAGCCCGCGCACGCCTCCGGCCCCGCCGCCCCGGCCGACGTCGCCGGCGACGGACTCCGAATCGCGCTCACCCGAGCCAGCCAGATCGGACCCGCTCGAGCAGCTCGCCCGAGGGCGATAGCCAGGCGGGCGGATCGGCCCGACTCGCACAGCGTTTTCCCAGGAAGCGGGCGTACTGTCCGCCAATGGCGCTCTTCGGTCGTCGTCATCATCATGAGCCGGAAGAAGCTCCGGTCAACGAGGCCCTCGCGCAAGCCGCGGCCAGCCTCGGCCTCCACCCCGTGGACGACGACGAGCTGGGCCTCGACAGCGGGCTCCTCGACCGCATCAAGGAGTCGTCGCGGGTGCTCCACGGCTTCCCGCCGAGATTTCTCACGCACACCGACGCCGGGATACCGAACATGTTCTTCACCGACGTGTTCACCGGCACGATCGACGGGCGCCAAGTCACGGTCGCGAACGTTCGGACGCCGATGGAAGCGATGTCGCTCAATTACATGGCGAAGGTCCACAGCACTTCGCTCGTCGTTCTCGAGATGACGACGCTGGTGCCGTACTCGGTCGAACCCCGGGCGCGGCACCAAGTCTTCAAGCACCTCGAGATGCCGACCGGCGACGCCGCGTTCGACGCCGAGTTTCGGGTTGCCGGCCTGATCGCCATGGGGGAATCGCCCTTCGCGAGCGCCGAGGTGCGCCAGCGGATCGCCGCGCACAACGACTGGATCTTCAGCTTCGACGGTCCGCTGCTCGCCTGCATCGGTCGGTCCCACTTCGAAGAGGGCGACGAGCTCACCGATCGCGTCCACGAGGTCATCGGCGTCGTCACGGCGTTCCCCGCGTCCGTCGCCCCGGCGCAGGTCGATCACTCTGTCGACGACTTGCTCGTCCGCATCGGCGAGCTGGACAGCGTGGAGGATGCGATCGCGTTCCTGGGGACGCTCACCCCGGAAGACCGCCAGCGGTTGGCGCAATCTCCGACGCCGCTCGCGAAGTTCGCCGACGTGAAGACGCCGGACGAGATCACGGAGCGATTCATGTCGCTCGACATGAACTCACGGCTTCAGGTCCTCGCTATGTTCGAGAAGACCCAGTAGCTCAGCGCGCCTTCAGCGTCCTTCGAACTTCGGCGGTCGCCCCTCGACCCGCGCCGCGAACGCCTCACGCGTGTCGCTGTAGGTGAACATGCGCAGGTGTCGCTCGCTCTCGAGCGCGACGTAGCCGGCGAAGTCCATCCTCTCGGAGTCCACGAAGTTCGCCTTCAACGTCTTGAGCCCGATGGGCGCGGCCGTGGCGAGCCGATTCACGATCGCGTCGACCTCGTCGCGGAACGCGTCGTCCTCGAACACGCGACTCACGAGACCGATGCGCAACGCCTCCTCCGCGCCGAACTTGTCCGGGAGCATGTAGAGCTCACGCGCCTTCGCCGGACCGACGATGCGGGCGAGCGTCCACGGACCGCCCATGTCGCCGGCGATGCCGACCTCGAGGAACGCGGTGTTGAACCGCGCCGACGACGTAGCGAACCGGAAGTCGCAGGCGCACGCCCATCCGAAGCCGGCACCGGCACACGCGCCGTTGATCGCAGCGATCGTGACCGCCGGCATCGAGTGCAACAGCACCGGCGCCCGGAACTCCGCCGGCGTGAGCGCCTCGTCAGCGACCGTGCCTCCGGCGACCGCCTGCAAGTCAGCCCCGGGGCAGAACGACGTGCCCGCGCCGGTGAGCACGAGCACCCGCACGTCACGATCCTCCGCCGCGTAGGCGAGCGCGTCGCCGGTCTCGCGCACCATCCGGTTGGTCATCGCGTTCTTGCGCTCGGGACGGTTCATCGTGATCGTCACGACCGGACCGTCCTGCTCGTAGAGGATCGTCTCGAACGTGCGGAGCTGGCATCACCACGATCGTCGCGTATCTACGAGGCGACCGCCTCCGCCCCGGCCACAGTCGGACGGGCGAACTCGCGGTACGCATCCCACGCCCTCGGGCCGTAGGTCGAGGCCGTGCCACCGTCCATGAGCAGAGCCACGCCCAAGGCCTCGGCGACCTCAGCGGGCGTCGCTCCCCTCCGGGCGGCCGCCTTCGCGTGATAGGCGATGCAACCGTCGCACTGCTTCACCACGGCGATCGTCAACGCGATGAGCTCCTTGGTCTTCGTCGAGAGCGCGCCATCCGCCATCGCTGCGTTGTGCAGGTGGCTGAACCCCGCCCAGACATCAGGCGATGCGTCCCGCAACGACTTCGTCGGCTCGCTCAGATCCGCGATGACCTCTGCGTAGTGCGTCATGACTCCTCCAATCTCATCGGTCGTCGACGTCGGCCGGCACCATGAGCACGGGGATCTGCGCCAGGTGCAGCACCTTCAGTGCGGTCGCACCGAGGCGCAACCCGGTGATCCCGCCGACCCCGCGCGACCCGACCACGAGCAATCCGGCTTCCTCTGCGATCGCGGCATCGGCCAACACGTCGACCGCATCGCCCGACATCACGAGCGTCCGGGCGCCCAGGCCGGCCTCGTACAGCGGCGCCACCCAGTGCTGCATGTCGTCGAGCGCCGCCCGGAACCGAGTGTCGGGATGGTCGCGGGGCACCTCGGCCAGCGGCTTCTGAGCGTTCACCGCGAGCACGTCATCGGTGAACCGCGCACCGAACGACGCGAGCCAATCGACGGCACGAAGGCTGCTGGACGACCCGTCGACGCCCACGATGACCGTCGCCGGCCACGCCGCCTTCGACGCGGGCGGGATCGCAACGAGCGGCAGCTGCGTGTGGTGCGCGAGGTGATGGGTCGTGCTTCCGAGATGCAGCGCGTGGCGATGGCCACCGGTGCCTCGAGCCCCGACCACGATGAGGTCGACCTTCTCGGTCTTTGCCGCGGAGAGCAGCTGCTCGCGTGGGTCACCCTCGAGCAAGAGCTCCCGGAACTGCACCTTCGAATCGCGAGCCGGAGCACACCACTCGTGAAGCAGGTCGGCGTCCTCAGCGCGCCTCGCTGCGATCTCCCTCGGAAGCATTTCGAGGAGAGGCGGGATCCGCACCGTGGAGACGATGAGCTCACCGCCTTCTACGTCGACCAGGCTCAGCGCCCAGCGCAACGCCGCCTGGGCACCTACCGAACCGTCTGTACCGACGAGGACACGCATGGGCAGTCCTTCCGTTCAGTTCGAGCAGACCACCGGGGAGGTTCGGCAGGTAGAGGCGAAGGTCATAACGAAGTTGTCTCACGCGTGATACAATCAAGGGATGGCAGAGGTGACGGTCCGCGAGCTGAGGAACCAGGGGGCTGAGGTGCTCGATCGGGTCGCCGCTGGAGAGCACCTGACCGTCACTCGTGACGGGCGCCCGATCGCCGAGCTCCGCCCGTTCCCGCGCCCCCGACTTCGGGCCGAGGAGTTGCTGCACCGCTGGTCCCTCCTCCCCTACGTCGATCCCCAGCTGCTCCGGGACGACATCGATCGAGTCGTCGAGGCGTCGTTGTGACTCCGCGGGCCGAACGCGGTCTGCTCGACACGAGCACGCTGATCCTCCTCACTCGGCTGCGTGATCCGACGACGATCCCCGCGGAGCCGGAGATCTCGACGATCACCCTCGCGGAGCTGTCCGTCGGGCCGCTCGTCGCGACGACGAGGAAGGAGCAAGCCGCCCGGCAGGCACACCTCCAACGAGCCGAGGCCGACTTCGATCCACTGCCGTTCGACGCGAACGCCGCGCGCGCGTTCGGGCAAGTCGCGGCGTCGCTGCGACGGGCCGGGCGAAAGACGGGCGCGCGGGCGTACGACGCGATGATCGCCGCCATCGCGATCAGCAACGAGCTTCCGCTCTACACGTGCAACCCCGGCGACTTCAGAGGCATCGATGGCCTGACCGTGATCAGTGTCCCGACGCCAAAGGCCGACCGCTGAACGCCGAGCGCGCACCATCAAACGACACGCAGACGACCGCTCCGGCGGAGTCGCGCGGGCAGCAGCGTCTCCTCGCCTGTGGCGTCGTCGCGCTCGTCGCCGCCGGCGCGTTGGTCGCGGCTGCGTTCGCGTCGTGGAGCAGCGACCTCCCATCCGGCCTCGCCGGCAGCTTTCGCTTCTGGGTGCTCTATTCGGCTGCGGTCACGGCGTTGGGTGGGGTCGCCAGCATCATCAAGTACCGCGTGGGCGCGGGCGTCAGTGCTGGCGCGCTGCTGATCTTCGGGCCGTTGGCCGCTGCGAACATCCACGACTACATCGACTTCGGGTTCTCGATCGGACCGGGGCTGTATGGCCTCCTGGCAGCCGGTCTCGCCGGGCTGGTGCTCGCAGTCGTCACATTGACGATCGTCAGCCCTCGCGCGTCCGGCCCCGCGAACCTCGTCGCTTCGGCCGTCGCCGGGGTCGGCGGAGCGCTCCTCGCCCTCGGCGCGTACATGTCCCTGAGGCACTTCCTCTTGGACAACAACGTGTGGTGGGACATCTTCGACGTCTCGTTCGTGGTCCTTCCCCTCGCAGTCGGGATCCTCACGCTCGCAGCTCGGTCGCGAGCAGCGGCGGCGCTCGCCCTCGGCGTCACCGCGGCCTATGCCGCGCAGTGGGCGGGCGAGGCGCTGTACAGCAGCGACGCACTCTCATATCCCGCACTGAGAGGCGTGGGCATCGCCGTCCTCGGCGTCGGCTCACTGATCGGCGCACTCGCCCCGGCGACCGAATCCGAAGACATCGCCCGCCTTCCGATGTGGATCTCGATCGCGTGCCTGGTCGTGCTGGCAGGAACGCTCGTGCTCGGAGCCGCGGCGTTCAACGTGTAGCCGCGATACTCCGCGGATGCGCCACAGCACCGACGGCATCCTGACCAGCCACGCGGGGAGCCTCCCCCGCCCCGACGAGCTCATCGAGCTGAACCGGATCCGCCAGGAGGACGAAGACCCGAGCTTCGACGAGGCCGCGTTCCAGACCGAGCTCGCGAGCGCGGTGCGCGATGTCGTCGCGAAGCAGGTCGAGGTCGGCGTGACCGTCCCCGGCGACGGCGAGTACGGCAAGGTCGATGGGACACAAGGTCAACTACGGCGCCTGGTGGAGCTACTCGTTCGGTCGGCTGAGCGGCCTCGACCCGAACGGCCCGGGCCTCTACGACATGCCGGCGGTGAAGTCGAAGCCCGGCGAGATCCACCTCACGTCGTTCGCCGACCGGCGCGACCGTGAGCGCTTCCTCGCTGCGTACAGCGACCGCACCTCGGGCGTCTCCGCAGGACGAGGCGGGATCACGTGGCCGCGCTGCATCGGTCCGGTCTCCTACACCGGCCAGGACGCGATCGCCGCCGACATCGCGCACTTCAAGGCTGCGCTCGCCGCCGCGAACGTGACCGAGGGCTTCATGACCTCGGTCGGTCCGGCGAGCGCGTCACGCGTCGCGAACGAGCACTACAAGACCGAGGAGGAGTTCATCTGGGCGTGCGCCGACGCGATGCGCGAGGAGTACCAGGCGATCATCGACGCCGGCCTCGTGCTGCAGATCGACGACCCGTTCGTCGCCGAGGCGTGGGACCAGATCAACCCTGAGCCCACCGTCGAGGACTACCAGCGCTTCGTCATGATCGCGGTCGAGGCGCTGAACCACGCGCTGCGAGGGCTGCCCGAGGATCGCATCCGCTTCCACCTGTGCTGGGGCAGCTGGCACGGTCCGCACTCGACCGACATCGAGATGAAGGACATCGTCGACGTCATGCTCGCGATCAACGCGGGCGCGTACTCCTTCGAGGCGGCGAACGCGCGGCACGAGCACGAGTGGATCGTGTGGCAGGACAAGAAGCTGCCCGACGGCAAGATGATCCTCCCCGGCATCGTGAGCCACGCGACGAACGTGCTCGAGCATCCCGAGCTGGTCGCGCAGCGCATCGTCCGCTTCGCGGAGCTCGTCGGTCGGGAGAACGTGATCGCGTCGACCGACTGCGGCCTCGGCGGACGCATCCATCCCGACATCGCGTGGGCAAAGCTCGAGACGCTGTCGCAAGGCGCGCAGATCGCGACCCAGCACCTCTGGAAGTAGCCGGGACCTTCGTCCCTAGTCGTTCGCGGAAGCCCGCGGCAGCGTGAGTGCATGACCACGATCGACGACCGAACGACGCTCGGCGAGCTCGTGAACACCCACCCGCAGCTCGCCCGCGAGCTCGAGCGGCTCGGGCTCGA
Organism: uncultured Acidimicrobiales bacterium; assembly: GCA_963773315.1. Lineage (GTDB taxonomy): Bacteria > Actinomycetota > Acidimicrobiia > Acidimicrobiales > DATKAS01 > DATKAS01. The sequence goes on from CAVZAF010000011.1 coordinate 155,244, forward strand.
CTACTGCTGCCGCGGCGGACGCACCCTCGCAGAGGCGTGCGACGCCGCCGGGTTCGATGCCGACAAGACAGCGGCGGCGCTCACGGCGCTCATCCGACGACCTGCCGCCGTGCAGGACTGGACCACGATGACTGCGGCCGAGCTCGTCGACCACCTCGTGTCGACCCACCACCAACACCTCTGGGCCGAGCTGCCCCGCCTCACCGACCTCGTCGCGAAGGTGGCCCGTGTGCACGGCGCGTCGCACGCGGAGCTAGAGGAGCTCGAGGCCGTCTTCGACGACCTGCGCACCGATCTCGAGCCGCACATGCTGAAGGAAGAGGGAGTGCTCTTCCCGATGATCAAAGAGCTGTCGGTCGCCACGACGGCGCCGACGTTCCATTGCGGATCGCTGAGGAACCCCATCTCCGTCATGCTCATCGAGCACGACCGTGCCGGGGCCCTCCTCGCACGGCTGCGGGAGCTGACCCAGGGGTACGCTCCGCCCGTCGACGCGTGTGCCTCTTACGAAGCGTGCTACCGAGGGCTCGCTGAGCTCGAAGCCGACACGCACCTTCACATCCACAAGGAGAACAACCTGTTGTTCCCGATGGTCGTGGAGCTCGAAGACCGGTTCGCCGCCGAGAGGTAAAGGGCGTGAAGCGCAGGCCGAGCGGCTGAGGCCGGGACCAAGGACTCTTCGCCTCCGCGCCGGCCCGGCGCAGAGTCGAGACATGCCGACCATGGATGCGACACGTGTGGATGTCGCGGCCTGCGCGATCGACGCGGTGAAGATCTACGGCAAGGGAGATCTCGAGGTCCGGGCGCTGGATGGAGTGACCGTCGACTTCCCGGTGCAGCAGCTCACCGCCGTGATGGGACCCTCAGGCTCGGGAAAGTCGACGTTGATGCACTGCCTCGCCGGGTTGGATTCACTCACCTCGGGCACGATCCGGCTCGGAGGCATCGACCTGTCGACCATGACCGAGAAGCAACGCACGATCGTGCGCCGCGACCACGTCGGCTTCGTGTTCCAGGCGTTCAACCTGGTCCCGACGTTGACCGCGATGGAGAACATCAAGTTGCCCGCCGACCTCGGAAGGCACCAGGTCGACCCCGAGTGGCTGGACCGGATCGTGACCGCGGTCGGGCTGCGGAACCGCCTCGACCATCGCCCGAGCGAGCTCTCGGGCGGTGAGCAACAGCGTGTCGCGATGGCTCGGGCCCTGGTGGGCAAGCCGGAGATCGTCTTCGCGGACGAGCCGACCGGCAACCTCGACAGCCGCGCGGCGGCGGAGATCCTCTCGTTCCTGCAGCAAGCCGTCGAAGCCCTCGGGCAGACGATCGTGATGGTGACGCACGATGCGAGTGCAGCGAGCTACGGCGGCCGAGTTCTGTTCCTCGCTGACGGTCGCATCGTCGGTGAGATGCTCGATCCGACCGTGGGCCGCGTGCTCGAGCGGCTGAAGACGCTGGGAGATTGAACGATGCTGCGCATCAGCATCCGCAGCGTGCTCGCCCACAAGCTCCGATTCCTGCTGACGACGCTCGCTGTTGTCACCGGAGTGGCGTTCGTGGTCGGTGCGTTCGTCGTCACAGACTCCCTGAGAGCCTCGGTCGGGGACCTCTTCGCCAACATCAGCAGCGGGGTCGACGTCTCCGTTCGTGCGTCGACGCCGATCGAGGGTGGATCGACAGTCGGTGTGAGTCGGGGCCGGGTGCCCGAGAGCCTCGTCGACGTCGTGCGCAAGGTCGAGGGCGTCGCCGTCGCGGAAGGGACCGTGAGCGGTTACGCGCAGTTGCTGGACAAGCAGGGCCACCCGCTCAAGACAACGGGAGCGCCGTTCATCGGGGTCTCGTGGGGCAAGGAGGACGCGCTCTACCCGGTCAAGCTCGACGACGGACGTAAGCCTGCCGGTCCCAACGAGGTCGCCATCGACCGTGGCTCCGCCACCGACGCTGGCTTCTCGGTCGGTGCTCGCACGAAGGTGCTGCTGCTCGACGGCACTCAGCGCGACGTCACCATCGTCGGGATCTTCACCTTCGGAGAGGCGAACAACCTGCTCGGTGCCCGCCTCACCGCGTTCGATACGGCAACAGCCCAGGAGGTGTTCGGCGCCGCGGGTCAGTACGACACGATCGACGTGAAGGCTGCGCCCGGGGTCGCTCCTGCCGACCTCGCGCGACGGATCGACTCGGTGCTGCCGCAAGGCACCGAGGCGGTGACGTCGACGACGGTGAGGACTGAAGGGATGAACACGGTCAGCGGCTTCCTCGACGTGTTCCAGAACATCCTGCTCGCCTTCGCCGCGATCGCGATCTTCGTCGCCGCGTTCTACATCAACAACACCTTCTCGATCGTGCTCCTCGGGCAAAGGTCTCGTGAGATCGCGCTCCTGCGATCGATCGGCGCGACACCAGGCCAGGTGACCCGGTCGATCATGGTCGAGGCGACCATCATCGGGATGACGGGGCTCGCGTTCGGCGTGGCGTTCGGGCTCGTGATCGCCCACGTCCTCCAAGCGATTCTCGCCGCAGGTGGCTTCGACCTCCCCACGAACTCCCTTGTGCTGCTCGGGCGCACCTGGCTTGCTGCGGTGGTCGTCGGGCTCGGCGTGACCCTGGCCGCGGCGATCGTGCCGGCACGACGCGTGGCGGCGATCCCGCCGATCGAGGGTCTCAGGGAGGGCTTTGCGGTCTCGCACGCGTCGAGTGCCCGCCGAGCCACGATTGCAGGTGCAGTCGTCGCATGTGGCGCGCTGCTCGTGCTCTTCGGCCTGTTCGTCGCCGACGGGGCCCTGCCGATCCTCCTGTCGATCGGGCTCGGGGCGATCATGGTCTTCCTCGGCGTGGCTCAGCTCAGCCCCGTCGTCGCAGCGCCCGTCACGCAAGCGGTCGGCACGGTGATCGGCGCGCCGTTCAAGACTGCGGGCCGACTCGGGCGAGCGAACAGCACTCGCAACCCGTATCGCACGGCGAAGACCGCGGCGGCGCTCATGATCGGGCTCGCCCTCGTCACGACCGTCTTCGTCGTCGGCACGTCCATCAAGCGCACCTTCAGCGAGTCGATCGACAAGGCGGTCCTCGCGGACTACATCGTCTCGACCGACTCGAACACGGGGTACAGCCCCGCGTTGACCGCCGCAGTCGCGAGGCTTCCCGAGCTCGACGCAGTGACGGGCGTGCGCTTCGACCGGTTCCTGTTCAACGGTCACGAACGTAACCTCGTCGCCGTCGACCCCGCCGCTGCCGGAAAGGTGGTCGACATCGGCGTGCAGAGCGGCTCACTGTCAGACCTCGGGCCCGGCTCGATCTTCATCCACAAGGACCCTGCACGCGATCTCGGACTCCAGGTGGGCGACACGGTCGAGGTGCAGTTCGCGAGCGGCGGCCCTCAGAAGCTGCGCGTCGCCGGCATCTACAGCGACGCGACGTGGGCAGGGAACTACCTGATCGACATGAAGACGTTCGAGCAGTACTACCCCGCCAATCAGCTCGACATGCTCACGTTCGCCCGCGTGGCGCCCGGAGTCGACACGGTTCAGGCGAGAGCCGCGATCACGGCCGCGTTGGCGGCCTATCCGCAGGTGAAGCTCGAGGACCGCGCCGAGTTCCGGGCGAGCCAGGAGGCGCAGCTCAACGGCCTACTGGTCGCGGTGAACGGCCTGTTGGCGCTGGCACTGTTCATCGCACTGATGGGCATCGCGAACACGCTCGCCCTTTCGGTGCTGGAACGCACCCGCGAGATCGGCTTGCTGCGGGCGGTTGGCATGCTGCGCCGTCAGGTGCGCCAGATGGTCCTCACCGAAGCGGTGACCGTCTCGATCTTCGGCGCGTTCCTCGGTGTGGCCGTTGGCGTGCTGTTCGGCATCGCGACCGCGTCGGCACTGCCTGCGTCGGCAGTCGCAACCGTGGCGATCCCGGTGGGCACGCTCGTCGCGATCGTCGTCGCCGCGGCGGTGTTCGGCACGCTGGCCGGATTGCTCCCGGCCCGGCGGGCGGCTCGTCTCGACGTGCTGCGGGCCATTCACTCGGAGTGAGAGTGGGCGCGCTCCGCCAAGCCCTCAGCGCCGGCTGACGAGGATCTCGTCGACGAGGCGGTAGGTGAGTGCCTGCTCCGCGGGAGAGCACGCGGTGAGTCGAGAAGTCCGCCTCGATCAGCTCGACCGGTCGCCCCGTCGCGTCCGCAAGGCGCCGATGAAAGCTCGCGACCAGCCCTGCATGGCGCTCGGCCTCCGCGGCGATGTCAGTCGCCCGACCGCGGATCTCGACCTCGGGCTCGACGAGCGCGAAGGTCGCGTGCGGGTGGGCGAGCCGGCGAGTCGCCACGGCGAACGGCAAGAGGGCCGGGCCGCCGACCGTGCCTGCAGCGGTCGCCCGGACCTCCACGCCGAGCAACTCGACGGTGTCGGCAAGTGCGATCGCAGCGCCCAGATCGCCCTCCGAGCATGAGTAGCGGAGCTCGATCGGATCGTCACCGATGCCGTCGAGGTACATCAGCCGCGCGGCGAGATCGGTAGCCGTCGCGTCGTCGAGCCGACCACTTGCGAGGATGGTGCGGCGTTCGAGCAGACGATCGCGAACGTCCTCGCCGAACGCCGGCGGCTCACTCGTGTAGACGACCGGGATCGGCGGATAGACGGAGGGCCGCGGGGTCGGCCCGGGGTCAGGGGGAAGGATCTCGGGAGGCCAACCGACGCTCATGTTCCGTCCCGGCGGGCGAGGCGCAAGCGCAGGTCGCGGCCCAGGGCGTCCGCGTATCGCTGGAGGCTCGACAGGCGGACGTCGCCATCACCACTCTCGAGCCGGGCCACCGCAGACTGCGAAGTGCCCATGCGGGCGGCGACCTCGGTCTGCGACAGGCCGAGCTTGTGGCGAGCCTGCACGAGATCGTCCACGACCTCGCGGCGCTGCTCGGAGAGCTGATCGAAGCCCGGAAACACAGAACGTCGAGCTGGTCCCATCGCACCCATGGTATCTCATATCTGAGATATCGGGTCAGGCGGCTGCTTCGTCCCCGACGAGACCGAGCGCCTCGAGAATCTGCGGCACCGACGCGACGGCCGCGCCGACACAGCGATCCGCAGCGCCGTAGGTCAGGTACACCTCGTCGCCGTTGAGGTGCGCACCCTGCACGAAGACCACGTCGTCGACGTCGCCACAGCGCTCCCAATCGAGCTCGGGCTCGAGCACTGGCTCGGCCAGCCGGCTGAGCACCCTGCCGGTGGCGTCGTCGAGGAGCGCGACGTTCATCGTGTAGACGCCGTCGGCGCGGCGCTCGTGAAAGAAGAGGAGCAAGCCGGCGCGTGTCGCGACGGGCGGCGCGCCTGCACCGATGCCGAGCGCGCCGGGCGCCGGCGTGAGGATGGTGTGCTCACCGAGCGCAGCGACGTGCTCGTCCCAGTAGTCATCGGGCGCGTCCCACAGGTGGTCGACGTCATCGAACACCGCGAGCTGCATGTCGGGATGGATGCGGTGGATCAGGGCCACGCGGCCGTCGGCGAGGGTGAAGACCACGGCGTCCTTGTTGTTCAGGTCGCGAGGACCGAGCACACGCCCGCTCGTCTCGTCGAGCTCGAAGCGCTCGCCGTCCCATCGCACTCGATGTGCGCCGATCCGCCACGAACCGTCCGCTGCCAGGCGGGTGTAGGTCATGACGAGGTGATCCCCGGCGTGGTCCCGCACCCATTGCACCCTGGGATCCTCGAAGCACATGCCCTCTTCCGCGACAGCGAGGACGTATCCGAACTCGTACTCGAGGCCATCGATCGAGGTGAAGACCACGATGTCGGACACGTAGTCCACGAACCGAGGGCCACCCTCTTCGCCCGCGCGGTACCCGTCGCGCACGGCCCTCACGAACAGGTGGTAGCGACCCTCGTGGTGGACAAGGCCGGCATTGAAGAGCGGCCCGTAGCCAGATAGGGCACCGGCTTCCAAGACCGGCCGGCTCGCCAAGCGGCGCACGCCGCGCAAGCCCTCAGTCGTGCTGTCCCTGCGATCCGCCACGCCGATCTCCTGATGCCTTCGGACGCCAGAGCTACTCGCGTCCCATCGTCAGGATGAGACCACATCTGAGGGTGCGGATTGGTGCATCTCGCCCAGTTGGAATCGGATCGTCAACTGGCCTAGTCCGTTTGGCCCATCAAGCGCGTTTGTGACCGACCGAAATAGTTCAGGTTGCACGCGGGTGGACCAACGTCGCTTCGCCCGCGCATCTCGACACAACGGAGGCGTGGCACGGCGATGGGCCTGTTCGGCGGATCAGAGGCGAGTGTCGAGCTGCAGCTCCCCGACCCTCCTCAGGTCGCGTGGAGCTCCCTTCGTGAGGTCGTCGGCGAGCACCCGAGCATCACGGGCGCACGCTTCGACGACGCCCAGCTCCGGGCCGAGTTCAAGACCGACATGAGCTTCGCCACCTACGGCCAGAACATGTCGGCTGCGGTCACGGCCGACGAGGCCGGCACGACGGTCGTCATCGAAGGCATCGCCAAGCGCCAGAGCGTCGGCGGGCGTGACAGTGCCCGCATCCGCAAGATCGCGAGCGAGATCCTCTCCGACCTCGAGGCCCGCCTGTTCCAAGCGGCGCTCGTGGATCCCGAGCCCGGCCCGCCGGTCGCGCCAACCGCGGCCACCACGAACCCCGGGTTCTCCGTCGGTGAGGAGATCGAGAAGCTCGCGCTGCTGCGCGCTCGCGGCTTCATCACGACCGAGGAGTTCGAGGACTACAAGCGCCGGCTGCTGAGCGGCGAGGCGACGACGACGCTCTGCTTTCCCTCGACCGACACCCGCGGTCCGCGACCGTCGGCCCGCGAGCGAAACGCCACTCGTCCTCGCTGACGCACACGCTCCGAACGTATGGTCTCCGCTGACCGAGGAGGCCGCGCATGCCGAATCCAGATGAGATCCGTGCGTCCCAGCGGGCGATGTGGGGGAAGTTCTCCGCAGGATGGGAGAAGTGGGACGAGGTGGTGGTCGCGTCGATCGCCTCAGTCGGCAAAGCGATGATCGGGGCGCTGACCATCGCCGACGACCAGCAGCATCTCGAGGTCGCTGCGGGCACCGGCGAGCCCGGGCTGACGATCGCCGCACTCGCCCCACACGGCAAGATCACGCTCACCGATCTCGCGCCCGAGATGCTGGCCGTCGCAGGACGGCGCGCCAAGGCGCAAGGGCTCACCAACGTGGCCTTCGAGGAATGCGGTGCGGAGGAGCTCCCCTTCGCCGACGCGACCTTCGACAGCATCGGATGCCGGTTCGGCTTCATGTTCATCCCCGACATGGCGAAGGCGCTCTCCGAATTCGTCCGCGTCCTGAAGCCGGGCGGACGCGCGTGCATCGCTGTGTGGGGAGGTCCCGAGCACAACGCGTGGACGACTCTGCCGATGGTCGCCCTCATGGGCGAGATGCAGATGCCACCGCCCGATCCCGACGGGCCGAGCATGTTTCGATGTGCCGACCCGGGGGCGATGAGCGGCCGCTTCCGAGCCGCCGGGCTTCGCGACGTCACCGAGTGGGAAGTCGCCACCTCGATGGTGACCGACTCGCCCGAGCAGTACTGGCAGCTCGTACAGGAGCTCACTCCCCCAGTCGTGACGGCGCTGCAGCAAGTCGACGACGCGGCCCGCGAGCGGATCAGAGCGAAGGTGATCGACGGCGCGAAGCAATACGCGACGGAGGGTGCGGTGAGGATCCCCGGCATGGCGCGCTGCATCGTCGGCACGAAGTAGTCGTCACGCGGCCGGACACGGCGGTGGGTGAGGCGTCGCGCCCGTGTCGCCCGCGCGCCACGAATCAAGAAACGGCGCGGGCTGAAGTGTGCCGCGGCGCACTTGCCAGTCGCCGACACCACACGCCGCGGAGATGCCGAAGTGGAGATGGCATGCGATGCCGCGCGCGTCGCCGGTGTTGCCGACCTTCCCGAGCGGCTGCCCGACGTCGACGTGCCCGCCGACCACGATCGCCGGATCGATCGCCGACAAGTGACTTCCGTAGTAGCGCACGCCGTCGTCACCGACGAGCGTCACCGACAGGCCACCGCGCGTCGCGCCGTCGTTCACCTTCGGGTCCCACACGTCCTTCGTCGACATCTCCGAGATCGTCCCGGCGACAGGCGCGACGACTGTGGTGCCGCACGGGGCGAAGATGTCCGCAGCCGGGTAGTCGTGATGCGAACGCCCGTACTTCGCGACGTTGGCCGGGTCGATCGGGAACACGTGCTGGCAGCCGGTGAGGAGCAGGAGCGCCGCGGCTGCGATCCCTGTCCGCATCCCACCAACTTGTCACAGGTCGGCGGGCACCATCAGCACGGGAACCTGCGCCTGGTGGAGCACCTTCAGCGCGGTGGAGCCGAGACGGAGACCGGTGATCCCACCGGTGCCTCGTGCGCCGACGATGATCAGCCCCGCCGCCTCGGCGATCGCCACATCAGTGAGCGCATCGACGGGATCGCCGTCGACCACGAGTGTGCGTGCACCCAAGCCGCACTCACGCAGCGGAGCGACCCACGGCTGCATGCGATCCAACGCCATGTGGTACCAGCTGTGCGGATCGGAGCTCGGCACCCATTGGGCCAGCGGCTTCTCCGCGTGCACCGCGATCACGTCGGCGGTGAGCGCGAGACCGTGCGACGCGAGCCATCTCACCGCAAGCGCGGACCCCTCTGATCCGTCGACGCCGATCACGATCGGCGCGGGCCACGCCGCCCTCGACGATGCGGGGACGGCGACAAGCGGGATCCGGCTGTGGTGCACGAGATGATGCGTCGTGCTGCCCAAATGCAGGGCGTGACGATGGCCACCGGAGCCTTGCGCGCCCGACACGATCAGATCGGCGTCTTCGGCCGTGGCCGCCTTCAGCAGCTGCTCCCGCGGATCGCCCTCCAACAGAAGGGCCCGGTACTTGACCGTCGAGCCCCGAAGGGCGGCGCACGCCTCGTCGAGTCGCTCGCTCTCGAGGGCGCGCCGTTCCTCGATCGTCTCCGGCCAGACCTCGGAGAATGGCGGCATCCGCACTGCGGCGACGACGAGATCGCCGCCGTCCGCGTCAACAAGGGCCTCCGCCCAGCGCATCGCGGCCCGGCTCGCCGCGGATCCGTCCGTACCAACCAGGACGCGGATTGCGCCTCCTTTCTCGGCCTTCTCGTTCAGGGGACCACCCGCAGCGGCCCGGCAACAGGGCCAAAGGTCATTGGCCACGCGACATCCCACGTGGGAGGGTCGCGGCGTGGCACACGGAACCGAAGCCGATCGGCTCGAAGCGGCCCGCAACGGCGTCGCTTGGAAGAAGTGGGGCCCGTACCTCAGTGAGCGGCAGTGGGGCACCGTGCGCGAGGACTACAGCCCCGGCGGCACCGCGTGGGACTACTTCCCCCACGACCAGGCCCGCTCGCGCGCCTACAAGTGGGGAGAGGACGGCATCGCGGGCTTCTGCGACGACTCGCAGATCCTGTGCTTCGCGATCGCGCTGTGGAACGGCGTCGACCCGATCCTCAAGGAGCGGATGTTCGGCCTCACCAACGAGGAGGGCAACCACGGCGAGGACGTGAAGGAGTACTACTTCTACCTCGACGCCACGCCGACGAGCTCGTACCTGAAGTACCGGTACCGCTACCCGCTCACGGGCTACCCGTACGCCGACCTCGTCGAGACGAATCGCAACCGCGGCCGCAACGACCTCGAGTACGAGCTGCTCGACACCGGCGTGTTCGACCAAGACCGCTACGTCGACGTCGACGTCGAGTACGCGAAGACCGCGCCCGAAGACATCGCGATCCGCATCACGGTGAGCAACCGCGGAGCGGAGTGGGCGACGGTGCACCTTCTCCCCCATCTCTGGTTCCGCAATACCTGGTGGAAGGACCAGCCCAAGGGAACGGTGAGCGCGGGGGCGCCGGGCACGATCGTCGCCGAGCACGAGGCATTCGGGTCGAGGGAGCTCTGGTGCGAAGGAACTCCCACGCTCCTCTTCACCGAGAACGAGTCGAACACCGAGCGCCTGTGGGGATCGCCGAACGCCACGCCCTACGTGAAGGACGCGTTCCACGAGTACGTCGTCCACGGGAAGACCGACGCCGTGAACCCCGACCTCACGGGCACGAAGGCGGCCGCGCACTACGTGCTGAACATCGCTCCGCACTCATCGACCGTGGTCCACCTCCACCACTGCACGGGCGCCGCTCCCCTGCTCGACCCCACCGCCATCGACGAGCTCTTCGCCACGCGCATCGCCGAGGCAGATGAGTTCTACGCGTCGCTCACCCCGCCGAACACGCCGGCGGAAGAAGCGAACGTGATGCGCCAGGCCCTCGCCGGAATGCTCTGGAGCAAGCAGCACTACTTCTTCGACCTCGACACCTGGCTCGAGGAGCATGGGGTGCACCCGCTGCGCGACAGCGGTGGCGACGCGCGCAACCGCAGCTGGTTCCACATGATCAACGACGACGTCATCTCGATGCCGGACAAGTGGGAGTACCCCTGGTACGCATCGTGGGACCTCGCGTTCCACACGGTCGTGCTCGCGATGGTCGACGTCGACGAGGCCAAGCACCAGCTCTCGCTGATGCTGCGCGAGCTCTACCTCCATCCGAGCGGCCAGCTCCCCGCGTACGAGTGGAACTTCAGCGACGTCAACCCGCCGGTGCACGCGTGGGCGACGCTCCTCGTCTACGAGACCGAGCTCGAGCAGCGCGGCACGGGCGACGTCGAATGGCTCAAGAGCGCGTTCCAGAAGCTCCTCATCAACTTCACGTGGTGGATCAACCGCAAGGACCTCACCGGCCGCAACGTGTTCGAGGGCGGCTTCCTCGGCCTCGACAACATCGGCGTCTTCGACCGGAGCGCGCCACTGCCGACCGGCGGGCACCTCGAGCAGTCAGACGGCACCGCATGGATGGCCTTCTTCTCGCAGTGCATGCTCAGCATCGCCCTCGAGCTCGCCAACCACGACGCGATGTACCGCGAGATGGTGCTCAAGTTCGCCGAGCACTTCACGTTCATCGCCGCTGCGATGGACCGCATCGGCGACAACCACGACGAGCTGTGGGACGAAGAGGACGGCTTCTTCTACGACGTCCTCCGCCTCCCCGACGGCACGGCGCAGCGGCTCAAGGTGCGCTCGATGGTCGGCCTGTTGCCGCTGTGCGCGACGACGATCCTCCCCGCGGAAGGCGTCCACCTCGGCGACGACATGGTGAGCCGCCTGCGTCGACGCGTCGAGGCGATGCCAGAGCTGCTCGAGACCATCCACGACGTGCGCGTCCCGGGCATCAACGGACGCCGCATGCTCGCCGTGCTCGACGAGACCAAGCTGCGCCGCGTGCTCACCCGGATGCTCGACGAGGACGAGTTCCTCGGACCGCACGGTTTGCGCGCGCTTTCTCGTTACCACCTCGAGCACCCGTTCCGACTGGACGTGCACGGTGACACCTACGAGGTGCACTACATGCCCGCGGAGTCGGACAGCGGCCTCTTCGGCGGCAACTCGAACTGGCGGGGACCGGTGTGGTTCCCCGTCAACTTCCTCATCCTGCGCGGCCTCGTCCACCTGTACGCGTACTACGGCGACGACTTCAAGATCGAGTGCCCGACGGGATCGGGCCACCAGATGACGCTTTTCGAAGTGGCCGAGGAGATCAGTCGTCGGCTCGTCTCGACGTTCCTGCCCGACGAGAACGGACGCCGTCCGTTGTGGGGTGGCGCGGAGAAGTTCCAGGCCGACCCGTCGTGGAACAACATGCTCCTCTTCTACGAGTACTTCCACGGCGACAACGGCGCCGGCGTCGGCGCCAGCCACCAGACGGGATGGACCGGCCTCGTCGCCAGGATCATCCAGATCATGCGGTACGTGCGCCCCGAGGACCTGCAGGCCGTCAAGCTGCGCGGAAACCTCCTCTACCGGCCGCAGAAGACCTGAGGAGCGCTGTCGATCGCGGGTGATCCCGTTCGTAGTACGGATGACACCGAACCGAAAGGGAGCGAACGATGACGCAGTACCTGCTTTCCGTGCACGGCCCGATGGATGACAGCCCGTTCGGCGCATATGCGTCCGACGAAGAGATGCAGGCCGCCTTCGCCGCGACCGGCAAGGTGAACGACGAGATGCAGAAGGCCGGCGTGTGGGTGTTCGCCGGCGGCCTGATGCCGATCTCGAGCACGACGACCGTCGACAACCGCGGCGGCAACCTCACCGTGACCGACGGCCCCTACGCCGAGACCAAGGAATACCTCGGCGGCTTCTGGATCCTCGACCTCCCCGACCTCGACGCCGCGCTGAAGTGGGCCGCCAAGGCCAGCGAGGCGTGCATCGGTACGGTCGAGGTGCGTCCGTTCCAGGGCATGTGATCGAGCAGACCTTCCGCGCCGAGTACGGACGTTGCGTCGCCATCCTCACCCGCGTCTTCGGTGACATCGACATCGCCGAAGACGCAGTGCAGGAGGCGTTCGCAATCGCCGCACAGAAGTGGCCTGTCGATGGAATCCCCCCGAACCCAGGTGGATGGATCACCACCACGGCTCGCAATCGAGCGCTCGACCGACTCCGCCGTGAGTCGTCACGCGACGACCGGCAAGCGCAAGCCGTGCTCTTGCACGCGCAAGACGAGCCGATCGAGGAGGTGGGCACTGTGCGCGATGACCGGTTGAGGATGATCTTCACGTGCTGCCACCCGGCGTTGGCGCCGAGCGCTCAGGTGCCGCTCACGTTGCGCTTGCTCGGCGGCCTGCAGACCGACGAGATCGCGCGGGCGTTCCTCGTGCCCGAGCCGACGATGGCGCAGCGCATCGTGCGGGCGAAGAAGAAGATCCGCGACGCTCGGATCCCCTATCGGGTGCCCGAGGCGGCTGAGCTTGCGGATCGTCTGCGCCCGGTGCTCGCAGTGCTCTACCTCATCTACAACGAAGGGCACACCGCGAGCAGTGGCTCGGCGCTCGTGCGCACCGACTTGTGCGCGGAGGCGATGCGGTTGGCCCGTCTGCTCGTGCAGCTCATGCCCGACGAGCCCGAAGTGGTGGGGTTGCTCGCGTTGCTCTTGCTGACGGATGCGCGACGCCCCGCTCGCGTCGCGGCCGACGGCTCGCTCGTGCTGCTCGCCGACCAGGACCGGTCACTGTGGGACCGTTCTCTGATCGCGGAGGGGCAGGACCTGGTGCGCGCGTGCCTGCGCCGCAACCAGCCCGGGCCGTACCAGATCCAGGCCGCGATCGCGGCCGTTCACTCGGATGCCTTGCGTGCCGGGCACACCGACTGGGCGCAGATCCTCGCCTTGTACGACCAGCTCATGGTGGTGCAGCCGAGCGCGGTGGTCGCGCTCAACCGCGCCGTCGTGTTGGCCGAGATCGAGGGAGCGGAGGCCGCGCTCTCGATCGTCGACACGCTCGACCTCGATGCGTACGTGCCGTTCCACGTCGTGCGCGCCGACTTGCTCGAGAAGCTCGGCAATTCCGCTGACGCGGTGGCGGCCTACGACCGAGCGATCGAGCTCACGACGAACGCGCCGGAGCGCGCGTTCCTCGAGCGCAAACGGGCCGAAAGTCAGCGGCGCGAGTAGATGCGATCGGCGTACTCCCGCACCATGCGCGTCGCCGAGAAGCGAGGGCCGTTCGTCCGCAAGCACGCCCTCACCATGGCCAGCCATCCGCGTGGCAGCCCCGACTCGTCACGCGAGTGGAACAGCGGCACGACATCGGCCTCGAGACGATCGAACAGCGCATCGGCGTGTCGTTGGTCCTGTGCGCCGACATCGGGGTCCACGTCGCCGTCGATTGCCCACCCGTTCGAGCCGTCGTACGCCTCAGCCCACCAGCCGTCGAGGACGGACAGGTTCAGCACCCCGTTCAGGGCTGCCTTCATCCCGCTCGTGCCACTCGCCTCCTCCGGTGGTCGGGGCAGGTTGACCCACACGTCGCACCCGGCGACCAGAGGGCCCGCGAACGAAAGGTCGTAGTCCTCGAGGAACGCGACCCGATCCGCGACCTCGGGCGCGCTCTTGAGCTGGAAGAGGTCGCGGACGATCGCCTTGGCGCCGTCGTCGAGGGGATGGGCCTTCCCGGCGAAGACGAACTGGAGCGGATGCGGTCCACCGAGCAAGGCGAGTGCGCGCTCCGGCCGCAGCGCGAGCAGGTACAGCCGCTTGTAGGTCGCGAGGCGGCGGGCGAACCCGATGGTGAGGCGATCGGGATCGAAGCCTGCGAGCGCCGCCTCGACGTAGGTGATGTCCTCGCCGCGGCGAAGTCGATCTTGCGTGGCCTTCTCGACGCGTGCGATCGATGAGGATCCGCCGGCACGCGCAGCGCGCTCGCCAGAGATCCTCATCGCTGATGTCGTCAACCGCTTCCCATGTCGCGGGATCGTCGGCTCTCGCAAGCCAGTCCTCGCCGAGATGGGCATCGAGCAACGACCGCATCGGAGGCGCCAGCCACGTCGGCACGTGCACGCCGTTCGTCACGGACGTGATCGGAACCGCATCGACGACACGATCGCTGAACAGCGGATGCCACATCGCGCGCGCGACCTCGCCGTGGCGGCGACTGACCGCATTTGCCGAGCGGCTCGCCCGCAACCCCAGCACCGTCATGCTCAAGGGCTCGTCGTGGTTCGCGGGATCCATCCGCCCGACGGAGAGAAAGCGCTCGGGGTCTCCCGTGGAGTCAGCGATGCGGCCGAGCATCCGCATGATCTCGTCGCGGCTGTACGTCTCGTTGCCAGCGGGCACCGGAGTATGGGTGGTGAAGACCAGCCGTTTCACGACCTCGGCCCAGGCGCTGTCCCAATCGCCGCCGGCGGCGAGGTGCTGACGCAACAGCTCGAACGCGGCGAGGGCAGGATGTCCCTCGTTCAGGTGATAGACGGACGGACGGACGCCCAGCGCCTCCAGGGCACGGGCGCCCCCGACCCCGAGCACCGCGTACTGCGCGAGCCGGATCGCGCGGCTGCCTTCGTAGAGGCGGGACGTGATCCACCGCCCCACGATCGAATTCTCCGAACGATCGGTGTCGAGCAGGAACAGCGAGACGCGTCCGACGTCGACGCGCCAGATCTGCACGGCGATGGGTTCGTCGTCGATCGGGATCTCGACCGTGACCCGCGCGCCGGTCGCGGGGTCGGTCACCGGCACGCATGCGAGCGAAGTTGGGTCGGAGTCGGTCCAGTACTCATGCTGCCAACCGCTGGTGTCGATGCGCTGGTGGAAGTAGCCGGTGCGATAGAGCAGCCCGATGCCTAGGAGAGGGACCGCGAGATCGGACGCCTCCTTCACGAGGTCGCCCGCGAGGACGCCGAGCCCTCCCGAGTACACAGGAAGCGACGCGTGCACCCCGAACTCAGCGCACATGAACGCCACCGGCGCGTCGTCATCCCACGGCCACGGGCCCGCGGGACGCATCCGATCGCGGTCGACGAGCGTGGCAAGGGCTGCGACGCGCGCCGTCAGCTCGCGATCCCCGGCGGCTCGCTCGAGGGCGGACCGGGACATCTCTCGGAGCATGCGCACCGGATTCGAACCCACTCGATCCCATCTCTCGGAATCAAGCGCGCCGAAGCACGCGGGGCCGTCGGGCGCCCACGACCACCGGTAGTTGTAAGCGACCCGAGCGAGCGGCACCAGGGGCTCGGGCAAGCGTTCGGCGAGCTCAGCCGCCGCGGCTTCGACGTCGTGGTCGCCCGGAACGATCACGCCGTCGCGAGTTGCATCGGCGGGCCGCCGATCCACGGGCTCGGGCTCGGGTCGATGATGCGCGGACCGCGCGCGATCAGGTACACGAACACGCCGAGGTAGGGCAGCACGAGGACGAAGAGCACCCACAGTGCCTTCGCCCATCCCGGATCGTCACTGCGGAAGATGATCGCTCTGAACACGATGAAGAGCAGCCACAACCAGATGAGCCACATCGTGAGCCAAACGAGCGACCACAAGACCTGCCCCGTGCCGAACTGCGCTGCGATGATCACGCGCTGATTCTGACCTGTGCTCGGTAGCGTGGCGAACACCATCCAGAGCGACCGAGGGACGTGGCCCGCCGACGTCGCCGCAACCGACCGCAAGGCACGGTGCGAACGCCACACGATGGAGACGGCAATGACATGTGGTCTGTACCTGCCTGGGCACGATGTTCACTTCATCCAAGCCCGACTGTCCTGGAACGAGCCGAAGCACCCACCGATGCCGGGTGTCGTCACCGACATCAGCGACGACGGCGAGTTCCGCGTGAAGTTCGAGGGCAAGCGGAACCGGCGTCGCTACTGGAACCACGATCCGCAGCGCCTCGCGCACCAGGTGGCCCGCAACGACGGCCACGTGGAGCTGCGCGACTACGGCGTGCTCGCGACGCTCACCGACCAGGGCCAATCGCTCTTCTACGTCGCCAAGCCCAACTCGCAGTTCCGGCGCCCGTGCCCGGGGCCCGGCGATCCGGGCCCGAGTGATCCGATCGACGCCCTGCTCACCCGGGGTGGGTTCCTGATGCCCGCAGCCACTGCACTGCGCGCGGCCGAGCGCCGCTCGACTCAGGCGAGCGACTCCACATAGAAGTAGGGGTCGAGCACCCGGACCTCCTTGATCTGGTCGACGGGGAGGTTGTTGACGCCGGCAACAGTGCGGATCGCCTCGGGGTCGGGCGCGTCGTAGATGCAGTACGTGCGCTGGCGGTCGGCCGAGACGTAGGAGTGCACCCACGTGACGCCTGCGGCGGCGTTGTTGTCGATGATGCCGACGAGGACCTTGGCGCCCTGTTGGGTCGTGGGCACCTCGAGCCCGTCGGGAAAGGTCCGCTCGATCAGATAGCGGGGCATGGAGAGCTCCTCTCGGGTTGCGTGTCCGAACGAGCATCCGCCTCGCCAGCGCGGCCGGCATCGGGAGGAACTCCCTATTTCCCCAGAACTCTCGTCGGCGGGCTGCCCCAAGCAGAGGCGGCTCGCTCGATCTTCGCTCGATAGGTCTCCCAGTAGGCCGCGTCGAGTCCGTGCAGGACCGTGCCCTTCGGTCCTGACCCGACTGTCCCGTCGAGCTGTTCGCGAAGGATGTCGGCATGTCCAGCGTGCCGACTGGTCTCGGTGAGGATGTGGACCATGACGTTGAACAGCTTCACGTCGGGCTGCGGCCACCAGGGGACGTAGCCCGAGGCGTCGATGGGCAACGCGTTGATCGTCGCGTCCGCATAGTCACATGCGCGCTCGTAGCGGTCGAGTATGTCGCGGCGCGTCTCCTCGGCAGTCGCCCACATGTCGTCGCTGGTCCATGCGGAGGCGTCGTCCCAGCGAGGCAGGGGCTGCGGAGACGGTCGATTGAAGACCTCGCTGAAGTACCGAACCTCCGACACCGACAGGTGCTTGATCAGGCCAAGCAGGTTCGTGCCGGTGGTGGTGAGCGGGCGACGAATGTCGTATTCGGAGAGCCCGTCGAGCTTCGACACCAGCGCCTCACGATTCCACCGGAGCGCGTCGTGGAGGTATTCCTTCGCGAACTCATCGATCACGCGACGCGACTCCCGATCGGCCGTCGGCGGACACAGCTTGCACGCAAGCCTCGCACCTTGTGACCGCTACTGGTCCCGCGACGACAGCACGCAGAACTCGTTGCCCTCGGGGTCGGCGAGGACGTCCCAGCTCTCGTCGCCGCTCTGTCCGACGTTCACCCTCGTTGCGCCCATCGACAGGAGGCGGGCGATCTCGGCATCGCGGTCGTCCGAGGTGTGCGGGGCGAGGTCGATGTGGAGGCGGTTCTTCACGGTCTTGCCTTCGGGCACGGACACGAACACGAGGCCGGGGGGCACCTGATCCCACGGGGTGGTGCCCGGTGCCTCGTCCGCGAGTCGCGGCGGGATGATGACGACCTCATCGTCGGCCTCGTAGATCTTCCTCCAGGCGAGGACGTCGGCCCACCACTGGGCCTGGGCCCGGATGTCACGGCAGTCGACGACGATCGTGTACCAGCGCAGAGCCATGGCGGGACCGTACCCGCGGGGGTAACGGGGCAGCCCGGGGTGCGGCGCGGCGGCGCATCAGCCGCCGCCCGGCGCCTCCCACGGACGCACACCCAAAATTCTTCACTGCCACATCGGCGCCGATTCGATACCGATTCGTTGCCGATATGGCAGTCGGAAAGAGTGGGGAATGTCACACCCGGGGTGCAGGCTGCGCACACGGCAGCACGCCGTACCTCCCCTTCACGAAACCCACCCGGGGAGTGCACTCGTGCGCAACGACAGCTGCGACGCCGGCGACCTCTTCTTCCTCCGCTTCTACTCCGGTCTGCGCCGCCCGGAGCACGACCGAGTCCGCGCCGAGCTCGAAGCCGCGCTTCTCGAGATCGCCACGCTCGACGCTGAGGCAATCGCGAGAGCGAACCGTCGCCGCGAGCTCATCGAGCAAGCGAAGCGCCTCCGGGACCAGGTCTGGCCGATCATCCCGCATCATCACGGCCGCCGACCGCCCGGACCCGACGAGCGGCCCCTTCCCCCGCTCGTCCACGATCCCGAGCCGCTCTCAGGCAGGCGCCTCCGTTCGGTCTGTCTCGCGCTCCTCGAGCGCTACGGCGAGCTGCCCCTCGCGGAGCTCCACTCGCACCTCCACCTGCACGGCTACGTCGTCGCCGGACCGAACGGCGTGAAGCGGCTCGCGGACGCGCTCGCCTACGAGGTCAGGAGAGCACGTGCCGTCCGCACCAAGCGCGGCTGCTACCGCCGCGCCGGTGGCGAGCGGCCGAGGCGCGGCCGGTTCGGCAGGCCGACCCTCAACCCGCGCGTCGGGCTCGACCCGACCGACCTGCTCAAGCGCTACCGAAACGTCGATCCCTTCTTGTTCGAGCGCGTCGAGAGCTGGTACCCGGAGCTGCCAGACATGTCGCGCTTGTGATGGCGCGCTTCGTGCAGCGTGTGCACGGCGACCCAGCGCAGCGACCGCTCCATCCGCTCGGGATAGCGGTAGATCATCGTGCGCTCCCACGTGTCGCCTTCGATCAGCGACAGGACGTGCGCGAAGAGCGACGCCGCGTCGTCGAGCTGCCGCGCCACGTCAACCGTCATCTGCTCGTCGTACCCGTCGTGCTCGACGCGCTCGTCTCGACCCATCGTGCCGATGTCGGGCGCGTCCGAGCGACGCGCCAGAAGCACACGCTCGCGCTGCACCAAGAGCACGTCGCGCAGATGGCATCCGTACTCGTGCACTGACCATGTGTCCGGATCGGGCCGCGCACGCAGCGCGAGCGGATCGCCGTCGCGCAACATCGCCGACACGTCGCGGATCTCCTCGACGATCAACGGCCCCACCGCGTCTGCCTGAGCGAGGTCGAACTCGAACCCGCACTCAACGCACGTGTACACGGGGGCGAGACGTCAGTAGGGCGTGGGGATCGGCCGCCCGAGGCCCGCAGGCTCGACGTAGTCCTTCGGCCTCTTCTGGCGCGTGGGGAAAACGACCTCGTGTTGCTCGAGCGGCTCGTAGGGCAGCTGGCTCAGAAGATGCGAGATGAGGTTGAGCCGACCGCGACGCTTGTCTTCGTTGTCGACCACGTTCCAGGGCGCCCAGTCGGTGTCGCTCTTCTCGAACATGCGGTCACGGGCTCGGGAGTAGTCGTACCAGCGGGTGTACGACTTGAGGTCCATGGGCGAGAGCTTCCAGATCTTGCCGGGCTCGTCGACGCGCGCCTGCAGCCGCCGCGACTGCTCCTCCTCGCTGACCTCGATCCAGTACTTGATGAGGACGATGCCGGCGTGGACCATCGCCTGCTCGAAGATGCCGACACTGTCGAGGAAGTACTCGGTCTCCTCCGGCGTGCAGTAGCCCATGACCGGCTCGACGCCGGCGCGGTTGTACCAGCTGCGGTCGAAGATGACGATCTCCCCGCCCGCGGGGAAGTGGGGCACGTACCGCTGCAGATACATCTGCGTCTTCTCGCGGTCGGTCGGCGAAGGCAAGGCGACAACGCGATAGACGCGCGCGCTCACCCGTTGGGTGATCGCCTTGATCGCCCCACCCTTTCCGGCCGTGTCGCGCCCCTCGAAGACCACGCAGACTTTCGTCCCGGTCTTCTTCACCCACTCCTGAAGCGCGACGAGCTCGACCTGGAGCTTGCGCAGCTCCTTCTCGTACTGCTTGCGCTTCATCTTGGCGGGGGGATCGTCCTTCGACTTCGCCATGGATCAGCTCAGGGCCTTGGCCTTCGCGGCCTGGAACTCCTCTTCGGTGATCGTTCCCGCGGCGCGGAGATCGGCGAGCTTCTGGATCTCGTCAGCCGAGCCGCCAGCCGGCGCGACGCTCTGCACGTACTGACGCATCGCTTGGTCCTGCGCCTGCGCAGCCTGCACGGCGTGCTCCTGCATCTTGCCGCCCCGCGCGATCACGTAGATGAAGACGCCGAGGTAGGGCACGAGGATGATGAAGATCGTCCACAGCGCCTTGCCCCACCCAGAGAGATCCTTGCTGCGGAAGATGTCACCGAAGACGATGAAGAGCAGCCAGATCCAGATGAAGAAGAGCGTGAACCAGACCAGCGACCAGAAGAACTGGCCGGATCCGAAGTCGGCAAGGACCATTTGCAACTACCTCCGAGAGTGAATGTCAGTGGGAATCATGCCCGACCAGGCGGAAGATGACCTTGCCGAGCTCCGCGAGGACGAGGTAGCCGAGCACCGCGAGGAAGCAGGCACGCCACTGCGCCCCAGTGAGATCGACCGTGTCGAGGATGCGCTCGAGCCCGTTGAGGGTGGTCGCCACGAACGTGAACGCGAGCGCGAGCAGCACCATGATGTTGAAACGGCCGTTCGCGACCGTCGCCCGGTTGAACATCGAGTGCTCGGGATCACGCCACTCGAGCGAGGCGATGATGTGCATGAGGGCAGTCGTGACGAAGCCCATCGTCGTCGCCACCGCGATCCCGTAACGGGTCTCACCCCATGAGACCACGATGAGGACACCGAGCGAGATCAGCAGACCGGCAAACCCGAGCCGAGCACCCAACGCGCGCCCGATCACGGGATCATCAGGTGACCGAGGCTTGCGCTTCATCAGCCCCGGCGTGGGCGCGTCGAAGCCGAGACCGAACGCCAACACGACGTCGACCGCGAAGTTGACCCACAGGATCTGCAGCGGGAGGAGCGGCGAGCCGTTCGCGATGTTGAAGATCGACGCGCCGAGGAACGTGAGGATGAACCCGGCCAGCATGATCATCTGGACGCGGATGTACTTCATCAAGTTGTCGTAGAGCCCGCGCCCACCTTCGACGGCCGCCACGATCGTCGCGAAGTTGTCGTCGGTGAGGATCATCTCGGCGGCGTCCTTCGTCACCTCGGTCCCGGTGATCCCCATGGCGACGCCGATGTCGGCCCGAGTCAGGGCCGGCGCATCGTTCACGCCGTCGCCGGTCATCGCGACGATGTTCCCCTGGCTCTTGAGGAGGCTGACGAGCCGCACCTTGTCTTCCGGCGCGACGCGCGCGACGACGCCGATGCTGTCGAGCTCGCCGAGCAGCTGCTCGTCGGGCATGGCCGCGAACTCGGCGCCCGTCATCGCGCGTCCCTCGATGCCGAGCTGACTCGCGATCGCGGCTGCCGTCGTGGCGTGGTCGCCCGTGATCATCCGCACCCGGATGCCGGCGTCGTGGCACAGCGCGATCGCGTCCTTGGCCTCCTTGCGGGGCGGATCGACGATGCCGATGAGCGCGAGCATCTCGAGCTCGTTGATGTCATCGAGGAGGTTGGCCGACGGATCGAACGTCGCCTTGTCGAAGTCGCGTCGTGCGACCGCGAGCACGCGCATGCCCTCGGAGGCGAGCCGGTCGTTCTCCTCGACGACGCGCTGGCTCAGATCGCCGATCGGCTGCGTCGCGCCGTCGATGTCGAGGTACTGGGTCGAACGGGCGAGCAGCACGTCGGGCGCGCCCTTGACGAAGCAACGCACCTTCCCGTCGATGTCGTGAAACGTCGCCATCAGCTTGTACTCGGCGTCGAACGGCACCTCACCGACCCGGGGCAGCTCGCGCCGGGTCTCGTCGACGTCGAGCCCACCCTTGGCCGCGAGCACGACGAGCGCGCCCTCGGTCGGGTCGCCGATGCACGCGCCGTCGCGGATCACCGCGTCGTTCGCCAACGCCATGGGGAGCATGAATTGCTCGAGCGACTCGTCGGCGATGACCTCGTGAGCGCCGCCGGCGCGAAGGATCCGGCCGACGGTCGAGTAGCCCTCGCCGTCGACGCTGTACTTGCGGCCGGCCAAGACGAGCTGGCGAGCAGTCATCTGGTTCAGCGTGAGCGTGCCGGTCTTGTCGGAGCAGATCGCGGACGTAGAGCCAAGTGTCTCTACCGATCGCAGCTTCTTCACGATCGCGCCCTTGACCGCGAGTGCTTGCGTGCCCATCGACAGCAACATGGTCACGACGGCCGGCAAGCCCGTCGGGATCGCCGCAATGGCGAGGCTGATGCCGATCAGGAACAGATCATCGAAGCTCTCGCCGCGAGCGAGGCCGATCAAGATGATCGCGACCAGCGCCGCCGCGGCCATCACCGTGATGATGATGGTGAGCTGATCGAGCTGCTTCGTGAGCGGCGTCTTCTCCTGCTTGACGCCGCTGAGCATGTTCGAGATGTGACCGACCTCGGTGGCCATGCCGGTCGCGGTGACGACCATCTCGCCACGGCCGCGCGTCACCTGTGAGTTCATATAGGCCATGTCGACTCGGTCGCCGAGCGCGATGTCCTTGCCCTCGACCGCGCCGATCGACTTCGCGACCGGGGCGCTCTCGCCGGTCAACCCGGACTCCTCGATCTCGAGCGTGGCCGCGACGATCACCCGTCCGTCGGCCGGGACCTTGTCGCCGGCCTGGAAGCCGACGATGTCACCGGGTACCAGCTCCTCGGCGGGCACTCCGGAGATCTCGCCGTCGCGCTTCACGTTCGCGGTCATGATCAGCATCTTCCGGAGCGCGGCCACGCTCTCGGCTGCCTTGCCCTCTTGGTGCATCCCCATGACCGCATTGAGGACCGTGAGGCCGATCACGACGAGCCCGGTGCCCAGCTCCTGGAGGGCGATGATCGAGACGATCGCCGCGCCGAGCAGCACGAGCTGCATGAGGTCGCGGTACTGGCGGGCGAACGCCTTCCACGCAGGCTCCTTGGCCTCCTCCGCGAGCTTGTTCGGCCCGTACCGCTGACGGCGAGCAACGACCTCGGCCGCGCTGAGCCCCCTCGCGGGATCGACATCGAGCTGGGCGCACACCTCCTCGACCGAAAGCTCATGGAAATCAGTCGATTCGGGCTCCGTCACCGTGATGGCCACGCGGCGGAGCGTACGACGCCGCCGTGACCCCCATGCGCGAGAAAGTAGACTTATTCGGTCGGGATTAGACTGCGAGTCGTGACCGCCCGGCCGCTCCACCTGGGCATCGCGCTCGACAGCGCCGGCACGGCGCTGTTCGAACCCGAGCGCCTTGTCGATCTTGCGCAGGTCGCCGAGCGCGCCGGCCTCGACTTCGTGAGCCTCGACGACGGCTTCGATGCCGCCCCCGACCGTCCCGATGCGCTGCTTGCGATGGCCCGCATCGCGCCCGCGACGAAGTCGATCGGCCTCGTGGCCACGATCACGACGACGCACACCGAGCCGTTCCACGTGTCGAAGAACGTGGCGACGCTCGACTTCGTGTCGCTCGGCCGCGCGGGATGGCGGGTCGCTGTCTCGACGAGCGACGAGGCCGCCGACCGCTTCGGGCGCAAGCATCCCCAGCCGCTCGCCGAGCTCTATGCGGAAGCCGACGATGCGATCGAAGTCGTCGTGCGGCTCTGGGACAGCTGGGAGGACGACGCCGTCATCCGCGACCAGTCGACTGGCCGCTACCTCGACCGTGACAAGGTGCACTACATCGACTTCGAAGGGCCGTTCTTCAGCGTGCGGGGACCGTCGATCACCCCGCGGTCGCCGCAAGGCCAGCCGGTCATCTTCGTGGACGTGC
Organism: uncultured Acidimicrobiales bacterium; assembly: GCA_963773315.1. GTDB lineage: Bacteria > Actinomycetota > Acidimicrobiia > Acidimicrobiales > DATKAS01 > DATKAS01. The sequence continues at coordinate 179,155 of CAVZAF010000011.1, forward strand.
GTGACGAGCCGTCCAGAGCGCTCGCCTCGAGGCGCGCCGACGTCGTGCTCGTCGACCAGCCCGAAGCATTCGCCCATGCAGCTGCGGTGCTCGTGAAGCGCCCAACCGAGCGGGGCAACGCGACCGCACTCGCGGACGAGCTCGCCGCGACCGCGGCCGACGGCTTCCTCATCGAGCCCGATACGCCCGCGACGTTCTCGTGGTTCGCGACCGAGGTCGCGCCGCTCCTGCGCACCCAAGCGACGGGCATCACGCTGCGCGACCGCTTCGGGATGTTCCGCCCGGCGAACAGGTACGCGTCGTGAAGCAGCTGCACCTTGCCGCGCACTTCCCGGGCGTGAACAACACGACCGTGTGGAGCGACCCGCAGTCGGGCAGCCAGACCGAGTTCTCGTCGTTCGTCCACCTCGCGCAGGCCGCCGAGCGCGGCAAGTTCGACTTCTTCTTCCTCGCCGAGGGCCTCCGTCTCCGCGAGCACCGCGGGAGGATCTTCGACCTCGACGTCGTCGGCCGTCCCGACTCGCTGACCGTGCTCGCCGCGCTCGCGGCCGTCACCGACCGCATCGGCCTCGCCGCGACGCTCAACACCACGTTCAACGAGCCCTACGAGCTCGCCCGCCAGTTCGCGACGCTCGACCACCTGAGCAACGGCCGGGCCGCGTGGAACGCGGTGACGTCTCCCGACGCGTTCACCGGTGAGAACTTCCGGCGAGCCGGCTTCCTCCCGCGTGACGACCGGTACGAGCGAGCCGCGGAGTTCATCGAGGTCGCACGCGAGCTTTGGGACTCACACGGCAGGCGCTTCTCGCATCACGGCGACCAGTTCGACATCGAGGGCACGTTCGACGCACCGCGCAGCCCGCAGGGCTACCCGGTCATGATCCAGGCCGGCGACTCGGACGGCGGGCGCGAGCTCGCGGCGAAGCACGCGGACGTGATCTTCACCCGGCACTCTGGCTTCACGGACGGTCAGGCCTTCTACGCCGACGTCAAGCCGCGCCTCGCGAAGTACGGACGCCGGCCGGAGGACCTGAAGATCATCCCCGCCGCCACCGCGGTCGTCGGCGACACCGACGACGACGCCGAGGAGCTCGCCGCGCACATCCGCACGCAGCAGGTGAGCCCGCAAGGCGCGATCGCGTTCGTCGAGCAGCTGTGGGGACGCGACCTCTCGGGCTACGACCCCGACGGTCCCCTGCCGGAAATCGACCCCGATGTCGAGGGCGGCATCTCGATCACGCGTGGTCGGGTGCGACATGACAAGGACCCGCTCGCGGTCGCGGCGAAGTGGCGGGCGATCGCCGAGGCGAAGAACCTGAGCATGCGCGAGCTGGTCATCGAGATGACCGCGCGGTCATCGTTCGTCGGAAGCGCATCCACGGTCGCGACCAAGATCAACGACTACGTGCAGGCCGACGCCGCCGACGGCTACATCCTCGTCCCCCACCTCACGCCGCATGGCATCGACCGCTTCGTCGACGACGTCGTCCCCATCCTCCAGGAGCGCGGCGTGTTCCGCGCCGATTACGACGGCCCCACCCTCCGCGACCACCTCGGCCTGACCGCGTACGCGCGCGGTTGATCATGACGACTGAGCGCGTGCTCGAGATCGCGCTCGTGGGCGCAGGCCCGACCGCGTCGTCGTTGCTCGAGCGCATCGCGGCGAACCGAGGCGAGCTGCTGCCCGACGCGCCGCTGCGCATCCACCTGATCGACCCGCACCGCGCCGGCACGGGCCGGGTCTGGCGCCCAGACCAGCACCCGCTGCTCTGGATGAACTCGATGGCGGAGGATGTCACGCTGTTCGTCGACGACTCGGTCGAGTGCAAGGGTCCGGCGGTCGACGGCCCGTGCCTCTACGAGTGGGCGGTGACCATCGACGACGAGACGCTGCGCGCCGCGGCCCCACCGGAGCTGTACGACGAGATCCGCGGCCTGACCGAGATGTCGTTTCCGACTCGCCGCGTGCAGTCGGTGTACCTGCACTGGTTCCACGAGGAGGTCGTCGCCGGCCTCCCGAGCCACGTCGAAGTGGTCAGGCACACGGCCGCGGCCGTCGACCTGTTCGACTCGGGCGATCGCCAGACGGTCGTCCTCGACGAGGGCAGTCAGGTGACTGCAGACGTCGTCGTGCTCGCGCTCGGCCACCTCGACGCACTGCCCGACGACAGTGGCGCCGCGCTCGCCGTGTTCGCGAAGGAGCGCGGGCTCGCGTACGTGCCGTGCGGGCACACGGCGGAGCAGGACTTGTCGGTCCTGATGCCCGGCATCGACGTGCTCGTGCTCGGGTTCGGCCAGGCGTTCACCGACCTCCTCGCGCTCGTCACCGAGGGCCGAGGCGGATCGTTCGCGGAGGGCGGCGACGGCCGCCTCGTGTACACCCCGAGCGGGTTCGAGCCCGTGCTGCACGTCGGCTCGCGCCGCGGCGTGCCCTACCGCTCGAAGCTGCCGTACCGGCTGCAGGCGCCCCTCGCGCCGCTCCCCCACTTCCTGGACGACCAGACCATCGCCGCGCTCCTCGCGAGCGCCGAGCCCCTCGACTTCTTCGCCGATGTGCTGCCGATCGTCGCGAAGGAAGTCGGTTGGGCCTACTACCACGAGCTGTTCGTCGCGCATCCCGAGCGCACGACGATGCCGTGGGAGACGTTCGCACCGAAGTACGACGGCGCGCGAATCGGCCACGAAGTCGACGCACTCGTGAGGTCGGCGGTCCCCGATCCCGACGACCACTTCGACATCGCGACACTCGACCAACCCCTCGCGGGCGTGCGGTTCATCGACCACGAGGCGCTCCACCGCTACGTCGTCGACCACATCCGCGCCGACGTCGCCCGCCGCACCGACCCCGCATACAGCGCGGACCTCGCGGCGTTCACGGCGATGCTCGGGATGGCCGAGCCGCTGCGGAAGATCGCGTCTCGTGTCACGTCACGGTCGCGGCTCGAGGGGATCAGCACTTGGTGGCTGAGCTTCTTCATGTACTACGCGAGCGGTCCCCCGCCCGAACGCCTTCGACAGCTGCTCGCGCTCGTCGACGCTGGGCTCGTGCAGTTCGTGGGCTCAGACATGCGCGTGCACGCCGACGCCGAGACCGGCACGTTCGTCGCCACGAGCTCGAGCCATGGTGACGAGGTCCACGGCGCCGCGGTGATCGACGCCCGCATCGCGCGCCCATCAGTGACTCGGTCGACGAGCGTGCTGCTGCGTAGGCTCCAGGGCCGGGGGGAGATCGTCGAGGAGATCGTGAGCGACGGCGAGTGGAACGCGAACACCGGTCGCGTCGCGGTCACCGGCGCCGCGCTGCAGCTCCTCCGCACGGACGGAACAGGCCATCCGCGCCGCCATGCCCTCGGGGCGTTCACGAGCCGGCAGGTCGCCGGCGCGTTCGCTCGCCCGCGCTTCAACGCTCCGGCGTTCCGTCAGAACGACGTCGTGGCCCGCGCGGTGCTCACGACGCTCGCTGCGCTCGACACGGGTGACGACGCGGCCGAGGCCGAGGCGGTCATCGGATGACCGACGTGCTGGCGAACGCGGTCTGGCACTCGCTGCTCAACGCGCATGCCCCACACGCGGACGCGCACGGCGCCGCTCGCCGCTACGACCCCGACGTGTCGGTGTTCCACGGCATCGACGCGCCGAGCGACGAGGCGTGGGACGACCTTTCAGCGCTCGCGACGAATGGGGTCGTCGTGCTCTTCCGCGAGTCGCCGCTTGCCGAGCCTCCCGCGGGATGGAAGGTGCTGTTCGCGGGCGAAGGGCACCAGATGGTGCGCAAGAGCAGCGATGCTGACGTGCCCGAGCTCCCGGACATCGCCACGATGCGGCCTCTCACCGAGGACGACATCCCCGCGATGGTCGACCTGGTGGCGCGGACCGAGCCAGGGCCGTTTCGCCCGCGCACGATCGACCTCGGTGGGTACGTCGGCATCTTCCACGACGACGTGCTCGTGGCGATGGCCGGCCAACGGCTGCACCCGCCCGGCTACGTCGAGGTGAGCGCGGTGTGCACCGACCCGAGCGCGCGTCGACGCGGCTACGCCTCGATCGTCACGGTCGCGGTTGCCAACGCGATAGCGGAGGCCGGCGAGACGCCGATGCTGCATGTCGCCGACGACAACCCCAACGCGCGTGCGGTCTACGAGCAGCTCGGCTTCGTCACCGTGCGGATGTGCGCGTTCATGGCGCTCGGAGTGCCGCGACCGCCCCACTGATCCGGGCCAGACGCCTGCCCTGCCACCGAGCGGTCGCGAGCGCGGCCTCGTCGGGCACCGAACGCTTCCGCGACACCCAGCTCGCTCCGTAGGGGTTGCCGGTCTCGTCGACCGTCGCGTCGCTGTAGCCGAGGGGCAGCACGATCGCTCCCCAGTGGTAGAGGACGGTGTTGATCGCGAGGATCGTCGCCTCGAGGCCGCCGTGGCTCGTCGACGACGACGTGAACGCGGTGCCGACCTTGTCCACGAGCTTCTTCTGCATCCACAGCGCGCCCGTCTGGTCGAGGAAGAACTTCAGCGGCGCGGCGGGCAAACCGAAGCGCGTCGGCGATCCGAGCGCGAGCCCATCGGCCCATTCGACATCGTCGAGCGTCGCCTCGGGGATGTCGGCCGTCGCCTCACGGTGCGCGGCCCACCGCGGGTTCGCCGCGATGACGTCGTCCGCAGCGAGCTCGCGCACCTTGCGCAGACGCACCTCGGCGCCCGCGCTCTCAGCCCCTTCGGCGATCGCACTCGCCAACGAGAAGACGATCCCGGTGGCGCTGTAGTAGATGACCGCGATGCGGGTCGGCACCCCGGAAACGTACCAAGACCTGCAGATTAAAAGTTGACAAGATTGGTCATATTTAGCAGGATGGGCCCATGAGGACCTGCGGAGAACGGGAGTGCTGTCGGGCTCGTTGAGTCCCCCCACCAGCCGCCCGCATCACTCTCCCCCGGAGGTCCTCCCCAATGTCCACCACCCTTTCCTCGGTCGACGTCGCCGCCATCGCTGACGGCTTGGCCGCCGTGTCGGTCCCCTGGGACATCGGCGTTCCCGACCCGCCCCGCTCGCGCCAGTACGAGCGAATCCTCGCGACCGAGGCCTACGACGCGTGGCTCATCTACTGGCCGCCCGACTCGTCGATCGACGTCCACGACCACGGTGACTCGATCGGCGCGCTCGCGGTCGTCGCCGGCGCCCTCGACGAGGACGTCGTCGTCGGTGCCACCACCGTGACGAAGACGATCCGAGCGGGCGAGTCGCTGTTCCTCCCCGCGAACCACGTGCACGCGGTGAGCAATCGAAGCGACGGGGCGGCGACGAGCGTGCACGTGTACGCACCGCCACTGCGCTCGATGGGCTTCTATCGTTCGGACGACGAGGGGCGGCTCGTGCTCGAGCGCATCGAGGAGGCCACCGAATGAGCTCTGCGATCGATCGTCGCATCGCCGAGACCCGCGCCCGCATCACGACGATCGCCCCTGAGGAAGCGCGGCGCCTGCAGGAGGCCGGCGCGCTGTTCGTCGACACTCGGCCCCGTGAGCAGCGCGACGAGTTCGGCGTCATCCCCGGTGCCCTCGTGATCGACCGCAACGTGCTCGAGTGGCGGCTCGATCCGACGAGTGAGACCCGCGATCCCACCGCCGCAGGGCACACCGGCCCGATCGTCGTCTACTGCCAGCAGGGGTACTCGTCGATCCTCGCCGTGGCCGAGCTCCAGGGCCTTGGCGTCCCCGAGGTCTACGACCTCACCGGAGGGTTCGAGGCCTGGTCCGCGGCGGGCCTGCCGATCACCATAGGTTCCTGATCTCGCGAAAGTTCATTTCCGGCCCTTGGAGATCGCGTGATGAGTAACGACCACTCATCACCGGTGACCAGGGCGGTCGTACCGTTCTCGGCATGACACCGGCGCAGCTTCAGCTGATCAGGAAGACGCTGCCCGAGATCAATGCCCGTGACGATCTCTTCGCGGCCGAGTTCTACAAGCAGTGCTTCGACTTGTGGCCCGAGACCCGGTCCATGGTGCGAGGCGATCTCACCGAGCGGGGACGTGCGCTCGTCGCCGAGTTCATCGCCCTCGCGTCCTGCGTGTCGGGCGACATGGACACGTTCGTCGCCCGGGCGCACGAGCTCGGCGTACGGCACCGAGAACGTGGGGCCATGCGCGAGCACTACGAGGTCATCGAGCAAGCGCTCACCGCGGCTCTCGCCGCCGTGCTCGAGGATGGGTGGGACGAGCCGACGGCTCAGGCCTGGCATCGCCTCTACTGCCTGATGTCCGAGACGATGCTCGAAGGATCAGCCGGGATCGCGTTCGTCCCCCGGCAGCGCTGACGCCTCGGAACGCAACGCGGCGACGAGCTGGTCGCGACTGTTCACCCCGAGCTTCGAGTAGACGTGCTGCAGGTGGTTGTCGATCGTGCGCGTCGACACGAAGAGCCGGGAAGCGATGTCGCGACTCGACATCCCCTGTGCGGCAAGCAACGCGACCTCGTGCTCGCGATCGCTGAGCGGCTCGAGGCTGAGCGACCGCGCCAACGTCGGAGTGAGCACAGTCGGCGGCAGCAAACGACGGATCGCCGCTGAGCGGTTCCGCGCGGCGGTTGCACCTCGTTGGTCACCGCGACGGGCGAGCGCGTCGGCCTGATCGAGCCGGGCCTCGGCAGCCAAGAGCGAGAAGCCGCACTGCTCGAACAGGGCGGCGGCGCGATCGAGCAACACCGGATCGCCAGCTGCGATGCCCGAGGCGTGCGCGGCGCGGGCCCGCAGGAACGAGCCCTGCCCGGCCTCGGCCAGCTCGGCGAGCCTCGCCGCGACGGAGTCGGCGTCACCGAACCGCGCGATGTCGTGCAGCAACGCGGCCTCCATCGACGACTTGCCCAGACGTCGCGCGTCATCGGCCGCGACGCGCAGCATCTCGCGGGCAGTTGGCAGGCCGGCCCGCTCCGCGGCGAGCCACGCGTGGGCACGGTCGATGTCGGCGTGGAACAGCCCTCGCTCGCCGACCTCGAGCTCGGCGACCCGATCGAGGTCGACACGTGCGCCCTCGCGATCACCTTCGAGCAGCTTGCCGCTGGCGAGGAGGGCGAGCGCCCAGCGTTCGGTCGCGCCGAGCCCGAGTCCCCGTGACGTGCGCACCAGCGTGATGAGCGCCTGACGTTCGTCGCCCGGGCGCCCGACCGACAAGTCGAGCCGCGCCTCGGCGAGCAGCATCCAATCGCGCATCGTGGGGATGCCGTTGCCGCGGGACTTCGCCGCGGCGTTGCGCGCCGCGTCCATGCGCCCGAGCTCGCCGAGCGTCAGCACCTCGGCGAACAGCACGAGTGACAGCCCCGGACGGCGGAGGTCGGCCGAAAGGGAGTCGTGGAGCTTGCGAGCCTCGGCGATGAGGGGCAGCGCCTCCTCACCGCGCCCCGCGACCGCGAGCGCGAGCGACCGTCCCCGCAACAGGTCGAGCTGGGCCGCCTCGCTCGACATCGGCGCCATGAAGTCCGAGCGCGCGATCGCGTCGTCGACCTCGCCGCCCATCGCCTGCAGTAGGACTGCGTAGGCCTCGACCCCTTCACGGTCGATCGGCTCGGTGAGGTCGTCGAGCGTGCTCACGAGCAGATCGACCGCGCGCGAGTAGTCGCCCTGGCCGAAGAACAGGTTCGTCGCCCTCCGTCGCCCGACCTGGGCGCGGGCCGCGTCGTCGAGCTCATCGGTGTCGATCGAGCGCAGCAGCTCTTCGACTTCGTGCGTCTGCCCCTTCCGAAAGCGCAGCTCGGCGACGAGCTGCACGATCTCGGGCGTGCGGTCGCCTTCGGGCGCCTGAGCGAGGATCCGCTCGGCCATCGCCTCGTCACCCTCGACGAGCGCGAGACGCGCCGCCTCGGCGAGCAAGCACACGTCGACGTGCCCGCCACCTTCGAGGCTCCACGCGACGACGCGGACGCGATCACCACGACGGCGCGCGCCGTCCGCGGTCAGGGCATCGGCCAGCGTGCGGCGGATCCGGCGGCCTCGGACCGCGGGCAGCTGCAGGTTGATGACCTCCGCGAACAGCGGATGCGACAGCGAGACCTCGACGCGCTGCGCGCTCTTCGCCACCATGAGGAGGCCACGTCGTTCGAGCGCCTCGAGCACGGAGGCGCCGGCGATCTTCTCGAGGAGGTCGAGCCCGAGCTCGCCCGCGACTGCGAGCAGCTCGATGACATCGCGCTCATCCTCTCTGAGGCCGGCGAGCCGCTCCTCGACGAGGAGCTCGAGCGTCGGCGACGCGTGCACGAGTGGCTGCGTGAGGTGCCACATCCCGTCGCGCTCGACGAGGTTGCCGGCATCACGCGCTGAATCGACGAGCTGGCGCAGCACTCCCGGGTTGCCGGTCGCCGCGTCGACGAGCTGCTCGAGGCTGTCCTCCGCGATCGGCGCTCCGAAGACGCGGTGGAGCAGCGCTTCGACGGTGTCGGCTGCGAGCGGTGTCGGCTCGAGCCGGCGGAGATGGCTGTCGTTGACGAGCGTGCGCACCTCCTCATCGTTGTGACCCGTCGCTCGGATCGTGCAGACGATGAACGCGGTGCGGGCGTGCACCAACGAGACGAGCAGCGCACGCGACAGGTCGTCGAGGTGGTCGATGTCGTCGACCATCACGACCCAGCGGCGCCCTTCCTCCCCCTGCTCGAGCGCGGCACGAGCCCGGTAGAAGAGGAGCGCGCGATCGAGCTCGCCTTCGGGCCCGCTCGGCCGGGTCACCTCGGGGGGCAGCAGGTGCGCCAGCGCGGCCAGCGGCAGCCGCTTCGTCTCGGGATGGCCCGCGACCCGCGCGACGGGCAAGCCGGCTTCGGCCGCGAGCCTCAGGCACTCGTCCGCGAGGCGCGTCTTGCCGAGCCCGGCTCCGCCCGTGATGAGGATGCCGCCGGCGCGCGGATCTTGGAACGCGGCGGCAACGGCTTCGATCTCGTCGGAACGACCGAGCAGCGGCCACGACGTGACGAGGGCGCCTTCGCTCCGGCGGGGAGAAGGCGTTGAGGACAGGCGGCGCGATCGGCGCGGGCGGCGGCGAAACCGCCCGCGGAGTCGCGGGCGCGTCCGGTGGCGCGGGCTCGGGATCGTCGAGCTCGGCGACCGGCGCGACGAACCGGTAGCCGCGGCCGTGGATCGTGCGCACGACCTGCTGACTCTGGCCGTCGTCACCCACCGCACGACGCGCGGTCTTGATCCGCGTGGTGAGGGCCGATTCGCTGACGAATCGGTCCCCCCACACGTTGTCGAGGAGCTCTTCTTTGGTGACCACCCGATCGCGGTGGACGAGGAGGTAGGTGAGGACGTCGAACACCTGTGGTTCGACGGGGACCGGGACCCCGCGTCGGCGCAGCTCGAAGAGCGTCGTGTCGAGCTCGGTGTCACCAAAGCGGTAGATCACGGGCGCGGTCCCCGGAAGTCGAGAGATGGCGAACGACCTCGCAGTCGTGCCCGAGTTGAGGTTAGTCAGATGAGATGCTCCTGGTAGACGGTGGCTTGGCCATCGAGCACGACCGTGCCTTCCTGGTTCGTGATCGTGGTGCGCAACGTGACGATGGGCTTGTCCGGCCGAACCGTCAGCACCTCCACCTCCGCGGTGATGACGTCACCCGGCCGCACGGGTCGGAGGAAGCGCCAGTTGACCTCGAGGAAGACGCTGCCCGGGCCGGGCAGGTCCTCGGCGACGACCGCGTTGAGCAGTCCCGATGTCACCCCGCCTTGCACGATGATGCCGCCGAAGCGGCTCGCGCTCGCGCGGCCCATGTCGTAGTGCAGCGGGTTCCGATCACCGGTCATCTCGGTGAAGAGCTCGATGTCGCGTGCGGTGATCGCGCGGGAGCGGGTCGCCGTCGTGCCCACAGCGAGCGTGTTGGTCAGCATGAGATCCCTTCCTGGCATCCGACGGGCTGCGCGGATTGGCCGAGAGTGAGGACGTCGGCGAGGTACGCCGCGTCGTGGCGGACACCGTCGATGAAGTTCGAGTCGCGGCGGTGCTGGAACCGCTGACCGAGCACATAGAGGCCCGGCACCGGCGTGATCCCGCGCCGCTGGATGATCTCGCCACGCTCGTCGAGCGTACGGACCTTCAACCACGGGTACGAACGAGTGAAGCCAGTCGCCCAGACGACCGTCTTGATCCCTTGGTCGGCGAGATGCACATGGGTCGGCTCCTCGACGGGACCGAGCGACGGAGGCGGGTCGGGCGCGAACACCTCGGCTTCGAGACCGTGACGAGCGATGTACTCGTCGATCCCGCGGAGCACCGCGTGCATCCGCTCGTCGGCCCGAGCGGTCGAGTGCGCGAGGTCACGGGAGAACAGCGCGTACGTGCCGTCGAAGCCGAAGAACCTGCCTGTGAGCCGAACGCCGCGGCCCTGGAGCGTCGTCGTGTCGACGTTCCGCGGCACTGGAGTGCCGACGAGCTGCAGCGACGCGTCGTTGCGGGCCCGCTTCGGGTCGCGGACGGTGTCGATCGTGACGGCCAAGCGGCCGCTCTGCTCGAGCCACCACCAGATGTCGACACCCCGGTACCTGCGGGGAAGCCGGGTGTGGCGGCCGACCGCGAGCGTGACGTCGCGGCCAGCCGCGGCGAGCTCGTCGGCGATCTGCGCACCCGAGGCGGACGCGCCCACCACGAGCACGCCACCGTCCGGCACCTGCTCGGGATTGCGGTAGGTCTGAGGTGTGAGCTGGAGGATCGACGGCGGCAGCTCGCTCGCGGCGCTCGGCACCCGAGCGCGATCGCACCAACCGGTCGCGATCACGACTCGATCGGCCTCCCACGCGCCTTCCGAGGTCTGCACGGCAAACCCTCGCTCGGTCTGCGTGACCGACTCGACTGACGTGTGCTCGTGCACCGGCGCATCGAAGCCCTGTGCGTAGCGCTCGAAGCGATCGACCAGCTCGGCCGCGGTCATGAAGCCCTGCGGCTCGGGGCCGTCGTAGATGTGGTTCGGAAGGCGCGTGGCCCAGTTGGGGGTGAGGAGCCGCAGCGAGTCCCAGCGCTCGGAGCGCCAACGCTCGGCCACCTGGCCCCGCTCGAGCACGGCGTGATCGATGCCGGCATCGCTGAGGGACGCGCTCATGGCGAGGCCGGCCTGGCCCGCGCCGATGACAAGGGTGTCGACGGAACGCATCGTCGTCACGTCCCTTCGAGCGCGCGTGGGTGACGCGGCCGGGGCCGAGGGCGAGGGCGAGCGATTCGGGGATCGATGAGGGCGAGGAGTGAGTCATGCATGGTGTCGACCGTACGGAGACATACGCAGCGGTCCTTGGAGGAGTTCTGGACTTCGCGTGAAGAATCGTGTGGCAGTCGTCACCGTGTGTCTCCAACCGGTCTCCAAGGCTCCGAACCGGATGATCGAGATGATCGATGCATGTTCTTCGTCACGACGCGGGACTCAGAAGTCACGCATGCCACTCGAGCCGGACTGATCGCGGTCGCTCCGCTCGTCGTCGGGTTCGCACCGTTCGCGCTGGTCGTCGGCGCGACCATCGGTGCGAGCGCGAACCACGGCGCTGGCATCGCGGGAAGCTGGCTCATCTACGGCGGCAGCGCACAGATCGCCACGGCGCGCGCACTCGAGAGCGGCGGCGCGGTGATGGCCGTGCTCACCGTCCTCCTCCTCAACACACGACTGCTCGTCTACAGCGCATCGTTGTCACAACACTGGCGAGAGCAGCCGCTCTGGTTCCGCATCGCCGCAGCGCCGATGATCGTCGATCCGGTGTGGGCGCTCGCCGAGGCGCGGGCGCTCGAGCCCGGTTCACCCCGCGAGATCCGCGCCCACTACTTCGGCTCCGCGATCGGCCTCTACGCGGCGTGGTCGGTGTTCATCGTCACGGGAGTCATGCTCGGTAGTCGCCTCGACAGCCACGCCCTCGGTCTCGCGGCTCCTCTCTGCCTGCTGTGGCTCGTGGTCTCCCGGCTGAACGATCCCCGCAACCGCTTCATCGTCGCCGCTGCGGCCACTGGGGCTCTCGTGGGCCGCAACCTCCCGTCGGGCCTCGCGATCTTCGTCGCCATCCTCGCCGGCTGCATCGCCGGGAAAGCACTGGATCGGCGAGCACAGGATCGGAGCGCGTCGTGACTGCGTGGATCGTCGTCATCTGCATCGGCATCGGCAGCCTCGCCTTCCGCACGGCGCCTCTCGCGTTCGCGGGTCGCCCGACCTCGCCGCGAACGAGCCGCTTGATCAAGGACGCGGGCGCGGCCGCGACTGCGGCGATCACCGTGGCGTCGTTCGATCGCGCCGCCCAGAGCGGCGACGTGGCTGCGCTCGCGGTTGCCGGCATCGTCGGATTCGTACTCGCGCTGCGGGGCGCGTCGATGCTGCGCGTCGTCTCAGTCGGTATCGGCCTCTACATCGCGATGTCTTGGGTGCTCACCTGACACTCAGGACTCAGGCGGACGCGCGTCGCCCACCACTCGGCGCAACGTCGCCACGACTTGGGCACCGGTCGAGCCCGCGAGAAGTGAGCAGTCGCCTCCGTGGGCCTCGTCAGCACGGGCCTGCACGATCACCGGAACACTCGGGTGCAGTCGCGAGTGAGCCGCAATCAGCGACTGGGTCCGGGCATCGCTCGGCGGCCGCGCGACGACGATGACGTCAGCGCCTTCGGCAAGCGGGCAAGGGCGTCCCTCGAGCGCGGGGCACTTCGCGTCGGGCCCGCCGCAGGTGAGCACTTCGAACCCGGCCCGCGTCGCGTCAGCGGCGTGCGCCCACCGGCCGCCCTGTGCCTCGACGAGGAGTCGGTGGTGACCCGGCGTCAACGGCCACGACGGGCGGCCTGGGCTCGCGGCGGCGATGGCTACGCGCACCACGCTGAAGTCGTCGCCGCTGCCCATCGTCACCGGCCCGCGCCGGCGGACCAGCGTCTGCATCGGGCGGTTCTCGGTGAGGATGTCCGCCTCGAGGTTGGGGATGCCCTTTGCCGCCGCCACTGTGACGAGCACATCGAGCAGATACGGGCCGAGCCAGCCCCGCCAGTCCCGGGCGACTGTCAGGCCGAACTCGGCGTCGCCGTTCGAGAGCAGGACGTATCCGACCTCGGCGACCACTCGCGCCTCGGGAAGCCCGTCGTCGAGGACAGCGACGATGCCGAACCCCTCGTCTCGGGTGCGTGCGTACCAGGTCGGCGCGAAGCGGCGCCCGCCGAAGGCCGAGAAGAAGCGCCGATAGGTGTCTTCGAGGGAGAGCCCGGTGTACAGCGCGTCGAGCCCGGCCACGTCCTCCTCGACCATCTGGCGGACGGTGAGCTTCTTGCCGCCCGGCAGCTCGATCACGACCGGCACCTGCAGAAGTGACGGAGGGTCGGCCACGGCGTGATCATCGCGCCGCCACGAGTGACCTTCGACCCTTGCTCGGCGCCGGTGGCGATCGCACTCTTGAGCCATGTCGGCAGGGAACGTGCTCGCGGAGCTCCACAAGCACCACGACCCGTTCGGGGTGCCCCCCAACCTGCGTGACGACCCCGCCTTTCGAGCGTCGTTCACGTGGGATCAAGCGCGCGCAGACCTCGACGGGCTGCCCGGCGGCGGGCTCAACATCGCGCACGAATGCGTCGACCGTCACGCTCGCGAGCATCCCCAGCGGGTCGCCGTGCGATGGCTCGGACGGCAAGGCACTCGCGTCGAGCTCACGTACGGCGAGCTCCGCGACTCGACCGCCCGGTTCGCGAACGTCCTCGACACGCTGGGCATCAGTCGCGGCGAACGGGTCTTCGCGCTGACCGGCCGCGTGCCCGAGCTGTACACCGCCGTGCTGGGCACCCTGCGCCACGGCAGCGTCGCCTGTGTGCTGTTCTCGGCGTTCGGGCCCGAGCCGATCCGACAGCGCCTCGAGCTCGGCGACGCCCGCGTGCTGGTGACGACGAGCGCTCTGTATCGGCGCAAGATCGCACCGATCCGCGCCGCGTTGCCCGGGCTACGCCACGTGATCGTGATCGACGACGAAGGGGAGAACGGCTCGGAGGTGCTCTCGCTGCGCGCGCTTCTCGCTCGAGCGTCGAACACGTACCCCGTGGCCGACACTGCCCCGACAGACATGGCCCTGCTGCACTTCACGAGCGGGACGACGGGCATGCCGAAGGGCGCCGTCCATGTGCACGAAGCGATCGCCGCGCACCGCGCAACCGCGCGTTGGGCCCTCGACCTCCACGACGACGACATCTTCTGGTGCACGGCCGACCCAGGATGGGTGACGGGGATGTCGTACGGCGTACTCGCCCCCCTCGCGCTCGGAGTGACGAGCGTCGTCGACGAGGCCGACTTCGACGCCATCCGCTGGTACGAGTTGCTGCAAGCCGAACGAGTCAGCGTCTGGTACACCGCTCCGACCGCCGTGCGGATGATGATGCGAGCGGGAACGGAGCTCGCGCGCGAGCACCCGTGTCCCGACCTTCGGTTCATTGCGAGCGTCGGCGAGCCGCTCAACCCCGAAGCCGTTCGCTGGGGCGTCGAGGCCTTCGGCCTTCCGATCCACGACAACTGGTGGCAGACCGAGACCGGCGGGATCATGATCGCCAACCTCGCAGCGATGGACATCCGCCCGGGTTCGATGGGAAAGCCACTCCCGGGCGTCGAGGCCGCGATCCTCCGTCGCGACGAACACGGCCGAGTCGTCGTCGTCGACGGCAAAGTCGAGGAGATCCACGACCCGCTCACCGAAGGCGAGCTCGCCCTCCGCCCCGGATGGCCGTCGATGTTCCGGGGGTACCTGCACGAGCCGGAGCGGTATGCGCGCTGCTTCGCCGGCGGGTGGTATCTGTCCGGTGACCTCGCGCGCCGAGACGACGACGGCTACATCTGGTTCGTCGGGCGAGGCGACGACGTCATCAAGTCCGCCGGGCACCTGATCGGGCCGTTCGAGGTCGAGAGCGCCCTGATGGAACATCCCGCGGTTGCCGAGGCGGGCGTCATCGGAAAGCCAGATCCCGTCGTCGGCGAGATGGTGAAGGCATTCGTCACGTTGAAGGTGGGTTTCGAGCCCTCCGACGCGCTGCGCCTCGAGCTGATCGGGTTCGGGCGGAAGCGCTTGGGCGCGGCGGTCGCACCGAAGGAGATCGCGTTCGCCGAGCACCTTCCGAAGACGCGGAGCGGGAAGATCGTGCGACGCGTGCTGCGCGCCCGAGAGCTCGGATTGCCCGAGGGCGATCTCTCGACGCTGGAGGACCAATGACCGCGCCCGACGAGCCATTGCGCCTCTACCGCGAGATGCTGCGCATCCGCAGGTTCGAGGAGCGTTGCGTCGAGCTGTACAGCGCGGCCAAGATCCGCGGCTTCCTGCACCTCTACATCGGTGAGGAAGCGGTCGCGGTCGGCGTGATGGGAGCCTTGCAGCCCGAGGACAACGTCGTCGCGACCTACCGCGAGCACGGTCACGCGTTGGTCCGTGGGGTCTCCGCTCGGGCGATCATGGCTGAGATGTTCGGCCGCGTCGAAGGCTGCAGCCGAGGCCGAGGCGGCTCGATGCACCTCTTCGACATCGGCAGGCGCTTCTACGGCGGAAACGCGATCGTCGGCGGCGGACTTCCGATCGCAGTCGGTCTCGCTCTCAGGGACCGTATGCAACAGCGCGCCGCCGCGACGGCTGTGTTCTTCGGTGAAGGAGCGGTCGCAGAGGGCGAGTTCCACGAATGCATGAACCTCGCCGCGCTCTGGGAGCTCCCGGTGTTGTTCGTCTGCGAGAACAACCTCTACGCGATGGGGACTGCACTGAGCCGATCGCAGGTCGAGACCGACCTCGCGCTCAGGGCTGCCAGCTACGAGATGCCCGCGTGGTCCGTCGATGGGATGGACGTCCTCGCGACGGCACAAGCGGCTCGACATGCAGCGGAGGCCGTACGGGAAGGCGGCGGACCGCACTTCCTCGAGTGCCGCACCTACCGCTTTCGTGCCCACTCGATGTACGACCCGGACCTCTATCGAGACAAGGCCGAGATCCAGCACTGGAAGGAGCGGGATCCACTCATCGTCCTCGGAGACCGACTCCGCGAGAGCGGAGAGCTCGACGACGCTTCCCTCGGCGCGATGGAAGAGGAGATCACTGCCGAGATCGACGACGCCGTCGCATTCGCCGAACAGGGAACCGACGAGCCGGTGAGCGAGCTCACTCGCTTCGTCTACTCGGAGGTCGAACGATGACCGTCGCCACCGCTCACCTGACGTACCGGGAGGCCATGCGGGAGGCGATCCGCGAGGCCATGCGACAAGACGATCGGGTGTTCCTCATGGGAGAGGACGTCGGCCGGTACGGCGGCAGCTTCGGCGTCAGCAAAGGGCTTCTGGACGAGTTCGGCCCCGACCGGATCCGCGACACGCCGCTCTCGGAGTCGGCGTTCGTGGGCGCCGGGATCGGAGCCGCGATGGCCGGCATGCGCCCCATCGTCGAGATCATGACCGTGAACTTCAGCCTCTTGGCTCTCGACCAGATCATGAACAACGCAGCGACGCTCCGACACATGACGGGCGGCCAGCTCAGCGTCCCCCTCGTGATCCGCATGACCACGGGCGGCGGGCGACAGCTGGCAGCGCAGCACTCTCACAGCCTCGAAGGCTGGTATGCGCACATTCCCGGCATCAAGGTGCTCACGCCAGCGACCGTCGACGACGCGCGGGGCATGCTCGCTCCCGCGCTCGCCGATCCCGATCCGGTGCTCATCTTCGAACACGGATCGCTCTACAACGTCGAGGGAGAGGTGACCGGCGAAGCGACCGCGCTCGGCAACTGCACCGCCGCAGTGCGCCGGGTCGGAGCGGACGTGTCGATCATCACCTACGGAGGATCGGTACCCAAGTGCCTCGCCGCGGCCGAAGTGCTGGCGAACACGGGCATTGACGCGGAAGTGGTCGACCTTCGATCGCTTCGGCCTCTCGACGACGACACGATCTTGCACAGCGTCAAGAAGACGCACCGCGTGGTGATCGTCGACGAGGGCTGGCGCAGCGGCAGCATCTCGGCCGAACTGAGCGCCCGCATGATGGAGGGAGCGTTCTACGACCTCGATGCACCGGTCGCGCGCGTCTGCAGCGCCGAGGTGCCGATCCCCTACGCGAAGCACCTCGAAGACGCCGCCCTGCCACAAGTCGAAGGCATCATCGCCGCGGTCGAGGAGGTGCGGAGCAGTGGGTGAGTTTCGCATGCCCTCGCTCGGCGCCGACATGGAAGCCGGCACGGTCCTCGAGTGGATGGTGAAGCCCGGGGACGAGGTGCACCGCGGCGACATCGTCGCGGTCGTCGACACCGACAAGGCAGACATCGACGTCGAGATCTTCGAGTCCGGAGTGATCGACGAGCTGTTGGTGCCGGTCGGCGAACGAGTACCGGTCGGGACGCCGCTCGCGACGGTCAGCAGCGTGGGGGCCCCACGAGTGCAGCCCGCGGTCGCGGCGAAGCCCGCCCCCGCGGTCGCGGCGAAGCCGGTCGCGGAGCCGGTCGCCGAGCCCATCGAGCGCCCGCATCCGAGCCACGTCGACGGCGCCGTGCATTCGCCTGTGATCCGGCGGCTCGCCGACCACCTCGGTGTCGACCTGACGCATCTGCAAGGCACCGGACCGAGCGGGCGCATCACCCGAGCCGACGTCGAACGGGCTGCGACGCCGGGCGTCGCCGAGGCGCCTGCGGTCAGCGCAGCGCCAGCCGTCACCGAAGCGCCCGCCGTCACCGTGACGGCGCCCGATCGGGCCACGTCGATGCGTCGGGCGATCGCGGGGCTCATGAGCCGTGCGAACCGTGACATCCCCCACTACTACGTCGCCACCGATGTCGACCTCGACGCCGCGCTGACCTGGCTCACCGGCATCAACGAGACGCGCGCCATCAACGAGCGCGCGCTGCCGGTCGTGCTGCTCCTCAAGGCAAGCGCTCTCGCGGCGCGGCAGGTGCCCGAGGTCAACGGCTTCTGGCTCGACGATCGCCTGCAGTGCGCGGACCACGTGCACCTCGGCATCGCGGTGTCGCTCCGCGGCGGTGGGCTGGTCGCGCCGGCGATCCACGATGCCGACGAGAAGGACCTCGACACGCTCATGCGCGAGCTGCGCGACGTGGTGCAGCGAGCTCGCAGCGGACATCTGCGGAGCTCGGAGATGTCCGATCCGACGATCACTGTCACCAGCCTCGGAGATCAGGGAGTCGACGAGGTGTACGGCGTCATCTACCCGCCGCAAGTCGCGCTCGTCGGGATTGGCCGCATCACACACAAGCCCGTGGCGGTCGAAGGCCTCATCGGCGTCCATCCGGGCGTGCGGATGACACTGGCCGGCGACCACCGCGCAACCGACGGGCACACCGGTGCCCGCTACCTCGCCGCCATCGAGCGGCTCCTGCAACGACCGGAGGAGCTATGGACTCGCGCACCGCAGTGATCGCGTCGCTCGCCGTCATCGCGCCCGAGACGGACTTCGACTCACTCGCGCCCGACGCCGACCTGCGCGACGAGCTCGACCTCGACTCGATGGACTTCCTCAACTTCGTGACGGGCGTCTACGAGCGCACGGGCATCGAGGTGCCCGAGCGGGACTATCCAAAGATCCTGACCCTCGACGCGTGTGTCCGCTACCTCGACGCGGCGCTCGCCTCGAGATGACCTTGTGATGGGAGGACGCCATGGAGCTCGTTCGCTGGCTCGATGACATCAAGAGGGACGACACCGCGCTCGTCGGCGGCAAGGGTGCCAACCTGGGCGAGCTGAGGCGGGCAGGGTTCCCCGTGCCCGACGGGTTCGTGGTGACCGCCGAGGCCTTCGCCAGCGCTGTGCGCGACGAGACGAACGACGGACGATCGTACGCGGCGGTCGCGGCCGATCCCGAGGCGCTCGAAGCGGAGAGCAGGACGCTGCAGGCCGCGGTCGCCTCCGCCGTGATGCCCGAGGACCTGCGCACCGCGGTCGTCGACGCCTACTCCGAGCTGTCCCGCCGCCTCGGCACCCACGACCCGGCCGTCGCCGTCCGCTCGTCGGCGACAGCGGAAGACCTCGCCGGAACGTCGTTCGCGGGGATGCACCGCACGCTCACCAACGTGCGGGGACCTCAGGCGCTGCTCAGCGCGCTGAACTCGTGCTGGCAGTCGGTGTACGCGACGCGTGCGCTGTCCTACCGCATCGCCGAGCACATCGAAGGCAAACCGGCGATCGCTGTCGTGGTGCAAGCGATGGTGCCCGCAGCAAGCGCGGGCGTCGCGTTCAGCGCTGACCCTGCGACGGGGAGCCCGGACGTGATCGTCGTCGAGGGCGCGCCGGGGCAAGGCGAGGTCGTGGTGGGGGGAATCGTCGAGCCCGACACGTACACGCTCTCTCGGTCACCGCTGGAGATCCGAGACGTCCGCGTCGGCGTGAAGACCCAGAAGATCATCGCGGGCGCGGGCGGTGACCAGACGGTGACCTTGAGCGCCGAGGAAGGCAGCGCGCGCGTCCTCACCGACGAGCAGGTGCTCGCCGTCGCACACCTCGTGCTCGACGCCGAGGACCACTTCGGCTGCCCCCAGGACCTGGAGTGGTGCTACGAGTCCGATGGCGTCGTACACGTCGTGCAGACCCGCCCGATCACGACGCTGCCCGCCTCGGGCGCGACGGCCGCCGACGCCGAGCCTGCGGCCGAAGGGCACGACACTCTCGTGACCGGTCTCGGCGCAAGCCCCGGGATCGTGTCGGGCGCGGTCCGCGTCCTCACCACCCCTGCTGAAGGCGCGCAGCTCGTCACCGGCGAGGTGCTCGTGGCGCCGATGACGAACCCAGATTGGCTTCCCACTCTTCGACGAGCCGCGGCGGTCGTGACCGACAGCGGTGGTGTCACCTGTCACGCGGCCATCGCCAGCCGCGAGCTCGGGGTTCCGTGCATCGTCGGCGCGCACGACGCGACCACCCGACTGCACACCGGCGAGGTCGTCACCGTCGACGGGGCACGCGGCACCGTGACTGCTGGCGCCGTCCCCACCCCCGTCGCGCACCTCGCTCCTCGCGAGCGGGTGACGACAACGGCGGCCGAGCCGATCACTGCCACGAAGCTGTACGTGAACCTCGCGCTCGCAGAGCGCGCCGACGAGGTCGCGGCGATGAACGTCGACGGCGTCGGCCTGCTGCGGGCCGAGTTCCTCGTCACCGAGGCACTGGACGGACGCCATCCGCGCCAGGTGCTGGCCACCGGTGGCCGTGAGGAGTTCCTCTCGCGCATGGCTGGGTCACTGCTGAAGATCACGACGCCGTTCATGCCGCGGCCAGTCGTGTACCGCACGATCGACTTCCGCACGAACGAATTCAGGGGTCTCGAAGGGGGCGAAGAGTACGAACCACAGGAACGCAACCCGATGATCGGGTACCGAGGTTGCTATCGGTACATCAAGGAGCCCGACCTGTTCGCTCTCGAGCTCGAGCTCATCGCTCGGGTGCGTGAACAGACTCCGAACCTCCACCTCATGATTCCGTTCGTGCGCACGAAGTGGGAGCTCGAAGCATGCCTCGATCTCGTCGACGCCAGTCCGCTGCGAGACGACCGCGGCTTGCTTCGCTGGATCATGGCCGAGGTGCCATCGGTCGTCCATTGGCTTCCCGAATACGCCGCGCTCGGCATCGACGGAGTGTCCATCGGTTCGAACGACCTCACGCAGCTCATCCTCGGTGTCGACCGCGACTCCGAGGTGTGCGAGGAGCTCTTCGACGAGGGAGACGGAGCGGTCCTCGACGCGATCGAGCAGATCATCCGCACCAGCGCTCGACTCGGGCTCACGTCTTCGCTGTGCGGACAGGCCCCGACGAACCGTCCGGCATTCGCAGAAGCGCTCGTGCGATTCGGCATCGACTCGGTCTCTGTCAACCCCGATGCGGCGTCTCGCACCCGCCGGGTGCTCGCAGGCGCCGAGCAACGGCTCGTACTGGACTTCGCTCGCAATCCCACGCACCGACCGCAACAGCAGGAGGAGGATCGACGATGAAGGCAGCAGTAGGCGATCGAATCGTCGTGAAGGGCCATCGGATCCACGAGCACGACCGCGACGCAGAGATACTCGAGGTCCGTGGCGAGGACGGCGGTCCGCCGTTCCTCGTGCAATGGGCGGACGATGGGCACGTCGGGCTCTACTTCCCGGGCTCCGACGCGGTTGTCGAGCACTTTCCCGCGCATACCGACCCAGGAGGCTGACACGGAGCCGATGCGTGTCCGGGCACGCCTCTTCGAGGCTTCCCGCGCGGGCGCGGACCTTCTCGAGACGCACATCTCGACGGTCGCCTTTGACGGAGACGTGGTGCACAAGCGCAAGAAGGACGTGCGTTTCCCGTTCATCGATCTGAGCACGCCCGAGCGTCGCGAGGTGATCTGCAGACGGGAGGTCGAGCTGAACAGGCGCTTCTCCCCCGACGTCTATCTGGGGGTCGAGGAGGTTGTCGACGATGATGGTGTCGTCGTCGACCACGCGGTCCGCATGCGCCGGATGCCTGCGGAGCGGCGGCTGTCGACGTTGGCACGCGGCGCGGCTGACATCGGCTCATGCCTCCGCCAGATCGCCCGTCTCATCGCGATCGCTCATGCCGAAGGCCTGACCAACACCGAGATCTCGTCGGTCGCCACGCCCTCGGCGCTGCTCCGGCTCTGGCACCAGAACCTCGTCGAGCTCGAACCCTTCGCCCCGGCGCCACTCGATCGCGCGACCCTCGCCGAGATCGGCACCCTCGCCGACCGCTACCTGACGGGCCGGGCGCGGCTGCTCGAGGACCGGATCCGACGAGGCTGTGTGGTCGACGGTCACGGCGACTTGCTCGCCGACGACATCTACTGCCTCGCCGACGGCCCTCGGGTCCTGGATTGCCTCGAGTTCGACGACCGCCTGCGATGGGGCGACGTGCTCTACGACGTCGGGTTCCTCGCGATGGACCTCGAACGGCTCGGCCGGCCAGACCTCGCACAGGCGTTCATGGCCTGGTATCGCGAGTTCTCGGCCGAGACGCACCCTGAGTCACTGGCGCATCACTACATCGCGTATCGAGCGCTCGTGCGTTCGAAGATCTCGTGCCTGCGTGGAAGGAGCACCGACCACGACGAGGCACGCGCCTACCTCGCGCAGTGCGCTCGTCATCTGCAGTCGGGCCGGCTCCGACTCGTCGTGATCGGCGGACTTCCTGGGTCGGGCAAGAGCACGCTCGCGACGGCCCTGGGCTACGAGCTCGGCTGGCCGGTGTTGCGTTCGGACGAGCTCCGGAAGGAACGCGCGGGTCTCGCGTCTCAGACTCCGGCTGCAGCCCCGTACAAGGAGGGGCTGTACTCCCCAGCGACAACAGAAGCGACGTACGCCGCACTCTTCGATCGAGCAAGGCTCCTGCTCGAGGAGGGCCGATCCACCATCATCGACGCGTCGTTCTCGCGCTCACCGTGGCGCGACGGCGCTGCCGCCGTTGCGCGGAGACGCTCTCGGACCTGCTCGAGCTGCGGTGCACCTTGCCCACGAGCATCGCTGCCGATCGTCTCCGGGAGCGAACGGCCCGCGGAGCCGACGCATCGGATGCCGACGCATCGATCCGCAAGGCGATGGAGGTCGACTTCGACGAGTGGCCGAATGCGACTGAGATCGACACGAGGTCGCCCGGCCCGGTCGTCGCTGCACAGGTCGCCGAGCTCGTCACCACCCCCATACGCGACTAACGGGCCCGCAACCCAGGGGAAGCGAGCCCGTCAGCGTGGGAATCGATGTCACCCGCGAGTGACCTCGACCTTCTTCGGGGGCATCTCAGTGGGCACCTTGTAGGGGCACGTCACTTCGAGGATGCCGTCCTTGTAGCTGGCCTTCACGTCATCCATGCTGGTTTCTTTCGGAACCCTCACGGCCCGCTCGAACGAGCCGTAGCGGAACTCGGAGAAGTAGGAGCCATCCTTCTCTTCCTTCGTCTCGCTGTGACGGTTGGCCTTGATGCGCAGCACACCCTCTTCCAGCGTGATGTCCACGTCCTTCGTCGGATCGATGCCGGGGAGCTCGGCCTTCACGGTCAGGGTGTCGTCCGTCAACTCCTGCTCGATGCGCATCCGCTCGAGCCGCCCGAAGAACGGACGGACATCGAACCAGCGACCGAGATCAGGGGCGTCGAACCATGCCCACAACCCTGGGGCCTCGACCTCGGGGCGAACTGCAACGTCAGTGCCCTGCTTGGTCATGCGTGCACACCTCCTTCAACTGCACTCAAGGTCAGCGCCAATCGCTTGACCTCCACAGTCAAAGATACGAACGAAAGGCTCGCCTTCATAGAGGCGAACGTCCCTCCGCATGCGCCGCTGGTCGGTAGTCGGGTCAGCCTGGTGGAGCAAAGAACTCGAGAGCGATGCCGTCGGGGTCGCGGAACGAGAGGCCCGAGCCGTAGCCGGCGTCGACGACGCCCCCGTTCTTGATGCCGAGCTCGTTCAGCTTCTTCTCCCACTGCTCGAGCTCGGCCCGGTTCGCGCACCCGAAGGCGATGTGGTCGAGGCCGACCTGGCGCTCGTCGAACTTCGAGCCCTTCACATGGTCGGGAAACTCGTGCAACCCGAGCAGGGTGCCGCTCATGAGGAAGACGGTGTGATGGAACGGGCCGGTGTCCTCGTCGAGGACCGGATCGGAGCCGACCAGCGCCTTGTACCAGGGAACGCTCACACCGAGGTCACGGACCGTGACGGCGACGTGCGTGATTGCGGGAAATGAATCGGGCATTGGGCCACCCCTTCTTTGTCGTGGCCGCACGATAGGCACGGCTTCGTACACTTCGCTGATGTTCACCGACGTCGTGCGCACAGAGACCGAGCTGCGCGAGCTGTACCGGCATCCTGCCGCACTCACCAAGGCGAAGGTCATCGCCCAGCTCGACCATCACGCCGGCACGTTCATCGACCACTCCCCCTTCGTGCTCATCGGCACCGCGTCGCCAGATGGCACCGCTGACGTCTCGCCCAAGGGAGGTCCGCCCGGGTTCGTCGTCGTGCTCGACGACCACCACCTCGCGATCCCCGACCTCGCGGGCAACAACCTCCTCGACTCGATCGGCAACATCGTGCGCGGGTCCGGCATCGGGCTCCTCTTCCTCATCCCGGGGATGGACGAGACGCTGCGGGTCAACGGCCGCGCCTGCCTCACCACCGACCCGTCGGTGCTCGACGCCTGCGCGGTGAAGGACCGTCGCCCGAAGGCCGCGATCGGCGTCACCGTGGTCGAGCAGTTCATGCACTGCGCCAAGGCGTTCCGCCGCAGCGAGCTCTGGAACGCCGATGCCTGGCCCGACCGAGCCTCGCTGCCGACGCTCGGCTGCATCCTGAGGGACCAGATCCCCGAGGTGGGTGACATCGACGCGACCGCCCTCGACGCGTCCCTCGAGGACGGGTACGCCAAGACCATGTGGGAGGTCGGTGGCAAGCGTGACTGACGCCACCGCCGGCAGCCCGCGGCCCGTCGTGCTCCGTGGCCCCCGACGCGGGATGATGGGCGTGCGTACGGAAGGGAGAGGGCCATGTTCGATGTGGACGAGTTCGTGGCCGAGTGCAGGCAGGCCCTGACGGAGTCAGAGCCCAGGATCGCGATCAAAGAGGTGCTCGAGAGGGCGGTGAGCACGCCCGACGAAGTGGCGAAGGCGCTGCCCGCGACACAGGCCGAGATCGTGCCGATCTACGCAGCGCCGGACCTCAGCATCTTGAAGGTCGTGTGGGGCCCCGAGATGAAGATCCCCGCGCACAACCACCTCATGTGGGCAGCGATCGGGCTCTACGGCGGCCAGGAGGACAACGCGCTCTTCCGCCGCAAGGGCAACGGCATCATCCCGTCGGGTGGGCACGAGCTGCGCACCGGCGAGGTCGTGCTGTTCGGGAGCGACACGATCCACTCGGTGCACAACCCCCTGTCGACACTGACGGGCGCCATCCACGTCTATGGCGGCGACCTCACCACGAAGCTCGGTCGCAGCGAGTGGGACGACGAGACGATGGCCGAGTCGCCGATCGACTTCGAGCGCACGCGCGCGCTCTTCGAAGAGGCAAACGCTCGCTACGTCGCGCCCGGCTGATCCGGCTTGGTCACGGGCGAGTCGAGTGACATCGGCCGCCCGCGTGTAAACAGTCGCAGATGGGTCGTCGGTGGGCGCTGGTGTCGTTGGCGACCGCACAGTTCGTCATGGTGCTCGACCAGTCGGTCATGAACGTGTCGATCAGCCAGCTCGTCGCGGACTTCGACACGACCGTGACCGTCATCCAGGCCGTGATCACGTTGTACTGCTTGGTCATGGCGATGTTCATGCTCACCGGCGGGAAGATCGGCGACATCATCGGTCGTCGCCGTGCGTTCGTCGTCGGTCTCGTGATCTACGCGTGCGGATCCGCGTTGACGGCGGTAGCGCCGACCGTCACGATCCTCGCGTTGGGGTGGTCCGTCCTCGAAGGGCTCGGTGCCGCGCTCGTGCTTCCGGCCATGGCGGCGCTGATCGCGGGGAACTTCGAGGGAACTGCTCGCAAGGGGGCCTATGCCGTGATCGGCGGGGTCGCGGGGGCCGGCATCGCGGTCGGGCCGATCGTCGGTGGCTGGGCCACGACGGAGCTGTCGTGGCGCGTCGTGTTCGCCGGCGAGGTCGTGCTCGTCGCCTTCATCCTCTTGACGACGCGGTTCATCGCTGACGCGCCGCGCAGTGGGGCCAAGCCGCGCCTCGACGGTGTGGGGACGGTGCTGTCGGCGGGCGGTCTCGGCGTCGTCGTGCTCGGTGTGCTCCAGTCGAGCACCTGGGGCTGGGTGCAGCCGAAGGACTCGCCCGTCGAGCCGTTCGGCCTGTCAGTCACGCTGTTCGTGATCGCGTTCGGCGGCGTGCTGCTGTGGTCCTTCGTCCGTTGGGAACAGCATCGGGAGGCGACGGGAAAAGACCCGCTCGTGCACCTCGACCTCACGAAGATCCCCACGTTGAGAGCTGGGCTCTACGGGTTGTTCAGCCAGAACCTGATCCTCATGGGCGTGTTCTTCGTCATCCCGCTGTACTTGCAGCTGGTGCTCGGCCTCGACACGCTCGAGACCGGCATCAAGATGCTGCCCGTCTCGATCACGATGTTCATCTCTTCGGCGCTGGGCTCGCGGTTGTCGAAGCGCTTCCCGATCCGAACGATCGTGCGGGCAGGGTTGTGGACGGCGTTCGTGGCCGCACTGGTGCTCGTCGCCACGATCGACCCGCAGCTGAAGGAAGCCGGCTTCGCAATGTCGATGGGGCTGTTGGGCGTGGGAATGGGTCTGATGGCATCGCAGCTCGGCAACGTCGTGCAGTCGTCGGTCGACGCGTCGGGCCGCGGTGAGGCCGGGGGGCTGCAATACACCGGACAACAGCTCGGGTCGTCGCTCGGGGTCGCGCTCATCGGCGCGATCGTCCTCGCCGGTCTGACCGGCGCGTTCATCTCTCACATCCAGAACGACGACCGCATCAACCAGCAGGTTGCGACACAGGTCAGCACCGCTGCAGGAACGGGGGTCGACTTCGTTTCCTCGAGCGAGATCGAGAAGGCCGCCGGAGAGGCGGGACTCAGCAGGTCGACAACCGAAGCCATCGTCGACGACTACGAGCAGGCCCAGCTCGTCGCACTCAAGGCCGGCCTGCTCGCTGCCGCGCTCCTGGCGCTCGCCTCTCTCGCCTTCACCTCCGACCTCCCCCACGAGCGGCCGAAGCCCGACGACCGCGAACCTGCCCTGACCTGACCCGTTCGCGCGATGCGAGCGAGGCAGCTGAGCGTCCCAGGTCCTTGAAGAACAAGGACCTTCGCCCCTGATGACCCGACCCTGATCATGCGAGAAAGGAGGAAAGGTCGGATCGAGAGGAGCCAGAACAATGAAGCGCAGGACCCTTGACATCATCTTCAGCGTCGGCGGGGCAATGCTCGCCGTGCTCGTGATCGTGCTGGGACTCGTGTTGCGGTCGAACGCAGTGTTCGCCCAGAGCTACGTGCATGACCAGCTCTCCCAGCAAAAGATCACCTTCACGCCGGTCGCCGGTCTCTCCCCCGAGGAGCAGCAGTCGGCCGGACTCGTCAAGTACGCCGGTCAGCCCCTCACCACGGGAGCACAGGCCCAGGTGTACGCGAACGACTACATCGCCGGGCACCTTGCCGCGGTGAACGGCGGCAAGACCTATTCACAGACCAGCGGTGACGCACGGGCCGCGAGGGCCGCAGCGACCGACGCACAGGCCAAGGGCACGCCGAACGCAGCCCAGCTCGACAAGGCCGCAACCGTGCTCGAAGGCAAGGTCGACACCCTGTTCCGCGGCGAGACCCTCCGAGGGCTGTTGCTCACCTCGTACGGGTTCAGCATCTTCGGCGACAAGGCGATGCTCGCATCGTGGGTGTGCCTGATCGCCGGGTTCGTCCTCCTGCTGGCATCGGCGGCCGGTTTCGTGCACGCCTTCCGCACATCGAAGAGCGAGGCGTTCGCTCCGGTCGAGACCACCATCTCGCACGGGGTGCCGGCAGCCATCTGACCTCTCCGATCCGAGGGACCGAGGGGCCGCCGCGAGGCGGCCCCTCGTTTCGCGTCTTGGACGTGTTCTTCATCAGCCCCACCGAGGACCTTCGACTCTTCCGGCGTGACCGGCATCAGCCGCAGTCTTGTTGGGTGGAACCGCTCTTGGTCGCTCGAGACGTTCGAAAGCTCTATCGGTCGACCGGTGGCGAGGTGATCGCGCTCGACAGCATCAACCTCGAGGTCGCGCGAGGCGAGCTCGTCGCCGTCATGGGTCCGTCAGGCTCCGGCAAGACCACGATGCTCAACTGCCTGTCCGGGCTCGACGACATCGACCATGGGCAGGTCTTCGTCGAGGGCCGCGATCTGTTCGCGATGGGTGACGCTGAGCGCACGCTGCACCGCGCGCAGGCGATGGGCTTCATCTTCCAGGCGTTCAACCTGATCCCCGTGTTCAACGCGGTCGAGAACGTCGAGCTGCCGCTGCTGCTGAGGGGCACCCGTCCGAAAGAGGCCCGCGCGCGTGCCGTTCAGATGCTCGAGCGCGTCGGCCTCGGCCACCGCGCCGGGCACCGCCCCAACGAGATGTCCGGCGGCGAGCAGCAGCGCGTCACTGTCGCGCGTGCCCTGGTCGGTCGTCCTGCGATCGTGTGGGCAGACGAGCCGACGGGGAACCTCGACAGCACGATGGCGCAGTCGGTCATGGAGCTCCTCCAGGAGCTCAACCGAGAAGAGGAGCAGACGATCGTCCTCGTCACCCACGACTCGGCGATCGGCGCGTCCGCGGGCCGGATCGTGCGCATGCGTGACGGCCGCCTCGAATCCGACGATCGGCGGGTGACACCCGAACCGGCGCTGGTTCGCGGGTAGCCATGTATCCCGAGCTGACGCCCCCGCTGCTGGTCCTTCTGGCCCTTGCGCTGGGAGCGACCCTCATCCTCGTCGCGACGAGCCCGGTGCTCCGACGTCTCGCGTTCCGTCAGATCGCACGCCGACGCACCGAGGCGATCCTGATCATCAGCGGCTCAGTGCTCGGCACCGCGCTGATCGTGAGCAGCCTCGCGGTCGGCGACTCGCTCGACACATCCATCCGACACGTCGCGGTCCAAGCGCTCGGGCCCATCGACGAACGCATCACCACCGCTGACCCTGCCCGTGGAGCCGCGATCGCCCAGCGCCTCACGGCGCTCGAGTCCGACCCGAACGTCGACGGAGTGCTCACCGTGCACAACACGGTCGGCGCGACGACGTTCACACGAGACGGCGTGCCGCGAGCCGAACCGATCACCCTGCTGTGGGACCTGGACTTCGCCCAGGCCGCAAGCTTCGGGGGTTCGGCTTCGGGCCTCTCTGGGCCTGCACCGGGGAACGGCGAGGTCGTCATCAACGACGAGCTCGCACACCGCTTGCGCGTCGGGGTCGGAGACACCATCACGTTCTTCGTGTTCGGCAAGCCGGCCCAGGCGCGCGTCGTGCGCATCGTCCCACGCGAGGGGCTTGCAGGCGCTGGTCTCGGTGCTGTGGTCAATGCGAACGCGTTCTTCTCCCCCGGCACGCTCGAGCGGCTCGCCCGGGAGTCAGGCGTGTCGACCCAGCCGCTGACGACCACCTTGATCTCGAACCGCGGCGGCACCGAAGCGGGCGCCGCGCTCACGCAACCCGTGCACGAGCGCATCGATCAGCTTCTCGCGCCGGGCGGCCTCACGACCGTGGTGTCAGAGGCAAAGAAGGAGACCCTCGACTCGGCCACGGAGACGTCGAACCAGATGGGTTCGCTGTTCCTGTTCATCGGCAGCTTCAGCATCATCGCGGGGATCTTGCTGCTGGTGAACGTGTTCGTGATGCTGGCCGAGGAGCGCAAGAGCCAGCTCGGCATGTTGCGCGCGGTCGGGCTCACCCGCCGACGCCTCGTCGGCGAGTTCGCGATCGAGGGCGCGGTCTATGCGTTCATCGCCGGCGCGCTCGGCCTCGTGGTCGGTGCGGTCGTCGGGCGAGGGGTCGTCGGCATCGCCGAGGCGATCATCAACCAGTGGAACAGCGCGTCACAGCAGCTCGACCTCACGTTCCGCGTCAGCACCATCAGCCTCGTCAACGGCTTCGCCGCAGGCTTCGTGATCGCCTTCCTCACCGTGCTCCTGACGAGCGTGCGCCTGAGCCGCCTGAACATCATCGCGGCGATCCGGGACCTCCCGCCCGCGTCGGGTCGCGTCCTCCGGCGGGGCTGGGTGATCGCCTCGTCGATCGCGTGCGCCCTGCTCACCGCGGGCGCCGCGGTTGCCATCGCGAACAGCGCCGGCGCCGCTGTCTACCTCATGCCCGCGCTGGCAGCGCTCGCCGCGGTGCCGCTCCTTCGGATGTGGCTCTCGCCCCGCGCAGCATGGTCGGCGGTGTCGCTCGGCATCTTGCTGTGGTCGCTCACCGCGAACCTGTTCCGGCCAAGCATCTTCGACGGCCCGTCCATGACCACCTACATCGTGCTCGGCGTGCAGGTCACGTTCTCGGCCGTGCTCCTCATCACGCAGAACCAGACCGTCGTCCTGTGGCCGCTCCGGCGGTGGCTCGATCGACCGGGCGAAGCGGCGCTCACGGCCCGCCTCGCGATCGCGTATCCGACCAACCGCCGCTTCCGCACCGGAGCGACCCTCGTCATGTACAGCATCGTCGTCTTCGTGGTGGTGCTGCTCACCGAGATCGGCGCGATCCTCGCCTCCTCGACCGGTCAGGCCGTCGCGGACGCGAGCGCCGGATGGACGCACCGTGTCGACGTGAACGGGACGCTCATCGAGGGCAACCCGATGACCGTGCTGCGATCCGGTCCCTTCGCTGGCCGCGTCAGGGACGTCATGCCGCTCGTGATCGCGCACGGCAGCTCGACCGACCCCGGGCATCGCACCGACAAGCCGCTCCCTGTCGTCGTCGTCGGGCTGCCCGACCTCTCCAAGGGCTCGCACATCTACCCGCTCGACAAGCGGATGGCCGGACTGGGCAACGACAAGGCCGTCTGGGCAGCCGTCGCGGCCGACCCCAGCTACGTCGTCGTGGACAACTTCTTCGGCTCGGGCGGTGGCCCTGCCACACAACCCTTCGGGGTCGGCGACACCTTCACGATCACCGATCCGGAGACCGGGACGACTCATGTGAAGACGATCGCGGGGATCATGTCCTCGGCCGGCGCCTTCTACAACATCGGAGTGGGCGAGGTCGGCTTCCCGATCCTCACGAGCAAGGACGCAGCGCTCGCCGACTTCCGTGACGCGAAGCAGTCGAGCTACATGCTCGACGCGCCCTCGGTCGACGATGTGGCGCTCGCCGCCGAGCTCCAAGGACGGTTCCTCGCGGCGGGCGTCGTCGCGACCTCGATCCGCCAGTTCGTCGAGCAGAACCTCGCCGCGAGCCAGAGCTTCTTCCGCCTGATGCAGGGGTTCCTCGCGCTCGGGTTGCTGGTCGGGATCATGGGCCTCGGCGTCGTGATGGTGAGGGCGGTGCGCGAGCGGCGGCGCACGATCGGCGTGCTCCGCGCGCTCGGGTTCCGGGCGAAGGCCGTGCAGCGCGCGTTCATGGCGGAGAGCACCTTCGTCGCGGCGGAAGGCATCTTGATCGGCGCAGTGCTCGCCGTGATCACCACCTACCTGCTCTACCGCAACAGCGCGGCCTTCCAAGGCCTGCACGGCCCGTACCCGATCGCGTGGCGCGACGTCACCGTGATCCTCGGCGCCACGTTCGGCGCGTCGATCCTCGCGACCCTCGGACCGGCCAAGCGAGCATCGAAGATCCGGCCCGCGGTCGCGGTGAGAGTCGCCGATTGAGGAGTCATGCCATGCACGAAGCGGTCCCGATCCTCGGAGCTCGAGCCGACTACGACACGTTGCTCGACTCGGTCGGCGAGCGCCGGCTCGTGCTGCTCGGCGAGGCGACCCACGGCACGCACGACTTCTATCGGGAACGAGCGCGCATCACGAAGCGTCTGATCGACGAGAAGGGCTTCAACGCGGTCGCCGTCGAGGCCGACTGGCCCGACGCCTATCGAGTCAACCGCTACGTGATGGGCGAGTCCACCGACGTCGATGCACAATCGGCACTCTCCGACTTCCAGCGGTTCCCGGCGTGGATGTGGCGCAACCGTGATGTGTGCGGGTTCGTCGAGTGGCTGCGAGCGCGAAACGACTCCTGCAGCGACCGACGGTCCAAGGCGCGCTTCTACGGTCTCGACCTCTACAGCTTGCGCGCATCGATGGAGGCGGTGATCACCTATCTCGACGTCGTCGATGCCGAAGCTGCCGACGCGGCCCGGGCTCGGTACAGCTGCTTCGATCACGTGGGGGACGTCGGTGCCAGGTACGGGCAGGCGATCGCGCTCGACCTCAAGCTCCCGTGCGAAGACGAGGTGGTCGCTCAGCTCACCGACCTCCAGCGGAGAAGCGCTCGGCTCCTGGCCTCCGACGGCACGCTTGCGGAGGACGAGCTCTTCCACGCCGAGCAGAACGCGGTGCTCGTCCGCGACGCCGAGCAGTACTACCGGGAGATGTACCGCGCCGACGTGTCGTCGTGGAACCTTCGGGACTCGCACATGGCGGCGACCCTCCGGGCGTTGGTCAGCCACCTCGACCGCCAGCTCGGTCGATCGCGGATCGTCGTGTGGGAGCACAACTCCCACGTCGGCGACGCGCGCGCCACGCAGATGGGAGCGACGGGCGAGCTGAACGTCGGACAGCTCGCTCGCACCCTGTGGCCGTCCGACTGCGTGCTCGTGGGGTGCACCACGCACCACGGCACCGTCACCGCCGCGTCGCAGTGGGGCGGACCGGCCGAGCGCAAGCACGTGAGACCCTCGCTTCCCGACAGCTTCGAGCGTCGGTTCCACGACTCGGGCCTCGACCGATTCCTGCTCGCCACGTCCGCCCACCCTGACCTCCGGCGGCCGCGGCTCGAGCGAGCGATCGGCGTGATCTACCGCCCCGACACCGAGCGCGCGAGCCATTGGTTCATGGCTCGCCTTGGCGACCAGTTCGACGCGATCCTCCACCTCGATCACACGACCGCCCTGGAGCCGCTGGAACGTACGTCCCTGTGGGACGAAGGCGAGCCCCCTGAGACCTATCCGTCGGGCCTGTAGCCCGGGACGTTCAGCCCTGGTCACACCTCGATGACTGCTCGCACCATCGAGGTGTGAAGAGTGGATCGATAGAGCGGATCGTGGTCGGGGTCGACGGGTCGGCGACCTCGCGCCGCGCATTGTCATGGGCGGTCGCCGACGCCGAGCTCTGGGGCGCGGCACTGGACGTGGTGCACGCGTGGCTGGTCCCTCTCGCGCTCTACGAAGGGAGGGGCCCGACACCCGTCGACCCCGAACTGCTGGAGCAAGGATCCCGCGCAATCCTGGACAAAGCAGTCGCGTCAGTCGGCGCGACGGGCATCGACCTCACACCGATGCTCATCGAGGGCGAGCCGGCGCCCGTGCTCACTCAGGTGGCCGCTGGTGCCGACCTGCTCGTGGTCGGATCACGGGGCCACGCCGGCTTCACTGGCCGCTTGCTCGGTTCGGTCAGTCAACGGTGCATCGAATCGGCCACCTGCCCAGTCGCGGTGGTCCCCCATGATGCGAAGCCGCGGACACGCACGATCGTGGTCGGAGTCGACGGCTCAGAGCCGTCGCGCGCGGCGCTGCGCTGGGCGGTCGCCGAAGCAAAACGGCGCAGGACACCACTGGAAGTCGTGAACGCGTACCACGAGACCCAAGTCGTCCTGCCGTTCGGACCAGCGACGACGTCTGAGCACGAGCGGCTCGAACAGACCAGCACGTCGCTGCTCGACCACATGATCGCCGAAGCAATCGGGCGCGCGGGGCCTCCGCAGATCGAGACCATCAGCTCGCCTCTGGGAGCAGCGGCGGCATTGCGCGACGCGGCGGAGACCGCCGCCCTCCTCGTCGTCGGCTCTCGTGGCCGAGGCGGCCTGCGTGGCCTCGGACTCGGATCCGTGAGCCTCCATTGTGTGCACCACGCGCCATGTCCCGTCGTCGTGGTCCACAGCGACCAGGTGGACCGGACATGAGGTTCGCCGACCGTGCCGACGCCGGGCGCCACCTCGCCCGCCGCCTCGCACACCTGCGGGGCGAAGACATCGTCGTCGTCGGCCTGCCGAGAGGTGGGGTACCGGTCGCCGCCGAGGTCGCGCGCGAGCTTCGCTCCCCGCTCGACGTGATCGTCGTCCGCAAGCTCGGCGTTCCTGTCCAGCCCGAGCTCGCCATGGGTGCCATCGGCGAAGGCGGCGCCAGGGTCGTCAACCACGACGTCGTCAGCGCCGCCCACGTCACCGCCGCGAGTTCGCCGCGGTCGAAGCAGAGCAACGAGACGAGCTGAGCCGACGGGCGATGCGGTTCAGGGGGGAGCGACCCCGGATCCCGCTCGCGGGCAAGGTCGTGATCATCGTGGATGACGGCATCGCGACCGGATCGACGGCGAGAGCCGCGTGCGCCGTTGCGAGATCCGAGGGCGCCTCTCGGATCGTTCTCGCGGTGCCAGTCGCCCCGCCCGGCTGGACAGGGCGGCTCGCCGGCGTCGCTGACGAGTTCGTCTGCGTCGCAACGCCAGAGCCCTTCTTCGCTGTCGGGCAGTTCTACGACGACTTCGCTCAGACGAGCGACGACGAAGTGGTCGAGTGCCTGCAGAACGCGGGGGTCGCGCCCCAAGGCGCACCGGATCCGCCCGCACACGAATCGACCGTCACCGTTCCCTTGGGGGATGTCAGCCTGACCGGTGATCTGGTCGTGCCCGAAGGTGCCCGCGCAGTCGTGCTCTTCGCCCACGGGAGCGGCAGCAGTCGCCACAGCCCCCGGAACCGCTACGTCAGCGCCGTCTTGAACGAAGCCGGCATCGCGACGCTGCTGTTCGACCTCCTCACGCCTGACGAAGAGGCCGACCGGTCGAACGTGTTCGACATCCTCCTGCTCGCTCAGCGTCTCATCGGGATGACGCAGTGGGTCAAGGCGAACCGAGAGACGAGCGAGCTGGCAGTGGGGTACTTCGGCGCGAGCACCGGTGCTGCGGCGGCGCTCGTGGCTGCGGCTGAACTCGGCGACGGCGTCGGCGCCGTGGTCTCCCGCGGAGGCCGACCAGACCTCGCGGTGAGGCTCGCACGGGTCACGGCCCCCACGCTCCTCATCGTCGGCGGCCTCGACAGCGTGGTCCTCGACCTCAATCGCACCGCGCTCGCTGCGCTTCGGTGCGAGCGCAGGCTGGCGATCGTGCCGGGCGCAACGCACCTGTTCGAGGAGCCGGGTGCACTGCAGCAGGCGGCCGCGCTCGCCCGCACATGGTTCGTCGACCATCTCCTCCGCGCCGGTTGAGCGCTGCGGCGCAGTCCGTCGTACGTTGCGTCACGTGAGCCCACGCATCGATGCCACGACGGCCAACGCCGTGCTCGAGCACATCGGAGTCGGGGCAGATCTCATCGTTCCCCTCGCGAACGGCGAACCAGTGACGGTCTTGGATGCCGTCGAGGCTGCAGCCGGCGAGCTCGAACGCGTCCGGGTGCACCAGATGCACTGCTTGCGCGACCGGCCGTATCTCCATGGCTCGTTCGGCGATCGGTTGCGCCACGTCTCCTACTTCCTGTCGGAGATCACTCGGCCCTGCTTTCGCGCGGGGACGATCGACCTCGTCCCCAACAACTTCAGCGAGATGCGAGCGATCCTCAACGCGCGCACCACCGACCCGCTCATCGTCGCAGCGGCGTCACCACCTGACCGTCACGGATACTTCAGCCTCGGTCTGAACGCCGACTACGTCGCCTCGTTCATCGGCAGGGCCCGCTTCTTCCTCGAGGCCAACCCACAGATGCCCCGCACCTTCGGGCGGAACCAGGTGCACATCAGCCAGGTCGTGGGGTGGTGCGAAGCGGACTACCCCCTCGTCGAGGTGATCCCCGCGCCGTCCGTGAAGCTCGACGATCGCATCGCGGCGTTCGTCGCTGAGCGGATACCGAACCGTGCAACGATCCAAACCGGCATCGGGTCCATCCCGAACGCGATCCTCTCCGCGCTGCGCGGCCACCGCGACTTGGGCGTGCACACCGAGCTGCTGTCCGATGGAGTGACCGAGCTCGTCGACTTGGGGGTGATCACTGGAGTCGCGAAGCAGCTCAATCGGACGAAAGCCGTCGGCACCTTCGCGCTCGGCACTCGTAGTCTCT
The DNA here is from genome assembly GCA_963773315.1 of uncultured Acidimicrobiales bacterium. Classification (GTDB taxonomy): domain Bacteria; phylum Actinomycetota; class Acidimicrobiia; order Acidimicrobiales; family DATKAS01; genus DATKAS01. The sequence continues at coordinate 214,740 of CAVZAF010000011.1, forward strand.
ACGACTTCCTCGACGAGAACACAGCGTTCGAGCTCTGGCCGGTTCGCTACGTGAACGACCCGCGCGTGATCGCTCAGGAAGCCGGGTTCGTGTCGATCAACGCGACGATCTCGGTCGACCTGCTCGGGCAATGCGCATCCGAGACCATCCACGGCAGCTACTACTCGTCCAGCGGCGGCCAGGCCGACTTCGCTCGCGGGGCGATGTACTCCGACGGCGGGCAGGGCTTCGTCGTCCTGCACTCGACGACCAGGGACGGGTCGATCTCGAAGATCGTGTCCCAGCTCGACCCCGGTGATGTCGTCACGACGCTCAAGAACACCGTGGACAAGGTCGTGACCGAGTGGGGCGTGGCCGAGCTCAGGGGTCGCTCGATCCGGGAGCGCACACGCGCCCTCATCGCCATCGCGCATCCCGACCACCGCGACCGTCTTCCGCGCGGAAGCGGCGACGTTGGGCTACTGCTGAGGTCCTAGTCTCTGCCCGTGCCCAATGGAGGGGTGGCCGGCCCGAGGAGCCTCAGAAGGCTTCTTCGCGCGGTCGTCGCGATCGGCACCGACCTCGACCTGACCGCAACCCTCCAACGCATCGTCGAATCGGCGACCGAGCTGGCTGATGCCCAGTACGGGGCGCTCGGAGTGCTCGACCCGACCGGGACGTTCCTGTCGGAGTTCCTCACGGTGGGCATCGACCCCGAGCAGCGAGCTCAGATCGGTGACCTGCCGAAGGGTCACGGCATCCTCGGCCTCCTGATCCGTGAGCCACGAGCGATCCGACTTCCCGACCTGCGCGAGCATCCCGACAGCTTCGGCTTCCCCCCGAACCACCCACCGATGCGGTCGTTCCTCGGGGTGCCGGTCACCGTGCGCGGTGAGATCTTCGGGAACCTGTACCTCACCGACAAGCGCTCGGAGGACGCGTTCAGTGACATCGACGAAGAACTCGTCGTGGCACTCGCTGTCGCAGCCGGCGTCGCGATCGAAAACGCAAGGCTGCACGCCCGGGTGCGGGACCTGGCGCTGCTCGAGGACCGTGAGCGCATCGCGATGGATCTGCACGACACGGTCATCCAGCAGCTCTTCGCGGTCGGGCTCTCGCTCCAGGCGACGCTTCGTCTGCTCGATGCCGAGACCGGAAAGCGAGTGCAGCTCGCCGTCGACGATCTCGACACGACGATCAAGCGGATCCGATCGACGATCTTCGCCCTCGACGCGCCCGTCCAGCTCGCGGGAGGCGAGAGCTTGCGCCGGCGAGTCATCGCGCTCGTCTCCGAGATGACCCCGACCCTGCGAGTCGAACCTCGCACATTCTTCGACGGACCCATCGACTCGCTCACGGAGGAGCACCTGGCCGAAGAGCTGCTTCCGGTCCTGCGCGAAGCACTGTCGAACGTCGCGCGTCACGCGCAGGCGACCGAGGTCGAGGTCCGCCTCACTGCCGTCAACGGGCTGCTCACGCTCCGCGTCGAAGACAACGGCGTCGGGCCGTCCGACACACCCGGCGACGGGCGAGGGCTGCGAAACATGCAGGCCCGAGCCGAGCACCTCGGCGGCACGTTCACGCTCACCGCTCGCACGCCGAAGGGGTCACGCCTCGAGTGGTGTGTGCCGCTCACTTGAGCGGCACACCGGTTACTTGTCGTGTCCTTGGTCGAGGTGGCGCACGGCGTACACCGCCGCCTCCGTTCGCCGCGTCATGCCCAGCTTCGACAGGACAGATGTGACGTAGTTCTTCACTGTCTTCTCCGCGAGGTGGAGCCTCTCGCCGATCTGCCGGTTCGTGAGGCCCTCGGCGAGCAACACGAGCACCTTGCGCTCCTGCTCGGTGAGCCGAGCCAACAGCTCGTCCTGCGGGTTGCCCGAACGCAGTCGCTCGAGCACCCGAGCCGTCACCGCGGGATCGAGCAGGTTCTGCCCGGCCGCGACCCGGCGGACGGCGTCGACGAGGTCGTTCGTGCGTATCTGCTTCAGCAGGTAGCCCGCGGCGCCCGCGAGGATCGCCTGGAACAGCGCCTCATCGTCCGCGAAGGAGGTGAGGATGAGGCACGCGGTGCGGGGGTGGAGCGAGCGGATGTCGCGAGCAGGCCTCGATGCCGTTTCCATCTTCCAGCCGGACGTCGAGGACGGCCACGTCGGGGTCGAGCGCATGCACCCGTCCCACCGCCTGCTCTGCCGTGGACGCCTCTCCGACCACCTCGATGTCACCCTCGGCCTCGAGCAGATCACGGATGCCCCGCCGGACGATCTCGTGATCGTCGAGCAGGAACACCGTGATGCGAGGAGGATCGGACACTCCCCTATCTTCGCGTGTGCGGGCTCAACCCACGCGCAGTGCCGCCCGGCCGGTGACTTGTGGACCCTCCGCCCCCAACCCGAGGCAGACCACAGTGAGGTCGGCCGGGTGGAGCTCGACAAGCGTCGATGCCGGAGCATCCCCGGTCTCGAGGAGCGCTGACAACTTGAACCATGGTGGGGGCCCGGTCGGCGAGGTCGCGAGGAACGCCTCGATCTCGGCGTCCGTCCGGCCCTGCTCGATGGCCCCGACCGCGACCGCGGCTGACGGCGACGCGAGCTCCAGCACCGACGAGCCGCCGGCGATGGCGGACGGCGTCACGGAGCACCCGGCCCCCGCCGTGATGACGGCATCAGGAACGTGAGAGGGCGCGACAGGCGCAGCGCCCGCGTTCAATGTCGTGAGGAAGGCGTCGATGAACGCCTCGTCTTTCACGACGCCCGCGATCTCCACGCGCGCCCCCTTCCCGACGGTCGTCCATCCCGCACCCGAACCGTCGGTCACCACGGACACCTGCGCCGCGCGGTTCGTGAAGAGGGAGGGCTGCGCAGCGGCCGCTGCCGCGAGCGGATCCCAGAAGAAGAACTGCCCGGACACGAAGAAGGGACTCGACGTCAAGAGCTCAGCGACGACGTGTCCGGAAGCGGTGCTGGCATTGCGTGCAACCGCGCGGACCACATAGACGTCGACCGGCACCTGCGCGTCGAGCGGCACGAACGTCACGGGGACTGCACTGTCGAGCACTCGCTCCGCCGCTACTGGGTCCACGTAGACGTTCCACTCTGCGATCGAGGCGCTCGGGTGCGCATCGAGGTGCACATTGCCCGGCACTGAGAACGCGCCTCCCATCACGACGACGTGGTCGATCTCGCGCGCGATGCTCGGGTCGGCCTCGAGCGCGAGGGCCACGTTGGTCAACGGCCCGAGGGTGAGGACGGTCACCGGCCGAGGCGCGTCGTGCACGACCCGGACGAGCAGCCCGACCGCGTCGCTCGAGACAGCGGGCGCCTCGCCGCTCGGCAGGATGCCGCCGTAGCGCCCGTCGGCTTGGGTTCGCCAGTCGTCGGGAAAGCTCCGATCCCCGTCGACGGGCTCTGCGGGCCCGCAGGCGATCGGGATGGAACGTCCCGGAGCGGCGAGCGCGACGAGACCAGCCGCGTTCGCCGCGCCGATCGGGCAATGCACCAGGCCCGTGCCCGAGACGGTGACGGCCTCCACGTCGACGGCCGGATCCTGGAGGAGGTAGAGGAGAGCCATCGCGTCGTCGGAACCACCATCCGTGTCGACGACCATCGGAGTCGGCGACGCCGATTGATCGGGTGCCGGCTTCGGTGCGCAGGCGGCGAGGACGGCGACGCACACCGAGAGGACGAACGCGCCCCAACTTCTGCCTCTCACGACTCGATGATCGGCCCGCCGATCCGAGCGGGACCAGAGCCCAACGTCCCTCGGTGACCTTCGGCCCTACACGGGCAGCGAGCATGGGATCACGCTGGACGCATGCGAGCGCTGATCGTGTACGAATCGATGTACGGCAACACGCACACCGTCGCGAACCACATCGCCGACGGTCTCCGACCTCAATTCGACGTGGACGTGGTGCCCGTCGAGGGGGCGACGCCCGAGCGAATCGCCGGCGCCGACCTGCTCGTCGTGGGCGGACCTACGCATGTGCACTCGATGTCGAGCGAGAAGTCGCGCAAAGCCGCCAAGGACTCGCTGTCGAAGCCCGGCTCCGGCCTCAGTTTGGACCCCGACGCCGAAGACGAGGGGCTTCGAGGTTGGTTCCATGAGCTGGCTCCCGTGGAGAACAGGGGCGCGGCGGCGTTCGACACCCGCATCGACGCGTCTCCGCTGCTCACCGGGCGGGCGTCCCGCGGGATCGAGAAGCGGCTCACCAAGCTCGGCTACGACCTCGTCGCCGATCCGGAGAGCTTCCTCGTCGACAAGACGAGCCATCTGCTTCCTGGCGAGGCAGAGCGCGCCGTCCAGTGGGCCGCGCAGCTCGCAGCGAGTCTCGCCGCGAACCCCTGACGGACCGTTGGGCCATGCTGCTCCTGTTGCTCGGCCTGCCGATCTATGCCTTCCAAGGCGCGGCGTGAACGCCTCGGAGAAGTTCTCGAGCCCGTCGACCTGCCCGTCGACGCGGAGGTGACGGTCTGATGGCTCGCCTCGCACTCATCCGGCGTCCCGGTCCTCGGCTCTCCGAGGGCATCGTGACCACGATCGAGCGCGTACCAGTCGATGACCGCCTGGCGAAGGACCAGTGGGACGGATACGTGCGAGCGATGGCGTCGTGCGGGTGGGATCTCGTCGAGGTCCCACCCGCCGACGACTGCCCCGACGCCGTCTTCGTCGAGGACACGGTCGTCATCTACAAGAACCTGGCCGTCATCACGCGGCCCGGCGCCGACGCCCGCAAACCCGAGATCGTCGACGTCGAGAAGGTCGTCGAGGACCTCGGACTGTCGCTGAACCGCATCCGTCCGCCAGGCACACTCGACGGCGGTGACGTGCTGAAGATCGGCGACACCATCTATGTCGGCCACGGCGAACGGACGAACGCGGAGGGCATCGCACAGCTCTCTTCGATCTTGCGTCCGATCGGAGCCCTCGTCGTGCCGCTGCCGGTGACCAAGGTGCTGCACCTCAAGTCGGCCGTGACCGCCCTCCCGGACGGCACCGTCATCGGGTTTCCGCCGCTCGTCGACGATCCGACCGTCTTCCCCCGCTTCCTGCCAGTCCCCGAGGAAGCGGGCGCGCACGTCGTCGTGCTCGACGCCCGTCGGGTGCTGGTGGCGGCGAGCTGCCCTCGCAGCACCGACCAGATCGCGGACCTGGGCTTCGAACCCGTGATCGTGGACATCAGCGAGTTCGAGAAGCGCGACGGTTGCGTCACGTGCCTCTCAGTCCGGATCCGGGACTTCGAGGCGGCCCGCGCATCGGGACCAAGGTCCCCTCACTGACCGACTCCCGGCCCTGAGCGCGCGACGCCCGACGTCGCACGATCGCTTCCATGAGCCTCAGCACGGACGAACCCACGCGCGAGCCGGAACCCAGCGACCGCACCTTGTCGGCGAACGATCTCGAGACCCTCGAGGCGCTCATCAACAAACGGCAGACGCGACGCGACGGCTGGACCCTGCTCATCTGGGCCTTTGCCGCCGTCGCTCTGTTCGCGAGCGCGGTTGCAATCGGGTTCGGGATGCGGGCGATCGACGAGTCGAAGGGCACCACGACCGTGGGCGCCGGAGGCGGCGCCACGACGGTGACGCTCACCGAGTTCTCCATCACGCCCGAGATGATCACGGCGTCGCAGTCAGGCGGGCTCGACATCGTGAACAGCGGCACCGTCGACCACAACTTTCGCGTCCAGGGCACAGACCTCCGGACCGACCTGATCCCGCCCGGGAAAAGCGCCCACCTCGACGTGTCGGGCCTCGCCGCCGGCACATACACGGTGTTCTGCGAGGTCGCCGGCCACCAGGCGTCGGGGATGCAGGCGATGCTGCACCTCGGTGCAGGCAGCGCGGCGGGCACCGCTCGGCCGGCGTCAGGCTCAGCCGGGGGCTCGTCCTCCGGGTCGACAATGACGGCCGCGGAGATGGACCAAGCGATGAAGGACTCGATCGCCGCATTCCCGGCCAAGACAGACGGCCTGGGTGCACAGCTGCTCGCTCCGACGATCCTTCCCGACGGCACGAAGCAATTCGATCTGACCGCCGCGGTGACGAAGTGGCAGGTCGCACCGGACAAGACAGTCGACGCGATGACCTACAACGGCACGGTGCCCGGCCCGACGATCAAGGTCGATCCAGGCGACCACGTGAAGATCGTGCTGCACAACGAGATGCCGCAGTCCACCTCGATCCACTTCCACGGTCTCCTCACACCGAACTCGATGGACGGCACCACCTACGTGACACAGGACCCGGTGAAGACGGGTGAGACGTTCACCTACGAGTGGACGGTTCAGGACACCCCGGCTGTGGGCATGTACCACTCGCACCACAACGCGGTCGAGCAAGTGCCCGATGGGCTCGCCGGCGCGTTCATCGTCGGCGACGAGCCCGTGCCCGCCGGCGTCACTGTCAGTCAACAGCAGGTGATGATCCTCGACGACTCCGGAGTCATCGGCTACGCCCTCAACGGCAAGTCGTTCCCGGCCACCGCGCCGATCGTCGCGAAGCAGGGCGACTGGGTCGAGGTGCAGTACATGAACGAAGGCACGCAGATCCACCCGATGCATCTGCACGGCATGCCCCAGATGGTGATCGCCAAGGACGGCTTGCCGCTCGCGACCCCGTCGATGGAAGACACCGTGACCGTCGCCCCGGGCGAGCGCTACACGGTGCTCGTGCACGCCACCGAGGTCGGCACCTGGGTGTGGCACTGCCACATCCTCCCCCACGCCGAGAACGCGAACGGCATGACCGGCATGGTGACCGCACTGGTCGTGCAGTGAACGCGAACGGGACGTTCGTCCTCGTCTTCCCGCCCACAGGGCCCTGCGCTTTCGGCGCCGCTTGTGTCACGTTGCTCTCATGACCATCTACGTGGGCATCGACGGATCCGACGGGGCCGCGGAAGCGGCCCGCTGGGCGGCGCGCGAAGGCGAGCTCAGAGATCTGCCCGTCACTGCGGTGGTCGCGTGGGACTACCTGAACCAACGACGACCGAAGAACCAGGCCGAGGAGTTCGACCCGGCGTACTCGGAGGACGATGCCCTCTCGGTGCTCGACAAGTGGGTGGTCGACGCCCTCGGTGCGGAGCGCGCGAACAGCGTCGAGCGAGTGTCCGTCTGCGACTTGCCGTGGCGTGCGCTCGTCACGATCTCGCAAGAGGCTGACCTGCTGGTCGTCGGGGCCCGCGGCTCAGGAGGGTTCCTGGGCCTTCGCATCGGGTCCGTGAGCGAGCACGTGCTGCAGCATGCGCAGTGCCCCGTCGCCGTCATCCACGCCGACGGCCGCACCGAGATGCCGACCGAGGAGCGGATCATCGTCGGAGTCGACGGATCGCACACCGCAGCGAAGGCGCTGGCGTGGGCGCTCGACGAGGCTCGCGCCCGGCACGCCAAGGTCCGCCTGGTGTCCGTGTGGGCCGTCCCTGTGATGGTGTACCCGGGGGCGATCGAGGGCGCTTCGGTCTTCAACGAAGCCGCCGACGAGATCCTCCGCGACGCGGTGGACGAGGCCGACGTGCACGGCCTCACCCATCCGATCGAGCGTGAGACGGCCGCAGGAGGCGCGGCGTCTGCGCTCATCGACGCAGCGAAGAACGCCACGTTGGTCGTCGTCGGGTCGCGAGGCCTCAGCCGGGCCCGCGAGCTCATCCTCGGCTCCGTGAGTCACCAAGTCGTGCATCACTCGCCATGCCCGGTCGTCGTGATCAGGCCCGAACCGCGAGGTGAGACGTGAGCCGCATCGAAGTGGGTCCCGAGGGTGACGTGCTGACGCGAGACGAGTGCCTGCGCCATCTGGCGTCCGGCTCGGTGGGGCGCGTCTCGACATCGTCCCGGGCGCTCCCGTCTGTCCTCCCGGTCAGGTATCGCGTCGCGGGTGACCGAATCCTCTTCTGGGCCGATCCCCATGACCATCCCGATGCCATCGCGGACAACACGGTGATCGGGTTCCAAGCCGACCACATCGATGCGGTGACGCACGAAGGTTGGAGTGTCATGGTCGTGGGTCTCGCCTCGCACGTGACAGGACCCGAGAGCGTCGCAGCGTTGGAGGACGGGCCGCCTCGTGGCTGGGCAGGTGCGAGCGGGCCGCTCGTGGCGTTGTCGCTCGATCTCGTCGAGGGGCGCCGCCTGTCGAACCTCGAGCTTCCGGGGGTCGGTCCATGAGCTCCGACCCAGACATCGCTCTCGTCGAGCTGGCACGTGACGAGTGCCTGGTCCTTCTCCGCTCGTTCACGGTCGGCAGAGTCGCGATCACCTTGCCGTCCGGCTCCGTGCTCGTAGTTCCCGTCAACTACGTCGTCGACGGCGAGGCCATCGTCTTCCGTTCGGATCCCGGCGAGAAGCTCGAGCAGTTGAACGGAACGCAGGCGAGCTTCCAGATCGACTTCATCGATCCGGTCCATCACACGGGCTGGAGTGTCTTGGTGCAGGGCACAGCGCATCGCGCGAGCGCGACCGAAGTCCAACACCTCGCCGTCGATTCGTGGGCGGGCGGCCAGAAGCCCCATTGGGTGCGGGTCGTGCCCCGTGCGATCACCGGGCGCCGTCTCGTCGAGTCCAGCCTCCCGCTCGATCTGAGGGGATACCTGTGATGAACGCTCTGTCCGGCCTCGAGATCTTGTCCCAGGCGGACTGCACCGCGAAGCTCGCGTCTGGGTGCGTCGGGCGGGTGGGCCTCATCGTCGACGGGGCGCCGCACGTGCTTCCGGTGAACTACGCCGCGGACGCGACGGGCAAGATCCTCTACCGCACCGCGGGCGACTCGCTTCTGGCGACGGTGGCTGGGCAGTCGGTGGTGTTCGAGGTGGATGGCTTCGACGTGAAGGCGAAGACCGGTTGGAGCGTGTGCGTCCACGGACAAGCTCTTGAGGTGTTCGCGCCGGGAGGTCCTACTACAGCGCAGCTTGTCGAGCGTGCTGTCCTGACGTGGGCGCCGGGTCCGCGAGATCGTTGGTTCGCGATCACCCCGACAGAGGTCACCGGGCGGAGCCTCCCGATGACGGCCGTCGTCGATCCTCAGGGGTGGTTCGAAGGAGTCGTGTCGTGACCCGCGTGGCGGTCGTCGGCGCGGGAGCGTGGGGCACCACCCTCGCATCGCTTCTCACTGCCCGCGCTGAGACGACGCTGTGGGCGAGGGAACCCGAGGTTGTCGCGTCGATCCAGCAGGGACGCGAGAACGTGCAGTTCCTCCCGGGCTTCGGGTTGCCGCGGGAGCTCGAGGTGACCGGCGACCTCCGCGCAGCGATCAGCGACGCCGATGTCGTCGTCTTTGCCGTCCCGACACAGCACCTGCGTTCTCTGGTGAGTCCGATCGAGGTCGTCGCGCCCCTCGTGCTCAACGTGGCGAAGGGCCTCGAGCAGACCACATGCATGCGGATGAGCGAGGTGCTCCTCGACATCATGCCGCGACGTGATCCGCGGACGATCGGGGTGCTCAGCGGACCGAACCTCGCGCGCGAGATCATGAGCGGACAGCCAGCCGCGACATGTGTCGCATTCCGGGATCTGGCGTCGGCTCGGCTGATGCAAGACCTGCTCATGACGCAGGCGTTGCGTGTCTACACGAGTGACGACGTCGTCGGCTGCGAGATCGGCGGCGCCCTGAAGAACGTGATCGCCATCGCGGCCGGCGTCGCTGATGGCCTCGGATACGGCACGAACACGAAGGCCGCGCTCATCACGCGGGGTCTCGCAGAGCTCACCCGCCTGGGCGTCGCCGTCGGCGGCCGTCCTCTGACGTTCCTTGGCCTCAGTGGGAACGGCGACCTCGTTGCAACGTGCTCGAGCCCGCAGAGCCGCAACTACCGGCTCGGACAGGAGCTCGCGCAGGGCCGCCAGGCCTCCGATGTGCTCGGCGGGCAAGCGACCGTCGCAGAGGGCGCGGCGACTGCGCCCGTCGCCGTCGAGCTGGCTGCCCGTCTACGTGTCGAGCTGCCGATCGCGGCATCGGTCGTCGCGCTCCTTCGAGGCGACCGGACGCCGGAACAGCTCGTGCCCGAGCTCATGGCACGCGATGGCAAGCACGAGCTCGCTGGCATCGATGTGCCGCTCACGGTCTGAACCGAGGAGGTCCTATGAAAGAGCTGGTGTTCCACCGGATGTTCTTCCCAGCGATCGAGAGGTTCTCCTCGAAGGTCGGCTTCCACGACGGCATCTACAACGCCACATTCGACACGCACGCGGACCGAGTGCTGAGGTTGCGTGACGCAATGCACCGAGAGCTCGGTCTCAGCGCCGATGATCGGTTCGGGATCATGGCCTGCAACGGGCACGAGTTCCTGGAGCTCTACCACGCGGGCTTCCTCGGGGGAGGCATCGTGAACCCGTTGAACCTGCGCTTGGCAGGCAAGGAGCTGCAGTACATCCTCGCCGACTCCGGCACCGAGGTCGTGTTCGTCGACGCGGTCTTCGCCGAGCACTTTGCACGGAACATCGCCGCCGTCCGCTCCGATCTGCCGCTCCGTCACGTGGTCCTGATCGGGGATGGCGACGGGCCGTGCGACTTCCGTTACGAAGACCTCATCAAGAGCGGCACCCCGAACCTTCCCCCCGAACCCGAGGAGGACGACGCCGTGATGCTCATGTACACCGGCGGAACCACCGGGCTTCCGAAGGGCGCGGTGCTCGAGCAGCGTGCCGAGCTCTTGAACCTGTACCACATCGGGCTCGCGTTGGGCTTCCGGGACGACCGCGTCTACCTGCATCAGACGCCGATGTTCCATGCCGCGTCGATGGGCGGCGCGTTGGGCGTCCCGACGACCGGCGGCGTGTCGACTTTCGTTTCGCTCTTCGAGCCGGGCGCAGTGCTGTCCACGATCGAGGAATACGCCGTCGACTGGACCGTGATGGTGCCCACCATGCTCGCGATGACGCTCGACCACCCGTCGTTCGATCCCGCCCGGATGGCCTCGATGCAAGATCTCGTCTACGGCGCGTCTCCCATGCCGACCGCGCTCCTCGATCGCATCCAGAAGGCGCTGCCGGCGCTCAACCTTTGGCAGGGATACGGCATGACGGAGTGCTCCTCTGTGCTCACCATCTTGTCGGCCGCCGACCATGCGAGAGGGGGGGACATCCTGCGGTCCGCGGGACGACCCGTGGTCGGGGTGGAGCTCGAAGTCCAAGACGAAGCCGGGGCTCTCGTGGCTCGGGGGGTGGACGGTGAGGTGTGCGCGAAGGGCGGCAACTTCCTCCGCGAGTATTGGAACCGCCCGGAGCAGACGGACCACGTGCTGCGCGGCGGCTGGTATCACACCGGCGATGTCGGACACATCGACCAGGCTGGGTACCTGCATCTGGTCGACCGGCTCAACGACATGATCGTCTCTGGGGGCGAGAACGTGTACTCGATCGAGGTCGAGAACGCGATCTCGACTCACCCCGCCGTCTCGCAGGTCGCTGTCATCGGCATCCCCCACCCCGTCTGGGGCGAGCAAGTCCATGCGATCGTCGTGCTTCGTACGGGATGCACAGCGACCGAGCGCGAGATCATCGACCACGCGCGGGAGTCGATCGCCGGCTACAAGGTGCCCAAGTCCGTCGAATTCAGGACCGAGCCCCTGCCTGTTTCCGGAGCACTCAAGCCGTTGAAGCGGGAGCTCCGGGCCCCCTACTGGGAACGTCAGGAGGCCTGAGCCGGAGCCGGGCGGGACGAAGGTCCCCGCGCGAGGGGTCGACCGGCCGCAGACGGAAGAAGTGTGCTCGCCGTACGTTCAACGCGAGAATGTGACTGAGCAAGGACAGGGACCATGAGCCACGAGGCGTTGCACGGTGTCGAGGTGCTCGATCCGAACGAGTGTTGGGCACTTCTACGCGAATCCCTTGTTGGACGGTTGGCGATCTCGATTGCGGGCCATCCCGACATCTTCCCCATCAACTACGTGGTCGACCACGGCACCATCGTCTTCCGAACCGCGGAGGGAACCAAGCTCGCGGGCGCGGTGCTCGGCACCGGCGTCGCGTTCGAAGCCGACGGCCTCGACACATGGGCGAAGCAGGCGTGGAGCGTCGTGGTCAAGGGGCGAGCGATCGAGATCTTGGCGATGCAGGAGCTGTTCGACGCCGCTGACCTACCGCTCTTTCCTTGGCTCGCTAGTCCCAAGCACCGCTTTGTGCGGATCCTCCCCGACGAGGTGACGGGACGGCGCTTTCACGTCGTCGACGCCCCAGACGAGACTCCGGCGGCCAAGCGGTCGAGCCCTGACTAGGTGAAAGATGGCGGCGTGACCGATCTCGCCGCCGCCTTCCCCGACCTCACGTTCGACCGGCCCTCGCCGCGGGTGCTGCGCATCACTCTCGACGGGCCAGGCCTCAACTCCGTGAACCACGCCGTGCACCGGCAGCTGGCCGACGTGTGGCGCGCGGTCGACGAAGACGACGAGACGAATGCCGTCGTGCTCCGCGGAGCGGGCAAGGCGTTCTCGGCAGGCGGCAGCTTCGACCTCCTCGAGTCGCTCGTCTCCGACGATGCAATGCGCGCCCAGATCATGAGCGAGGCGCGCGACCTCGTGTTCAACGTGATCGAGTGCTCGAAGGTCATCGTGTCGGCGATCCACGGTCCTGCCGTCGGCGCAGGCCTCGTCGTCGCGTTGCTCGCCGACGTGTCGGTCGCGGCGCGCACCGCGCGGATCATCGACGGCCACACGCGCCTCGGCGTCGCCGCCGGCGATCACGCTGCGATCTGCTGGCCGTTGCTCTGCGGCATGGCCAAAGCCAAGTACTACCTGCTCACCTGCGACGCGATGTCGGGTGAAGAGGCCGAGCGGATCGGGCTCGTGTCGCTCTGCGTCGACGACGACGAGGTGCAGGAGCGTGCGCTGGCGATCGCCACGCAGCTCGCCGGCGGCGCGCAGCAGGCCATCCGCCTCACGAAGCACGCACTCAATGGCTGGTACCGAGCGCAGGCGGCGACGTTCGACGCGAGCCTCGCGTACGAGTTCCTCGGCTTCGCCGGACCAGACGCGCGCGAAGGGCTCGCCTCCCTCCAGGAGAAGCGAGCCCCCCGGTTCAGCTAACTGCCCCGCCGGGCCGGTACGCAGTGCCATGCTGGGGGGCATGGCAAACAAAGTGCCGGAGAAGCACAACGCGAAGAAGCCCGGCAAGTCGCTCAAGGAGAAGCGCGCCGACAAGCAGAAGAAGAAGTCCGAGAGACGGTCCGGCTGACGGACCCGCTCGCACACATGGCCCACACCCGGGCGTACTGCGACGGGAAGCTGATCAAGGAGGGCTTTCCTGTCGCGGACGTGTCCGACTTCCTGGAGATGCCGAGCGCGATCGTGTGGGTCGACTACTGCCAGCCGACAGCTGCGGATCTGGAAGAGCTGCAGGCGGAGCTCGGCTTCCACGAGCTCGCGTTGGAAGACGCGCTCAGCGAGCACCAACGACCGAAGCTCGACCACTACCCCAACCACCTGTTCCTCTCGTGCCATGCGGTCGGGCTCGACGACGCAACGGGTCTCCTCCAAGAGGTCGAGGTCGACGCGTTCATCCACCCGCGATGGCTCGTAACGGTGCGCAAGGACGAGGGGTTCCCGCTCGAGCCGCTGCTGCGCCGCTGGGACCGATCGACCGAGCTCGGCGAGAACGGAGTCGCGTTCCTCGTCTACGGGTTCCTCGACCTCGTGATCGATGGCTACTTCGGCCCCATCGACGCGTTCAACGACTACTACGACACGATCAGCGAGGAGATCTTCTCCGAGCGGCCGATCGAGCAATCGCAGCAGCGGCATTGGTTCACGATGCGCCGGTCTCTCGTGCAGTTCCACCGTTTGGTTCTGCCGATGCGCGAGGTCGTGAGCGCCCTCATGCGCCGCGAGCAGAACGTCATCCCCGAAGCCCTCTACCCCTACTACCAAGACGTCTACGACCACATCCTGAGAGTGACGGAGTCCACCGAGTCGCTGCGCGACCTCGTGAGCACGATCGTCGAGACCAACCTCAGCCTGCGCGACTACCGCACCAACCAGATCATGAAGAAGGTCACGAGCTGGGCGGCGATCATCGCGGTGCCCACGCTCATCACCGGCTGGTACGGCATGAACGTGCCCTACCCGGGCTTTGCTCGCCACGCCGGCGTCGTCGTGGCGACCCTCTTGATCATCGTGTGCTCAGGCGGTCTCTACGCGCTCTTCAAGAAGCAGGAGTGGCTGTGAGGTGGCGTCGATCGACGACATCCGGCCGCTCGCGCTGAGCCTGCCCCGCGCCTACGAGGTGCTCGTCCGCGATCGTGTGAAGTTCCGCGTCGGTCAGTACGTATGGCTCGCGTTCTCGCGTGACGAGACGATGATGGGCTTCGCGTTCCCGAAGGAGGAGCGTGAGGCGCTCGTTGCGTCAGAGCCGCACAAGTTCTCGATGCCGACGCAGTCGGACATGCGTTACAACTGGGTCGTCGTGCGCCTCGACCAGATCGACGCGGACGAAGCGCATGAGATCTTGCTCGACGCATGGCGCATGGTCGTGCCGAAGAAGGTCGCCCGAGAGCATCTGGGCGACTGAGGGTCAGGCGAGCAGCGCGAGCAGCTCCTCGCGGTCGGGCCCCGGCGCGACGAACGGCGGCTTGTCGCTGTGCGCCTCGACCTTCTCCATGAAGCCGGGCCGGGCGAGCACGTCCTGCGGGAACGCGAGGCACATGATCGTCTCCATCATCCCCCGGAACACGTCCGGGTCGTAAGGCAGCGCGGTGAACACCTTCTGCGTCACCGGATTCGGGGGTGGCGGTTCCGCTCCCTTGCGCAAGGCGTTCATCTGGGCGATGCGGGCCCGGTCCGCGGCGATCTGGTTGTGGACGAACGGAGCGACCTCACGTTCCGTGAGCGCGTCGAACTCGCGCACGAGCGCCTCGGGGTCGTCGAGGCTCGTGCGCGTCGCGTGACGCAGCTGTTGCGCATGCACCATGCCTACGGAGATGCCGCGGCCCGCGGACGGGTTCGTGCACGCCCACGCGTCACCCACGGCACAGACGCCGGTTGCGACGGGACGATCGTCGACGACGAACCGCCGGTGTCGATCCATGATCCCGGCCATCGACAGCACGTCGGTGATCGGCTCGCCGTTGAGCCAGTGCTGCTGCATCGGGCACGCCCGCGCGACCTTGGTGAACTTCTCCGGATCTTTGAAGGCCTTCAGGGGGAGGTCATCCGAGGCGCCGTACATCGTGAGCGACCACGTGTTGTTGTCACCGGGCAACGTGAGGATGGAGAACGTGCCCATCGGAGTCTGCGCAGGCCCGACCAGCGGAGGCGGCTCGGACCCCGTGAAGTACCGGGTGTAGTACACGAAGCCTGAGTCCTCGGACGTGATCGGGATCTCCGGCGACCCGAGCGCCTGCAACCACTCGACGAGCTTCGATCGGCGTCCCATCGCGTCGATCACGAGGTCGGCCCGGAGCTCGTCACCGGCGGTCGTGCGCACGCCGATGATGTGCGGCGCACGTTCGACGACGGCCTCACCGGTGACCAAGGCAGCGATCGACACCCCCCGACGCACCGTCACCCCTTCGTGCTCGGCCGCTGCTCGACCGAACACCGACTCGACGATTGGCCGGCGACCGGTGATGAAGCGGAACCGGTCGTCGTCCGGCCGAGCCGAGGTGTCTCCCAGCGTCGGCGGCAACATCGCCACAGGGTTCACCCACGTGCAGCCCGCTTCCTCGAGGTTGTCGACCATGCCCGGAAGGTCCGCCTCGAGCACGACCCGCGTGCGAGGGAAGAGGTTGTGAGGCTGATGGTGTTGCGGCACGCCGGGTCTCGGCCACGAAGTCCACGCGCCGGCGGGAGATGCCGGAAGCGGCGCCGGGTCACGTTCGAGGACCGTGACGTCGTGCCCATCCTTCGCGAGCATCATCGCCGTCGAGAGCCCGATCATGCTGCCGCCGCACACGACGATCGACGCCATCGTCCGACCTCCCCCGTATCGGCAGTCAGCGCCGCTTCACTCTGCATCAATGGCGCTTCACGCCTCCGTACTTCATCCTCGTGTCGCTCATCGACGCCGGCCGCGCGACGTCGTCGCGGATCGCAGCGTCGACCACCTCACCGACGAAGAGGGTATGAGTGCCGAGATCGAGCGTATGTCTCACTGCACAGTCCATCCAGGCCAGCGCTTCGTCGAACACGGGCGCGCCCGTGGTCGCGGCGTGCACCGGGCGGCCGTTGAGGGTGACGCCGTCGTCAGCTGCCGGCTTCGAGAACTTCACGAACACCTTGGTGTCCTCGGCGTCCCACAGGTTCACGGTGAACGAACCGCCCGCGGTGATGAGGCGATGCGTGACCGCGTCATTGTCGACGCCGACGCCGATGAGCACCGGCTCCATCGAGAGCTGCGTCACCCAGCTCGCGGTCATCGCGTTGCGCTCGTCCCCCGCCCGCGACCCGATCAGCACGAGCGCGTTCGGGATCTTCCACGTGAGCTTGTTGAGCAGCTCGTCGTCGAGCGCCACCTATGCGTCGCCGTTGCTTGACGGCACGTCGGCGAGCACGCCCTTGAGCGCCTGCGCCGCACCCATCAAACCCACGCTCTCGAACGGCACGACGATCTTCGTGTTCCGGCTCTCCGCGAACTTGCTCAGCGTGTCGAGCTGCAGGATCGCCACGAGCGTCGGATCCGGCTTCTCCTTTGTGATCGCGCCGTAGACGGTCTCGATCGCCTGCGCCCGCCCCTCGGCCTCGAGGATCGCGGATTGACGGTGGCCTTCGGCACGCAGGATCGCGGCTTGGCGCTCACCTTCGGCCGAACGCACGGCGGCCTGGGCCGCGCCCTCGGCGATGTTGATCGCGTACGTCTGCTCACCTTCGGACTGGAGGATCTTCGCCCGCTTCTCCTGATCGGCCTGCTTCTGCAAGGCCAGCGCCGCGAGGATCTGGGGCGGCGGCAGGATGTCGACGATCTCGATGCGGCTGATGCGGATGCCCCACTTGTCGGTGACGATCTCCATCTGCTCTTGCACATCGGTGTTGATGCGCTCGCGCTCGGAGAGCGCCTCGTCCAGGGTCATCGTGCCGATCACCGAACGCAGCGCGGTGCGAGCGAGCGCGTCGATCGCGACGTCGAAGTTCTTCACGCTGAAGAGGGCCTGCTTGGCGTCGACGACTTGGGTGAAGATGGTCGCGTTCACCGTGACGACGACGTTGTCCTTCGTGATGACGTCTTGGCGGTCGCCGGGGATGGGGATCTCACGCATGTCGACCATCTGGAGCGTGTCGACGAACGGGATGATCACGACGAGGCCGGGCTCGTGGGTCGTGCGGTACTCGCCGAGTCGCTTCAACACGCCGACCTGTCCCTGCTGCACGATGTTCACCGCCGACTTCAGGGTGGCGAGCAACGCCAACACGATGAGGGCGAGGACGGCCAGCCCTACGAAGCTGAATGTGCTCATGGCTGCGATCACGTCTGATCTCCTTCTGCGTCATCCCCGCCGGGTTCGAGCGAGTGCAATGCGTCGGTGTCGATGAACCCTGTCTCGCCCTCGAGCGGCCACACCTCGAGCGTCGTCCCCCGGACCGCCGTGACGAGCACGCGTGTGCGAGCGGGGATCGGCCGATCGGCGCCACTGAACGCGAGCCAGCGCTCGCCCGCGAGCAGCACGTGCCCCGGGCACTGGGAGTCGCCCACGACGTCGAGGGTCATCACCTCTTCACCGACGAGCGTGCCGTGGACCCCGCGACCGAGCTTGCCCTCGTACCGGTGATGGAGCCGTTCGCTGACGTGGGGACGCACGACGAGGATCCCAAGGGCCGCCGCCAAAACCGCGACCGCGACCTGAAGGGGGATGGCCGACGGCACGATCAGAGCGACAACCGCGGCAGCGAACGCCCCGATCGCCCCGAACAGCGCGTAGAACGCGAAGTGGTGCACCTCGAAGGCCAGAAGCACGACCCCGAGGATCAGCCACGCGAAGACCACACCGCACCTCTCTTCACTTCCGATGCTACGGCGGTCAGATCAAATCACCCCAATATGATCCACGGGCCGCGGCTATGACCGAGATCGTCCTCAGCCCCATCGACATCAGCGCGCCCGTCGTCGTCGAGGCCGCGCGTGCCGCCGAGGCCGCCGGTTTCGAGGCGATCTGGACGTACGACCACATCTCGGGGGTCTCGTTCGGCGGCCGTCCCGTCCTCGACTCGTGGACCGTCCTGGCTGCCGTTGCCACACACACCACCCGGGTGGCGGTCGGGCCGCTCGTCGTGAACACCGTCGCGCGGCACCCCGCACACATCGCCGTCGCCACTGCGACGCTGCAGCAGCTGAGCGGCGGGCGTGTCCAGCTCGGCCTCGGCGCCGGCGCGGGGCCCGAGTCGCCCTACTCCCGCGAGCTCGCCATGGTCGGGCTCCCGTTGTTGAGTGCGCCCGAGCGAAGGCAGCGCGTCCTCGACGCCGTTGCCTTCCTGCGTGCTGTCTGGGCCCACGAGCCCGGCCACGAAGCCATCCTCGTGCCCGACCCTGTCCCGCCGATCATCGTTGCGGCCAACGGCCCGAAGATGGCGGCCGTCGCCGGGCGCTGCGCAGACGCTGTGAACTTCCACGACTGGCAGTCGGACCTCCCGGGAGCGATCGCCGCTGCCACGGCCGCGGCGCGAGAGGTCGGCAACGACGAGTTCGCCGTGACGCTCGAAGTGCCGTTCGAGGAGGAGTGGCTACGCGCCGACAGCAAGGAACGCGGGGAGGTCGAGTCGCTCGGAGTGTCGCGGGTGATGGTGCGGTGGAGCTCGGCCCTCGGCGTCGACGCGATTCAGCGCGCCGCGGCGTGGACTGACACCGCGTAGTCGCCACCTGCGAACGGCTCGCCCGACCACGTCGACCACCGCTCGTTGAGCCGGAGACCCGCCGAGGCGCAGTCCTCGTCGTAGCGCGTCGTGTCGTAGCCGCGATCGAGCGAGAAGCCCGCGATGAGGATGCCGCCAGGCTGGAGGTGGCGTGCACAGCCGGCAACGAGCGCACCTTGCGTGCCCGCCGGCGTGAACAGCGGCACGTTGCCCGCCATCACGACGACCTCGAAGGTTTGCCCGAGATCGAAGGCGCAGAGGTCGTGGACTCGCCAGTCGAGGTCGGGAGACAGCCGTCGCGCGGTGGCCACCATCGATGCATCGGCGTCGACACCGACCACCGCCACGCCTCGACGAGCAAGCTCGCGAGCAACGCGTCCGGTTCCGCAGCCCGCGTCGAGGGCCGACGTGGGCGCGAAGCGCATGACGAAGTCGGCTTCACCATGGACGTCGACACCTTGGTCAGCCAGCGCGTCGAACTGCTTCTGGTACTCGTCGCCGTCCCACCCCATCCCCCCATCTTCTCGCGCGGATAACCGGTTGCGGCGGTCAGGGCTTGCCACCCGGAGGGTCGTCGGGAACCTCGCCGCCACGCGCACGGATCGCCTCGTGGCTCTCGGCGAAGTGCCAACGGTGCCCCTCGAGATCGGTCGCCTCGTAGCGCCGCTCGCCGTAGAACGCGTCCTCCAGCTCCATCGTGATGTCGGCACCCCGAGCGACCGCGTGCGCGTAATGGGCATCGATGTCGTGCACGTTGACGTGGAAGATCGCGGTGGTATGGCCGACCTCGCCCGGCGCGTAGATGCGATGCACGTCATGGTTGGCGTGGCCGATCATCACGATGCCGTTGCCGAGCCGCAGCCAGGCGAGCATCTGCTGGCGACCGTCCCACTCGTGCTCCATGCGGGCCTCCCGCAGCTCCGTGAAGCCGAGGACGCGCACGAGGTAGTCGAGCGCGGCGAACTCGTCGGCATAGGCGAGCCGGGGGAAGAGGTCGGGCATGCGGACGTTGGTCTCGGGCTCTTGGGCGATGGTCGACATGAGCTGCTCCTTCTGGCGCGAAAGCACGGTGGGGTCGCCCGGGTCATCGGGCAACACGTTGTCAGGGCGCAGCCGGCGGAGAGGTTCGAGCTCGTCGCTCACAGCTCCATCCTCTCGCTCGTCGGGGACGCGTCGCGCAATCGAGCGCGAGCTCGGTTGAGCCGTGATCGCACGGTCCCGACGGGGACGTCGAGAGCGGCGGCGATCTGCTCGTAGCTCAGCTCTTCCCACACGTACAGGATGAGCGTGTCCCACTCGGCGGAGGGGAGCTCCGCCACTGCGTCAGCCACGCGTGACCAGTCGCCCGATGCGTCCGTCGACGCGGCGACCCGGTCGGCCATGTCTTCGCCACCGGGGCGCTGCGCCGCGAACCGCGCCATGGCCCGGAGGCGTCGACCCTCGCTCCGTCGTTGCTTGGCGATGACGCGAGTAGCGATGCCGTACAACCACGGCGCGGCGTCTGGACGGCAGGAGTCATACGTCTCACGCCGCTCGAACGCGACACGGAACACCTCGCCGAGCAAGTCGTCGGCCTCCGGGCCGACCCGTCGGACGAGGTAGCGAAAGATCACGCGGGCGTGACGGTCGAAGAGCTCGGAGAAGCACGCGGGATCGTCGAGTGACGCAGCGATCACCGCGGCATCCGTGCTCTCGTCCATCACCTCTACTTGCCCGCAGCGGCTCGCGAGTTCGCGGTGGACCACTCCGGCGGATGCGCTCCGAGCGGCGACGTCGGGAGCTCCCAGTGTGGCGGCGTCGCGCTCATCTGTGCGACCGGCGCGAGATGGCGCAGCCTCCCGAACGCGGTATCGGTGGTCGTGAGAAATGGCTCGACGTCACCGAACCCGGACGGTTTGTCACGGTCGACGCGCCGCTCGCGCGCGAACCACATCCCCGTCTGACACAGCGACGCGCGGACGTGATAGCTGCCGCCTTCGTGGCTGCGCCTCCACAGCGCAGCCATCGTGCCGAGCGCCGCGAGGTAGCCGGTCGTGTAGTCGCACGCCGCTGCGGGAATCAACACCGGCGGTTCATCACCGCCGCGCTGTGGGTCGCCGCTGGCTCCCTGCACAGCCGCGATTCCCGTCACGGTCTGGGCGAGCTGTTCCCAACCCGGACGCTCTCGCCACGGCCCGACGTCGCCGTAGCAGCTCATCGACACGTAGACGATGCCGGGTCGGCGTGCGGCGAGCTCGTCGGGCCCGAGGCCGCGGCGCTGCATCGCGCCTCCGCGGTAACCCTGCGCGAACACGTCCGCCGACGACGCGAGCGCGAGCAACCGCGCGTGGTCGTCGGGGCTGTCGAGATCGAGGAAGGTCGAGCGCTTGCCATGGCTCGTGTCGATGACGAACGGCAACACGTTGTCGAGGTTCGGTGAGTTCACGAGGAGCACGTCCGCGCCGTGCTCGGCAAGGGTGCGCCCGTTCGTGGGCCCGGCGAGGATTCGAGTGAGGTCGAGCACGCGAATCCCGTCGAGCGGGCGAGCGGTGCCGCCCACCGGCTCGGGCTCGGACTCGCCGATCTTCTCGATCTCGACGCGGGCGAGCGCGCCGACAGCTCTGCCTTGCGGATGCGCCGCCCACTCTTCCCTCGTGCGCACGATCGCGCCGCACGTCCGCGCCTCTGCGAGCGCGTCCTCGAGGGGCTGCGCCTCCCACTTCGCGACACTGGCGGCGACCGCTGCGGAATCAGCGCCCTCGGAGATGCCGAGCACCCGCCGAGTCGGATCGGCGAGCCGCGGGAACGCGCCGTGCAGATGGACCCACCTGCCGTCGCGGCACTCGTACAGCGCGACCAGCGGGTTGTCGGCGATCCGTTGCGGCGTCTCCGCGTCGAGCAGCTGCTGGAACACGAAGCTCAGCAGCGACGCGCCCGCCCTTCTCGCGTCGACCATGACCGTCTGGTCGACGCCTGTCTTGTCCCGCCAGATCATTCCCGCCGTGGCCGCGACCGCGCCGAGCGCGACTGCGGCCGACGACGCGACGGGGATCGGGCTCGTGTAGACCGGATCGCTCCCCTCGATCGTGACGTCGTCGGCTAGTTCGGCAGGGAGCCCGACCTCAGCGAGGAGCTCGGCGACTCGGGAATCGGCCATCAGGCGAGGGGTCGTGCTCGATAGACATCGCGGAGCAACGCGATCTCTGCGCTGTGGTGGATGACCTCGTCGAGCGCGTGCAGCATGAGCGCGAGGAAGGTGGAGTCGCCGTACGGGCCCCATGTGGGACCGAGCGGATCGAACAGCGTCTCCGGCGCTCGCTCGGAGAGGCCGGCGCGGAACGCGGAGCCTGCGGCTTCGGTCGCAGCGAGCGCCTCCGCGACATCGAGCGTGAACGCCTGGTCGACGAACTCGGTGCCACGACGACCGAACACCCGCGCCGAGTAGCTGTCGAGGCAGTCGACAGCCACGTGCCACAGGCGCCACGCGATCGTCGTCACGGGCGGGGGATCGGGATCGGGGTCAGCCCAGTCGGCTCGTACGCCCTCTGCGGTCTCGCGCAGCGTCCAGCAGCTCGCGACCGGCTCCCACAGGTACTCGTCGCGAGTGAGCCCGTCGAGCCGCGCCGTGAGACGCGGCCACGCCTCGTCGAAGAGCGAGAGGACGTCGCTGTGGACCTGCGCCGCGCTCATGGAAGCCATGAGCGCCCATCATTGCCGTCGCGGGTGACTAGCTCTTCAAGAACTTCGGGGCGAGCGGCAGCCACGTGCGCTCGAGCGGCTCGTCGCGCTGCACGACTGGTCCGTGGATCAGCGCCGAGATCGCTCGACGCGGGCGCTCGCTGTAGTTCGGCCCGCTGTAGTGGATCGTGCGGCAGTGATGCACCGTCGCCGCACCTGCCGGGATCGGGCACGCCACGCTCGTGCTGAAGTCTGGCGGGTCTTCGAGCAGGAGCGGCTGACCGAGACCCACGTTGCGATGGGTGACGATGTCGCTGCGATGGGAGCCAGGCAGGAACTGCATGCAGCCGCTGTCGACGGTCACATCGTCGAGCGGCGTCCAAACCGAGAGGCTGTGCGCCGTCACCTTCGGCTGCTCCCAGTACGCCTCGTCCTGATGCCACGGCGTGTCGCGGCCCGCGGTCGCGGGCTTGAAGATCATGTGCGTGCCGCTGCCGACGAGGATCTCGGACTCATCGATCTCGAGCAGCGCACATGCGATCTGCCTGGCGTTCGCGTACCACTTCGTGTCGAGGATCTCGGGCACGGTCAGCTCGGGAACGAGGATCTGGTCGACGACCCCCGTGGTGCCGTCGTCGCGCTCGGCGTCGAAGTGGAGGCGCATCACGTTCGGGTTCACGAAGATCTCGTCGTACATCTCGCGGAACCACGCGAGCTCGTCGGACGGCATGACCTGCTCGTCGACCTGGAGGTACCCGTTCTCCCAGAACGATTCGGACTGCTGGGGAGACACTGAGAAATCGATTTCAGGATGGTAGTTCGACGGCCCGTATGCTCGCTGCAGTGCAGAGCCGAGCAGCCACGATCGACGACGTGGCGAGGGCCGCCGGAGTCTCACCGGCGACCGTCTCGAGGGTGCTGAACGGCACACGCGACGTGTCACCCGATCGGGCCGAGCGAGTGCGGGCGGTCGTGGCGCAGCTCGGCTACCAGCCGTTCGGCCCGGCCCGAGCGCTCCGCCGGCAGGCCACCGACGTCTGGGCCGTGATCGTCGCCGACATCGAGAACCCCTTCTTCACGTCGATCGTCCGCGGCATCGAAGACGGCGGGCGCGAGCACGGGTTCCGCGTCATGCTCTGCAACTCCGACGAGGACCTTCGCAAGGAGGCCGACTACGTCGACGTCGCGATCGCCGAACGCATGGCAGGCGTCGTGATCGCGGTCGCGTCGACCCGTGCGTCGAGGCTCGACCCGCTGCTCGACGCGGGGATCGCCGTCGTGGCCGTCGATCGCCGACCCGCCGGCGGGAAGGTCGACACCGTGCTCGTCGACAACGAGCGCGGGGCGGCGGAAGCGACCACCCATCTCATCGGAGCGGACGCGACGCGCATCGCCTGCATCACCGGACCGCAACGACTCAGTACCGCGAACGAGCGGGCGAGCGGCTATCGCAAGGCACTCCGACACGCGGGCCGCATCGTCGATCCCTCGCTCATCGCTCGCACTGACTTCCGCGAGACCGGCGGGTACAAGGCCATGCGCGAGCTGTGCTCCTTGCCGCAGCCACCTGACGCAGTGCTCGTCGCCAACAACCTCATGACCGTCGGCGCGCTCGAGGCGCTCCGCGACGAGGGTCTCTCGGTGCCGGGCGACATGCGGGTCGTCGGCTTCGACGACGCCCCGTGGGCGAAGCTGCTGCAGCCGTCGCTCACGGTCGTCGCCCAGCCGACCTACGAGATAGGCCGCCGATCCGCGGAGCTGCTGTTGACCGCGCGCTCGCAGCCGGCACGCCCGCGCCAAGAAGTGCTGCTGCATCCGCATCTCATCGTTCGGGAGAGCACATGACTGCGACGACCACCTACCGCGCCGCGACGCAAGCGGACATCGACTTCTTCGGCACGCACGGCTACATCGTCGTGCGCGACGTGATCGATCCCGCCGAGCTCGACTCGATCACCGCGCTGTGTGACCAGATCATCGAGAGGAAGGAGACGCTCGCGTTCGACTGGGCGTGGGAGAAGGACAAGTCGCGCGACGAGCGCGAGTTCAAGATCCTGCAGTCGAGCCCCACGATGCTGTGGCCCGACGCGGTCAGTGGCGCCCCGTTCCGCAAGTGGGCGGTCGAGTTCGCCTCTGCGCTGATGGGCTTCGAGCTCGAGTTCTGGTACGACCAGTTCCTCGCCAAGCCGCCGCAGAAGGGCGCGGCGACCCTGTGGCATCAGGACGAGGGCTACTGGGGCCGGAACCTCGACGACCTCGGGATCACCTGCTGGATGCCGTTCCACGACGTCGACGAGCGCAACGGGTGCATGCACTTCATCGACGGCGGCCAGCGCGACGGCGTCCTCCCCCATCGCCAGCCCGAGCACGTGCAGAGCGATCTGCTCTACTGCGAGCCCGACGAGACGCGGGCGATCGCGTGCCCGATCTCGCGCGGCAGCGTGACGTTCCACCACTCGAAGACGCCGCACATGACCACGGCGAACTCGACCGACGCGTGGCGCAAGATCCTGACGCAGCACCTCCGCAAGGCCGGCGCTCCCGGCGAGGGCGACCACTACCCGTGGAAGGTCTACGTGAACCAGATCACCGGCGAGCGCACGATCCCGCCCTCCCGCTGAACCCAGCCGGTTCCTTTGTCGATTCGCCGCTCATGTGACGGCGTTTCGACAAGAGAACGAGCCCGGCTAGGGGGTGCCGACCACGGCGGAGATCGCCTCCGAGGGGTGAGCGGTCTCCCAGGGGCGACGCTCGATGTCGGCGAGCGCGCCGGCGAGGTCGAGCCGTGGCACCGCTTGCGGGCGCGTGCAATACACGTACGCCACCGCGCAGTAGTCGTCGACGCGCTCGGCGATGCCCCACGCGAGGTAGCGACCCTTCGCGTCGTACTGCCAGCCCTCGCCCGCGGCCGGATGCGTCGCCTCGTACTCCGCGAGCGTGGCTTCGCCCCCGAGCGGGAAGAACTTCGCGCCGATCTGCTGGATCGTGACCCTCAGGTCGGACGTGAACATGATCGGGTCGAGCACGTGCCACCGGTAGAAGCTGACGAACTCCGGCTGGTCGGGACCTGCCGGACCGATGTTGACCGGCGCGCCTCCGTAGGGCGCGGCGTGCGCGCCCATCCCCCATGCGCTCCCCACGTAGTCCTCGAGGCCCGTGCCACAGATCGTCGGCAGCTCGTCGTCGCCGTCGCGGAAGACCTTGACCTCGCCTTCGCCGTACCAATCGCCCGCGTCGATCACGCGGACGCCGATCGCGCAGCCCAGGAAACGCCCCGGTCCGTCGAGGCCGTCGACGATCACGAAGTCGCGCTTCTGCACCGTGGGGTTCTGCCGCCGGAACCCCACGTGCAGGTATCCCGCGCCGTCGTCGACCGGCCCGAGGGTGTAGTCGACTTGGTAGTAGAGGATGATCGAGCGCTCGCCGCCGTTGGTCGCCACGATGCGCACCTGCTCGCCGAACGGCATGGGCACATAGCTGTTGAAGCCCCGTCCCTCCTGCACGGCATGGAGCGCAGAGTGGTACTCGACCGGACGTCCGTGAGGTAGGCCGAAGAAGTCGACGAACGGCACCGAGACGCTCGGCTCGGTCATGCCGTCGTAGAAGACCTCGATCAAGAGCGACCGCATGACCTCGGGGGGCGCCGGCGGGATCGTCATCCAGATGTGGCGGATCGTGCCCGGCCCCTCGATGTCTGCAAGCACCACGGACTCGCCGGCGCGCATCCGCATGTTCGGAGCGCCCTTGCGACCGCCGTGCGCTGAGCCGCCGGCGCCCCGCGCACCGGTCGGGTTCTCGAAGGTGACCGCTCGGCTATCGATCGAGGGGTCGATGTAGGCAGGGTTCTCGAGGTTCATCGCGTGATCGTCCGCGCTTCCCAGGCCTTGCGGCCTTCGTCGAGCCACGGACGTTCCGCGACGACCTCAGCCGCGACCGGCGCGAGCTGGAACTCGTTCGCATACGCGCGGCGGGGCTGGTCGGTCGTGTTCGGTCCGGCGTAGTGGATCATGCGCGGGTGGTGAAAGGTCGCCGCGCCCGCCGGGATCGGCACCGCCACCGCGCCGGTCGTGTCGGGTTGATCGGCCTCGAGCCCGTGCACAGTTGGGTCGTCTGCGATGTGGTGATGGGACAGGACCGGCCCGCGATGCGAGCCGGGCACGAAGTGGAGGCATCCGCTCTCGACCGTCGCGTCGTCGAGCGGCATCCACGCGCCGACTGCGGTGTACGCCTTGTCGGCTGGCCAATACGCCTCGTCTTGGTGCCACGGCGTCTCGTGCCCTCGCAGCGCCGGCTTCAAGATCATGTGCCCCCAACCGTGCAGCACGGCCTCATCCACGCCGAGCAGCGCCGACGCCATGCGACGGGCGTTCCGGAAGTACAGGGTGTCGCGAAGCTGTGGGAAGCGATGCTCCGGCGAGAGCACTTGCGGCAGCAGATCGTCGCCCTCCGCGTCGTACGAGCGAGCGAGGTCGAAGTAGCCGCCCTTGAACGCTCCCTCCTTCTGCTCGAAGAGGAGGTCGTACGCGACGCCGAGCCACTCGACCTCCTCGTCGGTCGTGATGCGCGGCACCGCGACAAACCCGTTGTCGGCGAAGAAGGCCACGTCGGCGTCGGTGGGGATGATCTCGAACCGCGCGCCCGGAAGCGGCGGAAGGTCGACGTCGGTCATGCTTGCTGAAGCTTGGACTTCGGCTTGAACATGTCGCGGATGTGGGTCATCCCGACCGGTTGGTAGCTGTAGAGCAACGCTCTCCGCTCGGTGTCGGAGGTGTTCGGCGCCGACTGGTGCACGAGGAACGGCCCGAACGCGACGAGCGAACCCGCCTTCATCTCGAGGGGGACGAGCTCGGCCTCTGCGTACGCGTTGAAGTCGATCTCGTTCTGCCCGAACACGTCGGCGTCGGTGCGCTTGTCCCACTCCCCCGACTTGTGGCTGCCGGGGACGACATGGAGGCACCCGTTTGCGAGCGTCGCGTCGTCGAGCATCAGCATGATCGTCATCACACGGTCGGCGTCGTCCGCGGTGCCGACCCAGTACGGATGGTCCTGGTGCATCGGGTTCACGCCGCCGTGATGCGGACGCTTGAGGTTCAGCTTCTCGGTGAAGAGCATCGGCTCGGCGTCGAGGACGGCGCGTGCCAAGTCGAGGAAGCGGGGATCGTGGGCCCAGCCGTTGAGCGCTGGACTGAGGTGCGCGAACGGCTCGATGCCGTGGACGATGTCGCTGTCGCCCTCCCACTTGATCATCGTCTGACGCGTCACGTCGGGATCGAAGACGTAGCTGCCCGCGTGGATGCGACGGCCCTGACGGTCGCGCACGAGGTCGGCGACGAGCGCTTCGCACGCGTCGACCATGTCCGCGATCTCGGCAGAGGTGAACACCCCCTCGCGGACGACGAAGCCGTCGTCCTCGTACTGCCGACGTTCTCGATCGTCCACCCGTGACCCCCTGCCGTGAACCCCGGAAAACGATTTCCTGCAGCGAGGGCACGCTACCGCGTACGTTCGAGGCGATGGCCCAACCCGACCGCGACGCCAGCTCGGTCCGTGCCGAGATCCGCGAGTGGCTCGCGGCGAGCTGGGATCCCGACCTCCCGCTCGTCGAGTGGCGCACACGGCTCGCCGACTCGGGATGGGCGTGCCCGTCGTGGCCGGTCGAGTGGTTCGGCCAGGGCTTGCCCGCGTGGTCCGAGTCGATCGTGCACGACGAGCTCGCTGACGCCGGGGCCGTCGGTCCGCCGGTCGGCGGAGGCATGGGGCTGGCGGCACCGACGATCCTCGCCCACGGGCCTGACTCGCTGCGACGCAAGCTCCTGCATCCGATCCTCACTGGTGAGCACATGTGGTGTCAGCTCTTCAGCGAGCCCGGCAACGGCTCCGACCTCGCCGGCCTCACCACGCGGGCGGAGCGCGACGGTGACGAGTGGGTGATCAACGGACAGAAGGTGTGGAACACCTCCGCTCACCATGCCGAGTTCGGCATGCTCCTGGCTCGCACCGATTGGGACGTGCCCAAGCACAAGGGCATCAGCTACTTCGCGCTGCCGATGCACCAACCCGGCGTCGAGGTGCGTCCGCTACGCCAGATGAACCGTCACGCATCGTTCAACGAGGTGTTCCTCACCGATGCGCGTGTCTCTGTCGACATGATGGTCGGTGAGCCCGGCGAGGGCTGGCGCGCTGCGCTCACCACTCTTGCCCACGAGCGCCGGTTCGCCGGGATGTTCCGACCACGGCTGCCGAGGGTCGACGGGCGCGCGGTGCGCGAGGCCCAAGCCGAGGCCGACGAGTACTTCGCGACTTACTCGTGGTATCCGCAGCGCGCCGGACGCGCCGACCTCCTCGTCGATGCCGCGCGCGAGCAGGGACGCCTCGACGATCCGCTCGTGCGCCAGGCAATCGCGGCCGAGACGTCGCTCGTGCGAGCGAACCAGTGGACCGCCCAGCGCGCCCAGGCGGCACGCGCCCTCGGGCGTCCCCCCGGCGCCGAAGGCTCCCTCGGGAAGCTCGCGGCGAGCGACGTCGCCCGCGGCGCCGCATTGGCCCATGCGCTCATCGGCGGCGCGTCAGCGATGCTCGACTACGAGGACGGAGCGATGGACGGCGTCGTCGCCGAGGTGCTCGTGTCGGTCCCCGCGGTCTCGATCGCAGGCGGTACCGACCAGATCCAGCGCAACATCATCGGGGAGCAGGTCCTCGGCTTGCCTCGTGAGCCGAGCGTCGACCGCGACATGCCCTTCCGCGAGGTGCCCCGCAACACGGGTCGCTGACGCATGCCGCCCCGAGCGAACCCGCGCGCATAACCGGCCAACGGTGGCCGGTTACCCGCGCGAGAACGCGAAGGAGGGCAGAGACCGGCGTACCGTGCGCCGATGGCGACGCACAACATCGAGATGCAGCAGACCGCGAGGCTCGTCAGCAAGGTCGACGTCGTCTTCGTCGTGTCGAACGACGAGGAAGGCAAGCTCGGCGAGCTCCACCTTTCAAAGGGCGGGGTCGACTGGTGGCCCAAGAACTCGAAGAAGTACTTCCATCGTTACAACTGGGAGCAGTTCCGCCGCCTGATCGAGAGCGAGCCGGCGAAGCGCAAGCCCGACGACGAGGAGTGATCGATGCCGTACACACCGGCACCTGACGGCTGGTGGCAGGAGTTCCTCGGCGCGCTCCCCGCACACACGGCGAAGCTCGCCGTCGTCAAGGCGGACGGCAGCCCGCACGTCGCTCCGGTCTGGATCGACCTCGACGGCGACGACGTGGTCTTCATGACTGGCTCCGAGACAGTGAAGGGAAGGGCGATCCTGCGCGACCCGCGGGTGAGCATCTGCGTCGACGACGAGCACCCGCCATTCAGCTTCGTCACGATCAACGGGAGGGCCCGCGTCTCGCTCGATCCCGACGAGATGCTGCTCTGGGCCACGCGCATCGCTGGCCGCTACATGGGAGCCGACCTCGCCGACGAGTACGGACGCCGCAACGCCGTGCCTCCCGAGATGGTCGTGCGCGTCACCCCGACGAAGGTCGTCGCGAAGGTGGCCATCGCGGACTGACCCAGCGCGATCAGCCGAGTGACGCGAGCGCCTCCCGCAGCGACGGGTTCACCGGGCTGTCGGCAGGGAGCCGAGCGTTCACCGCGTCGATGAGCTGATCGTCGGTCAGCGTCGCCTCGATGCCGCTCGCTCGCACCCACGTGCCGTCGGCGAGGAGCTGCACCTCGACGTCGGGCTTCGCCTCCGCCAGCGCGAAGCGAGCGAACCGGGCTCGCCAGTCGCGCCGCGTCTCTTCCTCCCGCTTGTGTGTCGTCGGCACGCCGATGTCGTCGGCGTGCGTCGCCAGCTCGGACGCGAGGTGCCACGCCTGCCACCGCACCGGGTAGGCGCCGACGGCGGTCGGCATGTCTTCACCGTCGCGCCGACGCATGTCGGCTCGGGTGACGCCGTTCTCGCGCTGGAACTCGTCGAGCAGATCGGCCGGCGACTTGTCCTTGCGGTCGCTCACGCCCAGCGCGTTGAAGGAGTGGACGTCGGTTGCTCCTCGTGCCGCGTAGCTCTCGAACATGGGGCCGACGGAGTCGGTGAGGCAGGCGCGGTTGTACTCCTCCCCTCCCGCAAGGTGGGCGAGGACGTCTTTCACGGACCAGCCTTCGCACGCCGAAGGCTCGTCCCAGTCGTCACCCCTGAGCGAGCTGAAGTAGAACTCGAGCCGAGCCGCCTCGGACTCCATCAGGTCGTACGGGTTGATCTCAGCGAGCTCGCTGTCGTCTGGCATCTGCCCACTTTGCCACCGAGGCGCCGAGCCCACATCAAAGGCGCACTACCGGAGTCGCACTCCCGAGAACGGCAGGCCCGAGGCGACGACCTCACTCCAGAACGGCGCGAGGCGCGGGACGAACCGCAGCTCGACACCCGCCTGCGCGTGGAGGTCGAGGAGGTCGCCGAGCGGCCGGACCGACAACGGCTCGACGGACACCCGCGAGGTCCACTGTCCTTCGGCCTCCGGCCACTCGACGAACGTCGCTCGGTCGAGCTCGTACACATGGAGCCGCACCGCGCGCATGCGCTCGAGCCACGCGAGCTCGGTTGCGTTGATGCGGCCGGCGTCAGACAAGAACCGTGTGCAGAGAGCGGCGCGCTGGGCCTCGTCGTTGGCCCACACCGATGCTCGGGGACAGTCGCGAGGGAACCAGTAGACCGGCGCGTGCTCGGCGTCGATCGCCCACACCGCCGGCGCCTGGGTCGGGTTCGTGGTGGGCACGTGCGGGACGAACCGTTCGATGGACGGGTCCTCGCTGAAGTGGAGAAGCGGCGAGATGTCAGCCATCTCGTGGGAGCATGACGCACCGTGGGCGTCCGAGCGCCGGTCACGAGCAAACGTGCAGGTCAACCACCATTCGCGGACCGTTCTGTGAGAGAGTCGTTGGCGCGGGCGGCCGCACCCACAGAGGAGGAAGCTTCACGTGAAGCGTCTACTCGTCCTGTCCGCGCTCGTGATCGTCCTCGGCGCGGCGCCGGCTGGCGCCGTCACACAGAGCAACACATACACCAAGACGTTCTCGGGCCAGGTGACGATCGTGAACACCGGCGGGAAGGTGCAGATCACTCCCGCCCAGATCCACATCGGGTCGACCGGTGGCACGAACGTGCTGGTCGTGAGCAATGTGTTGACGACAGCGCCTGCGACCGCGATCAACGACGCGAGCCCTCCGCCGATCGTCCAGACGAACACCAACCCCTAGGGCATCAGTCGCCGAGGAGCTCGCGGTTTCGAGTCCACAGGCGGCTCATCCCGCGGATCCATCGATCGGGATCATCGGCCTTGCGCGTCATGTATTCGTGCATCGCAGGGTGCGTGAGGATCAGGAAGCGGTCGGCGACGACTCCTTCGAGGACGCGCGCCGCCGCTTCGTCAGCCGAGATCGCCCCTCCGCCGCCGATCATGGTGTCGGCCTTGTCGGGGTCGCCCAACGTGCCGCGCAGCATCGGCGTGTCGACCGCTCCCGGACAGATGCACGACACCTTCACACCGCGATCGGCATAGCTGATCGCCATCCACTCGGCGAAGCCCACCGCCGCGTGCTTCGTCGTCGCGTAGACGCCGTCACCGAGGGTCGTGAGGATGCCGGCCATCGACGCCGTCGTGACGAGATGCCCTTCACCGCGCTCGATCCAGCGAGGGACGAGCGCTCGCGAGGCGTGGACGTGAGCCATGACGTTCACCTGCCACTGCAGCTCCCACCACGCGTCAGGCGCGTCGTACGACCCTCCTTGGGCAACGCCGGCGTTCGCGAACCAGATGGCGATCGGGCCGTCACGCTGCTCGACCTCGGCAACCAGCGTCTCGGTCGCATCGCCGTCGGTGACGTCGAGCACCGCGTTCACGATCGCGTCGCCCTTGTGTCGCGGCGCGTCGAGATCGGTCGCGATCACCTTCGTGGCCCCCGCGCCGACGAGCGCCCGAACCAGCGCGCTCCCGATGCCACCCGCTGCGCCCGTGACGACTGCGACCTTGCCCTTCGGATCCATGGGGCGACGATAGATCGCGTTCGCGATGATGGCCGCGTGAGCCCGAGGCGCGTGCAAGCCCTCCCCAAGGTGCGCGAGATCTGCATGTCGTTCCCCGAGGTGACCGAGCGCCTCAGCCACGGGTCGCCCACTTGGTTCGTGCGAGGAAAGACGACGTTCGTGTCCCTCATGGAGGACGGGCACCACCAGGATCAGTTCCCCCACCTGTGGTGCGCCGCGCCTCCGGGAGTGCAGGGCGAGCTCGTCGAAGCGGAGCCCGACCGCTTCTTCAGGCCTCCTTACGTCGGAGGACGCGGATGGCTCGGCGTGCGCCTCGACGTAGCGATCGACTGGGACGAGATGGCTCTGATCCTCGAGGACGCCTACCGGGTCGTCGCGCCGAAGAAGCTCATCGCCGAGCTCGACGCCCGGAGCGGCTAGACGTTCGCCATGACCGGGGCGCGCAACGACATCCTGCTGACCGACGCCTTCGAGTACGCGGCTCACCACCATCGCGACCAGACGCGCAAGGGAAGCGACATCCCGTATCTCGCCCACGTCCTCGGCGTCGCATCGTTGGTGCTCGAGTACGGCGGCACCGACCGCCAGGCCGCGGCCGCGCTGTTGCACGACGTGGCCGAAGACCACGGCGGCCAGGCGCGGCTCGATGAGATCAAGAAGAAGTTCGGCAAGCGGGTCGAGAGGATCGTGCGTGAGTGCTCGGACAGCCTCGCCGCGGACCCGTCGAAGAAGGAGCGGTGGAGCAAGCGCAAGAAGCGCTACGTGAAGCACCTCCGCCACCGAGCGCACGACGACACGCTCCTCGTGTCGTGCGCGGACAAGCTCTACAACGCGAGAGCGACGTTGGAGGACGCCCGGGCCATCGGCCCGAAGGTCTGGAAGCGGTTCCACGGCAGTCCCAAGAATCAGGCCCGGAATTACCGCGCCCTCTCGACCGTCTACTGCAAGCGCATGCGCAAGGGACCCGGGGCAGCACTCGCGCGTGAGCTGCGCAGGGTCGTGAACGACCTCGAGATCGAGGCCGCCAAGGCGCGTTGATGCGCGTGCTCGGGGTCGACGGGTGCAAGGGCGGCTGGGTGGGCGTGGTCCTGGAGGACGCCGCCGAGCCGGTCGCCCTCGCGGAGCGCTCGATCGATCGCCTCGCGGACGCCGCAGGCCCGGTGGATGCGATCGGCATCGACATGCCGATCCACCTGAACGAGACCTCCGATCGCGTCTGCGACTCGGCAGCGCGGCAGCTCATCCGTCCGTTCACGAGCCGCGTGTTCAACGCCCCCGTCCTGTGCGTGCTCGACTGCGAGACCTATCTCGACGCGTGCGACGCCTCGTTCGCAGCCCTGGGCAAGAAGATCTCGAAGCAGACGTGGGCGCTCGTCCCCAAGATCCGAGAGGTCGAGGCCTGGCGCAAATCGGCGGGGTGCGATGTCTTCGAAGTGCATCCGGAGGCCGCCTTCGCGGCGATGGCGGGCCGTGTGGTCGCAGAGCGCAAGCGAACGTCGGAGGGTACGCAGGTCCGCCGTGCGCTGCTCCGCGCGCAGGAGCTCACAGCTCCCGAGCGGCCGTCCGGCGTCGGAGTCGGAGTCGACGACCTGCTCGACGCGTGCGCGGCGGCATGGTCGACGAGACGTGTGGCGCGCGGTGACGGTCGCTCACTGCCCGATCCCCCAGAGGTCGTGCGAGGCCAACCGCAAGCGATCTGGTACTAGAGCCGGTCGCTCGCCGCGAGGTCGAGGTACCGGAGGCGGAACGCGTCGATCCACGCCGCGCTCGTCCTCGGTCTCGCACACGCGGGCGAACGCGTCGACGACCAGATCGAGGGGCCAGTCGCAGAACGTGTCGTGCGGCGCCGCGAGGAAGGACCGATACGACGCGGCGACGGCCGCGCCGCCCGGATCACCGGGATGTCGCACCAACACCGATCGTCCTCGCCGTCCGTGACACGCTCGGGGGTGACGACACAGCGCCTCGACGAGCAGGTGGTTGCGCCAGAGCTGATTCCACTCGGAGCTCGACATCGTGGCCCACGCCTCGCGTCGCCACAACGAGCCGTCGCACTCGGTCAGCACTCGGTAGGTCTGCTTCTCGTACTCGCCCGGCGAGAACGGCTCGGTCAGCTTCGTCTCGATGCCGAGGAACGCCGGCTCCCCGTCGGGCCGGGTGTACGCGACGAACGCATCGAACGACGTGTGGTCGCCCAAGTACTCGTTCGCGGGCGAAGGGGCGTACTCGATGCGGACCTCGGTCACTCCGCCGACCTCGCCGGGGAGCAGCCCACGCATGCATCGCGTCGCCAGGGAGAGGTCATCGACGAGCGGACCGAAGAGGTTGAAGCACATGGGCTGACTGCTGAGCATGTTGTGCAGGCACCGGAACGGCTCGACGCCACCGCCCATCGCGATGCGGGCCTGCGCGACCGAGAAGATCCGCTGGGTGAGGAAGTTCAGACCCGCGGCGCCCGCGGCGGCGTCGAGCATGCTGCCGTACCGAGCCCATGGAACGCCCAACACGGCCGCCCGGTACCAGCTCTGGTGCAGCCGCATCCGGGCCGTGAAGGGCGGATCACCGTCGTGTTGCGGCCCGATGACCCCCCGATCGTTCATCTTCAGGCAGTACCGCTGTGCTGTGACAGGCGTCCGAATCGGCCCACTTGTCATCCGGCCGCCGATGCGCGACGAAAAGTGGCCATGCCGTTCAACATCGACACCTACAAGCGCCGGTCAGCGCCGGTCGCACTCGACGGCGTCGACTTCAGCGAGTTCGCACGCCACCCGCTCGACGCTGCAACGCTGCGCTGCATCAGCTACATGCACGACATCGAGCACCACACCATCTGCTACCTCCGCGACCTGCTGGTCACACCCGCGCACCGCGATCACGAGATGACGACGTTCCTCACGATGTGGGCGCTCGAGGAGTACTGGCACGGTGAAGCACTGGGCTCGGTGCTCGCGGCCCATGGCGAAGCCAGTGGGGCTGATCGCGTCGGACCCATGCGGATGCGCCTGCGCGTCAAGGAGAGCTTGTCTCCCCTGTTCTTCGGCCTCGGCTCCGCGATCGCGGGCCGCTCTTTCGCGGCGATCCACATGACCTGGGGCGCGATCAACGAGTGGACGGCACAGGCGGCCTACGGGCGCCTCGCGCAGCAGGCCGACCATCCGACGCTCTCGCTCCTCTTGAAGCGCATCCAGCGTCAGGAGGGTGGGCACATCGACTTCTACGCGTCTCAGGCGTCCAAGCGCCTCGACGGCGACAGCATGGTGCAGCGCGCGACTCGGTTCGCGCTTCGCCGCTTCTGGACCCCTGTCGGCTCCGACGTCATGCCCGACGAAGAGGTGTGGTTCGTGAACAACCACCTGTTCGGCGGCGAGCACGGTCGGGCCGCGGTCGAGCGCATCGACCGTCACATCGATCGACTGCCTGGCCTTGCCGGCCTCCATCTCGCCACACGAGCGAGCGAGAAGCTGGCCGCTTAAGCGTCGGTCTCGTCGTCGCCGGGGGCCTCTCGCGGCACGCCGACGCCCGCGTCACACCGCACGCACCGCCGGGCCGGGTCGTCGGCCGCAGCGAGTAGCCGGGTTGCCATGCCGATCGACTCCAGATACTCGTCCATGCCTGTCCTTACCGTCCCGGTGTGACCGGGGTGCGATGCTCGCGCCGTGGCCTCCATCAAGGAAGACTCCGAGCGGCTGTGGCAAGGACAAGGCGACCTCGTCTTCGCCGATCACCCGGTCGCGGCAACCCACCGCGAGGGTGAGGAGATCGCGGAGGGCGTGCTGTGCCTCAAGTCGATCGCGAGCGTGAACGCGCTCGACACCGGCGATGGGCTCGTCATGCTCGACACCGGTGGCGAGTTCGACATCAACACCGTGCACCGTGAGATCAGAGGCTGGCGTCCCGACGCACCCGTGCGCGCGGCGGTCTACTCCCACCATCACGTGGACCATGTGTTCGGCACGAAGCGGTTCGAGGAGGAGGCGACGGAGAAGGGCTGGCCGCAACCCGTCGTGTACGCGCACGAAGACCTGCCGAGCCACTTCGATCGCTACACGCACACGCTCGGCTGGAACACCGCAATCAACAAGCGGCAGTTCGGTCTGCCGGTCGACGGGTTCCAGTGGCCCGAGCACTACCGGTATCCCGACGTCACCTACAAGGACCGGTTGACGTTCACTCGAGGCGACCTCACGTTCCACCTCCACCACGGACGAGGCGAGACCGACGACGCGACGTGGACATGGGTGCCCGAGCGCAAGATCGTCCACCCCGGGGACCTCTTCATCTGGGCGGTGCCGAACGCGGGCAACCCGCAGAAGGTGCAGCGCTACGCCTCGGACTGGGCCGCGTCGCTCAGGCAGATGGCGGGGCTCGACCCCGAGCTGCTGCTCGCCGGGCACGGCCTGCCGATCTTCGGCGCCGATCGCGTGCGGGCCGCGCTCACGGACACCGCGGAGCTGCTCGAGTCGCTCGAGGCGCAGACGCTCACGTTGATGAACACGGGATGCACGCTCGACCGAGTGATTCACGAGGTCGACGTGCCCGCCCACCTCCGCGACAAGCCCTACCTGCGTCCGGTTTACGACCACCCCCAGTTCATCGTGCGCAACGTGTGGCGTCGGTACGGCGGCTGGTACGACGGCGAGCCCGACAACTTGCTGCCCGCGCCGCGCGCTGATCAGGCGCGGGAGTGGGTCGCACTCGCGGGTGGCGTCGACAAGGTCCTCGCCCACGCTCGTGCGCTCGCAGACGAAGGCGACCTCCGCCTCGCCTGCCATCTCGTCGAGCATGCGGTGATCGTCGCACCCGATGCGAGCGAGGTGCACGAGACTCGAGCCCACATCTACGAGACACGAGCGATGCAGCAAGAGTCGTCGATGGCGCGCAACCTCATGCGTCATGCAGCCGAAGCGAGCAAGCGGGGCAAACGGGACCTGGCGGGTGACTGGTGAGCGACCTGATCCACCTCGACATCGACGAAGGCGTCGCAGTGGCGACGATCGATGCCCCGCCGATGAACGTGATGACGATCCCGCTGTACCTCGAGCTCGCCCAGCTCGCGGCAGAAGTCGAAGCGAATGACGTCATCAAGGTGCTCGTGCTGCGCAGTGCCGACCCCGACTTCTTCATCGCCCACTTCGACGTCGGGGCGATCTTGCAGTTCCCCACGGATGGCGAGCCCCGACGCGAGGTCACGCCGAACCCGTTCCACCAGATGTGCGAGCGGATGCGCACCATGCCGAAGGCGACGATCGCCGAGATAGACGGTCGTGTCGGCGGCGGCGGCAGCGAGCTCGCGTCCTCGTGCGACATGCGGTTCGGCGCGATCGGGCGCACGATCGTCAACCAGATGGAGGTGCCGCTCGGGATCATCCCCGGTGGCACCGGCACGCAGCGACTGCCGCGCCTCGTCGGACGTGGCCGCGCAATGGAGATCATCCTCGGCGGCGTCGACATCGACGCCGTGACCGCCGAGCGCTGGGGCTACCTGAACCGCGCGCTGCCACCGGAGGAGCTCCGGCCATTCGTCGACTCGCTCGCGCACCGCATCGCACGGTTCCCCGCGACCGCGATCGCGATGGCGAAGCAATCGATCGTCAACGCGGAGCAGCTGCCGCTCGCGGACGGGCTCGCGGAGGAGGCACTCCTCTTTCAGCGCACGCTCCGCGATCCGGAAGCACAGGCCGCGATGCGGCGCTTCCTCGAGCTCGGTGGTCAGACGCGAGAACCCGAGCTGCGCATGGGTGACCTCGTCACCGAGATCTGAGTGACCGACGGCTAGAGCCCGTACTTCTCCATCAACCGCAGCCAAACCTCGCTCACCGTCGGGAACGACGGCACGGCATGCCACAGCCGTTTCATCGGCACCTCGCCGACGATCGCGATCGTGGCCGAGTGGAGCAGCTCTTGCATCGCCGGCCCCGTGAACGTGGCGCCCACGATGACTCCCCGGTCCTCGTCGATCACGAGGAACGACGTGCCCTTGATGCCGTTGCCTGATGTGTACGCGCCAGCGACGTCGCCGGTGCCGACGGACACGGTGCGCACGTTGATCCCCTTCTCGCGGGCCTGCGCCTCGGTCATCCCGACCGCGCACACCTGGGGGTCGGTGAAGGTCACCCGCGGCACCATGTCGTGGTCCGCGACGTCGACCACGTCCTTGCCGAGGATGACGTCGCCGGCGAGCCGCGCCTGGTATTTGCCCATGTGCGTGAGCAAGGCACGCCCGTTGCAGTCGCCGACCGCGTAGAGCCACTCGCCGGCCACGCCGACCGCGCGGAGACGGTCGTCGACCTCGATGAACTTGCCCGGCGGGAGCCCCACGATCTCGAGCCCGATGTCGACCGTCTTCGGCCGACGACCGACGCACACGAAGAGCTGGTCGCCCTCGACCTCGGTGCCGTCGTCCAGCGAGAGCACGATCGGCCCGTCGGAGCCCTCGCGCCGCACCCCGGTCGCGTGGACGCCGCGCCCGCACGACGGATGCCCTCCTCGGCGAACGCCGCGCACACCTCGTCGCCCGCGAACGGCTCCTCGCGGGCGAGCAGCGCGCGACCCACCCTCGACCACGATGACCTCTTCGCATCCGAGGCGCTTGAAGCCCTGCGCCATCTCCGCGCCGATGGTGCCGCCACCGAGCACGAGCAACCGGCGAGGCAGCTCCTTGGCCGAGGTGACGCCGCGGTTGTCCCACGGGTTCACCTCCGCGAGACCAGGGATCGGCGGGATCAGCGCGCTCGTGCCGGTTGCGAGCACCACCGCCTTCGTCGCCTCGAGCAGGCGGATCGTGCCGTCGCCCGCCGTCACCTCGACCGTGCGCACGCCGGTGAGGCGGCCCGTCCCTCGCAGGAACGCGATGTGCTCGCTCTCGAGCCATCGGAGCTGCCCGTCGTCGGTCCAGTTGCTCGTCATGTAGTCGCGCTGCGCGAACGCGGCAGCGACGTCGATCTCTCCCGTAATCGCCTCAGCCGCGCCCGGCACGCGACGAGCCGCCGCGAGCACGTCGCCCGGTCGGATGAGCGTCTTCGACGGGATGCAACCCCAGTACGAGCACTCCCCGCCCACGAGCTCCTTCTCGACGAGCACGACCTTGAGACCGCCGTCAGCGCACCTCCCGGCGGCGTTCTCGCCCGGGGGTCCCCCGCCGATCACGATCACGTCGTAGGTCTGCACGTCGGTCATGAGTGCTCCGTCTCCCATTGCGGGTCCGCGTTACGCGTAGCGTCGCGCGCATGAGGTCGAGCATGCGGAGGGTGGCCACCGCCGCGGGCATCCTCGGACCCGCAGCCTTCACGGTTGCGTTCACCTCGAGCGAGCGCCGTCAGGATGGCTACTCGATCCGAGACGAGCACATCAGCGGCCTCGCGGCGCCCGATGCACGCAACCCGGAGGTGCTGCTCACCGGCTTCCTCGTGATGGGGGGATCGACGATCCTGTTCGCGACCGCGCTGCGCGACCGCCTGGGCGGCCGGCGAGGGGGGATCGGCCCGATCTTGCTCGGGCTGTCGGGCGCCGGCGCGATCGGAGCCGGGTTGCTCCGACGCGACCGCATGCTGCTGCATCCTCCCGACCAACCCGACGACTACGAGCAGTCATGGAAGAACGACGGGCACGACATCTCCGCCGGCGTCATCTACACGACGTCGGTCGCGGCACCGCTGTTCCTCTTCCGCCATCTCCGACGCGACCCTCGGCTCGCGCCGCTGGCACCGCTCGGCCTCGCGGCATCGGCCACGAGCCTGAGCCTGATGGCGTACTTCGCGACGCAGGTCGACCGGGAGGGCAACGGCGTCGTCCAACGCGTGATGGTGAGCCTGCCGATGGCGTTCATGAGCGCCCTCGCGTGGCGGATGCTCGGCGACTGATGGCTGCCACGCTCCCGCCCGCACTTCCTCCCGACGCGCCTCCCGCGCTCGTCGAGTTCGTCGAGGGCACGCGCGACGAGGTGACGCTGAAGTCGGGGAGGCTCTCGTGGCTGCCGTCTCCGAGCGCGGTGCGTCTCGTCATGCGGCCGCCCGACACGACGTTCGCGCTCGATCGGCCCGGGTACGTCCGCATCCGCGTGAAGTGGGGTCCTGCATCGGCTCGGCTCGTCGCCCACGTCGACGGCGACGGCGAGCTCGAGATGGACAGCTCGGGAGTGCCGAGCTTCCTCGGGTTGCGCGGCCCGATCGACGACTGGGTCGCGAACCTGAACGCCCACCTGCGCGCCACCGGGCGCCGGCTCGAGCCCGCTGAGGCGCACGGAGACAGGCTCATCCTGCGCACTCGTCCTCGATGATCAAGTACCTCGGCTCGAAGCGGCGGCTCGTCCCCGTGCTCGCGGCGCTCGCCGAGGCCTCGGCTGCTCGCACTGCCATCGACCTGTTCACAGGCACGACGCGGGTGGCGCAGGCGTTCAAGCAGCAGGGTGCGCGCGTCACCGCGGTCGACACGGCTCGCTACGCCGAGGTCTTCAGCGGTTGCTACATCGAGACCGATCTCGACGCCGTCGACGTGCCCACCCTCGAAGCCGAGCTCGCGCGGCTCGATCAGCTGCCAGGCCGCGAGGGGTACTTCACCGAGACGTTCTGCCAGCGGAGCCGCTTCTTCACACCGGAGAACGGAGCCCGCATCGACGCGATCCGCGACGCGATCGCCACGGACCACACGGGCACCCCGCTGGAGCCGTTGCTGCTCACGAGCCTGATCGAAGCCGCCGACCGAGTGGACTCGACCACCGGCGTGCAGATGGCGTATCTGAAGCAGTGGGCCCCGCGGGCACACCGGCGACTGGCGCTGCGCACACCCGCGCTGTTGCGTGGCGCGGGCTCAGCGATCCGCGGTGACGCGGTCGAGCTGGTGGCGACGATCGGGTCGTTCGACCTCGCGTACCTCGACCCTCCGTACAACCAGCACCGCTACTTCACGAACTACCACGTGTGGGAGACCCTGGTCGCGTGGGATGCGCCCGAGCACTATGGCGTGGCCTGCAAGCGCATCGACGCTCGAGACGAAGCGACGCGCAGCGCCTTCAACTCGCGGCGCACGATGCCCCACGCGCTGGCCGCGGTGATCGCCGGTGTCGACGCCGAGCTCGTGGTGGTGTCGTACAACGACGAGGCCTGGCTCACGCTCGACGAGCTGATCGCGATGTGCTCTGTCGGCGGCAGGCACGTCGCCGTGCTCGGGTTCGACTCGAAGCGCTACGTCGGGGCGCAGATCGGCATCCACAACCCGAAGGGCGAGCGCGTCGGTCGGGTGTCCCACCTTCGAAACACCGAGCTGCTCGCGATCGGCGGGCCCCGCGATCTCGTCGAAAAGGTGGTCCACGGTGTGGTCTCGCAACCATCCCCCAAAGTGACGGAGTCCCCACTTAAAGTGGCATTCCGATGACGATTCGGGTGATTTCCCGCTCAGAACGCCACCCAACGTGCCGATATCTGAAGAGTGAGCTCCGTCGGCCCCGACCGGTGAGCGCGCCTGAGGTGATGAACGGCATGACCGCACTCAGCCACACGCTCCTTCGTGAGCGGCGGCTGTTGGAGCTACTGACGTACCGGCTCGAGACGCAGCATCACCTGCTCGCGTCGGGACAGCCGCGGTTCATCGCCCTGGCCGCTCGTGAGATCGAAGATGTGCTCGACGAGCTCGGGCACACCGAGCTCGAGCGCGCCGTGCAGGTGAGTGGGCTCGCCGAGCGCCTCGGCCTGCCCGACGAGCCGTCGCTGTCCGAGATCGTCGAGCAAGCGCCCGCGCCCTGGCGGGACATCCTCGCCGAGCACCGCGACGCGCTGCGCGTCGCCGCCGACGAAGTCGATCAGCTGACTGCCGCGAACCGAGCGCTTCTCGAAGCGGCGTACCTGGCGAGCGCGGCACTCGTCGCGAGCGCGGAAGGGACTCTCTGATGCCCGACGTACGCGTGCCTGAAGCCGATGTTCGCAAGCGTCCGAAGCGACGTCCGGCGTCGCTGGACGACACGCGGCTCACCGAGCTCCGAGACGAAGAGCTCGCGTGGCTGGCTGCCCTGGCGACGAGCGCGCGGGGTCTGCAGCCATCGCTGCGCGAGTTCTTGCGCTGACGACCTTCCTGCGCTGACGGCTGAGGCCGCGGCGAGCTTGGCCGTGGCAGCTATGCCGTGGCGAGGGTGACCAGCGGCTCGTTCGTCGAGACCTGGTCGAG
This sequence comes from uncultured Acidimicrobiales bacterium, assembly GCA_963773315.1. Lineage (GTDB taxonomy): Bacteria > Actinomycetota > Acidimicrobiia > Acidimicrobiales > DATKAS01 > DATKAS01. Next base: position 257,312 of record CAVZAF010000011.1, read on the forward strand.
CCGGCTCTTCCACGACGACTTCGTCGCAACCGCAGCGGCATAGGTCTGCTTGCGCCGAGCGACGCGTGCGGTCGTGCGAGCGGCGAGCTCCTCGGTCTCCTCCGCCGGCCGGTACTGCGCCTCGATCGCTTCCCGCAGCATCTCGAGTGCCTCGGAACGCAGCTGGGAGATGCGGCTCTCGGTCACGGCGAGGAACCGGGCGAGCTCCTCGGAGGTGCGACCCTCGAGGAAGTAGCCCGTGATGACCAGGCGATGACGCTCGGGCAGCAGGTGCACTGCGTCACGAAGGTACGCACGCATCTCACGAGCTTCGAGCTCTTCCGACGGCTCCGACACGGTGCGGTCGCAGAGCACGTCGACGAGCGAGAGATCCTCGTCCGCCTCGCCGAGGCGATAGTCGAGCGCCAGCACCACCGAGCGGAACACACGGTCTCGGAGCGCCGCCAGGTCAGCCGGGCTCGCTCCGACCTCTCGCGCCAGCTCCTCCATCGACGGCATGCGTCCGAGACGGCTCGCGAGCCGCTGCTCAGCCGAGTCCGCCTGCCGGGCCAGGGCCCGCACCGAGCGGGGCGCCCAGTCAGCCGACCGGACTGCGTCGAGGATCGCGCCACGGATGCGGCGCGCTGCGAACTTGTCGAACGGGACTCCCTTGCTCGGGTCGAAGCGGTTTGCCGCCTCCACCAGGCCGAGCACGCCGGCTCGGACGAGCTCGCCCCGGTCTACGTGCCGAGGGAAGTTCACCGCCACCTGCACGACGATTTGCTCGACGAGGGTCAAGTTCGCCTCGACGAGCGTTCGATCCGGGCCTCCGGTCCCCCCTGCGTTGGCAGCCGACTTGGCCGCGCCACGGGTGGTGGATTGCCGATCCTGGGTCTTTGTCTTCGCCATCTTCGCCCGACTCCCTCCACGGATGTCCCCGCTGAGATCGGCACCTTGAGTGGCGACATTAGCACTGAGCGTTGTTTTGCCCTAGGGGTCGTTTGGCCTATTTCTGCTGCTCACACAGGGTGAGCCCCTGTTGTCACTGACGGTAGCGTCACGCAATGTTGACGGGGTTTGTCGGGATACCGGCAGACTAGAGATACATCCAAATTCCCCCATCCACCCAGCGACTTGGAGGGTCCTCCTCATGACCATTCGATTGGGCGACACCGCCCCCGACTTCACGGCAGATACGACGCAAGGCACGATCAACTTCCACGAATGGCTCGGGGACAGCTGGGGACTCCTGTTCTCCCATCCCAAGGACTTCACTCCGGTCTGCACGACCGAGCTCGGCTACATCGCGAAGATCAAGCCCGAGTTCGACAAGCGCAACACGAAGGTGATCGGTCTGTCGGTCGATCCCGTGGACTCGCACGCGAAGTGGGCGGCCGACATCGAGGAGACACAGGGCGCAGCCATCAACTACCCGATGATCGGCGATCCCGACAAGAAGGTCGCAGACCTCTACGACATGATCCACCCGAACGCGAGCGACACCGTCACCGTGCGCACCGTGTTCGTCATCGGTCCCGACAAGAAGGTGAAGCTCACGATCACCTACCCGCAGTCGTGTGGCCGCAACTTCGACGAGATCTTGCGCGTCATCGACTCGCTGCAGCTGTCTGCCGGCTACAGCGTCTCGACTCCCGTCAACTGGAAGGACGGCGAGGACGTCATCATCATGCCGTCCGTGTCGGACGACGATGCGAAGGGCAAGTTCCCAAAGGGTTGGAAGGCGCTCAAGCCGTACCTGCGCCTGACGCCTCAGCCCAACAAGTGATCGCTGACCCACGCGCGCACGGGCGGCGCGAGCCGATCGAGGTGCGCGCGTGGGTCCTCGCGGATCATCGTCGCCGAGATCGGCACCGCCACTCGCTCGGGATCCACGTCGACCGCGCGAGCCCCGAGTCGTCTCGCGATCTCGGCGCCGTACGCCTCTGAGGAGAAGTAGACGTCTGGCCCCTCGTCGAGGGGCCAGCGTGCTTTGAAGAGCGCGATCCACCTCTGCCAGAGGCCCTCGTCGTCGAAGTCGGTGTCGAGGTCGTGGCGCACCTCGACAACGGTCACCTCCGGGTGCAGCTGCGCGAGCCACTCGGCGCGCAGCTCGCCGGGCACCACCTCGCCGTCTCGGGTGTTCACGAAGACGACGAGCCGATCGACCTCTGCTGCTGCCGACTCGATGAGGTGCGAGTGGCCGAGATGAGGCGGGCAGAATCGACCGACGATGAGGCCGGTCGTCAGGAGACGGCGCCTTCGCCCGCGCCGCGCCCGAGCGCCGCGAGCCGGAACGCGGTCTCCCAGCCCACGGCCGGCGCGCCCAAGGCGACCAGCTCCGCTTGGGTCGCGCTGCGCAGCTCGTCGGCACCGCTGTCACCGAGCGCAGCCAAGGCTTCGGCGCCGGCGAGCCGGGTGAGGCGCCGAGCAAGCACATCGTCGGTCGCGTCGACGAAGGCCTCGGCCTCGATCTGAGCGTGTTGCGTTGCCATCGCGTCGCCCTTCTGCGCGAGGGCGAGCACACGCGCCGCACCCGCCGTGACGCGGTCGAGGTAGCTCGCACCGGGCGAGCAGTCGACCGAGTCGGCCGCCGCGATCGCCTCGTCGGGCTTGCCGATGGCTGCGGTGACGAGCGCGAACGCGCTCAGCGCGTATGGGCTCGTCGGGCTCAGCGCGGCCGCGTCCTCGATCAGCACGAGCGCCTCGTCGACCTTCGCGGTCTGGAGGTACGCGAGACCAGAGCTGACCCTCGACTCGAGATCGCCGAGCATGAGCTTGTCGTTCACGTCGGTCTGCGCGTCGAACAGCACCGCGAGTGCCCGATCGCCGTCGCCGACATGCACGAATGCGCCGCCCGAGATGGCGGCGCCCATGCGCTCGGAGGCGATCGCGTTCGTCGCTGACAGCACCTCCTCGACGGTCTTCTCGACCTCGGCGGCGTCACCGGTCGCAGCGATCGACCGAGCGAGCGCAGCCAGCGCCATCGCCTTGCCGTAGTGGTCGCCGATCGACTGGAAGAGGTCACGCGCCTCGGTCGCGAGGGGCAGCGCGGCCTTCGCCCTCCCCCGCCACAGTCGGAGGTTCGCGAGGAGCACGAGCATCATCCCCTGCGCCCACTTGTCGCTCTCACGAGCGCCGATCGCGAGCTCCGCGAGCGCCTCGGCCTCTTCGAAGTTGCCCTCGTTGTAACGAACCCACGCAAGCAGGCCCCGTGACCAGCTCATGCCGAACTGGTCGCCGAGCTCGGTGAACATGCGCAACGACTCTTGGAGCCGCGGGTTCGCCTCGTCGATGTCTCCCCGCGAGAACGAGATGAACGCGAGGTACTGGATGGCCCACGCCTCACCGCGCTTGTCGCCGAGCTCGAGGAAGATCTCGCGCGCCTCGGTGAGCGCGGTCTCGCCTTCTTCGTACGTGCGCAGGAAGATGCTCGTGAAGCCGAGGTAGCGCAGCGCCTCGGCCAGGCCCTCCTTCTCGCCGAGCTCGCGCCACAGCGCGATCGCGTCCCAGAGCGTCGCCGCCGACTCCTCGAGATGCCCCTCGCGCTCGAGCAGCTGGCCGAGCACGCTCATCGCCTGGGCTCGCGCCGAGCGGTCACCGGCTCGGTCCGCGTCCGCGAGGGCGGCCATCACGTCCATGCGGGCGCCGGCGAGATCACGCAGCGCGGACTTCGACCACGCTCGCAACGTGAGGAGGCGTCGGCGGGGGTGCGCGGTCTCCTCGTCGTCGGGATCGAGGAACGAGAGCGCCCGATCCGAGAGCCGCAGCGCAGTGCCCGCCATGTCGTGCTGGTAGGCGCGCTTGGCTGCCTTTGCGAGCCAGCCCCCGGCCCGCGCCCGCACGTCGTCGGGCACACCGGGAATGGGCCCGAGCTCACCGACGAGCTCGCTCGCAGCCGCAAGGTGGACTGCCACTTGCTCGAGGCGCTCGCCCTTGCCCATCGCCTCGTCGTTGACGAACAGCTCGGCGATCGCAGAATGCCGCCGCGCCCGCGATGCCTTCGTGAGCGTGTTGTACGCGACCTCGCGCACCGACTCGGAACGGAACGTCCACCGGTCACCTTCGAGGAGCAGCAGGTCCTTCGAGACGAGGGCGCTGAGCGCGCCTTGGCCGTCGTCGTCGAACTTCGCCGGCGCGTCGATCGGCACTCGATCCTCGGCGAGCGCCGTGAGCATGCTCACGGGCCCTGACCGTCCGAGCACCGCGGCATCTTCGAGCGTGGCGCGCTCGCCGGGTGACAAGGTGTCGATTCGCGCCGCAACGAGGCCGCGGATGTTGTCCGGCAGATCGGGGAGGTCGTCGTCGGTCTCGGCCGTGTCGCACACGAGCGACGCGAGCTCCTCGAGGAAGAACGGGTTCCCGCCGCTCCTGTCGAGCAGCTGGTCCGCGAGCCGGCGAGGCAGGCGCGACTCTGCGACCGAGTCGAGGAGCTGACGCGCGGCGGCTCGGTCGAGCGGGTCGAGGTTGATGGCCAGCGTGTTGTGACGCCCCTGCGGCCGCCAACGGAAGTCTTGGCCGACGCGGGCAGTCGCCACGACGACGAACGGCAGCGACCCGAGCGCCCGCAGCATCCGGTCGAGCAGGTCGAGGACGAGGTCGTCGGCCCAGTGCAGGTCGGAGAGCACGACGACGACCGGACGCACGCGCAGGTAGGCCTCGGTGAACGAGAACAGCGACAGCGCGGCGTCCTCGCGGGCACGAGCCGGGTCGAGGCTGTCGAGCGCCGTCGGGAGGCCCATGAAGAAGAGCAAGCCCTCGGCGACCCGTGGGACTGCGTCGGAGGTCGCCGGCTGCTCCAGCACGGCCGCGACCGCGCCGATGCAGCGCCGACGGGCCACGTCGGGCGAGTCGTCCGGGTGGATGCCGGTGCCGTCACGCAGCATCTCGCCGATCGGCCACCAGATGTTCGCTTCGCCGTAAGGCACGCACCGGCCCTCGAGCACGGCGGCCTCATGCGTGGCTTCGGCCAGAGACGCGGCCTCCTCGGCGAGGCGGCTCTTGCCGACCCCGGCTTCGCCGATCAGCAGGATCAGCTGGGCGCGACTGTGCTCGACGCACATCTCGACGCTGCGGGAGATGAGCCCGAGCTCGGTGCCGCGTCCGACGAGGGGTGCGCGGAGCCGCCGGGGGCGGTGGCCGGGAGGAGCGCTCGGCTCGACGGCGATCCAGGCCTCGACGGGCTCTTCACGTCCTCGTGCCTGCACCGGGCCCAGGTGGTCGTAGCGCACGACCTGATGCGTCGCCGCGTGCGTGGCCGGCCCGACGAGGACCTGTCCGGGCCGGGCGACCGACTGCAGCCGGTTCGCGGTGTTCACCACGTCACCCATCGCGGTGTAGTCGCCTCCGGCGCGAAGCGCGCCGACGAGCACTTCGCCGGTGTTGACGCCGACGCGCATCTCGATGCCGAGCGCGATGCCGGCGGTGTGCTCCGCGATCGATTGCTGCATGCGAAGCGCGGCGCGCACCGCCCGCTCCGCGTCGTCTTCGTGCGCGATGGGCGCGCCGAAGAGAGCGAGGATCGCGTCGCCGATGATCTTGTCGACCTGCCCGCCGAACGCAGTGACATCTGCCACGAGGCACTCGAAGCAGTCGTCCACCAGGTTCTTCAGCTGCTCGGGGTCCATCGTCTCGGACAGACCGGTGAAGCCGACCAGGTCAGCGAACAGCACCGTCACGACGCGCCGCTCGTCAGAGCGCGTCAGGAGGTTGTGCCCGCACGTGGGGCAGAACCTTGCCCCAGCAGGCGCGATTGTGCCGCATGACGGGCACGTCATATCGGACCATCCTACGGTGCGTCCGCCCGACTGTCGCGTGGGTTCGCGCCTTTCGCGACCCACGCGAGAGGGATCTACCCATAGCGTGGAGCGCTGACCTCTCGAAGGAGCTGACCTTCCCCCATGTCGACGCTCAGCGAGGCGAACCCCGCTACTCCGCACTCCCCCACTGTTGCTGCTCGCGCCGTCGACGCAGTGAAGATCTACGGCAAGGACGACAGCGAGGTGCGCGCGCTCGACGGCGTGACCATCGACTTCGCAGCCGGCCAGTTCACCGCGATCATGGGCCCTTCGGGGTCGGGCAAGTCGACCCTCATGCACTGCTGTGCGGGCCTCGACACGCTCACCTCGGGCGAGGTCTGGGTCGGCGATCGCTCCCTCAGCTCGATGAGCGAGCGCGAGCTCACCCTCATGCGCCGGGACCGTCTCGGGTTCATCTTCCAGGCGTACAACCTCGTGCCCACGCTCACGGCCGAGGAGAACATCAACCTTCCCGTCGCACTCGCGGGGCGAGATCCCGACAAGGAGTGGGTCGCCCAGGTGATCAAGAGCGTCGGCCTCGGCGATCGTCTGAAGCACCGGCCGAGCGAGCTCTCCGGCGGCCAGCAGCAGCGGGTGGCAGTCGCCCGAGCGTTGGCGAACCGGCCCGAGCTGATCTTCGCGGACGAGCCGACGGGTAACCTCGACAGCCGCACGAGCGGCGAGATCTTGCAGTTCATGCAGACGGCGGTCACCGAGCTCTCGCAGACGATCGTGATGGTGACTCACGACCCCATGTCGGCGGCGCACGCGAGCCGCGTCGTCTTCCTCGCCGACGGCAAGATCGTGGACGAGATGCTCCAGCCGACCGCTGACCGAGTGCTCGATCGGCTGAAGCGCTTCGGGGAATAGCAGCCAGATGTGGCGCGTCACCATCAGAGGCCTGTTGGCCAAGAAGCTGCGACTGTTCACGACGGCGCTCGCCGTCATGCTCGGCGTCGCGTTCATGTCGGGGACGCTCGTGCTCACCGACACGATGGGAAAGGTCTTCGACAACCTGTTCGCGGACGTGAACCGTGGCACCGATGCGTTCGTCCGCGGCCAGACCGTCTTCAAGAGCGACTTCGGCGACGTCCGTAGTCGCATCCCCGCCTCCCTCGTGTCGACCGTCCAGGGCGCCCAGGGCGTGAAGACTGCGGAAGGATCGGTGCAGGGCTACGCGCAGCTCGTCAAAGCCGACGGCAAAGCTCTCGGCTCCGGCCAAGCCCCGAACCTCGGCGGCAGCTGGGGCGAGGTGCCCGAGCTGAACCCGTGGACGATCGTCGACGGACGCGCCCCCACGGGCACCGACGAGATCATCATCGACAAGGGAAGCGCGGACAAAGGCGACTTCAAGGTCGGTCAGACCGTGAAGGTCTTGTTGAAGGGCCCGACGCAGGAGTTCACGATCAGCGGCATCGCCACGTTCGGCACCGCCGACTCACCCGCCGGAGCGACCTTCGTCGGCTTCCCCTTCAACACCGCGCAGAAGCTGCTCGCCGAACCCGGGCAGATCGACTCGATCTCCGCGGTCGCCGACACCGGAGTGTCACAAGCGCAGCTCGCGGCGAACATCACCAAGGTCGTGCCGCCCGACGTACAGGTGCTCACGGGCGAGCAGATCACCAAGGAGAACCAGAACGACATCAAGCAGGGCCTTCGGTTCTTCAACGTGTTCTTGCTCGTGTTCGCCGGCGTCGCCGTCTTCGTCGGGATGTTCATCATCTACAACACGTTCTCGATCCTCGTGGCGCAGCGAGGCCGGGAGCTCGCGCTGCTCCGCGCCATCGGCGCGAGTCGAAGGCAGGTGCTCGGCTCGGTGCTGCTCGAGGGAGTCGCAGTGGGGTTGATCGCCTCGATCGTCGGCCTCGCGCTCGGCGTCCTCGTGGCGATGGGACTCACCTCGCTGCTCAGTGCGCTCGGGATCGATCTGCCGAGCGGCTCACTCGTCCTGCTTCCGCGCACCGTCGTCGTGAGCCTCATCGTGGGCGTCGGCATCACTGTTGTCTCCGCACTGTTTCCCGCTCGTCGGGCCTCGCGCATCCCTCCCGTTGCGGCGATCCGCGAGGTCGCCGTGGACACGTCGGCCTCATCTCGCAAGCGGGTCATCATCGGCCTCGTGGCGCTCGCCCTCGGCGTCTTGTTGCTCTTCGCGGGATTGGCCAAGGGCGGTGGGCAAGGCGCGATCCAGGTGGGCCTCAGCGCGCTCGTCGTGTTCGCGGCGGCAACCATCCTCGGTCCCGTGATCGCGAAGCCGGTGGCCAAGCTTCTCGGCGCGCCGTTGCCCCTGTTGAAAGGCATGAGCGGGACGCTCGCCAGAGAGAACGCGGTACGCAACCCGCGGCGCACGGCATCGACGGCGGCCGCGCTGATGATCGGCGTCGGCATCGTCGTGTTCATCCTCGTGCTCGCGGCGTCGGTGAAGCAGTCCATCACCGACATCACCGGCAGCCAGCTGAAGGCCGACTACATCGTCAACACCACGACCGGTGGCTTCGGGAACAGCGTGGGGTTCAGTCCCGATATCGCCACCAAAGTCAGCGCGCTGCCCGAGGTGCAGAGCGTCTCGGGCATGCGGTTCGGCGCGATGCAGGTCGACGGCGGCACCAAGTTCGTGTTCGCGGTCGACCCGACGACGATCGAGGACGTGTACGACTTCGTGAACGTGACGGGGTCGATCAAGGACCTCAGCAAGATCAACACGATCGCCGTCGACAAGAAGGTCGCAGAGAAGAACGGATGGGCGATCGGCACCACCGTCGACGTCACGTTCGCCAGCGAGACCACGCCGATGCAGATCGTCGCGTTGATCGACGGCTCGAAGGCCTTCGCGAACTGGGGGATGGGCATCCCGACGTACGAGCTGCACTTCGCTGACCAATTCGACTCATTCGTCTTCGTCAAGCTGAAGCCCGGAGCCGACACGGCAGCCTTCGAGCAGGGCGTCAACAACATCTTGAAGGACTACCCGACCGCGGAGCTGCAGACGCCCGAGCAGTTCACGAACTCGGTCGCCGGCCAGATCAACCAGCTCGTCAGCGTCATCTACGCGTTGCTGTTCCTGGCGATCATCATCGCCCTGCTCGGGATCGCGAACACCCTCGCGCTGTCGATCTACGAACGTCGCCATGAGATCGGCCTCTTGCGCGCCGTCGGCATGACGAGACGGCAGGTGCGTTCATCGGTGCGGTGGGAGTCGGTGATCATCGCGCTCTTCGGCACCGCGCTCGGGCTCGTAATCGGCGTCGCCTTCGGAGCGGCGATCGTGCGATCGCTCAGGACCCTCGGGTTCACCGGCTTCGTGATCCCGTTCGGCCAGCTGGTCGTGGTGGCGATCCTCGCCGCCGTCGCCGGCGTCGCCGCCGCGATCCTGCCCGCACGCAAGGCGGCCAAGCTCGACATCCTGTCGTCCATCGCGACCGAGTAGCCGATGGCCGGCTACTCGGGCACGCCCCTGGCGAAGAAGCTGGGCATCAAGGACGGGGACGAGGTGGTGGCGCTCGCCGCGCCCGACGGGTTCGCCGACCTCGTCGAGGGCGCGCCGGTCACCGAGGCGAGCCGCGTGCCGCGGCGGGCGGACGTGATCGTCGCGTTCTTCACCAGGCGCGCCGACCTGGCGAAGCGGATCGAAGGGTGTGGCAAGGCGATCTTCCCCGACGGCGGGCTGTGGATCGCGTGGCCGAAGAAGGCATCGGGCGTGGCGACGGACATCACCGAAGGCACCGTCCGCGAGGTCGCGCTTCCCCTCGGCCTCGTCGACAACAAGGTGTGTGCGATCGATGAGGTGTGGTCCGGCCTGCGCGTCGTGTGGCGTCGCGACCGCCGCGGCTGACTCGATGAGCGCGTCTCTCGTCGCGCACACGCTCACGTTCAGGCGGGCCGACGCGGTGATCCTCGACAGCGTGTCCCTGACGATCGGGCCGCGGACCCGGGTGGGCGTGGTCGGCGACAATGGAAGCGGGAAGACGACACTGCTGCGCTTGCTCGCAGGCGAGCTGCACGCGGAGCGGGGCACCGTGAAGCTCGCGCCCCCGACCGCAACCGTCGGCTACCTCCCGCAGGAAGCCGAGCGAGGCGACGGCGAGACGGTGCGGGCGCTGCTCCACCGTCGCACCGGGGTGACCGATGCCGAGCAGGCCCTCGCACGCGCCACCCACGCGCTCGCCGCCCACGACGAGGGCGCGGACGACCTGTACTCGGCCGCGCTCGAACGGTGGCTCGCGCTCGGTGGCTCCGACCTCGACGCTCGGATCGGCGTGACCCTCGCCGACGTCGGGCTGCCGGCCGACGCGCTCGACCAGCGCACGTCGACGCTCTCGGGCGGTCAGGCCGCGCGTGTGTCGCTCGCTGCGATCCTGCTCGCGCGCTTCGACGTGTTCCTGCTCGACGAACCGACGAACGACCTCGACTTCGCGGGGCTCGATCGCCTCGAGGAGTTCGTGTCGTCGATCGCGGGGGGCGTTGCGATCGTGTCGCACGACCGTGCCTTCCTCGAGCGCACGATCACGTCAGTGCTCGAGATCGACGACGTCTCCCACCATGCGACTCTCCACGAAGGCGGCTGGCTCGCGTACCTCGACGCCCGAGCGACTGCCCGCCGCCATGCCGAGGAGGCATACGCCGACTACACGACCAAGCGCGACCGACTCGTCGACCGCGGCCGGCGCCAGAAGCAGTGGGCCGCCGAGGGGAAGCGGGCGGTGAAGCGCAACCCCGATCCGGACAAGAACGTGAACGCGTTTCGCATCGCGAGCTCGGAGAAGCAGGCCTCGAAGGTCAAGATCACCGACCGCGCCCTCGAGCGGCTCGAGGTCGTGGACAAGCCGTGGGAGTCTTGGGAGCTCCACCTCGAGCTCGCGACCGCACCTCGCAGCGGCGCGGTGGTGTTCCGGCTCGAGGCCGCCGTGATGGAGCGCGGCACGTTCCGTCTCGGTCCGCTCGACCTCGAGATCGGATGGGCCGAGCGCGCCGCGATCCTCGGGCCGAACGGCACCGGCAAGACGACGCTCCTCGGCGCGCTGCTCGGCCGAGTGCCGCTCACTGCGGGCACCCGGTGGATGGGTCCAGGCGTCGTGGTGGGCGAGCTGGATCAGGCGCGGGCCCGGCTCTCGACCGCCGAGCCGGTGCTGCACACGTTCACTGCCGCAGCTGGGCTGCTGCCTCAGGAAGCTCGCTCGCTGCTCGCGAAGTTCGGGCTCGGTGCCGCGGACGTCGAGAGGTCGGGCGCGGCCCTGTCGCCCGGTGAGCGCACTCGTGCCGAGCTCGCGTTGCTCATGGCGCGGGGCACGAACTGCCTCGTGCTCGACGAGCCCACGAACCACCTCGACCTCCCGGCCATCGAACAGCTCGAGCAGGCGCTCGACACGTGGGAGGGCACGCTGCTGCTCGTGACCCACGACCGGCGCTTGCTCGAGACGGTGCGCGTGACGCGCACGATCGAGCTCGGACCCCCCTGACGAACTCGCGCGCACAACCCGCCACCGTTGTCCGGTTATTCGCACGAGAACGGAGGGGGTGGGTTCCTGGGGTGGCGTCAGGGGGTGACGCGCAGCTGGCAGCCCGGGCACCAGTAGGTCACGCGCGCGTTGATGCCCTGCCGCATGACTTCGATCGGGGTGTGACACCGCAGGCACGGCTTGCCGGCCCGCCCGTAGACGGCGAGGCCGCCCGTCACCGTCGCCGCGTTCGCCTCCGCCGAGGTTCGCCTGCAGCAGCTCGGCCGCGGTCTCGACGAGCACGAGGCACGCGCGCGGCGCCAGCGCGCGGAGCTGCGTACGAGGATCGAGGCGGCAGGCCCAGAGCACCTCGCTCTTGTAGACGTTGCCGACACCACAGCAGAGCCGTTGATCGAGAAGGACGTCGCCGATCTCCTCGTGGCCGTCACAGAAGCGGGCCATCCGTTCGACGCACGACCGCAGATCGGCGTCGGCGCGGCACAGGTCAGGGCCGAGCGACCCGAGGCCGGGGTGACGGCGGCGATCCTCGACACGGAAGACCTCGACGAGCGGCGCGTTGAAGCACACCGCCAGCCAACCCTCGACCTGGATCACGACCCGCGCTGACTGCAGGCGCTTCCGCCATGTCTCGCCGAGCCGGTAGAGGTGCCACGAGCCCGACATCCGCATGTGGGTGTGCAGCACGAGGCCATCATCGAACGTGATCTCGAGGTGCTTCCCGGTCGCTTCGACCGCCTCGATCACCGAGCCGACCTTCGGGCGAAGGCCGACGAGCCGCGGCGCTTCGAACTTCTCGAGGCGCCGCCCGATCAACGCTGGCCGCAGCCGCGCGGCGGTGCGGTGGATCGTGTCGCCTTCAGGCATCGGGAGCGTGAAGGCCCGGAGGCTCAGAGCCATCCCCCTCAGGACAGCAGATGAGAGGCCTCGAGGGGTGGATCGCGGCCGCGGAGAGGGGCGGACTCACGACCGGAGGACGAGACCTCGATAGCCGTCGACGAAGCCGGCGGCGCGCAGCATCGGCGCGACGGGCGAGTTGGACGCGGCCTCGCCGTCGATGCGGTGGAGCTCGAGGGAGCGCACCCGACCGTCCTTCACGATCCCGGCGAGGGTGTCGGCCCACAGGTCGTCGCCGAGCGCGCCCGCGAACGTGAGCAGCGAGCGTCCACCCCGGTCCAGGTACGCGACAGCGAGCCCGTCGACGAGCACCACCATCGAGCCCGCAGCGCGGGCCGGGCGGCCGGACGAGTCGGGCCACGGAAGCGACGCGCCGTACACCTGCGCGGGGTCGGTCGCAGCGAGCACGACCGCTTTGGGCGCCTCGCTCCCCTCACGTTGCGCCCGCAAGCGATCGACGGCGCCGGGCAGCGCGAACTGGGTCGCGCCCAGCCCGGCAACGAAGTAGCCGCGCCGCAGGTGCCCGCGCTCCTCGAGCGCCTTCAGCACGGGGTACACGCCGGCGAAGCCGCCCTCGACACCCTCGGCCAAAGCGGCCTCGCGCGTCAGCACGCCGTTGCGTTCGAGCAGCTGCAGCGCCGAGGCATGCGCGACCTCGGTCGCGGAGGCGCGGGGTTCGGCGAGCCACGACACGAGTGACCACCGACCTGCGCCTGCGGGTGGCCCGATGCGCGTGAGCCGACCCGGGCGCGGACGTGCCGTCTTCGGCGCGGTCCGCTTCGGCTTGCCCGACAGCAACGCTCGCAGCGGCACCAGCGAGTCGTTGGTGACCTCGCCGGCCCACACGAGATCCCAGAGCGCGGCGAGAAGCTCGGCGTCGGTCACGTCGGTCGCTGCCGCGCGCAGGTCGGACCAGAACGACGCGCCTCGCTGAGCGAGATGGACGCGCACGGCGTCGTGCACCCGTCCGCTGGGCGCGGCGTCGTCGTCCTTTGGAGGGAGCAGCAAGCGCACCTGATCGCGAAAGAAGAGGCGCACTCGCCCATCTCCCGCACCGATCGGCCCTGCACCGACCCACACGACGTCGCCGGACGTGCAGAGCGCGTCGAGATGCGCGCCCGAGTAGCCACGCAGCCGGGCCGGCAGCACATCGGCCTCGAGCGCGGACGCGATCAACGGCGCACCTTGCAGCTGGCCGAGCACCTCGACGAGGCCGTCGACCCCGTGGCGCGCGCCAGTCTGCACGCCGTGCCACGCGAGCGCGAACCGCGCGTACGCGTCGGCATCGACCGGCTCGACCTCTCGGCGCAGCGCGGCCAGCGATCGGCGCCGGAGCTGGCGGAGGACCTCGACGTCACACCACTCGCGTTCGACGCCTTCGGGTCGGAACTCACCGCGCACCAGACGACCGTCGGCCTCGAGCGCGCCGAGCGACGCCACGACGCGATTCGCGGGCACGTCGAAGCGGGATGCAGGTGCGGACGCGAGGAACGGGCCATGGGTGGCGGCGTAGCGGGCGACGAGGTCGTCGAGCCCGTGCTCGGCCGGTTCGGTGCACACCGCCGGCAGCCCGAGCGGGATCGCGACGCCGAGGCCGTCGCGGAGGCGTCCGGCGTCGTGCGCGTCAGCGAAGCGATCGCCGCCACCGATCCGAACGGCGATCGCACGCCGCGTCTCGAGCAGCGAGTCGATCGCGGCTCGCACATCCAGCCCCGAGACGCAGCGCGCGGCCAGCTCGTCGAACGTGAGATCGCCGAGAAGCCGCAGCAGGTCGTGGACTTCGTCTGCGTCACGCGCCGGGCGATTCGGCGACAGCCGTTGGAGGTCGAGCTCGAGGTCGGCGAGGACTCCCGGGTCGATGAGCTCGCGCAGCTCCTCGGCGCCCATCAAGTCGCGGAGCAGGTCGCGATCGAGCGAGAGCGCAGCGGCCCGACGCTCGGCGAGCGGGGCGTCGTACTCGTACATGTAGGCGGCGATCCAGCCGAAGAGCAGCGACTGCGCGAACGGCGACGCCTTCGGCGTGTCGACCGACACCATCCGGATCTTCCGCGACCGCAGCTCGCTCAGCACGGTGCGCAGCGCGGGCACGTCGAACACGTCCTGCAGGCACTCGCGCGTCGTCTCGAGCAACACCGGGAACGACGGGTGCTTCGACGCGACCGCGAGCAGGTCGGCGGCGCGTTGGCGCTGTTGCCACAAGGGGGTGCGCTCACCCGGGCGGCGGCGCGGGAGCAGCAACGAGCGCGCCGCGCACTCGCGGAACCTGGACGCGAAGAGTGACGAGGTAGGCAACGTGGACACGACTAGGTCGTCGATCTCCTCCGGCGCGATGGTCAGCTCGTCGAGCGGGAGGTGGTCGACCGCCTCGGGAAGGCGGAGCACGATGCCGTCGTCCGCCCACATGACCTCGACCGGCATGCCGAGCCGCTCGTCCAGACGGGCGCGCATTGCGATCGCCCACGGCGCGTGCACTCGGGCGCCAAACGGAGTGAGCACGCACACGCGCCAGTCGCCGATCTCGTCGCGGAACCGCTCGACGACGATCGTGCGGTCGTCTGGCACCGCACCTCCGGCTTCAGCTTGCTCGCGGATGTACCGCAGCACGTTGTCGGCCGCCCAGGCGTCGAGCCCGAGGCCGTCGGTGAGTCGGGTGAGCGCGTCGGCGTCAGACGCGTCACGGATCTCGCGCACGAACGCACCGAGCGCACGGCCGAGCTCGAGCGGGCGCCCCGGCCGGTCGCCGTGCCAGAACGGCATCTTGCCGGGCTGTCCGGGCGCCGGGGTCACGATGACCCGCTCGAACGTGATGTCCTCGATGCGCCACGCCGACGCACCGAGGAAGAACGTCTCGCCGGCGCGGCTCTCGTAGACCATCTCCTCGTCCAGCTCGCCGACGCGCTTCCCGTCAGGGAGGAACACGCCGAACAAGCCGCGGTCGGGGATCGTGCCGCCGTTCGTCACCGCGAGGCGCTTCGCCCCCTCACGCGCGCGGAGCATGCCCTCGACGCGGTCCCAGACGAGCCGTGGCTTCAGCTCACGGAACTCCTCGGACGGGTAGCGACCCGAGAGCAGCTCGAGCACCGAGGCAAGCACGTCGTCCGAGAGCTCGGTGAACGGTGCCGCCCTCCGAACGAGCGCCGCCATGTCGTCCACCGACGTGTCCCCCATCGCGCAATGGGCGACGATCTGCTGCGCGAGCACATCGAGCGGGTTGCGCAGGTAGCGCGTCTCCTCGATCAACCCCTCGCGCATGCGATCGACGACGACTGCCGCCTCGAGCAAGTCACCGCGGTGCTTCGGGAAGACCTTGCCTCGGCTCGGCTCTCCCACCTGATGACCCGCACGGCCGATGCGCTGCAGGCCACGCGACACCGCGCCCGGCGATTCGACCTGGATGACGAGATCGACCGCGCCCATGTCGATGCCGAGCTCGAGGCTGCTCGTCGCGACGATCGCTCTGAGCGTGCCCGACTTCAGCTGGTCCTCGACCACGACGCGCTGCTCACGCGCAAGCGAGCCGTGGTGGGCTTTGACGAGATCCTCGCCGCCCTCCTCGATCACGCCTTCCTGCAGCGCGAGCTCGTTGAGACGAGCCGCGAGTCGCTCCGCCTGCCGCCGCGCGTTGCAGAAGACGATCGTCGAGCGGTGAGCGAGGATCAGCTCGAGGAGCCGCGGGTGCATCGCGGGCCAGATGCTGCGGCGCACCGGGCCCGCCGCGGCCGGGCCGCTGACCGGCTCGTCGATCACCTCGCCGAGTGCACCCATGTCCTCGACGGGGACGACGATCTCGACGTCGAGCGGCTTGCGCACACCGGCGTTGACGATGGTCACCGGCCGCGGGCCGCTCGCGGTGCTGCCGCCGAGGAACCGAGCGATCTCCTCGAGCGGACGTTGGGTCGCCGATAGCCCGATCCGCTGGAACGGTCGCTCGCAGATCTCCTCGAGCCGCTCGAGCGAGAGCGCGAGGTGCGCGCCCCGCTTGGTCGGCGCGACCGCATGGATCTCGTCGACGATCACCGCTTCGACGCCCGTGAGGGTGTCGCGCGCTCGACGACGTCAGCATCAGGTACAGCGACTCGGGAGTCGTGATCAGCAGATCGGGAGGATGGCGGATGAGTGCGGTGCGGTCGCGACTCGACGTGTCGCCCGTACGCATGCCGACGACGGGCTCGGTGAACGGCACCTCGAGGCGCTCCGCGGCGAGCCGGATGCCTGCAAGCGGCGCTCTGAGGTTCTTCTCGACGTCGAACGCGAGCGCGCGAAGCGGGGACAGGTACAGCAGACGGGTGCGGCCGGCGCGCTCGGGCACCGGCGAGGTCACGAGCCGGTCGATGCCCCACAGAAACGCGGCGAGCGTCTTCCCGCTACCGGTGGGCGCCAGGATCAGCGTGTGCTCTCCGGCCGAGATCGGCCCCCAGCCTTGGGCTTGCGCAGGCGTCGGCTCCGCGAAGGAGCTCGTGAACCAAGCCCGCACCGCGGGCGAGAAGCTCGCCAGCGAGGCCGAGGAGCGGCTCGCCCCAGTCGGAGTCACCCAGTCGAGGCTACGGCACCTGATCCGTCATCGACGCGGTCGAGGTGAATCCGCCGAGCTGCGAGATCGCGAGCGCGGCGTACATCGGGGTGCCGCTCCTCACTGGGCTGATCCGGAACGTGAGCGCTGTCGGGTCGGCCTTCAGCGCGCCGCCACCTGCTGGCACGAGCGAGGTGTCGGTGATCTTCACGAACTGCAGGTCGCCGACCGGATCGACTCGGGCCACGAGGGGCACCAGCGAACCAAGCGGGTTGATGATGAAACCCGACGTCGCGAGTCCGACGCCCGCGTTGTCGGTGTCGCCGACGATCTGAGTCGGGTCCTGCTTCACCTCGAAGTACACGCGCTCCGCCTTGCCCGACACGAGATCCACGGTCACATTGCCGAAGACGGTGGTCGCGTGCGACTGGTCCTTGGCGTCCGGGTAGTAGGCGAATGGTGCGATGAAGGTGAGCTGGTTCGAGACGGGATCGACGGTCAGCTTTCGGTACACGGGTACGCTCACGTCACCATCACTGACGACGAGGTCGCTGAGGTCCCATTCGCCGCCCGCGATGCCATCGGTTCCCTTGGTGAACGAACCAGGGGATTCACCGACCAAGACGGGCGCGCCGGTGTCGTCGAGCAAGCCGTAGCGGATCCGCACGTCGGTGATCGTGTCGGCCTCGTTGACCGTGAATGGGGTCGTCAGGAACGCGCCCGCGTCGGTGAACTTGTAGTCAGCGGTCGCCTCGGTCGTGCCCTCGGTGTCACCGAAGAACGCGCGGCTGGCGCCACCCGCCGCGGTGCCGCTCGAGTAGTACGCGTTGAGGAACTTGTTCCAACCCGCGACTGACGAGAGGTTCGCGTACGACTTCCGGTACGTGCTCACGGCAGGCGGGAAGTAGATCGACACGCCCGACCCACCGGGAAGCCCCGGGCCCACGACCTTGTAGGCAACGGCTGCGTTCAACGCGGCGGTGATCGGGGCGAGCTGCGGGGCCGACCCGCTCGCCGCTAGCGCGCCGAGGTCGACGAGGTTGAAGTCCAGCTTCGGGTCCGGGTTGCGCCCGTAGCTGAGCACGGAGGCACGCTTGCCACTGACCGCGGGCGCGACGGCTTTCGCGGCCCCCGCGAGCGCGTTGCCCGCGCCGTTGACCGCGCTGGTCAGGGCCGGCACTGCCGCGTCGTTGATGACTGCGAGCGAGATGCCGGCACTGGTGTTCTGACTCGTCGCATAGGCCTGGTACGAGTTCGCGATCGCCTTGCCGAGGTCGGCGCCCGAGCCGCCGCCGCCGGCGATCGCTGCGAGCGCGGAGTAGTCCCAGCCGTGCCCCGGCTCGAGCTCGGCCGACGCGGTGATCCAGCTCGCGAGCGGCGCCAAGGTGCCGAGCACCGCGGTGTTCGCCATGAGACATGCGTCGAAGCCGAGCATCTCGAACTTCGGCTTGCCCGCGCCCGCGAGCCCCGCCTGCAACGCCTGCTGCAGCTTCGGGAGGGCGATGATGTGATTGGTCTGCTCGTCGAGCGCGGTGCCGAGCCACGCCGCGCCGTGATCCCAGATGATCAGGGCGAGCTTGTCGGAGGGATGGCGCTTCGCAGCGCTCGAGATGAAGTTCGACAGCGTCGCCGGGTCACCGCTGTCGACGTTGCCGAGGTTCTGCTCCTCGGTGAACGAGCCCTTGTTGACCTGCACGACCTTCGCACCTGACCAGTTGCCCAAGTTGCCGAGGGGCGCGTCGGAGTACTTGGGAGAACGGTCGATGAAGGCCTCGATGTCGAGACCCGGGCCACTCCCCACCGACGCCATCTGCATGAGGTTCGGGATCGCGAACGGCTCGAGGTTGTTGTCGGCAGCGACGTAGACCAGCACGGTCCATCCCGGCTGCGCCGCGCCGGCGCTCGATCCTCCGATGGTCACGACGCCCGCAGCTGCGGCGATGGCGGCCACCAGCGCGACTCCGATCCAGCGCCTGCGCTTGGACATTGGGGCAAACCGTAGCGACACGGAGTCTCGACTGCCACGGCGTGTGTCCAGACGACCCCGTAGCGTACCCATCAATGAGGGTCAGGGGACCATGGGTCGCAGCGATCGCTCTCGCGCTCGCACTTTGCGGCGCGTCGTGCACGAGCGGGGATGACTCGGGCGCGGCAGCGACCACGGCGGCTACGACGAAGGGTGCGACCGGCTCGAGCCCCGCGACCGCAGGGATGACGTCCGACGGCACCGTCGTCTTCGGTGGGTTCAACTTCAGCGAGAGCACGATCCTCGCCAACATCTACGCGCAAGCAGCGATCGCTGCCGGCGTCCCGGCTGAGGTCCTCCCGAACATCGGCCCACGCGAGGTCGTCTGGCCACAGCTCTTCAACGGCCAGGTGGGAGTCGTCCCGGAGTACTCGGGCACGGCGGTCGTCGCACTCGGTGGTGAGGCGACGTCCGACACCGCGAAGACGCACGACGCTCTCGTCGATCTCATGAAGCCGAAAGACGTCGCTGTCCTCGATTCGGCTCCGGCGGTGGATCGCAACGCCATCGCAGTCACGCTCGACACCGCGACGCGCTTGAACGTGCAAACGATGAGTGATCTCGCCAAGGTCGCATCTGACCTCACTCTCGGAGGTCCGGCGGAGTGCCCCAACCGTCCGTTGTGCATCCCTGGGTTCGAGTCGACGTACGGCATCAAATTCAAGACCTTTGTGCCGCTCGACTCCGGAGTCCCGACCGCCTCGTCACTCGCGCGCGGCGAGGTCGGCGCCGCATTGGTGTTCACGACCGACGCGACCATCTCGCCGTTCACACTGATCACGCTCGATGACGACAAGGGCATGTTCCCCGCGGACAACGTCACGCCGGTGGTCCGCCAAGAGGTGCTCGACAAGTATCCACAGCTCGGCGCCGCTCTCGACAAGGTCTCGGCCGCGCTCACGACCCGCGACGTGCGGGCCCTCAACTACACCGTGGCCCTCGCGGGTGAACGCCCCGATGAGGCCGCGAAGAGTTGGCTCCAGGACAAGGGTCTGATCTGACCGGGCTGATCCGACCAGACGGGTCCTAGACTCCGCCCATGGCCGAGTGGCACCCGGCGTTCGAGGAGTACTGCGAGACGATCTACGAGCTCGCCGAGGACGACGTCGACGTCATCCAGGCGCGCATCGCCGAGCGCATGGGAATCTCGCGGCCCGCCGTGTCAGAGATGATCAAGCGCCTCGAGCACGAAGGCTTGGTCGAGATCGACGGGAAGATCCGCCTGAGCACCGAGGGCCGCACGCTCGCTGAGCAGGTCGTGCGGCGGCATCGCCTCGCCGAGCGCTTCCTCACCGACATCCTCGGGCTCTCGTGGGCTGAAGCACACCACGAGGCCGGCAAGTGGGAGCACGTCATCTCCGAGTCGGTCGAGGACGCGATCAGCCGTGTGCTCGGCGCGCCGACCACCTGCCCGCACGGCAATCCGATCCCCGGCTCCAGCTACGCAGCGCCCGATGCACATCCACTCTCCGCGCTCTCGGTCGGCGCGAGCTTCACGGTCAGTCGCATCCCCGAAGAGCTCGAGTTCACTCCCGGCCTCCTCGACTTCTTGGAGGAGAGCGCGATCACACCTGGGCGTGTCGGCACGATCACCGCGGCGTCGCCGGACGGCACCGTCACCGTCGAGATCGAGGGTCACACCGTCGGCGTCGGCTCGTTCGCGAGCGACCGCATCCTGGTTACTGCGTAGTCATGCTCAATCGGCGGCGCAGTGCGCCGCCGGGGTGCGCGAAGCACCGATTGTGGAGCGAAGCGACCAGGAGCCGGCGGAAGCGGAGCGGACGACGGCGACGCATCATTCGGCGAGCGCGTCGGGCAATGGCTCGGTGTGCACGATCACCAAGCGCTTTGTCGCACGCGTGAGCGCGACGTAGAGCGCACGAAGGCCCTGACGCTCCTCGGCGACGATGCGAGCGGGCTCGACGACGACGACCGCGTCGAGCTCGAGGCCCTTCACGAGCCCGACGGGCACCACCGTGACCTGTGCCTCGAGCGCTTGCCGGGCGGCACGACCGACGGCCAGCCCACGCGACTCGAGCCGCGTTCGCGATCTCGTCGGCCTGCGAGCCCGGCGTCACCACGGCAACCGACCCGTCGCCGAGCGCGGTGAGCAACGACTCGACCGTCGACGCGACTTCGCCACTCAGATCTGCGGGTGCGATGCGACGGATCACCGGCGCCACGTCGCCTTCGCGCACCGACCTCGGCGGCACCAGACCCGGAGCAGCGATCGACAGGACGCGCGCCGCCAGCGCCATCGACTGCGCCGGGATGCGATAGCCGATCGTCAACTCGTGGACGCGGGCCGGCTTCCGGTTGGGAAGGTGCGCGAGCACGTCGTCCCAGCTGTTGGGCGCAAACGCGCCGGTCGCCTGCGCGAGGTCGCCGACAACCGTCATCGAGCCGTTCAGAGAACGCCGCGTCAGCATCCGCAATGCCATCGGTGTGAGGTCTTGCGCTTCGTCGACCACGATGTGGCCGTACGTGCGGATCTCCTCGGTCTCGACGCCGGGGCGGGCGGGCTTCGGGCCGAGCAGCTCGAGTGCTTCGTCGAGCAGAGGCACATCGGCATCGGTCCACACCACATCGTCCACGTGTGCGGATCGCGGGCGAGCGAGCAGCTCGATCTCGTCGTCATCGAGCGCGCCCCGTGCGGCGAGACGGATGAGGGCGCGCGAGCCGAACAGGTCGTGGAGGAGCTGTGCAGGGGTCAGCACGGGCCACATCGCTTCGAGCGCAGCCCGCACCTCGTCTGTGGAACGCGTGCGTTCGCGCACTGTGCCCGAGTCGATCTGGTCGCGGCTGCTCGCGGCGAGCGCGTCGAACAGGGCCTGCTCGACGAACTTGCGGGCCGCGTTGTGCTGGTGTGCCCGTCGAGCGGCCCCTCGAACGATGCGGCGTGACGTCTCGACATCGAGCCGCAACGAGGTGAGGCCGAACGGCACGACGAGGTCTCGTGGCAACGCGCGCTGGCGGTCACGCACTGCGTTCGCCAGCAGCGCAGCCATCCGCACGTGGCCCTTCACCCGCGCGGTCGCGCTCGTGTCGGTCGCCTGGATCCGCACCGCCGGCACCAGGTCCGCGAGCACGACCTGCTCGACCCCGGACTCGCCGAGCGACGGCAGCACGCGGTGGATGTACCGCAGGAACACCCGGTTCGGCCCGACGACGAGCACGCCTTGGTCTTCGAGCGGGAAGCGATACGTGTAGAGGAGGTACGCCGCGCGGTGCAGCGCGACGACTGTCTTGCCCGTGCCCGGACCGCCCTGCACGACGAGGACTCCGTGCAGCGGTGAGCGGATGATCTCGTCCTGCTCCGCCTGGATCGTGGCGACGATGTCGCCGAGCTGACCGGTGCGCGACTGCTCGAGCGCAGCGATCAGCGCGCCAGGGCCGACCAGCCCGTCATCGCCGTCGCCGTTGCCATTGCCGTTGAAGAGCTCGTCCTCGATCCCGACGACCGTGCGTCCCTTGAGCGCGAAGTGACGGCGGCGCGAGAGGCCCATCGGGGCACGGCCGGTCGCCCGGTAGAACGGCTCGGCCACGGGGGCTCGCCAGTCGACGACCACGGGCTCCTGGCGCTCGTCCGCGACTGCGAGCCGCCCGATGTGGAAGGCCTCCCCAGTGTCACGGTCGATGCGGCCGAACACGAGGGCCGCATCGCCGATCTCGAGGTGAGCGAGCCGGTTCCGCACCGTCTCTTCGATCACGTCGCGCTCGTAGCGAGCCTGGTGGGTGCCGCCTCGCCCGACCTCGGTCAGTCCGCGCAGCCGAAGTGCGTGCTCACGGGCCCTCTCGAGGCAGTCGTAGGCACGATCGATGTAGGCCTGCTCTGCGGCGAGCTCGGAGTGTTGCGACATCGACCGTCCCGAGGGGTTCAAGGGGGGAAACAGCCACGAGGGGGAGAACAATCGTAGCGGCGCGGGGCGCCAGAGCTACGGCACCATGGCGCGATGACAGACTCCACGCACGGCTACGACAGCCCGTACGGAGACCTCGTCGACAGCCGCCTGCGGGTGCTCTCGTGGAACCTCTGGGGCCGCTTCGGCCCCTGGGAGAGGCGCCAACCAGCGATCCTCTCGACGATCGCCGCCCTCGAACCCGACGTGGCCTGCCTGCAGGAGGTCTGGTCGGCGGACGACACCAGCATGGCGGCCCTCGTCGCGGAGCGGCTGGGGTTTGTGCACGCGTCGTCGCACAACGACGCCGGGCCCGTCCATTCGGGCAACGCGATCGTCAGTCGCTGGCCCATCGTGCGCACGGAGTGGCGTCCACTCCCCGCGTGCGACGAACCCGACGAGCGTCGCACCGTGCTCTTCGCGGAGATCGACGGACCCCGCGGCCCGATCCAGGTGTTCTGCACCCATCTCAACTGGCGGTTCGACCACAGCCTCGTACGCCAGCGGCAGGTCGAGACGATCGGGGCATTCATCCAGGAGTGCCGGCCGCGCGAGTACCCGCCGGTCCTGTGCGGCGACATGAACGCGGCGCCGGACAGTGACGAGATCCGGATGCTGACGGGCCGCACCGGTGTCGTCGCGCCGAACCTCGTGTTCCACGACGCGTGGGAGGTCGCAGGTGACGGCTCGGGCAAGTCGTGGTCGAACGACAACCCGTACGCGGCCGCCGTCATCGAGCCAGCCCGCCGGATCGACTACGTGCTCGCGGGATGGCCCCGGCGTGGCGGCCTCGGCCACGTCGTGAGCGCTGAGCTCGCCGGCACGCGCCCGATCGACGGGGTCGTGCCTTCAGACCACTACGGCGTGGTCGCCGAGCTGCGGTACTAGTCGGGCTCGATCGCGCCGATCATCTCGAGGATGCGCGTCGGCGGCAGGTGCTGCTCGGTGATCGTGACGCCAAAGGGTGCGAGCGCGTCTTCGATCGCGTTGCAGAGCGTCGGCGGCGACACGATCATCCCGCCCTCGCCGACGCCGCGGAAGTTCACGTCGGGATCGAGCGGCACGGTCTCGAGATGGTGGATCTCGATTCGCGGGATCTCGGTCGCGGTCGGCAGCAAGTAGTCCATGAACGTGCCAGCGAGGAACTGCGCCTGGTCGTCGTAGGCCGACCGCTCGAGCAGCACCGCGCCGATGCCCTGCGCGACGCCGCCCCGCACCTGGCCCTCCACGATCGCGGGATTGATGAGCGCGCCGCAGTCCTCGACGACGATGTAGCGCTCGACGGTGACCTGCCCGGTCTCGACGTCGACCTCGACGATCGCGCAGTGAGTGCCGCCCGACCATCCGCCTTCGCCCCCGTCGAACGCACGCGTCTCCTCGAGCGGCTCCGGCGCGCGGGTGGCGACATCGGTCAGTGTGATCGCGCTCACCGGCACCCCGCGCACCGCCACCTTGCCGTCTGCGAGCTCGAGGTCGCTCGCGCTCGCTTCGAGAAGATCCGCGGAGACCTCGAGGATCCGTTCTCGCAGCGCGCGTGCAGTGTGCAGGGTGGCGCCACCCGCCATCGTCGCGGCGCGGCTGCCGCCCGTGCCGAACCCCATCGGCGCGCTGTCGGAGTCACCTGCGACGACTCTGACCTGCTCGAACGGCACACCGATCTCGTCCGCCGCGATCTGAGCGAACGTCGTCTCGTGGCCCTGCCCGTGGGGCATCTGCGAGGTGAAGACCGACACCATCCCGTCGGGCTCGAGGCGCATCCGCATCTGCTCGGGCCCCATGATCCCCCCGCCACCGCCCTCTTGGCGCGGGCCGGGCGCGGCTTCGATGTAGGTCGCGACGCCGAGGCCCAGGTAACGGCCCTCGTCGCGGGCCGCCTTCTGGCGAGCTCGGAACGATGGCAGATCGATGATCTCGGCCATGCGCTCGAGCGACTCACGCGTGGTCACACCGACAAGGCTGCGGCCCGTGATCATCGTGAGCGGGGGCTCGCCGCGCGTGACGACGTTGCGCAGCCGCAGCTCAATCGGCTCGATGCCGACTTCATGGGCGACGATGTCGAGCAGGCGCTCACGCGTGAACGTCTCGGCCGCCCAAGGGCCGCGGTACGCCACGTACTGGGCCTTGTTCGTCACCGTCGCGCTGAACGTGAAGCCGAGCGCTTCCATCTTGTAGGGGCCGGGCAGCATCGACTCGATGAGCCCGCTGATCATCGAGCCCATGCCCGGATACGCGCCCGTGTCGACGGTCATGTCGACCTTCAAGCCGAGGACGTCGCCCTCGTTCGTCACCGCGGCCTCGGCGATCATGCTCTCCTCGCGAGCGTGACCCGAGAACATCAAGTGCTCGCGGCGGTCTTCGATCCACTTCACGGGGCGACCGAGGTCGCGTGACGCGGCTGCGGACGCGAGGTCCTCGCGCGATGTGCCGATCTTCAGTCCGAAGGAGCCTCCGATGTCGCCGCAGAGCACGCGGACCTTGTCAGGGGCCAGGCCGAGCTGGCCACAGAGCGTCATCTTCGCGAGGTGAACGCCCTGGTTCGAGCCGTGCACCGTGAGCATCCCCGTGTCGGGATCGAAGCTCGAGACGCTGCCGCGGCACTCCATCGGCACGTTCTGATGGCGGTGCTGGTCGATCTTCGCTGAGACGATGCGGTCGGCCTTCGCGAACACGGCGTCGAGGTCGCCATAGCTCGCGGTGCGCCCATTGACCAGGACGTTGCTGCCGGCGTCGGCGAAGATCGGCGTGCTGGTGGGATCGAGCGCGTCGGCCGAGGAGGCGACGGGCCGGAGGTCGTCGTACTCGACCTCGACGAGCTCGGCGCCGTCTTCCGCGAGGTACTTCGTCTCCGCGACGACGAGCGCCACCGGGTCGCCGACGAGGCGAACCTTGTCGGTCGCGAGCACGGTGAACGGCGAGGCCGGCAGCCCCGGGAACAACGTGAGCGGTGGCGCTCCAGGCACGAGGAGCGCTTGCAGCTCGGCCCCGGTGTAGACCGCGACGACGCCAGGCAGCGCCCGCGCCTCGGTCACATCGACCGACATGATCAGGGCGTGGGCAACGGGGCTGCGCACGAACGCCGCATGCAGCATGCCGGGAAGGCGGATGTCGTCGACGTACTGACCTGATCCGGTGAGGATGCGGCGGTCCTCCGAGCGAAGCACGCTCGACCCGACGAAGCGCTGCGCGGGGATCATCGTGCTCATCTCGTGCCTTCCTGTCCGTCTCCGGCGACTCCGGCGGCTGCGAGCACGCCGTTGATGATCGTCTCGTAGCCCGTGCAGCGACAGAGGTTGCCGGACAGCGACTCGCGGACCTCGGCCTCGGTCGGCGTCGGGTTCTCGGCGAGCAACGCCGTCATCTGCATGACGAAGCCCGGCGTGCAGAAGCCGCACTGGAACGAGTGCTCGTCGCGCAACGCCTCCTGCAGTGAGCTCATGTCCCCGCCGGAAGCGAGGCCCTCGATCGTCGTGATGCTCGCGTCTCGGGCCTGCACCGCGAGCATCAGGCATGAGCGCACGGGCTCGCCGTCGAGGAGCACCGTGCACGCGCCGCACACGCCGTGCTCACAGCCGAGGTGCGTGCCCGTGAGCTCGAGGTCTTCTCGGAGGAAGTCGGCGAGAGTCTTGCGGGGTTCGGCGTCGGCGCGGCGGGGCTCGCCGTTCACGACGAGTGCGATCGGCACCGCGATGGCGTTCGGAGCAATGTCGGTCATGCGGCGTCCTTCGCTCGGTCGACGGCTTCGGTGAGTGCGCGGCGCACGAGCACTGCGGCCACGGAGCGTCGATACGCGGCAGTTGCGTGCAGGTCGGCCGAAGGATCGAGATCGCGCACCGCGAGCGCGGCCACCTCGGCGATCGGCAGGCCTTCCTTCATGGCGGCCTCGGCTTCGTGCGCGCGCACCGGGCGGTCGGCCACGTTGATGAGCGCGATGCGCGCGTCGCCGTCGACCGTCACCGACGCGACGACGGCGACCATCGCGAAGTCACCGTGGCGACGCGCCATCTCCTGCACCGAGACCCCGGTGCGGGGCGCCGCGTTCGGAAAGGTGATGCGGGTGAGGATCTCGTCGGCCTCGAGCGCGGTCGTGAAGTAGCCAGCGAAGAAGTCGGCGGCTTCGATGGTTCGGGTGCCACGGGTGCTGCGGGCCTCGAACGTCGCGTCGAGGGCGAGCGCGATCGCGGGCAGCTCGGCAGCCGGGTCGGCGTGGGCGAGGCTGCCCCCGATCGTGCCGCGCGTCCGGATCGCCGCGTGGCCGATGTAAGGGACGGCGATCGCGAGCAGCGGCACGTGTGACGCGATGGCCGCCGACCGCTCGACCGCGCGGTGACGCGTCATCGCCCCGATGGTGGTGCTGCCGTTGACCTCGATCGACGCCAGCGAGGTGACTCGGTTGAGGTCGATGAGCGCGGTGGGTCGCGCGAGGCGCAACGAGAGCAGAGGGATGAGGCTCTGCCCGCCAGCGAGGACCTTCGCGTCCTCACCCTGCTCAGCGAGCGCGGCGACCGCCTCGTCGAGAGACTCGGGCGCGATGTAGGTGAAGGGCGGGGGCTTCACGACACCACCAGCGGCATCTTGGCCATGCCACGCAGCGAGATGCGCGGCGCCCACTCGGGGTCACCCGCGTACTCGACTGTCTCGAACCTTCGCAGGAACCTGCCGATGGCAACCTGCGCCTCGAGCCGGGCGAGCGACGCGCCGAGGCAGAAGTGGATGCCTGAGCCGAGCGCGAGATGTGACGCCGCGTTCGGGCGGTCGATGAGCAACGAATCCGGATCCGCGAAGTGCGTCGGGTCGTGGTTGGCGGCGCCCAGCACGGGCATCACCACCGCGCCCTTGTCGACGAAGTCGCCTCCGAAGTCGACCCGCTCGAGCACCGCACGCGCGGTGAACTGCACCGGACCGTCCATGCGCAGGAGCTCGTCGACGGTGGTGGAATCGACGGAGGGATCAGCACGGAACCGCGCGAGCACATCGGGACGCTCCATGAGCAAGCGCGTGCCGTTTCCGATCAGGTTCACCGTCGTCTCGTGACCGGCGACGAACAGGAGCAGCACCATCGAGACGAGCTCGTTCGTGGAAAGTCGCTCGCCCTCCTCCTCGGCCGCGATGAGCGCCGACAGCAAGTCGTTCTCGCGAGGCGCCTTGCGCCGTTCGGCGATGACCGCCTCGACGAACTCGCGCATGTGGCCCGTCGCTTCGGTCGCGGCCTGTCGCTCCTCGGCACTGATCAGCGGCTCGAGCGTGAGCGTGATCGCTTGCGACCACGCTCGGAGCTGGTCGCGCTCGTCGGTCGGCATGCCGAGCAGCTCGGAGATGACTTGGAATGGGAGCGGGAACGCGAGCGTCGAGACCAGGTCGCACCCACCGTCGGCTGCGATCGTGTCAAGGATCTCGTCCACCATCTCGATGACACGGGGCCGCCACGCGTCGATGGCTTTGGGCGTGAACGCGCGGGCCGCGAGGCCCCGCACCCGCGTGTGCTTCGGAGGGTCGATGTTGAGGAGTGACTCGTTGAACCCCTCGTCGCGCACCTCGCTCTCCTCCTGGTTGCCGAAGAGCCCGATGCCCTCGACGTCCGCGTTGGCCTCCATGTCCGCACTGAACCGTGCGTCGCGCAGCACCTTGGCGCAGTCGTCGTATCGAGTCAGGACCACGAGCCCGAAGGGGCTGCGATGCACAGGGTCCGCCGCGCGGAGCTCCGCATAGTGGGGATAGGGGTTGGCCCGCACCTCAGGATCGAGCGGGTTGAAGAACACCTGGGTGTCGCTCACTTCAGAATGCTCCCACGCGCATGCGACCATTGAGACGTGACGTCCGTTGGCCTCGTCCTGGGTGCCGGCGGCGTGGTCGGTCACGCCTACCACGCCGGCACCTTGGCGACGATTGCCGAAGTGACCGGATGGGATCCCCGCACGGCCGCAGTGATCGTGGGCACGTCGGCAGGCTCGGGCGTCGGCGCGACGCTGCGAGCGGGGCTGGCGGCGCGTGACTTCGCCGCCCGCATCACCGGCGAGCCGCTGTCACCCGAGGGCGCCGCGCTCTTGAAGGGCATGGAGCGGCTGCAGCCGCAGCGCATCCGTCCTCAGGTGGGTGGGCGGATGCCGTTCCCCGAGGCGCCGATGCTGCTGGCCCGCGATCTCGTCGCGCCATGGCGGTTCCGTCCCGGAAAGGCGCTCGCCGCGCTCGCGCCGGAAGGCCGCGTCCCCACAACAGGGATGGGCGACCGGATGCGCCGCCTCCACAAGGAGCGCTGGCCCGCCGCACCCCTGTGGATCTGCGCGTTGCGGCTGAGCGACGGCGCACGAGTCGTGTTCGGCCGCGACCCCGCGCCTGAGCCAGACGTCGGAACCGCCGTCGAGGCCTCGTCCGCGATCCCGGGCTTCTTCGCGCCCGTCGTGATCGACGGTGAGCGCTACGTCGACGGGGGCGCGCACTCCCCCACGAACGCCGACCTCGTCGCGCGCATCGGCCTCGACCTCGTCGTCGTCCTGTCGCCGATGTCGGCGCGCACGGAAGCCCTCATGTTCAACCTGCGCGCGGCGGCGCGCGGTCTGCACCGAAGCACGTTGCATCGAGAGCTGAGCACGTTCGGTTCGGGCACTGCGGTCCTCTGCTTCGAGCCCACGTCGGTCGACACGCAGGTGATGGGGATCAACGCGATGGACCCGAAGCGCATGGTGCCCGTGATCGCGCAAGCACGACGGTCTGCGGCTGCGCACCTCGCCGACGATGAGTCGAGGCGCGCGATCGAGATGTTGGAGGCGGCGGCGTGAGCGCGTCTCCCGACTCTGCGTTCTTGGCTGCGTGCCGCGGCGAAGCCCACGCTCGACGTCCCGTGTGGTTCATGCGGCAGGCCGGCCGCGCGCTTCCCGAGTACCGCGCGATCCGCGGCGAGGGGAGCATCCTCGACGCGATCCGCAAGCCCGAGCTCGCGGCAGAGATCACTCTCCAACCGGTGCGTCGTTACGGCGTCGATGCGGCGATCCTCTACAGCGACATCGTCGTACCGGTTGCTGCGATCGGGTTCGGAGTCGACGTCGCTCCTGGCACTGGGCCCGTCACCGAGCAGCCGTTCCGCTCCGAGGCCGATCTCGCGCGGCTGCGTCCGCTCGAGCCCGACCTCGACATCCCGTACGTGCTCGAGACCGTGAAGATCCTGTCCGGTGAGCTCGACGTGCCCTTGATCGGGTTCGCCGGCGCGCCGTTCACAGTCGCGAGCTACCTCATCGAAGGGCGGCCCTCGCGCACCTATGCGCGCACGAAGTCGCTGATGTACGGCGATCCCGCGTTGTGGCACCGGCTGCTCGACCGTCTCGCCGACCTCGCGATCGCGACGCTGCGTGCACAGGTCGAGGCGGGCGCGCAAGCCGTGCAGCTGTTCGACAGCTGGGCGGGCGACCTGAGCGCGCCTGACTACGCCGCGCTCGTGTGGCCGGCGAGCCGGAAGGTGCTCTCCGGGGTGGCCGACCTCGGCGTGCCCCGCATCCACTTCGGCGTGGGCACCGGCGAGCTGCTCGAGCTGATGGTGTCCGCGGGAGCCGACGTGCTCGGGGTCGACTGGAGGGTGCCGCTCGACATCGCGCGCACGCGGTCGGGGACGACGTGACCTTGCAGGGCAACCTCGACCCTTCGGTCTGCCTCGGTGAGTGGGCCGTCGTCGAGCAGCGGGCGCTCGACGTGATCCGAAGGGCGGGCTCGGGCCCGCGTCACATCTTCAACCTGGGCCACGGCGTGCTTCCCGAGACCGATCCCGGCGTGCTGACCCGCCTGGTCGAGCTCGTGCACAACACGTGACGCACGTCGTCGTCGTCGGCGGGGGGATCACGGGCCTCGCGTGCGCGCTCGAGCTCGGGGACGCCGGCATCGAAGTGACCGTGCTCGAAGCGGCCGATCGACTGGGCGGGAACATCCGCACATCCGAATTCGGCGGGCTCGCGATCGACGAGGCGGCAGACGCGTTCCTCGCGCGGGTGCCCGAGGCGGTCGCGCTGGCGCAGCACGTCGGACTCGGTGATTCGCTCGTATCGCCGTCGAACGCCGGGGCGTACGTGTGGTCGCGTGGCGCGCTGCGCCGGCTGCCCGGTGGACTCGCGCTCGGTGTGCCGGGCGAGATCTGGCCCGTGGTGCGTTCCGGGATCCTGAGTGTGGGAGGGATGGCACGGGCGGCGATCGAGCCGGTGCTGCCTCGCCGCGCGGTGCCGGCGGACGC
This sequence comes from uncultured Acidimicrobiales bacterium, assembly GCA_963773315.1. Classification (GTDB taxonomy): domain Bacteria; phylum Actinomycetota; class Acidimicrobiia; order Acidimicrobiales; family DATKAS01; genus DATKAS01. The sequence goes on from CAVZAF010000011.1 coordinate 288,077, forward strand.
GCTCGGGCCGCTCGTCGAGAGCCGGTTCGGGCGTGAGGTGCTCGATCGGCTCGTGGATCCCCTGATCGGCGGCATCAACGCAGGCGAGGCCGATCGGCTGAGCGCCGAGGCAGTGTCGCCGCAGGTGGCGGCGGTCGCGGCACGGTCGAGGTCGCTGCTGTTCGGGCTGCGCGCCGACCGCCGTGCGCACCCGCCCGATCCGACCGCTCCCGTCTTCTTTGCCCCGCTCGGTGGGATGGGCGGGTTGGTCGAGCGCGTCGCCACTGCGCTGGGCGAAGGAGACCGAAAGGTGCGGGTCGAGCTGTCGACGCCCGTCGAATCGATCGAGCTCGGCGCAGACGGAACGGTCCAGATCACGACTGCCACATCGGCGCCGAATCGATATCGAATCGCGCCGACGCGGCAGTGCTCGCGTGTCCCGCATGGGCATCGGCTGCGCTCCTCTCGGAGATCGCGCCGAGCGTGGCCGCCACGCTCGGGGAGATAGACCACGCGTCAGTCGCCTTGGTGACGCTCGCGTTCGACGACACCGCGATCGGGCGCGCGCTCGATGGCACGGGCCTCCTGGTGCCCAAGCCCGAGCAGCACACGGTGACGGCGGTGTCGTGGGGCTCCACCAAGTGGGCGCACTGGAAGCGCCCAGGTCAGACGATCATCCGGGCGTCAGCGGGCCGTGACGGCGATGAGCGCGCGCTCCACCTCGATGACGAGGCGCTGGTCGACGCAGTGCTCGCCGACCTCCGGAGGCTCATGGCGGCGGGAGGCGAGCCGACTCAAGTGAGGGTGAGTCGATGGCCCCGCTCGTTCCCGCAGTACCGGCCGGGACACCTGGCCCGCATCGACGCGGCCGAGCGCGAACTCGCTGCTCACGCGCCCCATCTCGCGCTCGCGGGCGCCGGCTATCGCGGCCTCGGCATCCCCGCGTGCATCCGCCAGGGACAGGCGGCGGCGCACACGATCACGACCCGACTTCTCGCGGGCACCGCGCGCGCGTGAAACTGGTGGGGAATGGATCGGCGGACTTTCCTCCTCGCTGGCGCCGGAGCGGTCGTCCTCGCGGCGTGCGGAAGCAAGTCCGCGGCCGACGATCGCGACCTCGCCGCATCGTCGACTGACGCTCCACCGACGACTGCCGGGACGACGGCGCCCACGACCGAAGCGGCTCGCACCGCTGTGCCGACGACCGCCGCGCCGGCGGCGGCGCCCGCGCCGGCGCCCAACGCTGCTGCGCCCGCGACAGTCTCCGCCGCCAACAACGACAACCCCGGGATCACGTCGCCGCCGAACGCGCACGCCCCCGAGCCCGTGAACCAGATCGGAACGATCGCCGTCCCCAAGCTCGGTCTGAACACCGCGCTGTTCGAAGGGGTCACCCTGACGACGCTCAACAGGGTCGGAGTCGGCCATTGGCCCGGTACCGCGTTGCCGAGCCAGACGGGCAACGTCGTCGTCGCGGGGCACCGCGTCACCCACAGCCGACCGTTCCGCAACCTCGACACGCTCGGACCGGGCGATCAAGTGATCTTCACGATCGGCAACGGTCAGCACACCTACACGTTCGCGGGCAACGAGATCGTTCCCCCGAACGCCATGCGCATCGTCACCCAGTCGGCGGACAAGACCGCGACGTTGTTCGCATGCCATCCGCCCGGGTCAGCGCGCTTCCGATTCGTCGTGCACCTGACCTACGTCGGCTCGACCACCGTCTGATGATCGAGACCACCGACCCGGAGGCGGCTTCGGCGCGCCCGCGCGGCCACGCGTCGCGGCGCCTCGTCACGATCGGCGCGTGCGTCGGCACCGGCGCGCTCATGGCGTTCTCACTGCCGCCTTGGGGATGGTGGCCACTGCTCTTCGCGGGGATCTTCTTCCTCGACCGTCTGCTCGCCGGGCAGCCTGCCGCGAGGCGGTTCTGGCGCGGCTGGGCCGTCGGCGCGGCGTGGCTCTTCCCCGGCATGGGATGGATGGTCTTCCTGACCGCGCCGGGATGGATCATCGCGTCAGTCGTCTACGCCGCGTACTTCGGTGCCGCGTGCGCGCTCGCACCGGCGAGTCGTTGGCGCTGGGTCGTCCTGCCGGGATCGATCGCTCTCGCCGAGGTGATCCGCTGGTCGTGGCCGTTCGGCGGGGTGCCGCTCGCGTCTTTCGCGATCAGCCAAGCCGTGTCGCCGATTGCGTTCGTCGTCCGGCTCGGCGGCTCGCCACTGCTCGTCATCCTCGTCGTCGCGATCGGCGTCATGCTCTCGGCTGCGTGGGAACGGGCGTGGAAGGCGCTGGCCGTCGGTGCCTCCTTGATCGCGGTCGTGCTCGCGGCCGCCGCAGTTGCTCCCCGAGGCCACGACGCGGGATCGATGAACGTTGCCCTCGTGCAGGGCGGTGGCCCGCAAGGGACGCACGCGGGCGGAACCGACGAGCGGGTCGTGTTCGAGCGGCTCCTCGCCGCGTCTGATGGCGTGAAGACTCCCGTCGACCTCGTCGTCTGGCCGGAGAACGGGGTCCACGTCGAAGGTCCCGTCGGCGACACCCCAGAGGGCGCCGACCTCGCCGCCCTGGCGCGCCAGTTCAACGCCACCCTCACTGCGGGCGTGATCGAAGGTGACGGCGACGCCCGCTTCCACAATTCGCAGATCGCGTTCGACGCCTCGGGCGAGGAGATCGCGCGATACGAGAAGGTTCGCCGCGTGCCTTTCGGCGAGTACATGCCGTTCCGCCGGATCCTGCACGCCCTTGGTGCTCCCACCGACGAGGTGCCTCGCGATGCGATCCCGGGGAAGGGCCCCGCGGTGCTCGACACCCCGGAGGGTCGCCTCGGCGTCGTCATCTCCTGGGAGGTCTTCTTCGGTGGCCGCGGCACGCGACGCCATCGGCCACGGCGGCGAGATCCTTCTCAACCCGACGAACGGCGCGTCCTACACGGGCACCCTCCTCCAGACGCAGCAGATCAACGCGTCGCGCTTGCGCGCGCTCGAGACCGGACGCTGGGTCGCGCAGGTCGCGCCGACCGGCTACACCGCCTTCATCGACGACAGCGGCCACCTGCTGCAGCGCTCCCGGATCAGCGAGTCGAAGGTGCTCCAGATGGACGTCCGCAAGCGCGCGGGCGACACGATCTACGTGCGCATCGGAGACCGAGCCGTCGTCGCGCTCGCGCTGCTCCTCATCGCGATCGGGCTCATCGGGGACCGAGCTCGAGCATCACGGTCACAGGCCCGTCGTTGACGAGCTCGACGGCCATCGTCGTGCGGAACCGTCCCGTCGCGACACGCGCACCCCGCTGACGCAACGCTTCGACGACGACGTCGACCAACGGCTCCGCCACCTCAGGAGGCGCGGCGGCGAGCCAGGACGGACGCCGGCCCTTGCTCGTGTCTCCGTAGAGCGTGAACTGGCTCACGACGAGCACCTCGTCGCCGGTGTCGGCGAGCGATCGGTTCATCACACCGTCGTCGTCCGCGAGGACACGCAAGTGGAAGATGCGATCGGCCAGCTTGCGGGCGACTGCTTCGCTGTCGTCGTGGGTGACCCCGACGAGCACGCACAGGCCGGCGCCGATCTCGCCGACGACCTCGCCGTCCACCGTCACCGTCGCCCGAGAGACGCGTTGCACCAGCGCGCGCGACGGAGGCGGACCCTACGGTGTGCGACGTGCTGACGCTGACGGGTGACGACCTGATCGTGACGCTCGACCCCGTGCAGGGAGGCCGCATCGCGTCGATCGTCGCGTTCGGTGAGGAGCGCCTCGTGAGCCCCCCGCTTGGTGACCCGGTGCCGAGGCCGAGCTCATGGGGCGCGTTCCCGATGATCCCCTGGGCAGGCCGCATCCAGCACGGCAAGTTCTCGTTCGCCGGTGTCGACTACCAGATGCCGATCAACCACCCACCGCATGCGATGCACGGCATCGCGTACACATCGGAGTGGACGGCGATCGACGAGCGCACGATGCGCCTCGACCTCGTCGACCCCTGGCCGTTCGGCGGGCACGCGATCCACCACGCGGAGGTCGACGGCAACACGGCCCGGTTCCGGCTCGAGGTGCACGCCCAAGATCGGCCGATGCCCGCGATGGCGGGCTGGCACCCCTGGTACCGCAAGCCAGTCCACCTCTCGTTCGAAGCGGCGAAGATGTACGTCCGCGACGACGAGGACATCCCGACGGGTCAGATCGTCACGCCGCCTCCAGGCCCGTGGGACGACACGTTCACCGAGATGTCCGGCTCGCCTGTGCTGGCCTGGCCGGACGGTGTGACCGCGACCATCGGGTCCGACTGCGACTTCTGGGTGATCTTCACCAAACCTGACCACGCCCTCTGCGTGGAGCCCCAAACCGGCCCGCCGAACGAGTTCAACCTGGGTGCGAGGGTTGTCGAGCCCGGCACCGCGCTGATCGCGGAGATGGCGCTCGCCTTCACCCGTTGACAGTGACAGGGCGCCCTGACCGCCTGGTCAAGCCGACCGATAGAGTGCGCCGATGCCTCCCCCCAGCAGTGGGCATGGCGGCTCGTCGCGCCCCGACGAGCCCCTGCGGATCGCCTACCTCTCGTATCGCGGAAAGCCCCACGTCGGCGGCCAGGGGGTCTACACCCGCCATCTGACCAAGGCGCTCGTCGACCTCGGCCACCACGTCGAGGTGCTCGGCGGCCAGCCGTACCCGGTGCTCGACCCGCGGGTGCCGCTCGTCGAGCTCCCGAGCCTCGACATCTTCAACGACACCTACCCGGGCCGTTTCCCGGCGTACTGGGAGATCAAGCACTGGCAGGACCTGGTCGAGATCGCCCAGTTCTCGACCGGACGGTTCAGCGAGCCCCTGGCCTTCAGCCTGAGAGCCTGGCGCTACCTCGACCGCCGCAAGCTCGAGTTCGACCTCGTCCACGACAACCAGTGCCTCGGCTACGGCATCTTGGCCATCGACCGCTTCCTGCCCGTCCTCGAGACCCTGCATCACCCGATCACGAAGGACCGGGCCCTCGAGGTCGCGCACGTGCCGAACGCGAAGAAGCGTCGATCGGTCAACCGCTGGTACGGCTTCGTGAAGATGCAGGCCCGCGTCGCCCGCCAGCTCCCCCGCGTGGTCGTGGTGTCCGAGAACTCGATCAACGACATCCACACCGACTTCGGGGTGCCGCGCGAGAACATGCGGCTCGTCCCGGTCGGCGTCGACCCTGAGCTGTTCAAGCCGCTGCCCCATGTCGAACGCCAGCCCGGCCGGCTGATCACGACTGCCAGCGCGGACGTCGCCCTGAAGGGCCTCTCCTACCTGCTCGAGGCGCTCGCGAAGCTCCGCACCGAGCGCGATGTCACGCTCACCGTGATCGGCCGTCCGAAGCCAGGCGGTCGCAGCGCGGAGACCATCGAGAAGCTCGGCCTCACCGAGGTCGTGTCGTTCGTCAGCGGCGTGCCCGACGAGCGCATCGTCGAGCTCTACGCCGAGGCCGAGCTCGCGATCGTGCCGTCGCTCTACGAGGGCTTCTCGTTGCCTGCGGCCGAGGCGATGGCGACCGGCACGGCGCTCGTCGCGACGACCGGCGGCGCGCTGCCCGAGGTGACCGGCACCGACGGCGAGACGGTGCTGTCGTGCCCCGCGGGCGACGCCGACGCGCTGGCCGCGACGATCCGCCGCGGCCTCGACGACCCCGCGCTGCGCGCCAAAGTCGGCGCGGCGGGTCGCGAACGTGTGATCAGCAGGTGGAGCTGGGCGCACACCGCAACGGCGACGGTCGAGCAGTACCGCGAGCTCCTCGACATGCGCGCTCGCGGAGGGCAGGGGCACACGAGCTGATGCTCACCGTCGACTACGCCAAGCTGGGCGTGCGGCCGGGCGATCGGCTGCTCGATCTCGGCTGTGGCTTCGGCCGTCATGCGTTCGAGGCCGCCCGGCGCGGTGCCCGGGTCGTGGCCTGCGACATGAGCGACGCGGAGCTGAAGGAAGTGCGGGCGACGTTCGGCGCGATGGCCGAGGCAGGTCAGGTCGCCGAGGAAGGCTGCACGGGCGCGGTAAACGGCGACGCGGTGCACCTGCCGTTCACCGACGAGGCGTTCGATCGTGTCATCGCCTCAGAGGTGATGGAGCACATCCCGAACGACTTCGGTGCGATGCACGAGCTCGCCCGAGTGCTGCGTCCGGGCGGCACGATCGCCGTGACCGTGCCGGCGTGGCTGCCCGAGAGGGTGTGCTGGATGCTCAGCGACGAGTACCACGCGCCGTTCGTCGAGGGCGGGCACGTGCGCATCTACACCGAGGACGAGCTTCGCGTCCGCATGCGGTCGGCCGGGCTCGTCCCGGGAGCGTCGCACCGCGCGCACTCGTTGCACAGCGCCTACTGGTGGCTGCGGTGCGCGGTCGGGCCGACGAACGAGACCAACAAGGCCGTCGTCGCCTATCGCAGGCTCCTCGAGTGGGACATCACCAAGGCCCCGGTCGCGACTCGCACCGCGGACCGCATCCTGAACCCCGTCCTGGGCAAGTCGCTCGTCGTCTACGCGCAGAAGCCGGCCGCCCGATGACCCGCGTCCCCGAGGTCGAGGGAGTGCTCGACGCTCGCCAGCTCGACGCCACTCTCGACGCGATCGCGGCGGAGCAGCTGTCCAACGGGCTGATCCTCTGGTACCAAGGCGGTCACTCCGATCCCTGGAACCACGTAGAGGCAGCGATGGCGCTGGCAGTCGGCGGCCGGCGGACCGAAGCCGAGCGCGCCTACGAGTGGCTGGTCGCGAACCAGCTCGAGAACGGCGCGTGGCACAACTACTACCTCGCCGACGGCATCGAGGATCTGAAGCTCGACACCAACGTGTGCGCGTACGTCGCGGCAGGTGTGTGGCATCACTTCCTGCTGACTCGAGACCGCGGCTTCATCGAGGCGATGTGGCCGGTCGTCGAGCGAGCAATCGACTTCGTGCTGTCGATGCAGACTGCTCGCGGCGAGATCATCTGGGCGCGTCACACCGACGGCACGCCGTGGTCGTACGCCCTCCTCACCGGCTCGTCGTCGATCTGCCACAGCCTGCGGTGCGCGGTCGCGATCGCGGAGGCGGTGGGCGAGGAGCGCCCCGACTGGGAGCTCGCCACGGCGAACCTCGCGCACGTCGTCGCGCATGTGCGCGATGCGTTCGAGCCCAAGGACCGCTGGGCGATGGACTGGTACTACCCAGTGCTCGCCGGCGTCGTCACTGGCCCGTCGGGAGCGACTCGGCTCGCGGAGCGCCTCAGCACGTTCGTGATGGACGGACTCGGAGTCCGCTGCGTCGCGGACCGCCCGTGGGTGACGGCGGCAGAGACCTGCGAAGCGGCGATCGCCTACCTGGTCCTCGGTGACGAGCCGGCGGCACTCGAGCTGTTCACCTGGGCGCAGGCCCACCGCCTCGACGACGGGGCCTACCTCACCGGCATCGTGCACCCAGAGCAACTGAGCTTCCCCGACGCCGAGCGCACCTCGTACACGGCCGCGGCGGTCGTGCTCGCCGCCGACGCACTCAGCCGCGCATCGGCCGCGTCGGGCCTCTTCCTCGGCGAAGACATCCCCTCGTTCATCGACACCAGCGACCCCGTCACCGACTGACCCCCGACGACCCCCCCCGCCCCAGGCGTTCTCGCGCGCATAACCGGCCACATCTGGCGGGTTTTCGTGACCGGAACGACGGCGGCTGTTACTTGTATGCTACTTGTATGTCGATCGTGCGACTCGATCACGTCCAGCTCGCGATGCCCGCGGGCCGCGAAGCCGAGGCGGTCTCGTTCTATGAGGGCTTGCTCGGCATCCCCCACATCCCGAAGCCGCCGCACCTCGCGGTGCGGGGCGGCTGCTGGTTCGAGACCGATGCGGTCAAGGTGCACCTCGGCGTCGACCCCGACTTCCGCCCCGCTCGCAAGGCACACGCCGCGCTGATCGTCGACGACCTCGACGCGCTGATCGCGACACTCACGGCCGCCGGGCACATCCCCCGCGACGGCGAGCCGCTGGAGGGATATCACCGCGTCTACGTCGACGACCCGTTCGGGAACCGCCTCGAACTGATGGAGCCGGTGTAGTCCTCGTCGCCGCTCTCCGCTTCGCTTCGATCGGCTCCTGCTCGCTTCGCTCGACAATCGGTGCTTCTCGCACCCGGCGGCGCACTGCGCCGCCGCGCGGTCACACTCGGCGGAGGACTCGGAGGCTTCCCGTCGCGCTCGTCTCCTCGAACAGGCCTGACTCGAGCGCGGGCTTGTAGATCTGCTCGTACGGAGGACGACCGCCGTCAGCCGGGTCGGGGAAGACGTCGTGGATCGCGAGCGTGCCGCCGACCACGACCTTCGGCGTCCACGACTCGTAGTCCGAGCGTGCCGGCTCGACGCCGTGACCGCCGTCGATGAACAGGAACGCGAGCGGGGTCTCCCAGTGCGCGGCGACGACGGGTGACAATCCGACAACCCCGATCACCGTGCCTTCGAGGTCGGCCTCGCGCATGGTGCGCAGGAACGTCGGCAGCGTGTCCAGCCGACCGGTCGTCGGGTCGATGAGCGTCGTGTCGTGGTGCTCCCACCCGGCCTGGTTCTCCTCAGAGCCTCGGTGGTGGTCGACGGTGAACACGACAGTGGGAGGGTCGACCTCGAGGCAGGCGGCACCGAGGTACACCGCGGACTTGCCGCAGTACGTGCCGACCTCGAGCATGGGCATGCCGGGCAGGGCAAGCGAGGCGGCCACCGCGGCATCGTGCAGCGCGAGGCCTTCGTCCACGGGCATGAAGCCCTTCGCCGCTTCGGCGATCGCCCGGAGCCGGGCGTCCACGTCAGCGGGCTTCGGCGGGAGTGTGCGTGTTGAACAGCACCGCATCGAGGATGACGAACTTCGCCACCCAGAGCACGCCGAACCCCGCCAGGTTCGCCAAGCTGACGACGATCGTCGAGTCAGACCACTGCGATGCGACCGCCACGAACAACGTCGACAGGATGAGACCCGCGAACGTCAGACCCCAGAACGGCACGATCTCGCCCCAGAACCGGTTACGGTCGTTCTTCCCCCAGATCCAGTAGCGGCTGAGGAAGTAGGTCGGGACGGAGGTGACGGTGACCGAGAAGACGTTCGCCGCGACACCGCTCCAACCGAGCTTGCCGTGCGTGAACCACAGCAAGAGCTGCGTCGACACCGTGCCGAAGACCGACACGGTCACGTAGCGCAGCGCCTTGCCGCGGAACCGCTGCACGATCGCGCCGGGGCTGAGATCCATCGGAGTTCAGGGTAGGGGCTAGAGGTCGATCGCGTTGGCGCGGGCAATCGCTCCGAGCCACCGCGCGCTCGGCTTGACCGTGCGCTCCTGGGTCGTTCGGTCTACTCCGATGAGCCCAAAGGTAGGGCCGTAGCCGTTCGCCCACTCGAAGTTGTCGAGGAGGCTCCAGTACGTGTAGCCCCGCACGTCGATCGCGTCGTCGATGCACGCGAGCACCCCGAGCAGGGCGCGACGCACGTACTCGACTCGTCGCGTGTCGTCGGTCGCGGCGATCCCGTTCTCGGTGACGATGATCGGCGTGTGGTTCGTGATGTCCCAGGCCCGGCGGATCGTGGCCTCGAGCGACTCGGGCCAGAACTCGTAGCCCATGATCGTGGTCTCGACGCCTTCCTCGTTGCCGAGCGTGCGGTCGGGGCCGACACGTTGGCGGCTGTAGGTCTGCACGCCGATGTAGTCGTCGTTCTCTGCGGCGTGCAGGTAGACGTCCTCGAGGCCGTCGAGGATGTGGGCCGCTCGCTCCGTCGCAGCCTGCAGCTGCTCGGGGGTGTCGCCCACCGGCCACATCTGCTGCATCGCAAGCGTCAGCCCCGCCGGCACGTCGGGCTGATGACCCTTCAGCACGTCGACTGTCTTGTGGTGCGCGTCGACGAACACGTCGTTGGCCTTGCGCCGGAGCGACCGATCCGCCTGCCCGCCGGGCGGGAAGCGCCCGGCGAGATAGCCGATCGTCGCGACCATGTTGGGCTCGTTGAAGGTGCAGAAGCGCGTCGTCACGTCGCCGAGATGGGCCGCGACCCGATCCGCGAACCGAGCGAACAGATCAGCCGTCGCGGGTTCAATCCAGCCGCCCATCTTCGCCACCCAGCGGGGCGTCGTGAAGTGATGCAACGTCACCGTCGCGTCGAGTCCGTTCTCGAGGCACGTCGCGCACATCCGCTTGTAGTGGTCGAGCGCGGCTTTCGAGAACTCACCGTCCTCGGGCTCGATCCGACTCCATTCGACCGAGAACCGGTACGAGTTGAACCCGAGACCCGCGAGGAGCTGCAGGTCCTGCGGGTAGCGCGTGTAGTGCTCGCAAGCGTCGCCGCTCGGCTCGATGCATCCCGAGCCCGGCTTGTGCTCCCACTCCCACCAATCGTTGTTCCAGTTGCCGCCCTCGACCTGGTGCGCGGCGGTCGCGGTGCCCCAGCGGAAGCCTTCGGGAAACGAGCGCGTCGTCATCCGCGGGACGGTACCTGTCAACATGACCCCGTGTTGGCGGACGCGGGGCCGAGTGCGCTCGACGACTTGATCGACCTGCTCGATCTCGAGGCGATCGAGGTCAACATCTTCCGGGGCCACTCACCGGACGAGAAGCGCCAGCGAGTCTTCGGCGGCCAGGTCGCCGGCCAGGCGCTCGTCGCGGCAGCGCGGACGGTGGATCATTCACCCGAAGATGGGCCGCCCCGCTTCGTGCACTCGCTGCACGCTTACTTCTTGCGCCCGGGCGACGTGGACACACCGATCCTCTACGAGGTCGATCGCATCCGCGACGGCAAGTCGTTCACGACCCGTCGTGTCGTGGCGATCCAGCACGGCAAGGCGATCTTCAACCTGCAGGCCAGCTTCCACGTGCACGAAGACGGCCTCGACCATCAGATCCCGATGCCAGCCGGCGTCCCGGCTCCCGAGCAACTGCCCGACTTCAAGACCCGCATGGCTCCGTACAAGGACGCGTTGGGCGACTACTACGACCGGCCTCGCCCGATCGACGTTCGCCACGTCGACGGACGCGCCGAACGTGGCGCGACCGACGCCGACCCTTTCCAGCGTGTGTGGCTGCGCGCCGACGGGCGGCTGCCCGACGACCCCGTGCTGCACGCGTGCATCGTCACGTACGCGTCCGACATGACTCTGCTCGACACGACGCTCCTCCCTCACAGGGTGCACTGGCCTGACGACGGCCTGATGATGGCGAGCCTCGATCACGCGATGTGGTTCCACCGGCCCTTCCGGGCTGATGAGTGGCTCCTCTACGACCAGGGCACACCGACGACGTCGGGCGGACGCGGTCTCGCGTACGGCTTCATCTACACCGGCGACGGCGCGCTCGCGGTGACCGTCGTGCAAGAGGGTCTGATCCGGGTGCTGCGGTGAAACGGGTACGGAGGTGAAACGGATGAACGCTCCCGTCAAGCTCTTCGCTGTCGCAGGCCTCGCGCTCGGCATCGCGATCGTCGCCCTTGCAAAGTGCTCGCCGCCGCCGAACCCCGGCAACCCGGCCTTCTCGCTCACGACCGTCGCGACGGTCAACCAGCCGATCGCCATGGCGGTGCGCACGGGCGACGACACCCTGTATGTCGCCGAGTGGGAGGGACGGGTGCGCGCGATCCGCAACGGCGCCGTCGACCCGACTCCCGTGCTCGACATCTCGCGGCTCACGCGTGCCAGCGGCGAGCAGGGCTTCCTGGGCCTCGCCTTCTCGCCGGACGGCAGCCACCTCTACGTCGACTACACCGATCTCAACGGCGACTCGCACGTCGACGAGTTCGCGATGGGAGCCGATGGCCGCGCCGACCCCGCGTCGCAGCGGCAAATCCTGTTCCAGAAGCAACCCTTCCCCAACCACAACGGCGGGCAGCTCGCGTTCGGCCCCGACGGCTACCTCTACATCGGGCTCGGCGACGGCGGCAGTGGCGGCGATCCACAGGGCAACGGCCAGAACCTGAACACGTGGCTGGGCAAGATCCTGCGCATCGATCCGAGCAACCCCTCGGGCGGCCGCGCGTACGGCATCCCGGCCGACAACCCGTTCGCGAACGGCGGAGGGCTCCCGGAGATCTGGGCCTACGGGCTGCGCAACCCGTGGCGCTTCACGTTCGACAAGGACACCGGCGACCTCTGGATCGCGGACGTCGGTCAGGGCAAGTACGAAGAGATCGACTTCAGCGCCGCCTCCAACGGCAAGGACGCCGCGAAGGGTGCGAACTTCGGCTGGAACCGGTTCGAGGGCAACCACGACTTCCAGGGCGGCGGAAGCCACGCCGGCTTCGTGTTCCCCGTCTTCGAGTACACCCACTCCGAGGGGTGCAGCGTGACGGGCGGCTACCGCTACCGCGGCAGTGCGCTGCCGGGCATGCAGGGCGCCTACGTGTTCGCCGACTACTGCAACAACACGATCAGGGTGCTCAGCCTCACAGGCGGCACTGCGAAGCAGATCTCGTCGGTGAAGGTGGACCCGAAGCCGATCGTGTCGTTCGGTCAGGACGCGAAGGGCGAGCTGTACGCGCTCTCGTTCGACGGCGCCGTCTCTCGGCTCGATCCGCCGGCCGCGAAGGTGGGCTAGCTACAGGTTGGCTCGGGGCGGCGCAATGCGCCGCCTGGGTGCGCGAAGCACCGATTGTCGAGCGAAGCGAGCGGGAGCGTCAGCTCCCGATGAATTTCGGGGCGCGCTTCTCGAGGAATGACCGCACTCCCTCACGATGGTCCTCGGTCTGGAACAGCTCGGCGAGCGTCGAGCTGACGTACACGCCGACTTCGTTCCAGTCCGGGTCGAGCGCCTGCCGAAGCCCACGCTTGATCGCCTGCACCGCGAGGGGTGGGTTCGCGGCGATGCGCTGCGCGAGCCCGAGCGCAGTGGGCAACAGCTCGTCATGGGGGACGACGCGGCCGACGAGACCGATCCGCAGCGCCTCGGCGGCATCGATGACCTCACCGGTCATGAGCAGCTCAGCCGCCTTCTCTCGACCGACGAGCTGCGCGAGCCGCCCGAGGCCAGGCGCGTCGCTCACGAGCCCCCGCAATACGAACAGCTCACCGAACTTCGCCTTCTCGGACGCGACGCGGAAGTCGGCCATGAGCGACAGCTCCATGCCCCACCCAACTGCCGCGCCGTTCACCGCGGCGACGACAGGGACGTCAGTGTGCAGCAACGCGTCGGCCGCGGGAGTGAGACGCGGAGTGCGCGCAAGCGAGCTCATGTCCGGAGGCTTCTCGCCTCCTCCCATCACGACCTTTACGTCGTCGCCTGAGCAGAAGGCGGGGTCGGCGCCCGTGATGACGAGGCAGCGCGCCGTCGTCGTGCGGACGGCGTCCTCGAGCTCGGCGTAGCTGCGGAACGTGAGCGCGTTGCGCGCCTCGGGACGCCGAAGGGTGATGACCCCGACATGCCCCTGCTCTTCGTAGGTGAGGTCTTCGTACACCGCTCCCCCTCTTAGTCTCATCCCGTGCGGCGAGTGCTCCCCATCTTGGTCGCGATCCTCGTCGCGGGCTGCAGCGGCTCGTCGCACGACGCCGCGAGCAGCACGGCGGCAGGGGTGAGCACGACCGTCGCGCCGACGACCACGGCGCCATCGGAGACGGCCACGACGGCGCTGACCGTCGCGGACGATCCTGTCGCGCTCGCTGCGCAGGTCACGAAGGCCGAGCGGACGCTGCGCGACCCGACCACCTCACCCGAGAAGGCCGAGGCCACCGGCACGTTCCAGCAGCTCCTCTACCGAAGGCTGTCGGCCCACCCAGAGTGGCAGTCGCCGTTCTTCGCGTCACTCGAGTCGGACGTCGCACCGATGGCCGCGAACAATGTCGCCGCGTTCCTCGCATTCCAGCGGCCGCCGTCGGGCAAGCCGTCAGACACGCTCCCAGCCTGGGAGATCGTGCCGCCCCTTCCCGCCGAGCAGCTGCTCGCCTACTACCACGAGGCCGAGGCCGCGACGGGGGTGCCCTGGTACTTCCTCGCGTCGATCAACCTCGTCGAGACGCGCATGGGACGGATCCACGGGCTGTCCACTGCCGGCGCGCAGGGACCCATGCAATTCCTGCCCTCGACGTGGGCCGCGTGCTGCACGGGCGACATCGAGGACACACACGACGCGATCGTTGGTGCCGCGACCTACCTGAAGATGTCGGGCGCGCCCGGTGACATGGACAAGGCGATCCTCGCGTACAACCATGACACTCGATACCTCGATGCCGTGAAGGCGTACGCCGCGAACATGGCCGCCGACGAGCGCGCCTATCTCGGCTATCACGCGTGGGAGGTCTTCTACGCGTCGTCAGCGGGCAGCTTCCACCTGCCGGTCGGCTACGACCAGCCGACGCCGGTGCCTGTCGCCGACGCCGCGACCACCGCCGCCGAACCTGCCTGAACGCGCCTACCTCCTGACCCCCTGCGTTCTCGCGCGAGTAACCGGCCATTTCTGGCGGGCCTTCCGCACGGGTTCGCTGGTGCGTGCGGCTACTCGGGCGAGTGACAGACCGCCTCGACGTTGTTGCCGTCGGGGTCGCGCACGAACGCGCCGTAGTAGGTCGGGTGGTACTCGGGCCAGAGGCGCGGCTCGTGCAGCACCTCTGCACCCGCAGCGACGGCCGCGTCGAACCATGCCCGTACCGCGCCGCGGTCGGCGGCGACGAACGCGATGTGCACCTCGCGGTTCGGCACATCGTCAGCGAGAGGGCCCAGCCAGAACGTGGGCCGTCCGCCCACGCCATAGCCGACGACATCGCCGAAGCGCATCACCTGCCCGCCGCCGAGCGTCGAGAGCACGGCGTCGTAGAAGGCGATGCTCGCGGTCGAATCGCGGCACTGAATGGAGAGGTGATCGAGCACGCGCCGATCGTAACGTCGGGCGCTTGCGAGCACGCCGCTACGTCGACGCCGACCTTCCCGCACTGAAGGCTGCCCTCGCGACGTGGATCCGCGACGCAGGCTGGTGCGGGTACTGCCATCCGGGCGACGTCGAGCACCGCATCTACCGCGAGGCTCCGCAACAGCGAGACGCCTACCTGTGGGAGGACACGCTCGGCGTCGCGGGCATCGAGATCACCGGGCGCTTCGGCGCGGTGTTCGACGTGTTCACGCGCCCGGATTGTCGAGGAGCACTCGAGCTCGAGATGCTGCGAGCCGCGGCCTCCCGGGCCGGCGAGACCGACGTCAACACCTGCGACGACATCCGCATCGACCTGCTCGGGCGGATCGGGTTCGAGCAGTACCGCGCGTGGGACCACATCCGCACCCGCTCGCTCGACGATCTCCCCGAGCTGCGTCTGCCGGAGGGCTTCTCCGTCTCGGAGGACGGCACGGCCGCCCGCGCCACCATCTGGTTCGACGACGTGAACCTCGTCGGGCTGTTCGAGCCCGTCGAGACCCACGAAGACTTCCGCCGCCTCGGCCTCGCGCGGGCGGTCATGACCGAGGGATTGCACCGCATGCGCGCCGCCGGCATGCGCACGGCTCGCGTCGAGCACGACATGACGAACGCTCCCGCGGCCGCGCTCTACGAGTCGCTCGGCTTCACGGTCGCGTTCGAAACCGTCGGCTTCCGCGCTGCACCGCGGCCGGATCAGAGGTCGTAGCGATAGACGCGCCTCACGCGAGCGACGCCAACAAGCTCGAAGTCGTTCTCGCCCGTTCGGGCGCGCTGTCTCACCGGCTGATCCGGTGTAGGACGGCTTGGGCGACGCGGTCGCCGTGGGTGTCTTGGAGGAAGTGGGCAGCGTCGTCGAACGCGTCCCAAGTCGAGTGCGGGATGAGCGTGTGCCAGCGCCGGCCCCACGTGCCGGGGAAGACGTCGTCGGCGAGTCCCCACACGAAGTGGACCGGCAGCGTCGTCGCGTTGATGGCGGCGAAGTGGGCTTCCTGCGCGTCGCCGTTGCCTCGGGCATGGTCATGCACGGGGATGGAGAGGGGGAACTGACGCGGGCCGGTGACGCCGGGTTCGCCGAGCCCAGCGAAGGGGCCGTCGTAGGCGGCGCGCACGGCGTCGACGTCGGGCGAGAGCGTTGGCACCTCTCCTTGGAGCGCGGGGAGCAGTGCTTGTCGCGGGTCGGCGCGGCGCGTGCCGACGACCATCAGCGTGCCCCAGCCGAAGCGGGCCGGCACGTTGTCGCGGAACAGGCCGCCTGGCTCGTTCTGCGCGATCCAGTTCCGGATGGCGGGCGTGTACTCGTAGCCGTCGTGATGCAGCCAGGTGTTCATGATCACGAGACGCGAGAACCGTTCGGGCATGGCGACGACCTGCGCGAGCCCAGTGGGGCCACCCCAGTCCTGCACGAACAGGGTGATGTCGCGGAGGTCGAGCGATTGCACGAGCGCGGTGAGGTTCGCGGTGTGGCGGGCGATGTCGTACCAGGACGGGTCGGTGACCTTGTCGCTGCGGCCGAAGCCGATGTGGTCCGGCGCGATGCACCGGTAGCCGGCGTCGCGCATCGCGACGATGACCTTCCGGTACAGGTAGCTCCACGTCGGCATGCCGTGGACCATCAGCGCCACCGGTCCGTCCGGCGGGCCTTCGTCGACGTAGTGCATGCGCAGGCCGTCGATGTCGAGATAGCGGGGTTCGAACGGAAAGTCGACGAGCACGTCGAAGTTGGCGTCGGGCGTTCGCACGAACGGGGGCGTGTGGGTGCTCATCGGGCGGTGAGGCGCGCGGTCGCCTCGGCTGCCATCTGCTCGACGACGGTCGCGGCGGGGAGCACCTCGGTGAGGAGCCCAGCGATGTTGCCGGCGCCGTTCATGGACACGCCTTGGCGGCCGCCGCGATCGGTCGCCATGGCGCCGAGCGTCATCGCGGTGAGGACGGGTTGCAGTGGCATTGGCAGCGGGTCGAGCTCGGCTTGCTCCCATGCCTCGGTCCACCGGTTCGGGAGCAGTCGGAACCGCTTGCCGGTGTAGGCGCGGCTGATCACGGGTGACTGGTCGGCGGCGGCGAGCAGCTCGGCCTTCTGCCAGCCGGCCAAGCCGGACTCGACGGTGGCCAGGAAGCGGGTGCCGACCCACACGGCTTGGCAGCCCATGACGAGCGCGGCGGCGAGTCCCCGTCCGTCGCCGATGCCGCCGGCCGCGACGACGGGCACATCGACCGCGTCGAGGACCTGGGGCAGCAGCGCCATCGTCCCGACGTGACCGGTGTGGCCGCCACCTTCGGTGCCCTGGGCGATGACGACATCCGCGCCGTCACGGGCGACCTGGATCGCCTGCTTGGTGGAGCCGACGACCGACATCACGACGATCCCGGCGTCGTGCAGCCTCGACGCGAACGCGGCGGGCGTTCCGAGCGCGCCGACGAACACCGGCACCTGCTCCTCGAGCACAACTGCGACCTGCGCCTCGGCGTCGGTGCCGAGCGCGTTCCGCTGGCCGCCACCCGGGGCCGCCGGCGATTCGACGCCGAGCTCGCCGGCGATGCGTCGGGCGACCTCCCAGTGTTCGGGTGGGATGCGGTCGGCGACGTCGCTCGCCCGCACGCCCGTCTGCTCGAGGCGGGCCGGCAGGATCAGGTCGACGCCGAAGGGACGGGCGGTCAGCTCACGCGTGCGGCGAATCACGATCCGCATCTCGTCGGGTGTCATCGAAGTGCAGCCCAGTACGCCGAGCCCGCCGGCGTTGGACACGGCGGCGACGAGGTCGGGTCCGGCAATCGGGCCCATGCCTGCCGAGATGATCGGAACGTCGATGCCCAGCGTTTCGCACAGCGGCGTGCGCAGGATGCTCTTGCCGGCCACCGTCACCGTGGTGGCCTCGTACGAATGTTCAGCTGCCCGGCGAGGCCCGCCGCCCGATGGTGCTCGATTGCCCGCATCTCGGGCGAGCGGATCATGCGTTGGAACGCCTCGAGCGACGGGTACTCGACGAGGCCGACCGCGTCCCACAGGTCCTCGACCTCACCGAGGAGCAGGCCGGTCACCGCGCCGGAGTACACGACCCGACCGCCGAGCCCTTCGATCAGGGAACGCACCACCACGGCGTAACGGTCGTAGGCCTCCCGTCCGGTCAGGTGGGCGTCGCTGCCGTCGGCGTACACGGCTGCCGGTCGGAACCGGAGCAGGTTCACCATCACGAACGGCCCCTCCTCGGGACCAGCGAAGAAGGCGGCGGCGGCGGACGGGTCGGGGACAACAGCGTTGATGACCTGCACGCCAAGAACTGTACACTCTGTCAATATTAGCGTGCCAACCACCCAGAGGCGGCCCTACCTGCGGGCCGACGCGCGGCGCCGCCAGCTCCTCGATGCCGCCGACCGCCTCTTCGACCGCTCCGGCTTCGGCGGCATCACGATGGCCGGCGTCGCCGCCGAGGCGGGCGTCAGCCGCCAGCTCGTGTACGACCACTTCGGCGATCTCGGCACGCTCTACGAGTCCCTCGTCGAAGACAGGCTCGCCCGCTACCGGGCGTCGCTACCCGACATCTCCGCGCTCGACCTCGACGAGGCCTCGGCAACGATGTTCCGCCACCTGCTCACGATCCCGCCAACCGATCGACGCGTGGTCCGCTTGCTCGTCGCCGACGTCGGGCTCCCGGCGCTCGACCGGGTCCGGCAGCGGTTCCGCGCTCGACGAGCTCTCCCGCTGGCCCAACCTGCCACAGACGGGCCCGCGCGCCGCGAGGGCAAGCGCGGTGATCTGGACCACGACCAGCGCGCTCCTCGCACTCGCCGACGCAGTCACGACCGGGGACATCGCCGAGACGGACGCCACGAGGATGGCGGTCGGCATCGTGCGATCGACGACCATGGCGCCTCCGGTGAACGATTGAGACCTGGAAAGGGATCGACGCGCGACGTGGTCGATCACCGGCATCACCGTGATGGCACCGCGGCCGCTGTTCACAGCTCGACCCGCACTGTGGGCCAGGAAAGCCCAGCGCCGCGTCTACAGCTCCATCCTGTATACGTTTGTCTCGCGCTCGATGAAGCCGAGGCGGCGGTAGAGCCGGTTCGCGGCCTCACGCGACGGACGCGACGTCAGGTCGACGGTGATCGCGCCCCGCTCACGCGCGATGCGCAGCGCCTCGCGGTTGAGCGCCTCGCCGACGCCGTGGCCGCGCGCTGCCTCGTCGACGACGACGTCCTCGATCCACGCACGCATGCCGGTCGGGATGCGGAAGACGACCAACGTCAGCGACCCGACGATCGCGTCGTCGACACGGGCGACGAGCAAGGTGCGATCGCGGGCGACGTCGCGATCTCGTCGAGCTGCTCGGCGGAAGGCGCGGGCGCCGACCTCGAGAGCTGCGGGATCAGCCTCGCGAACGCATCGACGATCTCGGGTGTTGCGGACTCGCAGACGGTCACCGACACGGTCATCGCGCAGGAAGTTAACGCCTACACTCCCGCGACCTGAGTGCTCCCGGGGGTTGTCATGCGCGACGAAGAGGTGCGGGCAAAGGCCCGAAAGCTGCGTGACCTGGTCGAGGTGGTGGCAGCGAGTGTGTACTTCCTGCAGGAAGCGCACGCCGAGTACGCCGAGCTCGGCCTGCCCGACTTCGGGCCCGCGTACTTCACGAGCCGCGGCGCGTGCATGGGCCAGGTGCCCGGCGAGGTCGTCACCGCGGCGTTCGGTGTGTTCAACCCCGCGATCGTCATCCCGGCCGTCGACGAGGGCTGGGCCAAGACCGATCGCGACTCGATCCTCGGGGCACGCGAGAGGGGCGCGGTCGACGGCCTCACCCGGCTCCTCGGGCCGTCACCCGACGGCCTCGCCCGCGCGACCGAGATCCTGATCCGCGGCGGAGACGCCGCGACCGGCGAGGGCCGCGGCCTCTACTCGGGTCTGCGCTCACTCGGCTTCCCCGGCACGCCGATGGGCGACTTCTGGAGAGCAAGCGACCTGGTCCGCGAGCATCGCGGCGACTCGCACATCATCGCGTGGGTCGCGTACGGGCTCGATCCGATCCAGGCGACCCTGAGCACCGAGCTGTGGTGGCGGCTCCCGTTGCGGTCGTACGTCAAGACCCGCGGATGGTCGGACGACGAGATCGACGCGGCGCTCGACGACCTTCGCGAGCGCGGGCTCGTCGAGGGCGATGCGTTCACCGAGAAGGGCGAGGAGCTGCGCGGCGACATCGAGCTCTCCACCGACAGGCAGGAACGGTCGATCGTCCAGGCGATCGGCGACGACTTCGAGGAGCTCTGCATGATCCTCTCGCCGATGAAGGATGTGATCGTCGCGGGCGGTGGCTACCCGCGCGACCCGGCGACGATGACGCGGCCATGAGCGACCCGAGGCTCCACACCACAGCCCGTCAGCTCGCGGCCTACCTCGAGCCAGTCGTCGGCTCGGTCTACTTCGCGCCCGAGTGCCACGAGCGCTACGTCGCGCTCGGCTTCAACCCGAGCGCCGCCAAGGCCGGGTGCGGTCGCGCTCCCGGATGGCCCCGCGTACTTCACGAGCCGGGGCTCGTGCCTCGGTCAGGTGCCGGGCGAGCTCGTCGCGTCGGCGTTCGCGGTGTTCAACCCGAAGGCCGTCGTGCCGAGCGTCTCGTACGGGTGGACGCTCACCAACGCAAGCACGATCGCAACCGCACGCACCGAGGGCGCGGTCGCGCAGCTCGAGCGCATCCTCGGCCCCGAGCCCGAAGGCCTCGACCGCGCGACCGAGATCCTCCGCCGTGCCACCGACCCGCTGAGGCCGGAAGGGCGCCCGCTGTACTCGGGGCTCTTGAGCCTGGGGCTCCCGGGCACGCCGATGGGCGACTTCTGGCGCCTCGGCGACTACCTGCGCGAGTTCCGCGGCGACTCGCACACCGCGGCGTGGGTCGCGCTCGGGCTCGACGCGACCGAGATCGGTCTGCTCACCGAGCTGTTCATCGGCCTGCCGATGCGCACCTACATCCGCACACGCGCATGGAGCGACGAAGACCTCGACGCGGCGGTCGAGCGACTGCAATCGCGCGACCTCATCGACGCGGACGGCACCGGCTTCACCGACGGGGGACGCGAGCTGCGCGAGAGCATCGAGATCTCGACCGATCTCTCGATGGCGCCGACGGTCGAAGCGATCGGCGACGATGCCGACGAGCTCTTCGCGTTGCTCGGTCCGTGGGGGCAGAAGGTGCGCGAGGCGGGTGGCTACCTCGGCGGCGGTGCCTCCGACCTGGCCCGCGCGAGCGAACGAGACCCCGGCGCCTAGCTCTTCACCTAGAGCTCGGGCGCGTTCACGTACTTCTCGCCGCCACCCAACCGCACGACATCCTCGTACCAGCTGCCTTCGTACACGTCGTTCGGCGGCTGCAGCAGATCGGGCGGCTGGCCCCGGCTCGGTGGTGACGAACGTCCAAGCCTGACGCTTGTACGTCCAGTTCTCGGGATGGAGACGGTGCGCCTCGCGCCAGAACGGCACGGCATCGTCGTGGAGGCCGCGCTGCCAAAGCTCCTGACCGATCTCGAAGCACGCTGCCGCACGGGCGTGATCCATCGGACGCGGCTGTGACCGTGCGATCACCTCGTCCGGGCTGAGCGCGTAACCGACTCGCGGCGCCCTTCTCAGCCCAATCGACGATCGCGGCCCGGTACGCGATCGGATCGCCGGGGATCTTCTGCACCTCTTCCATCACCTGACGGACGCCGTCGGGGAAGCCCGAGATGTCCATCGTCCTCAGCGGCGAGTCCTCGACCGACGCGCCCTCGGGAGGACGCACGAGCACACCTTGTTCGTCGATCCAGACCGCCATCGGGACGTTCCAGAACCCGAGCAGCTCGTCGAGGAGGTGGCAGCAGTCGATGAGCGACGGATGCTCGGGCGCCGCGATGTCGATGAACGGATGAGCGAACGTCGGATCGACGTCGAGTGCGACGGTGACGACTTCGAGCTTCGGGTAGAGCTCAGCGCGCAGTGCCTGCCACCCGGGCAGGCTCGTGCGGCATCCTCACCAGCTGGCCCACGCGACGAGCAGCACCTTCTGCCCGCGGAGCGACGACAGTGAGAACGCGTTGCCGTTGCGATCGGGCAGCGTGATGTCGGGAACGACTGCCGTCGTCAGCGCGCGCCCACCGCTCTCGGGACCCAACGCCCAGAGACCGTGCGCCTCGTCGTGGACGAGCGGCATGCGCAGCCGTTCGGCCAGCATTTCGACCGACAGATATCCGTCGGACGGCGTGCCACCGGGGAGCGGAACGCAGACGTCACCCTTGCAAAGCCCCTGTGGCTTCGCCTCCCAACCAGTCCGCGTCGCGAAGTCTTCAGCGGCGATGGAGAGGGAATCAACGATCATGAGACGACGCTATCGGCCGGTAGGGTGATCAGCCATGGAGCACGTGCGGTGGTCGTCGCGACCCCGGCTTCGCACGCCTGTCGTGATCGCCGCGTTCGCAGGATGGAACGACGCGGGCGAGGCGGCATCGAACGCCGGTCACCACCTCGCCGACGTGTGGACGACACGGCCCTTCGCGACGATCGACGCGGAAGACTTCTACGACTTCAGCTCGACGCGACCGCACGTGCGGCTCGTCGACGGCGGACAACGCGAGATCGTGTGGCCGATCAACGAGCTCTCGGCGTCGTCGGTGCTCGGCGCCGACATGGACGTCGTGCTGCTGATCGGCACCGAGCCTCAGCTCAAGTGGCGCACGTTCTGCTCCGAGGTGATCGAGGTCGTGACCGAGCTGAACGCTCGCATGCTCATCACGCTCGGCGCGCTGCTCGCCGAGGTCCCGCACTCACGGCCCGTCTCGGTGATCGGCACCGCCGCCGACGCCACGCTCATCGAGCAACACGGGCTGCAGCGCTCCCGCTACGAAGGCCCGACTGGCATCGTCGGTGCGTTGCACGATGCGTGCAACACCGCCGGGCTGCCGTCGCTCTCGCTGTGGGCCGCGGTACCCGCGTACGTGCAGGGAGCGCCCTCGCCCAAGGCGGCACTCGCCCTCGTCGAGCGGGTCGGCGACGTGCTCGACCTCATGATCCCGACGACGGCACTCGAGATCGCGTCGGCGGCCTACGAGCGCGAGGTCGATGAGGTCGTCACGAACGACGACGAGCTGTCCGGGTACGTGCGCCGCCTGGAAGACATGGTCGACAGCGGCGAGCCCTTCGGCGACGACGAGGACGAAGCGATCAGCGACGACGACACGGTCGACGACCTCGTCGAGGAGCTCGAGCGGTTCCTGCGCGATCAGCAAGGCGACTGACATGACGCTCGTACCGAGCGGCGGCTGACATGGCGCTCGTGCCGAGCTGCGTGTGGAAGGCGACGCCCCAGCTGATCATCGCCCTCGACGAACGCTTCGGCGAACCGGTCGACGCGTACGTGAATGGATCGCAGGTCTGGATCCGAGACGACGGCCCCGGTGGAGCGGCACTCGAATGGCGCTTGCATCCGATCGCTCGGTACTCGCGCCCGACCGCGGTCGACACCTACGAGGTCTTCTCGGTCACGGCTCTCGCGCTCGCCAACGGCGAGGCGCCACCCGCGCCCGTCGACCAGCTCTGGGACGGCCTCGAGGCGTTCCCGACCGAAGGCGACGAGATCGAGCCGGCACCGCTCGCCGCCGCGGTTGCCGACGCGCTCGGCATCGCGCCCGACGCCGCTGGGCTTGTCGACCACGACCGTGTCGGCGACGCGTGGGAGATGAGTCAGGGCAACGTGTCGATCATCGACGCGTTGCTGCAGCAGCTCTCGGCGGGTTGAGTCGCGGAGTCAGTCGTCCCCGCGCCAGACAGGCGCACGGGGCTTGTCGAACTGCACATCGACCGGTTCACCGCGGATCGCTGCGAACGCCGCCGGCCCCCACCGGTCGAGGCCGACGATCGGGAACGGCATGTCGTCGGGGCTGAACCACCCGACGTCCGCGGTCTCGAGCGGATGACGTTGCAGCGCCCCACCCGTGGCCTTGCAGTGAAACACCAGCGAGTAGAGCGGCACGCGGGTGAACCCCATGCGCAAGCCGTCGATCACGGCGATCAGCCGGAGCACCTCGCACTCGATCCCGGTCTCCTCGAGCACCTCTTTCACCGCGACCTCCGCGGGCGAGTAGCCCACGTCGGCCCAGCCCGTCGGGTAGAGCCAGATGCCCGAGTCCGACCGCTGGACCAGCAGGATCTGCCCTTCGTCGTTGCCGACGACGGCCCCGACCGCGACCTTCGGCGTCACGTATCCGGGCACGCCCTCACCGACCGTGTCGAGCCACTCCTGCAGGAAGTGCCCCGCCTCGCGTCGCACTTCGAGGTCTTCCTCGGCCGCGGCCCGCATGTCGGAAGCGACCTTCAGCACCTCTTCGAACCGCTCGCGCTCGTACAGACTCTGCGTGAAGCCGAGGCCGGTGCGCGCGATGCCGGCGAGCGCTTCGCTCCAGCGGAGCAGCTCTTGCGTGAAGTCCTCGGGACTGGCGGGCAGCGTCCGACACCGCGGTGGAGGCTAACGCCGTCTCACGTGCGGCTCGCCACGCGGGCCGCGACCAGCACGGGGTCCCAGACGGGTGAGAACGGCGGCGCGTACCCGAGGTCGAGGTCGATCATCTCGCGAGACGTTCATTCGCGCAGTGATGGCCGTCGCCAGCACGTCGATGCGCTTCGCCGCACCCTCCTCGCCGACGATCTGCCCGCCCAGGAGCCGACCAGTGCGCTCCTCGGTGACGAGCTTGACGGTCGTGCGCTTGCGGCCGGGCAGGTAGCGGGCGCGGGTGCTCCCTTCGATGACCGTGCTCCTGAACGCGAACCCGGCCTCGCCCGCCTCCCGCTCGGACAGCCCGGTGCGCGCGATCTCGGTGTGGCAGATCCGCGTGATCGCGGTGCCGACGACGCCTCCGAACGTCGCGTAGCCACCGCCGATGTTGATGCCCGCGACTCGCGACTGCTTGTTCGCGACCGTGCCGAGCGCGATGTGCACCGGCCGCCCACTGACGCGGTGGACGCTCTCGCAGCAGTCGCCCGCGGCCCACACTCCGTCGACCGAGGTCTGCTGCCGACGATCGACCCGCACCGCGTCGCGCACTCCGACGTCGAGCCCTGACTCCTTCGCGAGCGCCGAGTTGGGGGCGACGCCGATCCCCAGCACGACGAGATCGGCCTCGAGGTCTCCGGCGTCGGTCAGGACTCGCCCCGGCTCGAAGCCGGTCACCGCCCGTTCGAGGTGCACGTCGATGCCGAACTCCCGCATGGCCGCGACGACGAGCTCCGCCATGTCCGGGTCGAGCGAGCGCATCACTTGCTCGCTCGCCTCGATGAGAGTGACCGGCGTGCCGCGGTTGACGAACGCCTCGGCCATCTCGAGCCCGATGTACCCGCCCCCGACGACCACGACGTGTCGCAGGTCTTCGCGCGTCGCATGGCCGAGCAGCTCTTGCGCGTCATCGAGCGTCTGCACACCGAGGACGTGCTCGCTGGCGATGCCCGGAAGGTCGGGGCGTATCGGCATGCCGCCCGTCGCCACGAGGGCCTGGTCGAACCCGAGCCGCAGGGTGCGGTCGTGCTCCAGGGCTCGCACCTCGACCTCACGGGCGTCGAGGTCGATCGCGGTCACCTCGTGCCGCATGCGGACGTCCACGCGGAAGCGGTCACGGAATGCCTGTGGCGTGCGGGCCACGAGCTCGTCGAGGGTGCCCACTTCGCCACCGACGAGGTACGGGATGCCACACGCGGAGTAGGAGGTGTAGTTCCCGCGCTCGAACGCGACGATCTCCATGTCGGGACGCGTCTTGCGCACCTGCGACACGGCGGCCATGCCGCCCGCGTCTCCCCCGATGATCACGAGCCGCTCGGCCACCGCGCGCAGGATAGGGGTGCGAGCATGGAGGGATGGCCGTGCGTGACGACTGCCGCCACTATTCGACTCGCTCGCTCGCCACAGGTGACCGAGTGGAGAAGTGCCGGCTGTCGGTCAACGACGACGCTCCGTTCGGCTGCCCGGAGGGTTGTCTCTTCTTCGAGCCGCGAGCAGGGATGTCGGTGGGCTGGACGGTCACCGATCCCGACGACGACTGAGGTGGGTGTAGGCCTTCCACGCCCCCCAGGTGATGCCCGGGTCTTGCAGCGCCGGATCGATGTCGGCCCAGGTCGCGGGCGTGAGGTCGTACACGTCTTCGGGGAACGCGCGGACTGCGAAGTCGTCGCGTCTCGCCGCCTCGGGCACGCCCGCATCGCGGAGGACGTGCGTCGGGTACCGCACCGCGCCCCGGAGGATCGAAAGGGGGTTCGTGCGCTGCTCGTCGATGTCGGTCTCGAGGAGCACGCGCACCGCGGCTCCGACCTCGGCGCGGGCTCGTTGCCCCGCGTCTCGTGCGGCTTCGATCATCTCCGCGTCGGGCTCACGGCCCGCCCTGCTCGCGACACCCACCACCGCGCGCACCACCCAGCCCGGGATCGCGTCTTCGATGGCGACTGCCAGCTTCTCGGCCGGCGGCTCCATCAGAGCAGCGCGTTCAGGTTCCCCGACCGCAATCCCTCGAGGTCGAGCGTCACCCAGGAGTAGCCCGCCGCCTTCACCGCCTCGACGACCTCGAGTCGTCGTTCGATCGCGCGCGGAGCACGCTCGATGGGAAGCTCGATCCGCGCCACCTTCCCGTAGTGACGCACTCGCAGCTCGGGGAAGCCCAGGGCGCGAAGGCCGGCCTCGGCTCGCTCGACCTGTCCGAGCACTCCGATCGTGACGGGGGTGCCGTAGGGGACACGCGACGCGAGGCACGCAGCCGCGGGCTTGTCCCACGTGCGCAGCCCGAGGTCACGCGAGGCGGCACGCACGTCGTCCTTCGTGAAACCCGCCTCGACGAGTGGGAACCGAGCACCTCGTTCGGCAGCCGGCGCGCTGGCCCGGCCGATGGTCGCCAAGATCGTCGACGTTCACGCCGAGCACCACGGTCGCTGACTCGACCTCGGCCAGCGGCGCCAGCGCGTCCATCAACGACGTCTTGCACCAGAAGCAGCGATCGCCGTCGTTGGCGATGTAGGCGTCGTGCGACAGCTCGTCGGTCTCGACCTCGGTCCACCGGAGTCCCCACTCGCGCGCCAACGCTGCGCAGTCGGTTCGTTCGGACGCTGCGAGTGAGCTCGATACCGCAGTCACACAGTGGACATGGTCGGCGCCGAGCGTCCGCGTCGCGACCGACGCGAGGAACGCCGAGTCCGCGCCGCCGGAGAACGCGACCACGACGTCGCCGATCGAACGAAGCTCGGCTTCGAGCCGCGCCAGTCGTGGGAGCGTGACGTCAGGCATCGACGGCTCCGTCATCGACCACTTCAAGGCGGATGCGCTTGTTCCCCTTGCCCTTCGACTCGGTCTTCGTGACGCGGATGCGGCCGACCTCACCGGTCGAGCGCACGTGCGTGCCACCGTCGGCCTGCTTGTCGAGTCCGACGATGTCGACGACGCGGATCTCGGGCACTGACTCCGGCACGAGGCTGATCTTGGTGCGGATGAGGTCGTCGTCGAGCACCGCTTCGGCACGCGGCAAGAACGACACCTCGATCGGACGATCCGCGGCGAGCTCGGCGTTCACGAGATGTTCGACACGGGGACCGAAGCCCTCTGGCAGCGGATCGAACTCGAAGTCCATGCGGGCCGACAACGGCTCCATGTTCCCGCCGGTCACCGGCACGCGCCATTCGTTCCAGATCACGCCGCAGAGCACGTGCAGCGCGGTGTGCGTGCGCATCAACGCGTGGCGACGATCCCAGTCGACCTCGGCCTCGACGTCGGCGCCGACCGTTGGTGGCACTCCGTCAACGATGTGCCAGACGAGCCCGTCTGCCTTGCGCACGTCGGTGACGCTCACCCCACCGATCACGCCCGTGTCGTGTGGCTGGCCACCGCCAGTGGGGTAGAACGCGCTGCGATCGAGGGCCACGGCACCGTCTCGCACGGCGACCACCTTGGCCGAGAAGGTGCGCAGATAGGCGTCACGCAGGTACAGCGAATCGGTGCTGGAGAGGTCGCCCATCGCCAAAGATCATGCCCCGTTCCAACCCTGTTGCGGAACGGTGACAGGACTGCAGATACGCCAGGACCAGCACCTATGCTCACGCCCTAACTTGAACGGACCCGGTCGATCCTGACCGGCCATGGAAGGTAGGGACATGCGAGTAGGAAAACTCTTCGGCGCTGGGGCGCTGTTGCTGTCGCTGGGCCTCTTCGCCGCAGCATGCGGTGACGACAGCGGCAGCAGCTCAGCGACGACCGGCGGCGGCAGCAGCGCCACGACGGCCAGCGGAAGTGCCGCGGCGCCGGGCGCTGCGAAGTGCAACGGCGTTGCGCTCGGCTTCTTCGGCGCACTCACCGGCGACAACGCCAACCTCGGCGTGAACATCGAGCAGGGCGTCGAGCTCGCCGTCGACCAGTTCAACGACCGCCAACGCCGACTGCCAGGTCACAGTCAAGAAGTTCGACAGCCAGGGCAGCCCGGACCAGGCTCCGGCGCTTGCGAAGCAGGCGATCGACGACGCATCCGTCATCGGCATCGTGGGCCCGGCGTTCTCGGGCGAGTCCAAGGTGGCCGACCCGCTGTTCGACGAGGCGGGTCTCCCGATCATCAC
This sequence comes from uncultured Acidimicrobiales bacterium, assembly GCA_963773315.1. Taxonomy (GTDB): domain Bacteria; phylum Actinomycetota; class Acidimicrobiia; order Acidimicrobiales; family DATKAS01; genus DATKAS01. The sequence continues at coordinate 316,493 of CAVZAF010000011.1, forward strand.
CCCGTCGGCCACGAACCCGACGCTCGCCGAGAACGGGTGGAAGATCTTCCACCGGGCGCTCGGCAACGACGCCTCCCAGGGCCCCGGCGCGGCGACCTACATCGACTCGACGCTGAAGGCCTCCAAGGTCTTCGTGATCGACGACGCGAGCGAGTACGGCAAGGGTCTCGCCGACCAGGTCAGCTCGACGCTCGGCTCGAAGGTCGTCGGCACCGACACCATCGACCCGTCGGCAACCGACTATCTCGGCCACGGTCACCAAGGTGAAGGACGCCCAGCCGGACGCCGTCTTCTTCGGTGGCTACTACGCCCAGGCTGGTCCGCTGTCCAAGCAGCTCCGTGATGCCGGCGTCACCGCCACGCTCGTGTTCGGCGACGGTGTCCTCGACCCCGGGTACATCGAGGGTGCCGGCAGCGCTGCTGAAGGCGCGATCATCACCTGCCCGTGCGCCCCGGTCGACGCCTCATCGGACTTCGCGAAGGCCTACCAGGCCAAGTTCAACATCGCCCCTGGCACCTACACGGCCGAGGCCTACGACTCGGCGAACTTCTTCCTCGCCGGGATCGCCTCGGGCGCCCAGGCCGCGTGATGCCCTGAACACCTACGTCAGCACGCAGTCCTACAAGGGCATCACGAAGACCATGAAGTTCGATGCGAAGGGCGAGGTCTCCGACGTCGCCATCTACGCGAACACGGTCAAGGACGGGAAGATCGAGTCGGTCGGCCTGATCCAATAGGCTCGCCGAATTCTGAAGACCCGCAGTAGCCGAGACCGGGAGCGACTCGCTCGCTCCCGGTCTCGCGCGTTGAGACACCTTCGGGGGTAGGTGTGGGCGTGCTCGCAACCAGCTTCTTCCATCCGGACTGGTCACTTCTCCGCGACCAGTTCTGGAGCCTCACGGTGGGCGGGCTGAGCGCAGGCTCGATCTACGCCCTTGTGGCCCTCGGCTACACGCTGGTGTACGGCGTCCTGCGGCTCATCAACTTCGCGCACTCCGAGATCTTCATGTTCGGCACGTTCGGTGCCGTGTACGCCACGCGCTTCCTCGGCGTCGACCCGAAGGACTCGATCCAGACCGGGTTCACGCTCATCGCAGTGCTCCTCGTCTGCCTCGCGTTTGCGATGCTGTGGTCGGGCGGCGCCGCGGTGCTCCTCGAGCGGATCGCGTACCGGCCCCTCCGCAAACGAGGAGCCACCCGACTCGCCGCCCTGATCTCGGCCATCGGTGCGTCGCTTGCGATGCAGCAGCTGATGGCACTACGGCTCAAGCACGGCACAAACCAGGTCGCTTTCCCGCGGCTCGTCGCCCACAAGACGGTGTTCACCTTCTTCGGGGCCGACATCCGCAACGACCAGATCATCGTGATCGTGTCCGCACTCGTCATGATGGTCGCCCTCGACCAGTTCGTGGGCCGCACTCGCCTCGGTCGTGGCATCAGAGCCGTCTCACAAGACTCCGAGACCGCGACGCTGATGGGAGTCAACATCGACCGCGTCGTGATGTTGACGTTCCTGCTCGGCGGCCTCATGGCGGGCGCCGCCGGGCTTCTCTATCGTCTTCTTCCTCGAGGTCACGAAGTTCAACGTCGGGTTCACCATCGGGATCAAGGCCTTTACGGCGGCGGTGCTCGGAGGCATCGGCAACTTGAGGGGCGCCCTGCTCGGCGGCCTCATGCTCGGCCTCATCGAGAATTACGGGTCGGCGCTGTGGGGCACCGAGTGGAAGGACGTCATCGCGTTCCTGGTGCTCGTGCTCGTGCTGATGGTCAGGCCCACCGGTCTCCTCGGTGAGTCTCTGGGGAAGGCGCGGGTATGACCGCGGTCACCGATCTGCGCAAGAAGGTGCAGGACCGGATCCCCCAATACGACCTTCGCAACAAGATGGCGAACAGGTGGGCGAGCCTCCCCCGGTGGGGCAGGGCCGCCATCACGTTGGTTGCGATCGGGTTCGCCTATCTGCTCCCCAACCTCACCATCCCGATCGTCGACACGCCGACGCCCTGGGCGAGCGTGCTCTTCTCGCCTATCGCGCTGTACGTCATCGCGGCGCTCGGCCTCAACATCGTCGTGGGGTACGCGGGCCTGCTCGACCTCGGGTATGTCGCCTTCTATGCGATCGGCGCGTACACGATCGCCGTGCTCACGTCGGCTCACGCGCATCTCGGCTTCTGGGCCGCGCTGCCGTTCGCGATCGGCTTCGCGATGCTCGCCGGTCTTCTGCTTGGCACACCCACCCTGAGGCTTCGAGGCGACTACCTTGCCATCGTCACCCTCGGGTTCGGTGAGATCATCCGCCTCACCGCCCGGAACAGCAACTGGCTCGGCGGCCCCCGAGGCATCAGCCAGATCCCCCGGCCTCCCGACATCGGGCCCTTGCACTTCACGGGCCTCGACGCCAGGGCGTACTACTACCTGGCCTTGACGTTCATCATCGCCATCATCCTGATGGTGCGCGCGCTCGAGCGCAGCCGCGTCGGCCGGTCGTGGACCGCCATCCGTGAAGACGAAGACGCCGCCGAGCTGATGGGCGTGCCGACGTTCAAGTACAAGATCTGGGCGTTCGTGATGGGAGCGGGCATCGGTGGCCTCTCGGGGGCGCTGTTCGCGTCGTATCAGACCGCGATCACGCCCGACACCTTCATCCTGAACCTCTCCATCCTGTTCCTGGCCGCGGTCGTGCTCGGCGGCGCAGGCAACATCCCCGGCGTCATCCTCGGCGCGGCACTCGTCGCCTACCTGCCCGAACGCTTCCGCGGGCTCGGCTCCTCTCGAGTGTTCTGGTACGGCGTCGCGCTCGTCGTGATGATGATCTTCCGACCCCAGGGCATCTTCCCGAGTCGTCGGCGGGCGGCCGAGCTCGCGGACCCCGAGGTGGGCGAAGGTCTCGCTGCGGTCACAGAGGCTGACATCGAGCGGATCGAGGAGGGCCTCGGCGAGGTCAGCTTGCCTACAGGCGAGCTCGAGGGGCATCAGGATGGCTGAACGGCTGCTCGAGCTCGCGAACCTCACGATGCGATTCGGCGGCGTCACTGCGCTCGACACCGTGACGCTCAACGTCGACCGCGGCGAGATCTTCGGCCTCATCGGACCGAACGGGGCGGGCAAGACGACGGTCTTCAACGTCGTGACGGGAGTGTTCGAGCCGACGAACGGCGAGGTCCTCTTCGGTGGCAAGAACATCGCGGGTTTGAGCCGAAATGAGATCACTCGCCTCGGCGTCGCCCGGACGTTTCAGAACATCCGCTTGTTTCGCGAGATGACCGCACTCGAGAACGTGATGGTCGGCGCCGACGCGCATCACCGCACGAGCGTTCCGGGCGCGATCATCCGGTTCGGTCGGCACCGCGTCGAGGAGGCGGACGGCCACGAACGGGGCATGCAGCTGCTCGAGTTCATGGGGATCGCACGACGGTCCGGCGAGGCCGCTCGCAATCTGCCCTACGGCGATCAGCGCCGGCTCGAGATCGCCCGGGCGATGGCGACCAAGCCGCAGCTGCTTCTGCTGGACGAGCCCGCTGCGGGCTTCAACCCGGCCGAGAAGCGAGAGCTCATGGACCTCATCCTGAGGATCAGGGACGAGGGCTACACCGTGCTGCTCATCGAGCACGACATGAGCCTCGTCATGGGCATCTCCGACCGGATAAACGTCCTCGACTTCGGCAGACTGATCGCCGAAGGCACTCCTGCCGAGGTGCGCGAGAACCCGGCTGTCATCGAGGCGTACCTGGGAGCTCCCAATGCTTCTTGAGATCGACGACATGCACGTCCACTACGGACGCATCGCGGCGCTGAAGGGCCTGTCGTTCACCGTCGACGAGGGCGAGATCGTCACGCTCATCGGCGCCAACGGCGCGGGCAAGACGACGACCTTGAAGGCGATCTCCGGCGTTCGTCCGTTGTCGGCAGGCAAGATCATCTTCGACGGTCGCGACATCACCCGAGTGGCCGCGCACGACAGGGTGGCACTCGGCATCTGCCAGGCGCCGGAGGGCCGGGGAATCTTCCCGGGCATGTCGGTCACCGAGAACCTCGAGATGGGCACATACATCCGCAAGGACCGGAAGTCGGCAGCGAAGGAAGCGGATCTCGAACGCGTCTTCACCCTGTTCCCCCGGTTGCTCGAACGCCGGATGCAGGCGGGCGGCACGCTCTCCGGTGGCGAGCAGCAGATGCTCGCGATCGGCCGCGCGCTCGATGGCGCGCCCCCGTGTGTTGCTGCTCGACGAGCCGTCGATGGGGCTCGCCCCGATGCTCGTCGCGCAGATCTTCTCGATCATCACCGAGATCAACCAGCAGGGCACCACCATCCTGCTGGTCGAGCAGAACGCTGCGCAGGCGTTGCAGCGCGCCCATCGCGCGTATGTCCTCGAGACCGGCCGCATCGTGCGCACCGACGACGCCAAGGTGTTGCTCGGTGACGACTCGGTGCGCGCCGCGTACCTCGGCGGCGACGTCGAGGGCTGACGCCCGGGCCGAGATGAGAGTCACGCGCGACGGTGGCCGCGCTCATGGTGGCGGTTGGCCTGTTCGGCGCCGCTGCCTGCAGCGACGACGGATCTTCCGCGTCCTCCACGACGAGCGAAGCCACTCAGCCGACGATCCCGGACCGCGGCAACGTGGACGGCGTGCTGCGCATCGGATACCTCCTTCCGACTTCGGGGCAGTCCGCGGCCTTGGGACCTCCCATGATCAAGGGCATCGAGATGGCGGTGCGCGACATCAACGCCGCCGGAGGCGTCAACGGCGAGCAGGTGACGCTCGTCGGCGGCGACGAGGGAGACGATCCCTCGGTCGCAGGGGTCACGCTCGACAACCTGCTGAACGTAGAGAAGATCGACGTGCTGATCGGCCCGGCGTCATCGACGACGGCGCTGCGCTGTCCTCGGCCGCGTCACCAATGCAGGCGTGCTCACTTGCTCACCGTCGAACACAGCCCTGGCGCTCGAGCAATTCCCCGACGACGGGTACTACGTGCGCACCGCGCCGTCCGACCGGTTGCAGGGCGTCGCCCTCGCAGAGGTCATCGCCGAGGGCGGCTACCGCACGATCGCGCTGATGAGCCCGAACGACGACTACGGGCGCGGCATGGCCGACGTGCTCGTCGACCAGCTGAAGATCCAGGGCATCCGGGTGACGATCAGCTACCTGTACGACCCGAACGGCACCAACTTCGCACCCGACGTGCGCAAGGTCCTCGAGACGAACGCCGAGTCGATCGCAGTGATCGGCCTCCCCGACACCGCGGGGCTCATCCTGCGCAAGCTCGTTGATCTCGGCGCCGGCCCCAACCGCCTGCCGACGTTCGTCACCGACGGGCTGCGGGTCACGAACCTCTACCAGAGCGTCGACCCGACGCGGCCTGACGTGACCGCGGGCATCCGCGGCACGTCGGTGGCCACCGTGCCTGTGAGCGCGACCAGCGACTTCGCCACGGAGTTCCAGGCGTTCGCTCCAGGGTCGCCGATGACGTTCGCCCCTTACGCGTACGACTGTGCAATCAGCCTGGCCCTCGCCGCGCAGGCGACTCGATCGGACGACTCCGCGCTCCTCCGCGACGAGATCATCAACGTGACGCGAGGCGGCGTCGCCTGCCGCACCTACACCGACTGCAAGCGGCTCCTCGACCTGGGACGCAACATCGACTACGAGGGCGCGTCGGGCCCGCTCGACCTCAACGACATCGGCGACCCGAGCCGCGCCACCTACGACGTGTTCGTCTACAACCCGGACGGCACCGACACGACCGAGCGCCAGATCCAGGTCAGTCCCTGACCCACCGTCGCGTGAGTCCGGCGAGGTTCAGGCGAGATTGAGGCGGATGACCAGCTCGTCGATCGGACACACCATCCCGACGAAGAAGCGACCGAACTCCGCGTAGAGCGCCGACGCCTCGTCGAAGCGCATCGTGTACACCACGTCTTTGAGATCGTCGGGGTGCACCGCGAACAAGGTGACCCCCCACTCGTAGTCGTCGAGGCCGGTCGAGCCGGTGATGAGCTGCAGCACACGACCGGCGAACGTGCGACCGGTCTTGCCGTGGCCGTGCATGAGCTCGAGGCGTTCGTCGTACGGCAACGAAAACCAGTTCTGGCCCACGTTGCGGCGCTTCGACATCGGATAGAAGCAGAACGCCGGCTTGCCTTCGGGGGGCAGCTTGGGGTGTAGCCGAGCCTCGAGCATCGCCTCCGGCAGGCCCTTCGCGTACTCGCTCACTTCGGTGAGCGACACGTACGAGTCGACCAGCGAGAGGCCCGCGGCCTGAAGGTCGGCCTGCAGCGTGTGGAGCCGCCACAGGTCGGGCCCGACCGCCATGACCGCGAAGTCGGCCTTGTGCCCCAGCAGCGCGGCGGTGACGACCTGGTGCTCGCCTTCGGACGCGCGCTTGATCGCAGAGGTGAGCGCGCTGCTATCGGCAGCGGGCGTGATCTTGCAGAAGAGGTGGAGGACCCCCCACCCTTGGGTGGGAGAAAGCTGTTCCGTCATCGCTCCTGCGGCGGAGGAAGCGGCTCGGTGACCTCGTTCTCGGTCTTGGCCCCATTGCCGTTGCCGTTCCCATTGCCGATCGGCATGAGGATGCTCTGCGTGACGGCCTGGAACACCGGCAGGGGCTTCTCGGGCGACCCCTGGCTCTGATGCGCCGCGACCACACTCAGGTGGTACGCCTCGTACGAGATCATGAAGTCGTCGGTGTGGTACACATCGCCGTCGAGCGTGGGGCCGCGGCCACCTTCGAATATCGCGACGATGTCCTCGCCGGTGATCGTCTTGTGAGTCTCGAGCGTGTGCGCAATCGCCAAGACGAACCGGCGATCCTCGACGAGCATCCCATGCGCCCGCTCGAGCAGCTCCTGCAGCCTCGCTTCGACTCGACGGCCGAGCTCGGTCTCGAGGAAGTTGCGGTCCTCGCCGGTGATGACGCTGCCCGTCGCACCGGCTGCACCCGGCATGTAGCCGCGCGAGCCGACCGTCGAACCCATGCCCGCGTAGGCCTCCATGCCCGCGACGATCGTGGTCGCGTTCTGCAGGTCGCCGCCGACCCCCGCGGAGTTGTCGCCCTCGAAGAAGAGACGCTCGCCAGCCAGCGACGCGACGAACGTGATGACGTCGCGCTCCTTGCCTGACTTCCAGTCGACGAACTGCTCTTCGAGCGGGACCGGCGCGACGAAGCCTCCGGTGCCACCACGGCGTTCGATCGTGGCGACGTCGATCATCTCTCGCTTCTGCAGGCGATACATCGCAACGGCGTGCGACGCCTCGTGGATGGCGACTGCATGTCGCTCCCAGTCGGCGTACTTCCAGTCGTCGGCCGGGCCGTTGTTCTTCAGGTGCTTCGCCTTGAGCGCGTCGGCGTACTCGACCGTGTCGCGACCGTCTCGGATCGCGACGATGAGCGCCTCGTTCACGACGTCCTTGATGGTCGCACCAGTCGCGTACGGTGACATCAAGGCGAGCTTCTCGATCTCCTCATGTGTGAGCGAGTGCTTCACCTTGTCGAGGTAGCCCTCGAAGGTCCGCGTGCGCCCGTCGAGGTAGGGGTACCCGACCTTGTAGATGCGGTCGATGCGGCCCGGCCGCAGCAGCGCCTCGTCGAGCGACTGCGGCATGTTGGTCGCCATCATCACGAGGATGCGGTACTTCGGCGGCGGCTTCGGCTTCATCGTCAACAACCGGCGCACATAGCGGTTGAAGAAGCCGCGGGGCTTCTTCAACCCCGAGAGCTCGGTGAGCAGCGCTTGGAGCGTGCCCATCCCACCGCCGCCGCCTCCCATGCCTGCACCCATGATGAAGCCGCGAATGCCACCGGCCTCCGGTGCGACGGACTCAACGGGAGCGCTCCCTCGCCAGAGCTCGGCCCGCGTGCGTTCGGAGACGTAGTCGAGCGAGTTGCAGCACGTGTTGAAGGGAAGCTGGTTGCCGTCGTTCCAGCCGCCGCCACCTTGGGCGAGCTGGCCGCGGTTGCCGAGGCTGTCGGCTTCGTCGAAGAACACGATCACGCCGCCGTAGCGCAATGCGAGCTTGCGCAGCTTGCGGAACAGCGACTTCACCTTGAGGATGCCGACCCCGAAGAACATGTTGGTGAACGCGCCGGGGTCGACGAACACGAACGGCCTGCCGGTCTCACCGGCGACAGCTTCGGCCATGAGCGTCTTGCCGGTGCCGGGAGGGCCCCACAGCAAGATGCCCGACGGCACGTGCCCGCCCTTGCTCTCGATCTTCCCGGGATCCTCGAGGAACATGACGTTCTCTTTGACCCGTTCGAGCACTGGGTCTTGGCCCCACACGTCCGAGAAGCGCGTCTTGATGTCGTCCGGGTAGTAGGTGTCGACGCCACCCCGGGAGAGGAACCAGAAGATCGCGGCGAACTGCCCGACCGCGAGGCCGAGCAGCATCATGACCTGGAAGATGAACGGCAGGCCTGTGGCGGTCGAGAACAGGATGTCGTAGATCCGTGAAGGCGCCTGGAAGAACGCCTCGATCGGCGTGACATCCCACCGGCCGGCAAAGAACACGCAGAGCACGACGCTGACGAACACCCACTTGCAGACGCGCGCGATGCGGAAGCGCGTCCACGGGTTCAGCTTCTCGGCGCGCTTGTTCCAGCGGCCGAAGACCTTGTCCTCCCAGAACATGTTGTATCGGGTGGAGTGCTCGCAGATCACGTAATGGACCTGGCGCACGAGCTCGAGCAGGAACGCGAGGAAGAACCACCACTTCGCTCGGGCCGTCTCGCGCAGCGCGTCGCGGAACGGGATGATCGGGTTGTCCGCCATGTCGTTCCAGACGAGGAACGTGAACAGCAGCGCGATGACGATCAGGATCTTCGTGCGATCCCACATCGCCATCTTCTTGCGGGTGCGCCTCACCTCGGCTTCGGGCACGGGGACGTGCAACGGCGGAGGAGGCGGAGGGGGCGCAGGCGACGGATCTGGCCAGGCGATGCTCATGTCAGCTCTTCTTCCTGATCTGCCACGAGTCGACGACAGCGTCGATCTCACTCCGATGCTGCAGGTAGCACTTGGATGAGCACTTCACGAGGAACCGATACAGGGTAGTGGTGCCCGGATCGACCAGTGCGATCTGATCGATGGTCACGTACGACCCGTTGATGAGCTTGTTGAGCACGATCCGGTTGCCTCGCAAGCCGTCGTGCGTCGTGAGTGCTTCGTACTTCACGATCTCGATGTCGGTGCTGCCCTGCTGGTACATGGCGATGGGGTCACCGGCGCCGTTCAGAGCGAGCGCGCGCAGGTCGACGTTCGACACCTGGTCGCGCACCGACTCTCCGATAGGGCTGATCTCGGCCTGGCCCACGATCGCCTGCGGGACGTCCTGCTCGAAGTGGGTGACGTCGGGCTTCTGGTCCGCGTCGAACACGATCCGCCACGGCCCAGCGGTGGTCTGGGCTGCGGCGTCCGGGAAGGGACGGTCGTCGGGCAGCGCGTTCGGATCGAGCTTGTAGAGCTTCCAGCTGTCCGGGACCTTGAAGTACGCGCCCTCGCCCGTGTTCTTGACGTAGGTGTACCCCGACGACGAGCAGGCTGCGGACGAGATCGCTATCGCGCCCACGACGCCCAGGAGCGCGAGCCGCTGGAGCCGAGGGGCCATGCGTCATTATCGGTCCAAACGAGACCCTCCGGTATCGCGTGGACGCGAATTCGCCCCAGGCCACGGCCCCGGTGGTTCGTCGGGCAGCTCGTGGGCCTCCGTCTCGACCTCGAACACCTCGAGGCCTCGGGCCTGGTAGTTCGCCAGTGCGGACGGGTGGTCGAGGCTGCAGGTGTGCACCCAGACCCGGCGGGTGCCGTCGAGCGCCCATGCCCGTTGGATCGTCGATGTGAGCAGGTGGCCGCCGATGCCCTTGCCGATGTACTGGGGGAGCAGCCCGAAGTAGGCGATCTCGACGTCGCCTCCCTCCTGGCGCTCGAGCTCGAAGTAGCCGGTCGGGCTGCCCGCGCACCGCGCGATCCAGGTCTCGACCTCGGGACGGTCGAGCCACGCCATCCAGCGCTCGTAGGTCCACGGCAACCGGCCGAGCCAGTACCACTCGCCTCCGACCGCGGTGTAGAGGAACCGGTTCAGCTCGGGCTGCGGGACCTCGGCACGCTCGATCGAAATCGGCAACGCCGGCGAGCGAGCGGGCTTCAGCTCGCCCGCGTCACGCATCTCGAGCGACCAGGTGGTGACGTCGACGCGCGCCATCGCGGATCAGGCGCGGTGGAGCTCGGCCGAGAGGTGGTGCCCCATCGGTTGACCCACTGCCGCCATCCGCACGGTGTAGCGGAGCACATCGCCGTCCACGGTGATCGTGCGTTCGATGCCCGTCACCGTCTTCGCGGCTGGCGTCGAGACGACCGAGAGCGATTGGAGGTCGATCGTGGTTCCGGACAGCGACCCGACTGCCATCTCGGTCGCGCCGAACGGGTGGATCGCGACGAGCTCGACGCTGCTTGGCGCGGGGAGCCGCCAGAACCCGAGCTCGCCGTGCGTCGGGCTGCCGTCCGGATGCGTCGTGCGCTGCACATAGGAGAGGTACGGCTTGCCGACGTGATCGAACGTGATCGTCTCGAAGTACGGGAACGTCTCGATCGTCGGGTACTCCCCCACCCCTTCGCCCCGCCACGTCCCGAGCAAGAACGCCAGCGGCTCGATCATCGGATGGAGGTCAGCCACCTCTTCATCATCGCCCGAAAAAGTGAAGAAGCCGGGTGGGTGCAAACACCCACCCGGCCCCTCCAGATTGCTCAGAAGTCCTCCATGCCTCCGCCGGGCATGCCGCCGCCGTGGGAGTGCTCCTCGGGCTTGTCCGCGATGACGGCCTCGGTGGTGAGGAACAGCGCCGCGATCGATGCCGCGTTCTGCAGCGCCGAGCGGGTCACCTTCGCGGCGTCGATGATGCCGGCCTTCACGAGATCCTCGTAGGCGCCGGTGGCGGCGTTGAGGCCCTCGGTCTTGCCGTCGAGGCTGCGCACCTTCTCGATCACCACGCCGCCCTCGAGGCCGGCATTCTCCGCGATCTGCTTGAGCGGAGCCTCGAGCGACTTCGCGACCAGGCGGGCACCGGTCGCCTCGTCACCGCTGAGGGTGTTGGCGAGCTCAGTGACCTTCGCCTGCGTGCGCAGCAGAGCCACGCCACCGCCGGGCACGACGCCCTCCTCGATGGCCGCCTTGGTCGTGCTGACCGCGTCCTCGATGCGGTGCTTCTTCTCCTTGAGCTCGACCTCGGTCGCCGCGCCGACCTTCAGGATCGCGACGCCGCCCGACAGCTTGGCGAGGCGCTCCTGCAGCTTCTCGCGGTCGTAGTCGGAGTCGGTGTTCTCGATCTCGGTCTTGATCTGGTTGATGCGACCCTTGATGTCGTCCTCGGCGCCGGCGCCTTCGACGATCGTGGTCTCGTCCTTCGTGACGACGATCTTGCGGGCTCGGCCGAGCAGGTCGAGCGTGACGTTCTCGAGCTTGAGCCCGACCTCTTCGGTGATGACCTGCCCACCCGTGAGGATCGCCATGTCCTGCAGCATCGCCTTGCGGCGCTCGCCGAATCCAGGGGCCTTCACGGCCGCCGACTTGAACGTGCCGCGGATCTTGTTGACGACGAGCGTGGCGAGCGCCTCGCCCTCGACGTCCTCCCCGATGATCACGAGCGCGCGGCCGGACTGCATCACCTTCTCGAGCACCGGCAGCAGGTCGCGGACCGAAGAGATCTTCGAGCCGACGAGGAGCACGTAAGGATCCTCGAGAACGGCTTCCATCCGCTCGGGGTCGGTGACGAAGTAGGGCGAGATGTAGCCCTTGTCGAAGCGCATGCCCTCGACGAGGTCCATCTCCATCCCGAAGGTCTGGCTCTCCTCGACGGTGATGACGCCGTCCTTGCCGACCTTGTCGATCGCCTCGGAGATCATCTGGCCGATCTCCTCGTCAGCCGCGGAGATGGATGCCACCTGGGCGATCTGCTCCTTGGAGTCGACCTCGACCGCGAGGTCCTTGATGCTCGCGACAGCGGCCTCGACTGCGGCCTCGATGCCCTTCTTCAGCGACATCGGGTTCGCGCCAGCGGCGACGTTGCGGAGGCCCTCACGGACCATCGCCCACGCGAGCACCGTCGCAGTGGTCGTGCCGTCGCCCGCCACGTCGTCGGTCTTCTTCGCGACTTCCTTGACCAGCTCGGCGCCGATCTTCTCGTACGGATCCTCGAGATCTATCTCCTTGGCGATGGAGACGCCGTCGTTCGTGATGGTGGGAGCACCCCACTTCTTCTCGAGGACGACGTTGCGGCCCTTGGGGCCGAGGGTGACGCGTACCGCGTCGGCGAGCTTGTTCATGCCCGCCTCGAGCCCTCGGCGAGCCTGCTCGTCAAAGGCAATGGTCTTGGCCATGTGGTGTCCCTCCGTTGGGATGCCGTCGGATCGCCGCCCAAGCGGCGGTTAGCACTCTCAGGTCGTGAGTGCTAACAGCAAACCACCTCCAGAGGCGACCTGCAACCTCGCCCGAGATGTCGACGGGGGCCTGTACCTTCAGTCGTCGTGGGGTCTGACGACAAGCGCATCGTGGTGGTGGGGGCCGGAGTGGCCGGGTTGGGCGCCGCCTTGGCGCTGAGCAGAGACGGACACCAAGTCACGCTGCTCGAACGCGACGCCACCCCCTTGCCGCCCGATCCGAGCTCCGCGTTCGAGTGGGACCGGCGGGGCGCTCCCCAGGTCCGCCACAGCCATGCGTTCCTCGCCCGGCTGTACAACCTGCTCCGCATCTCGTATCCCGATGTGCTCGCCGACCTCCTCGCGGCCGGCGCGACCGAGATCCGCATGGCCGAGAACCTTCCGCCCACGATGACCGGCTGGACCCCGCGTCCCGGTGACGACGAGCTCGTGATGCTCGCGTGTCGACGCACGACGTTCGAGTGGGTGCTCCGGCGGTCGGTGCTCGCGAGTCCGAGGTGCTCGATTCGTGACGGCGTCGCCGCTGAGGGGTTGGTCGCCGCACCGGGCGCCGACGGCATCCCAGTGGTGACCGGCGTGCGCACGAGCGCGGGCGACTTCCCGGCCGGCCTCACGGTGGTGGCTGGTGGACGACGCTCGACCCTCCCGGACTGGCTCGCCGAGATCGGCGCCGACCCCGTGCCCGAAGAAGTCGAGGACACCGGGATCGTCTACTACTCACGGTTCTACGAGCTGCTCCCCGGCGCGGAGCCTCCGCCCCGAGACGGCCCCATCGGCGGCGACCTCGGGTATCTCAAGTACGCGATCTTCCAGGGCGACAACGGCACGTTCTCGATCACGCTCGCGACGCCCACGGACGACTCGCTTCTCCGCGGGGCGCTGTCGACCATCGACGCGTTCGACACGACCGCAGCCGTGCTCCCCGCCACGAAGGCGTGGGTCGATCCGGCGATCTCGCGTCCGATCACGGACGTGCACCTGATGGCGGGGTTGCTCAACCGGCTGCGCACCTACGTCGTCGACGGGCGTCCGCTCGCGCTTGGAGTACATGCGCTCGGCGACGCCAGCGTCTGCACGAATCCGCTCTACGGGCGCGGGTGCTCCACCGGCTTCTGGCACGCGCATCTGCTCGCGGGCGTCGTGCGTGAGCATCCCGACGACCTGATCGCGCAAGCACTCGAGCTCCACGCGCTCACCGACGAGCACCTGCTTCCGTGGTACCGCTCATCCGTGGTGCAAGACGCCGAGGCGAGGCGCATCGCAGCCGCACTGCTCGCGGGCGAGGACATCGACGATCCCGAGGATCCCCGTTCGTTCATGCGCTCGGTGCTGCGCGAAGGGCTGGCACCAGCGCTGCGCACCGATCCCGAGGTGTATCGGGCGTTCGTGCGCACGTTCAACCTGTTGCTCCCGCCCGAGACGCTGATGAGCGACGCCGACATCGGAGCGCGCGTCCTGGCAGTGTGGAACGACCGAGAGAACCGTCCGCCCGAGCCCGTGCTGGGGCCGCCGCGACCCGAGCTGCTCGAGGCGCTGGGGCTGGCTGCTTAGCGATCGGCCAGCGGGTCAGCCGCCGGCGACCGCGGGGATGATCGACACCGTCTCGCCGTCGGGCACCGGCGTGTCGAGGCCCTGCAGGAAGCGCACGTCGTCGTCGGCGACGAACAGGTTGACGAACCGACGCAGGTTGCCGTCGTCGTCGAAGATCCGGCTCCGGAATCCGGGATGCGCCGCCTCGAGGTTGTCGAGCACCTCTGCCAGCGTGGCGCCTTCGACCTTGACCTCGGAAACACCGCCAGTCGCGGGACGCAGCGTGGTGGGGACTCGCACGGTGACGCTCATCGGGGGCGCAGCGTAGCGGCCTCGTCTCACGACTCCACCGCCGGACCGCCGTCGAAGTCGAGTGTGAGCGCGCCCAAACGGGCGCGGTGATCCGCAACTTCGCGGCATCGGCGGCGATACGCGTCCTCGATGGTGTCGACCAGCCACTCCGGTCTTCCCAGATCGCTCCAGTACACGTCGATGACGAGCTATCCCAGCGCTTCGAGCCACTTCCGTCGCGCGGCCGCAGCCCGCTGCCGCCGGGGACCGCAAGCGCAGCCACAGCGCGCTCGGCGCCGGCCGCATCCATGCCCGTGTAAGCGTACGAAAGGGTGTGACATTCCCTCTGGCGCAAGGGGACCGCCTTGCGGGATGGACGTGTCGCAGGGGACCATTGCGCCGTGCCAGCCCCCGTGGTGCGCGCGTTCCACTACCGCGCGTTCGACTTGCCGCGCCTCGTCGAAGCCAAGCGCGAGACGACGATCTCGGTGTGCTTGCCCGCGCGCGACGAGGAGGACACGGTCGGCGAGATCGTCGAGCTGATCCAGCACGAGCTCGTGGAACGGTGGCCGCTCGTCGACGAGATCCTCGTCATCGACGACCGCTCGATCGACGGCACCGCGAAGGTGGCGGCTGACGCGGGCGCGCGGGTCGTGAGCACCGAGGAGGTGCTACCCGACTTCGACGACCTTGGTGGCAAGGGCGACGCGCTATGGCGATCGGTGTTCGCTGCGGACGGCGACGTCATCGTCTGGTGCGACGCGGACATCCGCAACTTCGGCGCGCGGTTTGTCATCGGGCTCGTCGGCCCGCTGCTGATGCGCAACGACGTCGCGTTCGTGAAGGGCTACTACGACCGTCCGCTCGACGGTCGCCACGGCGAGGGAGGACGAGTCACCGAGCTCGTCGCTCGACCGCTCGTGTCGCTCCTGTTCCCGCACCTGTCGACGATCATCCAGCCACTCGGAGGCGAGTACGCCGGGCGCCGCGAAGTCCTCGAGCAGCTGCCCTTCGCGACGGGCTACGGCGTCGACCTCGCTCTGCTGATCGACATCAGCGCGCGGTTCGGGCTGGAGTCGATCGCGCAGGTCGACCTCGGCACTCGCATCCACCGCAATCGCTCGCTCGACGAGCTGTCACCGCAGTCGATGGCGATCATGCAGACCGTCTTGGCCCGCTCCGGCCTCACGCTGCCCCACGGCCCGGCCCGGCCGCTCGTACGCCCGGGATCCGAGCCGGTGCTGGTCGAGACGATCGACCGGCCCCCGCTCATCGAGCTCGCCGCGTACCGCCGACGCAGTGCCTGACCTCAGCGGTACGCTGCCCTCGTGGGTCAACTCGAGCCGCGCAAGCCGCAGCACCCGGAAAAGCCGTCGTTCCCCGCGGGGATGGTGGTCGTCGGAGTCCTCGCCGTGCTCGGCGCGCTCTGGCTGCTTCGCTTCGTCACCGGCCTGCTGTTCACCGGCGTGAAGCTTGCCTTGATCGGCGTCGTCGTCTACGCAGCGGTGCGGCTGGCGATGGGCCCGCGCGACCGCCGGTAGAAGACCGCTTCAGCCCTTCAGCCGTTCCGCCACGACCTCTTCGATGCACACGAGGGTGTCGGCCATCGCGCGCTCGCGCCCGAACCGCGCGACCAGCGACACCGCGTCGACGCGCTCGTCGCAACCATCAAAGACCTCACCCGCGACGACGAGTGCGGGCACATCGAGTGAGGCCGCGAGGTCGACCACCCCACCGACGACCTTTCCCTCGAACGACTGCGCGTCTACGAACCCTTCGCCGGTGACGACGAGATCGGCGCCCTCGATCGCGTCAGCCAGGTCGGTCTCGTTCGCGACGAGCTCGAACCCCGAGACGAGCTGCGCACCGATCGCCGCAAGGCCGCCCGCGAGGCCGCCTGCCGCGCCACTGCTCTCGATCTCACGCACGTCGACGCCGTAGTCCTCCACGTAGATCTGCGCGAGGCGTTCGAGGCGACGGCGCAACAGCTCGACCTGCGCGGGCGTTGCCCCCTTCTGCGGACCGAACACCTCAGCGGCATCGACGAACAGCGTGCGCACGTCGCATGCGACCAACATCTCGATGCCGCGCAGCCGGGCCGGCGGGAAGATCGCTCGCAGCGCACCCAAGCCGCCGTCGGTCGTCGCCGAACCACCTACTCCGACGATCACCCGGTTCGCTCCGGCCTCGAGCGCGGCAGCGATGAGCTCGCCGGTGCCGTGTGTCGACGCCGCCACGGGGTCGTTGCCCTCCGCGCCCCCGACGAGGGCAAGGCCCGACGCGCGCGCCATCTCGATGACCGCGGTGCGCTTCGCGAGCCTCCACTCGGCGTCGACCTGATCGCCGAGTGGTCCCATCACCGTGGTGCGTCGGTTCGCTCCACCCAGCGCGTCGAGGGTGCCCTCGCCGCCGTCGGCCATCGGGCGGGCATCGCACTCTGCGCCGGTGCGCGCGACAGCGCGACACACCGCGGCGGCGGCCTCGGTCGCAGTGGCCGTGCCCCGGAACTTGTCGATGGCAGCCACGACGCGCACGCCGCCAATGGTCGCACTCAGGCGGCCCCTGCATATGCGGCGGTGGTCTCGAGGTATCGATCGGCGATCTGGCGAACCGCTGTGTCGCGCGTCAGGGTTCCAGCGCGGAACCCTTCGAGCGCCGTCTGCCATAGCGTCCGGCCGACGGCGAACCCATCGAACCCGTGCACCGGAGCAGCGATCTTCAACCACTCGATCACCTTGGGCTCGTCGGCTCCGCGCCCGAGCACCACGCACACCACACCGTCGCGACCGCCCGATCGGGCCAGGTCAGCGACGCTCGCGCAGTCGCCTCGCTCGTCGAGGCCCTCGATCTTCCAGACGTCCGGCTCGACGCCCGCGGCCTGCATGGCCCGCACGATCTCGAGGAGCAAGCGAGGTCGGATCTCCCGGTCGTAGCGGCCGGGGTCGCCGCCGCACTGCACGAGCTGCGCGGCAGTGGCAGGGATCAGGAGCTCGAACAGGAACCGGCGGTCGCGTTCGTGCAGCCAGTCACTGAGCCGATGCAGCCGCTCGGCCTGGCGGGCGTTCATCGCCGCGTCGCCTTCCGGGTTGTAGCGCACGAGGACCTTGGCGAACGTGGGATCGAACGCCTCGATGTGCGAGCCGAAGTCATCGCCGTACTCGAAGTCGAACTCGTCCTGTCCTGAACGTTCGACGGGCATCGCGAGTGCGAACCCCGCGTCGATCGCGGCGCGCGCGACGGCGACGCCGTACTCCTCGTCGACGAGCACTCCCGCGCCGACACGCGGTGCGCCGTCTTCGACCGCCCGCACGAACGCCTCGTAGATGAGGTTCTTCGCGTCGACGATGCCCGCGTGCACGTCAGCCGAGATCGGCGGAATGGCACCGAAGAGGCCCTTCTCGAACGACCCTCGATGGTCGAACGCCATGAGGTAGAGCGGCTTGTCGTAGCCGAGCGCGATCACGGCCTCTTCATTCCGGGAGACGCCAGCGGTACGGAGCGATCAGCTGGTTGATCGACTCGGGTCCCCACGAGCCCGGCGCGTACGACTCGACCGCGGGTGGGTCCTCGAGGAGCGGCATCGAGATCTCCCACAGACGCTCGATGCCGTCGGAGCGCGTGAACAGCGCCTGATCGCCGAGCATCGCGTTGAGGATCAACCGCTCGTACCCCTCGAGGTTGTTCGACGCGGCCCACGAGTCGGTGTACTTGAACTGCATCGACACCTCGGCGAGCTGCATGACCGGCCCGGGCTCCTTGGTCAGGAAGCTCACGCTGATCGACCCGGGATCCTTGAAGTCGATCACGAGCTCGTTGCGGCGCGACCCGTGGGTCGCGACCATGTCGATCGGGAACATCTTGAGGGCAGGACCGCGGAAGCCGAGCGTGATCACCTGCCGGCTCTCCGCGAGGCTCTTGCCGGTGCGGAGGTAGAAGGGGACGCCGTGCCAACGCCAGTTGTCGACCGCGACCTCGAGCGCGACGAACGTCTCGGTCTGGGAGCGCTTGGCCACTCCCTGCTCGTCTCGATAGCCCTTGTACTGGCCACGAACGACCTTCGCCGGATCGATCATGTGCATCGAGTCGAACACCTTGCCCTTCTCGTCTCGCAATGACTTCGCGCCGAGCGAGGTCGGCGGCTCCATCGCGACGAACCCGAGCACCTGTAGCAGGTGCGTGACGACCATGTCGCGGTACGCGCCGGTCTTCTCGAAGAAGTCAGCACGCCCTTCGATCGAAAGCGTCTCGGGCACGTCGATCTGCACGTAGCTCACGTGATCGCGATTCCAGATGGGCTCGAACATGCCGTTCGCGAATCGGACGGCGAGGATGTTGTCGATGCTCTCCTTGCCGAGGAAGTGATCGATGCGGAAGATGCACGACTCGTCGAAGACCGCGTGCACGGTGGCGTTGAGCGCCCGAGCGCTGTCGAGGTCGTAGCCGAACGGCTTCTCGATGATGACGTGGGCATCCTGGTTGAGGCCAGTCGCGCCGAGCATCGTGACGACCGAGCCGAAGGCCGCCGGCGGCACGGCCAAGTGGTGGAGCAGGCGGGCGCCGGCTCCGATGTCGGCCTTGGCCTTTCCGACCGCGTCGACGAGCGGCTTCGGGTCTTGGGGATCAGACGCGGCGAAGTCGAGCGCGGCTTCGAAGGTCTTCCACGTTTCACCGGTGGGCTTCACGATGCCGAACTCGCGGATCGAGTCCTTCGCGTGCTTACGGAACGCGGCGCGCGAGATCGCGAACTTCGCGGGTGACGTCCCGATGATCCGGTATCGCTCTGGCAGCAGCCCGGCTGCGGCGAGGTGGTAGAGGCCCGGGATGAGCTTGCGCTTGGCCAGGTCGCCCGTGGCTCCGAAGAGCACGATCACATGGTCGTCGGGGATGTCATTGCTCATGTCGACTCACCGTTCTGTCGGGGAATGGGCTGTCCTGTAGGTTCCCGCAGTCATGGCGACCGTGGAAGACGAGAAGCGTCTCGCCGCCGAGGCATCTGCTGAGCTCGTGGAAGACGGGATGACCGTCGGGCTCGGCACGGGCTCGACGGTCGCGTACCTGCTGCCCGCGCTGGCACGGCGAAAGCTCGACTTGCGCTGCGTCGCGACGTCGCCTCGCACCGAGAAAGCCGCGGCCGAGCTGGGCCTGCGAGTCGAGCCGTTCGACACGATCGATCGCTTCGACATGACGATCGACGGCGCAGACCAGATCGCGCCCGACGGCTGGCTCGTGAAGGGGGGAGGCGCCGCGCACACGCGCGAGAAGCTCGTCGCGATCGCGGCCGATCGGTTCGTGGTCATCGCCGATTCGTCGAAGCCGGTGCCCGCGTTGCGCGCTCCGGTGCCGCTCGAGCTGCTCGAGTTCGGCCTCGCGGCGACGCTCCGCCGCCTCGGGGACGTGACGTTGCGCGATGTGCCTCGTAGCCCGGACGGCGGCGTGATCGCGGACTACCACGGTGTGCTCACCGACCCGCAGGTCCTCGCCTTGCTGCTCGACTCGACTCCCGGCGTCGTCGACCACGGCCTCTTCCCGCCGTCGATGGTCGCGACGGTGATCGTCGCCCGGGGCGACGAGATCGAACATAGGGAGATTGGCTCCTAGCGCTTGAGCGCCTTGAGCGCGCGGTACTTGCGGATCAGCGCGTTCGTCGACGAGTCGTGGGTGAGGTTGGGCTCGTCCCCGCTCTCGAGCTCCGGAACGATCCGAGCCGCGAGGACCTTGCCGAGCTCGACCCCCCACTGGTCGAACGAGTCGATGTTCCAAATCACGCCCTGCGTGAAGACGCTGTGCTCGTACAGCGCGATGAGCGCACCGAGCACGTGCGGCGTCAGCACTTCGGCGAGGATCACGTTGGTAGGGCGATTGCCTTCCATCACGCGGTGCGGAACGACGCCTTCGGCGGTGCCCTCTTCGCGCACCTGCTGCTCGGTCTTCCCGAACGCGAGCGCCTCGGCTTGTGCGAAGACGTTCGACGACAGGATGTCGTGATGTGAGCCGATGGGGTTCAGCGACTTGCCGAACCCGATGAGGTCGACGGGGATGAGCTTCGTGCCCTGGTGGATCAGCTGGTAGAAGCTGTGCTGCCCGTTCGTGCCGGGCTCGCCCCAGTAGACCGCGCCAGTCTGGTAGTCGACGTGCGTGCCCTCGATCGTGACGTGCTTTCCGTTCGACTCCATCGTCAGCTGCTGCAGGTACGCAGGAAAGCGCTTGAGGTACTGCTCGTAGGGCATCACGCCGACGGTCTGGGCGTCGAAGAAGTCGCCGTACCAGAGAGCGAGCAAGCCCATGATCACTGGCAGGTTCTGCGCAAGCGGAGCCGTGCGGAAGTGCACGTCCATGTCGTGGAAGCCGGCCAGCATCTGTTTGAAGCCGTCGGGACCGACCGCGAGCATCGTCGACAGGCCGATCGCCGAGTCCATCGAGTACCGACCACCGACCCAGTCCCAGAAGCCGAACATGTTCTCGGTGTCGATGCCGAACTCGGACACCTTCTCCGCGTTGGTCGAGACCGCGACGAAGTGCTTCGCGATCGCGGCCTCGTCGCCGAGCTGCTGCAACGCCCACGCTCGCGCGGAATGCGCGTTCGTGAGCGTCTCGAGCGTGGTGAACGTCTTGGACGAGATGATGAAGAGCGTCTCGTCCGCGTTGAGGTCACGCGTGGCCTCGGCGAAGTCGGTCGAGTCGACGTTCGACACGAAGCGGAACGTCATGTCGCGACGCGTGTAGTGGCGGAGGGCCTCGTACGCCATCACCGGCCCGAGGTCGGACCCTCCGATGCCGATGTTCACGACGTTCTTGATGGGCTTGCCGGTGTGCCCCTTCCAGTCGCCCGACCGCACTCGGTCGCAGAACGCGCTCATGCGGTCGAGCACCTCGTGCACCTGCGCCACGACGTCGACCCCGTCGACCATCAGCGACGTGCCCTTGGGCATCCGGAGCGTGACGTGCAGCACCGACCGGTTCTCGGAGACGTTGATGCGCTCGCCGGTGAACATCTTCTCGGTGTGCTCGCGGAGACCCGACTCCTCCGCGAGCTGGATGAGCAGTCGGAGCGTCTCGTCCGTGACCCGGTTCTTCGAGTAGTCGAGGTAGAGCCCGATCGCCTCGACAGTGAGTCGCTCTCCGCGCGCCGCATCCGAGGCGAACAGATCGCGGAGATGTGTGCCTGCGATCTCGGCGTGGTGCTGCTCGAGGGCTTTCCACGCGAGCCGATCACGAAGAGGAGTCGCCATCACTTGACCGATGCGCTCTTCTGCTCGATCGCTTGGATGAGGTCCATCCACGCGTCGACGAACGAGCGCGCCCCGTCGGACTGCAGCTTCGCGGCGAGCGCCGTGAGGTCGACCCCGGCCGCTTCGAACTTGTCGAAGAGCTCATCGCAGTTGCCACCACCTGCGGGCATCGGATCGCCCGCATCGCCATGGTCGTAGAAGGCTTCAAGGGTCTTGTCGGGCATCGTGTTGATCGTGAACGGCGCCGCGAGGCCGTGCACGTAGAGCGTGTCGGGCGCGTTCGGGTCCTTCGTGCCGGTGCTCGCCCAGAGCAGGCGCTGCATCTTCGCCCCCGCGTTCTCGAGCCTCAGCCACCGATCTGAGGACTTCAGCTCTCGGTAAGCCCGGTACACGTCGAGGCCGACCGCGAGGCCGAGGTCGTTCTTCAGATCGTCGGGGACGCTTTCGCTCACCGACGAGTCCCACCGGGAGATGAACACCGATGCGACCGACCCGACGAACGGATCCTGGTTGTGCGCGACGCGCCGCTCGATCCCCTTCATGTATGCGTCGGCGGCGGCGCGGTACTGCGCCTCGTCGAAGAGGAGCGTCACGTTCACGGGCACGCCACTCGCAATGGCCTCCTCGATCGCAGGGAGGCCCTCCTCGGTGCCCGGGATCTTGATGAATAGGTTGCGCCGACCCGCGCGGCGGAGAGGTCTTTCGCGGCTGCAACGGTCTTCTCGGTGTCGTACGCGAGCTCGGGCGAGACCTCGAGCGAGCACCACCCGTCGATGCCGTGCGTGCGCTCGTGGATCGGGAGGAACAAGTCGGTTGCGCGTTGGAGGTCCTCGATCGCAAGCTCGAAGAAGAGGTCCTCGCCCGAGAGCCCCGCCTTGGCCTTCTCGCGGATCGCATCGTCGTAGTCGCCTGACTGGATCGCCTTGTCGAAGATCGAAGGGTTCGAAGTGAGCCCAGTGACCGAGTAGCGGTCGATGTACCGCTGGACGACGCCGTTGTCGAGCATCGATCGAGTGATGTTGTCGAGCCAAAGGCTCTGACCCTGGTCGTGGAGGGTCTCTGTCGCCTTCATGCGCTGTCCTTTCCGGCTGCGACTCTCTCGCGCGCGACCTGCGCCACGCGGTCAGGGGTGAAGCCGAACTTCTCGAGGAGGTGCTTCAGCGGCGCTGACGCACCAAACGTGTTCATGCCGATGACTGCCCCACCGTCACCGACGTACCGGTCCCACCCCAGTGTGGATGCTTGCTCGATCGCGACCCGCGCCTTCACCGAGGGTGGCAGCACCTCGTCGCGGTAGTCCTTCGGTTGGCGGTCGAAGAGCTCCCAGCACGGCATGCTCACGACGCGGGCCTGCAGGCCGCCTGCCGCGAGCTCGTCTCGCGCCTCGAGCGCGAGGCCCACCTCGGAGCCGGTCGCGAGAAGGATGAGGTCAGGATTGCCGTTGGGCGGGTCAGCGAGCACGTAGGCGCCCTTCGCGACCCCGGATGCGGGCGCGTAGACAGTGCGATCGACGGTGGGCAGGTTCTGCCTCGACAAGACGACCACCGCGGCCTCGTTGTGCAGGCCCATGAGGATCCGCCAGGTCTCGACGACTTCGTTCGCGTCGGCGGGCCGGAACACCAACAGGCCGGGCATCGCACGGAGCGAGGCGAGCTGTTCGACCGGCTGGTGGGTCGGACCGTCCTCGCCGACACCGATCGAGTCGTGCGTGAAGATGTGCACGACGGGGATCTCCATGAGCGCGGAGAGCCGGATCGCCCCACGCGCGTAGTCGGAGAAGATGAGGAAGCCCGACCAGTAGGAACGCAGCTTCGTGAGCGCCATGCCGTTCGCGATCGCAGCCGACGCGTGCTCGCGGACTCCGAGGTGCAGGTTGCGCCCGGCGCGGCTGTCGGCTTGGAACTCGCCCGCACCATCGAACGTGAGGTTCGTCTTCGTCGACGGTGACAGGTCAGCAGAGCCGCCGACGACCCACGGCACCGCTTGCGCTACAGCGTTGAGCACGCGGCCCGACGAGTCGCGGCTCGCGAGGCCCTTCTCGTCCGCGGGAAAGGTCGGCAGCGCGCTCTCCCAGCCCGTCGGGAGCTCACGGCGCTGGATGCGCTCGAGCTCGTCGGCCAGGTCGGGGTAGTCGACGCGGTACTTCTCGAACATGGTGTGCCACGCGTCGCGCGCCTCGCGCCCCGTCGCCCCGATGCCGGCCACGAAGTGGTCGTAGACACCGTCGGGGACGTAGAAGTCCTCGTCCTCGGGGAAGCCGAAGAAGCGCTTCGTGGCCTTGCAGCCTTCGACTCCGAACGGCTCACCATGTGCCTTGGGCGAGTCCTCCACCGGCGAGCCGTAGCCGATGTGGCTGTGCACGACGATCAGGGTCGGACGGTCGCGCTCGGCCTTGAAGGTGTGGAACGCGCGCTTGATCGCGTCGAGGTCGTTCGCGTCCGCGACGGTCGTGACGTTCCAGCCGTACGCCATGAACCGCGCTGCGACATCCTCGGTGAACGCGATGTTCGTGTGACCCTCGATCGTGACCCGGTTGGAGTCGTAGATCCAGCACAGGTTCGAGAGGCGCTGATGGGCTGCGAGCGACGCCGCTTCTGACGCGACGCCCTCCATCATGCAGCCGTCACCGGCGAGGGCGTAGACGTCGAAGTCGAAGATCGGGAAGCCCTCGCGGTTGTACCGAGCACCGAGCCACTGCCCGGCGATCGCCATCCCCACCGATGTCGCGACTCCCTGGCCGAGCGGGCCCGTCGTCGTCTCGACGCCGCTCGTCCAGCGGTACTCCGGATGGCCCGGGCACTTCGAGCCGAGCTGGCGGAAGGTCTTGAGGTCGTCGAGCGACACGGCGGGCTGCCCGAGGATCTCGTAGTCGGGATCGACCGCGCGCACGCCCGTGAGGTGGAGCAGCGACCAGAGCAACGCCGACGCGTGACCCTCGGAGAGCACGAAGCGATCGCGGTTCGGCCAGATCGGGTCTTGTGGGTCGAACCGCATCACGCGCTGCCACAGCGAGTACGCGACGGGAGCGATGCCCATCGGCGTGCCCGGGTGGCCCGAGTTCGCCTTCTGGATCGCGTCCATGCAGAGCGTGCGGATCGTGTTGATGGACAGCGTGTCCAGGTCGGGGGTCACGGGCGCCTCCTGTCAACAGGGCGCCCGACATTGCCACAGGAAAGGTGGCTCGGGTTGAGCCGCGCAGCTACGCGGGCTTGGCGACGTCCGGCCCGAGCACCACGAGCACCTGCGCGCCCTGGATGTCCGCGATCGGCGGTGGCGTCGGCATCGGCTGCACCGACGCCGCAGGCGCGCCCAGTGCCGCAGCTACGCCCTGGGCTTCGGCTTGATAGCCCTCGGTGTAGTACACGGTCGTCGTCTTCACCTTGTTGGGTGAATTCCCGGCAACCGCGACGTAGCCGAGCGGGGTGAGCGTCTCGACGGCCTTTCCCGCCGCGCCCTGGATGCCGGCTCCGTTGGCCACGAACACCTTCACCTGATTGGCCGGTCGAGTCGACGGCGTGCTGGCCGCAGTGCTCTCGGTGCTGCCTCCCGCCGCGGTCGTGTTCGTCGAGACCGAGGTGGTCGCGCCGCTCGCCGACGTCGTGGGCGGAGCCGACGAGCCGCCGCCGTTGTCGAAGCCGTTGCGCAGGATCAATACGCCGACCAAGACGGCGACCGCGATGAGCAGGATGCCGCGACCTGCTGCGCCGCCCGCGGACTTGGCGAACGACCCGTCGGACGCGGCGTGACGGCGCTGACTCACCGGCCCGGGGGCTCTGAGACCGAGGGCCCCTCGAAACGTGCACGACGTCGCCGGTCGCGCATGCGGCGAAGACGCCGGATCACCAACGGGTCGTATTCCAGGGCGTCGTCGGAGTCGACCAGCTCGCCGAGGAGCTGGTAGTAGCGGGTGGCTGACAGGTCGAAGCGCTCACGGATCGCGAGCTCCTTCGGGCCGGGCTCGGCCCACCAGCTGCGCTCGAACTCGAGGATCGCGCATTCCCGTTCGGTCAGCGTCATCGCGGGCAGCCTTGTCGGCCACCCCACGCGAATCAAGCATCCTCGGCCTGGGGGGCGACTTTGCGCTCGTTCTGACCAGGCAGAATCGGAGGACGCCCGAGTAGCTCAGAGGCAGAGCAGGCGCCTTGTAAGCGTCAGGTCGTGGGTTCGATTCCCACCTCGGGCTCAACCGAACCCGGCATGCGCTGTCGCGTCACCTCGTAGCAAGCCAGCGCGCCTGCGGTCGCGACGTTGAGCGACTCGAGCGGACCGACCAGCGGGATGCGCACGACCACGTCGCAGCGCTGCC
Organism: uncultured Acidimicrobiales bacterium; assembly: GCA_963773315.1. Taxonomy (GTDB): domain Bacteria; phylum Actinomycetota; class Acidimicrobiia; order Acidimicrobiales; family DATKAS01; genus DATKAS01. Next base: position 342,282 of record CAVZAF010000011.1, read on the forward strand.
GCGTGAGCCGAGAGATGCCCTTGCCCTCGGCTCCGAGCACCAGCGCGATCGGCTCGCGAGCGACGTCGCCCAGATCGAAGAGGGTGCGGTCGGCGACCATGTCGAGCCCCACCACCCAGACCCCGAGCTCCCGCAGCCGGCTGAGCGCGTTCGGGATCCCACCCACCAGTGCCATCTGCAGGTGCTCGATCGCCCCGGCCGCTGCCTTCGCCACGGTGGGCGTGATGTGCACCGCTCGGTGGCGCGGAAGCACGACACCGGTCGCTCCCGCGCATGACGCACTCCGGAGCAGCGCACCGAGATTGCCCGGGTCGGTGACACCGTCGGCGACGATGAGGAAGGGCTTGGCGCCGCTCGCGTGGCGCGCCTTCGCGAGGTCATCGAGCTCGACCTCGTGGAGTGGGGCCGCCTTGGCGAGCACTCCTTGCGGCGCGTCAGTGCGGGCCTCGGCTGCCATCTTGTTGCGACTGACCTCGCGCACCGTGATCCGCATCTCGCGAGCGAGCTCGAGGATCTCGTCGACGACCGAGGCGTCGTCGAGGTCGGTCGCGACCCAGAGCTCGCGCACCCGTCGGCCGGAGAGCAGCAGCTCGCGCACAGCCTGGCGCCCCTCGACCTGGTCGCCGCCCAGCCCGCGAGCGGCGGCGGGCGCACGACGCGGTGGCGCGGCCGCGCGTCTGTGGCCGCCTCCCGAACGGGGCGGCGGCGGCTTGCGGCCTCCGCGCTTCGGCGGGCTCATGCGGCTCCGTTCGACACGATGGCAACAGCGAAGCACGCGATGCCCTCACCGCGACCGAGCGCACCGAGGCCCTCGGCTCGCTTCGCCTTGATCGTCACTGGCGCGCCGACGGTCGCGGACAACCGGTCCTCGATCTCGGCCCGGCGCGGGGCGACCTTCGGGGCCTCCGCGATCACCGTGCAGTCGACGTTTCCGGGTTGCCAGCCGGCGGCCCGGACCATCGTGACCGCCTGTGCGAGCAAGCCGATCGAGTCGGCATCGCGCCATTGCGGATCAGTGTCGGAGAAGTGGGTGCCGATGTCGCCCAGGCCGGCCGCGCCCAGCAGCGCATCGATCACCGCATGCACGACGACGTCCGCGTCGCTGTGCCCGCCGAGCGGCGTCGCCTCCGGAAACTCGACTCCCCCGAGGCGGAGCGGGCGGTTCGCGTCGGCGTCGAACGGGTGCACGTCGAAACCCTGACCGATGCGAACGGTCATCGCGACAGGCTCATCTCGACTCGGTGAGGTCGGCGGGGGTCGTGATCTTGCGGTTGGTGACCTCGCCTTCGACGACGACGACTCGGCCGCCGACGGCTTCGACGAGGGCGGCATCGTCGGTGGCCTCGCCTCCGTCGTGGTGTGCGGCACGCAGCGCGGGCAACCGGAACGCCTGCGGCGTCTGCACCGTCACGAGGTGCGAGCGGTCGAGCGTGGCAGCGACGCTGCGGTCGCCGCGCACCTGCTTGACCGTGTCTGTGATTGGTATCCCGGGCACTGCGCCGTCGGCGCCGGAGCGCACCGCGGCGATCACGGCCTCGAACAGCGCACGCGTCGCGAACGGACGCGCGGCGTCGTGCACCACGACGACCGTGTCGTCGCTCGCGTCGGGTGCGATGGCCGCGAGCCCGGCCCGGACCGACTCTGAACGCGACGCGCCACCCGCGACCACGTGATCCGCTGCCTCGGGTGCGTCAGCGCGGTCGGGTGGCACCACCAAGATGACCTCGGCGCACGACGCTCGAGCCGTCGCGAGCGACCAGTCGACGACCCGTTTGCCGCCGAGAAGCGCGTACTGCTTCGCGCCGCCGAAGCGGCTTCCGGCGCCGGCCGCGACCACGATCGCCCACACACCGATCGCTGTGTCGGCGTCGTCATCGAACGCGGCAGCAGCGCTCACAACCGTCAGCCTGCCATGAGCGAGGGGTAACCTCGCCGGTCGATGGTCGAGAGCGCCCTCCTCACCGACACCGACTTCTTCCGCGACTTGAGTGAGGAAGACCTCGGCTTTCTGCTCCCGACCTGCACGATCCGCAGCCTCCGGCGCGGCGATCTGCTGTTCGAAGAGGGCGACGACTGCTCCGAGCTGTTCGTCGTGTCGTCCGGCCTGATCGCGATCTCGAAGAAGTCGATCGACGGACGCGAGTCGGTCGTGGCGCTCATGGAGCGCGGTGAGCTGTTCGGCGAGATGGGCATGCTCGACGGTCTCGGCCGTTCGGCCGAGGCGCGTGCGCTCGAACCCTCCGAAGTCGTGGCAATTCCCTACGCACCGATCCGCCAGCTCTTCGAGGAGCGCCCGGCGCTGCTGTGGGGCACGACCGCCATGCTCGTCGGCCGGCTCCGCGCGATGGACGAAGCGCTCGCCGACTCGGTGTTCCTCGACGTCACGGGTCGCACGGCCAAGCGGCTGCTCGAGCTCGCCGGCGAGGCGAGCGAGTTCTACCTCCCGGTGACACAGGAAGAGCTCGCCGGCATGGTCGGCGCGTCGCGTGAGCGGGTGAACAAGGCGATCTCGTCGTTCATCCGCCTCGGATGGCTCGAGCAGTCAGACCGCCACTACCGCATCGTGAACCGCGAGCGGCTCGCGCAGCGATCGCGTTAGCTCGTCAGGAACGCGATCGCCCTCTGCCATGCGTCGGCCGCGTCGTCGGGGCGATGGGCAGGGCGATCGGGATCGTGCACGAACCCGTGCTCGGCGTCGGGGTAGCGCACCACGGTCACCCGCGTGTCGCGCTCCAGCGCGGTGACATCCTCCGGCGGCGTGTACGGGTCCTGCTCGCCGATGATCGCCATCGTCGGTGACGCGAGCGGGTTCGCGAGCTTGTCGAGCGGCTCGGCGACGCCATGGCCCTTCCATGCCGGCGGGATGCGGATCATCCCGTAGAAGGCCACGACGCGGCGGAAGTGCGAGAGCCCCGCCGCCTTCAGCGCATACATCCCTCCCATGCAGAACCCGATCAGGCAGACGTTCTCGTTGCCGGTCGCGTTGCCACCCGCGATGAGGTCGCCGAGCACACGGTCGTCGTCGAGATTCGGCACCGCGGCGAAGCGCTCGTCGACGTCGCCCAGTGTGCGACCGGGGAAGGGCTCGACCGCGCACACCGCCCAGCCGTGCTCGGCTGACAGGCGCGTGCAGAGGTCGTCGTAGAGCGGTCGCAATCCGAAGATGTCGGGCGCGATCACGAGGCCGAGCGAGGCCTCGCCTTCGGGCTTCACGAGCTCGGCCGGCGTCCCCGAGGGAAGCGCGATGCGCATGAGGTCTCGATCTCCTTCGCGTCAGGAGTACCGGTCGAGGATGCTGCTCTCGGCGAGGCGGGACAGGCCGTCCTTGATCGCCCGCGCTCGCGCGGTGCCCACGCCTTCGACGTCGACGAGGTCGTCGATCGTCGCCCGCATGATCTTGTGGAGCGTGCCGAACCGCTCGACGACGCTCTCGATCACCGGGTCGGGCAGACGCGGGATCTTGCTGAGCAGTCGGTAGCCCTTCGGTTGCACCGCACCATCGAGGTCGGCCGCGGCCCCCTCGGGATGCACTGCCGCCGCCGCGACCGCTCTCAGGTCGACGAGCTCGTCGGTGTCGAGCGCGCCGAGCGCGTTCATGAGGTACTCGATCGAGCGAGCGTCGCCGTCGGCGAAGTAGTCGCGCACGACGAGGCGCGCGTCGTCTTCGATGCCACCGAGCTGCTCGTCGAGCTGCAGCCGCACGAGTCGACCGTCGACGCCGAGCTCGACGATGTAGCCCGCGATCTCGTCAGCGATGCGCATCACCATCTCGGTGCGCTGCAGGACCGACAGCACGTCGCGCAGCGTCACCAGATCTTCGACCTCGAGCGCGGACAAGGCACCCGACACCGCGTCGAGCCTCGTCTTGTACCGCTCGACCGCCTGTTGTGCTTGGTTCGCGCGGTTGAGCAGCCGCGGGATCTCCTCGAGCGGATGCTTCTCGCTGCGCATGTAGACCGCGATGATCGACAGGTCCTCGGACACCGAGATCACCGGGATGCCGATCGAGCGCGCGACACGCTCGGCCGTGCGGTGCCGGGTGCCGGTCTCGGACGTCGGCACGTTCGGGTCGGGCACGAGGTGCACGTTCGCCCGCGCGATGCGGCTCGCGTCTGACGCCAGGATGATGGCGCCGTCCATCTTCGCCAGCTCAGACAGGCGCTGAGGGCTGAACGCCGCATCGAGCAGGAAGCCCCCCGAGCAGATGTTGAGCACCTCGGGACCGTCGCCCACGACGATCAGCGCGCCCATCTTCGCCTTCAGGACGCGATCGAGCCCCTCACGAAGGGCGGTGCCGGGCGCGACAGCCCGAAGGGCCTGCACCAGGTCGGGGCTGCGACGAGGCACCACGGCGCGATGGTAGTTGCGGCGACGGACGAGTCGTCACCAAGCGGCGGCTTCAACGTCGCCGCGCACTCCGACGAGATCGAGCGCGTCGGCGAGCGTCGCGGCGCGCAGCAGCACAGGGGCCTCGACCGTCGCCGGTGCGGATTGCGGCACGACAAGCTGTTCGAACCCGAGTCGCCGCGCCTCGGCCACGCGCCGTGGTGTCTGCGCGACTTGGCGGAGCTCGCCGGCGAGACCGACTTCGCCGAGAGCGACGAGATCGGGCGGCAGCGCGTGCCCCGACACGGCCGAGACGAGTGCGAGCGCGATGCCGAGATCTGAGCCCGGCTCGGTGACCCGCACGCCACCCACCACTGATACGTAGACATCGAGGCCCGCGAGGCTGACCCCGACGCGTTGCTCGAGCACGGCGACCAGGAACGCCAGCCTGCCGGGATCGACGCCCTGAGCCGACCGGCGGGGGCCCCCAGGACCGGCGGACGCGACCAGCGCCTGCACCTCGACGAGGAGCGGACGGTTGCCGTCGACGGTCGGTACGACGATCGAACCGGCGACACCGGACCGCCGATCGGCAAGGAACAGCGCGCTGGGATCGGGCACGCCGATCAGGCCCTGCTCGCCCATCTCGAAGAGGCCGAGCTCGTCGGTCGAGCCGAAGCGGTGCTTCAGCGCGCGCAACAGTCGCAACGCGTGGTGTCGGTCGCCGCCGAACGAGAGCACGGTGTCGACCGCGTGCTCGAGCACGCGCGGGCCGGCGATCTCGTTCTCCTTCGTGACGTGGCCGACGAGCACAGTCGCGGTCTGGCGGCGCTTCGTCGCGTCGATGAGCTGCTGCGCGCAGCCGCGCACCTGGTTCACCGTGCCGGGCGTCGTGCCGAGCTCGGAGTCGTGCATCGTCTGCACTGAGTCGACGACGACGAAGTCGGGATCGACCGAGTCGATCAACGCGACGATGCCCTTGACGTCGCTCTCGGCCGAGAACCACAGCCCGTCGACCAGCGCATCGACGCGTGCAGCGCGGCCCTGCACCTGCGCGGCCGACTCCTCTCCCGACATGTAGAGGCACCGCGCACCACTCCGCGCGACCGAGGCCGCCGCTTGCAACAGCAACGTCGACTTGCCGACGCCCGGCTCGCCGCCGACGAGCGTCACCGAGCCTGCGACGAGCCCCCCGCCGAGCACCCGGTCGAGCTCGCTGACGCCGGTCGGCCGCGGACTCCATTGCGTCGGGTCGACCTGCGTGATCGGCAACGGCGCCTCGACGGCAATCGTTGACGCAGCAGCGGCTCGCACCGGCTCGGTCTCTTCGACCAGCGTGTTCCATTCGCCGCACCCGGGGCACCGCCCCGCCCATTGGTGGGCGTGCGTGCCGCAGTCGGTGCACGAGAAGACGGTGCGTTGGCGAGCCATGTCCCGACGGTACGAGGGGGGTGGGACATTCCCGGGGATCTGCGGAGCGCCACCTCCCCTCGAGATTGACGAATTGGGGACCGCATGCCGTCCCCGAATCATCAATCTCAGCCGGCGGGGCGCTCCAGAAGCACGTTCGGGGAGGGCTGGTCGCGCACGAGCGTGTGGTACAGCTCGGAGTAGAGGCCTCCGGCCGCGAGCAGCTCGTCGTGGCTGCCGCGCTCGATGATGCGGCCGTCGTCGACGACGAGGATCTCGTCCGCGTTCGTGATCGTCGACAGCCGGTGCGCGATCACGATCGACGTGCGACCGCTGAGCGCGGCGTCGAGCGCTGCTTGCACGAGAGACTCGTTCTCGGAATCGAGGTGGCTCGTCGCCTCGTCGAGGATCACGATCGCCGGGCTCTTCAGCAGCATGCGCGCGATCGCGATGCGCTGCTTCTCGCCACCGGAGAGCCGGTAGCCGCGCTCACCGACGAGCGTGTCGTAGCCGTCGGGCAGCGCGGCGATCACGTCGTGGATCTGCGCCGCGCGGCACGCGGCCTCGAGCTCGGCCTGCGTGGCAGACGGCTTTGCGTACCTGAGGTTGTCCGCCACTGATTCGTGGAAGAGATGCGGATCCTGCGCGACCACTCCGATTGCGGCGCGCAACGAGTGCTGCGTCAGCTTGCGCACGTCGTGCCCGTCGACGAGCACCGCGCCGCTGGTCACGTCGTAAAGGCGCGGGACGAGGGACGCGAGCGTCGTCTTGCCCGCGCCGCTCGGCCCGACGAGTGCGATGAGGCGGCCCGGCTCGATGTGAGCGGAGACGTGATGGAGCACCTCGACGCCGGCATCGCCGTCGAGCACCGGCACACTGCCGTCGGCCTGGGCGCCGCCGACTTCGAGGGAGGCGACCGACACCGAAGCGCCGGCGGGATAGCGGAACGTGACGTCGTCGAACTCGACGCGACCCACCGGGTCGACAAGGTCGAACGCGCCGGGTGAGTCCTCGAGGGGGTTCGGCGCGTCGAGCACCTCGAAGACCCGCTCGAACGAGACGAGCGCGGTCATGACGTCGACGCGGGCGTTGGTGAGGCTGGTGAGCGGTCCGTAGACACGCCCCACGTATGCGGCGAGAGCGACGAGCGTGCCGATCGTGATCGTCCCCGAGATCACCATCTGCGCGCCGAGGCCGTAGATGACGGCGGTGCCGATCGCCGCGACGAGACCGAGGGCGACGAAGAACACGCGGCCGTACATCGCGCTCTTGATGCCCATGTCGCGCACCCGGCTCGCACGGTTCGAGAACGACTCGGCCTCGGCGTCGGGGTCGCCGTAGAGCTTGACGAGCATGGCGCCGCTGACGTTGAACCGCTCGGTCATCGTCGTGTTCATCGACGAGTTGAGGTTCATCTGCTCGCGCGTGATGACCTGCAGCTTGCGGCCGACCCGCTTGGCCGGGATCACGAAGATCGGCAGCACCAGCAGCGCGATGAAGGTGAGCCGCCACTCGAGGGCGATCATCGCGACGAGCGTCAGCGCGAGCGTGATCACGTTCGAAACGACGGTGCCGAGCGTGCCGGTCACTGCACTCTGCGCGCCGATCACGTCGTTGTTCATCCGACTGATGAGGGCACCTGTCTGAGTGCGAGTGAAGAACGCGATGGGCTGGCGCTGTACACGGTCGAACAGCGCGGAGCGCAGCTCGTAGATCAGGCCCTCGCCGATCCGGGCCGACCACCAGCGCTGTGCGACCGACAGGATCGCGTCGCCCAGCGCGGCGAGCACGGTGAGGCCGGCGAGGATCCAGACCTGCCGGCGATCACCCGACGGGATCGCGTTGTCGAGCATCGACCGCAGCAGCAGCGGCGGCGCGAGCACCAGGATCGCGTCGAGCACGATCGTGGCGAGGAACCCGATGATCATGATCCGGTAGGGCCGCGCGAACACCCAGGCGCGCTTGAGGATCTGAATGTCGACCTTCGAGCCCGCGACGTTCTCGGGATCGTGGCCGAGCATCCCGTGAGGGCCACCCATCATGCGCACTGGCTTGGAGGCTACGGCCCACGATCTCAGGCTCCACGGCCGCCCCTACCATCAGCGGGTGCGCCGGCTCGTCGTCCTCGTTGCCGCCGCGCTCCTCTTCGCGGCGTGCGGATCGAGTGATGACAGTGGCAGCACGGCGACCACTGGCGCTCCGACGACTAGCGCAGTGACGACCGACACCACGGCGTCCTCGGACACGACCTCATCGCCTAACACGAGTGCAGCCGCAGCTGGCACGCTCGGCTGGAAGTCATGCCCCGATGCGGGTCCGCGCATCGAGTGCGCCACGCTGACCGTCCCAATCGACTACACGAACGCGTCGGGCGGCACGATCGACCTCGCTCTCATGCGCCTTCCTGCGAGCAACAAGTCCGAGCGCGTCGGGTCGATGCTCGTGAACCCCGGTGGCCCAGGCGTGCCTGGCACCGAGCTCATCCCTTCGGCCACGTCCATCTGGCCGAAGGACATCCGCGACCGGTTCGACATCGTGGCCTGGGATCCACGGGGCACCGGCGGCAGCGCTCCCGTCGACTGCGTGGCCGACGTCGACCGCTACTTCGCCGAGCCCGATCCGTCGCCGGACACGCCCGCCGAGAAGCAAGAGCTGGTCGACCGCGCGCAAGAGTTCGACAACGCGTGCGAGAAGGCCGACGGGCCGATGCTCGCCCACATCTCGACCGTCGACACCGCCAACGACCTCGAACGCATCCGCCAGGCGCTCGGCGAGGACACGATCACGTACTTCGGGTTCTCGTACGGCAGCGAGCTCGGCGCAACCTACGCGACGCTGTTCGGGAAGCACATCAGGGCGATGGTGCTCGACGGCGCGATCGATCCCGACCTCAATGGCGTCGAGACCGCGCACGCGCAGGCGGTCGGGGCCGAGCACGCACTCGACTCGTTCCTCGCCGACTGCTCCTCACACCGCACGTGCGCGTTCAACAACAACGGCAACGCCGAGGGCGCGTTCGACGCGCTGATGACCAAGCTCGACTCGAACCCGCTCCCGCCACCCGAGAAGGGACGTCCCGAGGTCGGCCAGGGTGTCGCACTCAACGCCGTGATCCAGGCGCTCTACAGCCAAGACCTGTGGCCGTCGCTGGCCAGGGCCCTCAACGATGCACAGCACGGCAACGGCGACGGACTGCTCGCGCTCAGCGACTCGTACCTCGAGCGCGCAGCCAACGGCACGTGGAGCAACACGATCGAGGCATTCATCGCGATCAGCTGCCTCGACGATCCGGTGCCAACTGACCTCAACGCCTACGACGCCCTCGCCGAGCAGTTCGCGAAAGATGCACCCCGCCTCGGCCGGTCGTTCGCGTACGGCTTCCAGTGCGCGTTGTGGCCGGTGCCGCCGCGGCCCGGACCCACGGCGACGGGCGCCGGCGCTCCCCCGATCCTCGTCGTCGGCACGACGGGCGACCCGTTCACCCCCTCGCGCAGAGCCAGCAGCTCGCGGACGCTCTGGAGAGCGGCGTGCTGCTCGTGCGCGAGGGCGAGGGCCACACCGCGTATGGCGAAGACAAGTGCGTCGACGACGCCATCGACGCGTACATCCTCGACCTCACCGTCCCCGCCGACGGCACCCGCTGCTGAACCGGAGGGTCAGGCGTTGAGGGCGGCGGCGAAGCGGCGGACGCCTTCGTCGAGCTCTTCGGGCGACGCGGTCGCGAAGCTCATGCGCAGCGTCGAGACATCGGGTGGCCCCGAGTAGAAGGGCTCCCCGGGCACGAACGCCATGCCCTGCTCGACCGCCTTGGGCAGGAGCTCGGTGGCCGAGCGGCCGTCGGAGAGGCGTCCCCACAGGAACATGCCGCCGTCGGGCCGCGTGAACGCGAACTTCTCACCGACGCGAGCGGCCAACGAGTCTTCGAGTGCCTTCGCGCGAGTGCCGTACACGCGCACCAACGCCTCGATGTGATCGGACAGCCATCCCCGCTCGGAAACGAGCGCGCTGAGCAGCACTTGCCCCCAGCTCGAGGTGTGCAGGTCCGCGCCTTGCTTCACCTTCGCGAGGTGCTCACGCGCCCACGTCGGCGCGACGGCATACCCGACCCGCAGCCCGGGCACGACGAGCTTGGAGAACGTGCCGAGGGAGATCACGTTGTCGGACCACGACGCGATCGACGGCAGCTGCTCGCCAGCGAAGCGCAGCGCCCAGTACGGATCGTCCTCGACGATCACGAAGCCGTACTTTTCGGCGAGCTCGGCGAGGTGCATCCGGCGTTCGAGCGAGAGCGTCGCGCCGGTTGGGTTCTGGAAGTTGACGACCGTGTAGAGCACACGCGGCCGCGCTCCGGCGACCAGCAGCGACTCGAGCGCCGCAGAGTCGATGCCGTGCTCGTCGACTGGCACGGGTAGCAACGTCGGCTCGAAGACCTGCAGCGCCTGGATCGCCCCGATGTAGCCGGGTTCGTCGATCGCGACCTCGACGCCCGGGTCCACGAACACCTTCGACACGAGGTCGAGCGCCTGCTGCGACCCGTGGGTGATGAGCACCTGATCGGCGTCGACCTCGCGCCCTCGGCTCTTCGCCGCCTGCTCCGCGATCCACGCTCGCAGCTCGGGGAATCCCTCGGTCGTCGAGTACTGCAGCAACGACGTCGGGTCGTCGCGCAGCAACCGCGCGGTCACCGTCCGGATCTCGTCGACTGGAAACGCATCGGATGCGGGCAGCCCACCGGCCATCGAGATGACGTCGGGTCGTTGCGTGATCGCGAGCAGCTCGCGGATCGCGTTCGAGCGCAGATTGCCCATGCGGCCCGCGAGCGGGACCGGAGTCATGTCCATGTCAGAAGGATCACACGAGATGGCTGGCCGAGGTCGTCGAGTTGGACTCGACGACCCCACCAGCCCTGGCTCATCGGGTCGCGAGCCCCCCAGCTCGCCGCGCCGTCGATGTAGCCCTCGGATGCGCTCCACGTGACCTCGCCCTCCACCAGCACCGTGTCCATGCCGACCGAGTGACGGATCCAACGGACGCCCCCGCCCGGGAAGTCGTCGGACGACACCTCCGGCCCGCGGCCGAGGGTGTCGGCGTCGAACACCGCGACGTCGGCGTGGTAGCCCTCGCGGAGCAGGCCGCGCTCGGGGAGACCCCAGATCGTCGCGGGGTCGAGTGTGATCTTCTTCACTGCCTCCTCGAGCCGCAGGGCGCCGGTCTCGCGCACGTACCGTGACACGAGGAAGCCGGTGTCGCCGTACGTCGCGAACGAGCCGACGTGCGCGCCGCCGTCGCTCGCGCCGACGTGCACGTACGGATGCGCGAGGAGACCACCGACCGCGTCGGCGTCGCTGTGGCCGATGTCGGCGCGCATGAACCACGTGCCGAGGTCTTCCTCGACGGAGAGGTCGATGAGGAGGTCGCCGGGCGTGACCCCACGCTCCCCGGCGATCTCGCCGAGCGTGCGGCCGACGAGGTCGCGGTTGCTCTCGAGGGCGACCTGGCGGACGACGAAGCCGCTCGGGTCGAGGCCGGCGTTCGGGACGCTCGCGAGCATGTTGATCGTGCCGGCGAGCGCGGCGCGCTTGTCGGGGTCGGCGAACGCGGCGAGCTTCTCTTCCTTCGTCGGCAGCGAGAGCACCGGCCACCAGCCCGGCAGCGCGAGGAACATGATGCTGCGCTGGTCGAGCGTCCAGCTGATGTCGATCGGACGGGTCTGCACCTGCGGCCACACGCGCGCGCCCGCAGCCCACTCACGCTCGACGGCTGCCATCACCTTGTCGCACGCGTCGGGCACAGCCTTGCTGTGGAAGATCGGCGAGAGCGTCGTCGGGATGCCGTGCTCGCGGGAGAGCTTCCCGAGCATCTCGACCCGCGACACTGTGAGCCCCGCATCGAAGAACTCATGGACGATCTGGAGCATGCGGCCACGCTCGCCGAGCACCGCGCACAGCGCTTCGAGCTCGGAGTGCTCGGCCCAACGGCACGGCACCGGGTTGAAGTCCTCCTCGATGTCGACGTAGCTCGTCGACATGCCGACCGCCCCCGCGTCGAGGCACTCGCGCAGCAGGTCGCACATCGCCGCGACCTCCTCCGCAGTCGCCGGCCGGCGTACGTCCTGCCCGAGCACCGCCAGGCGCAGCACCGAGTGACCGACGAGCGGGGCGAAGTTGAGCGCGAGGTTGCCCGTGAGCGAGTCGACCATCCCCCCGAACGACTCACCCCAGCGCCAGTCGACGCCCTGAGCGAACGCGGCCTCGGGCATCTCCTCGATGAGGCGGAACATCCGCGAGAAGCGATCGCGCAATGGAGCGGGTACGGGAGCGAGGCTCAGCGAGCAGTTGCCGGTCACGACCGTCGTGATGCCGTGCTCGATCGCGGGATACGCGTACGGGTCGAAGCAGAGCTGCGCGTCGTAGTGCGTGTGCGGATCGATGAAGCCCGGCGTCACGACCTTGCCGGTCGCGTCGATGACCCTTGCCGCGTCGGCGAGCGTGCGGCCGACCGACACGATGCGGCCGCCCTTGATGCCGACGTCGCCGAGGTAGGCCGGCAACCCGGAGCCGTCGACCACCTTGCCGCCGCGGATGACTACGTCGAGCATCAGAGCTCCCTGTTCTCTCTAGGTGATGGTCTGATCGGGACCGAACAGCACGGTCCACGGTTGGCCTTCGAGATCTTCGAGACGATCGAGGCCCGCAGCGTCGAGCGCGCGTGCCATCGCCTCCTCGGTGACGCTGAGGTGCGTGCGGGCGCCGTTCGGGTACGCCAGCTCGAGCACGAGCTCAGCCCGTCCGTCGTGGCCCGCGGCGACCGAGGTCGCGGCGATGACCGGCGCGTCGGCTCGAGTCGTCACGGGAGCGGGGCCTCGACGTACACAACGTCGGTGGGGAGCAGCTCGCCCGGCGCGCCGATCGGGAACGGGCGCATCGCGAGATGGAGGTTCCACGACAGCAGCAGCTGCGCGCCGTCGTCGACCTCGGGCAGCACGCGCTTGGCGACCATGCCGATCGTCTCGCCCGGATCGGGGAAGACGTATCGCCGACTGTCAGGCCGCCGACTGTCAGGCATCGATCTTGAACAGCTGCCTGCAGTTGTCGCCGAGGAACTTGCGCCGGCTCTCGTCCGGGAACATCGACGCGAGCACGTCGAGGTCTTCGATGTACTCGGGCGTGTGGTCGGCGTGCGGGAAGTCGCTCGCCCACATGAACCGGTCGTCGCCGAACCGCTCGGCGAGCCACGGGATCGACCGCTCGTCGGGATCGCAGCTGATGTAGCAGCGCTCCGTGAAGTAGTAGGAGGGCGGGTTCTCGAGCGGCACGCGCTGACCGATCGCGGTGTGGCCGAACACGCCGTCCATGCGATCGAGCCAGTAGCCGAGCCAGCCGCCGCCCGACTCGAGCACGAGGATCTTCAGGCGCGGGAACTTGTCGAAGACGCCGTAGTCGAAGAGCGTCGTGAACTGATGCCGCACCCCGTCGGACGCCTGCACCGACGCGGTGAGGCGCAGCTCGCGCACGTTCTCCCACGCGCCCATGCGGTTGCCCTTCGTCCACTGCGGCTCGAACGTCGGGTGGATCGCGAACGGCACGTCGTGGTCTTGCGCCGCTGCGAACACGACGTCGTTGTCCGGATGCCCGAGCGGCTTCGCCGAGTGCGTGAACGGCGCGACATAGACGCCTCGCGCGCCGTCGCCGACGGCACGGGCGAGCTCTTCTGCCGCACGCGCAGGATCACCGAGCGAGAGATGCGCGGCAGGCACGAGCCGGCCGCCGCTGTCGGAGCACCAGTCGCAGATCCACCGGTTGTACGCGCGGGTGTAGGCCTGCGAGAGCTCGGCGTCGTCGAGCTCGGCCTCCCACAGCAGACCGGTGGTCGTGTAGATGACCGCGGCGTCGATGTGCTCGGCGTCGAGCAGCTCGAGCCGCTCCTTCACGTCGGTCGAGCCGTACGCCGCATGGTTGTCGTAGGTGACCTCGGGATCGCGGGCCATCTGGGCGAGGTCCATGCGGCCCATCGCGGCGAGCGTCGACGGCATCCCTCGGCGCGCCATCATCGAGCGCTTGCCGTCGATCTCGAGCTCGTCGAGGCCGCGGTCGTCCTTCGCGATGCGCAGGGCGCGGTCGCGGTACTTCGGCTCGAGGTAGCGCTCCCACAGGTCGGATGGCTCGAGGATGTGTCCGTCGGCATCGACGGCGCCGTCGTAGGACAGCCGATGGGTGTCGTGCAGCGCCTCGTGCATCAGGACCAGCCTCACAGCGACCCGACACCACTGTCAACTTGCCTGGCGCGACGGGTGCTGCGCCTTGGCACCGGGCCTCTGCTCGCTTCGACACGCGTGTCGGGTTCTGCGAAACTCCGGCCCGGAATGGCCACGGAGCGAGCGACAGCCAGGACCGCGCGGGGCGAGGAGACCCGCCGCGCTCTGCTCGACGCCGCCGAACGCCTCTTCGCCGAGCACGGCTACCACGCGACGAGCGTCCCCGACATCGTCAAGGCGGCCGGCGTCGGACACGGCACGTTCTACGAGTACTTCGGCAGCCGCCACCAGATCCTGCTCGCGCTCACGCAGCAGGCCCTCGCGTCGCAGCAGCGCCGGCCGAAGCTCGCGAGCCAGACGCTCGCCGAGCGGATCCGGTCCGAGATCTTCTGGTACCTGTCCGACCACGTCGAGCACCTCACGCTCTCGAAGGTCTGGCACGAGGCATCGAGCTTCGACGACGAGATCGCGATGGCCCGGCGCGTCGAACGAGCCCGCCGCGTCGCTCGGGTGAAGCGCGGCATCGAGGAGGCCGGCCCGCGTCCGGGCATCGACCCCGACGTCGCCGCGACTGCCCTCAACGCGATGCTCGAGGAGTTCGCGCACCGGTGGTTCGTCGAGGGCCTCGGCCCGGGCACCAGCGCGGCCGACGTGGTCGCCGCGTCAGAGACGTTGACGACGATCTGGCTCGCTGCGATCGGCTTGTCTGACAAGGGGGATGCATGAGCGATCTCTTCGAGATCGTCGAGGAGGACGTACGCGGCACGCCGACGCGAGTGTTCAAGGGCGCTCCTCCGTCATTGCGTGCGGTCTGGCTCGCGAGCGCGGTGCATGGCGACAAGACCTTCCTCGTCTACCAAGACGAGCGCTACTCGTTCGGCGAGTCGCACCGCATCGTCAACGCGCTCGCCCAGCGCCTCGGCACCTACGGCGTGCAGCCCGGCGACCGCGTCGCGATCGCGATGCGGAACTACCCCGAGTGGGCGTTCGCGTTCTGGGCCGCGATCGCCGTCGGCGCTGTCGTGGTCCCTCTCAACGCCTGGTGGACCGGGCCCGAGCTCGCCTACGGGCTGAGCGACTCGGGCAGCGTCGTGCTCTTCGCCGACGAGGAGCGCGCGGAGCGGGTCGCGCCGCTGCTCGGGCAGACGACGGTGCGCCAGGTCGTGCTCGCCCGCACCGAGCGCTACATGCCCAACGCCGAGACGTTCGCCGACGCGCTCGGCGAGCTCGACGTGGCGGCCTTGCCCGACATCGCCGTCGAGCCCGACGACGACGCGACGATCATGTACACGTCGGGCACGACGGGAAAGCCCAAGGGCGCGGTCGCGACGCACCGCAACTTCATGGCGTTCCTCATGAACCTCATGTACCGGCAGACGATGGCGGCGATCGCCAACCCTCCGAGCGCCGACGCGCCTCCTCCCCTGCCGCCATCGACCCTCCTGACGTTCCCGTTGTTCCACGTCGGAGGGCTGCAATCTGCGCTGATGGTCTACGCCGCGATCGGCGGCAAGATCGTGCTGATGTACAAGTGGGACGCGGTTGAGGCGGTCGACCTCATCGAGCGGGAAGACATCACGGCCGTCGCCGGCGTGCCGACCACGATGTTCCAGCTGCTCGAGGTCGCCCACGCACAGGGGCGCGAGCTGCCGTCGCTCGCGAGCGTGTCGTCAGGCGCGACCTTGGTGCCGCCCGAGCTCGTTCGGCGCATCGACACGCAGCTGGCGTCGCGAGCCGCGCCGACCAATGGCTACGGGCTCACCGAGACCTCGGGCGCCGCCATCGCGAACGCAGGCAAGGCCTATGTCGACCGGCCCGACAGCGTCGGCACCGTGATCTCTCCTGTGATCGAGGTGAAGATCGTGGGGGCCGATGGCACCGACCTCGCAACCGGAGAGGTCGGCGAGATCTGGCTGAAGGGCCCGACGGTCGTGCGGGGCTACTTCAACAACCCCGAGGCGACGGCCGCGGCCTTCAAGGACGGATGGTTCGCGACCGGCGACCTCGGCCGCCTCGACGACGAGGGCTACCTCTACGTCGTCGACCGCCTGAAGGACGTGATCATCCGGGGCGGCGAGAACATCTACGCGGCCGAGATCGAAGCCGCTCTGTACGAGCACCCCGACATCAGCGAGGCCGCGATCATCGGCATCCCCGACGAGCGCTACGGCGAAGAGGTCGGCGCAGTCGTGCGCGTGCGCTACGGCGCGTCGTTGACCGAGGACGATGTGCGTGCGCACGTCGCGGTGCGCCTCGCGAGCTTCAAGGTGCCGTCAAGGGTCTGGATCACCGACAACGAGCTGCCGCGCAACGCGGCGGGCAAGGTGCTGAAGCGCGAGCTGCGCGACACCCTCGCCGTCTGACTGAAAGGGCAAATGCCATGGACTTCGACATCCCGCAGGACCTCGCCGACTACCTCGTCGAGCTCGACGAGTTCATCGAGCGCGAGATCAAGCCGCTCGAAGCGGAGAACGACAACATCCGGTTCTTCGACCATCGCCGGGAGGATGCACGCACCGACTGGGAGCGAGGCGGCCTGCCAAACCACGAGTGGGAGCTGCTGCTGCGCGAGGCCAGGCGCCGGGCCGACGCCGCCGGCCACTACCGCTATCCCTTCCCCAAGGAGTACGGCGGCAAGGAGGGCACGAACCTCGGCATGGCCGTGATCCGTGAGCACCTGGCCCGCAAGGGCCTCGGTCTGCACTGCGACCTGCAGAACGAGCATGCGATCGTCGGCAACAACGTGGGCCTGCTCCTCATGATCATGTACGGCACCGAAGGGCAGAAGGCCGAGTGGATCGACGACCTCGCGGAGGGTCGCAGGGGCTTCGCGTTCGGCATCACCGAGCCCGAGCACGGCTCGGACGCGACGTGGATGGACACGCACGCCGAGCGCGACGGCGACGAGTGGGTGATCAACGGGGAGAAGACCTGGAACACGGGCATCCACGCCGCGCAGTACGACCTGATCTTCGCCCGCACGAGCGGCAAGGCGGGAGACGGCATGGGCATCACCGCGTTCCTCGTGCCGACGAACAGCCCTGGCTTCGAGGTGCTCGAGTTCCTCTGGACGTTCAACATGCCGACCGACCACGCGCACATCCGGCTGACGAACGTGCGCGTGCCCGACAGCTCCATCTTCGGAGGTGAGGGTCGCGGCCTGCAGGTCGTCCAGCACTTCTTCAACGAGAACCGCATCCGCCAAGCAGCTTCGAGCCTCGGCGCGGCCGAGTTCTGCATCGACGAGGCCGTGAAGTACGCGAACCAGCGGGCGCCGTTCGGCAAGAAGCTCTCGACCAACCAGGCGATCCAGTTCCCGCTCGTCGAGCTGTCGACGCAGTGCGAGATGCTGCGCGTGCTGATCCAGAAGACCGCGTGGTCGATGGACAAGTACGGCGCGTTCTCGCAGTCAGACAAGGTCTCGATGTGCAACTACTGGGCCAACCGGCTGTGCTGCGAGGCAGCCGATCGTGCGATGCAGGTGCACGGGGGCATGGGGTACTCGCGCCACAAGCCGTTCGAGCACATCTACCGCCACCATCGCCGCTACCGCATCACCGAAGGCAGCGAAGAGATCCAGATGCGACGCGTTGCCGGCTACCTGTTCGGCTTCATGAGCCAGCAGGCGCCGAAGGGCGTGGACGAGAGCAGCGCGGCGGCCGCCGCAGCGCGATGAGCGCTTGGCCCGAGCGTCCGGTCGCGGGCGCGATCACCGCGACCGACGACGAGATCCGCGACGCGGTGGCAGAGGCCGAGGTGCCGCCCCTGCTGCCCGCGCTCGCGTACCTCACGGGTGACCTGTCGTTGCTGCGCGACGAACTGCGCCCCGATCCTCTTCTTCTCGCGATGGAGCAGGGCGGGCTGTCCGAGGAGCAGCTCGCCACCGCGCGCGCCTTGGCCGTCGACACGCTCATCAAGTACCGCGACGCAGGGTCGCGGCCGGCGCCGATCCCCAGCGACGACGTGCTGCTGAAGATCATGGAGTACGCCGTGGGCGGCCAAGAGATGGCCGCGTACCTCCCTCTTCTCGAAGAGGAGCTCGCGTATCGGGGCGAGGACCGTCGGGCGCCCGCGTGGCACGTCGACCCGAGCATCGACTTCCACGTGGTGATCATCGGGGCCGGCATGTCGGGGCTGCTCGCCGCGCATCGACTGCACCAGGCAGGCATCCCGTTCGTGATCGTCGAGAAGGACCGCGAGGTCGGCGGCACGTGGTGGGAGAACAGCTATCCCGGCTGCCGAGTCGACAACCCGAACCACAACTACAGCTACTCGTTCGCGCAGCGCCACGACTGGCCGTTCCACTTCTCGACACAAGACGTGCTGCTCGACTACTTCCGCAACTGCGCCGACACGTTCGAGCTGCGCGAGCACATCCACTTCAACACCTCGGTCGAGTCGGTCACGTGGGACGACGCGACCGAGACGTGGACCGTGGAGGTGCGCGGCCCCGCGGGTCCCGAGACGATGCGGGCCAACGCTGTTGTGAGTGCGGTCGGCCAGCTGAACCGGCCGAAGCTCCCCGACATCCCCGGCCGCGACTCGTTCAAGGGACCGTCGTTCCACTCCGCTCGCTGGCAGCACGACGTCGATCTCCGCGGCAAGCGGGTCGGCGTGATCGGCACGGGTGCGAGCGCGATGCAGCTCATCCCCGAGATCGCGGGGGTGGTCGGCGAGATGACCGTCTTCCAGCGCACGCCCGCGTGGATGGGCCCGACGCCCGACTATCACAGACGCGGTGTCCGACGGACTCAAGTGGCTCTACGAGCACGTGCCGTCGTACAGCGAGTGGAACCGGTTCTGGATCTTCTGGCGGATGGGTGATGGCGGCTTGCCGAACTTCCGTGTCGATCCCGAGTGGCCGACGAATGCCGAGTCGGTGAGCGCGGTGAACGACTTCGTGCGGCTGATGCTCGTCGAGTACCTGAAGGCCGAGTTCGGCGATCGTCCCGACCTGCTCGAAAAGGTCACGCCGCACTACCCGCCGGGCGCGAAGCGGATGATCCGCGACAACGGCATCTGGGCGCGGACCTTGAAGCAAGAGAACGTGCAGCTCGTCACCGACGACATCCGTGAGATCACACCGAAGGGCGTCGTGACCGCCGATGGCGAGGAGCGCCAGTTCGACGTGCTCATCTACGGCACCGGGTTCTCGGCGTCGAAGTTCCTGACGCCGATGAAGGTGACGGGCCGCGGAGGCATCGACCTGCACGAGCAGTGGGGTGGCGACGCACGCGCCTACCTCGGCGTGACCGTCCCCGGTTTCCCGAACCTGTTCTGCCTCTACGGGCCGAACACCAACATCGTCGTGAACGGGTCGATCGTCTACTTCTCGGAGTGCGGCGTTCGCTACATCCTCGGCTGCCTGAAGCTGCTGCTCGACCACCAGGCGAAGGCCATCGAGGTGCGCAAGGACGTGCACGACACGTTCAACGAGGCCGTCGACGCCGAGAACAAGATGATGGCCTGGGGCGCGTCCGACGTGAACAGCTGGTACAAGAACGAGCACGGCCACGTTGCTCAGAACTGGCCGTTCACGCTGCTCGAGTACTGGCAGCGCACCAAGGAGCCGGACCCAGAGGACTACGTCCTGAGCTAGCACCCCCTCCGACTCGTGCAGTGTGCAACACTTGCAGTGTGCACGAGTCGGGAGCCGAGAGCGACCAGCTGATCGACGCGGTGCTGCGGGCCTCGCGGGCCCTCGTCGCAGTGGCAGCCCGCTCGATCGCGCAAGCCGGCGACATAGTCACGTTGCCCCAGTACCGGGCGCTCGTGGCCCTCGCCGCGAAGGGGCCGCAGCGGGTCACCGACCTCGCCGACGAGCTCGGCGTGCATCCGTCGTCGGCGACACGGATGTGCGACCGGCTGGTGAAGGCGGGCCTCGCGCATCGCGCTCCCGCGGCGGAGAGCCGTCGGGAAGTCGAGGTGCAGCTCAGCCCGTCGGGTCGGGCGTTGCTCGACGAGGTCACGTCCGCAAGGCGCCGAGAGATCTCCAAGATCGTCCGCAACGTCCCGGCCGCACTGCGCCCAGCGATGATCGAAGGGCTCGAGACGTTCAGCGACGCGGCGGGCGAGGTGCCCGATCAGGCCTGGGCCGCGGGTTGGGACACCCGATGAGCGAGCACCGAGACCGAATGCGACGAGTCGTCGAGAAGTCGGCGCAAGTCGTCGTGATCGCCGGGCTCGTCGGCGCGATCACCGGCTTCGGCGTCGCGGCGTTCGAGCGCATCGTCGTGAACGGCTTGCTGCTCCACATCGAAGAGCTGCCTCTCTGGATGGTGGCGCTCGCCCCGACTGGTGGGGCTGCTGCTCGCCCTGGGCGCGCTGACGTTCATCGGGCGTGGCATGTCGTCGGCGACATCGGACGAGTACCTGCGCTCGTACCACGATCCCGGTGTGCACCTCACGATCCGGGCACTCGTCGCACGCATCACTGCTTCGATCGCCACGCTCGGGTTCGGAGGCGCGATGGGCCTCGAAGGACCGTCGCTCTACCTCGGCGCGACCATCGGCGCGCAGACCCAGCAGCGGCTGCCCCGACTGTTCCGCGACGCGGATCGCCGCCTCTTGATGGTGGCGGGCGCGGCTGCAGGTGTCGCTGCGATCTTCAAGGCGCCGGCCACCGGTGCGATCTTCGCGATCGAGGTTCCCTATCAGGACGACCTCGGCCGCCGCATGCTCCTCCCCGCGCTCGTGTCGGCGGCGACGGGCTACCTCGCGTTCGCCGCGATCAACGGCACCGACCGCCTCTTCCCCATCGCCGGCGAGCCGACGTTCAACTTCCGTGATCTGCTCGGGGCGCTCGCGCTCGGTGTCGCCGCGGGCCTTGCGGCGCGTGTGTTCGCGGCGATGGTGCTGAAGGCGAAGTCGGTCTCGGTACGTCCGACGATCCTGCAGCCGTTGCTCGCCGGGGGTGTGCTGGGCGCCATCTTCGTCGTGAGCCGCATCGCGACCGGCGAAGATCTCACGATCGGCCCCGGCTACGACACGATCGCCTGGGCGCTCGACCCGAAGCACGGCGCGTGGCTCGTGCTGCTCGTGTTCGTGCTGCGATGCGCGGCGACGACGGCGACAGTCGGCGGCGGTGGCGCGGGCGGCCTCTTCATCCCTCTCGTGGTCGGTGGCGCCCTCATGGGACGCGTGGTCGGAGGAGCAGTCGAGAGCCTGAACACGACCCTCTTCGTCGTGATCGGCGTCGCGGCGTTTCTGGGCGCGGGCTACCGCGTGCCCCTTGCAGCGGTGATGTTCGTCGCTGAGACAACTGGACGCCCGGGATTCGTCGTTCCCGGACTCCTTGCCGCCGTGGCCGCAGAGCTCACGATGGGCCGTCGGTCGATCACCGTCTATCAGGCGGTCGAGCCGAGCTGACCGCCGTCTTGCCCTCGTGATGGCCTCCGGGGCAAGGGCTACCGTGCCTCATTCCTCGGACAGCGCGAGCGCGAACAGGGCGAGAAGAGTGACGAAGCGCAGAGGCCCGGTCGACCCGCGGCTCATGCAGCTCGGCCGCGGCGTCCGCGCGCACATGGCGCTCACTGTCGTGCTCGGCGCTCTCACCGCGCTTCTCGTGATCACGCAGGCGTGGCTCCTGGCCGACGTCATCGCCCGCGCGTTCGACGGCTCGATCGCCGTCGCCGACGTGCGCACGCCGCTCACTGCGCTGCTCGTCGTCGTCGTCGCCCGTGCGGCCACCGCTTGGTACACGGAAGTGTCGGCCAACCGCGCGTCGAGTCGCGTGAAGTCGCAGCTGCGCGTCGCACTGGTCGAGAAGCTCGCCGCCGCGGCGCCCCGAGCGCGCGAGGAGTCGGACGGTCACCTGACGACGCTCGCGACGCACGGCGTCGACGCGTTGGACGGGTACTTCTCCCGCTACCTCCCTCAGCTCGTGCTCGCCGTGATCGTGCCGGTTGCCGTGATCGTCGCCGTCTGCACGGCCGACTGGGTCTCGGCCGCGATCATCGCGATCACTGTCCCCCTCATCCCGTTGTTCATGGCGCTGATCGGCATGCGCGTGCAGCGCCGTCAGGATCATCAGCTCCGCACGCTGCAAGTGCTCTCGGGCCACTTCCTCGACGTCGTGCGCGGCCTCACGACGCTCAAGGTCTTCGGACGATCGAAGGCTCAGGTCGAGACGATCAGGTCGGTCACCGACAGCTACCGGCGCACGACGATGTCGACGCTCAAGCTCGCGTTCCTCTCGTCTTTGGTGCTCGAGCTGCTCGCGAGCGTGTCGGTGGCGCTCGTCGCGGTGTCGGTGGGGTTGCGCCTTCTCTACGGACACCTCGACCTTCGGACCTCGCTGTTCGCGCTCGTGCTCGCGCCCGAGGCTTACCTCCCACTGCGCCTCGTCGGGACCAGCTTCCATGCGAGTGCCGAGGGCTTGAGCGCGGCCGACCAGGTCTTCGAGGTGCTCGAGCGACCCGTGCCCGACCACGGCACGAGGCGCGACCTGCCCGACCCGGCTGCGGACGCGATCACGGTCGATCGAGTCACGGTTGCGTATCCGGGTAGGCCGAACCCCGCGATCGACCGGTGCTCGCTCACGATCGAACCCGGCGAAGCCGTTGCGATCACCGGGCCGAGTGGATGCGGCAAGTCGACCCTCCTCGCCATGCTGCTCGGCTTCATCACGCCGAGCGAAGGGGCCGTCCGCATCGGCGACGTCGATCTCACCGATGCCGACCCCGCGGCATGGCGCGAGCAGATCGCATGGGTGCCGCAACGTCCCCACCTTTTCGCGGCGTCGATCGCGGACAATCTGCGACTGGGCGCGCCGAGCGCGACCGACGACGAGCTCTGGAGCGCCCTCTCGGCGGCGTCGCTCGAGCAACGGGTCGCTTCGTTGCCCGATCAGCTCGACACGAGGCTCGGTGAGCGTGGCAGTGGCCTCTCCGCGGGTGAGGCCCAGCGCCTCGCGATCGCGCGAGCGCTTCTGCGACCCTCGTCGCTCCTTCTCCTCGACGAGCCCACCGCCCACCTCGACGCCGACACCGAAGCGCGCGTGATCTCATCGCTGCAACGAGCCGCGCGGGGCCGCTCGATGGTCGTCGTCACTCACAGGCCGGCGGTGCTCTCGATCGTCGACCGAGTCGTGTCACTCCAGCCCGCGACGGTGCTGCGATGACGCGAGCCACGACGAGGGAGACCATCCGCCTCGCGCGCCCGGCGACGCGAGGGCTCGTGCTCTCGACGCTGCTCGGCGCGGCGTGCATCGCGTCAGCGATCGGGCTGCTGGGCACGTCCGCATGGCTGATCTCGCGCTGCGCGCAGCACGGATCGGTGGCCGACCTCGGCCTCGCCGTCGTCAGCGTTCGGTTCTTTGCACTCGCCCGCGGCCTGTTCCGCTATGGCGAGCGGCTCGTCGGTCACGACGGAGCGTTTCGCGCCCTCGCTGACCTCCGCGTCACCGCGTACGAGCGGCTCGAGCGCATCACCCCTTCGGGGCTTCACTCCTTCCATCGCGGCGACCTGCTCGACCGCGTGGTCGAGGACGTCGACGCGCTGCAGGACGTCGGCCTCCGCGTGTTGCCCGCTTGGTGCATCGCCGGCGTCGTCGGTGTGGCGACGACGATCGCGCTCTGGATCATGCTGCCGGCCGCTGCGGTCGCCGTGGCGATCGCGCTGCTGTTCGGCGCGGTCGTGGTGCCGTGGCTGTCGCGGGCGTTGGCGCACCGCAACGAGGCCCGCCGGGCGCCCGCTCGCGGCGAGCTCACTGCCTCGGTCGTCGATCTGCTCGAGGGCGCTCCCGACCTCGTGGCATTCGGCGCGATCGACGCGCAAGTGCGACGGGTCGTCGAGCACGACCGTGAGCTCACTCGAGTCGCCGCGGCGAGCGCACACACCGCGGGAGTCGGCGCGGGCCTCGTCGTGCTCTGCACGGGGATGGCGATGTGGGCCGCGCTCGCGCTGGGCGTCGGCGCAGTGCACGGGGGACGTCTCGACGGTGTGTTCCTGGCCGTCGTCGCGCTGATCCCCCTTGCCGCGTTCGAGCTCGTCTCGCCGCTGCCCGTCGCCGCACAGGCACTCGAGGGCGCTCAGCGCTCGGCGGCTCGCCTCTCCGCGGTGCTCGACCAGCCCGCGTCGGTGATCGAGCCCACCGTCGCGAAAGCGACCCGACCCGGGTCTCACCACGACCTGCGCGTGCGAGGTCTGCGGGTGCGACACGCGCCCGACGAGCCGTGGGCCGTCGACGGCGTCGACCTCGATCTCAGCGACGGACGACGCGTCGCCCTCGTCGGCGCGAGCGGCGCCGGCAAGTCCACCCTCGCCTCGGCCCTCGTTCGCTTCGCCGACTACGAGTCGGGCTCGGTGCGTCTCGACGGCACCGAGCTGCACGATCTCGACGGCGATCAGGTGCGGGGGATCGTCGGCCTCGTCGAGCAAGACGCACACATCTTCGACTCGACCCTGCGAGAGAACATGCGCCTCGCGAGGACGACCGCCTCCGACGCCGAGATCATGGAGGCGCTCGCGCGCGCCCGGCTGTCGGATTGGGTCACGAGCCTTCCACTCGGCCTCGACACCGCGGTCGGCGAGCACGGCTCCGCGTTGTCCGGCGGGCAACGCCAGCGCCTTGCGTTAGCCCGCGCGCTGCTGGCCGACTTCCCGATCCTTGTGCTCGACGAACCCGGTGAGCACCTCGACGCCGAGACCGCCGACGCGCTGACGCGAGACCTTCTGTCGGCGACGAGCGGTCGCACCACGTTGCTGATCACCCATCGCCTCGCCGCACTCGAGTCGGTCGACGAGATCGTCGTGCTGGACGGAGGGCGGGTCGTGGAACGCCTGGTGCCCCATATGACCGTGCCCCCAATGAAAGGTGTCGCATGAACGTCGGCCTGGCTCGCCTCCAGTTCGCGACGACGACGATCTACCACTTCCTGTTCGTGCCGGTGACGATCGGGCTCAGCTTCCTCGTCGCCGTGCTGCAAACGATGTGGTACCGAGGAGGAGACCCCGAGTACAAGCGCCTGACCAAGTTCTTCGGCACGCTGCTCGTCATCAACGTCGCGATCGGCGTCGTCACCGGGCTCGTGCAGGAGTTCGAGTTCGGCATGAACTGGTCGAGCTACTCGCGGTACGTCGGCGACGTTTTCGGTGCCCCGCTCGCGATGGAGGGCCTGGCGGCGTTCTTCCTCGAGTCGACCTTCCTCGGCCTCTGGCTGTTCGGTTGGGATCGACTGTCGAAGAGGGTGCACCTCACGACGATCTGGCTCGTCGCGTTCGGAAGTGCGCTCTCGG
Organism: uncultured Acidimicrobiales bacterium; assembly: GCA_963773315.1. Classification (GTDB taxonomy): domain Bacteria; phylum Actinomycetota; class Acidimicrobiia; order Acidimicrobiales; family DATKAS01; genus DATKAS01. The sequence goes on from CAVZAF010000011.1 coordinate 367,510, forward strand.
CGGCGTTCATCATGGCGGCGAACTCGTGGATGCAACACCCCGTCGGCTACGAGATCGACCCGACGACGAACCGGCCCGTGCTGAACAACATCGGCGCGCTGTTCACCAACCCGGTGTTCGTGTGGGGATACCTCCACGTGCTGCTGGCGTCACTGGTCACCGGCGCGGTCGTGATGCTCGGAGTGTCCGCGTGGCACCTGCGGCGCCACGGGGCGGAGAGCCCGTTCTTCCGAACCGCGAAGACCGCGCTCGTCGTGCTCGTCCCGGCGATCATCCTGAACCTCATCGTCGGCAGCAAGCTCGGCGTGATCGAGACCACCTATCAGCCGATGAAGATCGCGGCTGCCGAAGCGCAGTGGCAGACCTGCCAGCCGTGCTCGTTCTCGGCGTTCCAGATCAGGGGCGGCAAGTTCGACGAGACCCCGACGAAGATCATCGCGATCCCCCACCTGCTCTCGGTGCTCGCGGACAGCACCTGGAACGGCCAAGTGGTGGGACTCAACCCCCTCAACGAGCAGTACCAGCAGCAGTACGGGCCGGGCCGGTACATCCCGAACGTGTTCGTCCAGTACTGGTCGATGCGGGTGATGGCCTACCTGGCTGCGCTGGTGGCGCTGTTCTCGCTGTGGGGCGCGTGGCTGATCCACCGCGGGAAGCTCGCGACATCGAAGTGGTTCCTGCGTTCGGCGACGTGGGCGATCGTCACTCCGTTCCTGATGAACACCGCGGGATGGATGCTCACCGAGAACGGCCGCCAACCGTGGATCGTCCAAGGGCTGATGCTCGTGAAAGACGGCGTATCCGCGTCGGTCAGCTCCACCGAGATCGTGATCAGCCTCATCTTCTTCGTCGTGCTGTACTCGCTGCTCGGCGTGGTCGACGGCATGTTGATGTTCCGCTTCGGGCGCAAGGCGCTCGGCGAGGGCGACGAGGACGAGCACGCGATGCCGCCCGAGGGCAGCGAACCTTCAGCCGACGACGAGCGCGTTCCGGCGTTGACCTACTAGGGGACTCGAAATGGGACTGCAGATCGTCTGGTACGTCATCATCGCCATCTTCTGGACGGGATTCTTCGTCCTCGAGGGCTTCGACTTCGGAGTGGGCGCGCTGCACAGCGTCGTCGGCAAGACCGATCTCGAGCGCCGGGTCGCGATCAACACGATCGGGCCGTTCTGGGACGGCAACGAGGTCTGGCTCATCGTGGCGGGTGGTGCAACGTTCGCAGCGTTCCCGGGCTGGTACGCGACCTGGTTCTCGGCGCTGTACCTCGCCCTCGTGCTCGTGCTCTTCGGGCTGATCATCCGCGGCGTCTCGTTCGAGTACCGAGGCAAGATCGAGACCCCGCGCTGGAAGACCACGTGGAGCACCGCGCTCACCGTCGGAAGCCTCATGCTTCCCGTGCTGCTCGGCATCGCGCTCGGCGACCTCCTGTACGGGCTGCCGATCGACTCGAGCGGCGAGTACACCGGCTCGTTCTGGAACTTGTTGACTCCGTACGGCATCTGGGTCGGCATCACGCTGCTCTCGCTCACCCTTTTGCACGGCTCGACCTTCCTCACGCTCCGCACGACGGGCATCGTCCACGACCGGGCTCGCCGCCTCACCATGCCCTTCGCGCTCGTTGCGATCGTCACCGTGCTCGTCTTCACGATCTGGACGCAGGTGCTGTCGGAGAAGGGCGACATCCCGGGGCCACTGCAGGCGATCCCGCTGATCGCGATCGTCGCGGCAGCGTGGGCTGTGCGCGACCGCCACGACGGTTGGGCGTTCAGCGCGACCGCGATCGCGATCGCGCTCACGATCGTGACGATCTTCATCGACTTGTACCCGAACGTCATGGTCTCGAGCACGAGCTCGGACAACAACCTCACCGTCGCCAACACAGCGTCGGGGAACTACGCGCTGAAAGTCATGACGGTCGTCGCGGTCGTGCTGTTCCCCGTCGTCCTCGCCTACCAGATCTGGAACTTCCACGTGTTCCGCCACCGGATCGCGAGCCCGAAGGCAGAAGTCGAAGCCCCCTCCCCCCAAGCCGTCCAACAGGAGACCACCTGATGTCAGACGAATCCCCCAAGCCCTCGGTCGTGATCGTCGGGGCCGGCTTCGCCGGCGTCGCGTCGCGCGAAGGAGCTCGCCAAGCACCACGTGCCCGTGACGCTGCTCGACCGGCACAACTACCAACAGTTCCAGCCGCTGCTGTACCAAGTCGCAACCGCAGAGCTCGGAACAACCGACATCGCCCGCCCGATCAGGGCGATCTTCGCCAAGGAGCTGACCGTCTCCACGCGCCAGCTCGAGGTGACCGCTGTCGACCCCGACACCCGAACGGTGACCACCAGCGATGGCCAGACCTTCACCGGCGACTATGTCGTCGTCGCCGCGGGCACCAAGCCGAACTTCTTCAACACACCTGGCGCCGAAGAGCACGCCTTGCCCCTCTATTCGGTGCCAGACGCGGAAAAGGCTGCGGGGCCGCGTCTTCGAGCTCTTCGAGGAAGCGGCCTCGAACCACGCACTCATCGACGCTGGCGCCCTGAACTTCGTGATCGTCGGCGCCGGCCCGACCGGCGTCGAGACCGCAGGGGCACTCGCAGACCTCGTGAACGAAGTCATGCCGAAGCGGTACCACAACCTCGACGTCAGCCGAACCCGGATCTATCTCGTCGATCACGGCCAAGTCGTGCTCCGTGCGTTCTCGGACAAAGCGCACGAGTACGCCGCGGGAAAGCTGCAGCACAACGGTGTGACGCTCATGCTCGGCATCGGCGTCAAGGAGGTCGACAAGAACAAGGTCATCCTGAGCGACGGCACCGAGATCCTGACCCGGTGCGTCATCTGGGGCGGCGGCATCCAAGCGTCCACAGTCGCTGGAAACACAGGGCTCACGTCAGGTCGGGGTGGGTGCCTGACCGCCGAACCCGACCTCACCGCGACCGGGTACCCCAACGTCTACGTCATCGGTGACATCGCCACCATTCCTGATCACGAGGGCAAGGCCCTGCCTCAGCTCGGATCGGTCGCGTTGCAGAGTGGGAAGTGGGCCGCCGAGAACATTCTCGCCGACATGGATGGCAGGCCCCGCACCCCCTTCCATTACAAGGACAAGGGGATCATGGCCATGATCGGCGACGGCGCCGCGGTGGCCGAGATGGGCAAGCATCACCACGAGCTGCATGGGCACGTCGCGTTCTGTGCGTGGCTCGGCGTGCACGCATACCTCATGAGCGGCTCCCGCACGCGAGTCGACGCGTTCATCGCGTGGGCGAGTGACTTCATCGGCTCGAGCCGCGCGAGCTCGATCATCGACGATCCCGACAAGGCCCGCATCGACTGGGGCGACGAAGAGGGCGACGACGAGCCGCTGAGCGACGCGCCGCCCGCTGCCGCGCCGGCGACGCCCTAGACAGCCGCGGAAACGGTGTCCTCGGCGCGGTAGGTGGCCAGCAACCTCAGCTCGTCGTCGTGCTTCGGGAACATGAACCACACGAGAACCGCTCCGAGGGTGACCGCGATGAGTCCCGAGGTGTAGGCCCACTTCTGCCCGTCGACGAACGACTCCCTGGCCGCAGTGATGATCTGTGACGAGTACTTCGGATACTGCTCGGCGGTCTGGGAAGCGCTCGCGAACGACTTCTCGAGCTCGGCCTGGACTTGATCGGTGACCAGCTTCTGGTCGGGGGAGCCCGCGATCGCAGTCGCGATCGCGGACGCGTAGCCAGCGGTCAGCAGCGCGCCCATGATCGATTGCATGACGGCGCCGCCGAGGTCTCGCTGGAGGTCCGCGGTTCCCGACGCCATGCCCGCGCGCGACACCGGCACCGAACCGGTGAGTGAGTGCGATGCGGGGGTGCCTGCGAAGCCGACACCGGCCCCGATGAACGCATAGCCGAGGCCGATGTGCCAGTAGGGGCTGTGATCGCTCCAGAGCACCAACATCGTGAGGAAGCCGAGGAAGCAGAAGACGTAGCCGGTCAGCAACGTCATGCGAGCGCCGTTCGCTTCGACGAGCTTGGCCGACCGCGGTGCGATCACGACCATGAAGACCGCGGCGGGGATGATGGCGAGACCGGCCTCGAGGCTCGAGTAGCCCAGCACGTTCTGCAGGTACTGCTGCCCGACGAACATCGCACCCATCAGCGAGCCAAAGACGATGATGCCCGCGCACGCCGCCACCCAGAAGACGCGACGCGACGCGATGTCGAGGTCGTAGAGAGGTACCGCGACGCGCTTCTGCCGGATGAAGAACGCGATGCCGGCGACGATCGCCACTGCAGAGAGCCCCACGACGACTTTGGTCTCGTTCGGCACCGGCGCGAAGTTGATCGCGAGGATCAACCCTCCGACCATCAGCGCGGAGAGCACACCACCGAGGTTGTCGACCGGCTCGGTCGTCTCGTTCACATGGCTCGGCACGAAGAGGACCGCGAGGAGCAGCGCGACGACGGCGAGCGGCAAGGTGACCACGAACACCGATCCCCACCAGAAGTGCTGCAGCAGCGCGCCCGCGACGAGCGGACCGAGGGCGGCGATCGCTCCGCCGAGCGCCGACCAGAGTGCGATCGACCGGGTGCGAGCGGGTCCCGACCAGAGCGCGGCGATCAACGCGAGCGTCGTGGGGTAGGCCATGCCGGCCGAGATGCCGCCGACGATGCGGGCCCCGATGAGGATGCCGATCGACCCCGCCCACGCGGCGGTGAGGCACGCCGGGATCGACAGCAGCACGCCGAAGATCAGCATCATCTTGCGCCCGTACCGGTCGCCGAGGGCGCCGAGCCACAGCACCGACGCGGCGAGCCCGAGCGAGTAGCCGACGGCGACCAGGTCGAGCGCCGTCTGCGACGAGTCGAACGCCTTCCCGATGTCGGGCAACGCGACGTTGGCGACCGCAAGGTTCAGGTTCGCGACGGCGGCCACGAGGATGAGCGCCAGAAGCACGAGCGTCGCTCGCCCCGGCGCGGTCGATGGTTCTGCGATCGCGGTGTCGGCCATCGCGCCGGAATGTAGGCGCTCGTCACCGCCGCCGGGGTGTGCCCTAGGCCGAACGGCCTATTTGCTGGACCGCCCCTTCTTGACCACTCTCCGTGGTCGACAAGAGAAGGAGTGGCGGAGCAGGTCACTTCCGACCGGCGCGCGGCGGGCCGATGGCACGCGCGGCATGGGGCTGCCCTCGCGGTGCGAGTGATCACACCGCAGCAGCGAACCGCTCACGGTTGTCGGCCGCAGCGCGCTTGTAAGCACTCGCCGCGACGCCGTCACCCCTGGCAGCCGCGATCTCGGCGGCGCGGGTGAGGCCGTAGACGCTCGACTCGCGCAGCGCGATCCGCTCACTCACCAGAGCGGCAGCAAGGTCGAGCTCGCCCGACCTGATCGCGGCGTTGAGCAGCGTGCGCTGCAGCGCGTCGCGCTGCGCGTGCGATCCACCGAAGTGCTGGAACACCTTGCGAATCGGCAGGAGGTGGTCGATCGACGGCTGCGTAGTCGCCGCGGGCGGTTGCGGCGACCGCACGACTCGCCGGCAGCCCGATCTCAGCGGTCATCGCCACATTGGTGACCTCGGGTCCTCCGCCTGCGGCGACATAGCGATCGAGTCGTTCGATGACGAGGTCCGCGTCGTCGAAGCGACCCGCGCCAACGAACGCCATCACCGCGTGAAGATCGTTGAAGGCGTACCAGGGCACGTCTCCTGAACGAGTCGCCCACGCGTCGGCGAGTGGGCCGAACCGCCCACCGGTGTCCTCACCCTCGAGGAACAGCCGCCACAGCAGCGCGCTCGCATCGAGCATCTCGATCGGCACGCCCACTGACTCCGAGTTGTGGATCTGGGCGTCGTAGACGGCGAGCGCGTCGTCGATCCGGTCCGCTTCGAGCAGGTAGAGCGCGAGGTGCCACCAGTTGTGCACGGTGAACATGTTCCCGCTGCCCCAATCGGCTTCGCGGGAACGCAAGAACGCGATGCCCTCGTCGACGCGTCCCTGCATCTCGTAGACGTGAGTGACGGCGTGGATGGCCCACACGTCCTCGGGGTGCGCGGCGACCGCAGCTAGGCCACTTCGTTCGGCGGCCTGGTAGTCGCCCGACTCCTCGAGGCCGAACGCGAACATGCCTCGGACGAACCCGAAGTACGGGCTCGCAGGGTCGACGCGCGCCGATCGAGCGGGCCACACGATCGCGGAGGTTCGCGGCGTCGCCACGGAAGAAGTCGAGCTGGTGTCCGACAAGCAGCGCGAGCAGGTCGTCGCGGCCATTCGATGAGCAGATCGTCGAGCACGCGAGCGGCTCCGTGCCAATCACCGCCGAGCCAGCGCTCGATCGCGGCGCCGTGCGCTTTCTCTTGCGCGGTGAGCGACAGGTCGAGCAAGCTCGGCGGCCGACGCGCGGGCACCGGGAAGGTCGGGGACGTCGGTCGAGGTCAACGACAGGTACGAGGCGAGCACGTGGCCCATGGCGAACTCGGGCTGCTCCGCGACGAGCTCGGTCGTCAACGGCACGACGTCCGGGTGGTAGCGCACGAGCCGGTCGATGGCGAGGTCGTATGTCTGGGTGGCTTCGGTGGTGATGGTGCACATCAAATCACCCGAATCGGATGGGGACCTGCCCTCGCGAGCCGTGGGATGCTGCGCCGATGACCAGCGAAGGAAAGCGTCTTCAAGAAGCCCGAGACGGCGTGCCGTGGAGGGCTTGGGGGCCTTACCTCAGCGAGCGGCAGTGGGGAACCGTCCGCGAGGACTACAGCGACAACGGCGATGCGTGGTCGTACTTCAGCCACGACCAATCGCGTTCGCGCGCGTACCACTGGGGGGAGGACGGGCTCGCGGGCATCAGCGACGAGAAGCAGCAGCTGTGCCTCGCGCTCGCGCTGTGGAACGGACGAGACCCGATCATCAAGGAACGGCTCTTCGGGCTCACGAACGCCGAAGGCAACCACGGCGAAGACGTGAAGGAGTACTACTTCTACGTCGACAACGTGCCGACGCACAGCTATCAGCGTTGGCTCTACAAGTACCCGCACGCCGAGTTCCCGTACGCAAACCTCGTCGACACCAACCGGTCGCGGTCTCGTCACGAGATGGAGTACGAGCTCCTCGACACGGGCGTCTTCGACGAAGGCCGTTACTTCGACGTCGAGGTCGAGCACATCAAGCTGTATCCCGAAGACATCTTGTGCCGCATCACGCTTCACAACCGATCGACCGACTCAGCGACGCTGCACGTGCTCCCGACCTTGTGGTTCCGCAACACGTGGTCGTGGCCGCCACACACAGGCAAGCCTCGGGTCTCGCGAGTGGAGGCAAGGCATCCCGCGGTCAAGGCCGAGCACGAAGAGCTCGGCGTGTTCTACCTCTACGCGGAGCACGGGGCGGAGCTGCTCTTCTGCGAGAACGAGTCGAACAACCCCCGCCTGTGGTCGAGTGAGGCCACGACTCCCTATCCGAAGGACGGCATCAACGATCATGTGGTGCACGGCGCGGCGACCGTGAACCCCGCGGGTGAGGGGACAAAGGTCGCCGCGCACACGGTCGTGACGGTCGGGGGCGGGGAGCAGGTGTCTGTGTTGCTCCGCCTCACGCGCTGGGCTCCCGAGACGCTGCCAGACCCCTTCGCCGATGCCGACGAGCACCTCGCAACGCGGCGTCGCGAGGCCGACGAGTTCTACGAGTCGATCAGTCCGCCGAGCCTCGATGACGACGCGAAGTCGGTGATGCGCCAGGCCCTCGCAGGGATGTTGTGGTCGAAGCAGACCTACTATTTCGACCTCGACGTCTGGCTGCGTGAGCGCCAGTCGCATCCTCTGAGGACCCCGGTCCGGCGGGGAACACGCAATGAGTCTTGGTTCCACATGGTCAACCACGACGTCATCTCGATGCCGGACAAGTGGGAGTACCCGTGGTATGCGGCGTGGGACCTCGCGTTCCACTGTGTCGCGCTCGCGATGGTCGATCCCGACTTCGCCAAGAGCCAGCTGCGGATCATGCTCTCCCAGCTGTACTTGCATCCGAGCGGACAGATGCCCGCCTACGAGTGGAACTTCGGCGACGTCAACCCGCCCGTCCACGCCTTTGCGACCCTGTTCCTATACACCCTCGAGTCCCACACCGGCGAGATCGACCTCGAGTTCCTCAAAGAGGCGTTCACACGGCTGATCCTCAACTTCCAATGGTGGGTGAACCGAAAGGATCCCTCCGGCCGCAACCTGTTCGAAGGTGGCTTCCTCGGGCTCGACAACATCGGGGTCTTCGACCGCAGCGCGAAGCTCCCGACGGGCGGAAGTCTCGAACAGGCGGACGGCACCGCGTGGATGGCGATGTTCAGCCAGAACATGCTCGAGCTCGCCATCGCCGTCGCCGAGAAGGACCCCGCGTACGAGGACCTCGTGCTCAAGTTCGTAGAGCACTTCTTCTGGATCGCCGCGGCCGTCGACCCGATGGGTGATCACCCCGACGAGATGTGGGACGAGGAGGACGGCTTCTTCTACGACGTCCTCCGGACGCCCGACGGTTCGGGCCGGCGACTCAAGGTGCGCTCCCTGGTCGGGATCTTGCCGATGTGCGCCGTCACCGTCATCGAACCGACGCTCATCGAGCGCTACCCGCGCCTGGCAGGGCGCATCCGCGAGTACCTCGACCGCAATCGCGACCTGCTCACCACCGTCGCCGATCCACAAGCCCCAGGCGCCAACGGCCGGCGGATCCTCGCGCTCGTGAACGAAGACAAGCTGCGCCGCATCCTCACGCGCGTCCTCGACGAAGAGCGCTTCTTCGGTCCTCACGGCATCCGGTCACTCTCACGGTGGCACCTCGACCATCCCTACCGGCTGGAGGTCGAGGGAGTGGTCTACGAAGTGCAATACGAGCCCGCCGAGTCGACCACGGGCATGTTCGGAGGTAACTCGAACTGGCGAGGACCCGTGTGGATGCCCATCAACATCCTCATCGTGCGCGCGCTCTTGCAGCACTACCGGTACTACGGCGACGACTTCAAGATCGAGTGCCCCACCGGCTCGGGCGTCGAGATGACGCTCTTCGAAGTCGCGATGGAGCTTTCCCGCAGGCTCGCCTCGACCTTCCTTCGCGGTCCCGGACGGCACGCGTCCCGTATACGGCGGCACCCGCCTGTTCCAGGAGGACGCGCACTGGCGCGACCTCATCCTGTTCTACGAGTACTTCCACGGTGACAACGGCGCCGGCCTCGGTGCGTCGCACCAGACAGGCTGGACCGGGGTGGTGGCCCGGCTCATACAAGCGTCGGGACAACTCGATCCCGATGACGTGTTGACCGAGTCAGTGCCGATGGCACGCGTCTACCACGCACCCAGCGCGGACGACTAGGCGTTCGCGGGCGCGGCCACGACGTCTGCGAGGACTGACCCTGGATCGCGTCGTCGCGCCATGTCGCCGATCGACAGCACGCCGACCGGCACCTCGTCCTCGACGACGACGATCCGGCGCACCGCCCGCTCGCGCATCAGGCGTACCGGCGTCTCCACGGGATCATCGGGGTCGACGGTGATGACGGCGTCGGTGCAGATGTCGCCGAGCTTCGTGGCCGTCAGATCAAGAGCGTGCGCGACCGCCCGCACCACGATGTCGCGGTCCGTCAGAATGCCCGCGACCTCGCCGCTCCGCATCACGACGACAGAACCGACGTCCGAGTCCCGCATGGCTGCGCCCGCGGCCTGGAGCGGCGCGTCGGCCTCGAGAGCCACCACGCCCGTCGTCATGAAGTCGCGCACGGGCTCCGGCCCGTCACTCACACCTTCGGCGACCTCGAGCTGGTTGCTGACGTCGATCACGCCGACGGTGTCCCAGCAGTCGTCGCCAGCCGAGCGCTTGGCGAGACGCGAGTCGACGACCCCGGCGAGGATCACGACGCCGCGCTTCACGTCGACGCGCAGATCGAAGCTCTTCGTGAACAGGTTCTTCCGCAGCCGCTCGACGACTGCGGCCTTGATCGAGCTGTCCGTGGGCCGTGCAGGCGGCATCGGCGTCTCGGCTGCGTACCAGTCGTAGTAGTAACGGCTCTCGGGATACACGAACGCCATTACGGCACCTCCCGTTTCGTCCGACACGGCTTCCGTACCCGGAACGTGGCGCCCACGATCAGCGGTGTGAACCTCGTGACCTGGGGGTAAGGGCGACACCATGTGTCACGCCGTCAGCCACCGGAACTAGAGAGATGGACACGCTCGACGGCGTGGACGAAGAAGCCCCGACCGCCGAGAGGCACCCGGGCTGGCGGCACTACGCGAAGGCGCTCGGCCCGGGACTGATCACCGGCGCGTCGGACGACGACCCCTCCGGAATCGCGACGTACGCGCAGAGCGGCGCGCAGTTCCAGTACGGCCTTGTGTGGGCCGCGCTCGTCACCTGGCCGCTCATGTCCGCGGTGCAAGAGGTGTGCGACCGCACCGCGCTGTCGACGGGCAAGGGCCTGGGCGAGCTGATCCGAGCGAGGTTCGGGCCCCGCACGCGCGCGCTGGTCGGCGTTCTCATCGCGTTGCTCATGCTCGCGAACGTCCTCAACATGGCGGCCGACCTCGTCGCGATCGGGCAGGGCATGCACCTGCTGCACGCGGGACCCGCGACCGTGTGGGCAGTCATCGGCGGGATCGCGATCACCGCGCTCGTCGTCTCGGGTTCGTTCGAGACGATCGCAAAGGTCTTCAAGATCCTGTGCCTTTCGCTCGTGTCGTATCTGGTCGTGCTCGCGGTGTCGCACGTGGACTGGGGAGCGGTAGTTCGCAACCTGCTCATCCCGCACATCACATGGTCGGCCGCTTACTTCGGGCTGCTGATCGGCGTGCTCGGCACGACGATCTCCCCGTACCTCTTCTTCTGGCAGTCGGCCAACCGCATCGAGGAGCTGCGGGCCGAGCCCGAGGGAGGCGAAAAGGCCGTGACGCTCGACGAGCGCTCCAGCGCGCAGGCCCGACTCAAGGTCAAGACGAGCCGGCTCGACGTCCTGTTCGGGATGACGCTGTCGAACCTCGTGATGTTCGCGATCATCGTCGCGACCGGCGCCACGCTCGGAGCCGACGGCGGACAGAAGATCTCGTCTGCCGCGGACGCGGCGAAGGCGCTCGAGCCAGTAGCTGGGAGCCTCGCAAGCGTCGTGTTCGCGCTGGGCTTCGTCGGCTCCGGCTTCCTCGCGGTCCCCGTGCTCGCGGGGTCGGGATCGTCAGCGATGGCGGGGCTGCTGAACAAGCGGTGGGGCTTCTCGCGCAGCCCTCGCAAGGCGCCGGTGTTCTACGGCCTCGTCGTCGTTGCGACGATCGGAGCGACCCTCCTGAGCCTGATGCACGTGAACCCGATCGCGCTCCTCGTCGTGGTCGCGGTGATCAACGGTGTGCTCGCTGCCCCGTTCGTCGCCGTCGTGATGCTCATCGCGGACGACGAGCGGATCATGGGAGATCGCCGCAACGGACGCCTCGCCCGCACGCTGGGGTGGCTCACCTTCGCGCTCATGGGGGCAGCAGCGATCGCGCTGTTCGCGATCCAGCTGTGACCTGCGACCCGTGACCCGAGGGATGGCGCGGGGGCGCCGCGGGTAAACGGCAGCCGTGGCCTGCATCCTCGACACGCCGTTCTCGATCACAGCCTCGGTCAACGGATCGACTGCCGAGGTGACCGTGACCGGGGAGATCGATCCCTCGACGGTCGGGACGTTCACGACCGTCCTCCACACCCTGGCCAGCGATGGCGTCGACCATTTCGTCATCGACGCCTCGGGTCTGACCTTCGTCGACTCGACGGCGATCCACGCGCTCCAGAGCCTCCTGAACGAGGGCACCACGGTGACGCTCAGCGGCACGACGCATCGGCTCCTGGACCTCCTCCTCGCGACCGGCATGGACACGCTGATCACCATCGCACCCGTTTGACCGGGGCCTTCTCGGGTAGGAACGTGTTTGGCCATCTCCAGGACCCGGGGTTCCGCGTGGGCGGGTTTCGACATGAAGCGCTCTTCTACGAAGACCAGGACGACCTCCTCGCGCGTGTGGTCCCTTTCGTGCGTGAGGGAGCCGAGGCTGAGGATGCCGTGCTCGTCGCCCTCCCCGAGCCCCGGTTGGGAGCGCTGAAGGCCGAGCTCGGGTCGGTAGCCGAACAGGTGACGTTCGCGGACATGGCGACCCTCGGGAGGAACCCGGGGCGCATCGTCTCGCTCTGGGACCAGTTCGCTCGTGGACGGCTGGGCGCGTCCGGTCGGGCCCGCGGTGTCGGAGAGCCGATCTTTGCGGGCCGCTCCCCTGACGAGGTCATCGAGTGCGAGATCCACGAGCGCCTGCTCGACCTCGCGTTCCTCGATCTCGCGTTGCACCTCGTGTGCCCGTATGACGTCAACGCGCTCTCCCCCGATGTCGTCGCGCGCGCCGCCGTCACGCATGGCGAACCCCGTCAAGACGCGGACGGGTTGACGGCGCCCCTTCGTCCCCCGCCCGAGGGCGCGCACGTCGTGCCGTTTCGCGACCTCGACCTGCGAGCAGTTCGCGCGAGCCTCGCGGCGCTCTCCGCGCACGTGGGTCTCACGCTCGAGCGCACCGACGATCTCGTCCTCGCCGTGGACGAAGTCGCGACGAACAGCGTGCGATACGGAGGTGGCTCGGGGACGCTGCGAGTGTGGATCGACGGCGACTCTGTGGTCTGCGAGATCGCCGACGCTGGTCATATCGTCGACCCGCTCGTCGGGCGGCGCCGGCCCGCCGCTGATGCCGTGGGCGGGCGGGGCCTGTGGCTCGTGCACCAGCTCTGCGACCTCGTGCAGATCCGAAGTGACGGTGACGGCTCCGTCGTGCGGATGCGGATGGACGGGAGCCGGGTACGTTGACGCGCGCTCACCCCTCCGGGCCGAAGGGCAGGTGATGGCTGTGACGCACGACCCCGACTCGGCTGCGATGCGAGCGCTCGGCCACACCCACCTGGTGCTCGACGCTCTGCCGCGCGCAGTCGTGGTCGCGGATCTCGGCGGCACGATCCTCGCCGCGAACGCGGTCGCCCGGAGGGTCTACGGGCTCGAGGCCTCGGAGCCTGTCGGGCGTTCGATCAAGGAGTTCTTCTCGTCGGCGACCGCGGTCGAGGTGGCGAACGTCATCGACCTCGTCCGCGCGGGTCAGACATGGTCTGGCGCGGTGCCCGCGGCACGGCCGGACGGCACGACCGACTGGGTGTACGCGTGGGTCGCTCCGCTCAAGGACGAAGCCGGCGAGGTCGTCGGTTTCATCGGCGCGTCTGACGACGCGCAGTCAGAGCTCCGAGTGCTCGAGCAGCGCGCGTCCGATCTCAACCAGCATCTCGTGCTCGCGCTCGCCGCGGGCGAGCTGGGCACGTGGCACTGGAACCTCGCGTCGGGCGTCACCGAGTGGGACTCGACGATGGAGCGGATCTTCGGGCTCGAACCCGGGACCTTCGACGGCACGTTCGAACACTGGGTCTCGTTGATCCATCCCGACGACGTCGATGAGACGGTCGCGACGCTCGAGCGCGCGGTCGCCAACAAGTCGGCGTATCAGGTCGAGCATCGGGTGATCTGGGGCGACGGCACGGTCCATTGGCTTCAGGGCCGCGGCACGGTGACCCTCGACTCCGACGAAAACGTCACCGGCACGATCGGGTGCACCTCCGACATCACGCCCCGCAAGCGACTCGAGCTCGAAGCGACGCGCAGGTACGCACAGGCCGAAGACGCGGTGCGACAGGAGCGCGTGCTGCGCGAGCGACTCGAGTTCCTCGCGGAGATCAATCGGGTCGCAGTCTCCGCCAGGGACTATCGCCAGCTGATGAGGGCCGTGACCATGGCAGCAGTGCCCCAGCTGGGCGATTGGTGCACGCTGCATTTCCTTCCCGAACCGGGGGGAACACCCGAAGTCGAGCTCGCGCACGTCGATCCGACGAAAGTCGAGTGGGCGGCGCTGATGCGACAGCGGTACCCCTACGACCCGGACGAAGCGCGGGGCGTGCCCGCTGTGATCCGCACTGGTCGCCTCGAGTTCCTGAGGGAGGTCACGCCTGAGTACGTCAACGCTGCGCTCGATGCGGTGGACGCCGACGACACCAGGCGGGGCGATGTCCTCGACCTGCTCGACAAGCTGCAGCTCACGAGCGTCATCACCGTGCCCCTCAACACCAGTCGGCGCACGATCGGAGCGATGCAGTTCGTGAGCGCAGAGTCGGGTCGGGTCTACGACCATGAGGATGTCGCTCTCGCGCAGGCGGCCGCTGGGCGCATCGCCGAGGCGCTCGACAACGTGTGGCTCACCGAGCAGCACCGTTTGATCGCCAGCAAGCTCCAGGCCGCTCTGCTCCCTCCTCGTCTCCCGCATGTCGACGGGCTGACGATCGCCGCGCGGTACTGGGCCGCAGGCGCCGTGTCAGAGGTCGGCGGAGACTTCTACGACGCGTTCGCCATCGACGACCGTCGGTGGGCGCTCGTGATCGGCGACGTCTGCGGCACCGGTCCCGATGCTGCCGCCGTCACCGCGATCGCGCGGCACACGATCCGCGCCGCGGCGACCCACGGGGCAGATCCCCCCGCGGTGCTCACGTGGCTCAACGACGCGCTCCACGCGGGAAACCGGGGTCTGTTCGCGACCGTCGCCTACCTGACGTTGGACCCGATCGGTGACGGCACGTGGCAGATCACGGCGACATCCGCCGGACACCCGTTCCCCGTCATCGTGCGCGCCGCCGGCACCACTGAGCTTGTGGGATCACCGGGGATGCTCGTCGGCGCGGTCCCGTCCATCACGGTGACGCCGGTGGAGGGCAGGCTCGAGCGCGGTGACACCCTGGTCCTCTACACCGACGGTGTCACCGACGTCTCGCCTCCACACGGACTCGATCCCGACGCGCTCGAGAAGCTCGTCGCGCGCGCCAGCGAAGGAGAGACCGACGCGGAGGACATCGCCGTCGGCCTCGGCCGCGAGATCGAAGAGGTCCTGCCGATCAGCGAGCGCAACGACGACGTCGCGCTCGTGATCGTGCACGTCAGCTGAGCGCTGCGTCCCAGTCCCAATCTCCCGCATCCGACGGGCTGCGCCACGTCGCGACTTGCTGCCGCGCCCACGCGGCCCAGCTGGCGATCTGGCCTTCGTGGTCGAGCTCGAAGCGCAGACCGAGCGCGTTGATCGGCCACCGCGACGTGAACTCGTACGAGGGCGTGCGCGCGTCTTCGATCATCGCCCGCAGCTCGCCGACTCGTGCGCGTGCTGCGGATCCCCCGCTGATCAGCGCTCCGGGTTGAGCGAGCGCACCGTCAGATCGAGCTGCTCGCGGAAGACCACCTTCCCGACGACCGAGTCGTTGCGCGAGTCGGTCACCCTGTGCTCCTTCAGCATCAGTCCCGTCTCCTGGTCGATCCAGACGTCGGTCGTCACCGTGCCGTCGGAGTCACGTGACAGACGATCGATCCAGCTGACGTGGATCGCCTGTCGCGCCTTGCCGTCGACCGAGTAGGGCTCGATGCCGACGACGCGCCCGGTGCGGGTGCTCGTGCGGTCCTTGTTCGAGCACGAGCTCGTCCACTCGGTGACGTTGGGCGGCGGCACCCACCACGAGCCGTCGCAGACGAAGCCGGTGTCGTAGGTCTGGCGGAAGAACGAGTGCACACTGTTCGCGCTCGGCATGGCGAGGCCCCCGCCGACCGGGCAGACGAGCCAGGTCTCCGCCCGACCGGCGAGCGGCTTCCACGTCATGCGCTCGCCGCAGCCCTCGCTCGTGACAGTGAGCGCCGTCTCCGCGGGGTACGTGTGGCTGTCGCCACCGAGCGCGTCGATGCTCTCTTGTCCCGAGCTGTCGTACACGTAGACGCCGTCGACCGCGGCCGATTCCTTCGACACCGTGCGGAAGCTCTCGACGGTCTCCTGGACCCCGACTCGTCTCGGCGGTTCGGTGAGCCATGCCCGCACGCCGATCGCGAAGCCGAGCGCAACGAATATGACCGTGGCTGCGGCCGTGGCCGCGATCCACCATCGTCGACGCGTTCTACCCCCCACCAGGAGAGACGCTACGCGGACGCTCGGAGCAGGGCGAGATCTCGTTCCGCGTAGCGGCGGTGCTCCCACTCCTCGTTGAGCACGATGTGCAGGCACTCCTTGAACGGGAAGTGGTCGATCTGCGGCCATCCGGGCTCGGATCGTGAGACGTGGGATGCGAGCTGCTCGTCGGTGAGCGACTCGATGACTCCGGTGACCATCGCCTGGCGTTCTCGTCGCACCACCAGCACTTCGTCGAGGGTGGGGCGTGCATCGCGATCCCATGGGATGCCGTCCCATCCGGGTGCTTCGTCCCACGGGAGGTCGAGCGGGTGCCAGGGCGAAGGGTTGCCGAGGATCATCCGGCCGACCCATGCCACGCTCGCGAAGTTGAGGTGACGCAGGGTCTCGACGAACGACCACTCGCCATCGACGCGCGAGTGGAGTGCGTCTGGCGGCAGGGACCGCGCGATCTCGACCGTGTCTTCCCACAGTCGAAGCACGATGGCCCATGCCTCCTTGAACCCCGCGACATCCTCGGGGTGCATCTTCGCTCGTTCGGGTGTGCGGCGGTTCAGCTCTTCTGTGATCAGCGGGCCGATGTCGACACCGTTGACGACGACGTTGCTGATCTCACCCGAGATCTCGACGTCCCAGAGCTCGACGCCGATCATCCGCACGCCTTGCAAGGCGCTACCGCGGATCTCGGCGCCGCTCAGGTCGACCCTGTGCATCCGAGCGTTGCGCAGGCTCACCCGTTCGAAGCGAGCACCGCTCAGGTCCTGCTCGACGAACTCGGTCATCGCGCCACGGTAGGACGCGACGCCGGTTGCGGCGACGTCGTCTGGTTGGCAAACTACCTTCGTGTCTGCGAAGGTAGTTGAGGAGCCTTCAGGCGACGAGTTCATCGCCGCCGCCGAGATGTTGAAGCTGCTCGCCGACCCCACGCGTCTCGCGATCATCTGGGCGCTGCTGCACGGCGAGCACTCGGTCGCGGCGTTGGCAGAGCACGTCGGCGTCCGTCCGACCGCAGTGTCCCAGCACCTCGCGAAGCTGCGCCTCGCGGGCGCTGTCCGGACGCGACGCGAGGGCAATCGCATCTTCTACGCGGCGGAGAACGAGCACATCGAACGACTGGCCTCAGAAGCGCTGCTTCAGGCCGACCACCTCGTGACGGGTGGGCGTCATCACGCCAAGAGGCGCAGGGCGTGACGCACGAGCATCACGACCACAACCACGAACACAACGATGACCACAACCACGCGCGTGGTCTTCGGGGTGCCTTCGCTCAGATCCTCCGTCCGCACAGTCACGACGCCGCGGACTCGATCGATGACGCCCTCGAGGCGAGCGAGCGTGGCGTGCGCGCCGTCAAGGTGTCGTTCGTCGCGTTGATGGTGACCGCGCTCGTGCAGACGGCGATCGTGGTGCTCACCGGTTCCGTTGGGCTGCTCGCGGACACGATCCACAACTTCGCCGACGCGCTCACGGCGGTGCCGCTGTTCCTGGCCTTTCGATTGGGTCGCCGTCCGTCGAACCGCAGGTACACATACGGCTATGACCGTGCCGAAGACCTCGCCGGAATGTTCGTGATCCTGATGATCACGCTGTCAGCGTTCATCGCCGGGTGGGAGGCGATCACCCGCCTCATCCATCCCCAGCGCGTGAGCCACGTCGGAATCCTGTTCGTCGCCGGAATCATCGGCTTCGTCGGCAACGAATTCGTCGCCCTGTACCGCACCCGCGAAGGCAACGCGCTCGGCTCCGCCGCGCTCGTGGCCGACGGCTACCACGCCCGCGCCGACGGGTTCACCTCTCTGGCAGTCGCACTCGGCGCCGTTGGCGTGTGGGCCGGCTTGGAACGAGCCGATGCCGTCGTCGGTCTCGGCATCACGATCGCGATCCTCGCGGTGCTGCGCGGTGCTGCCAAGCAGGTGTACTACCGCCTCATGGACGCGGTCGACCCTGCGATCGTCGGTCAGGTCGAGTCCGTCGCCGCTGCATCGCCTGGGGTTGTTGCTGTCGCCGACCCGCGCGTTCGCTGGCTCGGACACCGGCTCGTGGCCGACCTCGACATCACGGTGCCCGCAGCTCTTCCGGTGAGCGAGGGGCATTCAATCGCCGAGGCCGTTCGTCACCGACTGCTGAGGGCAGTCGCGCATCTCGGTGACGCCCACGTGCATGTCGACCCCGACGATGCTCGTGCTCACGAGGGAGCCAGCCACCACGGCTGACGCCGAGACCCTTCGGGTGGCAGTGGTGTGGCGAGGCGATGAGGCGGCTCGGCGCGCGGGCATTGCGTCAAACGAACGTCTCCGGCCGGTGGTCAACGCTCTGGTCGCGGTGGGTGTGACTGCAATCCCAACGATCTACCGCGACGAGATCGCGGCTGAGGTGCGCGCGGAGCTACTCGAAGCTGACGGAGTGCTGGTATGGATCGACCCAATCGGTCACGGACAGGACCGAACCCGGTTCGACAAGATCCTGCACGATCTCTCGTCGGCCGGCGTGTGGGTGAGCACGCACCCGGACACCATCGCCCTCATCGGCACCAAGGACGTGCTCTTCCGCACGAGGTCTCTCGGCTGGGGAAGCGACGTCCATCGCTACACCACGCTCCCTGAGCTGCAGTCTCAGCTGCCGGGTCGCCTCGCCGAAGGACCGCGGGTGGTGAAGCGACAGCGGGGCAACGCAGGCATCGGCGTGTGGAAGGTCGAGGTCTCCGCTGACTGCTCGCGACCGATCACTGCCACCACGCCCGTCCTCGTGCACGGGGCCGAACACCGCGACACCGACATCAATGAGATGGCGCTGGCCGCGTTCATTGACGTTTGCGCGCCGTACTTCGCGAACGGTGGAGTCGTCATCGACCAAGCGTTCCAACCGCGGATCACGGAGGGATTGATCCGTGCGTACCTCGTCCTCGACAAGGTGGTCGGGTTCTCCCGACAAAGTGCCGACACGCTGATCACAGACGCAGGGAGCGCGGCCCGCGTCATGGGCCTGCCGTCACCCAAGACGATGTATCCCCCGGGTGCGCCCGGGTTCGCCCCACTGCGGGCTCAGCTCGAGACGCAGTGGGTGCCCGGCCTACGAGATCTGTTCGATCTGCCCCCGGAACGACTCCCCGTGATCTGGGACGCCGACTTCCTTCTCGGTCCACCCGCAGACGACGGCACCGACACCTATGTCCTTTGCGAGATCAACTGCAGCTGCGTCACGCCGTTCCCGCCCGAAGCGCCCGAGCACATCGCCCGGTCCACACTCGAGAGTCTCACCACACGACGGAGTGCGAACGACTGACCGCAACGCGAACCCACACGGGCGGAACTGGTGAGATGTCTTTCGAACATTCGCCCCGACTGATTGAAGTCCCTCCGGAAGTCAGAACGTGGAGTTCGTTCGCGGCGTTCTTCGCGGTGGCGCCGCGGCGCCGATGACGCGCGGGAAAGCAAACCTGCATTGGCGTGGCGACGGACCGCGCCGACCGCGGGACTTTCGAGTCGAGATCCACGGCATGTGGCCATGGAACAGGTCCGCGCACCTCGCGGTGAGGTCACGCCCCGGCGAGTTGCAGCCCCGTCCGCCTCAGGGCGCCGTCACCGGACGCGATACACATGGGGTGCCTGAGTGAGCACCAGGTAGGGGATCGCCGTCGGCGGTGTGCCCGGTGTGCCCGGTGTGTCCGAGGCGGTACGGACATCGCGGAACGAAACGGGGGCACGGGTATGGCCATCGCCGACAAGCCGTCAAGAGCTCAAGAACCCCGGGTACGAGATCTTCATCGGCATCTTGTCGATCTTGTCGATCTTCAACATCGTCCTGATCTACGCGGTCAGAGATCCGAACCTGGATACGGTGATCGACGCGATCAACTGGCTGCTCAGCATCATCTTCCTGGCCGACTTCACCTACCGTCTGCTCACAGCCGAGTCGAAGACACGGTACTTCTTCCGGCGCTTCGGCTGGGCAGATCTCCTCGCGAGTCTGCCGCTGCCGCAGGCGAAGATCCTCCGAGTCTTCCGACTGGTGCGCGTCTTCCGACTCCTGCGCACCTTCGGCGTCAAGCAGATCGCGCACAGCGTGCTGAGGGATCGCGCGGGGAGTGCTCTGCTCACCCTGTTGCTGATGGGCCTCTTGGTTCTCGAGTTCGGCACGTTGGCGGTCCTCGCGGTCGAGCAGTACGCGCCAGGTGCCAACATCACCTCGGCATCTGATGCGCTGTGGTACGTGATCGTCACGATCTCCACCGTCGGCTACGGCGACCAGTACCCCGTGACCGAGCACGGACGGCTGATCGGCACCGGCATCATCGTCGTCGGCGTCGGCATCTTCGGCACCTTCACCGGCTATCTTGCCAACCTCTTCCTCTCGCCAGCCAAGCAACCGGTCGAAGAGGCCTCATCGCCCGCGCTGGACCCTCGCTCGAGGATGAACCGGCTGAGGGAGCTCATGGCCCAGCAACAAGCCGCGATGGACGAGATCGACCTTCTCTTGGCCGACGAAGCCTGAGCGCGCGGGTCGGACAAGGATCGCGTGGGCGTGCCGCTGATGCCTCGCAACCGAAGCCGGCCCGGCACTGACTGCTGCGTCGCTTCGTTTCGAGCCTGGGCAATCACGCTCGGGCCTCGTCGGTGTCGCCCGTTGGCGGAACTAGTGGGACGTCTTTCGAACCTTCCGGCCACGACGCGTGAGGTCATCCTGTTGAGTGCAACGAGAACCGGTCCCGAGGGCGAGTGTCCCCGCAGATTTCGGCACTGAGCCGCCGCGTCGTGCCAGCATTTCCGCCGGAATCGGATGCTTGGGGGTCGGCGATGGCACATGACGAACGATTAGTGGTAGGCGACGACCGGATCGAGGAGTACAGACGCCAGATCCCGGACTGGATCCAACAGTTGGAGCGGCCGCCTACACCCACCCTGATGCCTGCGTTTGGACCACTCGCCGGCATCCGAGCAGTCGGCACCGGCGTGTTGATCGCCCAGCCCTACATCGGCACGAAGCTGGCCGAGTTCGGCGCCGAAGTCATTCACGTCGAGCGTGCCGGCGGTGACCCATTCCGAACGACCGCGCCCCTTCTCACACGCGGCCCCCGACCTCACGGCGCCGACGAGGCCGAGAGTCGCGAAGAACAAGCTCTCGATGGGCCTCGACTTGAAGCAAGCAAGAGGGCTCGAGCTCGTCATGGCGTTGTGGAAGATCTCAGATGTGTGGATGGAGTCGTCGGCTCCCGGCACGTGCGAGCGCAACGGCATGTGCAACGAGCTCAGCCCTCGCGGTCACCCCGCGGCTCGTCATCGTGAGAGTTTCGACCTACGGCCAGTTCGGCCAGGAGGACTACCTCGGCCGTCCGGGATACGACGCTCTCGCACAGGCCTACGGCGGAATGATGAACGTCACGGGCGATCCCGCCGGTCCGCCCCAACGAGCCAAGGTCTTCACGGGCGACTACATCACGGCCTTGACCGGATGGGCAGCCACGATGATGGCGCTTTGGGAGGTCAACAAGTCCGGACGTGGCCAAGTGGTCGACCTCGCTCAGTACGAAGCTGTCGCCCAGACGCAAGGCAACTGCATGCCCCTCTACACGGGCGAGGGCGTCGCCTATGGCCACACCGGCAACAAGGCACCGGGATTTCAGCCATACGACACGTTCCAGTGTCTCGACGGCTGGGTGTTCATCGGGTGCCTCGGTCCGGTGATGTTCGCCAGAGTGACACGGCTGCTCGGACTCGACTCGGACAAGTACAGCTTCGAGGCGTGTTCCAAGGACGCCCTCGCAGTGAACTCCGACGAGGGTCGAGAGGTGGATCGGCTGTTACGCGAGTTTTGCTCCTCGCGGACCGCGCTCGATGTCGAGACGACCCTCAACAAGGCTCAGATCGGTTGCTCACGAGTGTTCGGGGTCAAGGATCAATATGACGACGAGCACTACCGAGCCCGAGACATGACCGTCCCCGTGGTCGATCGCCAGTCCGGGGTGCCGATCCGGGTGTATGGCGTCGTGCCCAAGATGTCGCTCACTCCGGGCCGCATCTCGCGCGGTGCCGCGTCGATAGGCGAAGACACGACAGAGATCCTCTCGAAGTTGCTCAGCCTGTCCGAGTCGCAGATCGCCGGTCTGTACGACGACCAGGTGGTGCACCGTACCGAGCCGTTCACCACGGGCCAGGTCGAGCCAGCCCACCCCTGAGCGCTCGCCGGGGAGCCGGGCTCAGCCGGAGGGTTCGGCCAATCGAGGATCGGCGCGCGGCAGGAGGGTGAGCTCCGCGCGTTCATCTCGCGCCGCTGCTGCCAGCGCACGGTGTCGTCGCGAAGGACCGCGACGACGCTCGTCACCTTGTTCGTGCCGGGCTCCGCGAGAAGCGACACGGTGAACGCGATCGACAGCGGCGTGCCGTCTCGCCGCAACGCCGGCACCTCGAGGAGCGAGTCGCCGTACTTCGTCTCTCGCGTCGTCATCACCCGATGCCAACCCTCCCAGTGGCGGTCGCGAAGTCGCTCGGGGATGATGAGGTCGAGGCGCTGACCGACCGCCTCTTCGTTGCTCCACCCGAAGAGCCGCTCGGCCGCGGCGTTCCAGAACACGATCTGCCCGTCGGCGTCGGCGATCAGCACCGCGTCGGCGAGGCGGCGCACCACTTCCGCGAGCGCCGCGTCATCCACGGGCGGCCACCGAATCTGCGGGCCGGACAGTCGTTATCGGGTCGGCGTGGCGGTGCACGAGGCGCCACCCGTCCGCTTCGCGGCGGTACAGGCTCGTCACTCGAAGCGCTACCGACGCGAGCTCGGGCGCGCCTGCGAGCCTCACGGAGAATCGCTCCACTTCGACGACGCACGCCAGCGCGTCTGTCGCATGCGTGGCCACCGGGTCGAAGCCGACGATCTCGCCGTCGCTGTAGTTGCCCGCAAGCGCGACTACCTGCCGCTCGCGTGCCGTCACGGCCGACAGCGAACGGACCGAACGGGTTGCCGATTGTGATGTCCTCGGCATCGGAGTACAGCGCGAGGAACGGTTCGACATCGCCGTTGATGATGGCGGCGAGCGCCCGGTGGCTGGCCTCGACGGCGTCGCTCAGCTCTGTCAGCTTCACTGCGCCCCCTCCCGTGAGCAGATTCTCTTGGCAGCAAGTTGCCCCACAACAACCACGCGCCAAGACGACAGGCCGGGCCGTGCGGAAGGAGTGGGATTCGAACCCACGGAGGCCCGAAGACCTCAACGGCTTTCGAGGCCGTCCCATTCGTCCGCTCTGGCATCCTTCCGGGTCGCACGCTAGTAGGGCGGCGAATGCGAGACTCCCGCCGATGGAGGTGCCGGAGGTTCAGTACGCGAGGACGAATGACGGGGTTCGGATCGCGTGGCAGCAGTGGGGATCCGGCCCCGACGTCCTCGTCGTGCCGCCCATCATCTCGAACTGTGAGCTGATCTGGGAGCAAGAGCTGTTTCGTCGGTCGCTCGAGTACCTAGGCGACCACACCCGGGTCACAACGCCTTCGACAAGAGAGGGATCGGGCTGTCCGATCGCTTCGACGCGGCGCCGACGCTCGAGGAGCGATGCGACGACATCTTGACGGTGATGGACGCCGCCGGGCTCGAGCCCGCGACGCTCGTGGGCTTCTCCGAAGGTGGGTTGATGTCGCAGCTCTTCACGGTCCTGCACTCGGAGCGTGTCGATCGGCTCGTGCTAGGGAACTCGAACCCGGGCCTCGCAGCCGCAGTCGAGTTCGACCCTGACTTGGACACGACGCTCCGCAAGTTCGGGCGTCTCATCGACGAGTGGGGGACCAATCCGCAGTGGTTCGTCGAGTGGTTCAACCCTTCGCAGAAGGACAACGCCGCGTTCGTCCGGTGGACTGGACGATTCCAACGGTTGAGCGCAACGTCAGCGGACATCGGACGCCAGGCCGCGAGTCTCGCCCCGCTCGATGCCGGCGACCGCCTCAGTGAGATCGCGGTGCCGACACTCGTCACGCACGACGTCGGCGACGCGGTCATCCCCGTCGCCGCCGGTCGATGGCTCGCCGAGCACATCCCAGGCGCGATGTACACGGAGACACCAGGCAGCGACCACATCACTCTGGTCGGACCGGAGTGGCGGACCGTGACGGACGCGCATCTCGAGTTCATCTGCGGATCGATCGCGCCGGCCCGCAGCGAACGCACCCTCGCCACGGTCGTCTTCACCGACATCGTGGGATCAACCGCCCGCACGGCTTCCGACGGAGACGAACAGTGGCGACGCACCCTCGACAGTCACGACCGCCTCGCGTGGGCAATGGCGAACCGCCACCGGGGAGTGATGGTGAAGGCCACCGGCGACGGGTTGCTGCTGCGCTTCGACTCACCCTCGCCAGCGCTCGACTTCACGCGTGACTTCCGTCGCGAAGTCTCGGAGCTCGGCCTGCCGATCCGATGTGGCGTCCACACGGGCGAGATCGAGGTGCGAGCCGATGGTGACGTCAGCGGTTTCACGGTGAACCTGGCCGCCCGCGTGGAACAAGCCGCCGAAGACGGCGAGATCTTCGTGTCGTCAACCGTCCGCGATCTGATGCTCGGTGGCGATCCGCGCTTCGAAGACCGCGGCGAGCACAGCCTCAAGGGCTTCGAAACGCCCTGGCGCCTTTACTCGTTCGCTGGCTAGGGGTCAGTCCAACGGACGACAGCGCGATCGCAACGGGCTCGCGACCGGCAAACAGCCAACCTGCACCTGAACCCACGGAGGCCCGAAGACCTCAACGGCTTTCGAGGCCGTCCCATTCGTCCGCTCTGGCATCCTTCCGGGTCGCACGCTAGTAGGCGGCCAATGCGAGACTCCCGCCGATGGAGGTGCCAGAGGTTCAGTACGCGAGGACGAATGACGGGTTTCGGATCGTGTGGCAGCAGTGGGGATCCGGCCCCGACGTCCTCGTCGTGCCGCCCATCATGTCGAACTGTGGGCTCAGCACACGCTGAAGGGCTTCAATTCTCCCTGGCGCCTGTACGCGCTCGCTGACTGACCGGGGCGGCGCGTCAGTCGAGGGGACGACGCGCGATCGCAGCGGGCTCGCGACCTGCAAACAGCCAACCTGCGCCACCCGCGACGAGCGGCGTGCCGATCACGATCACGGCGAGCTCGGCGAACGGCAACGGCAAGAGGTTGCTCAGCCGTCCCGCCGCCAGCCCGACGTACGCGCCGGCCATCCCGAGGAGCGCGCCGAGCGCAGCGAGTGCAGCTGCGGTGACCGCGGTGATCGCTCGTCGCGTCGATCTCGTGGCTCCGGTTGCAGTGAGCGTGCGCAGCTCCCCCATCGACTCGCCTCGGATCAGGCCGATGGTCATCGCCAAGATCGCGAGCGCGAGCAACATCCCGACTGCGACCGCGCCCGCGCTGATGTTCGTGAGGCGTGCGTGGCTGGCTCGAGTCTCGAGGCGAAGGCCGTACTGCGTCGCGAGGACCCGCGCTGCTTCGAGCTCGCTCGCGGTCGGAGGTCTTGCCGTCTCGATGAGCCACTGCCCTGACGGCACCGCGCTCCAGCCGTGGGCCGCGAGCTGGTCCGGGTTCACGAGCACCTGAGGCAACGACGAGAAGCTGTCGGGCAGCCCGCCCTTCGACTCGAACGCCTCACCGGGCTCGCTGTCAGCCGAGCGCGGCGCACCGGTCCAGAGGAGCCGGAGCGTCCCGGTCTCGCTCGTGACGACATCACGACCGGCCAGGTCGCTCGGGTCGAGCCCATAGGCGCCGAGAAGCGACGGTGTGGCCACGAACACGGCGCCGATCTCCTCGTAGCTGCGATCGCCCGACGGACGAGCAAGCCCGACGGGCGCGTTGCCGGGAACCCGAGGGTCGGTCTGCGCGAGCGGATCGAGTGCAACTTCGAGCGGTGTCGCCGTGGCACCCGGGAGCGCCGCGGTGATCGCGTCGGCGCCTCGCTGAAGCGACTTGACCTCGGACGCATCGGGAAGCGTGAGCAGCTCGAGGTCAGAGCCCCGCAGGAGGACTTGCGTCGACGACAGGTTGCCGGGCCCGATGTTGTTGCGCGCTGCGCCGGCCGCCGCGACCACCGTCACTGCCATCCCCAGCGCGAGCGCGATCGCCGCAAGCGCCGCTCCCGATCGCGCGCGATACCGACTCAGGTCGCGTAGCGCGAGCCGTGCCGCCACCGGCGCGCGGGCGGCGAGCTTCGCGACCGCCTGGATGGCAAGTGGGCTGACGAGAAGGATGCCGGCCACAACGCCGACCATGCCGACCCCGAGAAGGACGAGCGCACGGGTCGAGGCTTGCTGGTTCGTGTTGCTGAGCACGAGGCACACGACGCCACCGACGAGCAGAGCGATCGCGAGGACTGCGGAACGATGCAGCGGACGAGGTACGGGCGGCCGTCCCGACAGCGCCAGCATCGGAGGGATGCGCGACACGGTTCGGCCCGGCCACCACGCCGCCGCCGTCGCCGCGCCGATGGCGAGCACGATCGCGGCCACCACCAATGCCCACGGCAGGTGCAGCGCGTCGATGCGATACCCGACTGCGCTGCCGACGCTCGGTGCGACTGCGATCCAAGCGAGCAACCCCAGCGCGGTGCCGAGCACTGCCGCGATCGCTCCGGTGGCCGCGCCCGTCATCAGCATGGTGAGGCGGAGCTGCTTCTCGTTCGCGCCGACGGCGGCCATCATCCCGAGCTGCGGGAGGCGCCGATGCGCGATGACGGTGAAGCTGGCTGCGGCGATGAGCGCGACGAGGAAGAGCACGAGCGTCGTGACCACGAGCGTGAGCACTCCCGCGAGGACATCCTGCGGGATCGCGTCACGCGCAGCCACGATGCGTCCGGTGTCGCCCGGAGGCCGGAACGTGTCAACGCGCGCGTTGCTCGCCTTCACGAGCATCGTGACGAACGTGGAGCTCGTGATGGCAGAGGGAGGAAGCAGCACGAACTCGTCGCCGAGGTCACTCGGGTTCTCGACCGTGCCGACAACGGTGCGCTTCACTCCGTCGAGGTCGACGGTCGACCCCGCCTTGAGGCCGAGGGAGTGCGCCACGCTGTCTGTGATCGCCGCTTCGTCATCCGCCACCGGATACCGCCCCGAGCGGAGGCGGAGCAGCGGCTTGCCGAAGGCCCCGTCGGGCTGCTGCGACCGGTAGTCGATCACCTTGACCGTGCCCGGCAACGCCACGCGGCGATGGCCGATCGCGTCGATCTGCCCGAACCACGCACGCGCCGCGTCGAGCTTCGCGGGCAACGTCTGGGGATCGACGTCCTTGAACGTGAACCAGTGGTTGGCACCGCCGAACTCAGCGCGACCCGAGACTGGCGCGATGTTGAACGCCGCACACGTGAGGCCCACAGCCGCGGCTACCGAGACCGTGAGCATGCTCAGGATCAGCAGGTGCTGCCGCCAGTCGCGGCGGAAGAGCCGCCATGCCCACCGTGACACCGCACGGCGCGCGGGGATGCCTCCGTTGGCTCCCGAGCTCATCGGCCCAACGTCTCCCGCAGCAACGACTCGGGCCCCGCTGACGGAACGGACTGGTCGACGACGCGACCGTCGCGCAGGAACACGACGCGGTCGGCCCACGACGCGAGCTGCGCGTCGTGCGTCACGAGCACGCCCGCGACCCCTCGCTTGCACGCTGATCGAACGAGGCGCATCACGGCTTCGCCGTTGACCGAGTCGAGCGCGCCGGTCGGCTCGTCGGCGAGCAACAGCCGTCGGTCCCCGACGATCGCGCGGGCGATCGCTACTCGCTGGCGTTCGCCGCCCGAGAGCTCGTCGGGATAGCGGTCCGCGCGGTGCGCGACGTTGAGCTCCTCGAGCGCCGCGGCGGCGGCGACGCGGGCGTCCTTCGCGCGTGTGCCGTCGAGCTCGAGCGGGAGCGAGACGTTCTCGGTGACCGTCAGCCCGGGCAGCAGGTTGAAGTCTTGGAACACGTAGCCGATCACGCGCCGACGCAAGCGGGCGCGCTCGCTATGGGACATCGCCGACGCGTCCTGCCCGTCGATGTGGACTTCACCGCTCGTCGGCTCTTCGAGGGTTCCGGCGATCGTCAACAACGTGCTCTTGCCCGAGCCGCTCGGACCCATGATCGCGACGAGCTCGCCCGCTTCCACGACGAGGTCGACCCCCTGAAGGGCGAGCACGTTGGCCGCACCTTCGCCGTAGGCCTTCGACACCTTCCTGACCTCGAGCACCGCGCTCATCGCCGTGCTCCGACCTTGCGACGAACGACGCGTGGTGCGGACACGGTGCGCGTCTCCGCTGCCGCCGGCATCCGGCGGATGCGTGCCTCCGCCGCATCGAGCCATCGCACGACAGCGTCGAGGCGGTAGAGCTCCGCGTCGGCAACGAGGAGGAGGCTCGTGTCATCCTCGTGCGCGTCCTCCTTCAGT
This sequence comes from uncultured Acidimicrobiales bacterium, assembly GCA_963773315.1. GTDB lineage: Bacteria > Actinomycetota > Acidimicrobiia > Acidimicrobiales > DATKAS01 > DATKAS01. Next base: position 395,837 of record CAVZAF010000011.1, read on the forward strand.
CGCGTGTACTCGTGCATGGCCTGGATCACGTGCCGGCGGTAGGTCTGGGTCAGCTCCGCGACGTCGACATCGGGCACACGCAGCGCGACGAGCACCTTGATGACGAGTTCGTCACGGGGAGGGCTCGCCGTGTCGGGAGGGCGGTGCAGCCACGCGTCGAGCTCCACTCTCCCGGAGTCGGTGAGGCGGTAGCGGTTCTGCGCGCCGTTCTCGGCGGTGTCGTCGGACTCGACCAGCTCGTCTCGCTCGAGCCGTTGGAGGGTCGTGTACACCTGGCCGGTGTTCAGCGGCCAGACCTCACCGGTGCGGGCTTCGAAGTCCTGGGCCAGCTGGAAGCCGTGCTTCGGACCCTCGCTGAGCAGGGCCAACAGCGCATGTCGGATCACCATGCGCAGTATACTACTCAGTAGAGTACGGAGTTGCTAGGACCCAATTCGAGGGCAATCCGGCTGCCAATTGGGTTGCGACTGGGCGTTCACTCAGGAACTGGCAAGCCGATGGCCCCATGGGGGTCGCCAACCTGCCAGTTGCGCCGATCCGCCCGGTCACCTCAGGTCGGCGAAGAAGTTCTGCAACAGCGCCGCTGACTCCTCGGCCATCACACCGTGCTGCACCACGACCTCGTGGTTCAGTCGAGGGTCGACGCAGAGGTTGTAGAGCGACCCGACCGCGCCGGCCTTCGGATCGGCCGCACCGAACACCACGCGAGCGACTCGAGCGTTCACCAACGCCCCCGCGCACATCGCACACGGTTCGAGCGTGACGATGACGGTGACGTCATCGAGACGCCACCGACCGAGCGAGGCTGCTGCATCACGCAACACGAGCAGCTCTGCATGCGCGGTCGGATCGCCGGTGAGCTCGCGTTCGTTGTGACGCCGAGCGACGACCTCGTCATTGACCAGCGCGACCGCGCCGATCGGGACGTCACCGTGCGCGAGCGCGGCCCTGGCTTCCGCCAGGGCCAGCGCCATCGCTTCGAGGTCGTCCACGTGCTCCATCATCGGTCATGTCAGCGGGCGACGTCGCACTCCTTCGGATCGATGTGCCCGAGGTTCTTCACGACCTTGAACGTGCCGCCCTCGGACCGAGCGATGTACATGTTCATCCGCACATGGTGCTGACCAGGCACCATCTCGGCCGGGCCGCCGGGGCCCTGCGCGATCTTGGCGTGATCGAGGGCGGTGATGACGTCGTCCTGGTTCAGCGAGCCGGCCTCACTCACCGCGGCCTCCCAGAGCTTCAGACCGCGGTACATGCCGGAGCATGCGCTGCCGGCGGTGAACATGGCGCTGCCGGGGAAGAGCGCCTCGTACCGGTTGAGAAGCTCGGTGCTGAAGGGATCTTTCACGTCTCGGTAGTAGTCGAGGCATCCGTACAAGCCCTCGACGTGCTCGGCCGGCACGAGGTTCAGGAAGTTCTCGTCGAAGTACGTGCACACGATCTGCCCGCCGCGCTCACCGAACCCGGCGTCGTGCAGCTGCTCGAGGAACGGCGTGAGCCCGGGCGGAACGATCGTGTTGAACACGACTTCTGCTCCCGTCGTCATGATGTCCTTGACGACCAGCTCGTAGTCGGTGTGATCGAGCGGGAAGTACTCCTCGCCGACGATCGTGCCGCCTCGGGCGGTGACCACCTCACGCACCTTCTTGTTCAGCGTGTGCGGCCAGATGTAGTCGGCCGACGGCATGTAGAAGGTCTTCGCACCGGTGTGCTGCATGAGCCACGGGAAGAGCGGCTCGATCTGCTGCGCGGGCACCGGGCCGGTGCAGAAGATCAGCGGGTGACACTCCTGCCCTTCGTACTGCTCCGGGTAGATGTAGAGCTTCTTGGCCTCGTCGACCGCGGGGCCCTTGATGGCCTGACGAGTCGAGCTGTAGATGCCGCCGATCACGAGATCGACGTCGAGCTGCTCCACGACCTTCACCGCTGCGGCTTCCGCCGCGCTGTCCTCGGTGGCGCTGTCTTCGATGAAGAGCTCGACGGGACGGCCGAGCAGGCCGCCGCGTGCGTTGATGTCGTCGATCACCATCTTGGCGACGTTGGCGTTGGCGATCCCCATGAACGAGAGGGGACCGGTCTGATCGGTGATGACTCCGACTCGTGCAGGTCGGTTGAGGTTGGTTGTCATGGCGCGCCGTCCCTATGCCCGGTAGGTGCCGAGCACCGCTGCTGACACGGGCTTGGCACGGTGACCGGCGTCCTTCAGGATCGGCGGCACCTCGGGGTCGGTGACGAACGCCGTCCAGCCCTGCTCGTCCCAGTCGAAGATGGCCCACACGCGGCTCTCGTCGGCGGGATCGCGGAAGACCGTCGAGCCCTTCGAGCCGTGGAAGGCCCGCTTGTCTGCGCCCTTCTCGCCGAACACGGCGAGGAACTGGTCGATGTCGTCAACGGTCGTCGTTGCGAGGATCATCTGGATCTCCGTTCTCGAGTGCGCCAGCCCGGTGGCTGCGCTGCAGTCGATTCTCCGGATCCGCGGGATCCCCGGCATCGGTAGAGCTACCCATTTGCCGAAGTAGGTAGGGGTTCTCAGACGACGTCGTGCTCGACCGCCCAGCGCGTGGCGGCGGCACGGCCCGTGACGCCGATCTTCGTGTACACGTGCTGGATGTGGTGCTCGGCAGTTCTGGCCGAGATGAAGAGCTGCGCGGCGATCTCGCGCGCGGTGCGACCGTCGGCGACGAGGCGCAGCACCTCGACTTCTCTCCGGCTGAGACCTCCGGGCCGCGCCGGCCGAGCGACCGCGATCGGGTTGCGCCGCGCGATGTCGATCTGCTGTCGCGCATAGACGGCCGCCGAGTTCAGGTCGAGCGCCGCGCCGGCCGTCTTGAGCTCGGCGGCCTTCTTCTCCCCGAGCCGGTCCGTGAGCCGACTGCCGAGATCATTCAGCTCGGGAACGTGGTGGAAGCTCGACGGCTCGCGCTCCATCGCACCGAGCAGGGTCGCGGCGGGCTCGAGGCGATCGATGCGCTCGAAGAGCGCCGGCACGCTCGCCAACGTGATGATCAGCTGAGGGACGTTGCCCACCCGCTGGAACGCGGCGATGGCCTCGAAGAACAGCACGAGCGCCGCCTCGGGTTCGCCATCGGACGTATGGAGTCTCGCCGCGTCTCGCGCGAGGAACCCTTCGAAGAACTGCACGCGGTGTTCGCGTACGAACGCCACACCCTCGTCCCACGCGGCCAGGGCGCGCCGCGCGTCCACCTTCGAGAAGGCCTGGCCCGCGATCCACAGCGCGTACGAGACCCAGTAGGGATTGCCGAGCTCGCGCGCGGCAGCGACCGAGTCCTCGGTCAGCGCGATGGCCTCGTCCACTCGCCCGCTCGCTTGAAGCCCGTCGACGTAGGACGCGAGGCCATACCCGCGTCTCGCTGCCGTACAGGCGCGCGACCTCGCCCGTGAGGGCGACGTAGCGATCGAGGTTCCCGCAGTAGACCTCGCAGAGGGCCTCGATGAACGTGGCGTACCCCGGCTCGCACGGCTCGTAGCGCGGGTCGACTTCGAGCTCGGTCGCACGGTGCGCGTGCGAACGGCCGGCCTCAGCCCGTCCGGCGAAGCACGCGTAGCCGGCGCCCGTGTAGAGGCGGGGAAGGCGACGGACGTCGGCGGCGCTCGCCGCGTCGATGAGCTCCTCGGCCCACGCGAGCGTCTCGAAGAGCTGCACGGAGAAGCCCATCAACGCGGCATGGGCGGCGATGTCGGTCGCGACCTCCAGCTCGCCTCGTGCTGCACTCCACCGGAAGCCGGCACGAAGGTTTGCCAGCTCGAGCTCGACCCAGTCCACGGCGTCACGCCACCGCGGCCCATCCCAGTGATCCCAGCGAGCCGCGGCCTCTCGAGCGAAGTACGCCGCGTGCCGATCTCGCGTCGGTTCGAGCGCTCCGGCCTCCGACAAGCGATCCTCGGCGAACTGGCGGATCGTCTCGAACAGGCCGTAGCGCGTGCGCGTCGTCGTGTGGTCGGCGACGACGAGCGACTTGCGGACTAGCGAATCGAGGTGTTCGAGGACATCCACCTCGTCGCCGCCGTCGACGACCGCGAAGATGCTCGCGAGGTCGAAGCCGCCCGCGAAGACCGACGTGGTGTGGAGCAGGTCTCGTTCGTCGTCGGTCAGCAGGTCGTATGACCAGGCGACCGCATGACGAAGGGTCTGCTGGCGATCGGGACCGGACGCGGAAGCCTTCAACATCCGGAAGCGATCGCCGAGTCGATCTCTGACCTCGCTCGCGCTCATGGCCGCCATCCGCGCCGCGGCCAGCTCGATGCCGAGAGGAAGCCCGTCGAGCGTCTCGCAGATCTCGATCACAGCGGCGGCAGTCTCGGGATCCTGGAGCCCGAAGTCGGCGCGCACCGCGCGGGCGCGATCGGCGAACAGCGTGACCGCATCGGATGCAACGCCGCCCTCGAGTCCGAGCGGTGACACCGAGAGGAGCGTCTCTCCCGCGACCCAGAGGTACTCGCGCGACGTGGCGAGGACGGTGACGGTCTCGGAGCGGGCGAGGATCGCACTGATGGCCGACGCCGCCGCGCTCAACACGTGCTCGCAGTTGTCGACGACCAGCAACAGCCTGCGCCCCGCGAGCGCATCGGCGACGGTGTCGATCAACGCGGCGTCGCCTTGCGGCGTGATGCCTAGCGCGGTCGCGATGGCGGCGGGCACCGAGGACGGCTCGCCCACGGGCGCGAGCTCGACCATCCACACGCCGTCGGAAAGCTCGCCCGCGAGCTCGGCGCCCACCTCGATCGCCAGCCTGGTCTTGCCGACACCGCCGACTCCGCTGAGCGTGACCAACCGGTTAGATCGCACGAGGTCGGCGACTTCGGCGACCAGGTCTTCGCGACCGACGAACGAGTTCAGCTGCTGGGGCAAGTTGCCGGTCGAGCGATCGACGCTGCGGAGCACCGGGAAGTCGACTCGCAGTCCCTCGGCGATCACCTGGAACACCGCGGTTCGGCCACGCAGACCGCGGAGCCGGTGCTCGCCGAGGGGCCGCAGCGCGAGTCGATCTCGGAGCATCACCTCGGTCGTGTCGGATGCAACGACCTGGCCGCCATGCGCAAGCGCCATCAGCCGTGCGGCACGGCTCACGCTCGAACCGACGTAGCTGCCGTCGCGTTCGGTTGCATCCCCCGTGTGCAGACCCATCCGGATCGCGAACGGCAAGGACGCCTGGGTGAGCCGCTGCTGCGCTTCGATCGCCGCGCTCGCGGCATCGCCCGCACGCCCGAACGCGGCGCCGAAGCCGTCACCGACAGTCGTGAACACATACCCGCCGTTGCGCTCGATCGCGCCGCGCACGATGCCGTCGTGCACCCGCAGCGCGGCTGCCGTGTCCGCAGGAGCGTCCTCCCACGATCTCGTCGAGTCCTCGACGTCGGTGAAGAGGAACGTCACCGTGCCGCCCGGCAGCTCCTGCGACATCGGCGAACGGTATTCCACTTCATTCTGGCTAGAATCTACTGTCAGAAACTCGCCACAATCTTCGGAAGGAGTCTCGCGGTGGAAGTCGGCATCCGAGACCTGCGCGACAACCTCAGCCGCTACCTCGAGCGGGCGCGAGCAGGTGAGGAGGTGGTCGTGACCGACCACGGCCGCGCCGTCGCGCGCATCGTGGCCTTCGATGTCGAGCGGCCGATTGACCGGTTGGTGCGAGAAGGCAGGGTGACTCCCGCGACCAGCCGCAACCGGAAGCGGCCCCGTCCCGCGGCTGCGAGCGGCACAGTCTCCGATCTGGTCGCTGAACAGCGGCGGTGATCGCCTACTTCGACACCTCGGCGCTGATCCCGCTCCTCGTCGCCGAACCTGGCTCCGACGCAGCGGGCGAGCTGTGGGACCACGCCCTGCGCGTCGTGAGCGTGCGGCTGGCGCGAGTCGAAGCGCGCGCCGCGCTCGGTCAGGCAGTCCGCACCGGCCGGCTGACGAAGGCGACAGCACGCCGGTTGGTGACCGAGCTCGACGGCCTGCTCGCGCAGCTCGATCTTGTCGAGATCGACGAGGCCCTCGTGCACGCAGCCGCGGATCTCGCGGACACCCACGGGCTGCGGGCCTACGACGCCGTCCATCTGGCGGGAGCGCTCACACTCGAGGCAGACGAGCTCGTGGTGGTCGCCGGCGACCAGGCGCTCCTCGCAGCAGCACACGACGCCGGACTCGCGACGGCAGCAGTGCGCTGAGTCGCTTCACCTTCGTCGCTATAGATCGAGGGCGACCTCGCCGGAAGGCTGCGAGCAGCAGAGAAGCGCAGTCCCGGGCGTCGGCGGTTCGAGCGGGTCGGGCCGGTAGCCGACCTCGCCGCTGATGAGTGCCGTCTCGCACGTGCGGCACACTCCCGTTCGGCAGGACCAGCGCACCGGCACGTCGCAGGCCTCGGCAAGCTCGAGCAGGCTCCCGAACGAGGCATCCCAGGCGACCGAGAGGTTGCTACGACTGAATGCGATCACCGGGCCCGACCCCGCCTCGCCGGCGGGAGGATGCGGTGATCGCGCAGGCTCGGCGACGACGCCCGGCATGATCGGCGCGGCTGCACCGAACACCTCGGTGCTGATCCGCTCAGCCGCCGTGCCGCGGGCGACGAGGGCCGCGGTGATGTCGTTCATGAACGGCGCCGGTCCGCACAGATAGAAGTCGGCGTCGGTCGGAACGCCGGCCTGCTCCAGCGCGGGCCCCGTGAGCCGACCGCGGTGGTCGAATCCCTCATCGCGCGCACCCGGCTGGCTGTAGCAAACGAGGTGGTGCGCGTCGGGGAGCTCGCCGAGCAGTCGTCGAGCCTCCTCAGCGAACGCGTGCTCGGCACGGTTACGCGCGCTGTGCACCCACCACACCTGCCGCGCAGAGCTCATGCTCGCCAACACGTGAAGCATCGCGAGCACCGGAGTGGCGCCAACCCCGGCGCTGATCAGCACCACGGGACGATCGCCCGCGCGCAGCACGAACGAGCCGCGAGGCGCGCCGATTTCGATGACGTCGCCGACGCGCAGCTGATCGTGCAGGTAGGCGCTCGCCGCGCCGAGGGGCTCTCGCTTGATGCTGACGCGGTAGCTGTCTGAGCTCGGCATGCCGGAAAGCGAGTAGGTGCGCAGCAGCGGGGCGGTCGCAGCGTCCGGGTGGAGGCGCAGGGTGAGGAACTGCCCGGGCTGCGCCGGCACCGCGGCCCCTCCGTCCGGCGGCACCAAGGTCACGGAGATCACCGTGGTGCTCTCGCGGTCGATCGCCGCCACGCGCATCGGCCTCATCCCCGTCCACGCCGGCTCTGCGGTTTCGCCGTGTGCTGCGCGGTCCAGAAAGTCGCGGAAGGAGCCCTGCCATCCCTCGCTCAGCGCCGGGATCCGCAGCGCGCGCGTCAGATCGCGCGGCGCGTGGCCGGGCAGATAGAGCAGCGCGTCGATGTCGGCCACCGTCATCGCTTCGGGTCCGCGCTCGACCCGTTCGATCGCGTCCCCGGCGCCGACGTCGCCCTCCTCGATGACCCGCAGGTAGAAGCCGGGTCGGTGATGGGCGACGACCAACGCGGGCATGCGCGGCTCGCTCATGCGAAGGCCGAGGCGATAGCAAGTGACGCGCGGCTGGCTGACCTCGAACAGTGCAGCGCCGATCCGGTAGCGGTCGCCGATGCAGACCTCGTCGTCGGCGAGCCCTTCCACCGTGAAGTTCTCGCCGAACTGGCCATAGGTGAAGTCGCCGCGGCCGAGGATCTGCTCCCAGTAGCGGTACGACTCGATCTGGTAGACGAACACCGCTCGGTTGACTCCGCCGTGTCCCGCGAGGTCGCCCTGGCCGTCGCCGTCGACGTTGAGCCGCCGAACCATCCGTCGACCGTCGACGGGGTCCTTCCAGATTCCCGTGTGGACAGTGCGGCCTTCCCACTCGACGTCACGCGGCAATCCAACGTTCACCGACAGCAGCCGGGAAGTCGACGACTCAGCCATGAGTGACAACCTTGCATACGCTCGCGCGGTGAGCTACGTCGCCGCAGCCGACCGCTACGACACGATGGAATATCGCCGCTGCGGTCGCAGCGGGCTGCGTCTCCCGCTGATCTCACTCGGCCTGTGGCACAACTTCGGCCACGACCGTCCCTTCGCGGTGCAGCGCGACATCTGTCTGCGCGCGTTCGATGCGGGCATCACTCACTTCGATCTCGCCAACAACTACGGGCCGCCGTATGGAGCCGCCGAGGAGAACTTCGGCCGCTTGATGGCGACAGACCTCGCGAGCCATCGTGACGAGCTCGTCATCTCGACGAAGGCCGGATACGACATGTGGCCCGGTCCGTATGGTGAGTGGGGCTCGCGCAAGTACCTGCTGGCGTCACTCGACCAATCGCTGCAGCGCCTCGGACTCGACTACGTCGACATCTTCTACTCACACCGATTCGATCCCGACACGCCTCTCGACGAGACGATGGGCGCCCTCGCTGGCGCGGTGGCGCAGGGCAAGGCTCTCTACGTCGGGATCTCGTCGTACTCCTCGGCTCGCACCGTCGAGGCCGCCCGACTTCTGCACGAGGACGGGGTCCCGCTGCTCATCCATCAGCCGTCGTACTCGATGTTCAATCGCTGGCTCGAGCACGACCGTTTGCTCGAGACCCTCGACACGGTGGGAGCCGGCTGCATCGCGTTCTCGCCGCTCGCGCAGGGCTTGCTCACCGACCGCTACCTGCACGGCATCCCGAGCGACTCGCGAGTGGCAACGGGCGGCGCGATGTCACGCGCCATGATCACCGAGGAGCGGCTCGCCAACGTGCGGGCCCTGGCGGCCATCGCCGCGCGCCGGGGACAGAGCCTCGCTCAGCTCGCGCTGGCGTGGGCACTCCGCGACCCGCGCATGACGTCGGTCGTCATCGGAGCAAGCAGCGTCGCTCAGCTGAACGACAACATCGGTGCTCTCGATCATCTGAGCTTGACGGCGGAGGAGCTCAACGAGATCGACGCGTATGCCGTCGAGGAGGGCATCAACCTGTGGGCGGGATCGTCCGACCGCTGAGAGTCACTGTTTCGGCCCTATTTGTATCGATACAATCGTCGGATGGCTGGACTCCGCGCGACTCTCGATGACGTCGCGGCGAGGGCCGGGGTGTCGAGGATGACGGTGTCCAACGTGTACGGCCGGCCCGACGTCGTGGCGACGCCGACCCGGCAACGTGTCCTCGCCGCAGCTGCCGAGCTCGACTACGGCGGCCCGAGCGCGGTCGGTCGAACGTTGCGGCGGGGTCGAACCGAGGTGGTCGGCATCCTCGTCAACGTCGGGATCCCGTATACCTTCTCCGACCCCGGCGCTGCTCTCTTCATGCGCGGCGTCGCGCAGGGTGCCGATGACGCGGACGTCTCGTTGCAGGTCGTCCACGCGTCGGGACCGAGCGCTCGCCGTCGCGTGAACAACACCGCTGTCGACGCCTTCATCGCGTGGTCTCTGCCGGCGGACGATCCCGCGCTGCTGGCCGCGGTGGAACGGCGCCTCCCGATCGTCGCCGTCGGGACCGCCAGCGGCGTGTCGAACATCCCGTATGTCTCTGCCGACAACTTCGGCGGCGGTCGTCGAGCCGGGCAACACCTCGTCGATCTAGGGATCCGTCGATTCGCCCTCATCGGCAGTGCCCTCGTGGGCGACCAGTTCAGTGACCGAGTCGCCGGCTGGCGCGCGGGGCTCAAAGCTGCCGGCATCGATTGGTCGACCGTCCTCTCGCTCGAACACGCCGGCAACAGCCGGACCGCGGGGAGGGCGGCTGCGGAATCGTTCCTCGAGGTCCGCGAATCGGGAGTCCGATGGGGGATCCTCGCTGCGACGGACGTGCTGGCCCTCGGCGCGATGCACGCGTTGCGCATCGCCGATGTCGACGTCCCGAACGAAGTGGCTGTCGTCGGCTTCGACGACATCGAGGAGTCCGCGATGAGCACCCCAGGGCTCACGACCGTGCATCAGGACCTCTTCGCGTTGGGGCGGGAGTGCGCCTTGCGAGCCGCTGGCCAGATGCAAGGGGCCACTCGTCCCCACCCGACCTCATTGATCGTGCGAGGGAGCACCGACTCGAGCGCGAACCGGCCGAGCAAGGACGATTCGACGTGAGCATGGAGAACCTCGGCCTCGTCGCTGGCGTGCTCACCACGGCCGCGTGGCTACCGCAGATCGCACGCACCTGGCGCAGCCGTTCCGCCGACGATCTGTCCTGGCCCTACCTCTTGGTCTTCTCGTCGGGCGTGTCTCTCTGGCTGTTGTACGGCGTGCTGTCGGACGACGTTCCCGTCCTCGCGGCAAATGCCATGACGATCGTCCTCGTCGCGCTTCTCGTCGGCCTCAAGACCCAGACCACCATTCGGGGGCGACGCGCCAGCGGTTGACGGCTTGGCGGAGCTCGTGAGATGTCTTTCGAACCCTCGGTCTCGCTCGCCGAGTCGATCGCCGCCTCGCTTACCCCGGAGGGATGTCGCACACTTCGAACACCGGATAGCGGTCGACGATGAGGGCGAACTCCGCTACGGGCGCGCCTCTCGGAACCGGGATGTGTGGTCGCCCGCCGGGGACCTTCCCTACGTAACGGCGGAGGATGGGACCTCGGCGTTCGTCGAGAACCTCGACCAAGTGCACCGGTCGCGGACGCCGACGCCGGAGCACGACGTCGCCACCGGCGGCACGAACGTTGGCCACCCAACTGCATTCCCCGAGCATCGAGACCACGTACCAATGACCGTCCAGGTCGGCCATGCCGAGGGGAAACAGCGTCGTGCGACCTGTCTTGCGACCAGGCACCTCGAGCGTCACCCACCGGCGCGGGAGCAGCCCGAGACCGAAGACACGCATCCACAGCCGTGCCCACCAGCGAGCCGTCTCATTGCCATGCCCGCCGGCGTACATCTCGCGCGCCGCGTCATCGGAGATGGGCCAACGCGGCATTCGGTCTCAGCTCGCGGCTTGGGACAGCGGACGCTTCAGGAGAACCATGGGGTGCACGAAGCGCTTCTGATATCCCCACGTCGAGACCATCGCGACGGCTTCCCACCCCTCATCGCCGAGCTTGTCGAGGCCTTCGACGTCGTCCTTCGGCTTGGTGCAGTCGAAAGTCATGTACTCCCAGCGGGACATCGCAACCTCCCTTCGCGGTCTTGTGGCTTCTTTCTCCGCAGCGTGGAACCCGCGGGCGAGGCGAACCAGAGTCGAAGGTCCCCGTCGAACTGTCCGCCAACGCGCTGACAGCCGCTGACAAGGGTCACGATCGTCATCTGACAAGACCCGCCTGATTCCTCCCGGCTTGACGCATGCCGATATCGGAATATGATTGCGCGCCATGGCACGAGCAGCGACGACGTCGGACGTCTTCAACGCGATCGCCGAGCCGCAGCGCCGGGAGATCCTGGTGCTGCTGCAGGCGGGTGAGCGGCCGGTGACCGAGTTGGCCCAGGAGCTGGGGATGGCCCAGCCGGGGGCGTCCAAACACCTGCGGGTGCTCCGGGAGGTCGGACTGGTGCGCGACCGCAAGGCAGGCAAGCAGCGCCTGTACGGCCTCGACGCCCGCGGGCTGCGACCGGTCCACGAGTGGACCGGCGGGTTCGAGCGGTTCTGGAACGAGAGCTTCGACCGGCTGGACGCGTACGTGCAGGACCTCAAGCAGGCAAGGCAGGAGGAGTAGCTGATGAGCGCGACGGGACGAGGAGCGCCGGCGCAGTCCGCGACGGCCGACCGCGAGATCGTGATCTCCCAGATCATCAGTGCCCCACGGGAGCTGGTGTTCGAGGCGTTCACCGAGGTGCGGCACCTGTCGCGGTGGTGGGGACCGGAGGGGTTCACCACCACCACGCGGGCGTTCGAGTTCCGCGTCGGCGCGGAGTGGGACTTCGTGATGCACGGACCGGACGGGACGGACTACCAGGAGTGGATCTCCTGGACCGAGATCGCCCCGCCGGAGCGGATCGCGCTGCTGCACGGTGAGTCCCGCGGCGACCCGAACGCCTTCGAGTCGGTCCTCACGTTCGCGCCCGACGGCGCGGCGACCCGGATCGAGATGCGCACGGTGTTCCCCACCAAGGAGCTGCGCGACGAGGCGGTGGAGAAGTACCACGCGATCGAGGGTGGCCAGCAGACCCTGACCAACCTGGCTGTCTACGTCACCGAGATCGTTCGGAAGGGAATTGCGGACTGATGGCCGGAAAGGTGTTCTTCAGCGTGACGATGTCGCTGGACGGGTTCATCGCGCCCGAGTCCCTCGGGGACTTGATGGGGCAGCAGTGGATGGAGCTGCAGCAGTGGATATTCCCGCAGCGGTTCTTCCGGGAGAACCTGAAGCTCGGCGAGGGCGGCGAGGAGGGACGCGACAACGACATCGCGCGGGAGACGTTCGAGCGCACCGGCGCGAGCGTGATGGGCAAGCGCATGTTCGACGCCGGCGAGCAGGCGTGGCCGGAGGAGGCGCCGTTCCACACGCCGGTCTTCGTCGTGACGCACGAGAAGCGTGACCCCTGGGAGCGGCCGGGTGGGACCACCTTCCACTTCGTCAACGACGGCATCGAGACCGCGCTCGACCAGGCCCGCGAGGCCGCCGGCGACCGAGACGTCCGCATCGCGGGCGGCGGCGCGACGATCCTGGAGTACGTGAACGCGGGCCTGATCGACGAGTTCTCGATCGCGCTCTCACCCGTGCTGTTCGGCTCCGGAATCCGCCTGTTCGAGGGCGTGGATGGGGGCCGCGTGGCCCTGGAGCCGGTGCGCGCGGAGCCCTCTCCAAGGGTGACGCACCTCACGTACGCCGTCCGGGAGCGGTCACTGTCTCGACCTGGCGACGGAAACGTCGTCGACATGGGCCGCGCGACCGGGTCAGTCGTCTGAGTTCTACACTCGGCGCGCGAACGTGCTGCGAGGTGGTGAGCGCATGTCGCTGTTCAAGCGCAAGGCGAAGGTCCACGGTGGGACGACGGACGTTCCCGGCCTCCCCGAGCTCGCCGCCTCCTGGGGGATGAAGCCCGTCGAGGGCCGCGTGTTCGACGGACACCTCGAAGACAGGGTGCACGAGGTCACACGCGTCCTCTACGGCGTGATGCGAGGAATCACGACGTTCACTCACGAGGTCGTCGGCAACACGACGTTCAGCAACGCCTACTCCGGCGTGGTCGGCGGGCATGCCGTCACCGTGGCGAACGGGTGGACAGAGATGGAGTTCGATCCCCGTGTCAGCGTCACCTATCGCGGCACTGCGGTCTGCGCGGTGGAGCTACCCACGATGCTCACGATTGCGGGAATCGCGCCGCGCTCGTATGCGGCGGCGGTCCGGGGACCGGGCGCCTCGACTGGAAACCCGACGTTCGACGAACGCTTTGTGGTCGCAGGCGCACCCGGCCCGAACCTGATCACGCCAGCGGTCCAACAAGCGGTCATCGCGCATGACGATTGGGTTTTCGTCGCGGAGCGGTACCTGTTCGGCTGCATCAGCATCCCGTCCTTTCAGACATCGGACGATGTGGCGCAACGGATCCGCGAGGTGCTCGCCGTCGTGGCCGGCTTCCCCGCGGACATCGTCCCGGACCATGTCGACCACTCCTTCGACGACCTGCTCGCACGCATCGAGAAGCTGAAGTCCGTGGACGAGGCGCTCGTCTTCCTCCAACACCTCACGCCGGAGGATCGGGAACGGTTGGCGAGATCGAATACGCCGCTGGCGGCGTTCGCCGATGTGCAAACGCCAGCCGAGGCGATGGAGCGCCTCAAGTCGCTCGACCAGACCCAGCAGACGCAAGTTCTCGCCATGTTCATGAAGGTGAAGGACCAGGAACGGCGCTGACCTTCGTCGTCAACGGTCGCTGCGGAACTAGTGAGATGCCTTTCGAACCTTCCGGCGACCACTCACGAGGTCGTCAGGCTCGACTGACGCGTGGACTGTTCGCCGCGGTCAAATGTGCCGATCGGCAGATCGTCACACGATCAGTCCCGGGGGAGCACCTCGACTTGGCCAGTGACGTACAGGCCGCCGGGTGCAATCTGCGTCACGGAGTCGAGAATCGCTCCACGTTCGGACACTCCGGCGTGATGCGCCTCCGTGTATCCGTAGCGCAGGGTGGTGAGCCGCTCTCGCCGAATGGCTTCGATTGCGTCGCTGGGCGACACGTTCAACGCTGGCTTGCACGACGCACGAATCAGGCACTCGGCATGCTCGGTTCGCTGAACTACGACGGAGTCCTCATCGAACCACCGCGCCACCGACTGCCAGATCATGGGATCCGAGATCGATCGTCGCCTTGCCCCAGAGGGATGTCGCACACTTCGAAGACCGGATTGCGATCGCTGCGGGCGAACTCCGCCTGCTCGTGGTTCTCTCGAGTTGAACGAAGCGCTTGGCGGGCTCGCTCCAGATCTCAAGCCAGCTTCATGAACATCTTCTCGACGACGTCGAGTGGGTAGCCGTCGGCGGCAGCTTCCTCTGGGTGCGCCAGGCAGTAGGTGAGGCCGGCCGACACGAGCTTGAAACCGGCCTGCTCGAGAGCCTTCGTGGCCGCGCTGATCTGCGTCACGACGTCTTTGCACTCGCGGCCGTCATCGAGCATGCGCTCGATGCCAGCCAGCTGCCCGGTCACGCGGTGCAACCGCTTTCTGACGTCTTCGACCACCTCATCGGGCAGCTCCATCACGAACCCTTCGTCTCGCACAATTGTCGGATACCACCCAGGGTACCGGGGCGATGCCTCGGCGCTGCAGCGACGAGCTCGGGCGGTGACCCGACGTAACGGCTGACGCCGTTGCTGCTGAGTGGTCGAGCCGGCGATGGACGACCCCGCGGTGTACAACGCTTAAGCCCCGAGATGGAGGGACCGCAATGGATCGTGCCGAGTGGGACGCTCGCTACGCCGACCAAGAGCTGGTGTGGTCGGCCGAGCCGAACCGCTTCCTGGTCGCCGAGATCGTTGACTTCTCACCGGGCCGGGCGCTCGACCTTGCGTGCGGCGAAGGTCGCAATGCGATCTGGCTCGCCGAACAAGGCTGGACGGTGACCGGGGTCGACTTCTCGAACGTCGCGCTCGACAAGGCCCGTCGGCTTGCGGCGGCGCGCCATGTCTCTGTGACGTGGGAGCTCGCCGATCTCAACGCATACACACCACTCGTCGAGCAGTTCGATCTCGTGATCGTGATGTACCTCCACCTGATCGCCGAGCCGCGACACGTCGTGTTCGGCCGAGCCGCGGCGGCGGTGGCCCCAGGCGGGACCCTGCTCGTCGTCGGCCACGACCTCACCAATCTCGAGTCCGGATGGGGCGGCCCTGGCGACCCGAGCGTCCTCTACGGGCCGGAGGACGTCGTCGCCGACGTCGATGGGCTCGACATCGTCCGCGCAACCCGCGTCGAGCGTCACGTCGCGACGGACGAGGGCGACAAGATCGCCATCGACGTTCTCGTACACGGCACGCGACCACCGCAGAGGCCCACGTGACCACCGAGCTTCCTCTCGCCCTCGTCGGCGACGACGTGGAGGCGCGGCCTCGACGAGCGCTCTGCCCGCCGTGGCGACTCGCGTGCACGACTTCGTCCCGTGGTACTCCAGCGTCCACCGCGGCGCCCGCTGCTCCCCCAACGTCATCGGCGCCGTCGCCCTGCACGCGGCCATCGATGAGTTCGAGCGGATCGGATGGGGGCCGATCGAACGACACGACGACGAGCTGGCCGAGCAGCTGCGCTCCAGTCTCGCTGCGATCCCCGGCGTCACTGTGCTCGGCCCGGTCTCGGCACACCAACCCTGCCAATCGCGACGTTCACAGTCGAACGTGCGCACCACTCGCTCGTCGCGGCACCGGTTGAGTGCGGAGCACGGGATCGGCGTCCGTCACGGTGCTTCTGCGCCCACCGCTACCTGCTGCGACTGCTCCAGCTGTCCGATGAGCAAGTCCGCGCCGACCGCGAGGCCGTGCTGCGAGGAGACCGTCGACAGATGCCCGGGGCGGTGCGAGCCAGTGCCACCATCGCCACGTCGGCAGCCGACCTCGACCTCCTCCTCGATGCGGTCACCGCGATCGCCAACGGCTCCCCTACGCCTGTCACGTACCAACAGGACGAGCACACGGGCGACTTCTGGCCCGACGACGCGCCTGCCGGATGGACGGCCGCCGACCGCGCTCTTGGCGCATCCTGCGCGCGGGGCTGACCCCGGGAGTCAGCGCAGCGCGAGGCCGGAACGGGTCGCGGTGTAGATCGCCACGAGGACCAAGAGGCCGACGAACCACCGCTGCAGTGAGCTCGAGTCGCGGGTGCTGGCGAGGCGGCTCCCGATGATGACGCCGAGAAGGCTGGCGAGGGTGAAGGGAACGACGGTGCCCCAGTCGATCGACCCTGGTTCGATCCGGGTGCTGAGGGCGACGGCCGAGTTGATCGTGATCACCAACAGAGAGGTTCCGATCGCTTCGGGCATCGTGAAGCCGAGGGCGAGCACCAGGGCGGGCACGATGACGAAGCCACCACCAACCCCGAAGAAGCCGGTGAGAAGGCCGACGATCGTGCCCGCGACCGCGACCTTCGCGACGGTCATCGGTTCGACCCTCGACGGCGGCGCGGGCACAGTCGCAGCTGCCGCGCGCCACCGACCGAGCCGCTACCGGCGCGGCGAGGCCAGAGGTTCGCCGGACTCGGCGCCACATGGCGTAGGCCGCGACGAGCATGAGGCCGGAGAACGCGAGCAGGAGGACATCTGGATCGGCCGCCTCGTTCCAATGGGAGCCCAGCAGTGAGCCGCCGACACCGGCGAGACCGAACACGAGGCCGGCGCCGAAGCGCACGCGCCCGGCGCGCCAGTGGGGCGCAATGCCGATGATGGCGGTCACGGCGACGAGGACGAGCGATGTCGTCGTGGCGTGCTTAGGCGACTGGCCGGCGGCGTAGACGAGGGCAGGGACCGCGAGGATCGAACCGCCGCCACCGAGCGCGCCCAGTGACAGGCCGACGAGGAAGCCGAGAGGTGAGGCCAGGAGGGCGCGCATGTCGACCGTCTCAGATCACGACGCCGGGGAGGACCGAGCCGAGCCTCTGGCTCGTCCACGCCGTGTACCCGCCGAGGAGGTCGGAGACATCGGTGAACCCGTGGGCGCGGAGCAGGCTCGACGCGATGGCGGACCGGTAGCCGCCGGCGCAGTAGACGACAGTCGGAGCGGTCGGATCGAGCTCGTTCATGCCGTGGAGCAGGGCCGGCAGGCTGATCGCTCGGGCGCCGGGCAGGGCGCCGAGCTCGACCTCGGCGGGGTTGCGCACGTCGACGAGGACGAGGTTCGCCACGGTGTCGATCCGCTCGGCGAGTGCGGCGGCCGACAGTCGGGAGAGCCGATCGACGATGTCGGCATGTGCCGCGAAGGTCTCGAGGGGGTTGGCGAGAGCTCCGAGCACGTGGTCGAACCCGATGCGGGCCAGCCGCAGCGTGGCTTCGGCTTCGTGGCCGGGGTCGGTCACCAGGACGATCGGGGTGCCAGGCGACATGACCTCGCCGGCGTATTCGGCGAACCGGCCGCCCAGGCCGACGTTGACCGACCCGCGCAGATGACCGGCCGCGAAGGCGAGGTCGTCGCGGGCGTCGAGACGACGGCTCCGTTTGCGTGGTGCGCCAGGACCTCGTCGAGGGTGAGGCTCGTCACGCGGGCGTCGTCGCCGAGGAGCGTCTCGCACCTGACGGTTCCGGTTCGCGGCGAACGAGAAGTAGAGCGGCGCGACGGACTGTCCTTGCGTCACGGCTTCGACGAAGTCGTCCTCGCTCATCGGCGCGAGCGCGTAGTTGGTACGACGCTGCTCTCCGATCGTGGACACCGTTTCGGTCGACAGGTTCTTCCCGCACGCGCGACCCGGCGCCGTGGGCGGGGAAGACCTTGGTGGCGTCCGGCAGCGTCAAGAGCCGCTCGTGGAGCGAGTGGTAGAGCTGCCGGGCCAGCTCCTCGGCCGTCACGCCCACCGAGGCCAACAGATCCGGGCGCCCGACATCTCCGATGAACAGCGTGTCGCCGGTGAGGACGCCGTACGGTTCACGGGAGTCGCGTCGGGGTACACGACGATGCTGATGGACTCCGGCGTGTGCCCCGGGGTCTCGCGGATCTCCAGCTCGACGTCGCCCAGGTTGATTCGATCTCCGTCGCCGTACAGCTCGATCGGGAACTCGGCGCGGCCCTCAGCGGCGCGGCCGTACCCGATCGTGGCGCCCGTGCGGGCGGCGAGCTCGAGGTGACCCGAGAGGAAGTCGGCGTGGAAGTGGGTCTCGAGCACCTCCTCGATCGTCAGGCCGTGGGCCTCGGCATCGGCCAGGTACTCGGCGACGTCGCGCTGCGGATCGACCACCACGGCCCGCCCGGTCGACGTGTCGCCGATCAGGTAGCTCGCGTGCGAGAGGCAGCCCAGGTAGTACTGGCGGAAGAACATGAATTGCCCAATATACCCCTATGGGTATCTATTCCTGCGGAACGGGCGCGGCCCGATACCCTGAGGGGTATGTGTAGACAAGTGAGCTGCCCGAACTGCAACAGGCCGAGCTGGGCGGGTTGTGGTGCCCATGTCGAACAGGTGCTCGGTCATGTGCCTCCTGCCGAGCGATGCCAGTGCACTGGGAGTGCCGAGCACAGCGACAAGAAGGCCGGGTGGCTGTCCCGATGGCGGATCCGCTGAGGATGTCCCGACACCGGCAGCGTGGAGCGCTGCACGCTGAGGGGCGAAGCGCGACAATCCGGCGGTGGAACCGCCCGAAGTCCGCTACGCGCTGACGAAGGACGGCTATCGGCTCGCGTGGCAGCAATGGGGATCGGGGCCGGAGGTTTTCGTCGTGCCTCCGCTCGTGTCGAACGTCGAGCTGGTATGGGAGCAGGAGCTCTTCCGCCGAGCGTTCGAGTACTTCGGCGACCACGTCCGCAGCGGAGGGAGTGGGATTCGAACCCACGGTGGGTTGCCCCACACACGCTCTCCAGGCGTGCCGATTCGTCCGCTCTCGCATCCCTCCGGACACTGCGCCCACCGCGACATCTGGCGGGCGCTGACGCGCCCGCCATCTCAGGGCGACGGCCAGGCGATCTGCGGCACACCGCAGTTTCCGCTGAGAGCTGCTGCCTCCCGGCCCTGACTCGGTTCACGGGCTGCCGTTGCACAGGACCCGGCCGCCACCTGACATGGCGGGCGCGACGTCAAGGGTAGCCGGGCGGTCCCGAGGAAGCCTGCCGGTAGTCTCCCGGCATGGCGGAGCACCAAGCCCTTTACCGCCGATATCGGTCGCAACGCTTCGACGAGGTGCTCGGCCAAGACCACGTCGTGCGAGCCCTCCGCAATGCCGTGCGCGACGACCGCGTCTCTCACGCTTACCTGTTCAGCGGCCCCCGTGGCACAGGCAAGACCTCGACCGCCCGCATCCTCGCGAAGGCGCTGAACTGCCCGAACGTGACCGAGGGTGAGCCGTGCGGCGTATGCGAGGTCTGCCGGGCGATCGAGCACGGCACCTCGTTCGACGTGTTCGAGCTCGACGCGGCGTCGAACAACGGCGTCGACAGCATCCGCGAGCTGAACGAGCGCGCCGCGCTCGGCACCGTGGGCCGGCGCAAGGTGTACATCCTCGACGAGGTCCACATGCTCTCGAAGGGCGCGTCGAACCGCTCCTCAAGACGCTCGAGGATCCGCCCGCGCACGTCGTGTTCGTGCTCGCTACGACCGACCCGCAGAAGGTCGAGAAGACGATCAGCAGTCGCACGCAGCATCTGCAGTTCCACCTGCTGCCCGCCGATGTGCTGGCCGAGCACGTCGAGCACATCGCGAAGGACGCGAGCCTCGACCTTCCGGCGGGCGCGCTCGAGTACGTGCTTCGCGTCGGCGCCGGCTCCGCGCGCGACACGCTGTCCGCGCTCGACCAAGTCGTCGCGGCTGGGTCGATCCCCGACGACGGGCCGTCCGTCGAGGATCTCGTCGATGCGTTGGCTGACCGCGACGCGGCGCGGGCGCTCGCCGGCGTCGCGGAGGCAGTCGCGGCGGGCACCGAGGTGCGGGGCCTCACCGAGCGTCTCATCGCGTGGCTGCGCGACGCGTTCCTCGTCGCGATGGCGCCCGATGTCGCCGAGATGTCCGAGGCGTCGCGGGCTCGGGCCGCTGACCAAGCGGCACGGCTCGGTCCTGCGGCGACGGTGCGCGCGCTCGAGGTGCTCGGCGCCGCGCTCGTCGAGATGCGACACACGACGATCCACCGCGTGCTGCTCGACGTCGCGATGGTGCGGATCGCGAACCCGGCGCTCGACGACAGCCCCACGGCCCTCCTCGAGCGACTCGAGCGAC
>CAVZAF010000012.1:0-9109 GCA_963773315.1 uncultured Acidimicrobiales bacterium
TCCCGTTCGTGCTGCAGCTCTGGTTCTTCGCAACTCCCGTCGTCTACTCGTCGACGAACATCCCCGAGCGCTATCGGTCGCTCTACTACCTGAACCCGATGGCGGGTGCGGTGGAGGGCTTCCGGTGGTCGCTGCTCGCGGACGTTCCGGCGCCGCCGGTGAGCGGTCTTGTGACGTCGGCTGTCGTGGCCGTCCTGGTGATGCTCCTCGGCTTGCGGTACTTCCGCAGAGCCGAAGGCGGCATCGTCGACATCTTGTAGGCCATGGGCGACGCCGTCGTCACGACTGAAGATCTCGGCAAGAAGTACCGCAGCACGCTCGTCGCGCGCTGGCGGATCCGCGACGTCATCGTGGAGTCGACCCGGCGCACCAGGTCGCGGTGGGCCGGCCGAGCCGTTCTGGGCCTTACGCCACGTCGACCTCGAGGTCATGGCCGGACAGGTGACCGGGGTCATCGGTCGCAACGGCGCGGGGAAGAGCACGCTGCTCAAGCTCCTGTCGCGCATCACGATGCCGTCCGAAGGCCGGGCCGAGATCCGCGGGAGGGTCGGCTCGCTGCTCGAGGTCGGCACCGGCTTCCACATCGACCTCACGGGGCGGGAGAACGTCTTCTTCTCGGGAGCGGTCCTCGGGATGAGCCGCGCCGAGGTGCGTCAGAAGTTCGACGCGATCGTCGAGTTCGCCGGGGTCGAGCGCTTCATCGACACACCCGTGAAGCACTTCTCGAGCGGCATGCAGGTGCGGCTGGGCTTCGCGGTCGCGGCCCATCTCGAACCTGAGGTGCTCATCGTCGACGAGGTGCTCGCCGTTGGCGACGAGGAGTTCCAGCGAAAGTGCCTCGACAAGATCGAGGAGGTCGCCGACCTCGGCCTCGCGATCCTGCTCGTGAGCCACGACCTCGCCGCGGTCCGCAGCCGCTGCGACGTCGTCCACCTGTTCGACGCCGGCAGGCTCGTCGCGAGCGGCACGCCCCAGGACATCGTCGACACCTACGTCGCGAGTGTCATCGCTGAGGGTCCGCAGATCCTTTCGGTGCGCGGCTGGCGCCTGAACGGCAGCGCCGTGGCACCTCTCGCGCCAGGTGGGCGGTGCGTGATCGAGGTCGACGTCGACGTCGCGTCGGCCGTGGAGCGGGCGACGGTGACCTTGCACATCGAGCGCGGCAGCTGTGGCGCTCTGGGAAGGGTCGCTCGAGGCCGACGTCGACGCGGGTGGCCACTGCGTGCGCTTCGAGCTCGCGGAGCTGCCGCTCAGCGAAGGCGCGTACGAGCTCTCGCTCAGCATCGAGGGAGCGGAAGGGCTCCGGTCGACAGTCGCGATCGACCCTGGCCTCGAAGTCGGGCCCGGCGCAGCGGGCGGCCCGATCGTGGCCGTGGCGCACAAGGCGTCGATCACCCCGCGCTGAGCGTCGGGTACCACTCCAGGAGTCGGTCCGCGAGCGCGGCGAATGTCGGCAACGGCACGCGAGCCACATCGGTCCACGCCGCGGGCGGTTCGAGCAGCGCGTCGGTGAGCTCGCTCACCGACCCGGCGCGCACGACCCGCCCGCCCAGCCGCCGGGCGGTGCTGCCGATGCAGCCGACGTCAGACGCGATCAGGTGCGCGCCGTGCATCCGCGCCAACCACGGCAGTGCGGACTGCGTGCCGCTGAGGTACGGCATCACACACACGGCGGACGATGCGAGCACGTCGTGCAGCTCCGCGCCGGACACGTACTCGTTGCGCACGGTGACGAGCGAAGGCCACCCTCGCTCGAGGCGGCGAAGCGACGGGGGAACCGAGCCCTGGCCGACGACGACGAGCGGGCGCTCGCCGCCTCTGCGCCAGTGGTCTGCCGCAGCAGTGCACAGCTGATCGATCCCCTTGTAGGGAGCGAACCGCCCGACAGTCGTGATCGCCCCCTCGGTGTGCAGGGGCTGCGTCGTGGCAAGACCTGTGCACCCCGGGCACGGGAACGCAGGCAGCTCGGCCACGAAGACGTTCGTGAACCCGTCGGGCACGAGCTCGCTGCAGTGCACGTGGACGCCCGAAGCCGCACGCATGGTGCGCTCCGCTACTGCGTGCTGCACTCGGTCGAAGAGCTGGCCGTGAGGCTCGGGGTCGTGCCACGTCGCTGCGACGGTGATGCCTGTTGCAACGAGCTGCTGACATGCCCGCGCCGCCGTCGGATAGCCCTCGCCGAAGACGACGTGCACGACGTCCGGCTTCCAGGCGCGGATGTCTTCGGCGATCGATCCGGAGCGAACCCACGCGATCATCTCGCGGCCGGCGACCCCGGCCCGCGTCGACGCCTTCTCGACGACGTGGGTCTCGACGCCGTCCGGATGCAGCGACGGTCGGTCGGGGATCCACATGCCGACTGTCGCCCGCGCGGCGAGCGCCGTGCCGAGCGCGACGACGTAGTCGCCGGCGGCACCCGTCGTCGTCAGGGCGACGAGCCCGACCCGCTGCGTCATCGGTGCTGTGCCCGCATGCGGAGATGTTGCGCGATCTGCACCGGCACCAGGGCGGGCAGGAGGGGATCGACAGCAAGTCCGCGAGCGAGCGCGTCGACGGCTGCTCGCGGCTGGTGGCTTCGCAGCCGTCGCCACGTGAGATAGGCGGACTCCCAGCTGTGCCAGCGTCGATATCGACGATGCAGCCGTGGCGCGCCGACGGTCTCCTCGAGGCGCGCCGAGCAGAGCGCGAGCTGCTCGTCGGTGAGCTCGACCTCGAGCCCGCCGCGGAAGGTGAGCGAGTCGGGATGCGCTCGCGACCGGTAGACGACTTGGTCAACGGTGGTGCGCTCGGGTGCGAGGTCCAGCACTCGCATGAGGAGGTCGAAGTCAGCACACCGGCGCCAGCGGGTGTCGAAGGGACCGACCTCCTCGAGGAAGGAGCGGCGGAAGAAGCGGGCGTTGAGGATCGGCGCTCCATGGATGACGTCTTGCTCCCGCAGGTGCTTCGCGCCCTCGTCGTTCACGTGGATCAGCGTCTCGCTACCCGCTGCTGTCGTGCGAAAGACCTCTGCGCCGCCCGACACCATCTGCGCCTTCGGCGCTCGGGCGAACCCGCCCGCGATCGCTTCCAGCGCCCCGGGCTCCAGCAGGTCGTCCGCGTTCAGGAAGCCGATCGCGTCACCGGTGGCGAGGCGCACTCCCTTGTTGATCGCGTCGTACAAGCCGTCGTCCGGCTCGGACACGACACGCGTGTGGGGCTCGCCGCGCGAGGTCGAGGGTGCGATCCGTCGACCCACCGTCGACGACGATGTGCTCGAGGTCGGGCCAACCCTGCGCTCGCACGCTTTGGATCGCCTCCGCCAGATATCGATCCGCGTTGAACGTCGGAGTGACGAGGGTGAGCCTCACGCGGTCACACCCGCGGCGTCGAGCAGCTCACGATCGCTCGGGTCGAGGTCGACTGCGGCGGCGGCGCGGTAGATCGCTCGGCACGATCGGGCGAGGTGGTTCCAGGTGTAGTCGAGCGCGCGCACCGCGCCGCGAGCGGCGAGGTCGTCGCGCAGCGACGCGTCGTCCCACAGCCGTCCGACAGCATCGGCGATCGCGTCGACGTCGTTCGGGTCGAACAGACGGGCCGCGTCGCCCGTGAGCTCTGGCAGCGAAGTCGTGTTCGAGCACGTGACCGGCACCCCTGCGGTGAAGGCTTCGAGCACCGGGAAGCCGAACCCTTCGAACTCCGACGGGAACACGACGCATCGGGCGGATGCATACAGGCGAGCGAGCGCCGGGGCGTCGACATAGCCACGAAGCTCGACGAGATCGGCCACGCCGCGCGCTTCCGCGTGCTTGCGCGTGCGACCGTCTCGGTCGTTCGGCTGACCTGTGCACACGAGGCGCACACGCGTGCCGCGCTCCTTCAACGCCGCGATCGCGTCGATGAGGCGGAGGTGGTTCTTGTGGGCCCACGTCTGCGCGGGGAACAACGCGAAGGGAGCCGCGTCGTCGGGGCGTCGCTCGACCGATGGCAACGAGGGCGGCCCGGGAGCCACGACTGCGACGCGCGCCGGGTCGATGCCATACGAGTCGATCACGTCGGTGCGCACGAACTCCGAGGCGACGACGACGTAGGTCGCTCGCTCGCAGCACGGTCCGTACACGGCGTCTCGGCGGGCCAGCTCGCCCGCGCTGAACAGGTCGGGGAAGTGGAGATGCTGCAGGTCCCAGGGCTGGTAGAGGTTCGGGAGTGAGGTGCGCTCGCCCGCCTGCGCGGCGAAGTGCACGACGTCATAGCCGCCTTGCTCCACCGTCGCCGGCGAGGCGGGGAGCGTGGCGTGGGCCGACCTGAGCCATCCCGCGACACGCCGGGCGTACGGCCCGAGCGGCGACGCGCCGACTTTGCTGGCGACAGTTCGAGCGCTCGTGGGCAGCTGCACCGACGAGACCGATCCGCCGATCTCGGACGCCAACGCGTCGAGCTGGGCGGACGTGCCGACCACCTCGAAGCGGTCCGCGCCTTCGAGACGCGCGAGGCCCGCGACGAGGCCTTGTGCGTACTGCTCGATGCCTCCCGACGATCCGGGGGCGAAGCACGGTCTGATGGCAACCCGCATCGGTGCATAGCCTCGCCGTTAAAGTCGCTCCCCATCGAACTCTTGGGTCAGTGCTCGGTGGGCGTCGTCGTTCGAGACCGTGTGTCGATCATGCCGGCGTGCCTCGAGGCCCTCCGAGCACAGGGCCTCGACGACCTCCCGACCCTCGCCGTCGTGGCTCCGGCTCCGGACCGCGCTCGGGCTGAGTGGCCCGCCCGCTTCCCGTGGGTCGAGTTCCAGTTCTTCGACTTGCCGCTGACCGCGGGCCGGTCGCGCAACATCGCGCTCGAGTGGGCCGACACCAGGTACATCGCGCTACTCGACGCCGACGTGACCGGCGAGCCGGGCTGGCTCGAAGGCTGCTGCGAGCGCCTGGCGGCGACCGACGGCACGATCGCGGTGCCGGCGGTGATCTACCCGAAGGGAGTCATCCACGCGGTTGGCAACCTCGAGTACGAGAACCACGTCGAGGGCGTCACGTACGTGCACAAGGAGCACCGCTACTGGGGCATGCCGTATCACCGCACGTGCGCGCTGCCGGCGGTGCAGGTCGACTACGCAGAGAGTCACGGCTTCGCGTGTGACACTGCGCGCCTCAAGCAGGCGGGCGGCTTTGACGAGGAGCTCGTCGAGTTCGGCGAGGTCGACACGGGGCGTCGTGTGCGAGCAGCAGGCGGCACGGTGTGGGCCGAGCCGGCAGCGGTGGTGCACACCGATCAGGACAGCCTGATCGAGCTCGAGGATGTCGAAGTGTTCTCCGCGCGCTGGGATCCCGAAGCGATCGAGCGGTCGCGGGTGCACTTCATGGACGTCTGGAACGTGGACGTAGGCGAGCAAGGTGGGTTTGGCGAGTTCGTCAGCGCCTACAACAGCCGGCTCGGGGTGCTGCCTCGTCGCTACCCGCGCGAGTGGACGGTCGTCCTCGATCGCAAGGTGCACGGGCTGGCGATCCGCGCCCGAAAGGTGATGCGCTCCACGGGCCGCAAGGCGCGGCCGTACCTCGGCACCAGCTGAGTCACCTGGCGAGATCACAAATTGTGAGATCACAAATAGAAGGTGCGCTCTTCGACGCTGCCGATCACCCGTCCCACCTCGTAGGCGAGTGAGCGGAGCGCCGCCCGTCGCTGCTCGACAGGCAAGGAGAGGCTCAGCGTCGACCTCAACGTGTAGCGCCACGAACGCCGAACGGTGGGCCAGGGGCGTCGGGGCAACCCCTGCGACGCGAACTGGCGGTAGAGGGTGACCTGCCGGCGCCCGTACACACACTGGTGCTTCCAGGCGGCGAGCCCCGCGGGACGCAGCCGGTAGTGCATGACCGCGTCGGGCACCGCTTGGGGCGGCTTGCCGAGCATCGTCGCGCGCCAGCTCACGGCGATGTCGTCGCCGGCTCCGAGGTACTGCGTGTCCAACGGCCCGAGCTCGCGGGCGAGATCGGGGGTCATGGCGAAGTTGGCCGAGGTCACCCACCCGAGGAAGCCGTCCCACGGCCGTACGCCGGGAAGGCTCGTGTCGCCGCCGTACCACGACCGCTGTCGCGCCGTGTTCAGCCTCAGGAGGTCGAGCGAGCCACCGAGGAACGCGCCGTCCTCGGAGGCCCGCACGAGGTGTGCGACCCATGTTCGCGAAGCGCAGTCATCGGCGTCGCAGAACAGCAGCAGCTTTCCTGCTGCGCACTCGACCCCGCGATTGCGGGCGAAGTTCGCTCCTCGCTGCTTTGACGCGTCAACCACGAGGAGTCGCGCGAACCGCGAACGGTACGAGTGTGCGATCGACGCAGTCGCATCGCGCGACCCGTTGTCGGCGACGATGACTTCGAAGTCGCCGTCGAACTCCTGCGTCGCGAGCGCCTCGAGCTGCGTGCCGATCCACTGTCCCGCGTCCCGTGCTGGGATGACCACGCTCGCTTCCATCGCTTGGGGATCGTACGGACCCCGCGCGCGCATGCTCTAGATTCCCGGCCGTGGTGAGCGCGCGCGACCAGCTCATCCACCGGTTGCTCGACGATCCGCCGGCGCTCCACATGAGTGGGCACGGGGAAGCCCTGAACCTCCAGATCGATCCCAAGCTGGTGCCTCACCTGCGGGACGCCGTGTTCCCAGGAGCGCAGACGATCGAGACCGGAGCGGGCATCAGCACGATCGTGCTGTTGATCCTCGGTGCGCAGCACACCTCGGTGTCGCCCGACGGTGGTGAAGCCGAGCGGATCCGCACGTACTGCGCCCACCGGTCGATCTCGACCGATGGCTACACACACATCGAGGGGCGCTCCGAAGACGTGTTGCCACGGTTGCACCTCTCAGACCCGCTCGACCTCGCGATCGTCGACGGCAACCACGCGTTCCCGCGCCGTTCATCGATTGGTTCTACCTGACGAGGTGGCTCAAGCCATCCGGCGTGCTCGTCGTCGACGACGTGGAGCTGTGGACGGGAGCGATGCTCGCCGACTTCCTCGACGATGAGAAGGGTGTGTGGTCGCGCATCGACCGCAACCCCCGGTTCGCGGTCTATCGGTTGCTTCAAGACCCGGAGATCGCGCTCGGAAGAGGTTGGGAACGTCAGCCGCACGTCTTCGCGAACTCCGATCTCGCCACGACCGCGCTGGTGTCCGGCCCGTTGACGTCGCGCATCCCGGGCCACCCCATGCCTCGGCGCTTGAGGCGCATGGCACGGCGCGCGTGGTGGAAGGTCACGAACTGACGTGGGGTCGTTGCAACGTGCGGTCGTGTGGTTCCCTCACAACCCTGTGCCAGCGCGGACCGGCGCGCATGAACGATGCCTGTCGTTGCTGCGTTCGCTGCGCGACCTGGGCTGGTCCTCGGTGCTGCTGAGCAGCGACCTCGCGCTGAACCCCTGGACGGCCGCGAGCGTCGAGGAGCTGTCGCGCTCGCTCGTCAGGGAGGTGCGGATCTACCGGACCCCCGCATGGGAGTCGAGGACGCTGTGGGCCGCACGGAGATGGGCGTATGTGCGTCGCGCGGTGGGACGTCCTGGCATCGACACCTGGGCGGTCGTGCCGCCAGGCTTGCGGACATGGGCTCGCCGGCAGACGGAATCCCTGGTCCCTGATCTCCTTCTGTCGTCCTACGCGCAGTACGACCCGGTCGTCCCTCACTTCGACTTCCTGTCGGTGCAACGCGTGATCGACAGCATCGACGTGGTGTCCGCGTCGATGGCGATGTGGTCACGGCTTGCGCCCTGCTTCAGCGTCGACGGTGACCTCGCGACGGCCGATGTCGCGGACGAGGTGCTCACGCCCGAGTTCCTCAGGGTGGAGCAAGCCTCTCTGTCGGCGCGTGAGGTGCGGCTCTACGACCGCTACACCGATGTGCTCGCGATCAGCGCAGCCGAGGCGGAGCGAATCGGTCGGAGCACGTCGCGGACGCGCGTGCATTACGTGCCGATGACGGCGCGCACCACCGCGCGGACGAGCTCGTTCGCCGGCCCGGCGATCTTCGTCGGAGCGCCGAACCCGTTCAACTTCCAAGGTCTGCTGTGGTTCGCACGCCACGTGCTGCCCGAGGTGCGTCGGCGCGCGCCCGAGTTCGAGCTCGATGCCGCGGGTTCGACCTTTGCTCCCTGGCGCCCAGATCCTGGCATCGTGCTCCTCGGTGCGGTCGACGACCTCGACTCGCTCTACACCCGGGCAGCCTTCGCGATCTGCCCGTTGCTCGCGGGCACAGGAGAGCAAGTCAAGATCATCGACGCGATGGCGCACGGCCTGCCGGTCGTCGCGACACGCCAGACCGCCGGAAGCTCACCGATCATCGACGGCATCAATGGCTACGTCGTCGACACGCCGCACGAGTTCGCCGAGCGCACGGCCGAGCTCTGGAACGATCGAGCGCGCTGCCGCTCGCTCGGTGACGCGGCGCGAGACACGATCTCGACGAGCTACCCGCCGAGTCGAACCACTGACGAGCTCGCGAGGGTGCTCGAGCCTTAGTCAGCGGCGCCCCAGAGCCATCGGCGACCGAACACGACGGCTGTCTCGACGCCTGGCAGCTCGCGAAAGGGGCCGCGACGCAGCGCATCCTCGGCTCTCCGGATGACGAAGTGCGCCTTCGGCTTCCATCGGCCTCGCTTCGGGGCGCAGAGGTCGATCAATGTGAGGTGGGTCCGGACGTTCATGAACGATCGCTGGTGGGTGGCCTCCCACCACAGGCGTCGCCACGAGGCTCGTTCCCAATAGGCCCCGAGTCGCTCGGGTTCCCAATCTATGACGACCGACGTGCGGTTGGTCATCATCAGCGGGGCACCGTGACGAGCCAACCGCATGGAGAACTCATAGTCGGCTCCGTAGTGCGGAAGCTCCTGACGCGCGACGTTGCCGGCCGCCCGGATGATCCGGATCGGCACGAGCGTCCCCCGCCCCTCCAGCGCGTCGACGGTCCACGTGCTGCCAGCCGGTTCGGGATCTCCAGCGCGCTGCGTGAGCGTGTAGTCGCGCCAGTCGACCCAGACGCCGCTGTTCACGACTCGGATCTCGCGTGTGCACACGATGGGAGCGATCACCGCGTCCAGCCGCGCGGACTCGGACACGAGCACGTCGATCAAGTCGGGAGGGACCTGCGTGTCGTCATT
>CAVZAF010000013.1:0-20112 GCA_963773315.1 uncultured Acidimicrobiales bacterium
GGTCATCGTGGTGACCGGGGGCGCGAGTGGCATCGGGCGCGCGCTCGCCCGCCGGTTCGGCGCGGACGGCGCCGCGGGCGTCGTGGTGGCCGACCTCGACGCGGACGGTGCGGCTGCGGTGGCGGCTGAGATCGCCGGGTCGGGAGGGACCGCGATCGCCGTGCCGACGAACGTCGCGGTCGAGGCCGAGGTGATCGGGCTCGTCGAGCGAGCCGAGGCGACGTACGGGCCGATCGACTTGTTCTGCGCGAACGCGGGCATCGGCCTCGGCCGTGGCCCGGAGACCCCGGACGACGACTGGGACCGCATCTGGCGCGTCAACACCATGTCGCACGTCTACGCCGCACGCGCGCTGCTCCTGGATGGCTCGCGCGGGGCGATGGCTACTTCCTCGCCACCGCGTCGGCGGCTGGGTTGCTCACCCAGATCGGGTCGGCGCCGTACGCAGTCACGAAGCATGCGGCGGTCGCGTTCGCCGAGTGGCTCTCGGTCACCTACGGCGATCAAGGCGTCAAGGTGTCGTGCCTGTGCCCGCAAGGGGTACGCACGAACATGCTGAAGAACAACGACGTCGGCGTCCGCGCTCGGTGCCGCGCGGCGTGCGCGCTGGCGGCGCAGGTGCTCGAGCCCGAGCAGGTCGCCGACGCCGTCGTGGCCACGATCAACGGCAGAGGAGTTCCTCGTCCTCCCCCATCCCGAGGTGCTGACCTACTGGCGCCGGAAGACCGACGACTACGACCGGTGGCTCCGGGGCATGCGCCGGCTTCAGGCACGGGTGAGCGACCAGGCGTAGCGTCGCGGCCCATGGGTGTCCGACTCGAACCGACCGACGAGTACATGCACGAGCTCGGCCCCGAGCCGAACTTCAACGAGAGCATGTACGTGAACATCTTCGATCCCGAAAACCAGATCGGTGGCTTCTTCCGCATCGGCAACCGGGCGAACGAGGGGTATGCCGAGATGACGGTGTGCCTCTACCTGCCCGACGGCCAAGTCGGCTTCCGGTTCAAGCGGGCCGAGATCGCGAACAACGACGCGTTCGACGCCGGCGGCATGAAGTGGGAGATCGATCACGCCGTTCGAGGAGCTCAACGTGACCTATCGAGGCAAGGTCGTGCTGCTCGACGACCCGCTCGAGATGACCGACCCGAAGAAGGCGTTCACCGAGAACCCGTACTCCGAGGCCGACATCGACATCACGTTCACGGGCCAGGGTCGCGCAATCGATGTTCGGCGGCGAGCCCGACGAGCCGCACGAGACGCCGGGTGAGGAGTTCGCGAAGGGCCACTACGAGCAGCTCGTCGCGGGCTCGGGGCGCATCCGGGTCGGCGAGCGAGAGTGGCACGTCGAGGGGTTCGGCCTCCGCGACCACTCCTGGGGACCTCGCTACTGGCAGGCACCCTGGTACTACCGCTGGCTCACTGCGAACGTCGGTCGCGACTTCGGGTTCATGGGCAGCCGGGTGGCGCGGCGCGACGCCGAGGGCACACGTGGCGGCTTCGTCTGGGAGGACGGCAAGCTCCACTACTGCGACTCGCTCGAGCTGAAGACCACGTACGAAGGCGACGAGAGCTACCACGAGACGATCTCGGCCGTGCTGCGATCATCGCGATCTGACAAGGAGTGGCGGATCAGCGGACGGGTGATGAACCTGATCCCGCTGCGCAACCGACGTCCCGATCCCGACGGCAACATGCTCGTGACCCGCATCAGCGAGGGCATGACCGAGTGGACGCTCGACGACGGCCGAGTGGGCTACGGCCTCTCCGAGTACCTCGACCAGATCATCGACGGCCAGCCGGTCGGCCTCGCCGAGTAGCCCCGGTCGTAGCCTGCGTGCCCATGTGGCACGACATGTTCGCTCTTCCTGTCCCCGTCGTCGAGAAGATCCTGCGCGCGCTCTTCGTCTACCTGTTCCTGGTGATCGCCGCTCCGCCTCGCGGGCAAGCGCGAGCTCGCGCAGCTCAGCACGTTCGACTTCGTCGTCCTGCTGTCGGTCGCGAACGCCGTGCAGAACGGCATCATCGGCAACGACGACTCGGTCACCGGCGCGTGGATCGGCGCGATGACGCTCTTCGTCGCGAACTTCGCGCTCGCGTTCACGATCGTGCGCAGTCGAAGTCGCTGCGCAAGACCGCCGAAGGCGCAGCCCGCAGTGCTCGTGAAGGACGGGGTGCCGAACGACGACAGAGCTGCGGAGGGTGCGCATCACCCACGCCGAGCTCGAGTCCGCGATCGGCGCGAACGGCAAGCCAGATGCACGGACGTCGACACGGTCGAGCTGTACCCGAACGGCCGCATCGCGATCACGCCGAAGGAGCCCGACACCGCGACCAAGCGCTTCGAGCACGATCGACAGCGAGCTGCGCGAGATCCGAGCGCTGCTCGAAGCCCGATGATCACGTTCCACCTCGTCGCTCGCGAGGTCTGGGAGAGCGCAGCGCGGCGGACGACGCGTACGTGCCCGAGGCGTTCGCCGCGGACGGCTTCGTGCACTGCACCGACGGTGAGGCGAGGCCGTGATCGACACGGCGAACCGCTACTACCAGAGCGACCCGCGGTCGCTACGTCGTGCTGAGCATCGACACCGACGTGCTCTCGGCGGTCGTGAAGTACGAGGACGAAGCGCGCATGTTCCCCCACGTCTACGGGCCGATCGAGACCGCGGCGGTGACGCTCGTCCGCGAAGTCGAGCGTGACGCCGACGGCCGGTTCCTCGCTGGCGCCGTCGGCATAGCGTCGGCGCCTCATGGACCACCTGTCGATCGGTGAAGCGCGCCGCATGGCGCTCGCCGGGCAGGGCTTCACCGGGAAGCGACCGACAGGGAAGGTGGCGACGCCGGCACCTCCAGAAGGTCGTCGACCGACTCGGTGTCATCCAGCTCGACTCGGTGAACGTCGCCGTGCGATCGCACTACATGCCGTTCTTCTCGCGCCTCGGCCCGTACCCGTTGCAAGAGCTCGACACGCTGGCGTGGGCGACGCACCACCTGTTCGAGTACTGGGGCCATCAGGCGTCGCTCCTGCCGGTCGAGCAGCAACCGTTGCACCGATGGAAGATGGCGCAGCGCCGCCACGATCGGCAGTCACAGTGGCTCAACGCGCTCGAGCAGCAAGCACCCCGGCTACATCGAGGCGGTGCTCGACGAGGTGCGCGAACGCGGCCCTCTCGCCGCGGGTGAGCTCGACCGATCCCGGCAAGAAGGACCGGGCCGTGGTGGGGGTACAGCAAGGGCAAGCAGACGCTCGAGTACCTGTTCTGGACGGGCCAGGTGACGGCGAACCGTCGCGGCGGCTTCGAGCGCGTCTACGACGTGCCCGAGCGAGCGATCCCTGCGGAGGTGCTCGCCGCGCCGACCCCTTCCGAACAGGAAGCGCGCAAGGCGCTGCTCGAGATCGGCGCCCGCGTGCTCGGCGTCGGGACGGTGGGCGACCTGACCAACTACTTCATGCTCAACATCCCGAAGAGCCGGGCCGCGATCGATGAGCTGGTCGAGGACGGCGTGCTGGTGCCGTACGACCGTCGACGGCTGGAAGGACAAGACCTACCGCCACCGCGATGCTCGGGCTGCCTCGCAAGGTCGAGCGCGTCAGCGCTGCTCACGCCGTTCGACAACCTGGTGTGGCGGCGCCGAGCGCGACGAGCAGCTCTTCGACTTCCACTACCGCATCGAGATCTACACGCCCGCGCCCGAAGCGTGTGTACGGCTACTACGTGCTGCCCTACCTGCACGGCGAGACGATCGCGGCCCGCGTCGACGTCAAGGCCGATCGCAAGGCGAAGACGCTCTTGGTGCCAGGCGCGTTCGCGGAACAGGGAGTCGACATCGCCGAGGTCGCCGACTGCGCTCGCGGGCGAGCTCCGCCTCATGGCGCAGTGGCTCGGCCTCGAGCGCGTAACCGTCGGCCGCAAGGGCGACCTGTCCCATCCCGTGCGGCGGGCGTTGTCTATGCCCTGACTGGCGGTGCGCAGCTGACCATCCGGTCGACGATCTGCTCGAGGATGGCGCGCGACGTCGCGAGGTTCACTCGCACGAAGCCCTCCCCCGCCTGCTCCGAACGCGGCGCCGTCCGAGAATGCGACCTTGCCCGCGTGGAGGAAGTGCTCGGCGGGCGGGCACTCGAGACGCGAGGCCGCGGGCATCGAGCCACGCGAGGTACGTCGCGTCGGGCATGCGATGGCGGATCGCCGGAAGGCATTCGGCGATTGCGGACGCGAACCACTGCCGGTTGCCGTCGAGGTAGGCGACACAGCGGTCGAGCCACTCGTCGCACGTCGGTCCAGGCGGCCCGCGTCGCGGCGATGCCGAACGGCGACACCCCGTGCATCATCGGGTTGAAGCTGCCGCGTGTAGCGGTCGAGCAGCGCCTCGCTGCCGCAGTAGCCCGCCGCGCACCGCACTCCCGCGAGGTTGAACGCCTTCGTCGCCGACGTCAGCGAGAATGTGCGCGCCGCGACGTCAGGACCGAGCGACGCGAGCGGATGGTGCGTCGCTCCGGCGTACGTGAGGTCGGCGTGGATCTCGTCGGCGGCGACGAGAAGGTCGTGCTCAACGACGAGCTGCGCCACCGCGTCGAGCTCGCTTCGGCTGAACGATCGCCCGCAAGGGTTGTGCGGGTTGCACCAGAGGAGCAGCCGCGCGTCGTCGGGCCGCGTCGGCGAGGGCGTCGAGGTCGAGCGCGCTGCCCTCCTCGATTGGACGGAGACGAGCTTCGACGACCCTCCGGTGGTTGTCGTCGATCGCGCCGAGGAAGGGCGGGTAGATCGGCGTCGTGACAAGCACACCGTCGCCGGGCTCGGTGAACGCGGCGATCGCGTTGATCACGCCGCGCATGACGTCGGTGAGCTTGAACCCGAGCGCAGGGTCGGGCTGCCAGCCGAACCGGCGCGCGAGGCGGCGAGCACCGAGAGCCTCGATCGAGTCGGGACCCTCGTCGACCGGATAGCCGTAGTCCCCCGCAGTCGCGACGGCGACGACCGCGTCGCGGATCGGCGCCGCGACCGGGAAGTCCATCTCGGCGACCCACGCGGGCAGCACCGACTCGGGATGCCGCCGCCACTTCGACGACTGCCGCGCGTGCAGCTCAGACGAGGTCGAGATCGTCGAAGCCGGGCTCCGTCATGTCAGGAAGTCCGTCATGTCAGGAAGTCCGTGGCGAGCTGCTCCCACATGTCGGCGGACAGGCGGAGCGATTCGACGTCGATTCGCTCGTCGTTGCCGTGGAACCGCGACCAGTACTGCGCGGGCGTGATCTGCCTGCTGAGGAGACCGAAGCCGTAGGCGGGGATGCCGGCTCGCCGGAACCAGCGCGCGTCAGTGGCACCCGTGAGCGGGGACGCCAGGAGGTGCGCGTCCGGATAGGCGCGACGCGCGACGCGCTCGAGCGCAGCCCACAGCGGCGTGTCGGTCGGCGACTCGGTCGGCTCCCCCGATCGCACGACCTCGATCTCGACGCAGTCGCCGAAGTCGGCGAGCATCTGCTGCAGCTCGGCGAGAACGAGCTCGACGCTCTCGCCGTGGGCGATGCGGATGTCGGGCTGCACCACGACCCGGTCGCAGATGATGTTGCGCTTGTGACCCCCATGGATGACGGTCGGCGCGTAGGTGGTGTGGGTGCACGAGTGTGCCCGAGCGGCGAGCGAATGCGGAAGGTCGGGAGCGCGCCCCAGAGCCGCGCCGGATCGGTGAGCACAGCCTTCAGCTCCGCATCGAACGGCTGCCCCTCGACCCAGCCTCGCCACGAGTCGCTGATGCGCGTCTCGGGACGATGCTCCGCGAGCCTCCGCACGACCTCGGCCGCCTTCACCACTGCGTTGTCGGCACCGAACGGCGTCGATCCGTGGCTCGGCGTGCCCGTCACGACGATGTCGACGACGGCTCCGCCCTTCTCCCCTGTCACGACCTCGACATTGGTGCCGTGGCTCCCGTCGCTCACGATGCCGCCGACCTCGGTGAGCACGTAGTCGGCCCGCACCGCGTCGGGCTCGGTGTCGAGCAGATGCTTCGCGCCCTGCATGCTTCCCGCTTCCTCGTCGGCGACGCCGAGGAAGAGCAGCGTGCCGCGCGGCCGGAAGCCCGGCCTGGGCGAGGCGACGCACGGCCACTGCCATCGCCGCGGTCTGGTTGAGCATGTCGACCGCGCCACGGCCCCACACCTCCCCGTCGACGAGCTCGCCGCCGAACGGATCGCGGGT
The DNA here is from genome assembly GCA_963773315.1 of uncultured Acidimicrobiales bacterium. GTDB lineage: Bacteria > Actinomycetota > Acidimicrobiia > Acidimicrobiales > DATKAS01 > DATKAS01. The sequence goes on from CAVZAF010000013.1 coordinate 6,198, forward strand.
CCAGCTCTCCTCGGACACGGGCACGACGTCGGTGTGGCCCATGAACGCGAGCGTCGGCGCGTCGGGATCGGACCCTTCGATGCGCGCCGACGAGCGACGCGCGGTTCGGCGTCGCGGGGTGATGGAACCTGGTCGACGTCGACCCCGACCATCCCGAGGTAGCCGCACAGCGCGTCGGCATTGCGGCTCTCGTCCCCCGACTCGATCTCGCCGTCGTTCACGCAGCGGTTTCGGATCAGTGCCTGCAGCAGCTCGACGACCTCACCAGTGCGGCTGTCGACCATCACGCCGACCATCCCTTCGGGTCAGGCTGTCGCTCGCTCGACCCACGCGTCGATGAGCCGCCGGGCGATGCTCATGCCGGGCGGGATCATCGGCAGGTCGTCAGGGCGATACCAGTTGGCGTCGGCGATCTCGGTCTCGTCGAGCACGAGGTCGCCGCTCGCCCAGCGCGCGGTGAAGCCGAGCATCAACGAGTGCGGGAACGGCCACGGCTGGCTCGCGACGTAGTGCACGTCGTCGATCTCGACGCCCACCTCTTCACGTACCTCGCGATGGACCGCGCTCTTCGAGCGTCTCTCCTGGCTCGACGAAGCCCGCGAGGCAGCTGTACATCGGAAGCGGGAACTGCCGTCCTCGCGCGAGCAACGCCTCGGGACCACCAGGCCCATCGCGCTCGATGAGCACGATGATCGCGGGAGCGAGGCGCGGGAACGCGCTGAGGCCGCAGTGCGGGCAACGCCGCGACCGCTCCTCTGACGACAGCCCCGTCTCGTTGCCGCAGCGACCGCAGAAGCGATGCGTGCGGTCCCATTCGACGAGCTGCACCGCGCGGCCCGCGACGGTCCACTCGACCTCGCTCAGCCGTCCCCAGAGGGCGCGCAGCGCGATGAACGAGCCGTCGTCCGAGGAGCGGTCGCCAGACTCCGGAGGCTCGACGTCGCCTGCCCAACAGGGACGATCGCCGAGCATCCCGAGGAAGTGCTGACCCCGAAGCGGCAGCTCGGCCGGCCCGTCGCACACGAGCACATCGTCACCGCGGACGTAGAACCAGCGCTCATTGGCGTGGTCGATGTCGGCGCCCGCCGGCGGATGCAGGCACGGCACGAACGCGACGGGGCTCGACATGTGCGACGACGCGGCCATGCGCCACCGTATCGCTGCCGGTGCGAGACTCTGCCGTGCCTTGGATCGAGACGATCGACCCCGCCGACGCCACCGGACTGCTCAAAGAGGCCTACGACTGGCAGGCCGAGCGGCTCGGCGAGCCCACCGAGTTCACGATGCTCGGCAGCCTCTATCCCGAGATCGTGATGGAGCGGCTGCGGCTCTATCGCGCTGTCGAGGGGTGCCCGTCGGCGCTCGCACCGAGTGCGCGACAGCTCGCCGCGTACGTCGCATCGATGATGAACGGCACGGGCCACTGCGCGTCGGGCCTGAGGGTGAAGCTGCCCACGTTGGGAGTCGACGAGGCGACGATCGACGCGGTGACTCGTGACGCCGCGCACGTCACGACCGGAGACGAGCGTCTCGACACGATCCTCCGCTACGCCGCACGGCTTTCGCAGCAGCCGATCGCGGTGACCGCCGCCGACGTCGACGCCCTGCGAGAGGTCGGCCTCGACGACCTCGACATCCTCGACCTCAACAACATCGTCGCCTACTACTGCTACATCAACCGCGTGGCGAACGGGCTGGGGTTGCTCACCGAGATCCCGGCCGAGCACGCGCTGTCCGCTCTGCCCAAGTGAGCGCCGGCACGGCGCTCGAGACCGGCACCGCGCTCCGCACCGGCATCTGGCTGTTCCCGGACACGTCATCGGCCACGTTCGTCGCGCACGCCCGGCAGTGCGAGGAGGCGGGCATCGGCGACCTCTGGGTCGGCGACGAGGGACCAGGCCGCGATCCGTTCACGCTGCTCGCCGCGGCCGCGATGCAGACGACGCGCTTGAGGCTCGCCGTCGGCGTCACGAACCCCTATCTCCGCCATCCCGCGATCACTGCGGTGGCAGCGATGACGGTGCACGAGCTGTCGGGAGGACGCGCGGTGTTGGGCTTCGGTCCTGGGGGCGACGTCGCGCTCGCGCCGCTCGGCATCGACCGAGTCACGCCGCTGCGCCGCGTGTCGTGACGCCGTGCGGATCGTCCGCGCGGTGTGCCGTGGCGAGGCGACCGAAGGCTACGACCCTCCCCCGCACGCGTTCGTCGCGCCCGACTTGCCGGTGTACATCGGGGCACGAGGTGAGCGGTTCAATCGGTTCGCCTCAGAGGCCGCCGACGGCGTGTTCGTCGCCGGTGTCGCGCCCTCGCTCTTCGACGAGCTCGTCGGATGGGCGCGATCGGTGCGTCCAATCGCGATCGCGCTCTACGTGAGTGCGTGCTTCGACGACGAAGCCGTCGAGCAGAGTCGGCCGACGCTTATCCACGCGTTCCTCAACGGCCCCGCGGCGCTGCGAGAGCGAGCCGGGCTCTCGTTCGAAGAGCTGAGCGAGGCCTCGGTCGCCCTCGCTGCGGGCGAGGACGCCCTCGCTCGCGCGCTGATGACCGACGAGCGGCTCGACCACGTCCTCGTGCGCGGAACACCAGCCTCGGTGGGACGTGAGCTGGCGGGCCATGCTCGCCGGATCCGTCCTGACAGCGTCGGCTTCGCTCTGCTCGCCGACGACATGAGTCGTGCCATCGACGGCGCGGCGGAAGCGTTCGCAACGATGACCTCGGAGGTAGCTGCGTGAACACGGCGAAGGCGGGGCAAGTCGGCGTCACCTGCCATCTGCTCAATCCGACTCTCGACGAGGCGGCGGCGCTGGCGCGGGAGAGCGAGGCCGCGGGCGCCGACTGGCTGGGTCTCCCCGATGCGTTCTGGTGGCGCGACACCTGGTTGCTCGTCAGCGCCGCGCTCGAGGCGACCGAGCGAATCGCGATCGGTCCGATGGTGACGAACCCATTCCTCCGCCATCCCTTCCAGACCGCGGCCGCGGTCGCGACCGTGCAGGACCGATACGGCGACCGCGTGCTCCTCGGGCTCGCGGCGGGCGGCTCTGAGCTCGGCGGCGCGGCCGGGGTCGATCGACGCGACGCAGCCGAGCGCATCGACGAGCTGATCACGCTGCTGCGGCGGCTCGGCGCTGGCGGGCCGCTCGACGAAGCGAGCGGACGCAGCCTCGAGGTGCCGCTCGCGCCGCTGGAGATCACGGTCGCAGGCCGCGGGTCGAAGATCCTCCGCGTCGGCGGGCGCGCCGCGGACCACGTCCTGCTGTGGGCGATCCCCGACTCCGACCTCGATCGCATCGTCGGCGTCGTGCGCTCGGGAGGCGACGCGCCGCTCACGTGGGCGCCGCTCGTGGACCTGGGCGACGAGGGCCGCGAGCGAGCTCGGGTGATCGCCGCCTACGGGGTCCTCAACGCGTCGAAGGCCCTGCGCGCCTCGTGGGGCGTCGACGACGAACACCTCGCAGCGGTGCGAGCCGCGCTGGTCCGCGGCGGCGCGTCGAACGCCGTCTCGCTCGTCCCCGACCATGTGCTCGACGACATCCTCGTTCCCGATCCCGATCCCAAGGCGCTCGGCGCGCGTGCCCGGTCGATCGGCGCGACCGACATGGCCGTCCCCGCGTTCTCGATCGAGTCCGTCCCCGACCGCGTCGCCTGGGCCCGCGTCCGTCCTCGGCCGCCCCGCTGAGCCGGATTTCATGGCGTTTCGGTCACTCTCGGAGCGGCAGTTCCACCAAGAGAATCCGCCATCGGGAATGTCAGACTCCGGATGTACATCGAACTTCATGAAAATGCACTGATGTGGATCGGAAGGATCGGTGTGCTCGCCGACCTGCAGCACGGCCTCGTGCTGGGTCGCCAGACGATCGAGCTCGGGCTCTCGATGACCCAGCAGCGGCGCGCCGGGTCGCGCGAGGCCGCTGGTTCCGTGCGAGCCACACGTCTTCCGGCATCGTGCGGTGCGCCCGTCACGTGGCAGCAGCGGGTGCTCGTCTCGTGCCTCGCGACCGACGGGGTGGCGTCACACCGCACGGCCGCGATGCTGCTCGGCCTCGGTCTCTGGCCCGGCCGACGTCGTCGAGGTCACTACCGACCCCGACCGGCAACTACCGCACCGACGTGGTCTACGTGCATCGCAGCGTCGACGATCCCGCATGATCGACGCACGAACGGTCGAGGGCATCCCCGTCACCTCGGTCAGACGCACTCTCCTCGACCTCGGGTCAGTCGTGCCTCGAGACCGGCTCGAGAAGTGTGTCGAGCGAGCGCTCTTCCGCGGGCATGACGACCCTGGGTGCGCTGTGGGCGTACATCGACGAGGTGGGCACGGCAAGGCCGGCGCGGCGTGCAGCCGTTGCGGCCGTCCTCGAGCTGCCGCGGACGTGTGCCTGCGACAGAGAGCGATCTCGAGACCGAGATGGTGCAGCTGCTCCGGCGAGCCGGGCTTCCCGAGCCGGTGCGTCAGCACGAGGTCGTGGTAGCGTCGCGGCGGTTTCGCATCGACCTCGCGTACCCCGACCTCAAGATCGCGCTCGAGGTCGACGGCGACGAGCCGCACTTCGGCGCCGAGGAAGACCGATGCCGATGACACCCGAGACGGCTTGCTCCAGCTCGGGCGGCTGGCTCACCCAGCACTTCACCAAACGCCACATCAGAAACGAACCACGCGAGACCGCAGCGCGTGTGGGCGGCAGTTCCGCCAGCGTTCTCTTGGTGGATCTGACGCGCCGGGAGTGAGAAACGCCAAGAAAACCGGCTAGGTGGTATGCTGAGGGGCTGAGGGCACGGACGGCTTCCCAGTGGTCGATGCCGGGGAACGGCATGACCGCGAGGCTCGACGTGGTGACGCCGTTGTCGAAGTAGCGCTGGATCTTGGCGCGGCACTCCGCTGGGGTGCCGTGCACGACGAGCTCGTCGACGAGGGAGTCGGGGATCTCGGCGAGGGCCTGCTTGCGGTCGCCGCCCTTCCACGCGTCCCACATCGGCTGCAGTACGTCGGCGCGGCCGAGCCACCGATGGAACTCGGCGTACACCGGCACGTTGAGGTACGTCGCAATGGCGAACTTGGCCGCGGCGCGCACGGTGTCGGCATCGTCAGACGGCGCGACGAAGATCCGGCACACGATCTCCTTGTCGGCCCCGCCGGCGTTCACATGGGGCACGACCTGCTTCACGTCGTCCGCCGACAGCCAGTTGATGATCGCGCCGTCGCCTTCGCGCCCGGCCAGCCGCAGCATCCCCTCGCGCAGCGCGGCCACGAGGATCGGCGGCTGCACCTCAGGCACCAGGCCGAGACGGAAGCCCTGCACTTCGAAGGTGTCGTACTTCTGCGTCACCTTCTCGCCCGTGAGCGCGACCCGTAGGAAACGCACCATGTCGCGCACCCGCTTGTAGGGCTCGACGAACGGCACGCCGTTCCACCGCTCGACGATGACGTTGGATGAGGTGCCGATCCCGAACGCGAAGCGCCCCGGCGCGGCCGACGCGGCGCTCGCCACCGACTGAGCCATCACTGCCGGCGCCCGCGTGAAGGCCGGGACGATCGCGGTGCCGAGGCGCAACGACGGCGCCCACTGTGATGCGAGCACCAGCGGCGTGAACGCGTCGCCGCCGTCTGACTCGGCGGACCACACGTCGGTGTAGCCGAGGTCGACGAGCTCCTCGTACTTCGCTCGTTGCGCGTGCAGCGGGCCGCCGAACGGCACCGTCATTCCGGGTCGGATGGGCAGCGTCATGGCGCGGGACGCTACAGCGATCGGCGGGCCCGGCTCGCCTTGTCGAACTGGTCGAGGAACGTCTCCCCATCGGTCTCGAGGCGGTCGCGCGCCCGGCGCGGCCGTCCGAGCTCGGGATGCATCGTCTCGACCGCGTGCTCGCACCGCGCGGTGTAGGCGAGCGAATAGAGCACCGAGCCGCCCGTGGCGTGCCACTGCGCCTGCGACAATTGCCGCCCCGCGTGCTCGTACGCCGCGACCCATCGAGCGGCCTCGTCCGGCCCAGGTGCCGTGGCGTCGTCTTCCTCCCCGAACGCGGACCAGGTCGCGGCGGCGATGCCCACGGCTGTGCTCTCGGCGACGAGCGACAAGGAGTCGGAGTCGTAGATCGCCCGAATGCCGTCGGGCCACACCCGCACGTTGCGCGCCGACCAATCGGTGTGGGCGACGACGGGCTCGGTCCGATCACTGTCACGCGCGGCGATCGCGACCCGCGCGACCTCGTCGATCCACTCCGCGCCCGCCGCTGTCGCCTCGAAGTCGAAGAGCGGGCTGTGCGGCTCGGGGTACAGGCCATCGACGGGCGTCGCGAGCGGATGCATCGCCAGCGGCGCGACGGCCGACCGCGGCAGCTCCGCCGCGACGGTGACCAGCCACGCGAGTCCGGCCGCCGACGCGGCGAGCTCGGCTTCGCCGAACGGATGGGGAGGCTGGCCCGGGTCGTCGACCACCTCTTCGGCGCACACCAGCGCCCCACCCGCCGCGAGGGGCACCGGCCCTGCGAGCGGACGCGCGCACGGAAGCCCCCGGTCGGACAGGTGACGCTGCACGGTCACGACGCAGCGGAGGAACGGTGCCGTCCAACGGGGCGGGAACGACTTCAGCGCGACACGCCGCCCGTCGTCGAGCGTGACGAGCGCGACCGCGCCGACCGACCAGTGCCACTGCTCGACGACATCGAGCGCCGCACCGAGCTCCCCTCGCGTCCATCCCGAGAGCGCGTCGGTCACGCGCACGAGGTCATCGGTGCCGAAGATCAGGCGGGCGACTGCGGCAGTCAGCGCGGAGGCTGCTTCCAGAACCGGACGATGCACGACTGGCTCGCGGTGGCGAGCAGCGTGCCGTCCTGCGCCCACAAGTGGACGAGCCCGTGGCCGAAGCCGTGATCGACGGCGTGCACCCGGATGTCGAGCATCACCCAGTCGGTGGACACGAGACGCGCGACCCGCAGCGTGTTGTCGAGGCTGTTGCCTCCCGCCATCAGCCCGAGCGCCTGGCCGACGCCCATCGGGACGTAGTCACCCAGGATCGCGAGCGCGGCGCCCGACATGTCGAGCACTTCGGGCATGCGCGCCCACATCACGGTGCGCCCGTCCCCAGAAGAGCCGTCGAGCTCGCTGAAGTCGCGCAGCTTTGCGACCCGAACGTCGAGTCGCGTGTTGATCGACTCGTCGACCTCGAAGTCGTAGCGGCCGCGCAGGGCAGTCGTCCGGCGCGGGCAGCCCCTTCGGCATCTCGGCCCACTGGCCGCCGGCCTCGAGCGGACGCACGCCGAGCGCCGCGTTCACCGTGAGGATCTCGACATTCCCCACGTGGCCGACGGCACGGGCCTGTGTGATCTGGTGGCCCTCGACCGCGACAGTCACGTCGATGTCCATGACCGTGCCCGGCCGGGCGTACGACAGGTACTGCGCAGTCGCCCACACCACCGGGCGCCCCGTGGTGCCTTCCATCGCTTCGATCGCCGCGCCGAGGCCCGAGCCGCCGAAGAGGAACCCTGAGCCCGTGGAGATGCCCGGCGTCACCGGCAGGTGCCAGCGGTAGGGATTGTGCGAGGGCTGCAAGCCGAGGAACGTGCGGGCATCCACGAGGAGCGCATCGTACGGGGCACCTGCGGGTCGCCTCAGGGTTGTCGTTGTACCCATACCCCCCTAGGGTATGAGGCATGCCGGGCTACAGCGACTCCAAGGAAGACATCCAGAAGCGCCTGCGGCGCATCGAGGGACAGGTCCGTGGCCTCCAGCGGATGGTGGACGAGGACGTCTACTGCATCGACGTCCTCACGCAGGTCTCGGCGACGACTCGCGCGCTGCAGAGCATGGCGGTCGAGCTGCTCGACGCGCATCTGCGCCACTGTGTCGCGGACGCGACGCGCTCCGACGACGCGGGTGAAGCCGAGCGCCTCGTGACCGAGGCGAGCCGGGCGATCGAGCGCCTGGTGCGCTCATGAGCGCGCGCCCCTCGACCGAGCACGTCGACCTCGACCTCACGGGGATGAGCTGCGCCTCCTGCGCGGCCCGCGTCGAGACCACGCTCAACAAGCTCGACGGCGTCACCGCGACCGTGAACTTCGCGACCGAGAAGGCGTCAGTCGAATTCGACGCATCCTCGTCGTCCCCGCCGGAGCTCGTCGCCGCGGTCGAGTCGATCGGCTACGGCGCCTCAGTCGCGCCAGAACCGGGCCAGCAGCACGGCGGACATCAGCACGAGGACCTCGACGACCGAGGAGTGCGCGCGCTGCGCGCCCGTGTCGTGGTGTCAGCGCTCCTCGCCGTCCCCGTCGTGCTGATCGCGATGATCCCGTGGTTCATGGGCCGCGGCTGGGAGTGGGTGGCGCTCGCCCTGGCGACGCCAGTGGTGACCTGGGGTGCTTGGCCCATCCACCGCGCGACCTGGCTCAACCTTCGCCATCGCGCGACCACGATGGACACGCTGATCTCGCTCGGCGTCGCCGCGGCATACGTGTGGTCGGCTGCGGTGCTCGTGTTGAACCGTGACAGCGACGTGTACTTCGAAGTGGCCGCAGTCGTGGTCGTGTTCGTGCTCGCCGGCCGGCTCGCCGAAGCGAAGGCGAAGCACCGCGCCGGATCGGCGTTGCACGCCCTCCTCGACATGGGAGCGAAGAGCGCGTCGGTGCTCGACGTCGAGGGCACCGAGCGCGACGTCCCGATCGAGGACGTCCACGTGGGCGATCGGTTCGTCGTCAGGCCCGGCGAGAAGATCGCGACCGACGGAGTCGTCGTCGAGGGGTCGTCGGCCATCGACGCGTCGATCCTCACGGGCGAGAGCCTCCCCGTCGAAGTCGGTCCGGGCTCCCCCGTCGCCGGCGCGACGATCAACGCGGGCGGCCGTCTCGTCGTCGAGGCGACGCGCGTCGGTGCCGACACGGCGCTCTCGCAGATCGCCCGGCTCGTCAGCCAGGCACAATCAGGCAAGGCGAAGGCCCAGCGGCTGGCGGACCGGATCTCGGCCGTCTTCGTGCCGACGGTCATCGTGGTCGCCCTGGTCACGTTCGTCGGATGGATCGTCGCGACCGGCGACGTCGACCGCGCGCTCACGGCCGCGGTCGCGGTGTTGATCGTCGCCTGCCCGTGCGCGCTCGGCCTCGCGACACCCACCGCTCTGCTTGCTGGGACCGGGCGAGGCGCGCAGCTCGGCATCCTCATCAAGGGCCCCGAGGTCCTGGAGGCGACGCGCACCGTCGACACCGTCATCCTCGACAAGACGGGCACCGTCACGACCGGGACGATGACACTCGTCGACGTGGTGACGGCCGGCGTGTCGCGGGACGAAGCATTGCGAGTCGTCGGCGCCGTGGAAGCGGGCTCCGAGCATCCGATCGGAAAGGCGATCGCGCGGGCCGCCGCAGGCGTTGGTCGGCTCCCGACGGTCGAGGGCTTTCGCAGCCGCACCGGCCTCGGTGTCGAGGGCGTCGTGGACGGCCACACCGTCATCGCCGGTCGTCCCGCGCTGGCCGCCGAGCTCGGCCTCGCGATCCCGGCCGAGATCGGCGACGCCGTCGAGCGAGCCCAAGCCGATGGGCGCACGGTGGTCGTCGCGTCGTGGGACAGCGAGGTGCGCGCCGCCTTCGTCGTCGCCGACGCCGTGCGCGCCTCGAGCCATGCTGCGCTCGAAGAGCTGAGGGAGCTCGGTCTGTCGGTGCTCATGCTCACGGGCGACAACGCGGCGACCGCCCTCGCCGTCGGGCGCCAGCTCGGCCTCGAACCCTCGCAGGTGGTGTCCGAGGTGATGCCCCAGCGCAAGCTCGACGTGGTTCGTGATCTGCAACGCGACGGCCACGTCGTGACGATGGTGGGTGACGGCGTGAACGATGCGGCCGCGCTCGCCCAGGCCGACCTCGGCATCGCCATGGGCACCGGCACGGACGTCGCGATCGAGGCCAGTGACATCACGATCGTGCGCAACGACCTCGGCGCGGTCGCGGACTCGATCCGCCTCTCGCGCCGCACGCTCGCCACGATCAAGGCGAACCTGTTCTGGGCTTTCGCCTACAACGTCGTCGCGATCCCCCTGGCGGCGACCGGCATGCTGAACCCGATGATCGCCGGCGGAGCGATGGCGCTGTCGAGCCTGTTCGTCGTCTCGAACAGCTTGAGGCTCTTCCGCTTCACCCCGGGTGGTCCGCCCGGTTCGGAACTCGAGGAGCGGGCGCAGCCACGCACGCTCGATGGTCATCGGCTAGGAGGGCGTCGGCAGCTTCTGCTTGAGCTCGAGCACCGGCGCGAACAGGTCCCCCAGCTCCTCCACGCGCGCCAGCACGTCTGCGGCCTCGAACACGAGCGGAGCCTCGCCCTTCGCGCACGCGTCGACTTCTTCCCACGACACCGGCGTCGACACGGTGGGATGCGGCCGCGCCCGCAGGCTGTACGGAGCGATCGTGGTCTTGTGCCGGGTGTTCTGGCTCCAGTCGATGAAGATCTTTCCGCCCCTGAGGTCCTTCCGCATGATCGTCGTCACGTCCTTCGGATGGGCGCGTTCGATCAGCTGGCCGACGGCGAGTGCGAAGTCGCCGGCGCCCTCGTGCGTGGCGGGCGTGTTGAGCGGCACGTAGAGCTGCATGCCCTTGCTGCCCGAGGTCTTGGCGCACACCTCGAGCGAGAGCTTGTCGAGCACATCGTGGATGAGCAGTCCGACCTGCGCGCACTCGACGATCGTTGCGGGAGCGCCCGGATCGAGGTCGAACACGATCGCGCGGGGCGTCTCGATGTCCTCTGCCCGCGCCATCGGCGCGTGCAGCTCGAGCGCGGCCATGTTGCCGGCCCACACGAGCGCGGCCCGCTCGTCGACCTCGCAGTACTGGATGGTGCCCTTGCCGTCCCCGGGTCCCCCGGCGGTCGGCATCCAAGGCGGGCGATGCTTCGGGCACCGCTTCTCGAAGAACGAACCTCCGTCGACGCCGTTCGGGAAGCGCTTGAACGTCAACGCGCGGTGCTCGATGTGCGGAAGCATCACCGGGGCGATGCGCGCGTAGTAGTCGATCACCTCGCCCTTGGTGAAGCCGGTCTCGGGATACAGCACCTTGTCGAGGTTGCTCAGGCTCAGGCGTCGCCCATCGACCTCGACCTCGACACCGGGGCCAGCCATGTGGCGCGCGGCGTCAGGCGGACTTGCGCTTGCGGGCGGCCGGGGCCTTCTCGGCCGACTTCTCGTACGGCCTTCGTGGTCTTCGTCGCCTTCTTGGCAGACTTCACGGCCTTCACCGGCGCGGGCTCGGCATCTTCCCCTTCGTCGCTCGACGCTGCCGGATGGCGCGACCGTGCGGCCTTCGCCTCGCGGACGCTCGCTTCGAGCGCGGCGAGGAGGTCGACGACCTTCGGAGTCGATGCCGCGGGTGCAGGTGCCTCGATCGCCTCTTCGCCCGAAGCCTTGCGCTCGATCAGGCCGAGCACTTGCTCGCGGTATTCGTCCTTGAACTGCGAGGGATCGAACGCGGCCGCGAGGGAGTCGATGAGCTGCTGCGCCATGTTGAGCTCGCGCTCGGAGACCTCGACCTCACCCGCTTCTTCGATCTCGGAGATCGACACCGGGTCGACGATCTCGTCTGCATAGACCATCGTCGAAAGGACGAGGTGTCCGTCGTGGGGGCGAATCGCGGCGACGTACTGCTTCGATCGCATCACGAACCGAGCGATGCCGACCTTGTTCGACGCCTCCATCGCACGCATCAGCAGTGCGTAGGGCTTCACGGTCGCCTTGTCGGGAGCGAGGTAGTACGCGCTGTCGTAGAAGATCGGGTCGATCTCGTCGAGGTCGACGAACTCGTCGATCTCTATGGCCTTGGAGGCTCGCGCCTCGAACGCGTCGAGCTCGTCCTGCGTGAGGAGCACGTAGTTCCCCGAAGTGAGCTCGTACCCCTTCACGATCGCCTCGTCGGGCACGTCGCTGCCGTCGTGGGCAGAGACCTTCTTCATCTTGATGCGGCTGCCGCTTCGCGTATCGATCTGGTTGAACGACACCGACTTGCGCGACACCGCGTTGTACATCTTGACCGGGATCGTCACCAGGCCGAAGCTGATGCTCCCGTTCCAAAGCGGGCGCGGCATGTCCCCAGTTTGCCCGCGACGACCCCTGCTTGAACAGACTCAGCTGTCACAACAGTCGTGCACTTCCATGCCGTTTCAGCACGCCCCCGTCAGCCAGCAAGGACGGCGCGCGCGACGAGATCCATGCCGAAGGCGGTGAGGATCGCCAGATAGAGCAGGCCCGTCGCGGCCATCACGGCCGAGTACTGCCTCTCGCGCAAGGCAGCCCGCGTCGCGATCGCGAGCCCGATCGTCGTCAGCGCGCAGGCGACCCACATCCACCCGAGGGTGCCATTCCAACCGTCGTCGACCGACCCCGAGAGCACCGACAGCATGCCGACTGGCCAGATGAGGACGACGAGCTCGACCGGCCAGATCCCCTCGAGCCAGCGGACGAGCTCGTTCAGCGGACCACGGGAGAGACCGGGCTGCACGAGGTACCAGTGGCCGAGGAGCATCGCGTCGGTGACGACTCCGAGGAACGCGGCGCCGACGACCGTGCGTGCGATCGCGAGGGGTGCGGGCCCGCCTGCGGCGACTCCCGCGGCGACGAGACCGACGACCCCGATGAGGGGGGCCACGAGATCGAGGCCGGGCGAGAACTCCGGGCCACGATCGTCCGCGCTCGGATCGTGGTCCTCATCGACCTGTCGGTCGATGCCGGTCATGGCGGCGACTCGCTCGGTGCGTCGGTCGTGCTCAGCGCGATGACCGGAAACTCCCGCGCTCTTGCGCACCACCGAGATCGCGAGCGCGACCGATGTCGCCACGATCACGCCGGCTGTCGATGCTTCGCGGACCGGCACAGTGTCAAAGGCGAGCCCGACCCCGAGCGAGCCGATCGCCAACGCGAGGAAGACGCTCCGCAGCAGCCATCCGTAGCCGAGGCCGACCTCGCGTCGGCGGGTCGTGACCCACAGCCAGAACAATCCGCCGACCGCCCATTGCAGGAGGACGGTGGCCCCGTCGAGGCTGATCACGCGTGCCCGCCTACGCGCCAGCCGACCTGGGCAGCCCTGCCTACCACTGGAGGGAGGCTACTGCCCTACCCTTCGACCCATGCCCCGCGCACGCTCCTTGACCTCGCTCGCCTCCGCGGCGGTCGCGCTCGGATCGCTCGTGGGTCTCAGTGCGTGCGTGCCGTCCGACAGCAGGCCCACGATCGGCACCGCACCCGTCGACAGCGTGTCGCGCGCACCGACGGGGATCGCCGAGGTCGATCAGGTGCTCGCCCGCCTCGACGCGGTCGACGGCAAGACGTTCACCGCTTCGTATGCGATCGAGCGCAAGCTCGGCGACCTGAAGCGCAGCGCGACTGTCGTCCAGTCGCCGCCGCAGACCGTCGTGCAGATCGGCGACGTGGCGTTGTTCACCGAGGCCCCGCAGCAGACGTGCGACATCACGAAGCAGACATGCGAAGACGGCCTCCTGGAGCAGCGCATCTCGGATGTCGGCATCAGCTCCCGCTTCTACGGGCCGGCGACCGCGCAACAGCTTCGGGTCGCCGTCGGACGTGAATCGTCGCCGCCGACGATCGACACGGCGCAAGTCGGCAACGTGACCGCGCAGTGCATCCATGTGTCGGTCGGAGGCGGCCAGGAGACCTACTGCGTGAACGGCGACGGGATCGTCGCGCTGCTCGACACGGCTGCCGAGCACATCGAGCTCACGTCGTACTCACCCGACGCGGCCGCGTCGGCGTTCGCGCGTCCCGGTCAGGCGTCGACGACGACGAGCTCGTGAGCGACGCGGTTCATCGCGTCGGGCCCCTCATCGGTTGCGACCACGATGTCCTCGAGCCTGAGGCCGAAGCGACCAGCGACGTAGATGCCGGGTTCGATCGAGAACGCGTGGCCGGGAGCGAGACGCAGCTCGTTGCCCTCGACGATG